>NZ_BCQJ01000045.1 GCF_001544375.1 Enterococcus canis NBRC 100695 | reverse complement strand
AGACAAAACAACCTTTAAAAGGTTGTTTACCCCTTGGGAGAGTAAGGAAAGGACTGATTTCATATATGGCTAATGAGATTGTTAAGTACCATTCAGAACTAAATACGATTCCTTTACGGAAATTTACTCCCGTAGAAATGAATTTATTTTTTTCTATTGTGTCAAGAATGCGTGAAAAAGGCGATAAAACCGTCCGCTTTACGTTTGACCAACTGAAAGATTTAAGTAATTACAAAGCAACAGCTAACAACCGTTTTATTGACGATTTACAAAATACTTATGAAAAAATTCTTTCCCTGCGTTTTGGTAGTCGTAGTGAAAGTGGGTTAAACAGAAGTATGTTTGTCATGTTTACTGAATTTGAGATTGTCGGTAATGCTGATGAGCCTTACGTAGATATACGAATTTACGAAAAAGCATTGCCTTTGTTAAATAATCTTGATTCATGGACTCGTTACTCTCTCCAACAATTCAACGAGCTACAAAGTAGTTATGCAAAAACCATGTTCAGACTGTTAAAACAGTTTCGTACCAAAGGATGTGCGTATTTCTCTAAAGACGATTTTTACGAATTATTGGACATTCCAAAAACTTACAAACAAGGTAATGTCGATCAAAAAGTTCTCCAGCCTATCCGACAAGAATT
>NZ_BCQJ01000044.1 GCF_001544375.1 Enterococcus canis NBRC 100695 | reverse complement strand
TTCGTAATTGATCGCGTCTCAGAAGTTTGAGACATGTTCCCTACATTAATCTCTTTTATTGGAACTCCTAGCTCTATCAATTTTAATAATCTGTCTGGTTTCCGCGCAACAATCAGTACCCGCTGAGAATCATATTTACCCGCCAAAATATTTTTCGCAGCTTTTTCAATTGGTAAAACGCTGAGTTTTACCCCTGCTGGGGTTGCTAATTTCAACCCACTTTTTTCAATATCATTTTGAGCTACTTCATCGTCCACAACCATAATTCGAGAAATATTCAATTTTGTTGCCCACAAATTAGCTACTTGTCCGTGAATTAAACGTCCGTCAATTCTTACCCCGATAATACTCATGATCTATCCCTCTCCCATTTCTTTATATACTGGTGCTTTTACTAAGTTTATTTCTGGTTGATAGGTCCCTTCTGTCTCGAAAATAACAATTTCATTCCTACCGACATTTAGAAAACCACTAGGAATGTACAGAGAAAGCGTTGGTCCTACTTCCCAAAAACGACCAATATTGGTCTGATTAACAAATACCACCCCTTTCCCAAATTTACTTAAATCAATAAAACAATCCCCTACTTCATCCAGATTAAATTCATACCGATAGAAGCTTGGTTGCATTGGTTGCCAGTCTTTTGAATAATCAAC
>NZ_BCQJ01000043.1 GCF_001544375.1 Enterococcus canis NBRC 100695 | reverse complement strand
ATCGGGAAGACAGGATTCGAACCTGCGACCCCTTGGTCCCAAACCAAGTGCTCTACCAAGCTGAGCTACTTCCCGTTTTAATAATGCACCCAAAGGGAGTCGAACCCCTAACCTTTTGATTCGTAGTCAAACACTCTATCCAATTGAGCTATGGGTGCATATCATAAATGCCGAGGACCGGAATCGAACCGGTACGGTGATCACTCACCGCAGGATTTTAAGTCCTGTGCGTCTGCCAGTTCCGCCACCCCGGCGTGGTTCAGCAAAAAGCGGAAAACGGGGTTCGAACCCGCGACCCCCACCTTGGCAAGGTGGTGCTCTACCACTGAGCTATTTCCGCATGTTGGGATGCCGGCTAAAGGACTTGAACCCTCGACCCTCTGATTACAAATCAGATGCTCTACCAACTGAGCTAAGCCGGCTTTTTTATTCTATGCGGGTGAAGGGACTTGAACCCCCACGCCTTGCGGCGCTAGATCCTAAATCTAGTGCGTCTGCCAATTCCGCCACACCCGCATCTTATGAGCCGTACAGGGCTCGAACCTGTGACCCTCTGATTAAAAGTCAGATGCTCTACCAACTGAGCTAACGGCTCGTATGGGGGTTAACGGGTTCGAACCGCTGACCCTCTGCTTGTAAGGCAGATGCTCTCCCAGCTGAGCTAAACCCCCATAAACAACATTTT
>NZ_BCQJ01000042.1 GCF_001544375.1 Enterococcus canis NBRC 100695 | reverse complement strand
AGTTCTTGACGGATAGGCTTAATAACTCGCTTGTCTATATCAGGTTGCTTATAGCTTTTAGGAATATCTAGCAACTCATGAAAATCTTCTTTGGAAAAATAGGCAAAACCTTTCGTTCTAAATTGTTTTAATAACCTAAACATGGTTTTAGAGTAGCTACTTTGTAACTCGTTGAATTGTTGGAGAGAATAACGTACCCACTCGTCTAAATTATTTAACAAAGGCAGAGCTTTTTCGTAAATTCGTATATCTACATAAGGCTCTTCAACGTCACCATTGATTCTAAATTCCGTAAACATCACAAACATATCGTAAGAAAGCCCAGACTCACTTCTACGACCAAAGCGTAACGATAAGATTTTCTCGTACGTTGCCTTTAAATCATCTACAAACCGCACGTTAGCAGTTGCTTTGTAATTACTCAAGTCTTTCAGTTGGTCAAAACTAAAGCGAACAGTTTTATCGCCTTTTTCACGCATTCTGGACACGATAGAGAAAAACAAATTCATTTCAACAGGAGTAAATTTCCGTAAGGGAATCGTATTCAATTCATGATGGTACTTCACAATTTCATTTGCCATGTAATCACCTCAAAATGATTACAAATGACATAATTTAAAAGTCAAGTCATTTATAAAAAGGCATTCAAACAGACAAAATGACCTTCATAAACAGACAAAATGACCTTCAAAAGATTCTGTACCCC
>NZ_BCQJ01000041.1 GCF_001544375.1 Enterococcus canis NBRC 100695 | reverse complement strand
AACCGCAATCTTTAAAGGGCTAGCAATCAAAAAGAAATACGGAAAAGGTCGTGGCAAACCCGTCATTGGCTATCAATTCACGTTTAAACCCGAAATTAAGCAAGCAGACGACTTTAACAAACATGCACCAACCAAAGAAGAACAAAACAGAGCGTTGGCACAAGCAGACAAACAAAAAGAATACGAGCAACAACCGACAACGCTACAAGATAAAATCAAAGAGCAAGAACGAAAATTAGAATTATTAAAACAGCTCCAGGAATTAGAGAAAAAAGAAAAACAAGACACCAAAAATCAGACACCTACAGAACAAAAAAAAGCAAAAAATGATTCGCAACTTTCCGAAAAAGACAAACAAGATTTGCTGAATGGCCTACAAAATTTTGGTAAATACTAAAACAAGAGCGCAGCGAATTTTATCCAACACGCCTGACGGATAAAACTAAACTTTCGTTTAGTTTTGTCGCACATTAACCATAAACGAAAGTTGGTGGGTATAAGTACGCCCTTTGAGATTATAATTCCCCTTATGGTTAGCATTCGAGCAAAGCGACAAAAAAGTCCGGAAGTGAAATATTTTTTCGCTTTAGGACTTTTTATCGGTATTAGGTGAAACCTAACAAGCATTCCATTTGGAATTTTAGGATATGGACGTCCATATCCGATGCTTGCCTTTTTCAAAAGGCAAGCAAAAATTCTACTTGGAATGGTGGT
>NZ_BCQJ01000040.1 GCF_001544375.1 Enterococcus canis NBRC 100695 | reverse complement strand
GTCAAAGCTATTCCTTTCTAGGGAAAAAGCAAACAATGAAAAACATAGGCATTCCCCCTTTATGAGAGATTGCCACCGCCATAAACTTTCTACTCTATTATTATACCATAAAAAGCCTTGTATCGTTGCAGATACAAGGCTTTTTTGCTGGTAAAAATCAAAAGAAAAGAGCTGTTTCTTCCTTACTCCAACCGCCACCGCCGTTCGTCGGAAGAAAGCCTTGTTGCACAAGGCAAAGGTCAAAACCATTCCGCTCAAATTCTCCTTTTCTGATGTCAAAACGGTGTCACGCAGCCCTTTGCGTTTTTCGCTTGCCCCTTTTCGTGTGTTCGTGCCATTCACTGCTTGCTACAGTACCACAGCCAGTCGAAAACACAAGGGTAAAATGCACGAGCAAGCTCGCCCTTGTGTTTTCTTGGTGTCTATGGTTCTTTCACTGCACAGCAAACGACACGAACACACTGGCGAAAATGAACAATCGAAAACAAAACGCAAAGGGGGACAGTCTACACCGTTTGACGAAAAGGACAATTTAACCGTCCAGCTTCACTTCCTCAAACGCCTAACAAAAATGGTTGTTCAAAAACCAAAAAAGAAAGGAAAATCAAAAATGACGGTATTAATTAGTAAGGAATTTCAAACAAAATCAGAAATGGTAACAGCGAAAAAGCAGTTAAAAGCGGAGATTCATGGCACATTTGATTTAGAACGGCAAGAGGTTAGAATTCCCAACGGCTTAATTATTTTACAAAGAAAGACTTCTGCCAACCAGTGGTTAAGCTTGACGAACCGAATCAGTGATTTTTCGGCATA
>NZ_BCQJ01000039.1 GCF_001544375.1 Enterococcus canis NBRC 100695 | reverse complement strand
AAGATAATTTGGTCCAGAGGAGAAATCCGCTGGATTTTTTATATTCTTATGAATGCTTTTCCATGGCATAAAAAATACGCAGTTTGAAATGATAGAAATCTCGAAAACCGTAGGCATTCCGTTTCAATACCTTGATATGATTATTCAGGCATTCTAATGGACCATTGGAATAGGGATAACGTCGTGCATTTTTGATTTGTTTATGATATTTCTTAAAGGTGTTTAGCGTAGTTTGGCATTGATTGGGAAGAGCTGTGTCGTCTAGTGCGAGTAATTCACTAAAGCCTAAGACATCCCATTTTTTAACGCGATAAAGGAACCCTTGATAGATATCACACCCTATTTTTAACTCATCACTGTAGGAAAGAAGACGGTCAACGATTTCGGTTTCAGTTAAATGCTTCTTAAAACTTGGGCGCCATATAGGCTTTTGGTAATTCAATTTATCTTGATTCTTCTGAAGTAGCTTCCAGTAGCGCTTTAATTGTTTTCCTTTTGAACGATCCTGCGGATCCTTCAAAAAAAGATTTGTCCAAGAGATACGATGGTTTCTGAAAGTTCGCCCAATGTGCTGTACAATGTGGAAACAATCAATAAGTAGCTTTGCCTTTGGAAATAGCTTATGAACTAGCGACATGTAAGGTGAGTACATGTCCATTACGATATGCGTGACGTGACCACGTTGTGACGTTGAAAAACGATAAAAATATTTTTTTAGATAAGACAATTGTCGATTTTCCAAAATATCAAAGAGTTGGTTTGTTTCACCGTCCATCATGATAAAGCTCATGGCACCAGAAGTATTTCAAACAGATTGAAATTCATCAAAAAGTAAGATTTTAGGCAGCTTTGTTTTAAACGGGATCATTGGCTGGTAGAATTTTTTTGAGTATACGATAGACGGAAGAAGTGGAAATTTTTTTCTGATGGGCGATTTCAGTCATTGACGTGTTCTTTT
>NZ_BCQJ01000038.1 GCF_001544375.1 Enterococcus canis NBRC 100695 | reverse complement strand
GGTGTGCGCACACACCCGATGCTTGCCCCAAATTAATACAACAATTGTGAGAGGGAACTTTTTCTCATTTTTTCGAAAAAGTTTAGATTTTTTGTGTGTCTTTTATAGGCAAAGAATAGTTGTTTAGAACGAAGTTGATTGATGGTTTGCTTGTGAAATATATGCGATTAGCTTCAAAGTAATGAATCAAACGAACGTAATTGATGAGTAAAAACGCGTCTTGTTTTACATTGATTGTTGGCAAATGACGTCTCTTTTTGCGTTTAAACAGCATGTAACCAGCTTCAAAATAATCAATCGAATGCGTGTAAATGATGGGCATAAATCCGTGGTTATGCCGTGGTTTTAACGTGGTTACGCCGTGGCTATACTGTGGTTTTTGTCAACGAACCAATAACAGAACAATGCGCTAAATGACGAAAAGTGACCGCCCAAAAATTGGACTTGTGTCGGACTATTGCCGGACTTTCATCGGACTATTACGAAAAAACGAATAACGAATGACGCATCAAAATCGAGAGTAAGTATAGAGTATCTATAGAGTAACTGTAGAGTAAGCATAGAGTTTCAACTCCCAACAAGAGAACAATTCAATCGCCAAATTCGGCAGTACGTATACAGTAAATGTGCAGGAACCATGCAGGAAGTATGCAAAAGACAAATCGAAAAAAATATGCGGAAAAGCTGCGGTTTCCTTGCGGGTTTGTTGCGGAAACATTGCGGAACGATCAAAGTGAAAAACGCCCGGACAGCCGAATAAAATAACGTTTTCCGCCTACCAAAATTTCTGACCATTTTGTCGCAACGTGGGTTTTTACCCCTTATGAGACAAAATGGTCAGAAATTCTGGCAACTACACCGAATGTATTCGGCTGTCCGTGCGAACAAAAAAAGTTGAAAAAGAAAAAAAGAAAGTGGCGTATTTTTTTGTGAGGTGAAAAAAAAAGAAAGAAAAAATAATAGTCACTCGCTGGAGCTCGTGAAGCCTTCCGTCAATCCCAACTATCAGTCGCAAGCTCCTTCGATAGTTGTGCCTGCCGTTCAGGAAAAGTAGATTTCCTGAACGGCAATAGAAACAAATATAAACAAGAGAAACGAAGATAAAGCGCAGTCCATGGTAAATCGAACTAGAAGGTCTTAGAACGCCTGTGAGGGCTTCTTAGAGCTTCTGAGAGGCTTTAAGGAATGGACGGCTGTAAACAAGTCTGTACGCTCTTGTCTGCCCCAACAATAAGTTGGGGACGCCCACGAGTGGCGAACGTGTAGAAGGTCCAGGAAATGATTTCCTGGTGGGTTTGGGCAACGCCCAAGGTTTTTTATTGGACATGACAGAAAAAGGCCTTAAAAC
>NZ_BCQJ01000037.1 GCF_001544375.1 Enterococcus canis NBRC 100695 | reverse complement strand
TGGAATGGCAACACTTTTTTTGACAAAAATTATAAGGTGTCGTGAATGCTGCGGTGTTATGGCTCCGATTGCCCTTGACAATGAGCATCCTCGGATCTGATTTTCTCCGGCAGAAGCACAATCATTCAATTACGCTGCCTCTCCAGAGGTATCAGATCCGCGCTCATTATCAAGGATTCGCTTCGCCAATCTCTGTTGTCGAATTTGGATCGGTGTTTCATACGCCAACGTGCCATGTAAGCGTAGATAGTTCCACCAATGCACATAATCAAACAATTCTAGACGTAGCTGTGCCAGTGTCTCAAATTGGTATTGATGCACGAATTCTACTTTGACAGATTTATAGGTTGATTCCGCAACGGAATTATCATACGGACAACCCTTCCTACTCAATGAACGAGTAATTCCAAAACCATTCAGAATCTCATGAATGGTTTGGTTATCAAATTCCTTTCCCCGGTCTGTATGAAAAAGCTTGACGTCTGTTAAAGAATACGGTATCCGTCCAAAGGCTTCTTTTACCAATGAGGCATCTTTCTTCTCACCACAGGAATAACCAATAATTTCTCGATTAAACAAATCAAGTATTAAGCAGATATAATGCCACTTTTTCCCCACGCGAACATAAGTAAGATCCGTAACGATGGCTTCCAATGGCTGTTCTTGTGTAAAGGTCCGATCTAATACATTCGCTGTTTTCGCTTCATTACAAGCTGTTCGTTGCCCTTTAAAATGAGCGATCGTATAGGTAGATGTCAATCCGCGGCGTTTCATGATTCGACCGATTCGGCGCCGACTGAGTTGAAGCCCACGCTTTGCTAAACACTTCTTCAATTTTCGGGTACCGTAAGCCTTTCGGTTTCGAATAAACTCTTCCTGAACGATCTCTTCTAAGTCGGACTCATTTTCGATCGGTTTCGCTTGATAATAGTAGGTTTGACGAGAAATATTTAGAATTTTGCACATCGCTGATATGGAATATTTATGCTTGTTGGCATCAATTACTTGTCTTTTCGTCCGAATATCAGCGCCGCCTGCTTTAAAATATCATTCTCCATTTCGAGTTGCTTATTTTTCTTTCTTAGTGCGATCAATTCTGCTTGTTCTGGTGTTAAGTTGTCTCTTTCTTTGAATGAGCCCGTTGATTGTGCTTGCTTCATCCATTTATCGAAAGAAGAAGGCGTAAGCTCATACTCTCGAATAATTTCTGCGCGAGGCTTACCAGCGAGATAGAGATCGACGATTTGTTGTTTGAATTCTTTTGAATAGGTTCTTCGTTGACGTCTTGACATGAAAAATCCTCCAGTGTGTTTTTTATTATTCTACACACCTTATTTTTTCTGTCTAGTCTAGTGTAGCCGATTC
>NZ_BCQJ01000036.1 GCF_001544375.1 Enterococcus canis NBRC 100695 | reverse complement strand
GGCGCTATAATTTCTAGGACTGATAGAAAATCGTTCTATCGGTCCTTTTGAGCATAAAAAACAAAACATACAGAAGCTCCATTAGAATTGAATCACCACAACACAATCAAAGGAGCGTTCTGTATGTCTGACCTTCATCCTATCAAACTATTACTAGGAATCAAAGATAAAAACATTCAAATCACTCATGTCGAGAAGAAAAAATACATTCAATCAACAGTATCGTTGTTTCTGCTACGCTCATTAAAACGATTCATCGCTGTCCTAGGTGAATCAACATGGGCTGATCGTTAAGAACGGAAAGAAAAAATCGCTGGTCCTTCTCAATAAGTGTGCGAATCAACGGACTTATCTTGCTTTGGCAAGGCAACGATACCTCTGTCATGGCTGTCACACCTATTTTACGGCGAATACCTACATTGTTGAAAAAAACTGTTTTATCGCCAAACAAGTACATTATAAAATATTGGAGGAATTGACTGAAAAGCAAGCAATGACGACGATTTCTAAACATTGCGGCGTTTCTTGGTCAACCGTTTCGCGAACACTCGCTTATCTGCTCCCCATGACAAAAGTGAAAAGAAATTGGTTGCCTCGTTGTTTATTGGTGGATGAATTTCGTTCATTGAAAAATCAAGTTGGTCCCTATTCTTTTTCTTGTATGGATGGCGATACCGGGAAATTACTGGATATTCTTCCTTCACGTAAGAAGAAAGACTTGGTTTCTTATTTTATGCAATTTGAACGACGTGCACGTTTAAACGTAAAAATACTCTAACGGATATGAACGCTTCTTATGCTTCGTTGATAAAAGAGTGCTTTCCTCATGCCAAACTCGTTGTGGATCGCTTTCACATCGTCAAGCACCTCATTCGCAGTTTTGAGGATATTCGACTACGAGTCATGAAAAGCTTCGACCGAAACGATCCAATACAAGCCAAACACTATCGACAAGTGAAGGCTTTATCTCGACTTCTGATTACACGACAGGACATGCTTGTTTATGATAAATGGACAAAATGGCGTAATTTTGGTTGGGCCTATCTAACCGAAAGTGAAGTCGTAGAACGTCTGCTTTCTACTTCTGATGAACTACGAATAGCTTATGCTTACTATTAAGAAATTCTTCAAGCTTTTCATGACAAAGAAGCGGACATCTTCTTTCAGCTTGTAAAAAAATGCCCAAGTCGGTTCCAAGAGAACTGCATCATATAAAAAAAGCGTTTATAAACTATGAATCAGGCATTCGTTTAGCCTTAGAGTTGCCTTACTCAAATGATAAAATAGAGAATCTGCATACCCACATCAAAGCATTGAAACGAATAGCTTACGGGTTTAGAAGCTTTCGTAGGATGAGAACCAGAGT
>NZ_BCQJ01000035.1 GCF_001544375.1 Enterococcus canis NBRC 100695 | reverse complement strand
GGGTTTGTCAACTAAACTGTGGAAGTTAAATAGTTAAGAGTTTTTAACCACCATAATTCTCTCGGCTATTTTGAAATCAGATAAATTTTGATCGGACACATAGTTGAATAAACCTACCGTTGTTACGGAAGGTAAATCGCATACTTTTCAATTCTAGAGGAGAAGGTCTCGTTAATCATTAACTGATTAAGCACCATAGCCCAGTTTTGAATTCGACCACCTGACCACTTCGCGTGTAATTCTTTCGTGCGTAAATAAAGTAGTTTTAGGAGTGCATTCTCATTAGAGAACGCTCCTTTTTTTGTGACTTTTCTGAAGCTGGAGTGGACACTTTCAACCGCATTGGTAGTGTACATAATTTTTCGAATGGCACTACCATAATCAAATAGTTGTTCAACATGTGCAAAGTTCCGTTTCCAGACATCTACAGCACCAGAATAATGAGACCACCGATTTTGAAAACTGCCAAAAGCAGCATGTGCAGCGTTTAGAGAAGAAGCACCGTAGAACTTTTTCATATCTCGGCAGACTTCCTTATAGTCCTTACTTGGAATATAGCGCAATGCATTTCGAACAAGATGAACAATACAGCGCTGAACAATTACCGATGGAAAGATCGCTTTTGCGCCTTCTTCGAGGCCAGAAACACCGTCCATCGAAATGAAAAAGACATCTTCGACACCACGTGCTTTCAGTTCATCAAATACTTGCATCCAGCGATTTTTAGATTCTGTTTGATTTAACCATAATCCTAGAATCTCCTTATTTCCTTTGAGATCATAGCCAAGAATGGTGTATACAGCATATTCTTTGGCTTCATAATTTTCTCGTAAAGTAACATACATACAATCAACGAATAGAAAGGCATAACACTTTGCTAGGGGCCGGGCTTGCCATTCTTCCAATTCAGGAAGGACAGCGTCAGTGATATCTGAAATCATTTCATGGGAAATATCAAAGCCATAAATATCTTCGACGGTTGCGGCAATATCTCGTTGACTCATTCCTCGTGCATACATGGAAAGAACCTTCCCTTCGATGTCGGAGACATCTCGTTTTCTCTTAGGAATTAACTCTGGTTCAAAGGAAGCTTCCCGGTCTCTAGGAACATCAATAGCTACTTCACCAAAACTGGTTTTAAGCGTTTTAGTTCCATAGCCATTTCGACGGTTATCGTGTTCCTTAGGCTCTTTAGAATGGGCATCATAACCTAAATGATTATTCAATTCTCCTTGAAGCATTTTTTCAAAAAGGGGCCCAAACACATCTTTCAAAGCATCTTGCATGTCATCGACAGATTCAGGTTGATAGGCATTCAGAATGGATTCAGCCAACTTTTCGGCATCAGGATTTCTTTTCTTTCTAGCCATCGTGTAATCACCTCTTGATCTTATTGTAGAAAAAGAAAAACCGCGAAGCAACCACCTGCCTAGGATTAATGGTTACTTACACGGTTTATATTACACTCTC
>NZ_BCQJ01000034.1 GCF_001544375.1 Enterococcus canis NBRC 100695 | reverse complement strand
TTTCTTTTTTGTCATTTCATTCGAACAAATAAAAAAAGTGGACGAAATTCGTCCACCCCATTCATTTTTTCTCTTCGTCGTACATACCAGTAAAAAATCGCTTTTCATCTTCGTTCAACGCGCGATAATCGATTGCATATTGCGCTTCATTTTTCATCCATGAAGCCGTTAAAAACCAAAAATAATCATTCTCGTCTTTTTGTTTGTATCGGTCTAAAGCACCAGACTCAAATTTCTTTTTGTAGTCTTTGAACACACCGTTGAACGTAATCAACTGGCGCCCTTTCATTGCAAAATAAAACGTATCGAATACTTCTTGGTTTTCCGTCATTTCAAAGTCTTTGGCCGAATATTTTGCGACTTCCAAGACTGCTTTCTCTTGTTGGAACCCTTTAACCTTGCGAATATCCAGCTGTGTAATCTCGTCGGTACCGTCTGGATTGATTCCCATTTTCCCCGTTACCTCTCGCCATAAATCCAGCCATTCAGATTGCTTAATATAATAATCTTTAAGCTTAAAGTAATATTTTGGAACAGCCAAAATCAAATGAAAATGCGGATTATAGTCGTCTCGCTCTTTGTTGTACGTGATTTCCAATTTCCGTACATAGCCTTTAATTGCAGCTTTCACTTTCTTCCGACGAAACAATTTCGACAACGCATGATTGAACAAATCAATTTCCTGATTCAATTGACTGCTTTTCACATTGGGTGTCGTCAATGTCAAAAAGAGAAATTGATAGTCTTTTTCCTCACTGATTGCTTGCATCATAATCGACAACATCATCGCATCTTTCCGTGCTTTACGCCACGCACATAACGGACAAAAACGATTTTTACAAAAATGTGCCTGCACCAATTTCTTTTTCTCCTTGTCTATCGTGGCAATAAATTCCAAATATGAACCACACCCCGTCATCAGCTCGTGCATTCTTGTAGGAATTCGACTTTCACTCAAAGCCAGTACTTTCCGTAAATTTTTCTTTTTCTCACGATAAGTTCCATTAATCAAATCTTGTCTTTTCTCTGTCATCTTGTTATACTGAATCTACAAATTTTGTACAAATAGGCTGAAAAGCCGATAACAAAAAAATAAGATTGCTCTCCTTTCTGATTTAGTTTTTTTCTAGACAATTAAAACTATAAATCAACCATATGGAAAAAGCAATCTTTTTTTTTGTGCTTCCTTACAGCCACAAGGGTTTGACCTAGGTCAAACCCCGATTTTTTCGCCGAAAATAGTTACCTATATTATCAAGATAAGAAACGAGATTTTTCGCTCCGCTCAAAATCTCGAAATAAAATAACAAAAAAAAAGGAGTATTCAACCTTTTCTCCTTCAGTTTTCCGACGATTGTAATTCGATCGATTGACCAACTTAATTTTAGGGGGTGTACCTTATCGTCAACACTTAACCGCCTGTTAGAAATACGGTTAAGTTTTTCGAGCTGATTTATCGTTGTTCTTTTTTCTATTTCGCTAAAAATATTTTTATACACGGTGAAACTTGCTATAATCATCTTGAGAACGTCTTCCAGCGTTCTCTCCAAAAGATTAATCTATCCAAGTCACAGAAAAAGCCTTGAAACGTCCTCAGAAGC
>NZ_BCQJ01000033.1 GCF_001544375.1 Enterococcus canis NBRC 100695 | reverse complement strand
CGCAAAGCCTACGACAAGGAGAATTTGCAAACAGCAGCGGCACTTGTGGCAGCCAATCAAAACTTGAGGAAAGGAACCCCGTTAGCAGACGGAAAATCCGACCCAAGAGAGAAACAACAAGGGACACAAATCCTTCAAAACAACCGACGGATAGGACAATCACGAAAAGGAAGCGTCGACGGTCAACGTTCAGCGACACGTCGTCAAGGGCAAAAACAAGCGCTGGCTAAGACAGAAGCTGCACAGACGGGAACCAAACAGCGGCAAGCGACAAACAATCGGTCAGTCGCCCGTAGCCAACACCGAACGATTGGGCAAAAACCTGCCAATACAACGATTACACCTAAAACCAACAGCCAATCAAGAGGACGCTCCTTAAACGGAACGGGGGGCAGTCCATTGCGATATAAAGCACCTGTTCGTCAAAAAATGCAAGCTGTTCAACAAGTCATTGACCAACCATCACCGAAAGTTCAAGCAACAGAAAGTCGTCCGACGACAACCGTTGTGCCACCGATTACACGCATGGCCAAACGAAATGCACCACCTGTAAAAATAAAAAAAGCACCGAAAGGGTCCGCTGTTCGTCGAACCATTAAAGCGAAGACAGCCCCACCTTCTGCAAAAAATCCAATGAAAGGAATGAGACGACCTCGTGCAAGAAAATAATTTTTTTAATGGACTGTTTCAGTCAAAAAATCCTTCAAAAGGAACCAACCAACCCCCACAACGGACAAAATATCAGCAACTTCTCCTTGCCTTTTGTTTTGTAGGGGTGTTGCTTTATCCTTTTTCATTTACGGGCGTTATTCCTTTATTAGTGGTACAACTAATTGATAAGAAAGAGAAAGCAGCACATGTCTATGACATGGACTATGAGAGCTTCCTAAAGCGTGGAAGCTCTCTTTTTTTTAGCCTAGCTTTTCTCTTTTCAATTCTTAACCTACTCAGTTTTACTTTATGGATTCCACGTGGCTACTTTTCCGCCTATCTCTTCTTTCCACTTAACTTGTTACACACCAGCCTACAATTTAGCTGGCAAACAATCGTCGCATTAGTGCTTGGTGGGTGTGGCATGGGCAGTATCTTTGTTTCATTTTCAGCATTTATCGCCAAGCGGAAAGTCGTGTCAAAAGAAGAGGAGCGCAAGCAAATTCTACAAGCCAAAGACTACAAGAAACGAAAGAAAGAGAAGTTCAAAGAATCGCAACGATATACAGATGACTATGAACGGGCCTATGAAACAGCCATTGAAACCATGGACTTTGCGTTGTATGAACAACTAAAAAAACAATTTCTGCTAGGGACAAGTGAGTTTGGGCTGCCTTATATCATGGACTTTGACGAGTTTAATCAACATGCGTTAATCCCAGCCACGACTGGTTCAGGGAAGACCGTTTTGCTTCAATTATTCGTTCAATATGCTGCTAAATTCAATATGCCAGCGATACTGATTGATGGTAAAGGCGCACGAGATACATTGGAAGCCATGCAAGCGATTGCTGGGTACTACGATAAAGAAGTACGAGCGTTTACAGATGATGGAGATATGCGATACAACCCAGTAGAACGTGGGAATGATATATCGATTCGAGATAAGCTGGTTACCTTAGCAGAGACAGAGAGCGTCTTTTATTCAGGCGCCGCAAAATCTCTTCTGCAAGTCACTATTCAATTGTTAGACGAGTTCAAAGATGCTGATGTCCACCTATCAGGTGACGCTGAAACAACCACAGGTATCGAAAGAAGTTTGCCTTTTGTGCAAAAATTCTTGCTTCCTAGAAACGTCCTTCATTTGTTTGCGGACGCTATCTTACCCAATAATCCCAAGTTATTTGAGATTGAGGTAGAGAAAAAAATAGAGCGTCCAAAGAAAAAAACAGCAAAAGAAGTAACACAAATACTTGATGATTCAGACATTCAAACGGAGAATGAGAACCAAGAAGAAGTGAAAAAATCGCAAGTAAAAGATAGTAAATTTAGAAACATTTTCCAGCAAGGAGACACACAACCAGAGACAGAAACGATTGTTCTTAACCGTGAAACATTGGATTTAGATTCGTATTATCTGTTACTCAAAAGGAACCTTAAGTACCTACCAAAAAATGCAGAAACAGGGGAGAATGTCAAGCGAAAATTGTTTGAACGATTGTTTATTCGCTATGAACACAAAGACTCTCCGTTTTATTTGTACGCTACTTCCGAAGCATTACAGAACAATTTAAACATGTTACTTGATAGCAAATTGGGGGAACT
>NZ_BCQJ01000032.1 GCF_001544375.1 Enterococcus canis NBRC 100695 | reverse complement strand
AAAGATTAATCTGGGTGCGCTGTTCCATGTACCCCTTTATACCCCAAAAGCTCTATTGGGGGCCCGAGCGCCTAACAGCAAAGACACTAATAATTATTATATTCACTTATTGCTTTTAACAGGTGGTTAAATTTCTGTAGATAGTTGCACTACTAACCCCTGTCATTGCTTGAATCTCTTTAAAAGAGTACTCATTTGAATGATAAAGTTTCAAGGCACGTTCTAAGTCTGCTGGATTTGTTCTCGGACGTCCACCTTTTCGTCCTCTTGCTCTAGCGCTCGCTAGCCCCTCGTTGGTTCGCTGGACGATAAGGTCTCGCTCAAACTGACTAAAGGCTTGAAAAACGGTCATCATCAACGTTCCTTGTGGCGTTGTTGTGTCAAAGTTTTCTTTTAGAGAAAGAACAGAATTGTCCTGCTCTTGAAAAAAATTGATTAGTTCGATTAAGTCTTTTGTCGAACGTCCTAGGCGAGAAAAACTTTCTGCGATAATCATATCTCATATCTCCTGCACGTGCTTTGTCTTTTAGACGATTCAATTCAGGTCTGTTTGCTTTCGTTCCTGATAGTTTTTCCGTGAGATTTCATCACAATTTTGTTTGTTCAGTAAATCTAACTGTCTTGTTAAATCTTGTCCTTTTGTGCTTACTCGTGCATAACCAAAACGTTTCATTGATTTGTTCACTCCAAATTCTTTTTTGTTTGTTGCAGCTGTTCAATAACACATTCATAGAACGCTACTTCGGATAAAATGAGAAGGTCTTATCCTTGTTCAATCAGTTCACGTGCGGTTTGTTCTTTGATTGTATACTCTGACTGTTCAATAATGATTTTGTGTAGTGACGAAACAAACGAGCATATCGGTTTGTTTCGTCACTGGGGACTGACAATGCCCATGTAAGGAATAAACTAGCCCTTGTGCTTGCTTCCGGGTTAAGGTTTGCAGCGTACCTGTGAAAACGACGGTTTTATTTTTGAACTACACGTTTCTCACTCCGTTCTTTGGTTCGTTTTCTGTATTGTCTCATAAACGGTCGTATATGAGACGTTGAATTGAGATGGGTTATGAGAAAAGAGGAACCCTTAGTTTAAAGGATTCCTCTTTTTTAGTTATTGCTTCTTTTTGAAGTCTCACAAACCATCATTTATGAGACAACCGTCAATTGTTACAGAAATGTTACTTAACGTATGATTTCCCCGGAATCTTTCACTGACCCCTTATGTAAAAAAACGATACACGAATGAATTAAAATTAGAAGTCGATAATACTTGTAGAGGAAGCGATAACCCGCTTCCTCTTTTTGATGTTCATCATGTAATCGTATAGGAAGTGATAAATAAAAAATGCCAACGTGTTGCCGTTGTGATTGCAACGTGGTATACTTACTTTAAAGAAAGGAAGTGATTTCATGACTGTATCACGACTTAATATTCGGATTGATGGCGATTTAAAACAGCAAGCAAAAGAAGTTTATAAAGATATGGGAATGGATTTAACCACAGCTGTTACAATATTCCTAAAGCAAAGCGTGCGAGAACAACGTTTGCCTTTTCAACCAAGTAGAGAACCCATTGAAAATGTTATTGCTCGCTATGAAGTAGAAAATGGATTGACAACAAAAGTTGATTCAGCGGAAGAACTGATGGAGAATTTAAATGCTGACGATTGAGTACACTTCTATATTCAAAAGAGATTATAAAAGAATGGTGAAAAAACACTACAATATGAAAAAGTTAGAAAAAGTAGTTAAGTTGCTTGTCACAAACAACCAAGATGAATTGATAAGAAAATATAAAGACCATGCTTTAAAAGGGAACTGGAAAGGTTACAGAGAACTACATTTAGATAACGACTGGTTACTAATTTACAAGATTGACGACAAAAATTTAATCTTAACAATGACACGTACAGGAAGTCATGATGAACTTTTGTGATATCAAAAAAGGGACAATTTAAGAGGTGATTTTCATGCGAGTAATGACTAAAAATGAGAAAATAGATATGCTATATTCGATTATTTTGGGGTTAATAGGTTTGTTCGCACTTTTTTGTGTAAAGTTTATAGCTTTTACTGGGAATGGACTTCGTTTTTCTTGTCTATGGCGATAATTTCTTCAATTAATCTACCCTCTGCAATCAGAAGAAAAAAGCAATATAAAAAAATTGACGAATTAAGAAACGTATTAAACTTATCCATTGAAGAAGTAAGAGAAATTGTGGATATTGGTAAATATGATTTAACGAATTGGAAATGGGATAAGGCTTATATCCCACCAAAGAAGTTGTATAAATTGGAGGATGCGTTAGAGAAAATGTACTTCAAAAAATTTGATAAA
>NZ_BCQJ01000031.1 GCF_001544375.1 Enterococcus canis NBRC 100695 | reverse complement strand
GAGTTTTCTTAATCAATCATCTGATCACTTACTAAACATAAAAAACATCTAAAGCAGAAAATAAATTCTACCTTAGATGTTCTTATATCACTCTATCAGTCCTATTTGACAAAGAGCCATTATCTTTTAGATTTTTCTTTACCAACCTCATTTGACAAAGAGCCCCTAAAAAACGGTTGAACATTTCGATTTCTCTACAGCCTGAGAGCTGTTAGATTTTCTCGCAGCTCAATCTTTTTGAAAAATCACTTTTACTTTTCTTAACAGTTCTTCGACAAAATCGTTAGAGACAGTTTCTATAAAATCATATTTTCCAGCACTGTAATCAATTGCAACTAGTTAATCTAGTAATACTTTTCCGGTGGTTTAATTTGATTTTGGTACTGGAACATAAAGAGGATAGTTTCGTTTTGCATTAGGAATTGAAGAGAATATCGCGATATTAGAATATTGCGCAACACCCTTATAGTTTAAACAAATATAAGGTCTGTAACCTTGCTGCTCATGACTTTGTTTCGGATTCAAATTAAATTTTACAATATCACCTTGTTTTACCATAGTTCATTTCCTACTGGTTCAAACTCTACCAATAAACTTTTTAAGGATTCTCCACTATAATCTTTAAATAATTGTTCAAATGTTAACTCATCTTTAGAATCGATACCTAAAACTAGTTTTCCATTTTCAATTTCAACATCCAATTTATCCCCTTGTTTCGCACCGATTGCTTTCAATAGTTCAGCGGGAATTCTAATCGCGTTTGAGTTTCCCCATTTCCCAACAGATATTTGCATCATAATGCTAACCACCTTTCTGTATATCTTCCATGTAATTTGTATGTGTCTGAATTTTAGTTAGTGTGTTTTTAATAAGTTAATTAGAAGATTTTTGATGAGAATAAGAAATTTTTGTTGAGGTAATTGGTACGCAAAATAGACTTAACATGATGTTTTTTTACAAATTAAGTTTACTATAATTTTATTCGGATTTTCAATAGAATTTTCCTTATTTTATCCCCCTTTTTTGCTTATTTATACCATTTTTCGATACAACTGACACGAATTTTCGACGGACGTTTCTCCTGTTCGCCTCTCGGATTCCGAAAAAAGATCTGTCAATTTTGTTTGATGATAGCCAACAACTAGTATTGTTGTCTGTTTTGTGACCATATGTTGTACTTTCCACCCCACACCAGTCACAAGAGCCTGTGCTTGCTTTCTCGTCATTGAACTCAGACTTCCTGTAAAAACGACAAATTCTCCTTTTCGCACTTGAAAATCACCTCCGTTTTGAACAAGTCTAATGAACACTAAGAAAGACTGATTTAATAACCACACAAAAAAGTTCAATAGAGTATACCTTATTGAACAAATCTATAACACAAACAGGAGTATATGAGACGTTGAAATTGAGACGGGTTATGAGAAAAGAGGAACCCTTAATTTAAAGGATTCCTCTTTTTTATTGATTGTTTCTTTTTGAAGTCTCACAAACCGTCGTTTTTGAAACTATCTAAATATATCCGAATGACTGCCCGTTCTTTCAAAAATAATTGTTCTGTCATAATAATAAAAAATCATAACCCAATCGCTATTTCTACCACCTATGTGTATATCCCAACGTTTAGGAATTTGATTTTTAGGTTCCAACGGGTGAAGCTTGTACTCGGTTCCTAATTCTTCTTCATAAATAAGTAATTCCATAGCCCGTTGCAACTTCTTTATAGGTTTTCCTTGCTTAATCAACTTTTTTACATCTTTATCAAATCTCGTCGTCGTTTTATAATTCAGCATGTTCTTCCTCAAAGGCTTCTTTTTTCATTCTGTTAAAATAGCTGTTCAAGTCTTCACTGTTGTTTAAGTCATTACGTTCTACTAAGCTATCAGTTTCTTTGAAGGCTTGTAAAGTTTCGCTATTCGGTTGATAAGACAGTGTTTCAATCTCAAATGGGAATTTTCCAGTCTTAACAAATTTAGTTAGAAATATTTTAACTGCAATAGACGTATTCATTCCAACCTCATCAAACATTTTATCTGCATCATGTTTCAATTCATCATCAATTCTGATAGTTGCCATGATATTCCCTCCTTCTATAATGCTATTATAATACATTAGTAAACATTTGTATACAGAAATATATAATAGTATACAAAATATTAGCCGTTTTTTTCTAAGACATGTGCCACATATAGGCTATCAATACTAGTCATTGGGAGTTTTTCTAGTTCTTCATAAGTAAAGTCACTGTTTCGTACAATCAAACTTATTTTTTCTTCTTTGGCCATGATTCCCAACTCACTTTCATTGTTCGATCGATTTTACTTGTGCCATCTTAGTTGTTCCATTCTCCTGTAAGCATTCTCATAGTCTCTGAAAATACCAAAGTCAGAAGCTAATTTCCTTTTTTTCGTACTTTATAATAGATACCGTTGTTGTCTAAAAAATTCCGAATGACTATTTTCTCAATCATATAAGACATTTTATCGTCCCTCTTTTCGGTTTTGCGTCGCTTTTAAAATTAAATCGGGCGTTTTTAGCCGATAATCTGCGTCCTTAGTTGTCATA
>NZ_BCQJ01000030.1 GCF_001544375.1 Enterococcus canis NBRC 100695 | reverse complement strand
TAAATTACATGGTATTTCACACCTTAAAATACATTTTAAAGAGTAAAGGTAAAATAAAATATTTTATCTCTGTTCATTAGCTGGTTTCATTTTTTGTCTATTTGATTTTGTTGAAACGTTAAATAACATATCAAAGAAAGACACGGTCGCTTGGCAGCGACTGACACAGAAAGATACGTATTTCTCGCAAGCCTTTATTTGCGTTTTAAGCTTGTTTGGGGCGAGAAGGGTAAGATAAGGCGCAGTCCATGGTAAATCGAGCTAGAAGGTCTTAGAGAGCCTGTGAAGGCCTCTTAGAGCTTCTGAGAGGCTTTAAGGAATGGACGGCTAAGAACAAGACCTCACGCTCTTGTTTGTCCCAACACATTGTTGGGGACGCCTCCACGTGGCGAACGTGTAAAGAGTCCAGAGGATTATCCTCTGGTGGGTTTGGGCAACGCCCAAGGTTTTGATTTTTGCCGAGCGGTAGCGCTGGAAAATTTTTGAAAAAAATTTGGAATTTGGGACAACTGAGGGGGGCGAGGAAGCGAATTTTGCTTCCGTACTACGACCCCCCTTATAGTGCCGAGTGCCAAATTTTAAGTTTAGGGCCTTTCAAGCTTACTCTCCCAAGGGATAAGGGCGTGTCTAGGTGTCCCAACAAAATCCCAACAAAATCCCAACAAAATCCCAACAACTTGTTTTTATATATAGTTGAACATATGTGTATATAGTTGTATAATGATGTAGAATTTCTGATGAAAAGAACGAGGAGTGGAATCTATGGCTAGGGAAAATAAAGATACGGAATTTCAAGTTGTTACTATTCGTGTACCGAAAAAATTGTACGCTGAATACAAAGAAATTCTTCAAAAAGAAGGTAAAATCGTAACTTATGATGTCCGAAATTATATGCAAAGTGTAGTTGAAGAAAACAAGAAAGGGGAAAAATAAGCATAAAAAAAGAGCGTCCTGGCAAAAGACCGCTCTGTGCAAAAATGCTTTATTTTCTAAGGGTATTATACTATATGGCTACTGACAAAACAAAGGTTAAAGCTAGAAATTTCGCATTTATCATCTATCCTGAAAGTATTCCTGAAGATTGGGAATACTGTCTATCTAAGTTGGGTATTCCTATGGCTGTTAGTCCATTGCATGATTTGGATGAAACAGAACGTAAATTTGAAGATATGCCTGAAAATGAAAAGGTTATTGTTAGAAATGGTGGTAAAGTTTTCAAAAAACCGCATTATCATGTGTTGTATATTGCGAGAAACCCTGTGACTGCTGAAAGTGTAAGAATAAAGTTAAAGCGCGTATTAGGTAATAACTCTATTTCTCATATTGAAATCGTTGATAGTGTTGAGTATTATTTTCAATATTTAACGCATGAAAGTTCTGATGCTGTTAAGAAGAATAAGCATAGATACGATAAAAAAGACATTGTTTATATCAATGACTTTGATATAGATCGATATGTGACTCTTGATGAAAGTGAAAAACGTGAACTGGCAAACTTGATTTTTGCTCTTGTTCGTAAGTATCAACTTGAAAATATTATTGACCTGTATGAATTTGTAGAAGCACGTGGAGATGATTATGGGCTTCCTAGTATGAATCAAATTAATGATGTTGTTTCGGCTAAATCAGGGCTTCTGCGTCTGTATTTTGATGGGAACTATCAAAGACGTAAAAGAGGCGTTAATGCTGTTTGGAAGGAGCTATAAAGATGATTGATAGAGAAATGCAACGAGTAGAACGAGAGAATATAAAAAATAATATTTCGCTTTATATGAAATATAAAACGAAAAACAGATTAAAGAAGTTAGCGCTTGAAACTGGTATGAGTCAAGGGCTTGTGATAGAAATGTTGCTTGAAAAATACGATGAAAAAGAAAAGCAGGATAATGAATTGTTGAAAATTGCTAAGGAAAATCAAAAACTTCTTATTGCGTTAAAAGAACAACAAGAAATAACAAATATTCTGGCAAAAACATTGCTAAAAATTAATAGTTAATTGAGTGAATAAAATCGGCTTCTGCATTGTTATGTAAGTAAAAAAAGTGAAAAATTCTGACCATTTTATCTCATAAGAGGGTTATAACCCACGTTGAGATAAAATGGTCAGAATTTTTCACTCCCTTGAAACGTTGATATAACAATGCAGAAGCCGATTTTATTTTTCTGAGTCATTCACACCCTAAATCACACCTTAAATACCATGG
>NZ_BCQJ01000029.1 GCF_001544375.1 Enterococcus canis NBRC 100695 | reverse complement strand
CACACCTATTCAAGTAGCCAACCCTTTAGAATACGTTGAATTGTTTAAAGATATGTGTGGACGATTGATTCACCGTTTGACAGGACAAAAAGTGCCAAGAAGTGTCCTTTTATCAACGTTTCGCAAAGCAGAAAAACAATTATACAATGACTTAGCGAATTACAAACAAATCGAACGTTTAGATACAAAAACAATGGGTCGTCTTTTTTATTATTTCTTCCACCGTGCAAATACACGCTTACCACAACGTGAATTACTTGTAGAAGAAATGACCGAAGGGGTGATTGAAAATCATAGTGGTTATCTAACCGTCGAACAGTTAGGGAAGACCCATTATCTCTCTTTTCTAACATTAACGGACGTTCCTACCAGTATGTTTGGGAGCGCATTTGTTCAAAATTTACAGGATAGCTTGTCTTCGCCGATTGAAACACATGTACGAGTGACATTTGACCATGAGGATAAAGACCGTCGACACGTGCATAAAATGAGAAAGCGAATTTTTGAACAGGACAAAGACCAAGAAACCGTTGACGGCATTTTAGATGATGATGAGGTCGTATTGTTCGGGGAAGAACGGTTGAGAGACCTTAATGAGCGATTAAAAAGCAAAGAACGTCGCTTGTGTCGCATGACAATTACGTTTGTATTAGCGGCAGAAAGCAAAAAAGAGCTAGAAGAACGAATCAAAGAAGTAGAATTTGTTCTTGATGGTACAGCTTACAAGGTCTATCGTCCACTTGTTGACCAACTGACCCTTTTCAATCAATGCTTAATCGGGAGTGTCAGCAAATTTAAGAGCTATGAACAAGTGGTTACCACAGGCTATGTGGCTGATTTTGGACTTGACCTTGAAAAAGAGGTGGGGAATCGCTATGGTATGCCACTTGGTCGAGTGATTACAGCGAAGAAGTTTAAATCCGTTCAACATGCGTTATCGTTATCGAGTAAAATCATTTGGTTTTTTCCGAATTTAACGAAACGAACCATTGAAGGCGCCCAACATACTAACGGAAATACGTTGATTATCGGTCCGCCGGGTCAGGGAAAATCTGTATTGGTGAAATATATTTTCTTGTGGCTCACTTTTTTAGGACAAAAAATCCTTTACGTTGACCCAAAAAATGAAACGGAAGTTTTTTTCCGAAAAGCATTAGAAAAATTTGGCTACATTCCTGAATTTAAAGCGTTGTTTGAGCGAATTAATTTCATTTCTTTATCGAATGAGGAAAAATATCGAGGAATGCTTGACCCATTATTGTTTTTACCAAGAGAACAAGCGATTCAAACTGCCCGCAACGTTTTGGAAAATTTTGGAGAAGTCAACACGGACAGCCATACCTCCAGTGATAAGAAAACGTTGATTTTAGAAGCGGTAGAAACAGTTATGAGTGGCAAAGGAAAGAAACACTTAACGAAGGTGATTGAGGTCATTCGAGAAAAAGACCCAAAACTAGCCAAATTAATTTCAGGCTATAATGTAGGGTTAGGCAAAATCCTTTTAGGAAACGATTATAGCGAACCGATTCGCTTTGAAAATCAAATCAATGTATTGGGTACCCAAGGATTACAAATCCCCACACAGGAAGAAATAGAGGCAAAAAATCTAAATAATGAACAAATCGCTGGCATGTCCATTATGGAAGTCATAATGAAAATGACATACATTTTCTCCACGGACAAAAACGAAGACGCAGCGATTATTTTTGATGAAGCCAAAGGCTTTGAAGATACCGCTCAAGGACGATTCTTAATTGAAGATAGTTTACGGAAGGGACGTGCGAACATGACAGATATATACCTTGTCACTCAAGCGTTTATGGATTATGATAGAGAAGACAAGAAGGAATTGTTATCGTATAAGTTTGCCTTTCGTCCAAATCAAAAAGAAGCACAAGAAAAAGTGTTACACTTCTTTGGTATGGAACCTAATAGCGCCAACGTTCAGCTAATGAATGAACTAAAATCAGGGACGTGTCTTTTCCAAGACCACAGAGGACGAAATCAACCGATTGCCATTGATGTGTTATTTGATAGCTGGTTACTTGCGATTTCTTCTACCAATAAAGAAGACGAAGCGACCCAAGTGGCGCTTGCATTAGAACAAAGTTCCTAGAAATAACAAGAAAATTGTGGTATACTAGGGGTGCAAAGAAGGAACATGGTGTACACGAAACCCCTAGAGAGGTCGGATTCTCTAGGGGTTTTTCTGTGGGCTGATGTCGCCTCTTTACATGTTTTACTTCTTGTTTCGCTTATTCAGCCAATACTCGAATAAGGCAATGAATATGCCGACAAGAAGGGGGCAAAGAAATTCTTGAAACATGGTATACACCTCCTTCCAGTCGCAAGACTGTCGGATAAGGCGACACTTTATTATATCGTAAAACTATTTTAATTAGGGGGATTCATATGAAAAAAATACTTCTTTGGATTATTGGATTTGTAGGTATCTTGCTTTTAACTGGTTGTGGAGGAAACTCTATTAAAGATACATTGACTGCTGATGGTGGAGAATGGGAAGGCGAAGGATTTGGAGTATCAACTAAATTGACCTTTTATGATGATAATCAAATAAACGTAACAGAAAATAGTTCTAGCTATGGTGGTAGTTACAAGTATGACGAAAAAGATAAAAAGTTAACTATTACTTTAGAAGGAATTAGTACAACAATTTTAACAGACGTAAAAGAAAAAAACGGCAGTATAACAGCAAAAAATGGTGAAAAAGACGTGTCCTTAACCAAAATAAACCAGAAATAATGAGGTGATCCTTTGAAAAAGAAATCACTATTATTGACAGTCCTACTTTTTGTAGGCTGTTTTTTTATGTTTACACAATCTACGCCCGTGTTTGCGGCACCAGAACCCGATGAAAATAAGGTTATTATCAGAGAACCTACCACAGACGTAGATACCATTTACGAGAATTACAAGGATAATTCGTTTGAATTAATGACCCAAGATAAACCCAAAGAAAGTTTATCTGGAATAAGTGAAGCAATTACCAATGCCTCTGCTATATTAAAGAATTTTACATGGTCTGGTGTTAAAGGACTTGGTCAATTCAATGCTGAAATGGTCAAGTTTCTTTTTAGTATGGACGTTGTCACACCGATTAAACAACCTATCCAACAATTGACCTCCAATATCGCAGGAAACATGTTGAGTATTGCTGGAACGATAGGAATTGGGTTTGTTACGTTAATTATGGGAATTAAATTCATTGGTGAGCAGCGATTTCGCCAAGCGCTACGTGTCTTTCTAATGACAATCCTTATCTTTACAGGTCTTTCCGTTTGCAAAGACGCCAACACGTCCGATTCGTTGTTCAACCAAATGTTTGACGCAGACAAACAAATTGAAGCGGCATTTGTAAAAGTCAATCCCGTATTAAATGGTGAAAGTGTCCCAGAAAGTAAAGATGGGAACGTTAATGACCGCATGAAAAGCGCAGGAGAGTTGATTGCTTCTCGTGTATTTTACACCAATGTCTATGAACCTTATTTACTGATGAATTATGGTACGTCTAATCCTGAAACCATTCGTAAAAAACAAGTCGAATACAAAGACTCGGAATACGACCGTATCAACATTTTACTGGATAATGATGTGACCAATGATGAGAATATTAAACTTCATGAAGACATCACAAAATATGAAGCAGAAGAGCTTAAGAATCGAAACGTTCAGTATTACAAGAACTTGGATAATACTTTCTACGGACTGTTTTACATTGTCGTGAATTTGATTCAAACGATTGTGTATTTTGTCCTTTGCTTTGTTCGTCTCGTCATAGCGGTTTTACAGATATTCTTATTACCGCTTTTACCAATTCTTCTTTTAGTTGGATTATTCATGATAGGAATCAATGTCTTTGTGAATTATTTCAAAGCATTTGGCATGACCATTTTTATGAAAGCTATGACTGGCTTTGCCTGTATCTTCTTTGCTACGTTTCTGTCTTTAGGGTTTCAATTAAGTAACGCGGTTGATAATCCATGGCAAAAAATCTTAACGATTTTAATTTACTTGTTGACGCCATTAGGTTTGTATATCTTCCGTAAATTCTTAGGTAGTCTGTTTACTGGAAGGGTCTCTTTAGCCGACGCAATGGCGTTTGCAACCCACCCATTTAGTACCGAAAAGAAAATGCGTGAAGCCGCAAAAGAACAGAAGGCAGCCAACAAAGAACACCGCAAACAAGCCAAAGAAGAACGAAAAGCCGCACTGAGAAAACGACAAGAAGAAGCGCAAAAACGAGGAAAACAAGAGCTTGGATTGAAACAAAAACCCGTGAAAGAACGAGAAGCCAAGCGCAGTGCCTTACGACGTGAGTTAAAACCAAAAGCACAGCACAAAGCCCCAAGCAGTGTGGAAAAAGCGCAACAGAACCTACAAAATTTACACGAAAAAGGACGCCAGCAAGAATCGAAGGAACAACAACAGCTTGCTCGTCAACGTCAA
>NZ_BCQJ01000028.1 GCF_001544375.1 Enterococcus canis NBRC 100695 | reverse complement strand
AAGAGTCTATCAATGTTGTCTTAAGTGTTCTTGTACGCGAAATACGTGCGCTTGAAAAGAATATCAAAGACTTAGATAAAGTAATTGAACAGCTCGTTGTCGTCATTCCAGAATATCAATGCTTAACTAGTATTCCAGGCATTGGGAAAGTTTATGCTGCCGGTTTGATTGCTGAAATTGGAAAAATCGAAAGATTTGAAGATCAGACAAAATTAGCGAAGTACGCTGGATTAAGTTGGAAAGTGAAACAATCTAGAAATTATCAATCACAAAACACACTTCTGACAAAGCAAAGGTATCGATATTTTAGATACTACTTAGTTGAAGTTGCCAACTCAGTAAAAAACTAATCTTTCCGAATATAAAGCTTTTTATCAAAGTAAATATAAAGAGGTTCCCAAGCATCAACACAAACGAGCACTCGTCTTAACCGCAAGAAAATTTACGCGTCTGGTGGATACGATACCACGTAACCATCAACTCTATACGCCACCAAGGAGCGTGATAGATAAATAACATCTTGTTATTGACGCAAACCCTTGAAACAACCCGAAAAAAATTTGATTTTTGTCGGGTCTGGTTAAGTGTGCTTCAAATAGGTTACTCAATAAAAAATGCTCAATTTTCATTTTGACTTATTACCATTAGACTGTAACAATCCTAAAATCCGATTAATCTGTGGCATAAACTCTTGCAGAAGCTGCTGATAGCCACAACGTCCTTTACTATCTACATAGATGGCATCTTTCATCCGTTTGCAGCCACCACGACACATCGTTTGAAACGGACAATTTAGACATTTTTTAGATATTTTGGGTCGTTCACACATAAACGCTTTTGTAACATCTTGTTCAAATAACTGTCGTAAGGTCTGCTCTTGAATATACCCCATTCGATGCTCATCCAACACGTAAAAATCACAGGGATAAACACTGCCGTCTGCTTCAATCACATATTGCACTTGGCAGTTTCCTAAGATTCCACATGCGGTGACTTGTTGCTTGACAAATAGATTCAAAAGGTCATCAAAAAGTCTGATACTCACATAATGTCCTGCTGCTAATTCTTGCATCCATAACTGCAAAAGCTGGTGGTAAAAACCAGCAAAACGTTTTGGTGTAAGGGCATAGCTATTTTTTTCTTTTGCATCTAAATCATCCAAACAAGGGATAAATTGAACAAATTTGATTTGTTGTTCTTTTAGAAAGTGAAAGACCTTCTTGGCCTCTTTAGCCAACGGGTTCGTCAAAACACAAAGCACATTGTAATCAATCTCATATTGATCAAACAGCTGTTTTGTTTGTAGCACCCGATGAAAAGTGCCTTTTCCTTTTGGATCAACTCGATGTAGATCATGGTAAAGTGGATGGCCATCGATTGAGAGACCAACTAAAAAATCATGTTCTTTCAAAAAAGCACACCATTTCTCATTAATCATGATTCCATTTGTTTGAATCGCGTAATGGACCTGTACCTGCCTTTGCTGTTGATCTACTAGCTGGGTTACTTTCCTAAAATAATTGAGGCCCGCTATCGTTGGCTCTCCGCCTTGAAACGCTAATGTCAACTGATCTCCATCTTCTAAGTCTACATAAATATTTTTAATCATTTTCTCTGTCACTTCATCTTTCATTTTGCCAAAAGAGCGGATTTCCCGCAAGGAACTGACATTAGCATAAAAGCAGTAGCTACAGCGAAGATTGCAGAGGGAAGATGCTGGTTTAATCAATACTGAAATATGTTTCATAATGAAGACCTCGATTTCTGAAAAATTAGTAATTAGATGCTACTTTTTTATTCGCAACATCAAGATAGTTAACAAGATAAAGAGAAATGATTATTTAATTAGACATTAATTGAATTTTAAAAAAGTCCCATTTTTTATAACTTTCGACATATTCTATAGGTTTATTGCTGTCGGATAATGTAGATAGTCTTTTTTGAAAAACAACTGGTTCAGACTTATCCATTTCTAAACGCTCAGATATACTATTAGGAGTAGGAAATAAAATTTCATTTGTTTCTACAAAATACTCTTCGCTTAAATCGATACCATAATCCAACTTCAAACGTCGATAGATAGAACTGTAATAATCCGTTTCCGGATAATTTGGGTTTATATATTGCTCTGGTAAATATGATTTTTGATAAATGTAAGGTGTTTCATCAACTTCCCTAATTCGTTCGATTTGGTAGTAATATGAATTAGTGGGTAATTGTAACGTATCTAATATTTGTTTTTTATTTTTCCGCATAATGGAAAGTACGTGTACTTTGTCGCAATCGAATGAAAATATTTCTATATCAGAAAACTTTACTAATTTTTCTTTTCTTGCACGAGAAATAAAAGTTCCCTTCCCTTGATAACGTACTATATAGCCCTCATTAACTAATTCTTTTAGTGCGCGAATTGCTGTTATAGAGCTTACGTTATATTTTTTAATGATTTCAGCTTCTGAATAGAATCGATCGCCATTATGAAATTCACCGTTGACAATTTGTTGTTTTAAGTCATTTTTAATTTCTAAATACATTGGTTTTATCATGAATATCTCCTTATGTTTGTATTAACGAGCAGCTCCTGCGAGATTTCTCTTACTATGCAATTAGAATACATATTGTGAATTGATATTCCTTCTTACCGTACTGATGTCATGAGGTAATAGTCACAACTTTATTGATTGATAATTCATTTGATAGCGCAATAGACGCTTCACTTCAGTAAGGACGACACACAGAAAAAGAATCAAGTAGAGCTTACCGCAAATATAATTATACAATGAAATTGTATTATAACAATTGAGCAAGCGCTAATATGTTAATGCATTTAAACATACTAATGATAGGCCATAAAAAAACAACTATTAACTAATTACTGGGGGCTAAAATTTAGTATTTTATTTATAGTAACATATTTTATAAAAAATGTTGACTTTTAATAGGCATCTTAATATACTTAGTATATTAAGAAAATTGAGGTGAAGGTGAATGGAAACTTTTGAAATAAAAAAAGAATTTCTTTTAAATGGGCAACCTTTTAAAATTTTATCTGGGGCAATTCATTATTTTCGAATTCATCCATATGATTGGGAGCACTCTCTGTATAATTTAAAAGCACTAGGGTTTAACACAGTAGAAACGTATGTTCCTTGGAATTTACACGAGCCCCAAAAAGGAGAGTTTCATTTTGAGGATAGATTAGATTTAGAGAAATTTTTGACGTTAGCTCAAAATTTAGGGTTGTACGCAATTGTGCGACCTTCCCCATATATTTGTGCCGAATGGGAGTTTGGGGGATTTCCTGCTTGGCTACTCCGTGAACCAATTTCTATCCGAAGGAATGAAAACGCTTATTTGAGACATGTGGCGGATTACTATGATATTTTGATGAAAAAGATTGTTCCTCATCAACTAGATAACGGTGGCAATATTTTAATGATTCAAATTGAAAATGAATATGGTTCTTTTGGGGAGGAAAAAGCATATTTGCGCGCGATACGAGATTTGATGGTTGATCGCGGAGTGACAGTTCCTTTTTTTACGTCAGATGGTCCGTGGCGAGCTACTTTACGCGCTGGAAGTATGATTGAGGAAGATATTTTAGTCACTGGTAATTTTGGTTCTAAGGCGAGAGAAAACTTTGGTTCTATGAAGCAGTTTTTTGAAGAGCATAATAAGAACTGGCCGTTGATGTGTATGGAATTTTGGGATGGTTGGTTCAACCGTTGGAAAGAACCAATTATTCAACGAGATCCACAAGAATTAGCTGAAGCGGTAAAAGAAGTATTGGAACAAGGGAGTATTAATTTATACATGTTTCATGGAGGAACAAATTTTGGGTTTATGAATGGTTGTTCCGCGCGAGGAGTTATTGATTTGCCACAAATCACTTCTTATGATTATGGAGCACCGTTAGATGAACAGGGAAATCCAACGGAAAAATATTTTGCGTTGCGCAAAATGATTCACGAAAATTATCCTGAGATCAAGCAATTGGACCCCTTAATTAAACCAACAATTGAAAAGAGAAATATCCCTTTGGCAAATAAGGTAAGCCTTTTCGCAACTTTGGCTACGATAAGTCAACCTGTGGAATCAAAATATCCAAAGACGATGGAATCGTTGGGGCAAAATACTGGTTATTTACTCTATCGAACAATGATTGAAAGAGATGCGAATAAAGAACGATTACGTGTAATTGATGGACGAGATCGTTGTCAATTGTTTCTTAACCAAAATTTACAAGTTACTCAGTATCAAACAGAAATAGGTGAGGATATACAAGTTAGTATGACCGAACATGTCAATCAACTTGATATATTGATTGAAAATATGGGACGTGTCAATTATGGACATAAGCTCTTTGCAGAAACTCAAAAAAAGGGTATTAGAAGAGGTGTAATGGCAGATTTACATTTTATTACAGATTGGCAACAATATTCTCTGCCGTTGGAAGATTGTAAAACT
>NZ_BCQJ01000027.1 GCF_001544375.1 Enterococcus canis NBRC 100695 | reverse complement strand
CTGACGTTGACGAGCAAGCTGTTGTTGTTCCTTCGATTCTTGCTGGCGTCCTTTTTCGTGTAAATTTTGCAGGTTCTGTTGCGCTTTTTCCACACTGTTTGGAGCTTTGTGCTGTGCTTTTGGTTTTAATTCACGTCGTAAGGCACTACGCTTCGCTTCTCGTTCTTTCACGGGTTTTTGTTTCAATCCAAGCTCTTGTTTTCCTCGTTTTTGCGCTTCTTCTTGGCGTTTTCTCAGTGCGGCTTTTCGTTCTTCTTTGGCTTGTTTGCGGTGTTCTTTGTTGGCTGCCTTCTGTTCTTTTGCCGCTTCACGCATTTTCTTTTCGGTGCTGAATGGGTGGGTCGCAAATGCCATTGCGTCGGCTAAAGAGACCCTTCCAGTAAACAGACTACCTAAGAATTTACGGAAAATATACAAACCCAATGGCGTCAACAAGTAAATTAACATCGTTAAGATTTTTTGCCATGGATTATCAACCGCGTTACTTAATTGAAACCCTAAAGACAGAAACGTCGCAAAGAAGATACAGGCGAAGCCCGTCATCGCCTTCATGAAAATGGTCATGCCAAAGGCTTTGAAATAATTCACAAAAACGTTGATTCCTGTCATGAATAAACCAACTAAAAGAAGAATTGGTAAGAGCGGTAATAAAAATATCTGCATAACTGCAATGACCAGACGAACAAAACAAAGGGCAAAGTAAACAATCGTTTGAATCAAATTTACAACAACGTAGAACATACCATAAAATGTGTTTGATACATTTGAAAAGTACATAATCGAACGATTGTTCAGCTCGTCAGCTTCATAGTCGGTGATTTTTTTGTGTAATTCTTCGTTATCTTCACTATTTAAATCATTATCTAGCAAAATATTGATACGATCGTATGTTGAGTCTTTGTATTCAACTTGTTTTTTACGAATGGTTTCAGGATTAGACGTACCATAATTCATGAGTAGATAGGGTTCAAACACATTGGTGTAAAATACACGCGAAGCAATCAATTCTCCTGCGCTTTTCATACGATCATTCACGTTCCCATCTTTACTTTCTGGGACACTTTCGCCATTTAATACAGGATTGACTTTGACAAAGGCGGCTTCGATTTGTTTGTCTGCTTCAAACATTTGGTTGAACAACGAATCGGACGTGTTGGCGTCTTTACAAACGGAAAGCCCTGTAAAGATAAGGATGGTCATTAGAAAGACACGTAGCGCTTGTCGAAATCGTTGCTCACCAATGAATTTAATTCCCATAATCAGCGTAACAAACCCAATCCCTATCGTTCCAGCAATACTTAACATGTTTCCTGCGATATTGGAGGTCAATTGTTGGATAGGCTGCTTAATTGGGGTAACAACATCCATACTAAAAAGGAACTTGACCATTTCAGCATTGAATTGACCAAGTCCCTTGACGGCTCCCCATATTAAATTTTTTAGCATAGCGGAAGAATTGACAAAAGCTTCTTTTACTTTTCCAAAGATGTTGTCTTTGTATTCTTTTGTCATTAATTCAAACGAATTATCCTTGTAATTTTCATAGATTGTATCTACGTCTGTGGTAGGTTCTCTTACAACAACTTTATTTTCATCAGGTTCTGGTGCTGCAAAAACCGTTTGTGACTGAGTAATGGTAAAAAAACACCCCAAAAAAAGAAGAAGCAATAATAATTTCCTCTTCATTGCTTCACATCCTTAACTTTATTTATTTGCTTTCTTTTACTAAACTGATTTCTTTATTTCCATCAAACATTTTAATGTTTTCATCATTTTCAATTTTCACTTTTCTGTAATTAGTGATACTTGATTTTCCATCTAAAGTAATTGTTTTTTCTTCTTCGTCAACAGCGAACTTACCTGAGTTGGTTATTGGGCTTGAAGAACTCGGACGCCAATCAAAAGTGCCATTCTTGTAAAAAGTGCATATAACTGACCCATAGCCATAACCTTTTAACCGCCAACTTCCCTCGTTATCAACTAAAGTAGTTTCTATTTTTTTAGAATTACCTCCACAACCAATTAAAAGCAAGATACCTACAAATCCAATAATCCAAAGAAGTATTTTTTTCATATGAATCCCCCTAATTAAAATCGTTTTACGATATAATAAAGTGTCGCCTTATCCGACAGTCTTGCGACTGGAAGGAGGTGTATACCATGTTTCAAGAATTTCTTTGCCCCCTTCTTGTCGGCATACTCATTGCCTTATTCGAGTATTGGCTGAATAAGCGAAACAAGAAGTAAAACATGTAAAGAGGCGACATCAGCCCACAGAAAAAACCCTAGAGAATCCGACCTCTCTAGGGGTTTCGTGTACACCATGTTCCTTCTTTGCCCCCCTAGTATATCATGTTTCTTTTTATATTTCTAGGAACTTTGTTCTAATGCCAGCGCCACTTGGGTCGCTTCGTCTTCTTTATTGGTAGAAGAAATCGCAAGTAGCCAGCTATCAAATAACACATCAATGGCAATCGGTTGATTCCGTCCTCTGTGGTCTTGGAAAAGACACGTCCCTGATTTTAGTTCATTCATTAGCTGAACGTTGGCGCTATTAGGTTCCATACCAAAGAAGTGTAACACTTTTTCTTGTGCTTCTTTTTGATTGGGACGAAAGGCGAACTTATACGATAACAATTCCTTCTTGTCTTCTCTATCATAATCCATAAACGCTTGAGTGACAAGGTATATATCCGTCATGTTCGCACGTCCCTTACGCAAGCTGTCTTCAATTAAGAATCGTCCTTGGGAAGTATCTTCAAATCCTTTGGCTTCATCAAAGATAATGGCTGCGTCCTCGTCTTTATCCGTAGAGAAAATGTAGGTCATTTTCATTATGACTTCCATAATCGACATACCTGCAATTTGCTCGTTTTTTAACTTATTGGCAGCTATTTCGTCCTGTGTGGGGATTTGTAGCCCTTGGGTACCTAATACATTGATTTGATTTTCAAAGCGAATTGGCTCGCTGTAATCGTTCCCTAAAAGTATTTTTCCTAACCCGACATTGTGACCTGAAATTAATTTAGCCAGTTTCTCGTCTTTTTCTCGAATGACCTCAATCACTTTGCTCAAGTGCTTCTTTCCTCTGCCATTCATGACCGCCTCCACTGATTCTAAAATCAACGTTTTCTTATCGTTTGACGTATGGCTATCTTTGTCCACTTGTCCAAAGTTTTCTAAAACGGTTCGTGCAGTTTCGATTGCTTCTTCCCTTGGTAAAAACAATAATGGGTCAAGCATTCCTCGATATTTTTCTTCTTTTGATAGTGAAATAAAATTAATTCGCTCAAACAACGCTTTAAATTCAGGAATATATCCAAATTTTTCTAATGCTTTTCGGAAAAATTTTTCTGTTTCATTTTTGGGGTCAACGTAAAGGATTTTTTGCCCTAAAAAAGTGAGCCACAAGAAAATGTATTTCACCAATACGGATTTTCCCTGACCCGGCGGACCAATAATCAACGTATTTCCGTTAGTATGTTGGGCGCCTTCAATGGCTCGTTTCGTTAAATTCGGGAAAAACCAAATGATTTTACTAGATAACGATAACGCATGTTGAACGGATTTAAACTTCTTCGCTGTAATCACTCGACCAAGTGGCATACCATAGCGATTCCCCACCTCTTTTTCAAGGTCAAGTCCAAAATCAGCCACATAGCCTGTGGTAACCACTTGTTCATAGCTCTTAAATTTGCTGACACTGCCGATTAAGCATTGATTGAAAAGGGTCAGTTGGTCAACAAGTGGACGATAGACCTTGTAAGCTGTACCATCAAGAACAAATTCTACTTCTTTGATTCGTTCTTCTAGCTCTTTTTTGCTTTCTGCCGCTAATACAAACGTAATTGTCATGCGACACAAGCGACGTTCTTTGCTTTTTAATCGCTCATTAAGGTCTCTCAACCGTTCTTCCCCGAACAATACGACCTCATCATCATCTAAAATGCCGTCAACGGTTTCTTGGTCTTTGTCCTGTTCAAAAATTCGCTTTCTCATTTTATGCACGTGTCGACGGTCTTTATCCTCATGGTCAAATGTCACTCGTACATGTGTTTCAATCGGCGAAGACAAGCTATCCTGTAAATTTTGAACAAATGCGCTCCCAAACATACTGGTAGGAACGTCCGTTAATGTTAGAAAAGATAGATAATGTGTCTTCCCTAACTGTTCGACGGTTAGATAACCACTATGATTTTCAATCACCCCTTCGGTCATTTCTTCTACAAGTAATTCACGTTGTGGTAAGCGTGTATTTGCACGGTGGAAGAAATAATAAAAAAGACGACCCATTGTTTTTGTATCTAAACGTTCTATTTGTTTGTAATTCGCTAAGTCATTGTACAATTGTTTTTCTGCTTTGCGAAACGTTGATAACAGGACACTTCTTGGCACTTTTTGCCCTGTCAAACGGTGAATCAATCGTCCACACATATCTTTAAACAATTCAACGTATTCTAAAGGGTTGGCTACTTGAATAGGTGTA
>NZ_BCQJ01000026.1 GCF_001544375.1 Enterococcus canis NBRC 100695 | reverse complement strand
ATTTGATACAAAAGGCGCAGAAAACAAACTCGATATTCAAGAAATCGCTCGTCAAAATGAGATTGTGTATGTCTCATTAAATGGATTGATTTACAAAGAATACATTCGTACATTAGCACAAATGCTTGTGGGGGACGTCAATTATTTTGCGTCAGAAATGTATCGAAAAAACCAAAGTAAAGGCATACTGGTACTCTTTGATGAGCCCGCTTCTTACTTAAACGAAGCGTTTATCGACATGGTAAACAAAGGTCGTGGTGCAGGCGTCCACGCCATTTTCTCCCCACAAACAATGGCAGATATTGCAAAATTAGGAGATAAATTGCAAGAACAACTCGTCGGAAATGTAAATACATTGATTATTGGAAAGACGAATGAGACTGGCGAAGCAGAGTATTGGAGTAACACAATGGGTACCTATGAAGACATTGAGGTAACGAGCATGATTGAACAAGAGGAAGGGTATTCTGATGTCGGAAAAGCCGATTGGACAGGCGAACGTGGAACAAAACGAAACGTCGACCGCTTCAAAATTAACCCAAATGCGATTAAAGCGTTGCGTACAGGTGAGTTCATTGTGTCACGTACTGCCAAGAATGTAGACGAGCCGCCACAAACCGTTTATGTGCGAAACGCACTCGATTGGCTTAAAAATAATAAGCAAATTTAATGCGATTAGAACGTTCTAACTCATAGTTCTTCCATAGTATCTCCATAGTATCTCCATAGTTTTCCCATAGTTTTCCCATAATTTTCTATAGAGAGGAAAAGTCCTCGGCGCTTGGTATCAAAGGCTTTCTCCGCTTGTAAAATTCCTGACCATTTTCGCTCAACGTGGGTTAAAACCCCCTTATAAGCGAAAATGGTCAGGAATTTTACAACTACGAAAAAAATACCAAGCGCCGAGGACAAACAGAATAGAGAAAAATATATGAGATAGAAGTTAGATAATAATAATTAAGTTCAAGAGATAAATTCAAAAGATAAAGGTCAAAAGATTAACAACTACCCCTTGCGATAGACGCCCCTTCACCAAACCTTGAAGGGGCTATCGCTCAGAGCAACAACCTCCTAAATCCTCCACCAAATCTTGGAGGACTTAAGACCCGAAAAAGACTTTCTACACGTTGTTTAAGAAACTCTTTTTCAATGAAACAAATAGGCGTTGCCTATTTGTTCTTTCTCCCTTTCGATTAAAGACCAATCGAAAGGGCAAAATAAAACCGTGCCTTTAAAAAGCGCACCCGTAAATACTAAAATAAAATTCCAGCGAATAAATGTTGAAATCAAACAGGAGGTTTCTATGAATAGACTAAAAGAAATTGAAACACTCGAACAAGAAATCCAATCACGGATACTCGACCGTCATTATGCGGACAGTTGGGAACAAGCAGCTCAAATTTCAGCGGATCTTAAAAAGAAAGAAGCGGAACTCGCTAAGTTAAAAAAGAAGGCGAGACAATGAAACCATTACTTTACAACTACTACATTGATTACACAAAACGAGAGAAAACCCGTTTAATTATTTTATGTCTCCTTCATGAATTGAGAGTAATTTCTATTCAACAAATGCAAACCTTTTTACAAATTGACGACATAGCAGCAGAAAGTACTACGTATGAAAATTTACGAATACTTAAAAAAAAGGGGCTTATAGCACACTCAAGAAGTGGCACAATGACATACTATTATCTTACAAAGGAAGGTCACAATTACATTGGCGGTTACTACACGTTACCCAAAGTTCCTGAATACAATTTACAGCACCATTTACAAATCAATGATTATCTAATTAAAATGTTGCAGCTTTGCCACCGCCACCCTCATTTAAAAGCTGTGGTTTCAGAACGACGGAAAGTCTATGAAGTCAAAGACCAAAAGAAAAATAAAAAAGGCGTAAAATACTTTGTCCCTGATTTTATTTTCGTTTTTACTGGTGAGGACGGACGAGAAGTGGAGTGGCAATTTGAAATCGAATTGACTTTAAAAACAAGGAATCGTTACCGTGAGGGGGTCTTTCCAAAATATATTAAAAGTTTAACGACTTACGAAGACGCCCGTTTAATTTATGTCACACCTAGTCCAATCATAAAGGAAGAATTAGAACTATTTAAAGAATATTTCATTTATCAACAAGGCGAAAATTTAGAAGAAGTGTTTGAACGATTGCATGTTTTTTCTGCCGAAGAATTTGAATATGAAATGAAACAATTACTAGAAGAAGATAAATTTATCAATTGGAGTGAGAAAAAAGGAAAGAACTAGCCGCTTTGCGACTAGTTCTTTTAAGTGCATTGAATTTCGCTTCTTTGGCTCATGCTTTGACGGACTTGTTCCCACTTACTCGTTTTTATGATGGTGCATTGCCGTATGTAACGGTCTGCTGCTGTTTGTTACAGTATCACAGCCAGTCGAAAACACAAGGGTATATAAACGAGCAAGCTCGCCCTTGTGTTTTCTTGATGTCTATGAAACTTTTACGGCACAGCAACCGACCGAAACATACTGGCGAAAATGAACAATCAAATTTAAAAACGAAAAGGGGGGAGAGTGCAACAAGTCCTAGCATGAGCCAAAGAAGCGAACAGCTTCCCTCACTCACGCCAGACAAAAATGGTTGTTGAAAAAAAACAAATATTTTTGAAAGAGGGAAAAGAAAATGGTTAACGATAACGAATTTGTAAAAGGATTAAAAAACCAAGCAAACGAACAATTGGCAAAACGAAATTTAAAAATTGATGGTTGTTTTGAAGGAGATTTTACCACTTGGATAGGCTGTTATGCCATTCCAGAAAACAAACCAACCGCTCTTGACCCTATGAACGAAGAAGAAGCCAAAGAACAAGATAAACATAGAATAAATGGAATGGTACAAGACTTTAGCGAGTGGTACGAATGGGAAATAATCAACGGTAAACTAGAAAATTTCAACTAGAATGGAAGAGGAGGAACGTTACAATGAATAGTACAAAATTACCTGAAAATTATTTAATCGTAGAATTCAACGAACAAAGCAACGACATGCGGACATATAAAGGCGAAATAGTAACACTTCATTTAATTTCACAACTACAGATACTTGATGAAGCAGTGAAAAATGAACAAGGATACTACAAATTTTATTTTGACGAAATCGTCAATGGCGAAATAATCAATCATTATCGTATAGATATAGGCGATGGATTTTATAAAAACAAGAAAATGTTTGCGTTTTTAGCTGAAAAAGCAGTTGACCTAAAACAGATCTATTCTTCCAAACCAAACGAAAGCATAAAAAAAGAAACCTTTTGCTAACGACAAAAGATTTCTACACGTTATACGAGTTACTACTGTAAAACCAGTATAACGTACCTTAACTTATTTGACAATAAAAATATTCCGCAAGCCCTAGAGCTTGCGGAATCTAAAGGGGACGTTCTCAAATGAAAGTGAGAAACTATAAAAACTACACAGCTGTTTATCTTGAAGAAATTACAAGCAAAGAATTTAAGGAAAGTATGAAAAAATACACTGAATTAAAGGAATGTGAAAAATATGTTGTTATCAGACCAACAAAAAAAGCGGCAGAAGCATTTGCTCAACTTCACTCCTTGCCATTATCAGAATGTAAAAAAGGCGCTAGCTACCGCATTTTAAACCTGCAATTTACAGTGCTGAACGTTGAACAAGGACTTGTTACATTTTCTTACTTTAACAGACATGGAAAAAAAGAAACAATCACACCTTTTGTACAGAACACCGCTCCAATAGGTGGCGTGCTGATAGAGACGCTATTTACATTTGAGACAGGTAAATTACTTTATTTTTAGAAAATGATATTAATTTCCACGGGTGGTTAACCACCCGTGGGCTAATATAAAAAAATAGGAAAGAAGGAAAAACAATGATTAATGTACACGCAGTAGGACGCTTAACGAAAGGCGCAGAGTTGCGCACCACAAACAATGGAAAGAGTGTCGCAAATTTCACGCTTGCCTGCAAACGTAAGAGACCCGATAAAGATGGCAAACTACCGACAACTTTTGTTCAATGTGTTTTATGGGGAAAACCAGCCCAAGCCTTTGCCAAATTTACTCAAAAAGGCGCGTTGATTGGGGCAAATGGTGAACTACAAACCCGTTCTTATGATGATCAACAAGGAATGACGCATTATGTGACCGAGCTAGTGGTGGAAGACTTTGAATTTTTAGAATCCAAAGAAACGGTACAGAATCGGGAACAAAAGCAACAAGAAATGCCACAATCAAATCCGACCCCACCTGCTAATGAACCAGCCTATATGAACCAAGAACCACCGGTTGAACAACCGCCATTGAATGGCATGTCTGAATATGGCTACAATCAATAAGGGCTGTTTTTTCATGCGATCCACACTCCCACCGCCACCACCGTTTAGGAGCGCATGAAAAAAAGAAAGGCTTCCGCCTTTCTTCTCGCTCAAAATGTGGTATAATGACTATGTAAAGAGGACGTACTGATAATACGCCCTCAAGTAGACCGTTTAAGACGGTAGCTAAGATTATTCGTCAAAAATAGACCAGTCACCTAGCCAAAGGTTATGACGGGTCTATTTTTTCTTGTTGTTACTGATTTTCAGAATCAATGTTGCGAATGCTAACGCAAACATTAACGCTTCAAAAACA
>NZ_BCQJ01000025.1 GCF_001544375.1 Enterococcus canis NBRC 100695 | reverse complement strand
GTTTGATACAAAAGGTGCCGAAAACAAACTCGATATTCAAGAAATCGCTCGTCAAAATGAGATTGTTTATGTCTCATTAAATGGATTGATTTACAAAGAATACATTCGTACATTAGCACAAATGTTGGTGGGGGACGTCAATTATTTTGCGTCAGAAATGTATCGAAAAAACCAAAGTAAAGGCATACTGGTACTCTTTGATGAGCCTGCTTCTTACTTAAACGAAGCGTTTATCGACATGGTAAACAAAGGTCGTGGTGCAGGCGTCCACGCCATTTTCTCCCCACAAACAATGGCAGATATTGCAAAACTAGGCGATAAATTGCAAGAACAACTCGTCGGAAATGTAAATACATTGATTATTGGAAAGACGAATGAACCTGGTGAAGCAGAGTATTGGAGTAACACAATAGGGACCTATGAAGACATTGAGGTAACGAGCATGATTGAACAAGAAGAAGGATATTCTGATGTCGGAAAAGCCGATTGGACAGGCGAACGTGGGACAAAACGAAACGTCGACCGCTTCAAAATTAACCCAAATGCGATTAAAGCGTTGCGTACAGGTGAGTTCATTGTGAGCCGTACTGCCAAGAATGTAGACGAGCCACCACAAACTGTTTACGTACGGAATGCCCTCGAATGGTTGCAAAAGAATAAACAAAAATAAACTATTTTGTGTGTCTATCGCTGCTAAGCGACATATCTTTTAGTGTCTAAACGACAAACAGTTTTGGGCAAATTCGCAGATAAAAATAAACAGATCTCAACCAAAATTAACGTTGATTTATAATCAAATCGGCAACGATCTGTGTACAAATTACGTGCGAAATGCACTCGATTGGCTTAAAAATAATATGCATGTATAGAGAGAACGACATGCGTAAAACGAGAGTAAGTGTAGAGTAAGTATAGAGTAAGTGTAGAGTAAGTGTAGAGTAAGTATAGAAAAACGAATATATGAGACGTGTCCTCGGCGCTTGGTATCAAAGGCTTTCTCCGCCTGTAAAATTCCTGACCATTTTCGCTCAACGTGGGTTAAAACCCCCTTATAAGCGAAAATGGTCAGGAATTTTACAACTACGAAAAAAATACCAAGCGCCGAGGACAAACAGAATAGAGAAAAATATATGGGATAGAAGTTAGATAATAATAATTAAGTTCAAGAGATAAATTCAAAAGATGAAGTTCAAAAGATGAACAACTACCCCTTGCGATAGACGCCCCTTCACCAAACCTTGAAGGGACTATCGCTAAGAGCAACAACCTCCTAAATCCTCCACCAAATCTTGGAGGACTTAAGACCCGAAAAAGAATTTCTACACGTTGTTTAAGAAACTCTTTTTCAATGAAACAAATAGGCAATGCCTATTTGTACCTTTTTAGAAACGCGGTGATACTTTGAAACCTTTACTTTACAACTATTACATTGATTATTCAAAGCAAGATAAAACACGTTTACTTATATTGTGTCTGCTTCATGAATTGAGAGTAATTTCTATTCAACAACTGATTACTTTTTTTCAAATTGACCAACTATCTGCAGAAAGTACGGTGTACAAACATTTGAATTTATTAAAGACAGATGGGCTCATTGCTCGTTCGAAAAATGAAATGAATACTTATTACTATCTAACGAAAGAAGGACACAATTACATTGGTGGTTATTACACGCTACCTAAAGTTCCTGAATACAATTTGCAGCACCATTTACAAATCAATGATTATCTAATTAAAATGTTGCAGCTTTGCCACCGCCACCCTCATTTAAAAGCTGTGGTTTCAGAACGACGGAAAGTCTATGAAGTCAAAGACCAAAAGAAAAATAAAAAAGGCGTAAAATACTTTGTACCTGATTTTATTTTCGTTTTTACTGGTGAGGACGGACGGGAAGTGGAGTGGCAATTTGAAATCGAATTGACTTTAAAAACAAGGAATCGTTATCGTGAGGGGGTCTTTCCAAAATATATTAAAAGTTTAACGACTTACGAAGACGCTCGTTTAATTTATGTCACACCTAGTCCAATCATAAAGGAAGAATTAGAACTGTTTAGAGAATATTTCATTTATCAACAAGGCGAAAATTTAGAGGGAGTGTTTGACCGATTGCATGTTTTTTCTGCCGAAGAATTTGAATATGAAATCAAACAATTACTAGAAAAAGATAAATTTATCAATTGGATTGAGAAAAAAGGAAAGAACTAGCCGCTTTGCGACTAGTTCTTTTAAGTGCATTGAATTTCGCTTCTTTGGCTCATGCTTTTACGGACTTGTTCCCACTTACTCGTTTTTATGATGGTGCATTGCCGTATGTAACGGTCTGCTACTGTTTGTTACAGTATCACAGCCAGTCGAAAACACAAGGGTATATAAACGAGCAAGCTCGCCCTTGTGTTTTCTTGGTGTCTATGAAACTTTTACGGCACAGCAACCGACCGAAACATACTGGCGAAAATGAACAATCAAATCTAAAAACGAAAAGGGGGAGAGTGCAACAAGTCCTAGCATGAGCCAAAGAAGCGAACAGCTTCCCTCACTCACACCAGACAAAAATGGTTGTTAGAAAACAAAAATCAAAAGAAAAGAGTGGAAGATATGAACCGATTAGAACAAGCACAATCAAAATTAAATCGTCTACGAGCTGAAAAAGAAGAAACACAAAAATTAATTAGACAACAACATGACTTAATCCCTTTCGGACAACCAAACATTATCGGGCGCCCTGATATTTATAAAAAAGTGAATCGTTATCACGATAAAGCAATTCAGTTGATGAAAGAAGAAGAAAAGCAAGAAATGAGAATTGATATGTTGGAAAAAGTTGCAGATTTTAAAGAAGAAAATGAGTTACTAAAAGATGTTCATGTCGTAGGCAAGTCTAGTTATGCCACAGTTGGTGCAAAAACAAGTGTAAATAATTTGGATTATTTTAGACACCAATTACAAGAATTAGAAGAAGCCAACATTTTAGCTAAGCAGCATAACAAAGAGAAAAAACTTCCAAGAGCCAAAACCTTTGGCACTGACATTACAAAACTAAAAAGAAAAATTGCCGCCCTTGAAGAAATGCAAGAAAAAGACCAAAACAAGGTCATTAGCTCACATTCTCAAGCGCTAATAGACAGTGGGGCAGTCAATCAGTGGAAAAAGAAACCCATTTATTACTTTGTGAAAGGACTGAAAAAAGTTGCTTTAGAACTTGACAAAGAGGGGAATTTCACCATTTCAAATCGCTACCCTGCTTGGAGTGAACAAGATAAAACCTTTATCCAAGAATTGTTAACCTCTACTAAATCAGATGAAGACATAAAAAAAGAAACCTTTTGCTAGAGACAAAAGATTTCTACACGTTATACGAGTTACTACTGTAAAACTAGTATAACGTACCTTAACTTATTTGACAATAAAAATATTCCGCAAGCCCTAGAGCTTGCGGAATCTAAAGGGGACGTTCTCAAATGAAAGCGAGAAACTATAAAAACTACACAGCTGTTTATCTTGAAGAAATTACAAGCAAAGAATTTAAGGAAAGTATGAAAAAATACACTGAATTAAAGGAATGTGAAAAATATGTTGTTATCAGACCAACAAAAAAAGCGGCAGAAGCATTTGCTCAACTTCACTCCTTGCCATTATCAGAATGTAAAAAAGGCGCTAGCTACCGCATTTTAAACCTGCAATTTACAGTGCTGAACGTTGAACAAGGACTTGTTACATTTTCCTACATTAACAGACATGGAAAAAAAGAAACAATCACACCTTTTGTACAGAACACCGCTCCAATAGGTGGCGTGCTGATAGAGACGCTATTTACATTTGAGACAGGTAAATTACTTTATTTTTAGAAAATGATATTAATTTCCACGGGTGGATAACCACCCGTGGGCTAATATAAAAAATAGGAAAGAAGGAAACACAATGATTAATGTACACGCAGTAGGACGCTTAACGAAAGGGGCAGAGTTGCGCACCACAAACAATGGAAAGAGTGTCGCAAATTTCACACTTGCCTGCAAACGTAAAAGACCCGATAAAGATGGCAAGATACCGACAACTTTTGTTCCATGTGTTTTGTGGGGAAAACCTGCCCAAGCCTTTGCCAAATTTACTCAAAAAGGCGCATTGATTGGGGCAAATGGTGAACTACAAATCCGTTCTTATGATGACCAACAAGGAATGACGCATTATGTGACCGAGCTAGTGGTGGAAGACTTTGAATTTTTAGAATCCAAAGAAACGGTACAGAATCGGGAACAAAAGCAACAAGGAATGCCACAATCAAATCCGACCCCACCTGCTAATGAACCAGCCTATATGAACCAAGAACCACCGGTTGAACAACCGCCATTGAATGGCATGTCTGAATATGGCTACAATCAATAAGGGCTGTTTTTTCATGCGCTCCACACTCCCACCGCCACCACCGTTTAGGAGCGCATGAAAAAAGAAAGGCTTCCGCCTTTCTTCTCGCTCAAAATGTGGTATAATGACTATGTAAAGAGGACGTACGATAAATACGCCCTCAAGTAGAACCGTTTAAAGCGGTGGCTTAGTTTAATAGTTTGAAAATAAACCTGTCAACGTCTGCCAAGATTTATGACGGGTTTATTTTTTCTTATTGTTGTTACTGATTTTCAGAATCAATGTTGCGAATGCTAACGCAAACATTAACGCTTCAAAAACA
>NZ_BCQJ01000024.1:0-2500 GCF_001544375.1 Enterococcus canis NBRC 100695 | reverse complement strand
CACTCCCCTTCCGGGGTGCTTTTCACCTTTCCCTCACGGTACTGGTTCACTATCGGTCACTAGGGAGTATTTAGCCTTGGGAGATGGTCCTCCCGGATTCCGACGGAATTTCTCGTGTTCCGCCGTACTCAGGATCCTCCTAGGTGTGATCAGAATTTCGTCTACGGGGCTTTTACCCTCTTCGGCTGACTTTTCCAAGTCATTCGGCTATCCTCATCAACTACCATATTGGAGTCCTACAACCCCAACGAGCAAGCTCGTTGGTTTGGGCTTTTCCCGTTTCGCTCGCCGCTACTCAGGGAATCGAATTTTCTTTCTCTTCCTGCAGGTACTTAGATGTTTCAGTTCTCTGCGTCTACCTCTAATCAGCTATGTATTCACTGAAAAGTAACATCCTATAAAAGATGCTGGGTTCCCCCATTCGGAAATCTCTGGATCATAGCTTACTTACAGCTCCCCAAAGCATATCGGTGTTAGTCCCGTCCTTCATCGGCTCCTAGTGCCAAGGCATCCACCGTGCGCCCTTACTAACTTAACCTTATCAACCTTACGGTTGGGTTTCGATGCGTTTCTCTAGCGATAGAGGCGTCATCGAGTAAGCAATTGAACTATTAAAAAACTCAATTCAACGCGGTGTTCTCGGTTTTGTGTTGATTACTTCAATATCCAGTTTTCAATGAACAAAGATTTGACAACTTCGTTGTCAATGGAGCCTAGCGGGATCGAACCGCTGACCTCCTGCGTGCAAAGCAGGCGCTCTCCCAGCTGAGCTAAGGCCCCATGATGCAATTGAGAGTAAACCTCTCAAAACTGAACAAAGTGACGAATGTGTAGTCTCCGTAATTTCCTTAGAAAGGAGGTGATCCAGCCGCACCTTCCGATACGGCTACCTTGTTACGACTTCACCCCAATCATCTATCCCACCTTAGGCGGCTGGCTCCATAAAGGTTACCTCACCGACTTCGGGTGTTACAAACTCTCGTGGTGTGACGGGCGGTGTGTACAAGGCCCGGGAACGTATTCACCGCGGCGTGCTGATCCGCGATTACTAGCGATTCCGGCTTCATGTAGGCGAGTTGCAGCCTACAATCCGAACTGAGAGAAGCTTTAAGAGATTAGCTTAGCCTCGCGACTTCGCAACTCGTTGTACTTCCCATTGTAGCACGTGTGTAGCCCAGGTCATAAGGGGCATGATGATTTGACGTCATCCCCACCTTCCTCCGGTTTGTCACCGGCAGTCTCGCTAGAGTGCCCAACTAAATGATGGCAACTAACAATAAGGGTTGCGCTCGTTGCGGGACTTAACCCAACATCTCACGACACGAGCTGACGACAACCATGCACCACCTGTCACTTTGCCCCCGAAGGGGAAGCTCTATCTCTAGAGTGGTCAAAGGATGTCAAGACCTGGTAAGGTTCTTCGCGTTGCTTCGAATTAAACCACATGCTCCACCGCTTGTGCGGGCCCCCGTCAATTCCTTTGAGTTTCAACCTTGCGGTCGTACTCCCCAGGCGGAGTGCTTAATGCGTTTGCTGCAGCACTGAAGGGCGGAAACCCTCCAACACTTAGCACTCATCGTTTACGGCGTGGACTACCAGGGTATCTAATCCTGTTTGCTCCCCACGCTTTCGAGCCTCAGCGTCAGTTACAGACCAGAGAGCCGCCTTCGCCACTGGTGTTCCTCCATATATCTACGCATTTCACCGCTACACATGGAATTCCACTCTCCTCTTCTGCACTCAAGTCTCCCAGTTTCCAATGACCCTCCCCGGTTGAGCCGGGGGCTTTCACATCAGACTTAAGAAACCGCCTGCGCTCGCTTTACGCCCAATAAATCCGGACAACGCTTGCCACCTACGTATTACCGCGGCTGCTGGCACGTAGTTAGCCGTGGCTTTCTGGTTAGATACCGTCAAGGAGTGAACAGTTACTCTCACTCTTGTTCTTCTCTAACAACAGAGTTTTACGATCCGAAAACCTTCTTCACTCACGCGGCGTTGCTCGGTCAGACTTTCGTCCATTGCCGAAGATTCCCTACTGCTGCCTCCCGTAGGAGTCTGGGCCGTGTCTCAGTCCCAGTGTGGCCGATCACCCTCTCAGGTCGGCTATGCATCGTGGCCTTGGTGAGCCGTTACCTCACCAACTAGCTAATGCACCGCGGGTCCATCCATCAGCGACACCCGAAAGCGCCTTTCAAATCAACACCATGCGGTGTCGATTGTTATACGGTATTAGCACCTGTTTCCAAGTGTTATCCCCTTCTGATGGGCAGGTTACCCACGTGTTACTCACCCGTTCGCCACTCCTCTTTTTCCGGTGGAGCAAGCTCCGGTGGAAAAAGAAGCGTTCGACTTGCATGTATTAGGCACGCCGCCAGCGTTCGTCCTGAGCCAGGATCAAACTCTCATAAAAAGTGTTTGAACAGTCATAGACTGTTAAGCTCAAATTGAATTGATTCGCTAGCATATTGCTTCGCTTTTTTAAATGTTTGTGTTCTTC
>NZ_BCQJ01000023.1 GCF_001544375.1 Enterococcus canis NBRC 100695 | reverse complement strand
CTCTAAAATTATATGAAAAAATTGGAAGTGATATTTTAAGGTCCCCAAAAAATTTAAGGGAAACTGCTAAAGGAGAAAAAATTTATGATTATTTTGTAATCTTTACTAATCAGAAACCAGATTTTAGAGGGCATCGTGATATATTACAAGCTGGTGAATGGACAAATTATGGCAGTAAACTATACAGAATTGATACTATATTAGAAAAAGAAGAGATACAAACTATTATTTCAAAGACTTTTAACTACACGAATAGTGATTTTTTTATTTCAAAAACATTTTTTTATTAGGATTATCTATTCATATTTAGAAGAGTAAGACCTTGTCTAAAAATATTGGGTTTGATTGAGTATCTAAACGTAGTTTGACAATAGAAAAAATGACTGGGATCAGATTTATGTGATAGTTAAATAATCTGCTTTTTAATCTAATGAATGAGGTAACAACGTGGAAATTATGAAGTTCGTTATCTTATCTAGTAATAAGAATAGCAGGGGTATATATAGTTACGGAGGTAGATAAAGATGAGTTTAGATTTTTTTCTGCTACATGATAATACCGATTTCTTAGAAGTGTTTTCTATATATATGGAGGGGAACAAAAATAAAAATGAGAATATTTTAGAAAGTGCGACGCTCTCAGAGGAGTTGGGGTTTTATCTTACTGAGACACTAGGTGGAATAGAAAGTCATGACATGACGGGAAAAACGATGTATGGCGTAACAGAAATTGGACCGGTGTATTTTGAAGCTTCTCAATTTGATAGACTACTTACTTTTTTCAATAGTTGGTGTTCCATTTTTTCTATCTATGAAAAAGAAACTGTCACACTTAAAAATCCCGAAAATGGATATGAAGACGAAAAAACTGCTTATTTTACCTTGGAGAGGGAAAATATTGTAAAAGAGCTCAAAGATGTTAGCAATATGTTAGAAAAAGCGATAGAAAGGGAAGATGATTCATTACGTATGTATGTTTCTTTGTAGGAATGTATATACTTCACTATCTGAAAGAAATTCAAATTTCGTAATTGGGTGTTCTACCCATCGAAAAAGTGTCAGTTCTTAATTTCCCCAGTCTCTTTTTTCCATCTATTTTACCTTAATCTGAAGAATTAGAAAACTTTGCAACAGAACCGGAAGAAATATGAATGGCAGCGACTATAAAACCGCCTTTGATTTCCACCACAACTAACTGCTGATAGCAGTTCTTGGTTATGATACAATGACTGAGTAGAAAGTGATATGGACGGTGGCTATCCTGGAGAGGTGGTGGTGCTTATGAGAATAAGTTCCGAAATCTTAGTGAAAGGAGACGCCTTTTGCCATTTGAGGGCTGGATCGCCTTGATTCTAGTATTTGCCCCAGTTTTGAAAGTAGCTATTGAGTTACTGACAGCTGTAGTCAAACTAGTTCAAACGATTGAAGAGTCTAAAAAAGAGCAAAAAAAATAATCGTCCTATATTCTTAGCGGAATCGACGATTATTTTTTAACCATTCTGCTGCCGTCCTTAGAACGGCCTACGTGAGGACATGTTGACGCATGTCCTCTTTACATATTTAGTATAAGGCTATATTCTATTTATTTCAAGTAATTGAAGATGTTACTTTTGGGTTTAAGCTCCATTACATTAGATTCTATGGAGGGATAGTTATGATAAAAAGGGAAAGGAATATGATATGGAAATAGTAAAAAAAATTAACTCCATTGAATTTTATAAACAAATATATAAAAAAGGTTGTAACTCTTTTTGGATATTTAGACCTATTTATTATATTTCTACTTTTATTGGGACATACCTGTTTGTTATGGGTTTTAGGCCACAATTTTGACTAATAGCTGTATCTGAGATAATGAGACAAATATCTAAAGCTACTCTTAAACAAGTAGCTTTTCAAATCAATCTGATGTCCCCCATTCCAGGTATCTTTTCTCAGCTATCTATACATTATTCTTTTTTCCAGCTAAATAATTTCGAGCAAGCTCCCAAACATTGTCTTCATAATTACTAAAAACTGTGTATATATCTTTTTCCAAAGGATTGAACAGTGAAATACAGGAAACACCGGGATCGCAACCTTCAATATAAATATGCGTATGATTTTTTGTAGAATTCGCCAACCAAATTCCAAGTCCGTAATGTTCTTTTTCATTTCCTACATGTTTTTTAATCATTTCTGAAATGCTCTTTTCAGATAAGATTTCATAGGAGAACAGTCCATCCCAAAAGTTACAAATGTCCATTACTGTTGTATAGCACCCACCTGCTCCTGTTCCTTTACAATCAATAGAATAAATATTACTACGAGGTTTTTCTCCTTGTTCTTTTATATAGCCAATTGCTGTATTCGCAGGTAAATTGTCCAATTCAAAATATCCAGTATTTGACATATGAAGTTTATCAAACACCATGTCTTTCAAAACTTGATCAAAATGACAATTCGTTATTTTTTCAATAATATCTGCTAAAAGCACATATCCTGCGTTGTTATAAATAAATTCTCCCCTTCTTTTGCTATCTTGTTTTTTATCAACAAACAGTGGCATTATATCGCTATTTTTTCGAATAGAGTAATTAGGAATCTTTTGCCAAAGTTGTTCGTAATCCGCCTCAATTGATTCATCAAAATAATCCTGAATACCTGAAGTATGGGTCAATAATTCATATATAGTTATATCTCCATTAATTTCTTTTAAAGAAGTACCATAAAAATTATCCAAAGTTGTTTCTAATGACAGTTTCTTTTGCTCAATCAGTTTCATTATAGCTACTGCCACAAATATTTTTCCCATAGAAGCAGTTCCAAATTTTGTATCGGTATGAATAGCTAACTGATTTGATTTATCACGATATCCATACATTTCAATCTGAATTTGTTGATTCTCTCTTTTCAGAATAATTCCTGAAAATTCGTTCTCTTTCTTCTCATTTTCCAATACTGTCACCTCTAATTATATATATTCACTTACTAAAAGTTCTTCAATTGCTACTCCATCTAATTTCATTACTTTATCAATCACTTATTTATACAAAAAAAGTTTTTTTGATTTTTCAACTTAAATATATTGTATCATGGTTTTTGACCCCTTTTCCGTACAAGCACGAAGCAGAATTTACTAATTTTTACAAATTCGTTATATTAACTAAGTTTAAAAGCTTATTGAGTACGAATTTAATTGTATTAAAATAGTTATTTAAACGCCGGAAACTTTTTTAAAAAGTGCCGAAAACATGCTAAAAACACTGGTTTTGGTCATCAAAACACACTACTATGCATCACTTTTGGATAATTTATTGCAATTACAAGAGCCTAAATGCTAATCAGTATTTAGGTTTTTTTGTGTCCAATAGGGTACCCTCTATTGGCCTTTCGGATTAACCTTTGTATTTTCAAGAGTGAAGTGGACATATAGATTGGGCAAAGTAACATAGCTCATTTTGTGGATATGATAAGACTATACGGAACTATAAAGTACGTGGCTGCCTAGATGTGAAAGTCCTTATAAGTTATACTTGAAAGAAGAACTGAGATTATAAAAATATTATGTTGTTTGAATGGGGGACTGAATATTGAAGAAGTTTATGATTTGGTTATTTGTTGGTTGTATGATTGGCTTGCTAGTTGGCGCAAGCACCGCCATTATAGCGCCGGAGTTGAATTTTTCATTCGAATATGTCGATTGGTTCCTTGAATTACCTCTGGGTATTTTCATATTTGTCATATCCATTTTTTTGCACATTGTGATTCATGAAGTAGGTCATCTATTGATGGGACTAGTAAGTGGCTATCGCTTCGTAGGACTAAGTATACTTGGTTATATGGTAGTCAAAAACCCTCAAAATAAACTTGAATTCAAGCGATTTAAAGTACCAGGTATTGGCGGCCAATGTTTAATGGCACCTCCAGAGTATTCAAAAGACTTCGCGTATAAGCGATATTTGCTAGGTGGTATCCTTGCGAATGGAGTAGCAATTATCATATGTAGTCTTTTTATAAAGTGGAATTTATTTAGCTGGATTTTTATAATTGTAGGAGCGATTGTTGTTTTAACAAACGGAATTCCCATGCAGTTCAATGATGGTAAGAGCGTACAATTAATGGCAAAAGATGAAACAAATCGCAAACTGATGTATGTTGCGCTGAAAGCAAATGCGTTATTGTATCAAGGATATGATTATACGGAAATGAATGAAGAATACTTTCTGCCTCTTAATACAGTTGGTTATAGTTATCTCAATACACAACATGATATAATGCGTGTTAATTATTTCTTAAATAGGCTAGATTTTCGAGAAGCACACCGTATGTTAGAAGATTTGTGGCGTCAAAAGAATGAGATTAGTGTTCCTATTTTCAAAACTGGCATCGAAGGAGAACTACTATCAGTCTTATGCTATTTGAACCCAACTGACCAACGGATTTCCGAATTATGGAACAACTCAGAATTGCAGCACTTTCTGAAACAACCGCTCATGGGAAATTATAGAATAAAAGCGTCATATGCAAAAAGTGAAGGCGATACAAGAACAGCCATTGATTTGTTAAAAGCCTCATTGGATGCGCAACAGAATATGCCGAGTGCTGGGGATGCTAAGATGGAGGTCAAACTTGCCAAGTTTTTACTTAGTAAGTGGTAAAACTGAATGCGACACTCTGAATTTATTATGGGTATAGAGATATTGAAGGGAAGAATTGATATTTATTTAGTAATGGAAGCTTAAGTGCTTAAATAGATTAAGACAAAGAGAGCGGGTATAGTTAATATGAGTAGGATATGGTATCTGGAATGGAGTCTAAAATCGTTTTTTATCTATCTGTTTTTCTTATTAACAAATTTGATTTTGTATACGATCAATCCATACAATAATCCAGATTCTTATACATGGTTAAGTGAATGGTTAATCGGAACACCTTGGCTAATCCATGTGATAACAATCATACCCTTGGCTTTTAGTATTGCTTTTTTAGTCAAGGGAAAGAGTAAGTGAAAGATATATTGATAAAACTGAAAGACTTTATTTAATCAGATAGTCAAAGTATTGTCATAAAAATAATGTTTGTAGAAAGGTACATGCTAATATTTAATTGTAACTATGAATTGAAAAGGCTCGTTATCTTATCTAGTAATAAGAATACCAGGGGTAATATATGTATTTACGGAGGTAGATAAAGATGAGTTTAGATTTTTTTCTGCTACATGATAATACCGATTTCTTAGAAGTGTTTTCTATATATATGGAGGGGAACAAAAATAAAAATGAGAATCTTTTAGAAAGTGTGACGCTCTCAAAAGAATTGGGATTTTATCTTTCTGAAACACTAGATGGAATAGAAAGTCATGACATGACAGGAAAAACGATGTATGGCGTAACAGAAATCGGACCGGTGTATTTTGAATCCTATCAATTTGATAGACTACTTACTTTTTTCAATAGTTGGTTCTCCATTTTTTCTATTTATGAAAAAGAAATTGTCACACTTAAAAATCCTGAACATGGATATGAAGACGAAAAAACTGCTTATTTTACCTTGGAGAGGGAAAATATTGTAAAAGAGCTCAAAGATGTTAGCAATATGTTAGAAAAAGCGATAGAAAGGAAAGATGAATCATTACGTATTTATGTTTCTTTGTAGGAATGTATATACTTCTCTATCGGAAGGGAATTCAAATTTAGGAGTTGGGTGTTCCACCTACAGAAAAGAGAGCAAGTTATAATGACTTTTGCTTTTTTTTTATCATATTTTTGACTTATCTTCAAATCTATAAAAATTTGGTGGTTTCTTATTTTTGCTTATAACTTAAGATAATGGCTGACCTCGACCGGTTGTGGATGATGTTTTTGACCAGGATTGACTCTTAAGCGATTGATCCTTCTAAAGAGGTAGTAAAAGAGATTGTTGTAGAAAATGATGGTGTAGTTTTGAGCAGTTCATTATATAAAAGATAAAAAGAGCTGTGAGATTTTCTCGCAGCTCAATCTTTTTGAAAAATCACTTTTACTTTTTTTAAAAGTTCCTCGATAAAATCATCAGAAACTGTTTCTACAAAATCATGTTTTCTAGCATTGTAATCAATTGCAACTAGTTGATCTAACAATACTTTTCCAGTGGTTTGGTTTGATTTTGGTACTGGAACATAAAGGGGATAGTTTCGCTTTGTATTAGAAATTGGAGCGAATATCGCGATATTAGAATATTGCGCGACACCCTTATAACTTAAGCAAATATAAGGTCGGTATCCTTGCTGCTCATGACCTTGTTTCGGATTCAAATTGAATTTTACAATATCGCCTTGTTTTACCATAGTTCATTTCCTACTGGCTCAAACTCTACCAATTCACTTTTGAAGGATTCACCATTATAATCCTTAAATAATTGTTCAAATGTTAACTCATCTTTAGAATCGATACCTAAAACTAGTTTTCCATTTTCAATTTCAACATCCAATTTATCCCCTTGTTTCGCACCGATTGCTTTCAATAATTCTGCGGGAATTCTAATCGCATTTGAGTTTCCCCATTTACCAACAGATATTTGCATCATAATGCTAACCACCTTTCTATATATCTATTATAGCACAAAAGATATACAATGTATATCTTTTGTGCTGATTTCTTATTTAGCCTCAAAATTTTAAAAAGTATTCCTATCGATTGGGTGTAAGATCCGGTACGGCTGGAAAAATTAAGTTCGTGTTTCAGCTGAAAAACTGCTGTTCCTGGCAAAATGTTTGTTCGTCCTTTTCAAATGTAAAATTTTGATTCCACTTAATTCATCGACATTGAAAGCGCTATATATTAAACTCGAATTGACCTAAAAAAATACTTAATTCATTTAGCAGTGTCATTTAAATATTCATTTGCTGTGTTATCAGGGACATATCTGCAAAGGACGGTCTATTCCCTGCGCTTAGATTTTCGATGCAGCTTGAGTCTAGGTTGGATAGTAGAGATTTACATGGT
>NZ_BCQJ01000022.1 GCF_001544375.1 Enterococcus canis NBRC 100695 | reverse complement strand
ATCGATTAATGTTGTGGATCAGGATGTTGAAGTTTTTAAACAATTGAATGAAAGAGGCGTTCGTTTAATTGCCCAAATGGTTCCAAGTGATAAAGCAGACGACTTTATGTCTTTGTTAATTAAATAATAAATATTTAGGTGAATTGAGCTAGTTACAGTGCTCCTTGTGAAGAGCCAGAAAACGCATTGAGATGATTATGAGATATAAGGCGTATACAGTGAGATCACCCCTAACTTCCGACAGATTCAAAACAAATGTGAATAATGTAGTGTCAAAAATGTTTTTTTCAATTTGTTGTAAAAGTTGGAGTAGGATGTGTCTTTATACGGAGGATTTTTCACTGTTGATGACTGTATTATAGGATAAGAAACTGCTTGTGGATATCGATGTCACAACGATTAGTGCACACGATTTTTAATATTGTGTAAAACCTCTTCTATAATTTTTAAAAGAACTGTGCAAGGATCACCGTTAGCCATATTTGAAAACTTAAACTACACATGCAATTATTCAAGACCGAAAGGTGGTGTTCCATATTTATTTCTCTTTTTTCAATTTGTTAGTGTGTAGGGGGTTCTTCAAGAAAGTTTACTACAAAAACAAAGTTCTGCTAGCAATACAACACTTTTTTACTCGGTGTTGTGCCTAAGCGGAGTCACGAAAGGAATGACTAATCATGAATGATATTTCTGTGCTTCAAATTTTTCTTTTAATTGTTCTAGCTATGTTAGGTGGGATAGACCCATACATTTCTGGGTTACAGTTAAGTAAACCTGCAATTGCCGGTTTTTTAGCAGGTGTTATAATGGGAGATATTAAAACAGGTTTATTAGTAGGAGCAACATTACAATTAATGGTTTTAGGTGTAGGAACATTTGGAGGATCCTCCATACCGGATTTTGGTACAGGAGCAATAATTGGAACAGCGTTAGGTGTTGTTAGCGGGAAAGGAATTGAATTTGCAATAGGTATTTCTGTTCCAGTAGGATTATTACTGGTTCAATTGGATATTTTAGCTCGTTTTTGTGGAGTATATTTTTTGCATCGTGTGGATAAACACATTGAGGAAGAAAATTTTCACAAGATTAGTTTCGAAGCATGGTTGAGTTTAATTCCTATTGCGTTATCTCGGGCAATACCAGTAGGCTTGTGTTTAATTTTTGGTAATGAAGTAGTTAACACAGTATTAAATTATGCACCGGATTGGCTTATGGGGGGATTAAAATTAGCAGGAGCGGTACTGCCAGTTGTTGGGATAGCTATTTTATTACATTATTTACCAATTAAAAAATTCTTTGGTTTTTTAATTATTGGATACGTTTTAGCTGCCTATTTTAAAATTCCAATGATGGGAATTTCTTTTGTTGGCTTAGCGGCTGCACTTATTCATTATAAAAAATTACAGGATGGTCATCTTTTAGAATCAAAATTAGTTGCAAATAATTATACAGATATTAATGGGGAGGTTGAAGATGATGAAGTCTGATGTTAGTAAATTAAGCACTGAAGATTTAAGGAAAGTTAGTTTAAGATACATGTTCGGTGCTCAATTAGGCTGGAACTATGAACGAATGATGAATGTTGCCTATGTTCGAGCAATATATCCAGCTTTAAAAAAATTATATAAAGACAAAAAGGAACTAAAAACTGTATTACAATCAGAAATGCAATTTTATAATACTAGTCCATTTTTAAGTGCGTTTATCATTGGGATTGATTTAGCACTACAAGCAGAAGACGGAAGTAAATCAAAAGATGCTGTAGCAGCAATTAAAACAAGTATGATGGGGCCATTTGCAGCTGTAGGGGATTCATTGTTTGGCGCGGTAATCCCAACAATTTTTGGGTCATTAGCTGCTTATATGGGATTAGAAGGGAATCCCTTAGGTGTACTACTGTGGTTAATTGTGGCTGTTATCATATTAGGTTTGAGATATTTTGAGTTGCCAATCGCTTTTAGGCAAGGGAAAAAATTGGTGTCTAGTTTAGGTGGTTTATTGAAAGATTTAACTGAATCAGCAACTTTGCTGGGTATAGTAGTAGTAGGTGGACTAATTCCTAGTGTAATAAAAGTCGGGGTTCCATTTAAGTTAGTCATTGGGGATAAAGAGTTATCCTTTCAAACAGAAATGTTAGATCCTATCATGCCTGCTATAGTACCAGTTGCTTTAGTATTATTAGCGTATTATTTGTTGAGTAAAAAAAGCCTCAATTCGAATAAAGTTATTTGGATATTCTTAGTTTTATCAATACTATTGCATACTTTAAATATTTTGTCAGTTTTATAATAGATTTAAATTAATAAGGCTATTCATCAAGTATTCATTATTAATTACTGGAGGTCCCTCAATATGGAAAAAAATCAACCGAATGTTGTTTTAATTGTGGTAGATCAAATGCGAGCAGATGCATTATCTTTGAATAGCCATGATAAGTTTATTAGTACACCTACATTAGATATGATGGCTAGCCAAGGATATAATTTTGAAAACTGTTATTCTCCAGTTCCAAGTTGTGTGCCTGCAAGAGCAGCATTGTTATCAGGTTTAGACCCAGAAAATTCAGGAAGAGTTGGTTATGAAGACGAAGTCCCATGGAATTTCACTAAAACACTTCCAAACACTTTCAAAGAGTATGGGTATCAAACCGAATGTATCGGGAAAATGCATGTATACCCTTCAAGAAAGCGTTTAGGATTTGATCATGTATTATTACATGATGGCTATCTTCATGTTGATCGGAAATATGATAAACGTTACGGAGAACAATTTGAATATTCTAGTGACTATTTGATGTTTTTAAAAGAAGGTTTAGGCTCAGAGGCAGACCTGATTGATGATGGCTTAAATTGTAATTCATGGGAAGCACGTCCTTGGATATACCCAGAAAAGTTTCATCCAACGAATTGGGTAGTTACAGAAGGGATAAAATTTTTACGAAGAAAAGATCCAACTGTACCATTTTTCTTAAAACTTTCATTTGAGAAACCCCATGCTCCGTTAAACCCACCTAAATATTATTTTGATATGTATATGGATAGATTGGCGGAGACTACGGATTTGCACATTGGTAATTGGGAGGAATTGGAGCCTATTGTTCCAGATATCACTGCTTTAAAGGGAAAATTGAAAAAAGATGATCAAAAAAGAATGCTCGCTGGATATTATGGGCTCATTTCTCATATTGATCATCAGATTAATCGTTTTTTAATGGCGTTAAAAGAATTTAGACATGATAAGGATACAATCATTTGGTTTATTTCAGACCATGGAGATCAGTTAGGAGAACATTACCTATTTAGAAAGGGCTATCCTTATCAAGGAAGTATCCGCATTCCGTCGTTTATTTATGACCCAGGAGATTTAATTGCGGCTAAGAACCATACAATAAAAGAGCTTGTAAAAATACAAGATATATTTCCTTCACTGCTTGATTTGTCATTAGGTCGATTTGTAGATACTGACGGTAAAAGTGTTAAGCAACTACTTTTTGGGAATTATGAAGGATGGCGACAAGAAATTCATGGAGAACACAGTTTGGGAGTAAATTCTAGCCAATATATATTAACGAAACAATGGAAATTTATTTGGTTTCCCGTAAAAGATACGTATCAATTGTTTAATATGATAGATGATCCAAATGAAATGGAAAACCTGTACGATGATGAAAAATATGCAGCCGTTATTCATGAAATGAAACATAAATTAATAGGGTATTTATGGGATAGAGAAGAGGGTTTTGTCAAAGATGGGCATTTAACTCAAGTAGAAGTATCAAGTATTGTTTCAACTTTAAAGGAAAGACAGGCAAAGTAATATGAACTTTGTAGATATAGAAGGTAATCAATTCTTTATGGGGAGTACTAAATCAGAGGAAGGATTTCTTGAAGATTACGAATATCCGCCAAAGAAGGTTATAGTAAATGATTTTCAGATTTGTGATACACCAATTACAAATAAAGAATTTCAACTTTTTGTGAAGGAAACGAATTATGTAACTGTTGCAGAGAGGCAAGGGTATTCATTCGTCTTTGAAAAATTAATTTTGGAAAAAGATAAGCAAGAGTATCCATACGTAATGGGAATGCCTTGGTGGAGAAAAGTTACAGGGGCTAATTGGGCCCATCCGTATGGGGCTCACAGTGACCTTTTAGGTATAGAAAATCATCCAGTAGTCCATGTTTCTTTGATTGATGCACTAGAGTTTTGCAACTGGGCCAATACAAGTTTACCGACAGAGTCTCAGTGGGAATTTGCAGCAAGAGCAGGAACAAAATCTATTTTCACATGGGGAGATTCTTTAACTGAGGGAGATAGGTATCATGCAAATACGTGGCAAGGGGAATTCCCAATTAAAAATACTAAAATGGATGGATACCTTGGCACAGCACCAGTATATACTTATGAACCCAATAATTGGGATTTGTATCAGATGATTGGAAATGTATGGGAGTGGTGCAGAAATCCTCGATACGCCATGCTAGATGAATTTAATGTTAATTCATTTAATATTGAGGATAAGAATTCATTATCAGGTGAATATGCTATAAGAGGGGGATCTTTTCTATGCCACTGTTCCTACTGTAACAGATACAGAGTAGCCGCCAGAAATGGAACAGATTTTATGTCTACGAGTAGTCATTTAGGGTTTCGATGTATCCGAGAATAGTTTGATTTATAGAAGTACGTTCATCAGTAGATTGAATTTATAACCCCATTCATCCTGAATGGAAGGCAGTGTGATTTTCATTAATTACGGAAGGGAAATGATTTGCGTTTCCCTTTTTCTTTTGTTTTTCTTCGCTCAAGTGATGGCGCAAAGATGCTGTTGAATGGGGCTCTTTGTCAAATAGGACTGACAGAGTGAGATAAGAACATCTAAGTAAAATTCCTTTTCTGCTTTAGATGTTTTTTGATTCATAGGTAATCAGATTATTTATTAAGAAAATTCTGGTCTTCATTTTCCGAAAACTTCGAAATCCATAAGCGACTCGTTTCAATGCTTTGATGTGGGCATGCAGCTTTTCTATTTTGGCGTTTGAATAAGGCAATTCTAGGACTAAACGAATGCCGGATTCATAGTTTATAAAAACTTTTTTATATGATGCAGTTCTTTTGGAACGGAATTGGGCATCGTTCTTACAAGTTTAAAGAAAGTGTCCGCCTCTATGTCGTGGAACGCTTGAAGAATTCCTTGATAGTAAAAATAGGCGATTCGTAATTCGGCAGAGATCCACCACTTCACTTTCGGTTAGATACGTCCGACCAAATTGCGCCATTTTATCCATTTGTCATAAACAAGCGTGTCCTGTCGTTTGGTCAGAAGTCGAGACAACGCCTTTAATTGTCGATAACGTTTGGCTTGTATTGGATTATTTCGACCAAAGTTTTTCATGATTCGTACTCGAATATCCTCAAAATTGCGAATGAGATGTTTGACAATGTGAAAACGATCTATAACGAGTGTTGCCTTTGGAAAACATTCTTTTATCAGAGAGACATAAGAAACATTCATGTCCGTCATAATGGCCTTTACCTTCAATCGTGCACGTTGCTCAAATTACATAAAATAAGAAACGAGGGCTTTATTCTTCTAGTATCGCCATCCAGACAAGAAAAGGAATAGGGGCCGACTTGATTCTTCAATGAACGAAATTCATCCATTAATAAACAATGCGGTAACTAATTTCTTTTTACTTTTGTCATGGGGATCAGAGAAACGAGTACCCGAGAAATGGTAGATCAAGAAACGCCGCAATGCTTAGCAATTGTCGTCATTGCTTGTATTTCAGTCAATTCCTCCAACATTTTATAGCGCACTTGTTTTGTGATAAAGCAGTTTCTATCGATAATGTAGGTATTCGCCGTAAATAGGTGTGACAACCACGACAGTAGTAGCGTTGGTTCACTAAGGCAAGATAAGACTGTTGATTCGCACATTTATTAAGCTGGATGAGATATTTTGTGCAGAGGGCTAATAAAATTACCTCAAGAATAGCTAAGCATGAACTTTTAAAGAAGATGTTTTTTCCACTATTGCAGGAGTTGTTAGATTTATTACTCCAGTGAATAAACATAAGAAAGATTCAAATCGTTAGAGAAGGCCCTTAGTAGATTGGTGGAGAAAGTACTTAGAAAATGAAGAAGCTACTAAGTTAGAAATTACACGAAAAAATCCAACACTTCAACAAACTGAGCGTTGGATTGAGACAGCTGTTAACCGTTCCTTAGCAAAATTGATGTTAGCTTGGACTGAAGCGTATGGAGAGAAAACGGACTATATTATAGAAATATTTGGAATCTGGAGAAGAGAAAATAACAGATAGAGCGGAAGTTGAATAATATGTCCGTGAACAACGAAGTCAAAATATTTGGGGTTAAGGTATGGAAAATCATTTTTTGAAAAGGAAAAGAGATTCTTTTAAAATATGTATTGTTTGTAAACTTTTGATGTATTTAAATTGGGTATTAATTCTAATACTAATTTCAGGAAGATTTTTACTATTAACTAAATACGTATGTTATAGCAGCACCGTAATAAAAATATTATTTAAAGGTGTGTGTTCTAACATGCAAAATGTAAAAGAAAATAGTAATATAAAATTATAAAAATTGCTGGCGATTCAATGCTTCTCTTATTTTTTAGTGAGCAATAAGAGAGTTCAAGAAAACCAGAAGTACTTGATACAAAAAGCGAAACATAATAAAGTTTTATTTGGAAGGGATTACATTGCGAGCTATAAGGTAGGGGAATAGTATGGTAACTGAAAAAGATATAGGTTTATATGTTATGTTGGCGATGAAAAATTTATATTTTACAAACATTCAAACAGAATGCTTCTAAAGTACAAAGACTTTTAAAAAGCATGAGTGCAGAGGAAGTTAAATTAAAATTAGCAAAAAAGAAAGTTAAAAACAAGTATTAAATATGAGGAAATTAGTGAATAGTCTTTTTAGCAATTAAAGAGGTTGCTAAGTTAGAATTGTACGTAAAAACTACGTTCCAACAAATTGATCGGTTGGGTTGAGACATCTGTTAATCCTTTCTTGCAAAATTGATGTTAGTTTGGCTAGAAGCAATGGAGAGAAAACGGCATGTCATGTAATATATTGTAAAAATATTTAGAATCTGGGGAAGAGAAAGATGATTACAAAGTATTAAATTATTGATATAAAACTAGTGGCTGAAGTATTTTTTGATGGCGCTTGTTTTTTAGAGTACAATAGAAAGACAAACTATATTCAGTTAAGTACAAAATGATTGAATAACATAGTTTGGAGGTAGTTTGAAGTCATGACAAAGAAACCCTAGGCAAAGGAAATTTTTGAGAGAAT
>NZ_BCQJ01000021.1 GCF_001544375.1 Enterococcus canis NBRC 100695 | reverse complement strand
GTTAGGGACATATGAATAATGATGACTTATCCTGTATTGTGTAGAGTATCTTAACTGAGATAACTTTATTAGAATATAGAAGCAGTGCGTATAAATAAATATAAGTTTTGGTTGAAGATAGTGGCTAGTCAATTAGTATAGATTTTGGTTCGTATTATTAAAATAAGGAGTGCTTTTATACGTACCTGTACGAATTTTAATGTATGATTGATATGAACAAAACTTTGCGTAGTAACGTTCAATTAAAGTACCTATTAAATTTTTTTCATAGGGGTGAATATTTTGGGAAAGGTTTATTTAGAGAAAAATGTTTATACCGCTGCACTTGAAAGATTAGAAAAAATTTTTTCGCAAGACTTTGCTGTATACTTTTCGTTTTCTGGTGGTAAAGACAGTTCCGTAATGTTACAACTGGCAAATATAGTTGCAAAAGAGAAAAATAAGAAATTTGATGTTTTGTTCATTGATCTAGAAGGTAATTATCAATATACCATTGATCATGTAAACGATCTTAAAAATCTAAGTCAAATCAATAAATTTTATTGGGTTTGCCTACCCTTAGTTTTAAGAAATGCAGTAAGCCAATTAAGCACCCATTGGGTTTGTTGGGATAAAAGGCAGAAAGAGTTCTGGATAAGAGATATGCCTGAAAATTGCATTAACGAAGATAATTATCTTTCAAAATATGGGTGGGATTTTTTTATTAATGATATGCAATTTGAAACTTTCATTGTAGCTTTTGCAAAATGGTATCAAAAAAAGCATAACAAGCCAGTGATGTGTGGTGTTGGTATTAGGACAAATGAAAGTTTTAATCGTTTTAGAACGATTGTGTCTCTTAGAAAAGAGAAATGGCAAGATTATAATTGGACAACTCTTGTCCAAAATGACTTACACCTTCCAATTTACAATTTTTATCCAATTTATGATTGGCAAACAAGAGACATTTGGATTGCTGTTTCTCAACTTGATTTAAAATATAATCAACTTTATGAGCTTTTTTACAAATCTGGACTTTCCATCCATGAAGCAAGAATTTGTCAACCGTATGGTGATGACCAAAGAAAAGGTCTAAGTCAATTTAAAGCTATTGAACCGGAAACTTGGTCTAAACTTTTAATAAGAGTTGGTGGAGTAAATTTTGGCAATCTTTATGCTAAAAGTTTAGCCCTTGGGTATATGAAGTTGGAAAAACCCAAGCATCTAACATGGCAGGAGTACACAATTTTTCTATTGGAGAGCATAGGAATTAAAAATTATGACTTAATGATTCACTATGCGAGAAAAATAGAGAGATTTATTGAATGGTATGAAGTGAAAAAAGGGATCCCAATGCAGGATTTTGCACCGAAACACTTAGAAGCTAAAAAGAAAGTAGCTTCATGGAGAAGATGTGCGAAAATGATATTAAAGAATGATTATTATGGGAGAGGATTATCGTTTGCACAAACCAAAAGAGATGACGCCGAATTAAAGGCGATGTTAGAAAAAGATGAAACAGAGAATAAGATAATATATTTTGATGAGAGGTTAAAGGAAAATGGCAGAAGAGATTAAAATGTTAGCATTAGAAGCAAAATTAGTTTCAATAGATGAAGTTTATGCCAACGACTACAATCCTAATATAGTAGCGGCACCTGAAATGAATTTATTGGAAACATCAATTATAGAAAATGGCTTTTGTTATCCAATAGCAGTTATAAGGGATGAAAATAATAAGTATTGTATTGTAGACGGCTTTCACCGTTATACGGTTGCAAAAAAATTAAATCTAAGGGAGGTTCCTGTAGTTATTTTAAAACATAACATTGTTAAGAGGATAGCTGCAACTGTTCAATTTAATCGTGCGAGAGGTACACATCAAGTATTAGATATGTCAAAGATAGTTATAAGGCTAGTCGGAGAAGGGAAGACAGATTCCGAGATTGCAGAGATGTTGGGAATGGATGGGGATGAAGTCTTTCGTTTGAAGCAACTTTCTGGTCTTAAAGAAGCTTTTAAAAATAAGGATTTTTCAAAGTCATGGGAAGAGTTTGAAAAGAAATACAAGTGGAACTAGCTAGGTGTTTTTATTACTTTTTTCAATATTAAAGACACTTCAAAGGTAGAATTAGTATTTTGATGTAACGATTGGTCGAGATTAAGTATACTAGCAAGTAGTTGTCTATCAGGTGGGGAATTTTATGAACGATTAATGTTTGAGAAAGTTTGTGTAACAATATATTTGACCATAAAAGTAAAGGTTATGTTCATATGACGTCCACTAATTACTTTAAAATCAATCAATTAATTCGATCAAAAAAGTATGGAAGTATCTAACAAAGAAGTGTTTAAAGAGTGTTTAATTAAAATATGATATAAGTCTAAGTCGTGTAATAACCATCAATCTTGGACAGGTGGTTATTTCGCGGCTTTTTCATTTTCTGTTACTATAATAATTATTATTAATACTCTTGCTTACAATACTATCATTTTATGATTAAACATGTAGGTTTTCTCGTTCAGAAGTTCTGTTAGGCAATATTCTAGTGGGAAATTACCTTAGGTACATTTTGAAACTGTTTATTTGATTAGTAATACATAATTTGTTCTTGATTGATTGAATAGAGTAGTTTTAAGTAATCACATAAAACTGTAAAACTCATTTACAAGAAGGGGTAAAATTTAATAAAAAAGAAGCAGTATCAACTAATTCATTTTCAATAACTTTTCTATAAAAATTTAAATAAATCAATAGGTTTATGATACCAGTTACCGTACTGCTCAATAGCATAAGCTTTTATATTTTGAAAAATTTCAATGGTAAGGGAATTTATTTTCTCTTGTTTCAATTATTTAGGATAATAGTGTGATTTTAGTTTCTCTTAGTTATTTAAATAGTGATCTAATAGAGGATTTAAGTTACCAAGACGACTACGGCTAATAGGCTTGGATTAGCTTGTTTGTTCTCAAAGAATGGATAGTAAGACTCCTCAATGGTTTACCAGTCATTCTGGCAGTATAAAACTATACTCCGCCACAGAAAAGAGAAGATTATCCGACAATAAGGAAGTAGCTATCAGTGTAGTGGTTAGTGGGAATCATCAAAAGTGACATAAAAATAATCGTGAAGTGGTAGGGAAATCAAAAGCGACATTTTTATATCTAACTGGGGATGAATTAAGAAAACGTCTCAAAAACAATTGGCGTTTATTCTTTTGTCGAACAATTTCGTTATTTGTTGAAAAAATAACGGAGAGTAAATGAAAATCTTATTTTTTGACGATAAAACGCTTTCTTTGTAAAATGATTTTGTAAAGAAAATAAGAGATAGAAAGACAAACTATATTAAGTCAATCACAATATGAAAAGTTTGAATAACGTAATTTGGATATGGTTTGAAGGCATGACAAAGAAACCTTAGGCAGAGAAAGTTTTTGAAAAGATTAGTTAACGGTCATTTTCTGTTCCTCATAAGGTGTAGTATCTTTCAGTAATTGGTAAATGATCCGCACCAGTTTTCTTACGACATGACTAATTGCGACATTGTAGTGTTTTCCTTCCGCTAGTTTTTTCTGGAAATAGACACGCATAGACGGCGACCAAATAGACATGAGCCTGGCGAACTTATGCAATGCACAGCGTAATTGTGAAGATCCTCGTTTGACCATTCGGTCAGTTTCTGTTTAATTCATTCCAGAAGTGGAGACGGATGATTCTGCACCTGCATAAGCAAGCAGCTGATTTGGTGAACGAAAACTCTTAATATCCCGAATTTCGGTAAGAATGACACTCCCTAATTTAAAACTAATGCCGGGAATCGTTAAAATAGGCGAATCAATTTCACTCATTAATCGAGCGACTTCCTTCTCTGTTTCGTCTCGCATAGTCGTAAGTTACTGAATGGTATTAATGGTTTGAAGGAGTTCAAATTCTAGCGCAGGGGAATCTTGACTAATGGTGATTTGTGCGAGGACTTTAATCTTGATTGCCTAATCTTTTCCGAAGCGACCTTTTGAGTGTATTGAAATGAAATTCGTCAACTTCGTTAAGTGTCCATTTCCTAGCTTTCTAGTAGAAAGGTATTCTTCCAAAATCGCGTACACATGGGATTGGTGCTTTGCAGAAAAGAAGAACCCAAAGAAGAGGCTGATTTCAGAAAGCGAATATTTAAGGTGTGTATAGCTTACTTTTTTCGAGCATAATCCTCTTTTAATCTGGTTGTATGTCGAGTTAAATATTTCAATTCAATCATTTAAGGGGCAGCACTAAATGATTATTTATCAAGATTTGTTCGTAGTTTTCGAGCAATCATCATGGCGTTTTTTTATCGGTTTTGGGTTTTACGCAAGCTTTGATTCTTGGCATATTCTTTAATTAAGTACGGATTATAGCTGTAGGTTGGGGAGCTTTGCGTCCGAAGAAAGCGTAAGATATTAAAGCAATAATGATCGGTATCTTATAAGGCGCTTTGATGTCTTCACCGGTAGATTTCTTCAAATTAGCAAGCGCCATTTGAAGCTTCGTAAAGCCTTCACGGTTATTTTCGATTTGAAAGTGGTGGACAAAAATCGGTCCTTCAGGATCAACGACCGCTAAGTCATGTTTATGCTTGGCAACAGCTATTCCAACAGACAACATAAGAACCACTCCTGATCAGATAAAATTTACACTGTGCTCCACGTACTATTTGCCTATGTAACCTTGTGCTCAATCAAGCGTCACGAACAGATATCCTGCGCTAACAAACTTATTAACAATTTGACAAAGAGCTATGGCTAGAGCCCTTCACTAACAGTATTCCAAGGGAATCTAGTGGAAGTAGTACTAGTCCACAGTGCCTAACTCAATTATAGATAAAATAACAGCTAATTAAAACGGAATAGCTGATTAATTGAGTAATCTAAATATACAAGGAAGTGAGGATATTATTTTTAATGTGAGTTTATTTTTTATTAATATTAATAAGAGAGGTAGGTTTATTTTGAAGTTGATAAATGTTAGAAGGAGTGAAATTTAATGAAAAAAGTTGCCTTAGTTACTGGCGCAGGTCAAGGTATAGGTTTTGCTATAGCTAAGCGTTTATATAGAGATGGCTTTGATGTGGCATTGGTGGATTACAATGAAAATTCTGCACGAGCGGCAGCAATAGAGTTTGGTGAACATGCAATGGCTATCGAAGCGGATGTTTCGAAGCGTGACGAGATTTTCTCAGCAGTTAATAAAACGATAGAATCCTATGGAGACTTGTCAGTGATTGTAAATAATGCTGGGATAGCACCAACTACACCGATAGATTCTATTACTCCAGAACAGTTTGAAAAAGTTTATTCTGTTAATGTGGGAGGCGTCTTATGGGGAACACAAGCAGCTTCCGAAGCATTCCAAAAATTGAATCATGGTGGAAAGATCATCAACGCTTGTTCACAAGCGGGTGTTGTGGGTAATCCTAACCTGATGTTATATAGTAGTTCAAAATTTGCTGTTCGTGGTATGACCCAGATTGCTGCACGAGATTTAGCTGAATATGGTATTACTTGCAATGCTTATGCACCAGGTATTGTTAAAACACCTATGATGATGGATATTGCTCATCAAGTAGGTGTTAATGCTGGTAAAGACGATGAATGGGGAATGCGAACTTTCAGTAAAGATATCGCATTAAAACGTTTATCTGAACCTGAAGATGTTTCGGCAGTTGTTTCATTTTTAGCCAGTGATGACGCCAACTATATAACTGGACAAACGATCATAGTGGATGGCGGAATGCAGTTCCAATAAACAAAGTGGTAATAATTCAGTATGGAGCGGGAAGGCTCGAAAGTTTTTTAGGTTGGCTCTTCGTCAAATTGTTTTGATGGTGCAATTGACGAAGAGCCTATTTGTAGTTTATTTTATTGATGAATAACAGACATTAATCTATATAACTTATTAGTCAATAGCTAGAAATAATAGCGTTAAAAAACACTTTATAATTTCCCTCTAATTTTAGGATCTAACATATTTATTACAAAAGCATTTTTAGCAATTACTAGACACTGAAATATTTATTGAAGTGATCCTGTGCCACCTACACCAATAGGTTCACTCCCCTGAAACTAGTGTTTTATATACGGAAGAGTTAATTTTGTATTATTGCTCTGCAGGGCGGGGCACCTCCTGTGGTCCCAGTTTCCCGTATGCTTTTCCATGGTTATTCCGTCATGGTTTGCCCTGAAACGCGAGTTGAGACGACGTTTGTTTTAGGACTCTTTCTTTTCATAAGCTTTGTGCTATACTAATCTCGGCAATTTGCCCCAAAGAGGACGAGAAGTAGCCTACAAAATTGCTCATAAGGAGCTATTACTTCCACTTGTAATATTCTTACCGGTACATGGCAGAAGAAGAATAGGATTTTTAAAAGGCCTGTTTGTTATGCTCATCATGACCGAGATATGAGATATCAATGCTAGTATCAATATTCTGACCGAAGGTCTAAGATTACATTCTATGGGATTGGTTTAGATCCAATCATCAAGAACCGTAGGAACTACGGGAATCGCTTGGTAAACAAGAGAGACCGCTGTTAGTGAAGAAATACGCTTGCAAGTATGCTCTATCCCCAAGAAGCTCCCACTTCAAGCGTTAAGAACCGTTAGGTTTAGCTAAGTGGTGAGTAATTCATTTACGTATGAAAAATGGTACTAGAAGTGGATAGATGGACGAATTAGAACTAGGCTGGGTTCAATCAGTTGATGATCAAAGACACATTCTCTTCTAGGAGAAAGTAAGGAATTACCTTTTATAATAACGATAGGGTTAATCTTACGTTTCCATTAGAATATCTGATATTAAAAATAGTTAAAGAATGGCTGTAAAAACTCTTGAATATTATTCCACAATTAGTTAGCAAACTTGGTTATAAGTTTACTTTTTCATCTAAATAAGGTTTTGATTTTGAACAATCTTTTTTGGGGGAAACCTGACTATACAACGGGCTTTCCTGTATTAGAAATAAATGCTTCAAGCTGTTAATTGTGGCAATTGTTTTATCAATTGTTAAGGGAGTTCCACCTGGCTTGGGAATCCTCCCATGGTTCTTTTTTCCGAATTCTACCATAAAATCTATTCCACATGATATTCTAGTAGGGAGCGTGATCATCTACCTACTCCTGTTTATAATAATTGATAGCCGTTATAAAGATTGATGACTAGCACGAGGAGAATCACCATCTGGAAAATAATCGTCACTTTTTGTGGGGAAAGAATGGTGCTGGCCCATGCCCCTAGCAAACCGCCAACAATAGCGGCCGGAATCACAAACCATAAAATTTTTAAGTCATAGAGCCCAAATCCGGTGATCCCAGCGATTGTAACAATTTTCGCTAATTGTGAGAAAAAAATCGTACAAATCGAATAGACGGTTGCTTCTTTGATTGGTAAAGCGAACATTAACATTAGCAAGGAAACATTGATTGGTCCACCGCCGATTCCTAGCAGGCTTGCTAGAAAACCAAGGACTAGGCCACAGAAGCAATACCAGAAGTCTTTTTTCAGTTGGAATCCGGGCCAGTCATATTTGGTATAAAAGAAAGCAAACAACAACATCACGACAGTCAAAAAAATCTGTACCATCTGTACTTGATCTTCATTCTGGAAAAGCAACAGTAGCTGATCAAAAACGACATTGCCCAATATACCGCCTAAGATAGCTCCTCCTGAAACCCAAAGGACGATTTGCCAATTGATTTTACGTCCGCTAGCCAACTGTCTTGCGGTAGAAACTAACGACATGGTAAAAACGGCTACGGTAGAATAAAAAGAGATGGCTGCAACAGAATGGGCACCGATAAAATCAAAAATGGGCTTGATTAGGACCCCACCTCCCATTCCTGAGACGGAACCGATCGTATTCGCTAACACAATTACAATAAAATAAATGACCCCAATCATACATTCACCTCCTCGTAAAATATTATTTGTCTAATGATCTTTCTCCAGAATGCTTCTAACTTGTAAAATTTATTGAATAACCTATTCCTTGCGGAATTTGTTTCGATATTGTGTGATTTCTCAGAGTACAATGGATGTATGGAAAAGATTCAACGGGAATTTGCTACTCCCTCCTGTAGCTTTGTCTACCTAGAGAAGTCTGTTACCCGAACCACTGTTATCACTACCAACTCATTAGCTGTTTCGATAATGGACTAGACTTTCAAATAGTAGTTTGGAAGGCAGTTTCTAGCTCTGTTATCACCGTATTCTATTAGGCGAGGTTGTGGCTACACAGTGAGATTCTGGGAAATCCCACAGTATCGAAGCATTTTCCAAAATTTAAAACGAAAGGAGGTCCTTCTTCCATGAAATTATTTGTCGGTATTGACGTTAGCTCTGAAAAATTAGATGTTTGTTTCCTGACGGATGGCGATCAATTATCTATCTTGTCTGAAATCTCTGTTGCTAATGACATTGAAGGAGCTACATTAACTCGAGAAATGATTTTTGAGTTCAACGAGAAATATCACTTTACTCAATTGTGATTGGCATGGCATCAATGTCCATGTACAGCTTCCATCCTTCGATG
>NZ_BCQJ01000020.1 GCF_001544375.1 Enterococcus canis NBRC 100695 | reverse complement strand
TTTTAAACTACATTTTGTCTGCTTTTAAACTACATTTTGTCTGCTTTTAAACTTCTTTTTTTATACTCACGTATGTTATAATATGTATTATCACAGACAAAACGTTGTTTATAACGTCTGTATCCTTTGGGAGAGTAAGGAGGAATAGATTTGGCAAATGAAATCGTGAAATACCATCATGAATTAAATACCATTCCGTTGCGGAAATTTACACCAGTTGAAATGAATCTATTCTTCTCTATTGTGTCTAGAATGCGCGAAAAAGGCGATAAAACCGTTCGTCTTACTTTTGACCAGCTAAAAGATTTAAGTAATTATAAAGCAACTGCTAATAATCGTTTCATTAATGATTTAGAAATGACTTATGATAAATTAATGGATTTACGTTTTGGTAAAAGAAGTGCTAATGGGCTCGATATAGATAGATTCGTTATGTTTAGTGAGTTTAAAATACGTGGAACTGCTAAAGATCCATATGTAGACATACAAGTTTACGAAAAAGCTTTACCTTTACTAAACAATTTAGATGAGTGGGTTCGCTATTCACTCCAACAATTTAACGAATTACAAAGTAGCTATGCAAAGACTATGTTTCGATTACTAAAACAATATCGAACTATAGGTTTTGTTTATTTTTCTAAAGAGGATTTTCATGAACTATTAGATATTCCAAAAAGTTACTGGAACAACCAAGCAAACATTGATAATCGTGTTATAAAGCCTATACGTCAGGAATTAACCGCAATCTTCAAAGGTCTGACAATCAAAAAGAAATACGGAAAAGGGCGAGGAAAACCTGTCATTGGCTATCAATTTACGTTTAAACCAGAAATCAAAAAAGCAGACGACTTTAACAAACATGCACCAACCAAAGAAGAACAAAATAAAGCATTGGCTTTAGCTGATAAACAAAAAGAATACGAAGAACCTGCCACAACAATTAACGAAAAAATCAAACAGAAGAAACGAGAACTTGAACTCCTCCAACAAATCAAACAACTAGAAAAAGAGAAAGAAGCTCTTGAAAAGCAAACACAGTCCGCACTTTCGGAAAAAGAGAAAAAAAATTTATTATCTGATTTAGATAATTTATTTAACTGAAGGTGACTTATGGCAGATAAAACAATCAAAGAGCTTGCTGAAGAATTAGGAGTTAGTAAAACAGCTATTAACAAAAAAGTTTCTGATGAAAATCGAAAACTTTGGTTTGCGAAAATCGGAAACAAGTTTGTGATTAATGAAATCGGGCAAATAGCTATAAAATCAATGTTTTTAACCGAAAACGAAAACTTAAAACGAAAACCAGTTGTCGAAAAATCAAAAACCGAAAACCATAAAAACGCCAACCAAGTTCCCGATCTAGAACTCGTTTCTTTTTTCAAAAAACAGTTGGATCAAAAAGATATACAGCTACAAGAAAAAGATACTCAAATAAAGCAAATGCAAAAATTACTCGACCAGCAACAACAACTCACGCTCCAAGCCAACCAACAAATCGAGAAGCTACAAGATCAGCTACAATTAACTTACACTGAAGAAACGCCAGAAAATGAATCACCTGCTTTTTCTGAAGAAAAGAACTCAATGAACGACATACCACCAACTAACAAAAAGTGGTGGCAAATTTGGAAATCTTAAAATTAGTTTTGACAAAAAATATTTTTCTTCATATAACTTTTGTTAGAATTTTCTAAAACGTATATTTCTTTTCTTTGTAAAATCAATCAGCTGACCAAGTAAATAACATGTGTGACTATTCCATCTAAGTGATAAATTTTAGAAAATTCTGTTAAGGGAAAGTCGATATGGCATCGACTTTTTCTTTTTTCTATGAATGCTGCACTCAAAAAAACAGGAATCTTCCTCTAAAAAATGATAACAATTTTAAACATAAATCAACAGGAGAGATAAAAATGAAAAGTGAAACAACACAAATTTTGCTTACGGTTCTTTTTTTTTCAGTATTTTTCTATTTATCTTTGATTTTTGGTTGACTCCTCCTTGGAATCCTATTCGTTACTGTGTCACTGTCCTTATCTTTTCGATTGTTTACGCTGGTGGAAAATATTGGCTAATAGCAAGAAAAAATAACAAATAAATCAATGGTAGATTAAAAAAAATCACAAAGTTCGGATCATAAAAACGGCTTAAAATCAATCTTTTAAACGGCTCATTTAGGTAGACCAATCCAAAATCACAAAAAGCGCCCCTGTAACGGTTGGTACAGGCGCTACTTAGTATACTCGACATTATGTTAACCAACGCTTTAAATAACACTTCACTTCTTTGCTTCCCAAGTAGACCAATCTTTCGAAAATGTAAGTATTTTTGTTTGAGCAAAGCGTTGACAAACATATACCTTCCATTTTATATTTTTTTCATCATTTTATTTAATCTAAATATGGAAAGAAGGAAAAAATCATGAAAAAAGTTCTTTTATTAGCTAGTTTATGTGCCGTATTATCGATGGGAGTAGGAAATGTTGTACATGCTTCTGATAACGATACCTCCTATGTTAGATATTCAGGTTATTTAGCAAAATACGTTGCAAGAGAAGATTATTTAAAAAATAAATTAAAAAGTATCAATGCTCCTGCCTATTACAGAAACAAATTAAATACAGCTTTATTTAAAGCAAAAAAAGATTTGCGTTCAGGAACAACTGATATTACTAGATTAAAAACAACGTATAAAGAATTATTAGACTCAATTGTAGAGGGATCAAACTTATACAACACACATTCCGCTGATTTATCATTAGCAAGAAAAGATTTAGCAGAAACAATAAAAACAGCTTCTGATTTTTTAGATAACCAAACTGGTAACTCAAATGATAAAGCAGATATCCAAAAACAATTAATTTATGCTGAAAATATTTTGCAAAATGAGTATGCCTCTTTCTATGACTACAAAACAGCAAATGATTTGTTAAAAGCAAAATTACTAGAATCTTCTAAATAAAGAAACAATTTAATTGATTGGAAAACAATAATGTACAACATAATCAGTAAATATCAAAGGGAAAAAATGACTGATAAGTTATGTAAAATCAAAGTCTGAGCCAGAATGTGGTTCGTTCTGGCTCAGACTTTGGCTCTTCGACATTTAGTATTGGTAGATATATTGGACAAGTTGCTTTAGCAGCAACTGGAGCTATTGTTTTAAGTGGAATCACGATTAGTGCAGGACACTGGGCATATAATACTATTGTAACCTACTTTTTTTAATTATTGAAATCAACATATAAATTAGAAAGATATCTTATAAGGAGAGCAATATATGAAAATCACCAAAAAAATTGCTATATTGTCATTAACAGTATTATCTTTTTCACTAGCCAGCCCCGTTTTAGCATTAGCAGAAACTTCCGAATCAATTCAAGAAACGGTTGAAGCCATAAATAATGCAACTAGCTTGGATGATGTGGTTGTAAAAAATACTCAAATTAATCAAGCTGTTAAAGTTGCAGATAACGAATTATCTGTTACATTACCAAAAAATGCTGATGAAGAAATTCAATTAAAAGATGGGGAGGAAAATATTGATGTTTCCTTACCTGAACAATTTTCAACTGATGCTTTAGATGTTGGAGATACTGTAATTTATGATGGAGAAGATTCCGATTTAGGTTTACAAAATACAGATTTAGGTTTTAGAGCATTAATTTCTATCAATGATTCTAACGCCAGTCACGAGTACAGTTTCAAAATTAATTTACCTGAAGGATATCAATTATTCGATGCCTCAGAGATGGAAAATAAAGCACCCGGAACTGGGAATATTTATATTCTTAACGAAGAAGGTCTACCTGTAAATATGATTGATGCTGCATGGGCGAAAGACTCAGAAGGAAATTCAGTTCCAACCCGTTATACGATTAATGGAGATACACTAACTCAAATAATCGATTTTGATGAAGAAAACTTTTTCCCTATTGTCGCTGATCCTAATTGGGTTAAATTAGGTAAAAAATGGTACAATAAGAGGTCAAATATTGCTACAGCTATTGATATTGCTTTGATAGCTGTAGGAATTGGTGCAACTGCTAAAACAAGTAGTACAGTTATCAAACTAATTCGAGCAAACCGAAAAAATATCACCCGCACTGTAGAGAGAAAAATTGCTAAAACACTTGGAAAAAGTGCAGCTTCTTGGGTTGGAACAGCAATCAGTATAGGTCTTACTCTTGGAGGAACATCTGTAAGAGATCTCATTGCCAAAGGATTAGATAAAGCTGATGGTCGGTATGATGGATATATTTTTGCATAGGAGAAATTATGGAAGATAAAAAAAGTAAAAGACTTTTTAGACTAACCGATATATATATATCAATTATTTGTTTGACTCCTTCCTTATGGCTAATCATGGGATTATTTACTCCTATTTCTAGAAAAGAACAACTTATTTCTACAGTGATGAGTATTCCTTGTTTATTTTTTCTTGGATTTGTTTTTGGAAGAAATTCTAGAGATAAAGAAGTCTTTGATCTTGCAAGTGAAGCAGATGAACTTGAAAATGAATTAAAAAATATAAAAAACGAAAAGAAACAAAATAAAGAATAAAATTATGACAAAAAAGCCGTTAGTGTTTAATAACTAACGGCTTTTTTATATCTCGTTCTTAGATAGGACACTAGCAGATAAAAATAAAAGTAGTAAAATGACTATACCAAATGTAAAAAATTCAATATCTCTTAAAAAATTCCCCTATTTCTAAATACAAAGTATTCCCTAAAAAAGAAAAAATCAGAAAATATGAAAAGAAATGAACGCCATTTGAAAATACTCTCGATAACAGGACGCTAACTAACAAACTAACACCGCTAATCACAAGAACCATTGCCTTTTTTAAATAAAATTCCGATCGATCATAACAATTTCTAAGAACAGCTTGATACCACGATCTAAGCCTTGAAAACACAGATAAAATTGCAAATCCCACACAAGCCAACAAAATCCCTATAATGACCAAAGGAATAAAATAACGAATAAACGCATACCAATCCTTCGGAAATAAACCTACCAGCCAGAAAAAAACGCCTGAATCACTTGCCAAACCGTTTTTATATTCTCCCAGCGATTAAGAAACCACTGCGGAAATGTCTTTATAACTGTCCATTGATTAACTGCCCACACAAGCGTCAAAATAAATGCATAGCCGCCTATTGCATAAGAAGTTAAACTATTTCGTGTTCTTATTTCTTGTTCCGCTTTTTTTAGGGATTGATTACTTTGAATTTGAATCTCTTTTTTGGCACTCGCTACCCGTTCGGCAATATAGGCTTCTGCCTCTTGCTTTTTTTCTTTTGCTTTTGCTAATTCCAGTTTCACTTCGTTTTTTTCTTGTTCTACTTTAGAGACTTGGGCCTCTAAAGTAGTCCTCTCTTTGTCTAGTTCTGCATGTGTCCACTTTATTAGGATACATGCAAAATTTGGCGGAAATGACAAACGTCGAGCAAGAACACACCGCCTTTGTCGAATCGGAGGAGCAGTAGAATCCGTATTAGGACGTGAACTTTCTGGCGAGGACATAGACAAACTAATTCAGTTTCTCAAATTGCAAGATGAGCGAGGAAATTATTTTACCAACTTTATGAACCGACAAAATAAGGAATAACGCACAAGCGCCCTCAGAATTCGATTTAAGGTGTTTCGCTCTGTTTCGATATATAAATATACCTAAAACGATTTAAAATGCCTTAGAACGGAAATTAGAGGGGTTTTAGAATATGTTTAGAGGTTTTTCAAAAGTCTATTCGTTGATTTTCTAAAAAAAAGCTGTTATACTCAGGGTGCGAAACGTGAGAATTTCGAGCATGTGTAACACAAAAGCCACCCCTACTGCGAATAGAGGTGGCTTTTTTTGCGCTTGTTGCGACTCCAAGCGTGTGGACTAGTGACAACTTGCTTAGTTGTCATCTCGCTTATCTAGCCAATAAGCAAATAGTTCAATGACTATCCCCACCAAGATAGGGGCGACAACCAACGTGAGAATTTGTTGAAGCATGTGAACACCCCCAATCGGGGCAAGCTGCCGTTAATGAGTATAGCATAATTGCTTTTGGGTTGTTAGGGCTTGCCCTGACCGCCTGAAAGGCGCAGCCTAACAAGATTATCAGAAACCACTAAAAATGTCTTAGAGATCCTTAGACGAGCAAATAGAGCCTAACCAAAGAGCACCTTATCAATGGTTTTGACTTTGATTTTAGCGAGTGAACGCTGCGAGTAAAATGTGAGCGTGATTTTCGATCACTCCTTTTTGTCTTTTGTTTTTTATTTGCAGTTTTGCAAAAATCGCGAATCTGGTTGAGAAAAAAGTGTTAAAAACAATAAAAAGAGAACAAAACAGGATTGTTTAGAAAGCGCTATCATAATATAATTTAGTTGATTCAAATCAACTAATAGGAGGCTTTTTTATGAAGAAAATATTATTTGTAGAAACAGTTCTTTTAATGATGGGGTCTATTTTTTTGTCTGGTGCTTTTAGTATAGTAGCTAATGCTGAAGAAAACACTAATGCTGTTATAAATTCTGAAAATATACAACCGTCGCAAAATATTAATACTGATTACAATACTCTAAAGAATTCACTTATACTTCGTGGGTTTCATGTTTCTGAAGAAAACACATTTTATTATGAAGGTCTACAATATACAAAATATTTTTCTGACAATGGTGACATAGGAGTAATTGAGCTAGGCGCTGATTACGTAACTGCTTACACACTGAAAGAGTCAGGATTTTTATATACCTTAACTGCAGAAAATGCAGCTGGAACAACATTGTACAAACAATTCACAAAAAATGGTGATCCTGTTAATATGCTTTCAAGAAGAGCGACTATGTGTGACTGGGTTGTAGGAGGGTCTGGCGTGGCACTATCTGCAATTTATGGTGGTGCAATTGGAGCTGCTTTCGGTGGGCCTGCAGGTCTAGTTGCAGGGGCTGCTGTTGGTTTAGGTTGGATTCCAGTTTCTGCAGCTTGTCCAAAATAAGGGGGCGACTAACATGTACAATAAAAAAATCTCTATATTTAATTATTTATTGTACGCCTATGTACCAACATTAATTTTTCTTGTCTCACAAAATATTTTAAAAAATATTGATTTAGTTTTTAGTGGGCTTTTTTTTACCTGTATAACGATAACAAGTATCTCGTCTTTTTATATAGTTAACAGGTCTTTAGCTCCTGTATCTATTAGTAAACTGTTAGGACTAGTTATACCTTTAAACTTTTTAAGTTTTTTGTTTTTAGGATATATACTTTTCAAATTAAACATTCTTTAAAATCCTGGATTAAATAAACCAGGATCATACTTAAAAAACGGAAAAAAGAGGAGAAAAGTTTCCCTAGTTCGTTTAATAACAGAAAATGCTTAAGCGTATTTTCTGGAGATATAGAAAAAAAAAACAGTTGCTGAATTAATAATTCAGCATGACATGTGCTCCTATAGAAGCAGAATAAAAAGGGCTAAAAAGGCTGCACTACCAGCCTTTTTAGCCCTTAACTTTTTATACTTTCTTTTTTAAAAATAAACCCAAGGAAGAAACCATGCTGATTAAGCTTGTTACATAAAAAATGTTGTTAGAAATTGTTATTTGGTCACTATTGAAAAAGTATTGAAACAAAATCGTTAGAAATAAAAACATAGACCATAGTTTAACTGTTTTATCAAAAAAACACAAGGAAATCTAGTATAGTTTTGTTATTTTTTATATAGGAATGATCCTTTCTTATTAGGGGCTACAAGTATTTTATATCATAAAAAGTAGAAGGTTATGAAATCATGATTACAGATACAAGTTTTAAAAGACTATCTTCTTAATCAAATGATTTTTATATTTTACAAACTTAGTATAATAGAATTACAATAAAATTGTAAACGATTACTTTGCAGTGATAACAAGTAGAAAAGAATGAAAAACCGGGAAATTAAACTTGTTTTTCATGGCTAATAGTCCAAATACTTTAAAATTATTTTGAAGAAATGAAGGTGAAAATTTGAAGTATGTGTACTCGAAATATTTCTTAACCATTTATCAATGCATGACCTTATTGATTCTTTCACCAATTTTTTTTAAATTGTTCCATTTCAAAACTTTTTTATTTTTAGCTTTGTTACTATTTTTTTCATTTACTATTGATACCATTTTAAATCAACGTACCAGTAATAATAGGGAACAACATTCAATCTTATGGGGAATTTTTTATATTCCTATAAGCTTAATCACTATATTATTTTTTTTAGGAGGTTAATAATATGAAATTCAAAACGCTTGTTGCCAGCTGTCTAATATTACTTTTAGGGGGAATTTCCTTTTTTGGTTTTTCAGCACCTACTTTTGCAAGTGAAGAATCTGTCATTTCTTCTGAAGAGATAGTGTTAGGCGACACAATTAGAAATAACCTTGATACTTACGTTACTTCAGATAACTTTATTCAAGTACGTATTACTAACGAAAGCAAGCTAAAATCAAATCTGGGTATGTTAAATTCTACCGTTACTGTTGAACAAATCAAAGAATATATACAAGCCTTTAACAAACAAATTATCAAAGAAAACGGAAATGGCGAGCTAACAAATGCAATAAATGAATTAAAACCTGATCCTACTTTGCGTTTTGATACGTGTTCTGCTGTTTTGGGTGTAGCTGGTTTTGCGCATTCAACAGTATATGGAATCGCAGCAGGTGCGTTAGGAGTCGCATGGCCTGTAGGCGTTGGTGTAGGTGCTGCTGTTGGAGCGGCATATCTTGCAGGAAGTATGTTTTGTTAGCTTAACACCCAAGATATCTATGAATATTTCTTATGTGAGTTACCCCAGCAGTTAGATTGCTGGGGTAACTTTTTTATTTGGGGTTATTTTCAGATTTTGATTTTTCAGGTAATACTTGCTATAATCAAATTGCGGAAGACATAAATTCGTAATGAATAGCACAAAAGCCCAGACCTCGTCACAGGTCTGGGCTTTTTTATTCGCCTTGCGGATAGGCGTGTGGGTTAGGACAACTTGCGAAGTTATCTGCTAATCGTCTAACCAATGATTAACTAGCGTGATTACTAGACCCACAAAGAGTGGAGCGATAACCAAAGACATAAGTTCGTACATGAATAGCACCCCCTTTCAGGGGCAAGTTGCCGTATTCGATTATAGCATACTTGCCCGATACTATAATTACCTTAAAGTGGACTATGTGTCCCACGCTTGGG
>NZ_BCQJ01000019.1 GCF_001544375.1 Enterococcus canis NBRC 100695 | reverse complement strand
GGGAATTGTTCAACAACTGACCATCTTACTTTACGACGAATGAAACAATGTTTGTCGACTACTGAAGTGTCAGCTACGACAGTCTTTCCACAATGCTTACAGCGGAAACGTTGTTTTTCTAAATCTAAATAGGTTTTGTATTCCGACACATCATGGACTAACAACCGGACGGTTGTTTTACCCCAACGAATCATCGTATTTTTCTCAGTACAGTGAGCGCATGATCGAGGCGCATAAGAAAGCTTTCCACGATAAATCATGCAGCTAGCCCCCTTATACTTTTCTTTTGTTAAACAATTTTTTTCAAAAGTGACAGTTAAATCTAGAATCTCTAATGTATCTTTGATAAGCTGAGTATAGGACATCTTAAATCCTCCTTTGAATTGGTTCGCCAAATTGATTCAATTGGATTTTAAGGTGTCTTTTTCTTTTTTACAACAAAAAAGATGCTGGTGAGATTCACCAACATCAAAAAGTATAGAGCCTATTAATTGAAGCGTTCTATACTATTTTGGCTAACTACGCGATTAGTAGGAGGTAGCCTTTTTGTTTTTTTAGAGTTTGAGTTTTCGTATAAAATAATTATCGATTCTATAAATATTAAAACTTTTTAATGAAAATTCGAGAAATATTATATATAGTTATATTGATTAATGCTTTTTCAAACCGAATTTATTATATAGTCAAGTTTTTATTTTTCAGTAACTTTGGGTAAAAACAAAAGTTTTCAATATACTTACCTTTATTATTGGGTTGTAATTTAAGTGAAAAAGAAAGATAATTCGTTGTTATAAGCTATAGACGAATTAAGTGCTTTTTTTTCGTTCACTTACAGTCTAGAAAGTAGGTATAGCGAAACAAATTCTGTGGGATATGTGTTATTTTACTGTAATTTATAAACTAGAAATACTTAGATAAAAGTCATTAATAAAAATACTATACGTGGAGTGAAGATGATGAGAAAAAGAGGTTTGTTCTTCTTGGTTTGGATAGTCGTGTTATTGTTCTCTGCTCAATCTTTCATTAATGGCATGACAGCAATTGCGTTAACGGAAGACAAAGAAAAAAACGAACAACAATTATTTGATAACGAATACGGTAAGGCTTCAATTCAATATCAAATTAAGGAAAATCATGTTGATTGGCAAATCAATATACATAAAAATGACAACAAAGGGCCAACACGCTTGACCTATTCGCTACAAGATGTAAAAGATAAAGCTGTTATCTTGCCAACAACGGTCAAAGATGATCAGTCATCAGAAAATTTATTTGAGGTAAAAACAGATAAGAGTATTGCAGACTACGGTCAAGTAGTGGAAAAAGAAGTATCCACTGCTATTAAAAACGATCAAATTAAATTTACGACACCGGTGGTAAGTGAAGTCAATTTAAAAATTAGTTTGAATACAAAAACGGGCGATAAGGCTGAAGAAGTAGGATTCTCAAAAGAATATCCGATTACACTTGTGAAAGCTAACGTAACAGAATCGACAACAATACAAAGTAGCTTGGGTTCAAGCACTGTTGGATCGACTGCGACTTCTTCTAGTGAGGCTACAAAAGAATCAACAAGTGGTGATGTAACGAATCTAGGCGATGCTGACGAAGCAACAGTTGATTCCGCTAAAAAAGAAGCTGAAAAGAAATATGAAGAAACAGGCAGACCACAAGTAATTACGCGAAGTGCGGCAGATAGCGTGGCTCTTGCAGGAAAAACATATACGGATATTATTCCCGAATATACTTCTAATGAAAAGGGCACTTATCCAACCAATTTTTGGCAACCTGATGAAAAAAGTAATGTTATAAATCATCAAGGGAATGTTGGCGGAGAATCTTCATGGGATGGGATAACATCTTGGGACGGAAATCAAAACAATAAGAAAAATTCTTATATAGAATATGGCGGAACCGGAGCAGATGCTGATTTTGCAATTAGAAAGTATGCCAAGGAATCTACACAATCAGAAGGATTGTATGATGTCTTCCTGAATATTCGTGGAAATGTTCAAAAGGAAATTACACCAATTGATATTATGTTAGTTGTCGATTGGTCAGGTAGTATGAATGATAATAACCGAATTGGCGAAGTGAAAAAAGGGATAGATCAATTCGTCAATACATTAGCTGCTAGTGGAATCTCCGATAAGATTAATATTGGCTATGTTGGGTACTCTAGTCCAGGATATCTTAACGATACAATCAATTTAATGCCTTTCAAGGACGCTCAGCAACGAATAAAGACTTTTACACCAAATAAAGCCTCGGGAGGAACATTTACAGAAAAAGCTTTGCGAGATGCCCAGAATCAACTTTCCAATGGTGCTAAAGACCATAAGAAGGTTATTGTTCTGCTAACCGATGGGGTTCCAACTTTCAGTTATAAGCCATCAAGTGTTAAGAGCATAGCTAATGCACCCAAAACACTGACAGAAGGAGAAAGCTATTATGCTGATGATAGTGAAAACACTATTATTGGACAGGGAAATTCTTCTTCATTAAATGGATACTATACGTACTCTCCTGAAAACGGAAATAGAGGTAACTATGTTAAAAATTATCCAACAGCAAAATATAGTGAAAATTCTACGTACGTTAGAGTTCCAAATGCTTTTGTTGCTACTATTGGTCAAGCAGTTAAAATTAAAGAAGCAGGAACTGAAATTCATTCATTGGGTATACAGCTAAATAGTGACAAAAATGCAGATTTAACGTCGGAGCAAGTTCAAAATAGAATGAAACAAATTGCTACTAAAAGTGATAGCGGAGTCCTTTATTATGAAACAGCAAATAAGGCTTCGGGAATTGCAAATTACTTTTCTAATAAGGCAGTTCAGATTATTGGTACCGTAAGTGGTGGTAAAGTAATTGATCCTATTGGAAAACAATTCAATTATGTAACTAATTCATTAGAGGTAACTTCAGTTGCTGGATCAGCTCTAATACCAAATTACACCGAACCAGAAAAAAATGGTGAGATAGACATCAACAATCTTAACTTGGGAAAAGGTCAAGAAATTCAAATTCATTATCAAGTTAGGATAAATACAGAAGACGAAAATTTTGTGCCTGATAAGTGGTATCAAATAAATGGGAGAACAACCTTTACACCTAATCAAGAGCTCCCCGATAGTATAGTAGATTTCGGTGTTCCTTCTGCAAAAGCACCAGGTACAACAATAGATTTAACTAAAGAATGGGATGAGTTTGATAGTAATATACTAGGAAGATCAGATTTATTGTTCCAAGTTAGTAGGAATGAAGTCCCTATAGGTGTTTTGAGAATAACTAGTCAAAATGAAAAATTAGATGATAAAAACATCTGGAGTAGGATAGGCGTTCAGAAAATTTCTGCTGCAGATTCACCTTATAGCGAAACAATTTGGTTACCAAAATTTGATAATCAAGGTAATGATTTTAAATATGCAATTAGTAAAGAACTAACAGAACTTACAAATTATGAATCAGCTAAAATTAATGATAATACTTGGAAAAATACTAAGATATTTACCCCTTTGTCTTTAAAGATTACTAAGAAAGATAGTATTACTGGAAGTTTACTGAAGGGTGCTGAGTTTGCTATTTCTGGTGGGGATTTAAGCGAATCAACTTTGCTCGAATCAATAGGTGATGGAACTTATGTGTTACCCAAAAATATTACTTTAAATAAGGGGAAAGTTTACGAGGTAAGAGAAACAAAAAGTCCAGATGGTTATCGAATGTTGAATGATCCAATTCGAATAGAAATTGATGCAACTGGAAAAGTAAGTATATCTAACAAAGAACTATCTAATGCTAATTTAACTGTGGCTGACAATGTCATAACTTTCGATGTTCCCAACAAAGCCAAAGTCCCTCTTCCTTCCACTGGTGGTTCGGGTACGTGGATGTACTATCTAGCTGGCTCGCTAGCATTGGTTGTGGTGGGCGGTTATTTCTTTTACCGTTCTCGTAATAGTAAGGGGGTGGCGTAGATGAAGAAGATGCTGTTAGCATTTACTAGTTTACTGCTGTTTGTACCTCTAATGATGGGAATGTCGGCCAGTGATACGTCGAAGGATAATCGTGTGGATATTGTGTTACACAAGATTGCTTTTCCGGATGGAGAGATGCCGGCTGATAGTGAAAACACAGGCCGTGCGGATGACGATCATGCCTCCTTATTAAAGGAATATCACGGTTTGAATAATGTGAAATTTGAAGTTTTCGATGTTTCTCGGAAATTTTATGAGTTGAGAAATTCCGGAATGTCGGCGGAACAAGCGCAACAAGAACTTGCGAAACTTGGTCCAAATAAAGTTCGGGTTGCGGAAGGAACCACCCACCGCGCAAGTGAAGGGGAACAACGCTACACGGTAGCTGATGTGCAAGATGGTTTGCTGGTTTTCAGTCTTGCTGCGAAGTCTGCACAAGCGAAAGGACAAGATGCAGTGTACTTGATTCATGAATCTAGTGCCCCAAAATACATTAATACTGTTTCGAAAGATTTGGTGGTAGTGCTGCCGGTTTACGATGGCGATGCAGTTTTAAATCCGATTCATCTTTATCCGAAGAATGAACGGAAACAAACGATTCCACCTCGGTTTAATAAAGTCGTGACGGATGGCAAAGCCAACTATAATTTTGGTGATAAGATTCCTTTCACGGTAACGACCACGGTACCAGATGATTTGACCGACTATAAATACTTTAAAATTACGGACCAAGCGGATGATGTTCTACATTTTAATCCAGAATCGTTAAAGGTCACGATTGATGGTAAAGAGGTCAGCTTCCTGTATGAAAAAAACGTTCGCGAGCATGGCTTTGAATTGAATTTTAAGGATATTGACAAGTTATCCGATTATGAAGGAAAAACCATCGTGATCACTTATACCGACACCTTGATGAGTCATGAAAAAGTCGATGCAAAGATTGTGAATACGGCTTCGCTAGATACGGACTTCGATAAAATTACCAAAGAAGTGGACGTTAAGACTGGCGGCAAAAAATTTGTGAAGGTGGACATGGCGGATAATACTAAGCTATTAGCTGGTGCCGAATTTGTCGTCTTAAATGAGCAAAATCAATATCTCGTACAAAGTAAAGATGGTTTTGCTTGGGAAGATTCTAGGGATGCTGCGAATCTTGTGAAGCTGGTTTCCAATAAAGAAGGAGCATTTGAGATTACTGGTTTAGCCTATGGTAAGTATCAGCTACAAGAAATTACCGCGCCGGAGGGGTACCAATTAAATCAATCGCCGGTTGAATTTGTTATTAGCGAAACGAGTTACGATATGGCAGATGGTGTACTGAAAGTCGTCAACAAGGCGACCGAAACGCCACCTAATAAGCCAGATAAACCAAACAAACCGAATGTACCGGATACAAACAAACCCAATACCAAACACCATTTTCCAAAAACCAATGAAATCTTGAACAATAAGATGGTTTGGTTAGGTGCCGTCATGATTCTCATCGTGATCATTGTGTTTGTTCGCAATAAAAAGGAAAAAAATGAAGAATAAAAAGGGGTTAAAGAAAATGAAAACAAGAAAACAGAAGATTTGGGGCGTTATTGCAACATTAATTATGGTATTTCCTTTCGTATTAGGACTTGGTAATGCTAAAAATGTATTTGCTGATGGTAATACAGATATGGCTAATATTATCATCCATAAAAAGAAAATGACAGGTGAGAATGTACCTAATCCACTGATTCAAAATAGTGGTAATGAGATGACAGAGTTTGATAACTATCAAGGGCTAGCAGGTGTTACTTTTAGTGTCTATGATGTTACGACTGAATTTTATAACAGTCGCGCTGCTGATACTTCGGTGGATGATGCTAAAGCTGAAGTAAAAAATTTGACTCCAAATACTCCAATTGCTCAAGGAACCACAGATGCAGGTGGAAATCTTACTTTGAATTTACCTAAAAAACAAAATGGCAAAGATGCGGTCTATACAATTAAGGAAGAAGAAAAAGATGTGGTTGTAGCTGCTGACAATATGGTAGTTGCCTTTCCAGTTTATGAAATGATTAAACAGGCAGATGGTTCTTATGAATATGGAACAGAAGAATTAAGCACAATTCATATCTACCCTAAAAACGTAGTCTCTAATAACGGAAGTTTACAGGTGAAAAAAGTAGGTACCGCTGAAAATGAAGGCTTGAATGATGCGGAATTTATCATTTCAAAATCTGAAGGCGAAGGCGAATCAAACACAGTCAAATATATCCAAGGAGTTAAAGATGGCTTGTATACTTGGACTATGAATAAAGAGGGAGCAAAACATTTTATTACTGGCCATAGCTATGGTATTGGAGAAAATGAATTTACAGACGCGAAAAATGCAGAAGGTGAACTGAATGTTAAAAATCTTGAAGTTGGCGACTATACGTTAGAAGAAATAAAAGCTCCTGATAACGCAGCATTAATTGACAGTCAAACAAAAACACCCTTTACGATTAGTACCGAAAAACAAAAAGTCGCATTAACCATTAAAAATGATACATCAAAGGTTGAAAAAACAGCACTGCAATTAAACGGCCAAGATGTAGCAATCGGAGAAAAAATTCAATATCAAATTTCTGTTAACATTCCTTTAGGAATCGCAGATAAGGACAGTAATGGAAATAAATATGTGAAATTCAATTTAGTCGATACGCATGATGCAGCGTTAACCTTTGATAACGAAATTTCTGAGGATTATGGGTATGCATTATATGATGGAGACAAAGTGATTTCTTCAAATAACTACCAAGTGACTGAACAAGGGAATGGGTTTACGGTTGCTGTTAATCCAGAGTTTATTCCTTCATTAACGCCTGGTGGCACCTTAAAATTTGTTTACTTTATGCATTTAAATGATAAGGCAGATCCAACGAAAGGGTTTAAAAATGAAGCCAACGTTGACAATGGTCACACGAGTGATCCAAACACACCAAGTGTTGAAGTTGTAACGGGTGGCAAACGTTTCATTAAAGTCGATGGTGATGTAACATCAGATAAAACATCAGATAAACCACTAGCGGGTGCATCATTTGTTGTTCGTGACCAAGACAGCAATACAGCGAAATATTTGAAAATCGATGATACAACAAAGGCAGTAAGCTGGGTGGATGCTAAAGAAGCAACAATTTTTACTACCAAAAAAGATGGCTTGGTTCCGATTACTGGTCTTAAATACGGTACCTACTTCTTAGAAGAAACTGTGGCACCAAACGATTATGTTTTATTATCGAATCGTATTGAGTTTACAGTTAACGGCGATTCTTACGGAACTACTGAAAATCTAATTAATCCAGAAAAAGTACCAAACAAACACAAAGGTACTCTTCCTTCCACTGGTGGTAAAGGAATCTATGCTTTCATCGCAATTGGTACGATTGCGGTAGCGGGTGCGGTATTCTACTTTACACGTGGACGCAAACAAACTGAAGCGTAAACGAACTGAACTGGGACAGAAGCCGCGTATGGCTTCTGTCCTGATTTTGCTATAAGGAGCGTCTCATGAAAAAGGCAGCGAAGAAGAAAACAACGAAAAAAAGAACATTTGTGGATATTTTGATGGTTTTGTTGCTGATTTTTGGCATTGGGGCGCTGTCTTATCCTTTTATTAGTGACACGCTGAATACTTTTTTGGATCAGCAAATCATCAATTATTATCAAGCCAAGGCGAATGCTGAGAACGAAGAGGCTATGCAGGCGGCACAAGCCAAGATGGAACAGAAAAACAAAGAATTAGCGGAAAAAGGTAGCAATCCGGGGGCTGATCCCTGGTCTGATGCGACAAAGAAGAAAAAAGTGCCTACGAATCCACCGAAAGACTATTATCAAACCCATACGATTGGCGTTATCAATATCCCTAAAATCAAAGTGAAGCTGCCAATTTTTGACACGACCAATGATTTATTTTTAGCGAAAGGGACATCACTATTGGAAGGGACTTCCTATCCAACGGGTGGCGAAAGTACTCATGCTGTCATTTCGGGACACCGGGGTTTACCAGAAGCGAAGTTATTCACGGATTTACCAGAACTAAAAAAGGGGGATCAGTTCTACATTGAGATCAATAAAGAAATCCATGCTTACGAAGTGGATCAAATCAAAGTGATAGAACCGACGAATACGGATTATCTGCAGATTGAAAAGGGCAAGGATTACGTCACGCTCTTGACCTGTACGCCTTACATGATTAACAGTCACCGACTGTTGGTGCGAGCCCATCGCATTGCCTATGTACCTAAAATGGCAGCCGAGCTGAAAAAAGCCGACCGCTATCAATTGTTGCGAATTATTGGAATTGTGGTAGGGGGAGTATTACTTATCGCACTTTTAGTCGCCGCAGTTATTAAGCACGCCAAAACATTAGCCATTGCCAAAAAGCGCTATTTGTTGGAATTCAACATATTGCAGAATCAAAAGCCCTTAACCGGGGTGACTTTTGCGGTTTATGATCGTAAAGGAAAGCATCAAATCAATCGTGATGGCAAACCGCTAAAAGCAACAAGTGATGAAGCAGGAATCATTCAAATTGAAGCGATGAAAGGTGGAAAATACGTTCTGAAATCGACTACGGGCAATTTGAAAATTCAAATTAAAAAAGTGACAGATGAGCGATTTACCCTGGTTACCAAAAAGAGTCCTTGGCAAATGACAAATAATTATACTGTTGAAAATAATCCAAATTTAAAATAATTTAATTTATAATCTGACACATTTGAAGCTCTTTCATTGGAAAGTTGATCATATTTTTGCTACTCTTGAAGAGTAGTAAAGAATAAGGAGGCTATATCAATGGATAAAGATCAAGTTAAAGGTAAAGTAAATGAAACAGTAGGTAAGGCAACAGGTGATGATTCAAAAGAATTAAAAGGTAAGCTACAACAAGAAGCTGGCAAAATCAAAGAAAAAGCTGAAGATTTAAAAGATGATGTAGCTAGTGAAATCAACAAATTGTTTGATAAAAAAGATAAAGAAAAATAAATTTTTGCTGGCTCTTTGTCAATGGCGTTGTTTTGATTAAATCATACTTTAGGAAATGCTGAAGCATTTCCTTTTTTGTGTTATTAAATTATTTCACAATATTTTTCTGGATTAGAGCACGCATCCGGAGGTGACGAAAAGTGTGGAATTCAATTGCTATTCTTTTGATTATTTTGATAAGATTATTCTTTCCTTTCAATTTCCCGTTTGAATAAGGATATTCTAAAAAATTTTTGCTGTTTTTTGTGCTTTGTTAGGTATCAAATCGCTTTTTTTAAATTCATCGTTCAAAGAATGCGGTAATCCGTCAATCAAATTGAAAAAATCGACCGAATTTTTTGTATCAAAAAGCCAACAATTCTTGATAGACCTCGTAGTTTTGGTGTAGTTGGTCATCTATAGAAAGTAGATAATCTGTCACCTTAGATTCTGTTAAATATTTTCTTTGGCAGAGGGGAAATTGATTGAAGGAGGTATAATTTAACTTCATATTCTTCTTCAAAATTGTTCGCCAATACTTTTTTCAACTTTCGATAATCTTTTTGATCCTGCGAATCATTTTTATTTAGTTGATTCATTGCCTGAACTCGTTGCTTATTAAAGGCACTCGTAATTTGTTGGATGACGTGGAAGTGATCGATAGAGATTCGTTCATTTGGAAAAACTTCTTTGGTCACTGTATAGTAAGAGATATTCATATCCATAACAATGTGCGTAACTCGTCTTCTAGCTTTTAAGGTAAATAGATGGAAATACGCCCGCAACTTGAAGTTGTGCCGGTCATCTAGGATATCAAAATTTTACCAGTATCCGCATCGCAGATGATAAAGCACATAGCGCCCTCGCAATCACTCGTCCCCTTGAATTCATCAAGGAGGAGATGTTTGGGAAGATAGTTGTTTTTTACATGCTTCTTCAAAAAACTATCTAAGACACGTTCAACGGTTTTTGTGGAGACAAAGTAGCGTTCCGTAATATCTTTCATGAAATCTTTTTCTTCAAATCAACAGTGATTGCGAATTTTAAGTTTTGCGAAATGTAAAAATTTCTGCTACATGATAGGTTTTTACAGAAAAAGTATGATGGCATTGCATGCAATAAAAACGCTGTTTATACAGGTGTAGATCACTCGGTACCTCCTGATACGGAAATAACGGAATAAAGCTCTCTTGATAGGCGTGACGAATAATAGAATCATGTCCACAATATTTTGGAAAGGGAATATAGGAATCTTTGATATTTAGAATTTGCTTGCTAGAATGACTTGTCATTCCATCCGTACATTTGATTATCTTCCTATGATTGGGTTTGACGATTTAATAAATTTGTAAAGTTAGAAAATTTGTAGTAAGTTAGTAGAAAAAGTAGATAATTAGTAACAGTTTTTGAATATAGTAAGTGTTTGATAATGATGTTTTTTAGATTGAGTATTATTAGTAACATAAACAACAGTGATTTTTTAGAATTAGAGGTGGTGACTGAATCATGTTATGTTTATAGTGCAATTATTCATTACGTATAATACTTTGACTCTTCAAAAAATTTTATAGTAAGTATAAGGTTT
>NZ_BCQJ01000018.1 GCF_001544375.1 Enterococcus canis NBRC 100695 | reverse complement strand
CGAGAAGACGCAGCGTGTCGAAACAGATTACGAAACAACGGGACCTGAAACAATTGAAAAAGATGGGAAGACGTATGAATTGGTAGAAGTACCAAGTAATGCGCAAGGAACTGTTGGGTATGATCCGATTGAAGTCAACTATGTGTACCGAGAAGTGAAGAAAGATCCTGAAGACCCTGAAAATTCTAAAGATCCTAAAGATCCTGAAAAGGAGAAAGATACCGAAGAACCTACTAAATCTGATTCTAATAAGAATGGGGAATCGAATATCCCTAGTTTAGTAACGGATAAGAACAACGGAGACCAAGCTAAAAAATTAACTGCAAGTTTAGCTGGTAATCAAGTGGTAAGTAAAGGCACAAATAATTCCTTAAGAGTTTATCCGAAAATGAACGAATCAGGAAGTAAAATTCTTATGATTATTGGGACGGGTCTTTCTAGTATAGCTGTAGGCATGTGGCTATACCGGAAAAAAAGATAAGCATAAAGTGGCTTTTTATTGGAAAGTAACAAAGTAAAATTGAGATGAACATATTGGCCTTCAAAAAATCAAGTTTTTTTGAGGGCCAATTCTTTTCTTAAAGCTTCATTATAAGTAATTGAAAGAAGCCTTGTCGTAAAAAAATAAGGTAATCAGAAATGAGTGATTATAAAAAGTATGAGGAGGAAGGATACCCTGTCTTACAGTGGTGATCTACATTAATTGTATGAAAAAAATAAGTAGAGTATTAGTGATATTGTTGAGTACATCCATACTGTTATCTATTTTTATAAATTGGATAGAGGTGGGTGCGGAAGTAAACATAAACAGGGAGGAGTTTGTACTTGATGGCTTAATGTTAGAAGATGAAGATAGTATATTTAGAGCTGAAAATTGGGTATTGTCTATGCTAGAAGCACCCAAATCGCAAGGAGACGGAAGTACAATTCAGGCAGTAGAGGAATATGATCGTGACTATGTTGGAGAAGTTGAGGGGGAGTATTCATTAACAAAGGACCATGAAATAATTTATACATCACCGATCGACGTAACATATCCTGAAAAGATTCCAGATAATTATCGAGGAGTTGTGAAAGGTAATTTACGTGAAGAAATTGCAGGTATCTTCTTTGTGAAAGCATACTTAAAAGTAGGAAGTCATGAATATGATCAATCACAGTATGTCACGCCTGTTCACGTATCTGAGGATGGTAGTTGGGAGCTTGATCTTTCCTTAGTTCCTGAAACAAGAGAAGGCGTGTGGCATTTTCGTTTGTATAGAATCACAACTGACATCATTTACGATACAGTAATAGGTGAAGGTAGATATGCAGATGAGGCAACTATTCTTAATGTAAATTATCCTGAGCAAATCACAGATGATTATCGAGGAATCGTACGGGGAGACACCAAAGAAGATTTAAGTGGTAATTATGAAGTGAGGGCATTTCTAAAAGTAGGTAATACGGAATACGATCAGTCTGATAGAGTTTCTGCGGGCACGTTATCCCAAGATGGTACATGGGAACTAGATTTATCCAATGTTCCGGAAACAAGAAATGGCTCATGGAGATTTGGCCTTTATGATACCGATGCAGAAACTAAATTAGGTGCTAGTTGGGCCCTGGATTACACTATTCCAGTAACAATTGATTCCCCAATTATTTTTCCAAATCAATATCGAGGAATAGTCACGGGAACCATAAAAACACAGCCCGAGGGAAAATATGCTGTAAAAGCCTTCTTAAAAGTAGGCAGTACAGAGTATGATCAGTCAAAATTAGCAATCCCTAGTGAGGTAGGCGAAGATGGTACATGGTCCATTGACTTAAGCGGAATACCTGATTCGCGGGTCGGAAATTGGGTGTTTTATCTTTATCAAATACCAGAAGAAGAACAAATAGGAGCTAGTTGGCCGGGTGAAAGCTACTATAAAGACTTAGAATTTCAATCAATTGCAGTAACCTCTGCCGAATATTTAATTGCCACAGATAAAGTATATGTGGGAGATAAGTGGACATCCAAAACTAGAGCAGGTGAGAAGATGTATAGAATTGTTGATACATCGACGGATGAAGTGTTAGCAGAATACTTCGAGCCAGAATTATCTGGTCTAGTAAGATCATATGAATATGATGTTTCTGATCAAGAATATACAACAGGAAGAAAATATATTTCGTATTTATATGATCAAGCCACGACTTTATTAACCGCAGTTGGTAACAGCGATAGGGATTTGGCTGACAAATTGATGAATGGATTATATGTGACACAAATTAAGGATGGGGATAACAAAGGAGCTTTTCCGGCTCACTCGTTTCAGTTCCAACAAGCAGATGTGAAATATAGTATCTGGGTTGGCGGAAATGCGTTCATTTCATACGCAATGATTCGCTATTATGAGAAATTTGGTACTAATGTTGCGGGGATTAGTGAAAAAGAATATGCGTTTGATACATTATCCATGATTAATAGCAATTTAGACTTTCTATCAAGAATGAAAATTGTTGAAGGAGAGGGGCAAGGATTATATACAGGGGGATATCGTAATGTTGAAGGTGAATTAGTAAAAATTGAATGGTCCTCTACAGAACATAACACAGATTTGTGGCATGTTTTCGAGAGAGCTGGAAGAGTAATCGATTCAAAGTATTTCATTGAAGCAGAGAACTTGAAAAATGTAATTCTTGAAAAGCTCTGGAATGAAGAAGAGGGACGATTTAACCAAGGATTGAATGACCCAGCAAAAGCATTAGATGTAAACAGTTGGGGTTCCATATTCTTGAATGCCATTGGAGAGACTGAAAAAGCAGAGTCAGCGTTACAATATACTGATAATTTTAAAGTATCAAAAAATGGAACCTACGGGTATACTCCTAAGTTGAATTCAGAAGTTCTTCCAATCTGGTATGAAGGAACTTTCGGCGTGACACTGGCACAAAGAATAAATGGAAATTTGAAAGAAGCTGCTGAGATGATAAATGAGTCAGTCAAATATCAAAATGAAAACGGCTCCTTCTTATATGTGGCGGAAGCTGATCCAGGAAGACAGTTAATCCGAAAGCCATCAGTGGCTTCTACAAATTGGTTTATACTTACAACTAAATCGCCAGGCGTATTGTGGTCTGAACGCAATACTAAAAAAATAAAATATATGGTCACCTATCATAAAGACGATTCAACTACAGGCGAGGTCCCGATTGATACAAATCGATATACCCTTGGTTCGAGTGTAACAATATTAGATGGAAAAACTCTTAAAAAAGAAGGCTATGAATTTATAGGATGGTCGGAAGAACAAGACAGTTTGAGCGCTGATTATCTTGCGGGAGAACAAGTAAAAATAGAAAAAAACATGGATCTATACCCAATTTGGAAGAAAGTAGAAGAAACAGGTGGTTCGGACACTTTACCTGAACAAAATTCAGAAAGCAGTACCTTTGAGACAACGTCTAGTTCGAAAGAAAAAGCATCTGAAACGACATCTAGCTCGGGCGTTAATTCAGAAACGACTTCAAGTTCCCAGGGCATTTATAATTCGGAGTCTGGTACGGAGATTAGCACTGAATCAAAAGACAGTGCTAGCGACTCTAAGTATCCAAATACAGGGATGAATGATAATTCAACTTATCAATATATAGGGTACGTCTTGCTTTTAGCTACGATAGTTCTGTTTAGTTATCATCTCCGAAAAAAGAATAAAGGGTAATCCCGTGATTTGAGTTAGTGTAATCGATTTCTTGAGATTACAGAATCTGTTAATAAGACGAAGGGATTTAATTATTGTGAGACTTGATATTCAGAAACTATTTGAGCAATATAATGGCACAGTCAGTCAAAAAATCGCTAGAAAAAAAGGGATACATCCCACAACATTATTTCGGCTGGTGGAAAGGGGAGAAGTTTGCCAAAAAATGCCAGGGATATATACATTACCAGATACAATCTTTGATGTATACTTTGCGTTGCAACAAAAGTATACGCGAAGTATCTTCTCCCATAAAACGGCTCTTTTCTTGCAGGGTATGATTGATTTAAACGTAGATGGCTATGATTTGACATTCCCTAATGGATCAACAAGAAAAGTCGCGGATGGTTTAAATGTAGTAGTCCATTTTACTCCTATAAAAAATTATTTGGATGAAGTAACAGTGATCCAATCACCTATGGGAAATAATATCAATGTATTTTCTAAAGAACGAACATTGTGTGAAATCTGGTCTCCGAGATTAAAATGTGATTCATTTGTTAAAAATCAAGCGTTAAAAAAATACATGAATAGTCCTAACAGGAACTTAGAAAAGCTAATGAAAAATGTAAATCACTTTTCTGTTCCGGATGATCTGGTGTCAAAAATTGAGATTATGATTTAAAACATCGTACTTTAGGCGGAATACCTATCTTTCAAATCAAATTGTTTTTACGCATGACCTAAGGGGGAAAATGCAAAATCAATAGTTTTTCTTAATAGGTGAAAGTAGAAACCAAAACCTCCAGTTCACACTGGAGGTTTTGGTTTTCGCCACGATTTGTAGCTATATATTGTTCAAAAATTAATGAAGAAATCTACGATTGACTAATCACTTGTATCTAAGAAAAGAAATTGACAGCTCTGTATTCAGTTTTTCTATTTTTTTGATTTATAACTTACGCATAGAGAGATAAAAATTTTAAGCTGATTGATTATGAGAAATTAGGCACTATTTAGTGATTGTAAAAAACATGTTAAAATGTAAGTAAAATCTAAGCATATTTTTAAAAAGATGGAGGAAATCCTCATATTATAACTAGTTATTGAGGGTTTAACCAACAAATCTACATCAGTATTTCGTGTAATAGGATAATTTAAGATAGGGATTACCATTAGTAGTATACATATTTGGTTAGATCAGGAGGCTATAAATGAATAATAAAGTGGATGTATTAGATTCTTGGATTATGATTGAGCAACTATCCGAGGGTTCTATAGAAAAGAGTAGCACGAACTATAGACTGTTTCAAAATCATGGAATTAATGATTATAAGGAAGAGTTTTTCTCATTTTTGCAAAATAAGAAAGAGAAGGACAAACTATCAGAAAAAAGATTTGAAAAATCAGGATTAGTGTTGTATTTTGATATCTTTGATTTTCAAGAGGTTATTGACATACTACGTTCTAAGTATGATATTTCTGCCACGAACGAAGAGATAAGAGCACCTGGTAGTAAATTTACCTTTGCTTTGTATTTTGACAATCAATTGAATTTTATTTCTGAAAAAACTTTTTTTACTATAAGCGGATATATTCGCTATAAAAAAGAATTACCTAAAAATTTTGTCAACGCAGAAGCGACTCTACGTGATGATTTAAATCAGAAATTTGAAGATATGGAGTTTAATGACGTTATAACTGATTTACTAGATCAGTATAGAGTATCCTTAGCAGATTGTCGCTTCGGGTTTGTAGAGAATCTGGAGACTGGGGATGTGAATCTGCACTCTTTCTTCATAGATGATTTGAAAAAGGCAAAAACTGTAGAAACTGATAATCTAAACCGATATTTTTCTGGGTTTTTAGGAAAAAGAAAAAATTTGGATGGCAATGCGCAATCGAATCATTTTAATCCAGAAGAATTATTAGAGATTTTGCAGCCTCAAAATTATCCGTTAGGACGTTTTCCTAGTAATACTGACTATGCATTGTCTTTTATGCAGGAAGTTGCGGTTAATTTGGCATTGAACGATAGTAATACAATTCGTAGTGTCAATGGGCCTCCAGGCACAGGAAAGACAACTTTACTTAAGGAAATTTTTGCAGATTTAGTGGTACAACAAGCTAGAGAAATATGCCATATGAGTAATAAAAAAATAGATGGAAGTCTACTCTATTGGGAAAACGCTAAGTTAGGAACACTACCTAGTAGGATAGCCGATAAAAATATTGTTGTGGCGAGTTCCAATAATGGGGCGGTTCAAAATATTGTAAATGAATTACCACTAATAGAAGAAATATCTGAGGAATTTAGGCAGGAGATATTAGCAACAAATTATTTTAAAACAATCTCTAATTCAGTTATGAGAGAGAAATGGATGAATAAGAACGGTAAAAGGAACAGAGAAATTGAAAGAAAAATAGGGGATGAAGAAAAATGGGGTGTTTTTTCCCTAGAAGGTGGGAAAGCAGAGAACATTGGAAATCTATTATTGAATATTGAATTTATGGATACACATCTAAAAACAAAATATGCTCCCAATTCAGGTATCTACAAAGAATTTTTAACACTCTATAAACAAGTACTGTCTAAACGTAATCTGGCGCAGAAATACTTTGAAAAGATAAGTGAATTATTTACGTTAGTCAAAACGCATAAAGGGAAATGTCTAGGGTATGTTTTTGAAAAACAAGGTAAGTTGGATATGTTAGAGCAAGTAATGATTGATAAAAAGGCAAAAATGGAAAGTATCGAAACAGAGTTAGAGAAGCTTGCCTCTGATCTATCAATTAATGAGGCAAGCTTGGGAGAAATCTTTTTGGCTCAAAAAGAAGCACAAAGAAATTTTGATGTAATTTCGATGCAAAAACCCAATTTATTTTGGCTGCAAAAGATTTTTAACAAGAAAGTTGTAGAAGAATACTACAGTAATGTGAACCAAGCTAACGGAAAATTAAATGAATTAGCTACTTTAAGAGATAAATTGAAAATAGAGAAGCAAAAGATTGAACAGGAGCTTAAAGTAAGGAAGATTGAGCTTAGGCACAAAAAGATGGAATTGGAACTAGAGATTAGAGAATTTAACGACTGGAAAAAGACACAAGCGGACGAAATAATTGAAATGAAAACTCGGATAGATAGGTTAGAGAAATACAGAAGAGATAACAGCATAGAGGAAGTCGACTTCTCCAAATCTTATTCTGAACTCCAAACCTCAAATCCATGGTTTGACAAAGAGTTTCGTATTCAACAGTCGAAGTTGTTTATGAAATCTTTAGAAGTTAGAAAGCAATTTCTCTATGAAAATAGTAAACATTTAAGAGCAGCAAGGATCATTTGGGCAAGTCAAAATAAATATGCAGCTAAAGAGAATGGCAAGGAGTTACTTTTTGAGGCTTGGCAGTGGGTAAATTTTGCCGTGCCTATAATCAGTACAACGTTTGCTAGTTTTGGAAAAATGTTTAGGAGTCTTAACGAGAACTCAATAGGAAACTTATTTATTGATGAAGCTGGGCAGGCTTTGCCACAGGCAAGTGTGGGGGCTATATTTAGAAGTAAAAAAGTGATGGTAGTAGGCGATCCTTCTCAAATTCAACCAGTATTGACACTGGATTCGAATATATTAGGCCTTCTTCAACAACATTATCGAGTAGATGAAAAATTTATATCAAGCGATAGTTCTACTCAAACCATAGTAGATAAAACTAGCCAATATGGGTTTAAAAAAAATGAAGATGAGTGGATAGGTATACCACTGTGGGTACACAGACGATCGAACTATCCCATGTTTACAATTTCAAATGAAGTTTCTTATGATGGGCTTATGGTTCAAGGTAAGCCAGCAAGTAAGGCATATGGAAAAGCAGATTGGCTTGATGTTTCTGGCAAGGCAAATGATAAGTATGTAAAAGAACAAGCGCAAGTATTAAAAACGGAGATAATGAAGCAGTTAAGTAAGGATCCTTCGTTGGAGGACGATATATATGTAATATCTCCCTTTAGAAATGTTGCAAGTAAACTTGCACGTGATTTAGATAGTATCAACTTCACCAAGAGAATAAAGAATAAAGCGGTCAATGTAGGAACAGTACACACTTTTCAAGGAAAAGAAGCCAAAATTGTGTACTTTGTTCTTGGTGCAGACTCTAATAGTAAAGGAGCCGCTATGTGGGCCGTTTCAGAGCCCAACATAATGAATGTTGCTGCAACACGCGCCAAAGAAGAGTTTTATGTAATAGGAGATAAGAAATTGTACAGTACATTGGGGAGTAATGTTGCGAATTTGGCTATTTCTATTATTGATTCATATAACCGAGATTAGAAGAGCGGTTCGCAGGCAAGAAAAGCTAAAAATTAGGGATACTCAGTCGGAATACAATCAGTATCAGCAAATATTTCATTGCGCGAAACACTCGGTGATATTGCCGAAAACAATTTTTTGAGATAAGGATTATAGGGAACAAGAAAATAGCAACTGGATTCAAACTCACGATGTCGGTATAAATGCCATTAAAAAGAATGATTCTTATCCATAGGGGAATACAAAAGGCGTTATCAGTTTGAATAGATCTTCGATAAAATCAGGTGCTTCTAGCGAGTGCCTACACAGTATGATAAGTTGATGACATTGTTTTTACAGCAACTCAGTTTCCATATTAACGCAATAATTTTCAAACACAATCAAGTAAGATTTATAGAAGGGAGAGTTTATGTTGGAGGGTAAATTTGAATTATTAGGAACATTTTATTTGATTGCATATGCATTTAGCATCATGGGCTTGCTTACTTTATTTTTTGACATTAAAAAATTATCAACAAGACAGAAAATCGGGCTCCTTTTGACTTTTGTTGGTTTCATACTGCCTTTTATCTTTAAGTTTTTCCTCAAGTAGTCAGATCAAATAAAGAAAAATTAGCTGAAAGAAAAAGTCTTTTAGCTTTGTTGTATTGTGGTTAGTTAGCGGAAATGCCTAAACAAATTTTACTTAGTAAGTGGTAAAACTGAATGCGACACTCTGAATTTATTATGGGTATAGAGATATTGAAGGGAAGAATTGATATTTATTTAGTAATGGAAGTTTAAGTGTTTAAATAGATTCAGACAAAGAGAGAGGGTATAGTTAATATGAATAGGACATGGTATCTGGAATGGAGTCTAAAATCGTTTTTTATCTATCTGTTTTTCTTATTAACAAATTTGGTTTTGTATACGATCAATCCATACAATAATCCAGATTCTTATACATGGTTAAGTGAATGGTTAATCGGAACACCTTGGCTAATCCATGTGATAACAATCATACCCTTAGCTTTTAGTATTGCTTTTTTAGTCAAGGGAAAGAGTAAGTGAAAAATCTATTGGCTGAAAAAATTTACTCTTTCAGCTTTTTTGTATGGTGTTAGTATCAAGTGTTAGACAAATTTCTACAGACAAGAAATAGATCAAACTTATCTAGGAGGAGTGATTTCAAGGACTCGATACAATGGGATTTTGAATACATTATAGTTGAGCTGGATCAAACTGGACGTTCTGTTCGAAATTTAGTGAATATAGATTACTTAACTAAAGCAATCATTTACAACAGGTCGCTACAAAAAAATTCAAAATACTGACTGAAATCTAAAAAAAGGTAGAAGAATACTCTCCTACCTAACGTCATAAAATTCTATAGTGGAAATCTTTTTAAATCTATCACACATGATTGCAGTAAAGGGTTGCTAACTGAAGCGTTATTAAAATAAGCATGATAGTAATAGTTATTTTGTGTATTCAAGAATTAAGTCAAAGCGAAGAATTCAAAAGCAAATTTTGAAATAGAATATTCAATTCATCCCAGTTTTTATGATGGTCATTTTGAGCATCTATTCTCATTTTCAGCTGACTAAATTCATGATCCATGTACTGATTTAAAAAACTTTGATTGGTGGAATCATATCACTTTCATCAGAATTTATCTTTCTTTCCAACAAATCCTGGATAATGTCATTTAGTTCTTTCGGACAAAACTCTTCTTTCAATTCATTAAATGAGACCGGTGGTATCGTCAGGTATTTTCCAATCCATTGAGCAGCCCAAACCGGTCTGAGCGCATAAAAATATTTCTTTAATTTTACGGAGTCTCCTTGTAGATATTCTTTGAGGTTTCTATTTCCCATATGCCAATAGTGATATAATGCTTTTTTCGGTAAGAAGTATTTCTCACAGGTTTCTTTTAAGTTAGGAAATATGTTCGCGTCCGCATAATAAAATTTCGTTGAATTTAGCCATTCGAAGAATACGGGATTACCTTTATAGGCAAGTCTCATTGCTTTTTGCAAATCCCAACCATTAATATCTAAAGTATCATCTAGTTGCCACTCTATAACATCTCTCACAGAATCAAGTTTCAGGTAATCTTCTATTTTCCGAATATACACAAAACGTACATCATAGTCACTATCATTTGATTCAAACCCCCAGGCACGGCTACCTGATTCCACAGCAAAAATAACTTTTACATTTTCTTCAGCTTCAATCTCACGCATTTTTTTAATAATAACTTTTTCCATAAAATTCTCCGCTACATATTTTTAGTCTTCGTTTGTACTATTCCATTTTGATTAAAAAAGAAAAATTTCTATACTTTATAGTATCAATAATTCGTTTTTTTAAATACCTTGAAATAAAATTTAAGGAACTACCATTTCAAATTGGGTACAGCAGTAAGCATATTTCTTTAGCGTCTTTTGATTGAATCAAATTATAAACTTAAGATATCTGAATTGAAATTTGAATGTTTTGGAGAGAGTGTGTTGAGGGTTCAGGTTAATTTGACGACAGTTATTTAATAATGTAACATGTTTTGGGAAAGCGATTTCTCTAAAACTGTTAACTTAGGGTTTATATTGACCAATGGATTACTAGATGAGTACATGCTACTTTGCTCCCAGAATTTTCTGAATAAAAACTGGGTTTACAGAAATATATAAATAGAAGGGGGAGTGGAGATAAATATGGCAAAAAGGAAATATGAGGAAACCCTTGATATTTGGGGGAGGCAGCCTCTAAAATTATATGAAAAAATTGGAAGTGATATTTTAAGGTCCCCAAAAAATTTAAGGGAAACTGCTAAAGGAGAAAAAATTTATGATTATTTTGT
>NZ_BCQJ01000017.1 GCF_001544375.1 Enterococcus canis NBRC 100695 | reverse complement strand
GGTGATTAAACATTCAATCTCGTATCACACAAGTAATTCATTTTCCTGAAAAACCTTCCCTATTCATCTCAATTGAGTTGCCAAAAGGATAGACTTTTTATTCAACCTAGTAATACGCTAAACAAACCAAATAAGCGTTTTCATTTCCCTGGATAAAATAAGTAGATTATATTTTGAATTGTAAAGCTCAATAAAGTTCTTTACAATTCAAAATACTTCTTATTAATTGTTACTCAAATATACTTCTATTTCTATACGTTTTTATATTATTATATTAAATCCTCTTAAACAAAAAAATCAAACATAAAAGCAATGAAGTAGCAACGATTCCAAAAATCCGGCAATAGTGATAAGTTTTATATAGATTCAGATTAACTGAATTGTATAGGTTATCAACTATCCCTTTCTTAACATCTTAATTATTAATCAAACTATCCCTCGATTTTTTTACTTCAACCTTAGAAAAGTAATTCTTTACATTCGCTAAATCAACATGTCCTGTAATACGTTCTCTAACATTTGCCATACCAGTTGCCATGCACATTCTTAAAATTTCATAAGGGTTCAATTTTTTAGTCATTGCATAAGCAAAACCTGCAATTGTAGCATCACCAGAGCCAACCGGATTTAATACATTAATCTCCGGAATAGTTACTCTGTAAAACATATCACGGTGCTTAGCAATTGCCCCTTCTTTACCCAATGAAACAATAATCCATTCGATTCCCTTAAACAAAGGTTCGACTAATGCAAGTTGAATGTCCTCTAAGTGTTCCAATGAGAACGTTTTTTCTAATAAATTCTCTAACTCTTCCAAATTGGGCTTAATCATATAAGGCTTATTCTGACTTGATAAGACTTTTTCTAAACTCACGCCAGAAGTGTCGAGTAAAACTTTTACTCCATGTGCTTGTGCCGCTTGTACTAATTGTTGATAAAAATCATGCGGTAATCCCTTAGGCAAACTACCCGAAATCGTAATAATCTCAGCTAGGTCTAATAATTCTCGAAATTTATCTGAAAATTTTGCTTGTTCATCCTCAGAAACTATTGGCCCAGATTCTAAAATTTCAGTTTGATTACCTTCATGCAAAACAGCTATAGAGTTACGAGTCTCTTCTTTAATTGTAACAAAGTCATGTTTAATTTCTGCTTTTTCTAATTCTGAAGTAATAAAAGCACCGTGGATGCCTCCTAGCATACCCGTAGCTAAAACATCTCCTTGTAAATCATGAATCACACGAGCAACATTTAGTCCCTTCCCACCAGCCGTTTTTGTTACTTGATTAGTTCGATTAACCGTATTAATATTTAATCGGTCTAATGAATAAGAAATGTCAATTGAAGGATTCATCGTCACAGTTACTATCACGAATTTCCCTCCTGTATTATGATTTTACTTGTATTTTTTTGTGCCAAGAACTAGCCGTTTCTGTAATCACTTTATTTAAACTTTCAATATTTGAACGCCCTTCACTTTGTAACCATTCATACGCAGCTTTTTCCCCTGATTCAACAAATGGCTTAACTCCATTTTTCCATGTTGCACGCCCGCAAAGGACTCCGTTGAAAGTCGAACCTGATTCCTTAGCAAAAATCAACGTTTGTTGGAATAACTCAATTGAAACACCTGCACTCAAAAAAATGAACGGCAACTCTGTTGCTTGACTTTGTTCCAAGAAATGTTTAGCTGCTTCTTCTTTGGTATACGCTATTTCATTCGTACCAAAGCCTTCTACAAATTTCATGTTGACGGGTACTTCAACTTTTAAAACATCTACCTTGTATCGTGGTTTTGAAAATTCCTTCATCATCTCATTAACCTTATGAGGTTTTACTTTGGCATACTCAAGTGAGTTAACGTCTGAATTTTGGGCATCATAAGAAACCAATTCCAAATAAAAAGGGATATCCTCTCCCGCACATTCACTACCTAATCGTTCGACAAAAACATGTTTTTGATGGTTAATTGCTGAATCTTCATCAACATCATAATAAAGGAGGAATTTAATCGCATCAGCCCCACGTTCCTTCAAGCGTAAAACAGACCAATCCGCTAATAAATCGGGTAACCGGCCGGGAGTTGTTGCATCGTAGCCCGTTTTTTCATAGGCCAACAATAATCCCACATCCTTATGACGTGCATTCGCAGCGGGAAGGCCATATTCCGGATCCAATAAGATTGAAGACGCATACGGCGTCAGCTCGCTAGACACCAATTCTTTAAAATGCTCAATATGTTCAGCCGTAGGTTCCACATTTAAAGCTCTAATCATTTTTTTCAGCGCTCCTCGTTGGTCAATAGCTAAAGCGCTGATAATACCATCTTTTGTCGATAGACGGTCCATCGTCTCTTTTTTCCCAGTCGTTAACGTAAGCATGATTTTTCCTCCCCATTGATTCTTATTTATAATTATGAATTGTTACCCCTTTTACAACACGGTTAACTGTTCCGGTTGGTGAAGGTGTATCGGGTTTATTTTCAACCTTAATTGATGATAGCAAAGCAACAGTTTGTGCGACCATGATATACGCTAATGCTAAATAACCATCAGGCAATAATTTTGTTTCAGTTGTAAATTCAAATTTAGCACCAGAAAAATTTCGTTCGCCTGGTTGAGTAATAGCAAAAACACCAGAAGCGATCTTATCCTCTCGAACTTCTTCTAAGACATCTAGATCATAATTTCTTGTGTATGGGTCATTATTGATGAAACCAAACATAAGTGTTTTTTCATTAATAAATGATTTTGGCCCATGACGGAATCCCATAGATGAGTCAAAAATGGTTGCAATTTTTCCAGCTGTCAACTCTAAAATTTTTAATTGTGCTTCTCGAGTTAGTCCAGCTAGACTTCCTGATCCAACATACACAATTCGATCAAAATCCAGCTCAACAATTTTTTTTATCTCGTTTTCACGAACAATAACTTCTTTCCCTAAACCATTTAGTACGCTCACATATTTTTGTTTCTCCGCTAATGTCGCTTGATCAAAAATTAATAATGAACCAAGAGTCATACAAGAAAAACTACCAGTCATCGCAAATCCAGCATCATTCGATCTATCAGGCATTAAGAATAAATAACGATTATCCTTTTTTTTAGTTAATTGAGCTAGCTTTCCGTCTTCAGCGCAGGTAATTGACAAATGATGAATGGTATCAACTACTTGATTGGCCAATTCTACTGCAGCCAAACTTTCCGGACTATTTCCACTACGAGCAAATGAAACTAACAACGTAGGCTCATCTTTAATTAAATATTCCAACGGTTTCGCAACAATATCAGTAGTTCCAATACTTTCAAAACTAAAATTTTTCAAGTCACCATGTTGACGTAAGTAAGGAACCACTGTATCCCCCACATATTGTGAAGTTCCAGCTCCAGTAAAAATAACTCTTGTTCGTTGACCCTTTGCTTGACTTTTAACTCTTGATAAAAAAGCATCCAACTCTGTCTCTATCGATTTATAAAGAGCAACTACCTCTTCCCAAAGTTCTGGTTGTTGACAAATCTCACGAGTTGTAATTTCCGCACCCATTTGTTCTAACTGTTCTTTTTCTAGCGTAAACATATTTACCCCTCCTAACTATTTCGAACATGACGAATCCGATAATGAAACTGATCTGCTCGTGCTACACTTAATGTAAATTCAATGATTTCATTTTTTATGCTATAAGTTTGCCTTGCTAAATGAAGAACCGGAGACCTCTCTGGAATCATGAGCTGTTTTGCATCATCTTTTGACGCTAAACTAGCGTATAATTCTTCATCTGCCAAACGAATCGTTTGATTAAAGTCCACAAACAAGTCATAAAGCGGTTTTTTTCGTAAAAGTTGGCTATTTAAATTCATGAAAAACTTGACTGGCAAATACGTATCTTCAATCATCAAAGGCTCACCATCAGCAATCCGCAAGCGACTTATCTTAAAGACTGTTTCCCCCGGCGAAAGATTTAAATGATGAGAAACAAACTTATCAGCCTTAATCCTTTCAAAGGCTAAAATTCTTGTCTCAGGAATTCTACCAAGATTTTTCATTTGTTGAGTGAAACTGTAAGACCCACCTAAATCCACATCTTTTTTTAGAGCAGAAACAAAAGTACCTTTCCCATGACGTCGATATATATATCCGATATTTTCTAATTCCTTCAAAGCCAAACGAACTGTCGTTCGACTGAGTTGATATTGTACTGCTAACTGTCGTTCAGATGGCAGTTTATCATAAGGAATCATGTTAGCTTTAATTTTCTCTTTTAATTGATCAACAAGTTGATGATATAAAGGTTTTTTTAAAGACTTTTCCATAGGGATCTCCTATCCTTTATCGGTTATAACCACAACTTAATAGTAAAATGGTTTTTTCATCTTTGTCAAAGAAAACTTTTCATTTTAAAAATCCAAGCCTAAAAATATTTATATATTAATGTCCTACCTTATTATTCATGCATTTTTAGTTAATGTCCTATCTTATTATTCATGCATTTTTTGATTATTATAATAAAATAGTTTATATATTTCTCCCAAGATTGGTCAAAAAACTTAATACCACTTTGTAACATTTTGTTCGTGTCATTATTTACTCACCTGAAATTATCACAGGCAATTTTCGGAACTTTTTTGTGTCATCTATTAATAATCTTATCGTAACTATTCAAATTATTTTTAAATTCTGTTAAATATTTTTCAATGTTGTTGGTGTATGCATCCTGTTCTTTAAAAAGGATTCATACCTTTTCGTGTTAATTTTATTTTTTCATAAATATATTTTTGACTAGTTAATTGTTTGTTGATAAACAGTAATGTATTATCTATTTCTTTTGTAATTCCTTGTATAAAGATTTCATCATCTAGGTACTCTTCCTCTATAATATTTAATCTTTCGTTAAGACTATTAAACCTGCTTTCATTATTCAAGAACCTAAAACAAAAAGTTCACAAGCATCATTACTTTAGACAAAACAACTTTAAAAATTCTAGAAGAATGGCGTATCAATCAAAAAGAATGGTACTTAAACTTTGGATATAGCACTTCAAGTCCTAATCAGTTTCTCTTTACAAACAAGTTTAATGAATTATATTATCCACAAGCTCCTAATGACTGGCTCTATAATATTCTCGAAAAATATGATTTACCTAAAATTACTTTACATGGATTTCGCCATACTCATGCAAATCTTCTCTTTGAATCTGGTACAAGTTTAAGGAAGTCCAAGAAAGATTAGGGCACAAGGATGTTAAAGCAATAATGAATATTTACGCCCATGTCACACCAGAAAAAATCGAAGAAACTAGCGAACGATTCGCTAATTATGTAAATTTTTGATGCTAATGGCATTCAATTTGGCACTCAATTTTATCAACGAAAAAAAATACCCGTTAAAAACATTGATATAACAACATTTTTAACGGGTAATAAAATTATCCTACAGAACCTTCCTATGTTGGTATTGTGAAATTCATGAAATTGAACAAATATTCTATTGACTAATAATAAAAACACCAACAATGATTAGAATTACCGCTATCAGTTTACGTGTAGTCAACCTTTCCTTGAAAATGAAATACGAAATAATAACTGTCCAAACGTACGCTAAGGAGGTCATGGGGAACGCAATGGAATAATCTAAGAGCTTTAATAACACAATATTCGTCATTGCACTTAGAATATATAGAAACGAGCCTAAATAAATCCAGCCGTTGGTTAAAAGCAACTTTATACGTAGCTCAGATAGATTACTCATTCCTTTTTTCAAAGCCAAGGCCCCCGCGCTGCCAGAAAGTGTCGTTACGACTAAGTTTATTACCACCGAAGCATAATTAATCATAGCGCCCCCCATTTCCCTCAATACCTAAAATAATTGCTCCGACGATAATCAATCCTGTACCTATAAGTTTATACCATGTAATCATTTCATTCAAAAACAACACACCTAGAAGAATCGATAAGGCAAAGCTCAAGCTCATCATTGGCTGTAAAATAGAGACTTCACCATACCGAAACGCCGCCATCATAAAAAACATACCCACACCGGCTGCCAAAAATCCGACAATATACAAAATAATCGACCGCGTGTCTGTTCCTTCTGCTCCAAATTTCCAAGCAAGCTGCCCAAAACTACTTAAGGTAGCAGCAATCACAATCAAAACAATACTCAAACTAGTTTTCTGCTGTTTCTCCTTTTCATCCATAGTCTCCACCCTTTCTAACAATAATGATGAATAAATTCAAAGACGGTTCCAAAATAATGCTCCGGTTCATAAATGAATGAAGATAAATGCGGAGCATTTTCGACGATCAAGCTTTCCTTTACGCCAGCTGTTGCCTCCATATTTTCATATAGCATTTGATGGGGCACGAATTTATCTCCTGTACCGTGAATGAATAAAATCGGTAGTTGATTCTTTTTCAGTTGCTTAATAGCCGAAGCCTCCTTTAGAGAATAATCGACTTTGGCTTTAGCCCAGCGATTGGCAATTGTTAAAATTGGGAATGCCGGCAAATGAAAGGCTGAACGGAGCATGGCGGCAAATTCTCGATCAACGGCAGAATAGCCACAGTCTGCAATTAGTCCCTTCACATTTGACGGCAGCTTTTCACCACCGGTCATCATCACAGTGGAAGCCCCCATGGACCCGCCGAATAAGATAATTTCTGCTTGAGGCTCAAGCTCTATTACTCGTTGCAACCACTGTAGCAAATCCAAACGATCTAGCCAGCCCATTCCAATAATATTGCCGCTACTTTTACCGTGAGCACGCAAATCAGGTACTAGAATATTATAGCCCTGTTCCGCAAACTTTGAAGCAACAAAGGCCATGTCTCGCTTACCGTAGGAGCGATAACCATGAACACAGATCACCCACTTTTTACTTCCCGGATGCGGGATAAGTAAACGTCCGTACAATTCCCCAGAATTAGTCTCCAACCAGCAATCCTCTGCAAAGTCTGCTTCCCAAAAAAGAGCGCCTACTCGATTCTGTTCTGCCTCAGTTAAATCATATTGTGAGGTTTCCTTATTAAAATTATCTGGATTCATCATTTTGTGTCCGGCTTCGTCATACCAGCTATTCTCTTTAAAAAGCGCCGCATTCAAAAAGAAATTGGCCGCATAAATTGCAATACTGGCAATAATCAGCAGAATCACTAAAATAAAAATGATCAGCCACTTCACTAAACCACCTACCTCCATTGTTCAGTACTTTAAGTATATCTTAATATAAAAAATAGTATTAATCCAGCTAAGTAAAAATTACCCATTAATGGACCTCGTATTGTGAGCAAGCAATGCAATTGGCCTGTTTCTTCTCACTAGTTTTTTTTGATGCCATCTTTTATTCTCAAGAATTTCATGACTAAATAGCGATTTTTATTTATAACGAAAATATAATGAGCATATTCAACTGCAAATAATGTTTATTAATAATGAAAATAAAAAGGCATATTGATGTGTAAACGTTCTCTTTTGTGGTATGTCAAAATAAAAAAGAGTGATAAAAATGAATTTTATCTATAACCTGAAATCTAGATACGAAAAAATTAATCAATATGAAAAAAAGCTACGGCATTCAGAAATAAAATAGCCTGTTATCACAAATTATTGTCTTTTTACTATTCGAAGAGAATAAAAAGCTTTATGAGGAAATTGATTATTTTCAAAAAATAACTGTTTTGTATATATCACTGATAGTTGTTTAATTGACTCGCTTTCTCTGGCTTGATTCGGTTCCTGCTTAACTCAGCTAAGTATTGAGTCAACGTTTCTGCTGAAATTTCTTCTAGCTCTATAGGAGAACTAAACTCAAGCAATAATTCTTTAGAAGCTTTTCCGAAAACGCCTTGCTTGGTAAAAATTGTCGCGTATTGATGTCTACTCTCTTAATAAAAGGGCGTTTCATAATTTTATCCTAGAAGGGAGTAAGTCTGTCTGTATTTGAAGCATATCACTGATAATTGCCTTTGCAATATTAATTTTGCTATTATAGGTAACAAAAACAAAAAATAACCACCTAACACTTTAACTGAAGGTAGATGGTTTAAAACTATTTATCCAAGTCAACGTCTTTTTAACGGCTCTAGTATCACTCATACTGTACCATAAAACATTCCAATTCTCAAAATCTATTAGGATAGTATTGGCTAGAAGCTTCCCTTAGGCTTAATCTTCACGGTTACCTCCAATTCAATCTGCTAAGTTCATTGAATTGTTGTCATTGTTAAAAATTCGATAGAATTAACAAGAGTTTCATATTCTATTTCTTCTCCAAACATATTCTTTAGCACTGAGCTCATTTAATGAATTTTCGTTTATAGAGTTTACAGAAACAGCTTTTAAAAAACTCATCAAGAAAATGAGGACGCTGGAACATTCGTGCAGAGATTAGCGGTAGGTTTTTAAACACGAATAATTAGTTTTATGAAAAAACAATATCCTATAATATTACTTTTCTTTTTGAATTTGTTTATCTTCCTTCTTCCTTCTTTTCTCTTCAGGATCTTCTAAACCTGAAACAGGTTTCTGTAGTTTTTTCGTCTCATCTAGAGTCCTTTGAGTCCTTTGTTCTTCTTTAGGAAAACTAATTTTATTTAAAATATCACTAGCCTGATAGTTGTTGGGAATATTCACGATTTCTGGCATTCCTCACACCTCTACTTTTGTTATCTTGATAAAGTTCCTGAGTACTGGGCAATCCAGTTATTCCCAGCAGACTTGTAACTCTTTAAATACAACTTACCGTAATACCAGCGCCCATAGCGTTTTTCTTTCCAATTCCTAGATTTTGGTGGATATGGCCAACTTTGTTTATCGAAAATCATAGATCCGCTAACCTTAATAGTTTTAGGAACAGCTCTCAACATATCATCTGACGGATTCTCTAATATTAAATAGTTATCTGTTATCGTGGTATCTGAGTTACTTTCCGCAAGGACTATTCCTTCCGAACTTAAGGGACTTAAATCAGAGACAATATTTTGCACTACTGGAACAGTTTCTGAAGTATCTTCTGCATAGACATTTACTAAACCAAAACCACTGACTAAACCGATTGAAATAGGAACAAGTAACACTTTACCTAAATGTTTCATCAAACCACCCCTTTAAATATTTTTCAAAACTATTTGTCATTTTAATAAGTTACCACAAATAATTGTATAAAATCCACGTTATTAACGTCATAAAACAAATTATAGCATCATTATTACCTCAAAAAGTTTTTCACATAAGGAACTACGTATTACAATATGGCCATTAATCGTTGCCACATTGTAGTCATCAGAACATTTTTAGGCCTTCAAAAAAATGACGGCGTTTACATATTGATTATAACAATTTTTGCTCCATTTTCAAAGGTTATAGAAACGAAAAATGACCTCTTAGAACTCTAAAACTCTTTCTTGACATAAAAGTAAATATTATTCTCTAGTATGATCAAATCACGACAAAATAAACCACCGAGAGACGTACTCTATATGAATAATCTATCAAAAAACTAAGATTAATAGACAAAAAGCTGATGATTATGGAGGCCTCTTACGGAGACCTTCCATCTATTATCTACATTGCAAATAGAGAGAAAAGCTGTCAAATCAAGCTTTCTAGAATCAAGAAGCCTAATTAACTCCAAATAAATAGCATTGAAAATCAACAGAATGGTATTCAAAAATTGTTAAACTTGGAACACTTAATCCGCAATTTTGACAACAGGTACCCATTGTTGGGGTTTATTTAGGAGAGCTCAGCATAACAACCATAATCTCAGATTTTCATAGCTAAGCTATCGATAAAATACCACAACATGTCTATTGTCAAGAAACCATTCATTTTTGTATGTGTCTGAATTTTAGTCAGTCTACTCTTTGAGAAAAAATTTTAGAAGATTATTATGAGGATAGAAATGAAGAACGTTTTTTTGCCCACAACTAAATAAACTTAGCTGTTTTTGTTTTTTAACTAAGTTAAGCACGTTCATTGATTATTTTCAATACTTTTGTCACACTTTATCGAACGGATATTCTTTTTATCTTTTCCACCATTTGGATACCCCACTGATATAAATCTTCGTTGGGTACTTTTCTTTTTTCATCTTTCCTCTAGGCGTGTCCATCTTTTCAAATTTTTCATACTCTTCCCGCCATTTTCCGAAAAATAACTCGCGTAATTGGCCTTCTCTCACATCTATAATTAGTTTCCCCATGGTTTCTCCATCAGAAACGAACCAATACATCCCTCTTTTTTTCATGCGATTGGCAATTTTAGACTGTTGCGACTCCATCACCCCAATTCCTTCACCAGAAAAACCATAGTGTTTCGGTGATTTCGTATATTGAAACTCGCGCAATATTTTTTTGCTGAACTTCTCAAAACGTGCTATTTCTTCTCCTTCAAGCATTGCTTCCATCGTCTCTACTACGAGTCGTGCTTTTTTGCTATGCACCTGAAGCGCATGAACAAATCGTTCATACAAAATCGGATTATACCTCTTGAAAAATTCTTTGACTTTTTCATTCAAATGATACCGATTCCAAAAATGAATATGTTGACAAAAAAAGAAGCAACCAATTCTTTAAAAACATACGAAGTATACCCATTCCCATATCTGAATTGGTAATAATTAACGTATTCTCATCTGTTTTGTAATGATTATAAACATACTCCATGACCGCTTCTCTTGCCTGGTGGTTATTTGCGGATAAAATTTCATGTTTATCCATCAATTGATTCCGTCCCTTATATTCTTCTTGACACCCTTGATGAATCACAAAATGCACCAAGTCTGCTCGATGTTCTCCTTTTTGATTTGTTTTGATTTGAATCCCATCCCCTTCAATATACAACAACGAAATCTTTTCTTTCGCTATCGGCTGCTTCTCTTGATAAAAACGATACTCTTCCTTTTCTTTGTAGTATTTACTGGCTAAATTAACTGCTTTTAACACCGTATCCTTCGTAATGTAAATCCCTTTTAAAAGCTGGAATGTTTTCACAACTTCTCGATAAGGCATTTTCGTTGCTAATTCCGCAATCTGTACTAATAACTCCATCGAAAAACGCGTATAGCTAGAGAGTCCTAGTACTTCATCTACAGAGTATCGATGCGTGTTGCCGTCAGTATAGCATTTTCAAGAAAAGGTAACCTCTCCAAACGTAAAAATCACCGTACGGGACGCTGTTTTTACATACTTCCACCACTTCCACCCTTGTGCTTTGATCTCCATGCCAACTTTAGTTTCAATACACGTAATCTTTTCCATAAACTGTTCCATCACTTTTTCTTGATGTCGTTGTTCGAACGCTTTTTCATTAAACATAGGCATTTCCCTTACACTCGTTTTTCTATAAGTATAGGGAGCCGCCTGTTTTTTATCAAATTATTTTTCGTTCTGTCCCTCTTAAAAAAACGTTGAAACGCCTTTTCCAATCGATCAGTAGAAACAGTTGCTGAAAATAGCTCCTATCACTGGTTATTTTCTCGTTACAAAAAGGAACTTGTTTCCTTCTTCTGTCATAAAAACGAATCCTTCTTTAATTTCAATAAAGTTGAGAATCAATTCAATTTTTTATGGATTAGGCATGAACCCTAGTGAATTTTTTGACATTTAGACGAGTTCCCTCCATTCGATTCTAAAAAAAAAAGCGTGAAAGGGTTAACCCTTTCACGCTTTTTTCCGAGTATTATTTAATTTTTTCAATTCTTCTGTTGTTGCTTCTCGAATCGCTGGCTGCTGCTCTTGAAATTCTTGAATTTTTGAGATACTCGCATATTTTTTACCAGTTTCACGAAAATTTTCGTGAAAAACTTTAGTGACTAAAACTATTTGTTTTTTGTTTACACGAACCACTGAATTCACTTGAATATCTTTGTCTTGCAGCGCTCTAGGAATGTGCCAGTAATATTTTTTAGCTTTTGGTTTATATAATAATTCTCCGTTTACAGGGAATAAATGAACCCCTTCGATTGTATTATTTGGTGTCATTCTGTTCGTCTCCTAACTAAATATTTTCGTTTGGTTCTAACCAGTTGTGCAAAAGAACAGGGGAGCTATTGCTGTCTTTTGGTTTTTCCCATATTTGCATTTGTAGTACGCAATTCTCAAAGGTGGTACAAAAAGCCCCGAACATATAATTGTCACGATTCTTAACCTTGTGGTCGGTCTTGATCTTATGATACACCTTGCGTAAGGTTGTTTCTACTTCCTCTTGCCAATCTTCTGTGATCCAGTCTATCCTTTAAAATCATGTATGCTATTTGACGTCGTTAGAGATCTTTTTGTATTTGCTTCCATACATTAATACTTTTGGAAATTGGAAATATAATTCCCATATACACTTTTAGATTTTATAAATTGAAAGATTGTTTTGATTGGTTTAGGTTCTTGGGGGTGTTTATCAAGGGCAAAATGGTTGAATGAGCAAGTAGACAAAAAAATAAAAAGTAGGTAAAACTACACAAATAATAATCAGGAGGGCTTTTAATGAAGTTGTTTGGAAATTATTAGTTGCCTCAATGTTATTTGGATTTGTTGGGTTAGGATACAATGTTGTTGCTCATGCAGATACTACGATCGACAGTGAAACACAGACAAATGTTTTGCAAGAACCACCTGTAAAATTTGAACACGCAGAAAACATTGACCAAGTTATAGAAGAAATAGATAATTATTATCTATCAAGAACCTCGATTCAAACACGAGCTACTGCTGGAACTAAATGGAAAAATGGAGAAAAAGTCTGGGACGGAAAAGTTGGATACTACGTTACCAATTATTATTGGGTTAAAGGTAGTGACATGGTTCGCGGAACCTCATCGGTAATGCTCAAAGAAAAGCTGTTATTGCAAAGTATGGTAGTGTAAACGGAAAAACTTCCTATAAAATGAAAACAACACAACATATTACTAAAACAGAATATCAAACTTAAGGATATATAACCATTTCAGCAAAAGCTTGGTGCTATGCACGTGATTAGAAAAACTATCGCAACAGAGACAGCAAAAGATTA
>NZ_BCQJ01000016.1 GCF_001544375.1 Enterococcus canis NBRC 100695 | reverse complement strand
GGAACCGCTTTTTGGCTCGGTAGCTCAGTTGGTAGAGCAATGGATTGAAGCTCCATGTGTCGGCAGTTCGATTCTGTCCCGCGCCATCTTTGCGGGTGTAGTTTAGTGGTAAAACCACAGCCTTCCAAGCTGTTGTCGCGAGTTCGATTCTCGTCACCCGCTTTAAGTTTTTATGGGCCTATAGCTCAGCTGGTTAGAGCGCACGCCTGATAAGCGTGAGGTCGATGGTTCGAGTCCATTTAGGCCCATTTCATACCAATATTTGGTTATGGGGAAGTACTCAAGTGGCTGAAGAGGCGCCCCTGCTAAGGGTGTAGGTCGGGAAACCGGCGCGAGGGTTCAAATCCCTCCTTCTCCGTAGTTTTTTTGGCCCGTTGGTCAAGCGGTTAAGACACCGCCCTTTCACGGCGGTAACACGGGTTCGAATCCCGTACGGGTCATGAAGATACGTTTCGACGTATCTTTTTTTGTTGTGTAAAAGAATGATTTCATGGAAATGGCAGCTTTCATGCTGCCTTTTTTGTATAAAAAATGAAGGTTTTCAGAAAAAAGACAAGCAAATTAGTAAGAAATTTGCTATACTAGGTGCGTTGCAAGTTCCCGAGAGGATTTGTCTTTGACAAAGATGCCTTGTAACCGAATATTATTAGGGGGAATACATTATGAAGGAAAAACATTTATTTACTTCTGAATCTGTATCAGAAGGTCATCCGGATAAAGTTGCGGATCAAATTAGCGACGCTATTTTGGATGCTATTTTAGAAAAGGATCCAATGGCGCGGGTTGCTTGTGAAACTTCGGTGACAACCGGCTTGGTTCTTGTTTTTGGTGAGATTTCGACGACGGCATATGTTGACATTCAAAAGATTGTTCGTAAAACCATCAATGAAATTGGTTATACACGAGCTAAATTTGGTTTCGATGGTGATACAGTGGCTGTTTTGGTGGCTATTGATGAACAATCACCAGATATTGCTCAGGGTGTGGATGAAGCGCTGGAGATTCGCGATAAAGACGCAGCTTATGAGGAAATTGGTGCTGGAGATCAAGGGATGATGTTTGGCTTTGCAGTAGATGAAACACCAGAGCTGATGCCTTTACCGATTGCTTTAAGCCATCAATTAGTTCGTAAATTAGCTGAATTGCGTAAAGAAGGGATCTTAAGTTACCTGAGGCCGGATGCAAAATCGCAGGTTACGGTGGAGTATGATGAAGCGGGCCAACCTTTACGAATTGATACGGTAGTTATCAGTACACAGCATGATCCAGATATTAATCAGGAAACAATCGCTGCTGACGTACAAGAATTGGTAATCCAAGCCGTGATACCGGCTGATTTATTAGATGATGAAACAAAATACTTTATTAATCCAACTGGTCGCTTCGTGATCGGGGGACCTCAAGGTGATGCTGGCTTAACCGGTCGTAAGATTATTGTCGATACTTATGGTGGTTATGCTCGTCATGGTGGCGGCGCATTTTCTGGAAAAGACGCAACGAAAGTCGATCGTTCGGCTAGCTATGCTGCGCGTTATATCGCAAAGAATATTGTTGCAGCTGGCTTGGCGCGCAAATGTGAAGTTCAATTAGCGTACGCTATTGGTGTGGCACAGCCGGTTTCAATCTCAATCAATACTTTTGAAACTAGCACGGTGCCTGATACAGCACTGATTGAAGCGGTCCGTGAAAACTTTGACTTACGTCCAGCTGGGATTATTGACATGCTGGATTTACGTCGACCAATCTATCGTCAAACAGCTGCATATGGACATTTTGGTCGTACAGATATCGATCTTCCTTGGGAACGCACAGATAAAGTAGCGGGTCTGAAGGCAAGTTTGAAGGAATAAAGAGGCGGCCTCCATTAGTTATTAATGGAGGTCTTTTTTTAATGGGGAGGAAATGAAATGAAAACAAATCGACAGATCGTGACGATCAGTGTTTTTATCGCCACGTTTATGACAGCTATCGAAGGAACCATCGTTTCAACAGCTATGCCGACGATTGTCGGCTCTTTAAAAGGTATTGAAATTATGAACTGGGTCTTTGCAATCTATCTTTTAACTAATTCCATGTTGACACCTATTTATGGGAAATTGTCTGATAAAGTCGGACGCAAGCCGATTTTTATGATTGGGATTTTGATTTTTATCATTGGGTCCTCTTTATGTGGCTTGGCTAATACAATGCTGACTTTGATTTTGGCTCGGGCGATTCAAGGAATTGGTGCTGGGGCGATTATGCCAGTGGCTTTGACAATTTTGGCGGATTTATATGATTTAGACAAGCGAGCGCGGATGTTAGGTTTGAACAGCGCGGCTTGGGGCATTGCTAGTATTTTTGGTCCCTTAGCGGGTGGTTTTATCGTTGATACCGTTGGTTGGCACTGGATTTTCTTTATTAATGTACCAATTGGCATTATTTTACTTGGATTAATTGTATTTTTCTTTAACGAGGAAAAACGACTAGCCGATACGAAAAAAATGGATATTAAAGGTAGTCTGGCGCTAATGTTGGTTTTACTTAGTTTGTTGCTGGGATTCCAACTATTAGGGGACCATGGTTTTAATAGCAGTGTGGCACTATCCTTTGGCGGCTTTTTGCTGTTTTTAGGACTGTTTATCTGGTTAGAAGGACGGGCGGAAGATCCTGTAATCGATTTGTCACTTTTCAAGAATCGCGCCTTCGTTTTAGTGAATCTGATTGCTGCACTTTTAAGCGGCTTTTTAATGGGAATCGATGTTTACGTGCCAATGTGGATGCAAGGTGTTCTAGGAAAAAGCGCCGCATTGGGGGGAATCGTGTTAGCCCCTATGTCAGTTATTTGGATGGGAGGCTCCTTTTTGGCAGGGCGACTTCTGACTAAAGTGGGGATGCAGCGCTCTATCAGCTTGGGGCTACTGATTTTGATTGTAGGTGGAACTTGGCTAGTAATGTTGCCAACAGTCGTTGCTTATGGATGGTTCTTTATCATTGCTTCCGTTTTAGGCCTAGGCTTTGGCTTGGCAATCACTACGACGACGGTTACCGCGCAAAGTAGTGTCTCACCAGAGCGCCTAGGTGTGGCCACTTCTTTCAATACTTTAGTTCGGACGATTGGTCAGACGGTGATGATTTCCTTGTTTGGTGTTTTACTGAATCAAACCATGGCGGATAAATTAGCAGCAGATCCTAAGCTTGCCGGTCATGAGGAATTATTGAATCAGTTGGTAAATCCTCATACTGCTCAAGCCATTACTGCTGATTTACTAGGCCCACTGCGGAATATTCTCCATAGTGGCTTACAGACTGTCTTTTTAGTTGGGTTAGGCTTAGTCGTGGCTTCCTTTATTTTGAGTTTATTTTTGCCGAAAAAAGATAGTGCATTGTCTTAAGAATCGGTAGAATAGAAGGAAAGGAGTGAAATTCATGGCATTACTAGAAGCTTATGTTTATTCCAATGTATTGGAAATGGAAGTTTGTTTAAATGTGATCTTACCGCAAAAAACAAGTAAAAAGGTCGGAACGTCAACGACTGGTGGCTCTGCAAAACTGCCGGTCTTGTACCTACTTCATGGCATGGGGGGCAACCATAGTGTTTGGGCTAGACGAACCTCCATCGAGCGGTATGTAGCTGACTTAGGGCTAGCGGTCATTATGCCATCAACGGATTTAGGTTGGTATACAGATACGTCTTATGATATGAAATATTGGACCTTTGTTTCGCAGGAATTACCCAATATTTGTCATGAATTGTTCCCACAATTGTCTGAGCGTAAAGAGGATACCTTTGCGGCTGGTCTTTCAATGGGAGGCTACGGTGCGTTAAAATTGGGTCTGGCAACTGATCAATTTCAAGCGGTAGGGTCTCTTTCAGGCGCAGTCAATATTGGCTATCACATGCAAGAATTCGTGGCTGTACGAAAGTTAGCTTATTGGGAAGGTATTTTCGGGCCGCTGGATCAAGTAAAGGGTTCCGCTAATGATCTGTTTGCATTAGCCGCTAAAAAGCAAGCACCGCCGGCAATCTACCTGGCTTGTGGTGAACAGGATCCGTTGTTATTAGCAAATAAGGAATTAACGAAAAAACTGACGGAATGGCAAATTCCTTTTACTTTTGAAACGGCACCAGGTGGTCATGACTGGCTTTTCTGGGATCAACAGATTCAAGCCTTTTTGCAGTGGCTACAACCATTTTTACCATCAAAAAAATAAGCTTTAGACGTGAACTCCTTGAGAACCTGGAGGAGCGTCTAAAGCTTTTTTTATTTTTTCTCGATACATAGCAAAACCGGTGGCGCATTCCGTTGATTGAGAAACTGATAGGTGGCCACACTGTAGGCTTCTTGGGGTAAAGCAGCCGCAAAAGCTGTTACAGCATCTTTCTCTGCCTCGCCGCCCTTGTGACCATAATAAACCACTAGCAAAATACGTCCTCCCACTAACAAGCGTGGTAGGAGCGCGTTTAATGCCTGGATGGTTGTATTGGCTTGGGTTGTGATGGTTTTGTCGCTGCGGGGCAGGTAGCCTAGATTGAAGATAGCTAATTTGATATGGTCAGGTAAATATAAAGCAGCCTGCTGGTGGCCATCTTGGATCAAGGTGACCCGCTCCAAACAGCCGGCCTCAGTTAGCCGCAACCGCGTATTAGTAAGGGCGGCGGCTTGTATATCAAAAGCCCAGACGTGTCCTTTAGGAACAGACTGTGCTAGAAACAATGTGTCGTGGCCGTTCCCCATGGTCCCATCCACTACAAAATCAGTAGGTAGCAAGATTTCTTGTGCCAATTGATGGCTAAACTGTAAGGCGGTCAGCATGATCGGCACCTGCTCTCACATTGTATTTTCCTTGCCAGCTGTCACGTCTAAGCATTTCTTGGTCAATAGCGTTCAGGACTTCCCATTTTTTTAAGCTCCACATAGGCCCAACTAAGCTATCCCACGGGGCATCGCCAGTTAGACGGTGAATAATAATTTCAGGAGGAATCAGCTCCAATTGATCACAAATCACGGAAACATATTCGGCACGACTCATGAGCTTTAAGCGCCCCTCATGATAATCCCGCAGCATTTGCGTGTTAGTCATTAAATGCAGTAGATGCAGTTTGATTCCTTGGATATCCGAATCTTGGATCGTACGGCGGACGTTTTCCCGCATCATGTCGGAACTTTCACCAGGTAAACCATTGATTAAGTGGGCACAGACTCGAATGCCGTGAGCGCGCAAACGAGCTACCCCGTCCAAGTAGGTTTGATAGTCATGGGCGCGATTAATCGCTAGGCTTGTTTCTTCAAAGGTTGTTTGTAGACCAAGCTCCACCCAGAGATAGAGCCGCTGATTTAGTTCAGCCAAATAGGCCACGACATCCTCTGGCAGACAATCGGGTCTAGTTCCAATAGAAAGACCGACCACACCAGGTTCATTGATGACTTGTTCAAAGCGATGCCTGATGACTTCCAAAGGCGCATGGGTATTGGTGAAATTCTGAAAATAGACGATATATTGCTGAACATGGGGCCATTTTTGATGCATTGCTTGAACTTCTTTTTGAAATTGGACAGGTAACGGCTCATGAGGAGCAATAATCATATCACCTGAGCCTGAAACACTACAAAAGGTACAGCCACCGTGAGCGACCGTTCCGTCACGATTAGGGCAATCGAAGCCGCCGTCAATAGGGACTTTGAAAAGCTTGCCACCAAACTCTTGCCGCAATGCGTAGTTCCAAGAATGGTAACGTTTAGTTGGATCATCAGTATAGGGAAACATGGACTGGCCTACTTTCTAAAATGTGCAATGACGCGTTGTTTTTGATAATAAGGATACGAGAATAGCAGCCAACTGCTACCTAGCAAAAAGCCAGCTAGGACATCACTGGGAAAATGAACGCCTAAATAAATACGGCTGGTGCCAATTAAAAAAATTAGGCAGCCTAACAGAATCTGCAATGGCAAGCGCCAAGCTTTCTCTTTGATTAGACTGTTAAGTAGAAATAGTAACGTGCCATAGAAAATCATACTGCCTAGGGCGTGTCCGCTAGGAAAACTAAAGCTATGCTCCACGACTAAGTGTTCTAAGGTTGGTCGCGGACGAGCAAAGAAAAGCTTAATCAAAGGATTGATCACGCCACCTAATAAAACGGTATTTAGGCCGAGCCAGAGAGCTGCCGTTTTATGCTGATAAAACCACAGAGCCCAAACAGCAACTATGGTCAAAACAATCAAGGTAATCGGGTTAGCAAATTTAGTGATCCAGGTAAAGAAGGGCGTTGCCGTGGGAAATAACGGTCCGCGAATCCAGCTGGTCACCGTATCGTCGAATCCTCTGAGCCATTCCGGATAAAATTTTACGACATATCCTAGGAACATAAACACTAATAGCGTACAACTAGCAGCAAATTGATAATAAAGCTTCTTTTGCATGAAGACATCCTTTCTTTCAAATGAATTTATTATAGCATTGTTTACTAGAAAAAAGCAGAGCCAAAAAAGAGACGTGTTGAACAAAATGCCCAACACGTCTTCGCTTAATCTGCAGTATAACCATCTAATTGGATATCGCCTAATTTTGTTTGCAGTTCCATTTGATGCTTGGCACTGCCGTTAGTATAGCTGGTGCGATCTTCCTGGAATAATGAAACATCGCCAACCTCAGCAGCGGCTTTGATGCTAATATTCTGGACATCTTCTAAATAGCCAGTAATATCACCGTTATCCGTCGTAGCCTGTAGCTTTTCAGGGAAATCATCACCATTCAATGAAATGTTGCCTGAGCGGCTGTTGAGGGTTACGGTACCACGTCCGTCGTTCAGACTGATATCACCACTCTCTGTTTGGACATTGATGCTGCCTCTTAAGTCATTCAGATTAACCGAACCAGAAGTGCTAGTAACCGTCAATTGTTGGACAGCTAGATCACTAAGATCAACAGTACCAGCAGCACTTGTGATGGTCATTTCTTTGGCGGCAACATCGCCGTAAGCGATGACGCTACCATCTTGACTAGTAACATCAATAGTTTCGCTATTGATATTTCCTAGAGAAAAGTGCGCATTTTTATCCGCCTTGATTGCTAAATTGGAAGTTTTCATATCCCCAATATAAGAGTATTGGCCGTTGCCAAGATGAAGCGTAACATTTTTGACAGTATCGGGAATTGAGATTGTGATATCACTGTGATAGTCCATGTTAGCCAAAATTAAAAAAGGCTGGTCATTTCTTTGCCAATCTGCTTTGACGGTTACTTCCTCGCCAGTGTCATTTTTTTGTCCTTGCCAGTCCACCGATACTTTACTGGTGGTATAAGTATCACTATTTAATTTCACTTGATTGCCGCTAGTTGTCTGGACCGAGTAGCGCGCATTGCCAGCTAGGTAAAGGTCCAAATGCTCCTGCTGTTTCATAGTATATTCTTTACTGACAGAGGTTCGCATTGCCTTGTGGGCCTGCTGGTAGTAGTAGATGCTCCCAACGGCGCCGACGCCCATCATGCTGATAGCCAGTAGTAAAAATAAAATCGTCCGTTTTTTCATCAGTAGGTCCCTCCTCGTAAGATGCGTAAGTTCCAACGAGTATATTTTTTCAATAGGAACCACAGTCCACGGCTAATTGGTAGTAATAGTAAAAAGCCAATGATGCCCACGCCGCCTAAGAAGATACCTAAAAAGGCTTGAAAAAAAGCGGCCGTGTTCCAAAAGAAAAATAAGGTCCCAATGCCTAAAAATGGTGCGATAGCAGCGAAAAGAACACCCACCCAGGCGCCAATCCACATACCTAATACCCCTAAAATCATCCAAAAAACGAAGAAAAAATTTATGGCAAAAAGACCAATGATTTGCATAATATGAACGAATGTTGAAGGGGGTGGTGTTGGTTGCGGATCCTCGATATAAGGATGCGGGACAACTTCAGGGCCGTTTTGAGCCGCTTCTGGTTGGATTTCTACCCAGCCGCTGGGATTCAGTGGCTTATCCTTGATTTCTAGACCATACTCTTGGAGGATTTCCTCAGCGATTGTTCGTGGCTTACCCAATTCCTTTGCAACTTGTTCTTCTGTTTGCCCTTCGGCGGCGCCTTGATCAAAAAGCAGATCATAGTGGGCTAAAATTTGCTGCTGCTGTGCCGGCGGCAAAATCTTTAGATAGATTTTTAATTCAATCAAAAAATGTTCTTTATTCATAGGTGCCCCATCCTTACTCCTTTGATACTCTCAGTTTAGTGAAAATTCCCTCATGACACAATAGCTCATGAATAAAATCAGTCTAAAGACTTTTCGGCCTACGACCCCAGACCTACTCATGGAGAAAAATGACAAATAAATTTCGTTATGTTACAAACAGTTTAAAAATACTCGCGTTAAATTGGGATGGCTTTAAGAAAAATGAGAAAAAAGGTATACTTATCAGTAAGAAAGTATAACGAGGAGCGAAATAAATGAGTGTAAGGGTATCGCGAAAAGCAAGACGCAAAGCAGCAGCACGTCGAGAACAAGTGTATCGCTTGAAAAAGGGTACTTGTTGTGTCGGAACCGTTCTTTTGGCTTCGGCGATTACAGCACCGATCATTTTGCCGACGGTTACGGCACAGGCAGCTAGTCAAGAAGCGGGGCAAAGCAACACCACGGCCTACATCAATGAATTAGCTAAGCATGCGCAATCAGTGGCCTCTCAGAATGATTTATATGCATCGGTCATGATTGCTCAAGGGATTTTAGAAAGTGGTTGGGGTGCCAGCACGTTATCTAGTGCCCCAAATTATAATCTTTTTGGAATCAAGGGTAGTTATAACGGTCAGTGTGTATATATGCAAACGCAGGAATATCTAAATAACAAATGGGTTACGAAGAATGAAGCCTTTCGGAAATACCCATCCTATGCGGCTTCCTTTGCGGATAATGCGTATATTTTACGTACGGTATCTTTCCAAGCGGGCGTTTATTATTATGCCGGTGCTTGGAAAAGTAATACCAGCAGTTATCGGGATGCAACAGCTTGGCTGACAGGACGTTATGCAACAGATCCTGGGTATGCTGGTAAGTTGAATTATTTGATTGAAACATACAATTTGACACGTTTTGATACACCAGCCACAGGTAATGCCGGCGGTTTGGGAACTGGCACTACTGGCACTACTGGCAATACAGGGAGCAATGGTAACAGTGGCACCGGTAGTACTGGGGCAACCCAAAATGTGACCTACAAGGTCAAAGCCGGCGATAGTCTCTGGGCAATCTCACAGCGCTATGGTAGTTCTATTGCGCAAATCAAAAGCTGGAATAAATTATCTTCTGATTTAATTTACGTTGGTCAAACATTAATCGTTCAAAAAGCAGCTGATACGCCTAAAGATACCACGGTTGAATCAAATACGGCTGCTGGTAATAACACGAACAAGCCGAAACCAACGAATCAGTATTATACCGTTAAGGCGGGGGATTCAGTCTGGCTGATTGCCGATAAATATGGCATCAGTATGGATCAGTTGCGGCAATGGAACGGCATTAAAAATAATATGATCCATCCAGGTGACCGCTTAATTGTCAAAAAGGGTAGTGGCGCAACAACTTCAACGCCCTCTACCTCTAAGCCGGCGCCAACAACGCCAAGTAACAAACCAAGTACACCGAATACGAACCAAACGACGAGCAAAAATCAATACTATACCGTCAAAGCCGGCGATTCGGTGTGGCTGATTGCCGATAAATATGGCATCAGTATGGATCAATTACGTCAATGGAATGGCATTAAAAATGATTTAATCCACCCAGGCAACCGGTTGATTGTCAAAAAGGGACAAGCGGCAAACAACAGTAGTAATAGCAGTACCAGCAGTGCTACTAACAATAAGAAATATAAAGTTGTGCGTGGTGATTCGCTTTGGGGGATTGCGGAACGCTATGGGACTACGATTCAACAGCTTAAAAAGCTCAATAATCTATCTGGTGATGTGATTTATGTCGGGCAAACACTAAGAGTTGGTTGAAATTCTACGGGAAGTTTGCTAGTATAAAGCCATAAACTTCGATGAGGAATAGTAAAAGGCTCCATCCTTTTTAGAGAGCATATGGTTGGTGGAAATATGCAGGATGACTTTTGAACTCGCCTCTGAGTTCTATTGCTGAAAACTAGTAAGCAGTAGCGGCGCCGGTCGTTATCACGTTGAGGCACAGTTGTGCAAATTTAGGTGGTACCACGTTGATAAACGTCCTATGAAGCGAAGGCTTTATAGGACGTTTTTTAATTACAATCATATAGGAGGCTTATTATGTACGATCACAAAAAGGTAGAACGTAAATGGCAAAAATATTGGGCCAAACACAATACCTTTAATACCAAAGATGAATCTGGTAAACCAAAATTTTATGCACTGGACATGTTCCCTTATCCATCAGGTCAAGGCTTACACGTTGGCCATCCAGAAGGCTACACTGCGACCGATATTCTTTCACGGTTAAAACGAGCACAAGGTTATAATGTCTTACATCCAATGGGCTGGGATGCTTTTGGACTGCCGGCGGAACAATATGCGTTAGATACTGGTAATGATCCAGCTGAATTCACGCAGAAGAATATCGAAACTTTCAAACGCCAAATCAATTCATTAGGTTTTAGCTATGACTGGAATCGGGAAATCAATACGACAGATCCTGAATATTATAAATGGACGCAATGGATCTTTACTAAGCTTTACGAAAAAGGCCTAGCCTATGAAGCGGAGGTCCCAGTCAACTGGGTACCTGAATTAGGGACAGTGATTGCCAATGAAGAAGTAATCGACGGCAAGAGCGAACGGGGCGGCTATGACGTAATTCGCAAACCCATGCGTCAATGGATGCTGAAAATCACCGCCTATGCTGACCGCTTGCTGGATGATTTGGAATTAGTTGACTGGCCAGAAAGCATTAAAGAGATGCAGCGCAATTGGATTGGTCGTTCAGTGGGAGCAAATGTGACCTTTAAAGTTGCCGGTTCCGATCACGACTTTACCGTCTTTACGACGCGTCCAGATACTTTGTTTGGTGCAACTTACGCTGTTTTGGCACCAGAGTTGCCGTTGGTGCAAGAAATCGTTACGCCAGAACAACGGGAAGCGGTATTAGCATACATTGAAGAGGCTGAGCGCAAATCGGATTTAAATCGGACAGACCTGGCCAAAGAAAAAACTGGTGTCTTTACGGGGGCTTACGCCATTAATCCGGCAAATGGTGCCGAAATTCCAATCTGGATCGCTGATTATGTGTTAGCAAGCTATGGAACGGGTGCAATCATGGCCGTACCAGCCCATGATGAACGAGATTATGCTTTTGCTAAGACCTTTAATATTGATATTATTCCCGTATTAGCTGGTGGCAATATCGAAAATGAAGCCTTCACTGGCGACGGCGTGCATATCAATTCTGGCTTTTTAGACGGTTTGAATAAAGAAGAAGCGATTGAAAAAATGAATGCCTGGCTAGAAGCGGAAGGCGTCGGTAAAAAAGAGATCAGCTATCGCTTGCGCGACTGGCTCTTCTCACGGCAACGCTATTGGGGCGAACCGATTCCCGTTATTCATTGGGAAGATGGTACAACCTCAACAGTGCCATTATCAGAATTACCCCTCCGTTTACCTAAAACCACAGATATCAAGCCAAGTGGTACTGGTGAGTCACCATTAGCGAATATTAGCGAATGGGTCAATGTCGTTGATCCTGAAACTGGGAAAAAAGGGCGCCGTGAAACAAATACCATGCCACAATGGGCCGGTAGTTCTTGGTATTATCTACGTTACATCGACCCACACAATAAGAATGAGTTAGCAGACATGGAAAAATTAAAACGTTGGCTACCAGTGGATATTTATATTGGTGGGGCAGAACACGCGGTACTGCACTTGCTGTATGTTCGTTTCTGGCACAAATTCCTTTATGACATTGGCGTGGTACCAACAAAAGAACCTTTCCAAAAGCTGTATAACCAAGGAATGATTCTAGGCGAAAATAATGAAAAAATGTCGAAATCACGCGGTAACGTAGTGAATCCCGACGATGTTGTCGCAAAATATGGTGCGGATACTTTACGTCTATATGAAATGTTTATGGGACCATTGGATGCGTCGATTGCTTGGAGCGAAAATGGCTTAGAGGGTAGTCGGAAATTCCTAGATCGGGTTTGGCGTTTATTGGTGGATGACGAGGATAAGATGCGGGACCGGATCACCACCGTTAATGATGGTAAACTGACAAAAATCTATCACCAAACCGTGAAAAAAGTAACGGAAGATTATGAACAACTCCACTTTAATACGGCTATCTCTCAATTGATGGTCTTTATCAATGAAGCTTACAAAGTGGATGTGTTGCCATATGAATATGTGGAAGGCTTCGTACAAATGCTGGCTCCAATCGCCCCTCACATGAGTGAAGAATTATGGGCTATTTTAGGCAATGACGAAGGCATTTCATATGTGCCATGGCCGGTCTATGATGAAGCTGAACTGGTGGAAGATGAAATCGAGGTTGTTTTCCAAGTTAACGGCAAAGTTCGTAATAAAGTTCAAGTTGCTCGTGATCTAGGGAAAGATGAGCTGGAAAAATTAGCATTGGCCGATGAACATGTCCAAAGCTTTATTGCAGATAAGACTGTTCGTAAAGTAATCGCGATTCCTAACAAACTAGTAAATATCGTGGCAAACTAGCCATAATGAAAAAAATCTCAGCAAGGCGCAAGGCTTTGCTGAGATTTTTTGTTATGACTGTAAATTGACCCATTCTTTCGCGATATTTAAATCGCCGGCGTAAGGCACATCAACGCCATTGATTTTTTGATAAGGATCAGCGCCTTTACCTGCTAAGATCACCGTGTCGTTAGCGGTGGCTTGATTAAGGGCATATTGAATTGCTTTTGTTCGATCAAGGAGCGTAACAACCTCAATAGAGCTGGTGATAGCGGCTTGAATCTGCGCCGTGATTTCAGCAGGATCCTCAATATCAGGGTCATCCGTTGTTAAAATAGCAAAATCAGCATACTCACTTAATGCCTTGCCGAAATCTTGCCGCCGGGAAACGGCTTTACTGCCAGTGCTTCCAATCACCACCAGCAGGCGACCATTAGGATGCTCACTGCGGGCAAATTGTAACAGGCTGACTAGACTTAAATAATTGTGTGCATAATCGACATAGACGGTAGCGCCATTCGGTAAGGCTAATTGCTCCATACGCCCAGGAATCGTGACTTTCGCCAAGCCGGTTTGTGCAGCCAACCGTTCGGCACCAGCACAAGCGGTGGCTAAGAGGGCAGCTAAGGCATTCCCTTTATTAAAATCACCGGCTAATTGAATTTGGTAGTCTCCTGCAACGTGGAGCGGATCGTGTAGGCTTTTGACGGTGAAGCTTAATGAATCGTCAGCCGACGGGATGTAACGGTAGTCGGCATTAGCAGCTTGGCTCCCGTAAGTAAAAACAGGGACTTCTTGCTGATCAGCTAAGGCTTGCAACAAGTCAAAATAATCACTTTCGCGGTTCAAAATTAAAGTCTCACTATTTAGCAATAACTGCCGTTTGCAATAGAAATAATCATCGAAAGTCGGGTGCTCAATGGGACTGATATGGTCCGGCGAAATATTGAGAAAAATTCCCACATCAAAGGTTAAACCATAGACTCGCTGCGTTTTATAGGCTTGTGAAGAGACTTCCATAATCAAATGAGTCATGCCGTTAGCCACGGCTTGGGCCATCATCTCATAAAGCTCCAGTGATTCCGGCGTAGTTAAGGCTGATTTAAAATAGTCGACACCATTCAAGGTCGTGTTCATGGTGGAAAACAAGGCGGTTTTTTGTTGGGTTGTCTCATCTAGAAT
>NZ_BCQJ01000015.1 GCF_001544375.1 Enterococcus canis NBRC 100695 | reverse complement strand
CATGACAACTAAGGACGCAGATTATCGTCTAAAAACGCCCGATTTAATTTTAAAAGCGACGCAAAACCGAAAAGAGGGACGGTAAAATGTCTTATATGATTGAGAAAATAGTCATTCGGAATTTTTTAGACAACAACGGTATCTATTATAAAGTGCGAAAAAAAAGGAAATTAGCTTCTGACTTTGGTATTTTCAGAGGCTATGAGAATGCTTACAAGAGAATGGAACAACTAAGAAAGAAAGGCGCTGATAAAAAATGACCTACATTCAACAGGTATCAACCCTTGAAGAATTAAAGAAAGCCTATAAAAAACTAGCATTGAAATTACACCCCGATTGTGGCGGTAGCAATGAAGAAATGGCGCAACTGAACAATGAATATGATGAATTGTTTAGCAAGCTGAAAAACACCCATAAGAACAAAGACGGCGAAACCTATACAAAAGAAACGACTGAAACGCCCGAACAATTCAAAGACATATTAAACCGCTTATTTGCCCTAAAAATGGACGGTGTCGCAATTGAAATCGTGGGAACGTTTATCTGGCTAACGGGGAATACCAAACCATATAAGGACGATATAAAAGCCCTAGCATTTCGTTATTCACCTAAAAAATACGCATGGTATAAAGCGCCAAGTGACTACAAAAAACGTAGTCGGAAACATTACGATATGAACACCCTTCGTGAAATGTACGGCTCCCAAAAAGTGGACACAAAAAAAGAAGCCCTCACTACAGGACTTCAAAACTGAAAAAAATTAATTTACACGTTGAGTATAGACTAAAAAACAAGAAAATACAAGAAAACCCCTCGTAAGAACAGCCCCCCCTGCTGTCCTTACGAGAGAAGGGAGTGTATCACATGATTGGAAAAAATATAAAAGCCGTTGCTTCTGAAACCTTATCCAAGCACTATGACCCTCGATTTGTGATTGTTCAAATGGACACAGGGGAAATTTTAGACGACGCCCAAGGCTATGGCTATAAATCAAAGCCCAATGCGTATAGAGGGTATGCGTATAAAGAGAAACAAGCAGTAAAAAGAAGACGACAACAGGAGGGATTCAAAAATGAAAAATGATTTATTGGCATTGCTTTTTCCGCTTTTTTATTCTACGTTTGGCGCTGGTTTACTCCGTTCCTTCTTTTTTGGTCGCTTGCGTCGATTGGTTAAAAAAGGGATACGCCTACTTTTGTCTGGTGTGATTCTTGTGGTTGGCTGGCTCTTATTTCGCTACTTTTGGTTTTAAAGAAGGAGCAGGACAATGACTATAAAAAAAGAAAATAAACGAGTAGTCGCTACATTGACCCCAAAACAGCAAGTGGCATTAACTGCACTAGCCAAAAAGTACGTCCTTTCAGAGAGCAAAATTCTTGCCCATGGTTTGGACGTATTGATTGCGCATGAACAAGCCCATTTTGATGTGGGATTAAAAAAGTGTCGGCACTCATAAATAAAGTGTCTACACTTTTCATGATGAAGGAGGAAACGAATATGACGAAGAAACAAAAACAGCGGCTAAGCTGCTTCCTTACGATTTTGCTTGTGGGGCTAGGACTAGGAAATAAGCAAGAAATCAATACTTGGTTCGCACATTTACAATCAGATAAAACCGTTCAAACGGTACGCAATCCGTTAGATAGTAAAAACGAACAAAAACAGCGAGAAAACCATGGAACAGCTACCACAAGCATTGACCAGCAACAATACGACCAATTAGCTGCTTTAGACTTTCATAGTGGCGATAATGCCGTTTTAAACGTAAATAATGGGCAGTCTACACTGGATATTTCCCAGTGGCAAGAAAACAAGGTGATTTATGGCGATTTAGACCCATTGAACCGCACCACAGTTGTTACTGCTTACCTTGATAAACAAAATCTAGGACGTTCCGAAGGGCGAGAACGGCAAGTATGGCAACCGACAGGCTGGCACCAAAAACAGGTTGATGGAAAAGAAATTGTCAACCGAGGACATTTGCTTGCTTATACGTCTAGTTTTAACTTTGAACCAGAGGGAAACTTTAAAAAAGGAGAATTAGGGAGCCAAGACAACCCGAAAAATCTTGCCACACAGACCGCTTTTTCGAATCAAAAAGTTCAGACAACCTACGAGAAGTTGGTTCGAGAAGCGCAAAAAACCAACGGAAATAAAGTCGTGTATCAAATAGTGACCGTTTTTAGAGGAAATGAACGAATGCCACGGGGCTACTGGTTGCAAGCCATTGACAGTGCAGGTACACTTAATTTTAATATCTATGAGTACAACGTGCAGCCAAACGTCGTGTTTCACTATGAAGATGGCACAAGTAAAATCGATCGAACAATGAAAGTGAGTTGGGAATTATGACCAAAGAAGAAAAAATAAGTTTGATTGTACGAAACAGTGACTTCACTTATGAAGAACTAGAAAAACTCCCAATGGCTAGTATTGATAGCCTGTATGTGGCGCATGTTCTTGAAAAGAACGGGGGATAGATACTTGACTTCTTTTTACATGTACGTTATAATGTACATATAAAAAAAGAAAGAGGTGTTCGGTTTGGAAACTATTACTCCAACAAATTTAAGAAAAGATATGTTTAAAGTGTTGAAAGAAGTAGCTAATTCAAATTCTGAAATAGAAATTACTATGAATTCAAAAAACGGCTTGAATGATGGAATTATCATGATTTCTAAAAGAGAGTGGGAGACCCTACAAGAAGAACTCTACTTGCAAAGAACTGGTACATTGGACTATGTGTTTAATCTAATGGAAAACGAAAAAGATGATGATTTTGAGGTAGTTTAATATGGCTACTGATTGGCAAGTAAAAGTGCATAAAGATGTATTAAAGAAGCAACTACCTTTACTAAAAGCAACTGGTTTAATCTCTGATTACGAGGATATTATCGGTATTCTTAAAAAAAATCCATATGAAAATATTAGAAGTAGAGAAAAATTAAGTCCTCGAAACAAACAAATCTTTTCTATGAGAATTAACAGCAAACACAGAGTTGTTTACACAATAGAAAAAGAAAAACATTTGGTAAAAGTTTGGAGTGCATGGTCACATTATGAAAAAGGAATGCCAAAGTAGCCGTATCAAAAACGACGGTTTGTGAGACTTCAAAAAGAAACAATCAATAAAAAAGAGGAATCCTTTAAACTAAGGGTTCCTCTTTTCTCATAACCCGTCTCAATTTCAACGTCTCATATACTCCCGTTTGTGATACAATAAAAAGGACAAACCAAAGAATGGAGTGAGAAACTTGTCGTTCAAAAATAAAACCGTCGTTTTCACAGGTACGCTGCTAACCATGAACAGGAAACAAGCACAAGGGCTAGTCTATTCCTTGCATGGACATTGTCAGTCCACCGTGACCAAACAAACCGATATACTCGTTTGTGGTCACTACACAAAATCATTATTTGAACATTCAACGTATACGAACAAAGAACAAACCGCACGTGAATTGATTGAACAGGGACAAGACCTTCTCATTTTATCCGAAGCAGCGTTCTATGCGGTAGCCATTGAACAGCTGCAACAAATCAAAAACAATTTGGAGTGAACGAAGCAATGAAACGTTTTGGCTATGCACGAGTAAGTACAAAAGGACAAGATTTAACACGGCAATTAGATTTATTGAACGAACAAAATTGTGATGAAATTCTCACGGAAAAACTATCAGGAACGAAAGCAAACAGACCTGAATTGAATCGACTAAAAGATAAGGCACGTGCAGGAGATATGATTATCGTAGAAAGTTTTTCTCGCCTAGGACGTTCGACAAAAGATTTAATTGAACTAATCAACTACTTTCAAGAACAAAACATTTCTGTTCTTTCTCTAAAAGAAAACTTTGATACAACAACGCCACAGGGAACGTTGATGATGACCGTTTTTCAAGCCTTTAGTCAGTTTGAGCGAGACCTTATCGTCCAGCGAACCAATGAGGGGCTAGCGAGTGCTAGAGCAAGAGGACGAAAAGGTGGACGTCCGAAAACCAATCCAGCAGACTTAGAACGTGCCTTGAAACTCTACCATTCAAACGAGTATTCCTTTAAAGAGATTCAAGCAATGACAGGGGTTAGTCGTGCAACTATCTATAGAAATTTAAACACCAACGCTTGAAATGTTAAATGTTAAATGTTAAAATGTTATTAACACATAACAATTAACACAAGGAGTGACTAACATGGCGAAAATTATTACTACTGGAAATTTAAAAGGCGGTGTAGGTAAAACCACGAATGCTGTATTACTTAGCTACACATTAGCAAGTAAAGGTTATAAAACTTGTTTACTTGATTTTGATATGCAAGCTGACGCTACTGATTTAGTTTTTACAACGATGGAGTTTGTTTATAAGCAAAATATATCGGATAAATTTGAATTCACTTTCTATGGAGCAATTAAAAGTGGGCAACCAAAAAAATCGATTATTCATGTTACAGAAAATTGGGATCTAATTCCTTCTGATACTGATTTGGTGAATTACCAAGATTTTTTAGATGATAATCTTAAATCAAAAAAAGAAAAAGACTTCTTTCTTAAATCAATTTTAGACGATATTAAATCAAACTACGATTACATTATTATAGATGTACCGCCAACAATAAATATTTACACAGATTCTGCAATAGTTGCTAGTGACTATATATTGATCGTTTTGCAAACACAAATGAAATCTTATAGAAAAGCAGTCAGATATGCTAACTATTTATCGCAATTAAGAGACACTTATAAACTAGACGTAAAAGCGCTAGGAATATTACCAGTTTTAATGGAAAATAATTCTGAATATGATGAACAAATTATTAATCAGGCAAAAGAAGAGTTTGGAGCTGAGAATATCTTTGAACACCCTATTAAACAGCTACGAAGAATTAAACGATTTGATTGGACAGGGGTAACTAATAATCTTAATGACGCTCATGATAAGAATGTCCATTTGCTGTATAACAAGGTTACAAATGAATTAATTGATAGAATTGGGGAGGACGAAAACAATGTCAACCAGTAAAGATATATTTAGCAGAAAACCAACTCAGGCTGTTCCAAAAAATAGTAGCGATAATCAATATCTTACAAGTAAGAAAGAAGATGTATCGTCAAAATCTTTTCAAAACAAAATCTTACACCCAAATTCTGAGCTGAAAAACGGTCAAAATGTGAGATTACACAAAGAAACTCATGCCTTAATAAAAGCAATATCAGTGACACAAAATAAAGAGTTTTATTCAATAGTTCAACAGGGGTTAGAGTTATACTTAAAATCATTAGACAAAGCTGAACAAAAAGAAGTTTGGAAAAAATTAGAATCTTTAATTGAATTAAAAATAGTTAAGTTGTAAATGTTAATAACATATAACATTTAATATTTAACATTTTAGCAAATAGCTAGAATAATTGCTCCGAAAAAGCTTAGTAACACATAACACAATGTTATGTGTTATGTGTTATGCGTTACTAAAAATGCTTATTTAAAGCAATTTACAACAGTTAATTTATCTTGTATCCTATATGTACAAATAAAAAAATCCCACACGTGAGTGTGAAGTTTTGCAGTTTGGCGACTATAAACTTCACACCTGCAACAGGCGGGAAAGGGAAAAATATTATATTGGGTGTTGCTTTGCAATTATTATAGCATACATGATATGGCTCACTCAACAATATAATTTCAACCTCTTTCCTGACATTAGATTGGGATAAGAAAAGAGGCTTTTTATATGTCAGAATTTCAATTTATAAAATCTAAAAGTGTATATGGGGAATTATATTTCCAATTTCCAAAAGTATTAATGTACGGAAGCAAATACAAAAAGATTTCTAATGACGCCAAAATAGCATACATGATTTTAAAGGATAGATTGGAGTATTCGTTACGAAATAATTGGGTAGACGAAGATGACAACGTTTATTTTATCTACACTAATTCTGAACTGGAAGAGCTACTAAACTGCTCTAAACCTAAAATAGTAAAAATAAAAAAAGAACTGGAAGACATAGGTTTATTGTTTCAAAAAAGAATGGGATTTAACAATAAAACCAAAAAAAATGAGCCAAACCGCCTATATCTTGCAGAACTAGAAGTTAATGCTACAGATGTTTATTTAAGAGGCAGCACCGAGAAAAACGACCCTCAAACCCTTGGTACAAGCGGAAGTAAAAATTCTTTACTTCCGAAAAACGACCCTCAAACCCTTGGTACAAGCGGAAGTAAAAATTCTTTACTTCCGAAAAACGACCCTCAAACCCTTGGTACAAGCGGAAGTAAAAATTCTTTACTATATCTATATAAAGAATATATAGATACATATAAAGATACAGTAAAAGATACGAAAAAAGAAGATTTACAAAATCGAGAATTATTGCAGTCTTTTTCAGAAACACAAGACCAATCATTTTTAGATAAACGTTGTTTAGATTTGATTGCATTATTCAGCCAGACTATTCAGGAAGCGCATAAAACAGTTGGCATTATTATTCGAGCAAAAAATAAACAAGAAAAAAAATATGACCGCACCTTAGTTGCAGAAGATTGGCAAGAGGAAATAGAGACCACTTTACGCAAGGTGTATCATAAAATTAAGACCGACCACAAGATTAAGAATCGTGACAATTACATGTTCGGGGCTTTTTGTACCACCTTTGAAAATTGCATACTACAAATGCAAGCATGGGAAAAACCAAATGACAGCAACAGATCACCTATTCTTTTGCACAACTGGTTAGAACCAAACGAAAATAATTAGCGAGGAGACGAAAAAAATGACAGCAAATAATACAATCGAAGGCATTCATTTATTTCCTGTAGACGGAGAATTATTATATAAACCAAAAGCTAAAAAATATTACTGGCACATTCCTGAAGCGCTTCAAGGCAAAAACATTCAAATGAATTCAGTGGTTCGTGGAAACAAAAAACAAATAGTTTTAGTCACTAAAGTTTTTCAAGAAGATTATCGTGAAACTGGTAAAAAATATGCAAGTATCTCGAAAATCCAAGAATTTAAAAAATAGTTATCATAAAGTAAAGGGGGCATACATGATGAATAGATTCTTTTTGATTTTTCGCCTACTCTTTATCAAACCGTTCTACTACATTATGTGGTTATCTTCATTAGCAATAAGAATATTATTCAAGTCTCCAATATTTCTTCTTTTTTATGGTATTACTATTGCTTTAACAACTTGGATTTACGGACAAGTTGTTGCATTAATAACAACACACAGCATTTTGCCAATGAGTTATTTTGACATATCTCAATACCCAATTACAGTTCAAGAAGCTTTTAATGAAAAATTTAGTTTTCATGCAATGTGTAATTGGTATATTTTACCATTAATTGTTTTAGGGTTGTTTGAGTTTGTGTTCTTTTTTAAAGTTGTTTTTTTACCAGATGAACAGAAATAGGAGGATAAATAAATGGAAGATGAACAAGCTGTTAGAATAATCCTTAGCGCAGGAAAAGATAGCATAAGGTACACGCATGTTTTATTGAAAAAGTATCTTGATAGTAAAGGAAAAGTAGCAAACTTTACAGACAGTGAGGTTTTAGACAAGAGCTTATCTGAAAGTACAGTTGCAATAAAAGAATTAAAGAGCAGCAGCCAACGGTTCGAGAAGCAACAGCAGAAGAACTAAACAAGTTAAACAATACTCGACAAAAAGCGTAAGGAAGTCAATCCTTACGCTTTTTTACATAGAATCAAATGGAGGTAACTCGTCTAAAATACCAAAAAATTCACTAGGTTTCACGTTTAATCCATAAAAAATTTTTAAATAAAGATTGACACTTGGTGCTTTAACTTTCCCATTCTCAATATGGCTTAAATGACTGTCAGAAATTCCGCAAATTTGTGATAATTGAAGCACTGAAAGTTTTCTTTCTACTCGAGCTAGTTTGATTTTCATTCCAAGTTTTACCAAAATATCTGACAAATTATCTTCAGGTATATTTCTGTCTTCAACAAATGTATTTCTCAAACATAAACACCTCCTATAGGTTGCTTATGTTCAATTATCGTTTTTCTTTAGATAAATCTCATTGTGCTAACAAATGTATTTGTTGCGTTATAGAAAGAATAATGCTAAAATGCAGACAAATACTTGAAATAAATTTTAGAATTTGCTAGTATAAAACCATAAGCAAACACCTGTTCGCTTTTGAGTGGGTGTAAATATAAAAAATTTTGTTTGTCTTGTTCAAAGATAAACAAAAAAGGAAGCCATGTAACAATGTTTCTCGGCATATAAAGAGTTCCCGCTCTTTATAGCGTCGTCGAAACATTGCCGCAAAACTCCATGTAGATAGCCCTACACGGTTTGCACTGGCTCCCTGTGTTGTAGTTTGCACCACAACGGTACATTTTAGCATGTTTTACTCAAACTGAAAAGAAAATTATATCGTAATTAACATATATTTTCTTAGTGAGAGAACGTTGAGGTCTAAACTATGGCATTTGGGGAGACACACCAAGCAAACGGTGTGTCTCCCTTTTTTGTTTGTTTTTGAATAAAATTTGACAGGGGGGTAACAACAGTTAACTTGAATATATAAATATCTATAAAAATATCATTCTAAATATCGATATATGGTATAATCATTTTGAGGTGAAGATTATGACTATGTATTCGATAGGTGAATTTGGAAAACAGATAGGTGTAACACCACAAACGTTGAGAAACTGGGATAAAAAAGGGGAATTAAAGCCCGCTCACGTTTCTCAAGGTGGTACTCGTTATTATTCTGAAGAACAACGAAATCAATTCTTAGGAATCGCTGGAAGAAAGAAACCAAAGAAAATAACCATTGGTTATTGTAGAGTAAGTTCAAATAAACAAAAAGATGACCTACAACGTCAGATAGAGAACGTCAAAACTTATATGATTGCACGAGGATATCAATTCGATATCATTCAAGATATCGGTAGTGGAATCAACTACAATAAAAAAGGATTAAACCAACTAATCGATAGAATTACCAATGGAGAAATAGACAAGGTAGTGATTCTACATAAAGATCGCTTAATCCGTTTCGGTTATGAACTTATTGAAAATCTTTGTAATAAATATGGGACAGAAATAGAAATCATTGACAACACAGAAAAGACAGAAGAACAGGAATTAGTCGAAGACTTAATTCAGATTGTCACGGTTTTTAGTTGCCGATTACAAGGAAAACGAGCGAATAAAGCTAAGAAGATGATTAAGGAGTTGATGGAAGATGATACGAGCCAAGAAAGTAAGACTACGCCCGACTGAGGAACAAGAAAAACAATTATGGCAATCAGCTGGGACTTCTCGATGGATTTTTAACTGGACGTTGAAAATTCAAGAATTGAACCATCGGTTCGGTGGAAAGTTTATCAATAATAATGATTTGCGTAAGCACATCACAAAAATGAAGAAACGTCCAAAGTATTCGTGGTTGAATCAAGTATCTAATAATATTGCCAAACAGGCAGTAAAAGATGCTTGTGATGCCTACAAAAAATGGTTTGATGGTATGACAGGCAAAAGTCGTTTAAAGGCTGAAAAGCCACGATTTAAGTCAAGAAAGAAGTCGAAACCAGCTTTTTATAATGACAACATCAAGCTGAAAGTGAAGTCAAAATCAGTTTTACTTGAAAAAATCGGTTGGGTAAAAACAAGCGAGCAACTACCGATGAATACGAAGTATTCCAATCCACGAATCAGTTTTGATGGCAAGTATTGGTATGTTTCAGTTGGTATTGAGGAAGAAAAACCAGTGCAGAACTTAACAGGTGAGATACTGGGAATTGACCTTGGCATCAAAGACTTAGCCATTGTTTCTAATGGAAAAGTCTACAAAAACATTAACAAAACAGGAAAAGTAAGAAAAATCGAGAAACGCTTACGCCGGTTACAACGCAACGTCTCTCGAAAATACGATATGAATAAGGAGGGAAACCGATTTGTCAAAACGTGTAACATCTATAAATTAGAAAAGGAAATTCGGCATACACATCGAAAACTAGCGAATATTCGTCAGAATCACTTACATCAAACGACAACAGAGATAGTGAAAACCAAACCATCAAGAATCGTTGTAGAAACGTTGAATGTAAAAGGAATGATGAAAAATAAGCACTTAGCTAAATCAGTTGCTCAACAAAAATTCTATGAGTTCAAACGTCAACTTCAATACAAGTGTGAGGACTATGGCATTGAATTAGTGGAAGCAGATAAGTTCTATCCGAGTTCTAAGTTATGCCATGAATGTGGGCATAAAAAAGTAGACTTAAAATTATCAGACCGCACGTACCATTGTGATAAATGTGGATATACAGCGGATAGAGATTATAATGCAAGTCTGAATTTAGCTAGTTATAGTGCGTAATCTACGAGCTTCTACTGAAACAGAAACGTAGATATGTAGGATTCGTTGTATCCGAATTAACGCCTGCGGAGTGTTATAGCAAACGAGAGTAGCGAGCAAGTGGCAAAATCGGACACGTAGAAACAGGAAATAAACATAAATCTGACAACTTTTATAGTTGGTTAGAAATATTTATAGATTTTTGGCAACGGTGTAGTGTTGGATAAGGGAGTAAAAATCACAATGGAAGAAGTGAAAGAATTTGGGACACAAGCGCATTTATTCGGACTGAACGGCAAAGGGAAACCTAAAATCAAGATTTTAGGGAATGATGTTTTATTTTGTACGAGTTGGTATCGAGACGGGCGGAAATACACGAAGGAACATTCTAAAACGTCCGTAGAAGCCATTTTCGGGCGCATAGAGCGACTTTATGACAAAAATGGAATAATTATAGCTCAACGCCTTAACAAGCACTCAGAATTGCTAACAACAGGCAAAGGTGAGTGTAGCCGAAAACAACCAGCAAGCGCTCAAGAAATTTACAGCCATATTTCCTTGCATATGCCGTAACGAAAGGACGAAAAACATTCTTATTTGCTAATTTTCATTAGCAAAGCCAAACTAAAAAACCGAAAGGTGATTGTCAGTAAGGTGGAACGAGTAGTCCAAAGGTTTACCGTTGGCGTACGGCGGACGAAAAGTAAAAAATCCAGTTGGTGATAAAGCCAAATGAGACAACCACAAGAAAGCCATTGCTAAGTAGAATAATTGGATAGTCAGTAGAAGTCAGCTACTGCCCTGTTTATCAGCGTGCCTACTAAGGGACAGGGGTTAGAACATGGACGCCGTCGTTTAGAGACGGCTGAGCCAGTGAATCGGCACATTACATGGAGAGACGCCATGACCTCATATGGACGTACCGGACGTTGAGTACAATTACCACATGAAATATGAGAGAGCGTATTCTGCTCAGAATACAAGACGGAAGAGCTTGTGTTCGTTTCCTGTGAGTTTGGGGTTACGATTGCTAGAAACCCTGCGAAACAAAAACTGACGCACCAAAATTAGTAAATAAGAGTGTTTTTCGTGCGCAAAAAAAATCTTTTATAGCACCTTGAAAACTGAATAACCAAAGAAAGTAGGCGGTAGTATGAAGCGAAAATGTCGGTCACCTGATGTTACTGGTAAGCGTAAAGTTTTTCGTTGGCCCGAACCAATGAGACGGTGTCGCCCACCTTAAGACCCTTGATAGGCGGTTCAACGTCTTTTAACGTGAACGTTAACTCTGTTTCATTATCAAGAGAAAGGGACGATTGAACCTGTATACCTTGTTTATTTTCCAATGTTGCTTGATTCTTGTCTTCATAAAAAACAGTAATGATTTGGCAGCTGCCTAAGTCCTCATAAGCTGCGCCGAGTTGTTTTTTTAGGTCAGCACGTGTCGGCAAAGTCGTGTCTGTTTTTGACTCTTCTTTTGATTCTACTGAAACAGAAGGACTGCTGCTTGGCTTACTTTCTTTGGTTATCGTTGGTTTTCCTTGAAGGGAGAAGGCGATTGCAACTAAAAGAAATACAACAACACTTCCTAAAATACCGCCTATCACTTTTTTTCTAGTTGTCATGAGATGTCTCCTTTTCATTTATCTTATCTAAATATAACAAAAAAAAGATTTTTTGAAAATAGTTGCAAAACAGTTGCGATACAACTATTTATGTGCTAAACTATGTTTGTAAGATGAAAGAAGGGAGCATTTATGCAAAGAAAAAAAATGCGGACAATAACCGTCAATCCCGAAGCAATAGATGATTTGAAGGAAATTGTCGAGTTATGGAAGCAAAAAAAGACATATGTTGGAAAATTGACACAAGGGCTTGTTACTGAGGAATTGTTCAAAGAAGAATTAAAAAGACTAAAAACTGAAAGTGAGGAAGGAAAAAATGAAAAGTAGCATTGTAAAAGGGTTAATTGTATCAAGCATTGCATTAGGTGGGGTTGTAATTGCTGGCCATGAAGCAAATGCAGCAGAATGGAAAGCCAACACGCCTGACCAAATTCAAATTGTCAACGGACAAAAAGAATACACGATGAAACTTGGAGATACGTTATGGGCGATTGGACAAAAAATTAATGTAAACCATGTCAAATTAGCTGAAATCAACGGGATTAACTTAAGTGCTGGGGAACAGTACCGCTTACCAGTTGGACGTGTCATTAGCTTTGAAGGTAATGTGGCAACCGTTAAAGAAAGCAATGGTCAAGTAGTCAGTCAATCAGTTATTCAAGATAAGGATAAAGTAGACGCTTCTAAACCAGCAGGAGAACCTGTCAACGGAAACCAAGCGCAAACGCCACAAAATAATGGACAAACGATTGCACCAGCACAACCACAAACTGGCAACCAAGATGGGACACCAGCAACAACACCTTCTGAAAATGGGGATACAGGTCAAACTGAAACGCCTGTGGCACCAACAGAACCAACAACGCCAGTGGAACCTACTGAACCAAGCAAACCAACGGAACCTGAAAAGCCAGTAGAACCAACAGAACCTGAAAAACCTGTTACACCTGAAAAAGACACAACACCTATCAATTTAGGAAATAGTGGAATGACGTTCAATAGTCAAGCTGAAGCAATTTCCTACGGAGAATCACAAATTCGTGATGAAAAAAGCAAATGGTTTGGTTATGGATTTTCTGGAATTGAATTAGTAAATAAAGAGTATGAACAATTGGGACAATGGACGGTAGATTTCTATAACCCAGATAAAAATTAATGTGAGTTTAAAATAAGAAATAGTTAAAAAAGAAGACATTTGCTTCATGTCTTCTTTTTTTTGTGCCACAAAATAAAGAGAAAAGGAGATTTAGACATGAATAGTAAAAAAAGATTGTATTCATTTCTAAAGGGAATGATGCTTGTGTTGTTTGCGAATATGTTCCTATTTGGTGGGAATGCATTAGTAAACGCTGCTGAAACAACTGATTCAGCACAACAAACGACCCAAGTAAGCAATGAACAAGTAGTTATTCAGCAGGAACCAGCTATTAGCGAAAAACCAGCTGAACAAGCAACTACAGAGCCAACACAAGAAATTCCTGTTACTGGAAATGAAAAACAAAATATCGATGCGACGATCGGTGAAGAACAAAATGCTGCTGATAGTCCAATAATTCCAACAGAACCGACAGTAGAAAGTAAGGAAGCTGAAAAACCAGCTGAACCGACTGTAGACAGTAAAGAAACTGAAAAACCCGCTGAGCCGGCAGTAGAAAGTAAGGAAGTTGAGCAACCTACTAAGCCGGTTGTAGGCAGTAAAGAAGCTGAGCAACCTGCTGAACCGACAGTAGAAAGTAAGGAAGTTGTAAAACCAGCAAAAGCGACTACAGATAAAAAAGAAGTTGTTAAGTCAAGAGCAAAAAGACAAGCCTTGCCACAACAAAAATTAGATGTAAAGTGGATTGATAAAGGGATTAACTGGATTGTCTACTCCGCAAAAGACCGTGAAAACTTCACAATGGATAGATGGGCAAAGTTCTATGTTAATGGAGAAGTTGCTTTCTGTCTTGAACCGAATAAAGAGGCTGCGATAGGAGCTGTTCATACTGGAGCAAATCTTGATACTTTATTTAAAGACCAAGCTTTACGGAATAAATTAACTATGATTTCTCATTTTGGTTATATTGCAAATAAAGACCAATCTGACGAGCAATATATTGCTACACAAATGCTCATTTGGGAACTGCTAGGTGCGAAGTACCATACTATTTACGATGGGTTAAATTACGAAGCTAGAAAAGCTGATATTTTGAAATCAGTAAAAGAAGCTGAACAACGAGCGTCCTTCCACAAACAAAAGAAACCAATTAAAGTTGGTGAAAAAGGTGTTTTTGTAGATACGAATAACACGTTAAGCAATGTTAAAGGTATCCGTACCCCTTCGGGTGTAAATGCAAAAATTGAAGGTAATAAATTAATTGTTACAGCTGATAAAAATGCACCAGATAATGCGACAATTCATTTAGATAGAATTACAATTGTTGGTACACCTTTAGTTTATACAAGCGGTAATGCCCAAAAAATTGGGGTGCTAAAACCTTTTGACCCGTTAGATAGCTGGTTAACTTTACAAGTAATTAAAAATGGAAATGTCAAAATCGTTAAAGAAGATACTGAAACAAGAAATAAAGCCCAAGGAAAAGCGACTTTAGAAGGCGCTAAATATGGTTTGTACAAAGAAGATGGAACAAAAGTTGCCGAAGTCACCTTAAAAAATGTAAATGGCAAAGTCCAAGCAGAAGTAAAAGACTTAGACCCAATCAAGTACTACTTCCAAGAAATCCAAGCGCCTAAAGGGTACACGTTATCAACGGACAAACTTTTTGTATCTGTACCTGCTGGAGAAACAGCGGTAATTACTGCTAAAGACCGTGTTATCAAAGGAAACATTAATGGTTACAAAGTTGGAAACAAAGAATTAGTCGCAACAACAAATTCTGATATTAAACCAAAATTAGCTGGTGTTGAGTTACAAGCAAAATCTAAAACAACAGGTAAAGTAGTCAAAACAACAACGGATAAAAATGGCTACTTTGAGTTTAAAGGTCTTGCTTATGATGACTACGAAATTTCTGAAACAAAAGGAATGGAAGGGTACAAATTAATTCAACCGTTTGCTGTCACAATTGAAAAAGACGGTCAAACAATCAACTATGTTTTAGAAGATAAAATCATTGAACAAAAATTAAAAGTAGTTAAAGTAGACCAAGAAACAGGGAAAACCATTGCCTTAGCGGGTACTCAATTCAAAATTTGGGATAAATTAGCAAACAATGGTAAAGGTGGCTATGTGTCAATGGCATTACCGAACGATACAGAGCTTTCAGACGTATTCACAACGAATGAGAAAGGGTACTTTGTTACAACGGATACCTTAAAATACGGAAAAGACCGTTACGAGTTGCGAGAAATCAAAGCACCTGAAAAATATGTCTTAAACCCTACACCCTATGTCTTTTCAGTGACAAGCGATACAGATACGATTCAAGTAATCAATTTTGCGAACCGATTGGCCAAAGCGAATGTGGAAGTGTTTAAATACGACACCACAACCAATTTTGACCAAAAAACAGCGATTGCTGGTGTTGAATTTGACTTGTACAAAAAAGATGAAACAGGAAAGACAACGTTTGTCGGCACATTCAAAACGGATGTAGATGGCAAGATCAAGGTCAATGATTTATTAGTCGGTGATTACTGGTTTAAAGAAGTCAAACCATTGGCAGGTTACCAAGCATTAGATAAAGACGTACCATTTACCGTAACCGTTGATAAAGACGGTACTGCGATTGCATTGGAAGTGGAAAACAAACGCATTCCACCAAAAATCGGTACAACAGCTATGGGGAAATACACAAACCAACAAAAAGTAAACCCACTAAGCAGAGTAACCATTACAGACGTTGTCAAATATAGCAATTTGATTGTAGGAAAAACGTATACTGTCAATGGCGTGTTAATGGATAAAGAAGCGTCTATTCAAGCAGGAAAAGACGTGCCTTTGTTGGTTAATGGAAAAGAAGTTATCGCAACTAAAGTATTTGTTGCGGAAAATCCTGATGGAACGATTGCTTTAGATTTTGTCTTTGACGCCAGCGCATTAGCAGGAAAAGAGACAGTCGTATTTGAAAATGTGTATCGTGACGGACGTTTAGTCGCTTCTCACACCGACATTCACGACAAAGGTCAAACAATACGTATTGTTAACCCTACGATTCATACAAAAGCAACAGGTCAAAACGGCGAAAAACAATTACAAGCTCTACCAAATCAGAAAGTGAAGGAATGGGTACAATTGAACGACTTAATTGTTGGGCAAATGTACAAATTGCTGGTACAAGGCTATATCACACCTGATGGCGTGAAATTAGATGGCACTAGTGCTGAAAAAATCTTCAAAGCCGACAAGGAAACCTTAGAATTTTTATTTGAATTTTTGGTTGACGGAAGCAAACTTGAAGGAAAAGGGTTAAGCTTTGCGGAATGGTTAGAAGCTCAAGTTGAACCTGACGAAGAAAAACCAAGTAACGAAATCGAATTTGAAGAAGTGGCGAAACACAACGTTGACTTAACAAGTGAAGAACAAACCGTGAATTTTGTTAAAGTGCCAACACCTGAAAAACCACATGTACCGAATACACCTGAAACACGAAAAGAAGTGAAAACCAGTGCAATGTTACCTAAAACGGGCGAACAAACAACATTGTCAATCGTGATGACAATGTTAGGCGTATTTGTACTTGTTACTCTAGGAGTTATCGTTTACAAGAAACGCAAAGCATAAGAACTAAAAAGAACGCTGACTAATAATAAGTTGGCGTTCTTTTTTATTCTAGGAAAAGGACGGAAAAATATGGAAGCAACTTTACTAAGACAAGAAAGGTTTGACGTTATGAGAGAAATCGCAATCCAAGAGAAAGACCTTGCTTTGCAATGGCGTGGCGGCAAAGGACAATTATTGTACGTCAAACTGAAAAAAGCCAAAACACTAGAAGCAAGAGTAAACAACATTATTACACCAAAGAATATTCATGAAGTCGATACAATCAAAATTATACGAAATAATCGGACGTTCAATGTCAAAGTAGCTACAGAAAAAACAACCTATCGTCGTTCGTTTAGTGGAAAATATGACGCACCTGTTTTTTACATTGAAACGCCAATTACAAAAGCAGAGTACGAACGTATTTTCAATTCAAAATAAACGAATATAAAGGAGGAAATCGAATGATTATTTTATCAGGAATCTTTCTACTTGTTGTAGGTGGCGTTGGGGGTTACCAGCTTGCCGGTTTTCCTAAGTGGGTAGAAATGCAGCAAAATAGAGCCATTCAAAATCATTTTCATGTGAAAGCCAATGAGTATACGTACTTTGTAGAAGGGATAGAAGACGGCTTTATTTTATCACTACAAGACACCGAGTATCGTATTAAATTTTCGAGCAATAAACCGTTAAAAGTGGTTTATGTTGAAGAACTTGCACCTGTGGAAGGGTGATAAACATGTGGATTGAATTTTCAACGGAGGAACAAAATCGGTCAGTCGTTGATTTACCAATGAAACAACGGCTTCCTTTGGTACAAGGAATTCCGTTATTAGAAGAGACCAGTCGAGAGCTTTTGGCAATCCATCAACAAGTAGTGATTGATTATTGTATTTATAACGAGAAAAACCAAGATTTAGCGACGCTTGAAGCGACATTAACATTGCCTGTAGAGGGTCAAACGATTGTCGAAGCCATTCAAGCACCTGTACGGGATAATGAGGAGGTTGATTCTGAAGACGCAAGAGCATTTCTTGCATTATTTGAAAAAAGTTTACCTAAAGATAAGCGAACACAAGGAACAAAAAAAAGAAAGACGGAAACGAACACAGAGAAAAACGCAGCTAGTAAGGAAAAAATCATTCAAGTTCCTTACACAGAGGGAAGAATGATTGTCAAATTTGCGACGTTTCTTAAAGTCATGTTTCTATTTTTTTTACTACTGGGGGGATTTTATCTTGGAAAATCTGTTCAATCAGAACCTAAGATTCCAAGTGAAGTGAGCGAACAATTGAACAACTTGGAAAAACAAGTCCAACAACAAGCCAAAATTGATACATTCAGCCGCTTCTTTTTATCTAATTATTACACAGGAACAAAAGAAGATGACAAAGTACAAGAGAAAATCAAGCGTTTTGTTGACAAAGAAACATTGAAAGAGTTTCGAGGAACAGAAGAAAAAATCAAAAGTATTTTGCCTTGGGAAGTCAAACGTGATGGTTCAACTTGGCAGGTTTCTTACGTGATTAACCTACAAAATAACCAAGAAAAAACAACTACTCAGAAAGTGACATTTTCAATTAAGGAAGAAGAGAAACAATACAGAGTAATGACAGTACCCAAAGAAGAATCTTTTGAAATCAATCAATAAACCCAAAATTTTAATTTTAGGAGGAATTTTCATGAAAAAAATGATTTTAACCAGTTTATTTAGTGCAACCCTTTTATTCGGTTCAGTTGGAACCACAGTATTTGCAGACGAATTAGTCCCTACTGATTCAAGTACGCCACCAATTGAAGTGCCGACAGACCCTAGTACGCCCGTTGACCCGACGGAACCAACAACGCCTGTCGACCCACCTGTTGATCCCGTTGAACCACCTGTCACACCAACAGAACCAACAGAACCAGTGGAACCAACAGAACCAAGTGAACCTGAAAAACCTGTTGACCCAACAGAGCCAACAACGCCAACAGAGCCGAGTGAACCCGAAAAACCAACGGAACCAAGTAAACCTGTTGAACCTGAAAAGCCAGTAGAACCAAGTAAACCAACGGAGCCTGAAAAACCAGCGAAACCCACACAGCCTGACAAACCAGTAGATGTCGTTGTGACACCAAACGGAGAAATTAGTCATGGTGGGAATACTAGTCAGCAGCCAACCGTACCCATTGAAACGAGTAATGTCAATGAAATCACCCATGTACCAACACCCAACACACCTATTACAACGGCAAACGGGGAATCAATTGTTGCCGTTCTTGATGGTACACCACTAAAACAAACAGAAGAGGGATTGAAACCCATTCAATCAGATTTTAAAGTGTTGCCTAGTGGAAACGTTGAAGTAAAAGGGAATGATGGGAAGTTAAAAGTATTGCCAAAAACAGGGGAAGAAATGAATGTCTTTTTATCTACCGCAGGCGGTATCTTATCACTAGTATCTGGTTTTGTCTTCTTTAAAAAACGTCAATCAATGAACAATGATTAAAGAAAAGGGGGAGTTAACGTGTTAGTTTTAGTTGCTATGGTGCTGTGTGTTTTAGCAGCATTCTTTTTTTATCGTTTACTCAATAAAGATTACACAAAAAAGAGATTTTTTTTCGTTTTTTCACTCACCGTTCTAAGTGCTTCAACAGCTGTAGGAATATTTTTAACAATGCTTTTTAAGTGAGGCGGTTGCATGATTAAGAAAAAACTCGTCTGTGGCTGTTTTCTTTTTTTACTCCCCTTTTTCTTGTTAGTAGGTAGTGTCTTTTTGACCATATTAATGATTAGTGGGGGGTCAATGAGTAATAACTCAGATTGTATTACACCTAGTATGGACAACCCAGCTGACGGAACCACTGTTCCACAATCGATTGATGAATTTGTAAAAAGTCATAAAGACGCCTACATTCTTTCGTGGAAAGCAGGCGGCTTTTTACCGTCTGCCAGCATTGCGCAAACCATGGTAGAAAATGGCTTTAACTTTACGAATCCTTCGGGAACGTCATTTTGGCAAGCACACAACATGGGCGGGGTAAAAACGTCTAAAATTAATGATTTTCCACTCACTTTGGCTACATTTGGACGTGATTCTGTTGACATTACAGGAACAAAAGCGGGAACAAACGTCGGTGATAACACAGGCGGTGCTTACACGTGGTTTAAAGATTATAATGCAGGCATTGTCGGCAAAGCGGAGTTTATGGCACACCAAAGTCTTTACACAGGAGCTATCAATAATACTGATGGCTTAGGAACGCTCACGGCTATTTATCAGGGTGGTTGGGCGACTGACCCAACCTATCTTATGAAACTAACAACAACCTACAACAATTTAGGTAGAAAGTTTCAATGGTTAGACCAAGAAGCGATTCAAAAATACGGAGCTGCACCCTACAAGAAAAGAGACGAAATACCTAGTATTCTTGATAACCTACCTAAGAACAACGGAGAACAAGCAAACGGTCAATCTAGTAATTGTGTTGTGGTTTCTGATACGTCGGAACAGGTCACGGGAGAAAATTCCGCACCAACATTAGATGTTCCAGCGGAATATAAAGGGAAATTAACCCTGCCACCACCCGATAATAAAAATTATGCAGGAAACAGTTATCCATTTGGACAATGCACGTGGGGTGCTTTTAATCGAATGGCACAAATTGGACGCCCAATTGAGTGGTTTTCAGGTGACGGTGGGAATGGTGGTTCTTGGGGAGCTACGGCACGAACAAAAGGGTACACCGTTGTAAAAGGGAAGCCTACTGTTGGTTGGGCTGCTAGTTTCTATGGCGGTTTAGCTGGGTCTACGCCCCCTTATGGACATATTGCAGTAGTGGAATATGTCAATCCAGACGGTAGTATGTTGGTTAGTGAAACCAATGTCGTAAGTAGTGGTTCTGGGACACGTTCTTGGCGAGTGATTAACAAAGAAACGGTCGCACAAACGGAATTCATTCAAGGAAAAGGAGGATAGTGTCTATGGGCAACTATGATTTTATTAGCAAAATTCTATGTCCCGTATTGTTGGTCATACTTGTTTTAGGTGGCTTTTGGGTGGTGTCTGAAAGGCAAGAACAGGGAAGGGAAATTCAACGGTACCAACAAGAGTTAGCTAAGCAAAAAGAAACGCTTGTTGAGAATGAACAACGTTTAGAAAAATTTTCTAAGCAAACAGAAACCGCACCAAAAGAAACAAACAACGAAGGACTGATTACTGCCACCAGTCACCTGTTTTCAGCTGTTTTTGACTATCATTCAGACCGTGAAAAAGAAAGTGTCAAAGCAAGAAAGGAACAAGCTAGCACATTTGCGAACCAACAAGCATTAAATGGGCTTTTCCCAAAAGACGCAGATACAATCACCCCTTCTGTCACAACGGTTTCACGTTTAGAAAGAGAGCCAGAAATCTATTTAATGGCGTCTGAAAAGCAGGAAATCAAAGCGTTAGTCATGGTTGAATATTCCGTAACGATTGCTGGTAGCAACGCGCAAAAAGGCACCTTTATGTATAAAGTATCGTTTGACCCTACAGCCAAACAATTTACTTCTGTTAAGAATTTAGGTGAAATCCATGTTCCTTAAAGGTAGAAGGGTTCATTTTCTTTTAGGAATAGGCACTTGTTTTCTGCTAGGAATTTTTTGGCTTGTGGTTTCTACAATACAGACAAATCAAGCCATTCAGCGACAAGAACTTGACCGAAGCGTTGTAACGATTGCCACAAATGAAGAACGGGCGCTTGTATTCTACAAAGATGATTGTTCCGATTGTCAAAAGATTTTCCCCGAATTGTACAAGGAAAATTTAGCCAATGATAATCTGTTGTTTATTAATTTAAATCAACCAAAAAATAAAGGGTACATTGCCAAGTATCAGTTAGAAACTGTTCCGACCATTGTAACGCCAAAAGGCAGATACGCAGGGACAGACACAGAGAAGATACAACAATTACTAGAATAATAATCTATACGAAGGAGTGAGTTCTATTGCACGAAGAAATAAATCAGTCAGAACGACGAGAACAACCGAAAGAAACAATCGCAACGACCTATGCGTACCAACGTCCAGCGATTCAAGCAGCGCTTTTTGTTTTGTGGCGGATTCATAACAAAGCGTACCAAGCAGGCGCTCGGTTGTTTTATGAAGAAATTCACCAACACATTCACACGACAAAAGGGGCATATAAAGAAGCCTTAGCTTTTTTAGAAGGGGCAAGCGTCGTGGTGAATGAAGTCGTGGTGGAAAATAAAGTCCCAACGGTACTGATTCAACGCTACGGAATTCTTGAAAATGACTGAACGAAAACCCGTATTCAATCCGCAAACAGTGACGAGTAAAAAAAAGGTTGCAAAAAAAGGGCAGTCAAAAAATAAAGGGGTGGCATTGTTTCAACGAAAAAAAAAGCCAGACCCAAGTACACGAACGATACGCTTTGCGCCACGAACCGCACAAAGTGTCGTATCGTTCATGTTTTTTAGCTTCTTTTTGGTGATGTGTGTGGTCGTTTTAATGACCTTTGGTCGAGTAGATACCTTGTCAAGAATTGCTATGAGTAAGCAAGTGAACAAAGAGGAATTGGTCACAAACGTCAATAATGCCTTAAAGGACACCGAACAATTACGCTATGAGGGCATGAAGTTAGCGGACCGATTATTTACGATTTCTCACAAAGACAATGGGAAAAAGTATTGGGAAGAACAGCTGGCACCTTTTTTGGCAACAGGTTTGAATCCTAATGATTTAGGCTTTAGCACGACAAGTGTTGACCGAATCGCTCGGAACGTTCGTTTTATTAAGATGGACACGATTGACGAAAAAGAAGCCCTGTATCGTTTATATTATGATGTTCGTTTTACAGAAGGTGATACGTGGCAGCAAGTACAAGTGATTCTTCCAGTGAGCTATGAAGGGCAAGAAATGAAACTGATTGACCGCCCATCATTTACGAATCTTGCGACAACAGAAGAAAAAAACACGAGTATCTACCAAGAAAATCGTTTTACGCCAAAAGGAAGTGACGTGAAAGACGAAGAAAAAAACAAAGTCACTGAGTTTACGCAACGATTTTTTGAATTGTATGTGTCTAATGATGAAAAGTTAGCTTTGATTACGAATGTTCAAGGACTCGGAAGGGCGGAATTAGTGAATGTCGAACCAAAACAAGTGCTAAAAATAAACAATGGCAATTACTACGTTCAAGGCGTTTACACGTTCGCTTTTGATGAAAGGAACCCATTAACGTCTAATTTTATGTTAGAAATTAAACCCACCAAAGAAAGTTATTATGTGACGAAAATGAATGGAGAGTGAAACGATGTTTGATTTAAAACCCATTTGGGAGAATTTATCCCAACAAGTGATTATTTTATTGGCGATTGTTGCCTTATTTTTGATTGTGGTAGGACTTGTGACACAAGGATTCGCTCGTACGATTTGTACAGTTCTAGGCGTGTTGGTGTTAATTGCTTTGATTTTAATGTTGTCTGATGCAGAAAAAATAGGGAATTGGATTAAGGATAAGGTATTTAACCCTAGTGCAGGCGTTATTCTACCACCGAAAGGAAGGATCGATGTATGGAGTACAACTATACAAGAGAATTTAAGCAGCCTATCAAGATTTATTCCATAAAGGGCTATGCAATCCCTTTAGCACCTAATGGCATACGGTTGGAACATCTCGTTGTCGGTGGTGTGTTTCTCTTTCTAACCTTGCTGATTTGGTTATTAGGCTTTATTGCTAAAGTGTCCTTTATCCAATCCCTTTTTACAAATTATTGGTTAATCGTGATTGCAAGCGTGGGCGTCCTTGTTTGGACGCTCTTTTCATTGAAGTGGGACAACAAGAATTTTATTGATTACATTCTAGGACGAGGAAGCTACGTTCTACAGAAAAAAAAGCGGTACGAGCATGAGTTGTTCGTCCCTTTTTTTCATGAAAAAGTCACCTATCAAGTCAAAAGACAAAGGAAGTGAAGAAATATGTTTTACATGGAAAAAGTCTCTCGAAAAGAAAAGTTAAGGTTCTTAACACCACGTACTACTCAGGAGAGACCCCATAAGTCAGTGTTGGCTTTCTATGGAAGCAATGAAAATTTTATTGTATCAGGAGAAGTAAGGAACAACCGAACCCAAAATCAATGTTGACTCCAGTACAAGATGGGGAAACATTCACAAGAAACAAACAGAAGAAATGAGGTGATGGGGTGGCACTAAAAAAGAAGGAACCTCGATTAGCTTTTCCAGTGGAAGCAATGACAGAGAACTTTATTTTTACAGAAACA
>NZ_BCQJ01000014.1 GCF_001544375.1 Enterococcus canis NBRC 100695 | reverse complement strand
TATTACTTTTTTCAGGGTTTTTTCGATACCCGATTACTCTTTTAATAACCGCTTAAATCGTTCGGAAATTCACATCCCTTCTACTGTTTAAACCGTTTACTCTTTCGATTACAACACAAAACCGCTGACTCAAGAATCAGCGGTTTTATACAATTAACGCATTGTAGGGAATAATAATACATCACGAATGGATTGAGCATCAGTCAACAGCATAACTAAGCGATCGATTCCGATACCTAAACCGCCTGTTGGTGGCATCCCATATTCTAAAGCTTCTAGGAAATCTTCATCTACACCGTGGGCTTCATCATCGCCCGCTTCCCGTTGCTTTTCTTGATCTTCAAAACGAGCACGTTGATCAATTGGATCATTCAGCTCAGTAAAAGCATTTGCGAACTCTTTACCAATAATAAATAGTTCAAAACGATCAGTAAAACGAGGATCCTCTGCGTTTTTCTTGGCTAGTGGCGAAACTTCTACCGGGTGACCATATACAAATGTTGGTTGCTGTAAGGTATCTTCAACAAAGGTTTCAAAGAATTCGTTGATAATATGACCCACTGCCATAGCATCGGTAATCTCAACGTTATGTTCTTTTGCTAAGGCGCGAGCTTCTTCTAGCGACATTTCTTTCCAGAAATCTACTCCTGTCACTTCTTTAATACCATCTACCATATGGAGACGTTTAAATTCACCACCAAGATGGACTTCTTGTCCATCATAGCTTAGGTCCGTTGTGCCTAAGACTTTTTCGGCAGCATTTTGAATAATTCCTTCAGTTAGAACCATCACGTCCCGATAATCGGTATAAGCAGTATACGCTTCTAGCATCGTAAACTCTGGATTGTGGGTCGTATCGATTCCTTCATTACGGAAAACGCGGCTGATTTCGTAGACTTTTTCCATGCCACCTACGATTAGTCGTTTCAAATGAAGTTCCAGCGCAATCCGTAAATACAGATCCATGTCTAAAGCATTGTGGTGCGTAATGAACGGACGGGCTGCTGCTCCACCAGCTTCATTATGCAAAACCGGTGTTTCAACTTCGATATAACCTAAACCGTCCAAGTAGCGACGGATCTCTGAAATGATTTGGCTTCTCTTCATAAAACGATCAAAGCTATCACGATTACTAATTAAATCCAGGTAACGTTGACGATAGCGTTGCTCAACGTTAGTCAAGCCATGATATTTATCTGGCAGTGGACGTAGGGCTTTGGAAAGTAATGTCACTGCTTTAGCTTTGATTGTCAACTCGCCCATATCTGTTTTCATGATTTGGCCAGAGACACCAAAAAAATCGCCTAAGTCAGCGTGCTTAAATACATCATACATTTCTTCGCCAACTTCATCTTTGCGGACATAGATTTGGATTTGGCCTTCGCGATCTTGCAAATGGGCAAAAGCGACCTTTCCTTTACCGCGTTTCGTCATCAAACGACCGGCTACTGTACCAGTCAAATTCATCTCATTCAATTCTTCTTTTGTTCGTTGATCAAATAGTTCATGTAGTTCCTTTGAATTATGGGTCCGTTCAAAGCGAGCACCAAAAGGATCGACGCCTTGTTCTCTTAGACTCTCCATTTTTTCACGACGAACGATCATTTGGTCGTTTAAATCTTCCAAATGCTGTTGTTCTTCACTCACGTGGGTTCCTCCGTTCTTGTCTTTCATCTCTTGTCTATAATGCCACATTAAAAAGAAAAAAAGCAAGTAGCTTAGGGAAATTGCTCCATTTGTTTCAATCTCCCTAAGTACTCCCCTTTACACTGCGCTTAGCGCCTGCTGTTTTTCAACAAAGGCATCTAGTAACTCAACAATTGTCTGCTGGGTTTCAGCTTGGTTAATCGCAACCTTGACTTTAGCTGCTCGCGGAATTCCCTTTAAATAGTAGGCAGCATGTTGCCGAAACTCGCGAGCTGCTACTTTTTCACCTTTTAAATCTACTAATCGCTGCAGGTGGACTTTAGCCGTTGCAATCTTTGCGGCTGGCGTCGGTTCTGGAATCAGTTCGCCGGTGGCTAAATAATGTTGGGTCTGGTGAATCATCCAAGGATTACCTAAAGCGGCGCGGCCAATCATCACGCCATCAGCACCTACCTCTTCCAACATCCGTTTGGCATCTTCCGGTGTTCGTACATCACCATTACCCATGAAAGGAATCGTTAAGTGATGTTTGACTTCTTTTAAAATTTCCCAGTTCGCTTTGCCTTCATACATTTGAACACGCGTCCGGCCGTGCATCGCAATTGCGGCTGCACCGCCCGCCTCAGCTGCCAACGCATTTTGGACAGCGAAAACATGCTGATCATCCCAGCCAATCCGCATCTTAACCGTGACGGGAATATCAACAGCTGATGTTACCGCTTGAACCATTTCGTGTACTTTATCCGGGTCAAGCAGCCACTTAGCGCCTGCTTCAGCTTTAATCACTTTATTAACCGGACAACCCATATTGATGTCAATGATGTCGGCTTCAGTATGATCCTGGACAAATTTAGCTGCCTCCACCAAGCTATCCTTATTCCCACCAAAAATCTGAACACTTAACGGATGTTCTCGCTCATCAATATAGAGCATTTCTAAGGTTTTTTTATTACGGAAGTGAATCCCTTGGTCACTAATCATTTCACAGACGACTAAGCCCGCCCCAAACTCTTTAACAGTTACTCGAAAAGCAGCATTAGTGATGCCAGCCATTGGGGCAACGACGACTCGATTAGGAATTTCGATATTCCCAATTTTCCACGTTTGTTCCATTATAGTCCCCCTGCTTCTTTTCTCAGTTCCGTCAAATCGGTTTCATCGTACTCATATTTATTTTCGCAGAATTGGCAAACCGCTTCAGCTCCGTGATCTTCATCAATCATCGCTTGGATTTCATCAGGCCCAAGTGTAATAATTGCGCGGGCAAATTTTTCTTTTGAACAGTCACATTTGAATTGGACTGGACTTTTTTCCAAAATTTCTAGTTCTTCACCTAACAAAGCCCGAAGAATATCTTCCGGAGTAGCACCAGCATCTAGTTGCTTAGAAACCAACGGCGTATCTACTAAAGCCGCTTCTAAGCGAGTAATCGTTTCTTCCGTAGCACCAGGCATCAATTGGATCATAAAACCGCCAGCTGTTTTGATACTATCATCTGTATCTACTAGTACGCTTAACCCTACTGATGAAGGAATCTGTTCAGAGACAGCCAAATAATAAGTAAAATCTTCCCCTAGTTCACCGGAAACCAGCGGTGTTTGACCAGAAAAGGGTTCTTTCAACCCTAAGTCTTTAATGACTGTCAACATTCCTTGAGTCCCAACTGCGCCACGCACGTCGATTTTTCCTTGTGGATTCAATGGTAAACTGATATGAGGGTTTTGCAGATAGCCCTTAGTCTCACCTTTGCCATTGCTATCTACAATGATCGCGCCGGCTGGTCCGTTGCCCTCGACTTTGACGGTTAAGCGATCATCGCCTTTTAACGTTGCCCCCAGCAAAATAGCCCCTACCATCGTCCGGCCTAAGGCTGCAGAAGCGGTGTTCCAAGTATCATGGCGTCGTTGCGCCTCACGAATCGTATCGGTTGCTTTGACAGCATATGCTCGGACAAAGCCGTCAGCTGCCAACGCTTTTACTAAATAATCTTCCATGTCATTTCTCCTTTATCAATCCATTAGTCGATCATACAAGCATTCTAGTGGTTTTTCAAGATATCTTTTTGAAAAACGATCTTTTTATAAACAAGCAGTCACTCTAGAGTGGATTTTAGCACAAAAAGCATTTGCTGTTCACCCTTACTGCCTTACGGGAGCTTTAGCAACAAAAAAGCCAGAACACTTTATGTGTCCTGACTCTTGTTAAGCTTATTTGTAACGATCTTCGAAGTTATTCCGGTCATAGTCCGATTTATCTTCGTCTTGGACCTTATGCTCAGTTTCATCAGAAGCCAGTTTCACTTCTTCTGCTTCATCGGACAATTCCTTTTTAGCATCTTCAAAGTCTTGACGTTCTTCCGCTTGTTTTTGGGCATCTTTTTCTTCCAATGCCCGTTTAGCTTCTTCAAACGTTTGAGCTTTTTCGCTAGGGAACTCGCCTTGCTCAGAACCTTCTGGCATTTTACCTTCTTCAAATAAAGACTTGATTGCTTTGGCATCCAATGTTTCAAATTCCAATAACTTCTCGGCAATCAGTTTATGTTGATCGCGATGAGCTTCAATGATCTCATGGGCTTTTTGATGGGCATCCATCAAAATCTTGCGCACTTCTTGGTCGATCTCAAAAGCAACTTGTTCAGAATAAGCTTTGGTTTGACCATAGTCACGGCCAACAAAGACTTGATGGTTTCCTTCATACTGAACTGGACCTAATTTGTCGCTCATTCCATATTCAGTGACCATGCTTCGAGCTAAAGCTGTTGCTTGCTCAAAGTCATTAGAAGCACCAGTAGACTGAACACCGAAGATGATTTCTTCTGCTGTACGTCCGCCTAGTAACCCTACGATTTGTTCAAACATATCTTCCTTGGTCATTAAGAATTGGTCTTCTTTCGGCAAAGCAATCATATAACCGCCTGCGCGACCCCGAGGAATGATGGTTACTTTGTGGACGACCCGAGCGCGGCTTAGAACTAAACCAACGATGGTATGTCCTGCTTCGTGATAAGCAACCATTTCGCGTTCTTTTTTGCTGATGACACGGTCTTTTTTAGCAGGTCCCGCAATCACGCGGTCTTCTGCTTCATCCACGTCAGAAGCATCAATTTTCTTCTTGTTACGACGAGCTGCTACTAAAGCTGCTTCGTTCAAGACGTTTTCCAGATCCGCACCGGCAAAGCCTGGTGTTTGTTGGGCAACGACTTTCAAATCAACATCATCTGCTAGCGGTTTGTTCCGAGCGTGAACTCGTAAAATTGCTTCACGACCCTTCACGTCTGGACGACCCACTAAGATTTGACGGTCAAAACGACCTGGACGCAGCAAGGCTGGATCCAAAACATCTGAACGGTTCGTTGCAGCAATGACGATTACGCCTTCATTACCATCAAAACCATCCATCTCAACCAGTAATTGGTTTAAGGTTTGTTCACGTTCATCGTGACCGCCCCCCATACCAGCACCACGTTGACGACCAACCGCATCGATTTCATCGATAAAGATAATCGCAGGCGCATTTTTCTTCGCCGTTTCAAACAAGTCACGGACACGAGATGCCCCGACCCCGACAAACATTTCCACAAAATCCGAACCAGAAATAGAGTAGAACGGTACACCGGCTTCACCAGCGACAGCTTTTGCTAGTAAGGTTTTACCAGTTCCGGGAGGACCCTCTAATAGAACCCCTGCTGGAATCCGCGCACCTAGTTCAACAAAACGGCGTGGATCTTTTAAGAATTCTACTACTTCAACTAATTCTTGTTTTTCTTCTTCAGCACCGGCTACGTCTGAGAAACGCACGCGGTTGGCTTTTTTGTCAGCTTCTTTGGCTTTTGACTTACCAAAGTTCATGACCCGGCCGCCACCACCGCCACCGCCGCCTTGTTGTCCCATCATCATGTAGAACAAGAAGATCATGAAGACTAACGGTAAGAAGCTGACTAATAGCGTAATCCAAACGCCGCTGTTAGACTCTTCTTTAGCAGTCAATGGTGTATTTGATTGACTTGCCTTACTATTGATTTCCGCTAACGTGGAATCATTCGGTAAAACAACCGTGGTAAAGGCTTTTGTTTGGACTTCTGTTGAGCCCCAAAGAGCTAGACCGCCGCTATTTTCAACTTGCTGCTGCTCTTTATATTGACCGGTGATCCGGTAAACGCCATTCGCTGGTTGAATGGTTAGATTTTTGATTTTCCCATCTTCTAATTGTTGGGTAAAGGTGGAATACTCGATGTCTGGTGATTGATCATTGCTGTTACCAAAAATGAAGTAAACAACCATGACCATCGCAAGGATCACGAGCAGATAATATAAGGTATTTTTCATCATACCATTACCTTTTTTGTTCATACTTGACCTCCCTGTCTCATTGTTTTTGTTTTATCAATCCTGACCAATTTTATTGTACCATAACGCCGCAGGTTGAGGCATTAATTTGATTGGTAAACTTCAGGTTTCAAAACACCGACGTAAGGAAGATTTCGGTAGGCTTCTGCATAATCTAGCCCGTAACCCACCACAAACTCGTTAGGGACGTTGAAAGCGACATAATCTGCTTCGATTTCCACTACGCGCCCTTCTGGCTTATCCAGTAAGGTCACGATTTTAACAGAGTTGGCTTGACGATATTTAAACAGGTCCACCAAATACGATAATGTTCGCCCACTATCGATAATATCTTCTACAATCAGGATATCCCGACCTTTTACATTGGTATCTAAATCTTTCAGGATCTTGACTTCTCCAGAAGAAATAGTGGCATTACCATAACTGGATACATCCATGAAATCCATTTCCAAATAGGTATCGATTTCACGCACAATATCGGCCATAAAAGGTACTGCACCTTTTAAAATCCCGATAACTAAAGGATTTTTCCCAGCATAATCTTCTGTCAGTTGTTTTCCTAATTCAGCGGATTTCGCTAAAATTTCTTCTTTTGTGATCAATACTTCTTGAATGTCTTTTTCTAGCATGAGGATCTCCTTCCAATTTACTTCCTTTCCTCTCGGCGAAAGTGAAGTCTGTACAGTATTTTATCAGTTTCTTGGGGAATACTCAAATAAGAATTGACCTTAGGCACCACCCATAACAGCTGTTCCTTTTCGTCTGCCACCAACCATGTTTGATCCCGTTCAGCGTTGGGGACTTTCTGGTCAATGAACAGTCGGCTGATTTTTTTATGAAAACCTTGCGGCAGCTGAATTTGGTCACCAGCTTTACGGTGCCGAACTGTCAGGGGTAACGCCACTTGCGGCAATAATAGTTCATAGGCTGACCAAGTAGCCACCTGTGGAGGTAGCTCCAAAGAGGTTGTTTGCGGCAATAAGGTCAGCCACTCGGTTTCTGACAAAAAAATCGCCTCGAATGGCTGCAACTGATAGATATGACTCGCCGGTGCTGCTTGTTTGATGGTAAGCGCGAAGCTCCCATAGCTTTTCGTCAAAACAAGATTTTCCGGCAACGTAACTTGCACCTGTGGCTTATCGCTTTGTAACGCTTTCAACATCTCAGTCACGTGCTGATCGGTAAACTGATCAATTGCGTCACCCACCACTTCCGCCAAATAGGCTCGCAAAACATTTTGCTGCCGTGCAGCCGACAGCTTCAAAAAGATCCCTAAATCACCCTGCTTCTTCTGAAAAACCTGCTGACAATCAAGGATTGCCATTTCCGTCAGGATTTCATCAGCATATTGGATTTTTTGGGAGAAAGTATGAATTTTTTGTAAAAAACGTGGATTTTCTTCTTTAAGTAGAGGGATAACTCGTTGTCGCAGGCGATTACGAGTAAAAGCCAGCTGCTGGTTCGTATCATCTTCCCAGTAAGACCAGCCCTTTTCTTGGGCTTCCCGTAGCAGCTCTGCTTTAGAAAAGCCTAGTAAGGGACGTACTAGGCGCCCCGTAGCAAAAGAGCGTTGTGGTAAAATTCCCGCATAGCCCTTTAAAGAGCTCCCTCTCACTAGTCGTTGCAAAACCGTTTCAGCTAAGTCATCCCCATGATGAGCCGTCAGCAAGACTTCATAGCCCTCCGCTTCCATCACTTCTGCAAAAAATTGATAACGAAAAGCGCGAGCGGCTGCTTCACTTTTTACTGGTAGTTCCCAGGTCGTCGTGTAAAAAGGAACCTCAAATTGCTGACACATAGTTGCCAGCGCTGCTTGCTCGCTAGCAGCCGCTAGACGCCAATTATGATTTACATGAACAACCGCTAATTGTTGCGTTTCCTCACGACACCAGTTAAGGAGCCAGTGAAACAAAACGATTGAATCTACGCCACCTGAAACTGCCACCAAAAGGCGCTCCTTAGAGTTTATCAATCCTGCTAATCGTTGTCGGAATTGAATTTCTTGCATATTCTCACCTATTTTCTTATTAAAATCGAACAAAAAAGAGGCGGGACGCGATTATCGTCCCAGCCTCTGTTTTAATTGCGACGGCCGCCACGACCACCGCGTTTGCCTTCGGTATTGCGTTTCAATGAAGATAAGCGATCATCGCTATCTTTCAAAAATGAACTCATCAAAGAGTCAAAATCTTGCTTACCGCCTTTATTGGCAGGAGCATTAAATGGTTTTTTTGAAGTTGGACGTGGTCCGCGATCACGAGGTCGAAATTCTTTCTTCGGCGCAGCGTCTTCTTGTGCTTTACGAATAGATAGACCGATCTTGCCGTCATCCCCAACACTTGTTACTTTTACTGTAACCTCATCTCCAACAGTTAGCACATCATGGATATCCTTTACATAGCCGTTTGATACTTCGCTGATATGCACCAACCCGGTCTTGCCTTCTCCTAGATCAATAAATGCACCAAAATTTGTGATCCCGGATACTTTTCCTGGCAATTTCGCCCCTACTTCAATTGACATAAAAAAATGTTTCCTCCTTAAAAATCTCTACCCTTTTTATTCACATCTACTTAGAAGAATCTGTAGATGAAGATGTTTGTGATTCTGTTTGACTCTCAGAAATTGGATAAATTTGTTCATTATCCTTTGAAAGCAAGTATTTGCTGCGTGCCAGTTTTGCGATATAATCATCATCTTTTAGCAAAGCTACTTCTTTTTCTAAAGCTGCTTTTTGCGTACTGACAGTCTCTGCCTCTTTTTGCAAAGCAATTTTATCTGCTTCGCGCGCTTGCAATTCCTGATGGTCTTGTACCAACCGAAATCCAGAGATGCCGAAAATCACTAAGGCAACTAAAAAAACGACAGCTAAACGGCGACGACGAAAAATAATCTGCTTATTCTGTTGTTGAAAACGGGCATATTGTTCCTTCGCATAGTCCGTGTGGATTGCTGCAACTTTTTTCTGTCTACTCATTTGATTCGCTCCACTCGATTTTGGTATGTCGCTTCATTATACCAACATCTTGAAAGGTTGTCTAATGCTAATTTGTTGAGTTTTCAACCCTTGTTTCTTGTAAAATGCGGTACATATCCTGAGCTGCTTCTTTCTTAGTGGACTCTTGCAGCTGTGTCACTTCCACTTCTAATACCTTATTCCCAAATTGGATTTTGACTTGATCCCCCACTTTAACCGTACTTGAGGATTTTGCCAAAATTCCGTTGATTTGAATACGACCCTTATCTGCCACTTCTTTAGCAACAGTTCGCCGTTTGATGATTCGTGAAACCTTTAAAAACTTATCTAAGCGCATCTTTTTTCCTCCCTATACGTAAAAGCTTGCTGCCGTATGGTAACAGCAACCATTCTCTAATACTAAAGACCCGCAGCCGGATCATACACCATAATAACACGCTAGCGCCCCAGAAAACACCGCCAATCGCGGCTAATAAACTAGTCCCGCGATGCCACTGACTCATAATCAAGGTGAGAGCTCCTTCATAAACGAATAACGCTACTACCATTGCTAACAGACTCAGTCCTAGGCGCCACCAGTAACCATCCCGCCGCCAAACTTTGATTTTTGTAACCACGATCAGACTGATCAGACAGCCTGCCAAACCTAAAAGGGTAGACCAGCTCGCTCCCACTAGACCGAATTGTCTGGTTAAAGGATAGGACGTAACTCCCTTTAGAATCAAGCCAAGTACCACCGAAAGGATCGGTGCTAAAAAGCGGTTCTGACTCTGACTGATATTTTGATACGTCTGGATCAACCCCATCAAAAAGATGGCAAAAACAAACAATCCTATAGCAGCATTACCGGCATTATCCTTGAAAAGGGCATAGTTAACGTAGGGAAGCAGCAGCGCTAAACCTAGCGAAGCGGCCAAGCCAATGGCTGCGGTCAAACGAAGATATTGCTGAGCATGCTGGGTAAAGCGGTGCTGTTCTTTGGCTACAAATGCTTTAACTAGCATGGGTAAAAAAGTTGACCCTAAGGCTAACGCCAACACTAGACCCAATTGGACCAACGGCTGCCCTCGGTCATAAATCCCTTTTGCTACTTTGGCCGCCTGATCGGTCATACCGCTCGCTACCAAAGCATTTTTAACTACAAAAGAATCCACTAACTGAAACAAAATCAGCAAAGAGCCATACAATATCACCAAACCGCCCTCTAAAAGAAAACGTCGGATAAAGCGCGGTTCAATCGCTTCACCTTTAACAGAATAACGGATGCTAGGCTGTTGCCATTTTTTTTGATAATAGCGCAACACGAGCCAGGCGCCAAAACCGCCCACCAAACCGCCTAGCATCGCACCCGTTCCAGTTTGATAAACATCCTGTCCTAAAGTGAAAGTATAGGCTGCGCAAAGAATGATCCCTACCCGCAAGCATTGTTCTACCACCTGCGACACAGCAGTGGGGACGACCCACATATTACCTTGATAACGGCCACGATAAAAGGCTAAGGGCGGTACCAGTAGAAAAACTAGCGAAGCCATCCGAATCAGCGGGGCCAGAGCCGCATCCCCCATTTGGGCTGCCAAAAAGTCAGCACCGCCAAAAATGCTAGCTGCTAAGGAGACCGATAACCAAAAGACAACGGGGTAGAGACTTTTGAGCCGCCGAACCTGAATTTGCGGATCCGGTGTTTCGGCTACGACCTTGGATAAAAAGAGCGGTAGTCCCGACAAAGCTAAGGTCATCGCTAATCCGTAGATTGGATACACTTGCTGATAAACATAAAAGCCTTCATCTCCTACGATATTCTGAAAGGGCACGCGGTAAATTGCACTGAGGATTTTTACCAGAAAAGAAGCCACTGTTAACACTGCGGCGCCTTGCATCATTGAACGCATTTCTTTAGGCGCCATGAACGTCATCCTTCACTCGGTATTTTTCTTCCCGTAATGCGGCAGTAAAAGCTGCTAACTCTTGCAGCAAGACTGCTTGCGGCTGATTTTGCGGAATCGTCAAACGAATCGTCATTTTTTCCTTTTCCACCGCTAGGCCAGCCTTTAGCTTTGTAGCTGCCAGCGCTTCGAAAAGTTGTTCTACGCTGTATGTTTTAGTTCCAGCTTTGCTGAGTACAAAGATGATTTGTTGTTTTTGCTTACGGATACTTTCTAATAGTGCCCGGTCACCATCCATCTTCAAGCGACCAACCGCTAATAAGTAGGCAACCTCATCTGGGTATTCACCAAAACGATCCAGCAGATCCGCTTCCAGTTCGTCATACATTTCCATGGATTCCAATTGGCGGATTCGTTTATAAATCTCAATTTTTTGACGCTCATCTGTAATATAGCTAGACGGCAGATACGCATCGATGCCCAGATCAATCTCCACAGAAGTTCGTTCTTCTTGAATATTTTTTCCTTGCTTGCGTGCAACAGCTTCCGAAAGCATTTGTGAGTACATATCAAAGCCGACTGCATCAATAAAGCCATGCTGTTGCGCGCCTAACAGGTTACCAGCACCACGAATGGACAGGTCACGCATCGCAATTTTAAAGCCCGAACCTAGTTCTGTAAAATCTTTAATGGCTTGCAGACGTTTTTCGCTCACCTCAGTCAGGACTTTTTGTGGTTCGTACATAAAGTAGGCATAAGCCACGCGGTTACTACGACCAACTCGGCCCCGTAACTGATAAAGAGTGGACAATCCCATATAATCAGCATTTTCGACAAATAACGTGTTGACATTAGGAATATTCACGCCGGTTTCAATGATGGTAGTAGTTACTAGTACATCATATTCTCCTTCAATAAAATCCATCAACACATTCTCTAGCTGAATTTCGGTCATTTGGCCGTGGGCATGAGCAATCCTAGCATCAGGCACTAACGCTTGGATTTCTTCAACTTTCTTTTCAATAGTATCGACGCGATTATATAGGTAGAAAACTTGCCCATCTCGCGCCATTTCCCGCTCAATTGCTTCGCGAATTGCGCCTGGATTTTTTTCCATGACATAGGTCTGAACGGGATAACGATCAGCCGGCGGTGTTTCAATTACTGACAAATCCCGCACACCTAACATCGACATGTGTAAAGTTCGCGGAATCGGGGTAGCCGTCAAAGTCAACACATCAACTTGCGAGCGTAATTGTTTTAGTCGCTCTTTATGCTTAACGCCAAATCGCTGTTCTTCATCAATAATCAAAAGCCCTAAATCACTAAAGGTAATATCTTGTGACAACAGGCGATGAGTGCCCACCACGATATCCACTTGACCTTTTTTCAGTTCTTCAATTGTCTCATTCTGCTGTTTTTTTGTGCGAAAGCGGCTCAGCATTCCCACTTCTACGGGGAAATTTACAAAGCGCTCGATCATCGTTTCATAGTGCTGCTGCGCCAAAATTGTAGTCGGAACTAAAAAGGCGACTTGCTTACCATCTTGAATTGCTTTAAAAGCTGCCCGCAGCGCGACTTCCGTCTTCCCATAACCAACGTCTCCCACTAGCAGACGATCCATTGGCCGCGCCTTTTCCATATCCCGCTTAATTTCTGCAATACTGCGAAGCTGATCATCCGTTTCACTGTATGGAAAAGCGGCTTCAAACTCTTGCTGATAGCTATTATCCGGCGGAAACGCATGGCCCTTTTCCGATTCCCGCTGTGCATATAACTGAATCAAGTCATCCGCAATGTCTTCAATCTTGGCAGATACTTTGCGTTTTGTCTTAGTCCATTCACTCCCGCCAAGGCGATTGATACGAGGGGCCTTCGCCTCTGAAGCAACATATTTCTGGATCAAGTTCAGCTGGGTAACCGGAATAAAAAGCTTGTCGTCATTTTGATACAGAATCGTCATATAATCCTGGTGGACCCCATCGACCTCTAGCGTTTCCATGCCGATGTATTGACCAATCCCGTGATTCGCATGAACGACGTAATCGCCAGGCTTCAATTCAGTATAACTTTTCAGGCGTTCAGCATTAGAGACTGTTTGACGCCGTGCTCGTTTTTTAGTGGTCTGATGGAAAATTTCCTTTTCTGTGATGACAACGAGTTTATCTTGTGTCAATTCAAACCCGCTTTGCAAAGCTCCTGGTACGATTTGGATCGTTTTAGGCAGTAATTGATCACTTCGGGTATTAACCGCTCGAATATCAAAATCCCGTAGTAATGCGGCAACTTTTTCGCCTCGTTCAGGTGTCGGCACTAAAATAATGACGGTCTCCGCCTGTTTTTGCCAGCGGTCCATTTCTGTCTTTAATAAAGGCAGCTGCCCAAAAAACTGCTGCATGCTCCGATAATGAAATTGATGGATCCCTTGGAAGCGCAAGTTCCCCATACCTTTATGAAATAAAGATAAGTAACTAGCTTGTGGATGCTTTTTCATTTGATCTCTGAAGTCCAAACCAAAAGATTGTTCTGGAAACACACGCAGCTCTTCAATTTTTTGCGTTTGCCAGTTGGCTTCCTCTTGTTCCAGTGTTCGTTCCATTTCTAGGATTCGCGGATAATCATCAACAAAAAACTGCGCTGCGTCTTCAAGATAATCCAGTAAAGTTGCTGGTTGTTCATAAAGATAGCTCAAATAAAGCTGCGCTTGGTCAGTGGGAATACCTGCCTCCCACTCCGCCACTAGCTGACTAAAATACTGATCTAAAAACTGCTGATCTGTTTCGGACGCTACGGCTAAGCGTTTAGAAAGATCATGATTCAAACGCGCCGGCGCTTGTGCTAAGTCCGTCGTTGAAAAAACCAGTTCGGTAACCGGCGCAATTGTGACTGCCTCTAAATTTTCAATTGAACGTTGCGTGTCGGCTTCAAAGTAACGCAAAGAATCGATTTCGATATCAAATAATTCCACCCGAACCGGATATTCAGTATCCAGTGGGTAAACATCAATAATGCTCCCGCGAATACTAAACTCACCTGGACGTCCCACCATACTCTGCCGTTCATATCCCATCAAAACAAGCGTTTGTGCCAATTGATCAAGCTCGACTTCGGTACCTAACGCCCAATCTAAATGAGCTTTTTGCCAAGTTTTGGGTTGTGGCAAGAATTTCCGCAGTCCTGCTACCGGTGCCACGACTACACCTGCCTTACCTGACAGTAAAAAATCAAGAGTAGCAACACGTTCACTGCGAGCCTCTGGCGATGCAAAAGCCATCTCTGCTGAGAGAACCTCGTCAACTGGAAATTGATGAACTTGTTCTTCAGGCAAAATATTGCGTAAATCTTCTGCCAATTGATTGGCATGGTAAAGGTTAGGCACCACAATCAATGTCTGCCGGGCTTTTTCAATGGCTGCCGCCATCATGACCGTTTTGGCCGAACCTGCGAGTCCAATCACTAATTGACGACCCTCAGCAAGCGTCCAATCCTTAAAGGCGGAGCTTTTAGCTGCCAGTGTTAAAAGATCCATTCGTTTGCCCTCCTTTCCTAATTATAGCGATTCATCGTATCAATGAAACTGTTATCATCCAAATAGTAATCTGTTGCATCCGCTGCCATTTTCATTGCGATTTCCATTTCTGCTTGTTTGCTTTTAGGAAAAGGACTCAAAACATGATGCACTACTGTATCTCGACCTTCCGGGCGACCAATACCAATTTTAACCCGTTTAAAGGTTTGCGTACCTAGATGCTGCATAATACTCTTCATGCCATTATGCCCACCGGCGCTGCCTTTTTCCCGCAAGCGAATTCGCCCCGGTTCCATGTCAAGGTCATCATAAATCACCACTAGTTCCTCAGGTAAAAGCCCAAAATAGGTCATTAAAGGGCCGACTGCACGCCCAGACTCGTTCATAAAGGTCTGTGGCTTAACCAACAGGATTTTTTCCGTCCCTTGGAAAAATTCTGCTACTTCAGCTTCAAAAGGATTCTTTTTAAAAGTTACCTGATGGCGTCGGGCTAACTCATCAACGGTTTGAAATCCCACGTTATGTTTGGTTGCGGCATATTTTGAACCTGGATTGCCTAATCCAACGATCATTTTCATAGTGAACTCCTTACTGCTTTCAAAGCAACACAAAATAGCTGGGTTGTCTATGCCAACCCAGTTTTACTCTTATTAGTATACCATAAATCCTCATGTGGTACCGTTGGGAAACGTTAAGTTTCTCTAAAAATAGTACAGTTTAAAAAACTGTACTATTTTCATAAGCGTATTTCGTGACAAATCGCACAATAAGTGCTAGCATTGATTTCGTAAGCAACATATTAAAGCAAAAGGAAGGACTGATCGTTGATGACCGCTGCATTAGAAGTGAAAGACCATCAAAAAGTCATTTTAGTAGGAGATGGCGCTGTAGGCTCCAGTTATGCATTTGCGCTTGTGACACAAAATATTGCCCAAGAAATTGGCATCGTAGATATCAATGCTAAGAAAACTGAAGGAGATGCGATTGACCTTTCTCACGCATTAGCCTTTACATCCCCTAAAAAGATTTATGCTGCCAGCTATGCTGACTGTCACGACGCGGACCTTGTTGTCATTACTGCTGGCGCACCACAAAAACCTGGTGAAACCCGCTTAGACTTGGTACACAAAAACTTGAAAATTTTAAAGGGCATCGTTACTGAAATCGTTGATTCTGGTTTCAACGGGATCTTCTTAGTAGCTGCTAACCCTGTTGATATTTTGACTTATGCTACTTGGAAATTCTCTGGCTTCCCTAAAGAACGCGTTATCGGTTCTGGTACTTCTCTAGATTCTGCTCGTTTCCGTCAAGCTATCGCTGAACTTGTCGATGTTGATGCTCGTAATGTCCATGCCTACATCTTAGGCGAACATGGTGATACTGAATTCCCAGTTTGGTCTCATGCCAATGTCGCCGGCTTACAAATTTACGAATGGGTCAAAAATAATCCTGAAGTTGATGAAGAAGCAATGGTTAACTTGTTCTTCAGCGTGCGCGACGCCGCTTATACCATCATTGACAAAAAAGGGGCTACTTTCTATGGCATCGCCGTTGCCTTAGCACGAATCACGAAAGCAATCCTTGATGATGAAAACTCTGTCTTACCATTATCTGTTTATTTAGATGGACAATACGGTCAAGAAGGAATCTTTATTGGTGCACCAGCTGTTGTAAACCGTCAAGGGATCAAACAAGTGATTGAAATTCCTTTATCTGACTCTGAAAAAGACCGGATGGAAGCTTCTGCCAGCGCTCTGAAAGAAGTTATCGATACTGCCTTTGCTCAATTAGACAACGAATAATTAACGCAAAAGATCCATGTACCGAAATTTGGTACATGGATCTTTTTTTATTAGCAAATAGTTGGCTAACCGGAACTTAGTTAAATAGGCTGAAGCTTAAAAACAAGCACCGCTTTTTTCCAAACTATTCGCTCTTCAGTTAATCTGTTCGCTCACTACCTATTTAATTATTTTGATAAAGAATACCGGCTTCCGCCAAAGCTGTCTTTATATTCTCAAAGGTCGTTTGGTCTTGACAACGAATTGTATGCATATGAATTCCTTCGGTTAATGCCGACAGCAGAGAGGCCTGACTTTTTTCGTAGGCTGTTACAAAATCAGCCACTTCAGTTGGTGTTTGGATATGCAACCCACCTACCAACTCACCATACAAAGGATGTTCTACAATGACATCGATGATTTCACCACCACCAGCCACAATCATCAATAATTCCTGCCGAGTCATGGCCGCATCATGCTGGCAAACAATCTTGCCAACAAAACCACTTAAAGTTTGCGCCAATTGATAGCCACGGGCAGTCGCCTGGATATCTGCCCCACCCGCCCGTAAGAGGGCCACATCACCTACGATGATTTGACGGCTAACGCCATATTTTTTAGCCAAACGACTGGCGCTAACCGGTTTATCGGCTACCTGTAAATGGGCCAAAATCTCATTTCTGCGTATTTGTCCTTCCATTCTAGTCCTCCAACAATTGACTCTGCATTTTTTTAGAAACATTCATCAATGTTTGAAACACTTCAGCTACACTCTCTTGATAAGGTGGTGTTACTTCTTGACGAACCTTTGCTAAAACCGCTTGCTCTCGCGCCTCATCGTAAATAGCTTTACCAGTCGCTTTTTTAGCTGCAGCTACTTGTTGAACCAAGTCCATTCGTTCTTCAAACAAGCGGGCTAGTGAGCGATCAATTCGATCAATTTCCTGTCGCACTACCGCCAAATCAGGAGCCGATGTTTGAGGGGGATCTTGCTGGATCGTCTTAATAATTTTAGCAGGGTTACCGCCAACTACGACATCTGCGGGAAAAGATTTCGTCACCACACTCCCAGCTGCTACTACGACATTATCACCTAATGTGACTCCAGGAGCCAAAATAGCGCCGCCCCCTAACCAAACGTTATCGCCAATCGTAATAGGTTTGCCATATTCCAGACCGCTGTTGCGCTTCACAGCCTCTAAAGGATGCGTTGCCGTATACAGTTGTACGTTTGGTCCAAACATGCAATTGTCGCCAATCTGAATGGGGCAAATATCCAACAGAATACAGTTGAAATTCGCATAGAAGTTTTCGCCTACATAAATATTGAAACCATAATCAAATGACACAGTAGGCTCCATATAAAGATTCTGCCCCGTTCCGCCAAATGTTTCTTTTAATAGCTGACTACGGACTGCAGCATCTTCGGCATGGTTGATTACCTGCATCTGCTCCCGTGCAAAACGGCGAGCCGCGGATAATTCTGGGTCAGCTGAAAAATACAGCTCCCCAGCGATCATTTTTTCCTTTTCTGTTCTTTCTGTCATAACGTCTCCTCCAATAGCTGAAAAAAATCTGCGGCATCCCCCAGCACCAAGGAATAGGGCCGCGACAAATAAATAGGTTCCTGATTGATGACTAAAACTGGCGTAGCAGGCACTGACTCCGTTAATTGATTAAAAGGAGCTACTTGAAAACTCGTCCCAACAATCACGATTAAGTCGGCAGCAGCTGTATAAGCCAATGCTTGCTGAATTACCTCATCCGCAAAGCCTTCTTCATATAAGACGATTTCCGGACGTAGCTGGCCTCCGCAATGCAGATGACGGTCACTTTTTAGGTAGGCTTGCCAAGAAACTGCTTGACCACAAGCCAGACAGCTACAACGATAAAGAGTCCCATGAAACTCCACCAGCTGACTGCTACCCGCTTGCCGATGTAGTTGATCGATATTTTGTGTTACGATTTGTACCTGCTGAGTTGTTGCTAATGTGTGCATTGTCTGATGGATCACATTCGGTTTGGCCTCAGGATGATAAAGCCGCTTAACAAACTCATAAAATGCAGCCGGCTCTCGCAATAGAGCAGTGCGGCTCAATAAATACTCTGGTCGTTCCTGCCCGTGATAAACACCTGACAAGGACCGATAATCTGGAATACCGGAAGGCATTGACGCCCCGGCACCGGTTAAAAACGTGACGCTTGTCGCGTGTTTGATCAAATCAATACCAGCTTTTTTGTTGATTTCCATCAAATCACCTTCTTTGATAGCTATTGTATCATAAGTCCAGCCAAGACTCCGGCCGAAATCAATTCAAAAATCAGTTCAAAAAAAGAGCCAAAGACATAACTCAAAAAAATTATGTCTCTGACTCTCTCCGAATAAACGCTTCTGTCTCAGCCTTCTCAACTAGCCGTCATAAAAACCTAAAATCGCAATCCCCGCCATGATAACGGCGATGACTAAATATTGACGGGTTTGCAATTTTTCTTTTAAGAAAATCCGTCCTAAAATTATCGAAACAATACTATAGGAAGCAATCACTGGTGCTACGATAAAAGCATTTTTTGTGGCAATAGCACCAACATAGAAAAACTGCCCTAAGGTTTCAAAAATAGCCGCCAAACCGCGGTCCTTTTCTCGAAAGACGACTAAACTGTCTTTTTTGACTAATTCAAGATAGGCCCAAACAAGTAATGCTACGATAAAAAAGGTCAGCTCATAGCTCATATTTGCTTGATCTTCTGGCATAATCTTTTTATATTCTAGATAGTAGCCATCTAAAAAGGTTCCCATCCCATCAATAATACAGTACAGAATTGGAAAAATGATCGCAATCGCACCAATGCGATATTTCCGTTCCACGATGACTCCTTCTTGCCGCAGTTCCGCATCAGCCTCTTGCTTTTCAAAAATCGAAAGTAACAGGATGCCAATAGAAATCGCGACGACTGCCAAAATCTGGGGTGCCGCCATGGACTGGTGCATAAACAAGAAGGCCAGTAAAGCCGAAACAGCACCGGAAGAATTGCTAATCGGTGATGAGACCGAAACTTCAATGTAACGCAAGCCCACATAACCTAACGTCATGGATAAAATATACATAGCAGAAACAGGTAAATACAATAACAAATTTTTGACGTCATATTGGATGCCTGCATACACGACATAATAAAACAAAACATGTAAGCCCATCACGAGTCCCACCATGACGACCGTTTTTAATGCACTATTGCGATCACTGGGGTCATTGCCTTTCTTATAAAACAAGTCAGCTGTTCCCCATGCTAACAATGTCACGATCGCCGCTGCAAACCACATACCCCACACACTCCTCTATCTTTTTTTCTTCTTAAAAGTACCGTAACAGACTCAACGCGTCAACTAAAAGAAAAAACAGCTACTGTGATGATTTTCACGTTCTTATCATGACAAACTAGATGGAACATGTTAAAATGAGAGGGATGAAAAAGTGAGGTGAAAGAACATGGTAGCATTTCTTATTTACTGGGCATCGATTTTAGTATGTATTGCTTGGTGTGTGTTAAGTTTGTGGTTCACGATCTTCTATCTTTCTCGTAAAGAAAATGGAAACTTGTGGGCTTTTGCATTCTTCAATGTCATCGCCGCAATCTTCTTAGCTATTATCTTACTTGTTTACAATACTTGGGACTTCAGCATTACACTACAAACAAACTTGATCTACGGTACGTTAGCCGGCTTGATCATTTTGGCTGTAATCCAAGCGATTTTGGGCCGCGAACCAAAACCAAAACAAGCATAATTTCATTGAAAAGCGAACTTTTTTCAGAAAGTTTGCTTTTTTTGTTGACATTACCCATAAAATCTCTTAGACTTTATGGTACTTAAAAAAACTGAATAAACACCTCAATATATGAGGTAGAGGTCGCGGTTCTGATGAACCCAGTGGAGCGAGAGGTCGCGCTGAAGCTGGCAGAGGGAGCACCGCCGAAATGTCATACACACCTCTGGGTATGATGTTGGGACAGTATGCGAATAGCTGCTGGACTGTCTTAGTGGAGACACTAAGTTGCGCTATGTTTTCTTTGTTGAGGGAATCCCTTTACGTTTACTAGCAGCCTCGTTTATTTGGTTGCTTTTTTTGTTATCAAGAGAGGAGTTTACACATGAAAAAATTGTCTGTTCAATTAGGCCTGTTGGTGACGTTCTTATTGACGATCTGTGCGCTTCCTGTGACGGGGCAAGCAGTAGAATCTACCCCAGATGGTGAATTCCGCGTGGGAATGGAAGCAGGTTACGCCCCATTCAACTGGACGCAAACTGATGATAGCCACGGTGCTGTGCCGATTCAAGGCAGCCCAGAATTTGCTGGTGGCTATGATGTCCAAATGGCGAAACGAATCGCTGAGCAATTAGGAAAACAGCTGGTAATTGTCAAAACGGAATGGGATGGGTTACAACCAGCCCTGACTTCTGGTAAAATCGATGCCATTATTGCCGGAATGTCTCCTACTGAGGAGCGCCGCAAACAAGTCGATTTTACTGATCCTTATTACGAGTCTAATCTTGTGGTAGTTGTGCAAAGTGATGGTCCTTATGCCAAAGCGACTAGCTTAGCTGATTTAAAAGGGGCTAAAATCACGGCCCAATTAAACACATTCCACTACACTGTGATCGACCAAATTCCTGGCGTCAATGAACAACCTGCTATGGATAACTTTCCAGCTATGCGCGTGGCCTTAGAGTCTGGCACCATTGACGGTTACGTAACGGAACGCCCTGAAGGGGTCACTGCTGAAACAGTCAACAAAAAATTCAAAATGCTAGAATTTGCCGCTGATAAAGGCTTTAAAACAAACCCAGAGGATACCACCGTGGCCATTGGCTTACGTAAAGGTGATCCTAATTTGGAACCTATCAATCAAATTCTCTCAGGTATCTCTCAAGATGAGCGCAATAGCATCATGGACGCTGCCATCAAAGAACAGCCAGCTATGGCTGACGAAGGCGCTGATGATACGACAGCCAGCAAACAAGAAAATTGGTTCGTAAAAATCATCAGCGAAAATGGCATGATGTTCTTACGCGGTGCTGGCATGACCTTGTTTTTAGCCATCATCGGGACCTTTGTCGGAACAGTCATTGGTCTATTAGTAGGTATCTTCCGTTCCTTTGAAACGCCTCTGGGAAAAGTTAAAGGTGGCGCTTATAAAGCTGCTAACTGGCTAATCAATGCTTATATCGATATTTTCCGTGGAACACCTATGATTGTTCAAGCCGCCGTTATCTACTATGGCTTAGCGCAACTATTCAGTATCGATTTGGACCGGACAGCTGCTGCCCTCTTTATCGTTTCCATCAACACCGGGGCTTACATGACCGAAATCGTTCGTGGTGGTTTCTTAGCAGTTGATAAAGGACAGTTTGAGGCAGCACAAGCCATCGGGATGACTCACTGGCAAACGATGCGCAAAGTCGTCTTACCACAAGTCTTGCGTAATATCTTGCCAGCTACCGGGAACGAGTTGGTCATCAATATCAAAGATACTTCCGTACTGAGCATTATTTCGGTTTCCGAATTGTTCTTCCAAGGAAAATCTGTTGCGGGAGCCAATTATATGTTCTTCCAAACTTACTTTATTATCTGTATCATCTACTTCATCATGACTTATACGGCAACACGCATCTTGCGTTATGTCGAAAAGAAAATGGATGGTCCTGATGACTATATGTTGTATGCGAACCAAATGCAGACTTCTGAACTAAAAGCACCTGAATCACACTAGGAGGAATTTTTATGTCAGCAATCATTCAAGTCGAACACTTGAAAAAAAGCTTCGGTGCCAACGAAGTATTAAAAGATATCAACTTAGCTGTTAACAAAGGCGAAGTCCTTTCCATTATTGGTTCTTCCGGTTCCGGTAAGTCGACTTTGCTCCGCTGCATCAATTTGTTGGAGCGCCCTAACAGTGGTGCCATCATTTTTAATGGGGAAAACGTCTTGGTTCCCCACTACAATCTGCCAAAATATCGTACTCATTTAGGCATGGTTTTCCAATCTTTTAACCTTTTCAATAATATGAATGTTTTAGAAAACTGTATGTCTGGTCAAACAACAGTCTTACATCGGTCAAAAGAAGAAGCTCGTAAGATTGCTATCCAAAACCTAGAAAAGGTGGGTATGGACCGTTTTATCGAAGCGAAACCAAATCAGCTCTCCGGTGGACAAAAGCAGCGGGTCGCCATTGCCCGGGCACTATCGATGGACCCAGACGTCATGCTATTTGATGAACCAACTTCAGCGCTGGATCCAGAGATGGTAGGAGAAGTCCTAAAAACGATGCAAAGTTTAGCCCACACTGGTCTGACCATGATCATCGTGACCCATGAAATGGACTTTGCCCGTGATGTCTCGGACCGTGTCATCTTTATGGATAAAGGTGTCATTGCAGAAGAAGGTACGCCAGAACAGATTTTCGGGAATCCACAAGAAGCCCGCACTAAAGAGTTTTTAAGCCGTATTTTAAATTAAACACTAGCACGATGTCTTAGGGCATCGTGTTTTTTTGTGCCTTAATTAACACTTACCGTTACCATCAGTTGGTGGTCCCTGTGCTAAACTAGCATTAGAAGAGGAAGGAGCTATAAAGATGTTGAATGAACTAAAAACAGAATTTGATAAAGGGATGCCGGTTGCTACCTATATCAAGAAAAAATATGGCTTTACCAGTATTGCTGCTTTTGAAGAATATGTTGCTTCGCTAAAGCTGAAGGCCGAAAAATACGATCAACTGGTAAAACAAGAGACCGATTGATTTTCTAAAGGCGTTTCTGTGGGTCCCCCACCTAGCTTAGTACTATACTATTCTTGAGGTGATTACTATGGAAATTCGTTTCACTGATCCGGCTGTCACACGCCTTAAGGATCGTATTATTGGAAAAAAGCTGCTACTGACCTTTGAAGATGGGGTTGGTCCATACTCCCAACATGCTATGATCCATATGCAGATCCAGTTTTCTTTAAACATCGTTAAAAACGATGCTGACCTGACTGACTATGACATGACCCTACCTAGTAACTTAGGTCCGGTCTATATTAAGGGCTACTCACAAGAAGACTTAGCAGAACATCTAGTGATTGCCGTTGATGAACGTTTGGGTACCTTTAGCTTAAGTAGTGAAGCGGGTGTCATTGACCCCAATGTTCCCTTACTAGATTTTACCAAATAGCCAAGAGGTTGGGATAGAAGTGTCTAACTGCTGCTTATTTCCGAAGGATGCTAGTTCTGCTTAGCAAAGCTTAGCAATAACTGTATGCGTATAGCTGTTGCTTCTGCTGCCACCGTTTATTCGAATATGAAAAAACTGGGACATAACTTTTTGAGTTATGTCCCAGTTTTTTTCGTTATATCTGCATCTCTACCAGATATGAACTCGTTTCTCAGGTGCCCGGTACATCGCATCTCCAGGTTGAATATCAAATATCTGAAAGAAGTCTTCTAAGTTTTGCGGTTGAATATTGGCGCGCAGTTTAGCTGGCGCGTGAACATCAACGGATAGCAACAATTGTTGATACTCCGGCGTAGCCTTTGTCCGCCAGATAGTTGCCCAATTTGTAAAGAAGGCCGCCACGTCACCATTTTCTCGTTTCGCAGCTTCTAACGCACAGCTTAAGCCCCCGGCATCCGCAATGTTTTCTGAGACGGTCAATTTACCATTAACTTGCCCTCCGGCAATCGGTAGTCCTTCAAATTCATCAATCATTTGTTGTGCCAACGCTTTGAAATGTTCTAGATCTTCCGCTGTCCACCAATTATTCAAGTTGCCATATTCATCAAAGGAAGCACCATTATTATCAAAAGCATGAGAGATTTCATGGGCAATCACTGCCCCAATTCCCCCGTAATTTGCACTAGCAGATTGCTCTAAGCTATAAAACGGCGCCTGTAAAATAGCAGCTGGAAACACGATACTATTTTTAAATGGATGATAATACGCATTCACCGTATCCGCACTCATTTCCCATTCTTCTCGGTCAACCGGTTGATTCCATTTACTAAATTGATATTCGCGATTGATACGGCCAAAGGTTAAAGCATTTTCAAATAATGTTCCACCCTCGGTTGCCGCTTTAGTCTGAAATCGTTCAAACAGCGGTTCTATTTTATCAGGATAACCCACTTGGATTGCTAAGTGATTTAGCTTCGTAATCGCTTTTTGACGCGTTTCAGCACCTAACCACGCTAATTTTTCTAAACGGTTTTGATAAACTTGAATCATTTGCTGTACCATATGGGTAACATCTTTTTTGGCCTTTTCGCCAAAATAACGACGGCCGTAATAGTCACCGACTACTTGGTCAAAGACGCCAGTCGCTAGATAATAGGCCGCTTTTTCAGCTGATGGTGCTTCTTGACTCCCAGAAAGAGCAAGTTGATAACGATTCCCTAGCTGCCGCAATTCTTCACTTAATAAACGGGGTAACATGCCTACTGTATTAACAATCAACCAATTTTTTAGTAACGCGAAGTTTTCTTCGTTAATTATTTCATCAATTGCTTCAAAAAAGCGAGGTTCCGTCACGTTGATCTTATCTGGATTTCCCACCAGCCCCTGCAGCAAGGCTTGCAAATCGAGATTGTGGCTATAACCGGCAAATTCGGCAACTGTCCGTGGATGATATAACTTTGCATAATCCGCATTCTCTTCTGCACTATTGACATATGGCACTAATAAACGGTCAAAAGCTACTGCATCAGCCACAATCTGCTGAGCTGTGGTAAAACCAAAATGAGGCAATAACTCGGTCATCATGTCTTGGTAGACTGTCAGTAATTGTTGCCCATCCGTTCGTCCTTCTTCATAATAAGTTTTGTCTGGCAAAATCAAATTTGGCGCATAGGCAGCTAGAATATTGATTTGCGCATTTTTCATATCAGGCTCCACCGCAACAAAGAAAGGTAGCGCTAGTCCCGATAGAAGCCAGTCAGCCAACTGTGCATTCCAATCCTGCAAATTTTTCAAAGCCGTGATGCGTTCCAATAACGGCTGCGCCGGCGTGGCGCCCAGTTGGTTGCGGGTCTCTTGATCTGCTGCTAACCGGTAGAACTCGGCAAAATCACGCATGCTAGCGGGATAATCTCCTTGCAAATAGGGGTTGAAGTCCCCCATCAGTAATTCTTCAATTCCCACGACTAATTCTTGAAAGCCACCAGTCGCTGGTTTATCCGCCGGAATTTTTGCTTGCTTGAGCCAGGCTTCATTGATTGCTTCATAAAAATCATCTTGTAAACGTACCATCCAAATCTCTCCTCTCTCTTACATGATAGCCTATTCCCTAAAAAAGCCAAATTAAAAAGACTGAGAGCTCTCAGCCTTTTTAATCATTTATCACGTAGTTAAATTAGCGCATTGTGACGAATTCCTCTGCTCCGGTAGGATGGATTGCCACCGTATTATCAAAGTCGGCTTTCGTGGCGCCCATTTTGATTGCCACGGCAAAGCCTTGTAGCATTTCATCCACACCGATCCCGATTCCATGCAGACCAATGATTTTTTCCTCTTCACCAAGACAGACAAGCTTCATTTCACATTTTTGGCGATAATCATTCAGGGCAAAATACATCGGTGTAAAACGAGAGCGATAAACTTTTACTTTATCACCATATTTTTTAACGGCTTCCTCTTCGCTTAAACCAATAGTTGCAATTGGCGGATGAGTAAAAATAACCGTTGGGATCAGATTATAATCCAAGTAGGTATCTTTGCCATTGAATAATCGCTCGGAAAGACGACGTCCTGCAGCAATGGCAACAGGGGTTAAATCAACCTTACCAATGACATCGCCTATCGCGTAGATACCGGTTGCCGTCGTATTTTGGTATTGATCGACCTCTACAAAACCACGTTCATCTGTTTGAACATCGGTATTTTCCAAGCCCAAACCGACTGTATTTGCTTTGCGACCGCCAGCAAATAAGACACAATCAGCGGTCAGCTGTTGTCCATTTTCAAAAAGAACCGTATATTCACCACTACTTAAACGTTCAATTTTTTCGGCAACTGAGAGCGGATAAGTCCGGATACCCGCCTCTTGGTACATTTGAACTAGGTTTTCTGCCAACATATTGTCAAAAGTACGTAATGGTCGTTCCTTACGGTAAGCCCAAAAAACTTCGCTACCTAAGCCGTGAAGTACGCCACTTAATTCAGCTGCTATATAGCCGGCACCTAAAACAATGGTTTTCTTAGGTAATTCCGTCAGCGCAAAAAAGCCGTTAGAGTCAATCGCATACTCGCCGCCTGGAATCGACATGGGGCTGGCATGGCCACCGGTGGCAATCAGAATATGCGGCGCCTGATATTTTTCACCATTAACCTCGATTACATGGTTCTCAATAAATGATGCTCGTCCCTTGACTACAGTGACATGATTGCTATCCAAGCCACGTTGGTAGGCACCATGCAAAAATTCAATATAGTTTTCACGTTTTTCAACTAATTTAGGAAAGTCCATCTTTTCAATGTCTGCAGTAATTCCATAACTATCGGCATCCCGCTGGATCATTTCCAACATGGTACTTGCTTGCCACATGACCTTTTTAGGCACACAACCAACATTGACACAGGTACCACCTAGCTGATTTCCTTCAATTAGGAGCACTTTGGCGCCGTGCATCCCAGCACGATTAGCCGAGGCGATCCCACCACTACCGCCGCCGATCACGATATAATCAAATTGTTCCATCGGATCCACTCACCTTCTATTTTTTCTTGCGAATCATATCTCCTGGTTTAACTGGTTGCGCCACAGGCATTTTTACAATCATCATGGCATTAGGCGCCTTCTCGATAGATTCACCCTCTTCATTATACATGACTTCAACACTTTGATAGAAATGATGGAATCCTGGGCCATAAAACTCGATTTCATCACCAACCCGAAAATGATTCCGCTGCCGTACCGTGGCCATGCCCGTAGTTTCGTCATAAGCCAGCACTTCGCCCACAAATTTGTACACGGGAATCTTACGGCGGGCCCCAAAAAGTTGTTCATTTTCAGTTGGTGTTTGGTAGTAAAAGCCAGTTGCCAACTCGCGTTGGGCCACTTTCCATAATTCGTCAATCCATTCTTGCTGACAGACATAGTTTTCTGGATCTGCCATATAGCTATCCACCGCTTTTTTATAAACGTTCGCTACGGTTGAAACATAATGGATCGATTTCATACGACCTTCGATTTTAAAGCTGTCTACGCCATTTTGAATCAAATCAGGAATATGCTCGATCATAGACATATCAACAGCGCTCATGGAGAAGGGCTCGGAAACTTCACCGGCATCCGTTAAACTGCGCCGCTCTGTACCAAAAGGTAAATCATATAATTCATATTTCCAGCGACAAGATTGTGAACAGCCGCCACGATTAGCATCACGCATGGACATATGATTAGACAGCGTGCAGCGTCCTGAATAAGAAATACACATCGCACCATGAATAAAGGCTTCAATCTCCACACTCGTATTTTTGCGGATTTCCGCCACTTCTGCCATGGAAACCTCTCGGGCCAAGACAACTCGTTCCAAGCCTTCTTCTCGCCAAAATTCTAACGTTTCATAGTTAGTGGCCGAAGCTTGGGTAGATAAATGAATCGGTAGTCCCGGTGCCTCCATTGCACAAATCGAAATCAAAGCCGGGTCTGAAACGATTACAGCTGAGATGCCTACATCACGCAAAGCTCGGAAAAAATCGCCGGCGCCTTCTTCATTGCCTTCATGAGTCACCATGTTGGCCGCCACATATACTTTAGCATCGTGTGCCTTAGCATAAGCCACGCCTTCCGCCATTTCTTCATAAGTAAAATTGCCGGCACGACTGCGTAAACCATAAGCATTCCCACCAATATAAACTGCATCAGCGCCATAATGAATCGCTGTTTTTAATTTTTCTAATGTGCCCGCAGGTGCTAAGATCTCGGGTCGTTTTAATTTTTGTTTAACCGTCATTTTTCTGCTCCTTACTTGATTGCCTCTGGATCGATTGCATAAAATCCTGTATCCAATTCCCGTTCTTTGGGATGATATTTCGCTACTTCTGCCGTTAATTTATCCGCTGCCATCTGCGACCATTGCTGTGATTCTAACAACTCTTTAGCCGCAACAAACCGCCGGGCGATTTCGACAAAGTTCGCGCCTTTAGTAAACAAACCATCTAATTTCCAATGAGTATAACCATAAGTGGTTAATTCTGCTAATTGTGCCATCAGATTCAAATCATTAGTAGCAAAGATATGGGTACCATGCTCATCCTCAAAAATAGAATAATGTGTATCCGGATCTTGTGGTTCAGCTAAAAATAAACCGCGCTCTTTATCAGCTCGCTCTTCATTTCTGGTAAAGTGATAATAATTAGTCAATAAAGGCCGCTTAGATTGATGGATACAAGTAGCACCATAAACTTGAACCTCCGCAAATCCGGCTAGCTTTTCACTAATTTTAATCATTTCACCAAAAGGAACTTCCCGAGCCAAAACACTGCCTAGTGCCCCTTTTTGATGCCAAAAATTCATTTGGCGAGAATTAGTGACTAACGTTTCACCGTCATAGATAAACGGTAAGTCATACTCGCCCTTACGCAGTAAATAAATAATACCGGGATCCCCCACCATAATCTGATCCACGTGAATACTCGCAAGAAAGTCTAAATAAGCTGGAACTTCCTTCATTTTCTCAGGATGCATAATGCCATTGACAGCAATTGTTACCTTAGCCCCCTGTTGATGAGCTAATTCTGTTAATTGCTGCTGCTCCTCTCGAGAAAAAGATTGTGGTAAGCGTAGACCAAAATGTTCTTCCCCAAAATATAATGTATCGATACCGCTATCTAATAAGGCTTGCGCCTGCTCTATTGATTCTACTGTTGCTGAAATTGAAATCATATTGTTCCTCCTTTTATGACTGTTTCATAGTATCACAGCCAACCAGACTTTCCAATATGAGTTCTTATATTTAAGGAACCTTTTTAACGAAAAAAGTCGTCAACTAAGGCTAGTTGACGACTATAGTTTAGATTGTTTGTAAAGTCTTTTCTTTTTGCTCTACCACTGTCAAGGTGATTTTACCTTTGCTGGCTCCGATTGTTACTTTATTACCTAACTGAATATGGCCACTTAGTAGGGCTTCACTTAGACGATCTTCAATCTCTTTTTGTAAAGCACGGCGGATTGGACGTGCCCCGTACTCAGGGTCAAAGCCAACCTTACCAATCACATCAATTGCCGCAGGAGTGATCTTCACTTGAATATCTTGCTCCTTCAAACGTTTCACGATTGCTTTACTCATGATTTTGACAATTTGATGGATCTCTTCTTTATCTAAAGAGCGGAAAACAACCGTTTCATCAATCCGGTTGATAAATTCTGGACGGAAAGCTTTTTTCAGTTCTTCTAAGATTCGTTTCTGCATCGCGTCATGGTTCTTCGTAATATCAGTGACATTGAAGCCCACCGACTTCTCTTCACGAATCGCAGTAGCACCTAAGTTAGAAGTCATAATCAAAATCGTATTACGGAAGTCAACTTTACGACCTTTGGAGTCCGTTAAATGACCATCATCCAAAACTTGCAGTAAAATATTAAAAACATCTGGATGGGCTTTTTCCACTTCATCAAGCAAAATTACAGAATATGGTTTTTGACGAATCTTCTCAGTTAGCTGTCCACCTTCATCATATCCCACATAGCCTGGTGGTGAGCCAATCAAACGACTGGTGCTGTATTTTTCCATAAATTCCGACATGTCCACACGTACCAAAGCATCTTCACTACCAAACATCGCTTCTGCCAATGCTTTAGCAAGTTCCGTTTTCCCAACTCCAGTTGGCCCTAAGAACATAAAGGAACCGATTGGGCGGTCAGGATCTTTCAGCCCACTACGCGCGCGCCGAATTGCGCGTGATACAGCTTGCACTGCTTCATCTTGCCCGACTACCCGTTGATGGAGAATTTTTTCTAAATCTAATAAACGTTCGCTTTCCTTTTTCTCCAACTGCTGTAAAGGAATACCCGTCCATTGAGAAACTACCGCCGCCACGTCTTCTTCCGTCACTTTGTTGCCATGACCTGTTGCCTGTTTGGCTTCTTTTAAAAGTAAAACTTCTAACTGGCCAGCGATAATTTTCTCCTGCTTACGCAAGCGAGCCGCTGCAGTAAAGTCTTGATTTTCAATAGCCGCTTCCTTATCTGCTACCAATTGATTTAACTCATCTCTTAAAGCAAAGGATTCCAATGGCTCATCTGCTAAATCTAAACGAACTTTAGCAGACGATTCATCGATTAAATCAATCGCCTTATCAGGTAATTGTCGTGAGTTTATATAACGAGTGGATAATTGCACGGCTGCTCCTAAGGCTTGGTCCGTGATTTCCACACCATGATGGGCTTCATAACGAGGTCGTAGGCCTTTCAAGATGCTTACAGCTTCTTCTGGCGTCGGTTCATCAACTTGGATGCGGGCAAAACGCCGTTCCAAAGCAGAATCTTTTTCAATATATTTTTGATATTCATCAAGAGTTGTTGCACCAATGGTTTGCAATTCACCACGAGCTAAAGCTGGTTTCAAAATGTTGGAAGCATCAATTGCTCCTTCAGCACCACCAGCCCCAATCAATGTATGCAGCTCATCAATAAAGAGAATAACTTCCCCATCTTGATAAATTTCATCAATAATTTTCTTCATGCGGTCTTCAAATTCACCACGGTATTTGGTACCGGCCACAAGAGAACCCATATCTAGCATCATCAAACGCTTCTGACGCATATCTTCGGGTACCTCACCTGTTACGATTCGTTGGGCCAAGCCTTCAGCAATCGCTGTTTTACCGACACCAGGCTCTCCTACTAAGACAGGATTGTTTTTTGTGCGTCGACTTAAAATTTGAATCAACCGCCGCACTTCGTTTACTCGTCCAATAACAGGATCTAAGTTATTCTCCCGCGCCATCTTAGTTAAGTCGCGTGCCAAAGAATCCAACGTCGGTGTACCGCTCGTACTTTGCTGATTTTTACGTGCTTTGCCAGTAGCAGGTTTCACGTCCTTGACTCCAATACGTTTCAAAATAAGTTGCCGCATCTTTGGTAAACTTAAACCAAGATTACTTAAGATACGTGAAGCCAAGATATTTTCATCACGCAAAATTCCTAACAAGATATGCTCTGTTCCGATATTGGTGGCACCAAAGCGTTTGGCTTCATCACCTGCATAGGCAAAAATCTGTTTTGCTCGTGGCGAATATGGAAGGTAGGCGCCTTTAGGATAGCCCTTTACTGAGCCATAGCCTGTTAAATGTTCAATCTCTTCACGGATTTCACTTTCATCTGCGTTTAGTTGACGTAAAATTTTACCAGCAATTCCATTTGGCTCTAAGACTAAAGCTAACAGGAGATGCTCAGTTCCGACTGATTGGTGTTTAAAATATTTCGCTTCTTCTTGCGCAATGGCCAAGACAGCCTTCGCTCGTTCTGTAAATAATTCATCCATGCTCTTCACTCCTCTTCATAGCTTAATCGTTCGATAAATGCTCGCATCAGACTGGCCCGAACCATATCCTCCTCTAGCTTGGAAGGTAAATATAATTTACCCAATACTGCCAGCATCAGATTTCCTTCACGCTTTGAAATAACTTCCTCTTCATATAATTTTTGTACTAGAGAAAAAGCATCATTCTGCGTGAGATAGTCACCAATAATTTGAGTCATTTGTTTTAGTAATTGTTCATTATCCGCTAATTGTACCTTCACGATCCGAATATAACCGCCGCCACCGCGTTTACTTTCAACTGTATATCCCTTTTGAATGGTAAATCTAGTATTGATTACATAATTGATTTGCGAAGGAACACAGTTAAAAAGATGAGCCATTTCTGCTCGGCGAATCTCGATCCTGCCTTTGTTTTCTAATATTTTTTTCAAATAGGCTTCGATTAAGTCTGAAGTATTTTGATTACTCATATGATTCACCCTCTTTTTGACTAATCTTGACCATTATTATACCCAATTTTCTTAGGATAATAAAGAAATATACTTGAAAACAGCACAGAACTAGAAAGATTCTCAAAATAAAAACAAAAATATTTTTTGTTTCAAAAAAAAAGACACCGTAAAATCCAAGGCTTTAGTGACTTATTAGTACTAGACTACACAATTTTTTATTCCATGAAAAAGTGCCAGGAGAAAAATAAAAAATCCAAAGGATTTCTCCTCTGGATCAGATTACTTTTTTAGATTTTCTTTACTCATACCGTTTGACAAAGAGCTAAC
>NZ_BCQJ01000013.1 GCF_001544375.1 Enterococcus canis NBRC 100695 | reverse complement strand
GTCGATTAATGTTGTGGATCAGGATGTTGAAGTTTTTAAACAATTGAATGACAGAGGCGTTCATTTAATTGCCCAAATGGTCCCAAGTGATAAAGCAGACGAATTTATGTCTTTGTTAATTAAATAAAAAAGATATAGGAGGAGAAAAAATGGATATTATATGGTGGCAGGTCTTATTATTATCTTTATACGCAGGATATCAAATTTTAGATGAATTGCAAATTTACTCTTCAATGAGTGCTCCTGTTTTTGCAGGCCTTTTTTCTGGTTTGGTAATGGGAGATGTTGTAACAGGTTTATACATTGGTGGTAGTTTGCAGTTAATGGTATTAGGTGTAGGGACTTTTGGTGGAGCTTCTAAAATTGATGCTAACTCTGGAGCGATTTTAGCAACAGCATTTTCTGTAGCTCTTGGAATGGATCCGAAGCAAGCTGTAGCTGCGATAGCGGTTCCGGTAGCTAGTTTAATGATTCAATTAGATATTTTGGCACGTTTTGCTAATACGTTTTTTGCGCATCGCATTGATAAAAATGTAGAAGATATGGATTATAAAGCAATCGGTCGAAATTTCTTATTAGGGGCGCTACCTTGGAGTTTATCTAGATTAGTGCCGGTGTTCTTAGCTCTAGCATTCGGCGGAGGAGTTGTAGAGAAGGTAGTAACTATTTTAAATGGAGATTTAAAATGGTTAGGAGATGGATTATCTGTAGCAGGGGCTGTTTTACCAGCTGTAGGTTTTGCAATTTTATTAAGATATTTGCCAGTTAAAAAACATTTTCCTTATTTAATTTTAGGATTTACTATAACGGCACTGCTAACCACAGTGTTTAGCAATATTCAGTTGTTAGGAACTAGTGTAGCTACTGTTGTAAAAGATTTTCAAGGTGTGTTTAATGGCTTACCAATGTTAGGGGTTGCTTTGATTGGTTTTGCTTTTGCTGCAATTAGCTATAAGAATAGTTCAAATAACACGAGTACTCAGAGCCAAAATATTACTAAATCTGAAAGCGGAACTTTAGAGGAAGGAGAAATTGACGATGACGAAATCTAACTATAAGTTAACTAAAAAAGATTTTAAACAAATTAACAGAAGAAATCTATTCAATTATCAATTAGGTTGGAATTATGAACGGATGCAGGGATCGGGATATTTGTACACAATTCTTCCACAGTTACGGAAAATTTATGGGGACAATACACCAGAATTAAAGCAAGCGATGAAGACCCATACACAGTTCTTTAATACATCTAATTTCTTTAACACAATAATTACAGGAATTGACTTGGCTATTGAGGAAAGGGAAGGGATTAAAGCAATTGATACAGTTTCGGGGTTAAAAGCTGGATTAATGGGACCATTCGCTTCTATTGGAGATTCTATTTTTGGAGCATTAATCCCTACTATATTTGGTGCTTTAGCTGCGAATATGGCAATCAATGGCAACCCAACTGGAATCTTTATCTGGATTGTTGCGCAAATGGCGGTGAATGTTTTTCGTTGGAAACAGTTGGAATTTGCATACAAAGAAGGCATATCGTTGGTTACAACAATGCAACATCGACTAACAGCGCTAACTGATGCTGCAACATTGATGGGGGTATTTATGGTAGGAGCTTTAGCTGCTACTATGGTCAATGTAAAATTTGCTTGGGTACCTAATTTTGGGGATGTTACTGTAGATATGCAAAATAATTTGGATATGATTTTACCAAGATTATTACCGGCTGGAATTGTAGGAGCAATTTATTGGATGTTAGGGAAAAAGAATATGACTTCTACAAAGGGAATTCTAATTGTATTGGTAGTTTGTGTTGCTTTATCTGCCTTAGGAATTATATCTAAATAAACGGGAGTAATAGTATAATGAAACATAATTTAGTATTAATAAGTCATGGAAAATTTTGTGAAGAATTAAAAAATAGCGCTGAGATGATTATGGGACAACAGGATAATATTTTTACAGTCTCTTTATTACCTTCAGAAGGGCCAGAAGATTTTCGAAAAAAATTTTTTGATACTATCGAGGGGCTAAGCGAATATGTCGTTTTTGCAGATTTAATGGGCGGAACACCATGTAATATTATTTCAAAAGAGATAATTTCTGGCAAGGATATTCCGCTGTATGCAGGAATGAATCTGCCAATGGTTATTAGTTTCATTAATGGGGAGTTAATTAATGCGGAAAGTGATTTCGTAGTTGATGGAAAGAACGGTATTTGTGATGTAGGAAAGGTAATTATTGAAGATTTGGAAAATGAAGATGACTAGAAAAGGCACCTAGAATTCTTATCTTTTGATTTTTGTAATTTACTTTCTCATAAAAGATAAGGTTATCGTCAATTGTATTGTGTGACGTTGATCTTATCTTTTTAGCTTTTTGTGGCTCTTTGTCAAATAGGACTGATAAGTTGTGAAAAACGAAGCTGGAAGTTAAGGATCAATTCTGATTCATCTACCTCATAATTATAGCCCCCGATAAGTGTTTCGTCTTATGAGTGAAGTGAATGAACAAAGCTAACTAAAGATAAGTTTATCTATGTGATATATCAAAAATGGGAGAGGGATAGAATGATAAGGAAACGTTTAAAAAAACATAAAAAGGGTAAATTAGGGGCTATAGCTCCTCTTTTGTTTATAGGTTGTACAGCGACAGTTTTCTCAGTAAATAATCAAGTTGCTAGAGCATCAGAACAACTAGCAACGAACCAAACAGTAATAGAAAATTCCAATGAGGACAGCACTATTTCAGATGACGAAAAGACTAAAACATCAACAGCAGGTGAATCATCTGGTATAACAGAAGGTAGCCCAGTGGCAGATGCTGTAGTAATAGAAAGTTCCAATGGGGACCATATATTAACTAATGAATCTAAAGATGCGCCTTCGTCAATGGATGAAATATCAGGACAGCCCGCAACGAACCAAACAGTAATAGAAAATACCAATGAGGACAGCACTATTTCAGATGACGAAAAGACTAAAACATCAACAGCAGATGAATCATCTGGTATAACAGAAGGTAGCCCAGTGGCAGATGCTGTAGTAATAGAAAGTTCCAATGGGGACCATATATTAACTAATGAATCTAAAGATGCGCCTTCGTCAATGGATGAAATATCAGGACAGCCCGCAACGAACCAAACAGTAATAGAAAATACCAATGAGGATAGCGCTATTTCAGATGATGAAAGCACGGAAAAGAAAGAATGGGTTTCTTTTTCAGAAATTCCTGGCACAGTAGTAGTTAATGAAGTGGAAGGAATTCGTTATAATACATTATCATCTACTTTTGAAAATGATAATGGGGAAAAGATGGCTTTATTTGAAAAAGAGGGGTTACAGGTTGATGATACAGGGAATGCTACAGTAAATTTGTCTTTTGTAGAGTTATCTGAACCAGGAGAAGGTCGGTTTGGGGTTTTATTGAAATATGGACAACCAAATTATATAATGGTTGGGTATGATAGAGAAGGATGGTTCTGGCAATACAAATCTGCAGTTGATTCTGCTTGGATGACAACTAAACGTTCTGTGTCAGCACCAACGAAAGGCTCAAAAAATGAATTAATGATTAGTCTAAAAAAAGATGGCCAGCTAAACGCGAGTGTTAACGGCGAAAATCTTTTTGATACTTATAATATACCTAAAAATGTGATGGACACTTTAAAAGAAAATAAAATAATTGCTTTAAAGTTGGGCACATTTGGGAACGAAATAACGAAAGTGGATATAAAAACGGATAATCAATCAAATGTTGCCATTTCGAATATATCTAAGGACAAGGAATTGGGAATTACTGTAGATGATTCTAAAATCACTTATGACACGATAAAAACGGATCAGATAGAAGCAGTGATTGATGTTCAATTCCCTAGAGTAAAAGAGTATCATGTTGGGAAGGATATTCTTCCAGGGCAAGTCTACCCTCTTAATATTGTCAAAATCAATGGAATTGATGTTGCTCCTATAACTTCTTTTGAAAAAATCAATGATTCTACAGCAGTATATAAGATGAAATTGAAAAATTTGGAACATTTAATTAATGCAGAAATAGAAGTTCAACTTCAAGTTGTAAATAATGAGTTGCATTTTGAGGTTGTTAAAGTCATCAATTATAATAAAATTGTTATGGGGGAAATAATAGATGATACAAGAAAATTAATTGAAACAATTGAGTTTCCAGGTAATTATTTAGTTTCTGTGTCTAGTAAAGATGACAAAGCTGCTTTTGATGGTGCCAGAATGTCTACTAATACTCATAAAAGAGGGGATGTTCATATTAATGTTACAAATCCAATGGAGGACATTCCGCCGATAGGATTCATGTATGGATTTGTATCTAATAATAAATTAGCAGCGGGTGTTTGGTCTAATTCTCAGTGGAGTTATGGTGGTGGAGCAAATGATTATACTCGACTAACAATTGATAAGGTAACAATTAACGGTGAGAATTATCTTGGAATATCGAGTGCTCCATTTATTTATCAAAGGAATTATAAGGGTCAAGTTTATGATGAGCGTACATTGGAGCTACCTAATGCTAAAGTGATAATTACAAGAGATTTAAATGAGGATGAAATAGTAGACTGGCAAGATGGTGCTATTGCTTATAGACAAATCATGCATTCTGCCAAGGGCTCGGAGGACGTTCCTGATTTGGTTGCGTATCGTATTGCTATGAACTTTGGCTCACAAGCTCAGAATCCCTTTTTAACTACTCTCGATGGCATTAAAAAGATTAGTTTGCATACTGATGGGCTTGGACAGTCAATTTTGTTAAAAGGATATGGGAGTGAAGGGCATGATTCTGGGCATTTAAATTATGCTGATATTGGAAAAAGAATAGGTGGTGCAGAAGACTTTAAAAAACTTATAGAATTATCTGAAAAATATGGGGCACGGTTAGGAATTCACGTTAATGCCTCCGAAACATATCCAGAATCCAAGTATTTTAATCCAGAACGTTTAAAAAAGAATTCTGATGGAGCATATAGCTACGGTTGGAATTGGTTGGACCAAGGGATTAATATTGACGCTTCGTATGATTTGGGACATGGTAGATTCAAGCGATTCCAAGATTTAAAAGAAGTTCTTGGAGAAGGTCTTGATTTTGTATATGTAGACGTATGGGGAAATGGTCAATCAGGAGATAATAGTGCGTGGGCTACTCATCAATTGGCAAGGGAATTAAACGATAATGGATGGAGAGCAGCTTTTGAATGGGGATATGCTGGAGAGTATGATTCTACATTTCAGCATTGGGCAGCCGATTTAACTTATGGCGGCTATTCATTAAAGGGAATCAACTCTAGTATTGTACGTTTTATTCGTAATCACGAAAAAGACTCATGGATTGGAGATTATCCTTCTTATGGTGGGGCAGCAAATAATCCACTTTTGGGTGGATATGATATGAAAGATTTTGAAGGATGGCAAGGGCGTAGTGATTATGCTGGGTATATAAAAACGTTGTTTAAGAGTAATCTTCCAACAAAATTTATTCAACATTTTCAAGTGACAAATTGGGAAAATGGAACGCCTGTGTTTATGAAGGATAATGGTGAAAGTTACGAATGGATTCCTGAATTGGAAATAAAACTAAAAGATGAAGAAGATAGAAGGTTAGTTATTTCTAGAAAGTCTAATGATGTGCGCGATGTTGGTTATAGAGAACGTATAATGACGCTAGATGGTCGCAAAATCTATGATGGCTCTGCATATCTTATTCCGTGGGATTGGGCGAGTGATGGCAGTAAATTATCTAAGAATGACCAAAAACTTTATTATTATAATACCACAACAGGTAGTACTACATGGGAGTTACCAAGGGACTGGTTGGTAAATAAAGTCTATCTGTATAAATTGACAGATCTTGGGAAAACAGATGAAACTATTGTAGAGGTTGTGGGTGGTAAGATTACGATTGATGTAAGTATAGAGACTCCGTATGTAATTTATCGTACACCGCATAGTAATGAAAAAGTAGTTTGGTCAGAAGGTATGCATATAGTTGACCAAGGATTTAACAGTGGCACATTGAGAGATTGGAATATAAAAGGCGAAAGGGATAAAGCTGAGATTGTTCGTTCGCAAGGAGATAATCCGATGTTGAGGATTATGAATAATAATAAAAAAGTGAGTTTGACCCAAAAATTAAGTGGCCTGAAGCCAAATACTAATTATGCTGTATACGTTGGAGTAGACAATCGTAGCGATTCAAGTGCAGAAATTTCTGTTGATACAGGAGAAAAGACGTTTAGTAATGCAACGGGTCGTTCTATTGCTTTAAACTTTGTTAAAGCTTATGCTCATAATACTTTAAAAAATAATGCAACGATTAATGACCTTAGTTTTTTCCAAAATATGTATATTTATTTTACAACTGGAGAAAATGTAGAGAATGTAATGTTGATTCTCTCAAGAGATGCAGGAGAAGAAGCAACTTATTTTGATGATATTCGAATTTTTGAAAATAATTCTATAATGTTTAATGGCTCACACGACAGTGAGAAGGGAATATTTAAACAGGATTTTGAAAATGTTCCACAAGGAATCTATCCTTTTGTAATAGGTGGAGTTGAAGGTGTAAGTGATAATCGAACCCATCTTTCAGAAAAAAATCCTCCTTATACCCAACGAGGATGGAATGGGAAAAAAATATCTGATGTTATTGAGGGCAATTGGTCACTTAAGACAAATGGATTGGTAGCTCGTAATAAACTTCTTTATCAAACTGTTCCACATAATTTCCGATTTGAACCGGGAAAAGTTTATCGAGTAAGTTTTGATTATGAAACTGGTTCAGATGATACGTATGCATTTGTTATAGGGAATGGTCAATATCAAAATGATCCTTCTGAATTAACAATGTATCCTTTGAAAAATACTTGGACCAATAGTGAAAAACCGGGAAAAGCAAGTTATTATGTAACGGGTAGTGAAAATGGAAATACATGGATTGGTGTATTTTCTACAGCAGCAGCAGCCAATACACATGGGGTTAAGGGGAATGCAGCTAATTTTGGCGGATATCTTGATTTTGTGATGGATAATTTGGTTGTGGAAGAAGTTAAGGTGACACCGGCTACTAAACTGGAATTTGCTGTTGAAGAATTCCTGCCATTTGATGATTCTTTATTCACGAAGGAAACTTCAGATAGATATAAAGAAGCATTGGGTAGAATTTTAACGGCTGACCCACGCGTGTTAACCTTAGATGAAGTAAATAAACTAATAGAGGACATAAGAAAGAAAAAAGAAGAACTGGTTCTTAAAAAACTCTATATAGATAAAAGTGATATTGACAGTATGGGAGCGAATGAACAACCTGGGAAGGGAATAGAATTGGCTTTTGATGGCGATACCAATACAAATTGGCACAGTAAATATGACGATATAGCAATTGATAAACCTGTAAAAATTGACTTAAAAGTTCCCACAAGTATTAAGGGATTTGTATATGTTCCTCGTCTATCTGGAAAAAATGGGCGTGTTAAATCAGGTGTATTAGAAGTAACAGATATATCAGGAGAATTCATTACGTTTGAATTTTCTGAATGGGGAAATGATAGTAACGAAAAAAGTATACTATTTGAACAGCCGATTGAGGTTACGTCAATTAACTTTATAGCAAAAGAGTCTTATGGGGATATTCCAAATAAATTTGTTTCTGCTGCAGAATTGAAATTCATGTTACAGACAGAAGAAAGTGTAGAACCTGATAGAACGATTTTGATAGATACTTTATTATCAGTTGGGAAGAAAATGGGAGAAAACAATAATGAGGTCAAGTCTATTATTTCAGAGTTCAATCTTTATGACAAATATAATTTAATAACGAAAAATATATTAATAACCTTAGTAAATAGGTTGAATAGCTTGATTGATGATCCCAAAACACCGATAGAGAAAAAGATAAACGATTTTGAAGGCGATCCTAAAAAAGTTAGAAAATTATCGCAGGACGTTCAGCAATTCAATAATAAATATCAATCTATGCCCATAATCACAAAATCCGACAAAAAGAAAGTAAGTAAGGGCGAGACACTACATGATGATTTCGAAGATGATTTTTCTGAAAAAGTTAGGAAATTATCGAGGGATAATCAGCAATCCAACAATAGGTACCAATTACTTCCAAAAACAGGAGAAGTTTCTAATAAGGGATGGCTTGGTGGTCTTCTATTAATTTTTTCCTTAATAATTACAATGATTGGTTATAAGGGTTGGAGTAAGAGGGAAAATAAATTCTAGCTTATAAATTTTATTGAGTAAGTTCCAATTTTGCCTATAGCAAACCGCTCATAGGGACAATAAAGGCTTCTTTGAATCTAAACTTTGTAAAGGGAGATAGTGAACATAGCGAGAACGTCCATTTGGCTCTAGGTTAATAGTTTATTGTTGAAAATCAAATTGAATGGCTCTTCGTTAATGAGTGTTGGTGAAGAATTTCAACAGAATAAAGGCTCTTTGTCAAATAGGACGGATAGAGTGATATACGAACATCTAAGGTAGAATTGATTTTCTGCTTTAGATGTTTTTTTATTAATGACTTTAGTCAGTTGAAATCTCTAAAGAGATTTCAACAAAAAAAACACTCGTACTGCGCGTGGAGGTCAGAGCTTTAGCGATAAAAACTCCTTTCGATATAATAGATAAAGGCTACCAACCGTTATCAAGTCGAAAGGAGTTTTTGAATGGCGAACGACGATAAAAGTTTAGCACATACTCGTTGGAATTGTAAGTATCATCTTGTGTCCACACTAAAATATAGAAGAAAAGTAATATATGGTCAATTGAGGCGAGATATAGGGAAATACTAAGAAAATGGTGTGAGATGAAAGAAGTCGAAATCATTGAAGCGCATGCAATGCCCGACCATATCCATATGTTGGTAAGAATTCCACCAAAGTTGAGTGTATCAGGTTTTATGGGTTTCTTAAAAGGAAGAAGTGCAGTAATCATTCATGAATGTCATGCGAATTTAAAATACAATTATGGAAATCGATCCTTTTGGTCAAAAGGCTATTATGTGAGCACTGTAGGACTGAACCAAAAAACGATAGCTAAGTATATACGAGAACAAGAAGCAGAAGATCGAGTAAGGGATAGTATAAACAAAAGAGAGTATAAAGATCCATTTAGGAAGTAACAACTAGATAAGAATAGAAAGGTAGCGGTTGGCGGTCTCTAAAAAAGCTCTCTTAAAGGGAGCAGCAGGTAGCGAGCCCTTCTAGGGCTATTTACTTGGGAATCCGCCCAAACGTATTGCTTGAGCGGATTCTTTTTTATGTCTTTGGCTCTAGTGGTGGAGTATGCGAACCAAAAACACCTGATATGAGAGTAGAATAATAAAAAGTCCTACTAAAAAACTCCTTAATCGCGTTAAAATGTAGTTAGTTAGGCCATATAATAACGGAAAGAAGAGATTCAAATGGTTCATAAGTAGTAGCTCTGCTTATACAAAGCAGGGACGTAAATATCCTATTACATTCACTCCAAAGTATAGAAGAAAGATCATTTATAATCAATATAGAGCTGATTTGCAAGAAATAATCAAGCGCCTATGTAGAGCTACAAAGGAGTGAAATAATTGAAGACAATGTAATGCCAGATCATATATATATATTGCTAAGTATTCCGCCCAAAATAAGTGTTTCGAGTCTCATGAGAGATCTAAAAGGGGAAAGCACCATGATGATATTCGACAAACATGCAAATTTGAAAGATAGGTTTAGAAACCGCCATTTTGAGGCACAGGGACATTGTGTAAGCACGTGTGGTCTTAAGAAGCGACAATAAAGGAATATAATCAAAGGGTGATGTGGTTTTAATAAACTGAGTGTTCCAAAATACAGTGACCCTTTTAATTTAAGGGTTAAAAAGTAGGATAATTTCCTCTTAAAAGGAAGTGAAAGTGATAAAACCAGCACCTTGAGGTACTGACTAGTAGTAGAGGCTTATAGCCTCAGTGCAAACTACCCTCCAAAAGGTGTTTATGATTTATGATAAAAGTCTTGGAAACACTAGACGATAAACAAAAAGGAATCCTGTTAAAAGCTAATGAACTCTATAAAAATCATTTGGAAAACACCGTTCATTTTATTGATGATGAAATAAGCGGAATACAGTTTACTCGTTCAGAATTTATACAGTGATGAACGCAGTAAAACAGAGAGGTATCGATTGTGCCAGCGTAAAGGATATGTCAAGAATAGGCAGAGATTACCTCAGAGTCAGTCAATGTATGAAATATTAAGGCAAAAAAGGAATAAGACGGATTGCCAACAACGTAGATAGTTTTTACAAAGCCAATGATTTTACTCTCTTTAGAGACATTATGAACGAGTGATGTGTAAGAGACATCTCAAGGGAAATCAATTCTTTATTCAAGTAAAAGGAGAGAGCGAAAGTCACATAGGGAGAACTCCACCTTATGTAACATATTAAAGATAGTCCGACACTCTGTACAGAAAAAGAAGTTTTTTGTAGTTCTAACCCTATTTTAAAAGATTTAACAGGTAACATTCGGATCTTTATCTTGTGAGTGTCATTATTGACAATCTAGCTGTCCGTTAATTATATGAAGATACCTTTCCTTTTTCCAGAGAGTTATTTTTTGAAAAAGTTAAGTTTTTAGCTGCTAAGCCAAGTAGTTTTCTAGTAGGAAGTACATGGAACTATCTTTTTTGAAATAAATAATAAAAGTGAACAAACTTTAAAATTAGGGTTGACTAAAATATAATTTTTGTATACCATATGATCGTGATAATCATTATCATTTAGAAGGAGAAAGTTATGTTAGAAGTGAAAAAGCTTAGTGTTAGTTATAATAATTTTTTGGCATTAAAAGAGATTTCTATAGAAATACAAGAAGGCACTTTAACGGGAATTATTGGTCCAAATGGAGCTGGGAAGTCTACGTTGCTTAAAGCAATGCTAAATATTGTCCCTCATCAGGGGAAGGTGTACGTTAATAATGAAGATATCAGTAAAAATTTAGCAAAGATTGCGTATGTAGAGCAAAAAGCAGATATTGATTTTACCTTTCCAATAAAAGTAAAAGAATGTGTATCCATGGGAACCTATGCTGAATTGAAAGTTTTCCAACGAATTAAAAATTCAGAATGGGAAAGAGTTTTTAAGGCTTTGGAAAAGGTCAATATGGAAGAATACTCTAATCATCAAATAGGAGAATTGTCTGGGGGGCAATTTCAACGTGTACTTTTAGCAAGATGTCTTGCTCAAAATGCGGATTTCATATTTTTAGATGAACCATTTGTAGGGATAGACTTAGTTAGTGAACGAATAATTATGGATACGTTAAAAGAATTGAAACATCAGGGAAAAACAGTGCTAATTGTGCATCATGATTTAAGCAAGGTAAAGAAGTATTTTGATAATATTATTCTTTTGAATCGAAATCTAATTGCTCACGGAAGTGTAGAATCTGTATTTAATGAAGAGAATTTAAAAAAAGCCTATGGAGATACTATATTTATTGGAGAGGGGGAATAATATGCTTCAAAATTTTATTAATGGTCTGTATGACTTTCACTTTTTACAGAATGCTCTAATTACATCTGTAGTTATAGGGATTGTTTCTGGAACAGTAGGTTGTTTTATTATTTTAAGAGGAATGTCTCTTATGGGTGATGCTATTTCTCATGCTGTTTTGCCAGGAGTAGCAATTTCTTATATTTTAGGCATTAACTTTTTTATTGGTGCGATTGTATTTGGTCTATTAGCTTCTATCATTATTACTTTTATAAAAAGCAATAGTGTAATAAAAGGAGATACAGCAATTGGTATTACTTTCAGTTCTTTTTTAGCATTAGGAGTTATCCTTATAGGAGTTGCAAATAGCTCAACGGATTTATTTCATATCTTATTTGGAAATATTTTAGCTGTACAAGATATTGATAAGTGGATTACAATTGGCGTTTCTGTTTTAGTGTTGGTTACAGTTGTTCTATTTTTTAAAGAATTATTAATCACTTCTTTTGATCCATTAATGGCAAAAGCAATGGGGATGAATGTCAGTTTTTATCATTATCTATTAATGATTCTATTAACTTTAGTAGCAGTAACAGCTATGCAAAGTGTGGGAACTATATTAATTGTTGCAATGTTAATTACACCAGCTGCTACAGCATATTTATATGCAAACAGCTTAAAAACTATGATATTTATTTCGGCGACAGTCGGAGCGTGCTCATCATTGCTAGGTTTGTTCATTGGTTATAGTTTTAACATAGCAGCAGGATCAAGTATTGTTTTAACAGCGGCATTCTTATTTGTAATTAGTTTTCTAATCTCACCAAAACAAAAATTTTTAAGAAAGAAGGAGAGAAAGTTATGATGAGAAAATGGAAAGCAGTACTGGGAAGTCTGGGGATTTTGATTGCTCTTTTTATATTCGGGGCATGTTCAACAAATAGTAAAGACAAAGATACAGTGGCTTCGAACGAAAAATTAAAGGTAGTAGTTACTAATTCGATTTTAGCAGATATTACTGAAAATATAGCAAAAGATAAAATTGATTTACACAGTATCGTACCTATTGGGAAAGATCCCCACGAATATGAACCTTTGCCTGAAGATGTTCAAAAAACTTCAAAAGCAGATTTGATTTTTTATAACGGTGTTAACTTGGAAACTGGAGGAAATGCTTGGTTTACAAAATTAGTAAAAAATGCGAACAAAGAGGAAAACAAAGACTATTTTGCAGCAAGTGATGGCATAGATGTTATTTACTTAGAGGGTCAGAGTGAGAAAGGGAAGGAAGATCCCCATGCTTGGTTAAATTTAGAAAACGGTATTATTTACGCTAAAAATATTGAAAAACAGTTAGCGGAAAAAGATCCTGATAATAAAAAATTCTATAAAGAAAATCTAGATAAGTATATTGAAAAATTGGATTCTCTAGACAAAGAAGCTAAATCTAAATTTGCTTCAATTCCGAATGATAAAAAAATGATTGTTACAAGTGAAGGATGCTTTAAATATTTCTCGAAAGCGTATAATGTGCCTTCTGCTTACATTTGGGAAATCAACACTGAAGAAGAAGGAACACCAGATCAAATAAAACACTTAGTTGAAAAATTACGCACAACAAAAGTTCCCTCCTTATTCGTAGAAAGCAGTGTGGACGATAGACCAATGAAAACAGTATCAAAAGATACCAATATTCCTATCTATTCAACGATTTTTACTGATTCAATTGCAGAAAAAGGACAAGATGGTGATAGTTACTATGCGATGATGAAATGGAACCTGGATAAAATTGCTGAAGGCCTTTCGAAATAATTTGGAGGGTAGGTATGGTACAAATTAAAACGACTACTATACTAATTTATTTACTAGCAATTCAGGAATTATCAAAAAGAAAAAAGAAATTAAAAAATAATGATTTAGCAAAAGTTCTAAGTGTTAGTCCAGCATCTGTAAGTGAGATGCTGACTAAACTTAGATATGAGGACTATTTAGATATAGGATTTCAATTAACTGATAAAGGGAAAAAATTTATTGACGATTACAAAAAAGGTTTTAAGTAAAAGGCTTTATTTTTAGGGAGGATAAGAAAATGGCTATTGGAGTGATTATGATAGGACTTATCCTAATAGCTGGATATAATTTTTTTAAATCTTTCTCGGATTATTTTAGAAAAGGTGAATGATTTAGATGAGTCTATTAATTCTTGTAGGATTGCTTTTTGTATCAGTTATTTTGCTCTTTCTCATTAGTTTAGCTCTAAGGAATGAGTTCAGTAATAGACGTTAACGATTGAAACTTCAAGTCCTGTGTAAGATAATATAGTTAATTCATCTTATTAGGAGGAAGTACCCATAGAAACCAGAGATTATATTACAACTCACCAAAAATTAATAGAAAGTGGACTAAGCCATTTTGAAAAAGAAGGATTTCAGCAAACTAAGATAAGGCAACTGTGCTTGACCGCAGGCGTAACTACGGGTGCTTTTTATAAACATTTTACTTCTAAGGAAGCGTTATTTGAAGAAATTATTCAGCCGCATATTAATGCGCTTATTAACATGTATAATGAAGAGTTTACCAAATACCTCTTAAACTTAGAAAATATAGATATAGAGAAAAGTTGGAGAGAGAACTTCAATGAATTAGATCCATTTATTAATTATATTTTTGAGAATAAACGTATATTCGATTTGGTTTTATTCCAATCAGCTGGAACCAAATATCAAGATATTGTTGAAAAAATTACATCATTTGTGACAAAAAAGACAGTCTGTTGTCTAGATAAGTTAAAGACTATCGGAATGATCAATCAAAATTTAGTCTTTAATGAAGAAGAAATCCACTTCTACATTTACTCATTCTACGCTACATTCTATGATATATTGAAGCATAGCTATTCAAAAGAAAAGACTATGCTATTAACCAGAAGATTGTATCAATTTTCTGTTCCTGGGTGGATTGAATTACTGAGTTAATTAAAAAAAAGCTTGCATTGAGAATTGTTCTCAGTTATGCTTTTTGATAAGATCGCACTGTTATCTGAATAACGGTGCATTTTTGTCAGCTTAAGATAACAGTGCGATCTTATTTTTTGGAGGTGAAAGAGTGTCAAAAATCAATCCGTTAACCTTGATTACTTTAAATATTTTTTTTCCGGTCATTATTTTTTTAGGAAAGGGAAATATATTTCAAGTGGGGTGTTTCATTATTGCTACAGTTTTAGTATTGATGTTTCGTAAAATAAAGACATGTATTTATTTCATCTTGATTTATTCAGTTCTGTTTTTAGTAATGAAAATTATTGATGCTATCAAGATAGAGTTTTTTACTATATTTTTTGGGACATCCTTATATATTGTATTTCGAATGTTGCCGGTCGTAATGATCTCATGGTTGTTGGTTAGTGTCTATACTAGCAATGAATTATTATCCTCTTTAGAAAAAATACATTTACCGAAAAAAATAATGTTAAGTATTACAGTAGTGATCAGATTCTTTCCGACTTATCGTTCTGAAATAAGAATGATTAAAGAATCTTTAAAAATGAGAAACATTCGCTTGTCTTTTTTTCAGCCTCTGCAATATTTGGAATTTCTGTTAGTTCCCGTTCTTATACGTGCAACTATGATTGCTGAAGAAATGACCGCTAATGCAATAACAAAGGGGATAGAATCTCCTGTGAAAAGAAGTTCTTACTATAAAACAAACATGAGCTTATTAGACTATATCATCCTGTTTTCCGTTACTATTTTTTTCTTAAGTATTTTGATTTGAGGTGAAAGAATTGTTTGAATTTAACAATGTTTCTTTTTCATATAAGGATGTTAAGGAACAAGCGCTTGTTGACCTTAATTTTTCAATAAAAAAAGGCAGTCTTACATTGATTACTGGTTCTTCTGGGAGTGGGAAATCCACACTATTAAAGTTAATGAATGGACTTATTCCAAGACTTTATGACGGAAAATTGGTTGGGGAAATTTTATTTGAAAATAACTCGCTACAATCCTTAACACAAGAAAGTATATCAAAAAATATTGGCTACGTAAGTCAAGATCCTAGAGGACAATTCTTTACAACAAATACAACGAGTGAGTTAGTATTTTCGATGGAAAACTTTGGATTTACAAAAGAGCATATGGATAAAAGAATCAATGAATTAGCTGAATTATTAGATCTTTCAAATATATTAGATAAAAACATTTTTTCGCTATCAAGTGGTGAACGGCAGAAAATTTCTATTGGATGTAGTTTATCGCTAAACTCTAAATTAATTATATTGGATGAACCGTCTTCAAATTTGGACTTCAAAGCGACTAAGAAACTTGCTGACTTACTTTGTGATTTAAAAAATAAAGGATTTACTATTGTTATAGCTGAACATCGTTTTTACTATTTGAAAGAATTAATTGATCAAGTTCTATTTGTTAAAAATAGAACTGTAAAAACTACAACTATTCAGTTGTTAAAAACTGAAAACAATAACGCATTAAGGAAATTTGACATTTTTAATAGTTCGATTGAAGTTCCCTATATCGAAAAGGTAAGTGCAGATGTATTAAAAGTTGAAGAAATTACTTATGAAAATATTCTAAAAGACATAAATTTTGATGTCAAAGTTGGAGATGTTATTGGTTTGGTAGGGAAAAACGGTGTGGGGAAAACAACCTTACTAAGAATACTCATGAAGATTATTCGCCCTACCAAAGGAAAGATAATCGAAAATAAAAAAAATTTGTCATCGCCGTTTTTAGTAATGCAAGAAATGGATTACCAATTTTTCACAGAATCAGTGAGGAGCGAGTTAGCCCTGGGGAATGAAATAGTTAGTAAAGATCAGCAAGAAAAAATTTTAAAAAAATGGAACTTTATAAAATGAAAGATCAATTACCGTTTGATTTATCCGGTGGAGAAAAACAAAGATTATTGGTTTCTATAGCTTCATTGTCAAAAACTAATTTATTTCTATTTGATGAACCTACAAGTGGGTTGGATTATATCAATATGGAAAGGATTGCTGACCTTATTAAAGACTTAAAAGAAAAGGGTGCAGTAGTTATAGCTACTCATGATCCGGAATTTCTTTATAAAACATGCAATAGAATTATTTATTTAAAAAATGGTGGAATAAAAAAAGATATAAAACTTAGAGTAGAAGATTCAACTTTGATAGAACAGATTTTTAATGACATAACGAAATAGAATTGAGGAGAATATATATGAAAACAAAAGATTATATTTTTATTGGTTTAGCTACAGTTATTTCCCTAGTAATTTACTTTTTTTCAATAATGGTTAGTAGTATTGGTGGGGCGTTTGGTCACAGCATATCCCCCGGGATTTTTGGATTATTATCTGGAATCATATTTGTTTATATTAGCTATAACTACCCTAGAAAAGGAATTTTTACTATTTACACAATTGTTTTATTGTTATTTTTTACGTTAATGGGCGGGGCGTACTTACCTTGGTTTATCAGTTCGATTAGTATGGCGATCTTAGCTGATATTATTCTATCTGTATTTGGATATGATCGAGCAATTCCTCAAGTTGCGTCTTGGGCTCTAATGCAATTAGGCAGTGCTGCCGGACAGTGGATTCCTATATGGTTCTTTACAGATCGTTTTCGTCAAGATTGGATAGATAAAGGACAATCTGCTGCAACAATGGATGCAATGATCCACTATGCGGTAGGTATATGGGGAATCATTTCAGTGTTAGTTGTAGCAAGTTTATCTATGATTGGTGTATTGATTGGAAGAAAAGTCTTAAAAAAATACAAAAAATAGAACGTAGTTTACCTTTTATCTGTTTGTACATCTCTAATTTACGCTATTACGGAAAGCATTAACAGTTGTAAACGAATAAGAGAAGAAATTGAATGCGGGGGAGGAAAAAATGAAAGTATACAAAAAATTATTTAGTTATGTCCCTAAAATGAAATACTACGGATGGTTAGCCACTTTATTTTCTGATTTTTCTGTCGTATTAACAGTCTATGGATATTACAGTATTTACAAATTTCTTCAGTCTCTAATTATTGTAGGAGATGAATATTTAGCTAAGAGTTATGCGGTTCAAACTGTTGCTTGGTTAACTTTAGGAGCTTTATTTTATATTTTTTCTGGCTTATTTTCTCATATCCTTGGGTTTCGCTTAGAGACTAATTTGAGAAAAAAGGGAATTAGCGGTTTAACAGAAGCAAGTTTTCGTTTTTTTGATTTAAATTCTTCGGGATATATTCGAAAGACAATTGATGACAACGCGGCTAAAACACATATGGCAATTGCTCACTTGATTCCAGATAGTGCTCAAGCCATAGTAACACCTGTTTTATCAGTTGCCTTAGGCTTTTTCATTAACTTTAAAATTGGATTGGTTCTAATCGCCATGTTAGTAATTGGTGTATTCTTGTTAAAGAAAATGACAGAGAATACAAATTTTATTCAAAAATATCAAGAATCGTTAGATGTGTTAAGCTCTGAAACGGTAGAATATATCCGCGGAATTCAAGTTATAAAGATATTTGGTGCTAAAGTAACATCATTTAAAGCCTTGAATAAAGCAATTAACGATTATGCTAAGTTTGCATATAAGTATTCTTTGAGTGGGAAAACACCTTTTGTTCTTTTTCAATGGCTATTTTTTGGCATAGTTTGCATTTTGATAGTTCCTATAACCTTTTTTATAACTTCTCTTACCACTCCCAAGATATTAGCTGTTGACTTGTTGATGTTGTTTTTTTTAAGTGGAATTATTTTTGTTTCTTTCATGAGAATAATGTATGTAAGTATGCACTTGTTTGAAGCAAGATATGCAGTCGAAACACTAGACTCCCTTTATTTAGAAATGAAGCAAGACCAACTAAAATATGGGAACGAGACACAGATTAAAAATTGTGACATTGCATTTGAAAATGTCAGCTTTTCATACAAAGAAGAGTGTGTTTTAGAAAATTTCAACTTAGTTTTAGAACAAAAAAGAATTTATGCATTAGTAGGAAAATCAGGAAGCGGAAAGAGTACGATAGCTAAACTAATTTCAGGTTTCTACAATGTGGATAAGGGACAGATTAAAATTGGTGGTAAGCCTTTAAATCACTATTCAAAAGACACAATTATTAACACAATTGCTTTTGTCTTTCAAGATACGAAACTATTCAATCAGAGTATTTACGATAACGTTTCTATAGCAAATCCTCAAGCGCCAGCAAGTAAAGTATTTGACGCGCTAAGATTAGCCGGTTGCGAATCGATTTTAGAAAAATTTCCCGAAAGAGAGCATACCTTAATTGGTAGTAAAGGAGTTTATCTGTCAGGAGGAGAAAAACAACGTATAGCTATTGCCAGAGCAATTTTAAAAGATGCAAAGATTGTTATTATGGATGAAGCCAGTGCATCTATTGATCCAGATAATGAGTATGAACTACAAAAGGCTTTTCAACATCTGATGAAAGAAAAAACAGTTATTATGATAGCTCATCGATTATCCAGCATTAAATCTGTAGATGAAATTCTTGTCTTGTCAGAAGGGAAAATAGTAGAACGTGGAAATCATAATGAATTAATGGCTAAACATCAAGTGTATAAACAATTGGTCACTAATTATGAGAATGCAAATGATTGGAGGCTTGACAATGAAAAGTTTTTATAAAAACAAATTTGCTTTAAGTGATCAGGGCGCAGAAGCTTTAACTAAAGCTTCTATTTCTAGTTTTTTTGTATACTGCATTAATATGGTACCAGCATTCATTATAATGATGCTGATAGACGAATTAGTTTTAGAAAATACAAAGCCCCGTTGGCTTTATTTTGCCGTATCGTTTGTTACTTTGCTTTTCATGTATTGGTTGTTAGATAGGGAGTATGAAAACTTATATAATAGTACTTATAAAGAAAGTGCGCATTTAAGAGTGCAAATTGCAGACGATTTGTCAAATTTACCATTATCCTATTTTTCAAAACATAATTTATCAGATTTATCTCAAACTATCATGTCTGACGTTGAAGGTATTGAGCATGCGATGAGTCATGCAATACCTAAAGCCGGCGGTATGGCTCTGTTTTTCCCTTTTATTTCAGTGATGCTTTTGGTTGGTAATGTCAAAATGGGATTAGCTGTTATTTTGCCAACGTTATTTAGTTTTGTCTTAATCTTGTTATCAAAGAAATCCCAAACGAAAGCCAATACTAAATATTACGATACTTTGAGAGAAAACTCGGAAGAATTTCAAGAAACTATAGAATTGCAGCAAGAGATTAATAGCTTTAATCTATCTAAAAAAGTTCAAGACAGACTTTTCAAAAAAATGGAAGAGAGTGAAAGGATTCATTTAAAGGTAGAATTAAGTACTTTTTCAGTCATGGCCTTATCCTCTATTTTCTCATATGTTAGTTTAGCAGTAGTCATTCTAGTAGGTGTTCACTTACTGTTAACGGGTGAAGTGACTATACTCTACGTCGTTGGTTACTTACTAGCCGCAATAAAAATAAAGGATTCCTTCGATTCTATGAAAGAAGCAGTGCTTGAAATATTTTATTTAGCTCCTAAAATACAGCGAATTAGAGCTATGAAGGAAACCAGTATCCAAGAGGGATCAGATAGTCCTCTGAAATCTTTTGACATTGAGTTGCGAGATGTCTCTTTCTCATATGATAACAATACCCCAATTTTAGATCATATCTCTTTTACGGCTAAACAAGGAGAAGTGACTGCGTTAGTAGGTGCTAGTGGTTCCGGGAAAACTAGTATCTTGAAATTAGTGTCTAGACTGTATGATTATGATGAAGGCTGTATTTTAATTGATGGGTATGATATTAAACGTGTATCTCCAGCTTCTTTGTTTAGCAAAATCGCTATTGTTTTTCAAGAGGTAACTTTGTTTAATACAAGTATTTTGGAAAATATACGTATTGGAAATAGTCAAGCGTCAGATGAGGAAGTGAAAAAAGCAGCTTGTTTAGCTAACTGCGAAGACTTTATTGAAAAACTACCTGACGGTTATCATACATTGGTCGGAGAAAACGGAAGTTCACTTTCTGGAGGAGAGCGACAACGCCTATCCATAGCACGGGCTTTTTTGAAAAATGCGCCAATTTTAATTTTAGATGAAATTACTGCCAGTTTAGATGCGGAAAATGAAAAACGTATTCAGGAAAGTTTAAATCGTTTAATACAAGATAAGACAGTACTAATTATATCGCATCGCTTGAAGTCTATTGAAAAGGTAAATAAAATTGTAGTGATGGATCAAGGAAAAGTAGTTGATCAAGGTACTCATAGTGAGTTGTATCGAAGGTCAGAAATATACAAAAATCTCATAAAGAAAACTAAACTATCTGAGAAATTCGTCTATGAAAAAGAAGCTCAATCACATTGAATAAAAAGTTATAGTTTCTTTCATATTGCCGGTTTAAGTAGAGGAGAATATGGTTAAAACGTCTTGGACAGAACAATAAAGAATTAACGGACACCATGAATGAAATTCAGTGGAAAAAAGCAACGCTTGAAGTTTTGGATTTGCCAACGTTATCAGGTATAACTGACGATAATCTACGTCGATTATTGAACAACTTGATTATTGAACTGTATAAGTACCAAGCGGAAGAGGAACGTCGTTACATTCGGGAAACGCAACGACAAGGAATAGAGCTGACAAAAGCCAAAGGAAAGTATAAAGGCGGTCAACGCAAATTCAAGGAAAACGATCCACGTTTGCAACATGCGTTTCAATTGTTCTTGGCAGGATCTACTGATAAAGAAGTGGAAGGTAAAACAGGAATTAATCGCCGAACGTTTAGACGCTATCGTCAGAAATACAATATCTACAAAAAAAGAAGAACAGGAATAGATCATTACGGCTCAACCAATGAAAACGGTTTAAATGTTGACGCTAAAGGATAGAAAATATGTTATAATAAAATAAAAAAGTAGCATAGATAGTTTGTCTATATAGGCTCTATTGGCTATTTTCTTCGCTTGTCTTTTTGTTTTTTATAAAAGAGAGGAGAAATTTTATGAAAAAGCTATTTACATTTTTTATGATTTGGTTTGCAGGATTTCTAGTTTTAGCTGGGGCAACTAAAATAGCTTCTGCTGATGATTATATGGCTAATCAGGTTAGAGCGGAAAATTTGTTGGTTGAACAAGGGTATTCTATCGACGAAGCTAGAGAAGATTTACAGTTTATGACAATTGCAAACGAGGGTGAGTTAGTTGGAATTGATGTTTTTGCGCAATCAGAAGCAGACACTGTTAGTCCTTTTAGAGCAGCTGCTCCAACGACTACTCAATACTTATCTCATAGTGCAGTGAGACAGATTTATTCTAATCTTAACGCAATTGATAAGGGAAGTTACATATTAGGGACATTAGTTGGTCTTAAAAATCCTATTCTTGGAGCTGTAATCGGTGCAGGTGGTTTTCAAAATCCAAACTTTAGGAGTGCGATTACTAAAGCTTATCATCAAGGAAAAAGGGTGAAGATTGTGACAGAATACGGTTCGTCAATGTCTCTTAATAAAACCTATTACTATGTCGTCAACTAAGGAAAGAAGAGAGAACAATGTTTTGGAAAAAAATTTTACCTGGTGCGATCGTTACAGTGATTCTTACGATACTCTACTATCAAAAAACAGGAGACCCGTGGTTTCTGTATGTTATGATTCCTATTTTTCTTTTAGGAAGCATGGCAGTTTATTGGTTTACAAAAAAGAAAAATGGAAGCTAGGGAGCTATTTCAGAGCAAATAGAAGAAGATGAGTGCAAAATGGATAATAGCCTAAAAATATATGAGTAAATGAAAGCCCATAGCTGACTTCCTATGGGCTTTCATTTCGTAAAAGGTTAATTTTTACCTTTTAAAACGTACGTAAACTTGAAGGGAAAGACAATTTACGGTATAATTAAGTAAAATTTTAAGTAAGGAGCGTTTTTTATGGAAAACATTATGCCTGTATCAGATATGCGCTACTATAATCAAAAATTGAGTGATGTCAGTGTTGGTTCTCAAGTGATCTTAACTCGTAACGGAACGGCAGCTTATGCAGTTGTAGATATTGAGGAATGGCGAAAAATACAAGCAACATTACGATTATTTGAAGAGCTTCATAAAGGTTATCAGTCGTTAGCAAATGAAAAAAGCTATACTCCAGATGAGCTTGCGGAGCGTTTAGGGTTGGAGCATTAAAATGAGCTATAGAGTGATAACATCAAGCGAAGCTGTTAGGGATATTGAAGAAGCTGTTTTCTACAAGAAAGAGCTGGGAACTTACCCAGAGAATATTTTGAAGTTCAAGCAAGAGGTTGTGGAATTTATTAGAAGCTTGGAAAATTCGCCCAAAATAGGTGCCAATTTGTCAGCAAGGGTAACAGTAGAAACAAATGCTAAGTATGCGGTGATTCATGACTATATTTTATTTTATGAAATCGAAAAAGATACTGTAAAAGTGCTTAGACTACTTCCTGCTAAATCAAATTGGATGAACGCTATTTTAAAAAATTTGTAGAATTTTTAGTATAAATACAACTTTCAGAAACGAGGATAGGACAAGCGAGGTGAATGTAAATGCGAACTTACGCAAGCAAGGAAGAATTGATTACAGAAGTCAAACAACGTTACCAAAAATATATTACTGAATTCGAGACCATTCCAGAAGAGTTGAAAAATAAGAGGATTGAAGAAGTTGATAAAACACCTTCTGAAAATTTATCTTATCAATTGGGCTGGTTAACCTTATTATTAGGTTGGGAAGAAAAAGAGAAGGCAGGATTTGAGGTTCAAACACCTGCAGAAGGTTATAAATGGAACAATCTAGGTGGGCTTTATCAATCGTTTTATGAAACATATGGAACAAAAACTTTGGCTGAACAAATTACACAATTAAATAAAAAAGTAATTGAATTATGTACTTGGATAGAAACGTTAAGTGATAAAGAACTGTTTGAACCTGAACAACGGAAGTGGGCAACGACGAAAGCCAAATGGCCTTTGTATAAGTGGATTCATATTAATAGCGTAGCACCATTTACAAATTTTAGAACTAAGATTCGTAAATGGAAGAAGCTTGTCTTATGAAATGTGGTTGTGCACAAGTAAGCACCCTCAACCAAAAGCAGTAATTTAAAAATAAAAAAGAAACGAGGGTAGAGCGAAGCGAGGTGAACATAAATGAGTATAGTTATTTTGGCAGAGAAACCTAGTCAAGCGTTAGCTTATGCAAATACTTTGAAGCATAGTGTGAAAAAAGACGGTTATTTTGAAATCAAAGCCCCACTATTTACAGATGAAACGTTTATCACCTTTGGTTTTGGGCATTTAGTCGAATTAGCAGAACCAGGTCATTATAACGAAAAGTGGCAAAATTGGGCGCTTGAATCTTTGCCGATTTTTCCTGATCGATACGATTTTGAAGTGGCAAAAGATAAGGGAAAGCAGTTTAAAATTGTTGCAGAACTTCTCAAAAAGGCAACTACAATCATTGTTGCAACAGATAGCGACAGAGAAGGCGAGAATATCGCCTGGTCGATTATCCATAAAGCAAATGCCTTTTCTAAAGATAAAACATATAAAAGACTATGGATCAATAGCTTAAAAAAAGATGTCATTCGTAGTGGGTTTCAACATTTGCAGCCAGGCTTGAACTACTATTCTTTTTACCAGGAAGCTCAAACGCGTCAAATTGCGGATTGGCTGATCGGCATGAACGCCAGTCCTTTGTATACGCTAAAATTACAGCAAAAAGGTGTACAAGGTACTTTCTCATTAGGACGTGTTCAAACGCCAACGCTCTATATGATTTATCAGCGTCAGGAAGCCATAGAGAATTTTAAAAAAGAACCTTTTTTCGAGGTGGAAGCTAGTATAAAAGTAAATGACGGGTCATTTAAGGGCATTTTAAGCCCCACACAGCGTTTTAAAACCCAGGAGGAACTTTTTTTTACTTTTGTAGGGTCTAAACAGGCGAAAATTGGCACGCAAGAGGGTGTGATTGCTGATATTCAAACCAAAGAGAAGAAAACCAACAGTCCGAGTTTATTTTCATTAAGTAGTTTGCAATCAAAAGTCAATCAGCTGTATAAAGCGACGGCGGATCAGACATTAAAAGCTGTCCAAGGATTATATGAAGCCAAATTGCTAAGTTATCCGAGAACCGATACCCCATTTATAACGGAGAGCGAATTTGCTTATTTAAAGGCAAATTTTGACAAGTATAGTCACTATTTGAATCAAGAGCTTGAAATGGTTCAAACAGCCCCTAGAAAACGGTATGTGGACGGTAGCAAGGTACAGGAATACCACGCCATTATTCCGACAAAACAAATTCCTACTGACAGTGCATTGGAAAAAATGAGTGAGTTGCAACGAAAAATTTATGCTTTAGTCGTTAAAACAACCGTTGCTATGTTTTTACCTAATTATTTGTATGAAGAAACCAAGATACAAACGAAAGTAGCTGATTTGCTGTTTCAATCGATCGGAAAGACACCAAAACAAGAAGGCTGGAAAATTCTTTTCAAACAACAAACCAAAGAAGAAAAAGAGGACGTTCAAACGTTACCGCTTGTTATCATTAGCGAACGTGCCGAAGTTGATGTTAAGAGTGCCGAAAAAGAAACGCAACCGCCGAAAGCTTTCACAGAGGGGACACTTTTAATTTACACCAGTATTTCATTCATATTTTAACTTTTTAAAAGGGAATTTTTAGGCAAGAAAACGCTATCATACTAAAATAGTACCGTACTTAATATTTGAAAGGAGTTGTTTTCTTGTGTTAAAGAAAAGAAGTGTGCTTATGTTTTTTGCAACGATACTCCTAGGATTAACTTCGTTCATTGGTTTTGGTCAATTGGCTAGTGCAGAAGAGACAAGCGGAATTGTTGGCACTGAAAAAGAAGAAGTGATGATTAGTCAAGATTTAACAAAAGAAGAGTTAATACTCGAATTAGCAAATAATTCAAATATTACAAGAAATCAAGCGGAAGATTTATTATTTCCTAGTTCCGTAAGAGAAAAAAGAAGTGCGGAAAAAGCTGATTATGCAGTTGTAAGATCATCATGGCAAGATCGCACAATATCAGATTATTTTGGAGATAAAAGACAAGTTTATTTTTATTGTAGGACTACTGAAGGCGGAGGATTTCGAGCAATTAAGGAAATAGTTTATGCAGGTTTTAATGCTGGCGATAAAACTTTTAAAGGAACATTACAATATGCTTTGCCAGATCCTAACCGTATACACTATACATTGAATGGCGATTTACACCACAATGGATCAGTAAATGCCTCTGGAGGCGTTTCAATTGGTGTGGGTGGTTCTACTAGTATTAATTTTTCAATTGGAGGAAGTAGCTCATTTTATCAACATTTATTCAGAAATGAAGATGTATACTTCTAATAAAAAGGAGGAGCTATGCTCCTCCCTTTTATTTGGCTATTTTGTCTAAGTGATTTTTTAAATTATTCAATTTATCAGTATCTTTTTTGGGTACGTCATATTTTTTATCGGAATCAATTCCTTCTGTTAAAGTATTTTTAGAAATGGTATATTTTTTTATAACCTTATTGTCTTTATACATTTCGATAGTGTAATGCCTATTAGGAGTAACCTTATTAGTATCTATAACGTTAAGTTTTTCGTTGCTAATTACAGCATTTAAATCTGTTATGATTCTTTCTTGTTCTTGTAAATCATTAACGGTAGCCGTACGTTCTTGCTCATTTGTGGATTTCTCGTTAGCAATGGTTACCTCAATTTTATCTATTTCGTCACTTTTTACAGTATCTAGCTCATTTTTGTTACATGCACCTAACAAAACCAAAAATATCAAAGACAATCCTAACAGAACAGCAGTTCTCTTCTTTTTCATCATATTCCCTCCTAAAATGATTGAAACCGGTTCCGACACTACTATCTTTTATCTGTATTTTTCTTAATTATACTATCTTAAATAGCGACATACAACTTATTGAGTGAAAGTGATGTCTATCCAACTTTTTTACGATGAATTATTTTGAAAAGTGCATGTACTAGGTAAGCACCCAATAAATAGGCTAAAAAATTGATGACATAACCAGTAAATAGATGGACAAAAGGAATGTCAAAAAGAGCCACTTCCCAATTAAAAATATCTAGTAAAAAAGTGATTAACACATAAAAAAATGCGACTATAAATGCGACTATGGCAGCTGTTTTTACATTTTTCATAAATTCATCTCCGTTTCAAAGACCTGGTATCTTAGGTGTATTAGACGATGGCGGGGGAGGTAGCTGTAAACTTTCCAATTTTTGATGGATCGCTTGAAATTCGGGTGTGCCCTGGTGCTGATTTTGAACCATTTTCCCCTCAATCCGCTGTAAAGTAGGCTGAATTTCTTTCCCTAACACCTTACGATTCAATTCTCTTTCTAAGGTGGGTTTTGGGCTGATAGCCGGTGTTTCAATACTTGAATAGAGTTTTGTACCTTTGCGATCATACAATCTTATATCGCTAAATAAGCCCGTTTTATGAAGGGTTTCTAAATTGGTCGGTAAGTTTTTGACAACAATATCATGCGCTTGTTTTGATGTTGCCCTAGCTGTCATTGGATCATCTGCATACATGGTTTCGTATCGTTCAATTGTGCCTAAATAGGATTCAATTTTCGGTACTGCCATGACGTACATTTTTGTTTCATAGCCCTTTGATTGAAGCATGGTTGCTGTTTGAATAGGAACATCTGTTGTTCGTCCTGTGCCTTCAATCACTAAATTGTATCCTTGATCACTTAAACGGTTTATAAGCGCTTCTGTCATACGATTAGAATAGGGAGTAATATGTTTTACCACATCTTTTTCATAGAGTTTCACTAATTCATCAAAATTAGGGTGCTGTTGTTTGAACGTATCATTATCAATGACAATGACATTGCCTTGTGTTTCTTCGGCAATCGCCGATCGCAAACTGGTTTTTCCTGATCCTGGTTGTCCCCCAAGTAAAAAAAGCGACCGGTGTTTCAACCGCTTTTTTCCCATGAATCAATTCTTCTAAATTGTCCTTTAAACGATCCTCAAACTGTTTTTCTGTGAAACTGACTATATCCGCCATATTAAGCCACTTTCTCTTTTGCTAGTATTTGTTTTGAATACCGATTCATTGACCGCCAATAGTCATGAACAGCCTACAATTCATCTAGCGAGTATTCAAACAGATTGACACGCTTTGCTAGCTTCAACTGGTTTAACAGATTGACCTCTAATAATTGGGTATTGTCAGTGTCTAATTCATGGTTTAGAACATAATTTAACACGCGGTTATACACACTAGCAGACAGTTCATTGATAATTTCAATTTCAAACGTTTTTTCATAGGAGATTTCCATTAATGATTCGCCCCCTTTTATAATTTCCCTGGTAAATACTTCCGAATATATTCTTCTAAGGCTCGATCCATTACCTCTTTTACATTCCCACCGTTTTGTGCGGTATCAATTTTGATAATTTGGTGCAAATCACCACGAACTCGAACAGTTTTATCTTCGACATTCGGCTTTTTTGTACTGATTGGCGTATCATTTCGTTTATCTTTTTGTGCGCCCAAATTCCCCATGGCAAGTCACTTCTTTCTTTTCTAATTAAGTATAGTTTATCATCACAAATCACATGTGATTTGTGATTTTTCAGTTTAAACTCGTAGTCGTACATCAAGTGCATTTTTGGCTAAACGATAATGATAGTCATCAAGCCCTGCAAATATTTCCAATGGTGAGATATATTCTTTTTGATCTCCTTCAGTTAAATAGTATGGCAAATTTGTAAATAAGTTAAAGGCTAGTTGTAGTAATCTCTGCTCTCCTCCAGAAAACGAACCAGTAAACCATACTTCCGAATTTATTTCACGTTCCTTATAATTAATCAAAGAATGTCTATTTGCAAAAAGTGTTTCATTCCCTGAAACAATATACATCAGGGAACGCCAGTAAGGGTCTTTTATGATCTTAAAATCTAGTTCCTGTACCAGTTGAAAAAATGATCTTCTTGTTGTTGTGATAAAAATAGTTCATCCATTTTTTTATCCTCCTATTAGCTAGCTTTCTCATTTTCTAATTGAATGATCCGCTCAAGCATTTCAAAAAATACCCTCTCGTACATAGACAATATTTTTTTATCATAGCCTCTATTCTCTGTAATTCCGTTCTTCGACCAGGTACTTACTTTATTACTTCGTTTAATGATATTTTGGAAAACCAAGTTATCCTCTTTATGTTCCTTATACAGTTCTTCCAGGTTGGATTTTATCGTGGCGCTGTCTGTATCAACTAAATAGGGAACAAAACCAATCATATCTAGCCCAGGGTTAAATTGCTCCTGTAAGTCAATCAAATAAGAAATATAGTTTTGAATGTTGTTTGTGCTTTCTTCTCCTCTGCCTGTAAAGGGATCATCACGTAATCACTTGCAACAATAGCATTATTTGTATAAACGCTTGGCGTTGGGACAGTATCAATAATAATGAGATCATACTCACTTTTTAAAGGTTCTAACAAGGTAGCAAGTAAGATACTTTCCCGTTCAAACGTCCAAGATCGCGTGAGTTTAGGCAGCAACATGAGATCAAATGTGCCTGGTATCAAGTCCAGGTTTTCGGTCAAATGAACAATAGAAGAAGTTAGATTTCCATTTTTCAAACCTTCATAAAAATTGATTCTTGGTTCACTAACAGAAAATGTTTTTGCTAGGTCTTTTGTTAATGTTGCTTGTAAGTCCTTATCAATCATCAAAACTTTCAGATTCAATTTATCGGCTAGGTAAGCAAACATCGTAGACAATTGGACTTTCCAACACCGCCTTTAAAATAATTGTTTAGGATAACAATTGCTTCGTTTTTGGTGTTTAAGATGGTTCTCAATTCTTCTAGTATCTTGATTTCTTCTTGATCCATAATTACGCTCCGTTCATTGCTTTTTTATATGTATAGTATAGCATCACAAATCACTTGTGATTTGTGACTATAAAATATATAACTACTCTTAACATGGTATAATTATAGTAGTCATTCAAACAGCTGGTACGGTATTAAATTTGAAAGAGGTGACTAACTATTGGAATTGGGAAACGCTATTCAAGAGCGCGCATCTATTTTAGTCCTAATAATTATATTTTTAATTGCTAGCGTGGCATTAATTGTCGTGAGTTTCAAGGTCAAAACGACTAGTAGATTAGGCAGTTTATTTATGGGAATATTTGGAGTAATTGGCATTTTAGCAAGTCTCTATGGGCTACTTTTTACGATATTTCTTGGATTTAACTTTTAACAAGGTTAATATAAAGGAGTTGGTACTTATGCTAAAATTAATTTTTGCTATTTTGCTAATTGGGTTTGGCACATGGGGAATTGTTGAACGCGGTAAGTGGCTAGAAAGTAAAACAAAGACTAAAAAACCAAACTAAGTTTGTAGCCCCTGCTCCTGTCATCGAACAGACTGATGAAGCCGCACAAAAAGCGAGGAGAAAGGCAGTTGTTTCTGAGACTTTCTCCTCGTTTTTTGTGCGGAAATTTTCTTTACTTTGCAAACGAAATGAAATCAAGGTAACCTTTTTCGCCTAATTTTACTATTGCATTGTAGGTTTTCTTTTCTTTTGTTTTGATCCTTTTGACCAAGGTTTCTTTTCCTTGCAACAAGTCTTTAACATTTGTTTTAGTTAACTTCTTTTTTCGGAAATTATCAGTCAATGTGAACTTGCATTCAGGATAATTAGAACATCCATAAAACGATTTTTTTAAGACGATATTCCCACCACATTTCGGACACGTTCCTACAATACTCTTTTCTTCTACTTGTTTTTTTGTTCTTCATACGCTTTAAAGTTCACTTTTTCAATATCACCTGACACCGTATCAAGCAAGTGAACAATGATTTTTTTGATATTATTGAGAAACATGTCTTGTGATCCTTGCTTTTGTCCGATCTTTTTTAGATAGCTTTCCCATTTAGCTGTCATTTCAGCACTTGTCAATAAATGCTGTGCTTCGACTGCCTGGCACAATAATTTCCCTTTTTCAGTTACCACGAGTTTATTTTTAATAACTTGGATATGTTCTTTTTGTTTCAAGGCTTCAATAATGCTTGCTCTTGTCGCTTCTGTTCCGATTCCCTCAACTTCTTGTAAAATTTTGATTGCTTCTTCATCATCAACCGTTTTATTAGCGGTTTTCATAGCGGTTAAAAGAACAAGAAAATCTACTGACGTTTTTAGAGTTTCCGTCAAGTATTCGATGCAGCATTTACTCAACAAATTTAATTGAAGGATTCAATAAACATTTGAAACGAACCATCAAGAAAAAACAATTTTCAAACAAGGAATCTTTGGATCGTTTTCTTGTTACACAATTTTTAGAATACAACACTAAATATGATGACTGGTGTCATTGCGGCTTTTCGCAAGACCAAGATACACTAGAATCCATGCTTGTTTGAATAAACCAGTTAACTAGCTATTAGAATATCTATTTACACAAAATTATTGACACTACCCTTATTCTAGTTTTTCAAAAAAGTTTAATCTATATTTAGCAAAAAAAGAGCGATATAAATGTGGTATAGGCATCGTGGGAACCATCATTGAGGCTCTATGTATCACATGTAACGACAGGGAATGTTCGGGATGTTTATGAAGAAAGCGGAGAATTTGCGGAAGACGATCTAGAGGATGTCACAAAAGAACACAAAGAAGTACTAGAAAATTAATTCTAGAGAGACTAACTATATAGAGTCAAGTAAAAATTAGCCAAATCAAAAAATATTTTATAACAGATAATTCCGAAAAAAGGGTACAACAAATAAGCTTCTTACCATTAGTTTTTTTGAATGTTCAATAGCTAATCAGAATCAATTATATAAGGCTCGTTTTTAGTCAAAATAGCATGAATCACGTAACAAAGCTTACGAGAAACCGCACCTAAGGCAGTTAGATGATGTTTTCCTTCGGAAACTTTTTTCTGGTAAAACGCACTAAAAACAGGATCACATTGAGAAGCTACTAAAGCCGCCGAAAACAAGGCTTTTCGCAAATATGGAGACCCTTGTTTACTCATAACATTATGCGTTGCCTCATATTGCCCTGATTGTGTCACGGAAGCGTCTATCCCAGCGTAAGCAACGAGTTTTTTCGGGTTAGAAAATTTTTGAATATCTCCGATCTCACCAAGAATAGTCGCACCGTTTATAGGACCAATTCCAGGAATTGTGAGAATAACAGAATTTAAAGTGTCCATTATGTGCTTGAATTCTCTTTCCGTTTCCTTTATTTGGCTTTCAATGAATTTTAATTGTTCAATCATTGAACGTAGTTGGAAGGTGAACGCTTCTTGAGCAAATTTTACTCCAAAGGAGTTAGAAGCTGCTTGCTTCAATTGGTCCGCTTTTTCTGCCTTGATTCGGTTCCAGCTTAACTCAGCTAAGTATTGGGCCAAAGTTTCTGAGGAAATGTTTTCTAAGTCAATCGGGGCACTAAACGCCAGCAATAACTCTTTAGAAGCTTTTCCGAAACCGCTCTGCTTGGTAAAAATCGCCGCGTATTCTGGAAAGACTTGATCCAATACGGCTATAATTTTTCTTTTGAAGTCGCTCGCTGTACCTACTAAATAAGTTCGGTAACGAGAAAGTTGTTTCAAAGAAAAAACATTTTCATCAGATAAGACCGTTTCGACAAATGAGCATAGCGCATTAAGTCAGCAATCAAAACAGAATCAATAATATCGTTTTTTCGTTTCCGTATTTCTGTACCTTTACGCCATCCGTCTGTTTGAAGGGGATTCACAACGTGAATCAAATAATCTGATTCGTGAAGGTATGAAAAGATGGACAGCCAATAGTGCCCCGTGGCTTCCATCCCTATAACAAAGTCACTGGGTGCTCCGGAATAGTCGACCATTCGCTCAATTAATGACTCTGCTCCTTCAGTGGTGTTAGGAAATGAAAAACCTTTTAGTAATACCTTTCCTTCCTCGTTCATGATAGAAGCAACGTGAGTGCGTTTACCGATATCAATGCCCAAAAAGTACATGTATATCTGACCTTTCAAAAAAAGAATTTTGGATTGAAATCCACTCAACTGAAAAGCGTCACTACCTTGTACGAGATACGGAGTAAAGTAAGGACTTTCAACATCTAACTCATACGCAATCCAATTATCAGAGAGAGGAGCCAGTCTCTCGAGTGCGGGTTCAATGACCCAAGGGGAGAACGGCTTAGCCTCTCAATCCAATAAATATATTATCTCAAAAGAAATGAGTTAATACCAAATTAAAATAACGATGGTTCATAGGGTTATCCAATCAAAACCAGAAGGTTAAAACCCTAACTCTAATATACAAGGGGGGACATAGCATAATTATTTGTCTCATGGTATAATGTTTTGGGAATCCAGAAAATCAGTGTAATCTAATCCGTTACTCAACAATCAATGAAGAACCCGCGGCCTTTGTTTAAGAGGAGAGTTTATAATGATACTCAAAATAATTGTAGGAGCGCTGTTTTTCACCATGACACTATTGTTAAGTTATTTACTAGGTCAAAGTTCGGCTAGAGACTAGAGGATACAATTAGTGAATATCAGCATGACAACAGGACAGTGGGGAGGAGCAGAAGAATGCGTGACATAAATAATGTAGAATTGCATGATGGGGACTACATAAAGTTGAGTCGGCATTCTCAAAATGTATATCAATACTTTGAGAGAAATAAGTATTTCAAAAAAATTACCGGAAAGCAGAAATTGGCTATTGCGTTGTTTCAATATAATAAGGATAAGCTTGCCGTAGTGAAGGTAGAAAAAGAAGTATGGGAGAAAGAAAATCAAAAGTGAAAAAGTAGAAACGTTGTTTAACCTAAAAAATGATTGAAAACGGCACTGAAAAAAGCGTATGTACGAAAAAGGTTGCTCAAGCAGATAAAAAGTGTTTAATTTTTCAACCAAGAAAAGAAGTTTATCATGATGTTCTTTTTTCCAGAATATGATATCAAATCAAAAAGTGTTAGTTAACATAATATTGCAAATGGGAACGGACAGCAGATAAAGCAGCCAGAGTGACATTAAATCTCCGATTTTAAGTGACCTTCCCCGCACGTGAGGTGTGGCCGCGTAAACAAAACTGAAGATGGTATATTGGAATGTATTCACGTGGAAATGAACAGAGACGCCTTTTTACGTGATTTAGTAGCGTTATCGCTTAGAAGTCAACATTGCGAACCGTAAAAGGCAATGTAGAGGAATAAGCATGGTGTGGTTTTATTGACTAAAAAAGTAGGGAAAAGAATTAACGTATACTTTTTTATCGAAATCATGTGTTATAATAGTATCGCGAAAGATGGAGGAATCAAACAAAACTGTCCTCTAGTTTAATCGATGCACACTCCTCAGTTTTTCCGTTGCAACTTATATCTTATACATAAAAAGAAGAATGGTATACTAGTCGGTCTTTTTGTATACTTGTAGCATAGAAAAGTGAAAAGATGGTGGCAGTCCAACTCTAGGAGGCAGTGTTCATGAATGTAAGCATCAAATCTAGAGAGGCGCGCCTAATTGTCAATTTTTGAGTGTTAAACCTTTTCGATGTTAGTTTTGATTTGCAATTTGGTACACGTGTTTTTAACGCGTATAATGATACGTATAAATAGGGAACAACAGTTAATTAATATATATAAATATCTATGAATATATCGTCTATATTATCTATATATCTTATTCTTTTATTGAGATGAAGACTATGACGATATATTTACTAGGAGAAGATGGTGTGGGGTTTATTATGTGAATTTTATAAACTTTGATAATTGTTATACAAATGGTGAGAGTTTAAAAGAGGCTATGATTAACGCCAAAGATGTTTTAGAGGTTATATTATTTGTGGTGATCCAAATAATGTGGAGCTTCCATATGTTTCAAATGACGCTTTAGAAAAACAAAGTATTAGTTTTTCGAATATTATTCAAACGGTTTTAAAAGAAGAACTGGGAATAAAGAGCTAGTTTTTGTGAGATGTGTTTTCAGCCAAGCTATTTTGTGCTCTTAGCTCAGTTGGTTAGAGCAGATGGCTCATAACCGTCCGGTCGTAGGTTCGAGTCCTACAGGGTACATTGCAATCTAATTGATGTGTTTGTAATGAATTGTTTTATACGAATGATCGGGTTATACCATGAGTGGGTTACAGTTTTACGTAAAAGCGTACTCAGAGCTTAGGAATTGGAAAATTACGGCAGACTAAGTATGCTTTTACATCAAAAAAGGTGTAAAGTAAGATAGTTGCAAAAATGAAGATATTGTGTAAAATTTAATAGATGCTGTTAGCAGCATCACTCCAGAAAAAGAGTAATAGGTTCTATAAACTCAGGGGGAATCTGTTATTCTTTTTGTATGGCTATAATGACTAGTTGTCAAATGATGTTGGTAAAGAAAAATCCAAAAGATAATGGCTCTTTGTCAATAAGTACTGATAAGTTGCGTAAAATCAAATCTGAGTCAGAATGAACCTTATTCTGATTCAGATTTTTTGTTATCTTACTTTGATTAATTAATTGATCAAAAAAATCGGATTTTCGTTAGCACGACTTGACAAAGAGCCGATGTTTTTTATGTTTAATAAGTGATCAGATGATTGATTAAGAAAATTCTGGTTCTCATCTGATTATGTTGTGGCGATTCAATTCTAATGGAGCTTCTGTATGTTTTGTTTTTTCATACTCAAAAAGGACCAATAGAATGATTTTCTATCAGTTCGAGAATTATAGCGCCTAGAAGATCCCAAGAACGTCTCCTTTCATAATATTAGGATTAGGCACCCAAAAACACAATCTCAGAAATTTTAGGTGCTTTTTTGTGAAATCAGCAATTCCCATACTATACTCATTCCAAATTCCAGATTAATAAACATTGTTCGCAGTTGAATATGCCCATTATGTTTTTGTTATAAATAAAAACCGCTATTTAGTCATGAAATTTTTGAGAATAAAAGATGGTAGCAAAAAAACTAGTGAGAAGAAACAGGCCGATTTGTATTGTTTGCTCAAAATATGAGGTCTATGTGAACTACTATTCCTTTACGAAAATTGAATGCTGTAGAACAAAACATACTGACGTGATGAGTTACGTAAAAAATGGTGATAATACAGTTTCGATTTCTTTCAGTGACCTACAAAGATTAAGCAAATATTCTATGCACCAAGCAGAATTTTTACGTGATGTGAGTAGAACATGCAAAAACTAATGCAAATTGGTTGTGGGGGAAATTCAAAAGCGATTTGATTTTCTTATTTTGTTTACTCGGTTTTCCATTCTTACAGATTTACAAGAGGTTGAAATTGTTTTAAATCCGGAGTTTAGAGAATATTTTCATGATTTAACCAACTGGACGAGATTTAGCTTACAACAACATAACGAACTAACCAGTAAATATTCAAAAACAGCGTTTCGTTTGCTAAAGTAATTTAGAACTATAGGGAAGTTTATTATTTCAATCGATGATTTTAGAGATCAACTTTCTAGTCCCAATAGTTATAGCGTAACCGCTATTGATAAAAGAGCTATAAGGCCTATTCGACAAGAGCTAACTGTTATTTTCAAAGGACTAACAATCAAAAAGAAATACGGAAAAAGTCGTGGAAAGCCTGTCGTTGGCTATCAATTTTCCTTTAAGCCTGAAATAAAAAAGCAGATGATTTTAATAAACATGCACCAACCAAAGAAGAACAAATTAAGAAACTAATTCTTCACTTTTATCTTCTGAAAAAGATGATTTATTCGGTGGATTACACAATATTTTTACGAAGGAGGATTGATTTTGAAGTCCTACGATTACAATCAAACACTCACAATCGAACGAATTACCAAAAGGTAAGACTGCTAGACTGATTGGTTATTGTCGGTATTAGGCGGAACCTAACAAATAAAATGCGACTGCATTTTAGCGTGTACACATACCCAATGCTTGCTCTTTTGCCCTCTTGTTAGGGTATGGGAATACTAATGATGGCTATAGTAAATAAAATTAAGAAAGGATTATATAGCAGAGGCTAATTATGAGTAAAATAGGCTATGCGCGAGTTAGTAGCAAAGACCAGAACTTAGATAGACAATTAGAAGCGTTACAGGGGGCTAAGATCTTTTCAGACAAATTAAGTGGTAAGTCGGTCGAACGTCCTCAATTACAAGCTATGCTTAACTATATTCGTTAAGGAAATATAGTTGTTGTTACTGAATTAGATCGATTAGGACGAAACAACAAAGAATTAACAGAACATATGAATCAAATTCGAATGTATGGGGCAACCCTGGAAGTTTTAAATTTACCTTCAATGAGTGAGTAGGATTGAAGATGAAAATTTTAGGCGATTGATTAATAATTTAGTGATTGAATTATATAAGTGTATTAAGCTGGATCTGAACGTAAACGTATTAAACGTATTAAAGAACGACAAGCTCAAGGTATTGAATAGCTAAGAAAAAAGGAAAATTCAAAGGCCGGCAATACAAATTTAAACAAGATGATCCACGTTTAAAATATGCCCTTGATTTATTTTTGAATGGTTTTTCTGATAAAGAAGTTGAAAAAACTGGAATCAATTGATGAACTGTTAGATTCTACCGTCAGAGATACAATATTTATAGAAAAAATAAAGTGGTAATCATGATTTAATTACGGAAGGCAGTATGTAAACTTAAAGAAAAAAGTCAATCACGGTATAATTAAGTAAAATTTTAAGTAAGAAGTGTTCTTTATGGAAAACATTATGCCTGTATCGGATATGCGCTATTATAATCAAAATTTGAGTGATGTTAGTGTTGGTTCACAAGTTATCTTAACACGTAATAGAACGGCTGTTTATGCGGTGGTAGATATTGAGGAATGGAGAAAAACACAAGCAACATTATGATTATTTGAGGAGCTTCAGAAAGGCTATCAGTCTTTACGGAATGAAAAATCTGTTTCTCGTGAAGAATTTAAAAGTAATTTAGGTATTTGATGATGAGTTATACTGTGAATGTTGCACGGCAAGTGCTTAGAGATGTAGAAGAAGCTGTTTTTTATAAGCGAGAATTAGGCATATATCCTAAAAATATTGAAAAATTTATTATGAATTTGGATACATTGATGTATGACAAATTGGAAAACAGTCCACTAATTGGAACAAGTTTATCTTATCGTTTAGATGTGAGCACAAATATTAGGTATCTAATGGAAGATGATTATACTCTATTTTATGATGTCCAAGATAATGAAAAAAAGTAGATGTTTTACGGTTACTTTCTGCTACATCAAATTGGATGAATACCATTCGAAAATATTTGTAGAAATCCAAAAAACGGAAGAAAAAGTTACTTTCAGGAAAGATGGCAGGGCCAAGTGAGGTGAATATACAAATAAGTATAGTTATTTTGGCAGAGAAACCTAGTCAAACCTTAGCTTATGCTAATGCTTTGAAGTACAGTGGTGAGTAGTTCACAAAATTCGATCACTTCTTCTAAATCTTCCATGACAGCTACCGCATTGGTTTTTCAGAGATTCTATACGAGAGGATTTTACTGTTGAATAGATCCATAAATGGATCTAAATAAAGTTTTTTCTGACGAATGATAGTGTTTACTTCGAAATATTTAAATTCTGTTGTATCCGTTGTAATCTTTTGATGACAAACGCTAGTATAGAAACGATGATGGATAAGGTTTTTGGCAACTACACCAACTATTAATCTTTAAGAGCTAAAAAATACTCAAAACAATTGAGTGATTTCTTAGTTCGCAATTGAGTGATTTCTTAGTTCTTTTTTCCAAATGAAGTGTTCATAAAATCAGACATAAAAGTTTGGAATATTTCATTGGGGAGTGATTAAGAAATAAATGATAAATTCATTTCTGCAGAGGCTGCTGTTTTGGATTATTACAATATCAGTCTGACCTAATTGATGTCTTTTGTTAAGAAAAGCAGTCATTTTTATAAACCTAAGTTTTAGCATCACTTTTTCTTACGATTTTTATGATTATCACCCAAGAGGTTTAAATCCTTAATTAAGAAATATATAAATATAGTTACAGGAATAAGCGAGAAAGCAATAATAAGAGTGTTTTCCATGATTATCACCCCTATCTTATATAATGAGTTCAATTGATATGTTTAAAACAGTTAATTATTAAATAAAATCCATCAATTTACTTATCCATAGAGCGTGAGTATAGTTTCCCTACACATTCAAGTGCTATACGAAGTTCTTTAATTCTCTGTACAACACAATCATCACTACTGCGCGTCATCCAATCTGGATTAGCATCCATTAAATTCATTATTTTTATCCTAATTTCTTTTTGCCACTGTTTCCTTTTTTTCTTGTCCATTAATCTCTCACACCTCAGTTAATTATTATGTAGCAACAGATAGGAATAGATAGCTGAACAACAGAATCTCTATACTAGAATATTATAATTCTGAAAAGCTGATTAGTAAAGAAGTTGAACAGTAAATGCATTTAACCATCTTGTAATAGAAATACTAGGTAGAAAAAAATTAAATGTTATAGTATTATTAGCATTGAGAATAATTCTCAATTGTTTAGGGTCTAAAGTTGTTAAATCATGCCAATACATATTATGGTTACTTTTTCGGACATAATGAGGAGATAGTGTTTTGAATCTGGAGCATTTCATATTTTCCCGAATATGTGGATTTATGTGTTTAATGCCAATATAATAAGACTTACATCATCAGATTGGTTGAATCTTTAGAACTTTTGAATTTACTGTATCTATTTTGAAGTAAGAATAGCGTTTTCAGTGTCCATGCTCAAGAGAATTTTCATTAACAAGATTGCTAATTTATATTGTTTGCATACGTGTAAAATCATCCTACAGGGTGGGAGTTAATATACGAGGAGGAAAGAGACACATGAAAAAGATAGTTTTGTGTTTGCTTTTGTTGTCATCGCTTACATTTAATCAGCAAGTTTTTGCAGAATCTTATGAAAATTGGACTGAAGTTGCCACGGAAATGAATATTTATTTGGATAAAGCTGTGAAAAGTTACTTTTCCGGAGATATGGTCCAAGCTAAAGAAGATATTAACACTGCTTATTTCAAGTTTTATGAGAAGTTGGGGTTCGAAAAAACCGTTAAAACACATATCTCTGGAAGGAGGGTAAAAAATATTGAAGCTTTGTTTCATTTGTCTAAACGCTTGAGTGTGGAACGAGGAAACGAGGAAGAGTTAAGCGATACGATCAAAGAGTTAAAAATTAATCTTTTGGAAGATGCCACTAAGTTAGACAATTCCAACGGAGAAAAAACTTCAACTCAAGCAAGGAAAAATGTTAATAATAGCTCTGTTGTTTTTATTTCTTCGTTTGGACTAACGCTAAGAGAAGGATTGGAAGCGATTCTAGTCATTTCTGCAATTATTGCCTATCTAGTAAAAACTAATAATGGAGAATTAGTGAAGAAAGTTTATGTAGGAACAGGATTAGGCGTTGTTTTTAGTGTTATTTTAGCAATTATTTTCACCTATACTGCACAAATTTTAGGAGATGTAGTAAGTGGAAGGGCACAAGAATTATTTGAAGGTATCACTATGTTTTTAGCCGTAGCTGTTTTGTTTTATATGAGCAATTGGATGTTGTCGAAATCATCAATTGAAAATTGGAATAAATATGTTTCTCAAAAGGCACAAATCTCTGTTTCAACGGGTTCACAAGGAGCGTTAATATTTTCAGCATTTTTAGCCGTGGCAAGAGAAGGGGCAGAGTTAATTTTATTCTTTCAGGGACTTCAAACTACTGTAAGAGAGAATAGGCAGTATATTTGGTATGGGTTAGGTTTAGCAGTTCTCATTCTGCTTTTTGTGTTTGTTTTAGTTACAAAATTCAGTGTAAGACTGCCAGTAAAACCATTTTTTTATGGAACTAGCATTTTGATGTTTATTATGTGTTTTTCATTTTTAGGGAAGGGGGTATCGGAATTGCAAGAGGCTGACGTGGTCACGCAAACGTTTGTTCCATGGATGAATGGATTTAGTGTTGATTTTTTGGGAATCTATGATATGTATGAGTCGCTTATACCACAACTTATTTTGCTGGTTATTACTATAATGATGTTTATTAAATCTACTAAAGGTGGGGGAAAAAATGAAAGATTATAGAAAAAATTATTTTTATTTAACCGCATGTATGTTGCTATTATTTTTCACTCTGAGTGGTTGTAAAACAGTAGAGAAAGTAACAAATATGAGTGAGGAGAAGATGACTATAGTAAATGAAAGTACTACGGAAGAACATGATTTAAAGAGTGATGATTCTGAAGTGGCATCACCTAAAGATGTAGCTGGATTTGAAGAATTTGATATTGGTGATTCTGTTGAAAAAGGACCATTGCATATTGCAGCTGTGTATTTTCAGCCAGTAGATATGGAACCAGAAGGGAATAGTCTTGCCAAAGCTGATGCTGATGCGCATATTGAGGCGGATATTACTGCTACGCAAGAAGGTGCTGAGATGCTAGGTTACGGAAAAGATGAATTTGTTCCTGGATTAGGTGTCAAAGCAATTATTCAAAAAGAAGGTAGTGATGTAGTTCAGGAAGTAGCTTTTATGCCAATGAATGCTTCTGATGGCCCTCACTATGGATCGAATGTTAAATTTGAGGAGGGGTTAGGTACGTATAAAGTGAAATTTGTAATCAGTGCTCCAGGGAATGAATACTTACTTCATGTAGATAAAGAAACTGGTGTAAATGGTAAATTTTGGACAACTCCTATTGAAACAGAATGGCTCTTTGATTGGGAGGGCCCCAAGTGGTAATACTTCTTAATTAAGAAAGGTAATTATTTATCTATCAGGATAAAATTACGGTCAATAAGGAATGCTCTATTGCATTGTTAAAGCATTCTTTGCAGAGCATGTTTAATACTTGATAATGTTTTGATTTCTGACATTTCCATATACCTAATTGAAGTAAAATCGTAAGTCATTTTTATTATTATGCTAAAGTTTATAAGGAGGAAGTGAAGTGTTTAAGAGCTTTATTCTATATATCCAAACATTTTTGGTGCTGAGCTCTGTACTTTTTTGTTTTTATCAGTTAATTCAATCAAAGAAACTGAAAAAACAGACAACAATTTCTGCGTTATTACTATCTTCTCTAGTTATTTTGTTTGTTCGTATTCCGAATTTTTTTAATAAATCCGAATTTTTAAAATTGTTATCTTTGGTGTTAATCCTGCTCATATGTCTTTTCTATTTAAGTTTTCTATTGCAAAATAGGTCCAACCAAATAAAAAAATATAGTTTAATTGGAATTTTAGTGTTAACAATTGTTCAAGCTAGTCTAAAGCTATATGACACAGTCTCAAAGATTTCGGTTTATGAGCACAAACTTTTCGAAAAGAGTTCAGTGCTAGAAATCTCAGGCAATTTATTAGGAGTTTTATTCATTTTGCTTTGGGTAATTGGTTTAAAAAAAAGTGTATCAACTATGTTGGATAAAGAAAAAAAATTTTTTTCAAATTTAATATTGATAGTCTTTTTATTTCAACAATTTGGACTAGGGATGCTTTGGTTGTATCAAAAAACTATACTGCTCGACGGGAGCCCATACATTTTTCAAGTAATTTCTTTGTTAATAAATCAGCAATTGTGGTCGGTTTATGCTTTGTTGATAGTGATATCTTTCTTTTGCATAAGTTTAAATAAAAAGAAGAGAACGCAGCCACTGTATGTAGACAATATGACTGCTGCAGAAAGAAGGAAAGTCATCGCTTTGGATCGAAAAAACCGACGAGCTCTAATTTTTTTGGTTATGATGATGTTTTTAGTTTTGCTAAGTACAACAATTTTAAAAAGAGCGACAACACAGGAAGAAACTTTATCAGAACCAGAACCTTATGAAATCGAAGGTAGTGATATTATTATTCCTTTATCTAAAGTTTCAGATGGGGATTTACATCGTTATGAGTATATTACAGAAAGCGGAATTCCAATTAGATTTATTGTGATACAAAAAAGCGAAGGAGCTTACGGTGTGGGACTAGATGCGTGTGAAATTTGTGGAGCTAGTGGATATATTCAACGAGGGGATACAATTGTTTGTAAACTTTGTGATGTAGTTATGAACAAAGCCACGATTGGTTTTAAGGGAGGGTGTAATCCAATTCCTTTGGCGTATGACATAAATAAACAAAAAATAATTGTTCATGAGAATGATTTGAGCAAACATGAAACAACTTTTAAATAGCCTAATAACATTAATTGGTAAACTTTGAGGGGGGACTGAACAAAATCTGACAATGACCAATTTCAAAAAAGATTCATGTTAACAGTATTGCAGCTCCCTCCTGTAAACAATTTTAATGTTGTGTCTGATTAGGCTGGTGAGTTTCATGGTAGTTTATCATTAATTGCGGAAAGCTTCTCATAGTTAAGATAGATATTTGTGTTGTTGTTTTGGTTTCCTCTTTATATTTTAAGTGAAAATCTTGAAGCATAGGATGACTGATTTTGGAAAGATGGCACCTATATTTTACAGTATCCAAAATCGTATCATAATCGAAACAACTAGCACGTTAGGAGTATTAATAATCTCTTGGGTGCTAGTTTTTTACATGGATGTCATAGGTGTGGCTAGAAGGTTCTCGTTGCCAGTTCTTTTTTTGCTCTATTAAAAATGAGAAATCACGAATATTGAAACGTATTCTGCAAAGAATTTTGTTACTTATTGCTTTTAATAAGAGCAAGCAAGAAAGATAATCATTTTAGAATATATTTATTGAAAGGAGGCAAGGAGATGTTCTTAATAAAAATAATGATACACTCTATTTTCAGAAATAAGAGACATTCCTTGCTGATAGGTGTGACTACCATTATTGGTATCACTCTATCGGTCTCTATGCTGTCAACCATGCTTGGTATTCAAGAGAAAATAAATTTGGAATTAAAAAGTTATGGGGCTAACATCGAGGTAACACCAAAAACTACAGAAATTATTAGCGATTTATATGGAACCAAGAAACATATGAAACAAAGGGACAGTTTTATTAATGAAAAAGATATTATAAAGGTAAAATCTATGTTTTGGGGATTTAATATTTTGGATATTGCTCCTTACTTAATAACCTCAGTACAAATAGATCAAACTCATCAACCGGTAGAAATGGTTGGTACTTGGTTTAATAAAAAATTGACGCTTACCAATAATGATACGATGGTAACAGGCCTTCCAAAAATAAAAAAATGGTGGGCGATAGAAGGAACCTGGTTAAAAGATAACGATCTTACAGGACTCCTAGTTGGTGAAGGTATAGCTAAAAATAAAAATTGGCAAATTGGCGATATAATTGTTTTGAAAGGTATAGGAACTGAAAAAAAGCTCGAAATCAAGGGGATTTTTCATTCTGGTGAGGGGGATGACCAACGCCTTTTTGTCAATTTAAGGGTTGCTCAGCAATTGTCTGGTAATACAGGCAAAGTTTCTAAATTTGATGTAAGCGCATTAACGACACCAGATAATGAATTGGCCAAAAAAGCGGCAATTAATCCTAATCAATTAACAGTGAAGGAAAGGGAAATTTGGTATTGCACAGCTTACGCTAGCTCCATTGCGTATCAAATCCAAGAAGTGATGCCAGATGTGGTTGCAAAACCCGTCAGAAGAATTGCTGAGTCAGAAGGAAAAGTTTTAGAGAAAAATAAGCTACTTCTGATTTTCGTTTCAATTATTAGTGTTCTAGGTGCAGCAGTTGGGGCGGCTAATCTAGTATCCGTTACATTAATGTCACGAAATATTGAAGTTGGTCTGAAGGAAGCTCTTGGTATTACAATGGGCATGCTTTGTTGGGAATTACTTTCAAGTATTTTTTTGATCAATTGTGTGGCAGGTGTGATTGGTTTTATTTTAGGGCAAGGCGTAACACAAATTATTGGGCATATTGTCTTTGGTTCGGGAGTTCCGTTTTCAATTTATTCGGTTCCTTTAACGATTGGGCTAATTTTGTTTATTTCTGTGATTGGTAGTATTCCAACGATTCATTATTTACGGACTTTTAACCCAGCAGATGTGCTACATGGAAGGAGCTAAGTTCAATGAACATGAGGAGAAAGTTGCTTGTTAAGGCTATTTTTAATCGAAGAGGACGTTTTTTAGTTTCTTTGTTATCTTTGATTATTGGAACAGCAATTATTTTCAGCTTGCTAACATTATATTTTGATATTCCTAATCAATTTTCTGGTGCCTTTCGATCGTATGGTGCTAATATGATTTTTGTATCAAAAGACGCAAAACGTCCCTTGACTTTAAAAGATGTCGATAGTTTGTTAAAAACCATTGGTGATGAGAAATTGGTTGGTTTGGCACCGTACCATTATGAAACAGTTACGTTAAACCAACAGCCTTATTTACTAAGTTTAACAGATATAAATCAAGTAAAAGCGAACAATACTTCTTGGAGGGTAGAGGGAAAGTGGCCTAAAGCCAGCCATGATTTGTTAATTGGTAAAGAAATTGCTGAGTTTAGTGAAATTAAGGTAGGTAGCATTATTAAATTACAGACTATTTTAGATAAAACAGATATGGATTCCCGATTAAAGTCAGATAATTTCGTTGTAAGTGGGATTGTTACTACTGGAGGAAACGAAGAAAACAGCCTTTTTATGAACTGGTCTGGTGGTAATCAGTTATTTGGTCAGGTGGGAGAAGTGGATGTGGTTGAGGCAAACTTAGAAGGAAACAAAGATGAGCTCATTCAGTTAAGTCAAACAATCAATAAAAAATTTGGCACTATTGAAGCGCGTTTAGCAAGTCGAATTAGTGAGGCGCAAGATAAAGTGTTTAAAAAAATTGCGCGTTTGTTTTTAGTTATTGTGATTTTTGTGGCTTTATTAGTGTCATTAATTTTATTCACCACATCTTATGCAATGATTTCTGAGCGTTGGAAAGAAATCAGTTTGAAAAAAACACTAGGGGCTTTTGAAACAATGATTTACCAAGAGTTTATGCGTGAGAATCTATTAATTTCATGCATTGGCTATGTACTAGGGCTTATTGGTGGGATTTTGGGAACAAAATGGGTGTCAGCAACATTTTTTCTAAGAGAAAGTCACTTGTATTGGTGGGTTTTTTTATTAGTCCTAGGTGTAATGATGTGTATTAGCTTTTTTTCTACATTAATTCCTCTAAGAAAGATAAAAAAAATAACTATTGAGCAGATATTAAAGGGGGAATAATAGTGAAAAAGATTCTGGAAATGAAGAACGTATCTAAAATATATAAAGATGTTTATGCGTTATCAAAAATTAATTTTGATGTTTACGAGAAGGAGTGGGTGTCTATTGTAGGGTCCTCTGGATCAGGGAAAAGTACGTTGTTAAACATAATTGGTTGTATCAGCAATGCCAGTGAAGGAACGATTATTTTTGACAATCAAGAAATAACCCAATTAAAGCCTAAAGAATTAACTGCTATTCGTCGGGATAAGATTGGTTTTGTTTTTCAACAATTTCATTTGGTTCCCTATTTAAATGCTCTTGAGAATGTGATGCTCGCTCAATACTATCATAGCATTGTTGATAAAAAAGAGGTTATTGAAACCATGAAATCTGTTGGATTAGAGAATCGCATGTACCATTTTCCAAAACAATTATCTGGTGGTGAGCAGCAAAGGGTTTGTTTTGCTCGCGCAATTATTAATTCTCCGCGTCTAATTTTGGCGGATGAGCCAACTGGTAATTTGGATGAAGAAAATGAAAAAAATGTCTTAAGCTTACTACGTAAAGCACATAACCAAGGCTCGACCATTATTGTAGTGACACATGATGAGACAGTTGCTAAGGAAGGTGATCGTATTGTGAAACTTAATCACGGAAGAGTAATTGATTCATAATGCATAGGCTTAATACATGCTGATTGAAAAGTCAGAGCTATCCTTCAATCAAGCGGGTTCATCTAAGCAACTAAAGTCGCGAGAATTTTGGTTTTTGGATAAAACGTTATCAAAAATCAATACTGGATTACTAATTATATTGATTAAAATAAGTAACGTTAAGAAGAGTAAAAAACGATTAGCAATTAGTTGCAAAAAACAAGGATTCTATGTAACATATAATATATTAGATGTTGTAAACAACATCACTCCAGAAAAAGAGTAGCCGGTTCCAGAAGCTTGGGGAAGTCTTTCAAGGAAACCCGCTGCTCTTTTATTGCATAGAATAGCATACTATGCGAAATTTAATCAAGATAGTATTGAAAAATTTAGGCTCTAAGTCAATGGCGTGGTCTCCATTAAATCACTGAAAGGAAATGCTTCGGCGTTTTCTTTTTTTCTTTTTGTTTTTCTTCGCTCAAATGGGGTCGCAAAGATTCTGTTGAATCAGACCTCGCATATGAAGATGACGAAAGGTTCTAAAAACAAGGGCTCTCTCTTGATTACTTTTGCAGCAATATGTGCTATTGCAATACAATCCACCAATGTTTGCTGAAATCTGATGATTTTTTGTGCTATACTAATTAACGTTGATAAAAAACATTAACAAACGAATAAATAAATATATTTTTTTCAACATTCTAAAAACTATATGTATCACCTCAAAAATCAAAGAAGCGACAACATAAGCAATAATCAACCTTTAGATACATAATCATTTTATAAATTGCATAACAACTATTTTCTTCAACAATATTTTATCTGTTAGAAATATCAATATTAAAATATTTATCTAAGTAATACCAAAGTGCTTCAGATAATCCTAAGGTTATAGTGAATAGGACAATACAGTCAAATGTAAAAATCACAGCATACTTCCATTTTTTAGATAATAGAAAACATACCCCGCAATAGCTAGTCCGACTTTCGTTAGTAAATCACTACTTTTCCAATTACTAATCATTAGATACTCTCCTATGGTAAAAATGGTGCCAATGCAGGAATTGGTGTTTTAACAATGTTGTTCCTCCAACTTTTTCCGCAAACAATACTTTTGCAGCCACAGCATAGGTTCTAGCATGCCAATCAATTTTATTTATAGCACCAAAGCTTTTTGCAATATTCCAAACTAACTGTTTGTCACATTCAGAATTCCATTGACCATTAGATTCACAACACTTAGCATGCTTTTTACATTGTCCATCTAATACATCTATAGGTTTCTTACTATTATTTCCTTTACCACACCAATTTCCATAATGAGACAAACCATTAATTATAGCACGTTTTTTCTGTTAATATTCCCTATGTTTCCTTGACATTCGTCATTAAGCATATCATTATAAGTTTCTCCAATAGCAATCACTTATTGACTTACATTGTTGGCAAGAGCATTCTCAACATTAAAAATTTATCTCCATTGAAGTCTATATATTTTTCTACATCGCTTAGCAATAATCTCAATTGTGATTGATCTTCACTTGTTGTAGTAACATCAGATTCAAATAGTAACTGATCTTCTAAATCATAGGCATATACACTTGCTCCAGCACTAAAAAAGTACCTAAACCTATTAATAAAACGCCTGAAAAACAAAAATATTTTAATTATTCTTTTCATAATTTCTCCTTTCTCTAAATAATTTTAAGTTGCTTTTGAGAAATCTCAATTATGTCATATTGAAATAATTCTCACATTATACCTAACAACATAGAAAGTCCTATTCTATCGTCTTGTCTATTTAACAAGTAAAGTAGAACTTGTTTTAGGTGGAGCAAACAATGTTTGCGGTGCTTATGCAAATATTTCTGATCAAGATTTACAAAGATTAATTCCTGTAGGAACTTCAGGAGTAGTCTTGATCTATGAAACGGACAAAAATCTAACTGAATTAGGTAAATACCATCATTTTAATTCTATTATATCGAATGTGAATTATAAAATGGATGTAACGCTTGCTGCTGAATATTCATTGGAGTGTTTTAAAAGAATCGTTGCACCAGAAGAATCATTTGAAACATTTACTGAATTGGCTGAGCAAAGTCCAGTTGGTAGTAGAGGTATTAATTTTTTACCATATTTATTTGAAGAAAGAAATCCTTATTTTGATCCAACGCTGAGTGAATCGTTAATTGGTTTACGCGCCTATCATAATCGTGATGATATTGTTCGCTCAATTATGAAAGGCATTGTTTTTTCACTAAAAAATGTTTATGAAAATATGGATGATAAACAATCGAAATCGATTGAAACTTTTCGCATTACAGGCGGTATAACAAAAAATCCTTTTTGGCTACAATTGTTTGCGGATGTTTTTCAAATTGAAATTGAAGTACTCAATTTTGGTAAGGGCCCACCCAGTATATGGTGCAATGTTCCGTGTAATAGCTGGGAGAAATGATCTTAAACTATTAAATAATTAGAGAAAAACGAATCAAGTTAAAGCTATTTATCACCCTTGAGATCTTGCAAAATGCTATCAAGCACCTTACCAACGATTTATGTATTTAAGTAATCAGCAGAAAGTATTGTAAATAATTGATCTGGAATAAAAAGTAAAATGATTTATTTAGAGCAAACAATTCATTCTAGTCTTGTTTGTTCTTTTGTTTAATGACTTTGGAAATGAGGTGTGACAAAAGCAGTTCCTTCGGAAATTCTTTCTTATTTCTTGGGGCTAAACACTTTTCTCTCAGCCTCAAAGTTATTAAGAAAAACCGTTAAGCAACCACTTGCTTTGGACTGATGGTTCCTTACACGGTTTATATGACACTCTTGGTTAGGTACTCCTTTTTTGAACTTTCGCGCCATATTTAGTCTACCAACCAACTGCTCATCTACAGCGTTTGTTTTATGCAGGTTGAACTGCTGTTTTTCAGTACGTTCGTGTCACACTACAGCAAATTGAATCGGCAATGTACTTTTGCGCTGTGTGTAAAGATTACGACTTTCTCAAGATAAACTCACATTAATTTTGAATGCTCTAAAAAAATGATCGCTCTTTTTCCCTAAAGACAAAATGACCAAAAATTTGATGATGCAAACAATCGAATTGTTAAACACTCTTTCTAGGATTATTGAGCAGTTACGCTTGTAGATGAATCACCCAGCTGCGCAATTGCCAGATTATCCTGTAGTTATGGCGATAAAAGGCGTAGGACCTTCTTACTTGGGGCGCAAATCATGACAGAAAATGACGTAGTATTGTGGTCTTAAATGAGCTATACGGTAGAGACAAACTGGGCACGCCGATATGTATCAAAGTAGCGTACGTAAATAGGTTTGTAAGATCCTTAGAACCCTATGTTTTAGTCATAGGTGGGCAGTAGATATTCGATGTAATAAAAATGTTTTTCTGGAAAAAATAAAAATAATATTTTATAATTAACTTGACAAAGTTAAGGAGGGTATTATGCTGAGAGCAGAGCAGAGCAGAGCAGAGCAGAGCAGAGCAGAGCAGAGCAGAGCAGAGCAGAGCAGAGCAGAGCAGAGCAGAGCAGAGCAGACGCTATTTATAGCGTTTATTTAGTGTACGTAAAACAAGCAAAATCTGTCTTTATGAACGAGACAGATTTTGCTTGTTTTTTTGATTTTAAAAATACGTGTTTTTAAAGGAGGTGGTCGTATGTAAAATATAAAAATGTTTATGGTTACTATTTATATTTATGAGGAGGAGAATGAATGGAGATAGTAAATCGAGTATTATCTAGATTTATAATGTGTGCTATAGTGATTGCTAATATCATTTTTTCTGCAATCTGTCCTATAGCAGCTTATGCGGCAGAGAATATTACTCATAATGTGTGGATGGATTCCAACAATCAAATTGTAGTGAAACCAATCAATGGGGGAGAAATAATCGATGGATTTTGTATAGATTTAGATAAAGTAATAAGCGGAGCGAATTCAGAAAATAATGCATTGAAGTATGAGGAGTTACAACGTGATAATTCACAAAATCTTTTTGACCTTATAGTATTAAGTGAAGCAAAACTTAATAGATTACCGTATAAGACACCTGGAGAGATTTTTAATTATATTAAGGGAGTGTACTATTATGGAATAATAGAAGGGTACACTTATAAGCAAATACAGGATGCAATTTGGGAATTCACGAATGGTTTATATAGCAACGCTAGTTTCTATGCTGGAAATAAAAAATCAGAAGAAGGCAAATATCTTTATCAAAAAGCAATAGCTAACCCACTGAATTCTGATCAATTAGCACAAGTTCATGTTAGGATTTTTAAATATATTCGTGGAAGAGCAACCCCTACTCAGAATGTAATTCATATCGACATAGATCAACCAGATGTCTTGAAAGAAAAAGATATAGTAATCAGTAAAGTAAATCTTGGTGGAGAAGAGATTGCTGGTGCTAAGATCCAAATCAATCAAGGTAACAAAGAAGTAGCAAGTTGGACATCAGAAGCAGGGAAAAATCACGAATTAAGCCTGTTACCAGGAGATTATGTATTTCATGAAGAAGCTGCACCAAAAGGCTACGTAGTGGTAACGGATATTACATTTACAGTAAATACAGATGGAACAGTAACAGTAAAAGATGCAAATGGAAATAAAGTAGCAGCAGCCAATAATCAATTGACAGTAACGGATGAAACAGAATATGTCAATCCGACAGGAACGTTACGTACAACTGTTAAAGCAGACAATATAACTGCTAGTACAACAAAAGCGGCAGAAGTGACTGCAGGGAGAGCGGTAGCTGGTATAGAAGTAATCGATACAATTATTTATGAAGGATTAGTCCCAGAAAAAGTATACAGTGTGACCGGTGAGCTGTATGAGGTGAAAGAGGATCAAGTAGTAGGAACTGCCAAAGCAACAGCAACAAAAGAATTCACTGTGTCAAAAGAAGGCAAAGGGGAATGGCAGTTAGCATTTGGTCAAGTAACTGGTTTAGAAGCAGGTAAAACGTATGTAGTGTATGAAACAGCAACTTCAAAAGAAGACTTAGTAGATAAGAATAAAGATAATACTCCAGAAGAAAAGCATGTAGTAGAGCATAAAAATCCTGGAGATAAAGCACAGACGGTTGTAGTGACACCGGCGGTGCCGAAAGAAAAAGATATGAGTGAACCAGCTAATCGAGTTCGTTCTTCGAGTAATAAAAATTTATCAAATTCAAATACTAGTTTACCTAAAACGGGAGAAAAAAATAATGATGCATTGATTATTATTGGTATTCTTGTCTTATTAGGTATGTTTGTTATCTTGGCTTATAAAAAGAAAAAATATAGATAATAACTTTTTGCGAAAGGTCTAAGTTAGAAACTATAGATAAAAAATAAAATTTAGGTTTTAGTTGAAGTGGGAGTGTAAGAAAAGCCGTGTAAGTAACTATCGATTTCAGGGCTCTTTGTCAATGATGTTGGGAAAGAAACATCC
>NZ_BCQJ01000012.1 GCF_001544375.1 Enterococcus canis NBRC 100695 | reverse complement strand
CAGAACCGATCATTATTGATCGGTTTTTTTCTTTATTCCAGATCGCTTTGGCGAAGAGGAGAGTATTAGTATGTGGCAGCATTATTATTTCAAATTTGTCAGAACAGTCGCTCTTAACAATGGAATCAGATGAAGCATTGGTAAGAGCTGACGATCAAGGATCGTTTCTTCATCGAAAACGGGGTTTATTTAGCATGCCTAAATAAACCGGTTTTCGATAGCTGTGGACTTATGCTTAAGTCCGCAGCTTTTTTTTATCTAATTCATCTAAAATTCATTGATTTAAGCAAGTGTGATAGATAAGTGAAGTAATGGCGCTTTTTTCGATGGTATAGTTAAAAAAGTTCTGCCGTTACCTTGAGTAGTAGTTCAAATAAGAAAGGAAAGAAAAATGTTAAGTTTAGTGAATATTACCCAACAATTTGGGGATAAAGTATTATATGAGGATGTTAGTGTACAGATTAATCGAGGGGAACATGTGGGACTGATTGGTCGAAATGGAGCAGGTAAAAGTACGTTGATCAAGATTATTACTGGAGAGTTATTACCAGATGACGGTTATGTGAATTTTCCTAAGAATCTAAAGATGGGCTATTTAGATCAATATGTACAGGTGGATGATACGCAAACGATTCGGACGTTTTTACAGACGGCTTTTGCGGATGAATTTGCGAAAGAGGCTCGTATCAATGAGCTGTATGCCCAATATGCAGAGACTTATGATGACAATCTGCTAACTAGCGCGGGGGAATTGCAAAATCAATTAGATCAAGGAGAATTCTACCAGATGGATACTTTGATCAATGATTTAGCTGAAGGCTTGGGAATCGCTGTTCTAGGGATGGAAAGCCCTTTGAAACAGCTTAGCGGTGGTCAGCGTTCAAAGCTGATTTTAGCCAAAATGCTGTTAGAAAAACCCGACATGTTGATTTTGGATGAACCAACTAACCATTTAGATGATGAGCATATTAAATGGTTAGTTCAATATTTGCAACAATTTGATGGAACCTATCTAGTTGTCTCTCATGATCGCCAGTTTTTGAATCAAATCACCACACAGATCATTGATATCGAGTTTGGTAAACTCACGAAGTACAATGGCAATTTGGAAAAATCATTGAAGTTGAAAGAACTCCAAAACGAAAGTTATATGAAGCAATATGAGGCGCAACAGGACCACATCAAAAAGACAGAAGCCTATATTCGGAAATATAAAGCTGGTTCCCGGTCCACAATGGCCAAAAGTCGTGAAAAGCAATTAGCCAAAATCGATCGACTAACGCCTCCTGCTGATACGCCCAAACCGCATTTGAATTTTCCTATAGCGCCTATCGTGACGACTTTAGCGCTAGAAACAGATCATTTAGTGATTGGGTACCAAACTGCACTGTTAGCGCCCATTAACTTAACGATTCGTTATGGTGAAAAGGTTGCGATTCGTGGTTTCAACGGTATTGGGAAGTCTACGCTGATTAAAACACTTTTAGGCGAAATTCCGGCTTTAGAAGGCACCTTCCACTTTCCGCAACACACAAAGATCAATTATTTCTCACAAGAATTAGACTGGGAATACCCCTTGCAAACACCGCTGCAATACCTAGGTGATCGTTATCCTAAAGCTAATACGAAGGAGCTGCGCCGTCAACTTTCACGGGCGGGGCTACCTGCGACTTTAGCGCAAGAAGAGTTGAAATTACTAAGTGGGGGCGAACAAACCAAGGTGAAATTGGCAGAGATGACCCTAAAGAAGAGCAATTTCTTGATCTTGGATGAACCCACCAATCATATCGACCAAGATACGAAGGAAAACTTGCGAGACACTTTAGCCGTTTTTGCCGGCACCGTTATTGTAGTATCCCACGAAGCTGAGTTTTATGAAGACTTTGTTGACCGGGTCATTGAACTAGATGCTAAATAAAAATAAACGCCTCGAATCATTTGATTCGAGGCGTTTTAAATTTGTTTTGAATTTGTTTTGAATTTGTTTTAGCTTTAAGCCCAATCGCCTTTGCGGAAGATTGGTACTCGGCTGCCGTCTTCGCGGATTCCGTCGATATCCATTTGGTCTGAACCAACCATAAAGTCAACGTGAGTCTGACTGCGGTTTAAGCCAGCTGCTGCTAATTCTTCATCCGTCATTTCAGTTCCGCCTTGGATGCTAAAAGCATAAGCGGAGCCTAATGCTAAGTGATTAGAAGCATTTTCGTCAAATAAGGTATTGTAGAAGGTGATACCAGACTGAGAAATTGGAGATGGATCTGGAACCAAAGCGACTTCACCAAGATGTTTGGCGCCTTCATCAGTATCCAGTAATTTTGCTAAAACTTCTTCCCCTTGCTCAGCAGAGAAGTCAACGACTTTCCCGTCTTTGAAAGTGAATTTCATACCAGTCAAAGTGTTTCCAGCGTAGCTCAATGGTTTGGTGCTAGAAATATACCCATCTACACGGCGGCTATCTGGCGCGGTAAAGACTTCTTCTGTCGGCATATTGGCCATAAATTTTTCACCGCGAGCGTTGAAGCTGCCGGCACCTTCCCAAAGATGGTTTTTCGGTAAACCAATCACTAGGTCCGTTCCTGGTGCAGTATAATGTAACGCACTAAATTGTTCTTTGTTTAATTCAGCGGCTTTGTTAGCCAAGGTTTCATCATGAGCTTTCCAAGCTGCTACTGGATCAGCGCTATAGATCCGAGTTGTTTTGAAGATTTCATCCCATAAAGCGTCGACTTGTTCTTCAGACGTTTTTAAATCAGGGAAAACTTTGGCAGCCCAGGCAGGTCCAGCCGCTGCAACGACTGTCCAGCTGACTTTATTCGCTTGGGTCGCTTTGCGTAAATTCATCATAGCTTTACCGCTGGCTGATTGGTAAGCCGCTACCCGGTCGGTATCGACACCAGCTAAAGCATCAGGGTTAGAGGAGACCACACTAATGCGGCTAGCCCCTTTTGCGACCCAATCATCACTTTGATCCACTTTGTATTGTGGAATGTCAGTAATGCGGTCTTCCGCTGCGTGAGTCAGAAATTCTTTTTGAACTACATCATCGGTCCATTGTACTTGGACTTCAGCCGCACCTAAGCGGTAGGCTTCCGCAACAATCAACCGAGCCAAAGGTGCTTGGTCAACGGCAATCTGTAAAACAACGGTGTGGCCGTTTTCAACGTTCACGCCAACTTCCGCGATTAAACGAGCATATTTTTCTAAATCTTCTTGAAAATTAGGTAATACCATCCAAAATTCCTCCTTCAATCAATTAAAATAACCATAAATATGATAACATGAATGGATGAGAGTGACAAACGATAAAAACTCTTAAAAAATATCACATATAATTTTAATGTTATAATCGAGGCTTGATATGTAAACGCATAAAGAGACAAAAGAAAAATTGGAGAACATATTTTGCGAATTTAAAAAAACGTGTTACAATAACTATAAATAGAAATTTGAAAGCGTTCATTCGTTAACAGAAGGGAAGAGTACGATGGCTAGACGAAAAACTATTACAAGAGATCAGATTTTAAATGCAGCTTATGACGTAGTAGCGACTGAAGGATTTTCACGGTTTACTGCGCGAAATATCGCCAGCAAAATGAAATGTTCGACACAACCAATCTATTTAGAATTTAAAAATATGGATGACCTAAAGGAAGCGTTGTTCGATAAAATCCATACATATTTGGCAACTGATGTGTTCCCAGTACCACATACTGGCCGGACGATCATTGACTTAGCGTTGAACTATATCCACTTTGCCAAACGTGAAAATAAATTGTATCGTGCCTTGTATTTGGAAGAATACGGTGGCGGACAACGGATGCAGGAATTTTCTTACCATCTGTTTACAGATGCGGTGAAGAAAGACCCTGAATTCAAGGATTTGACCGAAGAACAAATCGAATCACTCCACATGGGTACTTGGATTGTAGCAACCGGAATCGCCTCTCTAATGTCATCTGGTATTATCCACCCAACGGATGAACAAATTGAAGTCTTGATTAATGATTCTATCCATTCAATCTTGAACCGTGAATTAACGATTGCAATCGACTAAAGAACGAATATCTAAAAAATCAATCAAAAAATCGACCAGCTGCTAAAAACAGTTGGTCGATTTTTTTGACTAATTTTGTTGGTTTGCTAGAAGTAGCAAACTACTCAGCAGCTGCAGCTAGTTTTTTAGCGAAGGCTTCCAAGTTTTCGATATCTTCTTCTTCGGCTGCTAGGTCGACTTTGACGCTTTCAGCACCTTTAGTAGCACCGATTTTGGCAAAGACGGCGTCGAAATCATCGACGGATTTACAGAATTCATCATAGAATGTATCGCCAGAGCCGCATACTCCGTAGATTTTGCCTGCTAGGTTTAGTTCTTGTAAGTCTTCGTAAAAATCAACGATTTCATCTGGTAATTCACCGTCGCCGTATGTGTAAGTCGCAACGACACAGATGTCAGCATCCTCAAAGTCTTCTGCTTCAACTTGTGTACACTCATTGATTTCAACTTCTAAATCTAGATTTTCAAATGCTTCTGCAACGATATCCGCGATTTCTTCTGTGTTTCCAGTTAAACTCGCATATACGATTTTTGCTAATGTCATTTTTATGCCTCCTGAAAGATGGTTACGGACTAAATTATAACAGACCCTCAAAGTGAAGAAAAGCTGTTTGTGAATTTCGCTAACACTTGATTTGTAAGGAGTTAGCCATTTGTGCTAAAATAGAAAGGATTCAGGAGGAGAAGAAGAACATGATCACATTAAAATCACCAAGAGAAATTGAAATGATGGATGAATCAGGCGAATTATTAGCAGATGTCCATCGTCATTTACGCGACTTTATCAAACCAGGTATCACTGGCTGGGACATTGAGGTGTTCGTCCGTGACTTTATCGAGAGCCATGGCGGCGTTGCGGCGCAGATTGGCTTTGAAGGCTATAAATATGCAACTTGTATCAGTGTGAACGACGAAATCTGTCACGGCTTTCCCCGCAAGGAAGTGTTGAAAAAGGGCGATGTCGTAAAAGTTGATATGTGTATCGACTTGAAAGGCGCTATGTCAGATTCTTGCTGGGCTTATGTAGTTGGCGAAGCCACACCAGAAGTGGCAAAATTGATGGAAGTGACCCGCAATGCTTTATACAAAGGTATCGAGCAAGCACAAGTTGGTAATCGTATTGGGGACATTGGCCATGCCATCCAAACTTATGTTGAGGGTGAAGGGTACGGCGTTGTTCGCGACTTTATCGGTCACGGCATTGGCCCTACAATCCATGAAGCACCGGCTGTACCCCATTACGGTGAAGCAGGTAAAGGCCTACGCTTGAAAGAGGGTATGGTCATCACAATTGAACCAATGGTGAACACCGGCACTTGGCGTATGAAGATGGATCCTAACGGTTGGACTGCATATACCTTAGATGGTGGCTTGAGCTGTCAGTTTGAACATACAATCGCCATTACAAAAGAAGGTCCACAAATTTTGACTTCACAAGGGGAAGAAGGCACTTATTAGAAGGAGTAGGGTATGGGATTATTGGACAAGGTAAAGAAAAACGAAAACTTGATGCGGTTTATTGAAACTACGCAAAAGCGGATCGTGGAATCCGAGATGGGCAATACTTCCATCGTTGTCGCTTATTATTTGCTGTTGTCCTTGTTTCCGCTCTTGATTGCGGTAGGTAATATTTTACCTTATCTGCAAATTGATCCCAATGAGGTGCTGCCTTACGTTCAGGAAATTATGCCGGAGTCGATTTATGATACGCTGAGTGGTGCGATATCAGACTTGTTGACACAAAGCTCTGGCGGGCTCCTGTCGATTTCCGCCCTGGCGGCGTTGTGGAGTGCTAGTCAGAGTATTAACGCCTTGCAGATTGCCATGAACAAAGCCTATGGTGTTGAGTCTCGTGGTAATTTCATTGTCGTGCGTTTAATGAGCTTGGTGGTCATTGTCTTGTTTTTGATTGCTTTGGTTGGCGTAGTGGGCATTCTAGGCGTTGGCCAAAATATTTTAGATGCCTTGCAACCAATTCTAGGCTTTTCCGGCAATTTGATTGATACCTTTGAGTCCTTGAAATGGCCTTTAACAGCGCTGGGCTTGTTTATTGTTATGATGCTGATTTATTTGATTGTGCCCAATGCGAAGGTCCGTTTAAAAGACATCTTACCAGGAGCAGTTTTCGCAACGATTGGCTGGTTATTACTGTCGCAGGTCTTTGGTATCTATACGAAATTTTTTACGGCTAAGGTAGCAGGCTATCAAATCATCGGCGGGTTTATTATTCTGATGTTTTGGTTAAATTTTGCCGCGACGATTCTGATTTTAGGCGGAATCATCAACGCCGTAGTCCAAGAGTATACCAGTGGACACGAAGCGGTGGAACGCGTCTCCTTGATTGCACGTTTTTTAACAAAACTGAAACAGAAGTTTAATAGACAGAAATAAACCTTCTCGAAATTCTTGCTATAATGTAAGAGATTGAGCTTGAAAGTAGGGAATCAGATGTCATTTGCATTTGAATTTATTGTAAAATTATTTATCACTATGATTATCGCCATGATCTTGACTCCGTTGATCAAACTGCTGGCTTTTAAAATCGGAGCAGCCGACCAGCCGGGAGAGCGACGCATCAATAAAAAAACGATGCCGACGGCGGGTGGCTTAGCTATTTACTTGGCTTTTTGTTTTGCGGTGCTTTATTTGTTCCGCGACGTAATCAGTTATGATTACAGCGTCCCAATTTTGGCGGGAGCAACGGTGGTGATTCTCACCGGGTTGATCGATGATATTTGGGAGCTCAAGCCCTTGCAAAAGACACTGGGCATCACATTAGCAGCTTTAGTCGTCTATTTTTGGGCTGAGATTCGCATTGCCACGATCTCCATCCCCTTTATTGGTAAAGTTGATTTAGGCTGGTGGGGTTTACCAATCACGATTATTTGGATATTAGCCATCACGAATGCGGTTAATTTGATTGATGGTCTGGATGGACTAGCTTCTGGGGTTTCGATTATTGCCCTATCAACGATTGGCATTATTGCTTACTTCTTTTTGAAGGAGCAGGGCGTGATTATTTCCATCATGATTTTTGCTTTAGTTGCCTCAATTATCGGGTTCTTTCCTTTCAATTTTTATCCCGCTACGATTTATCTGGGGGATACGGGGGCTTTGTTTTTAGGCTTTATGATTGCGGTCTTTTCCCTTCAAGGGTTAAAGAACGCGACCTTTATCACCGTGATCACACCGATGTTTATCTTAGGTGTACCTATCACAGACACCGTTTTTGCGATGATTCGCCGCTACATTAACAAGCAGCCAATCTCATCTGCGGATAAGATGCACTTACATCACCGCTTATTATCGCTTGGCTTTACTCACCGGGGAGCCGTGTTGACAATCTACGCCTTAGCCCTTGTTTTCTCATTTATCGCACTACTGATGAATTATGCCAGTACATGGGCCATCATCTTGTTGATTCTATCGACGACGATTGGTTTGGAGCTGTTTATTGAATTGATTGGGCTGGTGGGAGAAGACCGGCAGCCGTTGATGTTTTTACTGAAGTTTTTAGGAAATCGTGATTTCCGCCATAAAGTAATGAAGAAGAAATAATGAAAAAGCTGGGGCAGATTGTCACAGCTTTTTTTGACAAAAGACAGGAGGAACTCAAATGACGATAAAAGTGATGTCGGTGTTTGGTACGCGCCCAGAAGCAATCAAAATGGCCCCTTTGGTAAAGGCGCTAGAAAAAGATGAACGTTTTGAAAGCATCGTGGCAGTTACCGCACAGCATCGAGAAATGTTGGATCAAGTATTGACGGATTTTGCGATTGTGCCCGATTATGATTTGAATATCATGCAGCCAGGACAAACGCTAGCGGATATCACCAGTCGCGTCTTAACGCAACTAGGCGCTGTGATTACCGCGGATAAGCCGGATGTTTTGCTGGTACATGGCGACACCACCACGACCTTTTCAGCAGCACTGGCGGCCTTTTATCAACAGGTAAAAATTGGGCATGTTGAGGCGGGCTTACGGACATGGCAGCTGTATGATCCTTTTCCAGAGGAAGCGAACCGCCAACTGACTGATGTGCTAGCTGATTTTTATTTTGCGCCCACTACCTTGAGTAAAGAAAATCTCCTAAAAGAGCATCATCCAGCTGAACATATCTATATTACAGGGAATACGGCGATTGACGCCATGAGCTATACGTTAACAGATGAGTACCAGCATCCCCTGTTAGCCCATTTAACGGAACCAACGATTTTAGTCACGATGCACCGCCGAGAGAATCTAGGCGAACCAATGGCCCACGTTTTTGCGGCTTTACGTCGTCTTGCTAGTGAACAACGAGCCAGCATTATCTTTCCTATGCATAAAAATCCGCGGGTGCGGGAAGTCGCCCAAAAATATTTAGGGGACTTGGCAAATGTCCATTTGATCGAGCCGCTAGAAGCGAAGGATTTTCAAAATATCGCCTCACGAGTGACGATGATTATGACGGATTCTGGTGGCGTACAGGAAGAAGCACCTTCATTAGGAGTACCGGTATTGGTTTTACGGAAGACGACGGAGCGTCCTGAAGGAGTCGCGGCTGGCACGTTGCGTCTGGTGGGAACCGACACCGAGACTGTGTACCAAGAGGCTAAAAGATTACTAACTGATGAAGCGGCCTATCAAGCGATGGTCCAAGCGCGGAATCCTTATGGCGATGGCCACGCCAGTGAACGAATCTTAGCCGCTTTGGCGTACGAATTTGGTCAGACCACCACACCACCAGCAGATTTTTCTTAAAAAAACGCAAAGTGATAAGACTTTTAGGGAAAATTATTCAATTTTGAGTCTCTATCATGTATAATGGTTGGAGTTATGAGAAGTAGCAAGGAGGATTTATTTTGGCAAACGATAACCAAGATAACCAACATTCGGAAGAATCCTTGCGGGATAAGGTCTTACGTTCCTTGAAACAACCAGACGAGGAACAAAAGTCGGCAACGCCAGAAACACCGGCTGAAGAGACCCAGCAACCGCCACTTTCGGAGCCAACTGAAGAAACTTTTTCTAGAAGAAGTTATCAAAACAGTCAAAAAACCAAAGAACCTAAAGAACCAGAAACACCAATTGAACCACTATCAGAATCAGAAGAGGAAACAGAGATGCCAGCTACCGGAGGAAGACGGGACTTAAAAAATAACCGTCAAAAAGAAGACCGTATTGTGACGCGAATTGTACTGATCGTCGTCACCGTCTTAATTGTAATCGCCGGGGTCTTAGGCTTTTCAGTTTATCGCTACGTAACTTCTAGTCTGGAGCCGTTAGATCCTAAAAACGATGCAACGGTCCAAGTCGAGATTCCAATTGGTTCATCCAATAAACAAATTGGGAACATCTTAGAGGAAGACAAAGTCATTAAAAGCGGCTTGATTTTCAACTATTATGCGAAGTTCAAAAACTGGAGCGGGTTCCAAGCCGGCTATTATAATCTGGCAGCAGATATGACCCTAGATGATATTGCCGCTAAACTCCAAGAAGGCGGAACCGCAGAACCGCAAGCACCAGTTTCTGGTAAGGTTACTATCCCCGAAGGTTTAGCCATTGAGGATGTTGCCAATAGTATTACGGTTAACCAGATTGATGATAAGAAGGAAAAAACACCGTTCAAAAAGGATGATTTTATTGCCTTGATGAAAGATGATACTTTCTTTGATAAGATGCTGGAAAAATACCCAACGCTGTTAGATAGCGCCTCAAAAGCCAGTGGCGTTCGTTACCGTTTAGAAGGCTACTTGTTCCCAGCTACTTATGAGTACAATGAGACGACTACGGTGGAAAGTCTAGCCGAACAAATGGTGAAGGCGATGGATGATAACCTGAAACCTTATTATGATCAAATTAAGGAAAAAGATTTAACAATCCAACAAGTGCTGACACTTGCCTCGTTAGTCGAACGAGAAGGCGTCACAGAAGGCGACCGCCGCAATATTGCGCAAGTCTTCTTTAACCGCTTAGCGATTGATATGCCTCTACAATCAGATATTTCTGTGCTGTATGCTTTAGGCGAGCATAAGGAGCTTTTAACTATCGAAGATACAATGGTAGATTCGCCTTATAACTTGTATCAAAATCCTGGCTATGGTCCGGGACCTTTTGACAATCCAAGCCTACAATCGATTCAAGCAGTCTTGAATCCAGAAAAGAATGATTACCTCTACTTTGTAGCAGATATTGATACCGGTAAAGTCTATTATGCGGAAACCTATGAAGAACATCAGGTGCTCGTTGATAAATATGTCAATAGCCGCAACCAGTGAGAAATCCCTTAGGGGGTTTCTTCTTTTTCGAGTACTGGCTTACTTAGCAAAACTTTCAAATAATCGTTTACTTTTTTTTGAAAGCGTGCTAATCTTTGTATCATTGATTTAGTTAATGAAGGAGTTTTAATTATGGTAGAAAAAGTATATCCAATGACCCTAGAAGGAAAAGCGAAATTAGAACAAGAATTAGAAGAACTAAAAACCGTTAAACGCGGCGAAATCATTGAACGTATCAAGATTGCTCGCAGCTTTGGTGACCTTTCTGAAAACTCAGAATATGAGTCAGCGAAAGATGAACAAGCCTTTGTCGAAGGCCGTATCACAACTTTAGAAAACATGATTCGTTTTGCACAAATCATTGATAACAATGGCATTGATGCAGATGAAGTTTCTTTAGGTAAGACAGTAGTCTTCAAAGAACTACCAGACGAAGAGGAAGAACAATATACCATCGTGGGAAGTGCAGAAGCTGACCCATTTTCAGGTAAAATCTCCAATGATTCTCCAATTGCAAAAGCCTTAATCGGTAAACGCGTTGGCGATGAAGTGGTTATCGCAACACCTGGCGGCGATATGAACGTAAAAATCACCGAAGTAAAATAAAAGGATCCCAATAGGCCGACAGCTGCCGGTGACGGAGCTGTTATGAAAGGATGACGCGACAAGTTCAATAGGTCGCGCCATCCTTTTCCATATTTCGGTCTCAAGTCCCATAGCCGGATAAGACTTTTGCGGCTACTATGAAAGATAGAGATACGTTATACTGAAACGAGAGGAGGAATAAAGATGAACAATCCCTGGCGTTTTTTTATTATCATTGAGAGTCTGCTGGCCATTTTTGGCTTATGGCAGTTGATCCATAATCCACCTTTATTGATCATTTTGGTCTTTGGTGTGATGAATTTGCTTTACGTCGCTAAGAAGGTCCACCGTACCTCCTTTAATCAATTTCAATTTATCCTAGGCTTAATTGCCATTTTAGTGGGGTTGCTAAGTAGTCCAGCAGTTTGGGCCATGATTGTCTTTGCGGTTTTATTTGTCGGCTTAAAAGGGGTGGAAGTTTCAGGTGTACCATTATTTGAGCATGCTCCTTGGAATCGCAAAAAAATGGTGATGGTAGAAACGACTAATCATAGTCCTAAGGGGGGCAAACGGTACAAACGCCCTTGGTTTGCCAATGAACGGATTGGCACCAATATTTACGAATGGGACGACATCAATATCAATTTGCTAAGCGGGGACACAATCATTGATTTAGGTAATACTTTGCTACCAAAGCAGGATAGCGTGATTATGATCCGAAAAGGCTTTGGCCGAACTCGGGTGTTAGTTCCAACAGGCGTGGCAATTTCGTTAGAACACTCAACCTTCTTAGGATCCGTTGGGTTTGATGATGAACGTTACCAGCTGCGGAATGAGTCTTTGCGGCTTTATAGTAATGATTATGATACCAACCCGCGTCGGTTACGTTTGGTAACGAACGCGCTGATTGGTGATTTAGAGGTGATCCGTGTATGATAGGACGAATCTCACGACAGATGCTGTCGATCTACGCGGCTGTGATCACCTTTTTAGTCGTTCTGGGGACATTATTTACCTACTTTTATTACCGTAACCAAAAAGAATGGTTTATGGAGCTAATTCGGGCGCGCATTTTTCATATGCCGCTGTTAGTGCATATTTTTGTGATTTCGCTGGTAGTGGGATTGTTGACCTTTGTCTTTATCTCGCTAGTTCAGAAGGCCCAATATGGTCGAATCGAAGAGAAGCTGCGGCTACTCGCTAGTGGGAGTTATGAAAACAATCGCCTCACAAAGCCGGTTCCTCATGCGAAAAATGATCAATATATTGCAGATGTTGACCAGGATATCGCGGCAATCAGTGCTAAAATGCTGGAAATGTCTAAGGAACTACAAGTCTTGACCAGCCGACCACAATTGATGGAGGGCCAGACTAAGGAAGAAATCTTAGAAAATGAGCGTAAACGGTTGGCCCGCGAGCTACATGACTCAGTTAGCCAACAGTTGTTTGCGGCGATGATGATGTTATCAGCTTTAAATGAACAGGCGCAAAAAATTGAGATTTCAGATCCCTTTCGGAAACAACTGGCGATGATCGCCAACATCATCAATGCCTCTCAATCAGAAATGCGCGCCTTACTGCTGCATTTACGTCCTGTCAATTTAGAGGGCAAAAGTCTACGTAAAGGTATCGAGCAATTATTGAAGGAACTGGAAACTAAAATTCAAATTCGGCTAACTTGGGATGTGGAAGATGTTCACTTACCAGCTAGTATTGAAGATCATTTATTCCGAATCGTTCAGGAATTACTTTCCAACACCCTCCGACATGCCAAAGCAGAGGAGCTTGAGGTATACTTACATCAGATCGACCGAAATGTTTTACTACGGGTTGTGGATGATGGCGTTGGTTTTGATATGCAGGTGAATGAAAACAAGGCGGGAAGCTATGGCTTAAGTAATATTCGCGAGCGGGTCGCCGGCATGGGCGGCACCATCAAAATCATTAGCTTCAAAGGACAGGGAACCAGTGTGGAAATCAAAGTACCGGTGATTGAGGAGGAGAAGGATGATTAAAGTATTACTTGTAGACGATCATGAGATGGTACGCCTCGGCGTGTCTTCTTACTTATCGATCCAAGATGATATTGAAGTTGTAGGGGAAGCTGAAAATGGCCGAATCGGCTATGAAAAAGCCCTTGATTTGCGTCCAGATGTAATCTTGATGGATTTAGTGATGGACGAGATGGATGGCATTGAATCCACGAAAGCCATCTTGAAGGATTGGCCGCAAGCCAAGATTATTATTGTAACAAGTTTTATTGATGACGAAAAAGTCTATCCGGCCATCGAAGCGGGAGCGGCTGGTTATTTATTAAAAACTTCCAGTGCCAGTGAAATCGCGGATGCGATTCGCGCGACTTACCGCGGAGAACGAGTATTGGAGCCAGAAGTTACTAATAAGATGATGGAACGCTTGTCTAAAAAACATGAGCCCGTTTTACATGAAGACTTAACAAATCGGGAACGGGAGATTCTAATGCTGATTTCACAAGGAAAGAGCAATCAGGAAATTGCCGATGAGCTTTTCATTACCTTGAAAACAGTCAAAACCCATGTTTCCAATATCTTGTCGAAACTCGAGGTAGAAGATCGGACCCAGGCGGCGATTTATGCCTTTAAACATGGCTTAATCAAATAATAAGCGTATATTACTACCACCAATTGTAGGTTGCAGGTCATGAGAAGTTCTACTACTTCCTTCAGGTCTCTGCTATAATGGAGGTAGTAATTTTTTTAAGGAGAAAAAGATGAAACAAAATTTTGCAATTGTCGGTTTAGGCCGTTTTGGCGGAAGTGTCTGCCGCACGCTGATTGAACTGGGACAAGAAGTACTAGCCATCGACAGCAGTGAAGACCGTGTAAATGAATATATGAATATTGCGACCCACGCAGTCGTTGCCAATGCTCAAGATGAGATGACGCTCCGCTCTCTAGGAATTCGTAACTTTGACCATGTAGTAGTAGCGATTGGGGAAGATATCCAAGCCAGCATTTTGGTAACCCTTATGGTGAAAGAGATGGGCGTGCCTCATGTTTTAGCCAAAGCGCAAAATGAATACCATGCGCGCGTGCTAGAAAAAATCGGTGCGGACCGCGTTGTCCATCCAGAACGTGATATGGGGGCGCGGATTGCCCATAATCTAGTTTCAAAAAATATTTTGGATTATCTGGAGCTGTCGGACGACTTCTCATTAGCAGAGGTCAAAGTCTCCAACCGAAAATTCTTTGGTCGCACCTTGACTGATCTTAACTTCCGTCAACGCTTTAACTTAACGGTGGTGGCGATTCGTCGGGGCAAAGACAACGTGATTGTCTCGCCAGCAGCTGACGAAATGGTGGAAGAAAATGACAATCTTTTGGTGATTGGACGCACCGATGATGTCGATTTATTAGATGAAAAGATGAATGAGTAACCGCTAGAAATAAGCATATTCTCTAAGGGAATAGACGGCTTGTGCTACAATGACTGTAGGACGAACCGTCTATTTTTTGTTAGTGAGGAGTGCACAAGATGAAATTAACGATTACCCCAAAAGCACACGAATGGTTCAAAGAGGAAGTACAAGTTCAGCCTGGTAGTGGCGTGCGTTTTTACGGGAAAGTATATGGGAAAACGGCTGTTCACGAAGGCTTTTCCATGGGCATGTCGGTGGATACACCCGATGATGCCTTTATTGAGACCAAGATTGATGGCATCACTTATTTTATTGAACAAACAGATGACTGGTTTTTTAAAGGCTACGACCTGACAGTGGATTATGATCCGCAAAAGGATGAGCCTATTTATGAATTTACGAAGAACGAGGAAGACTTAAAGCAATAAGAGAGGAGCAAGACGGATGACAACGGATTTTTCTTCTAAAGAGTATTTAGACAAGGTGGACGCTTATTGGCGCGCTGCCAATTACATTTCAGTAGGACAATTGTATTTATTGGATAATCCCCTGCTGAAGGAACCCATCAAACCAGAGCATGTTAAAATCAAGGTTGTGGGTCACTGGGGCACAATTGCCGGACAAAACTTTATTTATGCGCATTTAAACCGAATCATCAACAAGTATGATTTGAACATGTTTTACATTGAAGGCCCGGGACACGGCGGACAAGTCATGGTATCGAATGCCTATTTGGATGGTAGTTATAGCGAAATCTATCCCAATGTCTCCCAAGATATTCCCGGCTTGAAACGGTTATACAAACAGTTTTCTTTCCCTGGTGGTATTTCTTCCCATGCGGCACCCGAAACTCCTGGGTCCATTCATGAAGGGGGCGAACTGGGCTATTCCTTGATGCATGGGGCAGGCGCGGTTTTAGATAATCCGGATTTGATTGCCGCTGTTGTAGTGGGTGATGGTGAATCAGAAACCGGTCCTTTGGCAACTTCTTGGGAACTGAATAAGTTTTTGAACCCTATTCATGATGGTGCCGTTTTACCGATTTTCCATCTGAATGGTTTTAAAATCGCCAACCCAACGCTGTTGTCCCGGATTCCTAATGAACAATTGACCAAATATTTTGAAGGCCTTGGCTGGGAACCTATTTTTGTTGAAGGCCATGATCCTGAAAAAATGCATCCAGCAATGGCGGCGGCACTGGATCAAGCAGTTGAAAAAATCCAAGCAATTCAAGAAAATGCCCGCAGTAAACAAGACGCGACACTACCAATTTGGCCTATGATTGTTTTCCGTTCCCCTAAAGGCTGGACTGGTCCAAAGATTTGGGACGGCGATCCAATCGAAGGTTCGTTCCGGGCCCACCAAGTGCCCATTCCGATTGACCGTGAACACATGGAGCATGCGGATCATTTAGTCAGCTGGATGAAGTCTTATCGTCCGGAAGAACTATTTACGGATGATGGACAATTAGTGGATGACATCAAAGCCATCTTGCCGCCAAAGGGCCGACGGATGGCGCAAAATCCAGTTACCAATGGGGGAAAAGTGTTAACACCTTTACGATTACCTGAAATCAACGAGTATGAAGTGGATACCCATGTCCGCGGCGGTGTCGAAGCTCAAGATATGACCGTGATGGGAGAATATATCAAAGATGTCTTGACGCTGAATGAAGCCAATCATAATTTCCGCATCTTTGGTCCCGATGAAACCTTGTCAAACCGCTTAAATCCCGTCTTTGAGGAAACGCGGAAACAATGGCTAGAAAAAATTGAGGAACCACAAGACCAATATTTAGCACCATCTGGCCGCGTGATTGACTCAATTCTCAGTGAACATATGGATGAAGGCTTGTTGGAAGGCTACGTCTTGACTGGTCGTCACGGCTTCTTCGCTAGTTATGAAGCTTTCTTGCGAGTGGTGGATTCCATGATTACGCAACATCAAAAATGGTTGAAGGTCACCAACGAATTACCTTGGCGAGAAAAACTGTCTTCCTTAAATCTAATTGCCTCGTCTATCGTCTGGCAACAAGACCACAATGGCTTTACGCACCAAGATCCCGGTATTTTAGGTCATTTAGCTGACAAACATCCGGACGTTATTAGTGAGTATTTAGCTTCTGATGCCAATACCTTGCTAGTGATTATGGAGAAAATGCTGAAAACCCGGCACAAGGTCAATTTAGTGGTAACCTCGAAACAACCAACACCGCAATGGTTTAGTTTGCAAGAAGCGCGGACCTTTGTGGAAAAAGGTGCTGGTTTAGTAGACTGGGCTTCAACAGGAGCAGGTGAACCTGATGTTGTGATAGCTGTCGCTGGACCAATCCAAGTATTAGAAGGACTAGCGGCTGTGCAACTATTACATGAACGCTTGCCAGAATTGAAGATCCGCTTTGTGAACGTGGTGGATATTTTGAAACTACGGACACCGGAAGAATATCCTGGTGGTATGACGGATGCTGAATTTGATGCGTTGTTTACTACCGATAAACCAGTGATTTTTGCCTTCCATGGTTATAAGGGACTACTGCAAAATCTCATTTATCGCCGGCGCAATCGCAATGTGACGATTCATGGCTATGAAGAGAATGGCGCTATTACCACGCCATTTGATATGCGGGTCATGAACCATCTGGATCGTTTCCACTTAGTGAAATCAGCCGTCTTGAGCTTGCCGCAAGCTAGCCAATACGCTGCCATTATCCAAGAGATGGATGAAAAGTTAGCCGAACATGAAGAATATACCCGTCGTGTGGGGACGGACCTGCCAGAAGTTGCTGATTGGCATTGGCAACCATTGCAATAGGAAATATGAATATGTAGCAGCACATAAAATGACCTCCAAACTTTAAAGCTTGGAGGTCATTTTTTACTGAAATTACGAACGCCAATAAGTTTGCCCGTCTTTGGTTCGTTTAAGAAAACCGTACTCAATCAAATAGCGTCTAACGGTGGCAAAGTCGGCAATCCGACGCTTTAAAATATCGTTGACTGCTTTTTCTGAGTAATTTTTTTGCGGATCAAAATCTTGACTAAACTCACTCAGAATAATGATTTTACGTTTTTCTTTGCTTGGAAATTGCTGAACAAAACCATCAGCATCCAAATAGGTTGCTAGTACGCGTTGTCTTTCTTCTGCTGTGATTTGATAACGGTCATCTAGCATCGTTGCCCCTTGATGAGGCGGTAGGCATGGAGTAGTCTCCAGTAACGTCATCAAGCTGGTGAAAACCCGCGCTTGCCGTTCCTTTTCTCTTAATTTGAACCGATAGTTGCGAATGGTGGAAGTGCTGACACCCAGTCGTTGGGCGATGGCAGGGTCCTTTAAGTTTTGACCGAAGAGCGTTAAGATTTCTTGCTGCATCTCGCTAAGTCCAGAAGCTGTACGTCCCAATGAGAGCAATCCTTGGAAGGCCCCGCCATGCACCGTTGTCACATGTTGCTGGATCGCGTGTTGCGCAGTTTGCTGCAGCGTCTCGTAAGGATAGATTAAGCCTTCTTTAAAAGTTTGAGAGCAGTAGAGACAGTGGTACTGTTCTTGGTCTTGGTACCAACCGCGGATATAATCGGTAACTTCATAAACATTTTCGCTACTCATTTGTTAATACACCAACTTTCTGCATTTTTGTTTATCTTTATATTAACATCAAAGCGAATCGTTTGCAAATGAATAAACAAAGTAGATTTTTGTTTGATAGTGCTGATAAGAAGGAGAATGTGCTATAATCGAGAAGATGATTGGAGGCGAAAGCTGTGAAAATTTCAGTAGTGGTTCCTTGTTATAACGAGGAGGAATCGTTGCCTTATTTTTACGAAGCGGTAGAAACCGTCCGTAAAGAAATGGCAGTTGAGTTTGAATATATTTTTGTAAATGATGGTTCGAAAGACCGAACTTTAGCAGTATTGCGTGACTTACAGCAGGCAAATCAAAATGTGCACTATCTGTCCTTTTCCCGTAATTTTGGAAAAGAGCCTGGGCTGTATGCCGGCTTGCAGCATGCTACGGGGGATTTTGTCACAGTGATGGATGCTGATTTACAGGACCCACCAGAGTTGCTGCCGCAAATGCTGCAGTTGATTCAAGAAAAGGATATTGATTGTGTAGGAACACGCCGAGTTGACCGAACCGGAGAACCGCCGATTCGTAGTTTCTTTGCCCGTATGTTTTACAAATTGGTCAATAAAATTGCCGATACGGAAATGGTAGATGGCGCCAGGGATTTTCGTTTAATGACCCGCCAAATGGTTGACGCAATTTTGGAATTGACGGAATACAATCGCTTCTCTAAGGGTATCTTTTCTTGGGTGGGTTTTGAGACGGAATACTTGCCCTATGAAAACCGCGAGCGCGTTGCCGGGGAGACTTCTTGGTCATTTTGGAGCTTGTTCAATTATTCCATTGATGGTATCGTCAACTTTTCCGATGCTCCTTTGAATATTGCCTCTTTTGTTGGCGGAATTTCTTGCTTATTTTCCGGTATTGCGTTGATTTTTATCGTGATTCGTACCTTAGTCTTCGGTGATCCGACAGATGGTTGGCCGTCACTGGTTTCAATTTTTCTCTTTATCGGCGGTTTACAACTACTGTGCTTAGGGATTATTGGCAAATACATTGGCAAAATCTTCTTGGAAACGAAAAAAAGACCCATCTATATCGTAAAGGAAATCGATGGGCACAAGGTTGATACGAAAATCAAACCACAAAATCGCTAACAGAATGTTTGGAAAACTAAGTAAAAAAGCACCCGCTAAGTTAGGCGAGTAATGTACCACTCTTCAAAGGCTAGAACAAAGGCCTTTGGTGGATACACGAACTACGTTAACTTAGCGGGTGTTTTCTGTCAAAAACAAGATATACAGTTTAGTAACCACGGTCTAGTTGGATCTGATTGCGTTTCAGCGTGCCATCTACTTGATACTGTGCAAGGTTGTCTCGGAAAATCGCAAAAATCTTATCACGAAAATGCTCTGTGACACCGGCATGATGCGGCGTAATCAGGACATTTTCCATGGTCCAAAGGGGATGATCAATTGGTAATGGTTCTTCTTCAAAAACATCTAAAGCCGCATAAGCCAATTCATGCTGGTTTAGGGCAGTGACTAAGTCAGCGGTATGCACAGAAGGACCACGGCCGACATTGATAAAAATTCCAGTTGGAGACATTGCTTCAAAGAAGACTTGATTATACAAATGATAGGTTTCATCTGTCAGGGGTAAAATATTGACGATGATATCCATATCTGCCACGAATTTCAATAGATTTTGGCTCGCGTAGGTTTCCTCAAACCCTGGTACAGAATGACCGGTGGTATTGACGCCATATGTGTGGACACCCAGCGCTTGGAAGGTTTTCCCAACTTGCTGGCCAATATGGCCGGTACCAATGACTAACATATTTTTTCCAGACAGTTGGACAAAGGGCAGACTCTGATTTTGCCATTCATGTTGGGCCTGCTGTAGGACCGCTTGTGGTAAGCCCCGGAAAATGGCTAAGGTAACTCCTAAAACGTGTTCAGTAATAGCAGTCGTATGGATGCCGCTCCCGTTACTCAAAAGAATCCCTTTTTCAGCTAAGGCAGCTTGATCGAAGGAATCCACACCAGCGGAAATGGCTTGAATCCATTTCAAGCGAGAATTTGTTAAGAGCCGCTCGCCTAATTCCTTTTGCCAGCCCAGGGTGATTTCGACATTGGCTTCCATTTCAGTGGTCAGTTCCGTAACGGGCACGATGCTGTAAGTAGGATACTGTTCGGCTAAATAAGTAACTTGTTCCGGTTTCAATGATTGAATCAAACAAATAATAGGTTTCATGTCCTCACTCCTCACCTGTATTGTAGCAAACCCCTTGAAAAATCAAAAAGGATTGAGCTTAGCCCAATCCCTTCATTATTTAAATCTCTTCGCCGCGGGCATAAGCTTCAGCTAGTAGATCAACTTCTTTTTTCAATTCCGCCACCATGATTTCCTCTGGCACGGTGCGAATAATTTTGCCTTTTTTAAAGAGCATACCTTTACCGGCACCACCAGCGATGCCGATATCCGCTTCACGCGCTTCACCAGGACCATTGACGGCGCAACCTAAAACAGCAACCTTGATAGGCGCTTTGATTTTCTCAATATACGCTTCAATCTCGTTGGCAATTGGAATCAAATCAATTTGGATTCGGCCACAAGTTGGACAAGAAATCAACGTTGCGGCATTACTAGCCAAGCCAAACGCCTTCAAGACTTCTTTAGCGACTTTAATTTCTTCCACTGGATCAGCGGATAAAGAGACCCGGCAGGTATTTCCAATACCTTTAGCCAGCAAGGCCCCTAGACCTGCAGCTGATTTGATGCCTCCAGAAAATTGTGTGCCGGCTTCAGTGATACCCAAGTGCAGCGGGTAATCGAAGGTTTCAGCTGCTAGCGTATAGGCCTCAATTGCCAGTTGAACATCACTGGCTTTAAGGGAGACGATAATATCATAAAAATCCAATTCCTCTAAAATACGGATATGTTCCACAGCGCTGGCCACCATGGCTTCGGCTGTTGGATAACCATACTGTTGCAAGAATTTCTTCTCTAAGGAACCTGCATTGACTCCAATACGAATCGGGATGCCTTTTTCTTTACAAGCCTTTACGACTTTTTCAACGCGGTCTTTACGGCCAATATTACCAGGATTGATCCGAATCTTATCAACACCAGCCTCAATGGCTAATAGCGCTAAGCGATAGTCGAAGTGGATATCCGCCACTAGGGGGATATCGATTTGTTTTTTGATGTCGCTTAGGGCATGAGCCGCGGCTTCGTCCGGTACCGCCACCCGCACGATTTGACAGCCAGCTTCCTCTAATCGTTTGATCTGGGCCACTGTTGCGGCGACATCGTCGGTTTTGGTCGTACACATACTTTGGATATATAATTCATTACTCCCGCCAATCGTCAAATTTCCGACTTTTACGGGGCGTGTATTTTGTCGTTGGGTCAAGACTCCCATTTCAACACTCCTCACTCAAAATAAAAAAGACACGTGTCTTATACGTGTCTAATCATATCATAAAAAATGAGGGAAAAAAGAAAGTTTTTTTAAAGGTGTCGCCAGCTACATTGGCGGCAGTTCCATCCGTGGTTCATCCCGAACTGCTCGGTAGAAGTAGAAGAGCGTCAGCAAAATCATAAATAGGCTGGCATCAAAGCTTGGTAACAGCACTTGTAAAATTACTGACAGAATCGCTGGCACAGTGGCCGCATAAACGACGATTTTCAGACAATCGAAGAAACGCAGGCGCAGTAACCGCAGCTTGGAATAGACAATGGCCCCAATGCTAATCAAAAGCAAATTGATGATTAAATTGATAAAGACCGGATATAGTGTTACTACAAAAATCAGCAAGTAACTCCAAAATGGGAGACTTGTTTGATTTAAGGCTTCACGAATTTTTTGACCACTTAGACCATCAAATTGGCCAGTGCTGTAAGCCAGTGAAAAATGACTATTGCCTAGAGCCACACTCAGTAAGCCATTGTCAGGTAGGGCAATATAAAATTCATTTTGAAGAAAGGCAACCGCCACTGCATTGCCAATGACATCATTTTGGATATCATGTTCCGTGCGCTGACCATCCGGATCAAAGGTAAAAATAATCGAATTGGTTTGGTAAATAAACCCTTCACCTGTATGAGCAGTCGTCAGCTTGCCATCATTGATTTCAAAATCAGGAATCTTAGTGGCAATCTCTTGGCTGTCCTGTTTGACATCGTTGAAAGAGCGAATGACTTGGACCACCACAGGGATGCTGAGGATCATGCTTAGAAAAACAACATATAAGACGACTTTCCAAAAGGCCATTTTTTTGCCTTCTGCTAAAGTTTGCGGTTTGCTGAAAGCCGCTGTAAATAATTGTAATGAGTTCATAGGTAACTCCTTTCGCTACCGTCAATTCTAAGCGAGTAGCTAGGGAAAAACAAGAGAGGCGGCACAATTATTTGTCGAAATCAAGAAGAGTCGCTAGAATGAGGGAAAGGAGTGATTCAAATGGCACATCATCACCAACCAACTTCAGGTAAGCGGATCTTTTGGGTCACGCTTTTAAATGCTGGAATTACCTTAACCGAAATCATCGGTGGCTTGTTATCCGGTAGTTTATCGCTTTTGTCCGATGCGATTCATAACCTTAGTGACACGGTTTCCATCGCGTTTTCCTACGTTGCCCAACGCATTGGTGCTAAGGGACGGACGCCGCAAAAAACATATGGCTATAAACGAGCAGAAATTTTAGCGGCCTTTGTCAATGCAGTCGTTTTAATTGGCTTGTCAATCTTCCTCTTAATTGAGGCGGTTGAACGCTTTTTCGTCCCCGAGACTATTGACGGTAATTTGATGCTGATTGTGGCTCTTATCGGACTGGTGGCCAATTTGGTATCCGTACTACTGTTACAGCAAGATGCACATAACAGCTTAAATATTCGTTCCAGCTATTTGCATTTATTAAGTGATACCTTGTCTTCCATAGGCGTAATTTTAGGCGCGCTACTGATTCGTTTCTTCCAAATCTATTGGATTGATCCCCTGATTACTTTACTGGTTTCCTTATATATTATGAAGGAAGCGTATGATGTAGTAAAAGAAACCGTGGGCATTTTGATGCAATCGGCACCAGAATTGGATTATGAAACGATTGCGGCACGAATCTGCCAACTACCAGGAATCGAAAATGTTCATCATCTCCATGCTTGGCAGATAGATGAAGCGACCATTATTTTTGACGCCCATATCCTAGTCAAGGATCAAGCAGTCTCCGATATTGAAAAGCTCTATGACACCATCGCGGCTATTTTAAAAGAATATGGGATTTCACACGTTACATTACAGCCAGAAGTTTACCGAGATCAACGGGAAGGCTTGTTCCATTTGACTGACGAAAGCTAAGTTTGTGAAATCAGTTGAGCAGATGATTGGTAGCAATATCGCTTTCATGATACTCTTAAAATGGAATTAAATTTAGGAGGAATGACAAAATGGCTTACACTTTACCAGATCTACCTTACGAATATGATGCGTTGGAACCTTTCATCGACGTCGAAACGATGCACCTGCATCATGACAAACACCATAACACTTATGTGACAAACTTAAATGCAGCAATCGAAAAATATCCTGAATTAGCTGATAAAACAGTTGAAGAATTGATCAGCGACATGGATAGCATTCCAGCTGACATTCAAACAGCAGTCCGTAACAATGGTGGCGGTCACGCCAACCATAGTTTCTTCTGGGAAATTTTAGCACCAAATGCTGGTGGCGAACCAACTGGCAAAATCAAAGACGCAATTGATAAAGCTTTTGGCAGCTATGATAACTTTAAAGAAGAATTCACCAAAGCAGCGACAACTCGTTTTGGTTCTGGCTGGGCATGGTTAGTAACAGATAAAGACGGGAATGTTTCCGTTGAATCTACACCAAACCAAGACTCTCCATTGATGGACGGTCGCACACCAGTTTTAGGCTTAGATGTTTGGGAACATGCGTATTACTTGAAATATAAAAACGTACGCCCAGACTATATCAAAGCTTTCTTTAACTTAATCAACTGGGATGCGGTTAATAAAGCATACGAAGCTGCAACTAAATAAAGAAGCACGTTGAAACCATCCTTACAAGCCTTTGGGTTTGTGGGGATGGTTTTTTTGCGGAGATAAATGGTGAAGTTAAATTATTGGATACGAGAGAGCATGGCCTTTTTTTGTTTTTTATAGGTCTCTATGGCATAATAAATTAGACAAATGGGGATTTCCTGTTATACTGACAGCAAATAGAAAAGAGAGGTTTTTTCGATGAAACGCGTGATTACTTATGGAACATTCGACTTACTTCATTATGGACATATCAATTTATTGCGTCGTGCCAAAGAACAAGGGGACTATTTAGTAGTTGCCTTATCAACAGATGAATTCAACTGGGATGAAAAGCAAAAAAAATGCTACTTCTCTTATGAAAAGCGGAAACAGCTTTTAGAAGCTGTTCGCTATGTGGACTTGGTGATTCCAGAAAAATCTTGGGATCAAAAAGTATCTGATGTTAAAGAGTACCATATTGATACTTTTGTCATGGGGGATGATTGGGCAGGTAAATTTGATTTCATCGAGGATGAAACAGATGCAGAGGTTATTTATCTGCCAAGAACGCCAGAAATCTCAACGACCCAAATCAAAAAAGATTTGAACATGAAGGAAAAGGAAGAAAAGCAATAAAAGCACTATGAAAGGGCTTGCTTGTGTAAAAAAGCTCTCGTATAATAGAACTAGGTCCAGTGATGAAATGGACCCCTATAAATTTTTTGGAGGCTTTTTAACATGGAACAAGGCACAGTAAAATGGTTCAACAATGAAAAAGGATTTGGCTTTATCACAGTGGATGGCGGCGACGATGTATTCGTACATTTCTCAGCAATCCAAGGCGACGGCTTCAAATCTCTTGAAGAAGGTCAACCTGTTCAATTTACCATTGTTGAAGGTGCACGCGGCCCACAAGCAGCTGAAGTAACTAAACTATAATTTTAAATTTTTTAAAATAAAATAGCGTTATTACAGCAAAGCTCGGAGAAATCCGAGCTTTTTTCCTTTTGCGCGGAACAGGAAAGTGTCGTATAGTAATAGGCAGTAAGGAGGATGTTATGAATCAATTAGCAAATAAGAAAAGTAAATTAAATATACGTAACATCGTTTTAATTGGTTTTCTCGTTTCCTTTCTTTATCTGTTACCTTATTTTCCCTGGAAATCATTGGCCTATACGACAGAACAAGATGCCAGGTTTCATCTAGCCCGCATTGAAGAATTATTTCAGCAAGTCAAAAATGGTCCAGCATACACGTATTTAAGTATGCATACCTTTGGCGAAATTGGCTATGGGGTCAATTATTTTTATCCTTTTCTCATGTTGTTTGTTGCAGTACCTTTTCGCTTTCTTTTTAGTAACCCATTTATATCTTGGTATATATTGATTTTTATTGTTTCTTTGGCAACATTTTTAATAGCGTATTACAGCATGTGGACATTTTCGAAGGATAAGATTCGTTCCCTGTTATTCAGTTTTATTTATGTGTTTTCAGGCTTTCGAACAGCTGATTTTTTTGGAAGAAGTGCTTTAGGGGAAGCCATCGCGTTTGCTTTTTTCCCGCTAGTCTTCTTAGGCGGCTATTATCTATTTTTTAATAACTATCGAAAATGGTATATTTTGACAATCGGTATGACCTTATTGGTTTATACTCATCTATTATCAGTGTTGATGTCATCAATGATTCTATTCTTATTCTTTTTAGCAGGAATGATTTTCAGTGGTAACCGAATTTCAAGAATAATGGCAGCTATAAAGGCAGTTATTGCTACCCTATGTCTATCATTAGGCTTTTTTATCCCTTTTATTGATCAGTATCTCTGGCTGCAACCGCAAGGCGCTAATCAGCCCATGTTAGCGGAAAAAGTAAACAGTTTGAAGATGATGCTGCTAAACTCAGCTACTGATAATATTGTTGCGACTTCATGGACCATGAATATTGGTCTAATAATGCTTATTCTGACTTTTATTAGTTTATTCTTCTTTTTGAGAGTCACTTTGAGTGGGAAAATTGCACTATTTTTAGGCTTGAGCTTTACGATTCTCTCAACAAGTTTAGTACCTTGGCACCTAGTTCAAGCGACCCCTATTGCTTTAATACAATTTCCGTGGCGGTTTCTGGCCTTTGCAATGTTCTTTTTAGCAATCTTTTGTAGTGAAAGTTTAAGTCTATTGCTGAGAAAATTTCGGAACCGAGAATACTGTTTGCTATTGTTAGCCATGTTTGTAGTTGGCATACATGCAGTAGGTGCTGTAAGAATGCGACAATACAATTTTGATAATACCCAAAGTCCAGAATACTATTCTCTTGACGGAGCTGAGTATAAGAAAATCATCTCTACGCGGAAAAACTACGATTATATGAAAAAAGTTTCTCATGAAAATAAGAAAAGTATTGCTGGACATCAAGTATTGCTGGATAATAAGAAATCAGATGCTACGCAAGTAATCAAGCATAATACGATTTCTTATCAGCTTGATTTACCTGAAAAAACAACGGTTGATTTACCTTTGATTGCCTACAAGCATGAAGTGATAAAGGTGAATGATGAGGAAGTAGATTGGCAGGTCTCAGACCGGGGGACACTCGCATTTGAAGCACCGGCTGGTAAGCAGAAAGTTCAGGTAACAGCGCCAATACCAGCTTTCTACAAAGGAGCCTGGCTAGCATCCGCTATTTCAGTTGGTGTGCTAGTGATTTTCATCAAACGTAAGAGAATGGGAGAGTAGTAAGTGAAAAACGAAAAAGTGTGGCGATGGGGATTGCCGTTTGTATTTTTAGTTGGATCTTTTCTATACATTTTGCCTTTTTTTCCGTGGCAGCAATTGGCATACACTGTTGGTCAGGATGGCCGCTTTCACCTGGAACGGATGGAGGAGCTTTTCTTGCAGATTCAGCAAGGTCCCTCTTTCTCCTATTTGAGTAATCATACCTTTGGCTTGATTGGCTATGGTGTAAATTTCTTTTATCCATTTTTATGGTTGTTTCTCTTTGTACCCGCGCGTTTTTTGGTAACGAATCCGCTGACTGCCTACTATTTATTTATTATGGTTGTAACGTTTATAACCTTTGCTATCAGTTATTACGCTTATCATGAATTTCGTAAACAGCGGCTGAATGCCTTGTTCTTTAGTTTTATCTATACGTTTTCTGGTTTTAGAGCGATGGATTTTTTTGGGCGTACAGCGATTGGTGAAGTGATTGCGATAACCTTCATTCCACTGGTCTTCTTAGGCTTTTATCAAATCATTTGTGGTGACAAACGTAAGTGGTGGCAGCTTTCCTTAGGCATGGCGGGGATTCTATATAGTCATGTTCTCTCTGTCTTTATGAGTACTTTATTACTAGTTATTCTGTATGTGATGACACTACCGGTGCAGCGACAAAAGGTGCAGACATTAGTGAATGGGCTGAAGAGTATTGGTTTGACGGTGTTGTTGTCAGCAGGATTTTTAGTGCCGTTTTTAGATCAGTATCTACAGGCAGATTTGTTAGGCGTCATGGAAACTAGTCTGGCAGGCCGATCTTATCCTTTACTTGAACAGTTGCGTTTTACCTTACAGAATATGTACATACCTGGTGGCGCACGTTTTAATATAGGCTTCATTCTATTTTTATTAGTGGTTGCGGCGTTACCGGGCGTTTTTCGCGCAACACGAACGGCACAGGTCAGTTATGCAGCAGGCATTTTATTGTTGATTTGTTCCTCTAATACGGTTCCATGGGAGCTGTTCCAAGAAACACCGCTCGCTTTGATTCAATTTCCGTGGCGACTTCTAGCTTTTGCGGTATTTTTCTTTGCTGTAGCTGTTAGTGAAATCGTACCAGCTTACTTTAAAAAACATAATTGGCAGATTGGTTTTCTTAGTGCAATTTTCGTCATTGGCCTGGGACTTCATTTTCAGGCCGCGCAAGAGCTATTTGCATATAATCAAACTTTGACCACTGATGGCCGTTATTATGACTTAAATAAAGATACCTATGAAGATATTCTATCTAAAAAACTCAACACGGATTACATGCCAGCAAAGGCAGAGCCGCATTTTCGGTCGATTTATAAGCATCATGTTCTAATGGACGGCATACGTGGCAGTGTGAAACGAGAATACGAAAATACTTATTATACGTATGATTTCAATCTAAAGAGCAGTACGGTGGTGGATTTTCCGGTCTTTGCTTACCGCCATATGTGGGTTTATGCAAATGGTAAAAAAGTAGCGTGGCAGCCTTCTTTTAGAGGAACAGTAGAAGTCAAACTGCCGCCAGGAAAGTACCTAGTAAAAGTGGGTAATCGCTTGCCATTACTATACAAGCTCTCATGGTTGGTTAGTTTTGGAACAATTATTGGCCTGTTTGGCTATGCTTGGCGGGGAAGAAACGTCAAAAAATAAAGATAAACCGAAAAAGTGTGAAAAATACGAAGGTATAATTCACGCTTTTTTTGTATTATTTCAAGCATTTTACAAATATGAAATTTGCTTTTTTCTCTTGCTTGAATATGATATATTTGATTGTGAGTGATTTTATGTGTTTTATAACACAATGTGTTTAAACCGCTATTCTAGAGAGATAGGATGAGAGCATGGAAACAACAGATGTAAAAGTCCGCGGTACCTTAGTAACGAAGGAATACGACTTATATAAGAAAAAATCGGATAAGGTAAAAGCCTTATTTAAATTTTACCGCAAAGATATCCCTTCTTTCTGGTCTTTAAAAGGTATCAGTTTTGAAGTGAAAGCCGGCGAGTCAATTGGGATCATTGGGATCAATGGTTCGGGTAAATCTACATTATCGAATGTGATTTCAGGGATTATCCCTGCTACCTCTGGCACAATGGAAGTAAATGGTGATACTTCTATCATTGCAATTGGTGCAGGCTTAAAAAATCAACTGACTGGACTGGAGAATATTCGTCTTAAAGGTTTGATGAGCGGTATGACGAACAAAGAAATCGATGAAAAGATGGACGATATCGTCGCTTTTGCCGATTTAGGTGATTTTATCAATCAACCAGTTAAGAGTTATTCTAGCGGGATGAAATCGCGCCTAGGATTTGCGATTGCAGTTCATAACAATCCTGACATTTTGATTATCGATGAGGCATTGTCAGTAGGGGATGAAACCTTCTATCAAAAATGTGTCGATAAGATCATGGAGTTCAAGGCAGAAGGGAAAACAATCTTCTTTGTCAGCCACTCTTTAGGACAAATTGAAATGCTCTGCGATAAAACGATGTGGATGCATTATGGCGAACTACGTCAATTTGGACCCACCGATGAAATTTTAGCTGAATATAAAAAATTTACTGGCTGGTTCAAAAAGCAAACCAAGGAATATCAAAAGAAATATCAAAATGATTGGAAAGAAAAACAAAAAGCATTTACATTAGATGCGCTTAGAGAAAGAACCGTCAAGGAATCGGAAGAAAGTGGGACTTCACTTGATTTGAACACACTTGATCAAGAATTGAAAAAATCCACTATTGGGGATCGCATGACCTGGCCAACTAGAATTTTGGCGATTGCATTGCTTATTATCATCCTTGCTTTGATGTTGGCGAATTTCCAAGGGCATTCTGCCATGTATGTCTTACATCACCCAATCGAATTTGTGGCAAAATCATTCTCGAAGATTTTCAAATTCTTTTTAAGATGAGTATTCAGTAGAAAAGGGGCTTTTTGTTTTGAGAGAAGTTTTAGCTGTTATTAAAGAGCAATTTAGCAGCGCAGGCATTATTTTTCGGATGTCGCGCTATGAAGATAAGGCAACCTATCAGAGTCACTACCTAGGATTAGCTTGGCAAATCTTGAATCCGGCAATCCAAGTGGGGATTTATTACCTAGTATTTGGACTAGGGATGAATCAAGGCCGCAAAATGAACGGGTTTGAGTTTATTGTCTGGATGCTGGTGGGAATCATTCAGTGGTTTTATATCAATTCATCTGTAATGGGTGCGTCAAATAGTATCTATCGCCAAGTCGGCATGGTAGCCAAGATGAAGTTTCCCGTTAGTGCATTACCCACCATCAATATTGTAAGTAATTTGTCTTCTTATTTGCCAATGGTTGTCATTGTGATTTTAACCATGCTTAATTTTGGGCATATGCCAACCGTTTTCTGGCTACAAGGATTCTATTACTTCTTCTGTATGTTTGTTTTTCTATTTGCATTCGGAGTGCTAAATTCAACAATCACTGTACTAGTACGTGATTATCATATCGCATTACAGTCGATTATGAGACTCTTGTTCTACGTATCAGGTCCTATTTGGGATTTGGATGGCCGCGGATTGCCTGTGATGTTAGTACGAATTTTGAAATTCAATCCGTTCTATTACATTATTGAAGGCTTTCGGGACTCCTTCTTATACCAGCGCGGCTTTTGGGAAAAGCCGGAATACACCATCGTTTTTTGGAGCTTGACGCTGTTGGTGTTAGTCATTGGGTGTCACTTGCACATGAAATTCCGCGCACGGTTTGTTGATTTTATTTAAAGTATTTGTTGGGGGCGACAACGTTGGGAAAAGAAGAAACAGTTACGGTCACGTACAATTTTGCGTACAATGACCATTTGATACTCAAACCACAATCAACTAATGATGTGGCCTATACGCTCACAATTGCCAATTCGCAAGTTCTTGCGGAAAAAGTCTGGATTACGAATAAAAATGAGGAACAATTATACTTATTGTTTGATTGTTCCTCCGTACATATTAACCATACAGACCTTTCGACAGCCTTACTGCTGAATGGAAGGTCTATTTCCTACGTAAATCAAGGAGTAAAAATTGGTCATCATCCTTCAATTTTGACACTACCAAGTGGGCACTATCTTTTGGCAACTGAAAAAGAGCATTTGCGATTAAAATCCACGAATACTGAGGCTAGCCAAAAAATCGAGGTTCTTCATTTGACTCAAAATGAAGCAACCATCGAGTTTTATCTACTAGATGATCAGTTGGCGTTGTTCCAAGAGAATTTAGTAGCCAAGCGTCGAAAAGCAGCTACTCTATACCCGTTCCAATATGCCGTAGAAAAGTTTGGTCCTTTGTGGCGCTTGCGTCTGCCAATTACTCAGCATAAAGACGTGATGTTTAATGGGTACCGCTTGGACTTCTTTTTGCAAATCAGCGAAGAGGAGCTTCGGCCAATCGTTTCGCGCGATTTTATTCATCGCTCACCTAGCTCGCGTTATTTTGAACCTGTAGAAATAAAAGACGAAACACAATATTTAGCAGTTTATAGTACAAAAGCAGGGCAATTATCCTTTATCTATAACACGTTAGAAAAAATCATGAATGAATCTTTAGATGAAGAAGCGACATTACAACGCTTAAACTTTAAAGATGGGAAAATGCAGTACACTGTCGCTTTAAAGAAAGCGGCTAACTTGAAAGCTAGCGGTATGATCTGGCGCTTACGAAAAGGAACCGCCGAACAGGCCATCGTTGTACCCATTACGGCGGTACAGGAAAAAGGCGAATTATTACTGTTTTCTTTCCAATTAGATGTAAGAACAGAAGAATGGGATCAGTTTTATTGGGATGCTTATTTGATGGTGGAAAATACTAAAAATGAGACCTATGAAATTCGTATCACCAATTACCGTTTGCGAATCCGTTTGCGTCTGCAGTATCTGCTAAATCATAATGAATATAATTTTGAAGACGGTCATTTTCTAGTCCCATATATAACAATTGCCAATGGGTTTAGCCTCAATTACCGTCTGCGGGGAGAATTTGAGGCTCGAAAGTACAAACGTAACGAGTATATCGCAGTAATACTCCACTTTTTCTTCGGTTGGCTCTTTTGGAATCGAAAAATTTGGCTGATGCATGAGAAAATGTCGGAGACGGCACAGGATAATTCTTATTACTTCTTTAAATACTGTTTTGAAAAGCATCCCGAACAAAAAGTTTACTATGTAATTCGCGAGGATTCCGAAGATTACAAACGCCTGGCAGGGATGGAAAAGCGTGTATTGAAATTCATGTCAGTGAAGCATCTATTCTATCTGTTAGCTTGTCAAATGATCGTTTCCTCAGAAGCGAAGGGGCATGGCTTTGCTTGGCGTGTGTCCAAAGGCTTTATTCGTCCAGCACTAAATGCTAAACCATATGTGTTCTTGCAACATGGAGTTTTAGGATTGAAGCGCATTGATAGTACCTTTGATGCAAATGGGATGAATGATGCCCGGCTATTTGTGACGTCCTCTGATTTTGAAAAGGAAATCGTGATGCAGAATCTTGGCTATGAGGAAGAGCGCGTGATTGTTACCGGTCTGGCTCGCTGGGATGCCTTATACGAGGAAAAAAAGATCAAAGATCATTCAATCATGTTTATGCCGACTTGGCGTAACTGGTTGGAAGAAGTTACGCCAGAAGAGTTTTTAGCTTCTGATTATTATCAGGAATACAGTAAAGTCTTACATTCCGAAAAACTAATCCATTATCTGGAAACGGGAAATTGGACACTAAACTTTTATCTCCATCCCAAATTTATTGAATTCGTGGGTCTTTTTGAAAGTCCTAGCCCGAATATCCGGCTATTGAAGTTTGGCGAAGAGCCCGTTAATAAACTAATTCGCCAAAGTTCATTACTAATTACTGATTATTCTAGTGTAGCCTGGGAAGCTCTTTATCAGGATATCCCGGTGGTATTCTTTCAGTTTGATCAGGAGCAGTATATGGAGTGTCAGGGCGCTTATATGGATTTGAAGACAGAACTTGCTGAAAAAGTAGCTCTTGATTCAAATAGTTTTTTGGAATTAGTGACTTCGCAAACTGATTTTTCACAAATTCCGCAAATAGATAAGAATAAGTATCTAAAATATATTGATTCACGTAATAGTTATAGAATTTATAATTCCATTGTCTATGAACGAGATAAAATTAAGTTTTTTGAAATTGTTAAAAGTAAGTTGAAGAATAATCCTATTGTTTTAGCAATATATGTAAAAATTAAAAGTGGAATGAGAGTGAAATTGTAATATGAGTTTAAGAATTTCTATAGTTATGGCAATTTATAATGTTGAAGAGTACCTGGATGAAGCGATTCAAAGCATAATCAATCAAACAGTTGACTTTCAAAAAAACGTTGAACTAATTCTAGTCAACGATGGGAGTCCTGATAATTCTGGAGAAATTTGTCGCAAATATCAAAAAGAATTCCCTCTTAACGTTAAGTATATAGAACAAGAAAATGCTGGAGTAAGTGTTGCTAGAAATAGAGGCCTAGAAGTAGTTACTGGCGATATTGTTAATTTTATGGATCCAGATGATGTTATGGATCTTAGCGCGTTAGAAAAGGTAAAGGACTTCTTCAATTTTTATAAAGAAATAAATTTAGTATGTTTACCTCTTCACTTTTTTGAAGCACAAACAGGCGAACATATGCTGAATTATAAATTCAAACGTGGAGCCATAATAGATGTTGAAAGAGATTTCGACTGTATTTTGTTATCGTCAAGTTCTGCATTTATAAGATCAAGCGCCTTTTTAAAGCGTAGGTTTCCAGTGGGGCAGAAGTTTGGTGAAGATGCTTCTGTTTTAACTGATATTATTTTGGAGAACGGGAGATATGGTGTACTTCCTAATACAATTTATTGGTACAGAAAAAGGTATGCTGGAAATTCAGCATTACAAGGTGGCTATGATTCATATGACTATTTTATACCTTTTATTAAAGACTATCTTCTACAGAAGCTCAATAAATACTCAGAAACAGAAGTACCAAAATATTTACAATTTCTTGTAATGTATGATTTACAATGGCGTCTAAGATTAAAACATTATCCTGAATTTTTAAAGGAAACAGAATTTGAACAACTATTACAAGAAGTATTATTGAGAATAGATGATGACATTATTAATGCCCAAAGATATCTGAACTATTATCAGAAGAAAGCAATTTTAAGGATAAAAAGAGAAGGATTTATTGAAAATATAGAAGAAGATATGTTCTTCCTTGATGATGGCGAGGAAAACCAAACACTGTTTGATGCAACGGGAAAACGAATAATAGATTTGAATCAGACTAAGCTCCATCTTAGTATAATTGAGGCTAGAAATGGTAGTTTAAAAATTACTGGATATTGTAATAATGAATTTACCAATACTGATATTAGTATCATTTGTAAGTTTAATGGGAAGGAAATAGTTGTTTCTAATTTTCCTTATCCAGATAAAAAAAGTAGTGTAATGGGGAAAGTAGTTCATAAAGCGAAAGGTTTTATAGTTGAAATACCAATAGAAGATTTCAAAATCGGGAGAAAAATCCGCTTTTTTGTTTCTAATAATGGTAAAAAAACGTCAGCATCTATTAGTTTTGATGGTCAAGCTAGCAAGTTTTCCAATAATAATGATAATTATTACTATATTCTAGAGAACAAGATAATTATGAAATATTCAAAAAAGAAAAATTATTTCTATTTTATGGAGAATTCAATTACTAATATTTTAAAAAATGAATCGAAAATTTTTAAAATGATTTCTAAGAAAAAAGGGAAAAAGCAAGCCTTAAAGATTTCGGGATTGCGGATTATTGCTCGTGTAAAAACTCATTTTAAAAATAGAAAGACGTATTTGTTTATGGATAGAATTGATAAGGCGGACGATAATGCTGAAGTTTTATATCAGTTTTATCAACAGCACGCGAAAAATAAGGATATAAACTTCGTTATAGACCGATCAGTAGAGGATAGTCTAAGGTTAAAACATAAAAACTTTAAACTTATTAATTATCACAGCAAAAAGCATCTTATTTCACTTCTAACAGCTGACAAGCTAATCAGCTCACATGCTGATAAATTTATTTATCAACTGCCATATGGTCTTGAAGAATATGTTAAGGATATGAAAGATTTTAGATATATTTTTCTTCAACATGGAATTACGAAAGACAACATGTCTCATTGGCTAAAGAAAACTGACAAAAATTTTGCTTTATTTATTACTGCGGGCATTCCAGAATACAAATCCATAAACGATTCAGAGTATCAATTCATCAATAATGAAGTTGTTTTGACAGGGTTTCCACGTTATGACAGATTATCAAAACAGGATACCAAAAAGCAAATAGTAATAATGCCTACTTGGAGACAAGGGATTGTAGCAGATTATGATGATACAATCTCGGCAAGACCATATTTTGATAAATTTAAGGAGAGTCAATTCTATATGAAATGGAATAAACTCCTAAATAATGAAAATTTAAGACGTTTTTGTAAAGCTAATGGGTATACTCTAGTTTTTGTACCTCACCCATCTATTAGGCAACAATTATCTGACTTTGATTTAGCGGATATCATTGTTCCAGAATATGATGAAAGCTATAGTAAACTTTTAAAAGATGCGGATTTGTTGATTACCGATTATTCATCAGTATTTTTTGATTTCTCATATATGAGGAAACCAATTGCATACTATCATTTTGATAATGGAAATTGGGATAATGAGTCTGGTTACTTTGATTATCATACAGATGGATTTGGCCCGATTTTTGATGATGACAATAATCTTGTGAATTATATCAAGTCTCTTGTTACTGATAATGAGTTGAAAATTGAAAGTAAATATCTTGATCGCATTAACAGTTTCTTTAAATTTGATGACTTGAGGAATAGTCAACGTGTTCATGATGCTATTGAAAAACTTTAATTTATTTCAATTCCGTTAAGTTTGTATACCAAACACGTAACTTTATTGCGCGCTGTTTACTTTTGTGGGACAATCTTTATTGTGAAAGTTTCTGCATAAATAAATAAGGATGTGTACTATGAGTCGAACTAAAAAAATCATTCTAGGCTTACTGACGACCGTGCTAGTCGTTGTGACTGGGGTCTGTGCTTATGGAATCAAGATGTATTCTGATGCAAACTCTGCCTTAAATCGTGTTCATGATAATATAGACCGGACTTCAACTAAACGAACACAAAAAGTACGAATCGAAGATACTGAACCTTTTTCAGTCTTGTTGATGGGTGTCGATACCGGTGCATTGGGAAGAACGGACCAAGGTCGTTCAGACTCTATGATGGTTGTAACAGTTAATGCGAAAAAAGGCCAATCAACCATTGTCAGTCTAGACCGTGATATTTATACTGAAATCGTTGGTCATGATACGATGGATAAATTGAATCATGCGTATGCCTTTGGTGGCGCTGAGATGGCGATGGACTCTGTAGAAAACCTATTAGATATTCCAATCGACCATTATGTGGCAATCAACATGCAAGGATTAAGCGATCTGATTGATGCAGTGGGTGGTATCCAAGTTGATAATAAAATTGATTTTACGCTGGAAGGCGTACACGTGCCTGCCGGAAAAATCACTTTAGATGGTAAAACTGGTTTGGCTTATGCGCGGATGCGGAAGGACGATCCAGAGAATGATATTGGGCGTCAACGTCGTCAGCGTGAAGTGGTCCAAAAAATCGTTAATAAAGTGATTGGTTTAGATGGTGTCACTCGTTATAACGAGATTCTTAAAGCAGTTGAGAAAAATACTAAGACTGATTTGTCTTGGGATGACATGATGGATATTCAAGCAGGTTACCTACCAGCCTTCAAAAAAATTGAGTCATTACAACTAGAAGGTGAAGGTTCAATGATGAATGGTGTCTACTATCAATTGCTAGATGCAAATGAATTATTGAAGATTCAAAATACCTTGAAGGAACAATTAGAAATTCCAACAAGTGATTCACTGCCAACAGCAGATGAACACACTTCTGGTTACAGCCCGGAACAGTTCTTACCAGAAGGACAATCCGAAGATCAAGATGCTTATACAGATGATGCAACATATTCTACGTATAGCGAAGATGAAACTGGCTATGACCAAAATGGAGATACTGGGTACGCTGAATAGACAAGGTTATTATAGGTAATAAACGAATAATTGAATCTAAAACAACCTAGGGGCAATTTTAACTCTGGGTTATTTTAGTTCGTAGGAAACAGTTCAATATTTTTAATACTGATAGTTTCTGAATAATTTAATAGATTTATGGTAAATATAATTAGTTATTCAAAATTACTTAATGCTGGGCTGACTATATAGATGCTTGACATAAAGATGTTAAATAGGCGTTAAATTGATGGAGGGAAAATGAATAATAAGCATAAAATTGAAGGTGAAAGAACATCATCTTTTGAACTTTTAAGAATATTAGCAATATTAGCAATTATCGGATATCATTTTTATTTTCATACTATGGAAACGAAATCATTCTCTGAATCTTTTCTAAATAATTTGTCAAGTTTACCCTCTTTACAAGGAAAAAAATACCAGATGGAAATCTTTTTCAATTGTTAACATCTTTAAAGTCTGGATATGGTGAAAAGATATTCATAATGGATTTCCTTGTTAACTTTGGTGGTCAAGTTGGAAATATGATTTTTATGTTGTTGACTGGATACTTTCTATTTGAAAAGAAAACTTCTATCAGTGATACATTTAAAAAGATAAAAAACATAGGGGCTACTATCCTCTATTATAGTATTGTCATCTTTATTGTATTAATACCATTTGAGTTGTCAAAAGGTCATAAAGAGTCAAGTTTAGCAAAACAAATAAGTCACACAAATGGAAGTTTTACCTTTGATTTTTTTGGATTTAATCCGTTTCAACTAACTGACAGTGTATGGTACTTAAGATATTATGTAGGATTGTTACTTTTTATTTTAATTATTGGGAAATGGTTACGTGCTACGGATAGAAAAAAACACATGATTTTACTAGAGATACTTCTAACGCTTCAAATTTTAAATCCACCTATATTTCAGACTATTGGACTTTCAATAGATAGAAATTTTTTGACCTTCTTATTAATGTCCCTGTTAGGAGGGTATATCCGAAGATATAACCCTTTTGAGTATTTATCTAAAAGCTCTACAGTTATTCCATTATTTTTATCAATAGTAGTGTTCATCATTTTTGACTTTGTTCAGAGATATAGTGTAAGTATAGATAATTTATATGTTTATAACTTCAATTCCCAATCCAATTTACTAACAATAATTATTACATTATTAATTTTTATTCTATTTACAAAAATACATATTAAAAATAACAAGCTAATTAATCTAGTTGCATCAACAACTATAGGTATTTATATTTTACATGATGGGTCCAGACAGATATCCCAAGTAAAGTATTACTTAATAGATATTTTATTTGATGGTAATTGGAATTTAGATACGTTGTTTTATGGTGGGTTCGTATCTATATTTATTTGGTTTTCAGCTGGAGTTTTGCTTGATTTACTACGTCAGCGTTTATTTGGATTAACTGTTATTCGAAAACATCTAATATAGCGAACTTGTAAAAGTATACTATACAAAAATGAAGACTTATTTATTTGAAAAATTAAGACCTACTAGAGTGTTTTTAATTTCTGAAATGTCAAATATAAGCAGGTGGTAAACAAATGTAAGACAAATAGTTTTTAACCATCAAGGAAACCGACTGGTTGTCAATGTTTGGAAACTGTTTAAAAAGCAAATCAAAATATTTTGTAGGATCTATTCCATTTTTTAGCTGTGGCAACCAAACTATAGCCAACGCCACTTGTAATCACAAAGTATAAGCTTACTAAAAAAATCGAATTTTTTCTATCAACGGTTGTTGGGCGAATACTACATTCGGCAAGATTATTTGAAGTCGCCCAACGAACATCTAGTAATAAGTTTATCAAACCAATTCCGTTGTTTAAGGCATAGCTGATAACTTTCCTTAACCTAGAACTTTCAAGTATTTGAAAGGAACTAATCCATTGCCAAAATCTATTTAGAATTGGTTCTAATTTAAGATTTCTCACTTGATTACTTTTCTTTTCCGATATATTGCAAAAGCAAAAGAACAATTTCCAATATTATTATCTTGGAAATTGTTCTTTTATTTTGATTATTACTTTACTTTATAAAGCCGATAGGTAAAACTGAGGGATGACCCAAGATAACTTTGGTCTTGAGTAGTAATAAGTTTGTAGTTATCTCGGATAAGTTTTGGAACAGCACTTTCTTCTTTCGAACCAATAGGTGTTCTTAAAACTACAAAAGCTACTTTTTTATTTCTAACCATACTATTTTGTTCATTCATCATTTTAGGTAAAGCTTGATCGGGAATATTGACTTTATGAAAATATTTATTTACTGGAAGAACATCAGTTGCATGATAAAGCCCGATATCTAGTGAACCATAATTGAGTAAAGTTTTATCTGAATTTTTTAAAATAATTTTCGAGAATGTCCCTTGAAAAGGACCACTATAATTTTGGCTATATTGGTAGGATTTATTATTTGGATATAATTTAGAGGCTAAGAAATTAGTATTAAATCCTATCATCAATACAAATGAGAACAGTAATAACAGTATATAAGAACCGATAGATTGTCGTACATGTGTGTCTAATAGTTTAATAATTCCTATAATAGGAATTATGGAGAAGGGGAACAAGGCTAAATAATAATAATCAAAGGTTTTTCCACCAAAGAAAACGGAGACAATTAAGCCAAGATACATCGCACAGTATACGAATTTTGTAAGATCGTTTTTCAAAAAGGTGTTGGATATAATCAAGTAAATCAACATAGGAATTAGTAGAAAGAACAGAACCGGAATATCATCAATTTTTTTAAAATAAAGGAAGATAGAATTTAATATTTTCCAAATAATTGTTGCGCCAGAATTATTTGGATACAGTTTTATGTTGCTAATAAAATAAGAAAAAATGAGATCATTCATTGCATTGTTAATTGAAAAATAAAGAATTATTGGAATGGTAACTGTTAGAAAACCCAGTAACGAGAATATCATCATTGATATTAGAGAGTAAAATTGTTTACGAAAGGTAAAAATACCAATTAAAAAGATAAATGCCGCTAAATAGCCACCGACTAAAGTAAACTTTATCCAAAAGAGCATAGCAAAACAGAAACCGGCGAAATAAGATTGCTTATTTGTAATTTCAAAATTTTTTTCGGAAACACACAGTAAAAGGTAAATACTGTATAGAATAAATGGAAAAGATAGTTCCTCTGCACTTCCTCCAGCTTGAAAAAATGGTGATATAGTCAGTACCCAAGACATAAATGCACATACGAGAAAGGATTCGCCAACACCTAAATATTTTCTACTGATTTTAAAGGTTAGTGTTAATGAGATAAAAAACATAAGGATTTCGATTATAAAAATGCCAAAGTATGTTTTTGAAATCATATTTGCAATGAGAAAAAAGAAAAACAAGATAGGTCCCTTTTGTTCGAATAAATCACGATAAGGAACCATTCCATGAAGCCACCCCTTTCCTACAGTCATAAATGCATTTAAGTCGACCCAATCATTAAAAAGATACATTGGTGAATTTCTGCTAGTTAGTGTCATCGTCGCGATGGAGAGCAATATAAGTGGGATACTATAAAGAAGAAATTTTCTATTCATATTTGTATATAGATTAGTTATCATGGAGATGGTTATCACCCTTTGTTTATAATTTGTTTGACTACAATAAGAACGGTCAATTATCATCAAAGCTTTTTTCAAATTATGGACACAGCGGAATCAATATTTGTGCAAACAGCTCTATTTATATAGATATCTTGATAATAGCGATAAAGATTGCACCTCTAAGGAAATGCAATCTTTACTCCTTTATTTCACTTCAAAAAACTTCTCTGTCAAATAATCTTTTCCAGTTGTAATATCATACTGAATCAACTGATAATCATGTAAGAGTGCGAGCTGTTCTTTGGACAGCTCGTTTTCTTTGAGCAGCTTACCTTTATTGTCTACGATCATTTGCAGCTCCATGGCAGGCAGCTTCTCTGCGACTTCGGTCATAAGCGCATAATAAGGACTAACCTTTTGTTGAGTGGCTGCTAGCATCAGCGGGGTAAACATATTGGGAGTCGTTACTTGTCGACTGACGTTTTTAGCTGACTGATTGCTATAAATAAAGTAATCAGTCAGGTGTAAGTCTACCTCAATATTAGGCTGATTTAGGATATCTCCCTTATAGATTGAGGGGAGATGGTCACCGTAAAAGACTAGCGTGACAGGCTGATCCAACTGATCAATCTGCTGAATAAATTGTTTCATAGCTTCATCAGAATAGTGAATTCCCTGTGAGAAGGTAGCAACCTGTTGCTTACTACGCCCTGTCAAATCGCCTGCTACCTCAATGGTATTGTTAAAAGTCCCCTTATCATATGGCATGTGATTTTGCATCGTTGTTAGTTGGATGAAGAGGTTCTGATCATTTTGCTTGATGTGATCTAATGTTTCCGTAAAAGCAGCCTCATCAGAGATATAACGGGACTTATCAAGCTTTTCCTGATGTTTGATAGGAAATTCTTCGTTGTCACGGTAATAGAATTCATCAAAACCTAGCTTCTCAAAAGCTGCATCCCGTCGATAAGTGGATGCTGTATAAGGATGGATAGCAATACTTTTTTCGAAAAGTTGATTGATAGAAAAAAGCTGTTCTCGTTTGGGCACTACAAAGAGATAGGGTGTCGTCATGGCTGGATTAAAGTTATACATAGAAAGACTGGTTAGCGCCTCAAATTCGATATTCGCAGTCCCGCCGCCGTACCCCATACTCAGCATCTCACCGGCGGTAGTCTCCTGCATTAACTGGCGAGTATAAGGGATTGGGTCTGGCTTTAGTTCAACAGTGGGTAAGCGACTAGGGTCAGAAAAACTTTCACTTAGAATATAAACCACGGTTTGTTTTTCTGGCGCAGTCTTACGATCTTTGTTCAATTGTGACGCTAGCTTTTGGTACTTTTGTTCTAAAGATTGGATGCTTTTTTGGTTGTAATCATCCAGCGTTATCATGGCTTGGAGATTAGTCAAGCTTGAAAAAGCTAGTAATTGTCCATTGAGTCGCGCATTATAGGCAAGACTTTCAGGGTGAGGAACGAAATTAGCCACATGGAGCGTATCTGTCAGCCAATTCTCTTTATCGCCATATTTGAAGTTTGAAGTCGCTTGTCCGACGTTAACAAGTAAAAAAATCAAGCAAATTAGTAAGCCAACGCGAATTGGTAAAGGGACGATTGCTTTGCGTGTTGATTTACGTTGCAGCCAGATAGCAAATCCGATGAGAACGACAAAACTCAGTAAGATTAAAACCACCATTACAGTTCCAATCATTTGGACAACTTCTGGCAGCGCGGCATAGTTAGATAGGTCGCTTGGCAAGAGCGGCTCATCGCGGTAGAGCAATTTTTGATAATTGGCGAAGCCGTACAAAATGGCTAGGACCAGGAAGAAGATATTGCCATACCAGAAACGGTTAAACAGCATGAGCGACAGTAAATAAATCGTACTTAGGAGCAGTAGGTTAAGCTGTAACAAGAAGAAGCTGCGTCCTTGCCATTTGGCTACATCTACCAGGCGGAAATCATTCAAACACAATAGGAGCCATAAATTAGCAGCTAGGACTAGGAAAAAGCCAAGTAGAATAATGGTCGTAGTAGAAAGCGTTCGTTCTTCTATATCCAGTAAGAATCGGTCAATTGCCAGACTAAAGAAGAAAAACAGTAGTACAAATCCCAGGCATACCAGTAGGAGCTTCGTCAATAGCAGTAAAAAGCGTCCATTTGTTTCGAAATAGTACCGGGTCATACGAGCAATCATTTGACTGGCTACCGGCATGGCAACTAGCAGTGTGAGCGTCAACTGTGCGGCTGAGAAGGCATTGTTTAAGCGGCTAGTAGTGTCAGGCAGGTGTCTTGTCCAGACAAGTAGTGGCAAAATTAAAGCAATCCCGCTGCAAATCAATGGGGTCGCGAGAAAATTCATTAGAAAGTTTTGTGAGAACAACAAACCGCTTTCTTGATGAAAAGGTAAAAATGATTGGCGGAACAAGATAACGCAGACTAACATTATTAGTCCGCTTAGGCTGATGAGCCAAAGCGCACGTTTTTGGATTGGCTCTTGAAAGAGTAGCTGACCAAATGTACGGTAAAGGAGCGGCACGAATAAAAATAACCAAGGCATGGTCGTCAGTGAGGCTTGCCACCAACTAAGTACCAACATTAGCAGGAGCAAACCTAGTAAGACTGGCAGACGCCACTGTTTCAGTCGTGGTACTTGATACGCTGGAACAAGCGGTAATACGCCTAAACCTAGTAGAAATGGTAAAATAGGTCTGACAACCGTCAATAAGCTATTAGCAAACGTTTCTACGTAGGGCACGGTTCCAATAGATACCGCTGTAAGGACTAAGAGGCCAACTGCCAGTAATAGCTTTAATAGCTGTGTGCTGACTTGCTTCAAAGACCAGCTGCTTGAGGCTGGCAAGGTCAATAGGCTAACGCCAAGACCGCCCATTGACAGCAATTGGAACAGTTTAATAATTGTCTTTCCCAAACCACCGATTTGGATACTATCGGCAGGAAGTTGCAGTAAGAGCTGACCGGCAAAAAAGAAAATGAGTCCAAATAAAAAAATCAGCAGACGATTGCTGAAGGGGATGTATTTACGCAAGATATTTCCTCCTTATATAATTAAAGCCTTCTGAAAAATAATAGCACAAGATGACGAGGGATAAAATGCTTGAATGAAGCGTTTCATCAGAAATTTAAAAAGGCTGTGTTTTCTTGCAGAAAGCAAGAAGACACAGCCTTTTGGGCTAGCATAAAAGTATTAATCTAAAGGTTCGCAACTCGTTTACCTGGAGTTTTTTGTTTGTCGTATTTTCATAAGTTTAAAGATAATCAACATAAGGGTTAGTAATATCCCAATAATCTTAACAATAAACATCAGGCCAACGGAGATTACCGGCTTATAACCAACTACCAAGGTATTTTCGCCTGCCCGTGCTTCTAATTCTGGCGCGCCAATTTGTGTGCGTTGAATTTCTTTAGGCTCCAGTGTCTTCTCGTTGAAAGCTACAGTTGAATGGCCATAAATGATCACCGGCAGAATGACTTTTTTCGCTTCGGCAGACTTCCAGTGCAGCACAAGTTCATTTTTCGCGTTGATTGTTTTGGTAACATCTAGCTTATTATGGATAATTTGTTTGTCATAAAGACCATAATTGCCGTTATTAACCACATCAGCCTCCGTCAGCTCATCTGGATAAGGCAAGTAATCAGGAGTGGCTTTTTGAATGACTTTGAAGGCATCTTCAAAACGACCACTAGTAAAGCCAGCTCGGATTTTATCAGGATTTTTCGTCTCAAGCCACTCACCGTTGTTGCCGGCAGCTGTTGGCGAATCTGTGTGCCATTTTTCGGCGGCATCCAAGACCTTACTATAGGCTTCGGAAACAGAGATAAAGGCAAATACTGCCATAATAATTACTAGCAGCTTTTGGAGCTTCGCGTCATGTAAAATATCGATTTTTTCTAACGTTAGTGCATTTCCTAGTAATAAAAGGATATATGCGACGACCGCCAGCCGTCGAGGGAACTGCAGGATTTTTATAAAGTCTAGATGATCTGCTATGAAATTCCAAGGAATGAGGTTGGAAGATAAAATCAGGAAAGTAGCTCCCACAACGGTAATGATTTTTTCCAAAAGTGACGCTTCATGCCAATGGAAAATCAGATGAAAGACTTGGAAAAGCATAATGACAGTAAAAACGATGCCTAAAGCGCTCCAACCACTTTCGCCTAAAGAAAAATGCACTGTTTTATCCAGCATGTCGTCATAAATCCAAGGCGGCAATATTTTATTGGATAGGTACACATCTAAAAAGCCTACTAGAGTGTTGAAGTTCAGTAAAATCGTCAAGCCAACCGCACCGAAGAACAATCCAAACAGTTTCAATTTCTTTCGGGAACGAATCAAGCCAATCAGGAAAAAGGGAACAATGGAAATCAAGGTAATGAGCAAGGTTAAATTGTGTAAAAATAGTAAGCTTGTGACAGCTAAGGAAAGCTCTAGAACATCAATAGGCTTTTCTTCATTTTGAATGATTCGAATTGCCGGAATGTAGATAAGCGGAGCAAAAGCGGCACCCCAGCTAGTATAGTTTTGCGATAAAGCATAGTAGTACACGACAGAAGAACTCATATACAGTAAGGAAGTTAAAATCCGCAGGTCAAAGCGAACTTTTACCTTGCTAGTTAGGGCATACATCGTGATTCCAGAAACGAAAAAGCACAAAAAAGCAGATAAGAGCTGATACCGAAACCAATTTTTGGCCACGAAAAGCAGCAGTCCTTGGAGATAGGCAAAATCCGGACCATAGAGGGCATTTATAATCCGTCCAGATTGAGAAAAACCAAAGAGTGTCTGGTAATAACTAAAATGGCCGGTCTGGAACTGCTTGAAAGTATCATAGAAACGATTGAAGTGGAACATCACATCATTTCCTAAAATAAAACTATTGTCAAAGAATTGTGGCGAGACCATCAAAAAGGCGGCAAAACCAATCAAAGCAATGGCCAGTACTAATGGCTTTGAAGGAGAAGTCCGATGTCTTGTTCTATTCATATTAAAACTCCTAGTGTTTAATTTTTCTTCCATGATTATAGCACAGAATGTCGTGAAGCTTTCTGAAATAACAACGTTCATTTCTCCTAATCAGGTAAATACAAAATTGGAGTTAAATAAAATTACAGTCGTTCCACAGGATAACGCAAGTTATAGCTTTGAATAAAATTACAAATATGTTAACTTTTAATTTGTATAAGATTAAAATTAAAAGTGAGGTATTTTATGAAAAAGCAACTATTTAAGACATTAGGGATTTTAATGGTTTGTAACACGGTTTTACAAGCAGTGCCAGCCTTGGCCACACCCATCTCATTAGAGGGTAATATTCTAAGCTCACAGGTCTTTTCTAATGACGAGGGAAGCATGGAGGGGAATGTTATTAGAGATAATGTCTCTGGAATTAATTATTACAATGTAGAGAGTAGAAATTTTTCACATTATCCTGATGAATTCTATAAAGATCTTCTTTTTTCTAAAGACACAAATACCGCTATTGTGGACGACCAAAAGGAATCGCTGGCACTATCTTGGCTGACTGTGGCTAGTAGCATTAGCGACCAAAAAGGAGAAAAATCAGATGAAGGCAAGTTTAATACGCAAATGGCTAATATTCGTAATAATTTTTTGAAAGATAAGAGGAAAGAACCGGAGACTTTACGAAATTCATACAAAAAAAATCATAGAAATGGTGACAATGACTATGATACAACATCGGACTTTTTTATTGCTAGCTCATTGAAAGATGCTAATGATAAGTTACGCAATACTCTTCATAAGCATTATGACAACGCTGGTGGTGGTCGAGACAAGGGCGGTTCAACAAGAGACTTACCGGAATTTACTGGGTCTAGTAAGGATGAAACAGTTTTGGTCAATACTTTTGGAACCTATAAAACATCGGGGACAAATAAAAAAGGACACTATCGAGCAGTTGCTGTGGTGTATCATAACTTCCGTTTGTCACCCGTTATGTCTAACTATTTCAAAGAAAACGCTAATCTGACTAGTCAAAATAGAGAAGACAGTTCAACCCGCTATGCTTCTGATGTTGCAAACATGACTGATCAAGAAATTCAAGCAGATCAAAGCATTTCACAGTCATCTTCAAAATCAGTTAGCAGCTCAATTACCGGGAGTGAGAGCTATGGCTTTGAAGAAAGTATTACGGTAGGACCAGACCTTTCTTTCTTAGGAATTGGGGCGTCACTAGAAGTAGGCTTTACCGCCTCGCAAACGATTGAAAAAGGCTGGGAAAAAGGGGAAGAACTTACGGAGGAGACCTCTCGCGAGTCAGCTGTAGGAATTGCTCTGCCGCCGTATACAAGAGTTTTGATGTCGCAGGAAAATTATACAGAGAAAAATGTTATGACCTATAACTGTCCGGTAGCGTTAAATTATGATGTTACAGTAGTTGATTACTTCCTAAATCCTAATAATAATGATGCTACGGCAGGGGCTAAAGTATCAGCAGCTTTTAAAGGAAATACCACCAACGCTCAGAAAGATTTAGTATTTCGTCGTCAAAGTAATAATGATCCTCAAGGAATTAACTGGGATCAATTAAATAGTAATGCTAATAGTGCGGCTGATTTTATTTCGGGGAATGTACCAATGTCAGTTCAAGGTGGCTCCTTTGATATTGTTCAAAATGTAGTAGGCAGCAGTGTAGAAGGGCTAGTGCCAGTTAAACCACTTGATACTATTCAAACAAGAAAAGAATTTTCAGATGATTACGAATATAATATGACAATTGGTGAGAGTTTTTACTTAGACAGTATTGTATTAGATGGGGTCAATGATGTAGGTGCCCCTTATTATGGTTTCAGTGCAGATAAAGGAAATTGGAGTTTAGTTGATGAAACCGGTGCAGCTATGGCAGAAACAGATATTGCCAAATTAACAACGGACCCATTAACCAACTACACGAAATTCACCGCTAATAACCCGGGGCGGGTCTACTTGAAATATGTGATGGATGAAACGGCTTATCTGCTTAATCCTGTCAATGAAAAAGAAGGTTATATCACAAATAATCACCTGGCTCAGACTGCGTATGTCCCAATCAATATCTTAGGGGAAGAAACGGCACAGCCACAATACCATATCGAAGTTTCCGGAACCTTAAATGGTATCGTGGGGGCAGATCCAGTTCAAATCGAAGCCTATTTAGAGGCGGTGACGTTTAACGAGGATGACGTAGAAGTGGTACGACCAATCAAGTGGGAAGCACAACGCCCAAGCGTAGTTTCGATTGATGAAGCTGGCCGAATCCAGTTCAACAAGGTAGGCACCCATAAAATTCGCGCAATTGATGGCGAAGTGAAATCAGATTGGATCGAAGTAACTGCCCAAGAGGCAGCACAACCGACAACGATCACCGTGGCGCCCGCAACAGATTTTGCTGAGGTACAATATTTAACTGATGGTATTTTCCAATATGATTTTGCTGCACTGCCGGTCACCGTCACAGACCAATATGGCCAAGTGATGACAGTGGCAGGTGAGTGGGTTGACGAAGCCGGCAACGCACTTACCAACGGGTTATTTGAAGCGACAGCAGCTGGTACTTACCAAGTCTATTACCAAGTAGGGGAACTGCGTTCGGAACCTGTGACAGTGGAAGTGGCGGCGAGAAGCTTGGCTGAGGTAGAAATAGCTATCAGTGGGGCAGCTGGTCATGAGCTAGCATTAACTGATGAGACCGTAGTCTTTGATTTGTCAGCGGTCCAAGTGCAAGGCTATGACCAAACTGGCGCAGTCCTGCCATTAGCTGAAGGAGAATGGACGTGCGACGGGGCAGTTGTGACGGCGGATCAAGTCATTTTTGACCAAGCAGGGGACTATTTCTTGTCTTATGTAGTAGCTGGCGTGCGCTCCAACGAAGTACGGATAACGGTAACCGCCCAAGCCTTACCAACCACTTTGAAGGTCAAAGGCAAGGTGCCGGTTATGACCCATGAAGCAAACGAAACCTTTAATTTGGATGAGCTGGAGTTACAATTATTTGACCAAAAAGGTCAGGCAATGCCGGTTGATCCAGCTAAGATCAGCTATGAAATTACGGATACAACTGTTGCAGATGTGATTAAAGGAAAAGTGCATACAGTAGGCGAAGGTAATACTACCTTGACTGTCGCCTACGCAGCGGATTACACTGAAACCGGTAAAATCACGAGTGAATTGCCACTGATCGTTCGCAGTCAGGCAAAAGCCAGCCGCATTGATTTCCACGGCTCACCGCGGACGGGTGTGTTCAGTACCGATTATGATCTAGGTGAGATTGGTTTGGCTGTGTATGATCAATACGGCGAGAAATTAGCCAAACCTAATAAAGAGGACCTTACTTGGCATTTTGCCAAAGCGGCACGAGTGGGAGCTAGTGACAATTTAGCCGACGTGGCGTTAACGCAACAAACTCTGCACGTACCAAGCAGCGCTGATAATGGTGATGGTGTAATGGAAGTACAATTAGTGGCCGAATATCAAGGCGCCTACTCTGAACCCATCACATTGAAATTCTTAGCGAAGGGCGCAGCGGATAATGAACAAGAGTCAGAGGAAAACGCTGATCAGGACAAAGATACTGAAAAAGATACTAATAGCGATACTGACAAAGACGCTGAAAAGGATAGCGTCAATAACCAACAAGAGGACGAGGGTCAAAATAATCAAGACAATGGGGAGACTGCTGAAAAGAATGGCACACAAACGTCTTCTGAAAAAGCCCAGACCAGTCTGTTTGGCAATCGTAAAAAGACCAATAAGCCAACTTCTGCTGTGATGAGCAGTGGCAAGAAGGCGACGGGCTCGCTGCCAAATACCGGAGAACAATTAGACACTTTCTGGCATGGCGCTGGCATTTTAGCCTTACTGGCAAGCTTGATCCTATTCTTTAAAAAGAAAGAAGATCAGTCAAAATAGCATAAAGAAACTTACTAAGATTAGAGGGTGAAATCAGTGACGACTGATTTCATCCTCTATTTGTCTTTTAGGACTATAGTGAGGTTGGAAAAGATGCTATTTTTGCTTAGCAGTAACTGTATGTGTATAGCTGTTGCGTCTGTTGCCACCGTTTATTCGGAATATGAAGAGCCTAGAACATAACTTCTTGAGTTATGTTCTAGGCTCTTTCTTCATGTTATTTCAAAATATTATAGACATCTTTTGAAATCTTGCTTATTTCATTGCTGACATTGGCACGGCCATTGGTCATGATAGTCAACACATAAGGCTCTTTGGCGTAAACGATAGCCACATCATTGCTATAGCTGTCGACAAAACCAATTTTATGCGCGACGGGAACCGGAAGGTCACGCGGAATCCAGACATTGTCCCACTCGGTCTTTTTCAAATATTTCACCGCGTTACCACCTTCTTTATAGACTTCCCGCATAATAAGGGTTAAGTCTTTAGCCGACATTCGGAAAGGAAAATCGTTTAATTTGTGGCCAACAATATCTTCAATTTCGCGAATAAAGCCATCGCTATTTTTATTAGCAAAATAATAGGCTAGCATATTGGTCCCTTGATTGTCTGAATGGACAATCGTGTATTTTAAAATCGTGTCAGCGGTGTATTGCCGCCCCTCCCAGGCCTCTGACTGCAGGCGGCCGGTGCCCCAGCGCGAATAGGCATGGGGAATCTTATTGATCTTATGCGTATATTTGATTTTTTTATTGGGCTTCAGTTTGCCTTGGTTAATGAGCTTTTGCGTTTTCCAGATAACCGGTAATTTGCCTGAACTAGCGGACACAAAGGTCTTTTTGCCATTATGACTGGCAGCGTAGCCACCGTTCACTGGCTGTACGTAAACGCCAAGATTCGTTCCTTTGTATTTTTTCCGCAGCATATCTTCGACTTTACGATATTTGATTTGTTTTTGATCAAAAGTGCGATGATCGGTCCAACCAATGATCTTGCCGTTATATTTCAACTGATAGTATTTTCCATTAATCGTCGTGGCCTCTTTCACCACTGTGACATGCTTGTGGTAATACTTGGACATTTTGGTGATCTTTTTATAGCCTTTGACATTCCATGGCTTGGAATATAGACCGCGTCCTTTACTGCGAACTTGGGCGGAGTAGTTGACCTTTTTCTGTGAACGAATACCGTTGTAGACGGAAAAGGCCCGATGATCTACCCAGCCTAACGTTTTATTGCCAGACTTGATTTGGTAGTAGGTGCCACGTTTTGTGGTAGCACATTTAATGATTTTTATGTCCTTTTGATAGTAACCATTAAGGGAGCGCAACTTCTTGTAGCCCTTAGTATTCCAAGGCTTGCTATAAAGATTGTAGTTTTTCTTCACCACCTTGGCATCCCACTTCAGTGTTTTCTGCGAGCGGATACCATTGTAGACATTCACCGCTTTGGCCTCGAGCCAACCGTGATTGGTAATGTAATAGTAGGTGCGATTTTTCGAAGTGACCGCTTTTTTAGTAATCTTGATGTCGCCTTTGACGGCACTAGCCTTTTTCACAGCTTTGGCACCTTTAGTATTTTCTACACGGGAGAAGACGGTATAGCTGCCAGTTTTAATTACGCCATCCCATTTGAGATTTTGGGTAGATTTAACGGTGTCGTAGGCTTTGACAGTCACCGTTGCTTTCTTAGCAAGCTGAATCCCACGCTTGTTTTTGATGGTATAAGTGACCGTGTAGGTTCCTGTTTTTTTCGTATTTAGAGATGAGGTAGTAACAGCAAGATTGCCTTCTAGGGCATCAGTGGCTTTGGTGACGGCTTGTTTTGGATCAAAGCGGTCACCCTCCATCAAGGTAATATTTTTTACATTTAAGGTTAGCGCTGACTTGATAGTTAATTGGAAAGACTTTGTGATGGTCTCACGTTTACCTTTTGCTGAGACGGTAATCGTGTAGACACCCGTTTTTTTTACATCAGGTTTTTTGCTGGTTTCTTTAAAGGACAGCGGGGTCCCATCATAGTCCACGGCTTTAACTTTAGTTAAATAATCACTTTGACCTTGATAACGTGTTTGGTTAGCAATCGTCAAAGTAGGTGCAAAACTATGCCAAATTTGATAGCTAAGATCCGGTAAATCGGTTAAAGTCTCCTCGCCAATCACAACTTTAGTGAGTCGCCAAGTACCTACTTGAGTAAAGGCGACCTTACCAGTCAGTTTGCCGACTTGATAATCGGCATTTGTGGTATGAGTCTGTCCACCGTTTTGCCAAATTAATTGCGCCTTGCCCTCGGTCGTTGCGGAAAGTGCTAAGTCAAAAGTGAACTGCTGCTTCAAAATACCTTCTTGCAGTACCGCTTGTTCCGCGATTGTCGTAGTCGCAAAACTATCATGAGAAACGACGGTGATACTGGCAAGACCCAGCGTTATCCCAACACAACCTGCTAAAAACAATTTTTTCATGAGTATCCCTCCTTGTGTTTATTATAAAATAATGATAAAAGTTTGCATAGGCAGAAGGTAGGATTGTTTAAAACCTTATGTTAATGAAGGCCAGAAACAAGCATTGGTTTATCAGTATAGAATAAAGATAACTAGAGATATTTTAATTCTTTCAAAAATTTACACTTCATGTAAAAAAAGAGAATTACAGCGTATTATTTTTATCTGAATAAAAGTGTGTTATAATGTTTTTGAGAAATAGGTTAGAATTTGGTTAAGAAGGGACGTGCGCTGATTACAGCAAATAAAATGAATAAAAAAATAATTCGATTACTAAGTATTGGTTTGTTACTAGCGCCAAGTGCATTGACGGTTCAGACAGCCGCTTATGCCAGTGAAAATAATGATGCTGAAACAGAGATGACCCAGCCGGCATTGCAGGCGATCACCTCTTTTTATGATGAAATGGGCAACAGTGTCCAAGCAATTGAACAAGCCGCTCCTGGCGAACAAGTGAGCCTGTTTGTGGCCGTTCAAGAAGGCTATACCTTTAAAGAGGTCACTGCGAAAAAAGCCTCAGGGAAAAAGGTGGAGCTGACGTGGGTCAATGAGCACACAGCTACCTTTACAATGCCTGATGAGGCGGTCACACTAACAGGTGTCTTTGAGCTGTTACCAGTGGAGCCAGAACCGGTTCCTGAGCCGGAAATACCAGTGGAGCCGGAGCCTGAAGCACCAACAGAACCCTCTGAGCCCGAGGTGGTACCAGAAAAGCCAGCGGAACCGGCGCAACCGGAAGCTGAAGCAGAAACAAAACCTGAAACGAAGCCTGAGGTAAAACCAGAAACTGAGAAAAACCCAGAGGCAGAGAAACCGGCAGAAAAGCCAGCTAAGCCCAACGAAACGAAACCCAATAAGCAAGAAACAGCGAAAGAATCCAACAAGTCTGAAAAAACAAAGCAAAAGACTAAGAAAGAAAAAACAAAAAAGGAAACCACTAAAAAAGCGGTGGAGTCCTTCCTAGCTGAAGATCAAAATGTGCCAGTTTTATCTAATCAAGCCCAACAAGCCATTGTCAATGAGGCTTTTCGACATATTGGCAAAGACTATGTATGGGGAGCGAAAGGGCCTGGAACCTTTGACTGTTCTGGCTTAGCTTACTATGTTTATATGAAAGCAACAGGCAAATATATTGGTGGCTGGACCGGGGATCAGCAATTTGCCGGTACACAAATTCCTGTTAGTGAGGCCCAACCGGGGGACCTGCTTTTCTGGGGAAGTGCCACTTCACCAAGCTATCACGTGGCGATTTATATTGGGAACGACCAATTTATTCATGCACCAGAACCTGGCACAAAAGTTCGAGTGGATTCTTTAGGCGGCTATCGTCCCGATTATGCCGTTCGGGTGAAAGACGCGGGCTTACAAATGCCCGGCAGTCTGTTTGAAGATCCCGTTTTCCAAGTGGATAAGAATCAAACAACTGAAGACTTCATTAAAAAAATTGCCGAAGATGCGCGAGAGTTGGGCTTAGAGCACAACGTTTACGCCTCTGTCATGATTGCCCAAGCCATTTTGGAATCTGGCTCAGGTAATAGCGGCCTAGCCAGCGAACCTTACTATAATCTCTTTGGCATCAAAGGGGAGTATGAAGGGGAAAGCGTGGCTATGCGCACCAATGAACATCGGGCAAATGGCGATGTCTATACAATTGTAGCGAATTTCCGGGCGTATCCTTCCTATAAAGAAAGTCTGGAAGATTATATTGAGCTGATTCAAGACGGCTTAACTTATGATGAAGAATTTTATCGCGGAGCTTGGAAAGATGAGGCTGAAAGTTATGAAGCCGCGGCTGAATATCTGCAAGGTCGTTATGCAACAGATGTCAATTATGCTAAGAAATTAGTGGCGATCATTGAGGCTTATGACCTGGAACAATATGACCACGAGGCTGAGTCAGAGGAAAAAGCTGAAGTGGCGGTGAACACCATTGCTAGTGTGGCGATTCCGTTGATTGAACACATCACGACACCAACTTGGTACGTGGAAACGACGCCAGACATCTTTACGAGAGATTTACCATTACTAAATATCGAAACTTTAGTAATGGGACAAGCACCGACAAGTCCGATTGTCGCAACGGCGAAGGTTGCCGCAGAGGAAACGAAAGTCAGCAATCTGTTTGCTAATAATATCTTGTCACTGATTAATTTCTAAAGGAAAAGGGGGTATCTCAAGCTGAGATACCCCCTTTTTGCGTAGTATAAGATGAATGTTAAAAAAGCTAGCCGCAGGGGCTAGCTCGTAAAGCTTAGAACAATTCAGTGGTGATGGTTTCAACATATTTAGCACTATCAACTGTTTGAAATTGTGCGATGCTGTCTTTTTCAAAAATTCCTAAGGCTGTCAAAGCGGTCATGTTTTCACGTACCACCTCAGCACTTAGATTGGGATCAGCCAGTGTTGGTGTCAACGTGTGTTTTTTGTTCGCAGCATTCATAAATGTCATTTTTAGTTTTTTCATCAAGGTTCCTCCTATTCAGTAATGCGAGTTTCTTCGATTTTTACAACAGAGTCAAAAGTCACATCTTGTGGTGCCAGGGCCCCAAAGATTTTACCCATACTGATCAAGGCTTCATTACTAGGATGTGCTTTGATATTTTTCATGGTTTGCTTAGTCGGTTCTTCCTTACCTGCCTCCAATAAATCGACTTCGACATACGTGTTCTCTAGTTGTTCCATTGTCATTCCTCCTAAATGGTTGTTGTAAGTGCGCCTTACATTAGTAATAACGAAAACCAGCAGAAAAGTGTTACCCTTTTCCGAAAAGTTTTGCAAATTTTAGTCCGATACGGTTACGCCGAGCATAGAGGGTTTTACGCGATACTTGGTATTTGCGGGCCAATTCTGTATAGGTCAAGTCATGTAGTAATAGATCCAAAAGCAGGACGCGTTCATCTGGTGTCAGGAGTGGGAGAATCTGGCGCAGCTGCTCTTGAACGGCTAAGTCCAAATCCAACGCCAGCTCAACACCCACCTCAAATACTTCATCAGTTAGATATTCATAAGGAAATTGATTTTTCCGCAAAGCGTCGCGCACCGTCCATTCCATTTTTTTAAAGGCATAGCCATAAAAACTGCGGGGCAGCTGTTCAAGGGTTCCACGGTACGTATCGCAAACGCCTAAAAAGGCTTCGCGGGCGATTTGCAGGTAATCTTCATAGTCAGGGCTTTGTGGTGAGATGCCGATCCGTTTCAGGACGCCGGGGCATAATCTAGGTTGTTCAGCTAAAAGTTGCATTTTTTCATCGTTTGTCATTGTTTATTCCTCCATGAGTCATTGACGGCCGTCGTCCATCAGTTTAGAGAAATGAAAAAAGTTGAAAACAAGTCAAAGTTGTTTCAATATGTAAAAGTTTGTACTGTTATTTGAAGATTTGCGTCTTCCATTTGTTAGAAAATTCTGTAAAATGAAAGAAAAGATGTAAGGATGTGGTGCGATGACAGAATTATTGGGGGAGGCAACAGTATTTGATATGGGCAGTTTGGCTAGTTATGAAGGGAAAATGACGATAGAGTTATTGCGGGAAATTTTTCCAGGCTACCAGATCCATCAACACTATTTAACCGAGCCACGGTTATCAGCTGAGGTTTGTTGGTTGTTTCAAATCACCATGGCAACCGGAAAAAAGATGACGGTGATGGTAAAAGAGCGGGAATTAGTGCTTTCTAGCCGTTCGACAAAGGAATTAGTAACGGAGCTGTTCGAACGGGAACAGCATTTATCTTATAAATTATATTGTCGGGCTTTTCGTGAACAGGTTTCCGGTGGGGAGACAGGCTGGCATAAAATGGTTTGCCCTTGCTTGAAAAGCGCCTGGATTCCCACTGAAGGAGCTAGTCGTAACGTCAGCCAAACTTGGGTCAATGCTATGAAAATCACCCATATCACCGCAATCAAGGCAGGCAGTGGTAAAGTAGGCGATGTCTATATGGGACAGCAACGTTTAAAAACAGGGCGCGATTGGCGGACTGTTGCGAAAAGCTATTCACGAGCCGCCCAAATCTATCTATTGTTTCATCCGTTTTTCGATAGTCAAAAGCATACATTTGAGATGGCTACCGAAAAATTAAAACTCTACAATGTCGCTTCGCCTTTTTTCTGTCAGCAAGCACAGCGAATGATTAAGGAGCTGCGACGATTCGACCGGGAAGACTTTTACCGTATTTACAATAATCTGCGCAAGGAAGAGATTTTAAAATGTCATTGTAACGAGTAGTCCTGACTTGGCGTAGCAGCCGCCCATCAAGCAGTCCAATCTTGAAAATCAGTAACGAGCAATGTCATTTTCAAAAAGGCTTCTTATTTAGGCTGGCTCGATTAATGATGCCTGGCGGCCATGCCAAAAAAGGACCTGTGACAGCTATTGGTCACAGGTCCTTAATTTATTATTTGCGTGTTAATTTCACGACGACTTCACAGCGTGCCGTTTGTGGAAACATATCGACTGACTGCAGATAATGGACACCATAAACCTTCGTTAGTTTAACGAGATCCCGAGCTAACGTGGAGACGTTGCAGGAAATATAGACCATTTTACGTGGCGGTTGTTTGACGATAGCTTGTAAAAGCTGGTGGTCTAGCCCTGTCCGGGGCGGGTCAACAATCAAACTATCTGGCTCAACGCCTTCTTTAAACCATTTCGGCAATAAGGATTCTGCAGTCCCCACTTCATAATGGGCATTGGTTACTCCGAGGCGAGCTGCGTTACGATGGGCATCATCAATGGCTTGCGGGATTGTGTCCATGCCGCGAATCTCTTTGACTTGTTGTGCCATACTAAGGCCAATCGTGCCGACGCCGCAGTAGGCATCAATCAGCACCTCTTCTTTTTGTGGGTCCAGCGCTTTGCGAGCTTCCGCATAAAGAATTTCGGTTTGTTGCGGATTCAACTGGAAGAACGCGCGTGGTGATAGGTCAAATTGAACGCCTTGAATTTCTTCCTCGATACTTTCTTTACCCCAGAGATGCAGGGTTTCATCCCCCATAACAAGCGAGGTTTTTTTCGGCTGTACATTTTGCATGATGGAAACGACTTCTGGCATTTGCTCAATCATTTCGCGAATCAAGGCATTTTTCTGAGGCAGTTTCGGTGTCCGAGTAATCAAGACAACTTGGACTTCACCCGTTTTGATTCCCATGCGCACCATCACCGTTCGCAAGATACCACTGTTGGTTCGCTCATCATAAACAGGCAAGCGATATTTATTCAGCAGTGCCACTGTTGCGTTCATAACGGTGGTGGTCACAGGCTGTTGCACGATACAATCTTTTAGAGGGACGAGGGTGTGAGAGTTGGTTTCGTAAAGTCCCGCCTCAATCGTGTCGCCCTGCTGGCGCAGTTGAAATTGGGCTTTATTGCGGTAGTGCCAAGGGTCATCCATGCCTAAGGTGTTGCGCAATTCCCAGCTTTCCCAGCCGGCCGGTTTAAACTTGGCTAGAGCTTGCTTTAATAGGTCTTTTTTGAAGTCTAATTGGCTTTGATAATTTAAGTGCTGCAGCTGGCAGCCACCGCAACGGTCATATACCGGACAAGGTGGCACCACCCGGTCAGGGCTTTTTTTCACAATACGGACAATTGACGCTTCCGCGAATTTTTCGGTGGCTTTCTCAACGCGGGCATTGACGGTCTCGCCAGGCAAAGCACCCGGTACAAAGGTAATCAGTCGCTGAAAATAACCGATACCTTCCCCATTGATCCCTAATCGTTTAATTTTTAAGGTCAGTTGTTGACCGATTTTTACTTTAGGCATAAGGACAACTCCATGTTAGATTTGTGGCTTCATTTTAGCATAAATCACAGATTGGTGACAGTCGGTTTCTTATGGTATAGTGGGAATGTATGTTCCCATAGGAGAGGATAGCATGAAAATTTTAAAAATCACCGCCGCGCGCGGTCAGTATATTGTTGATTTAGACACCGACCAGCAGTTGACGGTCTCCGAAGATGTGTTGGTCCGTTTTCGTCTGCTAAAAGGGATGGAGCTGACGGAAACCGAATTACAAACCATCAAAAAAGCTAGTTCCTTTGATACCGGTTTGCAGCTGGCTTATCGGTGGCTAAGCTACCAATTACGTACGGAAAAGGAATTGCGGACGTATCTTAGAGACCATGAGATTGAAGGAAGGGATATTCCTAAGATTATTCAGCGTCTAAAGGAATTACAATTAGTAGATGATGAAATATTCGCCAAAAGCTTTGTGCGGACGCAAATGCGCACCAGCGAACGTGGTCCGGGACAAATCCAGCAACAGCTGGTGAAAAAAGGGGTCACTTTGCCAGTAATCGAGTCCGCTTTAGCAGAATATAGTGGGGACAATCAACTGGCAAATGCTAGTAACGCAGCAGCCAAGCTGTTGAAGCGACAGCACAATAAAAGCTGGCGCGAAAGTTTACAAAAGGTTCGGCTAGGGCTGATGCAAAAGGGCTTCAGTAAGGAAATCATAGATGAGGCGATGGCGACCTTGCAAAATGATCCGGATGAAGACCAAGAGCAGCAGGCATTGGAAAAGCTAGGGGATCGTTTGTGGGAACGAAACCGCAAACTACCTACTGCTAAACGCCGCATGAAGGTCAAACAAAGTTTATATCAAAAGGGCTTTAGCTTAGATTTAATCGAATCATTTTTACAAGCAAAGGAAGTAGCAGATGACGAATAGTTGGGAAGACTGGTCAGAAGGAAAGATCGCGCGTTTTCGCAAAATATTTTTAGACTGGTATCAGCAAGAACATCGCCTATTACCATGGCGGGAGAATCAAGACCCTTACCGAATTTGGATTTCGGAAATTATGTTGCAGCAAACCCGTGTCGATACCGTGATTGGCTATTTTTACCGCTTTATGGAGACATTTCCTACTATTGAAGCATTAGCAGAGGCACCGGAGGACAAGCTCTTAAAGGTTTGGGAAGGCTTGGGCTATTATTCCCGCGCTCGTAACCTAAAAGCCGCCGCCCAACAAATCATGACTGAGTTTGATGGGAAAATGCCGCAAACCTTAGCAGAGATTCAATCGCTGAAGGGTATCGGTCCCTATACAGCGGGTGCGATTGCCAGTATCGCCTATAATTTGCCGGAGCCAGCTATTGATGGCAACGTCATGCGGGTGCTGAGCCGTCTTTTTGAAATCGACGCAGATATCGCCAAGCCTGCTAGTCGAAAGATTTTTGACGAGGCAATGCGAACAATCATCGATCCCCAGCAACCAGGGGAGTTTAATCAAGCCTTGATGGATTTAGGTTCTGCTATTTGTACGCCAACCTCACCACAGTGTTCGGCATGTCCACTCCAAGCCTTTTGCCAAAGTGCGCATCACGGTACCCAAACTCAGTATCCTGTGAAGAGTAAAAAAGCCAAACCTAAGCCTGTCTATTATTTGGCATTAGTGATTGAAAAAGATGGTAAGTTGCTGCTAGAACAACGTCCAGCTACGGGCTTATTGGCAAACTTCTGGACGTTTCCTTTAGTAGAGGTGACCGAAAGCGAATACCGCCATTATCAACAAACCTGGCAACCTAGTGAGGGTCCCTTAGATTTAGTGGCGGAGGATGAGCTAGTCATTGGCGATTGGCCGGTAGTTTGGCAAAAACGTACGATTGGTGAAGCAACGCATGTCTTTAGCCACCTCAAATGGCACTTATTAGTCTTTCATGGTCATGCCTTGAAGGTAACGTTAGCCGAAAATCAACGCTGGATCTCATTAGCAGATATTCGTGATTATCCGTTACCAAAGCCACAGTTAAAAATGCTAGACGTTATTAAACAAGAACATTTATTTGATTAAAATTAGGACAAACTTTTACACGATAAAACAAAGTTACAATCTAGTGTTTTGAATCAATTAATGTTTGTAGTATGGTGAGCTTGTGAGGCATAAGAAGAATTCGAAAATTGAAGTGGAAACAGTTTGCAATAGGAGAAGATATGCTATAATGAATTCGAGTTCGGTGTAAATACACCCAAACACATGACGACACAGTCGAGAAAGTTGGGTTATGATGCGTGTGCCACGAGAAGGTGAGTTCGTCACCATCCAAAGTTACAAACATGACGGCAATCTGCATCGAGTCTGGCGAGATACTATGGTATTAAAAACGAGCGAATATTCCATCATTGGCGTCAACGATCACACTCTTGTGACGGAATCTGACGGCCGCAGATGGGTCACGCGGGAACCTGCTATTGTCTATTTTCACAAAAAGTATTGGTTCAACGTGATCGCTATGATTAGAGAAAAGGGGGTTTCCTATTATTGCAATTTAGCTTCACCCTATCTTTTGGATGAAGAAGCCTTAAAGTACATCGACTATGATCTCGATATCAAAGTCTTTCCTGATGGCGAAAAACGGCTCTTGGATGTGGACGAGTATGAAATGCACCGCAAACAAATGCATTACTCCGGCGACATTGATTTTATCCTTAAAGAAAATGTGAAGATATTAGTCGATTGGATCAATAATGGAAAAGGCCCATTCTCTGACGAGTACATCGATATCTGGTACCGCCGTTATCAACAGTTATCTAAAAAGTAGCTGACCGCAGTGCCGCTGCCCTTCATCTTGGATGGAGGGCTTTTTTGTGCAGTGTCAGTGTCAAAAAATAGACGATAAAGCGAAAAAATAGAAAAAGATGAGTGAAGACGGCATGATACAATAACAAGTGTATGATGTCACAAACTTGCTAGCAGTGAAACAAATAGGGAAAGCAAGAACAAAAAGAATTTAGTGATTGAACAAAGTTGGGTTGGAGTAAGCAAAGCAAAGCAAAGGAGGATATAATGAAAAAGAAATGGGTGTTACCAATTATCACAATGGGTTTGTTGGCGTTGACGGCTTGTACCAAAGAGTCGCCGACAGCATCTTCAAGTACCAGTACAACAGAGGCGTCACTTGTCGAATCGTCTTCTACAACCGTAGCAGTCTCATCGGAATCTAGTGCACTAGCAACAGCGGAGTCAACTGATAGCCAGGGTAATAGTAGTAACTTTTCATTAATGGTGGAAGCGGCTCAATCGCAAACCGCATCGATTAAAGAACAAATGGGAGATATGTACTCAGATATTTCCATCACAGAAGGCAAAGATATGACCATTATCTACACGTATACATTGGCGGAAAAATCGGATTTTGCCGTTGATGTTGAGGCGATGCGCCCCACGCTAGTAAAGGGCCTTAAGCCGACGATGGATGCTATCACTCCTCTGTTTCCTGAGGCAAAGATCCAAGTCATCTTTTTGAATCCTGATGACAGTGAGATTGCGAATTTGTTAATCACCAAGGAAGACACAGATAAAGTCGAATAAAATCAGGCTAGCGGAACATTTAGCCGAGCAAAAAGGAGTAGGTCGTGCTACTCCTTTTTTGTGTTAGATGAGAGAGCATAGAGAATGCCCATGGAATTCTTAGTTCAATAGCATTTACAAGTGTGATTAAATAGAGGAAAAGGGAGGAATGAAGGATGAAAAAAATTGGACAATGGTCACTGGTCTTAGCAAGTGTCTTAGTATTATCTGCCTGTGGTGGTACTGGCGGAACGGATGCTTCCAGCGCATCCTCTACTGCGGAAACCTCGCAACAAAGCGTAGCAGCACAGCACGCAACGGTTATTTTGCAGGAAGACGGAAAAGAAATCAGCACTAAAGAAGTGGATTTTAAAGAGGGCGATAACCTATTCACTGTGATGTCCAACAGTTTTGACATTAAAGACCAAGATGGTTTTATCACCAGCATTGACGGTCATGCGCAAGATGATACAGCGAAAAAATATTGGACCTACACCATCAATGACAAAGAAGTGATGACAGGTGCCAAAGAAGTCATCTTAAAAGAAGGCGACAAGGTAATTTTTAATTTAGCGCCGATGTAAGAATGATGTTGATAATTTACATGACGTCTTTTTTCGTAAATGAATATTGAATACATTTTGAAAGTTCGCTTTAGAAAATGCAATCTTTTATACGGGTTGGATAGAAACCTTTGTTAATACTAAGAAACATACATTCTTTAGAAAAACGGCTTAATTAACTAAGTAGAAGAAGCACGATAATAGCGGCAGAATTCTGTGAAGATCAAAGCGCAAGGGACAAGAAAACTAATTGTGACTGCACGAAATATGAGAAATCATTTTCGTGCAGTCTTTTTGTTTTCAAACTTAATTATGTATTCTTTATTTCTCGAACTAATTTACTGTATTGCCAATCTATCCATAGTCAAACATAAAAGAAGATAAAATTTATCAAAAATCTTTACTATTATTAAGAAATATGAAATTATTAGACTGTGATTAAGAAAGTGGGGACAAAATGATAGGAATATTGATAAAATTTAAGAGATTAGTTGTGGGATATGATATGAAAAAATTTGCTGATAGTGAGCACATCAGCGTAGCACATTTATCAAATATTGAAAAAGGCAGACGTTGTCCAAGTATTGAGCTTCTTTTGTCTCTTGAAGCAAGATATAGTATGAAAATCAATTTTGTAGAACAAGATAGTCCACAGACTATTAAAGAATTACAAGAGAGCTTTCAAGCCTTATATAGAGGAGACTATGTGCAATTTGAACATGTACGTGAAAAATTATTAAGGAAAGAGCTGTCTATAGACGCATACTTTATTCTTGAACTATTAGGTTCCATTGTTAAACCTGAGATTTTTGAAGATAAGAAAGTTATTCGGTTTTTAGATCAAATTTTGGAAAAAGAAGCATGTAGTGAGTCAGTAAAGGAAGCTATCTATATTTATGAAATAATCTCGGCTAATTTCAATCGAGAAATTTTTCAGGCAATTGAAATTTGTCAAATAGCGATAGAAAACAATAAAAGTAGTGAAAATAGGGCCTACCTCTCGATACTTATGTTACTTTTTCAATGGGAAACAGGGATGAGATCACAATTATTAAAAGAGTTACCAGAAAAAAGAGATTTAGTTCACAGTGTTAGTCACAAAGATTATTTTATAGATATGTGGAATTATCTGTATGGGCAATGTATGCTCTATTATGGTTTTACTAATGAAGCAACTCATTTTCTTGAAAAAATTGTATCGAAAACTATCTATACAACAGATAGCGAAGGGTTTATCAGACAATGTATCTCGAAAATCCTATTATTTTCGTATACTACATCAAGTACTATAAATAAGGAAGAAATTTTAGAAGATATTTCGGTCAACATAGCGAATCCGCATTTTACAAAAGAAATAGAGCCTTACATATATACTTTTGCGACTGTACTGATAGAGCAAGGCAAATGTGATAAAGCAATTAACCTCATTTCAAAAATAGAACAAAGGACAACGAAGAAGAGAAAGCACCCAAATCAACTGTTTTATGAGTTTATGTTAAACTTTCATAATAAACAACACGCTAGATGTTTAGCACTAAGCGAAGATTATTTTTTGGATGAAGGCAACGTTGCGAATAATCCTTTTCAAGGGGTCGATATCTGTAAAATGATGATACAAATTTATGAAAAGAAGAAACAATATAAAAATGCTACTAATTGGGGGAAACGAGCTATTAAAATATCTAATACCTATTTCGGTTGTAAAAGTTTAGCTTAATCAAATATTTGAAAAGTAATTTGTCGTTTTTTCGATAAATTACTTTTTTTTTGATTAATTTTCAAATTTATTGAAACTTTAAATAGAAAGCTATACTTGAAGTATAACCCTGGTTATGAAATGAACACTAGTATCATGGCTTCATGGAGGGAGGAATTAAGAAAAGTGAATTTCAAAATGAGAAGAAGGAGGAAAGGAAAAATGAGTTTTTTATGGAACTATTCATTTGATGAGCTTATCCTCTCAGAGGATGAAGGGAAAGAAAAAACATCAACAATTCAGAATTATTTCTTTTCGGAATTAAGAAGTCTATTTAATGAAAAAAGAGTATATACGCTAGAATTAGTAAAAAAAATTAGTTCGAACAATTTTGAGGAAATGATTGGAGAATTGAATTTTTCGGATGCATATTTACAAGTTTGTCTACTATTTGGGATGAATATGGAACAGGCAGATATCGCTGGATTAAATAATCTTAGGGAGATTGTCTATGAAGATACCTATAAATATTTGGAGGATCGGGAAATATATCATACCAATTTTAAGTTTGAAAACTACTTATTATCAAAAAAGCTACCAACACATATTGAAAATATTCAACAATGAGGAGATGAGTAAATGAAAAAGATGGCATCAATACTGCTGTCAATGGTACTTGTTATGAATTCGCTTACGCCAATTGGGGTAGTTTTTGGACAAGAACAAGATATTATTGCTACAACGCAAAGCAGTATTCCTGATACCATGGATTCTGAAAGTACTAATGAACTAACTGAGGAAAGTACTGTTGTAACCAGCGATGAATCCACGGAGCAATCAGAATTAGAACAAAGTGAAGAAATCTCTACTGAGGATATACCTATAGAAACAAATCAAGATCCACCTGTTGAAGACGAAGGTAAGACGGTTATAGACGATAGTGATGAATCTCACGATAAGAATGTGGAAGCTTCCAAAGAAAAAAACAAAAGTGTGAAGTTTGAGAGGGATGCGGAATCTTCAACTGAAGCTATCACTATTGAAACAGTATATGATAAGACAATGCCGGGATCTGCTTATTTTTCAAACTCGTACACTGATTTTCTTAGTGGAGAAAAATTGAATCTAAAGACAACAGTTCGGTACACACAAACGGAAGAACAACAAACTAGTTATCCAGACCCGGTGATTGAATATCGTTTTCCGACCGATAAGTTTGAAATGATACAGGTAAGTGATTGGCCGAATGAAGGTGTTTCACAAATTAAATCAAAAAGTGTAGAACACCTTCAAGATGTAGTTTTAATTAGAATTACTTTGAATCAGCTAGCTCCTGGGCAAGAAGTATCGATTCCATTCACAGTAAAAACAAAAAATTATGGATACAGAAATAATGATCCAATTATTATTGATGCTAAGTTAATGGATAACAATGAGAGTGATATAACTAATTCGACGCTTTCTTTAGTTGCCCACACACTAAGTGAGTATAAAGAAAGCGAACCGGATTTTCCTGAAATACACTATAGCGAAAATGAAGTAGAAGCTGGAAAAGCCGATAGTACTCCCAAAAGATTTTATTTAAATGCCGAACGATACTTTATAGGAGGCGAACTTAATGATGTAAGAGGTTCCTTAGGGATTGAGAATAGAAATCTCATCGTAAATGTTCATCTTCCAAACGAGGATTATACGTTTAGACCAGTAGAGCATGGATTTCCAGCTGGAGATGTAACAATTAAAGATAATAATGGGGAATGGATATTTACGCCTGAGGAGCTAGATGGTAATGTTTCCGGAACAGCTTTCATATTTCCATTAGATTTAGTTTTGCCTGGTGCTGTTTTTGATGAGAATATTCCTATTAGTTTTTCTATTAGCTATTTAGAAGAAGATAATTCTAGAACCCTGATGTATGAAGGTACGTCTAATGTTTTACCTGTAACTTTAACAAATGTGGGGTCTCCAAATCTATTTCATGATACGATGTGGTGGGGGTATCTTCAAGATGGTAGCTTATATCGTAACAAATTTATTCTTAATTCTGATGTAAATCAAGCCTCCATAGTAACCTCAACGCAAGTAAGTTATTCTAATGATGCAGTTGAAGAAAAAACGGAGACTTTGGGCTTGAAGAGTGTGAGTTTAGACTTTTCGGATCCAAGTATAGAAGGTGTCCCTTCGAGCATATCTGGGTATCAGTTATTAATAGGCGAAGATGCCTTCACACTTGAAGATATAAATAAATTAGGAAATAATCAGCTGATTGGTATTGATTTTGAGGGAAATGAGACATTAATAATTGAGAATATTAAAAATACAACTGATAGAAATCATTTTGAAACTATAAAAAAGGCAGGACCGTTTCAAAAGTATAAACTAGTTTTTGATGAGCAAGTTAATATTTTAAATACAGGTACTGAGGCTATAAACTTATTCTTAGTTTTTGATTTAGATGAATCAAAAATTCAGATGTTAAAAGAGGATGCGGCTGAATCATCGAGTCGTAGTACTACTAACTTTGGGGTATCATCAACTGTCGATATAGACAGTAAATATGAAAATCTGGGAGGATCACCAACAACCACATATGTAAATGATGTTTCTTTTACTTTACCCGAACAGGTTTCATTTCATAATTATGGAAGTAACATAACTAATAATAATTTGTTCATAGGTAATAGCTTTTCATATAACCATACAGTTGATATAGCTTTAGAACGCCAAAATGGTTCGGGAAATGATAAACCAGAATTAGTAGAAGGGACCACGGGATATGTGGTTTTAGCTCCTCCAGGTATAGAAGTTAGAGACGTTAGACTGAGATTTATTGACCCAATTGTCAATCAACGTCCCTCTCGAGTGGTCGAAAACTATAAAGAAACTGGAAAAACGGCGTACTTTTTCTTATATGAAGATGTTACATTCCGAGAAAAGAACCTAAGTGCCTATTTTAATCTATTTGCCAATTATGGATCTCAGGCAGGGCTAAATGAAATAGAGTCCTACTTTATTTGGGGAAGTCAGGATAAATATCCCGATGGTACAACAGAACCTTATTTTCCCCAAGATCCTCAGCCTGGGGTTCCAGATGAATTAGATATAAATGGAAATCAAAATACAGAGGAATTAGTGTATCACGAGACTCAAACTATTAATCTTCGACAAGCTGAAGCATTGGTTAATTATGTGAAATCGAAGAGGACTTCTGATGAATTAGCTCCCTTTTTAGAACAAACAAATACTATTCCTAATTCAAACATTACTTATCGGCTATATATTGACAACACAACAAAAGTAGATTATCCCTTTACAGAGTCATTAAATATCCTTCCGTATCAAGGTGATCACACGTTAAATGATCAAAATGATTCTAGAAACAGTGAGTTTCCAGTGCAATTATTAGGGCCTGTTCGTGCACCAGAAGGATATGAAGTCTTGTATTCTATAGAAGAACAAGGAACAACTTACTCAGATGATTTAAAATCAGAATGGCTCACTGAAGCAGAAATGTCAGTTTTAGGATTTTCATCTGCAAGAAAAATTAAAATAACTTCTCAAGAAGGAACTATATTAGCGGCAGAAACATCCGTATTTTTTGAATACGATGCCTACGTACCGACGGCTGATATTCTTCGTATTGGAAATACTGTCTATAACTCTATGGGAACTCGAACGACTACAAGTATGGATATGGTCGAATCCACAAATAATGTCGTGAATGTTGTGAACCCATTTGTTGGGGGAAAAGTTTTTCTAGATGGCGATTTAAATGGCATTTACATGGGATCCTTGGATAACCCTTTAGAAGAATACAAAGTAATATTAAAAAAATTCAATAATGAAAAAAATAGTTTTGAAATCTTATATGAAGTAAACACTGATCAAAATGGAGAATACTATTTTGGAAATCTTGATTTTGGGCGTTATCAAGTTCAATTTGTGATTGGTGAAAATGAGACATTTACTATGCCTCGTCCTTTAAATTATCCCTTAGTAGGAAACAATGTACAAGATGGAGATTTTGTTGAATTTGAACTTTCTGAATCCGTTCAATCACAGTTTTTAAATGCTGGAATATTACCATCGAATGAAGTTACTATTACGGTGACACCAGTTGATGAAAATGGCGATCCAATTGAAGGCTATCCATCAGAAGAATATCCAGGAAAACCAGGGGAGCCAGTAGAGATTGAGGTACCAGAGATTCCAGGATATGAACGTGAAACGCCAGACGAAGACATTCCGACGGAATACCCAGAGGAAGATACAGAAGTCCCAGTAACCTACGTGAAAGTAACAGAAATCAAAGTAACGTATCAGGACGAAGAGGGGAACGAGCTTCAAGCAGGAAGTGAGAAAACCCAACGCGTTGAAACAGAATACGAAACAACGGGACCAGAAACAATTGAAAAAGATGGCAAGACGTATGAATTGGTAGAAGTCCCAAGCAATGCGACAGGGACAGTTGGGTATGATCCAATTGAAGTCAACTATGTGTACCGTGAAGTAGAACCAAGCAGCACGATTACGGTGACACCAGTTGATGAAAATGGCGATCCAATTGAAGGCTATCCATCAGAAGAATATCCAGGAAAACCAGGGGACGCAGTAGAGATTGAGGTACCAGAGATTCCA
>NZ_BCQJ01000011.1 GCF_001544375.1 Enterococcus canis NBRC 100695 | reverse complement strand
CCATGATGTGTCGGAATACAAAACCTATTTAGATTTAGAAAAACAACGTTTCCGCTGTAAGCATTGTGGAAAGACTGTCGTAGCTGACACTTCAGTAGTCGACAAACATTGTTTCATTAGTCGTAAAGTAAGATGGTCAGTTGTTGAGCGACTCCAAAAGAACACGTCAATGACTGAAATCGCCCATCAGAAAAAAATTTCTACTTCTTCCGTCTATCGTATACTCAAAAAATTCTACCAGCCAATGAACCCGTTTAAAACAAGGCTGCCTAAAATCTTACTTTTTGATGAATTCAAATCTGTTCGAAATGCTTCTGGTGCCATGAGCTTTATCATGATGGACGGTGAAACAAACCAACTCTTTGATATTTTGGAAAATCGACAATTGTCTTATCTAAAAAAATATTTTTATCGTTTTTCAAAGTCACAACGTGATCAAGTCACACATATTGTAATTGACATGTACTCACCTTACATGTCGCTAGTTCATAAGCTATTTCCAAAGGCAAAGCTACTTATTGATCGTTTCCACATTGTACAGCACATTGGGCGAACTTTCAGAAACCATCGTATCTCTTGGACAAATCTTTTTTTGAAGGATCCGCAGGATCGTTCAAAAGGAAAACAATTAAAGCGCTACTGGAAGCTACTTCAGAAGAATCAAGATAAATTGAATTACCAAAAGCCTATTTGGCGCCCAAGTTTTAAGAAGCATTTAACTGAAACCGAAATCGTTGACCGCCTTCTTTCCTACAGTGATGAGTTAAAAATAGGTTACGATATCTATCAAGGGTTCCTTTATCGAGTTAAAAAACGGGATGTCTTAGGCTTTAGTGAATTACTCTCCCTAGACTACACAGCTCTTCCCAATCAATACCAAACTACGATAAACACCTTTAAGAAATATCATAAACAAATCAAAAATGCACTACGTTATCCCTATTCCAATGGTCCATTAGAATGCCTGAATAATCATATCAAGGTATTGAAACGGAATGCCTACGATTTTCGAGATTTCTATAATTTCAAACTACGTATTTTTTTATGCCAGGGAAAAGCATTAGTAAGAATATAAAAAATCCAGAGGATTTCTCCTCTGGACCAAATTATCTTTTGGATTTTTCTTTCCCAACATCATTGACAAAGAGCCAAAATAATTAGCAGAAGTTACTAATTTTTGTAAGTTTTATTGCTGATCATCATAGGTGAGATCAGTTTGAATCAACGTATGGTCCTTGGCGATTTTATCCACTATGTCACGGATTTTACGTAAGTCATAAGGATTAGTGTGATTGTAGTAGGCATAAAAGTATTCGCCGTTCTCGGCCATTCCGGCATCATAAGTATTAGAAATTACCAGATCATAATAAATCTCATTGTTGAACACTTCTACTTTGACTGGGTAACGTTGTCCTAGATATTTCGTCACTAATTCAATGACAATTTCCGTTAGAAAAGGACTAAGTGAGTGGGTAACCCCGATTTTTACTTTATCATCACTAAGCTCAGTGAGCTGATTTAAAATGATGAAAAAGTTAAGCGTTGCTAGACTAGATTCAAATTTTAACCCAAGCTGGCAACCAAATTCTTTTCCGCAAAATTCACAAACCTTCTTTACTAAATCTGAATGGATGGGCACGGGATATATTTGATGTTGCTCATTATGATAATTACTTTCAAAATCCTGAATGTAACCATCAAAGTAGTAAAGTTGTGAGTAAAATTGAAAAGTTAAGTTCTCTATATAGCGCATTTTAGCTTCTGGATAAGAAGAATGGATGACCCCAATTTTTTTAAGGTAACGCATGGTTTGTTTAACCATGTGCCATAGATAGGAATCTTCCGAGCGTTGCGCAGCTGCTAAACGATTTGCAAAGACTGAATTAGGTGAAAAGTTTCGTAGAGAGCAAAAGAAATCATAGAAAATTTGTGACTCTTGTAAAGAATAAAAGCGATCATTACTTTTCATATAGATTTTGAAAGCTGCATCGATTTCTTCAAACATCGGTCTGTCTAGATCATCCAGTCTAAGATCACTCAGTTGGGATTTATTGCGATTATGTCGCTTAAAGGTGACTTTCATCCATAACTTAATCTGTAAGATTTCTGTATCATCCAAAAGTACATTTAGCTTTGTTTGTAGCAACTCAATCAGGTTGATATATTGATTGGCTGTTTGTTTTGCAAAATTAGTTTTATTTTCAAATAGAAACCAGAAAAACGAATAGTAAAAGTAACGAATCTGCTTTTCATCACCGACTAAGCGACCACGTTTGATAGCAATATCAAATTCTGCTAATAGACTGTTCAATTCATTGATACGCCGATAATACGTAGCAGAGCTGATACTGTATTCTTCTTGGAAAAAATTCCAATCAAGAGTATCATCCTCGTAAAGATTCAGAATCATATGATATTTGATTGATTGGTCCAAAAAGAGATCCGCAATTCGTTTCATAGGGAAATCATCCGTTTTCTCTAAGGAAATGGAGTCTCCGTTATGCACAATACGAATATTTGTCTCTAAGTGTTCTTCATAGACCAGTTCGCTTAGAATTTGCAAGTAATCATTTAAGGTAGGCAAACTCAAATCAAAAAGGTCGGTCAGCTTTGATTTTTTGACAGGTTCTGATTGGTAATATAAGTAGAACACGATCTCATTCAAAGCATCGTAGGGTTTTTCCAATAAATCCTTTTTTCGCAATCCTAGCGCCTCCTTAAAATAAATAACAAAATTATAAATTGTATGCTATCTGTAAACAATTTTATCTAATTACCATTTTATATTAAATTAAAAAGACTTGCCAATATTTAACAGGCAGGTGTCAAATGTTGAAAAAACGGCAAAAACACGTTTGTTTTTTTAGAGTACAATCATTATTTATTCTTTTTCCCTTAATATAACACTAAAAAAACGTAAAATTTATCTATTTTTTGAACATGGGACGAAAAAAAAGAGATAAATTAGAATTATTTTAAATAAAAACACTTGCTCAGCTATTTAGCTTCGCAAGTGCTTGTTCGATTTCTTGGACGTGATCCATTATTTCCATAATGGTGTCTAGTTGTTGTGGGAGGTGCGCTAGGTCAAGTTGTTGACTTGGTTTGTCTGGAAGGGTGCTTACAGGTGCTTCATTAGAAATGGCTGCTAGCGTGTCGATAACTTTAGCTTGTAGCTGCTGTTTATTGACGATTTGATGTAGCTGTTGTGAAGATTGATCCAGTCGTTCAGTCCGTTCGTCACGTTCCATTAATAATTGCTGCTGCAATTTATCCAGTTGTTCAGCTAAAATATCTTGGGTGAGGCGCAGTTCCTTAATTGCCTGCTTGTATTCCTCTTGGGTAGCTTCCAATTCACTTTTTAGATTATACAAATCCTTTTGCAAAAAACTTTTCTGCTTTTTTAATTGTCCTTGAAGTTGATGCTTTATTACGAAAAAAACAATCAACGATAGGATCAAGACCAGTGCAAGAAGGCTGATTGTCTCAATGGTCATAGTGTTCCTCCTTCAGGGTTTTCTTTTTACTATAGCACCAAATAGGACTTTGATTTTTCAGGTTTTTCATCTGAAGCGGAAAAAAAGACAGAGCAGGACTAGCAAAATATGATTTTCTGTTAGAAACGTCTTCCAGATAGTGAGCGGTCTTTTCAAGTGCTTCTTTTTGAGCTTTCAAGCCTTTCTTGCTACACTTTAGCTATGGAGGCGATTCAGATGAAGGCTTTTGCAATCAAGGAATATGGTGCACCGGATGTTTTTGAAACAATAGAAATAGCAGGAGCACCTTTAAAAGACAAACAAGTACGGGTGGCAGTCAAAGCCTTTGCCATCAATCCTTATGATACTGCCTTGCGCCGTGGGGAAATGGATGGCACACGTCCAATTGAGTTTCCTTACGTCATGGGTAGTGATGCTAGTGGTGTTGTTATCGAAGTGGGCTCGGCCGTCACAGATTTTAAAGTAGGGGACGAAGTGATTGTTCATGCGCCCAAGGGAGCTTACGGAGAGGAAGTAGTGGTCTTTCAGTCGAAGGTGGTCTTGAAGCCAGCAGAGGTTTCTTTTGCAGAAGGAGCCGGGCTGCCCACAATTGGTATTACAGCGTATAACTTATTGCATCATTTACTGCCTGTAGAAGCAGGAACCTTAGTTGTACAAGGTGCTTCAGGTGGTGTAGGTAGTTCTTTAGTGCAGTTGGCGCAAAATGACTTTCGAGTTTTGGCGATAGCTTCGAGCCGTAATAAAGATTATGTGGAAAGTCTTGGAAACGTTGAATTTTTAGCCTATGATCAAACGGAACCAGCTAAGGTTTGGGCGGACCAAGGGGATGTGGTGATTGACGCGACTAAGGGAAGTCGCGGGATTGAAAATGGCTTGGCTATTTTAAAGGCAGGCGGTGTCTATGTCGCCTTGAATGATTTGCCTTCTGCGGCACAACAGGCCGCTAAACCAGCGACTTACCTACACATGGGACCTAGTAAAGAATACAAGGATCGCGAGGCGTTTGATTATTTATTGGCGCAGATGACTGCCGGACGTTTTCAAGTAAAAATCGACCGCGTACTACCGTTTACTACGGAGAGTGTTATCGAAGCGCATCGCTTACTAGAAGGACATCCACCAGCTGGTAAGTTGATTATTGCCAGGGAGGCGTAAGATGGACGAAACGACGAAAGATTGGCTGAGCCAGCATTTTGGCGAAAAGGACTGGATTGAAGATGGCTATTATCGCTGCCGGATTCTAAATGACGAAGAAGTAGAACTGGCGTATCTTTTACCAGGGTACTGTGGCGAGACGGTTCGTCATCCCCAGATTCGTTTTCAACGACAAGGATCAGTGTTTGTGCCGGTGGTTTTAATCGACCAGGTGAGCCAGCCGATGCGCTATCAAACCTCTGATGAAGATGCAGCGGCGCTACAACAGGCGGCCGATGCCTTGATTCAAAAATTCAAACATGCAAAAGGAGTCTAACCATGAAGCCAGAAGAAAAATTTTTGACCTTTATTCTAGAACGTACAAAACCAGAAAAACAAACGGAGATGAAACAACTGCTAGCGCAAGCTTTTGAGAAAAAGCAGACGGGACATTTGAATAAGCTAGAGGTAATGGGGATGATCCCCAAAGCCATCTCCTACTTACAACCGGAAAAAGTTGCAGAGGTGAAACAAGTCATGGAAGAGTTCGCTTCTAAGCGCTAAAGCTCTTCATAAAAACAGTCCAATTCGTCATTGGACTGTTTTTTTCTATTATAAAGCGCTCAAACATGACAGGTTTACAAGAATATGCCAAAATAAAGGTGCGACAGACCGCTTGATTTGTCTAAAAATTAGTCGTTTTCGGAAAATAGCACGTTTTTTTCATTTCTCAAATTCCATAAATGGTGGTACAGTATTTGGGCGACTAACAAAGAAGGGGATCTTTATGAAGCACATCAAAAATACGTTAAAACTTTATGTGTTGGATTGGAAACGAATCTTTAAAAATGCAACCTTGCTGATACTAGCCTTAATGATCATTCCTTCCTTATATGCTTGGTTTAATATCAAAGCATTATGGGATCCATATGGCAACACCGGTGAGCTACCGATTGCGGTATACAGTGCCGATAAACCAGCAGAATTTCAAGGGAAGCAGGTAGAGATTGGGAAGGAAGTCATCAAAAACCTGCATGAGAACAAACAATTAGGTTGGCAATTTGTTGATTCGAAGGCGGATTTGGATGAAGGGGTAAAATCTGGTAAGTATTATGCTGGGATTTACTTGCCCGCTGATTTTTCCAAAGATTTATTGAGCTTTACCACGGGAGAAATCCACAAACCTAAAATCGAATACAGCGTCAATGAAAAAATCAATGCTATTGCGCCCAAAATCACGGAGAAGGGTGCAAGTTCATTACAGGCGCAGATTAGTGATGAATTTACCAAGACCGCTAGCTCGACTTTAGTCAAGGTCTTCAATGAAATTGGCTATAATATTGATGCCAATCTGTTAAGCATCAACAAAGTGAAAAATATGATTTTATCCACAGACGATAATCTGGACAAAATTGATGGTTATACCAAAGAAGTCATTGAACTACAGGAAAAAATGCCAGAACTGAAAGAAAAACTAAATAAAGCCAATGAATTTGTCGATTATATTCCTGAAGTGGACGCAATGGGGGATAAGTTGGTAGCCTTGAATGATAAAATGCCTGAGCTGAAAAAGCAGGCGGCTATCATTTTAGATTTGCAAAAGAAAATTCCGGAAATCCAAAATGCCGGCAAACAATTGGCCATGATCGATGAAGATTTCGACAAGATTGAGTCTACCATGAGCCAAGGAATTGATAGTGCTAAAAAGGGTATCGAAATCATTGGCAAAGTGCAAGATACCATGCCAGAAATCCAAAAATTTGGGAATCAAGCAGATCAAATTGCGGGTTCTACGAAAGAATTTGCAACACAGCTACAAAGTGTTTTACCCACAATTACGAGTTCCGTGCAAACTACTTTGGAATCAGTACTGGATTTGGCCGATTTAACCGTCAATACTGCTCAAAAAATCAAAGATTACGCGGCAGACAACGAACTGACACCGGAAGAACGGACGGCTATTAAGGCATTATTGTCAGCTTTAGATAAGCAACTGACCTTCCAACAAAAAATCGTCGGTGACTTGTTGAGTTTTATTACCAACTTAAATGAAAAGTATCCTTCTGATGGTTTGGCAGATGCCATCACTAAATTAACAAATGTTCAAACCTTGCTACAAGGTTTGCAAAGTCGTTTAGCAGCCATCAATGTGGATAAGATTTCTTCCGCCGATTTACAAAAAGCAATGGATGATATCATTGCCGTAGGTCAAGAAGTTCGTCAAGTGATTCAAACGATCCAACAACTGGATATTTCCGGCCAAGTTTCGCAAATATTGACGCAGTTGATTACTGGAATTGACACGGCCCAAGACCTCTTAGCCAAAGTTGATTATGACGAGTTAAACAACTTGTTGGCTTCAACCAAAGATGTCGTGAAAAATGCGGTGGCAATCTTAGAAAAATACCAAAAAGAAATGCCCGCTATCAAAAAAGAATTACATGATGCGAATACCATGTTGAATGGGCACATGAATGAAATCGTTGCGGGCATCAACAAAGGCGTCGACCTCTACAACAACGAATTACCAGTTGTGGAGGAAAAGCTAGGTTTAGCAGCTGACTTCATTCAAAATGACTGGCCTACTCTGAAAACTGAAATCACTACAACTTTGAATACGGTCAATGATAAAATGCCTCAAGTCGAAACAGCCCTAAATGCGGCGGTTGACTTGATTCAAAATGACTGGCCGACCATCAAGTCAGGCTTGCATAAAGCTGCTGATGCGATTCGTAAAGGTGAAAAGGAAGTCGATTTGGCCCAAGTCATCAAATTATTGAAACTAGATGCCAATAAGGAAAGTGACTTTTTCACCCAACCGGTAGAAGTTAGCACCAAAGAACTTTACCCAATCGCCAATAATGGTTCGGCTAGCACACCATTCTATACCGCCTTGTGTTTGTGGGTGGGAGCAGTCTTGTTCTCAAGTGTGGCGACCACTGACTTCTTTTTAGAAGGTGACGATAAAAAACGTTACAGCAAACGTGAACAATTTGGCGCTCGGATGCTGACATTCTTGACTATGGGACTGGCTCAAGCCTTGATTGTAACGCTAGGGAATTACTTCTTATTAGGCGTTGACGTACGGGCTCCATTTTATAGCGTATTATTTGCTTTACTGATCGCATTAGCCTTCATGATGATGGTCTATGTGCTGGTGGCTCTTTTTGGTAATGTCGGCAAGGGAATCGCCATCATTATTCTGGTCCTCTCCATCTCTGGTGGAGGTGGGAACTACCCAATCCAAGTCTCCGGGAAGTTCTTCCAAATGATTAACCCGTTCCTGCCGTTTACACACGCAGTGAATCTCTTGCGGGAATCCGCCGGTGGTATTTACTGGCCTAATGCTACAACCGCGATTTGGATCATGGTGGGTATCTTCGTCGTCTTTGGTGTTTTGGGAACCTGGCTCTATCCATACATCTCCGAACAAACTAAAAAATTGGCAAAAGTATCCCATGAAAGTCATTTGTTCCATTAATAATAGGATAAAAAACAATCTTGATCGTATTGCTGATCAAGATTGTTTTTTTTAGTTTCGGGGGGAATGTCCATAGATTCGTTTATAGGCACGGGAAAAGGATAGGGGGTTCTGATAGCCTACTGCTTTTGCAATCGTCGCAATGGTATGGTCGGAATTTTCAACTAAAAAGCGTGCTTTAAGCAGTCGATACTTAATTAAGTAATTCAGCGCACTTTGTTGAAATTTTTTTGAGATGATTCTTGAAAGATAGGAGTGGTTAAGATTTAGATCTTCGGCTATTTTTTGTACGGAAAGATCTTCACGCCAATAGTTTTGCCGTACATAGAGCACGAATTGTTCAATATGTTTATCAACTTGCGTCATATTAGAGTTCAGTGAAACATTGGTGCCATCTAAGCTCAATAAAGAAATAAGCTCAAGCAACTTACCTTGAATGGTCAGTGTACTGGATTTAGAGAAAAAATCAGTAGAAATCAATTGTTGGAGTTCATAATTCATTTTTTCCGGATCGGTAAAGTGACCAACACGGTTATCATTGTGATACCCTAATTCTTCTAAAACACTTTTGGCTAAGGAGCCTTCAAATCCAAACCAAACATACTCCCAAGGGTGATTTGCATCAGCTTGATAGATGGGATCAGAATCATGAGGGGAGATCAAAAAGAAATCGCCTTTTTTTAAATGATATTGATGGTTACCAAAGGAATAGTTGCCTTTGCCAGCCACAATGTAATGGAGAATATAATACTCCCGAACTTGTGGTCCGAAACTATGAGAAGGCAAGCAGTTCTCGTGACCGAAATTAAGTATCGTAAAATCGGTTAAAAGGCAGTCATTGAAGAAGAATTCAGTACGTTCTTTACTTTCTAAAAACATATAGCACCTCGAAAAGTCAAATTATGTATAGATGAAATCAAATTATGTTTTGTCTGTATAGTCAAAAAATGTATAGTTCTGAATAGAACAGGCTATATTAAACAATTGTATTTCCTTGTACAATCACTATTGTAAGCGATAACAACTAGGGAGGCAATAAAATGTTTAAGAAAAAAAGAATAGTTGGATTAGCAGTTTCGATGTTAGCTGTTGGTGGATTTTTGGCTGGTTGTGGTAATGGTAGTTCATCAGAAAGTGATGACGTAAAGTTAGTTTTTTGGTCAGGTGCGACTAAAGGAAACAAGGATCAGGTTCACGAGGAAGAATTGATTAAAGAGTATTCGGAAAAAAATAATATAGAAGTTGACTATCAATTGTTCAACTGGGACCAATTAAAAGACAAAATTGTTACGTCAGTAGCAGCTAACGATGCACCCTCCATTACATGGGGATTGGGTGAATGGTACGGTGAATTTAGTAATATGGGTGCTTTAGCAGACTTATCCGGTTTCTGGGATAGCTACGCTGATAAAGACAACTATTATGAAAATGTCATCGACGCCTTGTCTACTGATGGTAAATTACAAGCTTTGCCTAACTATATTGCGCCACGGGCCCTAGTCTATCACAAAGATTTATTAGAAAAAGCTGGGTATAATGAGCCGCCTAAAACCTGGAAGGATTTACTTGATATGGCGAAGACAGTGAAAGATAAAACTGGTCAATTTGCTTTTGGGATTGCTGGTACTGGTGATCGTGCGCCGCAAGAATTGGCATCCTTCATTTTTCAAAATGGCTTGGAAATTGCTGACAGCTTAGGCGAAGGAAAATATAAAAATACTTGGCAAGACAATGCAGATAATTTGAAAAAAGCTACCGAGGTTTTCCAATTTTATAAGGATTTATTGGATAACGGCGTCATCGATCCAAATGCGGCTGTTGGTGGCTGGGAAGAATTGGATACAAACTTTGCTCTCGGGAAGTATGTCATGATGAACAACGGTTCTTGGATGCAAAATTATGAAGAAAATAATCCAGACGAAATGGCAGATGCTGCAGTTGGCCTACCTTCATATAATACGACGCCAGCAACTTTCTTAGAAATCAATACGTACTATGTGTATAACAATGATCAAAAAGAAGTAGAAGAAGCGACAAAATTAGTTGAATTTTTACTAAGTAAAGAGAATCAACAGGCTGGGCGTCCAGAAGGTTCTCCCCGAACAGATATGGAGATTGATGAAAGTAATAAGTGGGCAGCAGGATTTGCCAATCCAGAGCTGATTGAACAAGCCAAACCATTACCACCTATTTCTATGGCGGAAATCACGCAACCTATGCAGGATGCTATTGCAATGGTGTTGCAAAATGGCGATTCACCTGAAGATGCTGCAAAATTCTTGTCAGATAAAATCAATGAAGCCTTGAAAAATCAAGAGGTTCTTGGTGAGTAATTCGCTTTTAAATCAGGGGAATGTCGTAGCACTTAGGCATTCCCTTTTGATTAAAGCTGGACAAAAAGTTGTAGATATAGTCTGTAGCAACTAGAACAAATGGGGGATTAAAAATGGAAGCGAGTAGAAAACTCTCGAAAGAGACGGGAAATCGAATCAATTCATTAGTATATATGGCACCAGCCATCATCTTTATGATTTTTCTAATAGGCATCCCATTGATACAAGTTATTTGGGATAGTTTTCATGCGAAAAGCCTAACGAATCCAAATTTAAATGACTTTGTCGGTTTGGAGAATTTTAAGAAGGTATTTGCGGACGATTTATTTACTAATAATTTAAAGAATACAGTGGTTTGGACCGTCGTTTCAGTCATTGGCGAACTGATTTTAGGTTTGTTTGTAGGGATTGCTTTGAACCAAAAAATACGAGGTCGGGTAGCTTTCCGCAGCATGATTATTGTGCCTTGGATCGTTCCTATCGCAGTGGCAGGCTTGACATGGACATGGATGCTAAATCCGGATTACGGTATTTTCAACTATTTACTTGTAAAAACGGGTCTGATTGAGCAATCAGTTTATTGGTTGGGAAATAAAGCAACGGCACTTTTAACTGTAACTTTTATTAACATTTGGCGGACCTTTCCGTATTGGGTCATTAGTATTTTAGCGGGGCTGCAATCGATTCCAGACGATCTATATGAGGCAGCTTCTATAGATGGCGCCAATTTAGTCAGTCGGTTCTTTAATGTTACGCTGCCAGGAATCAAAAATGTGTTATCAACATTGATTTTCATGCACATTGTTTGGACGTCAGTCAACTTCGACTTTATCTGGATCACGACAGAAGGTGGGCCAAACTACGCATCAGAGACATTACCAATTATGATTTATCGTTATGCGATGAAAAATTATGATATCGGAAAATCATCTGCATTGTCGGTCATTATGATCGTTATACTATTGGCACTTTTTGCTATTATGCCAATTTATCGCATCATTCGTAAAAAAGCTAAGGGGGCACAATAAGATGATTAAAAGCAAAGGTGAAAAAATTTTTACTAAAACAGCAACCTATATCATTTTGATTGCTTGTTCAATCTTTTCATTTTTCCCGTTTTTATGGATGCTCTCCACTGCATTGAAACCAGACACAGAGATTTACTCGACTACGCCATCGTTTTGGTCCAATAATTTTAGTCTACAAAATTTCCAAGAAGTACTGCAGGAATCAGATTTTCTGATTTTCTTTAAAAATAGTTTCATTGTATCTCTGATTACTACCTTGATTGGATTAGTGATTGCAGTATTGGCTGGTTATGCCTTGAGCCGTTATGGCCGATATAAATCAATTAAAGTCGCGGGTATGTCACTGACAATCAGTCAGATGGTACCAGGTGTACTTTTATTGATTCCCATCTATATGATTTTTAAAGGAATGGGCTTGATTAATACCTACGCTGCTTTAATTCTGGCTTATTCAACCTTTGTAATTCCCTTAAGCACCTTCATGATGAAAGGCTTCTTCGACAGCGTACCTCTTTCACTAGAAGAGTCTGCCGAGTTAGATGGAGCTTCTCGTTTTAGAACCTTGGTGCAGATCATCCTCCCCGTTTCGATTCCTAGTTTAGTTTCGACAGGACTATACACCTTTGTCACCGCTTGGAATGAGTATATGTTCGGGTATGTATTGATTAATGACGTAGCACATCGCACATTAACACCAGGTATTACGCTGTTTAGAGGTCAATTTACAACGGACTGGGGTAATTTGATGGCGGCAAGTGTCTTGGCCGTAATACCTGTAACCATTATTTTTGTCTTCTTACAACGGTACTTGATTTCAGGGCTGATGTCAGGGGCAGTGAAAGGATAGCAAAATGAACGAACTAATTTATCACAAATTTACACTTGGACAGACTCAAATAGTTTTTGCGGAAACGCCACAAAAGCAGTTACGGTTACTACACATGGGACCTGATCAGTTTGATGAGACCGTCTCACTTGATCCAGAGTTTGTAGCTGCTAGTACATTAGTAGAAATACAAATAACAGGCCTCAATCAACCAGATCATAAAGGCAATAAATTGGGAAATACTTTGGTGGGTAGGAATCTTGTTTTAGATAAGTTGACTCAAAAAGGAAATATACTTGAGATTACACAGAGTTATCAGCAAGATAGTATCCAGCTAACGGTTGTGACGACCCTAATAAAAGACCCTAATGCTGAAGTGTTTACGTGGCAGCATGTTACAACCAATCAAGGAAAAGAGATTGGTTTAGAGTATGTAACGACATTGAACGTGATAGGTCTCAACAATGGCGCTATTTATCATCGTTATAGTGAGGATGTATTGTACATTCCACATAATTCTTGGCAAGGAGAATTACAGTGGCGTCATCAGACGCTAAAGGAGTATGGCCTAGAATATTGTCTAGATGGTGAAAAATTGCAAGATGCGACAAAAGTAGTGGAGGTTACGAATGAAACCTCTTGGTCCTGTTCACAATTTAGCCCAATGGGTGTAGTTTATTCGCCACATCTTGACCAAACAACATTTTGGCAGATTGAGCATAATGGGGAATGGCACTGGGAATTGACGGATGCGGGCTTTGGTAAATATTTGGCAATTCGTGCAGGTGGACCGACCGAACCAACTAATCATTGGTGGAAAAAGTTGCAAAATGGCGAGCAGTTTACTACAATCCCAGTAGCCTATGGGGTAATTAAAGGTAGTTTTGAACAAGCGATGCAACAGTTGACCACACATCGCCGTGATATTCGCCGCAACAATCAGGATAATCAAAAGTGTCCTGTTATCTTTAATGACTATATGAATAGTTTAATGGGGGATCCAACAACTGCTAAAGAATTACCAATGATTGATAAAGCAGCTCAGATTGGCTGTGAATATTACGTGGTAGATTGCGGGTGGTATTCGGACGGCTATTGGTGGGACAACGTTGGTGAGTGGTTACCTTCCAAAGAACGGTTTCCAGAAGGCATCGAATTTCTAATGAATTATATTCGTGATAAAGGCATGGTTCCAGGACTATGGTTAGAAATTGAAGTTATGGGAATCAATAGTGACTTTGCTAATTCACTACCAGATGAATGGTTCATTTGTCGCCACGGGGAACGAATTCGTGACCATAGCCGCTATCATTTAGATTTTAGACACCCAGATGTTCGTAGCTATGCCACGAGTGTAGTTAAACGCTTGGTTGATGAGTATAAAGTTGGCTATATCAAAATGGACTACAATACACCGACAGGAATTGGCAGTGATATTCAAACAGACAGCTTTAGTGATGCATTGCTGCAGCATAACCGAGCCTACCTAGCTTGGCTGGATGAAATTTTTACAGCATATCCTGAGTTGATTATCGAAAATTGTGGTAGTGGTGGGATGCGACATGATTATCAAATGTTAGCACGTCACAGTATCCAATCTGTAACAGACCAGACGGATTATTTACGTAACGGTGCCATTGCGGCAGTGTCAGCAACTGCGGTAACACCTGAACAAGCCGCAATTTGGAGTTATCCTTTACAGGATGGCGATACTGAGGAAGTTATTTATAATATGATCAATGCCATGCTTTTCCGTATCCATCAAAGCGGTCATTTGGCAGAATTATGTGACGAGCGCTTAGCACTGGTTGCAGAAGGAATTACCACATACAAAACTTTTCGAGAAGTGATTCCGACTAGTCAGCCTGTCTGGTATACTGGTCTACCGCATTTGGATGATGAATGGTTCACTTGTGGTTTAGAGACGTCAGAAGCGATTTACCTAGCAGTGTGGCGAACAAACAGCCTTCAAAATCATTTTGACATTCCTTTACCAACACCGATTACTTCAGTAAAATTGCTTTATCCGCAAAAGGACCAAAAAACACAATACCTGTATACAAGTCAGCAATTATCGGTTTATTTCCCAGATAATAAAATGGCACGATTGTATAAATTGCAGAAGTAGGGGTATAGCAGCTGTCCACTTATACAGAGGGCCGGCTGCTTTTCTGTTCTTGCTAAAATAACGTTGTCCTCTCCGTTAAACTAGCGTACACTGTCAGCAAGGAGTGTGGCAGATGGAACAACAATTATTTGTGATTGGTATTATTCTAGCGCTAGTTGTGATTATTTCAGGTTTAGAAAGTTGGAATCGTGTCCAGTTACGCAAGCGCGTCCGCAATGAGTGGGGCAGACCACCGCGGCAGGCTCGTTTTGGCGATAAAGAAGAGAGCTTGAAGGCAGCTTGGCAGTTGATGAAAAAAGCGCAGCCCACTGATGCCGAAATAGATGACTTAACGTGGTATGATTTGAAAATGTGGGAAGTTTTTCAGCAGATCAGTGCAACTTATTCTAGTGTGGGATCAGAAGCTTTGTATTATCGCCTGCGAAATTATGACTTTTCGTCAAAGCAGTTAACGCGTTTAGAGCAGTTGATGAACTACTACAGCCAGCACCCGCAAGTACGGGAGGAACTGCATTATCAATTTGCGCGTCTTGGTAAAAAAGATAACAATTATGTGCAAGATTATTTAATGAACAGTGAGCATCGCAAGCTAGGGCAATTGCCCTTTTACATTCTCTGCGGCTGTTTACCAATAGTGGGCATCCTTTTGCTGGTTTTAGGTCAGATGGTAGGAATTTTTGTTTTACTGGCGAGCGTCTTGTTTAATGCGGTTTACTATCAGACGAAAAAAGCGCGGCTAGAGCGGGAGCTGGCAAGTATGGGCTACTTAGTACAAACAGTGGCGGCCGCAAAGCGTATCAGCAAAAGTCAGACGCCGTTTCAAGCGGAACTGCAACAAAATTTGCGTCCTATTCAAAGTATCACCAAGTTTGCCTTTTCTTTTCAAGCTAAAACGGGCACGGATATGGAATGGGTGATGGATTATCTCAATATGATTTTCATGTTGCCGTTTATCTCTTATCATTTTGTGCTGAGTAAAATTCAGCATCACCAAAGTGAAGCATATGCTTTGTGGCAGTTATTAGGTGAATTAGAGGTGGGGATTGCGGTCTTGAATTATCGCCAATTTATGCCGGATTGGAGCCAACCTACGTTTACGAAAGCGATGACTATGCAGGGAATCGAGGCTTATCATCCGCTGGTATCAGAGGCTGTGGCCAATCCAGTTCTATGGCGCCGCAATACCTTAGTGACTGGATCAAATGCTTCGGGGAAATCCACTTATGTCAAAAGTGTCGCAATCAATGCTTTATTGGCACAAACCATCAATACTGCCCTGTGTCTGGAATTACAATTACCGCATAGTCAAATTCTGACTTCTATGGCGATTGAAGATGATGTTTTGGCAGGAGACAGCTATTTTATTGCCGAGATCAAATCTTTGAAACGGATCTTGACCGCATTGGCCCAAGGTAAGCCGTGTCTGTGTTTTATCGACGAAATTTTGAAAGGAACCAACACCATCGAACGGATTGCTGCTTCCGCCGCTTTTATCGACGATCTTAAGACACAACCGGTCTTAGCTTTTGTGGCGACTCACGATATTGAGTTGACGGAGATTTTAAAGCATAGCTGTGACAATGTCCATTTTGAAGAACAGGTGGATGATGCGGGCGTTCACTTTGATTATCTATTAAAAGAGGGACCGGCGACGAGCCGTAACGCCATCCGTTTATTGGAAGTTTTACAGTTTCCAAAAGCTATGACTGCTAAAGCCACGGCCGAGGCGGAAGATTTTGAAAATCAGAAACAGTGGCGTGTTTTTCCATAGAGCCTTTAGGGCTCTTTTTTGGTAGAATCAGAGGCTTTGTGGTTCAATAGAAATAGCGGGTTTCACGGGTTAAGAACCATTAAGAAAAACCTTTGAAAATTTCGCTGAAAGCTTATGAAAAGAAGGTTGACTTTCTTTCAGAATAAGCGTAGCATACTGTCTTGTTTATGATTGAATTTGATGGAGTGGAGAGTGAAAAAAATGGACTTTTTGAAGCGGTTTTTGTTAGGGCGTCCGCTGAAATCAGCCGAAAATGATGATCAAAAATTGAGCCGATTCGCTGCTTTGGCACTACTTTCGTCTGACGCATTGTCTTCGATTGCGTATGGGACCGAGCAGATTGTGGTGGTATTAGTGACGTTGTCAACTGCTGCTATCTGGTATTCATTGCCAATTGCTGCTTTTGTTATTATTCTATTGGTTTCTTTGACATTGTCGTATCGCCAGATTATCCACGCTTATCCCCATGGCGGTGGCGCTTATGTGGTAAGTAGTGAGAATCTCGGGAAAAATATGGGCTTGTTAGCTGGGGGCTCGCTATTGATTGACTACATGTTAACCGTAGCGGTATCTGTTTCAGCCGGGGCTGAAGCCATTACATCGGCGGTACCAGCCTTATATGGCTATCAAGTGCCCATTTCAATTGTGATTGTGTTGCTGATTATGTTGATGAATTTGCGTGGCTTACGGGAATCTGCTAGCTTTCTAATGCTGCCAGTCTACTGTTTTATCGCCATTATCACCTTGTTGATCGTGGTGGGCTTGGCAAAAATTGTAATGGGTGTCGTGCCATTTCACGCAGCGGCAGTCCCAGGAGCTGTTATACCAGGCGTCACCGTGGCATTATTACTGCGGGCCTTCTCATCAGGGTCATCTTCTTTAACTGGGGTGGAAGCTATCAGTAATGCGGTGCCTTTTTTCAAGAAACCACAAGCGAAAAATGCCGCTAGTACATTAGCTATGATGGCGGGTATTCTCGGTTTCTTCTTTGTAGGAATCACGTTTATCAACTACTGGTATGGGATTGTACCAGAAGCCGAAGTGACGGTTTTGTCTCAAATCGGGAAAGCTGTTTTTGGTCATAATATTTTATACTATGCCTTGCAATTTGCGACGGCCTTGATTTTAGCCGTAGCGGCTAATACGGGCTTCTCTGCTTTTCCAGTGTTGGCGTATAACTTAGCTAAAGATAAATTCATGCCTCATATGTACATGGACCGTGGTGACCGTTTAGGTTATTCTAATGGGATCATTACCTTGGCTTTGGGATCCATTGTCCTCTTGTTGATTTTCCAAGGTTCAACAGAACGTTTGATTCCACTATATTCCATCGGGGTCTTTATTCCTTTTGCCTTGTCACAAACCGGGATGGTTATCAAGTGGCGCAAAGAGTTCCCTAAAAAGTGGCTGAATAAGTCAGTTGCCAATATCGTGGGTGCCTTCATTTCTTACGCGATTGTGGGTATCTTGCTCGTCTATCGTTTAGGCGATATCTGGCCTTTCTTCATTATCATGCCGATTTTGATTTATGTTTTTTACCGGATTCACATTCACTACCGCAATGTTGCCGAACAACTACGTTTGGAATCGGATAAGGCGATTGAACTCCATGAATATGTGGGTAATACCGTGATCGTATTAGTAGGTAATGTGACCCAAGTAAATGTAGGGGCTTTGAACTACGCTCGCTCGATTGGGGATTATGTCATCGCAATGCACGTTTCCTTAGATGAGGATAAAGAGAAAGAAGAAGAGATCGAAAAAGAGTTCAAGAAATACTTCCCAGATATCCGCTTCTCTGTCGTACATTCTTCTTATCGCTCCATCGTGAACCCGACCATGCGTTATGTTGACTTAGTCAGTCGGCAAGCCAATAAACACAATTACACGACGACCGTGTTAGTACCACAATTTGTCCCAAACAAACGTTGGCAAAATATTCTCCATAACCAAACCAATCTCCGTTTACGCTTCCGTTTGTCTTGGCGTCAAAATATTATCGTCGCAACCTACAGCTACCATCTGAAGAAATAGAAGTAGGCTATGCAAAAGCGACCTGCTAGTACTAGATCATTGATCTAAGGCTAGCAGGTCGCTTTTTTGTTAATGATAGGTGGATAAGCGTTTTAGTAAATCAAGGGGATTGCGTTCACTTAACACAGCGGTTAAGGCAGTTTGATCTTCGACTAGATAATGAATCAGAGAAAAGAATTTTTTGACTTCTTCATTCCCTAAAGCATCCTTTTGTAAACCAATCAAAACTAAAAATTGGACTTGGCCGTAGCCCCAGTCTACTGGTTGGGCTAAGGTAGCAATCGCCAAAAATGAATGTTTGATCTCGGCTGGATCGCCGTGAGGCAAGGCAATCAGTGAGCCAACACGGGTACTAGCTTTAGCCTCTCTGGCTAAGACAGTGGCCAAATACTTGTCGGTCACATAATTTTTCTTACGCACGTTAGCCACCATGGCTTGTAAAACCTCAGCTTGACCGGTAAGGGGTAGCTGTGTTTGTACCAGAAAAGGATTAGTAAACTGGCTAATATCAAAATGGCGTGTGGCTTTTTCATGACTAGTGGCGAGATAGGCATTGAGCTTTTGCTGATCAGTACTTTCAAATAGTGGCGAAATCTCAAAAACAGGTAACTCGGTGGTTAAGGGCACGGTACTGAGGACGAAATCCAATTGTTCTGTTTCAGGAAAATAAGGGAATTCGTCGACTGCAAGCAAGGCTAAGGTCTCGATAGTAGGAAAGAGACGCTTGATTTTAGCCTCGATAAAGGCAGAAACGCCGATGCCATAGTTGCAGACGATTACGGTGCGGTAATGGCCGGTTTGTTGTTCTTGCAAGCGTTCAATGGCCCCTTGTAAATGCACGGTTAGATAGGCAATTTCTTCATCAGGAATCTGCCAACTAGGTTCTTTGAACTCTTCAGCAATGGATTGTACGATTAAAAAAAGCTGCGTATAGTTTTTCAAAATCTCGTCTTTGAGCGGATTGCTAATGTGAAAGCCGCTGGCGATCCGCGTGAAGGTAGCATTCAAATGCATCCGTAGATTCTCTTGCAGGCGTTCATCTGCTGATAGGTCATAGTCCATAATTAAGTGGACCTCCGTAATCAAAGCAGTGATCATTTCGTTGATATGCCGATCTGCTTCGTGGAGATAACTTGTTTGAGTGTCCTGTGGTGTGTAAAAAGCGGCGACGCGCAGGGCAAGGTAGCCAATTTCATCCTCGGGAAAACGCAAGCCCAGTTCTAAGGATAGCTGCTGGGCTAACTCGCGAGCGTAGTCTAAAGCCTTCGAGTGGCGAATCAGCTGCCACTCACTTTCACCTAATTGAATTGTTGCATGCTTACGTAAACGGGCCACCATAAAAAATAGATGGATCATGATGCTGTTGAAATCCGTTTGCTGCCGAAATCCATGGTTGGCTTCAAAGCTATTGACGACTAGTTGGATCACTTTCATTTCTCTTGGTGAGAAAAAGTCGGTCAGCAGAGTGGGCTGTTGTTCTTGTTGGAGCTTTTTCAACGTTTGCGCCAATAGTTCACGCTTGGCCCCTTCGCTGCCTTCTAAAAAGACCCCGGTCTTTGGTTTAATAGTAATGGTCAATCCTTGTTGGAAAAGCGGGATCTGCAAAGCCGACAGGTCTTCACGAATCATTTGGCGGTTGACAAAAAGCAGCTCAGCTAAGTCAGTCAGTGTCATGGGGCGGGTGGCCATTAAAAGATGGAACAATAATAGGTCCCGGCGTTCTGCAGTACCGTAAACATCCGTTTCTTGTAAAATCAAATCTTTCAGAATCTGAGCCTTCTGCGGGCTTTCAAAAGAAAGACCGACCCCCGGCTTTTTGGCTAAAGTAAACTGGTACTGGTCTGCGGTCAATAAGGCCTCAATTTTTACCAAATCATTGCGGATTGTGCGCTCAGAAGCCTGTAATTCACCTGCTAAGGCTTGAATCGTCCATGTATCACCATGCAATAGACGATGTAAAAGCTCTTTTTGTCGTTGATTCACCCTGATTTCTCCCTCCAACAAAACAAACACTCTGTCTGTATGTACAAACAGAGTGTAATGCTAATTCGACTTAATGTACAGTATCAAGTAAGGCCATCACTTCGGCTTTTTCTTGTGCTGCTAATAGTTTTTCGCGGAAGCCATTATCCATCAATTTGCGGGACAACATTTGCAAAATTTTCAAATGAGCATCTTCCTTATTATTTTCAGGAACGGCAATCATGAAGATCAATTTAGAAGGTTCGCCGTCTAAGCTATTCCAATCGATCCCGTTAGCCGCCCGACCGAAGACGACACTTGGTTCTTTGACTGCCGCAGATTTTCCGTGGGGAATCGCAACGGACATCCCGATTCCAGTGGTACTTTCCGCTTCCCGAGAATAGATCGCTTCTTCAAAAACAGGCAGTGAATCGATCTTGCCTAGGGAATCAAAAGTTTCTGCTAATTGGTGAATAGCGCCTTCTTTTGTTTCAGTTTCAAGGTCTAAAATGATACTTTCTTCTGATAGGATATCAGTTAGTTTAGTAAAGGCAGCGGGTGCTGGTGTCGCCGCAATGGTTGTTGCGGTAGGTGCTGCTTCAGTGACGGTTTCTGTGCTCACATTTTTCTTTAATAGATGTAAAAGCAGTACAGTTACAGTGATACCAGCTGCTACGGCTACGAAGAACATCAAGACATGATCGACAGCGCCTAAAACGGCTACAATAGGGCCACCATGAGCAACGTGGTCTGTGACATTGCCTAGCATAGCGATGACGCTACCAGTTATAGAACCTAAGACGATACTTGGAATCACACGTAGTGGGTCAGAAGAAGCAAAAGGAATTGCACCTTCAGTAATCCCGAATAGCCCCATAGCGAATGACGCTTTACCGGCTTCTTTTTCAGGCTTAGAAAATTTATTTTTTAACACAAAGGTAGCGACACCTAGTGCTAGTGGTGGGATACAGATAGCAACGGCGATGGGTCCCATGATACTGAAGTTTCCTTGGGCAATCATACCTGAACCAAATAGAAAGGCTACTTTGTTGAAAGGACCGCCCATATCAACGGCAATCATCGCACCTAAAACCATGGCTAAGACGATTTCGCTACCGCCTTGTAAGCCAGCTAAGAAGTTGGTTAGACCGGCAAATAGTGCAGCCACCGGTTGACCAATAACATAGATAAAAGAGAATCCAACGATTAATGAAGAGATGACTGGAATGACGATAATCGGCATAATTGATTGGATAGCTTTAGGTACAGGCAGTTTTTTCATGCCTAAAGCGACAAAACCAGCTAAGAAGCCGGCGATGATTCCGCCGATAAAGCCAGCATTTGCTTCACTCCCATAAAGAGAGCCATTTGCAGCAATCATCCCACCGATAAAACCAGGTACTAGACCCGGACGGTCAGCAATTCCTTGCGCGATAAAGGCAGATAAAATTGGTACCATCAAGCCCATGGCAACCCCGCCAATTGTGTTCATAGTGGCCCAGATACTACCTTCTGGGATTGCGATTCCGTTAGGGCCAGGTTGGCCGCCGATAGATAAAGCGATCGCAATCAATAAACCACCAGTTACCACAAACGGTACCATATAGGAGACACCATTCATTAAGCTCTTATAGGCACGTTTGCCAAGAGAATCTTGCGTAGCGGCACTCGCTTCAACCGCTGTTCCACTTTGTACGGGCGCTTCCTGTTTCAAGATGGTTTGGACCAGCTGATCTGCATGATGGATACCTTCTTGAACGCCAACTTGAATCAATTGTTTACCGGCAAAGCGGCTTTTATCAATTTGTGTATCTGCGGCAATAATGACACCAGCGGCTTGAGCGATTTCCTCAGAAGTTAAACTATTTTCAACGCCAATCGAACCGTGGGTTTCAACTTTGACTTTGACACCAACAGCAGCACCGGCTTTTTCTAAATTTTCGGCAGCCATATAAGTGTGGGCGATTCCCACTGGACATGAAGTGATGGCAACGATAAATTCTGACATATGTAAATCCTCCTTAAGTGTATGTTTGAACAAGATTGATTATAGCGGGAGGCGAACTGTTATTTAAGCAAAAGTTTTTGCCAGAGATGTGGCAAATGTGTGATTAATTGCTACAATTATCTGCCGGCAGATTGCCACAAACATATTTGAAAAGTTGTGCTAGTAAGCAAACGCTTTATTTATTATACTGTGGGAGGAGGCGAACTCAATGATTAAAAATGTGTTGTTGTTTTGCGCTAGTGTAGTGACGGCATTTAGCCTGATTGCGTTTACGCCTGCGCTGGTTTATCGGCTAAAGACGGGTTTCTTTGGCCTAGTAGATGTGTTGGTAATCGGCTTGATAGTTGCTGTGAATATTTTTCTGTGGCGTTGGTATGGGCAAGTTCGTAAACAAAACAAATAAACGACCACTGTCTAGTGTCCTTTGATGAAGGCGCGCTAGGCAGTGGTCGTTCTGATTTTTAAATTAATGGCTAGTACGGCTAGCTGGATCTAAGCGTCGTTCAATAATCCCCAGGACCCAGTCAGTGATGATGGCCATCAAGGCAGTCGGCAAAGCACCAGCTAAGATGATAGAGGCTCCATCTGTGGCGTTGGTTCCGCGGATAATAATATCCCCTAGACCACCAGCACCTACAAAGGCACCAATCGCTGTGATCCCAATCGCGACGACTAAAGCATTTCGAATCCCCGCCATAATAACGGAAACCGAAAGGGGCAGCTCAATCATATAAAGGCGTTGCCAAGCGGTCATCCCCATACCTTTCCCAACATCTAAAGCATTTTTATCCACTTGGATCATGCCGGTATAGGTATTTTTGATGATTGGTAAGAGGGAATAAAGGAAGACGGTCACAATAACCACATTGACCCCGAGACCTAAGCCAATCATTAAAATCGAAATCATCGCCAGTGAGGGAACCGTCTGAATGATATTAGCCAGACGAATGACCCAGTTAGCCAATTTGCGGCGGCGAGAAATCAAAATTCCAATAGGAATCCCCACAATCGCGGCAAAGACGACCCCGTAGATTGAAATAAGAAAGTGGCGCAAAAATTGTGAAAAGACATATCCGCCATTTTCTTGGAAATAGTAAATAAATTGTTGCAACAGATTCATGTGATTCACAAGGCTCACTTCCCTTCAAAATAATTATTGTCTTTTAAGAACTGCTCCGCCACTACGGAAGGTTCTACCAAATTATTATCTGCTTCATAGTTTAGCTTTTGCATTTTTTCGGTGGAAATCGTTCCTGCTAGTCTATCTAAAGCATCCTTCAATTTAGGCGTATCCTTCAAAGTCTGATTGGCTACAACGGGTGCAGCGTCATAAGGTGGGAAGAAGCTCAAGTCATCCTCTAACATCACCAAATCATAAGAAGCAATCCGACCATCAGTGGAATAACCTAATACGATGTCCATTTTACCAGCGTCAACGGCATCATAAACCAGCCCAATCTGCATCGGTAAAATTGATTCAAAGGCAAAGCCATAGGTTTCTTTAAAGCCATCATAGCCATCACCTTCACGGTTGATCCAAGAAGTATCGACACCAGCCACTAGTTCATCAGCGACATTTTTCAAATCACTGACTTTTTTCAAGTTGTATTTTTCAGCGGTATCTTTACGAACTAGGAAGACATAGGTATTTTCAAATCCGTAAGAAGGGAACCAAGTTTGATCATACCGTTTTTCAAATTCAGACTTAACCGTATCAAAGGCTTTCTTCGGATCTTTTTCCGGTGGCAGGCCTAAGGTCGTCGTCAAGTCAGTCCCAGTATAACGGGCTGCTGAAATGGAGGCATCACCGTTAATCATAGCTTGGTGATTGATGGTAGTGGTAGCTAAATTATTGATAATCGTCGTATTTTTATCGGTATAGTGTTCCACCATACCCGCTACGATACTCCCTAAAATCTGCGCCTCTGAGGTAATCCCACCAGTGATGGCAATCGTATCCTCATCAGAACTCGTGGCCAGCCCAGGCAAAGAACAGCTAGCCAGCAAAACAGCACTAGTCAGGAGCATTATAAGTTTTGTCAGTCGTTTCATCATTCATTCTCCCCCCTTAGTGCTTTTGGAGTGAGCTTATCTTCTAACAAGCCAAGTAGGAAATCTGCTAGTAGAGCTAAGATTGTTACTGGAATTGTTCCGGCAAAGATCAAAGCAGGAATATAGTTATTCAAACCACTAAAGATCATATCCCCCAGACCACCAGCGCCAATATAAGAGGCTAATGTTGCCCAAGCAATCACGTAGACCGCCCCTAAACGAATCCCCGCCATAATAGTCGGCATGGCGATGGGCACTTCCACCATCACGATGGATTGCAGATTGGTCATGCCCATGCCTTTGGCTACGTCGCGGTAATTGGCGTCAACGCCCTTCATCCCAATATAGGTATTACGCAAAATCGGTAAGAGTGAGTAGATAAAGAGGGCGATAATTGCTGGCGTTTTCCCAACCCCAAAGAACGGAATCATTAAGGCCAAGAGCGCAAGGGAAGGTACTGTCTGTAAAGCACTGGCAATGCCAATCACGACATTGGCTACTTTAGGAAGGCGCGTCAACAGGATCCCTAACGGAACAGCAATCACGATTCCTAAAAAGAGTGCTACTGCTGAAATATAAATGTGTTCGGCACTTTTAGTTAAAATTTCACTGCCGTATTCATTAAAAAAGCTTTCCATAATTTCCTAGACCTCCTTTGCAGGAGTTTCCGTCGGCTTCACAGCCTCAACTGCTTGGCTGACCGACTGCTCTTCGCCCCAGATCACGTCATAGACAATATCTACTAAGGATGCCCGGGTTAAGATACCCACCACCCGTTTTTGATCATCGACTACCGGCACATACTTCAAGCCGCGTTTTAGAATCCGTTGCAAAGTATCCCGTAATAAAGAAGATTGTTTTACGGAGAAAACATCGGGATTGATAATATCGCCAACGCTGGAAACCTTACCCCGTTTACGGTCAATCGTTTCAACGTCGATGTAGCCCTTCAAAATGTTGGAATTATCCGTCACTAATAACGTATCCACGCGTTTTTCCCGCATGAGCTTGATGGCTTCTTGTAGGGATTTTTCGGGTGTGATGGTAATCGCGGTTTTCAGCATCACTTCTTGAACAGTGGTGGTATCTGGTTTGGCTTGCAGCAAACGGTCTTCCCCAATCAGTTCTTCTACAAATTCATTGGCTGGGTGACGCAAGATATTTTCCGGCGTGTCGAACTGGATGACTTTCCCTTCACTCATGATGGCAATACGGTTGGCTAGTTTTAAGGCTTCGTCCATATCATGGGTTACGAAAACGATGGTCTTTCCTAGACGCTCCTGTAAATCCTTCACTAAATCTTGTAGGGCATCGCGCGTGATTGGGTCTAGTGCGCCAAAAGGTTCATCCATTAAAATAATGTCTTGGTTGGCAGCCAAGGCCCGTACCACACCAATCCGTTGTTGTTGTCCACCGGAAAGTTCATTTGGATAACGATCCAACATTTCTCGTGGCAATTCAACTAAGTCAATCATCTTCTCCGCCGTCTTATTCCGGGTATCTTCGTCGACTTTTAGCAGCTTTTGCACTAAGGTAATGTTTTCGCGAATGGTCATATGGGGCATCAAGCCGATATTTTGAATCACATACCCGATTTGGCGACGTAATTCTACCGGATTGATTTGTTGGATATCTTTCCCGTCAATCAAAATTTTTCCCTTAGTAGGGTCGGTCATGCGATTGATCATGCGCATCGAAGTGGTTTTTCCGCTCCCACTAGTACCGATGAAACAAATGAACTCCCCTTTATCGAAGGACAAGTTGATGTCATCAACGGCAATTTTGTTTCCTTTATAAATTTTTGATACATGCTGGAACTCAATCATGATTTCACCTCAAATTTTCATTTTTCTCTTCTGTATTAGTATCGCCTAAAACAGCAATTAAAACAAATCGAAGGTCTTGGAAAAGGCGGTTTTATGAGAAAATCATACTGCTAAAACAAATTTTAATAACAGGTACTTACCCAAGATGGATCGGTGGCAAGCGTCGGTAAGTGAGAGTGAATTTCATATTATCCTAGTTTTTTAGCGAAAATAATAAATAACGAAATATTTATTATAACGAAAAAATGTGGATTTACTCATAAAAAAACTGCCCTAATCAAAAGACTAGGACAGTCAGGAATGAACTGTTTTGTTTATTGTTCTTTGTAGATGTTTTGTTCAATTTCGGCCCGTTGATCCGCCAAAAATGGTGGTAAGGCAAAGCTTTCCCCTAAGGTTTCCAGGGGTTCGTCGATGGTGAAGCCAGGCGCCATGGTGGCGAATTCCACACGATTATCCCCAGGCTCACGAATATAAAGACTCTTGAAATAACCACGGCTGATAATCTTTTCCACATTCCAACCTTGGGCGATAGCCTTTTGATGTAAGGCTTCTAAAGTTTCATCATCTTTGATGGCAAAGGCGATATGGTCCATACTGCCACGTCCCATCCGGCTAACATCAGTGGTTTCGGTTTGGATAATATCCACAAAATCCGTTTCGTTCAGTTGAATCCGACCATCTTTTGTCGACCAACCTAATAACTGCTCAAAGAAATCACTGGTAGCTTGAGCGTCAGGCACATGGAATTCAGTGGAACGAATACCAATAAGTTGTTTATCCCCAGGAACATCATTTTGGGCTTGATGATCTTTCGGTAATGGATCAGCATCAATCTCACTAAGATAAATGGTCACGTCGTCGGGATCCTTAAAGATCAGCGTGTTTTCGTTTTTTTCGACGGTTACGCCAGCTTGTGTCAATCGATCTTGCCAGTAGTTTAACGAATTGCGGGGAACTTTCAAACCAATGGTGGCTAAAAAGTGATTTTGATCATAGCGATGTCCTAGTAACGGAACGATAAAGAAAGTAACAACCGTTCCGGGGGCGCCTTGATAATCGCCATAATAATAGTGCAGCATGCGATGATTTTCTTGATTCACAGTATTTTTAACAAAACGTAATCCTAAAAGTTGGGTATAAAACGCCACATTTTCTTGGCCGTGGCGTGTTAATAACGAGACATGATGGATAGGTGGGGTCATAAAAAGCAGTCCTTTCTTTTGAAAACTCTTACTAAAAGTAAGTATAGAAAGTTTTTCGTGAAATGACAAGTAATCTGTCTTCATAGCGAGGGAGGGGAAAACGTGCTAAAATAGGCGAGACAAGGAGTGGACAAGATGTTAACAACAGAAGACTTTGATTTTGATTTACCAGAAGAATTGATTGCCCAAACGCCACTGAAGGATCGCGATCAGTCCCGTTTATTGGTGTTGGACCATACCGCTGGGACGATGGAAGATAAACATTTCCACGATATTTTAGATGAACTGGCACCAGGGGATGCGTTAGTCATGAATGACACCCGCGTTTTACCCGCTCGTTTATATGGTGAAAAACCAGAAACAGGTGGTCATTTAGAGGTGTTGCTTTTAACGAATACCGAAGGCGATACTTGGGAGACCTTGATTAAGCCGGCACGCCGCGCTAAGGTTGGCACGGAGATTTCCTTTGGCGATGGTCGCTTGACGGCTGTGGTGGAGAAAGAACTAGAGCATGGTGGCCGCATTGTGACGTTCCACTATGATGGCATCTTTTTGGAGATATTAGAATCCCTAGGTGAAATGCCTTTGCCACCTTATATCAAGGAACGTTTAGAAGATCCCGATCGTTATCAAACCGTCTATGCCAAAGAAAATGGTTCAGCAGCGGCCCCAACTGCGGGCTTGCACTTCACAAAAGAATTATTAACGGCTATTGAAGCCAAAGGTGTAAAATTGGTTTATTTGACGCTGCATGTGGGGCTAGGAACCTTCCGGCCAGTCAGTGTAGATAATATCGCAGAACATGAGATGCATAGTGAGTTTTATCGTTTAACCGAAGAAGCGGCGCAAACATTACGAGAAGTCAAAGCACAAGGTGGGCGCATCGTAGCAGTCGGCACGACGTCAATCCGCACATTGGAAACCATTGGCACCAAGTTTGCAGGTGAAATTCAAGCAGACAGCGGTTGGACGGATATCTTCATTACCCCTGGCTATCAATTCAAAGTAGTGGACGCTTTTTCCACCAACTTCCACTTGCCTAAATCAACCTTGGTGATGTTAGTCAGCGCTTTTGCTGGGCGGGAACTAGTATTAGCTGCCTATCAACACGCAATTGAAGAAGGTTATCGCTTCTTTAGTTTTGGCGACGCCATGTTTGTTAAGTAATCCTAATATAGCGAGGCCAGAGGTTGCTTTTGCTTCCACCATTTATTCGGACAGGAAGGGTCTGGGAGATAACTTTTTGAGTTAGGTTCCAGGCTCTTTTTTGCGCAAAAAAAGAGCCAAGCTCTCGACGACTTGGCTCTCTGTTTCTTGGAAGGACTCAGATCTATTAAGTATGATGGTTCTTTACATTATACATGTAAAGTAATGTTCGAATTTCTGTTTCAATAAACAAATTTTGTTTTAGTTACAGTTTCAACGCTATTTAATTTTTAATCTTTTTTCTTACGTACCGTGTTACTTCTATTCTTTTCGTGTTTCGATAAAGCTTTTTGTACGCATTCACTATTTATTTTAAAGATGTTTTGTTTCGTTTACTTCACACGTATAACTCGTTTAACGAAAGGTGAATCTGGTACTTCTAACAACTTTGTGTTTACTACGTTCTACTCGAGAAATTCTACTTAATGATCTGTGTTATCCTCCTTCCTTGTACTCATAATATACCATGTTTTGTAATCGTTTTCAATAGAAAAGCTCGGAATAATTTGTCAAAAATTATGAGGATTTTTCGAAAAATATCCGAATATCAGCAGATTTCTTGAGATTGATAAAAAATTCATGTTATGGTTATAAAGGAAGGCTATGTGTATTATAAAAAAATTGGGGGGATAGGATGGATAACTATCAAAAAACAATCGAAGAGGTAGTCCAGGAATACCAAACAGATCCAAATGAAGGGCTAGCCACTGCCACTGTGGAGGAGCGCGTCAAACGAGACGGGCCTAATGAATTTGAAGAGGCAAAAAAGGAACCTGTTTATAAGAAGTTTCTACGGAGTTTATCGGATTTTACGACTATCATCTTATTAGTTGCAGCGGCAATTTCCTTTTATACAGCCATCGCAACGGATCATGGAGATTATTTTGAGGGTATTTTGATTATTGCTATCGTCATTATCAATGCCGTTTTAGCTATTGTTCAAGAAGGAAATGCGGAGAAATCGCTGGATGCTTTGAAAGATATGAACCAGCAAACGAGCAAGGTTTTGCGTAATGGCAAGCCTCAGAAGATTCTTTCTTCGGAAATCGTTGTGGGGGATATTTTGATCTTAGAGTCTGGAGATTTAATTGGCGCAGATGCTCGGGTAATCCAAGCATCACAATTGCGGGTAGAGGAATCAGCTTTGACTGGCGAAAGTGAACCGGTGGAAAAAGATCCTGAATTTGTGGCAACTGATAAGGAAGGTCTGGGGGACCAGATTAACATGGTCTTTAAAGGCTGTTCGGTGGCGAATGGCCGCGGCCGAGCGGTAGTAACAGCGATTGGGATGCAGACGGAGATGGGTAAAATTGCCGGTATGCTGAACAACGAGACGCAAGAAAGCACCCCTCTGCAACAACGTTTGAACAAGCTAGGAAAAAAAATCAGTATTTTAGCCTTAGTGGCGGCAGCAATCGTCTTTATTATTGGGGAGTTGCAAGGCGAACCAATGCTAGATATGTTTATGACGGCCGTTTCATTAGCAGTAGCAGCTGTACCGGAAACGTTGACGGTGATTGTGACCTTGACGCTAGCCTATGGGGTTCAAAAAATGGCCAAACGCCATGCCATCATCCGCAAATTGCCAGCGGTGGAAACGTTAGGGACTGCCAACGTTATTTGTTCCGACAAAACCGGAACCTTGACCCAAAATAAGATGCGGGTACGCCGTGTTTGGACCCGTGGCGACGAAGTAACCGATACAGAAGAGGGTATGACTGATTCCGCCATGGAAGTTTTGAAAATGGCTTCACTTTGTACCGATGTGGTGGTGGACCATGACGAGGATGATGAATTAGTCGTTAAAGGTAATCCCACTGAAGCGGCTATTGTGCGAGCGGTAGAAGAAAATTATCATACAAAAGCTGAGTTAGAAGAGAAATATCCGCGTATCGGCGAAATTCCTTTCGATTCTGAACGAAAAATGATGACCACTGTCCATAAGATGGGGAAAAAATACATATCCATCACTAAAGGGGCTTTTGATGTTTTAGTGACGCGTTTCCGTTATGGCGATGTTGAGCAAGCGGCCGTGGTCAACGACCGTTTTGGGAAAAAAGCCTTACGGGTCATTGCAGTTGGCTTTGCTGTTTATGATGAAGAGCCGCAAGAGATTACCAGTGCGGCTTTGGAAAAGAACTTGCGCTTACTAGGCTTGGTGGGGATGATTGATCCGCCACGTCCAGAAAGTAAGGGCGCCATCAAACGGGCGAAAAAAGCAGGGATTAAAACCGTGATGATCACCGGCGACCATGTGGTAACAGCTGGTGCCATTGCCAAAGAATTAGGCATTTTGAAGGACCGTAAGGAAGCCTTGACTGGTTCTGAGCTACATGAAATGACTGATGAAGAGCTAGACAGCCGCGTCAAAGAATTGTCCGTTTATGCGCGGGTGACGCCAGAAGATAAAATCAGAATCGTAAAAGCGTGGCAAAGGACGGGAGCGGTTGTCGCCATGACTGGTGACGGTGTTAACGATGCACCGGCCTTGAAAGCAAGTGACGTTGGCTGTGCCATGGGGATTACTGGGACGGATGTTGCTCAAGGCGCTGCCGATATGATTTTGACGGATGATAATTTTGCCACCATTGTGGATGCCGTGGCGCAAGGCCGTTCCGTTTACCGAAATATCCGCAAGGCCATTAACTTCTTGTTAAGTTGTAATATTTCGGAAATTTTTATCGTACTGATTGCGATGTTATTAGGCTGGGGGGCACCGTTTACAGCGGTCCAACTATTGTTTGTCAATGTGGTTGCTGACGGTTTGCCAGGATTCGCTTTATCCAAGGAACCGATTGAAAAAGGCATCATGGATGAGCCGCCGATTCCCCATAACGAAGGGATTTTTGCCCGCGGTTTAGGCAAAAAAATTGCCATCAATGCGGGAACCTTTACGGTTATTACTTTATTTGGTTACTACATTGCCGGGTTTGTCGATGGTGTTTCCCATTGGGTACCGGCTAGTCAAGAAGTTGCCCAAACCGTGGCTTTCTTGATTCTAGCCTTCTCTTCAATCCTGCATGTATTCAATGTCCGCAGTGATAACTCGATTTTCCATGTGAAGCTTTCCCGGAACAAAACCTTGTTTGAGATGGCTGTTTTGGCGATTTTAATCACTACGGTCATTGCGTTATTACCAGTCACTCAAGAGCTATTCAATTTGGTACCGATTGGCTTGACCCACTGGGCTTTAGCGATTGCCTTATCTATTGTGCCAATTTTTGTCAATGAAATGATCAAGTTCCATTTTTCACCTGAAGAAGAATAGCCAACAACTCATCACAACAGTCGTAAATGACTCTTGTGGTGAGTTTTTTCGTCACTTTTTTCAAAGGAGATTCCGTGTTAAGATAGACGGATGGTAAAGTCCAAAAGTTAGAGAAAAGAGGACGTATTTTGAACCGTTTGGAACAGTTACTAAAGGAAAAATTCGGCTATGACCAGTTTCGTCCTGGTCAGTTAGATCTGATTCAACATGTGATGCAAGCTGAAAGCACCCTAGGCATCATGCCGACAGGTGGAGGGAAATCAATTTGTTACCAATTGCCAGCTCTGTTACTAGATGGCTTAACATTAGTGGTTTCACCTTTGATTTCACTTATGAAAGACCAAGTGGATGCCTTGGGAGAAATGGGGATTCCGGCAACATATATTAATAGTAGTTTAAGTCAAAATGAAGTGGCTTCACGCTTACGATTAGCTGCTCAGGGCGCCTATAAATTAGTTTACGTTGCCCCAGAGCGTTTTGAAATGTTTGCCTTCAAACAGCTTTTACAGCAAGAAAAAATCAGCTTGATAGCGGTAGATGAGGCTCACTGTATTTCGCAATGGGGACATGATTTCCGCCCTAGCTATCTGCAATTAGCGCAAGTAATTATGGAACTGCCACAGCGTCCCGCGATTATTGCACTAACGGCGACGGCTACCCCACAGGTTGCAGCGGATATTTGTGAGAACTTACAAATTTCGCCAGAAAATCAAGTGAAAACCGGCTTTGCCCGCGATAATCTCGCCTTTCAAGTGGTTAAAGATGCCAAAGACAGTTACTTGCTGGAATACCTAAAAGTTAACCACGACCAAGCCGGGATTATTTACGCCAGCACCCGTAAGGAAGTGGAGCGTTTGTATCATCTCTTAAAAAGCAAAGGCATTAAAGCTGGTTATTATCATGGTGGGCTGACTGAAGAAATCCGTTCGGCAAATCAAGAGGCTTTTCTATTTGATGAACTGAAGGTGATGGTCGCTACTAATGCTTTTGGAATGGGGATCAATAAAAGCAACGTTCGCTTTGTTATCCATGCGCAAACGCCTGGGAATATCGAGTCTTATTATCAAGAGGCAGGACGTGCCGGCCGGGATGGTTTACCTAGTGAAGCGCTTTTGATGTTTGCACCGCAGGACTTACAGGTGCAGCAATTTTTCATCGATAACTCTGAACGAACGTTGGATTATAAGCAGAAAGAATACTTGAAACTACGAGAAATGAGTCAATATGCTCATACAGAGATGTGTCTGCAACGCTATATTTTGCGCTATTTTGGAGAAGATGGACCAGACTGCGGACGTTGCAGTAATTGTTTAGACGAACGAATCGCTGAAGATATTACCATCGATGCCCAAAAAGTCTTGTCCTGCGTGATGCGTATGGGGGAACGTTTTGGAAAAGCCTTAGTCAGCAAAGTTTTGACTGGCTCAAAGGATCAAAAAATCAGTCAATGGCATTTTGAAGAACTATCGACCTACGGCTTGATGAAGGAGTGGAGTCAAAAGGATGTCAGTCAACTGATTGATTTTCTGACAGCATCAGGCTATCTGACCCCGACAGAAGGGCAGTTTCCTTTATTGCAGGTTTCTGATACAGGGAAACAAGTTCTTTTAGGTCAAGTGACCGTGACCCGCCGTCAGAAAGTGGTGAAAAAACTAGCACCAGATAATGCTTTATTTGAACAACTCAGACAGTTGCGACTAGACCTCGCCACTGAACAAAACTTACCACCATATGTGATTTTTTCGGATAAAACATTATTGGAATTGGCTGAAGTCCGCCCACAAACTACGCTTGAGATGCTCCAAATCAAGGGTGTTGGCGAAAATAAATTGCAAAAATATGGTGCGGCCTTTTTAGAGATTCTGAAAACATAAGAACAAAATTGCAAAAAAAACGGACGCTCTGTCAAAAAAACAGGGCGTCCGTTTTGATTACTAGCTCATACGAGTTTCGGCTAAATCTTTGTAGAAAGCAGCCTTAGTAGCGCTAATGTATGGGTTCAACCATAGATAGCCGATCCCGGCAGTCATCATGGCTAGAATATGCCAACCAATAAAACTTAAATCAAGCCAGAATAAACGACCTTTAGAACCATCCATCAGCCGACGACTAGTGGTAATGGTATCTAAGATCTTCAACTTTTCTCCCGTTGCATTCAAATGGTCGTAATAGATAAAGTAGCTTTGGGCGTAAGAATAGCCTTTAACAATCCCAGGGATAATCAAAAGCAGTGTCCATAAGGAAATAAAGATAGCCGTTACGACTGCTAGTAAGATCACACCGCCAAGAAAGAGACCATTGAAGGCCCGAAAAGCATCGTAGAAAGGCGCGATACGGTCCCGAGTTCCTCGCAATAAATCCAAATAGGTCCAAGAAATTCCACTCATAAATAAGGCGCTAATGACGGAGGAAATGATCCCACCACCGCTGGAGGCTGCAGAATTGCTGGCTTGGTCGGCCATGGTTGAAGTACTGCTACCACCATCAGTGACGAATACTAGGGTGATGACTGGCACTAAAATAATCAATGCGAAAATAATAGCAATCAAAGTTGGGACGAGATTCAATAGTACCGCTTGCCCCCAGCGACCACGTAAGACAGCTTTTGCTTCCATTTTTAATTCTTTTGACGTTTTCATTTTTATCACATCCTTTTTCTAATAATCTAAGTATAACAAAGAGTATCCTTAAAGCAGAGAAAGACGCACTTGTCTTTTCAATTATTGTAGATTAAATAAACGTTACAAGACTGGAGAAACCTTGCAAAAGCACTAGAAAACCAGTATTATGGATAAAGTTATGGAATTAAATCATAGAAAGTAGGATGTCGCTTGACACAACCAGCTATTCAATACCGATTAATTAAAAAAGAAAAGCATACCGGCGCGCGTTTAGGTGAAATTATCACGCCGCACGGTACTTTCCCAACACCGATGTTTATGCCAGTAGGCACATTGGCAACGGTTAAAACCATGTCGCCAGAAGAATTAAAAGAGATGGGCGCGGGTATTATTTTAAGTAACACTTATCATTTGTGGCTCCGCCCCGGAGAAGACCTAGTAGCAGAAGCTGGTGGGTTGCACAAATTTATGAATTGGGATCAACCAATTTTGACTGATTCCGGCGGTTTCCAAGTATTTTCTTTAAGCGATATGCGGAATATCACGGAAGAAGGCGTCCACTTCAAGAACCACTTAAACGGCTCTAAGATGTTTTTATCACCTGAAAAAGCCATTGATATCCAAAACAAATTAGGCTCTGATATCATGATGAGCTTTGATGAATGTCCGCCATTTGATGAAAGCTATGATTATGTGAAAAAATCTGTGGAACGCACTTCTCGTTGGGCAGAACGTGGCTTGAAAGCTCATGCCAATCCAGATCGTCAAGGGCTGTTTGGGATTATCCAAGGAGCGGGCTTTGAGGACTTGCGTAAACAAAGCGCTCGCGATTTAGTAAGTATGGACTTCCCTGGTTATTCCATTGGTGGGTTGTCTGTTGGCGAACCAAAGGACGAAATGAATCGGGTCTTGGACTTCACCACACCATTGATTCCTGAAAATAAACCTCGTTACTTGATGGGAGTAGGGGCCGCTGATTCACTCATTGATGGTGTGATTCGCGGGATTGACATGTTTGACTGTGTGTTGCCAACGCGAATTGCTCGTAATGGAACTTGTATGACATCAAAAGGTCGCTTAGTGGTGAAAAATGCTCAATATGCTCGGGATTTCCGCCCATTAGATGAAAATTGTGATTGCCATGTTTGCCAAAATTATACCCGTGCTTACATCCGTCATTTGATTAAATGCGATGAAACGTTTGGGATTCGCCTTACTTCTTATCATAACCTCTACTTCTTAGTGAATTTGATGAAACAAGTTCGGCAAGCGATTATGGATGATAATTTGCTGGAATTCCGCCAATCATTCTTTGAAGAATACGGCTTTAATCAAGCAAATGCGAAGAATTTTTGATTTTTTGGCAAATCAATAGAATCATCCTATGATTTTTGGTATAGTGTTTTTGATGACGAAAGATTGAGGTGAAAAATAAGTGTTAACAATGATCTTACCTTTAGTGGCGTTAGTTGCAATGTGGTTCTTTTTATCACGTTCACAAAAGAAACAACAGCAAGAACGTCAAAGTTTGTTAGATTCAATGTCAGTTGGCTCTGATGTCGTGACCATTGGTGGCTTACATGGTGTGATCTCTGAGATCAACACCGAAAAAAGTACCATTACATTGGATTGCGAAGGCATTTTCTTAGAATTTGACCGTTCGGCGATTCGGACAGTTAAACCTGGTACAGTCGTTGCAAATGACGATGCTGTAACCGAAGTTGAAGTAAAAGATATCGAACAAACAACTGAAACATCTGACGAAAATTCTGAAACAAAAGAATAGTCAACTGAGATCCCGTCCTAGTGACAGGATCTTTTTTAGTATATAAAGTGAAATGGTGATCAATGTAGCTAAATTTAGTAACGTCAGTTATCTGAAATACGCTGTAAAAATAACCGATTATCTAGAATAAAAAATATCAAGAAAACGAATTCATTTTAGGTTTTTATTACTAATTGTTATATATAATCCTTCGGAATACTGTTAAAAAAGAATTTTTGGTATAATATATTGTAATAAAATAAACTGTGAAAAATATCACAAAAACTATTTACAAGCATAAAAAAATATTGTATGATGTGTATGTGAAAAAGTTAACAAAATAAATTTGATGACTATTTTAGGAGGATCACAATGGTTAAAACATTGGAAAAAGAAGTGAAAGTAATCGATACAGATGCAGTGATTGATGAGTTGGCAGCAAAAGCTAACGAAGCTGCTAAACAAATGGAGAACTTTACACAAGAACAAGTAGATAAAATCGTTCATGAAATGGCGATGGCTGCCTTAGACAAACATATGCCTTTAGCAAAAATGGCAGTTGAAGAAACTGGCCGTGGTATCGTCGAAGACAAAGCCATCAAAAATATGTACGCATCAGAATATATCTGGAATTCAATTAAACACGATAAAACTGTCGGTATCATCGGTGAAGACAAGCAAAAAGGCTTGATTGAAGTTGCGGGACCTGTCGGTGTTGTTGCAGCAGTTGTTCCAACAACTAATCCAACTTCTACAACAATCTTTAAAGCAATGATCTCATTGAAAACAGCGAATGCCGTTATCTTCTCATTCCACCCATCTGCGCAGGAATGTTCAAAAGAAGCTGCTCGCATCGTGCGTGACGCAGCAATTGCAGCTGGTGCACCTGAAAACTGTATTCAATGGATTGAAAAAGAACATTCTTCTATTGAAGCAACGCAAAAATTAATGAACCATCCTGGTGTTGCGATTGTTTTAGCAACAGGTGGACCTGGCATGGTTAAGTCAGCTTACTCAACTGGTAAACCAGCTTTAGGTGTTGGGGCCGGTAACGTACCAGCTTACATCGAAAAAACAGCGAAAATCAAACGCGCCGTTAATGACGTGATTATTTCTAAAACATTTGATAACGGCATGATTTGTGCCTCTGAACAAGGTGTAATCGTAGATAAAGAAATCTACGCTGCCGTTAAAGCTGAATTTGAAGCACATCAATGTTACGTTGTGAAAAAATCAGAATTGAAAAAATTAGAAGATGCCGTCATGAACGAAGGTAAATATGCCGTTAACGCAGCCATCGTAGGTCATCCCGCAACTGAAATCGCGAAATTAGCTGGCATCAAAGTTCCAGAAGGAACAAAAATGCTGATTGCTGAATTAGATGGTGTTGGCGCAGATTATCCACTATCTCGCGAAAAATTATCACCAGTTTTAGCTATGATGAAAGCTGAAAGTACTGAACACGGTTTTGAATTAGCGCAAGGCATGTTGGAATTAGGCGGATTGGGCCATACAGCCGTTATCCACACTGAAAATGAAGACTTACAATTACAATACGGCTTGAAAATGAAAGCTTGTCGTGTGTTGGTAAACTCACCATCTGCTGAAGGTGGTATCGGGAATATCTATAACGAAATGATTCCTTCATTGACTTTAGGTTGTGGCTCTTACGGTCGTAACTCTGTATCTAAGAACGTATCTGCGATCAACTTAATCAACGTTAAAACTATCGCGAAACGGAGAAATAACATGCAATGGTTCAAACTACCTTCAAAAATTTACTTTGAAAAGAACTCTTTATTGTACTTGGAAAAAATGGAAAATGTTGAACGCGTTATGATCGTCTGCGACCCAGGTATGGTGCAATTCGGTTACGCTGACACTGTTCGGGAAGTATTAGCTCGTCGTACAAACGATGTGAAAATCGAAATATTCTCAGATGTTGAACCTAACCCTTCAACTAACACGGTTTACAAAGGTCTTGAAGTCTTTAATGCTTTCCAACCGGATACAGTAATCGCTCTTGGTGGTGGTTCAGCAATGGATGCGGCCAAAGGTATGTGGATGTTCTTTGAACACCCAGACACTTCATTCTTCGGCGCGAAACAAAAATTCTTGGATATCCGCAAACGGACTTACAAGATTGGCAAACCTGAAAAAACACAATTTGTATGTATCCCAACCACTTCAGGTACTGGTTCAGAAGTAACACCATTCGCCGTTATTACAGACAGCGATACTCACGTGAAATATCCATTAGCTGACTACGCATTGACACCAGATGTTGCTATCGTGGATCCTCAATTCGTGATGTCAGTACCAGCTGGGGTAACTGCTGATACCGGGATGGACGTCTTAACTCACGCTATCGAATCTTATGTATCTGTTATGGCATCTGACTACACACGTGGTTTGAGCTTACAAGCAATCAAATTAGTCTTTGACTACTTAGAAAAATCAGTGAAAACACCGGATATGGAATCTCGTGAAAAAATGCATAATGCCTCAACCATGGCAGGTATGGCCTTCGCGAATGCTTTCTTAGGAATTTGTCACTCAATCGCCCATAAAATTGGGGGCGAATATGGTATTCCTCACGGACGTACAAATGCGATTTTATTACCGCACATTATCCGTTACAATGCCAAAGACCCACAAAAACACGCAATGTTCCCTAAATATGATTACTTCCGGGCTGACACAGACTATGCTGACATTGCAAAATTCTTAGGCCTAAAAGGTGAAACTACTCAAGAATTAGTAGATGCTTTAGCAACTGCTGTTTACGAATTAGGGAAATCTGTTGGTATCGACATGAACTTGAAAGCGCAAGGTGTTACTCAAGAAGTGTTAGATTCAACAGTTGATTACATGGCTGAATTAGCTTATGAAGACCAATGTACAACAGCTAATCCAAAAGAACCATTGATCAGTGAATTGAAACAAATCATCATTGACGCTTACAAGGGTTAATTCCTCTTATAAGAACATAGGTGCCGCCATCACTTATGTTTCAGACAGCCGCTAACAACTAGCGGCTGTCTTTTTCTTGTTCCTTGAAAACCATTCCATAAAAAGGTAAACTGAGGCTAAATCAAGGAAGGTAGTGACCACCAATGGATACTTTTGCACTGATTCAAGATTTGAAAAACTCTTCAGAGAGCTTACTTTTATTCGCCAGAGGTAACCAAAGCAGCGAAGAAACCATTCAGCAATTTTTATTCGATCTAACCGATTATGCGGAAGGCTTTTCGGTAGTCACCCAGTTAATGGATGAACCGGCACAACCTCGCCCGCTAACTGCTAATGAGCTAAGTAATGTCTTAGGTGAACAGCGCCAGCGCTTAGACCAACTGATTCCACTCTTAAAGGAACAACTACATACAACTGAAGCAACTGAGACCACCTTTCTTAAACAAAACACTGGCGGACTGCGGCGTATTATCAGCAGTTTGAACGGCCTGGTTGAACTAAACAGTCTGATGTTACAAGACAATCGGCAATTTCAACAGCAAGTCAAACAAAATCCGCTAGAGGCACCAGTAAAAGAAGTAGAGAAACCTAAAGGATTCTTTGGGAAATTATTTGGGAAATAAAACAAACCACTTTCGAATTTTTTCGAAAGTGGTTTGTTTTTCTGTGGACTGGTAAAGTGTACGGCATAAGTATAAAAAGGTGATTATTCAGATTGAAAGGCGGTAAGTAATTCGGGCTCTTTTTTTGAAAGATAACTTTCCAGAGTTGTTTTATCTACAAGTGAATTTAAAACGCCATCTCGAGAGACAGAAAACCCCGCTGCATGTGTTGCGATTTGGATAGCTTTTGGCAATTGGTATCCTCGTAGCAGATAAACAGATAAGGCACTGATGAAAGCGTCACTAGCACCAGTTGTATCTACTGCAGAGAAATCCGAAGCAGGGAAGTAGGTTGACGTAGTTGCGTTTTTTAGAAAGCAACCACGGTTTCCTAAAGTAACAATTACGTTTTTTACACCTTTATCCAAAAGATATTCTGCCTTGGATTCTAAATCCTCAAAGTCTTCACATAGTGTTGTCAATTCATCTTCGTTTGGTAAGAGGTAGTCAATTAGAGACAAGATACTATCAGGTATTTTCTTTGAAGCAGCCGGCTTTAGAAAAATAATCAATCCTTTATTTTTTGCGATTTTACAAGTAGCTTCAACAGTTGCTAACGGCAATTCAGTCTGAATCAAACAGTATTTTGCATCTGAAAATAGTTCTAGATTTTTTTCAATCATGGCAGGAGCTAACTGATGATTCGCGCCTGGTAAAACAGAGATCATAGAATCGCCTCCAGATTCGACAAATACATAGGCTTGACCAGTATCTACAAGTGAAGAACGTTGAATACCAATAGTATCTACATCATTTCTTTCTAGTTCTTGGAAGATAGAATTTGAATATGTATCTGATCCTACACAGCCTAATAAGCGAACCGGTTGGTGTAATCGGGCGATGCCGACTGATTGGTTGAAACCTTTTCCACCAGGAAGTTTTGTAGTAGTGGTTAAGAAATTTGTGGCGCCACTATGGGGAAGTTGAGCAGAATAAAGATAGGTATCCATGTTGATACTGCCAACAACTAAAATTTTCGAATTTTCTTTTTCATATGGAAAGCTGACTGTTTCGGGATTGTCTAGTTTCAGAGATGAGTGATATTCGCTTGCATCTGTATCATCAATTCGTGCAATCAATATTTCACCTAAGTATGCCCCAAACCTCTCGGTATCTAAAGTCACAGTGGATAACTTAGAAGAATTCGCTAAAATAGCTCTATCATGAGCATTTGATAATGAAATTAGAGAATAGTCTTTCGGTGCATAGAGTCCACTTCGTTCTGTTAGTAATTCTAATTCGATGGCTAAAGACAGGCGTAATGAAATAATGCCCGTTGCGCGTCTGCTGACAATAAAATCTGCTAATTGTCTATCAATTTTAGTGAAGATCAATTCTTCTTGATAAGGTAGATTATGATCAAAAAGTGCTTGTTTATATCCAGAAATAAATGCTTCAGACGCAAAGGTATCATCTATCAGGCAAGCAATATTTTGATGCTTTTTTTCAATTAATTGAACAGCTAGGAAGTAACCCGAATGTTTATAGGGAAGGTCATATGATTCGCTATTGGAAACAGCTCCCGTTAAAACAAAAGGGATACCTTGTTCATCAAAGTAATGTCGATTTTTTAGGCTTTCTTTGTTGAGTGGTTCCCAGATAAGTCCATCTATATTTTTACTCACGAGATTGCTGATATTTTTCAATTCTTGCTCAGGATTACCATAGCTATTAAGGATCATAGTGCTAAAACCTGCGTGCTGTACTTGTTTCATAATACCATTTAGACAAGAATCAGCGGAAATTGCTGAGTTTATTAACACGCCTATGATACCGGAGTTAGGCGATTTTTTTGTGGAAGAATAGGGAATATAATTATATTCTCTGACGATTTTTAGTACCCGTTCTCGAGTTTCTTGGCTGATACTTTGATCTTTTTTATTTACAATCTTAGAAACAGTGGATACGGATACGCCAGACAATTTTGCGATATCTTTTATATTCATTTTTGGCTCCTTATTTGTCTTTTCTTCATCATACGCTTGATTTTTGGATACGGTCAAGGCTGATGAGAGAATTTGTAGGACTTTTTATTTTGTTGAAAAATCTGTTGACATTTATATTGAGCGATGATAATCTTTGGTCTAGGAAAACACTTTCGGAAAACATTTTCTTAAAAAGTTTACCATACTTTATATCGCGAGGGAAATAAGAATGGAAAAAACAAAAATGCAATATTTTATTCAACGTCATTTTCCAACTAGAGCATTAGTCCTAATTCCGATTGCAGTAGGTATCAACTTGATCGGCGGCACACTATGTTCAACCTTAAAGTTGCCTCTTTTTTTGGATATGATTGGAACCGTTTTAATTGCCTGGTTATCGGGTGCGTGGGTTGCAGCTCTTTGTGGACTTGTTACAAATCTATTTTTAGCAATTGTCACTAATCCTGTTTTTTTACCATATTCAATTGTAAGCGTATTATGTGGACTGGTTACAGGTTATTTAGTCAAAATCGGTCTATTTCGAAAAGGCTTTGGTCTTATTGCTATATGGTTAGCTATTACTTTGACAAATACAATCAGTGCATCATTGATTACCATCTTCGTTTATGGGGGAGCCACAGGGATTAATAGCAGTTCTTTAGTAACGGCTGCGTTTATTGCTACCACAAAAGAGATTGTGCTTTCTGTTTTTTCTACTTCAATGTTGGAAAATTTGGTGGATAAAGGGTTAGTGATTTTAATTGCTTATTGGTTGATTAAAAAAATACCATTACATTTTGCAAATCAATACGCACCACTAGACAATGATCCCGTATTAAAAAAAGATGTAGGAGACGAGTGAGTGATATGGCTACTTCTTCAAAGATGAAAAGATTCGTCAGAAAACTGAATCCACTGACAAAACTATTAATAGTTTTGTCACTTGTTGCTAGCTGCGTTCTTTATCCATCTGTCTTAATATGCTATGCATTGTTGTTCGTTTTAGTTGTCTTATCACTCCTTTTAACACTTTTTCAACCGGTCATGAAATTAGTAGTGGGATTTGGTGTACCGGCGACGCTCATGCTGCTATTCATTCAAGGACTGTATAGTCCGAAAAATAAGACATTTATCGCTGATTTAGGATTTGCGCAGCTTGGCTTGGAAGGAACCCTCTATGCCTTGAAAGTATCAGGAACTGTACTTGTCTGCCTGGTATCATTTTACCTATTTTTACAAATGACCAAGAATTCTGAAACTGTCGCAGCTTTAATACTGATCGGCGTAAGTCCCAAAATAGGCTATCTTGTATTAGCTAGTTTGAATGTTGTACCTCAAATGCAGCAAAAAATAAAAACAATTCGTGAGGCTCAAGAATCAAGGGGTGTTGAGACAACCGGTTCTATCTTGACTAGAATGAAAGCCTTTTTGCCATTATTGGGACCTATCGTTTTGTCATCACTTACTGACGCGCAAGAACGCGGCATGACATTGGAGACGAGGGGATTTGGCATAAACAATAGTAAACCAACTAGTTATCTTAGTATTCAAACAACGTTCTATGATTATTGTTTAATATCGATATCGTTCATTTTTCTGTTTATAGGTTGTATCATCCGTATTTTGAATTAGAAGAGGAGAGAAAATCATTGGAACCTTTAATAGAAATTAAAAATCTCTCTTTCCGTTATAACAGAGAACCAGATGTTGTTCTTGATGACATTAACGTCTCAGTTTTAAAAGGAGAATTTGTGGCAGTAATTGGGTCTAATGGGGCAGGAAAGTCGACTTTTTGCAATGTCCTAATGGGGTTGATTCCCCATTATTTTGTTGGCCATATGCAAGGATTGGTAATCGTAGATGGTCAAAATACTGAGCAAGTGACAATTGGAGATCTTTCTAAACATATTGGTCTAGTTTTTCAAAATCCTTTTAACCAACTTTCCTATACAGCGGATACAGTCGAGGAAGAACTAGCATATGGATTGAGTAATCGTGGTGTATCTCAAGAAGATATGAGAGAAAAAGTGGCAACTATAGCAGAAGAAATGGATTTAAAAGAGCTGTTAGATAAAAATCCATTAGAACTTTCTGGAGGCCAAACTCAACGTGTTGCTTTAGCCTCAGCTCTTATCCTTGAACCCAAGATTTTAGTTTTGGATGAATGTACCACGCAATTAGATCCTATGAGCAGTCAAAAAATGATGAATATTGTGCAAAAGTTGAGTCAACAGGGAACGACTGTTGTTATGGTAGATCATGATATGGAGAGGGTTGCTGAGTTAGCAGATCGTATACTTGTGTTACACAATGGAAAGCTAGTGTTGGCAGGTACACCAGACACTGTCTTTGATTCTCCTCAACTAGTTGACTATGGGCTAACACCACCAGATTATTACGAAATCACGAAAAAAATGATTGATGGAAAAACAACAAGTGAAAATGATTTCGCTTTAACAGAATGTGAGGCAATCAAGCTGTTACAGGAGGTATTAATCAATGGAAATAACTCTTAAAGAACTGCGACATCAATATCCCTCGGGCGAAACCGCATTACGGGGTGTTGATGCCACCTTCTCCGGGAATGAAGCAATCGCAATTATTGGGCAGAACGGTGCAGGAAAATCAACCTTGGTTAAACATTTAAATGGTCTGTTGCGACCAACATCAGGCGAGGTCCAAATTGATGGGGAAACTATCAATGATCATACAACCGCCTACTGGTCACGAAAAGTCGGATATGTTTTTCAGAATCCAGATAACCAACTTTTTCTAGAGTCAGTACGTAAAGAGTTAGAGTTTGGTCCCAAGCAACAAGGCCAGTCCAAAGAAGAAATAGAAAGGCGATTAAGCAAAATACTACCCATGATTGGTTTAGGAGACTATCTGGAAACACATCCATTTGATTTAAACGGAGCAGATAAAAAATTTTGTGCGATAGGTTCGGTTATGATGATGAACCCAGAAGTTATTATTTTTGATGAGCCTACCTGTGGACAAGATGGAAAAGGTAATCAGCGATTACGTGAAATTATTACTTACTTACAGAATCAAGGTGTGCTCTGCATTACTATTACCCATGATATGAAATTTGTGGTTAAAAATTTTACACGAATTATGCTCATGGCTAGAGGTGAAATTTTAGCCTTTGGAACTCCTGCGGAGATTTTTAGTAATAAGCTAGCGTTGGAAAAAAGTTTTGTGACAGCACCGCCAATTACGAGAGTAGGACAAGCACTAGGATTTGATCACTTGGTTTTTGAAAAAGAAGAGTTTCAACAAACCTTTCGACAACAGCAAAAGTTTAATTAGGTAAATAGGCAAGGTTGCCTTTTATAGATAATTTGAGAGTGAGGATGAAAGATGGAAAACACAAAAGATCTGGTAAAAGTGACGGGAGTCCCTATTCCGCAAGAAGGGACACAAGAATTCGAGCGAATGAATAAGATGGCTAAAAAAGCCATCCCACTGATTTTATTAATTTTTACATTTGGAATTTTAGAGCAACAAGCATTTGGTATGATTTTTGTTAATATTGGTCAACAATTAGGTGCTGCAAACCTAGCGCCTTTGATTACTTCGATTCCAGGGATTGTACTGGGTATTGTGTGTGTCATTTACGGGGCATTGGGTGATTTTGTATCGTTGAAAAAAATGACGATGTTGGGTGTTTCGATTTTTATTGCAGGCTCAGCAATTGGGTTTGCATTCGGTCCGGTTAGTATCTGGGCAGTCGTTATCGCGCGTGTTCTTCAGTCAGCTGGAGGGCAAGTTGCTGGTTCAGTTTTTCTAGTTTTAGTTTCCAAATATATCGCAAAAGAAAACCGTGTTATCTATTATGGTATTTTTGTTGCAATTTTTCGTTTCTCTGCAGCATTAGGCGTAGTTGCAGCCGGCTACATTACGAAGGTTGATTGGCGTTGGTTATTTGCAGTACCATTGCTATCTGCATTTTTTATTCCCTCTTTGGCAAAAAATTTGCCAGATGAGCACGCAGAAGGGGCGAATATAGACTGGGCTGGATTTGCTTTGATTGGTGCCTTTGCAGGCGCAATGACAATGTTTTTCACAGATATGAATTTATTCTGGGGTATTTCTTCAATTGTTACACTTGTAGCGTTTGGTGTTTATATCCATAAAGCTAAAAATCCGTTTATTACCCCTCAGTTTTTAAAAAATCCTGCATTGATTGCGACTATGACAGTAATTTTTATTGGTTATTTCTTCAGCTATACATTAAATGCTGGGGTCAACGCAATTGGGTTAAATGTGTTTGGCATTGATTCTGCAGAAGTATCTTTACTGTTGGTTTGGTCTATTCTATTAGCTGCAGTTCTAGGTTTTGTCTGCGGTCCAGTAGTGAAAAAAATTGGCCGATCTGCGGCAATCATTATGGCTCTTTTATTTATGGGCTTAGGTCTGCTGGCAGTTGCTTTTGCCATTCCTTATGGAAAAGTAATGGCGTTAGCGGTCGCACCATGTTTGTACTATTTTGGGACGTCATTCTTCTATTCGCCGATTGTCGATACAGCAACCTTAACAGTAACGCCGGAAGAATCTGGACGGGTACTTGGAGTCAATGACTTAGTTCAAGCAATTACCGGTTCAGTCGGAGTAGCAGTTTTCGGTGGGATGATGTCTTCAGGCGTAATGTCTGGTGGTAGTGTAGTGGGATCGGATACAGGCCTTGCTTCAACATATGCAAATGTGTTCTTAATCGGGGGTGGCATTATTTTAGCCGCTTTAGTGATTTTTATTGTGACTAAGAAGATGATTTACTCTAGTGCAAAAGAAGTTCAAAAATAGAAATTTTGGGGGAAATAAAATGGTAAAGAAAGTTATTTTAGATTGTGATCCAGGGCATGATGATGCGCTAGCCTTATTGATGGCAATTGCTTCAGAAGAAATTGATTTATTAGCAGTAACGACCTCCGCAGGAAATCAACTTCCAGAAAAAACCTATTTAAATGCTAAGCGTCTGTTAACTTTGGCGAACAGAGAAGATATTCCTGTTGCAAGTGGTGCTAAAAAACCATTACGGAGAGATTTGATTATCGCTGATGATGTCCATGGGGAATCTGGAATAGATGGAGCAGAATTACCTGAAACTAACATTGCTGATTTAGACATTACAGCCAATGATTTGATTGCTAAGATTCTCCGAGAATCTGATGACAAAGTGACCCTAATTGCAACGGGTCCACTTACGAATATTGCAATATTCTTATTATCACATCCAGAACTGAAAGAAAAAATAGAGTTGATTTCGTTCATGGGTGGTGCATGTTTTGGCGGTAATATTACACCGCATGCGGAATTTAATATTTATGTCGATCCAGAAGCAGCAGATATTGTAGTCAAGTCAGGTGTGCCTGTTGCAATGTTTGGTCTAGATGTTACGCTAAAAGCACAAATTTTTGAAGAGGATATCCATGAAATTCGCCAAATTGACAACAAAGTTGCAAATACACTTGCCGATTTACTTGATTTCTTCAACTTGACGACAACGCGACCATTCTGGGCTGATGAAGACCATGTAGAAGGAATCCATATGCATGATCCTTGTGCAGTCGCATATGTTATTGATCCGACTATGTTTACTGTTTATCCGATGAATGTTCAAGTTGAAACAAGTAGTACCTTGTCGTTAGGTAGTACAGTTGTAGATTATGACGATGTGTATAAAAAAACGAAAAATGTTTCCGTTGCGTTTGATCTAGATTTAGCTAAATTTAAAAAATTAACAATGGATACCATGCAATATTTTTCATAGCATTAGCTATCTTAGAAAAAGCGACTTAAAGATTGATGGAGTGAAAGAAGAATGAATAAAATTACAATTATCGGCAGTATCAATCTTGATACGACTGTTCGGACGCAACAATTACCTAAACCGGGAGAAACGGTTCATTCTAAGGAACTATTTACTAGCGGAGGCGGTAAGGGAGCAAATCAAGCAATTGCTGCTGCAAGAAATGATGCGAAGGTCAATTTTATAGGCGCTGTTGGAAAAGATAGCAATGGTGAGATGATGTTGGATCTGTTGCAACAAGACGGTATTTGTCTAGAAGGAGTCGCTAAAATTGAAAATGCACGATCAGGAAGTGCTTATGTATTAGTAGAAGATAGCGGAGAAAATTCCATCATTATCTATGGTGGTGCTAATCAACTGATAGAAGAAACTCAAGTTGTTACACATCGAGACTTGATTGAGTCGAGTGATTTTTTAGTGGCGCAATTTGAAACAAATCTGAGTAGTGTGCTTACTGCTTTTGAGATTGCAAAAGAAAGTGATGTAATAACTGTTTTGAACCCAGCGCCAGCGCGTGAAGATATTCCTAAAGAATTGATTGCTTTAACGGATATTATGATTCCAAATGAGACAGAATTAGAAACTATCACAGGAATCACAATTAATAGTCAAACGGATCTTCTAACTGCAATCGCAAAAGTCCATGAGCTAGGAGTTCAAACAGTTATTGTAACTTTGGGTAGTAAAGGTGCCTTCTATTCGATTAAAAATGGTAAGTCTGGTGCAATTCCTGCATTCAAAGTTACGGCGGTAGATACAACAGCTGCGGGAGATACGTTTATTGGTGCGATGGTAACAAAGTTACAACGGAATTTACTAAACATTGAAGAAGCAATTGTTTATGGTAGTAAAGCTTCTTCATTGACAGTACAGCGGTATGGGGCTCAGCCTGCTATTCCTTATAGTCATGAATTGTTAGCAGAGGCGACTAATTAAAGCTGTAAAATTTAAAGTAATCAAATGTAACTTAATAATAGTCAAATTACGTGTTATAACGGCTGGAGCTTGTTCATGAGCTCCAGCCGTTTTTTAGCATAGGCAAAACTCTATTCAAAAAAATTCTAATGGTCTGTAATTATAGGATTGTTCAAATGGTTCAAGATATTAAAATAGAAAATCAATATTTTTTCAATTAGAGAAATTAATTGAGAAAATCAAAAATCTATAAAAAAGGATTGTTAATTGAACAAAAACAGTGTTGGATTAAAATTCCATTGACTTTTGCCGAGCTTCTGCAATAATAAATATGTGAGTTAAATAATAATATTTATTAACTAGGAGGAATTTTAATGTCATTAATTGGAAAAGAAATCGAAGCGTTTGAAGCAAAAGCTTTTCAACAGGGGAAAGATTTTTTTGATATTTCTTCTGAAGACTTGAAGGGTCATTGGAGTGTCGTTTGTTTTTATCCAGCGGATTTCTCTTTTGTCTGTCCGACAGAGTTAGAAGACCTGCAAGAACAATACCCAGCGCTGCAAAAATTAGGCGTAGAAGTTTATTCGGTTTCTACGGATACCCATTTCGTACACAAAGCCTGGCATGATCATTCTGAAGCTATTAATAAAATCCAATATATCATGATTGGGGATCCTTCTCATCAAATTTCTACTAGTTTTGATGTTTTAGATGCAGAAGGGTTATCACAACGTGGTACCTTTATCATTGATCCAGATGGTATCGTCCAAAGTTTGGAAATCAATGCTGATGGGATTGGCCGTGATGCTAGCACACTGATTGACAAAATCAAAGCAGCGCAATACGTTCGTTCTCATCCCGGTGAAGTTTGTCCGGCGAAATGGAAAGAAGGCGCGGAAACTTTGAAACCAAGCTTGGACTTAGTTGGTAAGATTTAAGGAGGGAAATCATTGGTTTTAGATACAGAAATCAAAGAGCAGTTGAATCAATATCTAGCCTTGCTTGAAAATGACTTAGAGCTGACCCTATCTTTAGACCAAAGCGAAAATGCTGAAAAAATGGCAGCTTTTGTCAAAGAACTAGCTGATTTATCGCCTAAATTACAAGTAATCAAAGGTGACTTGGCTAAGACTCCTAGCTTTGGGTTAGCCCCTGTGGGCGAAGCACCGCGGGTCATTTTTGCCGGTATTCCTTTAGGTCATGAATTTAATTCCTTAGTGTTGGCGCTATTACAAGTAGGTGGGCGGGCGCCTAAGATTGACGATGCGGTAAAAAAACAAATCGCTGCGATTCCCGGGACAATTCATTTTGAAACATACGTCAGCTTAACTTGTCATAATTGCCCCGATGTGGTGCAAGCATTGAACATTATGAGTGTGTTAAATCCTAAAATTTCCCACACTATGATTGATGGGGCTTTCTTCCAAGAAGAAGTTGAGAATAAAGAAATCATGGCTGTACCAGCTTTGTTTGCTAATGGCGAATTCTTTGCTAGTGGCCGAACTTCTTTAGAAGAGATGCTCCAGCAAATTTCAGAAGAGGTAGATGATAAAGAAGTCTATGATGCGAAGGAACCTTACGAAGTTTTAGTGGTAGGGGGCGGTCCGGCTGGTGCTAGTGCAGCAATCTATGCTGCGCGTAAAGGAATTCGGACGGGACTGGTTGCCGATAAATTTGGCGGGCAAGTCTTAGAAACCTTAGGAATTGAAAACCTGATTGGCACGAAATACACAGAAGGACCTAAGCTGATGGCTGCGGTGGAAGAACATGTCAATGAATATGACGTAGATGTGATGAAACTGCAACAGGTAACAGGAATTGCTAAAAAGGAACTTGTCGAAGTGACTTTAGCCAATGGTGCCGTTTTAAAAAGTAAGACAGCGGTCGTTGCCACGGGTGCTCGCTGGCGTAGTATTGGTGTACCGGGCGAGCAAGAATTTAAAACAAAAGGTGTCGCTTATTGTCCTCATTGTGATGGTCCGCTATTTGCTGGCAAAAAAGTGGCCGTAGTCGGTGGTGGTAACTCTGGTATTGAAGCAGCTATTGACTTAGCTGGAGTGGTAGAACACGTGACGGTGCTAGAATTCTTACCGGAATTGAAGGCTGATAAAGTCTTACAGGAACGGTTGCACAGCTTGCCAAATGTGACGGTGCTGACTAATGTTCAAACAACTGAAATCACTGGAGACACGAAGGTAAACGGCGTAACTTATCAAGACCGAAATACTGGGGCCGAACATCATCTTGATTTAGCTGGAATCTTTATTCTGATTGGCTTGATGCCAAATACAGAGTGGGCTCAAGGCTCATTAGAATTAACGCCGCGTGGCGAGATTGTAGTAGACAAGAGTGGTGCGACTAGCATGGACGGAGTATATGCTGCTGGTGACTGTACCGACAGTTTATACAAGCAGATCATTATTTCCATGGGCTCGGGTGCAACAGCTGCCTTAGGGGCATTTGACTATTTAATTCGACATTAATAAAAACCTCACGTAATGAAGTGACCGCAGCAAGGCTGATGGCATTCATTATGTGAGGTTTTTTAGGCATCAAAAGCCTGGTTATAACGGATAATTCCTGCCGGCAGTGGTTCTAGCTGTAAACTTTTGATTAAAAAAGCTTCTCTTGGTACTTCAAACGGTGCTTGAATCCCTAAAGGATGGGCGGTCTGATAGCCGAATTTCATATAATAGTCAGGGTCTCCTAAAATGCTGATGAAAGGATAGCCATTCGTTTGAGCGCGTTGTTCTAATTTCAATAATAGCGCGCTACCAACGCCACCATTTTGCACTTCTGGTGCCACTGCTAATGGGGCTAACACTAGACCTGTCAAAGGTTGATCGCCGGTAATTACAGCCTCGCTTAGTAAACCATGACCGATAATGTGGTCGTTCACTGCGACAACTTCTAGGTCTGGTAAATAACTAGGTAATTGTCGAATTTTAGCGACTAATTCTGCTTCTTGCTGATAGCCATATTTGCTCTGTTGAAAAGCAGTTTTGATCAGTTCGGCTACTGCTGGATAATCTTGTTTTTGGACAGTTCGTAATTTCATAAGGTCGGCCTCCCAATGTGAGCTAGCGCGCCCAAGGTTGGATGGAAATTTCGCGGGCATCACAGAAATCTTTCGTGTTGCCACTGATGACTAGCTTAGCTTTTTGTAGTTGCTGCAGATCTTTGGCACCTAACATTGTCATGATTAATTGGATTTCTTGTAGCCATTGTTGGATCATTAGAACTAATGCATCTTCGCCGTGGGACAACAGCTCTTGCAAGAACGTAGCGGCAACCCCAACAGCTGAAGCCCCCAAAGCTAGAGCTTTAACGACATCTAAAGGCTGGCGCACGCCACCTGACGCTAGGCGTGTGATTGGGAGCCCCGCTGTATCTAATAAGCTTTCAGTGGTAGAAAGTCCCCAGCCTAATAAGTCAGTTAGTTCCCGCTGTGGTCGGCGCGCATTTTCGATTTGAATAAAATCTGTGCCGCCACTACCGCCAAGGTCAACAAAAGTGACGCCAGCGGACATGAGTTGCGTAACGGTTTCGCGACTCATGCCGAAGCCAACTTCTTTTACGATTACAGGTACGGATAACTTTGCTGTAATGGCAGCAATTTCTGCTAACCAGCCGCGAAAGTCACGGTCACCTTCAGGCATCACTAGTTCCTGTGGCGCGTTTAGGTGGATTTGTAAGGCGTCAGCCGCTAACAGTTCTACCGCTTGCTGGGCGTCACCTAAGGTCTTACCAGCTCCGATATTTGCTAGAACCACACCGGTGGGATTCGTTTCCCGCACAATAGTGAAGGTGTCTGCTAGCGTGGGATCTTTCAAAGCCGCCGAAACCGAACCTGTGGCCATCATTAATCCGGTTCTTTTGGCAGCAGATGCCAGCTGTTGATTGATTTTTTTAGTTTTCTCACTACCACCGGTCATGGCATTAAGATAGATAGGTGGCATTTTTCGCTGAAACAGGGAGGTCTCAATTGTGGTTTCGCTAACGGTAATTTCTGGTAAAGAACGATGGATGAAACGCAAGTCGTCAAAGCCATTTGAGGTAGGTTTATGGAACGCGCGGGCTAAGGAGACATGCTCGTCTTTTCGGTTCATAGGTCATCCTCCTTCCGGTCATACACGTGTAGCGGCAACGGCGTGATACCGCTTTTTTCCCAAGCTGAAATTAAGGGCAAGACGCCAGATTTTTGTTTGAAAATCACAATGCCACAGTCGCCACCGCCAGCTCCTGAAGATTTAGCAGCTCCTTCATAGGTTTCTGCTAATTCGCAAAGCTTCGTCAAGGCAGGTGTCTCAATGGCGACACCAGTGATGCGACTGAGGGCTTGCAATAAGTGTCGATTTTCACGGATTTTTGTCTGGATCAAGGCTAAATCATTTGCGTGAAAGCCTTGGATCATCGCCTCGACACAAAGCTGACTGGCTTGAAGAAATTGCTGATAATCTTTAGCTACGTGGGCTCGTTGTTGATGAACTTCATCCACCAAGAGCGAGGTAGAGGCTGGGGAACCTGTCCAGCCAATCAAAAGACGTAAATCTTCAGGTGGCGTCAGCGGTTGAATTGAGAGCTTAGGCCAATCTTTTTGTAATAATTCTCCAATAGTTCCCTTTTGAGCGTGAACCCAAGCGGCATCAAAGGTAGTGAAAGCCAACCAGCCACCATAGACACTAGCGGCGATATCGCCACATGAACCGTTAGCTTTAACCCGCAAGTGGGCTAGAGCAGCTAACTTAAATTGCTCAAGCTTGGATAACGTCAACCCGTAAAACTTAGCTAAAGCCTGGACTGTCGCAACCGTTACGGCCCCACTGGAACCTAATCCATACTTCCGGCCATTGGCATTGTCTAATTCGCTCGTTACGATAAGATCAAAAAAGCGTAAAGCTTTACCTTGTTCCTGAGCGTAGGCTTCAACAACATGGATGGCAGCCAATAAATAGTGAAACGGATTTTCGCGAATATCCAGCACCAATTCATTATTCTGCCGGGTCCAACGTACGGGGAAATCGCTATATTGTTCGGATAGCAGACTACCTGCTTGTTTAGCAGGCGCAATTTTAACTGTAATAAATTGATCAATCGCGACTAAAATTGCTGGGTGGCCGGCTTCAACGACGGCATATTCACCGGCGATAAATAATTTGCCAGGGGCGGTAGCTTCAATCATCTTTACTCCTCCTTCCACATCTCAATACCGGGACCAGCCGTAGCTGTTACCAGCTGTTCTTGTGTATAAAAATTACGTAGATAGTCTAACACGGCGGCTTGATTTTTCTTTTCTACTAAGACTTTGACATTAGGGCCGGCATCCATAGTGAAGTAGCAAGGAAAGCCTTGTTCCCGCAGCTGCTGAACATGGGCCATGGCCGTAACGGTCTCGCCATTCCAGTAGGTAAAAGGTGGGACGGCTGCCAACGTCGTGCCATGCATTTTCAACGTGCTGGCCTCAGTAATTTCCCCAAGACGCTGAAAGTCTTTTTTCGCAATGGCAGCTTTCATAGCGACTAAATCTGTGGCGGAGCTAGTGATCCATGCGGGATAAAAGGCGGAGGTTTCGACTGTGCGCTTCATGCCAACGCGACTGCTGACTTTTTTCTCCGTGGCATCTAAGAGGATAAAAATCATCGCTAGGTCATTATGCCAGCCATCATCCGCAACAGGACGGGCATAAGAAGTTTGGTCATCCCCCATGGTCCATTCAGCAAAGCCGCCGTAAATACTACGGCAGGCCGAACCTGAGCCACGGCGCGTCAGGCGTGATAATTCACTGGTGGTAAGCGCCAAATCAAAATACATATTCAAGGCTCCCGCTAAAGCGGCTAGGCCGCTGGCGGAAGAAGCTAGACCCGCGGCAGTTGGCACAAAGTTCGTGCTTTCGATTTTAAGCGGCTGGGTGGACCCGGCTAATTCTCGGAAAAGATCGGCAAATTTTTGCACTTTATTTGTTGCGGAAGCATCTTGCAACTGACCATTTAAAAAGAATTGCTCTGTTTCAGCCGCTGTAACACTGGTTTCTGTATAGAAAGCGTCTAGCGTTAAGGACAAGCTGCTAGTAGTAGGTAAAATCAACTCATCATCCGTTTTACCCCAATATTTAATCAGGGCGATATTCGTATATGCACGCGCCTTACCCTTCATGGGTGTCGCCTCCTAGGTTAAATTGCCAAGTAGCCGCAGCTTTGGTGGCTAGAGCTTGTTGAATTTTGTCGGCAGTCTGTTGGTCTGGGGCGAGGGCAATCATGCAACCACCGCGACCGCCACCGGTTAATTTGGCCCCTAACGCGCCTTGTACTTTGGCAGTAGCAACTAATTCATCAAGCGACTGGTTGCTGACAGTCAATTGTTTTAATAGAGTTTGTGCTTGATCCATCGTAGCTCCTAGCGCGTCTAAGTCATCCGCTAAAATCGCTTCGCGGCTAGCTTTAGCCAAGTGGCCTAAAGTCGTGATGGCTTGAGCCGTCGCTTTTTTTGTTGTTTCAAAAAGGTGGGCAACGTCCTTAACCGCCCCGCGAGTCTGTCCTTTGATCCCTGTATCTGCCACCACTAGGATGCCGTGGGATAAATTCATGGGAAAAGCGGTTAAAGGTTCCCCTTTGATAAAGTAAATTGGGTTAAGACCGCTAGTAGCTGCCGCATCGATACCACTGGGGTTGCCATGGGCAATTTTTTCCGCAATAGCGACCCATTTTTGTAGTTCCGTGGTGGTTAAGGCGTGGCCAACAGCATCGGCTAAAGCGCGAGTGACTGCCACCGCCGTCGCGGCACTGGAACCCATGCCTCGTTCTGGTGGGATTGTACTGGTAATTTTAATCGTTAACGGCGTTAAGTGCCAAGCCGCCGCTAATTCTTGCACAAGTTGTTTGATATTTTCAAGGTGGTGAGGTGCATCAGCTAAAAGCCCTTGGTGATAAACGGAATCAATTTGCCAAGCTTGACTCGCCGTGACCTCGGCTGATAGCTGTACAGCAGAAAAAGGCAGAGCAATCGCAGGTTCTCCGTAGACAACCGCGTGCTCTCCCATTAAAATGATTTTTCCGTTAGCTGCACCGAATCCTGTAGCATTCATGTGGTAGCTCCTTTACATCAGATGAGTCGTGATCCAAGGGGCTGCGTACAAAATCATAAATTGTACACCATAGTTGACCCCCATCTTATTTAATGTACCGCAAACGACGCCAACTAACAAGACGCCAAAGACATTGATCAAGCCCGCATCCATATAAGCTAATAGCAGAATAAAGGCCATAAAGAGACCCAGGATGGCTTCATGGGGAATCTTTTTCAGCACGAAAGCAGTCAAACGACTAGCGTACTTCATGGCAATGACATAAGTAATCGCGGAGGCAATAATGGCCGCAAATAAAATGGCAAAGACAAATTCACCGCGAGATAACAAGTGATGCAAGTTATGATCTAAACTAAAAACCGGTGGTGCGTTAAATAAAGCGTTAGCCGGTCCAACAGCTACTGGAGACAGTGGTAAACCTAAAGCAATCAACGGAATAATCACGCCGGATAAATAAGTAGCATGAGACAAGGCGCTCATGGAGGTAATTGCCATACCGGCCTTTTTAACAGGATCCTTTTCCCGACCAGCGACAGCTTCTCCAAAGAGGATCGTCAAGCCCACTGGACTTAAGAAAAAGAGGAAGTTTGAAAAAAGTGAAACGATGGCACTAGTACCAGCCTCTTTTTTACTAATAGAATGGAAGGGATGCTTTAAGGCCGTTTTTTCATCGACTGTTTGAATCTCAATCGTTTTAGTCTGCAGCTTAGGTAGCTTTTCCCGTTTGTTTTTATTTAATAGGGAAAGAAGGGACAAAATTAACGGTCCAATCGTGATACCTAAGAAGAAAGAAGTGGTGACCGTTTTTTCCTGCGGTACCACGCCGATGCCCCAATAAAGATAGCGTAAGCCTTGGAACAGTAAGGCTAGTGGAATAATGGAAACCAGCGCTAAAATTTTATTCTTTCCAATCAGTGACAGGAAGATAGCGCCAATTACAAATAATAGCGAAGCATAGTCTTTTACGACTTCCGAGAAGGGTGCTAGGATATTTGCCAATAAGAGACTGACAGGAATAGCCACAATAGTTCCGATGATGGAGCCAGTCGCCATTTTACGAATACTGATGGCTGCTAAGCCTTTTTCTTTTAAAAAGAGCGCATGCTCAATCATTGGCGTAGACATGACGCCGCCAGGTAGACCTACTAAAGCGGTCGGAATGGCATTCATTAAATTAAGAGTAACAATAGCAGAAATGAAAAATGCCAAGACAACGATAGGTTGAACGCCTGATAGCACGACGGCTAATGTGATAGGCATCAAGACAGATGTTTCATCAGTACCAGGAACGAATCCGATAAAGCTGTACAAAACGACCGCCGCTAACACGGCGATGAGCATTTGACCTAGTAACGCAAAATCCACCTATTCCGCCTCCTTCTCGACTACATGACGTTTGGGCTTAATGAAAACCGCCGCTAAGATAAAGCCAACTACGGCGCCGCCTAAGCCGAAAAATAATTGTTTAGTGGTATCCCCGGCTGGTGCAATAAAGTAGGCACCCATAGTGGGGACTACACAGAACAGGATAGCGCGAATCAAGTCTTTCAATGAGACTGCGTCACCCCAGATTTCGATATTGTCTTTCATGTTGTTTCCTCCTTGTATTGAGAGTAATTCTCACTCAACTATTGTACTGAAAAGCTTCCTTGGAAACAATTCTTCGCGCTTAATATGTGAATCTTTAATGAATTTTTTAAGAAATAACAGTTGATTTTTTAAAAAAGTGGAGAATTGAAGAGAAAGAAATAACCAAAAAAAATATGCGCAAATAGTTTAAAAAACTTTTGTTTGACACCCCAATATGTGGGGGGTATAGTAGCCTATGTGATTATTTTATACAATATTTAGTGAGAATGTGAGTTGGAGGGTATGAGCGTGATTGTATTAGCGGGCACGATTGGTGCGGGAAAATCAAGCTTAACAGAAATGTTGGCGGACCATTTAGGTAGCCAAGCATTTTATGAAGCAATCGATGATAATGAAGTTTTACCAAAGTTTTATGCAGACCCAGAGAAATATGCGTTTTTATTGCAAATTTACTTTTTGAATAAACGCTTTGCTAGTATCAAACAAGCGATGCAGGATGATGATAATGTCTTGGACCGCTCGATTTATGAGGATTCACTGTTGTTCCATTTAAATGCTGACCTTGGTCGGGCTAGTGACGTCGAGGTTCGGACCTATGATGCGCTATTAGCGAACATGATGGAAGAGTTGCCCTACGCAGCGCATAAAAAACATCCAGATTTGTTAGTGCATATCCGGGTTTCCTTTGAGACCATGTTGGAACGGATTCAAAAACGTGGCCGGGAATACGAACAATTAGAAGTTGACCCCAGCTTATACGACTATTATAAAGAATTAAACAAACGCTATGATGCTTGGTTTGAGGCGTACAATGAAAGTCCTAAGATTCAGATCGACGGCGACCGTCATAACTTTGTGGAAGATCCATTAGCACGAGACTATGTCTTAGGCGTGATTGATGAAAAATTAGCAGAAATCCGTTCAGGGGTAACGGCTTAAAAGAGAGTCTGGAACATAACTCAAAAAGTTATGCTCCAGACTCTTCTTTCTATCCGAATAAACGGTGGAAGCAGAAGCAACTCCTTCGGAAATAAGCTGGACTACACAAAAATTTGAAGAGCAATTTCCGTGTAGTCCTTCTTATTTCTCGGAGTTAGACGCTTCTGTCCCAACCTCTTTAATCTTCAATTTGAATTCCTAAGCCAGCCGCAATAATCAACGCCTGTTCTTGATTCACCTTAAGTCCTTTTAATAATTCCTGAGAAAAGGCGATTTGCTCAAAAGAATTTCTCGTGAAATCTAAACCAGCCAGCTTCGTGCGAAACCAGTTAGAGCCAGTCAATTCGCAACCAGCCAAGTTCAAATTTTGCCATTTCAACTCATAGAACTCGCTTTCTGGTAGTTGGCAGTCTTGAAAAGCTACCGCCTTTAGATTTGTCATACTAAAAGAAGCTAAATTGCCTAAACAATCTTCAAAACGGACATCCCGCAAGAAGCTTTCAGCGAAATTAGTACCCACCAACTTACATTGCTTAAAGACAACCTGGTGAAAGCTGGCCCCAATCCATTCGAGATTAGACAGGTCGCATTTTTCAAAAATGACATTACTGCATTCAAAACGTTCTAAGCGACTGTGGCCCCAGAAAACTTGTTTCAAATGGCTTTCACGAATCACTAAATTGGTGTAATGGCTATAAGAATAATCTTGTTGTTGCAACAAGGTTTGTTCAATCAAGGTCTCGTCCTTCAAAGTTACCGGCAACTCTTCTAAGCTGGGCAACAGTGGTTCTTTGATTTTTGTTTTCTTCATGAGACACCTCCTATTTGATTATAGCAAGTGTCCCCAGTGGATAAAAGAATTAGTCAGAATCTTGCTCGAAAGTTTCATGCAGATGGAAAGCGCGGTTGTAGAAACGTAAAACAGTTGTCATGAGCCAAGCGGCTAAAAGACCTAGGAGACTTCCTAATACAATACCCAAAAAACGATATTGCACGAGGGAATAGAGATACTGCTGCTTAGCCAACATAGCTAACATTAGCGCCATTGGTGTGGAAAAGAAATTGGCGACGGCATAGTTTCTTTTGACGAAAAATTCCACGGTGACAAAGAACAAGGTAATCATCAAAATCATGACGATTGTTGGCAATGGCAGACTAAGCAATAAAGCCGCAATGATGAGTCCAATGGTGGTACCAAAAATGCGTTGGTTGTTACGGGCTAGCATATGGCGTAAATTATCACCTTGTAGGATGGCGGCACAGGAAACCGTGAGCCAGTAAGGATTATGCAGGTGGAAACTTTGACTAAGATAGACAGCGAAGAATAGGATAGCCCCGTAAAATAGGGCATCGAGTAAAGCAGCGGGGTCATGATTCAACTGTTCTTTGAAGGAAAAAGCTGGTAAGGCTTGTGTCGAGCTAGGGAGGCAGCAGGCGACACCGATTGCAATTAGAATGCCGAAAGCAACGGCTAAGCTAGTGGCGGGCAGTTGACTGAGGGGGATCTGAGTGCTGCTCCCCATAGCCGTGACCATTACAATGAAAAAGGGACCTGGCTTACGAATCTCCGCTAAACGGAAAAGCAAACGGCTAAGAAAGGCAATCATGCCAACCACTAAAGGAACGGCTCATTGCCAATGCGTCGCCAGCATACCTAAGAGGTGGCCCATTAAAAGAGCTGCCCCAATCAAGCTAAGTCGCTGTAATTGCTGCTTTTTAGGTAGCGGCTGATAATAAAGGAAAGTAAAAATTCCCAGCGAGGCAAAACTAGCGAAAGCCATATCATGTAAGAAAAAACCGGTCAATAACACAGTCAGCATACAACAACCGGCGCCGATTAGTTGGTACCAGTTGGTTTTTGTTTGATGGAAAAGCCAAAGATCTTGTAGATGCATAGAAACACTCCTTTCTTATAGGGTAACACCAAAACTTGGAAATAAGCAAAAGAAATTTTCAGAAAACAGCGTGAAGCAAAGGGTTGACAAGAACTTTTAAACAAGGTATACTGTTAAAGTTGAGAAATGAAAGCAGAAGCACCCGCTTCTCGCCTTAGCTGACCATCGTCGCTGGGCTAGATAATGGATTCCTTATGGTATCATTGCGGGTTCTGTGTAAGCAGAACTTTTTTTGTGCCTTGGATTCCACCGTTTCCGCTCTTTCTCGCTTAAAAAACTTGGAGGTGAATGACCATAGCAAAGGATATGATGGTGAACGACGGCATTCGTGCACGCGAATTGCGTTTGATCGGACAAGACGGTGAACAATTAGGTGTTAAATCTAAAGTTGAAGCTTTAAAAATCGCAGAACAAGCGAATTTAGACTTGGTTTTAGTCGCACCAACAGCGAAACCGCCAGTTGCGCGAATCATGGATTACGGGAAATTCCGTTTTGAACAACAGAAGAAAACTCGTGAAGCACGCAAAAAACAAAAAGTGATCAATATTAAAGAAGTTCGTTTAAGTCCAACGATTGACGTAAATGACTTTAATACAAAACTTCGCAATGCACGTAAATTCTTGGAAAAAGGGGATAAAGTGAAAGCTTCGATCCGTTTCAAAGGCCGTGCCATTACCCACAAAGAAATTGGTCAGAAAGTCCTTGATCGCTTGGCTGAAGAAACAGCTGACATTGCAACTGTGGAACAAAAAGCGAAAATGGACGGTCGTAGCATGTTTTTGACGCTCGCACCGAAAAACGACAAGTAAGCTAAGCTGAATAGTTCAGTGAACAAAGATTTTGAGGAGGAAATTAGTCATGCCAAAACAAAAAACACACCGCGGATCAGCAAAACGTTTCAAACGTACTGGTGGCGGCGGATTAAAAAGAGGTCGCGCGTTTACAAGTCACCGTTTCCACGGGAAAACGAAGAAACAACGCCGTCAATTGCGTAAAGCAAGCATGGTATCAGCTGGCGATTTTAAACGTATTCGTCAACAACTTTCTCAAATGCGCTAATCAGCGTCATTTGACCCGCACAGCTTTGCTGGCGTAATTGAAACTTTAATTTGAAAATCTTAGGAGGAATTAAACATGGCACGTGTTAAAGGTGGAACAGTAACCCGCAAACGTCGTAAAAAGATCCTTAAATTAGCAAAAGGATACTACGGTTCAAAACATACCCTATTTAAAACAGCAAAAGAACAAGTAATGAATTCATACAACTACGCATATCGCGATCGTCGCCAAAAGAAACGCGACTTCCGTAAATTGTGGATCGCACGTATCAACGCTGCGGCTCGTATGAATGGCTTAAGCTATTCTAAATTGATGCATGGTTTGAAATTGGCAGAGATCGATATCAACCGCAAAATGTTAGCTGACTTAGCAGTTAACGATGCAGCTGCATTTACTATGCTTGCTGACCAAGCAAAAGACGCTTTAGCTAAATAAGCTTAAACGTTGATTATGCAATAGTAACCCCGCTCATATTGAGTGGGGTTTTTCTTTTGGTCTAAATTTCTTTCTTGGTAGTAGTGGAAAAATCAAAATTTACTTTTAGCTCAATTTATAAAATAGCCAAGTACATTACTCGTTAGAGACGTTCTATTTTAATAAATGTCGTTTTTATAAAAATAGAACAAAGTCGCGAAAGGGCAGTTTATGGATGACTCCTAGATAACTTGCTATTTTCGAGGATAACCCCCGTTGACAAGTTTGAAATTTTCTGATAAATTTATGAAAATCATACGAAACGCGATGAGAAAGAAAGTAAAGTGAACAGGTCATGCTAAGAGAGTCCCAGTTGGTGAGAAGGGATGATGATTGTTGATTTGAAAATGGCTTTTGAGCGGATTTCCTGAATAATGAAGGAAATACGGATGCCCCGTTAACAGGCAGCAGTCTCCGACTTTCGGGTACTGGCAGAGGTAAGGTTCGCGAGGATCTTACGAACAAAGGTGGTCACGCATTCTTAATGCCCTTAGCAAATTACGCTAGGGGCATTTTTTATTTGTAAAGGAGGAAAAAGAATGGCGAGTTTTTTAGTGGTACAAACGGATTTTGGGTTACAAGATGGGGCGGTCAATGCCATGTATGGGGTGGCTTATCAAGTAGAGCCGGAGTTGACGATTACGAATTTAACCCATGAGATTGAGCCGTATAATATTCATGATGCCAGTTATCGCTTGTTTCAAAGTGCGATGTATTGGCCGGCGGGGACTGTGTTTGTTTCTGTAGTGGATCCTGGGGTGGGTTCAGAGCGCCGCAGTATTGTCGCAAAATTAGCTGGTGGGCAATATATTATCACGCCGGATAATGGCACCTTGACTTATCTAGCTACCTATACTGGTATCGAATCGGTTCGTCAAATTGATGAAGCGACGCAGCGTTTAGCTGGTTCCAGTGAAAGTCATACCTTCCACGGTCGTGATGTCTATATGTATAATGGCGCCCGTTTGGCTAGTGGCAAAGTATCTTTTGAGGAACTGGGAGCAGAACTATTGCTAGATGAAGTGACGCGCTTCCCATTAGTGGAGCCAACCCAAACGCCAGACAAAATTAGCGGTTCTATCGATATTTTAGATGTTCGTTTTGGCTCATTGTGGACCAACATTCCGTTAGCCTTTTTCAAGGAATGGCAAGTGGCCTACGGGGATCGTTTCTTGGTGAAAATCTATGAAGGTGAAGTTTTACGCTATGAAGATCGAGTGACTTTCGGCCGTTCTTTTGCACAGGTGGCCGAAAAAGAAGCCGTACTCTATATCAATTCATTACTGAATGTTGGACTAGGCATCAACTTAGGTTCATTTGCAGAAACTTATAAAATTGGTACCGGAACTGCTTGGAAAATCATCATTACGAAGGAGAGAGAAGCATGAGAAAATTTACTGTAAAACATATTGTAGCGATTGGGATTGGGGCCGCGGTCTTTTTCATTTTGAAACGTTTCGTAACGATCCCCACGGGTATTCCTAATACGGACATTGCCACTGCTTATCCATTTTTAGCGCTATTAGGCGTTATTTATGGTCCGGTGGTTGCGGGACTGGCTGGTTTTATTGGGCATGCGATTGGTGATTTGACGACTTATGGCGCTTGGTGGTCTTGGATTATCGCCTCTGGTATTTTAGGTGTCTTCTTCGGATTACTGGCAAAACGGATTCCTATCAACGAAGGCATCTTCGGTAAAAAAGAAATCGTGACTTTCTTAGTCGGTGAAACGATTGCCAATCTGGTGGTATGGATTTTGATCGCGCCTATTGGGGATATCTTAATCTATGCGGAAGCCCCTAGCAAAGTATTTACGCAAGGCGTCGTGGCGGGATTGACCAATGCGATTGTGACTGGGATAATTGGGGTTATCTTGTTGAAGGCGTATGCTCAAACAAAAACCAAAAAGGGCAGCTTAACCAAGGAATCTGATTAAAGAATGTGAGCAAATGAAGAAAATAATCGAATTCAATAATTTTAGTTTTCAATATGACGCGCAAGCCGAGCCAACATTGAAACAAATCAATTTAACGATTCATGAAGGAGAAAAAATCCTCATCGTCGGTGCCAGTGGCTCGGGAAAATCGACCTTGGGTAAATGCCTAAATGGTATCATTCCCCAAAATGATCAAGGAACCTTTACCGGCTCTTTGGTAATCAATGGAAAAAACTTCAGTGAAGCGTCAATTTATGATCTCTCCTTAGAAGTCGGCACGGTGTTGCAGGACACCGATAGCCAGTTTGTAGGCTTGACGGTGAAGGAAGATATTGCTTTTTCATTGGAAAATGAAGCGGTGGATCAAACGACAATGCAACGAGCAGTCAAACATTGGGCGGAGCAGACCGCGATTGCCAGTCAGTTGGAAAAGCGTCCCCAAGAGTTGTCTGGCGGGCAAAAACAGCGGGTGACGATTGCGGGGGTCTTGATTGATGAAACGCCAATCCTATTGTTTGATGAACCATTGGCTAATCTTGATCCACAAGCAGGCTATGACTCGATTCAACTGATTGACCGTCTATATCAAAGTAGTGCTTTCACTACAATCATTATTGAACACCGCTTAGAGGAAGTCTTGCAAGCGCCGGTAGACCGCATCATTTTAATGGACGAAGGCCAGATTATCGCTGATTTACCGCCAAGTGAATTGTTACGTCAAAATCTTTTACAGGAATATGGGATTCGCGAACCACTGTATTTAACGGCTTTGAAAGAAGCGGGCGTGGATTTAACCCATTATCCAGATTTGACTAAGGTTTCAGCGCTAGTCTCGCCGGAGATTGCCAAGGACCTGTCGCAACATTTCGTAGAAGCGGTGGCACCAATTGCACCCATCCAAGAGCCGCTTTTAGAATTACGTCAGCTAAGCTTTGGGTATCGGCCAGGACAAGCCATTATTGATCAGCTGGATCTGACCATCCAACGAGGGGAAATGATTAGCTTGGTGGGGCATAATGGTGCCGGCAAATCAACCTTATCCAATTTGATTACGGGCTTTTATGCACCTACCTCTGGGGATATCCTGTGGAAAGGTCAAAGTATTCTAAAGGATTCCATCAAGGAGCGGGCGGAAAAAATCGGCTATGTTTTGCAGAATAGTAATCAAATGCTGTCGAAAACCCAACTTTATGATGAAGTAGCTTTAGGTTTGCGTAACCGGCAAGTTGCGGAAGAAGAGATTGCGGTCAGAGTCGACCAAACCTTAAAAGTTTGCGGCTTGTATCCGTTTCGGAATTGGCCTTTATCGGCCCTAAGTCACGGTCAGAAACGCCGCGTGGCCATTGCTGCGATCCTAGTATTAGAACCAGAAATGATTATTTTAGATGAACCAACGGCGGGGCAAGATCATCGGCATTATAGCGAGATGATGGATTTTCTGCAACAATTGAATCAACAGGGAATCACTATTTTAATGATTACCCATGATATGCATTTGATGCTGGAATATACTCACCGTACATTAGTATTAAAGGGTGGCCGCTTGTTAGCGGACCGCTTGCCTGCTGCCGTTCTATCATCGGAATCCTTAACGCAAGAGGCGAGTCTGCGGGCTACTAGTCTTTATTACTTGGCCCATAATAATCAATTGCCCGATGCAGCAGGCTTTGTTGAAGCGTTTATTGAAAAGGAAAGGCGGGAAGCTTATGGAAAATAGTCATTTGATTGGCTATACGCAAAAGGACACGCCGATTCATGATCTAAGTGGCTTTGCCAAATTAGTCTGCTTCTTGCTAATCTCGGTTATCGGCATGGTCTCTTACGATACGCGCTTTTTATTGGGCTTAGCCGTCTTTTCAATTCTTATTTTCCGCTTAGCAAAGATTCGTTATCGGGAAATCTCCTTTGTCTTAAAATTCATCGCGGCCTTTTCATTATTGAACCTTTTGGCGGTCTACGTTTTTGCACCGGAATATGGGGTCGAAATTTACGGCACGCGTCATGTGATTTTTGAAGGTATTGGTCGCTTTACCTTGACCCAAGAACAGCTTTTTTATGAACTGAATCTATTGATCAAATATTTCGTGACGATTCCACCTGGCTTGATTTTTCTCATGACCACCAATCCTAGTGAGCTAGCTGCTAGTTTGAATCGCATTGGCCTGTCCTATAAGATTGCCTATGCTTTTGCTTTGGCATTACGCTATATTCCCGATATTCAAGAAGACTTTCGTACGATTTCTAAAGCGCAGCAAGCGCGAGGTAATGAAATTTCCAGCAAGGCGCCTCTGCTGAAACGCGTACGGGGCAATCTTGCTATTGCGTTGCCGCTGATTTTTTCAAGTCTTGAACGAATCGATACGATTTCTTCAGCGATGGAGTTGCGCCGTTTTGGGAAAAAGGCCACCCGCAGCTGGTATATGAGTCGTCCGTTGAACCGACAAGATAAATTGGCAATTATCGTAGTGCTGGGCATCACGCTAATTGGTGTTAGTTTGCTTTATCTCAACCAAGGCCGCTTTTACAATCCTTTTCACTAAATAGTTGAAGCAGGTGTCATTGTCTCGCTAGTAGCGGACAGTGGTGCCTGTCTTTTTTTAAATATTTAAATAACGCAAGTGATATGGATATTTTGTTAATTCACCTTGAAACCTCTCCTTGAAACACGTAAACTGAAAATGAAAACGCACACAAAAAATAACTAAGATAACAGAGGAGTTCTTATGACGTATAAAGTAACTACCCATGAACAGTTTTATGTTGTGGAAAATGAAGGCGGCGCAACCTTGACCTATGGCCGTAATAGCGGTGTTGCCTTATTAGAAGTCGATGGCTTTGCTTTTAAAGATCTCAATAAAAATGGCAAGCTGGACCCATATGAAGATTGGCGGCTACCGCAAGCTGAGAGAATTAAAGATTTAGTCAGTCAGCTATCCATCGAAGATATCGGGGGCTTGATGCTTTACAGTAAGCATTTGGCTGTTTCCAGCAAACAGGATGCTTTTTCTAAACAGTTTGGTGGTACCTATGAAGGGAAACCTTTAGCGGAAAGTGAGGCGCAAGTCTGGCAGCTGACGGATCAGCAGCAGGCCATCATTAAAGAAGACCGTATTCGTCATCTTTTGTTAACCGTAGTGGATGATGCTGTTACGGCGGCAAAATGGAACAATGAAGTTCAGGCTTTTTGTGAAGGCAATGGCTTGGGAATACCTGCCAATATTAGTTCAGATCCACGGCATGGTGTTTCTGGAGAAAGCGAGTTTGATGCCGGCGCAGGTGCAGATATTTCCAAGTGGCCCGATTCAGTGGGAATCGCTGCAACCTTTGATCCTGAGCTGGCGGCCGAATATGGTCAAATCGTGGCAGAAGAATACCGGGCGCTAGGCATTGCAACGGCACTTTCACCGCAAATCGATTTAGCCACTGATCCCCGCTGGATGCGGTTTTCCGGTTGTTTTAGTGAACACACCGCCTTAGCAACTGATATGGCCAAGGCCTTTTGTGACGGTTTGCAAACGACAACAGCAGTCGGTTGGGGCCAACAGTCGGTGAATGCGATGGTGAAGCACTGGCCGGGAGGTGGTACAGGTGAAGCTGGTCGCGATGCCCATTATGCGTACGGCAAGTTTGCTGTTTATCCAGAGAATCAATTTCAAGAACACCTGAAGCCCTTTACGGAAGGTGCGTTTGCTTTAACTGGCGGCACTGAAAAAGCGGCGGCTGTTATGCCCTACTATACGATTTCATACGAGCAAACTGCTGAAAACGTAGGGAATGGTTTCAACAAGACAATTATCACTGATCTATTACGGGAACGTTATGATTATGATGGCGTAGTCTGCACTGATTGGGGCATTACAGGCGATGTGGAACGGATGGACAGCTTTATCGGTGGCAAATGCTGGGGTGTCGAAGAGCTGTCGGTAGATGATCGTCACTATAAAGCTTTATTGGCAGGTGTTGACCAATTTGGTGGCAACAATGACTTGGCGCCTGTTTTAGCTGCTTATGAAAAAGGTCGTCAAGAATTAGGCGAGGCAGCAATTCGGGCCCGCTTTGAGGCCAGTGCCACGCGGCTTTTACGAAATGTTTTTCAATGTGGTCTTTTTGAAAATCCTTATACCGATCCTAAAGTGACGCAAGCAACAGTTGCGAAAAAAGAATTTGTCGAAAAAGGCTACCAAGCACAGCAGAAATCGGTGGTCTTATTGAAAAATAATGGTGTCTTACCATTAGCCAAGGGCACCAAAGTTTATGTGCCTAACCGCCGCATTGACGCAACGCAAAACTGGTTTGGTCAAACAATTCCGGCTCATGAAGTCAAACCGTTATCAAAAACATTAGTGAATCAATTCTTTACGTTCTGTGACGATCCGGCTGACGCGGAGGTCGCCTTGATTTGTATCGAGTCTCCTCATACAGAAGGCTACGATCATGCTGGCTACAAGCCAATCTCACTGCAATACACCTCGTATCGGGCGGAGTTAGCACGAGCAAGTAGTATTGGGCAAGACCCTCATGATGAAATTGTCGACCGGACGTATCGCCATCAGGAAAATCAGCCCTCTAACCATGCGGATTTAACCATCATTGAGGAAACGGCCGTAGCTATGCCAGGGAAACCGATTATTGTGGCAGTTATGACCAAGAATCCCTTTGTGCCG
>NZ_BCQJ01000010.1 GCF_001544375.1 Enterococcus canis NBRC 100695 | reverse complement strand
GTGACATATTTTCAGTTATCTTGTTCGTTCGTTTTTGTATGGTTTTCATTAAAAACCGAGCGCTTCAGATAGCTTATAAAACAACATTATTAGCTATAAACTGCTAGTTTTTGATAATATAGTTCGTGTTTTTAGTCTTTTTAATGATTTTACCCGAAAAAAAATTGTAAATTTCTTTTAACGATTTGCTGTTTTTAGGCATTTCTACGGTTTTTTGTTAAAATGGAGCTATCAAAAGCTACATTTATGGAGGATCTATATGAAAATATTAGTTGTCGATGACGATAAAGAGATCGTTGAACTATTGAGTATCTATATTCACAATGAAGGCTATGAAGTGATCAAAGCTTACGATGGTAAAGAAGCTCTATCAAAAATTCGAACCAATCCTGATATCGGCCTATTAATCTTAGATATCATGATGCCAATTATGGATGGCATGGAAGTTGTTAAAGAACTGCGCAAAGAATCTCAAATTCCTATCATTATGCTGACTGCTAAAACAACTGACATGGACAAAATCAAGGGGCTTGTTGCCGGTGCAGACGATTATGTCACAAAACCTTTTAATCCTTTAGAAGTAATGGCACGGGTCAAATCCTTGTTACGTCGTAGTCAAATGCAGGTTGCTGCCAATGAACCAGACATTCTAGAAGTTGGACCTTTGATTATTAATAAGGATTCTCATGAAGTTAAGACGATTGAGGATAAAGAGATTCAATTAACAGCTTTAGAATTCGGCATTTTATATTTACTAGCAAGTCACCCTAACCGTGTCTTTAGCGCCGATGAAATCTTCGAGCGCGTTTGGCAGCAAGAAAGCATTGTCTCTGCTAAAACAGTGATGGTCCATGTTAGTCATTTGCGAGACAAAATTGAAGCTGCCACTGGAGGAGAGAAAGTAATCCAAACCGTCTGGGGAGTTGGGTATAAAATTGAAGCACGATAAACAGAAAGTTAACAACCGCATCTTGCTGACATCCAAAGAAATAAGCGAACTATTAGCAGAGGGGATTATTACTGTAATCCTATTACTTCTATTAAACATTGCGGTAGTGATTTTACTTAATACCATTATTAACAGTAGTGGGACTATCAGCGATATTATCTATCAAACAAAAGAGTTTATGGTCAAACGATTTGATACAGCTATTTTTTGGAGCGGCCAGAAGTTTTTAGTGTTTCTACTATTATTAGTTGATATTTGGGTTCTCTGGTGGCGAATCAAGCGTCGTTATAAACAAATGCAGCAACGACATATTATCAGTGAACTTCATTATATTGCGAATGGCCACTATGATCATCGCATTCCCTTTGAGCTAAATGGCGACTTAGGAAAAATGGTCGACAGTATCAATGGACTCGTTGACAGTACTGTTGCCGCTATTGAGGATGAACGGCGAATTGAAAAGTCAAAAGATGAGCTGATTACTAATGTCAGTCATGATATCCGTACACCTTTAACTTCTATTATTGGATACTTAGGACTGATTGAGGACCGCCAGTACCATTCTGATGAAGAGTTGTTGAAATATACTCACACTGCCTATGTGAAAGCCAAACAAATGAAACTATTAGTAGATGACCTTTTTGAGTACACAAAGGTTCGGCAGCCTTCCGTGCCGATTAATGCTTCTACTTTTGACATGGTCCAACTAGTGGAGCAATTAGCGGCTGACTTTGAGTTAGAAGCTCAAAGAAAAGGTATGAGCTTATCTGTCACTGCACATCCTACTACCCTCATTATGGATGGTGACACCGAAAAATTGGTGCGAGTCTTCAATAATCTATTAACGAATGCACTGAAATATGGTAAGGGCGGTAAACAAATCGTTATTGAAATTGAAAAAATAGGGACGGAAGCTGTCATTACCGTGAAAAATGATGGCCAGCCGATTCCGCGTAATTCACTTGATCAACTCTTTGATCGTTTTTATCGAGTCGAGGAGTCTCGCTCCCAAGAGACTGGTGGAACTGGGCTGGGGCTGGCGATTGCCCAAAGTATCGTGACGCTCCATGGTGGTTATATTTACGCCAAGTCTGATGAAACCTGGACGAGCTTTATCATGCACCTGCCCATCGTGCAAAAAGTATCAAAAAAAGAGACTTGAAACCACTAAACCTTTTCGATACACTAAAGAAAGTTTTCAAATAGATGATTAGGAGTTAACCAAATGTTTAAATCTTGGATTAAAAAAGGCCTCGCAATTTGTGCAGCTGGGCTGATTGGCCTATCTACCGTTGGTGGCAGTTTAACTGCACAGGCGGCTGATTTTTCCGTAGCAGCTTCCTCAGCAATTGCAATCGATGCTACTAGCGGTAAAATCTTTTATGAACAAAATAGTCAGGAAGTTCGCGGAATCGCTTCTTTAACGAAGATGATCACACTCTACTTGACGCTTGAGGCTGTAAAAGACAACAAAATTTCTTGGGACGATTCTGTGACTATTTCAGATTATGCTGCTGAGATGAGTCAAGATATGGAACTCTCCAATGTTCCCCTTTATAAAGAGAATCAATATACTGTCAAAGAGCTTTTCGATGCTTCTGCTATCTTCTCTGCCAACGCAGCAGCCGTATCACTTGCTGAAAAAATTGCGGGTTCTGAACCTAAATTTGTTGACATGATGAAGGAAAAATTGACTAGCTGGGGGATTAAAGATGCCAAGTTAGTCAATGCAACTGGATTAAATAATAGTTATTTAGGCGACCATCGCTATCCTGGCTCTGCTAGTGATGCCGAGAATATGATGTCTGCTCAAGACGTTGCGGTAATTGCTCGTCACCTAATCACCGATTATCCAGAAATTTTGAAAGTTTCCTCGACACCAACCCAGTCATTCGGCGAGGGAACCTATGCACCTGTTGAAATGACCAACTGGAATTGGATGTTAAAAGGCTTTGACTTCTATAAAGAGGGAGTCGATGGCTTAAAGACCGGTACCACTGAATTAGCAGGAGCCTGTTTTGCGGGAACGATGATCAAAGATGATTGGCGGATTATTACCGTCGTTCTAGATGCTACCGATCATACTAATAATGCTGGTGCTCGCTTCATTGAAACTGGCAAATTAATGGATTATGTCTATGATAATTGGCAAACGAAAACCTTGCATAAACAGGGTGAACAATTGCAAGATGCTAAATCAATCGCTGTTAAAGATGGAAAAGAACTGTCCGTTGGTTTAGTCTTAGATAAAGATTTGACTTATTGGGAAGGTCCTAGTCAAGGAGAACCGCAAGTCGAAGTCACAGCTACTAAAGAAGTATCTAACAAACAACTGACTGCACCTGTTAAGAAAAATACAGCTGTCTATGACGTTACCGTCAAAACAGAAAAAGATTTAGGCTACATTGCCGGTGCAAATCCAGAGACTGCTCACTTAAACACTGCTCAAGATGTTGAAAAAGCTAACTTTTTCGTTTTAACCGGACGTGCCATCAAAAACTTCTTCACAAATCTCTTTTAAATTTAAGCTGGGACTTGCAATCAAGTCCCAGTTTTTTTATACTCTAACTAATAGTAGTCTAGAGAAAAAGTACTTGTTTTGTTACTTGCAGAGAATTGGTGGTTGGTGCGAGCCAATAGTTAACAAACGAGGAATCCACTCTCCAAATGGCATATAGTGATAAGCTATATCGATTGACCTTCGTTATCTGGTCTACAAGGGCAGCGTGAAGCTGAACTTGGGTGGTACCGCGAGATTCTCGACCTTTTCGTCCCAAGACTATGGGAGGAAAAGGTCTTTTTTTAGTTACTAAATAAGGAGGAAAAACTATGTTAGACGTAAAGATGATCCGTCAAAATTTTGAAGAAGTCCAACAAAAATTAGCAACTCGAGGCGTAAAGGAAGAAGTTTTAGTAGAATTTCTAAGACTAGATGAAAGCCGCCGCAATTTATTAGTGAAAGCGGAAGAACTAAAGAAATACCGGAATGATGTTTCTGGTGAAATTGCCGTATTAAAGCGTAACAAAGAAGATGCTACTAACAAAATCGCTGAGATGAAAGAAGTCGGCGCTAATATCAAAGCATTAGATACTGAAATAGAAGAATTAGACCAACAATTAGAAGAGATTGCCACGCGATTGCCGAATCTTCCTCACGAATCAGTCCCTGTTGGCGCAGATGAAGAGGATAATGTGGAAGTTCGTCGTTGGGGAACGCCCCGTAGTTTTGCTTTTGAACCAAAAGCGCATTGGGATGTTGCAGAGAATTTGGAAATTTTAGATTTTGAGCGAGGCGCCAAAGTTTCTGGTAGCCGTTTCGTCTATTATAAAGGGCTTGGTGCTCGCCTTGAACGAGCTCTTTACAACTTCATGTTAGATCAACACATCTATGAAGATGGTTATACTGAGATGATTACGCCTTATATCGTCAATGATAAAGCCATGTTTGGTACTGGGCAATTTCCTAAGTTTAAGGAAGATGTATTCCAGTTAGCTGATACAGACTTAACTTTGATTCCTACTGCTGAAGTTCCTTTAACCAATTACTATAGTAATGAGATTTTAGAGGCAGTTGATTTACCTATCTACTTTACGGCTTTAAGCCCTTCTTTCCGTTCTGAGGCAGGCAGTGCTGGTCGCGATACTCGCGGTTTAATTCGTTTGCATCAATTTAATAAAGTAGAAATGGTTAAATTCAGCAAACCTGAGGCTTCTTATGATGAGTTGGAAAAAATGGTCGTCAATGCTGAAACTCTATTGCAGAAATTGAATCTTCCTTACCGTGTTGTAGCATTATCTACAGGCGACATGGGCTTCTCTGCCGCTAAAACCTATGATTTGGAAGTTTGGATTCCGGCACAAGATACTTACCGTGAAATCAGCTCTTGTTCTAACTGTGAAGATTTCCAAGCAAGACGAGCAATGATCCGGTACCGTAATGAAGAGGGTAAAGTACAGTATGTCCATACACTGAATGGTTCTGGCTTAGCCGTTGGCCGGACAGTTGCTGCCATTTTAGAAAATTACCAAAATGAAGATGGGACTGTTACTATTCCAGAAGTGCTTGTACCATATATGGGCAACGAACGCTTGATAACCAAATAACACCTAACAATTTCGTAAGCTGTGTTATCGTTGCATCACAGCAATAAAGATGATACAGTGGAGGCAACAAGACAACCAAATTATAATGATTATAATTTGGTTGTCTTAAATTTGAACGAAAGACTGTGAAATCATGGAAGAAGAAAGCTATTCGCGAAGTAGCCGTCATCAGAAAAGCAAACCTGCTAAAAAGGTTGAAACCACACCCCCAACTGCACCTCAGCCGCCCGCACCTAAACAAAAAATGCCTTTTTGGCAACGTTCGATTTTAGTTTTATTGGTTCTAGTACTCATAGGTGTTATCGCGGGTGTCTTCTATTATCAGTATGAGCAAGCTGAGGCACGCAAACGTTTTGAGGCAAAAGAAGAGGAACTGTTGGCCTCTATTCGTGAAGACCGCAATCAAAGCGGGATCGCCAGTGAAGAGTTATCCTCTAACGATGGGAACATCGACACAATTATTTTTAATCCCACAAGCAAAGATCTGCCCTTGAAAGACGTCAAAGCACAGTTAGAAAAATTGGCTGAAAAAGCGCGCGATGAAATCGATGGAAATCCTTCTGCTTTAGTTGTTGGACGTGTTGAACTGAAGCATGTCACTGATCAGCTCTCTGAGTATCGCTTAACAGCCGATCGTTATGTTTGGAATGATGGGAAGGAATCTTTCTCGCAAGATTCGATCCAAGCTGATGAACAAGCTTATATCAACCAAGCGACTGGTAAAGCTTTAAGTTTGAAAGATATCGTTGGCAGCCAAGCCAACTTGCTAGGGATTTTTCAAGTAATCCAACAGAAATTATTGGATGAAAGCGACGATGGCAATAAGATCATTGATGATGTTTTAAACCTACAAAAACCAACATTAGATAAAACCGAGTTTACCTATACGCCACAGCAGTTGACATTGACACTGCCTAAAAATGATTTAAAGGAATCCATCACATTAGATTACAAAGATATAGCAGCTTTCGTTAATACTGCTTTTGTTGATCCCGATGCCATTAAAGATGCCTTACCAAAAGCTTTGGATCCTAAGAAAAAATATGTCTCTTTAACTTTTGATGATGGACCAAATCCCGAAACAACACCGAAGTTATTAAACATTTTAAAAGAAAATGATGTCAAGGCGACCTTCTTTATGTTAGGGCAAAATGCTGAAGCCAATCCAGAGGTTGTCAAACAGGTTCTAGACGCTGGTCATGAAGTTGCGAGCCATTCTTATGACCACCCGCAATTAAATACTTTAGATGACAAAGCTTTGAAAGCACAGATTCAAAAAACAGATAAAATTCTGTACAAAGCTTCTGGTAAATTACCGCGTAATTTGAGACCACCTTATGGCGCTATTGATAAACACTCTGCAGAAGTGATTTCCAAACCAATTATTCAGTGGAATATTGATTCTGAAGACTGGAAGAGTCATAATACAGATGCTATCCTAGCCACTATTAAGGCCAATCTTTATGATGGTTCCATCATTTTGCTCCATGATATCCATCCTGAAACGGTGGCTTCGATCCCACAAGTCATCAAACTATTAAAAGACAACGGCTACACCATCGTGCCCGTTAATGAACTTTTAGGTGGGAAAGAAAAACCACTGCATCAATACTTTGGTGCAGAAGATGAACGGGTAGTTGAATAAGCAAAAATCCAGATGCTTAGGCGTCTGGATTTTTACTATCTTTATTAAAAAAACCGACGTCTGTCGATAAACAGACGCCGGTTTTATTTTTTTAAGATTCTACAGAATAATTTGGTGCTTCTTTGGTAATTTGAACATCATGAGGGTGAGATTCTTTCAGCCCATTACCGCTCATTTGGATAAATTGCGCTTCATCACGTAATTGTTGCAAGTTAGCAGCCCCTACGTAACCCATCCCTGATTTCAATCCACCAATCATTTGGAAAATGATGTCTGCTACACTGCCTTTATAAGCAACGCGGCCTTCAATTCCTTCAGGAACTAATTTATTAGCTTCGTTAACACCGCTTTGGAAGTAACGGTCGCTTGAACCTTTTTCCATAGCGCCTAATGAGCCCATACCACGATAGGTCTTGAAACGACGGCCTTGATAAATTTCAAATTCACCGGGTGATTCGTCAGTTCCCGCTAACATACTACCTAACATGACCGCATGGCCACCAGCAGCTAAAGCTTTGACGATATCGCCAGAATATTTGATCCCTCCATCAGCAATAATTGCTTTACCATATTGGCGAGCTACTGAAGCTGCATCATAAATAGCAGTTAATTGAGGTACTCCCACACCCGCTACCACACGAGTTGTACAAATCGAACCAGGTCCGATCCCCACTTTAACGACATCGATACCGACATCATATAAAGCTTTCGCACCTTCTGCGGTGGCAACATTACCAGCAATCAACGTCGCCTCTGGGAAAGTCTCACGAATCTCTTTGATTTTACGGATCACGCCCGCACTATGACCATGGGCTGTATCAATGACAATGGCATCAACACCTGCATCTAACAAAGCTTCTGCTCGCTCAAAAGTATCGCTAGTCACACCAACTGCAGCAGCAACTAGTAAACGTCCATGCTCATCTTTAGCAGCGTTCGGGAATTCAATGACTTTCTCGATATCTTTAATAGTGATCAAACCACTTAAACGACCTGCATCGTCTACGATTGGTAATTTTTCGATTTTATGTTGTTGGAGGATTTTTTCAGCGTCTTTCAAAGACGTCCCAACAGGAGCAGTCACTAAATCGTCTTTTGTCATCACATCGCTAATTTTGATTTGATAATCCGTTACAAAGCGCATGTCGCGATTCGTAATGATGCCAACTAGGGTCCGGTCTTCCATTGTATTAACAATTGGGACACCGCTGATTCGGTATTTGCTCATTAAGCCTTCTGCATCCGCTACTAAATGATCTGGAGTTAAGAAGAAGGGGTCGATAATAACGCCACTTTCAGAACGTTTTACTTTTCTGACTTCATCAGCTTGCTGTGCAATGCTCATGTTTTTATGTATAACGCCCAGCCCACCTTGACGTGCCATTGAAATCGCCATTTTACTGTCGGTTACAGTATCCATGCTGGCACTGATGATTGGGATATTCAACTTAATATTTTTCGCTAATTGAACACTCATGTCTACTTCATTAGGTAATACGTGACTTTCAGCAGGGATCAGCAACACATCATCAAACGTAAGACCTTTTTTCGCGAATTTCGTTTCCCAGTTAGACATTTCTTGGACCACTCCTCTATTTAAATTTATTTATCAAAATAACAAAATTCCGAAAAGAAGTCAATAGCAGGGGTTTTTAAATGATGTTTCTCTCATAAATTAAAAACAGCAGCTGACTAAAGTCGAGCTGCTGTTTTCGATTAACGCATAAAGAAACTGCCAGAAATATTGTATTTTTTCTTGTACCAAAAACGGAAAGCCAATGCTGCAGCACCAATCAAGATAACAATCATCGGATCTAAGATTGGGTTGATCGTTGCAGGTAGTAAGGATGCTCCGGCAAAAACGGCTAGCCAAATCAAGACAGAGGCTACTAAAATCAAACCTGACTTAAGGAAGCCTGGGCGCTTAGATTTATCTGCACCTGGACGTTCATATTGGTAAATGGTTTTATACATGATCAAGAAGACAAAACCACCTGCCATGGAAGATAAGATTAAGGTCAGTAGTCCATAAGGATTTGCACGGCCTTTTGCCAATAGTTCCATGATTGAGACCATGATAGATAAGACCCCTAAAAGCATTAGTGTATTGTCTAACCACATTTGAAGCGTGGTCGCCTGATTAAGAGGTTCAGGTTTCTCTAAAATGCTCTTGGTATGTTCTGACACCGTGCCAAATAATTGGCGCGCTGTTTTACCAGTCTTTTGTCCTTCGACAAGTTCAGGCAAAATTTCATGTAAAGCTAAAGTTTTTTCTTCTTCGCTAAGATTGGCTGCTGCCAATGATTTTTTCAAATCAAAGATATACTGCTCATTCCGCTTAGTCAGTTTTTGTTCTAATTCACGATTTTCGGCTACGATCTCACGTAGTGTTTCTGGTTCCATTCGTGTAACCTCCTTGTTCCTTTGAAAGGGACCGTTTTCAACACCGCTTATTTTACCATAAGTTAAAGGGAAGAAAACTAGTTTTGATGAATTTTTCTATACATTAAAGCGGAATAGCATCACATCGCCATCTTGTACGACATAATCTTTTCCTTCTAAACGCACCCGACCAGCTTCTTTAGCCGCGTGCATATTACCATATTTATTTAAATCCTCAAAAGAGACAGTTTCCGCACGGATAAAGCCGCGTTCGAAGTCGGTATGGATGATACCTGCCGCTTGGGGTGCTTTGATACCCTTACGGAAAGTCCAAGCTCGAACTTCTTGTTCACCAGCAGTGAAATAAGTAGCTAATCCCAATAAATCGTATGCCGCCCGAATCAATTGATCCAAGCCAGATTCTTCGATACCCAAGGCTGCTAAAAATTCTGCTTTATCTTCCTCATCCAACTCAGCGATTTCTTCCTCTGCACGAGCACAAACAACGATTACTTCTGCATTTTCACTAGTAGCAAAATTGCGAACTTGTTGTACATAAGGGTTATTATCTGAGTCAGCAACCTCATCTTCTGCCACGTTGGCCACATAAAGAACTGGTTTTGTCGTCAGTAAGAATAAGCTTTTAACGATTTTTTGCTCTTCTTCCGTAAATTCAATGGTCCGAGCAGATAAACCTTCTTCTAAAGCCGGCTTGATTTTGTCCAGAACAGCTAATTCTGCCACTGCATCTTTATCTTTGGTTTTAGCAATTTTTGCAACGCGTGTATAACGCTTCGTAACGGATTCTAAGTCTGCCAAGACTAATTCTAGATTAATCGTATCAATATCAGCCAAAGGATCTACACGCCCTTCTACGTGGGTGATATTATCATCATCAAAGCACCGCACTACGTGACAGATAGCATCTACTTGGCGAATATGACTAAGGAATTGGTTTCCCAAGCCTTCACCTTTACTAGCTCCCCGTACAATCCCCGCAATATCGGTAAACTCAAACGTCGTGGGAACCGTCTTTTTGGGATGGACTAATTCCGTCAAACGTTGTAAACGCCAATCCGGTACTTCTACCATGCCGACATTTGGATCGATTGTTGCAAAAGGGTAGTTAGCAGCTTCTGCGCCTGCTTTGGTAATTGCGTTAAATAGAGTTGATTTCCCAACGTTGGGTAAGCCAACGATTCCTGCTGTTAATGCCATATTTTTTTGTCACTCTCTCTTCTTTATTCTGGTAAGACTTTTTTCAATCGTTTTTCAAAGTCGCGCCGACTCATCATGACGATATGTCCGCATTTCGTACACTTGATTTTGATATCTGCGCCCATCCGAATGATTTCCCAACGATTCGCCTGACAAGCATGCGGCTTTTTCATTTCAACATAACTGCCTACATCATACATCGCGCATTCCTCCTACTCGTTAAAATGAATCTCCAACACATCAAGAATCCGTGTCAGATCGCTCTGAGATAAATATTCAATCTCAATTTTTCCACGGCCTTCTTTTTCTTGGATCACTACGTTGGTGCCAAACTTATCCATCAAGCGATCTTCACTTTCACGAATATAGTATGGCTTTTCTTTGGCAGGTTTTTTTGCTTTTTTTACAACTTGCCCTTCATTCAACTGGCTCACCAATTGTTCTAACTGACGGACTGTTAGATTCTCTTTTTGCGCACGATTGGCTAAAGCAATAATCTGTGCCTTATCTTTCAGTCCTAGTAGAGTACGTGCTTGTCCCATTGAGATCGTTTCTTTTTGGACCATCTCTTTGACTAATTGTGGTAATGTCAGCAAGCGCAAATAGTTGGCAATATAAGGCCGACTTTTACCTAAGCGCTCGGATAATTCTACCTGCGTCAGATTGAGATTTTTCATCAGCATTTCGTAAGCTTCTGCCTCTTCTAATGGGTTTAAATCTTCACGTTGTAGGTTTTCTAAAACCGCAATCTGCATCATGGATTCTTCATCAAAATCGCGAATAATGGCAGGGATCGTTTCCTTTTCTGCTAGCTTAGACGCTCGGAAGCGACGCTCACCGGCAATAATCTCATACCCTTTAACTTTTGATTTACGGACAATAATAGGTTGAAATACACCTGACTGTTTGATGGAATTTGCCAATTCTTCTAAAGAAGTTGGCTCAAATGTTTTACGTGGTTGATAGGGATTTGGTCGTAACTCTGCTAAAGGCAATTCTACGACTTCTTCTTTTTGGACATCTACTTCTTCCAAATTAGCAAAATCTTGGAAAAGAGCGTCAATCCCTCTACCTAATCCTTTATTTTTCACGAGCGATCACTTCCTTTGCTAGGGCTTGATACACTTCTGCTCCACGAGAACGCGGATCGTAATCAATAATAGATAACCCATGACTAGGTGCTTCTGACAGTCGAACATTTCGAGGAATAATCGTGTCATAGACCTTTTCGCGGAAATATTTACGAACTTCTTCCACTACTTCAGCGCCTAAATTTGTCCGGGCATCATACATGGTCAACAAGACACCTTCAATTTGTAATTCCGGATTGAAGTGCTTTTGGACTAACCGAACTGTATTCAACAATTGACTTAGGCCTTCTAAGGCATAGTATTCACATTGCACTGGGATCAAAATCGAATCGCTAGCAGTAAAAGCATTGATCGTCAAATGTCCTAAAGATGGTGGACAATCGATTAAGATATAATCATACTGAGCTTGAATTTCCTGTAAAGCCGTTTTTAAGCGCGATTCCCGCGCCATCATAGAAGTTAACTCAATTTCTGCACCAGCTAACTGGATTGTGGCGGGTACAATGGCCAAATTTTCACGACTTGTGGGCTGAATGGCCTCAGCAATAGGAAACTCGTTCACTAATACATCATAGATATCATGGGCAACATCTGGTTTTCTGACACCAATGCCACTAGTTGCATTCCCCTGAGCATCAATATCGACTAATAACACTTTATAGCCATTGAAGGCCAAACAAGCACCTAAATTGACTGTTGTAGTTGTTTTACCTACGCCGCCTTTTTGATTGGCGACAGAAATGATTCGTGCCATGTATTCCCCTCCGTTCTAAATGATTGGTTGTTTATTAGGTGTCCCTGGCTTCCGCGGGTACTTTTTAGGACTAGCCGTGACTTTTTCAATAATGACGATATGACGTTCGTCCTTGGTGATTGGTAGTGTCAATGCCTTTTTTTCAATAAAGCGTGCGCCTAAAAGCTTGATAGCCTTTTGAGCCTCTTCAATCTCTTCCTCAGCTTTGGCTGCCTTCAAAGCCAGGAAATAGCCCTGTTTCTTTACTAATGGTACGCATAACTCCGTTAACACGTTTAAGCGGGCTACCGCCCGGGCAGTCACAAAATCATAATGTTCTCTTTGCTCTGGCTTTTTCGCAAAAGTCTCTGCTCGATCGTGATAGAGTGAGACACCTTCTAGCTCTAATTCTTGGACCAAAGCCGTTAAAAATTTGATTCGTTTGTTTAACGAATCGACGATCGTCACCGTTAACTCTGGAAAAGCAATTTTCAAAGGAATACTTGGGAAGCCCGCGCCTGCACCGACATCACACAACGTTCCATTATCTAAAGAAAAATCTAAGCCTAAGGTCAGCGAATCATAAAAGTGTTTTAAATAGACTTCCTTTTCTTCCGTAATTGCTGTTAAATTCATCTGCTGGTTCCACTCCACCAACATGTGGTAATAGCTAGCAAACTGCTGCATTTGCTGATCTGTTAAAGCCAGGCCAGCCTCAAGCAGTGTTTGACGAAACTCTTCTGGGGTCATAACAATTTCCTTTCTTGTGAAACAAAAATGTTTCACAACTGTCTTTCCCTACTTTAACGCAAAAGAAACCGGGATGCAATGCTTTTAAAACAACAAAAGAAAAACCGGTAATAAATACCGGTTCAAGTGACACCTTAAGCCGTTGTCTTGGCGATCCGACCTTGTTCGATGTAAACCATCAAAATACTTAAGTCAGCTGGATTGACTCCGCTAATCCGACTAGCTTGTGCCAATGTTTCTGGTTGGATCTTGGTTAATTTTTGTTTTGCTTCCGTGGCTAAGCCATTGATTGCGGCATAATCAATATTGACCGGAATCTTTTTAGCTTCCATGCGTTTCAACTTATCGACTTTATCCAAAGCCTTCTTAATATAGCCTTCATACTTGATTTGAATCTCTACTTGTTCGATTACTTTGTTATCTAACGCTTCCATTGGAATAAAGCGAGCTAATTCTTGGTAGCTTACTTCCGGACGACGCAGAAAATCAGCTGCTAGAATACCATCTTTTAGTGGTGCGCCACCTTTTTCTGCTAAGAAGGCTTGAATTTCCGCCGTTGGTTTCAAACGAATCGTCTGAAGACGTTTTAATTCAGCTTCAATTGCAGCCTTCTTCTCTAAAAATGCTTCATATTGTTCTTCTCTTACTAAGCCAATTTCATGGCCTTTTTCAGTCAAACGTAAATCAGCATTATCGTGACGTAAAATCAAGCGGTATTCTGCCCGTGATGTCAGTAAACGATAAGGTTCATTAGTCCCTTTGGTAACAAGGTCATCAATCATAACACCGATGTACCCATCACTACGTTTCATAACAAAAGGTTCTTTCCCTTGAACTTTCAACGCAGCATTGATACCTGCAATCAGCCCTTGACCAGCGGCTTCTTCATAGCCACTAGTCCCATTCGTTTGGCCAGCTGTAAACAAATTACTGATTTTTTTAGTCTCTAGCGTTGGGCGTAGTTGATGAGGCACTACTACATCGTACTCAATCGCATAACCAGTCCGCATCATTTCAGCCTTTTCTAATCCGGCAACCGAATGCAACATCGCTGTTTGGACATCTTCTGGCATCGAAGTAGACAAACCTTGGACATATACTTCCTCAGTATGTTCACCTTCAGGTTCTAAGAACAATTGATGTCGTGCCTTGTCAGCAAAACGCACGATTTTATCTTCTATTGAAGGGCAGTAACGTGCGCCAACACCTTCCACAATGCCCGTAAACATTGGTGCCCGGTGCAAGTTTTGTTGAATAATTTCATGGGTCTTTTCATTGGTATAGGTTAACCAACAAGAAAGTTGGTCTTGCCGATAACGGCTATCCGGTGTTTGATAGCTGAAATGATTAGGCGTCGTATCACCTGGTTGTTCTTCCGTCACACTATAATCAATCGAGCTTGCTTTGACCCGTGGAGGTGTTCCTGTTTTAAAGCGAGCAATCTCCAAACCAAGCTCTTGCAAATGATCTGCCAAACCAATTGAAGGTTGTGAATTATTAGGGCCTGAAGAATATTTCAATTCGCCAATAATAATTTCACCACGCAAAGCAGTACCAGCAGTGATAACTACTGCTTCTGCAGCATACGCTGCGCCTGTGGCAGTCACAACACCACGACAAACACCATCTTCTACAATCAATTTTTCCACGATGCCTTGACGTAGTGTCAAATTAGCTGTTTCTTCAATCGTTTGTTTCATTTGAGTATGATAAGCATGCTTATCTGCTTGCGCGCGCAACGCACGAACTGCTGGACCTTTCCCTGTATTTAACATCCGCATTTGGATATAAGTTGCATCGATATTTTTGCCCATTTGCCCACCTAAAGCATCGATTTCACGCACGACTACGCCCTTGGCTGGTCCACCAACAGAAGGATTACATGGCATAAATGCCACCATATCGAGATTGATTGTCAAAAGTAATGTTTTACAGCCCATACGAGCAGACGCCAAAGCCGCTTCAGAACCTGCATGTCCTGCACCGACAATAATCACGTCATATTTTTCTGCTTGATATTGTTCCATAATAGTCTCCTTATTTTCCTAGACAAAATTGGCTAAATAATTGGGTAATCAACTCATCTTGCACACTGTCGCCAACAATTTCACCTAAATAGTCCCAACAGCGCGTCATATCAATTTGGACTAAGTCCACAGGCATCCCCATTTCGATACCGCTGATGACTTCGGCTAAAGCTGCTTCAGACTGCTCCAACAAAGCGATGTGGCGTACGTTAGAAACGTAAGTAGCATCTTTTTCATTGGTTTGTCCTGCAAAGAATAATGCCGCAATTCGTTCTTCTAACTGTTCTAAACCGGTATTAGCTAACACAGAGACTGACAACGGTTCTTCGGTTGTTAATTCCTGCAAATCTTCTAAACTTAATTGCGCTGGTAGATCCGTCTTGTTCAATAAAATGATCCGCTTACTGTCATCAGTTGCTGCTAAGAGTGCTTGATCTTCTTTAGTTAATGGTTCACTTTGATTTAAAACTAGTAGCACCAAATCTGCCTCAGATAATGCTTTGCGACTTCGCTCGACGCCAATTTTTTCTACGATATCTTCCGTTTCTCGAATACCAGCTGTATCCACCAATTTTAGTGGCACGCCGCGAACATTGACATATTCTTCAATGACGTCACGCGTTGTCCCAGCAATATCAGTAACAATTGCCTTATCTTCCTTTAATAAATGGTTCAATAAACTGGATTTCCCAACATTAGGCCGGCCAATAATAGCTGTACTTAGCCCTTCTCGTAAGATCTTACCTTGCTGAGCGGTTACCAATAGATTTTGAATTTGCGCTTGGACAAAACGAGCCTTTTCTAGCAGTAGCTGTGTCGTTAATTCTTCGACATCATCATACTCAGGATAATCAATGTTAACCTCTACTTGGGCTAAAGTTTCCAGTATTTCTTGTCGTAAAGTCCGAATCAATTGGGACAAATTGCCGTCCAATTGTTGGATCGCCAACTGCATTGCTTTATCCGTCTTGGCCCTAATTAGGTCCATCACTGCTTCAGCCTGTGAGAGATCCACACGACCATTTAAAAATGCTCGTTTAGTGAATTCTCCTGGTTCAGCTAGCCGTGCACCTTCTCTTAACAACAGCTGTAAGACTTGGTTGGCCACCACCATGCCGCCATGACAGTTGATTTCAATCACATCTTCCCTTGTGAAAGTTTTAGGCGCCCGCATTACGGTAACCATCACTTCATCAAGCAACTGTTCTCTACGACGATCAATAATATGTCCATAATGGATCGTATGGGAAGCCACATCGCATAGCTGTTTTTTTCCTGCTGAAAATACCAGATCCGCAATACTTACGGCATCTTCGCCACTTAGTCTCACAATACTGATAGCCCCTTCTCCAGGTGGTGTGGAGATAGCCGCGATTGTATCAAATTCCATCGTTGTCTGCATGATCCCTTTCCTTTCTTACATACAAAAAAGTGCCTAGTCCACCCCTAAAAAGGAGTGGAAAAAGCACTTTGACTGCTGTTTTCGAATCTCGTTTGTTAGGATAACATAATTCCTTGGTACCTGCAAGATTCTGTCTTCACTATTTTTATTTTTAAGGTAGTTATTTTGAAAAATAGATTTCATTAAGAGGCTGCTTTTTGAAAAAGAACCGATAAATCGGTAAAATAAAAGAAAAAGGAGGTACCATCTTATGGGATTATTCAGCGATCGATCTTTACCAGATGAACGGGAAACAGATACAGAAAAGTTGGCACAAATTGTTTTATCTACTGGCAATATCAGCCGCAAGTATCTCGTTCGTGATCTGGCATTTGCAGTAGATACAAAAGAAGGCGATTTATTTTCGACTGATCCAAATGAATTGTTCCATGATTTAATCATGAAACTCCGCCAGCAAGCAGTAGCCTACGAAGCAGATGCTGTAATCAATTGTCATTTTGAGCATCAAACAACAACAATAGAAGGCAAATCCATTTTGAAGTTATTTGGATATGGCACCATCGTACAATTCAATCAAACCGCCATCAGCTGATTTTGATTGTCTGCCCAAGCGTCATTAGTAGAAATTCTGCTAGTGACGCTTTTTTGACAACAAAAAACCCAAGCGCGAACGCTTGGGCTTAGCCATAGATGCTTTGACTACTTTATCATCGTATTTTTTTACTCTGATAAGAATGATTTCTAGTTGAATATACGCTTTTTCCATTTTTTTGTCAATCGAAATCAGCGAATTTTAAAAGCGTTTTTTTGCCGGCTCTACCACCAGATAGCGATAAGGTTCATCCCCTTCAGAATGGGTTTGAATCGCTTCATCTTTACTTAAAGTAGAATGGATCTGCTTTCGTTCAAAGGCTGGCATTGGTTCCAAGAAAACCGGCTGACCTGTGCGTTTAACCTTTTCCGCTGTCCGTTCAGCTAGACGTTTGAGAATTGCTTGACGCTTTTCACGATAATCCCCAACGTTGACTACGACTGACAATTTTTCACGAGCAGCACGATGAACAAAAACTTGAGCCAAATACTGGATGGCATTTAAAACTTTACCATGCTTACCAATCAAAATTCCTTGCTTTTGGCTATCCAGATGGAAAATTATCAAGTTATCTTCACGAGCAATTCTGACTAAGGCTGGTGCCCCTAATTCTTTTGAGATATTGGTCAAATATAATGCTAATTCGGTAATGGCTTCTGATTCTTCAAGATCTTCTAACTGTTTGACTGCCGGTTCTGTTGCCGAGTTTGTCTTAACCGTTTCAACGATTACAGGTTCCGTCGTTTCCACAGCTTCAATCTCCGCTACGGTTTCTGCCACAGCTTCAGAGATTTCTTCTGCAACAGAAGGTTCAATAGAAACTTGGGCAGATTTTTTCCCAATTCCCAGAAAGCCTTTTTTTCCTTCATCAATTACTTCGATCACAACATCATCTTTTGTCAGATTCAAAGAAGTTAGTCCGCTTTGGATAGCCTCTTCGACTGTCATTCCTTCAAATATAGGCATTTTTTGACCTCCCTGCTATTTTTTACGTTTTTTCTTAGGATTCATTGCTTTTTGTAGTGCTCGTTCCCGTTCACGCTGTTTGCGGGCAACATCTTCTCGCTCTTGACGAATCTTGAATGGATTATTGATTAATAAGGTTTGACCTACTTGGAAGGCGTTAGAAACTACCCAGTATAAAGACAAACCACTTGCTAAGTTTAGACCCATTACTAAGATCATGACGGGCATCGCAAACGTCATTGTTTTGGTCATCCCATTTGATTCCAGTTGGCTCATACTTGAAAGATAGCTACTAATAAAAGTAAAGATTGCGGCTAAGATTGGTAAAATAAAGTATGGGTCATGTTCCCCTAAGTTCAACCATAAAAAACTACCGGCACGCAAAGCTGGTACACGTGAGATGGCTTGCCACAATGCCATTAAGATTGGCATTTGTACCAATAATGGTAGACAACCAGCATATGGATTGACATTGTTTTCTGCATATAAGCGCTGTTGTTCTTCTTGCAATTGACGTTTTGTTTCAGGATCGCGAGAAGAGTATTTTTCCTGCAGTGCTTTTAACTGCGGCTGTAATTCCTGTGTTTTTCGCATGCTCTTGTTTTGGAAGTGCATTAAAGGTAGTAGAATAATCCGTACAATCAATGTAAAGAGGATGATTCCTACCCCGCCGTTACCACCAAATGATAAAAATTGAATCGCCCGAGCAAAGTTAAATACGATATAACGCTCCCAAATCCCAGTACTCTGAGCACCAATTTCGGAAGTACCACAAGCAGATAACACGACGAGCAGACTTAGCATAGCCGCTCCTAATAATATTCTTTTGTATTTTTTCACCAATAAATTCCTCTCCTATAATAATTTCGCTAATCGCAAAACATGGATCAAGTTTTGTTGCAATTCATCCATTGATAATTCTTCCACAGACGGACGTGCAATAATTAAAAAGTCTACATCTTGTCGCAATGAATCCTTCAATTCATAGACACCCTGACGAATCCTTCTTTTGACACGATTTCGCGTGACGGCGTTACCAATTTTTTTACCTACCGACAGACCCACCCGAAAATGCTTCTGTTCTGGTTTTTCTAATAAGTAGATAACAAATTTTCGATTTGCACAGGAATTTCCTCTTTTAAATACTTTTTGAAACTCTTGCTCATGCTTGACCCGATAGGATTTTTTCATTTGAAGATCTCCTAATTTCAATTAGCTTATTCACCTTAACAATGATACCATATTTGCTTTTTTTTTCACTCATTTTCGGCAAATTATCGTTTTTTGGACAAAAAAAAACCACTGAGTGATTTCAGCGGCTTAAGCAGAGATAACTTTTCTGCCTTTACGACGACGGCTAGCTAATACCCGACGACCATTTTTTGTGCTCATACGTTTACGGAATCCGTGAACTTTTTGGCGTTTGCGTTTATTTGGTTGATACGTTCTTTTCATTTTCTCCACCTCCTGGGGCAAAAGTGTACAGACATACCTTAGTAGTATACCGAGAGCATACTAGTTTTGTCAATTACAGATTGCGAAAAAAGCAAATTTTTCTTTTATTAATTTATCCACAGATAAAAAAATTATTGGGACAGTATGTGCATAACTTAAAATTCAGTTCAGGGTTGTGTAGTAGTTTTTACGGATTTCTCCACAAAAAAATCATTGTGGAAAAAAGTTGTCCACAGGCGTTTTTTTGCTTGTTGGAAACTCGTTGTAATTCTTTAATATCAAGCGATTGGTGTTTTTAAATTTTGTGGATAACTAGTGGACAATCAAAAGAACCCACATTCTCACTTTCTCCTGTGGATAAGTTTTATTACAGTTGTTTATCATTTTTCCACATTTGCTTTTTGCTTGTGGAAAATTATTGTAAAACATGCTAAAATTTCATTTGCATCTATGCTTGATTGGGGAGCTTTGGCTGTCCAATTTTTTAAGTTGTATAAATATACATAACATCGAGGAGGATTTTCTATGCCAGATCTCGACTCTTTCTGGAAAGAACTTCAAAATAGCTATCATGCAGTCTTGAGTCCTGCAAGCTATAGCACTTGGATTGAGTCTGCAAAACCTTTGCAGCTGGAAAACAATGAATTAGTCATTCAGGTACCCTCCGATCTCCATAAAAACTACTGGGAAACAAAACTTGTGACCCATGTGTTACAGACTGGATTTCGATTGACAGGAAATGAAATCACTCCCGTTTTCGTGGTGGCAGATAATTCACTTCCTGAACTACCTAAAAAAGTTGAACCTAAAATGAGTGTTCAATTGATGGAACAAAGTAAAAAAGCCCTACTGAATCCCAAATATACCTTCGACACTTTTGTCATTGGTAAGGGAAATCAGATGGCTCATGCCGCTGCCTTAGTAGTAGCAGAAGATCCTGGATCAATTTATAATCCACTCTTTTTCTATGGTGGTGTTGGTTTAGGTAAGACGCACTTGATGCACGCCATTGGTCATCAAATGCTACAAAATCAGCCGGAAGCCCGCGTGAAATATGTTAGCAGTGAAACCTTTGCCAATGATTTTATCAATTCTATCCAGAATAAAACTTCTGAAGAATTTCGTCAGGATTACCGTAAAGTTGATTTATTGCTAGTTGATGATATCCAATTTTTTGCTGATAAAGAGGCAACCCAAGAAGAATTCTTCCACACCTTCAATGCTCTGTATAATGAAGGAAAGCAGATTGTCTTAACCAGTGACCGTCTACCAAATGAGATTCCTAAGCTACAAGAACGACTCGTATCACGCTTCGCTTGGGGACTTTCAGTCGATATCACGCCACCTGACTTGGAAACTAGGATCGCTATTTTAAGAAAAAAAGCCAATGCGGAGCGGTTAGAAATACCAGATGATACTCTCAGCTATATCGCCGGACAAATCGATTCTAATATTCGCGAATTAGAAGGTGCCCTAGTACGTGTTCAGGCCTTTGCCACGATGAGTAGTGCAGACATCACGACTAGTTTAGCAGCGGATGCTTTGAAAACCTTGAAATCTACTGGTAATCGCAATCAGCTTTCTATTTTACAGATTCAAGAAGAAGTAGCAAAATATTATCATATCCAATTAAAAGATCTTAAAGGAAAAAAACGAGTGAAATCGATCGTAGTGCCGAGGCAGATCTCCATGTATTTGTCTCGCGAGCTGACAGATAATTCTTTACCAAAAATCGGAGCGGAATTTGGTGGCAAGGATCATACAACGGTAATCCATGCCCATGAAAAAATCCAGCAATTATTAGAAACCGACCCTACAATCCAAAAAGAAGTCACTGAGATCAAAAATTTTCTTTTAGGTTGATTGTGGAAAAGTAAGAAAAAAGACGTCTTGTTTTCCACAAGATATCCACAAGTGGAAAACTTTATGCTCGTTATGCTTTTTGCTGTTTTCCACAGAACACACAGGCCCTACTACTTTTATTATTTTATCTAATATATAGAAAAGGAGTTTCCAAATGAAATTTACGATAAAAAGAAGTATTTTCCAACAAGAATTACAAACTGTTCAACGAGCTATTTCAACTAAAACCACGATCCCTATCCTAACAGGGGTAAAAATCGTTTTAAATGAGGAAGGACTTTCTTTGACAGGAAGTAATTCAGATATCTCAATTGAAACTTTCTTACCTGTAACCAATGAAAAAGCGCAACTAGCTATTGAAGAAACAGGCGCTATTGTATTACAAGCGCGTTTCTTTGGCGAGATTATTAGACGTTTACCTGAAGATTTGTTTACTATGGAAGTTTTAAGTAATAATCAAGTAGCTATTACATCAGGTAAAGCTGATTTTACAGTCAATGGCCTAGATGCTGACAACTATCCGCACTTACCAGTGATTGATGCCGCTAATCAAATCAAATTGCCTGTACATGTTTTAACTAAATTAATTGGCGAAACGAGTTTTGCGGTTTCTCAACACGAAAGTCGTCCTATTTTGACAGGGGTTCATTTTATTTTAAATAATCAAGAATTATTAGCAGTTGCTACGGATAGCCATCGGTTAAGCCAACGAATCATTCCAATCGAAAATACTGCTGAAAATTTTGATATTGTCATTCCTGGTAAGAGCTTGACAGAATTATCTCGTTCTTTCATGAATGAAGAGGAGATCGTAGAAATTAGTATCATGGAGAATCAAGTGCTCTTTAAAACAGAGAACATGTATTTCTACTCTCGCTTATTGGAAGGAAACTACCCTGATACGAACCGTTTGATTCCTACTAGCTTCAATACTGAAATCGAGTTCCAAGTTCCTGAACTACTAGCTGCCATTGAACGGGCATCCTTGCTATCTCATGAAGGTCGTAACAATATCGTTCGTTTAGAGATTGCTGACCAAGGCGTTACGCTATTTGGGAACTCACCAGAAATCGGTAAGGTTGAAGAGGAATTGAACTATGAAACCGTAAACGGTGATCCATTAGAGATTTCTTTCAATCCAGACTATATGAAGGATGCTTTAAGAGCCTTCGGTGATATGAGTATTAAAATCAAATTCATTTCCGCGATTCGTCCCTTTACAATTGAGCCAAGTGAAAATAGCGTAGCTTTTATCCAATTGATTACACCAGTACGCACAAATTAGGATTTTTTAAAGCTTTGGAAGGCCCACTTCAACGTCGGCTTTCCAAAGTTTTTTCATTTGCTTTCAGAAAAATTGTAAATAATCAGCTTAAAACGATAAATGACATTTTTTAGCGTTAAAATTCGTTTTAAGCGATTTTAATAAAAAAATGAAAAAACAGTCGATTTATCAAAAAAACGGTTATACGAGAAAAAAACCCAGTAAAATTTGTTTTCAGGCCTAAAAAAGGGTATAATATTGGTAGAAATTGAAAAAGACAGGAGGCTCCTTTTTGAAAAAGACAGTCGTTTTAGAAAGTGATTACATGACACTTGGTCAATTTCTTAAAGAAATTAGCGTTATTTCTAGTGGCGGCCAAGCTAAATGGTATTTAGCCGATACTGCTGTTTTAGTTGATGGTGAACCAGAACAGCGTCGAGGGCGTAAACTTTATGCAGGAATGATGGTGGAAGTACCAGACGAAGGTACTTTTTTTATGGCAAAAAAAGAGGAAACACATGAGACTGAATGATATTCAGTTAGAGCATTATCGTAATTATGATCAGTTAGCATTGGACTTTCCTAAGTCATTGAACATCATTTTAGGAGAAAATGCGCAGGGAAAGACGAATCTTTTAGAGAGTATTAATGTGTTAGCGATGACTCGTAGCCACCGTACTAGCAATGAGAAGGAACTGATTAACTGGCAGTCTGATTTTGCCCGAATCACTGGCACGGTTCAAAAAAAAACGACCAAAGTTCCTTTAGAATTGTTGTTATCAGCTAAAGGACGCAAGACAAAAGTCAATCATATTGAACAGAAAAAATTGAGTTCATATGTTGGTCAACTTAACGTTATTTTATTTGCGCCAGAAGATCTTTCGCTCGTAAAAGGCAGTCCGCAGATTCGCCGTAAGTTTCTGGATATGGAATTAGGTCAGATCAATCCTATTTATTTATATGATTTGGTTCAATATCAAACAATTTTGAAACAACGAAATCAGTACTTGAAAAAGGCTGATGGTAAGGTGGACGAAGTTTATTTGGACGTTTTGTCTGAACAATTAGCTGACTTTGGTAGCAAAGTCATTACCGCCCGTTTGCGGTTTGTAGATCGCTTGACATACTGGGCTAAACAGCTGCATCAGCAGATCACTTATGGCAAGGAGCAACTTGCTTTAGAATACATTTCAACGATTGATTTTGCCAACGGGGCTGAGCAACCTGAAATTTATCAGGCGTTCTTAGCGCAGTTAAAACAAAATCGTGCCAGAGAATTGTTCAAAGCGACAACCTTTATCGGGCCACACCGCGATGATTTGCTTTTTTTTATTGATGAAAAAAATGTCCAAACATACGGATCACAAGGACAGCAACGAACAACGGCCTTGAGTGTCCGCTTGGCGGAAATCGATTTGATGGCAGAAGAAACAGGGGAATATCCACTCTTATTACTAGATGATGTAATGAGCGAATTAGATAATGAACGCCAGTTACATTTGCTGGAGACAATTGAAGGCAAGGTCCAGACATTCTTGACCACCACCAGCCTAGAACATTTACGAGATAAAATCACAGTAGAGCCTGATGTTTTCATTGTTCAGGCTGGGACTATCGAAAGGAAAGAAACAGTATGACAGAAGAAAAAAGTATGCAGGAGCGTGCTAGAGAGTATGACGCCAGTCAGATCCAAGTCCTAGAAGGGCTGGAAGCTGTCCGGAAACGTCCAGGAATGTATATTGGCTCTACTAGCAGCCAAGGTCTACACCATTTAGTATGGGAAATCGTTGATAACTCTATTGACGAAGCTTTAGCAGGTTTTGCTGATGAAATTAACGTCATTATTGAAGAAGATAATAGTATTACTGTCATTGATAATGGTCGTGGGATTCCCGTTGATATCCAAGCAAAGACAGGTCGTCCGGCAGTTGAAACGGTCTTCACGATTCTTCATGCCGGTGGTAAATTCGGTGGAGGCGGATATAAAGTATCCGGCGGTTTGCACGGGGTAGGTTCTTCTGTTGTAAACGCGTTATCTAGCCTATTAGACGTAAAAGTTTATAAGGATGGAAAAATCTATTTCCAAGAATATCACCGCGGTACAGTAATGAATGACCTGAAAGTGATTGGCGATACAGATCGTCATGGAACGACCGTCCATTTTGTTCCAGATCCAGAAATTTTTACTGAAACGACAGAATTTGAATTTGACAAATTAGCTACACGGATTCGTGAATTGGCATTCTTAAACCGCGGTTTGAAAATCTCAATTGAAGATAAGCGCAGCGCAGAACCAATTTTGCGGGAATATCACTATGAAGGTGGTATCCGCAGCTATGTAGAACACTTAAATCAAAATAAAAATGTTCTTTTTCCAGAACCAATCTACATTGAAGGGGAACAGCAAGATATCGTGGTGGAAGTTTCCATGCAATATACGGATGGCTACCACACAAATTTATTGAGTTTTGCTAATAATATCCACACTTATGAAGGTGGAACCCACGAATCTGGATTTAAAACGGCCTTGACGCGGGTCATCAATGACTACGCTCGCCGGCAAAAATTAATGAAAGAAAATGACGAAAATCTGACAGGTGAAGATGTTCGTGAAGGTTTGACGGCAGTAGTTTCTATCAAACATCCTGAGCCACAGTTTGAAGGACAAACTAAGACTAAGTTAGGAAACTCTGAAGTTCGAACAGTAACGGATCGTTTATTCTCTGAGTATTTCAATAAATTTTTATTGGAAAATCCAACAGTTGGTCGCCAAATCGTTGAAAAAGGTCTATTAGCTTCTAAGGCGCGTCAAGCAGCAAAACGTGCTCGGGAAATGACCCGTCGTAAAACGGCCCTTGAAATCAGTAATTTACCTGGTAAATTAGCAGACTGCTCCAGTAATGATCCAGAACGCTGCGAATTATTTATCGTCGAAGGTGATTCTGCCGGTGGTTCTGCTAAACAAGGACGCGACCGCGAATTCCAAGCTATTTTACCAATCCGTGGGAAAATTTTGAACGTCGAAAAAGCTAGTATGGATAAGATTCTAGCAAATGAAGAAATTCGTTCATTGTTCACGGCTATGGGAACAGGTTTTGGCGAAGATTTTGATGTTTCAAAAGCTCGTTACCATAAACTCGTTATTATGACCGATGCCGATGTTGATGGTGCGCATATTCGGACGTTATTGCTGACTCTATTTTATCGCTATATGCGTCCCATCGTAGAAGCCGGTTATGTGTATATTGCGCAACCACCGCTCTATGGGGTGAAACAAGGTAAAAATATCACGTATATTCAATCAGGTAAGCATGCTGATGAACAACTAGCAGAAGCCATTGCAAGTCTACCAGACTCACCAAAACCGGCTATACAGCGTTATAAAGGCCTTGGTGAAATGGACGATCATCAGCTATGGGAAACAACCATGGACCCTGCCAATCGCGTTTTAGCGCGTGTCAGCGTGGATGATGCAATCGAAGCCGACCAAATCTTTGAAATGTTGATGGGTGATCGAGTAGAACCACGTCGGGCTTTCATTGAAGAAAATGCGCATTACGTGAAGAATTTAGATATCTAATAAGGGAGGGGTCTCAGCTTTATGAGTGAAAAAGAAAATATTAAGGATGTAAATCTAACCAGCGAAATGCGAGAATCGTTTATTGATTACGCCATGAGTGTTATTGTGGCTCGTGCACTGCCAGACGTTCGTGATGGCTTAAAGCCGGTTCACCGCCGTATTTTATATGGAATGAATGAATTAGGCGTTACGCCCGACAAGCCTCATAAAAAATCAGCACGGATCGTTGGTGACGTAATGGGGAAATACCATCCCCACGGTGATAGTGCGATTTATGAATCAATGGTACGAATGGCGCAACCATTTAGTTATCGCTATATGTTAGTTGATGGCCACGGAAACTTTGGCTCTGTCGATGGTGATGGGGCAGCGGCGATGCGTTATACTGAAGCGCGGATGAGTAAAATCGCCATGGAAATGTTGCGTGATATCAATAAGGATACTGTTGATTATATTTCTAACTATGATGAATCTGAAAAAGAACCGCAAGTGTTACCAGCACGCTTCCCTAACCTCCTAGTAAATGGGACAACAGGGATCGCGGTAGGGATGGCAACTAATATTCCACCGCATAATTTGACCGAGGTCGTTCAAGCGGTGAATTTAGTGATGGAAAATCCTGAGGTAACAACGAACGATCTGATGGAAGTGATTCCGGGACCAGACTTTCCAACAGGTGGTCTAGTGATGGGAAAATCAGGTATCAGACGTGCTTATGAAACTGGCAAGGGTTCAATTACTGTTCGTGCAAAGGTAGAATTAACCGAGTTACCTAATGGAAAAGAACGAATTTTAGTCACGGAACTACCTTATATGGTCAATAAAGCTAAATTGATTGAACGGATCTCTGAATTACATCGAGATAAACGTATCGAAGGAATTACTGACTTACGGGATGAATCTTCTCGTGCGGGTATGCGAATTGTAATTGATGTTCGTCGCGATGTTAGTGCGTCAGTTGTACTGAATAATTTGTATAAATTGACGGCCTTACAATCATCCTTTGGTTTTAATATGTTAGCAATCGTTAAAGGTGTTCCTAAAGTGTTGAGTCTTAAAGAGATTTTGGTCAACTATATTGAACATCAACAAGTGGTTATTCGTCGCCGGACCGAGTTTGATAAGAAAAAGGCAGAAGCTCGGGCGCACATTTTAGAAGGTTTGCGTATTGCACTGGATCATATTGATGAAATCATTGCGATTATCAGAGGATCAAAATCGGATGATCAAGCTAAATCAGCTTTGATTGAACGCTTTGAATTTTCAGATCGTCAAGCGCAAGCGATCCTAGATATGCGTTTGCGTCGTTTAACTGGTTTGGAACGAGAAAAAATCGAGAATGAGTATCAAGAATTATTGACACTAATCGCAGATTTAAATGATATCTTGGCAAATCCTCAACGAATCGATGAAATCATTAAAACTGAGTTGGGTGACATTGAACGCCGCTATGGGGATGCTCGTCGGACAGAGCTCTTGGTGGGCGAAGTGCTTAGCCTAGAAGATGAAGATTTAATCGAGGAAGAAGAAGTCGTGATCACCTTGACCAATAATGGTTATATCAAACGGTTGGCGAATTCTGAATTTCGAGCTCAGCGTCGTGGTGGCCGTGGCGTCCAAGGTATGGGCATTCATGATGATGATTTTGTTAAAACGCTGATTTCTTGTTCGACCCATGATACCTTGTTGTTCTTTACTAATAATGGGAAAGTTTATCGGGCGAAGGGATATGAAATCCCAGAATATGGGCGCACCGCTAAAGGGATTCCAGTTATTAACTTATTAGGAATTGATTCAAGCGAAAGTATCCAGACGATTATAGCCGTGACTGGTCAAGCAGAAGAAGGCCATTATTTGTTCTTTACAACTAAATATGGTGTTGTAAAACGTACTGCTGTGACGGCCTTTTCCAATATTCGTAGCAATGGTTTGATTGCTATTAACCTCAAAGAAGATGATGAATTGGTCAATGTTTTGATGACAGAAGGCGACAATCATATCATCATCGGGACACACGCTGGTTATTCTGTTGCTTTTGCTGAAGAAAGTGTTCGTGATATGGGACGAACAGCAACCGGCGTTCGCGGTATTCGCTTGCGAGAAAACGATTATGTAGTAGGTGCCGATATTCTAACTGAAACCAACGAGGTTCTGGTCATTACTGAAAATGGTTATGGAAAACGAACTGCTTCAAGTGAGTATCCAATCAAAGGCCGTGGCGGTAAAGGAATCAAGACAGCTAATATTACGGCCAAAAATGGCCCATTAGCTGGTTTAACTACTGTTAATGGCGATGAGGATATCATGGTCATTACGGATAAAGGTGTTATTATCCGGTTCAATGTTGACTCAGTATCCCAAACAGGACGAGCAACGCTAGGGGTTCGCTTAATGCGAATGGAAGATGAAGCAAAGGTTGTCACGATGGCAGTCGTTGAACCGGAAGCGGAAACAGAAACGGAAGAAATTGCAACAACAGAGGAATAAAGTAATGCTGTGGGTGAAAATCCACAGCATTTTTTTAATTATAGTGAAAAAAACGTATCTATAAGTAACAACAGATGCGGATAAGCATTGATTATGCTAAGGATTTAGTGTATAATGATTGATTGTGAGTAGTCTATTTTTTAGATAACTCTCCTTGCTCTCGCAGAGAGAGCCAAAGTCCATAGGGAGGTGAAAATCAATGAGTCAAGCAACGAAGTACGAAATCATGTACATTATTCGTCCGAACATTGATGAAGAAGCAAAAACTGCTTTAGTTGAACGCTTTGATACAATCTTAAAAGATAATGGCGCTGAAGTCATCGAATCTAAAGATTGGGAAAAACGCCGTTTCGCGTATGAAATGAACGGTTTCCGTGAAGGTATCTATCATATCGTTAAAGTTTCTGCTCCTACATCAGCTTCTGCTATCAACGAATTCGATCGTTTAGCAAAAATCAATGACGATATCATCCGTCATATGATTGTTAAAGAAGAAGAGTAAGGAACAAAATGTTTCACGTGAAACATTTTAGCGAAAGGAGAACGACGAATTGATTAATAATGTTGTATTGGTTGGTCGATTAACGAAGGATCCGGATTTACGCTATACTGCCAGTGGAGCAGCGGTTGCGACTTTTACACTAGCTGTCAATCGTAATTTCACGAATCAAAGCGGTAATCGCGAAGCTGACTTTATTAACTGTGTTATGTGGCGGAAACCTGCTGAAACATTAGCAAATTATGCTCGTAAGGGTACTTTGTTAGGTGTTACCGGCAGAATCCAGACTCGAAATTATGAAAATCAACAAGGGCAACGGGTTTATGTAACTGAGGTGATCGCAGAGAACTTCCAATTACTTGAATCACGTTCAGCATCTGAGCAACGACAACAAACAGATGGCTTTGCCGGTGGTAACAACAACTTTGGTGGTTCCACTAACAATAGTTCATCTTCATTTAATCCATCGTCCACTCCGAAAAATGATATGCCTAATTTTGATCGAGACGTTGATCCTTTTGGGGGAGCGGGCTCATCAATTGACATTTCAGACGATGATTTACCATTCTAATCAAGATTGATAGGAGGGAAAAGGAATGGCACAACAAAGAAGAGGCGGACGTAAACGCCGTAAAGTAGACTATATTGCTGCAAATCATATCGAACATATCGATTATAAAGATATTGAATTACTAAAACGTTTCATTTCAGAACGTGGTAAAATTTTACCTCGTCGTGTAACTGGAACTGGCGCTAAAAACCAACGTAAATTGACTGTTGCAATCAAGCGTGCTCGTATTATGGGCTTGCTACCATTTGTTTCAGAAGAATAATTTATGTCGACCTTCCATAAATTGGAAGGTCTTTTTTTATAGAAAATGTTTCACGTGAAACATTTTCTAACCATTCGCCCGGCGCCCCTTTTTGTGCTAAAATTAGTTATTGAATGGGGGCAGAGGAGTAATATATATGAGACAGTCTTTGAAAAAAAGTTTGGTGTTCAGCTTATGTCTGTTTCTCATTGCTAGTGTAATGGTGTTGTTGGTTAAGCAAATATGGGCAATAGTTTTAGTGCTTTTTTTAGTTTTTCTAGTGAACCTTCGCTTTATTCTACGGCAGGTTCAAATCACCAAAATAAAGAATGAGGAAAAAATTCAAAAAGCGACAGCGATAGCCCAACAAAACGTACAATTTGCTAGTGAACACTATCCTATCGGTATTGTGGTTTACGAAAACCAAAAGATCATTTGGCACAATCAAGTGGTGACAGAAATGTTGCCAATCAATGAGCTTGAGAAACATTTAAAAAAGGAAAAAGAGTATACAATTGAATGGCAGGATAAAGTTTTCCAAGTTGAAACCTACGAAACAACTAGTTTTTTGATTGATATAAGTAAAGAAATTGCATTAGAAAAAGCACAAAGTGCCCGTAAGTCAGCCATTGGGATTGTTTCAGTCGATAATTTCGATGAAGTTACTGATGGAATGGATGATAAGGAAGTATCTTACCTCAATAGTTATATAACGACGATCTTATCTGACTGGTTGGAAAATTATCATATCTATTATAAGCGGTTGAATGCAGAACGCTATTTCTTTGTTGCTACATATCAAGATATCGAAGCAATGATGAAGGATAAATTCAAAGTATTAGATACGGTGAGAAATGAGTCGGCCACCTCACAAGAGATTCCCTTAACATTAAGTATTGGGATTGCATATGGCAACACCTCGTTAGAAACTATCGGAGATGACGCGCAAGCTAACTTGGATACGGCACTGGTCCGTGGTGGTGATCAAGTAGTTTTAAGAGAATCTGCTACAAATGCTAAGCCTTTTTATTATGGCGGTAAGTCTGCTAGCACCACCAAACGCACTCGAGTACGTTCACGTGCTATGAGTACAGCGTTGAAAAACATTATTTTACAATCAGATCAAGTTTTTATTATGGGACATCGTTTTCCTGATATGGATGCAATTGGTTCAGCTTTTGGGGCAGCCTGTTTAGCCCGTTTTAATCAAAAAAAAGCTTATATTATTTTAGATAATACCCAAGTGATACCAGATGTTGAACGATGCTTGCAAGAAATTCAAAAATATCCAGAGTTAGCAGACCAGGTAATTGATCCCAAAGATGCTGCACAGCTCAAAACGGACCGTAGTGTCTTGCTGATGGTAGACTACCATAAACCTTCTTTATCAATCTCGCCGGAACTATACGAGCAATTTGATAAAATTGTGGTGATTGATCATCATCGAAGAGGAGAAGAATTTCCAACCCAACCAATTTTAACGTATATCGAATCAGGTGCGTCCTCGGCATCTGAATTAGTAACCGAATTGATTGAGTATCAAAGTACGAGAAAGATGCGCTTACAAAAAATTGAAGCAACATTACTGCTAGCGGGTATGGAGGTAGACACGAAAAATTTTGCAGTCCGCACAACGGCTCGAACCTTTGATACAGCAAGTTATCTTCGGACTTGTGGAGCTGATCCATCTCTTGTACAATATTTATTAAGTTCGGATCTTACTAGTTACTTGGAAATGAATCGTTTAATAGCTAAGGCTGAATATGTAACGGAAGATATCGTGATTGCGGCGGCTGACGAAGCCGATACTTATGATAGTGTTATGGCGGCTAAAACAGCGGATACCCTACTTAGTATGGTTGGAATTAATGCAGCTTTTGTCATTACTAAAAGAAGTGATGGCTTAATCGGAATATCCGCCAGAAGTTCCGGGACTATAAATGTCCAAGTGATTATGGAAGAGTTAGGTGGCGGTGGGCACTTTACTAACGCAGCGGTTCAATTGAAAAGTACCGTACCTGAGGTCAAGGAACAGCTACTGCAGTTGATCCACCAAAAAATCAATGAAATTTACCAAAAGGAGTGACCCTAAATGAAAGTTATTTTCTTAAAGGATGTTAAAGGCAAAGGTAAAAAAGGCGAAGTAAAAGAGGTAGCGAGCGGTTATGCGCAAAACTTTTTGATCAAAAATGGTTTAGCTAAAGAAGCGAATAAAGGAAGTATCAGTGAACTAGAAGGACAGAAAAAGGCACAAGAAAAATTAGAAGCTGAGCAGCTCGCTGAAGCTGAGACTATGAAAGCGTTTCTAGAAAAGGAAACAACAGTCGTTGAAATCAAAGCCAAAGCTGGTGAAGATGGCCGCTTATTTGGTTCTATTCCTTCTAAACAAATTACGGATGCTTTGCAAAAACAGCATAAAGTAAAACTTGATAAACGTAAGCTAGCATTAGAACAACCAATTCGTTCTTTAGGCTATACACGTGTGCCCGTTAAACTACATCATGACGTTACCGCCGATATCAATGTTCATGTGGTAGCAGAATAAGCAGTTTTTTTGAAAGCATCAAAGCGACCACCGCTTTGATGCTTTTTATACATCCAGCTGGGCAGTTGTACTTTAAGCTGCTTTCTTGTAAAATAGGTAGGCAATGCAGAAAGGAAAAGAGGAGCGAAACACATGAATGAAGTATGGCAAGATCGTATGCCGCCGCAAAGTATTGAGGCGGAACAAGCTGTTTTAGGCTCTATTTTTCTGGATGCCGAAGCGATTGTAGATGCCCTTGAATACATAGAACCTAAAGATTTTTACCGTCGAAGCCATCAGTTGATTTTTCAAACGATGATGCTGTTAAACGACCGTAATGAAGCCATCGATATTATTACCGTCAAAGATCGTTTAGAGCAAGAGAATCAATTAGAGGACGTTGGTGGCTTAGCCTATCTATCTGATTTGGCGGTGACAGTACCAACGGCTGCTAATATCGTCCATTATGCTAAAATCGTGGAACAAAAATCATTGCTGCGTAATTTGATTCAAACTGCTACAGATATTGTTTCAAAAGGATTTGAGCAGTCAGAGGACGTTGAAGCAATTTTAGATGACGCTGAGCGAAGTATCTTAGAAGTATCAGAAAAGCGGAATCGTAGTGGTTTTCTTGCTATCGGTGACGTTTTGAATCAAGCAATTGCGCATATTGATGAGTTGTATCAGCAAAGTGAAGAAATTACGGGTTTGCCAACAGGTTACCAAGCTTTAGATAAGATGACGGCTGGGCTACAACCAGAGGAGCTGATTATCTTAGCCGCCCGGCCAGCGGTTGGTAAAACGGCGTTTGCTTTGAATATTGCCCAAAATGTTGGCACAAAAACGGATCGATCAGTTGCTATTTTTAGTTTGGAAATGGGGGCTGAGTCGCTAGTTAACCGGATGCTTTGTGCGGAAGGTTCGATTGATGCGGGACATTTAAGGACCGGGCAGCTATCTGAAGAAGAATGGCAGAACTTAATTATTGCCATGGGCAGTTTGTCACGTGCTAGCATTTATATTGATGATACGCCAGGGATTAAAATTACTGAAATCCGAGCAAAATGCCGTAAATTGGCCCAAGAAAAGGGTAATTTAGGCTTGATTTTAATTGATTATCTGCAGTTGATTGAAGGAACGGGTCGTGAAAACCGGCAACAAGAAGTTTCTGAAATCTCACGTCAACTGAAAAAGTTGGCTAAAGAATTAAAAGTACCGGTTATTGCTTTGTCACAGCTTTCGCGGGGTGTAGAACAGCGCCAAGACAAGCGACCAGTTCTAAGTGATATTCGTGAATCTGGTTCTATCGAGCAAGATGCGGACATCGTAGCCTTTCTTTACCGAGATGATTATTATGAACGAGGTGATGGTGAAGGCGAAGAGGAAGCTCAAGGACCTGAGAACATCGTAGAAGTTATTATTGAAAAGAACCGGAGTGGTGCCAGAGGAACAGTGGAACTACTTTTCACAAAAGAATACAATAAATTTTCTTCGGTTTCCCATCGAGAAGAATTTTAAAGCTAAGAGTGATCTTAGCTTTTTTCTTTTGTTTTCATATAAAACTAAAATAAAGTTCGTGTTTTAACCTGTTTTTTCAAAATATAAATGATAATATTCGAATTTTGATTGAAACCTGTTTGAGAAACTGATACAATGATTCAGGACAAAATATTATAGAACGAGGTGTTCGTATGTCATCTGTAGTAGTTGTAGGAACGCAATGGGGCGACGAAGGTAAAGGAAAAATCACTGACTTTTTAAGTGAAAATGCGGAGGTCATTGCGCGCTATCAAGGTGGTGACAACGCTGGGCATACTATTAAATTTGATGGTGTGACCTACAAATTGCATTTGATTCCGTCTGGTATTTTTTATAAGGAAAAAATCAGCGTTATCGGTAATGGTGTGGTAGTTAACCCTAAGTCTTTAGTGAAAGAATTAGCCTATTTGAAAGAAAACGGCGTAACCACTGATAATCTGCGAATCTCAGATCGGGCACACGTCATTTTGCCTTATCATATTAAATTAGACCAATTGCAAGAAGACGCTAAAGGCGAAAATAAAATTGGTACAACAATCAAAGGAATCGGGCCTGCTTATATGGATAAAGCAGCACGCGTCGGGATTCGGGTAGCAGATCTATTAGATAAAGAGATTTTTGAAGAACGTCTACGTTTGAATTTAGAAGATAAAAATCGTCAATTTGTTAAAATGTTCGATTCAGAAGCCATGTCTTTTGATGATATTTTTGAAGAATACTATGAATATGGTCAACAAATCAAACAATATGTCACAGATACTTCTGTGATTTTAAATGATGCTCTAGATGCTGGTAAACGAGTTTTGTTTGAAGGCGCTCAAGGAGTTATGCTAGATATCGATCAAGGTACTTATCCATTCGTTACCTCTTCTAATCCAGTTGCCGGTGGTGTGACGATTGGTAGCGGAGTTGGTCCATCTAAGATCAACAAAGTCGTTGGTGTCTGCAAAGCTTACACATCCCGTGTTGGTGATGGACCGTTCCCAACTGAACTTTTTGATGAAGTGGGTGAACAAATCCGTGAAGTAGGTCGGGAATATGGTACAACTACGGGACGTCCTCGTCGAGTAGGCTGGTTTGATACAGTGGTAATGCGACACTCAAAACGTGTTTCTGGAATTACCAACCTTTCGTTGAACTCAATCGATGTTTTAAGTGGTTTAGAGACTGTCAAAATTTGTACGGCTTATGAACTAGATGGCGAACGGATTTATCATTATCCAGCTAGTTTGAAGGAGTTGAACCGTTGCAAACCAATTTATGAAGAACTACCAGGTTGGTCTGAAGACATTACAGCATGTAAGACATTGGCAGACTTACCAGATAATGCTCGTAATTATGTCCACCGCATTTCTGAGTTAGTAGGGGTTCGTATCTCTACGTTCTCTGTAGGACCAGATCGTAACCAGACCAATGTACTAGAAAGCGTTTGGGCACAAGCATAAACTATTGAAACTAGGCAGTTTTTTGCCTAGTTTTTTTTATCGTGGTATGATAGCCCCAGAGGAGGAATAAAAATGACATTCCAAATAATGACAGATTCTTGTTGTGACTTACCTTATACTTATTTAAAAGAACATAATGTCGCATTTGTCAGCATGACGATTACCCTCGAGGGGACCGAGTATGTCGATGACTTAGGTGAAACATTTGATTTGAATCATTTTATGCAGCAGGTGAAAGACGGTGCGATGCCAACCACCTCTCAAATCAACGTAGGAACGTATCTGGAGACGTTTAGACCTTACGTTGAGGCGAAACAGCCGCTACTATATATCGCCTTCTCATCAGGCCTTAGTGGCTCTTACAGCAGTGCCCTTCAAGCAGTAGAACTATTAAAGGAAGAGTACGAAGAAGTGCTGGTATACGCCATTGATACGAAAATGGCTAGTTTTGGCGAAGGTCTGCTAGTTCGTAAGATGGTCGAACTAAAAGCAGCTGGGCATTCTTTAGAAGAGTGTTTGCTTTGGTTGGCAGATAATAAAATGAAGGTTCAGGCGTGGGTCACGGTCGATGATTTGAAACACTTGGAGCGTGGTGGCCGCATCTCAAAGACTGCTGCGGCAGTAGGCAGTTTGATTAATATCAAGCCAATCATCACAGTTGATAGTGAGGGAAAATTGAAACCCGTAGGCAAAGTTCGTGGGCGTAAAAAAGCATTGCAACAGATCGTCGATGATACCGTTGCACACATTGAAGAGCCTATCCAGCAAACGTTGATTGTTGCGTACGCAGGTGATCTAGCAGCTGGACAAACGGTCAAAGAAAAACTGGCGCAAGCAATTCAAGTAAAAGATATCGAACTTTATCCATTAGGGCCGACCATTGCGAGTCATACGGGTTATGGCTGTATCGCGATTTTTTCAATGGGCTCAAAACGTTAAAAATTTCAATAGCTGATAGTTGAGATTTCAATTAATAAAAAAACGGAACCAAGTCTGACTTGATTCCGTTTTTTTTTAAGCTAATAATGAAGCTACTTGTGTTTGCAAGTTAGGGTTTTCTAAAAACTCATCATAAGTCGTTTCCGCCCGGTCTACGACACCTTTATCAGAAACTACGATGATCCGATTAGCTAGTGTTTGGATAAATTGGTGGTCATGAGAAGCAAACAATAGCGAACCAGTGAATGCCATTAACCCATCATTCAATGCGGTAATGGATTCTAGATCCAGGTGATTAGTTGGATCATCTAAAACAAGTACGTTTGACTTAGAAAGCATTAGTTTAGAAAGCATACAGCGAACTTTTTCGCCCCCGGATAAGACGTTGACCGGCTTCAACACTTCATCACCAGAAAAGAGCATCCGACCTAAGAAACTGCGCAAGAAGGTGTTGTCATCTTCTTCTTTACTAGCATATTGGCGCAACCAGTCAAGAATTGTTAAAGTATTGTCAAATTCTCGGGAAGTATCTTTTGGCAGATACGCTTGGCTAGTAGTAACACCCCAGCGTACGGTTCCAGTATCAGGGGTCAGTTCGCCCATAATGACTTTGAATAAGGTCGTGGTCGTGATATCGTTATTCGCAATAAAAGCCACTTTATCATCTTTATTCAAAGTAAACGAAATATTATCTAAGATTTTTTTGCCATCAATGGTGACACTGACGTTTTCAACTTGCAATAAATCATTACCGATTTCTCGTTCTGGTTTGAAGCCAACAAAAGGATAGCGACGTGAAGAAGGCTGAATATCATCCAACGTGATTTTATCCAACATTTTTTTCCGCGAAGTGGCTTGTTTTGATTTAGACGCATTGGCGCTGAAACGCGCAATAAACTCTTGCAATTCTTTGATTTGTTCTTCTTTTTTAGCATTTTGTTGTGATTGCAATTTTGTTGCTAGCTGACTAGACTCTAACCAAAAATCATAGTTGCCGACATATAGCTTGATCTTACCGAAATCTAAATCAGCCATGTGTGTGCAGACTTTGTTTAGGAAGTGACGGTCATGGGAAACGACAATGACCGTATTTTCAAAGTTAATCAGGAATTCTTCTAACCAGTTAATCGATTGGATATCTAGTCCGTTCGTTGGTTCGTCTAGTAAAAGAACGTCAGGCTTGCCAAATAAGGCTTGCGCTAATAAAACTTTTACTTTTTGACCGGCCGTTAATTCACTCATTAATTGATGATGGAATTCTTCGGGAATGTTTAAGCCTTGCAGTAAGACAGCAGCCTCTGGTTCAGCTTCCCAACCATCTAACTCGGCGAATTCACCTTCTAATTCAGCGGCCCGAATACCATCTTCATCCGAAAAATCTTCCTTCATGTAGATAGCATCTTTTTCTTTCATTACTTCATAGAGACGTTTATGTCCCATAATAACTGTTTCCAAAACACTATATTCTTCAAAATCAAAGTGATTTTGTTTTAAGACAGCCATTCGTTCGTTAGGTCCTAAACTGACAGACCCGGTAGAAGGTGCTTGCTCTCCTGATAGGACTTTCAAGAAAGTCGATTTGCCGGCGCCATTTGCACCAATCAAGCCGTAGCAGTTACCTGGTGTAAATTTAATATTAACATCATCAAAAAGTTTGCGATCTGAAAAATGCAAACTTACATCCGTTACAGTAATCAATGATTTTCCTCACTTTATTTATTATTGTAAATCTCTAGGCATTATAGCGAACTAAGTAAGCTATTTCAAGGTTTTCATGAAACCTTCCATAAAAAGGAGAATTTTTTCTAATGGATATAGAAAAGCGCAGAGGCATATCTAAACAGATATCCTCTGCGTTTCGTTTACATTTCGTTTGGTGCTTCGATTCCTAGTAAACGCAAATCTTCTTTGAGTAAAGTTGCTACAGCGGCAACTAGCGCCAGACGGCTGTCCCGTTGTTCATCTTCTACCAAAATTTTCACGTTGGCATAGTACTTATTGAAGGCTTGTGCCAAATGGATCGCATGCTTAGCGATGACTGAAGGCTCAAATTTATCAGCTGCTCGTTGAACGACATCAGGATATGCCTGTAGTAGTTTAACAACTTCCCAACTTTCTGGATCATTTAGTTGATAGCTAGCTTGAGGATCAGCTTGCCAAACGGCTTTACGCAAGATGCTTTGGGAGCGCGCGTGGGTGTATTGCACGTATGGACCTGTTTCGCCTTCGAAGCGCACGACTTCTTCCAAATTGAAATCGAAATTATTTAAACGATCATTTTTCAAGTCGTGGAATACAACGGCGCCCACACCGACTTGCTTCGCCACAGTATCTTGATTAGCTAGGGTTGGATTTTTAGCTTGGATCTGTTCTTTCGCTTGCGCAATGGCATCATTTAAGACTTCCTCCAGCAGGACAATCTTACCTTTACGGGTAGACAGTTTTTTACCGCCTTGAGTAATTAGACCAAATGGTACATGGTAGAGATCATCTGCCCAGTCAAAGCCCATTTCTTTCAAGACAGCTTTTAATTGTTTGAAGTGGATGCTTTGTTCATTTCCTACCACATAAAGAGATTTAGCAAATTGATAAGTTTCTTTGCGGTAGATGGCAGCTGCTAGGTCACGTGTCATATAGAGGGTTGCGCCATCAGACTTACGAATCAAAGCAGGGTTAAGATCGTAAGCTGATAAGTCTACGATTTCAGCACCTTGGTTTTCTTGTAGTAGATGTTTTTCTTCTAAAAGGTTTACCACGCCAGCCATTTTATCATTGTAGAAGGCTTCGCCATTGTAAGAATCAAAGGTGATGCCTAACATGTCATAGATCTTTTGAAATTCCTTCAGGGATTCTTCGCGGAACCAACGCCAAAGCGCCAAGGCTTCTTCATCGCCTTCTTCCAAGCGTTTGAACCAGGCCCGAGCTTCGTCATTTAATTCAGGTTCTTTTTCGGCTACTTCATGAAATTCTACATAAAGGCGGAGTAATTCTTGGATCGGTGCTGCTTGGACTTCCGCTTCTGAGCCCCAGCGTTTGTAGGCAACGATTAGTTTCCCAAACTGAGTGCCCCAGTCACCTAAGTGATTGATCTTCACCGCTTGGTAGCCGATTTTAGTCATGATATTGGCTAAGGCGTTTCCGATAACAGTTGAACGCAAGTGTCCCATTGAGATTGGCTTAGCAATATTAGGAGAAGACATATCGATAGGAATCGTTTGTCCAGTTCCTAATTGGCTGTCACCATAATGGCTGCCATCTGCCAAGATGTCTTTTAGGACGTTTTGACTGACTTTCCCTTTATCAAGGAAGAAGTTCAGATAAGGACCAACGGCTTCTACTTTTTCAAAATCACCCTGCGGTAATTTCTCAATTAATTCAGCCGCAATCATTTGCGGTGCTTTCCGTAAAGTTTTGGCTAAGGTAAACGTAGGGAATGCGACGTCACCATGTTGTGCACTTTTTGGTTGTTCTAGCAATTGTAAAATCGCTTCAATGGATAGTTGTTCATCTAAAGCAGTGTGGAGTGCTTTAGCAACAATCTCTCTCTCATTCATAATAACCCTCCATTTTCAAATAAAAAAGAACCGTCTCTCCTAAGAAAGACGTTCTTAACAGTGTCAAAATCATTCACATTATAACAAAAAAAAGCCATAATGACTACTGTTGGTACAAAGATTCACTGAGAAGACCTGATTAAGTAAAAAGTACCTAAAAAAGGATGTTTTTACATTTTTTTCTGCTATAATTGCTGTGAGAGGGGCGATTCAATGAAAAAAGCAAGCCGTCAAGCATTGATCAAGCAGCTGATTACCCAGCAGCCAATTGAAACACAAGAAGAGTTGTTGGCTGGCCTGGAAGCTGCAGGTGTTAAAGCGACACAAGCGACCATTTCGCGGGATATTCGTGAAATGGGAATTGTTAAGACCCACGGTATTGATGGGAAAATCCAATATGCATTGTTTACAAAAACGACGCAATCCAGCGAACAGAAATTACATGAAACAGTCAAAGATACAGTCACTAAAGTTATTCGCGTCCAATTTATTGTCGTAATCCATACGACAATGGGGAATGCGGATGTTGTGGCGGCTTTATTGGACGACATCCAGTATGAGGAGATTGCAGGGACCATTGCTGGTGTTGATACGATCGTCTGTATTGCTACTTCAGAAGGTGCAGCACAGATTTTTGAAGAGCGGATTACCGATATGTTATAGAAGACAGGCAACTGTCTTTTTCATAAAACTAAAATGAAAGGGGTACCAATTGTTGGACTTAAAAACATTACAAAATGGCTCAGATATTCGTGGAATTGCGCTTGATACAGAGGAACACCAAGCAAATCTGACGACAACAGCAGTGAAAGAAATCGCCAATGGCTTGGTAAACTGGCTGAACTCGAAAGGAAAAGGTAAGAAAATCGCGATTGGACATGATAGTCGGGTAACCGGTCCGGAACTAAAGCAGGCACTGATCACAACCTTTTTAAAACAAGGCGTTCAAGTAATCGACGTTGGCCTAGCAACGACCCCCGCCATGTTTATGGCCACTCAGTTTCCCGACTTTGCGGCTGATGCCAGTATTATGATCACCGCCAGTCACTTGCCTTATTACTTCAATGGCTTGAAACTGTTTACCGCAGAAGGTGGCGCAGAAAAGGAAGACATTGCCTATATTTTAGCCCATACAGAAACTAACAGCGAAAGTAAGGGGACGCTTGTTCAGCGAGACCTACTAACGCCATATGCCGCTGATCTGGTGGAAAAAATTCGCCAAGGGATTGGACAAGGACAAAAGCCTTTAACAGGATTTCATATCATTGTCGATGCGGGTAACGGCGCGGGCGGATTCTTTGCAGATAAGGTCCTTGTGCCACTAGGTGCAGATACGACAGGCAGTCAATTTCTAGAACCCGACGGCATGTTCCCTAACCACATTCCAAATCCAGATAATAAAGAAGCGATGGCAAGTATCCAGCAAGCAGTCCTCAGACATAAGGCAGATTTGGGTGTTATCTTTGATACTGATGTGGATCGCTCCGCTGTGGTGGATCAGGCCGGACACGTCCTGAATCGTAACAACTTGATTGCTGTTTTAGCGACCATTGTTCTAGCTGAACAACCAGGGAGTAGTATCGTAACCAATTCTCCCACTTCTAGTCATTTAAAAACGTTCATAGAAGCTAAAGGCGGACATCAAATTCGCTATATCTCTGGCTACCGGAATGTTATTAACCGAGCTATTGAAGCCAATAAAGCAGGAACTGTTACGCCGTTAGCCATTGAGACTAGTGGGCATGCGGCCTTTAAGGAAAACTATTTCTTAGATGATGGTGCGTATGTGATTGCCAAAATTTTGATGTTACTACCAAAATTGCGTCAAGAAAATCGTGATTTGCAAGATCTCATCGCTGATTTGGCGCAGCCAGCGGAAACGCAAGAAGTACGCTTCTTAATAACCGCTGCTGATGTCCAAGCTTATGGGCAACAAGTGATTGCTGAGATGGCCGACTTTGTGGAACAAACTCCAGGCTTTGCGGTGGATCCCGAAAATGAAGAGGGAATTCGCGTTAATGTCACTGAGCCCTTTGGTACTGGCTGGTACTTGTTAAGATTGAGCTTGCATGAACCACTACTGGTTTTACAGGTGGAAAATGACCAAACAGGCATGAATCTTCAAGTCTTCCAAAAACTGCAAGAATTCTTTACAAAGTATTCGGCTCTAGACCTTGGTAAATTGCAGACAGTACTACGTAATTGAAAATGAAAATGCCCACAGCAATGGCGGATCCCGTTGCTGTGGGCATTATTTTTACCAGAAACCAGGTGCGGTGACAGATATTTTTTCTTGTGTAAAGGGTAGGCTAAAGGTTAGCTGCTCCGCATGCAACATTAGGCGTTTTCCAGCTTGACCGTAGAGGGGATCGCCGATAATGGGATGTCCCATCGCCGCTAGATGGACTCGGATTTGATGCGTTCGCCCCGTCTCTAGTTGACAATAAACGGCCGTTTTCCCCGGTAAGTGATGGACGACGGTGATATGAGTAACAGCCGCCTTACCGTTGTGCTCATCAATAATGCGTTTGCGTCTATCGTGTCGGTCACGGCCAATTTTTTTGGTAATGGTGATAGTTTGTATAGTACCCTGCACGATTGCTTGGTAACGTCGATAAATTGCTTTGTCGGCTAATAATCTGCCTAAGATAGGCAGGACGACAGGATTTTTGGCAAAAAGAATCACGCCACTTGTTTCTTTATCTAAACGATGGACAACATAGGGATAGGCTGGGGCAAGATAAGCGGCTAAGTGATTTAATAGCGTATCCTGTTCATTAGGTTGATTAGGATGAGTTTTCATTCCTGCTGGCTTGTTTACCACAATCAACTGCTCATCTTCATACAAAACGGCAACTTTTGCTGCATCCCCGGGTAAAATCGTGGGTACAGGGTAATCACTTTCTTCAAAAACCAAGTGGACCACATCACCAGGCTGAATCAGTTGATGAAAGGGAGCATTCACTTGATTGACTTGGACTTGCCGCCGAGTACGTAAAAAATGACGAACTTTGCGGGGAATCAACCATTCCTTTTCCAATACTTCGGTCAGAGGCATTGGTGCGAAGTCTGCCGGGAGCGTGATAGTCAATTCCATTTTGTGAGGATCCTCCTTAAATTTCGTGGAAATTGAAACTTTTCTTAAGAATTTTAGCATAGAATAGCGATAACTTCATGGTAAAATAGAAAACAGTTTAAAATTGCTTACATAGAGGAGTTTATATGGATATTAAAAAAATCTGGTCGGCGGTCAAAACCTATTGGCTGAAATTTTGGCATTGGCTAAAGCCGCATTTAATGACCTTTCATCAATGGCGCAAACGAGTCTGGAAAAAATACCAGATCAATAAAATTTTGTTGCTAGTAGGTTTGCTATGTGTGTTAGTAACAAGCATCTATTTGTTTTATTTAGCGAAAACTGCGAATGTTGCAACCTTGAAATCTGGACTCAGTCAGTCAACCGTTATTTACGATAAGGACGATGAAAATGCCGGCAGCTTATACGGTCAAAAAGGAACCTATGTCGAATTGGATCAAATCTCACCATACATTCAAGATGCTGTGATTTCGACAGAGGACCGTAACTTTTATTCTCATCATGGTTATGATTTGAAAGGGATTGCCCGGGCTTTAGTGGGCCGAGTACTTTCTGGCGGAATTACCGGTGGGGGGAGTACGATTACCCAGCAATTGGCTAAAAATGCCTATTTAACACAAAAGCAGACGTTCGACCGAAAAGCCCGTGAATTGTTTTTGGCTATTGAGATCGAAAAAAAGTACAGTAAGGAAGATATCTTGACGATGTACCTAAATAACTCCTATTTTGGAAATGGGGTTTGGGGAGTCGAGGATGCTGCGCATAAATACTTCGGTGTTAGTGCAGCTGATGTCAGTATCGGCGAAGCTGCGACATTAGTAGGTATGCTGAAAGGTCCGGGTATCTATAACCCAATTGATTATTTAGAAAATGCCACTAATCGTCGGGATACAGTTCTAAGTTTAATGGTGGACAATAAGAAGTTGTCGAAAGAACAGGCGGATCAAGAAGCGACGGTCGACCTTGGCAGTCTGTTGGCAGATGACTATGCAGGACCCGACGCGGGTTACCAATACCCATCTTATTTCGATGAGGTTATTAATGAAGCAGTTAATAAATATGGTTTTAAAGAAGAAGATTTGTTAAACAAAGGGTACAAAATTTATACAGAATTGGATCAGAATTATCAACAGGGCATGGAGACAACCTATGCAAATGATGCGTTGTTCCCACCAAATGCAGTAGATGGTGCGATGGTTCAATCAGGTTCAGCCGCGCTAGATCCCAAAACAGGTGGGGTTCGCGGTATTGTGGGCGGACGTGGTGAGCATGTGTTCCGCGGTTTTAACTTTGCCACGCAAACCCGTCGCGCTCCAGGTTCTTCATTGAAACCAATTTCGGTTTATACACCAGCTTTAGAAGCAGGATATAAACCAGATAGTATCTTGAAGGATGAGCCGCAGGATTATTATCCCGCCCAAAACTATAGTCGGACATACAGTGGTGAGGTGACTATGTATGATGCAATTGCGCAGAGTCTTAATCTACCGGCTGTCTGGTTGTTACATGAAATGGGGATTGATAAGGGCTATGATAAGACGGAAAAATTTGGCATCCCACTGACCAAAGATGATCACTATTACGGTCTAGCCTTAGGTGGCTTGAGCAAAGGTGTTTCACCTTTACAGATGGCGAATGCTTATAGTGTATTTGCAAATGAAGGCAAGCAAGTAGAAGCACATTTGATTCGCAAAATCGTAGACTCAACCGGTGCAGTAGTGCTAGATGTTACGCCAAAAGAAAGTCAAGTGACTTCTAAAAAGACAGCAGATACCATGACCAGTATGCTGCGAGGCGTATTCAGTAGTGGGACTGGGGTTAATGCCGAACCTTATGGCTATGTGATGGCCGGAAAAACCGGAACAACAGAAACCAATTATGATGCTAGTCGTACAAATGATCAATGGGTCGTCGGCTATACGCCGGATGTAGTGATTGCTACTTGGCTAGGTTTTGAAGTCAGCAGCAAGGACCACTACTTGGAAGGAACCAGTGCCGAAGCAGCATCTGCGGTGTTCAACGACCAAGCTAGTCGAATATTACCTTATACGGCACAAAGTCAATTTACCGTAGAAGATATCTATGCAACTGGCGGCCAAGTGACCGAAACCGGCGAAAGCAGTGATGACAGTAGCAATTGGCAAGACAATCTGAATGATGTTGGCGAAAAAGCTAAGGAAGGTTTAGATAGTGTCGGTGAAGTCGTTAAGAAAGGCTGGGACAAGGCAACAGATGCTCTACGAGGACTTTGGCAGAGATTTCAAGAGTAAGCTAGGATTTAGCTAGTCTGCATGTTAGAATAAAAGTATCTTAGAAGAGAAGAGGGATTAGTAGTGAGTAATGTTTATGATAGCGCGAATGAATTAGAACGCGAGATTCGTGAATTGCCAGAATTCAAAGCCTTGGAAGAAGCCTATGGTGAAGTAAAAGCAGATGAATCAGCTTTTACTCTATTTAAAGAATTTCAAGGATTCCAACAACAATTACAAGAAAAACAAATGCGCGGCGAAGATTTTACAGAAGAAGATGCCACTAAAGCGCAAGAATTAGCGACAAAAGTTCAAGGAACAGAATTAATCAACAAAATGATGGAAAAAGAACAAGCTTTCAGCTTAGTTATCAATGACTTAAACCGCATCATCATGACGCCGATCCGCGATCTTTACAACGACAAATAGGAGATTAGGACATATGAAGAGAGAGGGACATAACTTAAAAAGTTGTGTCCCTCTCTCTTCTTTTTTCGGAAATATACCGAACAAACTTTCGTTTTCAAGCTGAATCTTTCTATGAAAAATGGTATGATGAAGAGACGAAGGAGAAGACAGCTATGAAGATTTTACACACAGCCGATCTGCATCTGGATCGCCCCTTTGAAGGGCTGACAGGACTGCCAGATGCCTTGCGGAAAAAGCTCCAAGAGAGCAATTTGATCATGTTAAAACGAATCGTAGACTTGGCGATCACAGAAGAAGTGGAACTAGTCCTTTTTGCTGGTGACGTCTTTCATCAAAATTATATCGCGTTAAAAACGCAAGCAGCTTGGGTCGCACAGCTGGAACGTTTAGCTGCCGTTGAGATCCCAGTAGCTATTATATTTGGCAATCATGACTACTATCAGGAAGACCGCTACTGGTTTGCTTTCCCTAAAAATACACAGGTCTTTACTAGTGAAACTGTCACGACACAGGTAATCACCACACGTACGGGTAAAACAGTCGCACTTTCTGGGTTCAGTTATCAGCGTTCATGGATTGAAGAACATAAGGCGTTGGAATTTCCGCCGCGGGCAGCCGTTGATTATCATATTGGGTTGTATCATGGTGAGCTGGCGCATCAGGAAGCGCGCTATGCGCCGTTTACATTGGCTGAATTGAAAGCGAAAAATTATGATTATTGGGCTTTAGGGCATATTCATCAGCCGCAAATTCTAAGCCAAGAGCCGCTGATTGCGTATCCTGGCACGCCACAAGGACATACCAAAAAGGAGCAAGAGACCGGAGTCTTAATCTATGATTTGGTAAGTAAGCAAATGACACGCTATGAAGTAGCACCGGTGTGTTTTCAGCAACAGAGTTTATCGCTAGAAAAGCAAAATCGACTCACACTAGCGCAGTCTTTTTTACAACAGGAACTAGCTAAAATCTGGCGGCAAGCACCGGAAACCATTCATCTAGTCTTTGCAAAAATCACGGACTGGCCTGAGACTCCCGAGTTTCAGCGCGTATTAGCAACTGGGGAATTATTAGAGTATTTACAAGGTAAGCTTTCAGCTTTGAGTTTACAGCAGCTATGGCTAGCCGGACTCAGCAGCCAACCGTTAAAAGGGAAAAAGATCTTGCCATTAACCGAGGCTGATTTAGAACAGTTGGGTCAAAACATACAGACGCCTGAACTTTTTGCTGATTTATTTACCAATCCAGATGCTCGTGGCTTGGATTTTCAGAATGAACCATTACTCGCTGCTTTGACACGATTAAAAGCAGACTTTGAGTTGGAGGAGAAACCATGAAGATCCTATCAATAGAAATCACCGGTTTTGGGAAGTGGCAGCAATATAAGCTGGATTTTTCGACAGATGCCCAACTAATATATGGCTTGAATGAGGCAGGCAAGTCTACGATTTATGCTTTTATTGAAACGATGCTGTTTGGTTTTCCTAACCGCGGCAAGCGCAAGCGTAATTATCAACCATATGATGGTGCAGCTTTTGGCGGTAGTCTAACGTTTCAAAAAGAACCTTATGGGCTGGTACGCATCGAACGTTTCAAAGAAAAGGATCGTGGTCGAGCAACGGTTACGGTGGGGGAACAAACCGGAGATGAAAAACTACTGCAGCGTATTTTAGCGCCTTTGACTCGTGAGCTGTTTCAACAGGTTTTTACGTTTCAACAGGAACAATTATGGGATTTACAACGATTACAAGCAGGTGACCTAGAACGAGCGCTTTATGCGCTAGGCATTTCTGGTAGTCAGGATTTGTTGCAAGTACGCGATGGTTATTTGAATGAGGCCCAGCAGTTCTATAAAAGAAAAGGCAGTCAGCCACCGCTGAATCAGAAGCTGAAAGAGTGGCAACAGCTACGTACAAAGATCCAGGAAAAGGAAAAGGGAATCCATGAGTATCAAGCGTTGCTGGCAGCGTTAGAACGAGTGAAAGCAGAATTGGATCAGATGTTGACTGAGGAAGCACAGGTTCAGCAAAAGTTGACGCTTAATAAGCAACAGCAATTGAATTTTCCCTTATTGATGGAATGGCAAGAACTGCAGCAACAAGAATACGAGGCGCCTTTAAGTGACACCTTAGTTGAAAATTTGACAAATGGTTATCAAGAGTATGATTATTTGACGAAACAGCTGGCAGAGGCTGAAGCAAGCTTAGAGAAACAGTCTGGTTTAGATCAGCATTCGGCACGCTATTATTTTTATCTAGAGCAGGAAGAAGCGATTAAAGCCTTTTTAGCCCAGCGGCTTTCTTTTGAGAAGAAGCAGGCAGAAAATGGTTGGTTGCAAAATCGCTACCAAGAGTTGGGTGCAACTGAGGCGGAGCTACGGGCACGTTGGCAGTGGCAAGTAGAGCCTGTGCCGTTTACCCCAGAGGAATTAGCCTTCATTGAGCAATTGCAAGAACAGGAAACGGAACTATTACAAGCACAACAACAAACGCAATCAAAAGCGTATTTACTAGCAGAACAGCAGCAACAAGTAGAGGCCGAGCTAGAAAACTTAGAAAATCGCCATCCTGAACTTTTAGGTGGGCAACAGCAACGCTCTTGGTTATTACCAGGCCTACTTGCTGTCGGATCATTAGTCGGTATGGTCCTTTTACCAAATCCATGGCGCTTTTTGATGCTGGTAGGTCTGGTAATAGCGGGACTGCTCGCATTTAAAAAGACAGGACAAGATCATAAAGAAACCTGGCAAACGCTATTAACGCGGTTGGATAGCTTGCAAGCAGAACAGCAACAGGTGAGCTTAACCCAGCAAGACTTAGTCAACCAATTGGCTGAGCAACAACAAGCTTTAACCGATTTGCGAACAGAAAAACATTTAGGTACGTACCCATTGGCGTCGTGGTTGACGGGGACAGAGGTGACGTATTTCCACAAAATTATCGCTGAAAGAGAACAAATTTTTGCACAGTTAAAGGCCTATCATCAGGCTGAAACAGAAGTGTTGATTGCTAGTCAATTTTTAACTGACTGGCTACCACTGCAAGATAAATCTGTGGCCGTCATTTTTGAAGAAGTACAGGATTTTCATGACGAAATGGAAAAAATTCGGTTTGCGCAGGAACATCATGCCCATTACCAACTGACTCAGCAAATCAAAGGTACTAAACGAAACTTGAAAGAATTAGCAGAAACGCTGAAGCCGCAACTAGCAACTGCAGGTATTGCTTTTCCAACCTTGATTCCAGAAAGATTACAGGCTGAGCGAAATCGAAGAGGGGCGACAGCTCGAAAAGAACAGCTCTCGGAACAGCTGCAAGAGCTCTTTCATGAACCCTTGAGCGAGGCGCAATTAGCTGCAAACGCTGCGGCTTTGGATGAACAGTTGCGGCAGCTACAAGCAAGCTTGCAAGGGCTACGACGTGAAGAACAGAAGCTGTTATATCATGAAAAAGTTCTGCTGCAGGATGGGACTTTGGCAGAGTTGTATCAACAGCAAGCCGAGCTAGAAACGGAGATTCAAGAACTGGCGGAAATTTGGCAGAGTGCACTGTTGGCAGCGGAGATTTTACTGCGTGCGCTGGATACCCTATCAGAGGCTCAATTGCCGAAGCTTTTAGCACAGGCCAGCACCTATTTTCGGTATTTAACCGATCGTTATCAACAAGTTTTCTTAGAAGAAGATCAGTTCTGGGTGACAGATGGTCAACGGCGCTTTAGTCTGTTAGACCTTTCCACGGGTACCAGAGATCAGTTTATCTTGGCATTACGATTAGCGTTTATCGCGCTACATCATCAAGCTACCTGTCCGGTAATTATTGATGATGGTTGGCTCCACTATGATCATGAACGAAAAGGCCGTTTTGTAGCACTGATGCAAGAATTAGCGCAAAAACAACAAGTGATCTGTTTTTCTTCTGATCAAGAAATGGTAAGCTATTACCAACAGGCAGGTTTAAAAGTTCTGGCAATAGGAGGAAAAGAAAATTGAAATTACGAGAACTAGCGGTGGATGATACCTTTGAATTGTTTGTCTTAATCAAAAATGCCGATGTGCGTTTGGCCAAAAACGGTAAGAAATTTATTGCTTTTACTTTTCAAGATACGTCTGGCATGATCGATGGTAAGTATTGGGATGCCTCGGAAGAAGAGATTCAGCGATATACTGCTGGACGTGTGGTGCTTTTAAATGGTAAGCGGGAAGTTTATCAAGGCAATCCACAAGTGAAGATCTTGCATATGCGCTTGGCCCGCCCAGAGGAACCTAGTGATCCAACGCTTTATATGGAACGGGCGCCATTAAAACGGGAAGAGATGACGGAGGAGATCAACCAAACCATTTTTGAAATCACAAACGCCCATTGGAACCGGATTGTACGCTACTTAATGAACAAATACCAAAAAGAGTTTTTTGAGTTTCCCGCGGCGAAAAAGAATCACCATGCGTTTGCTGGCGGCTTGGCTTATCACACCGTGTCGATGTTGCGTTTGGGAAAAGCTATTTGTCGGGAATACAATGAACTCAATGCGTCACTACTGTATGCGGGCATCATCTTGCATGATCTAGGAAAAGTAACGGAACTTTCCGGTGCGATGACTACGGAATATACCTTAGCTGGTAACCTTATCGGACACTTGGTAATGGTAGATGAAGAAATCACCAAAGCTTGTCTAGCTTTAAAAATCGACGATCAAGAAGAGGATGTCGTTATTTTGCGGCACATGGTTCTCTCGCATCATGGCCTATTAGAATACGGTTCACCCGTGCGTCCGCGCATTATGGAGGCAGAAGTTTTGCATCAAATCGACAATATGGATGCTTCTATCCAAATGATGCTAGGCTCGATCCGTTTGACGGAGCCGGGTAATTATACCGACCGGATTTTTGGCATAGATAATCGTAGTTTTTACGTTCCTAAGGATATTTAAAAAAATAGAGCCGCAAGTCTTAAAAATAGCGACCACCAAAAGTTAGCTTAGTCTAACCTTTGGTGGTCGCTACTATTTTGGTTCTGTGTTGCCTGTTCAGCTAGCCTTTAGCCATGACGCAAGGACTCTTTAAATAATTGGATATCGGCCATAGTCAAAGATTGAATAAAGGTCGTCAATAATTGAATCGTTTGGCGGTAGTCCTCTTGATGAATCAATAGCCGAGAAGAGTGCATATAACGGGTAGGTAATGATAAGGTCATAGTTACGACACCCTCCATTGCCTTATGGATATTACAAGCATCAGTCCCACCAACAGTCATAAAATCATAGCGTACATTCAATTTTTGCTCTTTGATTAACTGCTCCATATGCTCTAGCAGTCCACGGTTAGCAATTGTTAGGGAGTCCAATACTGAAAGAATACAGCCATCTCCAAGCCGTAAGCCGCCACTGTCAAACGGGGTATCTTGAGCAGTCGTCACATCGAGCGCGATGGCAACATCAGGCTTAATGCTATGAACGGCAGTTCGAGCGCCACGAATGCCTACCTCCTCTTGGACAGTTGCCGCAAAGTAAACATCAGCAACGGGTTCTTGTAGGTTACGTAGGACTTCCAAACCGACACCAACACAGACTCGGTCATCCCAAGCTTTACCCATTAAGTACTCGGGATCGTTCATTTGTCGAAAAGTGGTATTCGGTGTGATCATGTCGCCGATAGCAATCCCCATCTCTTGAATCGTTTGAGCATCTTTGACCCCCATATCTAAATAGAAATCCATTGGTGCAAAAACCTTGCTCTTTTCTTCTAGGGGCATTCCGTGGGGAGCGCGACTGCCTACCACACCGATATATTTTTCACCGCTCATCGTTGTAACACGCATTTCCTGAGCGGGCATGACATGTCCCCACCAGCCGCCCACCGGCAACAAGCGTAAATAGCCCTCTGGCGTAATTTGCCGCACCATAAAGCCGACTTCGTCCATGTGCGAGGAAAGCATGACTTTAGGACCAGCACCTTTTTTATGCAAAATAATGGAGCCTAAATTATCATAGTAGCTTTCATCAATGAAAGGTTCTCCATAGCGTTTGACGATTCGTGAGACTTCTCGTTCACAGCCGCCGATGCCATCTGCTTCACTTAATTGTTTTAACAAATTAAGGTCAATCTCTTTGATTGTCATACGACGCCTCCTAACGGTTCTCTTCTTTAAAGGCTGTGATCTGTTCATTAGTCAACTGACGAACAAAGGCTTGTAAGGCTGTTTGTAAAGCCAAATAATCAGTTCTACTAGCACTTTGGATACCAGCATCCAAGTTCCGAACAGCCTGTCCTAACAGGAGCGTTGGGCAACCAGTCCGTAATTTATTGATCCAGCCAGCATCCGAGCCTTCCAGTGAGTAGTAAGGTTGAACCATGAGCTCTTGTTGATCACAAACTTGTTTAGCAGTAGCTAGTAGTAGGCGATTCGGTAAAACAGAAGGATCATAATAAGTCAGCAGAGGACCTTGTCCCACCACTCCTTGTTTGTCGACAGGATCTTTTTGGTAATCCCAAGCTTGTTGGGTATCCAACATGATTGCTAAATCAGGAGCTACTAGATTGGCCGCTGTTTGTGCACCACGCGTCCCTACCTGTTCTTGAACCGTACAGCCGATATATAAATCAAAAGGCAGTGTTTCGTTAGCTAGGGCAACCAAAAGGTCAATGGTTTGGCTGACTGATAAGCGGCCATTCCAATTAGGTGCATACCAATATTCTTGATTTCCTGAAGTGAAAAATTCTGAGGCAAAGGTAACCATGTCTCCAAGCTGGACTACTGCTGCGGCTTCTTCCGCAGATGAAAATCCTAAGTCTAGGAGTACAGCATTTTCCTTATTCAAAACAGTATCAGATTTATCCTGGGCAAGAATGACACCAAAAAAGGTTTCAGCATTACGCGTAGTCAATTTGACTTTTTGACCTAACAACGCTTTCCCATTGGTTTTTCCTAAGGATAATGCCAAAAGGGTACCATTTTCTTGGATCTTGCGAACGATAAAGCCTAATTCATCCATATGTGCGTTGATCATTACCCGTGGTGCTTTAGGCGTTGTCCCTTTTTTCAGTGCATAGATGGAACCTAGATTATCATAAAGAATCTCATCGCAGTAAGGCGCATAGGCCTCCTTCAAGAATTGTGAGATATATTTTTCATTACCAGAGATCCCTGGTGTTGCCACCAGGGTTTTCAAACGTTCAATCGTTTCCATTAAAAATGCCCCATTTCTTAATAGCAGTGTTCGGCAACGAAAGCAGTGGTATCAGCACCGCTGGCTTTTAGCTGGCACAAAGCCAACATATTCTCTAAAGATTCAGTTAGACCAGTACCGCCTTTTTTAGGCATTTTTACGATATTGACTTGGTCTTTGTAAGTGGCAATCGCTTCGGCACATTCAACGGACATAGCTGCGATTACAGGCTTTTGCAGGCGTTCTTGGATAGTTGCCGCTACCTTGCCAGCCATAAGGCCATACGTTTCGTAATTGAAGCAAGGACCGCAGATTACCACATCAGGATTCAGTTTTTTCACCATAGCGGTTAATTTTAACGCATTAGTTTCTGGATCTTGGGCGAAATAATCATCCCCACAATAAAGAGTGGCACTAACTTGCCCGTCAACTTTGCTTAAATAGTTATCGAACATTTTAGCGGAGCCTACAGCAATATGTTTGCCGCCTAGTGGCTGATCGCCCTTTTCTTTACCACCAAGTCCTGCTTGAATCTGATCTAGGATAAAAATGATTTTCATATGCTCACCCTCTAAATGTCTTCGATGGAGATATCATCAAATGAGATCTCTTCATCAGCTAATTTTTGTGCTTCTGCGTCGGCTTCATCTTTCAAATACTGTTTATCCAAGGTCTTGATGAACGGGTAGTAAATTAGACAGCCTAAGGCCAGTAAGACGAATTGCCAAAGTGACGCAATGAAACTACCAGTACTTAAGTAACCAGAGAAGCCAATCGGTGTGGTCCATGGCAGCGAAACCCCAGTTGTATACGGAATCAAACCGATTTTAGTAACAAAAGTTGATAATAGTAAATTGATAGTTGGCGTAAGGATAAACGGAATGATAATAATTGGGTTCAAAACAACTGGTAAACCAAAGATGATGGGTTCATTGATCCCAAAGATCCCTGGAACGATGGATAATTTACCTAGTTCTTTGATTCGTTTTGATTTACAGAACAACATCATCACAATGACTAATGATAAGGTTGAACCGCCACCACCAAAGTTGGTAAAGAAATTTGAAAATGGATCAGTAAAGATATTAGGCAATGGATTACCAGCTTGGAAAGCATCCAAGTTTTCCATAGTCAAAATCTTAGTGATAGGAGCAAATACAGAGTTCGCCACAGCGGGACCATTGATCCCGAAGAACCAAAAGACCGTACAAGCTAAACTGTAAACGATTTGGGCTGCTAATGTATTACCAGCACCCTTCAATGGTGTTTGCAATACCTCAAAAACAAAGTTATGCGCCGTTTCAAATGAAGTCATGCCAAACAAGAGGTTGATCAAGAAGAATGTAACCATGACTAGGGCACTTGGGATCAAAGCAGCAAAAGATTTCGTAACTGCTGGTGGTACTCCGTCTGGCATTTTGATCGTCCAGCCTTTTTTCGTTGCGTAAGAATAAATAATAACGGATAAGAATGCAACGACTAAGCCGACAAAGATGCCGTTTGTTCCTAAATGGTCAAACGATAACCCACTAATTGGATCAGCGACACCATCTACGACTAATTTATTAGGTGTCAAAATTAAAAAGGAGATGGCTGCAACTGCGGCGGACTGAATTGCATCAGCTTTTAACTCACGAGCATATGCATAGGCAGTTCCTAAACAGGAGAAGAAGCCAACGGTGTTAAAGACAGAGCCTGAAACACGCGTAATCCAAGATTCCCAGCCAGTGCCAAAGATATTTGCCCAAAATTCAGACCAGCCTGGTACGGGGAAGTTGGCGATCAAAAGAAAAATCGAGCCAACAATGATCAAAGGTGTTGTGATCAAAAAACCGTCCCGAATGGCGATCAGGGCTTTGTTTTGTCCTAGTTTTACCGCGACGGGCATAAGGACGTTTTCGAGTTTGCTAAACATGTATGATTCCCTTCTTTCGTTTTATCTTTTCAACTCACAGGAGTTAAAACCTAGTCAATTGGTGCTTTGATGCGTTTTTCATAAGCATCGAGCCATTCTTGGGTGATGGGCTCGATTTTAGTTGTCTGGTTCTCGCCAGGATGAGCTAGATAGATAGCCGCAGGTTCACGGTCATTTACTACGCTGAAAGTAAATTCCACATTGGTAGCAACGCCCCAATTGCCATCTTTGTCCATGGCAATTAGTGAAAAAGCGCCTGCTTTACCGTAGCGGGCGGTCAGCTTATCGTGAAAGCGATAGACAGCTTGGTCGCAAGCTGCTTGTGGTGAGAGACCTTCTCCCATCAAACGGACGATTTCATAAGAAAGACAGCCTTTCATCAAGTCTTCGCCTAAACCTGTCGCGGCGGCGCCTCCAATCTCGCTATCAACATAAAAGCCAGAGCCAGATAACGGTGAATCACCTACACGTCCTGGTCGTTTCATAAAGAGGCCAGAACTAGAGGTTCCTGTTACCATGCTGCCGCTTTGATCGAGTCCAACAACGCCGACTGTGTCGTGGCCATCATATGGATTTAAGTTGTGCTTGGCAACTTCTGCGACGCGGTTTTCCCAGATTTTTTTGGCACGAGCCGTTAGCATATTACAACGTTCAAAACCTTCCAACATCGCATACTTAGTGGCGCCAGAGCCGACACGGAAGCTGTTAAACTTATCATTACTTAATTTACGAGCCACGCTGATTGGATTTTTGGTATCCGTGATACCAGCCACAGCTCCAATTTTAAAGGTGTCCCCGTCCATATAAGCAGCGTCCATTTCTAAGATTCCTTCGGCGTTAGGTAAGCCGCCATACCCAACTGATTTGTAAAAAGGATAATCCTCTACTGCTTGGATCGCTTGTTCTACTGCATCGCCGGCAGACCCATTGGCAGCTAATTTTTGACTGGCTGCTACAACACCGTCGTGCGCCATGCGCCAAGTTGCGATCATTCCCCATGACATATACTTCATCTCACTTTCGTTAAAACGTTTACAATTACAACGTCATTATAATTGATATATACTAGTTTGTATATACTAAATACGCAAATCAAGAACTTTTTCCTACAGAATAAAGACCAAAAAAACACGATATCCCGCAGCGATATCGTGTAGTCAATCAATCATTTGCTAATGCATAGAGTGCCAATGTGTAAATCTCAAAATTTTTCATAAGGTCTGCAACCGTCATATATTCGTTTTTGTTATGAGCGATACCTTTTTGGCCGGGAAACGAAGGACCAAACGCCACTGTATTAGGCATAGAACGGGCGTAAGTAGCACCAGTAGTAGTGACCGGGCTACCATCTAAACCGGTCATTTTTTCGTAAACGGTCGATAATTTTTGAACATTTGGGTTTTCTTTAGGGAACATGGTCCCTGGAATACGCCGTACAATCTCTAAATGGCTATTAGGCGGCAATATCTGTTGAAAACCAGCCACCACTTCCGCTTCAGTATTGCTTACTGGGTAGCGAATAGCGACACCTAAATGAAAGCCAGTAGGCGTCACTAGAAGCTCATAGGGCGTTAAAATCAGTTTTCCAGAGTCTTGATCAGCCAACGCCAAGTTAATACCTTCACCAAAATGCTGTTGGTGGAAACTGTCAGCCAACCAAGAAAAGTAATCACGCAACGCAGTAGGGAGATCACTGTTGCGCAACTGTTGTGCTAATAGGGTGATGGCATTTTCACCAAGTTCAGGTGCATTAGTCGGTGCTCGTTTACCAGTCACACTATAAGACGTTTCCTGGTAGGTCAAGGTCAATTCATCGGGAACATGGTCACGGGCTTGGTCCCCATGAATTGTGATAGCTGCCATTAATTCTGGCGGCAGCTCCGTCACCAGTTCGAGGTTCACAATACCTCGTTCGCCATAAACCACTGGGTATTTTCCATCAGGTGTAAAAGCAAAACTAGGTGGGGCCTCGGTGGCTAAATAAAGCGGCAAATCGGCAGAACCACTTTCCTCATCCGTACCAAACAAGATACGAATCGTCTTTTGGAGAGGGACCCCGGTCTCTTTCAGTACTTTAAGGGCATAAAGACAACTAAAAATTGGGCCCTTATTGTCTAATACACCACGTCCGTAAAGGACACCTTGGTCTTCAGTCAAATCAAATGGGGGATAGTCCCATCCGGAACCAGCTGGGACCACATCTAAATGGCCCACAGCCGCGATATAATCGTTATTGTCTGGTCCTAATTGAGCATAGCCCACTGCATCACTTACGATGCCAGTCTTAAAACCATAGCTGTCAGCTAGCTCTAAAACAGTCTCTAAGGCTTTTTTAGGTTCAATTCCAAAAGGGGCGTGGTCTGCAGCGGCGCCCTTGACACTAGGAATTTGCATCACTTTTTTGAGATCAGTCAAAAAGGCTGTTTGAGCGGCTGCCACAGCTACTAAAAGATCATTTTCCATTTCCATTGTTTTCCTCCTAGATTCGTCGGTGCAATGTATTTTTAAAGGTATATTTATCTGCACGATAGTAAGACGTATCATACAGGATTGGTACACCAGTCACTGAATAAGTGATGGAGTGAACTAATAATAGGGGATTTCCTACGGGCACCTGTAAAAGACGCGACATTTCCGCATCGACCAAGACAGCCTCAACCTCTTGATGGGAATAAGCAATTTCGATTTTCTTCTCAATTAGTTGGAAAATGGAATCGGTCAATTGTTTTTCAGATTCAAACGGCAGATATTTTGCCCGAACATGTAGATTTTCGACCGTCATCGGTTCTTCATCAAAGCCTCGTAGTCGCACGATATGGTAGATGGTTTCTCTTGAGTCTGCTTGTAGGGTTTCCCATAACTTCTCTTCAAAAGGTGTTTCTTCAAATTGGATCAAAACCGTGCGTGATTCTTTCCCATAAGCTTTGGCAGCCTCGGAAAAACCTTGTAAACCAGAGCGGCCACTTTGAATCTTTTGCGACTGCATGGCATAAGTGCCTCGTCCTTTTTGTTTGACCAGAATATTTTGGGCAATCAATTCGTCGATGGCTTTACGTACGGTTAAGCGGCTAACGTCAAATTCTTTCGCCAGTTCATACTCTGAAGGTAGGCGTTGGGAGCTGACATAAGTCCCGTCTAAAACACGCTCGCGAATTTTCTGGGCAACCTCTCTAAAAATTGGTATTTTTTTCATTGGCGTTCCTCCTTACCATTCAAATAATTTTCGATTGATATGGATCCCTGATGAGCTGCTGATAAAGGCTTGAGCATCAGCGGTCATCGCGATCTCTTGTACTAGTTTCAATTCGGTCTTCGCAACTACCACAATCAGTAATTTTTTTTGTTGATGATCAAAGGCACCCTCGACGTCATTTACCATCGTGATACCGCGCCGTAAGTGTTGCTGTAAAGCAGTGACGACTTGGTTAGCTTCATCCGTGACAATCATCACTTGGACATTTTGCTGCTTGGTATTGACATAATCTATGACGCGCCCGCTAATAAAGACAGTTAAAGCACTGTAGAAAGCAAACTGCCAGCCAAAGAGAAAGCCAGCGATAAATTCTACCACGACATTAAATAAAATGAAGATGGAGCCTAAGCTACGGCCTGTTTGTTTACGAATCAAGATTCCGATAATATCTAGTCCGCCTGTTGAAAAATCACTTTTCAGTGTAATACCCACGGAAATTCCGTGAAGCAGTCCCCCGAAAATCGTGCAGATAAAAGGGTCAGTGGTTAAGGCGACTACCGGTAATAGGCGCATAAACAGGGAAGTTGCAAAAACAGCTAAGATCGTGTAACAAGTAAATTCATGGTCGATTTTATGCCAAGCGACAGCTAAGAGGGGCAAGTTGAGACAAAGTACCAACAGCGGGATTGAGAAGCTGGGCCCTCCATATAGTTGCATACTAGTCACAATCAATTGCACGAAGCCTGTTAAACCATTGGCATAAATGGAACCTGGCAGCCAGAAAAAGTTAAAAGCGACAGACGATAATAGGGCATAAAGCAGGGCTATACCAACTTTTTGGTAGCGCCAAGGAATCGACATAAGTGAGGCTCCTCTCCTTGTAATCGCCTCCATTATACATAGTATATACTATTTTGTATATACTGAAAATAAAAAAGACCTGCTTTTGCAGGTCTTTAAACGTTTTATTTAGATGAGTCGGTTGAATCTGTCGCAGCAGCAGACTCGCTAGTAGCGGTACTTTCAGAAGATTGATCGCTAGCTTTTTCAGAGCTGTCCGTTGAGCTTGCAGAATCGTCAGTTGAAACAAATCCAGAAAGAACATTGTCAAAAGCAGAATCTTTAATTTTGACATTGGCTTCTTTTAGTTCTTCAGAGATGGTGTTCATGACAAAGGTTTGATCGTTTAATTTCGTATTGGTTGCGATTTCTTCGATTTCATCTTTATAAGGATCCATGCTGTTGCCTTTGGCTTTGTTTTTATCCATCTTCACGATGTAATACGTGGTAGTGTAAGTGGTAGAAGAGGTAGAAGAAATCACATCGGATACTTCGCCGTCTTTCAATTTGAAGGCTGCTTCCTTCACTTCTGCTGGAACTGTAGTTGATTGAGAGTCAAATTTGATTTTGCCACCATCATCTTTAGTTGTAGTATCAACAGAATTTTCTTTAGCTAGTTTAGCGAAATCAGCATCATCTTTTTTCGCATCTTCTTGAACTTTCTTCGCATCTTCTTCAGAAGTCATGGCAATGATTTGTGCTTCAACTTCTGGATGGAAAGAATCCCAAGCGGCTTTTAAGTCATCATCCGTCAATTTGATGTGTGCTTTCAAGCCTTCTTTTAAGACTAAGTTATTACGTAGGTAATCTTTGTAAGTTGCTTCAGTATAACCAGCAGCTTGTAGTTGGCTGTCTAAGTTATCACCTAGCTGTTCTTTCGTTTTATCAAATTCTTCATTAACCATATCTTTGGTTACTTTATCGCCGTATTTATTATCCATCACTTTGTAGATGATCATATCGCGGACGATTCCTTGGTTGGTACTGTTTAATTTTGCTTGATCGTAGAAATCCTCAACTGTGATTTTACCGCCCTTCAAAGTAGCGATATCTGCATTGGAACCACTAGAACATGCTGCTAAAGTCAAAACGCTGACTGTGCCGACCATTGCTAATAAGATTTTTTTCTTCATAAAATTGCACTCCTATAAGTTAAAATTGTCTATAAAAACCACACTAACTAATATACCACAGTTTTCTGGATCTGATAGTCTAAGCCTAATAGTTTCAAACAAAATTCAAACTTAATCCGTAAAAAACCAATAATTAAAAACTAAATACGACAAAAAGAGGTTGAGGCAGAAGTGTTTATTCAGATAGGAAGAGTCTGGAACATAACTTTTTGAGTTTTATGTCCCAGACTCTTTTGACTTATTGATTTAGCTCTTCCAGCTCTGTTTGAATCTTTGTTAGTTGTTCTTGAATTTGTTTGATACGCGGTTCAGCTTGGAAGGTAAAGTCATCTACATCTTGCTTAGTCCCTGATATAAAAGGATCTAAAAGGCTAGAGGTGGTCTCCTTGACCTCGGTCAAAGCACCTTTGAAATTTTGAAGGCTAGTATTGAGATTTTGGGTCAATTCAGCCGCTTCATTCAATTCCCGTGTTAGTTTTTCTCGTGTTTCATTGCCACTGCGGGGAGCAAATAACAAACCTGCCGCCGCTCCAGCTAGACTGCCCCAAAATAGGCCGTTCATAAAGTTTTTAATCATTGGCTCACCTGTTCCTGGATAGCTTGCGCAATAGCAGCCATCTCGTTTGATGTATAATCCTCCTGATGATTGCCAAAGTGGATGGAAAAATCATCTTCTTTACTATAGCGAGGGATCAAATGGATATGGGAATGAAAGACTGATTGATAGGCAGTTTCTTTATTATTGTTCAAAATATTTAAGCCTTCCATTTCGGGAAAAGCTTTTTCTAAAGCACGAGCGATTTTGGGAATTCGGGCGAAGACGGCCGCGGCTAAGTCTTCATCATAATCAAAAATATCTTGTACGTGTTGTTTAGGGACCACTAGGGTATGTCCCTTGGTCACTTGCGTGATGTCTAAGAAAGCATAGACTAGTTCATCCTCATATACAGGATAGCTGGGGATCTCTTTAGCTACGATCTTACAAAAAATACAATCCGTCATAAAACATACTCCTTCCAGAAATACTTCTACTGACACTTTACCATACTTGCGAAAAACACGGAAAGTAAAATGATAGAAATGTCCCTGAAACCGGTAAAAACTTCATGGTATAATGGGGAAACATAGGAGGAAGACAGAATGACGCTACAAGTAAAAAATCTAACAGGTGGCTACGGCCCATTACCTGTATTAAAAGATATCAGCTTTGAAGTAAAAGATGGTGAGATGGTAGGCTTGATTGGCTTGAATGGTGCCGGCAAGAGCACGACGATCAAAAATATTATTGGCTTGCTGACCCCGATGCAGGGCTCCATCAGCTTAAATGGCAAGACCTTGAAAAACCAACCAGAAGAGTATCGCCATGAGATTGGCTATATTCCAGAATCACCTTCTCTCTACGAAGAGCTGACCTTACGAGAACATATCGAGGTTACCGCGATGGCGTATGATCTGCCACAAGCGCAAGCCTTCCAGCGAGCGGAGAAATTACTGAAGACATTTCGACTGGAAAAGCGCTTGGACTGGTTTCCAGCTCACTTTTCCAAAGGTATGAAGCAAAAAGTCATGGTATTATGTGCTTTTTTGATTGAGCCTAGTCTATATATTATTGATGAGCCTTTTTTGGGGTTAGATCCATTAGCCATCCACGCCTTATTGGAATTGATGGATGAAATGAAGCATCAAGGTGCAGGTATTTTAATGTCTACCCATATACTGGCAACGGCCGAACGGTACTGCGATCGGTTCATCGTGCTTCATGAAGGCGAGATACGGGCGCAAGGGACTTTGGCTGAATTACAGCAAAGTTTCCAAATGCCAGGAGCGACCTTGGATGAAATCTATTTGAAACTAACAGAAACGCAGGTGGATTAAATGGGAGCATTCTTTCAACTGCGTTTACGCCGACATCTGACTAAAATGCTGAAATATTTACGGTATGTCTTTAATGATCATTTTGTTTTAGTCTTGATGTTCTTATTCGGTGGCTTAGCGTTTTACTATTCACAACTGTTACGGGAGTTGCCAGCTGTCTTTCCGGGCGGTCGTCTTTTATTGTTAGCCGTTTGGTTGTTGGCACTATTACCGGGGAAGCTGGCTACACTCTTAGTTCCAGCCGATTTAGTGTTTTTGCTGCCTAAAGAAGCACAGATGAAGAGCTATTTGAACCGCGCACTAGTGTATTCTAGTGGATTGCCGCTATTTTTCAGTCTGTTTGTAGCCGTTATTACCCTACCATTAGCCCTTCTAGCAACAGGTTATGGTTTGGCCGATGGTTGGTGGCTGGGGGGGACTTTGCTGTTTTTGAAAGAGGCACAATTAGTATTGCAGGCGTGTCGAGCATTTGAGGAAGCAAAAGCTCATACTTTGGTTTGGTGGGGGAGCACCGTGGTGATTCTCTTGCTGGCGTTCTATCTATCTCCATTGGCAGCTTGTCTCTTAGCACTTGCCGGTCTCTTAGCCTCAGGCTGGCACTGGCACCAACTGAGTGGTCGTTTACGCTGGGAATTATTGGTAGAGGCGGAACAAAAAAGGCAGCATCGTATCTATCGCTTTATCAATCTATTTACGGATGTGCCAGAGATTATTCCCAGTGTCAGCCGTCGCCGATTTTTAGATCCTCTATTTCGGGGAATCAAGCCGTTACAGCAAAATACGTATTTGTATCTCTATGCACGTAGCTTTGTGCGAGGCTCAGAATATAGCGGCCTCTACCTACGTTTATTGCTAGTAGGAGCCGTCATTTTGTGGTTTTTAGCTGATTTTTATTGGGCGCTAGGTTTCAGCTTACTATTTTTGTATTTGATTGGGTTCCAACTGTTGCCACTGTATCAGCAGTTTGACTATATGGTGCTGACGCGGTTATATCCAATTAGAGATACGCAAAAACAAAAAACGATGCAACAGTTGCTGACAGTCTTGTTGGCAAGTGCAAGTCTATTCTTTGGCCTCATTGCCGTCGTACAATTATCATTTGCCGCCGGTGCCATGATTTTTGCCGCTAGCTTGGCATTTTCGCTGCTGTTTAGTTTCTTGTATGTACCAAATCGCTTAAAGAAGATGCAAGGTTGAGTACAGTAACCGTTCAGAGTACGAAAGAAGCTTGACGCAGTGCGCTTTGGAAAGTAAAATAATAGATACTGCATATTTTTGGGAGGAGAACACGAACCATGGAGTTCCAATTAGATAAAGAGTGGCGGCTGCGCCCCATCCAAGGGGATACAGGCAAAACCTATATGGGCATCCGCGGAAACGAGCGGGTCTTTATCAAACGAAATACATCTCCATTGTTGGCGGCTCTTTCCCGAGAAGGTATCACGCCAAAGTTAGTCTGGACGAAACGGACAGGAAATGGCGATGTGTTAACGGCACAAGAGTGGTTAGATGGCCGCTTACTGTCGCCACAAGAAATCGGGCAGCGGAGTGATGTTATTCACCTGCTCTACCAAATGCACCATTCCTTGTCGCTGAAAAATATGCTGGAAAAAATCGGGGGTCAAGAAGTTCTACCGATTGATTTATTAACGCAGTATATGGTCAATTTACCGAATGAAGTCAAGCAAAATCACTATTTAGCGAAGGTATTCCGTTTTTTGGAAGATCATATTCCTCCTTATCATAGTGGCGAATTTTCCGTGGTTCATGGCGATGTGACCCACCGCAATTGGCTTCAAAGTGAACAGGGCCTGTACTTAGTTGACTGGGATTCAGTCATGTTGGCTGATCCGGCAGTGGATTTGGGAATTTTGCTAGGACATTATGTAGAATTTGATCAATGGCCGCAATGGTTAACGGCTTATGGTATGCGACCAACCCAAGAAAACATCGATCGCATCTTCTGGTATGCAACAATCAATTTTTTGCAGGAAATCGTGCGCCAGTATCGTCGCGGCGATTCAAAGAATATGAACAAAGAAATTTTATTATTGAAACGAACATTTACCTATTAGATAGTGGAGGCAGATATGCGGGTAAGAAATAGACCGGGAGCAGCAGAAAAATTGGCTAGCTATCCTCAGTATGTGGTACAAGATCCAGAAAATTGGCGGGGTCGTTGGCAGGAACGCTTTGGAAATGATCAACCGATCCACGTGGAAATCGGGAGTGGTAAAGGCCGCTTCGTAACAGAAATGGCGAAAGCACATCCTGATATTAACTATATTGGTATTGAGATCCAAATAAGTGTAATATCCTTGGCACTTGATCGAGTAATTGAAGCAGATGTGCCAAATTTGCAGATCATGCGTGTGGATGGTGGCGATTTGACGAACTTTTTTGCGGATCATGAAATCGCACAAATTTATCTCAATTTTTCTGATCCGTGGCCTAAAAAAAGACATGAGAAACGACGTCTTACCTCTAAACGCTTTTTAGATACTTATCGGCAAATCCTACGTCCACAAGGCGAAATTCATTTTAAAACTGATAATCGCGGATTATTTGAATATTCGCTCAGCAGCTTTTCAAAATATGGCATGGTGCTAGAGCAGGTATGGCTGGATCTTCATGAAAGTGATTTTGAAGGAAATATCCTGACAGAATATGAAGAAAAGTTTTCGGCGAAAGGTCATCCTATTTATCGTGTTGAGGCACGTTTTCAAGCATAATTGATCCTGAACAAGGTCTAGAACCTTGTTCAGTTTTTTATTTTATAACAATGATTATACTAGATTTATTTGTTGGTCAATGAGAAAATAACATAAAAATAACGATATAAACAGAAAGGAGCGTCGCATGATAGTTGAAAAATTGCTGGTAAACGAAGAACAGCAACTCCTGCATTTGATTGAATATGTCTTAACTCATGGCGGTCAAGCGGATAAAAAATCATTGCGGGAAGTGCTACAAATTGCACCAGCGACATTTCGGCGCTTACTCTATTTACTCCAGAGCCATTTTCAAGAGGTACTGCTGTGTGAGTTAAGCAGCAATACCATTATCATCACCTTCTTACCTAACCAATCTTTTGGCAAGTTAAAACGTCGCCTGATTCAACAGTCCATCAGTCATCGGATACTATTGGAATTACTGCAAAATCCTGGTGTAACGTTGCGACAACTTCATGAAAAATTGTTTATTAGCGAGTCTAGTGTGCGCCGCTATATCAAACGAATCAATTTACTGATTGAACCCCTTTTCCTAGAAATCAAAAAGTGTCGCCTGCAAGGCTCGGAGCATCAAGTGCGCGCCTTTTATTTAGCTTATTTTGAATATGTTTATGGACTATTTGAAGGTATCTTTCCTTATAATCGTGAAATCGAGGTCTTTGTACAAGAATTGATTGGTCAAATCAATGATCGAAATTCATTGCCAATACGTCATTATCATGAGCAAAAAATCAGATTGTTGTGCTACATATCTGCTTACCGCGTAAAGGATGCAAATCCATTAGGACCTAAGATCTTAAAGTTGATACCAGATTTTTATCCTTACCCGCCTTTTTCCGGCATCCCCGATGCGGTTGTGCCAGACTATTTGAGAACAGAATTGGAGCGGGAAATTTTTACTATCTTTCTTTTCGCGTTGCCTTTGATTCCAGTAGAAAGCAGTCTGTACCAAGATTTTTATCGTCACCAGGCTCAGTCGCAGACATTATTGTTTCAAATCAGCTGTTATGGCGAGAAATTGTTTGAGGTATTTACAAGGGAAATGACGGAGAGCCCAGTTTATCAAGATATTCAAATGATGCTCTTTGATTTACATATTTCCGGCATTATTTTTCCCTTGAATCAGTACACCGCATTACCAGAGATGAATCGACCGAATCAAGAAATTACGTCTTATCGGGAAGCTTACCGTGATTTTCGAGATGACTGCATTGCTAAAATGAACCAATATATAGAAGATTTTGAACTGCGTGCCTTTAATTACCATTACTTGAGAGAACGGTATGATCTATTAGTCGTTCGAATGAATGAGGCTGTTTATCAGCGGGTCACGGTAGGCTTTTATAGTGAGTTGAGTTATTCTTCTGCTTGTTTTAGCTTTGATTATTTCCGACAAAGACTCAGTTTCCACCCAGCGTTATACTTTGTTAATTTAGGAGAAGAACAGGCCGCTTGTGATATACTTTTGACTAGTGATAGCCAATTTGCGGAACGACAACGGGATCAGTACCAAGAAGTCTTTGTATTCAATGAAGATAATCGGGTAACAGAAGTAATGACAGCACATCAGTGGCTACACAATTTCTTATACAAGCAACATATGAAACGCTTATTACCGAAAAAAACGCTAGTCAGCACCTGAGATGAACTCAGGGTGACTAGCGTTTTTTGATTTAGCTCATTAGTTTACGTTTTTCGCTGTATCTACAATAGCTTGTAAGTAGCCTTTTGTATCAGCAAAAGTAGCACCCGTTACCACGTCAGCTGGTTTCGCATCGTCGCCTTGGGCTTCTAGTTCACTGATTGCTTTTTCGATATCAGCAATTGTTTTACCAATCACGAAATCTTCAACAGCTTTCATGTTATCTGAGTAAGTTTGAGTTGCGCCTGCATGATCTTTCATCATGGCAGAATAAGCTTCGTTGTTGGCTTCTTTAGAGGCTAACACTTGACCGTTTTTTACGCCTTGACCAAAGTCAGAATCAGAGTTTGGTACGCCACCAAAGTCAGCTGCTTCAACAAATTGGAATTCGTCTACGAAGACGGCTGCTACTTTGTCGCCATCCATAGCAACTGTTGTAACGGCGAAAGATTTGTCTCCGTGTGGTGCGCTTAAAGTCTGCGCTTCTTTCAAGTCAGTTGTATCAGATTTTTCACCGACAGAAATCATACCACTTTTGGCAGTGTCAACAATGGCTTGCAAGTATCCACGAGTATCAGAGAAAGTAGAACCAGTTACAACATCCGCTGGTTTCGCATCGTCGCCTTGACCTTCTAACTCTTTGATGGCTGCTTCTACGTCAGCAACTGTTTTGCCTTTAACAAAATTAGTGATAGCTTCCATGCTGTCTTTCCAAGTTTGTGTTGCGCCACCGTGATCTTTCATCATAGCAGAGTAGGCATCGTCATTTTCTTCTTTTCCGACAAGGATGTTGCCATCAGGGAAAGATTCACCAAAGCCGGCATCAGCATTTGGCACGCCTTTGAAATCGCCTGGCTCAACATATTGGAATTCATCCAAACGAGCGGTTACAATTGTGTCACCATTCATTGTAACGTTTACAGCTGCGAATGATTTGGTACCATGTGGTGCTGCGTACATTTGACGCATGATGACCGTGCCAGCTCCAGGTACTTCGGTTCCTTCTGGGGCTTTTCCTTCGGCGATTGTAATATTAGCTGGTGCTGCGCTATCTGAAGTTGCTTGTGAACTTTCTGAAGAAGCTGCGCTCCCTGTAGAATCAGTTCCGCTGTTATCATTTCCTCCGCAAGCTGCTAAACTTAAGCTCGCTAATACCAATAGTGCCACAATTCCTGTCTTTTTCATCATATCCTCCTGAGTAATAAAAATAGTTTTTTTACGCGCTTTCATTATAGCATAGGAAGATTTGGTTTAGCAAAACAATTTGTTATTGTTTGCACAAAAAAAACCCGTTATAAAACGGGCTTTATTGTTCTTATTCAGTTATGCGTGTGACATCTATCACAGTTCCAGTGTAAGCGTCGGCTGAGAAAGCATATTGGACAAGTCTGCCGTCTTCATAGCGCGTGATACCGCCCGTGTAAATCTTAGAATGGATCGCAAACTTGCGCAAGGGTTTTTGATCAAATTCGATCCAAGAGCCTTCTACAGGACCTTCTTTTAGAAACGCTTGTTTGACTTTTTCTAAGACTAAATCAGCATCCATCGTCTTTTGCCGCTGATACCACATCGTGCTGGCGACACCACCTAGAACACCTACGCCCATCCCTAGCGCTAAGCCGCTTTTGAAATAACCAAATTCTCCTGTTTGTGTCATGGGGGCGTCCTCCTTTAATCTTTTCTTTATTTTACCACATTCCCTAGACAACAAGCGAAGTAAAAAGCATATCAAAAACAAAAAGTTTGCGTTATAATATATGGGAATTTAGGGAAAGGAGCCCCTACCTTTAGGGGATGATACTATGGAAGAAAAAACATTTCAACGCATTAAAGAATTAACCGAGTTACAAGGAACTAGCGGATTTGAGGACGATATCCGCGCCTATATGAAGGAACAAATCACGCCACTGGTGGATGAAGTTCAATATGATGGTCTTGGTGGCATTTTTGGTTTGCGCCATCATGAATCCTCAGATGCGCCCAAAGTCATGGTAGCTGCCCACATGGATGAAGTCGGTTTTATGCTAGCACAGATTCAAGATAATGGCTTGTTCCGCGTGGTGCCACTAGGCGGCTGGAATCCTTACGTGGTTTCCGCACAGCGCTTTACTTTAAAAACGCGCAAAGGCAATTATCCATGTATTTCCTCTTCAGTACCGCCCCATTTGTTGCGTGGTACGAGCGGTCAAAAACAAGTGGAAGTAGCAGACATTTTGTTTGATGCGGGCTTTGAATCAAAAGAAGAGGCAGAAAGCTATGGTGTCCGTCCGGGAGATAGCATTGTACCATTGACTGAAACTATCAAAACAGCCAACGGCAAAAACATCATTAGTAAATCATGGGATAACCGCTATGGTTGCACAGTTGTGCTGGAAGCTTTAGAAGCGCTAAAGGATGAAAAATTAGGCCATACGTTGATTGCTGGCGCTAACGTGCAAGAAGAAGTCGGCTTACGAGGCTCAAAAGTTTCCGTAAATAAATTTGAACCTGATTTGTTCTTTGCCGTAGATTGCTCGGCTGCAGATGATCTGACTACTAAAAAAGGAACTTATGGCCACTTAGGCGAAGGGACTTTGATGCGGATTTATGATCCAGGCTTGATTATGTTGCCACGCTTGCGTGAATATCTGTTAGATACAGCTGAAACCCATAATATCCCGTATCAATACTTTGTTTCTAAAGGTGGTACCGACGCTGGCGCTGCCCATACACAAAACAATGGAGCACCAAGTACCGTGATTGGAGTTGTGGGACGCTACATCCACACCCATCAAACAATGTTTAGCATTCGCGATTTTGAAGCCGCGCGGGAAATGTTGATTCAGACATTAAAGGGCTTAGATCGTAGCACAGTGAATACAATTGTTTACGGAAAGTAGGGATTAGATGATCATTCCAAAATCATTAGAAGAATTAGCAGGATATGTTGAGCAGGGACAGAATGTCTTCTTTTTCACTGCTGGCTGGTGCGGAGACTGTAACTTTATCAAACCCCAGTTGCCAGAAATTGAAGCAGCTTATCCAGATTGGCAATTTGTCCAAGTTGACCGCGATCAGTTTATCGATGTTGCCGTTGAATGGAATATCTTCGGGATTCCTAGTTTCGTTGTAATTAAAGATGGTGAAGAACTAGGTCGTCTAGTGAATAAAAATCGTAAGACCAAAGAAGAAATCATGGACTTTTTAAAAATCGTCCAACAATAAGGAGAGTCTTATGGAACAAGTCTATCGTACAATCTTAGTGGGCATCGATGGCAGTGAGCAAGGGAATGCCGCTTTTCGCAAAGCGGTAGAGGTTGCGCGCCGTAATGAAGGCCGAGTCATCGCTGCTCATGTGATTGAAAACCAATTATATAATTTGATGGGCTACCCATCATTACCAGATAACTTGATGGGACAAGAAACTGAGGCAGGTAAGCAATTACTGGCAGAATGTCAGGCCTATGCCGAATCAGTGGATTATCCCCACGTAGAAACGGTTTTGACCTTTGGCTCAGCGAAAGAAGCCATGGCTCGGGAGCTACCAGCCAAACATCACGTTGATTTGATTATGGTGGGGCAGTCCGGCCTAAATTCATTAGAGCGCGTGATGGTGGGGAGTGTGTCTAACTACATTCTACTCCATGCACCATGTGATGTTTTAGTGGTCAATCCTGAAAAGTAACGGAAAGGAACGAATACATGATTTTTAGTTATAATCCTAAGCACGTTGGTGATACCTTGATGGTCATCCTAGCAGATGATCACAACAAAGAGAACTTTGTGGAGAGTAAGGGAAATGTCAGCCGTGTCTTTACAGAAGATGGAACTGTTGCTTGGAACTTGTTTCATATCAGTGAAACAGTGGCCCTAACTGGCAATGGCCAAGTGACGTTAACAGACGAGGAACTAGCACAGGTCAATCAATTAATCCAAGCCGCTGGTTTTATTGAACAGCTGGCCGCTGACCATGAACCTAAAATCGTCGTTGGCTATGTCCAAAGCTGTGAAAAGCACCCCGATTCAGATCATTTATCAGTTACCATGACGGAAGTGGCTCCTGGTGAAGTATTGCAAATCGTTTGTGGTGCACCTAATGTGGCTGCCGGCCAAAAAGTCGTAGTAGCAAAACCAGGTGCGATGATGCCAGACGGCTTATTAATTTGGTCTGGTGAATTACGAGGCGTTAAAAGTGATGGCATGATTTGTTCCGCTCGGGAACTGCATTTGCCGGATGCGCCGACTGAAAAAGGAATCTTAGTCTTACCAGAAGATGCTGTTATCGGAACAGCTTTTCAAGTAGGAAAATAGAAAAATAAAAAAGACGCGAGTTCGGTGCCCACTTATCAAAAGTGGCCCGACTCGCGTCTTTTTTCCTGTTTAGTTGTTGCTATTTTGTTGTTTTAAAGCAGATTGATCAATGGTTAATTCCACCGTAGTTGTTTTTTCTTCAGATTCATGATAATAGGTGACTTCAATAGAATCGCCAACTTTCTTCTTATAAAGTGCAGATTGTAGCTCTACATAGTTGGAGATTTCTTTGCCATCAATTTTAGTGATGACATCATATTGTTGCAAGCCGGCTTTTTCAGCTGGCGTGGCTGGTTGAACACCAGTAACCACGACACCGCTAGTCACAGAAGTTGGTACTTTCAAAATTTGTTCTTGTTGTTGAGAAGAAATATTGGCTAAGTCTAACATGGTGATGCCGAGTGCCGGCCGAACCACTTTACCACTTTCTTCTAATTGGTTGATGATATTTACAACATCATTACTTGGAATGGCAAAGCCCATGCCCTCAACGCTGACTTGTGAACTAGAGCTAGCCGTGTTGGTAATTTTACTTGAGTTGATACCAATGACTTGTCCTTCAATGTTGACTAATGGACCGCCTGAATTTCCTGGATTGATGGCTGCGTCAGTTTGGATTGCATTGGTATTGACCGTTTCGCCAGATTCATTCGTACTTGTTACTTGGCGGTTTAAAGAAGAGATGATTCCAGACGTAACAGAATTAGCAAAATCAGAACCTAAAGGTGAGCCTAGGGCGATGGCTGGCTCGCCGACTTTCAATTTGCTAGAGTCGCCGAAAGTTGCTACTGTTTTGATTTTATCAGATTTGATTTTTAAAACGGCTAAGTCAGAATAAGCATCGGTTCCTACTAATTCAGCTTTGACTTTACTACCGTCGCTCAAGAGAACTTCCAAGCCATCTTGCCCTTCAACAACGTGGTTATTGGTAACAATATAAGCAGTATCGCCATCTTTTTTATAGATAACCCCACTACCTTCACCAACCGTTTGCAAGTCACCTTCGCTATCGGAACTTTCCGTATCTTCACTTTGTGAACCATCATTGCCAAACAGACCGCCAAAACCAGATAAGTTTTGATTTTGTTTTTGCAGGTTAATCACAGAGACGACAGCGCCTTGGATCTTTTCAACAGCCTTAGTAATGTCACTATTAACATCTACTGTTACGTTGCTGACCTCAGTTTGCCCACTATTGTTAGGAGCCGAGGATGTCGGACTGCTGGTACCATTTCCTCCAGTAAACGCATAAAATACACCGGCGATGATCAAACCGCCCAACACGCCACCAACTAATCCCGGTAAAAAACGTCTAAAGAATCCCGATGATTGTTTAGGCGTTACATCTTTTCTAGCCATTGTATGTACCTCCTTGGGTTATTCTATTTTAAGTATATGCTCACTTACTGAAATCAGTCTACTCAAGAGCTTTGAATTTTTTATGAAAAACTTCGGCAGAAAAACTGGCGAAAATTTGAAAAAACACGCAAACTAAGGAGAACCAGCTAGAACTTGTGAATAAATCGCGAAAAAACCTGCGAATAAATCCCCAAAAACTTGTCCCCAAATTGTGGATAATGTGGACAAAACAGGGGAAAACTAGTGTTCGCTTAAGAAATCCTTTAAAAAAAGGACTTTTTCCCTATGCAACCTGTGGATAACTCTGTTGATATGTGCATAACTTTGGGGAGAGGGTGTGGAAAGACTTATCAACAAATGCTAGAATTGTGGAAGAACCTACAAGAAGGAGTAAAAATATGGGGATAAAAATTATTGGCGTAGGAAAGTTGAAAGAAAAATACCTGTTACAGGGAATTGCAGAATATGTAAAGCGCCTAAAAAGCTATACTAAAATCGAAATGATTGAGGTGCCAGATGAAAAGGCACCAGAGAACTTAAGCACCGCTGAAATGCTACAAGTCAAAGAAAAAGAAGGGGAACGAATTCTCGCTAAGATTCGCCCGGATGATTATGTCTTTGCTCTAGCAATTAATGGCGCGCAGCTTTCCAGTGAAGAGTTTGCTGAAAAGTTGGATCAGCTCGCCACCCAAGGCAAAAGTAATTTTGTTTTTGTCATTGGGGGCTCCTTAGGCTTAAGCGAAACAGTCTTAAGTCGCAGTGATCAGCAGATTTCTTTTGGTCGGCTGACCTATCCGCACCAACTGATGCGTCTGGTGTTGGTAGAGCAGATTTACCGAAGTTATCGAATCAATCGGGGGGAACCGTATCATAAATAGGAATAACTTGTGGTTTAACCCTAAATTCGATTTTTTCGGGGGAGATAATGATGGAAAGCAATAAAAACCTCTTAGCTAGGCGTCAGCAACTAAAGGCAGTTACCTCATACCTTGAAAATGGCCGCTATTTTTTCTCTGCTGATGGACGTGTGCTATTTAAAGCAGATCAAGCGAATACTTTAGCCTTTATGGAGAGAAACTTGACAGCTGCTAATGATGATTTGCCAGAATTAGTGATTGAGACAGAGCAAAAGTCTTCGCCCTTAGGTTACGCGGTCTGGTTCGGAATCAATGGCGATCTTAAGTTATTTACGCCAGACAAAGTGCTGACTTTTTCCGCAGGATTAGACAGCTTTCAACGTAAGTTAGCTAATTATCATTATTTCTCGTGCTATTTTACTTTGCCAGAGGTGCTGTATCATAATGCAGCTGAAAGAGTAATAATAGAAGAAAGAGTTTTTAGCCAGCCGATATCAAATCCTGATAAAGAACTTTTGCAAAGATTGATAGGAAGGGATTATCTGGACTACTTTAGAAAGCTAGTGAAAGCAGCGGATCAGTTAGAATGGCAGTCCGGCGAGTCACGTTTGGCAGAAAGTTCCAATAATGCCTATCAAGCTGAGTTTGCTGATTTACTCACGTTAGCCAGCCCACTCTTAACAACACCATTTCCAAGAATCCGAGTCCACGGTGATTTGTGGACGGAAAATATTTTATTGACTGCAGGGCAGAAAGTAGTTTATTTGGATTGGGATGAATCAGAAAATTTGTTTTTCTTTTTTGATATTTTCAAATTTTTATGGAATGAATTGGATGTCCATAATGAACGAAGTTACTATGAAAGCTATCTGAGGGGTGAGTTTGATGAGCTATTATCTGAGTGGTTCACTTGTTTTGGCCTGTCCTTCTTACCGAGGTATCGCAAAGAATATCTCTATCTATTCTTTTTAGATTTTTTATTAGCAGAGTCTACGACATATCCCTATCAGGCGAAACGTCAAGAGTTGCGAGATTTTAAGAAGAAAATTCTAGAGCAGGATAAAGAGTGAACGGCCGCTAGAAAATAGGAATTTACCAATCAACTGTTGGGATAAATATGGTTTGTATGCGATAAAGTTTAGGAATCATCAGCAGTAAGAAGAAAGTCGATACTCTACAAAATATTGGCTGCTGTTTGTAATCTAGAAACTAAATAATTTGGAGGAACAAATGAATAACAACGATCGATTATTACGGTTGCGTTATGCAATCGATCTGAAGGATGCAGATTTAATTAGAGCTTTTGAACTGGGTGGCGTGCCCTTAACTAAAGAAGAGGCTCGGTCAGTTTTGACAAAGGTGCAGGATAAACACAAAGATAATGCCGAAAACAATGTGT
>NZ_BCQJ01000009.1 GCF_001544375.1 Enterococcus canis NBRC 100695 | reverse complement strand
CGTTTCTGTAAAAACAAAGTTCTCTGTCATTGCTTCCACTGGAAAAGCTAATCGAGGTTCTTTCTTTTTTAGTGCCACCCCATCACCTCATTTCTTTTTGACTTGGTAGGTGACTTTTTCATGAAAAAAAGGTACGAACAACTCATGCTCGTACCGCTTTTTTTTCTGTAGAACGTAACTTCCTCGTCCTAGAATGTAATCAATAAAATTCTTGTTGTCCCATTTCAATGAAAAGAGCGTCCAAACAAGGACGCCCACGCTTGCAATCACGATTAACCAATAATTTGTAAAAAGGGATTGGATAAAGGACACCTTAGCAATAAAGCCTAATAACCAAATCAGCAAGGTTAGAAAGAGAAACACACCACCGACAACGAGATGTTCCAACCGTACGCCATTCGGGGCCAGTGGAATGGCATGGCCCTTTATGGAATAAATCTTGATAGGCTGTTTAAATTCTCTTGTATAGTTGTACTCCATACATCGATCCTTCCTTTCAGTGGTAGAATAACACCTGCACTAGGGTTAAACACCTTATCCTTAATCCAATTTCCTATTTTTTCTGCGTCAGACAACATTAAAATCAAAGCGATTAACACCAATACGCCTAATACTAGCGCAATGGTGCGGGCGAATCCTTGTGTCACAAGTCCTACCACAATCAAAAACAAGGCAACAATCGCCAATAAAATAATCACTTGTTGGGATAAATTATCCCAAATGGGTTTTAAATCAAACATCATGTCACTCTCCATTCATTTTCGTTACATAATAACTTTCTTTGGTGGATTGAATTTCTAACGTAAAATTAGACGTGAATGGGTTCCTTTCATCAAAAGCGAACGTGTAAACGCCTTGAACATAGTAATGCCCATTGTCTGTTTTTAGCACTTTTTTTGGTTCGACTGTCACTAGTTTTGCCTTTCCTAACCCTTGAACATTGGCAATTAACGCGAGTTTTTCATCATTGGTCACATACAATTCAAAAAATCGTTGGACAAATTCTGTCAGTTTCTCTTTTTCTTCCTCTGTAACGTCTTTTCCTTTTGGCATAAAGCGATTTTCTTGGTAGATACTTGTGTTTTTTTCTTCTGTTGTCGCAAGATTCGTAAATGCGGGGCGGTCAATCAGTTTCATTTCTTGCCCTTCATAGCTCACTGGAAGAATCACCTGTACTTGCTGCCACGTATCACCTTCTGTAAAACGAACATCATAATATAAACGATACAGGGCTTCTTTTTCGTCAATCGTGTCCATCTTAATAAAACGAACGTTCCGAGCGATTCGGTCAACACTTGTCGTGCTAAAGCCTAAATCATTAGGATTCAAACCTGTTGCCAAAAAAGGTGCCAGCTGTTCTTCCCAATACTTTTTCCCATTGTCTTTGTGAGAAATCGTAAATAATCGGTCCGCTAACTTCATGCCCTCATAGCGTAATTGTTCGGTGTCCTTTAAGGCATTATTGACGTTTGTGACCAACTCTTCTTTATTCACTTGCTTACTCATAGCAATTCTTGACAAGGTATCTACTCGACCAAAGGTCATTAAAACAACCACGCACATCACCAAAAAGAAGCTAAAAAACATGAACGATACGACACTTTGTGCGGTTCGTGGCGCAAAGCGTATCGTTCGTGTACTTGGGTCTGGCTTTTTTTTTCGTTGAAACAATGCCAACCCTTTATTTTTTGACTGCCCTTTTTTTTGCAACCTTTTTTTACTGGTCACTGTTTGCGGATTGAATACGGGTTTTCGTTCAGTCATGTTCAAGAATTCCGTAGCGTTGAATTAGTACCGTTGGGACTTTATTTTCCACCACGACTTCATTCACCACGACGCTTGCCCCTTCTAAAAAAGCTAAGGCTTCTTTGTATGCCCCTTTTGTCGTGTGAATGTGTTGGTGAATTTCTTCATAAAATAACCGAGCGCCTGCTTGATACGCTTTGTTATGAATCCGCCACAAAACAAAAAGCGCTGCTTGAATCGCTGGACGTTGGTACGCATACGTCGTTGCGATTGTTTCTTTCGGTTGTTCTCGTCGTTCTGACGGATTGATTTCTTCGTGCAATAGAACTCACTCCTTCGTATAGATTATTATTCTAGTAATTGTTGTATCTTCTTCGTGTCTGTCCCTGCGTATCTGCCTTTTGGCGTTACAATGGTCGGAACAGTTTCTAACTGATACTTGGCAATGTACCCTTTATTTTTTGGTTGATTTAAATTAATAAACAGCAGATTATCATGGGCTAAATTTTCCTTGTACAATTCGGGAAAAATCTTTTGACAATCGGAACAATCATCTTTGTAGAACACAAGCGCCCGTTCTTCATTTGTGGCAATCGTTACAACCCTTCGGTCAAGTTCTTGTTGCTGAATGGCTTGATTTGTCTGTATTGTAGAAACCACAAGCCAAAAAATTCCTAGTAGAAAACAAGTGCTTATTCCTAAAAGAAGATAACCCCTTCTACCTCTAAGGGACATGGATTTCACCTAAATTCTTAACAGAAGTAAATTGTTTGGCTGTAGGGTCAAACGATACTTTATACATAAAGGTGCCTTTTTGAGCGTTGCTACCAGCAATCGTTACGGAATATTCAACCATGACTAACGCTTTAATCTCCTGCTTTTCAGACGCCATGACATAGACTTCTGGCTCTCTTTCTAAACGTGAAACCGTTGTGACCGAAGGGGTGATTGTATCTGCGTCTTTTGGAAAAAGCCCATTTAATGCTTGTTGGTTCGCATAGGCACTTGCTTGTTCCTTTCTTGCTTTGACGCTTTCTTTTTCACGGTCTGAATGATAGTCAAAAACAGCAGAAAACAGGTGACTGGTGGCAGTAATCAGTCCTTCGTTGTTTGTTTCTTTTGGTGCGGTTTCTGTTTGCTTAGAAAATTTTTCTAAGCGTTGTTCATTCTCAACAAGCGTTTCTTTTTGCTTAGCTAACTCTTGTTGGTACCGTTGAATTTCCCTTCCCTGTTCTTGCCTTTCAGACACCACCCAAAAGCCACCTAAAACAAGTATGACCAGCAATACGGGACATAGAATTTTGCTAATAAAATCATAGTTGCCCATAGACACTATCCTCCTTTTCCTTGAATGAATGCCGTTTGTGCGACCGTTTCTTTGTTAATCACTCGCCAAGAACGTGTCCCAGAACCACTACTTACGACATTGGTTTCACTAACCAACATACTACCGTCTGGATTGACATATTCCACGACGGCGACATGTCCATAAGGGGGCGTAGACCCCGCTAATCCGCCATAGAAACTAGCAGCCCAACCAACAGTAGGCTTCCCTTTTACAACGGTATAGCCTTTTGCGCGTGCAGAAGCGCCCCAAGAGCCACCATTCCCACCGTCACCTGAAAACCACTCAATTGGGCGTCCAATTTGTGCCATTCGATTAAAAGCCCCCCACGTACATTGTCCAAATGGATAACTGTTCCCTGCATAATTTTTATTATCGGGTGGTGGCAGAGTTAATTTCCCTTTGTATTCCGCTGGAACATCTAATGTTGGTGCGGAATTTTCTCCCGTGACCTGTTCCGACGGTTCAGAAACCACAACACAGTTGCTAGATTGACCACCTGCTTGTTCTCCGTTGTTCTTAGGTAGGTTAGCAACAATACTAGGTATTTCGTCCTTTTTCTGGTAAGGTGCAGCCCCGTGTTTTTGAATCGCTTCTTGGTCTAACCATTGAAACTTTTTCCCTAAATTGTTGTAGGTTGTTGTTAGTTTCATAAGATAGGTTGGGTCAGTCGCCCAACCACCATGATAAATAGCCGTGAGCGTTCCTAAGCCATCAGTATTATTGATAGCACCTGTGTAAAGACTTTGGTGTGCCATGAATTCCGCTTTGCCGACAATGCCTGCATTATAATCTTTAAACCACGTGTAAGCACCGCCTGTGTTATCACCGACGTTTGTTCCCGCTTTTGTTCCTGTAATGTCAACAGAATCACGTCCAAATGTAGCCAAAGTGAGTGGGAAATCGTCAATTTTAGACGTTTTTACCCCGCCCATGTTGTGTGCTTGCCAAAATGACGTTCCCGAAGGATTCGTAAAGTTAAAGCCATTTTCTACCATGGTTTGCGCAATGCTGGCAGACGGTAAAAAGCCGCCTGCCTTCCACGAAAGAATGTAGGCGTCTTTGTGACTTTTTACAAATTCATCAATCGATTGGGGAATAGTGGTTCCGTCAGCTGGGTTGTCCATACTAGGTGTAATACAGTCTGAGTTATTACTCATTGACCCCCCACTAATCATTAATATGGTCAAAAAGACACTACCTATTAACAAGAAAAAGGGGAGTAAAAAAAGGAAACAGCCAAAGACGAGTTTTTTCTTTACCATGGCTCGCCGCTCCTTCCTTATGAATTATCCATTGTTCATTGATTGACGTTTTTTAAAGAAGATAAAACCAGATACTAGAGATAAGATACCGCCTGCGGTAGATAAAAAGACATTCATTTCTTCCCCTGTTTTTGGCAATACTTTTAACTTCCCATCATTCCCTTTTACTTCAACGTTTCCACTAGGCAACACTTTAAAATCTGATTGAATGGGTTTCAATCCCTCTTCTGTTTGTTTTAGTGGTGTACCATCAAGAACGGCAACAATTGATTCTCCGTTTGACGTTGTAATAGGTGTATTGGGTGTTGGTACATGGGTGATTTCATTGACATTACTCGTTTCAATGGGTACGGTTAGCTGTTGACTAGTATTCCCACCGTGACTAATTTCTCCGTTTGGTGTCACAACGACATCTACTGGTTTGTCAGGTTGTGTAGGTTTCGCTGGCTTTTCAGGCTCCGTTGGTTTACTTGGTGTGACTGGCTTTTCAGGTTCAACAGGTTTACTTGGTTCCGTTGGTTTTTCGGGTTCGCTCGGCTCTGTTGGCGTTGTTGGTTCTGTTGGGTCAACAGGTTTTTCAGGTTCACTTGGTTCTGTCGGCTCCGTTGGCTCTGTAGGGTCTGTTGGTGTGATAGGTGGTTCAACGGGGTCAACAGGTGGGTCGACAGGCGTTGTTGGTTCCGTCGGGTCAACGGGCGTACTAGGGTCTGTCGGCACTTCAATTGGTGGCGTACTTGAATCAGTAGGGACTAATTCGTCTGCAAATACTGTGGTTCCAACTGAACCGAATAAAAGGGTTGCACTAAATAAACTGGTTAAAATCATTTTTTTCATGAAAATTCCTCCTAAAATTTTGGGTTTATTGATTGATTTCAAAAGGTTCTTCTTTGGGTACTGTCATTACTCTGTATTGTTTCTCTTCTTCCTTAATTGAAAATGTCACTTTCTGAGTAGTTGTTTTTTCTTGGTTATTTTGTAGGTTAATCACGTAAGAAACCTGCCAAGTCGACCCATCACGTTTGACTTCCCAAGGCAAAATACTTTTGATTTTTTCTTCTGTTCCTCGAAACTCTTTCAATGTTTCTTTGTCAACAAAACGCTTGATTTTCTCTTGTACTTTGTCATCTTCTTTTGTTCCTGTGTAATAATTAGATAAAAAGAAGCGGCTGAATGTATCAATTTTGGCTTGTTGTTGGACTTGTTTTTCCAAGTTGTTCAATTGTTCGCTCACTTCACTTGGAATCTTAGGCTCTGATTGAACAGATTTTCCAAGATAAAATCCCCCCAGTAGTAAAAAAAATAGAAACAGTACTTTAAGAAACGTCGCAAATTTGACAATCATTCTTCCCCTTGTGTAAGGAGCTTGAACAATCAGTTCCTGACTAGCCGTTTTTTGTTTGGTGTTTGTTCCTGTTTTCCTTCTTTTTGTTCCTTGTGTTCGCTTATCTTTAGGTAAACTTTTTTCAAATAATGCAAGAAATGCTCTTGCGTCTTCAGAATCAACCTCCTCATTATCCCGTACAGGTGCTTGAATGGCTTCGACAATCGTTTGACCCTCTACAGGCAATGTTAATGTCGCTTCAAGCGTCGCTAAATCTTGGTTTTTCTCGTTATAAATACAATAATCAATCACTACTTGTTGATGGATTGCCAAAAGCTCTCGACTGGTCTCTTCTAATAACGGAATTCCTTGTACCAAAGGAAGCCGTTGTTTCATTGGTAAATCAACGACTGACCGATTTTGTTCCTCCGTTGAAAATTCAATCCACATGTTTATCACCCTTCCACAGGTGCAAGTTCTTCAACATAAACCACTTTTAACGGTTTATTGCTCGAAAATTTAATACGATACTCGGTGTCTTGTAGTGATAAAATAAAGCCGTCTTCTATCCCTTCTACAAAGTACGTATACTCATTGGCTTTCACATGAAAATGATTTTGAATGGCTCTATTTTGCTGCATTTCTACCCACTTAGGAAAACTGGCAAGCTGGTAACCCCCAACGCCACCTACAACAAGTAGAAAGATTCCTGATAAAATAATCATTCGATTTCCTCCTTTGTATTCGTTTATTTTGAATTGAAAATACGTTCGTACTCTGCTTTTGTAATTGGTGTTTCAATGTAAAAAACAGGTGCGTCGTAATTCCCACTTGGTGAGTGAAGATAAGTGGTTCTTTGCGTGTCTACTTTTAGCGTGAACGTCCGCTGATTTTTTAAAATTTTGAGCGAACTAATTTCATGAATGTTTCGCTTTGTAATTAAGTTATTCACTCTTGCTTCTAGCGTTTTGGCTTTTTTCAGTTTGACGTACAATAATTGTCCTTTGCCGCTACGCCATTGCAAAGCAAGGTCTTTCTCTTGGATTGCGATTTCTCTCATAACGTCAAACCTTTCTTGTCTTAGTAGAGTTGCTTCCATATTTTTCCGTCCTTTTCCTAGAATAAAAAAAGAACGCCAACTTATTATTAGTCAGCGTTCTTTTTAGTTCTTATGCTTTGCGTTTCTTGTAAACGATAACTCCTAGAGTAACAAGTACAAATACGCCTAACATTGTCATCACGATTGACAATGTTGTTTGTTCGCCCGTTTTAGGTAACATTGCACTGGTTTTCACTTCTTTTGGTGTTTCAGGTGTATTCGGTACATGTGGTTTTTCAGGTGTTGGCACTTTAACAAAATTCACGGTTTGTTCTTCACTTGTTAAGTCCACGTTGTGTTTCGCCACTTCTTCAAATTCGATTTCGTTACTTGGTCTTTCTTCGTCAGGTTCAACTTGAGCTTCTAACCATTCCGCAAAGCTTAAACCTTTTCCTTCTAATTTCCGACCGTCAACTAAAAATTCAAAGAGAAATTCTAAAGTAGTTTTATCTGCTTTGAAAATCTTTTCAGCATTTGTGCCGTCCAATTTCACACCGTCTGGCGTAATGTACCCTTGCACTAATAATTTGTACATTTGCCCAACAATTAAGTCGTTCAATTGTACCCATTCCTTCACTTTCTGATTTGGTAGAGCTTGTAATTGTTTTTCGCCGTTTTGACCTGTTGCTTTTGTATGAATCGTAGGGTTAACAATACGGACTGTTTGTCCTTTGTCGTGAATGTCTGTATGAGAAGCGACTAAACGTCCGTCACGATAAACATTTTCAAATACAACTGTTTCTTTTCCTGCTAATGCGCTGGCGTCAAAGACAAAATCTAAAGCAATCGTTCCATCAGGATTTTCCGCAACAAACACTTTAGTTGCGGTAACTTCTTTTCCATTAACCAACAAAGGCACGTCTTTTCCTGCTTGAATAGACGCTTCTTTATCCATTAACACGCCATTGACAGTATACGTTTTTCCTACAATCAAATTGCTATATTTGACAGCGTCTGTAATGGTTACTCTGCTTAGTGGGTTTACTTTTTGTTGGTTTGTGTATTTCCCCATAGCTGTTGTACCGATTTTTGGTGGAATGCGTTTGTTTTCCACTTCCAATGCAATCACAGTACCGTCTTTATCAACGGTTACAGTAAATGGTACGTCTTTATCTAATGCTTGGTAACCTGCCAATGGTTTGACTTCTTTAAACCAGTAATCACCGACTAATAAATCATTGACCTTGATTTTACCGTCTTTGTCAGTTTTGAATGTACCAACAAAGGTTGTACCTTTATCATCTTTTTTGTACAAGTCAAATTCAACACCAGCAATCGCTGTTTTTTGGTCAAAATTGGTTGTGGTGTCGTATTTAAACACTTCCACATTCGCTTTGGCCAATCGGTTCGCAAAATTGATTACTTGAATCGTATCTGTATCGCTTGTCACTGAAAAGACATAGGGTGTAGGGTTTAAGACATATTTTTCAGGTGCTTTAATTTCTCGCAACTCGTAGCGGTCTTTTCCGTATTTTAAGGTATCCGTTGTAACAAAGTACCCTTTCTCATTCGTTGTAAAGACGTCTGAAAGCTCTGTATCGTTCGGTAATGCCATTGACACATAGCCACCTTGACCATTGTTTGCTAATTTATCCCAAATTTTGAATTGAGTACCAGCTAATGCAATGGTTTTCCCTGTTTCTTGGTCTACTTTAACCACTTTTAATTTTTGTTCAATGATTTTATCTTCTAAAACATAGTTGATTGTTTGACCGTCTTTTTCTATTGTGACAGTAAACGGTTGAATCAATTTGTAACCTTCCATTCCTTTTGTTTCAGAAATTTCGTAGTCATCATAAGCAAGACCTTTAAACTCAAAGTAGCCATTTTTATCCGTTGTTGTTTTGACTACTTTACCTGTTGTTTTAGATTTTGCTTGTAACTCAACACCAGCTAATTTTGGTTTAATATCAGAATTTGTTGTTGCGACTAACTCTTTGTTTCCGACTTTGTAACCATTAATGTTTCCTTTGATGACACGGTCTTTAGCAGTAATTACCGCTGTTTCTCCAGCAGGTACAGAAACAAATAACTTTTCAGTTGATAGTGTGTAACCTTTAGGCGCTTGGATTTCTTGGAAGTAGTACTTGATTGGGTCTAAGTCTTTTACTTCTGCTTGGACTTTGCCATTCACATTTTTTAAGGTAACTTCTGCAACTTTTGTTCCATCTTCTTTGTATAAACCATATTTAGCGCCTTCTAAAGTTGCTTTTCCTTGGGCTTTATTTCCTGTTTCAGTATCTTCTTTAACGATTTTGACATTTCCATTTTTGATTACTTGTAGTTTTAAAATACTATTTAAGGGGTCTGTAGGGCGTAATACTCCTATTTTTTGTGCATTCCCTGATTGAAAAACTAATGGTGTTCCTAAAATTTTGATACGGTCTAAGCTTACTGTTGCGTTATCAGGTGCTGTTTTGTCAACTACAATAATAAGTTTATTTCCATCAATAGTGGCTTTTACCCCTTTAGGTACACGGATATTTTCCATATTTTTCAATGTATTATTAGTGTCCGTTAAAACTAATTTATCACCAATTTTAATGACCTTAGTTTGATTGTGAAAAGAAGTTCTTTTCTCTGCTTCACTAATTAATTTTTGAATGTTGGCTTTTCTTGATTCATAATCTAAACCATTGTAAATAGTATGGTACTTCGCACCAAGCAATTCCCAAATCATCATTTGTGTGGCAATGTATTGTTCGTCGGATTGGTCTTTGTTTTTAATAAAACCAAAATGTGAAATCATGGTAATTTTATTTCTAAGATTCACATCTTTCATATAACTAGATAATTCACTACCAGTGTGAATTGCACCAATCGCAGCTTCTTTATTCGGCTCAATACAGAAAGCAACTTCTCCATTAACATAGAACTTTGCCCATCTATCCATTGTGAAGTTTTCACGGTCTTTTGCGGAGTAGACAATCCAGTTAATCCCTTTATCAATCCACTTTACATCTAATTTTTGTTGTGGCAAGGCTTGTCTTTTTGCTCTTGACTTAACGACTTCTTTTTTATCTGTAGTCGCTTTTGCTGGTTTTACAACTTCCTTACTTTCTACTGTCGGTTCAGCAGGTTGCTCAGCTTCTTTACTGCCTACAACCGGCTTAGTAGGTTGCTCAACTTCCTTACTTTCTACTGCCGGCTCAGCGGGTTTTTCAGTTTCTTTACTGCCTACAACTGGTTCAGCTAGTTGCTCAGCTTCCTTGTCATCTGCTGCCGGCTCACTTGAAATTATCGGGCTATCAGCAGCATTTTGTTCTTCACCGATCGTCGCATCGATATTTTGTTTTTCATTTCCAGTAACAGGAATTTCTTGTGTTGGCTCTGTAGTTGCTTGTTCAGCTGGTTTTTCGCTAATAGCTGGTTCCTGCTGAATAACTACTTGTTCATTGCTTACTTGGGTCGTTTGTTGTGCTGAATCAGTTGTTTCAGCAGCGTTTACTAATGCATTCCCACCAAATAGGAACATATTCGCAAACAACACAAGCATCATTCCCTTTAGAAATGAATACAATCTTTTTTTACTATTCATGTCTAAATCTCCTTTTCTCTTTATTTTGTGGCACCAAAAAAAAGAAGACATGAAGCAAATGTCTTCTTTTTTAACTATTTCTTATTTTAAACTCACATTAATTTTTATCTGGGTTATAGAAATCTACCGTCCATTTTCCAATTGTTTCATTGTCTTTGTTTAATAAATCAGTTGTACTATATCCCCATAAGTACCATTTACTATTTTCATCTTTAATTTCTTTATCCCCATAAGCAATAGCTTCTGCTTCACTATCAAAAATCTTTTCACTGTTTCCAACATTAACTGGCGTCATATCTTTACCTGGTGTCACTGGTTTTTCAGGTTCTGACGGGTTAGTTGGTTCTACTGGTTTTTCAGGTTCCGTTGGTTTGCTTGGTTCAGTAGGTTCTACTGGCGTTGTTGGTTCTGTTGGTGTCACAGATGTTTCAGTTTGACCTGTACCTCCATTTTCAGAAGGTGTTGTTGCTTGTGTCCCATCTTGGTTGCCAGTTTGTGGTTGTGCTGGTGTCGTTGTTTGTCCACTATTTTGTGGCGTTTGCGCTTGGTCTCCGTTGACAGGTTCTCCTGCTGGTTTAGAAGCGTCTACTTTATCCTTATCTTGAATAACTGATTGACTGACTACTTGACCATTACTTTCTTTAACGGTTGCCACATTACCTTCAAAGCTAATGACACGTCCAACTGGTAAGCGGTACTGTTCCCCAGCACTTAAGTTAATCCCATTGATTTCAGCTAATTTAACATGGTTTACATTAATTTTTTGTCCAATCGCCCATAACGTATCTCCAAGTTTCATCGTGTATTCTTTTTGTCCGTTGACAATTTGAATTTGGTCAGGCGTGTTGGCTTTCCATTCTGCTGCATTTGCTTCATGGCCAGCAATTACAACCCCACCTAATGCAGTGCTTGATACAATTAACCCTTTTACAATGCTACTTTTCATCTTTTCCTTCCTCACTTTCAGTTTTTAGTCTTTTTAATTCTTCTTTGAACAATTCCTCAGTAACAAGCCCTTGTGTCAATTTTCCAACATATGTCTTTTTTTGCTTCCATAACTCGACAATTTCCTTCAAATCATCTATTGCTTCGGGATTGACGGTTATTGTCCGCATTTTTTCTTTGCATAATGCTCCCTACTTTCATCTTACAAACATAGTTTTCACGTAAAATAGTTGCATTACAACTATTTTACAACTATTTCCAAAAAATTTTTTTGTTATATTTAGATAAGATAAATGAAAAGGAGACATCTCATGACAACTAGAAAAAAAGTGATAGGCGGTATTTTAGGAAGTGTTGTTGTATTTCTTTTAGTTGTAATCGCCTTCTCCCTTCAAGGAAAATCAACGATAACCAAAGAAAGTAAGCCAAGCAGCAGTCCTTCTGTTTCAGTAGAATCAAAAGAAGAGTCAAAAACAGACACGACTTTGCCGACACATGCTGACCTGAAAAAACAACTCGGCGTAGCTTATGAGGACTTAGGCAGCTGCCAAATCATCACTGTCTTTTACAAAGATAAAAATCAAGCAACAATGGAAAATAAACAAGGTATACAGGTTCAATCGTCCCTTTCTCTTGATAATGAAACAGACTTAACGTTTACGTTAAAAAATATTGAACCACCCATCAAGGGTCTTAAGGTGAGCGACACCGTTTCATTGATTCGGGCCAACGCAAAACTTTACGCTTACCAATAACATCAGGTGATCGACATTTTCGCTTCATACTACCGCCTACTTTCTTTGATTATTCAGTTTTCAAGGTGTCATAGAAATTTTTGTTCGCTAGGCCGTTTGTTTAACTCCAGAGCAAACCAATGTATTCCGTTTCTGCATTTTTTAAGTCTCATTTAAAAACGTATCAGTTTTTTGTGCGACTACTGTTGCCTCAATTAAGTTATGTTGAAATCCTTTTATACCACCAACATTCACATACCGGGCTTTGATTCGATTTCCAGAGATAGCCCGTACAATCCACGAAGTACCTTCATGATCAAAGAAATTATTTTGTTTTATTGAGTGATTAAAACCTATTTTTTCTAACTTCATGGCTTTTAACATTACTTCACCCTTTCTGAAATTTCTATCATTCGTTGACTAATTATCTTCAAGTTTCCAATTAATGAACTCTTTTAGCGTTACTCCATACATGTTGCAGTAGCGCTCTAATTCATCTTTTTTCCAAGTAATTTCTGATTTGCCTGTATCTAAGTTAATTGTCCAGATTGAAAACAAGTTTTTATATTCCCAAACAATTTCAAATCGTTCTTCTTTCGTAAGAGGCTCTTGGATTTCAACTAATTTCATCACTCGTTTTATAATTTGTAATTTTTGATTAAAAGTTATATCTTCCCTCAACAGTTCATCATTTATCAGCTCTGCTAAAAGCATTTCTTTATCACTGATGGTATCCGTGTTTTCTCTGATTATTTTGATATCGTATCCGCTCTTCTTTCTACAATATCCATGTTCTTTCTCCCACTCTATCTTTTCATTCATCTAATATGCTGGCTCCTACGAATATCGGGAAGAGTCTAATTTCTTCCAGTAAAAAATTAAAACACTCCCTTGCTTCTTTAATCCATCTATTTTCCGTCCTATGGAAACCATTAATTTTCTCTGTTCTCTTCTTCGATCTACCCTAACGGGTATTCGACTGGATTATGGCGTCCGGATCCAGAACCCTAGTAGACAACGGTAAATGCTCCTGCAAATCATTTGCTATCCTGGCAAGTGTCTACATGTACTACCGCACACGCTTAGAAACAAGTCTTTTAAAAAACTTTTCCTAAGTGATCTCCTCATTACTGAAGATCTGATTTTCTATTTCACAAATGTACGTAACCTTATCCCCTTAGTAGCGGTTCTGATTAGATAAGGCGCTATAGCCGATCATTAGTCCCAATTCCCACAATCTTCATTCTTGTGCCATCCATGGTTTACCGAAAACCCTCATCGTTTTCGTTCATTTCCGTTCCTAGCTCCTATAGCATGGACTCATACGCGCCAATTCGTTGTTGTACTTACGTAAAAGAGAACTGACGTTGAGTTCAAAAAAGGTCTAGCGAGTATGCCCTAACTTTAGCCGCGGACTCTCCAAGTCCACTATGATCACTAAGTTCTCCATGGATTTTCCAAGTGTCCAAAGGCTTTCCTTGTTTCCTTTGATTAGATGTTAAGGTACATCGAAAAAGAGAACATTAAGTATTTTGTTTGTCTATTCAGTTTTTTAATCTTCACTCTGATTCCCTTTTGGAAGCAGCCAACGTAACGGTTGCCCTAGTTTCACCCGACGTGCGATTGTTTTCCCATAGATATTGGTTACACATTTGATATTTGGATAAATAGCTTTCAACGGGAAGATTTGTTTCTCATACTGTTTGCGCTCTAATCCTTCCATGTATACTTCAAATTCTACAACGTTTTTGCCATCAACACGAAATTTTCGTAAACGCCGAAGGATACGCGTCTTTTCTTCCGGAATAGAAACTGTTTCAAATACAGGGAAACAATAACACTCTGCACCAAAATGTTGAATGTCTGTCATACGAAAAATTCTTTGATTTTTTGCTCGTGTAACTGGTTTTTCAATTTTCTCTTGTTCTCTCCTCATACTTTTTATCTCCTTTTTCGACAATTGCTTTAATACCGTAAAATGGTTATACTCTGCTTATTTCTGATCTATACCATTTTGGATATTCTCTTTCTACTTAATCGATTCAAACTCGAAAGAGCCTTTAGGTAAACGATATTTCTGTCCACATATTGGACATTCCCAAATCCATGTCTGAGCGAAATGTGGTGTCCCGCAAGGCAAGCGTCTATAATGCACGATATGTTTCGCTAGATTTCCGCAATCACATTCAACATAAGTAGGTGGCCAACTGGCATATCTCATCGTTTCAAGTGGTACATGGTACCCGTTATAACATCGTCGATTCGTGTTTCGAAACATTATTTTCCTCCTTCACACGCTCCAGCGCTATTTTACGTAAATTAATCAACTCTTGATCCAATTGTGGCAGTGTATATTTATCAGGAAAAATAGCTTGAATCACACTTCGTTCTGTCAATTCATTTGCTAAAAGTTTTTGTCTCAAAGATTCAATTTCAGAAAAAGAAACAACCGTTTCTGCCAACAACACTAATTTCCAGAACTGAGTCATCATCCGATAAAAATAAGCAAATATATCATGAATCGGTTTTCCTTCATGGCAACTGGTACGATATTTAAAAATAAATTTCTCTACTTCGTGTTCTAAATCTTGTGCCCAAAGTTCTCCATTCAATCGTGACAAAAGACGAAAATGAATGGTTAGTATATCCGCATACTCTTTTTCTACTTTTCGTTTCGCAACATAAATTTTATTAATCATTCTTTTTGCATCTGTTCCAAAAAAAGAAAGTAAGTCAATTGTTCGTTCCGTAAAAAATGGAAAATCCCCCATTTTTATTGCTTCTTTTTCTGAGATTTCTGAAAGAGGAGTCTTTGTTGGTTTCTCGTATCGATTTGTATCGTTATTATTTTCAGTATTACTAGAGTAAGTATTACTAGTGTGTAAATTTTTCACGTCAAGACGTGTATTTTCTACACGTGAAAAATTTACACGTCCTTGTCCCACAATGGTTTCAACCGTTTTTTCTGTTTCTCTATAATGATTTTTATTTGGAAGAGAAAGTTCATTACCAAAATAATCAAGTCGTTTTATTAAGCAATTATTCGAATCATATTCTTCAATAATTTGATGATCAGCTTCAACTAACTGAAGATAAAGTCGATTGGGTTTGTTTAATCCTTGCTTTTCTTCTCGTAAAAGTTTTTTCTGTCTTAATTCTTTTTTGATCTTTGTGATCGTCTTATTCGACTTATCTAACAACTCCATTAATTCTTCGACAGTATAAATCAAGAAAACTGAACCACATTCATCAACAAAATCATGTTTTCCAGATTCGTAAGAACGAATCGATAACTGACACCGATTGTACAATGCGCCGTACGCCAATTTTGCGTCATTGGATAATTGGGCGTAATCGCTCGTATATCGAATCTTTTTGATGACTTTTCCTGTTTGATCTTTGATTCGTTCTGTCCGTGTCATAAAGATTTGGGGAATTTGATAAAAAGTTTGAGTAGCTAATTGATTCACTGTAATATCTGCCATGTCATGGTCTCCTTTCAGATTTTTATCTTTTCCGCCAAGAGAAATAGGAAAATCTCCTATAAAATTTTGTACGCAGGCAACGGGAGTCGAACCCGTACTCGCCAATGTCGGAACATCTGAATACCTGCGGCTCAGTATAGTCATCAATAAAGATTTGGCGGAAACTATACTGATAAGTTGAAAGGAGAATCAATTAACTTACCTTCGAATCCATTTCTAGCTTCTATACAAATACAAGGAATCGAACCTTTAAACCGACCATTTCGGATACTTGTTTCATTGGTCTCCCGCTCCGCCTAGACAACAAAAAAGAGGACAAATTTCTCTATCCTCTTACTTCTAAATTCTTATTTTGCAATCCTAACTAAATACTAGACACTTACAAAAACATACCACTATTACCGATTGTTGCAAAGTCTGGGTAAGATTCTCTGATAAGGACGTGTTGATAACGCAATAATGACACGTTTCACTTATATTCGTATTTTTAGTACCAGTTGCTGGCTTTGTGGGTTGATTTGGTGCGCTTGGTTTTTCTACAGGCTTGCTGTCAGCCGGTTGACTTGGAGTGGTTGGTTTAGTATGCTCTTCTATTGGATTGAACAAATCTATTGATTAAGTCGGATTTTCCCCTCCCCACCAGAAGTATCTGTTGCTTCATTTGTGTCGCTCGTCCCAGCTCGACCTTCGTTTACCCTAGGTTGTTTGAGTTCATACCGCCATTTTATTGCTTGCATCTTTTCCGTTCGCTAATTCTGTGGTTGTCGACTTCTCTGATGTTGACGTGTCTGCTTGTTTGCCGACAGGTTTGTTGGCTTCGTTCTTGTTTTGTGGTTGAACCGTTTTTTAGTGACGGTCCGAGGAGTCCAAACGCCTTTCATTTCTGACGTGGGGACTTCATACCCTACCCATTAATGATAAACACCATGCTTGCCACTGCACCAATCATTACAAAGAAAACGCATCGCCTAGTGAATGGGTGTTACAGCCACTTTCCCCTCCCCTTGCTTTCTTTTTCGATTTACCGCAATGTTGTGCATCGATTGGATTTTCTGTAATACTTCTTCTCTCTTTTCCTTTTCGTTTTATCTGATAGAAAATATCGATTGCTTTGGCAGCTTTTTCTACACTACTTGTTGTACGTCCAATATAATTGAGTAATTGTTCTCTACAAAAAATATGAGCATATTGTTTTCCCAATTGTTCACGCCACGTACAATCTTCTTCATTATCCAATTGATTGACATATTTCATTGATTATTTTTCTTTGTATCTAATTTAGTATCAAAAATAGGATTCTATAGTTTTTTAGACATTTGTCTAGTCCACTATTTTCAAGAGTTTTAGCCATTTTAGATGAAGTAAATCGTTTATCATATTCACTTGTAGCGAGATTTTGAGCCACACGATCTCTTTGTCGAAACACATAGATTTCCCTTTCCATTGCTTCTAATTCACAAATATATAAACGTTTTTTATTTCTTTCTATTTTATTAAATCCTGTATGAACTTATGTCAATAATTCTTTTTCCCCTAACTGTTTTTGATTCGATTTACTTTCCGTTCACTACAATTCATCATATAAGCAAATTTCTGTCCAGTAAATTCAAAATAAACGAATCCTTCTTTGTCAATTTGATTTTTCGATAACGCAAAATCCATTCTTGACTTTAGAAGTATGTAAGCAATTTTTGCTTTTTCAAACATTAAGCGATATGAAGGACTTTCTACGAATACTTTTGGATACTAGTAGTACAACTCACTGTAGATATTAGTAGCTTTATTTTTTAACTGATATAGCATCTCCTTTCTATTAAAACAGAATAAAAGACTTCTAGCATTCCTGCACTAAAAGTCTTTTAATTAGTAATTAAATGTTTTCAGTCAAAATAAAATACTCTGTTTGTTTAAACATTTTTAATTGTTGGGTAAAAACGATATACTTATTACAATGGTTATACTAGATTAAATTGATTTTATGGTTCATCTTACAATCAAAAAAACTTCTTTAATTCTTTCAATTTTTAAATACAATAAATACTTACTAGTACATTACGTGAGAGAAATTTTTGAGAGAAAAAATAAAATAACATCGAAAAAGCTAATTTTTGAGAGAAATTTGAGAAACCAATAGCGAAAACGGTAGATGGAGATGTCCAAAAATTATTGATAATACGCCGTTTCCATTGTAGATTCTCCTTATTTCCGATACATCTTAAACTCCAAGAACAAGTCATTATAAATGCCCAAATACTCAGGTCCTAAGTCTTGATAGACTTCCAAATGGGAGATGGTTTCGTCAGATGGATAAAACTGCTCGTCTTCGGTGATTTCTTTTGGTAGTAAGGCTAGCGCGTCTTTATTGGGTGTGGAATAGCCAATATATTCAGCGTTTTGAGCCGCATTTTCTGGTTCAATCATGAAATTGATAAAGGCGTAGGCCCCGTCGATATTTTTGGCAGTTTTTGGCATGACGATATTATCAAACCACAAGTTAGAACCTTCAGTGGGAATCACATAATGCAAATGCTCGTTTTCTCCCATCATATCGGCGGCTTCACCTGAGAAGGTCACCGCTAACGCACTTTCCTCATTGATCATATACATTTTGATTTCATCGGCGACGATAGCCTTGACGTTAGGGGTCAGGGTGTTCAGCTTATTAGCGGCTTCCCTTAGTTCGGTCATCTTCTTACTGTTCAGTGAGTAACCTAGACTATTCAAGGAAAGACCCAGCACTTCGCGGGCGCCATCAATCAGCATGAGATTGTTTTTATACGCCGGATTCCAGAGGTCATTCCAGTGCTGGATGTTTTGACCGTCGATAAATTTATCATTATAGACAATCCCCAGCGTTCCCCAAAAGTAAGGAATGGAATATTGATTACCTGGATCAAAATCTAAATCCATAAAACGCGGGTCTAAGTGTTTTAGCCCCGTCAAACGACTGTGATCAATTGGCAGCAGCATGTTGGCTGTCATCATTTTTTGAATCATATACTCGCTGGGAATCGCGATATCATAGGCGGTGCCGCCTTGTTGGATCTTCGTATACATGGCTTCATTGGAATCAAAGGTTTCATAATTCACTTTGTAGCCGGTCTCTTTTTCAAACTTTTTGATTAGACTAGGATCGATATAATCGCCCCAGTTGTAAATAGTGACGACATCGGCCCCCGCCATACCGCTAGCTTTTTCCAATTGGCGAACGGAAAAGAACAGTACTAGAATAATAGCGATGATGCCAATGATCAAAGATTGTAATTTTTTCATCGGATCTCTGGCACCTCCAGACGTTGGTTCTTCTTACGTTTTGGTTGGTTATCTTTACTGATAAAGTAGTAACCTACGACCAACACCATCGAGAAGATGAAGACCAGCGCGCTTAACGCATTGATTTCTAAACTAATCCCTTGCCGTGCTCGAGAATAGATTTCAACTGATAAGGTAGTAAAGCCATTGCCGGTAACAAAGAAGGTAACCGCAAAATCATCTAGCGAATAGGTGAAAGCCATAAAGTAGCCGGCGATGATCCCTGGTGTCAAAAATGGCAAAATAATGTTTTTCAACACTTGGAAGTTATTGGCGCCAAGATCGCGGGCCGCATCCACCATAGAGTCATTCATTTCTTGAAGCTTAGGCAGCACCATCAGTACCACGATGGGAATACTGAAGGCGACGTGGGAAGCTAGAACACTGGAAAAACCAAGACTTAGTCCCAAAAAGGTGAAGAAGATCAAGAAACTAGCCCCAATAATAACATCTGGTGAGACCAATAAAATGTTGTTCATACTTAATAGCGTATTCCGCTGACGCCGTTTCTTGGTGTAATAGATACCCATGGCGCCAAACGTTCCAATGATGGTGGCAATCAAGGCCGAAAGAAAAGCCAACAAAAAGGTATTCAGCACGATGATGATTAGCCGAGTATCTTCAAAGACTGCCTGATAATTAGCCAGAGTAAAGCCAGTGAATTCAGTCATGGAACCACCAGCGTTAAATGAATAGTAAATCAGATAAAAAATTGGCGTATATAATAGAACAAAAACTAAAATAAGGTAAAGGTTGGACCAACGAAATTTCTTTTTCATCGGATACGGCCCCCTTTCCGTTTTTTCTCACCCGTCAGCATCATCACCAACAGCATCGCCAAAATCAAAATCACGCCGATGGTTGAACCCATGCCCCAGTTTTGAGTAACTAAGAAATGCTCCTCAATCGCAGTCCCCAGAGTAATCACGCGGTTCCCGCCAATCAGACGTGTCAACATGAAGAGGGAAAGTGATGGAATAAAGACTGCCTGCACCCCACTTTTGACCCCATTCAATGACAAAGGAAAAATAACGCGGCGGAAGGTTTCAATACTATTGGCTCCTAAGTCCTTGCTGGCGGCAATTAAAGAAGGATTCAATTCTTCCAAAGCATTGAAAATTGGCATAATCATGAAGGGAATCTCAATATAAGTTGCCACAAACATAAAGCTAAAATCCGTAAACAAAATTTGATGGGAGCCAAGCCCTAAAAATTGCAGGAAATCATTAACGCTACCATGGATACTAAAAATGCCAATAAACGCATAGGCTTTCAACAATAAGTTCACCCAGGTAGGCAAGATGATCAGCATCAACCATAATTGTTTATGCTTCAACTTGGTCAGCAGATACGCCGCTGGATAACTAATCAATAGTGTGAAAAGTGTAATCAAAAAGGCGTACCAGACTGAGTTCAAGGTCATACTAAGATAAGTCCCTGATGTAAAATACGTTTGGTAATTTGCCAGCGTAAATTGCCCGTTCATGTCAAAGAAAGATTGGTAAATGATCATTAAAACGGGGGCAATCACAAATAGCAGCAACCACATAGCATAGGGAATGGAGTAGATTCTTCTGATTTTTGTCATGGAAGCTGCCTCCTAATCTTCATAGCTTTCTAAGCGTGCATCAAAATCTTCCTCTGATTCGTTGAAACGCATAACGTGGATATCTTCGGGCTCAAAGTAAAGACCAACTTCACTGCCTTCTTTAGCTTTTCTAGTGGAATGGACCATCCACTCGTTGCCGTCCTCGTCGTAACAGATGATTTCATAGTGAACACCGCGGAACAATTGCGTATCCACTTTGACCTTCAGCTTACCCCGTTCGGAAGTGGTGATAGTCAAATCTTCTGGTCGTAGAACGACCTCGACGGGTTCATTGGGACGCATCCCACCATCGACACACTCAAAACGCTTGCCAACAAATTCTACCAAGTTGTCTTCCACCATTGTTCCGGGCACGATGTTGGATTCTCCCACAAAGTCCGCAACAAAATGATTGATGGGCTCGTCATAAATATCCACCGGTGTCCCGCTTTGCACGATATGCCCTTTGTTCATGACGAAAATTTCATCACTCATCGCTAAGGCTTCTTCTTGATCATGGGTCACGAAGATAAAGGTGATACCTAAACGTTGCTGCAGCTCCCGCAACTCATATTGCATGTCTGTTCGCAACTTCAAATCCAGCGCTGATAAAGGTTCATCTAATAGTAAGACTTGTGGTTCATTGACGATGGCGCGGGCGATGGCGACCCGTTGCCGTTGTCCCCCCGACATTTCGCTGATTTCACGGTCTTCAAAGCCCGGCAACTGCACTAGACGCAGCGCTTCTTTAACCTTTGTTTCGATTGTTTTTTTATCTAATTTTTTGATTTTTAAGCCAAAGGCAACATTATCAAACACATTCATATGAGGAAAAAGAGCATAGTCCTGAAAGACGGTATTGACTTGGCGCTTATTGGCCGGTACGTCATTGATTCGTTTGCCATCAAAATAGATATCGCCTTCTGTGGCATCAGTAAAGCCGGCAATGATTCGTAAAATCGTGGTTTTCCCACAGCCGGAAGGTCCCAATAAGGTATAAAATTTTCCTTCTTCGATTTCAAAGCTGACCTTTTTTAAGACAGACTCATCATCATAGCGTTTGATTACATCCTGAAATTGAATAATTGTTTTGCCCACTTTCGACATCCTTCCTATAAGTAAGAGTCCGTTGCTACAATCAGCACGCGGCTTTTTTTGCTACGGTTAACAAATTGATGCGGTTCGGTTGCTTCAAAATAAATAGCTTCCCCTTTTTTGGCGCTGTACTCCATCTCCCCTAAACGCAACCCAATTTTGCCCTCCAACACATAGGCAAAGGTTTCCGCTAATGATGGCTCAAAAACTTTGAACTCACCGGTTTCGGTGAAACTTAACAGTACGGGTTCCATTTCATTTTCATTTGAAGTGGGAACTAGCCATTCTAACTGGTAGCCATGCTCGGGATCTTCGTAAATTGTCCAGTCTTTCTTTTGATAGATGACCTGTTGCGCCGAGGATTCCTGTGCAAAAAATTCTTCCGGCGTGACCCCTAAGACTTCTAAAATGCTAAAAAAAGTTTCCATTGAAGGTGAGCTGAGATCCCGCTCTAGCTGAGAGATATAGCCTTTGGAAAGGTCTGTCCGTTCGCCTAGCTCTTCCTGCGTCAGATTTTTTTGGACTCGCAGATTCTTCAACTTCTCACCAATCTCCATAAACCCACCCTCTTTATCATAAAAGTTTCGTATTAGTAAACTTCAAGTTTAATTTTACCTTTTCCAGTATACAAATTTCCACAAAAATTACAAGCCCTTTTTATTTGTTTTCGTCAAGATTCAATTGAAACTGTGTCAATCTTTTTTAAAGTGATAATATGACAGTTTAAAAAAAGCGTTTCATTGACAAACTTTTGCCAAACTCATATTATAATTGTAATGTAAATGATCTTTTGACCCAAACAATGACCCTTGTGTTTTGGGTAAAACAACAGCGGTAGTATAACAGGATCCCCATACTAGGGGGCAGCTGTCCTACTACCAGTCATGAAAAGCAACAATAAAAAACAGTAAAGGCTGTGAAAAAATGTCTACTTTTAATGCGTTTGTTGTAACAGAAACGGCTCCTGAGGGCCAAATCACAGAAATTTCTTTTGATAATTTATCAGCTGGCGATACCGTCATCAAGGTGGCGTATTCATCGGTGAATTTCAAGGATAGTCTTGCGGCTAATCCTAAGGGCGGTGTGATTCGCCAGTATCCCATGATTCCGGGTATCGATATTAGCGGCATTGTGGAAGAATCAGCTGATCCGGCTTTACCTAAAGGAACGCGGGTCTTAGTGACCGGCTACGGGCTAGGCGTTAGTCATACGGGGGGTTTTGCTGAATTTGTCCGTGTGCCCCACGAATGGGTGATTCCTCTGCCAACTGATTTTAGTTTGAAGGATGCTATGATTTATGGTACGGCAGGCTTAACCGCGGCGCTTTCCATTGAGGCTTTACTAAAGCAAGGACTGCAAAAAAGTAGTCGCGTGTTAGTAACCGGCGCAACAGGGGGCGTGGGACGTTTTGCCATCCAAATCTTGAAAAAACTCGGTATAACAGCGATTACTGCTCTCACTAGAAAAGATGCAGCCGCTTATTTAACCGAGATTGGCGCTAGCGAAACAGTGACACCCGACAGCTTGTTCCCAGAAAAAACGAAACCTTTAGGCAAGCAGCAATTTGATTTTGTGGTGGATACCGTTGGGGGCGACACAGCGGCGAAAATTTTACCTTTGATTCAATATGATGGGGCAATGGCTATGTGTGGTAACGCAGGCGGTATCCGTTTAGAAACAACCGTGTTACCTTTTATCTTACGCGGTGTGGCGTTACTAGGGATTGACTCCGTTCAAATCAGTCATGAAAAACGCTTGGCAATGTGGCAACATTTAGCCACTGACTGGCGACCAGCTGAACTGGCAGAAAACCACTTGATTTCACTAAGCGAATTACCGGCGACCTTCGCTGCCCTACAAGCAGGCAAACACATCGGCCGGACCATTGTAGAAATTGGAGGCGACTAAGGTGAATCTATTGATAACTGCTGGTGGTACTGCGGAACGCATCGATGATGTGCGTTCCATTACCAACCATTCTACCGGACGCCTGGGTCAAGTCATCGCGGAACACGCGCTATTAAACGGCAATGACGTGACCTACATCACCACGGCTCAGGCTATCAAGCCCAAGCAACATCCCCGCTTAACCATGGTGGAGATTGAATCTACGCTAGATTTGGATCATACGTTAGCCCAGCTGTTAAAAGCTGAAACCTTTGATGCCGTCATTCACAGTATGGCTGTCAGTGATTTTACGCCGGGTCTTTCTATGCCGGACAATGAGCTGATTAGTCGCTTGAGTGAATTGTTGGCAACCTCAGCTTTGAGCACTGAGACGGAAATTAGCCAAGCTTTGACCAGTGCTTTTGCCACCGTCAGCCAAGAGCGTAATACGGCCAAAAAAATCTCTTCTGACGCAGAACGCTTAATTTTATTTTTAGAACAAAATCCTAAAGTGATTAAAATGGTCAAGGAGCTACAGCCTCAGACCCAACTAGTTGGCTTCAAATTACTTGTGGGTGTTTCTGATGAAGACCTATTGCGGGTAGCAAAAGAGAGCCTGCAAAAAAACCAAGCAGACTTTGTTTTAGCCAATGATTTGGAAAAAATCCACGGTGACCAACACCAAGCCATCCTCCTTCACCGCGATGGTGACGTGGAAAAGGCGAACAATAAACAAGAAATTGCCACATTGATCTTAAAAAATATTGAAAAGAGGCAAACAAAATGAGTACAATCCTTTTAGGTGTCTCAGGTAGTATTTCAGCATATAAAGCGGCGGACATCACCAGCCGCTTAAGCAAGCTGGGACATTCAGTCGAAGTGTTGATGACCCAAAGCAGTACCCAATTCATCACACCTTTGACTTTGCAATCGTTATCCAAGAATCCGGTACATACAGATGTCATGACGGAAATTGATCCAGCTAAAATTAATCATATTGAATTAGCAAAAAAAGCTGACTTGTTCTTAATTGCCCCAGCTACTGCTAATACAATTGGCAAATTAGCCAACGGTATCGCTGATGATTTACTTTCTACGGTTGCCATGGCCTTGAAGGTGGAAGTACCGAAACTCATTGCGCCGGCCATGAATACCTATATGTATCAAAATCCCATCATGCAACGCAATCTAAACACCTTGAAGGAAGTCGGCTATCAAGAGATAGAACCCCGGGAAGCTTTGCTGGCTTGTGGTGACTTTGGTCGCGGCGCCTTAGCTTCTGTCGATGAAATTGTCGATCAAGTCCGAGCAACTTTAAAAAAATAGACTAGGAGTCCCTTTATGAAAAATACTCGAACTTTTACTTTGACCGCCATGTTTCTTGGCATCTTACTGTTACTAGCTTTTACGCCGCTAGGATTTATTCCTATTGGCCCGATTAACGCTACAACGATGCATATTCCCGTAATTATCGCTTCCATCATCTTAGGACCTAAAATTGGCGGCTTTCTAGGTGGGACTTTCGGCATTATTAGTATCATTCGGGCGACTATTTTCCCTAATGCTACCTCCTTCGTTTTCTCACCATTCATTCCTGTGATTGGCACGAATTCGGGAGATCTACGTTCGCTGATTGTTGCCATCGTTCCCCGCATCTTGATTGGGATCGTGCCTTACTATGCCTTCAAATTATTGAATCACTGGTTTAAAGCCAAAGGACAGCCAGCCTCTTTATTCATCGCTGGTCTGCTCGGCTCTATCACCAACACGATTCTAGTCATGAACTTGATTTTCTTCCTGTTCCGTGACGCCTACGCGCAAGCGACTGGTACGGGAGTGGATGTGTTATATGGCGCTATTCTTGGGATTATTTTTACCGCTGGTATTCCGGAAGCCATCGTTGCGGGCTTAGCTACTGCAGGTGTTGCGGCGGTGTTGCTCCGCTTGATGCGCAAAAATCCCACCCAACTTTAAACCCTAGACTGTGACTGCTGTCACGGTCTTTTTTGTTGCTTAAAATCAGCGGCTTTTGCGAGTCGCTATTTTCGTATTTCCAGGAACTTAGTGATACCATGAGAGAAGATAAATGAGAGGATGATCATTATGAAAATCTTTGTTGTGGGGGCTCATGGTCAAATGGGTCGTTTAGCTGTTGCCAAACTTGCAGAAGCTGGTAACGAGGTCTATGCTGGCGTGCGAAATCCTGAAACACAGCAAACCGAAACAGCTGAAAATCTACATTACATTAGTTTTGATTTAACTGAATCAATCCCTAAAATGATCGAAGCTTTTACGGGTATTGATCAAATCATCTTTGCTGCTGGCTCACGGGGCCGTTCCCTCTTACAAGTAGACTTAGATGGTGCCGTTAAAACAATGATTGCCGCAGAAACAGCAGGTGTGGAACGGTACCTTTTGGTAAGTGCTGCCAATGCAGACAACCGTAATCACTGGCCTGCTTCAATGCTGGACTACTATATTGCGAAGCACTATGCGGACGAATGGTTGAAAAATCAAACCAATTTAGTTTACACAATTATTCAACCGGTGACTTTGACGAATAATCCTGGGACCGGCAGTATTTCGTTGAATCGCCCGATGGTTAATGCCCATGGAAATGTCAGCCGGGAAGATGTCGCTAGCTTGTTAACCGCCTTAGTCGACCATCCACTGCCACACGAAACCATCGTCGTTTCTGGCGGAACCGTAGCTATCAATGATGCAATCCAACGTTTATAGGAGGTTTTTATGAAAGCTATCTCCCTTGCTCATCCTGGTGGTTCAGATATGTTGCGGTTGGTAGAAATGGTGACACCTCAGCCACAGCCTCATGAACTCTTGATTGAGGTCAAAGCCGCCGCAGTCAACCGGACCGATATCATGTGGCGGGAAAATCGTTCCCTAAAACCGCCCTATCCCATTTTAGGCGTGGAAGTTGCCGGGGTAGTGGTCACTTCACAGGATAGTCGTTTCCCTGAAGGTAGTCGCGTTTGCGGATTAGTGAATCTAGGTGGGTACGCAGAATATGCTGTCATGCCCGCCAACCGGGCGATTCCCATCCCCGAAAATCTTTCCTTTATTGAAGCAGCTGGCATACCAGAAGTCTTTTTGACTGCCTATCAGACTCTCTATTGGCTAGGCGCTTTAAAAGCTGGTGAACAAGTGCTGATTCATGCCGGCGCAAGCGGCGTGGGAACTGCCGCGATTCAATTAGCCAAACAGAGCGGTGCCAAAGTCTTTGTGACCGCCGGTTCTGAAGAAAAGCTGGCCTTTTGCCGCCAACTAGGCGCTGATGTTACCATCAACTACCATGAGGAGGACTTCGCTCTGCGCATAGCCGAAGCCACGCAAGGTGCTGGCGTTGATGTCTTGCTGGATTTAGTAGGTGCCAGCTACTTTGAACAAAACCTGGCCAGTATGGCGCTAGATGGTCGTTGGATTTTAATTGGTATGGTGGGTGGCACACAAGTATCTCACTTAGATCTCGGTGCCTTAATCAGTCAGCGCATTCAACTGATTGGTACCTTGCTAACGCCCCGTAGTGACACCTATAAAGCGCGCTTAACGCAAGAATTTATCCAAGAGACTTTGCCACTATTGGCTAAAGGGACGGTCAAACCAATTATTGACCGCGTCTTTCCTTTAAGTGAAGTCCAAGCCGCACATCAACATATGGAAGCCAATCGAAATATCGGAAAAATTATTTTGACGATAGACTAAAAAAAGCCGGAAGCTGAATTTAATCAAGCTTCCGGCTTTTATTGTCTTAGCGTTCTTCACCAATAATGCGGACTTCGGTTTCCAGATCCACATTGAATTTTTCTTTAATGACTTGTTGGATATGTTGGATTAATTCCACATAATCCGTTGCAGTGGCATTGTCGATATTGACAATAAAACCCGCGTGCTTTTCAGAAATTTGCGCGCCGCCCCATTTTAGGCCCTGCAAGCCAGCTTCTTGAATCAGTTGTCCGGTGAAATGACCGATTGGCCGTTTAAAGACACTGCCGCAAGAAGGATACTCTAATGGCTGTTTTGATTGGCGAGCAAAAGTCAGCTCATCCATCCGCTCTTTAATGGTATCATGATCGCCAGCCTTTAAAGCAAATTGCACCGATAAAATCACGCCCGCTACTTCTTGTAGGTGGCTGTGACGATAAGCAAACTGCATGTCTTCTTTGCCGTAATGACGAATCGTACCATCTGGTAATAAGACTTCGACCCCTAAAAAGACATCTTTGATCTCGCCACCATAAGCGCCCGCGTTCATATAAATGGCGCCCCCGATACTGCCGGGAATGCCACAAGCGAATTCCAAACCAGTCAAATCATGGTCTAATGCTACATAGCTGGTATCAATCAACTTGGCACCTGCTTCAGCTGTAATCACTTGACCCGTCACTTGGACTTGGTTCATTTGATTTAGCATAATAACTAAACCGCGAATACCGCCGTCACGGACGATTAGATTACTGGCGTTGCCTAAAACCAACCAAGGCACGTCGTTTTCCCGACAAAAGTCCATTAGTTCTTCGACTTCAGTAGTCGTTTTAGGAAATGCTAAAATATCCGCATTGCCGCCAGTCTTGGTAAAGGTATATTTTTTTAAAGGTTCATCAAATAAAATCGTGATATGCGTCAATTGTTGTCGAATTTGTTCGTTCACAAGAAATGTCTCCTTCTACTTTCACATGAATCCCATTCTATCACGCTTGACCGACTTCTGCCACCTTTCCTGCTGGTAGCATTTTTTGATGCGTATCACTTACTGCTACATCGTTAATCGTTGGTGTTTGCGTAAAATTTGTTGGCAAAGTTCATGACTCAAGGCATGAACTGCTACGGTGTTACTGCCATTCTGTAAACTGGTTAGAAAATGCTGAACAGCTGGCTCAAAGCCACGGGCTGTTAAGGTTGGCGTCCAGTCTCCTAGTTGAGTGGTTTGCACGCCTTGCGGGCTGTAGAAATGCAGATCTGTTAGATTTTCTAACAAATAAGAGCCACCGCTGCTGGTTACTTCATAGCTTTCCCGATTCGCGCCTGCCTGCATATCCATGGAAGCAATCCCAGTAGTAGTGGCGGTGTGCGCCTGTAAAATCACTCGTTGCAACACTCCTGCTTCTTCAACGATTGTAGAATCCACCTTAATCAGTGGATCATCCAGCAAATATAGCAATGTATCTACCACATGAATGAATAAATCATAAATGGCAAAGGCCGGCGTTTGGGTCGCACTGACGCGGTTTTTTTGCAACACTAATACATGCTTATCCGGCACCTGGTGCAGCTTTTCGACTAGTGGCGCAAAACGGCGATTAAAGCCTACTTGTAGTAAAACGCCCTTGGCTTGTGCTAACCGCTCTAACTCCTCCACCTCTTCCAACCGTTCACTTAAAGGCTTATCCACATATACGGCAATGCCCGCTTCCAATAATTCTTTGACGATTGTGTAATGCGTGGCGGTGGCAGTGTGCACAAAACAGCCTGTAATCCCCACGGCTTTCAATTCCTGCATATCAGCTACTGCGGATAGTCCGTAGCGTTGCGCCAACGTCTGTGCTTTTTGTGGATCCCGACTACACAAGTAGAATTCTGCTTGGTCCTGCATTTGACTATATAATGGTAAATATGCTTTTTGGGCAATGCCTCCTAAGCCGATAACACCTATCTTCATAATGATCCCTCCTACGTTTATTTTACCGCACCAAAACAAAATTACTAGCAAAGCTGTCTGTTTCTAGTAAAATAGAGAAGAGGTGAAGAGGATGAAATGTATTTCGTGGAATGTAAATGGCTTACGGGCAGCAGTGACAAAAGGCTTTGTGGATATTTTCAACGAATTAGATGCCGATTTTTTCTGTCTGCAAGAAACCAAGCTGCAAGAAGGTCAAATCGAGCTGGAGTTACCTGGTTATACCCAATATTGGAATTACGCTGAGAAAAAAGGTTATTCTGGCACGGCAATTTTTGCCAAAGAGCCCGCTTTAGCAGTGACTTATGGTCTTGGTATGCCGGAAGACGATCAAGAAGGACGCGTGATTACCTTAGAATATGCTGATTTCTATCTGATTACGTGCTATACGCCTAACTCCCAAAATGAGTTGAAACGTTTAGATTACCGCATGACCTGGGAAGATGCTTTCCGGCAATACTTGACGGAGCTAAAGCAAAACAAACCGGTTATTTTGTGTGGTGACTTAAATGTTGCTCATGAAAATATTGATTTGAAAAACTGGAAAACCAATCGTAAAAATGCTGGCTTTACTGATGAAGAACGGACAAAATTCAGCGAACTATTAGCGGCTGGTTTTACCGATAGCTTCCGCTATTTCTATCCTGACTTAGAAGGCGTTTATTCTTGGTGGAGCTATCGTTTTAATGCTCGCAAAAATAATGCTGGTTGGCGGATTGATTATTTCGTGGTCTCAGATGATCTGAATGACCGCTTGGAAGACGCCAAGATCCATACAGAAATTTATGGTAGTGATCACTGTCCGGTGGAATTGGATATCGCACTATAAGCACTTGATACAGGAGTCCGTAAGCCTAGCTTGCGGATTTTTTATGTGCTAGCGGCTCACCCTTCTTCTCCTATCAGTAAATCTGCGTTTATTTTAAGTCCGGCAGCAAAAACTTTCTCATACAACTGCTAGATTTTTCTCATCTAATCCCTTGATAAATTGCTTGAATTACATCAAAAAATGCGAAAATTACAGCAATATTTTTATGAAAATGAAAAAGAAAAATTTCTTGTTCTTTTCTCTTCATTTTTTCTTAATCCTTCTCTGGCAGCGTTTTTGTATAATTGAGCCAGAATAGGAGTGATACATATGTCAACAAAAGCGAAAGGTTTGACACTGGTAGGCTTAGTCTTGATGATCTTTACCTCGGTCTTCGGCTTTGCTAATGGTCCAGTTGCCTTTTACTTAATGGGATACGGCGCGATTTTATGGTACGTGCTGGCCGCCATTTTGTTCTTTATTCCCTTTGCCTTAATGATGGCTGAATATGGTTCCAGCTATAAGGGTGAAAACGCCGGGCTTTACACTTGGCTGAAGGAAAGCGTGGGACCTCGGTTCGCCTTTATCGGCACCTTCATGTGGTTCTCGTCTTATATCATTTGGATGGTTTCGACTGCTTCGAAAGTTTGGATCCCTTTGACTACTTTCGTAACCGGTCGTGATGAAACGCAAGTCTTCCATTTTGCGGGGCTTTCTTCTACCCAAATCGTAGGTCTCTTAGCCATTTTATGGATGTTATTCGTAACCTTCTTATCTTCACATGGCTTAAAGCGAATCGTACGCATCACCAGTCTTGGTGGGTTGGCGGTCACAGGGTTAAATGTAATCTTGATTCTAGTCAGCTTAGTGATTTGGTTTGGTAATGGTGGCCATTTAGCCCAGCCGCTGGACCATGTCCTAACCTCCCCAAATCCTAGCTATCAAAGTCCTATCGGTGTATTAGGCTTTGTGGTATTCGCGATCTTCGCTTACGGCGGAATCGAGGCGATTGGTGGATTGGTGGATAAAACGGATAATCCCGGAAAGACTTTTCCCCGTGGCGTAATTTTTGCGGCATTGGTCATTTCGCTTGGTTATGCGATTGGGATCTTCCTGTGGGGAGTAAGTACCAATTGGCAAGCAGTGCTTGCTAGCGACACTACTAACTTGGGGAACATTACCTATGTCATGATGAATAATTTAGGTTACGAGTTAGGCAATGCCTTAGGCTTATCGCAAGCGACGGCGATTACAATTGGTAATTGGTTTGCGCGCTACACCGGACTTTCTATGTTCTTAGCTTATTCAGGGGCTTTCTTCACCTTGAGCTATTCACCACTGAAAACCTTGATTTTAGGAACACCCAAAGAATTATGGCCTAAACGTTTTGTTAAATTGAATAAAGCTGGGATGCCCCAAACTGCTATGATGGTTCAATGCTTGATTGTTGTCGGCATTATTTTCATCGCGTCCTTCGGGACTAGCAATCCTTCTGACTTTTATAACAAATTAACCTTGATGTCTAACGTTTCCATGACACTGCCATACTTGTTCATGATCTGGGCCTTTCCATTCTTCAAGAAGAAAACCGATTTAGAACGTCCTTTTGTGGCCTATAAAAATCACACGGTAACCATCATCGTTTCCGTTGTCGTCTTCTTAATCGTGGCTGGTGCCAATCTCTTCACCATCATCCAACCAGTAATTGAGGCTGATGACGTGGAAAGCATGATTTGGATGTTAGCAGGGCCGGTCGTCTTTACCCTAGGTGGTTTAGGACTATATGCCTTGTATGAACGCCGCCATCGTAAAAATCTGGCGGAAAAATTCCCAATGACCAAATAGTTTTAGTACCATCAAAGCCGCGAGTAATCGCGGCTTTTTTTCATCTCTTGGGTTTCACTTCGTTGATTATCCTAGCTCGTGATACAATAAAAGAAAACACTTAGGAGGCTTTTATGGCACGACCAAAAAATAAGACGGAACTTTTGACAGCCGCCACCCAACAATATACCAAACTACAGCAATTAGTCGACAGCTTACCTGCTGATTTTGCAGAGGAGGATTTTACCTTCTCATCTGAATTTTTAGCTAAGAAGAAAGAAGCTCATTGGACCCGTGACCAAAATCTGCGGGATGTCTTGATTCATCTCTATGAATGGCAGCAGCTTTTACTGACCTGGGTTGCGGATAACCAGCAAGGACAGGCGCGGCCCTTCTTACCGGCACCGTATAACTGGCGCAGCTATGGTGCCATGAATGAAGAGTTTGTCGTGAAGCATCAGAATACCTCTTTAGCAGAAGCCAAAGCCTTACTGGCTGACAGTCATCAACAAACGTTGCAGCTTCTTAGCGACTTTAGTGACGAAGCATTGTTCACCAAAAAATATTATCCTTGGACCGGTAGTTCGTCTTTAGGCAGCTACGGTATTTCAGCTACTTCGAGCCACTATGATTGGGCCATTAAAAAGCTGAAGCAAGCGACTAAAACACAAAAAAATAGCTAATAGTAGTTAAATTTTGTTTATCTCCCACATGATAGGTTGACAAGTAGGCTAATTCTGCGTAATTTAAGATAAGAAATTCAATTAAGGGAGCTTTTTTAAATGAACTTTATCGCCATGGACTTTGAGACCGCCAATTATCAAAAGCACAGTGCTTGTTCGTTGGCTCTCGTCAAAGTAGAAAATAGCCGCATCGTCGATGAATACTACACCTTGATTCAACCGGAAACTGAATTCTTTTGGAAAAATATCCAGATTCACGGCATTCGTCCGCAAGATGTCCAAACGGCACCCAAATTTCCAGAAGTTTGGCAAGAAATTAACGGCTTTTTCCAACCCAATCATCTAGTCGTGGCTCACAATGCCCCGTTTGATTGTGGCGTGCTAGATGGCTGTTTGGATTATTATCAGTTGGAGCGGGCAGGGTATCTCTCCTTATGTACGGTTACGACTAGTCGCAAGCTCTTTCCTGAGTTTACCAATCATCGCCTCAACACCGTTTGTGACGAATTAGGGATTCAGCTGGATAATCACCACGACGCTTTAGAGGATAGTCGGGCTTGCGCCAATATTTTGCTCTACCAAGAATCTCACTTTGGGACAGAACCCTTAAAGAAACTTGTTAAAGTCCGTTAAGCTGGTTGAACCCGCTATATTTGACGAAAATATTAACAGAAAGATAACTCCTATTTGAGAAGCTGTCACTTAAAAAGAAACGCCTAAAATCGATAACGATTTTAGGCGTTTCTTATGCTTTAGGATCAATCATTAAGGCCATCATGTCGACATCTAAAAATGTGCCGTCATCATCCCAGGCACCCCGAATCATGACGCCTTCTTTTTGAAAGCCCATTTTTTCGTATAGATGAATCGCCCGTGCATTGCGGCTTTGGACGGTCAATTCTAGACGCCGAATTTGTTCAGATTCTTCGGCCCAAAAAATGAGTTCTTCTAAAAGAATCGTGCCTAAACCTAAACCCCAGTAGTCCTGTAACACACTGATACCCACCTCACCAATATGGGCGACACGGCGTTCGTCACTGCCCCGAACTGAGGCGGTGCCGACGATTTTATTGTCAGCCAAGGCCAGCAGCAAGATATTATTCGTGGTTTCGTACAACCCCGCCAAGTTCATTGCTAAGGCCTCTTCGGACAACTGCATTACTGCAGGATCGGTTACCAAGTAAGGCGTTTCTTCCGCTAACTGGGCAAAGACCACCGCTAATTCCGCTGCATCACTAGGAATGGCTTCTCGCAGCGTGATTTCGACTTCGCTCATGCTTGCCACTCCTTCATGATTCGGTCCACAAAAGCGGCACTTTGCTGGCCATGAGCGGTTAAGCTAACCGTACGCTCGTGATCTAAGACTTCAATCACAAGTTCCACGTAATCCACTGGCGGCTCGCTTAATAACTGGCCCCACTCCACCACCGCCAAGCCATCGCCTTCAAAGTATTCCTCTAAGCCCAGCTCGTCAGTATCTCCTTCGACACGGTAAATATCCATGTGATAAAGGGGTAAGCGTCCCGTTTCATATTCACGAATAATAGTATATGTGGGACTTTTGATCATCTGCTGGATTTCAAGGCCTAGTGCGATGCCTTTGGTGAGTGTGGTCTTCCCGGCCCCCAACTCACCAGTCAATACCAGCACGTCTCCTGGCGTTGCAACGTTCCCAATCAAGCGGCCTAATCGTTCTGTATCTGCTAAATCATGTAATGTGATCATGTTGTTGCCACCTTCCCTCACTTCTCGTTTTTATCTTGGCGGAAAGGTGGCACTTTGTCAAGAATGAGCTTAAGTCACCCAGCTCTCTTTAGTTACCTTTTGCTAAGCTGGCTTGGTGGTCCAGCTTGATTTGTGCTAAAAGTTCTGGATCTTGTAATAAATCCAACGCTGTCAAACTCAATAATTCAGCGGCAATCGCAATGGACGCGAGTCCCTTTTCACTACGGGCGGCCGCCTTGAATTCTTCTGAATGACCGGCAATAAATTCATCCGAAATAGAAACTGTGGGTTGAATCGTTGGAATTACCTGGCTGACATTGCCCACATCGGAAGAACCCAAGCTGGCCTTTTGCGTCGTCTCAATCTCGGTTTCCGGAATCGCTAATTCCGCCAAATGGGCTGCAAAGACTTCATCGAACGTTGGCGTAACGATTACATCATCCACAGCATTTTGGAACAAGCCAAATTCATAGGTCGCGCCGGTGGCTAAAGCCGCGCCCTTGACGATATTTTCCACCTTTTGATAAACCTCATCTAACGTTTGACGGTTAGCCGCCCGTAAGTAAAAGCGCCCCGCCGCATATTCAGGTACCACATTCGCTGCCACACCACCGTCTGTAATAATGCCATGAATGTTAACATCTTTCGGCAAATGCAGGCGCAAACCATTAATGCCGTTAAAGACTTGAATCAAGGCTTCCAACGCATTGATGCCGTGTTCTGGTGCTCCCGCTGCATGGGACGCGCGGCCATAAAATTTGATATCCACTGGATCATTGGCTAATGAAGCGGTGGTTTTGCCATAACGATAAGCGGGATGCACGCAGAGAGCCGCATCGACATCCGCAAAATACCCTGACCGCACAAAACTTCCTTTGGCCGAGCCATTTTCGCCACCCTCTTCGCCAGGCGTTCCGTAAACCCGCAGTTCTCCCCCCAGATCAGCAACGATAGGTTTTAAAGCAGTGGCGGCGAGCACTGAATATGTGCCAAAAAGATTATGACCACAAGCATGACCAATACCAGGTAAAGCGTCAAATTCTGCTAAAAAGGCAATAGTAGGTCCAGGTTTTCCCGAAATATACCGCGCATCAAAGCCAGTTCGATGCCCCGCCACATCAGTGGTGACTAGAAAGCCTTCTTTTTCCAGTTGTTTCACTAAAGCCGCGGCAGAGTAAAATTCATAGTTACTGACCTCGGGATGATCATGGATATCTAAAGCCAGCTCTTGATATTCTGATAGGCGTTCTTGAATTAATTGGTGGATTGTTTCATTAAATGTTGTTGTTGTCGTCATTTTCTATTCCTCCTTGTTTTTATTTGCGGCCAAAGGTTTCCCAAGCCGGAATGCTAGAGCCTTTTGACGTTTCTTCAATGACTTTTTCCGTTTCTTTCGTTTGGTATGCATCTACGATTTTTTGATAGATTGGGTTATCCACATCTTCTTTACGAACGGCGATGATATTGACATAAGGACGAGAATTATCATCCACAGGTTCTAAGAAAATCGCATCTTTCGTTGGAACAAAGCCGGCGTCCACAGCCACGCCACTGTTGATAACGGAGATATCCACATCACTTAAAGCCCGCGCTGTTTGCGCAGCGTCTAATTCGGAGATATCCAAGTTCAATTTGTTTTCGGTAATATCAGAAGTTGTCGGTGTTTGGCCTTTGCTAGGATCAACTTTGATCAGACCGGCTGTTTGCAGTAATAGTAAGGCCCGACCGCCGTTAGTCACATCATTGGGAATAGCCACCTTGGCTTTTTCCTGCAACTCCTTGATATCTTTAAGCTTATCGGAATAGATGCCAAGGGGCGCATTAACGGTATTCCCGATAGAAACCAAATCGGTTTTATGTTCAGTATTGTAGTTATCTAAAAAGAACTGATGCTGGAAAGAGTTTAAATCGATGGAGCCTTCTGCTAAAGCTGCATTGGGTTGGTTATAGTCCGTGAATTTCACATATTCTAAATCAATGCCTTCTTTTTTCAAGCGGTCTTTGACGCTGTCCCAGACATCCGTATCAGCACCAATCACGCCTAATTTGACGGTGGTATTTTCCTCTTTTGCTTCTCCTTTACTGCACCCTACGGCAAATGTTAGTAATGCCGCTGCTGCGACCACATATTTTACGATTTTCATTTTAATTTCCTCCTAAATTTGTTTTTGCTTAATGACTGATTTTCTTCACAATTTGATTGCTGATAAATTGGCTGATAAAAACTAAGATCAAAATCAGCAAGGTAGCAACAATCGTGATATCCGTTTGGAACCGGTTATAGCCCCGGGAAATGGCTAAGTTGCCTAAACCACCTGCCCCCACAGCGCCTGCCATGGTGGTTAGCCCGATAACATTGATAATGGTTAAAGCGGAAACTCGGACGATGCCCGGCAAGCCTTCAATGAGATAGACTCGGAAGATAATGCCTAAGGGACTGGTTCCCATTGCCTCAGCTGCCTCCACCACCCCGGGATCGACTTCTAACAAGGCAATTTCGATTTGCCGAGCAAAAAAGGGGACGACACCCACGACCAAAGGGACCAAGGCCGCCTTGGCGCCAATCGTCGTACCAACTAAAAAGCGGGTAACTAACGCCAAAAGCGCCAAGAGAATAATAAACGGAATCGAGCGAATGATGTTGATAGTTTTATCTAAAAATTCATAAACTAAACGTTGTTGCAAGATGCCTCGGGGTCTCGTTACCACCAAGACCACGCCTAGAATAATCCCGAAGAATCCTGCCCACAAAGCCGTCCAAAAAGTCATATACAAAGTTTCCTTCGTGGCTTCGATAAACTCGTCAGGAATCTGCCACACATTAGGTAAATAAGTTTCCAGCCAGCTCATATTAATAACCTCCTACGACTTGCAGCGTTTCCTCTGCTCGTTTCAGAATGCGGGTCTTGACCCCTTGCTTTTGCAAATAATGCAATGCTTGTTTCCGTTGGCTCGCCTCACCACTTAAAGTGACAATCAAGCTGCCTAAAGGAACATCCTGTAAAATTTCGATATTGCCATATAAAATATTGGTCACCACTTGGTAACGGCTGAATAATTGCGCAATCAAAGCTTCATTCGTTTGTTCCCCCACATACGCCAACTCCACCAGCCACTCGTCTTCCGCCAAACGGGAGAAGCGCGGACTGGCTAAAATCGTTGTCAACGCTTGATCCACATGAGTTGCCGTGCGGATAAAGTCCTGGGTCAAGGCCTCTTGCGGTCGGCTGAAGATTTGAATACTGGTTCCTTGTTCAATGATCCGACCTTGTTCCATCACAGCCACCTTATTACAAATTTCTTTCACCACTTGCATTTCATGGGTAATTAAAACGATGGTCAAGCCTAGCTGCTGATTTAATTCCTTCAAAAGCGCCAAGATTTGACCGGTGGTTTTAGGGTCCAACGCACTAGTCGCTTCATCACATAGCAAGATTTCTGGGTCATTAGCTAACGCCCGAGCGATGGCTACCCGTTGCTTTTGCCCGCCTGATAGCTGACTAGGATAGGCGTTCGCCTTGTCCGCCAAACCGACAAGTTCCAATAGCTCCGTCACTTTTTGAATCCGTTCCTGTTTCGATTTTTTCGTATATTTCAGTGAAAAATCGACGTTTTCAAAAACTGTCCGACTGTCTAATAAATTGAAATGTTGAAAAATCATGCCAATTTTCTTGCGTTTTTCCCGTAAGGCCTTGGCAGATAGCGTCGTTAGTTCAACGCCATCCAGTAAAACCTGGCCTTCCGTCGGGCGTTGCAAAAGATTGATGACCCGTACTAACGTGCTTTTACCGGCGCCTGAATAACCGACAATGCCGTAAATATCTCCAGCTGTTACGGTTAAATCAACTTCTTTGACTGCTTCAATCAGTTTCCCTTCCTGTTGAAATACTACCGATATATGTTGTAATTCGATCATGAATTGTCCTCCTCTATTTTTTCTGTGTGGAAAAGCGTCGCATTCGTTTCATTTTTTCTCCCCCTATCAAAAAAAGCATCCTCAAGCAAACGAAAAATCATTTGCTTGAGGACGCCTTTTTGCGTGTTACCACCTCAGTTTAAGCTGCACTCACATACAGCTCCTCTTCAAGTACTATCATACTCTAGCGATGTAACGGTCGCCCCCGTCTACCCCTTGCTTGCGCTCGAAGCGAGTCACTCCATGGCCATTTTCCTTGCGTTCCCTCCTGCTTCTTCTCAGCTACCGAAGCTCTCTGTTAAGGAGTTATCCCCATGTACTTACCATTTCATCGTGAAATTATGAATTGACTCTCGCCAAAATAAAAAAAGTCCCTTTACTAGCTAATGCTAGTAAAAGGACGACGTATCGTGTTACCACCTTTATTCGGAAGGTTACCCTTCCCTCAGCCCGACATCTAACGAGATCGGTGTCTCTTGTAACGGTGAGACGCTCCGCTATCGCCTACTTATCGGCGACCGCTTCTCCCGGGCCATTGTTCAATTTGCTGTCATGACTCTTTGCACCAACCAGAGCCTCTCTATAAAGCAGCCAAATCTACTTTCCCGTTCATCGAAGATTTATTCTTTGTTGAAAATTAATTTACAGCAGTTCTTTTTCATTGTCAACACATTTTTCCAATTTATTTTTCATGTTTCACTGGTTGATTTGCTGAAAAGGTTATTAACAAGCTATTTGCGCCACTAAAATTAACGGAAAAAAGAAATAATTAAAAACGGCAATGCACAGCAGAGAACGAGTACGTAAGAAAGTTTTGGCCGGGCTGGCGCTTGTTGATCTTGATAATAATTTGCCCGTTGCTGATTACCTGAAACGAGGGTTCCGGAAAGAATCAACCCTAATACTAGTAAAACTAAGCCCAGCGTTCGATTCAAAGACGCCAAACCAAACAAATGGAGGGCTCCCGCCACCACCGTCGCCGCAAAAACCGTTAACAAATATTTCATCTTCATCCCTCATTTCCTGCTTTCTTTTAGTATAACAGAAAAATTAAAGATAAAAATATTATTAACTGTTATTTACCAGTGATAACAAAAAAATAACTTTGCATTTTAATAACAGCCATTTTTATATTCCAACTAAAATTTTCCTCTTTTCAATCCGTCAATAGCAAAAAAAATCCCTGAGTTCCTAAGATCTCAGGGAGTGATATGATCGTTATTAACCGTTCAATAAAGATTGTGCGGCAGTGATGATAGATAATTTGTAAACATCTTCTTCATTAGCACCACGAGACAAGTCAGAAACAGGTTTGTTCAAGCCTTGTAAGATTGGGCCAATTGCTTCAAAGTTACCTAAACGTTGAGCGATCTTGTAGCCAATGTTTCCTGATTGTAAATCTGGGAAAACAAAGACTGTCGCGCGTCCAGCCACATCAGAATGAGGCGCTTTTAATTGTGCAACACTAGAAACATAAGATGCGTCAAATTGTAGTTCGCCGTCGATCATGTATTCTGGTGCTAATTCTTTCGCGATACGAGTTGCTTCAACAACTTTATCTACTTCAGGAGCTTTTGCAGAACCCTTAGTAGAGAAGCTCAATAACGCAACTTTAGGATCGATATCAAACAATTCAGCTGTTTTAGCGCTATCTACCGCAATTTCAGCTAATTCTTGGGCATTTGGATTAACATTGATGGCACAGTCAGAGAAAAGATATTTTTCTTGATCGCGACCACGAACCATCAAGAAAGCACCACTAGTCCGGCTCACACCAGGTTTGGTTTTGATGATTTGCAACGCAGGACGGACAGTATCACCAGTTGAGTGGATAGCCCCACTAACCATACCGTCGGCAAGACCCATGTATGTCAACATTGTCCCAAAGTAGTTCACGTCTTTTAGGATAGTTTGCGCTTGGTCTTCCGTTACTTTTCCTTTACGACGTTCTACAAAAGAAGCGACCATGTCGTCCCATTTGTCAAAGTTGTCTGGATCAATGATGGTGAAGTTAGATGTTTTGATACCACGAGCATGAGCTGCTTCAATGATGTCAGATTCTTTCCCAATCAAGATCGGTTCTAATAATTCTTCTGCTTTCAAACGAGCAGCTGCGCCCAAAATACGAGGGTCAGTTGCTTCTGGAAATACGATACGTGTATTACGACGTACGATCTTAAATCTTAAGCTATCAAATAGTTCCACGGGATAACCTCCAAAATAATTTTTACTTACACAGTATACAACGTTTCCAAAGAAAATAACAGTTATTTCTACTGTACTAGTCGAAAAAGCCTAATTATGATAACAATTTCACATAGTTCATAAAAATCACTAATACAATCCAAAAAAAATTCTTATACAGTTTGCGGCAGCTGCCAATTGATAGGTGTCTCCCCCAAAGCTAAGAGCGCATCATTGGTTTTAGAAAAGGGTTTCGATCCGAAGAAGCCGCGATGAGCGGACAGCGGGCTCGGGTGTGGTGCGGTTAAAATAATATGGCGATGAGCGTCAATCATGGCTGCTTTGGCTTGCGCAGGCTTGCCCCATAAAATAAATACAATCGGCTGCTGGCGTTCATTCAGCTTGCGAATAATAGCATCGGTCAGTTGTTCCCAGCCTTGACCGCGGTGTGAATAGGCTTGACCACCACGGACTGTCAGCACCGTGTTTAACAGTAACACGCCCTGTTTTGCCCAGCTTTCCAGATAACCATGTTCCACAGGCTCAATCCCTAGATCACTTTTTAATTCCTTATAGATATTGACTAACGACGGCGGCGTCTTGACTCCCGGTTGAACCGAAAAGCTTAAGCCATGGGCCTGATTAGGACCGTGATAAGGGTCTTGCCCTAAAATGACCACTTTGACTTTTTCATAAGGCGTCAGCTCTAACGCTTCGAAGATATGGTACATATCCGGGTAAATCGTTTGATGCTGATACTCCTCTTTCAAAAAATGACGTAAATTCTGATAGTAATCTTTCGCAAATTCTGGCGCTAATAGCTCCTGCCAGCTGTTATGGATAATTTGTTTCATGCGGTTCCCTCCAGTCTTCTTTAGCATACAAAAGGCGTGGAATACTTGCAAACTTTCTTTCGCCGTTCCCTTGAAAAAATGGTACACTAAGGGAGTAAGAACCTAGAAGGAGCTTGATTATGATTAAATTGATCGCCTCTGATATGGATGGCACACTACTTAATAACAAAATGGGGATCAGCCCCAGTAACATCGCCGCAATTCGTGAAGCAGAACGGCGCGGCATCCAATTTATGGTAGCAACCGGACGCGGCTACTTAGAAGCAAAGCCTGCTTTAGACGAAGCTGGTATTTCTTGCGCGATGATCACGGTTAATGGCGCCCAAGTTTACAACAAAGAAGGACGTTCCCTCTTCACCGTCGGGATTGAATCGGCCTTGGCCAAACAAGTGATGGAAATTTTAGAAAACAACCACATTTACTATGAGATTGCGACAACTAAAGGTGTTTTCTCCGTCAATCATGCCCAACGAATCGAAAATGTGGCTGGTCACATTGCCGCAAGTCTTCCTCATTTGACCTATAAAATGGCGATTGCCATGGCAGCGGCTCATTTGGAATTGTTACATGTCCAATTCGTAACCGATTTTCAACAACTGCTGGATGACCCAGATATCGAAATCTTGAAATTCATCTGTTTCGATATGAATGGTCCAAAAGTTTTGGGACCTATTGGTGAAAAAATTGGTCAAATCGAACACTTAACGGTAACCTCTTCTGGCCAAAATAATATTGAAGTCAATCATGCCAATGCGCAAAAAGGCATCGCCGTTAAACATGTTGCCAAGGATTTAGGAATTCCCATGGAAGAAGTTATGACGATTGGCGACAATTTCAACGATGAAAGTATGTTGCGGGTAGCAGGCGTCAGCTTTGCTATGGGCAATGCGGAACCAGAAATCAAAGAAATTGCTAAGTATGTCACCAGTACCAATATCGAAAATGGCGTTGGCGAAGCAATTATGCGGGCAATCAACGAGGACTTATAACCTAGCTGGAGGTGAGCGAAGGTGGCCGAATATTTCGTACAAGAACAACAATTAAGCAAAGTCACACGGACGTTGATCAAGGACGAACAGGGCAAAACCGTTTATCTGATGGTGGGCCGCTGGGGGGCACGGGGCGATGTGCTCTCAATCTACGCCTTAAATGGCGAGCTGCTGGCTTCTATCAAACAGGTATCTTTGACCTTTGGCTCTCGTTTTGAGCTCTATGCGGACTTCAAAAAAGTCGGTGTCATGCAGAAGATCCTCAACTGGAATCTTGATTTTTACTATGTTCAAGGATTGCATTGGGCCGTCGTAGGCGATATCAAGGACCATCATTACAGTATTTATGCCATGAACAAGAAAATCATGCAGATGGATCGTGCCATGCTAATGTCTGGTAATTATTACGCATTGACTATTCCTGAAGAAAAAGATGCACCGCTATGTATTTGCATTTCTGCGGTACTGGACTATTGGCTGTACAATCGCAAAAAAAATAAGGGCCGCAATTATTTTCTAAATTGGTCCACAGACTAAAAAGAGTGTAGGGTCGGCTTTTGCCGAATCCCTACACTCTTTTTAGTGGATTTCTTTTTGCATATGATCATAGCGATGGCCGCTGATCATCATCTCGCCTACTTTTTCGAAGCCCATGCGGCTGTATAATTTGCGAGCCTGTGGATTACCTTCATCCACATTTAAACCTAGCTTTGGCTTAGCTGATTCAGCATATTCCGGCAAGGCAGATAATAATTGGCTGCCAATGCCTTTGCCGCGAGCTTGCTCAGACACAGAAATCGTATCCAAGTACCACTCATCAGGTAAAGTCTCTGGGTCAATAAATAACTTAGCACTTGGCAGACCATGCTTTGCCAATACCTGGTCCAACGCATCATCAATAATTGGCTCATCTTCAGCCGGATAACCAAAAGCCGCCCCTAAGATTACCCCATCTTCTTCTGCCACGATTGCCCGGGCATAACTGTAGCGATACGTTTTATCTAGCCCCGCCTCTTTAAGCCAGGCTAAAATTTGTTCATCTCCAACTGCCGTGACCATTGGTAATTCCATATCTTTTAAAATAACTAGAATAAGTGGTCCTAAAGCATCGAGATCTTCTACTTTTGCTTTTCGAATCATCCGATCCCTCCTCACCTCCAATCTAACAAACCCTTTGCTGAAAGTAAAGAAGCGGCCTTTAAACAACAAAAAAACTGGAGCAATCTGCTCCAGTTCACTTAGTTAGTCTAAAATCGTTACTTTTACTTGACGGCGTCCCCAGACATGACATCTTTCCACACTGTCAAAGTGGACATCTAAAATGTTGCCCTTGATAGCTCCACCAGTATCGGCGGCAATTGCGACACCATATCCTTCAACTTGGACCATCGTGTTTAATGGAATCACGCTTGGATCCACCGCAACAACTGCTGACGTTTGTCTAAGATCTAAGCCAGTGGCAGTCAAATGACTCGCACCAACCTCACGCCATGAGTAAGCGGTAGATTCCATCATCCGTGTTTTTCCACCAGACGGTTGCTCACTACTATTATCATGATCGTTTGATTCTGGTTTTTCTGATTCAGCCGGTTTTTCAGGCTGCGTCGGTTTTGCGGGTTTTTCCGTTGTCTCAGTCGTGCTTTCAGAAGCTGCTTCTGAAGATTCCGTACTTTCCGCCTTTTGTGCTTCTGCCTCTGCCTTAGCTTTTTCTGCCGCCGCTTTTTCAGCAGCTGCTTGTTTCGCCGCTTCATCAGCCAAACGTTTTTCTTCTGCCTCACGAGAAGCCGCTAATTGCGTTAAGGTTGCTTGATTGTCTGAAAGCTGTTGTTTCAAGTTGGAAAGTTTTCCATCTAAGCTGACAGCCTCTTCGCTTAACTCTGTTTCCTTCGTTTCCAAGCTGGCTTTGGTTTCTTTAACCGTTGTTTGTAGCCCTTCCAGCTTGTCTTTTTCGCTGAATAGACTCTCGATTTTGGTCTTTTCCGCATCTTGTAGGACCGTCAAGGCATAAGCCCGTCCGATAAAATCGGAAAAGCTTTCCGAATCCAAGAGCGTTTGCCAAGTTCGTTGATTGGTGCCATTCAACTGCATATCTTGTAACCGTTCCGCCACCACTTCTTTACGTTTCGCGATGGTTTCTTTGGTTTCTTTGATTTGTTTCTCAGAAGTTGCAAGTTTCTTTTCAGCCTTGGCAATATCTGTTTTTAAGTCTTCAATCGCTTGATATTTCTCGTTCACGTCATTCAACGCCAGTTGGATTTCCACACTGATCTCTTCCCCTTGGCGAGACAGCTGGCTTTCCTGTTCTTTGATAGTATCGAGCGATTCAGCCTTGGCAAAGATCGGTAACGACAAATTCAATGCGAGTGCCGCGATGAGCGTCGTCATCATTTTTTTTGCTTTCACTGAAGATACACCTTCCCTTACTTTTTCACCTTTGCTTATTATACTAAGGGAGTAGGCTTTATTTATTTCACGCAGATTACATTTTGTTACAAATCGTAAAGCATTATCGATTTCATTGTAATATTCCTTAATATTTTCTTAAACATTTCAGAAAAAATAGTGTTATGACGCGATTTTTCCGATATCTTTTTTATTACAAAAATTGTCAGAAAATAGCTGATTTTGGGATGGGATTCTCAATATAACAAAGTTTTCTAATCGTTTTTGGTTTTACGTGACAAAATCTTTTAAAAAACTGCTAGGAAGTCCCCCTTTTATGGTTATTCTAACTTGTTTCAACCTGATAAAAAAACCTGTCAATAACCAGAATTTGGCTACTAACAGGTCATATTGTTATTTTTCTCGTAAATTACGGATCAAGGTTTTCAACTCATCTACATTTTGGATGTTGCGAATCTTAACATTTGGGTAGTTGTGCAACAATCGTCGTTGATTAAAGTTTAGTTTAGGCAGCCCCTTTTTCCAGTCTGGATTGCGTTTCAGCTCTTCTAACCACCGATTAGCCGGTCGTTGCTCCAAGGACGCTGCCAGCTCTGTCCGTTTTTCTTGCAAGTTTTCTTTTAAGGTATCAATATTTTGACTGACGCGTGTTTTACTTTCTTCAATAGTAGTAGCTAACTGTCCCACGACTTTTTGGAAAGATGTCATGTTTACTAGCGTATAGATTAGATCCGCCGTAATAATCACCAGCAAAATAATTGGTAAGATGATGCCAAATCGTTGTGCCAAGAAATTTTCAAAAATCATGATACGGGGATGTACTACGCGCACGATTGCCACGCAACAGATACCCCAGAAAATCGATACCGGTATGGCTACCCGTCCATTAATATTTAAGGGAACATCATCATAATTCCACCACTGAGCATGGAATAGTTTTTCCAGTACGTAACTCGTCACATATTCCAGAATCGTCACGAGAAATGCTGAGAGAAAGAATAATAGCACTAGATTGTAGCGGAATGGCTCAATAAAATACAGAACAGATAAAATGCCAAACCCATAAATGGGACAATAGGGACCCGCTAGAAAACCACGGTACACAAATTTTTTGGCCTTGATGGAGCAATAAATTGTCTCCCACAGCCAGCCAATAAAGGAATAGATAAAAAATAAATTCACGATTTTTATAAACTCTGCCATATCAGGACCTCCTTTGCTTTTAGTGTACCAAATGCAACGGATAAAGTCCCCTTCCAGCTTTTCCCAAGCCCCACCATAAGGTACAATAGGCAGCGAGGAGGAGTTTCATGAAAGAGCTAATACCTTATACCAAAAATTACCGTAAGCAATTATTTTTAGGACCCTTTTTCAAGCTATTAGAAGCTATCTTTGAACTGTTATTACCCATGTTGATGGCTTATTTAGTCGATAGTGGCATCCAAAAGGGCGATACCGGCGTTGTCTTACAAGCCGCGGGCGGCATGTTGGCCCTTTCGCTGATTGGACTTGTCTGTGTATTGATTTGTCAATACTATGCCTCCATTGCCTCGCAGGGCTATGGAACGGACTTGCGCAACGCTATGATGGCCAAAATCAACGCCCTTTCTTACCGACAGTTGAACCGCTTCGGCACAGATACGCTGATCACCCGTTTGACTAACGACGTCAATCAGATTCAAACCGCAGTGGCGATGCTGATTCGACTGGTGATCCGGGCACCTTTTTTAAGTATCGGCTCAGTGGTGATGGCTTTTATCATTGACTGGCGGGCTGGTCTCCTTTTCGCGATACTACTGCCTCTTTTTGCCGTCATTATGTGGCTGATTTCCCGGTGGACAGTACCGTTATATCGCCGCCTGCAAACGCAATTCGATGGATTAAATCAGCGCGTGATGCAAAATCTCGATGGTGTTCGGGTGATTCGCGCTTTTGCGCGGAAAAAGACTGAAACGCAAAAGGGGATTGCCACTAGCGAAGAACTGACTCGCACGGCAATCCATGTGACCAACTTATCCGCGTTATTAACGCCTTTAACCAGTTTGATTATGAATGGCGGTATCATTTTACTGTTGACTATTGGTGGGCAACAAGTTTCCATTGGCAACCTGCAGCAAGGACAAGTTTTAGCTTTGATCAACTACTTGACGCAAATGCTCCTAGCCCTGATTGTCGTCTCAAATCTGGTTGTAATTTTTACAAGGGCAGACGCCTCCGTCCAACGGGTCTCTGAAGTCTTAGCGACACCTGTGGACGAGAGTGAAAGTCATGGTAGCTTAACACCTGCCCCCACGTCTACCGTTTATCAATTCGATCACGTCAATTTTCGTTATACCGAGAAAAGCGGCTATGCCTTAACCGACCTCTCCTTCACCGTGAAAAAAGGCCAGCTGATTGGCATCACTGGGCCAACCGGTAGCGGCAAGTCAACCTTGACGCAGTTATTAGGTCGTTTTTACACAGCCGAAGGTCGGCTTACTTTTTATGACACACCTATCGAGGATTGGGAGGCTTTTGCCTTACGTCAACAGCTAGCTTACGTTCCGCAAGGCGCGAGCCTTTTCAGCGGTACGATTCGTTCCAATTTATTGTGGGGCAAAGCTGACGCCACGGAAACCGAGTGTTGGCAAGCTCTCGACCTAGCTGCGGCCGATTTCGTCCGCACCATGCCAGAGGGCCTTGATACACCAGTTGTTGAAGGTGGCTTAAACTTTTCAGGTGGACAGAAACAGCGTTTAACAATTGCCCGCGCTTTGATTCGGAAACCCGCCGTCTTAGTTTTAGACGATGCCTTGAGTGCTTTGGATTATCAAACGGAACTCCAATTACGACAAGGCTTGCGCCAAGCATTTCCAGAAACCACGATTTTCATTATCTCACAGCGGATCAGCGCGATTACGGCAGCCGATCAAATCTTCTATTTAGCGGAAGGAAAGTTGTTAGGTAAAGGAACCCACGAGGAACTGCTGGCCACTTGCACGGGTTATCAAGAACTAGCCGCTTCACAAGGAGGTGCCGACCATGAATGAGTTGACCCGGCGTTTCTTTCACTATTTACATGAACCAAAATTATTAAGTGCTACTGCTTTTTTAGGCGCTATCAACGGAATTAGTGGGGTTTTGATTACTCTCTTGATTGGTCGCTCTGTCGATCAAATGGTTGGTCCTGGGAAAGTCGATTTCCAGCAGATTACCACTTATTGTTTCTACCTGTTAGGCTTGATTATCGTCAATGCTCTTAGCCAATGGTTTATTCAACGTAATAGTAATTTAATTGCCTACCGCGCTAGCCATCGCCTCAGACGCGACCTTTTCTACAAGTTGGATCAGCTGCCGATTCGTACCTTTGACCAGTTTTCTCACGGAAATATCGCCAGTCGTTTTACCAACGATGCGGATAATGTCGCCACTGCTTGCACTGCTGTCTTTGCGCAGGTCTTCTCCGGCGTTGCCACAATTTTATTCGCCTTAGGCATCATGCTGTATTTAAACGGTTGGCTCACTCTGGTGGTCTTAGTCAGTACCCCCGTTATCTTCATCGTCAATTGGTTGGTGGCTCGCGCCTCACAGCAAAATTTTCGGGCCCAACAGCAGATTGTCGGCGACTTATCAGGTTTTATCAATGAGCACGTCCAGCAGCAAAAGCTGGTTAAAGCTTTCCAACAAGAAGCTCGCGTCAAACAAGCTTTTGCCGAGACAAATCAAACACTCTATGTCCAAGGTCAAAAAGCACAGTTTGCCTCTTCCCTAACGAATCCTTTATCGCGCTTTGTCGATCACCTCACTTATCTAAGTCTCGGCTTAGTCGGCGGATTGTTGATTGTGGCTGGGTGGGGACAAGTGACAGTAGGCGTACTATCGGCTTTTCTGATTTATGCTTCACAATTCTCTAAACCGTTTATTGATTTATCCGGCATTTCTACTCAAATTCAAACGGCCTTCGCTAGTTTAAAACGGATTTTTGAGATTTTAGATGAGCCAGACGAAACACCTGATGCACCGGACGCATTGGTTTTAAGCCAGCCACAAGGTGCCGTCACCTTCCAACAGGTCTATTTTGCCTATCAACCGACACAACCGCTGATTGAAGACTTTAGTTTACAGGTGGCTCCTGGTGAAACAGTGGCGATTGTCGGTAAGACTGGCGCTGGTAAATCAACAATCGTAAACCTTTTGATGCGTTTTTACGATCCTGATAAAGGGGCCATCTTGATTGATGACGTTGACAGTCGCCGCTATACCAGGGACAGCCTGCGTCAGAACTTCGGCATGGTTCTGCAAGACCCTTGGCTCTTTGAAAGCACCATTCGCGAAAATCTTTTGTTCGGTCGACCGGATGCTTCAGAAGAAGAACTGCGGGCCGCCGCTCGCGCTGCTTATATCGATGATTTCATTATGAAATTGCCTGAAGGCTACGACACAGTTTTAGGTCAAAGTGGCTTGTCCTTATCAGAAGGACAAGAACAGTTATTGACGATTGCCCGTACCATCATTAGCCAACCTAAGCTCTTGATTCTAGATGAGGCCACTAGCTCTGTAGATACTATGACGGAGCAATTTATCCAAAAAGCCTTTCTTAACTTAATGGAGGGGCGTACTAGCTTCGTGATTGCCCACCGATTACAGACGATTCGCTCCGCCCACAAAATTCTCGTAATGGAGCAAGGTAAAATCATAGAAGTCGGTGATCATGATACCTTGATTGCCCAGCATGGCGCTTATTATCAATTGTACCAAGCACAATTTCAACATTAAGCTTCGCACCCGGCAACTACCGGGTGTTTTTTAGTTTACTTTTGATAGCGTTTTCTAAAAATGGTATAATAAAGATACCTATAAAGAGAAACCGAGAGATCAGGCTCTATGACGTTTCAGCAACCTGCTAATGCAAGGTGCTCCATCCTGCCGCAACGGAAAGATAGGAGGAAAAAAGATGAACCATAAAAAACGTTCTGCTGAAGTTGAACAATTGCTAGACAAATATCTCAAATACCGAGTGGCCCTCAGAGAAGGTCGTTACTCTATTGGACTGGGCTATCTCATCACGAATACCACCAATCGGTTACAGGAATTAGGCTTTGATCCCCACCACTTCAAAGCGGAAATTATTTCCCTTGAAGCTTACCGAAAAGACAAAGCTGGCCAGCAGTGACGAGAGGAGGAAAAACAAATGGATGAAGAAGAGTTAGAGCAACAGCAAATCCATGAAGAGGAAGAGCAACGGCGCCGCGATGATGAGGAAGATTATCAAGATGCCGAGGATTTCTTCCACTGGTTTTAGGTAAATACTTTATAGGTAACAAAAAACGATCCCGGGGATGGCGGGATCGTTTTTTTATTTAGTTGAGGCTGCCCCTCTTAAGACAAGTTGTTTGAACGTCGTTAAGTTCCCCATAAAGTAGGTCACGACGATTTGAATCGGTAGCATCAGCGCATTTTTAATTAGACGCGGAGTCCAGATTGCCCAGCTATTCAATGGTACATTATACATCCAGGCTAGCCAGATTGGCGTTAAAATCAGATGGACAATAACCGTCACCAAGACAGTCGCCATAATCACCCGACGCCAAGTGATTTCCTTTTTGTAATAAAAATAACCATAGACTGCCCCTGTTACAAAGGCATTGATCGAAAAACCGACAAAGTACGCGGCTTTCGGAAAGAGTGCCATGCCGACAAAGTCAGCTAAGGTACTCCCAATACCGGACCAAAGCGGACCAAAAACGGCCCCCATTAGTGTTGCCGGAATAAACGTGGCACTGACGCGCAGAAATTGTGTGTCCACCGCAAAAAAGCGTTCGGTCACCACCATCACCGCAATCAGTAAAGCCATCAGGGTCATAGAACGGGTTGTTAATTTTTTCATTTCCTAGCATCTCCTTTAAGAGCTGCTACACAAAAAATATGCAGCGAATGCGAAAATAAAACCGCGAACAAATTGTTCTTCGTCCGAAAGGCAACATCCCATCCTTTCAGCACTTAACGCTTTATTTCCTACTCTGATTTTTTTAGGCACAAAGCCTACCTGAACTATAGCACAGGCCTATTCGCAATACAATTTTTTGGTTTCAGAAACTTTTCATTTTCCAGCGAACGTTCGCATTTAGACGGATAACGGGCGATTATCCGTTTCATGAACAATCTCCCGAAAATCAGCAAAGCCCGCATCCAGACCGCGAATCAAAATCTCAGCCGTGCCAATATTGGTTGCTAGTGGAATTTCATAAACATCGCTTAACCGAATCAAGGCGGTGACATCTGGTTCATGGGGCTGCGCCGCTAAAGGGTCCCGTAAGAAAATCACCATGTCCAACCGGTCTTCCGAAATCATTGCACCAATCTGCTGATCTCCACCTAGCGGCCCTGATTTAAACCGGTGGACGGGCAATCCCGTCGCCTCTTGGATACGTGTCCCAGTGGTTCCGGTCGCAAATAGTTCATGTTTTTCTAAAATAGTCTGGTAAGCCGTCGTCATTTTTACCATTAAGTCCTTTTTGCGGTCATGGGCGATTAAGGCAATTTTCATTTTATCCACTCCTCTTGTAAGCGTTTTTGTCACTTTGACGAAAAAGCACCTAGATTCTTGTGCAAGTTTCCATTGTGACTAGTTACCGCTTTCATTATACTGAACTCAAGATAAAAAAACAAAACAGAAAGAGTGAATGATTATGGTAGAAATGGCCCTTAGCCACGTGTACAAAAAATATGACAATGCGGAACGTTATTCCGTAACTGATTTTAACTTGGATATCAACGATCGTGAATTTATCGTTTTCGTTGGCCCTTCAGGCTGTGGGAAATCCACAACATTACGGATGGTAGCCGGCTTGGAAGACATCACAGAAGGCGAATTATCTATCGGCGGCAAAGTAATGAACGATGTTGCACCAAAAGACCGCGATATCGCCATGGTATTCCAGAACTACGCTTTATATCCACATATGACCGTTTTTGACAACATGGCTTTTGGCTTGAAATTGCGTAAATACGACAAAGCTGAAATCAAAAAACGCGTTGAAAATGCCGCTGACATCTTAGGTTTGACTGATTACTTACAACGGAAACCAGCCGCATTATCTGGTGGACAACGTCAACGGGTTGCCTTAGGTCGTGCCATCGTGCGTGATGCCAAAGTCTTCCTAATGGATGAACCTTTATCAAACTTGGATGCAAAATTGCGGGTTGCCATGCGTGCCGAAATCGCCAAATTGCACCAACGCTTAGAAACTACTACTATCTACGTAACCCACGACCAAACAGAAGCTATGACAATGGCTGACCGGATCGTTATCATGAAAGACGGCTTTATTCAACAAATCGGTACACCACAAGAAGTGTACGATACACCTGTTAATATGTTTGTAGCCGGCTTTATCGGTTCACCAGCGATGAACTTCTTCCGTGTTACTTTACAAGATGGCGTGATCCGTGATGGTCATGGCTTAGAATTACGTATTCCAGAAGGTAAAAATAAAATCTTGCGTGAAAAAGGCTACGAAGGTAAAGAAGTTGTCTTTGGGATTCGTCCAGAAGACATCCATAGTGAACAAGTAGCACTTGAAGCTGCTCCTGAAGCAGTAGTTCGTTCTGAAGTGGTCGTTTCTGAATTACTAGGTGCGGAAAGTATGTTGTATACGAAGATTGGCGATACTGAATTTATTTCAAAAGTAGACGCCCGTGACTTCCACCGTCCTGGCGAAGTAGTTGAATTAGCCTTTAATATCAATAAAGGACACTTCTTCGATCCAGAAACTGAAAATGTGATCAAGCTTCCTTAATTATCGGTCCCCCTTTTCTAGTCTGTTTACAGACGGAATATTAAAAAAGAGCATTGCAGCTGCAATGCTCTTTTTGCGTCCTGTTTTATGCTAAACGTGCTTTGGTATCCTCTGTAACTTCGGCTTTTTTGGCCGCTTTGAACACCGGAATATCGAAATGCTTGCTTAGAGATTTTGCCAAGAAATAGGCAATGTTGTAGTCTACTAAGCTATGGATAATCCCACCAATCCCCATCAATAAGAAGACAGAATACAAATAGCCTTGGTCATAATACGTATCTGGCATATTGCCCATCAAGAAAAAGACACTGACTACTACTAATTCCACTGCAGAATGCAAGATCGCAATCCAGACATTAAACAATTGGAATTTAGGCTGTGATAAAACAGTAGTCGGACGTTTTTGCAGATAGATGGCCCCAATTACCGCAAAGACGACGTGGGATAAGGCCCGCAACGCAATAATTGGCGTGCTGGATAAAAAGAACCCAAACGCTGTCCCCAATGAAACTAACACAGCCATCGCTGGTGAAAAGAACATGGCAATAAAGACTGGTACGTGACTCGCTAATGTGAAAGATGCTGGTGGTACCGTCACTCGCGGCATCACCATGGGAATGATAATCCCCATCGCAATTAGTAAAGCAGATATGGTTAACTGTCGTACACTTTTCATTTTCTTCCTCCTCAGTCGAGGTGTCAAGACACCTTCTCTATGCCCTTCATTGTAGAGAATCTTGTATAAGGTGTCAAGACACATTGCCCGCTTTTACGAATTTTTCTTGTGTTTTTTCATAATTGTATGAAAATGACCGGTAAAGGGAGGAATTCTCGTAAATTTTAGCCCTTGCTATCAAAAAACTCGTTCAGACTGCCTAGTCAATTAAACTGACTGTAGCATTCTAAACGAGTTTCTAATTACGCCTTAGTGGCTTCCATCACGTTACTTAGGCGGCCAAATTCTTCTAATGATAACGTTTCACCCCGGCGTGAGGGGTCAATCTCCGCCTCTGCCAAAGCTTGTTTCAACCAAGCAACGGTGGCTTCATCTTTTCCATAAGCATGGGTCAAGTTATTCCATAATGTTTTGCGGCGTAGTTGAAAGGCCGCTTTTGTTAAACGGAAAAAGGCTTTTTCATTGGTTACCGCAACTGCTGGTGTTGCCCGGCGTGTTAATTTCAAAATAGCCGAATCCACATTAGGCTGTGGTACAAACACCGTCTTCGGCACGATAAAAGCTGTTTCAGCTTCCATAAAATACTGCACAGCGATAGATAAGGAGCCATAAGCCTTGGTCCCTGGTTTAGCCGAAATGCGGTCCGCTACTTCCCGTTGCATCATGACCACCATTTCACTGACTTCCAACGAAGATTCTAGAAAATGCATCATAATCGGGGTCGTGATGTAGTAAGGCAGATTTGCCACTACTTTAATCGGCAACTGTTGCGAAAACTTTTGTGGTAGTTCTGTTAAATTGGCCTTCAGCACATCTTGATGGATAACCGTGACATTGGGGTAAGGCGCCAAAGTATCCGCCAAGACGGGGATCAGACGATCATCGATTTCAAAAGCAATGACTTCATGAGCCGCTCGTGCTAAGTATTCCGTTAAGGCGCCAATCCCGGGGCCAACTTCGATAACATTGGTCTGTTCATCAATCGCCGCTGTCTCTACGATTTTATGCAGAATATTTGGTTCTGTTAAAAAATTCTGCCCTAAGCTCTTCTTAAAAGAAAAGCCGTGTTGTTTTAGTATTTCGCGTGTGCGCGAGGGTGTCGCGATATCTTTCACTCTAAATCCTCCATTACTTTTGCCATTGCTATCTGCAATTCTTCAGGGGTGATATGGAACATCCGCAAGCGTTTTTGCAGTTGTTTACCATTCGTATAGCCAATCCGCAACTCATCCCCCAGCTTTTCACGCCGCAATTTGGCATCTGTCCCTGCCATTAAACCATAGTCGAATAAGCTTTGTCTAGGAATCTCCGGAAAATCTTCCGTGGCTGGTGTAACAACCTTTCGCAAAGCTTCTAAAATCGACGCGTCACTGGCGTGCTCCACCCCTAAGCTACCACGACGGCGCGGCACTGCCTCACCTCGCGGTAAAAAGGCATGCTTAGCATCAGGCACAGCCTCCATAATAATTTTACGAATCTTTTCACCGGAAAAATCTGGATCGGTAAATACAATCACACCACGGGTTTCTTGGGCATGCTCAATCTGCATCAAAATCTCTTCATCAATGGCGGAGCCAATCGTTTCAATCGTATCCGCCTCCACCACTTCTTGCAAGCGGCGAGTGTCGTCTTTACCTTCAACGACAATGATTTCAGCAATTTTAGGCTTAGTCATGAGCTAGTTTAAACAAGCGATGGGCATTGTCCCACGTTTGTTGTGCCACCGTTTCCAGCGGCAGTTCTCGTAATTCCGCAATTTTTTCTACCACATAGCGAGTATAACCCGGCTCGTTGCGTTTGCCGCGGTAAGGAACTGGTGCTAAATAAGGCGCATCTGTTTCCACGAGTAAACGGTCTAAAGGCACTTGCTGAGCTGCCGCTTGTACATCCAAGGCTTTTTTAAAGGTTACGACGCCGCTAAAGGAAATGTGCATCCCTAAATCTAAGAAACGGGCTGCCCATTCAGGGTCGCCGCTGAAGCTGTGCATAATACCGCCAATATCGCGAACATCCTCTTCTTTTAGTACACGATAAGTGTCTTCAATAGCATCGCGCATATGGATGCTAATAGGAAGCTGGTGTTCTTTCGCAATCGCGATTTGGCGTCGAAAAACCCGGTCTTGTACGTCTTTAGGATCTTCCATCCAATAGTAGTCCAAACCGATTTCCCCTAAGGCAACAACTTTTGGACGGGTCAATTTTGCCTCAAGATCCGTTTCAATTTCCTTCGTATAGCTCCCCGCCTCTGTGGGATGCCAGCCGATAATACTGTAAATATCTTCATAGGTTTCGTTTAAAATCAGCGATTTTTCAATCGTAGGTGTATCAAATCCCACCACTGCCATCTTCGTTACCCCTAATTCACGGGCACGGGCAATTGTTTCTGGGATATCATCATTGAATTGTTCCGCGTTCAAATGAGTATGGGAATCAAAAATCATGTCTATCCTTCCTTTCAATCCTTACTTTACCACAATCACGTGCCCTTTTCTCCTCCAAAAGACCCGTCTTAAGACGGACGCAATTTCTTTTCATTTATTCTACAATTTTTGTAGTTGTAAGAAAGGATGGGATCCTGTGGAAAAATTGGCACAACGTTTTGCGAATTCATTGGCGACTGAGCGCGGTCCAAAATCGAAAAGTCACTGGTTGATGGTGGGACTGTTTGGTTTATTGCTATACGTCCCTTTGTGGGGCCAACTCGTGGTCTTATTAGGCTTAGCTTTAGTGATGGGAATTGTTCAAGGTCCAGGCTTATTGCTATGGGGCACACTGACAGCTTTCTTGATTGCTTGGTTCCCGCCCTTAGCCTTAGTTTTTACAATCATCACAATGGTTGTAGCACTTTTGCGGCTGCGCACAGATGCTACCTTATTTGCGGTAAGTAGTATTTATTACGGGCTACCGCTAATTTTAGGTACTTGGCGGGCGTTTCATCCCATTGCAACGTGGCTGATTCTATTAATCGTCGCAGCGGGTATGTTTCTCGCTCACTTCGCTCTGTTACGTTTACCTTCACGGCAGTTTTGCTGGTATCTATTAGAGCGTCCCTTTGTAATTGTCACCTTGTTTTTACCAAAACGCCTCAAGGCTCGTTGGCGGAAACCGCCTGTTACCAACTACTCCAAACGAGCACCTCGGCGCTGAACCAAACATTATTAACACGCTTAGCTTAACAAGCTAAAAGACCCGTGAGACTACTCCTTCGAGCAGACTCACGGGTCTTTTCATCTATTAGCCGATAACCGCACCATTTGGTACATTTTTCGGTGCTTCGATCACTTGTAGTTTACCATCGAATTCAGCTGACAAAATCATGCCTTGGCTGACTTGTCCCCGCATTTTACGTGGTTTCAAGTTCGCCACGATGACAACTTTCTTCCCAATCAAATCGCTTGGATCTGGATAAAATTCGGCGATTCCTGAAAGGATTTGACGATTTTGTGGGTCGCCTGCATCCAAACGGAATTGCAATAATTTATCAGCGCCTTTGACTTTCTGACAGTCGATAACTTCAGCGACTTTTAATTCCACTTTATCAAAGTCTTCAAATTTGATCGGTTTTTCTTTCACCGAAACTAGTTCAGTTTCTTCTGGATCCCATTTGATTTCTTCTTTGACATCGCCAACACCTTCTGCCATGCGTTTTTGGATGTAGGTCACTTCTGTTTCCATTTCCAAACGTGGGAAGATTGGAGTCCCTTTGCTGACAACTTTCGTGCCGGAAGGGAATTCACCAAAGTGAATCTGTGTCATATTCAAGCTATCAATATCTAACCCTAATTGTTCAAAGATTTTAGCTGGTGTTTGGGTCATGATTGGTTGCAATAAGATTGCAACGATCCGTAGGCTTTCAGCCAAGTGGACCATCACGCTATCCAATTCTTTTTTCTTCTCGGGATCTTTAGCTAAAACCCAAGGCTCTGTTTCGTCAATATATTTATTGGCGCGAGAGACCAACGTCCAGATTTCGGCCAAGGCCGTATTGAATTCCATTTTTTCCATGGCTTCATGGTAACGGCTAATAACGTTAGCGGCCGTTGTGGATAATTCACTGTCAAACGGTGTGACTAGTGATGCATAGTTAGGTACCAAGCCATCACAATATTTGTTAATCATGGCCACCGTCCGGTTCAATAAGTTGCCTAGGTCATTGGCTAAGTCATAATTGACCCGCGCCACAAAATCTTCTGGTGTAAAGACGCCGTCACTACCAAATGGTACTGCTCGCAGTAAATAGTAACGCAGCGCATCTAAGCCGTAGCGTTCTACTAGCATTTCCGGATAAACCACGTTCCCTTTTGATTTCGACATTTTGCCGTCTTTCATCAACAGCCAGCCGTGACCAAAAACTTTTTTCGGTAATGGCAATTCTAACGCCATCAACATGATAGGCCAGTAAATCGTGTGGAAACGAACGATTTCTTTCCCTACCATGTGCACATCTGCCGGCCAGTATTTTTGGAATAACGTATCATCATCGGAACCATAGCCTAATGCCGTGATATAGTTAGATAACGCATCGATCCAAACATAGACTACGTGTTTAGGATCGCGCGGTACTGGAATTCCCCAGCTGAAAGTTGTCCGTGAAACAGCCAAATCTTCCAAACCTGGTTTAATGAAGTTATTGATCATTTCATTTTTACGAGATTCTGGTTGGATAAATTCTGGATGTTCATTGTAGTAAGCCAATAAACGATCCGCGTATTTACTCATCTTAAAGAAGTAAGACTCTTCTTTTACTAATTCCACTTCGTGACCACTTGGCGCTTTCCCGCCGATGACTTTGCCGTCTTCGTCGCGGTAGACCTCAGCTAACTGTGTTTCTGTGAAAAATTCTTCATCAGACACAGAGTACCAGCCTTCATATTCACCTAGGTAGATATCTCCTTGGGCCAATAAACGTTCAAAAATCTTTTGAACCCCTTTTTGATGGTAATCATCCGTTGTCCGGATAAATTTGTCATAGCTGATATCCAGTGTTTTCCACAATTTTTTGACGTCAGCTGCCATGCGGTCTACATATTCTTGAGGCGCTACCCCTAATTCTTCCGCTTTTTTCTCGATTTTTTGACCGTGTTCATCCACACCTGTCAAATAAAAAACATCAAAGCCCATCAAGCGTTTATAACGCGCAACAGCATCACAGGCGATTGTTGTATAAGAATTGCCGATATGCAATTTCCCACTTGGGTAATAAATCGGTGTTGTAATGTAAAATGTTTCTTTCTGTGTCATAACAGAAAAAACCTCCTTAAAAAATCATCTACATGATGGTATTCCTAAACAGTATACCACAATCGTCTGGCAGTTTCCGCTAAAAATATCAGCCGCTTTCCTACTGAGAAAAGTCATCCTAAGCCTATCCTAGCGCTCTTCTCCTACCATTTTTTCTGGTTGGACCCATTCATCAAATTCCGCCGCTGTCACATAACCTAACGCTAGAGCCGCGGCTTTTAAGGTTGTTCCTTCTTGGTAGGCCTTTTTCGCAATGGCCGCGCCTTTATCGTAGCCAATATGCGGATTCAAAGCGGTCACTAGCATCAAAGAATTTTCCACCAGTTCTGCCATCCGCCCCTGGTCAGCTTTTAGACCCGCCAAACAGTGCTGATCAAAGGAGCGCAGGCTATCCGTTAACAAGCGGATACTTTGCAATAAATTGTAGGCTATTAAAGGGAGATACACATTCAACTCAAAGTTGCCCTGTGAGGCGGCCATGCCAATGGTGCTATCATTGCCCATCACCTGTAACGCCACCATCGTCAGCGCTTCACATTGGGTTGGATTGACTTTTCCGGGCATGATGGAACTGCCGGGCTCATTGGCTGGAATCGTGATTTCGCCTAACCCACTGCGGGGACCACTGGCTAGCCAGCGAATATCGTTGGCCATCTTCATGGCATTAGCCGCTAGCGCCTTTAAGGCACCGGAAACAAAGACCGCTCCATCTCGGTTGGCCAAGCCGTGGAAATAGTTATCCGTCAACACAAAGTTTTCCGCCAGCGCGATATTCAAGGCTTCGACTGTCTCAATAGCGTAGGCAGGCGTCGCATTCAGTCCCGTTCCCACCGCAGTCCCACCTAGTGGCAATTGCCGCATTTCCGTCAAGCTTAGTTCTAACATTTGCAGCGTATGCTCAAAGCCGCTGCGCCAACCACTGATTTCTTGTGAGAAACGAACTGGTGTCGCATCCTGCAAATGGGTTCGACCAATTTTAATAATTTGATGGTTTTCTGTCTCCAACTCTTGCAAACGCGCAATCACTTGCCGAATGGCTGGCATTAACTCGGTCACGACACTCGTAACCGTCGCAACATGGATTGCCGTTGGAAAAACATCATTCGAGCTTTGGGAGCGATTAACATCATCATTAGGATGCACCGGTGTTCCCGTCAACTCTTGGGCAACATGGGCAATCACTTCATTGACGTTCATGTTGGTTTGCGTACCACTGCCTGTTTGCCAAACCTTTAAAGGAAAAGCCGTTAAATCACTAGCTAACAGCTGATCACAAGCTGCTTGAATAGCCATGGTTTTGTCTTTTGACAAACGCTCTGTCGCAAAGTTGCCAAGCGCCGCGGCCCGTTTGATTGCTAAAAGGGCCCGTAATAATTCTGGCGGCATTGTTTCAGTCCCAATCGCAAAGTTTTGGCGACTCCGTTCCGTTTGCGCCCCCCACAATGCGTCTTTGGGAACTTCGATTGCCCCCATTGAGTCTTTCTCGATTCGGTAATCCATAAGCGTCCTCCTTGCCTGATTTGCTTTCACTATACTGTATTTTTGCTTGCAAAAGCAATTCCTGACGGTGGTTTTCCTCAACTTTTGTCTGCTCTTTTCTCGTGCTATAATAAGTACAGAAAGGACGTCAGCTATGAAAAAATATTGGATACTCCCTTTGATCGTGACAATTTTGACGATCGCCAACGTAGTACTCTTATCAAATTTCCCCTTTTGGCAAGCACAACTTGCCCAATTCGCCTCTGATAAAGTGGGCTGGTTGTTTACCGGACGCAAACTACTCCAAGCCATCCTTGGCATCCTACTTATCCTTGGTTTTGCCAATGCTTTACGGAAAAGACAAGGACGTGTCAGCGGATTTTACGTGGGCTTAGCCCTCTTCAACTTGTTATTACCGCAATTATTTATGTGGATTGCTTAACGATAAATGGCCCATTCCTACGCTTACTAAACGCTGGGAATAGGCCATTTTTGTTATTGACGGCGGCCTTGACGCAATTCTTTATGCGCCTTTTTCGAACCCCGGGCTAAATCTCGTTGGAATTTTTGTTCATGAAAATCAGTAAATAAATTTTCCACCTCATAGTCTTGCGGATAAAGCTCCTGAGCAGAGAGCACCAGTTTCAGGCGGCGTAGCGGCACTTCCTGCCAGCCATCCTCCAATAGAATACGGGCCTGCTGCTCCACGGCTTCATAGAAAAGACCCGTCGCGTTGGTTTCCAAATAGGTGACCCGATCACCTTTCGTAAATTGTGGTAACACACTTTTCTGGACAGCTTTTTGCTGGACAAAGTGTTGCTGAAGCAGGGGTAAATCATGGTGGACCAAATAAGCTTTGGCCTGTTTGATCACCTCAGTAGGTAGTTGCATCCGTTGCGCGATCCAAAAGGCATTACTTTCGCCGGTTTCACCCAAGAGCAACCGATATTTAGGCTGTAACGTTTCGCTATCAAAGGCCATCGCCGCTGTTTGAAAATCAGGATGTGCCTGGGCGAATTCTTTGATTTCACCATAGTGGGTAGTGGCGATCACCAAGCCGCCTTGCTGATACATGGCATTCATACTAGCAATCGCCAGAGCCGCCCCTTCATTGGGTTCCGTACCACTGCCAATTTCATCTAGTAAAATCAAATTGTAGCGCTTGGTTTGGCGCACGATATGGGCGATATTTTGCATATGTCCCGAAAAGGTACTGAGGGCATTCCCTAAATCCTGCTGGTCTCCAATATCCACAAAAATTTCATCAAATAAGGCAATCTCTGTTTCTGGTGCCGCCGGAATCTCTAGCCCAATCATCGTCATCATGGTAACCAGTGCCACCGTCTTCAAAACAACGGTTTTGCCACCCGCGTTGGGACCGGTGATAATCAGTCCCCGGAAGGTTTCACCTAATGACACGTTAAGCGGCACGGCAACGTCCCCTAATAACGGATGGCGCACGTCCTTCAACATAATACGTTCCTCTTTGTTGATGTGCACCTGTTGCCCATCAATTTCGCGACTATATTTACCTCGCGCAAAAATCACATCATATTCGGTAATAATCTCCCGACCATAACCAATGACCGCCAAGGTTTCGGCAACGCGTCCCGTCAATTCAGCCAGAATTTGATAAACTTCAGCGGTTTCTTCAGCTTCTAAAAGACTCAATTTTTCACTAAGACGTGCGACACTCTCCGGTTCGATAAAAACCGTCACGCCTCGACCGGAAGTTTCGATCAAGCTACCTTTGATTTGATTTTTGTAAGAAGCTTTTACTGGGACCGTCCAATGACCATCCTTTTTCACCACCATCGCCTCTTGCAGCTTCGTACGATTATCTGGGTGGCGAATAAATTTCTGCAAGCGCTCCTCAATTTGTTGTTCTGTTTCTCGTATCTGTTGCCGGATTTTTTTCAAGGGGCGCGAAATCTCACTATTGACCCGGTTACCGTTTACCGCTTGGTAGATGGCGGTCTCAATTTCTTCCAAATCCGGAAGATCAGTGGCATACCGGGCTAAAAGTGGTGCTTGAAACTGATTTTTTTCCATAAAACGACGAATCAAGCGGAAACTGCGGAGAAAGTCGGCGGTCTCCGTTAATTCAGATGGCTCTAACACAAAGCCCTTTTCTACCTGTTGCAAGATCCGGTCGATTTCCCGCAATCCCATAAAAGGCATATGCTGTCCACTTGCCAGCAATAATTTTGCTTCTTTAGTCTCTTGCTGCCACGTTTCCACAACAGCTAATTGACTGGCAGGTTTTCGGTTCAACCAAATTTCTTTGGCACGTTGACTTAACATCCGCATGCGGACGGCTTCTTTAATTTCATCAAATTGAATGATTGGATCGATATTCTTCATGTATTCTCCTTCTAAAAGAAGGTACCTGTTTGAAAACAAATCAAGGGTACAAAAAAAGACGACAGAATTCCTCTATCGTCTTGAAATAGGCAATTTACGACAGGTATCCTTCAGAGCACGACAAATAAACCATAGTATTTCCGTTTACTTGCCTATTCAGCTACTCAACTAGATACGTGTTACACTCACAAAAAGACCTCATTTATTGTTTGATTTGCTTTCACCAAAACTATAACAAGAAAAAAAGCGCCTGTCAAACGCGACAAACGCTACTTTAACGGCTTCTTACGGCGCCGGAGCCACTCTTTTTGACGATTGGCTGCCACCAGATCCCGCTTTTCTTTAAAACTACGAATATTGTGGTTGAAGACTTCTGAGAGTACCAGACCTAAAGCAATCGCCCCCGCAATCATTACCACCTGAACCGCCGACTGCATGCCCATTTCATAAGAACCAGTCACAAAGCTGCGAATTGCTTGGTAAGCAATCGCGCCCGGAACTAACGGCACCATACCAGGAATATTAAAAATCGTCACTGGCATTTTCATTTTCTTTGAGGCGAAATTACTAAACACAGCCACTGCCAACGCCCCTAGCAAGGAACCAAAGGCGGGACTGCCGCCATAATGGACACAGACCCAATAGGCAAGCCAGCCAGCCGTTCCCACCAAGCCGCAGGCCAAAAGGGAACGGCGCGGCACATTAGTCAAAATCGCAAAAGCCGCCGTGGCTAAAAAACTAAATAAGATTTGTACAAGAATCGTCATAGCAGCCTCCTAAAAAATTTGAAAGACGATGGCAATCCCAAAGGCAATCATCGTCGCCGTAATCAACGCCTCTGTCCCACGGGAAACACCAGAAAGATAGTGTCCCGCCAGTAAGTCGCGAATCGCATTGGTAATTTGCACCCCTGGTACCAGTGGCATGACACAGCCGATAATAATCATATCCTGATTAGTCCCCAGTCCCAATTTCACCGATAAAATGGCCGCTACCCCAATCAACAATGCCGCAAAAAATTCCGAGAGAAACTTGATTCGAAAAACATAGACACTGTAGTAATAAACCGCATAAGCTGCCCCACCAATCACTGTAGTTAGGAGCAAGTCTGACCAACCACCACCAAACAAAATCATCAAAGTCCCGCTAATAACCGCCGCACTAATAATCTGCCACGACATGGGAAAGAAAATCTTTTCTTGGTCTAGCTGCTGCAGCTTTTGTAATAATTCCGTCGGCGTCAAAGTCCCCGCCACAAACTGGCGGGACAAATCATTGACCTTGGAAACCTTTTCCAAATTGATACTGCGGCGGGTGATTTGAACCATACGAATCGTCGAGGTCCCATCAAGCCCAACAAACAGACCCGTTTGCGTCACATAGCTTACTAAACGATAATTCCCACAAGCCAAGGCAATGCGATTCATGGTGTCTTCTACCCGATACATTTCCGCACTGCTCTCCATCATGATCTTACCTGCCAACAGACAGGTCTCTAGCAAAAAATCCGTTGATACTGGTTCCATCTTTTTTCCTCGATCATCTTTTTCTTCATCATACTATATGGAAGGAAAATCGGAAATAAATTTCCCTTGTCAGTTTTTTTCAAGAGGAGTATAATAATTTTTGTGCCGCGGGTGTAGTTTAGTGGTAAAACAGAAGCTTCCCAAGCTTCCGTCGCGAGTTCGATTCTCGTCACCCGCTTCCTTTAATAGCAACGTTTTGAGAGGGTAGTCAACTTTTTGACTACCCCTTTTTTGCGTTTTGACTACCCTTTTTGACTACCCCTGATTGTTAAAATTGACGACCCCAAGGAACATTTTCTGTTTTTTTATTTGACATAAAAGATTCAAACTTTGACAAAGTAGACACTCTATTTTTTGGTGAAACACGTGTATAAATATTGAGCGTAGTTTTTACATCAGCATGGCCTAGCCTATCTTGAATCACTTTAAATATAAATACCCATAACCTGATTGTTAAAGGTTGAGGTATTATGATATTTTTGAAACTAATATATTTCAGCTGTAACAAATCTTAAACTCAAAGAACAACATCCTCAATTACTTGAAAAAAGGCTAAAATAGTCTTATACTAATTATGTAAAGAGGACATGCGTCAACATGCCCTCACGTAGAACCGTTAAAAAGACGGTGACAAAGTTTGTGGTTTTTAACCATCTTGACTCGTCAAAGTTACAAGATGGTTATTTTTTTTGCATTTTTTCTTGTTCTTCTTGGAAGAACGAGCGTCCACTATTGCCTGCAGGAACTTCACAACTTGCGTCAACAACTCAAAAAGAGCCGTCAAACAAGGTGCTAAAATTACCAAGTAAGCAATAACTTCTGCAATCTGCAAAAGGCTTCTCCTTTCTAAAGATTTCAGCGCTCACATACATAAGCACCACCACCTTTCGGGATAGCCACCATCTTTTCGCTTTTCCACCTCTAAAATTACATCACATCATACAATTCATACCCATTTTTCCTATATCCAAATAGATTAAATAAAAGGAGCAATTCCTAAGTTAGCCATACTATTTAAACTAGCCAAATATGCCAAATAAGTATCCGTTTTTTGACACCCAAGAGGACAGCTTTGTGCTGTTACACGCCTTTATGAAGAAGACTCAAAAGACACCTAAAAGCGAACTAACCAAGGCCATCAAAGAAAAAAATGATTTTCTTTCAAGAAGGAGCTGACAAGCGATGAACTGGCAATCTTTTAAAGAAAAACATACTCTCCCCACCGAAGTGGAAGAAGCCCACAAGTTTATTATTCAATTGATTCAGTATCGAAAAATGCATAACATTCTCAGCAGCCGTTAGCCAAAACCATTGGTATGACGCAATCTCAGTTGTCCAAAATCGAAACATTTGAGGTGACACCCAAGCTTGATACCATTTTACGCATCATGGACGGGTTAGGATTAACTCTGACATTCGAGCTTAAGCATAAAATCAAATAAAAATTGAACCCGTTCTAAAAATAGGCGTCAGCCTCGTAGACTAGATGATTCTAGTATTAACGAGGCTTACGCCTATTAAGCTATCTTTTTTATCCAATTTAAATATAGAAATTATCCTCTTTTCTTGATTCATAAAGGCCTCACCAATACACCAAATTCTCCACCTCAAAGCAGGAAATATTTTGCAAATATAAAGCCCGCCACCATCAACACCACTAAAATAATGACACCTAGCCATGTACCAAAACGTTTCTTTTCGGCAATTTCGCCTTCGATGTCAGCTAGCAAGATTTGCAGTTGCTGGCGCACTCTGGGATCGGTAGTTTTCGCAATTTCCAATTTGATTTGATAAATTTTGTCTTCATCTGCTAATTGGGCCAGTTTTAGATTCAACATATTAATAGACGAACTGATCTCTGAGGCACGCCGGTCCGCATTAAAATCATTTTGATTATTCATAAAAAACACCCTCTCTTTCTATTATACTAGAAAACGATTTCATTTATTCTCAAATTTTTGTCTAACCTGCTTTATTTAGGCATGATTTGCTAAAATAAAGTGTGACGAAAGAACTTCTCAAACGTTTTATTAGTAGGGGGTGACAAAGTGGCGCAACAGAATTTGGGTGTTTTGTTCGAGGTCTATGGGGAAGCCTGCTTGTGGTATGCTTTTTCCTTGACGAAAAATCGCTATGATGCGGAAGAATTAGTCAGTGAGGCTTTCCTGGCGTTACTAACAGCGTTACCTTTTTTAGAAGAATACGGTATTAAATTTTGGCTTTTCCGTGTGATTCGGAATCGCTTTTTAGACAAGCAACGTAAGCAAAGTCGCTGGCAACGCTGGTTTTCAACTCAGACTGTAGAAAAGCCGGTTGCGACGCCCTTAGAAGAAGTAATCAAAGATGAGCGTTATCAAGCCCTATACCGTGCGATCGAAACGCTGCGGCCAGAGGATCAGGAACTGATTTTTCTCCACTATTTTGCGGATCAGTCGCTACAAGAATTGGCCTTGTTGTTCGATATGAGTTACAGCCAAACTAAGAATCGGTTGTTCCGCGGTCGCCAGAAATTAAAGGAGGTTTTAGGTCATGAAGAATTCCCCGAAATTTGATTTTGAAAAAATTCAAGCACAAACTAAACAAAAATGGCGTCTAAGTATGGTTAAGGTAATCCTACTGTCAGTTATTTTGACACTCCTACTCTTGTTAGGTGGTCAAGCACTCCTTAACCGCTTTTATTACGATCCGCAGCGGGGTAATGAGGTCGCGGTTTCTACTAGCTATGTCTTCAATCGTTTTATTCAGAATCAATTGACACAGCCTAATTCGGTTTTAGCAGATTTCCAAATCAACCGAACCGGTATTGGCACTTACGGAATTAGTGAAATTTTTGAAACAAATAGTCAAAGTAGTCAGACGCAGCAAAGTAGTCAAATCAAGCGCAACAAACAGTCAAAGGATATTTCCCTGCGCTCTCGTACCATTGGCAATACTACTTTGTTCAGTGATGAGGAGGTTCAACGAAAATTGATTGAGCCTGATCAACTGGATGCTCTGTTGGAAAGCAGTCGTGAACTGCCCCGTAGTAGTCAACTCACCTTGAATGTCTTATTTAAAAAGGATTTATCCCTAGATGAGTATGCCCATTGGACAACCTATAATGCTCCCACTAGCGATACGCTATGGTACGCTGTGCGGACGAAAAAGCGCGCTGAAAATGAACGCCCGTATATCGTGGGCTTCTCGCCCAATGGTCATTCAGGACAGCTACCGGAATTAAAAGAAACGCCACAGCTACAAGAAAAGTATCCTTTACTAAATTCTTTCTGGGCTACTGATGAGCAAAATAAATGGTCCGATGAAAAACGGGAAACCACTCGTTTTACCTCCATGTTGCGTTACTTGCAAAGTCAAACCGATTTTATCAATTTAGCCAGTGAAGGTGAGCAACCACTGTCTGAAAAACAGATAGCTGAAACCTTGGCTTATGTAGAGGAGCATGGCGTTAAAATTTACGGCGCTACCGTGACCCTATCGGTACAAAATCTGGAGCTGCTGCTAAAATCAGAGGATCTTGCCGCGGCTTACCTGACAGAAGTGGCACTGATTCGCCTCTGAACCTATAACCCTTTTTATAATGAAAAGAGCTACAAGTACTGCCCAAGCAGTCTCCGTAACTCCTTCAAATTAAATCCCTTCATTGTTCAAAAATGCCTCTAAGCCTAGGACACACCACAGGCTAGGAGGCATTTTTGTTTTATCTGTACTGCAAATATTTAGACTAATTTGCTGTCTTCATCTGCTGCTGGTTGGAACCTGCTGATTTCATCCAAGGTGGCAATTAGTGTTTGGTGTGCTTGATCATAGGCGGCGATTTCGGACCCAAATTGTTCGTTAAAGCCGGCTAGTCCACCAGCCGCAAAGGCATATTCATAATGATAGACTTGGTCGTAATCTTTGGCGAAGCGTTTCAGCAACTCTATTTTGCCGTCTAGCTGCAGCGCCATTTGAATTGTTCGAAAGTCAGTATACCCTAACTCAAATTGAACTGCCCAAATTCTCATAAAATCGTGTTGATTTTTGATATGTTGAAAATGGTGTTCGGTGGTACTGCGTAATTGTGCAATGGAGCCTCTAACATCTAGCATCTTTCTTCATCCTTTCCTGACTCAAATAACAGCTGCGGGCGGCTAACTAAACTGCCGCTGTCCCCAGCGTTTTACTCATAAGAATATGTTCCACAGGTGCCTGGGGCAATAAGTAGCGTTCGCCAGTAGTGTGATAGCCGTGTCTTTCATAGAAAGGCTGGGCGGTGACGCGGGCCTCTAGTTCAATCGTTGTGGCACCCTCGTTTAAAGCCGCTTTTTCTAATGCTTGCAGTAACTGTGATCCGACACCTTGACTCTGCAAGGAATCATCCACCACGAGATATTCGACCTTCCGCACTGGTTCTGAACCCCCTGCTAAAATACCGAAGCCCATTAGCTGCGTTTCTGAAAAGGCTCCTAATATCAACGCTGTCTGTTCACTAGACAAGTCTTCATCCATAATATCCAAGCCTAAAGGATGGCGCATGACCTGGTTACGCAAGTCGAGGGTGGCTTGATAAGCCGGTGTGGCATACGCAATTTTTTTAATTTTCATCTTTTCGCCCCCTTCTTTTTTAATTATACGCCTTTTCTGACCAGCCTCCCTCTGATACGCTTTAGCAACTTTACATCCTTTTTACACAAATCTCGTCAAAACTTGGTATTGGCTTTGTATCATGAAGAGGAAGAGAATTCTTCAAAATCCCCCTGTGGAAGGATGTTTCGATGTTCAAAAAAATCATGCCCTTATTATTGGTGGTCTTTGCTGGCTGTGCAGCACAAGTCTCCACAACGCCTGGCAAGGAAATCCCTTTGACTGGCGCAGTCAATGTTCGTGACCTAGGCGGTTATGAAACCGTTGATGGGCACAAAATCAAACCCCAACGCCTGTTACGCGGTGCCCAGCTAGGTCATTTGACGACCGCAGATATTCAAAAGCTAACCAAAGAGGAACACTTGGACCAAATTGTGGATTTCCGGACAGAAAGCGAAGTCGCGCAATTGCCTGACCCCGAGATAAAAGAAGTCAGCTATTTGCACGACCCTATCATGAAGGATACTGGTCAAAGCACTAGTATGCAGGACTTTATGGCCAATCTCTCCCAACTGGAAAATCCCGAAAGCTATTTAATTCAAGCGAACCAACAGTTTGTAACGGACCCTTTTGCCCGTAAAGGCTACCGCCAATTTTTTGATATCTTGTTGGCTAACGAGACTGGCGCCACCCTTTGGCATTGTACCGCTGGCAAAGATCGGGCTGGCTTTGGAACAGCCTTGGTCCTTTCAGCCTTAGGGGTCCCCAAGGAAACGGTGGTAAAGGATTACCTCCTCTCTAACGATTTCCGTGAAGAGGAAAATCAGAAAACCTTAGCGCAAATGAAGGGAGCGGACGAAAAAGCCCAAGAGGCAATGCGCGCTTTATTAGAAGTTCGTCCCAGTTATATTGAAGCTGCCTTTGAGCAAATGGAACAGGATTATGGCAGTGTGGAAGGCTATCTTACCAAAGGTCTTGGCTTGTCCCAACAAGCTTTGCAGCAATTGAAAAAGCTCTATTTAGCTTGAATCAGTTAGTATGATAACAAGCCACAATAAAAGACTCGACTACCATTTGAAACTCCCCATACAGGGGCTTCAGATAGTAGCCGAGTCTCTTTTAGTCTAAATAGTCTTCATCATTGAATTCGGCCTGCTCATAGGTCCCTTTATCCTTAAAAAAGTGATTGTAGCGACCTTTAAAGCGTGTGAATAGATAAATAACCACCAGCTTGATCAACGTATAGATAGGAATTCCGAAGATGACACCTACTACCCCTAGCAAATCCCCCATTACTAATAAGACAATCATGATGGTAATTGGATGAATTTTCAAACGATCTCCCATCACCCGAGGAACCACTAAATCGCCATGAAGTAGTTGCACCACAAACCAAATCACGACAAATTTCACCACCATAAAGCCTGAATCTTGGAAGGCAATGAAAAGGCCTGGTAGAAAAGCCAAGAAAGATCCCACATAAGGAATGATACTTAAAATCCCAGCGGCCACGGCTAAAACTGTGGCATATTTCAAGCCAATCACCAAGAACGTTACCCAATAGATCAAGCCTAACAATAAAGAGGCAATCACTTGACCCTTTAGATAGGCGCCTAGTTGTTGATTGGCTACATTCACCAGCTGTTTAAAATCTTTCCGAAAGCCTGGTGGTACGATGCGTAAAACTGCCTGATAAAATTTATGTGGGTCTTTCAATAGGAAAAAGGCAATAATTGGTCCCACAAACATCGTCACTAAGGTGGAAGAAACGGCAGAAAAAATGTTGCCTAGTCCTTCAGCGCCAGCCTGCCAATTTTTACCAATATAGTCAGCAGCTTGTTTCACCACTTGGTCGATGGAAGTAATCAGTTGGTCGATCTGTTCTTTGAGGGGCGTATTGTCAAAAAAGGCTTGAACTTCTTTTTGGAAGTTATCAAACAACGCCGGTAGCTGTTCTACCAGGTCTTGCGCCTGATCGATCACTAGCTGTGTCAGTTGAACTCCCGCTAAGCCAATCAACGCTAAAGCAACAATGTAGACAACCGCCACCGCCCAGCCTCGCGGCATTTTCTGCGCCAGCTTTTTGACTAATGGATTGAATACATAGTACAAGACCAGCCCGAAAACTAACGGCGGCAATGTTACCAGTAAAATCGTCACAAATGGCTTAAAAACAAAGTATATTTTGTCTAGCATAAAAATCGTACAGGCGGAGAGCAAAACCAGTCCTAAAACATAATAAGAGGTCTTTCCGCCGAGAAAGGCAATCAATCTATTTTTCATCTCAAAACTCCTCAGCTTTTTTATTTATCATAACAAAAAATGGCAAATAATACTGCTATCATAGCTGCTAACCCAATGAAAAAGCAGCAGTAGTCTGGGACGGACCACTGCTGCCATTTTGAGTTTATTCGTTATGGAAAACCTTGCCTCCACGAGAATAGGCAGGTTCGTTAATACCTGCTTGATGATTGACATAGCGAGCTGCTACGAAGAAGTAATCAGATAAACGATTGACCCAAGTCAAAACAGCTTCATTAATTTCTTCCTCCATAGCAACCCCACTAATCAGCCGTTCGGCGCGGCGCGCGATAGTACGGGCGACATGGAGCTTAGCCGCAAGAGGCGTACCCCCCGGTAGAATAAACCGTTCAATCGGTGGTGTTTGGTTTACGAATTGATCGATTTGCTTTTCAAGCTGTTCCGTGTATTCTGGCGTCACTTTAAAAGCCGTTTTAATCTTCGGTGTAGCCAAATCAGCACCGGCATCAAATAAAATATTCTGAATTTCCACCAATTGACTAGCTAATTCAGGTGTTACTTTTTCTTCTGCTAAAATCAAACCAATCCACGCATTCAACTCATCCAAGGTCCCGTAACCATCGACTCTAGCGTCATTCTTGGCTACCTTTTTTCCACCAATCAAGCGTGTATAACCTTTATCTCCCGTTTTTGTATAGATCTTCATACTATTTCCTCCCTATAAGCCACATTTCAATTGAATTTTACAATTAGTACACGTACTGCAGCCGCCAATTTCCACAACTTCGCCTTCACGGCAGATAGGACAGCGATTACCTGGCTCACTACCATAAACAATTGTTTCCTGCTCCACAGTCGCCGTAGCGGTTTGCTCAACTACCTCCGCTTCAAGACTCAAAACCTGACTATCACGACTCCCATCCACATAGACTGTGCCACCCTTGGCACCACCAGTATATAAAGCTTCATAGACACTGGCGACTTCGGCCACCGTATAACCTTTAGGTGCATTAACTGTTTTGGAGATAGAACTATCCACCCACCGCTGGATGGCACATTGTACCGCCACATGCTCTTCCGGTAATAGCTCCATCGCACTAACAAATTCTTCTGGCAACGTATCTGCTTCGGGATGGCGTCTAAAGTAGTCAGCCACGATATCAGCTTGAACTTCAATACTTTTTCCTAAACGACCGCTACGGAAATAACGGAAAGAAAAATAAGGTTCCAAGCCAGTTGCGACACCGACCATTGTCCCCGTTGAGCCAGTCGGCGCGACAGTCAGCAGATGTGAGTTACGAATGCCGTAACGCAAAATGTCTTGACGAATTTTTTCAGGCATCCGTTTCATATACCCCGATGAAATGAAGCGGCGCCGTAGTGCCAAAGTTTCTTCTTCTGTTTCTCCAACCAAGAAAGGAAAGCTGCCTTTTTCCTGTGCTAATTCAATAGAGGTTGCATAGGCCGTTTCCGCCATGGTTTGAAAAACTTCCTCCACGATTTTAATTCCTTTAGGCGAACCATAGCGTGTTCCCGTATAAATCAACAAGTCCGCTAAACCCATGACACCTAAGCCGATGCGCCGTTCACCCAAGGCCTGTTTGCGATTTTCCTCTAAGAAATATGGCGTTGCATCAATCACCAAGTCTTGAAACTGAACTGCCCGCGTCACACTTTGACGCAATTTTTCGTAGTCGATGGTTCCTGTTTCCTTGTTCACCATATTTGCTAAATTGATTGCAGCTAAATTGCAGACAGAATAAGGCGGCAATGGTTGTTCTCCACAAGGATTAGTGGCTACGACCTGTTGGCCATATGCCTGTGCGTTGGTCATCTCATTAGCATTATCAATAAAGAAGATACCCGGCTCTGCAGAATAGGTTGCACAGAGGGTAATCAAGTGCCACAGCTCACGCGCCTTGATTCGTTTGTAAACAGTAACCGGATAACCCTTAGCTGCCCATTGCCGCACATCACCTAGCTCTTGCCATTCACGGTCATAGATAGCCATTTCTGCTGCCGTCAGCTTTTCTACTGCCGGAAAACGCAGTTCATAATCAGCATCCTGCGCAACTGCCTCCATAAAGTCCTGGGTGACACAGACAGAAATATTGGCTCCAGTCAGACAGTCAGGATCTTTTACTCCATAGCTGCCCCCCACTTTCAGTAAACGTTCTAGATAGCTTCTTTCTGTAGCAGGTAGCTGTTCATTGGTCAAAGCCGCTTGATAAATTTCAGGATGCTCCAGAGGCATAAATTGTAACTTTTCCTCCGCCAAGCGACGAATATCTTCGTCCTGTGTTTCTTGAATCAGCTTGCGTAATACATCTGGATTTTGCATCTTGGCAATAACGAATTCAATGATATCAGGATGCCAATCAGCCATCATGATCATTTGCGCACCACGACGGCTGCCTCCTTGCTCCACTAAATGCGTGAGCTGTGAGAGATCATTCAGCCAGGAAACGGCACCTGAAGACTTACCATTGACGCCACGGACGTAGGCATGTTTTGGTCTGAGGGTTGAGCCATTCGTCCCCACGCCACCACCACGACTCATAATTTCCATCACTTGTTTGCGGTGATCTGAGATACCACCACGAGAGTCGGGAATCAACGGCATCACATAGCAATTAAAATAGGTCACTTGAGAATCCGTACCGGCCCCATACAAGACTCGCCCTGCTGGAATAAAGTTTTGTTCCGCCATTTCTTGGTAGAATACCGTTTCCAAGGCTGCTCGCTTCTCACCGGCTTTTTCAGCGATTCCTCCAGCGACCCGTGCCGCAATCTGTTCAAAATATATTTCTAAAGGTTTTTCAATTGCGGTCCGGCGTAATTGAATGGTTGATTGGCCGATAGCCCCTTGATACTCCTCCTCCACCTGCAAAGTAATCTGGTCACCATCAATCGCCAGTACATAGCCAATTCCTCGTGTCGGATATTGTGAATCCTCAATGAGCGTTGCGACCACCAAATCACCGACTTGTAAGGTCTGTAGCGCTACATCTTTTACCGTGTAGCGATCCAGCATCACCATGCGAGAAATCCCATCGAAGGTTTGTGTCATATCTTCACGAATTGCATGAACCTCAGGAAAAGCTGCAATTGACTGGTTTAACTGTTGAATCTGTTCGCTTGTATACCGTTTCATAGCAAAATAACCCTTTCTATATCAACACTATATATAGTGGTTTTTCGTATAACAAACAAATCCTAGCACTAGATATAGAAATACTCAAGCGGCTAAAAATGCAGTTCACCGGATCACTTGTTATTTATTTTTCAGAAAAGAATCACAGTAACAAGTGCTCTTCATTTCTATAGAAAAATAATAATTATTTATTCCAGTGATTGTTTTTTTTAAAAGATCTTTTTACTAAAATGAACTCGACAAGAGGGATACTCTTTTGTTTAACGAACAAAAGCAGAAGCTAGCTTTTACCCTTAAATCCTTTTAAATAGTACCAAACGCACAACAAAAAGCTTGGTCTGAAAGGCACCTATTAATGTTCCTTTTCAAATCAAGCTTTTTTCGCTATGTGATTGTCAGCCAGGGAATCTCAGGCGCCGTCTTTTTGATAGCAGAGTAGACGTCATCAAAAGAACCATCCAGGCCACTCAAATTGATTTCCACCGTTTTTCCCTCTTTGGGTTTGATAAACAATAATTCTTCAGTTGTAGCGGGCTGACCATTTTGGCCACCACCGCGCACTCTGGTGCCATAACGGAGACTTTCGATCTGGGGATAGCGTAACGACTCACTGCGGTTAAAGACACCATACCGTAAGCCATCCGCCTCTACCGCAATCACTGGCTGATTCGCAACCAGCCACATTAAGGCTTGGATAAAGCCAAAAGCAGCGGCTCCGCCGATGATCACTGGTGCAATCACAAAGATTGCCTGCATTAAACCCTCCATTGGCATCCCTAAACTAGTCACCAAAAAGAAAATCGCAAAAACTACCGCAAAGCCTGTTAAAAACAACTGAAGCAAAATCCGTGATTTTTTCCGGTAAAATACCATAGCCACACCTCGTTTTCTTTTAATATCTCATATTCAATGGGGGAAAGCTATCGCTCTTTTTCAAATAAATCAATGAGTTATTGCCTCACTGCGGATATTGAACTTCAAATTCTTTCACAAAGTCCTTCAAAAAATTCTGTTCTCCCCAAGTATTGTATTTGGACATGATACCACGGCTGCCACCGGAAGTAATGACGACGGACATAATCAGCTGTTGCCCCAAGCCCACCAGCGTGATATTCAAGCTGGTGCGATTACCACCAGTAACACTATAACGTTCATAGACTCGTACTGCTACTTGTGTTTGCTGACTGACAATATCACTGGCGTCTTCAAAGCTAACGGACAGACTGCTTTTTTTGATTACGTCCTCGCATACAGCTAGACAAGCCTCAAAATCACCACGAAATTGACGTTCATATTTAGCCATTTTCAAGTCTCCACCGTCTTATTCAATCTTGTCCCAAGTAAACCCCAGCATGTATTCTTTCGTACTAGTCAGTATTCCCATCCTTCACATCAGTCAACGTAATCGTAGCGCTGGTTTCTTTCGGTCCAGCTGCGAGCTTCTGTAAATTCTGCAAAATCAAAATGATCCAAGCAAAAGCCAGTATAAAAGCCAACAGCTCGAAAGCCGTTAAAGATAAGTAATGAATATTTTGGAACAAAATACTGATCACCACTAAAAGAACGCCAATCACATAGGAAGTCACAATGAACTCATCATTACCAGCAGGCAACAGCCACTTGATGCCAGCCATCAGGATAATCATCAAATAAATCAGCATAGCGGCGACTTGATTATGCACGCCGACGAATGGACCGGTCTCAGTATAAGGAAATAGCCCCACACCTCCTAAAGTAATAGCCGTCAGTGTCAGTAACACGCGTAAAATCCTTAGCCGGATATTTTTGGGATAAAATCGTTCGATTCGGACGAATAAAAAATCTAGCAGCGCAATCATTAATAGGGCAGCTAAAATCAAGGTGAGATTGAACTGCCAGCTATTAGTAGCTTCATAGGTTCCGAGAAAACTGAAGTTATATTGCCACCAGTAATTGTCACTGTTCAGGGCCATCGCCAACATAACACCGCCGAAAATCGTGACGGTCAATAAATTAGTCAAAAACCTGGGCGTCAAACTAAGCGCCACAAAAATCAAAGTATAGTTGATAATGGCATCAAATAGAGCAAACAATACTGTTGCAGTAAATAAGTCGAAGCTGGCGCCTAAAAAGACGAGGCGCATCATCCGAAAGAACAGGCTGATTGCCAAAAAGCCGATAATAGCCAATGCCACAAAAATTGCCGGCAAGTTGCGCCAATAGATATCTTTCGTATTGGTTTCAATCGCTTGGCGCTTGCCGCGAATAAAAAAATACAAAAAGCTGACTAAGCCGCCGATTAAGCCTAAAGCCAGAACAAAGCTGGCAATCGACTGGTCGCCATTTAACAGTACTTGGTGATTGCCTAGCTTTAGCTGTCCCAAAAGAAAAAGACTTGTCAGTAACAGCGTAGGCAAAAGATACCAGCGTAAAGAAATTTTCTGGACGTCGGTACGGTGATGCTCATTAACCAACAGTAAGCCCTCCGTAGTCGTCTCCACTTGTAACGCCTCTGGATCAGACAATTGATATTTCTCAGCCGTCTCATCAGAAATCGTTATTTTCAGGACCTTCATTGCGATCCACTCCTCTCTATGCTGAGTATACCCAACATAGGGCCTCTTCCTCAACTAAGACTCGCTGGTAAAATAAAGTTTGTTACAATTAAGAAACGTTCGTTGTTTAATCGAGCTGTCTCATTGTCCCGCCCTCTGCCATCTGTTATGATAAAGAAAACGATACCAAAGGGATGACGACTCATGCTCCTATTAGATAAAGGAAAGCAGCTGCGCTTTCAAATTTTACAATTTTTTTTGGAAAGTGATACCCCCACCGTGGAGATTCGGCGAATTGCCGAACAGCTGAAAGTCTCCGACTATTTAGTCAAACAGCACTTAAAGCGCCTCAAAGAAGACTTGGCAGATTATCCTGAAGTGGGCATCCAATTTGAAGTGGATGAGGAGAAAAAAGAAGTCTTGATCCAGCGTGTAATGCCGGACGAGGTCTTTGAGCTGTCCAATATTTATTTAAAAAACTCAGAAGAATTCCAGCTTTTTTACCACCTCTTGACAGACCCGGGGCAACCATTGAAGCACTATGGTCAAGCACTCTTTCTATCAACTTCTAAGGTCTATAAAATCAAACAAGATTTACAAACGCGCCTCAAGCCCTATGAATTGGTGATTGACACGGAAAACAGACTAGCTGGGGATGAGCTGACGGTTCGCAAAAATCTCTTTACCTTCTATTTGAAAAAATTCCACTCACTGGCTTTTCCATTTTCTAAGAAATTACGGCATGACCTGCGCGTACTGGTTCATTATATCGAAGTAGAATTAGGTCACCCATTGTCTGAGATTGAGCGTATCAAATTGATCTATTTAATGTCCGTCCAATACTACCGCATCAAGTCAGGCGCCGTGATCCAGCATTTCAAGTCATTTATTGAGGTAAAGTCGGATGATCCCATTCTGCTGTTGATCCAATGGTTTTTAGTGACCATCGGCTGTCCGGCTCATTTGATTTACAAAGAAAGTGCCTATGTCTATATGTTTCTCGCTGTGGAAAAGTTTTTCCCAGTGGATCATAGCCGCATTCACTTTCCTGACGTTTTTGAGGAAAAGTCTGACGAACTACTGGCGTGGGTCGACGAAATTTCAACAGTGCCGATTGTCGCCGAAACGCGGATGATTCTGTTTCATGAATCCATGCTGATTAACTATAAATACCTCACATATTATTCGAAAATTGTGGACGATTACCGCGACACTTTCTTACTAAACTATGAGCGCAGTTATCCCCATTTATTCTTCACAGTGAAGGAATATTTGTACAATCACTCTAGTCAAAGGGTCTGGAAGTTCCGTGACCAGCTGCTGATGGAATATATCTTTATTTTTACGAAATATTTACCTCCTACGGCTTACGAAGATACGGTCCACGTCACCATCGACTTTTCTATGGGGGAACAATTCAACGACTACATCGCTCGCTCCCTGCAATCAATGGACAATATGACCATCCAAGTAACCCGCGGTGCTGATCAGCCCTGCGACATTTATCTATCCGATTTTTCCCCATTAGGTGCGCGGGATCATGCGATTCTATGGTCAGGCCCGCCTAATGAAAAGGACTGGAGCTTTTTGATGGATACCATCGCCGCCGTTC
>NZ_BCQJ01000008.1 GCF_001544375.1 Enterococcus canis NBRC 100695 | reverse complement strand
GAGGTGCATAAGAAAGCTTTCCACGATAAATCATGCAGCTAGCCCCTTTATACTTTTCTTTTGTTAAACAATTTTTTTCAAAAGTGACAGTTAAATCTAGAATCTCTAATGTATCTTTGATAAGCTGAGTATAGGACATCTTAAATCCTCCTTTGAATTGGTTCGCCAAATGGATTCAATTGGATTTTAAGGTGTCTTTTTCTTTTTTACAACAAAAAAGATGCTGGTGAGATTCACCCACATCAAAAAATATAGAGCCGTTTATTAGAAAAAAGAAAAAGTAGTGGCAACAGAAGGCGTCACCAACACTAGATATTATAGAGCCATGATTTTTTAGAACTACTCTTTCATCTTTGAAAAGTAGTTTTTTTATTTTTCAAGCAGTAACTGCCGTGCTATTGCTTGATTGATTATGCTTTAGGTAAGCTACTTCATAATATAAATGATGATATTCCATAAGCGTTAATACATGCAATTTTGGGACTCCCTTCCTAAAAAAACTTAACCATATTCGCTCAAAAGTAAAAACTAGCGCTGTCTTTGAATCTATTCAATCAAATTACCAACGCTCAGATGTAAAACAGGCGTGTACAGTTCTGGAGGTGCCCAAATCTAGTTATTATGACTGGGTGAAGAGGACTCCCTTCAAACGTCAATCAGGGAATGAACACTTAAGTTGCTTGATTTCAAGAATCTACTTTGAAAATAAGGAGATCTATGGTGCACCCAAAATCTATAAGATTCGTATTGGTCGGGGTGAAAATAGCTCTCTAAAAAGAGTCCAAAAGTTGATGTGGGAGTTAGGTCTACGCTCAATCACCATGAAGAAATACAAAACAGACAAACAAGCAAACTTTGGACCTTAGGGACGAAAAAATTGTTAAACCAAGATTTTACCAATATGGCAATCAGCCAAAATGGGCAACGGATATCACTTACATTCATACAAAAAATATCGGGTAGAAATTGGCAAGAAAATGACCTAAAAATTGGCTAGGGGAACACTTGAAGATGCGTGTTTAAATCATATGTTCTCAGAGAACTTGATTCTCCACTCAGATTTAGGTTCTCAATACACTAGCGAGGCTTATGAAGCAAAACTAAAAGAATTAAACCTCCATCATTCCTTCAGTCTTTCAGCCGGAAAGATTGCCCACACAACAATGCTGGTATTGAATCGTTCCGCGCATCAATTAAGAAGGAAGAAGCGTGTGTGTCAAAAGCATATGAAAGTTTTGAAGTCACTCATTTGGATCTGTTTAAGTATTATTGAGGGATTTTGCAATTATAAACGAATCCATAGCAGTATCCATACCTTTAGAAGTATCACTTCAACAATCTGAATATATTGCGAAAGCTATCTTAAAAGCACGCATAGTTTCTATCGTTTAGAACGTTCCATCGAGATACTTGTAAATACTATTTTAGGGTGTTCTTGTTAAAGAAATCCGAAATATTTAATTAAAGACTTAGATAAAGTCATTTAGTGTATGCAAATCAAAGAAAGGCCAATAGTCAAAGAACCGAGATTTCTGATATAAAGACATACTATTTTTACGGCTAGAAGTGTAAAAGAAAAAACAGAGAAGATTACTATATAAATGATGGGATTAAGAAAGGTCATCTTAAGTAAATTAAAAGAAACTAGTACTAGAATACAATATGAATAGAGAAGTTTAAGTAACTAAGGTTTTAGATTTTAATATATCAATCATATCTCCTTTTTTATTACCTTGTAGACAGTGATCAAATAATAGTCTAGAGAAGCTATATAAATTACATTTTTATTAGTTAATAAAAAATAATCAATCATTATCAAAGGCTGAATTCTAATCAATAAACTAACTTTAGAAATTATATTTTAATATCCCTGTTTTTTTATAATGATACTCTTAGATTGCTGAAGATTCGCTCCTTTAAAAAGAGGGATTCTTTTTTTTTATAAAAAATCATTTTTACATACAAAATAAATAAAAAGCGCTGTTTGAAATTGTTATTAATATGAAGGGAGGAAAATAGTTTAAGAAGACACTTTACTCATTAAAACTTTACGCGAAGGGGAGTGATCTGTAAATGCTTAAATTCTTTTATGAAAAGGATGTAGAGAGTATGCACTTTTCTATTAAAATATTTTAATAGAAAAGAATATTGTTAACAGAAAAAACATGGAATAAATGCACTTTTTAAGTACTTAAACATAAAGAATATGTTGTTTTATGGGAGAAAAAAACTAAGTACTCTGTAGACTATAAAAGGAGTAAAGATTAACTATTCTCATCTCTTCAAAATTAAGGAGAGAGAACTATGGTTAAAGAGACAAAGTATAGGAACAACAAAGTTGAAAATCAAATTATCAGTTATTTTAATAAAGTAATAAAAAATGCTGCAGTAAATTATTATAATCAAAAAATAAACAGAAAGAAAAAAGAATTTCTAACTGATAGTTTTGATAGAATTATTTCTGAAAATTATACTATAGATTCTGAAATACCAAATACTGTTATTAATGGAATCCCACTTCACATTGAGGATGATTTTGTTTTCAACTTGCTAATAAACTTAGAGGAAAAAGAATCATTATTCTTAGTTTATTATTATTTTCTAAACTTAAGTATAGAAGAAATTGCGTATTTATTTGAAATGAAGGTATCAAGTGTCTATGGTTTAAAAAGAAGATTGTTAGAGAAAATTCGTCAAAAATATTCTCTCTAAGGAAGTGTTTAAATATGCTAGAAAACTTAATAAAAGAAGCACAAAATGGAGATTCAACGGCTTATTATGAACTCTTTCTTCGTTTTCAACCACTTTTAATAAAAGTATCTATTAACAATGGTTACTTTGATCAGGATTGTTTTGATGAATGCTTACGTATTTTTTATTTATCTATCAGTAAATTTCGGTTTTTGGAAAGAGATTCGTAGTTATGAATAATTAGCATGTAAAAAGTTGTTATTAATGGTGAAGAAAGTTTGCTTATAAAAGTAAGTCAGAAGGATATTTTCTTTTATGATCTTTGATAATTAAATAGAATCTATTAACTACTTTAATCTAGTATGAGCTGGATTGAGTCTGCGCCAAAACTCAAATAATTTTGATGAGCGGAAAAATGACGATAAATCAAATTAATTTTGTCAAAATTAATTGCGATGACTTACTAGAGGATAATGATACTTCCGCAAGGCTGCTCAATGACTGAGGAGAAGTTTTATAACTTATGTGCTTGACGAGCAAGTTAATAGAATTTTCTTATGTTAAATTATATGAAGAGTTTTTAGGAGGTTATATTATGGAAAAAGATTTCGATACGATGGTTAATCGGTCAGATCTTATAAATTTGGGGTTTAAAGCTAATCAGGCTACACAAATGATAAAAGAAGCGAAGAAATTTTTAATAAATATTGAAGGAGTTGAGTTATACAATAATCGACAAATAAATATGGTTCCATCAAGAGTAATCGAAGAATTATTTCATTTGAAAATAAATAAATGAGCGTTATACTTATTATAGATGGTAGATGTTCATTATAATGAGAGGTTATTCGTTATGGTGAAAATACAAAATATTTATCGTGATAATAAGACGAAAAAGTGGTATTTTAAAGTATATTTAGGTACTGATGCTGATGGTAAAAAAATACAAAAGACAAAACGAGGCTTCTCTAGCCAGAAAGAAGCTAAATTAGCTTATGATAGATACATGGCTACTCAAGGGTTTCATGAATTTTATGGGAATCACCTTAATTCATTAAGTAAACAAATGACATTTGAAGAGTTTTATAAAGTACGATTTGTTAGGTGGTATGAGAAGCAAGTTAAGAGACAAACTTTCGAAAATGCTCAGTTTATTTTCGAAAAAAAGATGAGATACTTTTACCATATGAGAGTGAGAGACATTACAAGTGTAGATATTGAAGACTGGATGTTCGAATTAAGCCAAACTATTACTCGGAATTCTAGATTGCGAGAAAGGCAATCTACTTTGTCAAATAGTTACATTAACCGTATTAGAGGACATTTAAAAATTGTTTTAGATAGAGCGCAAAAGGAGGGCCTGATTGATCAAAATCCTATCGATAATGTTTGTTGTTTGCCAAAAGAAAATGAAAAAATAGACTTTTGGGAGTTTAAAGAATTTCAAAAAGTAATGGAATATTTCAATGGTAATAACATACAAATGAAGCATAGGCGCTTGGTGTATGAACTATTATTTTTTACTGGAATGAGAATTGGAGAATTGTCTGCTCTTCCGTGGAAATATGTTGATTTGGAAAAGCAACAAATTACAATAGAAAAAACACTAGTATACTCAAAAAAAGATGACTGGTATCTTTCTACACCCAAGACCAAAAATGCTTATCGCACAATAGGTATTGGTAGTCACTTATCAAAGAAATTATACGAATGGAAAAAACTACAAAGTTTATTAGGGAACTTCGAATATGTAATTCAATTAGATGGCACGTTTACTCCCCCATATTCTTTTGCTAGTTGGTTAAAAGAAGCAGCTCTTGCGATGGGAGTTAAACCTATTAAGTTACATTCCTTACGGCACTCACATGTTGCTTTTTTAATTGAACAGAATATTCAACCTTTAGTAATACAAGAAAGAATGGGGCATTCTAATATTAATATTACTTTAGGAACATATGGACACTTATATGCAAAAGCGGATGATCGCGTAATCCATGCAATAGATAGTTTTCAGTCGGATACTGTTATTTAAGGCAAAACGTAAAAGAATTTATAGTCTATTTTCTCTCATTTTTCTCTCAAAGATAGTAATAATACTATAAAATCAATGAGAAAAGAATGGTCTTTCCAGTTTAAGATGTACAGAAAATAACCTAAAAAATAGCTGAAAAGTAAGAATGAGTCAAGTTGAAATAGAACTTGACTCATCTTTTCGTCTTGAACGCGGTATAATGAAAGAAATGATACAAAGGATGCGTGGAAAATGACGGAAGAGGAACTAAAAACGATTTTGTCTCAGAACGATCAAATAAAAGAAATCTTGGCGATTATCGCATTATTAGGATTACCTGATACTTGGCTTTGTGCTGGTACGGTACGGAATTTTGTGTGGAATTATTTATCTGGGAATCAGACTCTAGATGACACGAATGATGTGGATGTTGTCTTTTTTGATAAAGGCATCAGCTATGCAGAAACTCTGCAACTGGAGCAAAAACTGAAGGAGAAATATCCACAGTATAACTGGGAACTAAAAAATGAGGTCTATATGCATGGACATAGTCCTGAAACAGCCCCCTATCAAAACAGCTATGATGCCGTTGCTAAGTTTCCCGAAACTTGTACAGCGATTGCGATTCGCTTAAATGAGCAACAGTTAGAATTGATGGCCCCCCACGGTATAGTAGACTTGACGAACTTCATCGTCAGAGCCACGCCACATTTTAGAGCATCGACTACTAGAAGACAGCTCTACCAAGAGCGAGTTAAGAAGAAAAATTGGCAAGCGCAATGGCCTAAAATCCAAGTATTGGACAGATAGCTGGCAGCTTAGTACCTCTCTACGTATCAGGTAAGCAAATGTTCGGTGCAGGCTAATTTATCTGGTAAACTGAAGTAGCAGTTTAAGGACAAGCGAATCAGAGAAGGGAAGATTTACATGATCAAAGCTATCGCCGTTGATATGGATGGGACTTTTTTGGATCAAAACAGTGAATATAATCGCGTGCGTTTCGCTCAACTTTTTGAAGAAATGATCCAACGAGGCATTCGGTTTATTGTGGCTAGCGGCAATCAGTATGCGCAGTTACGTTCTTTCTTTCCTCAACAAAGAGCAGCCATCACTTTTGTATCAGAAAATGGTGCATTGATTTTTCAACAAGGCCAGCTAGTTGCGAAGCAAACATTTGCTAGGGACTTGGTTCAAGAAATCATCAACAGTTTAGTGGCACAGGCAGACTTGGAATTTATCTTATGTGGTGTTGAGAAGGCTTACTTGTTAGCCTCTGCTAGTGAAGAGTTCAAGCAATTTGCGGCTCAGTATTATTTTGCATTGGCAGAGGTAGCGTCTTTTGCAACGCTCCCGCAGGATGAGTTTGTCAAGTTGGCTTTAAATGTGCCAGTGGCGGCCACAAAACAAATAGTCACAGAGCTGAATCAACAGTTTTCTGGTCGTATCAAAGCGGTGGCTAGTGGTCACGGCAGTATTGATATCATTATTCCAGGAGTAACAAAAGGGGCGGCACTTCAACGGTTATTGTCGCAATGGCAACTGACCTCAGATGAACTACTGGCCTTTGGCGATGCCAATAATGATCTGGAGATGTTGGCGTTGACTGAACATAGCTATGCCATGGCGGAAAGCAGTGAAGAGGTTGCCGCAATTGCTAAACACCGCGCACCCTCCCATAATGAAGAGGGCGTGCTGCAGATTATTCAATGGTATTTATCTGAGTAGGTTACGAAAATAACCAACCAGTAAAAATATTTTTCAAAATACTGGTTGCGGTTTCAAAAAGACTATGATATATTACTGTGTATAAAAGGCATGTGACTGGTAATGCAGGCAGGACCTAAATAAGTTGTAAAACTAATTCTTGGGATTAGTCTATTTACTGCTTATTTAGCTCCTGCCTTTTTTGATTTTAGTGGCCACTAAATCATTCCAACTTAATCATGAAAAGAGGAAAGAGAATGGATTACAAAAAAACTGCAAAAGAGATTGTAGAATTAGTCGGTGGCAAAGAAAATATCGCCCACTTGGAGCACTGTTCAACGCGTTTACGCTTTACATTAAATGATGACAGCAAAGCTGATGTAGCTGGTTTAGAACAAACAGAGGGTGTGATTGGCGTTCGCCAAAATGTTCAATGCCAAGTTATTATTGGAAATGACGTAGTAGAAGTTTATGATGAGGTCGTTTCTTTGTTAGGTGGCAGCTTTTCAACAACGGCTGGACCGAAGAAAAAGCAAAAAATCGGTAGTGTCATTTTAGATTTTGTTATTTCGATTTTTCAACCTTTAGTACCTGCTATTGCGGGCGGGGGTGTTTTAAAATCATTGTTACTGCTAGCTTCTATCATGGGTATTTTAAGTGATCAAAGCCAAACCTATCAAATTCTAAATATGATTGGGGGAGCACCTCTTTATTTCTTGCCAATCCTAGTAGCAATGACCACAGCCAATAAGCTAAAGGTCAACCAATTAGTAGCCGTGTCGGCTGTGGGGGCATTGATTCTGCCGGAAATGACTGCTTTGTTAGCAGAGGGCGCCAACTTCATGGGCTTTGGCTTGGAAAATATTGCCTATGCGTCTCAAGTTTTTCCAGCTATTTTAACCGTTTTATTCTATGCACAGGCAGAAAAGCTATTCACAAAATTTTCACCAAAGCCGATTCGCATTTTCTTTGTACCGATGATGAGCTTGCTTATTACAGTTCCTATTGCGTTATTGATTTTAGGCCCATTAGGCTATAATGTCGGCACAGCTTTTTCAACAGTCATCGTAAGCTTATATAACCACTTTGGTTGGGTCGCAACAGGCTTGCTAGCCGCAGTACTACCATTGATGGTGGTAACAGGAATGCATAAGGCGATGATTCCGTATGCTGTGTCCTCCATGAGTGAGCTTGGAGCAGAATTGTTGTACCTACCAGCGTCACTGGCACACAATATTTCTGAATCTGGCGCATGTTTTGCAGTAGCCTTAAAAACGAAGAGCCGCAAATTACGGTCAACAGCCATCTCTGCTGGAATTTCGGCACTGTTCGGGATTACTGAGCCAGCTTTATATGGGGTCACAATCCTAAATAAAAAAGTGTTATATAGCGTCATGGCTTCCAGTTTGATTGGGGGTGCTTTTGCAGGAATTACGGCCATTAAAGGCTTTGCGTTAGTGGGACCAGGAATTGCCAGCATTACGATGTTCGCTGATAAAAATAATGCTATGAACTTAGTTTGGGCATTCGTTACTATGGGAATCTCATTTGTGGCATCATTTGTTTTCGCACTAGTGATGTATAAAGACAAAGTGACTGAAAGTGAGCCATCAGAAGCAACGATCAATTTAGAAGATGCAGTGGTTACCAGCCCCGTTGCTGGCCGCGTGATTCCCCTGGCGGAAGTGAAGGATGATGTCTTTTCTTCCGGAATGGTGGGTAGTGGTGTCGGGATTATCCCTGAGGAAAACCTCCTTGTTGCACCAGAAGATGGCGAAATCACGATGGTATTTGAAACACAGCACGCATTAGGCTTAAAAACGAAAAATGGTGCCGAGATCTTGTTCCATATTGGTATTGATACGGTGCAGTTAAATGGTGAGGGTTTTGAAACTTTTGTTAAGCAAGGCGACACTGTGAAAAAAGGGCAACCATTAGTTGCTTTTGACCGTGACTTGATTAAAGAAAAAGGCTTTGATGACACAGTCATTTTTGTGGTAACAAATCAAGATAAATATGATGTGAAGACCTTAAATAACCACGAACAAGTAAATAATCAATCAGACTTATTGGCGATTGCCAGTTTATAAGAGAAGGAGTTTTAATATGACACAAACACAATTTCCTGAAGGCTTTTTATGGGGAGGCGCTGTTGCCGCCAATCAAGTAGAAGGAGCGTGGAATGTCGATGGTAAGGGGATGTCGGTTGCCGACGTCGCATCGTATAAACCACATGTTGATAACAAAGATTACGCCGCGCACGCTCATATTACCTTAGAAAAAATTGAAGAAGCCATCGCCGACCAAACCGATACATGGTATCCTAAGCGTCGTGGCATCAATTTTTATCATCATTATAAAGAAGATTTGGCATTGTTTGCGGAAATGGGTTTTAAAACATTACGTCTTTCTATTGCTTGGTCCCGTTTATTTCCGACAGGTGAAGAACTGGAAGCAAACGAAAAAGGGATCGCTTTTTATGTCGAAGTCTTTCAAGAAATGCGTCGCTTAAATATCGAACCAATCGTGACGTTGTCTCACTATGAGATGCCCCTAGCCTTGGCAATGAAGTATAATGGCTGGGCGGACCGCCGAGTAGTAGAGGATTTTGTCCGTTTTGCTAATGCTTGTTTCGATCATTTTGGTGAATATGTCAAATACTGGCTAACCTTCAATGAAATTGATAGTATCCACCGGCATCCCTTTACTACTGCCGGCATTATTGATGAGAAGTCACCAAAGGGCTTAGAAGAACAAACGATTTATCAAGCTTTGCACCATCAATTTGTGGCAAGTGCTTTAGTTACCCGGGATGCCCATGCTAAAATACCAGGAGCGCAAGTAGGCTGTATGTTGACCAAGCTAATGACTTATCCACTGACTTGTGCCCCTATCGATGTGGAATTAACCTTGAAGAAAAATCTAGAAAACAATTTTTACGCTGATGTTCAAGTTTTCGGTGAATACCCTAAAATGATTCTGAAGGATCTAAACAGACGCAATATTAACATTGAGATGTTAGCCGGCGACACAGAAATTTTGAAGGAACACACAGTCGATTTTGTTACCTTTAGTTACTATATGTCTATGGCTGAATCAGGGGACCCGGATGCTGAAAGAACCCCTGGTAATACTGTCCTAGGTGTGAAAAATCCGTACTTGCCATCTACTGAATGGGGTTGGCAGATTGATCCGAAAGGCTTAAAAATCTCGTTGATTGAGTTGTATGATCGCTATCAGTTACCGTTAATGATTGTAGAAAACGGGATGGGTGCCAAAGATATTCTTGAAGATGGTCAAGTTCATGACGCATATCGTATTGAGTACTTCAAAGCACATTTTCAACAGATGAAGGAAGCAATCGATGAAGGGGTTGACTTAGTAGGCTATACTAGTTGGGGACCAATTGATTTAGTCAGCGCAGGAACTTCTCAAATGTCCAAACGTTACGGCTTTATCTATGTGGATGTAGATGACGAAGGAAAAGGCTCCTATGACCGCTATAAAAAGGATTCCTTCTATTGGTATCAAGATATTATCAAAACAAATGGCGCATCATTAAATGAGTAAAAAGTAGAGGAGAAGGAATATGCCGACTATCAAAAAAGTGCTGAATTCCAGTGTCATTTTGATTGATGATCAGGGGAAAGAGAAAATAGCCTTGGGAAAAGGTATTGGCTTTGGACGCAAAACTGGTGAGATTGTCTCAATGGATAATGTGGATCAAGTGTATCTGCCTGTGGAAGATCAAAAAACGACACAAATCTTGGAGATGGTCGGCGAGATTCCTTATGAATTTTTCGATTTGACACAACGAATCGTCAAAGAGGCGGAACGTAGCTTAAATAAAAAGCTTAATACGTCCATTTATCTAACTTTGACGGATCACTTAAATTTTGCGGTGGAACGGGCACAGGAAGGTATGGCGATTGCTAACCGATTATATTGGGAAATCAAGAATTACTATCCAAATGAATTTGAAATAGGCAAAAAGGCGGTAAAGCAAATCAATCAAGAGTTTGGGATTGCGTTACCCAAGGAAGAGGCAAGCAATATTGCTTTTCACTTGATCAATGCTCAAGCTGATAATACGCAAGCCGCAGATGGTTTTAAGTATGCTAAGATGATAGGCGGCATTGTGAATATGGTTCGCTATTCGATTCAAAAGGAAATCAATACAGATTCGATTCACTATACACGTTTCATCACACACGTTCGTTTTTTTGTTGAACGATTCTACCAACATCATCTTTTACAAGAGGATAATACGGAATTAGCCGAACAGATGTGGATCATCTACCCATCAGCTATGGAGATCGCTAGCAAAGTGAAGGAATATATTGAAAAAGTTTATAAGGAATCTATTCCAGAAGATGAGGTTGTCTACCTAGCAGTTCACATCAATCGACTTATGAAATATACAGAATAAATAGTTTGTATTTCCCCAACAGTCCAGTTCTCACTGGGCTGTTTTCTTTTACTAAATCAAATGTTCAATATTTAGCAATCATTCTCATAATCACAGGCTGTCTTAAATAACAAAGTTATTTAATTTTTAAATTAGCAAGAGTGATAATCATTATCAATTAGTTATTTTAATACAGTGTTATTTTGATTTATTAACTGACATATAGGGAGTTCCCTAATCAATCTTTGTTTTTTAATCGAGTAAAATGAAGAAGAATAAAAATGTGCCCTCGTACTATCTTTGGCAATTATTTTTTTAGTTTAATAAGTGAAAAACATCACTATTGTAAGGAGCTAAATCATGAAGAAGACACAATCTACTTGTAATTATTGCGCTTTAGCCTGTAATTTGGATTTTTACACAGAGCATGAACAAATCGTCAAGATCGTCCCGACACCAGATTATCCGGTGAATAAAGGTTTTTCTTGTATCAAAGGGCTGCGCCTAGATCGGCAGCAGCAGTTATTCAAGCCAGATCCGCGACCACGGATGAAGCAAGCGGATGGCAGCTTTAGCCACGTTGAATGGCAAGAAGGCTTGCAGCAGACAGCCAATCGTTTGCAGGAGATCATTGCAAAATATGGACCTGATAGTGTCGCCGGTATTAGTACGGGGCAATTAACGATGGAAGAAATGGCCTTGTTTGGTCATGTGATGCGGACCTATCTAAAAGGAAATGTGGATGGCAATACGCGTCTTTGTATGGCAACGAGTGTTGTGGCCCATAAACAAAGCTTTGGTTATGATGCCCCCCCTTATACGCTGAATGATGCGGAGTTATCAGACACGATTATTTTGATTGGTGCCAATCCAGTGGTGGCACATCCTGTTTTCTGGGGACGCATTCGCATGAACAAGCTGCCAAATAAAAAAGTGATTGTCATCGACCCACGTCGCTCTGAAACAGCTAAACAGGCGGATATCCACTACAAGTTGAAGGCTAAAGCTGACTTGAAAGTGATGTACATTTTAGCCAAGTATTTACTGGATCAAGGCTGGATTGACGAAAGTTATATTGCGGAACATACGCAAAAGTTTGCGGAGTATCAAGAATTTTTACAAGATTATCCTTTGAGCCGTGTGGCAGAAACTGGCTTAACGGAAGCGGAAATCAAAGAGCTAGCAGAATTGATTCATGCTGGTAAAAATGTTTCTTTCTGGTGGACGATGGGTGTCAACCAAGGCTACGAAGCGGTTCGGACGGCGCAAGCCATTATCAATTTAGCTTTGATGACCGGCAATATGGGGCGTCCGGGAACCGGCGCCAATTCCTTGACTGGACAATGTAATGCCATGGGTTCGCGTTTGTTTAGTAATACCACTGGTCTCTACGGTGGCGGCGAATACGATAACGAAGCGCGCCGTGAAGTAGTAGGACAAGCGTTAGGAATTGATTCCAGCTGGCTGCCGACTAAACCGACGTTGCCTTATAACGTAATCATCGAAAAAATCAATGCCGGTGAGATTAAAGCTTTGTGGGTAGCGGCGACTAATCCGATCCATTCTTGGATCAATAGTGATACTTTCCGGGCAGCCACCGAAAAATTGGAGCTGTTCATTGTACAGGATATTTATGACGATACGAAAACCGCTGAAAATTGCGATATTTATTTACCAGTAGTACCGGGAATCAAAAAGGAAGGCACCTTGATTAATACGGAACGCCGTTTGTCTCTTATGCGGGCAGCTTTGACGCCAATGGAAAATGAACTCACTGACTACCAAGTCTTTTATAAGATGGGTGAGGCATTAGGTATGGGCGAGCTGTTAAAAGGCTGGGAAACACCTAGCAGTGCCTTTGCTTTGATGGCGAAATGCTCTGCCAATATGCCTTGTGACTTTACAGGGATTACCTATGAAGAATTAGCTGATTCTAAAGGCGTGCAGTGGCCTTATACACCACAGCATAAGGCGGAAGGTGTGGCTGATGAACGCCGCCTATACGAAAATAATCGTTTCTATACGCCAAGTGGCAAAGCCAACTTTATGTTTGAAGCCCCGCTGCCTAATCCGCTAGCGTTGGGAGAAGAGTTCCCGTTATTACTGAATACCGGTCGTGGAACAGTAGGGCAATGGCATACGCAAACACGGACACGGGAAATCCCTGAGGTTCAGGATGCCGTTGAACGCCGGGCCTATGTCTTGCTACATCCAACCACCGCTAATCAATTAGCTATTGAACAAAAAGAAATCATCGAAGTGGTTTCTAGCAATGGGGTTGCAGAGCATTTTGAAGCCTTGATTTCTGAGTTTGTTAATGAGGATGAAGTGTATGCGCCGATGCACTATATCGAAGTCAACCGTTTGACGCCATCGGTTTATGACTCTTTTTCAAAAGAGCCATCATTTAAATCAACACCGGTGCGGATCAACAAGTTAGTGAAGGAGTCTGTCTAAGATGAAACGAATCAATATCGACCGCAGCAAATGTATTAGCTGTTTAACCTGTGTGACGGCCTGTTCTGTGGCCCATGGTGGGGAGGATCCCCGTAATCGGGTTGTTGTCAGCGATGAAGGCGTCAACTCGCCTATTTTTTGCCGACACTGTGATTTACCAGAATGTGTCTACACTTGTATGACTGGCGCTATGTATAAGGACTCGGAAACAGGTTATGTTTTGTATGACAAAGACAAATGTGCTAGCTGTTACATGTGTGTCATGGCTTGCCCCTATGGTGTGTTGAAGGCTGACCGGATGCAGCATAAAGTCATCATGAAATGTGATATGTGCTTGGATCACCCAACCAAGAGCCCACAATGTGTAGAAAAATGTCCAATGCAGGCGATCACTTTAGAAGAAGTGACCCCTGTTCAACCATCACTAGAGGAGGTCAACTAATGAAATATGTCGTAGTAGGAGCCTCCGCTGCTGGTATCAACGGCCTGCGGACTTTGGCACAAATTGCACCTGATGCCAACCTAACGTTGATTTCAAAAGATGAAGCCATCCATTCCCGTTGTATCTTGCATCACTATTTAGAAGGCTCACGGGATGTACCGCAGCTGAATTTTACAGATGCTGACTTTATCGAACGAAATAATATCCGTTGGTTAAAGGGCGTAGCGTTAACACAAATCGACCCCAACGCGCAAGTGTTGACTTTATCAGATGGTCAGACGGTTCCTTATGATAAAGTTCTATTGGCAACGGGAGCGTCAACTTTCTTCCCGCCAGTTGCGAATATCAAAGAGGCGGGCAATGTCATTGGTCTGCGTAACCTAGATGACGCTGTTTTTATTAAAGAAAAGCTGCCAGAAGTCGACAATATCGTGGTGATGGGGGCTGGTTTAGTCGGAATCGACGCGGTAGAAGGCTTGCTGCATTATGGTAAAAACTTGACCTTAGTAGAATTTGGCGATCGTTTACTACCGATTCAATTAGACCATCGCGCATCTAAAACATATCAGGATGCTTTTGCCGACCGTGGCGTGCACCAGCTTTATAATACAGCCGTGCAAGAAGTGATTATGGATGAAAAAGGTGACGTCAAAGCGTTGTATTTATCTAATGAAGAAACGATTCCTTGCGACTTATTAATTGTGGCAACCGGCGTGCGTTCTAATGTGCAATTTTTGGAAGAGACTGAGATTGAACGGGATCGTTTTGGTTTATTGTTCAATGCCTTAGGGGAAACCAATGTAGCCAATGTTTATGGGGCTGGAGATGTTTCGGGACGTAATCCGATTTGGCCCGCCGCTGTCAAAGAAGGTATTATTGCGGCTAGCAATATGGCCGGCCAACCTCGTGAGCTGACGGATTTCTTTGCCAGCAAATCAACAATGAATTTCTTGCGGATCAACACGATGTCCCTTGGTGTGACAATTCCCGCTGATGACAGCTACCAAGTAGAGATTTTAGAAACGCCGGGCCAATACAAAAAAATCATCCATAAAGATGGCGTTATTACCGGCGCTATTATTCAAGGGGATTTAGCGTATAGCGGAATTTTAACGCAATTAGTGAAAGAGCAAATTCGAGTGGATCGTCTGCATAAGTCGATCTTCGACATCAATTACTCAGACTTCTTTGATTTGACCGAGAACTTTGAATTTGATTTTTGTGTGTAAGAACGAAGCTGCAGTTTCGGCTGCAGCTTTACTTAAATGCAAACTTGCTCACTTTTTAACAAATGTATGACGGCTGTTATCAGTTGTAAATAATAAACTAGGAGAGTGTTTTATGAAGAAGATTTTTGATGGAGCTGGTAAACTACCGGCAGGTGCGGTGGCCACCACGGTCGGTTTTTGTACCTTGTCTAATGCGTATAATGCCGTAGGGTTCAGTGGTGTCCGCCATATCACTATGTGGTTAGGAATTTTAGTTTGGTTGGTTATGATGGTGAAGATTATTTTCCATTTCGATATTTTCAAAAAGGAATATCAGCAGGTAGTACCAGCTAGTTTATACGCGGCTGTTATGATGTTAACCGCTATTTTGAGTAGTTATGTTTATCCATATATCCCAGCTTTGGGTGTTGCACTGTGGTATTTAGCCGTAGTCGTACATGCACTACATATTTTATTGTTTACTTGGCGTAATGTGATTCGCCAATTCAATCCGGAAACATTTCTACCTAGTTGGTTCGTAACCTACGTGGGTATTCTGGTACCCGTTGTGGTGGGGACCACTTACGGCAATCCTATCGTGTTAAAAGGCTTGTTGATTTATGGCTTCCTAATTTCAGCGATTTTATTACCAGCAATGGCCTTACGTATCATGAAATTAGGCATGACGAAACAAACCGAGCTGATGAAGACGATCTTCTTAGCACCGCCTAGTCTTTGCTTAGTTAGCTACTTCAATTTGACCGAACAACCAAACTTATTAGTTGCTGGTTTCATTTATGGCCTATTGTTCTTGATTAGCTTGTACATTTTAGTTTCACTACCGGGTTTTATGCGTCGTCCGTTTAATCCGACCTTTGCGGCTTTGACTTTCCCGATGGCGATTTGCTTGATTGCCACACTCAATATGTCGCGTTACTTGACTGGTTTAGAGCATTTACAACCGGGTAACTTTTTAAATCAATTCTTTGGCATCAAATTGTATTTAGTCACCTTGATTATTGGCTATGTATTCTATCACTTTATGGCGGCTTTTGTTAAAGAAGCCTACAAAGAGGTGGAAGGTGTTCAATTAGAAAAAGGTATCGAAAAGGCGGCTGAATAGGTCGTCGGCTACGAAACAACCCCGTCTCAATCGCGAGACGGGGTTGTTTTACGCTTTAAGGTGTCAATTGAATGATTTCTTGTGCTAAGGTGGCTAGTTCTACTTGATGGTGGCTGACGATGATGGCCGGAATTTGGGTCTCGTTTAAAAGCTCTTTGGTTAAGGTCATGGCTTGTGCGCGAGTGCCTTCATCCAGACCGTTAAACGGCTCATCCAGCAAAAGTAAGCGGGGCTGGCTATACAATGCCCGTGCTAAGCCCACACGCTGCTTTTGACCACCAGAAAGGCGTTGAATAGGTTGCGTCAAAAGCTTTTCTAACCCTAGCCGTTCAACTAGAAAATTGAAGTAATTACTAGGTGGCGCCTGATTTTTTTTACGTTGTGTTTTTTGACTGAACAAGATATTCTCCGTCACATTTAAGTTGGGGAAAAGGGCGACCTCCTGCATGACATAGGCCAAATCGCGCTGATTTGTCGGCACGTGCTGTTTGGTAGTCGTATCCGTCCAAACCTCTTCATGAAAAGTCACCCGTGCTTTAGGGGGCGTAATCAAGCCAGCGATGGTGCGCAGAATCGTTGTTTTGCCAACCCCAGAAGGTCCACTGAGGCCGGTCACTGGTGCGGTAAAATGATGCGCAAACTGGAGATCAGTGGGACATAAGGGCATCGCCAACTGGACATTTAGGCTCATAAAAAGGCTCCTTTCCGGTGATTCAGCAATTGAATAATCAGCAGCAAGACTACGCCAATGGCGACATTTACAGCACTAAGGAGAAAGGCTTGCTGCGTGTCGCCCTGTTGGACGGCGAAGTAGATGGCGGTGGCGATGGTATCGGTTTTCCCTTCAATATAGCCGGCGACCATCAGGCTGGCACCAAATTCACCTAAACCGCGACAAAAGGCTAACAGAATACTGGCAATCACGCTGGGCCAGCAGTTCGGTAGAATTACCCGAAACAAGGTTTCACGTTTATTGGCGGATAATGTTTGTGCCACTTCAATCAAATTTTGTGGGATCGAGGCAAAGGCCCCTTTTAAGCCTTGGAAAATCAAAGGTAAAATCACTACAATCGTGGCTAAGGTCGCCCCTTGCAGGGTAAAAATAAGCGAATAATTGACGCGTTCCAGGAGCTGACCTAAAACGCCGTATTTGCCAAATAGTTGTAAAAGATAAAAGCCCACGATGGTGGGAGGTAGGACGAGCGGGAGTAGAAACAAAATTTCGACGATCCGCCGACCTCTATAAGGATAATAGACGTCCCAATAAGCAAAGGGTAAGGCAATCAAAAAGCCAATCCCAGTGGCAAAGATGGCGACATATAGTGAATGAAAAATCGGACTCATGGGTCATTTCCTTTCAATCAAGGGATGGGTACAAAAACAGTCTAGCAGTTATGGAAAAGGGAGTCTACCAGACCTTGGCAAACTCCCTTAAAATTATACACGTGGCTAGCACGAAAAGTTTATTCAGCCATGGAAAAGCCGTAATCTTCTAACACTTTTTGACTGTCAGCAGCAGTTAAATAGTCATTGAAGGCAGCAACTGCCGCTGGTTGTTTAGAGGCTTTGACTGTAGCCGTATAGTAAAGGATTGGTTCATGCAAATCGTCAGGCACTGCTTGAAGGATTTCAACTTTATCTGTTGTTAAAGCATCTGTTTGATAAACGAAGCCTACATCCGCGTTGCCTGCTTCAACATAAGCCAAAACTTGGCGCACGTCGCTAGCTAAGACAAGTTTATCTTTGACTTGATCGTAAAGCTGCGCATTTTTCAAACTGTCCTGTGCATATTGCCCAGCGGGAACTGTTTCAGGATTGCCGATGGCGATTTTTTTCGCCGCCGCTAAAACATCCGCCAAATCGGCTTTTTGAATATCACTTTTAGCATTCTTGACTAGGACAAGAGTATTAGTCAGTAATTTCTTTTCATCCGTTACCGCATCGGCAGCTACTAATTTATCCGTATCAGCTTTACTGGCCAGTAAGACACCGTCAATCGGTGCGCCAGAAACAACTTTTTCACGGACTGCGCCGGAACCACCGTAATCAATGGCCAAGTCGACATTGGGATGCTCTTTTTCGTAATTGGTTTCAATCTCAGCTAACGCATCTTTCAGACTAGCAGCCGCGGAATAATTCAAGGTGATGGGATCCGTTGTTTTCGCTTTGGATTGGTTCCAAAAGAAGAACCCGCCTCCGCCGATAATAACGACAGCAGCAATAATCGCAACAATTTTTTTCATGATGAACCTTCTTTCTGATTTTGGTTGGTAAGCGTTTGGCTCAGTTGTAGTGGGTGAGCGTCTAGCGTACTTAAAAAATCCCGCAGACGTTGGTTACCAGTAGTTAAAAAATCAGTAATTTGAGAGGTAGTGAACTGCAGATGCGCCAACGTATAATGGGCATTGCCTAAAGCATCCTCCCCGTAACAGTTGGGGTGCTGTAATAGTTTTTCTAGACTGTCTGATGAGAGCTTAGGATAATCCACAGCCATAATCAGAAAATCGTCAGCGTTCGTTAGGGCCGCTGCATAAAGACCACTTAAGGGGCCTTTATCTTTAAAAGGGGCTTGATCTGTCAATACCAGGGCTGCTGGGACTAATTGTTGCAGTTGTTGCGCATTGTTTTCATTGGCTGCCACCAATACTTTTTTAGTATGTACGTGTAATTTTTCATACGCCAACTGTATCCAATATTGTTCCAGCTGTGAATCATAATAGGTTGCTTTGTCACTGCCAAATCGGCGCGAATGACCGCCGGCTAATATTAGTCCTACTGTCATGAGTTACTCCTTTTCAAAAGCTCGTGATTAGTTTATCATAGGGCATAATAACATACATCTAGGGATTTCCCTATATGTGAAAAAATATACAATCGAGGGTGAACGCATGTTTCTAGAACGAACAGCTATCTCACTAGCAGCTGCACAGCAAAAAATAAAAGAACTAACGATAACCAAACGCACCAAACGAGTGGCGGTAACAGCTGCTCATGGTCTAGTTTTAGCCGAAACCATTACCGCACCTTTTCCACAACCATCTTTTCGGCGCTCAGGCTATGATGGCTATGGGATTACGACCGCTGATGATGGGGCTTTTCCGATTACTTTACGCTTGGCAGCGGAAGTCCCAGCCGGTGCGACATTCCAACAAAAATTAGCGGCTGGTGAAACAGTTCGTATCATGACGGGGGCGCAAGTGCCTGAGGATGTAGTCAAGGTCATCATGCTGGAAAAAACGGAACAATTACCAGACGGTAGGGTCTTATTCCATGAAGGTAGTCGCAGTGACAATATCACCCCAATTGGGGCTGAGTTTCCACAAGGCGCCACCTTATTGACTGCTGGTCAACGAATGAATGCTGGCGCTATCAGTTTATTAAGCGCCTTTGGAATCAACGAGTGTTTGGTTTATGAAAAGCCGCGCGTGGCGGTTTTAGCTACGGGAACTGAATTACTGGCGGCAGGCAGCGTCCCAGAGGCTGGTAAAATCTATAATAGTAATGGTCCTTTATTAGCAGCGTTGGTAGCTGAGAATGGTGGGGCGTTGTATGAGCTCGGTCAAATCGCGGATGAAATGGCTACCGTAGAAGAAACCTTGAAGCGCTTAGCGCAAGAGGTAGATTTAATTATTACCACAGGGGGCGTTTCCGTAGGCGATTTTGATTTTTTGGCCGTCGCAGCGCAGGATAGTGGTCAACTTTTATTTAATAAACTGGCGATGCGTCCAGGCAGTCCCACCACGGCGTTTGTTTACGAAAATACCCCGGTGTTGGCACTTTCTGGCAATCCAGGGGCTTGTTTCACAGGTTTCTATTTACTAGTAGAACCTTTACTGCAGGCTTTTCAAGGACAAGAGAGCCGCTTGCGGCAAACGACCTTGAAGTTGGCCCATGATTATCGTAAGAAAAATAATTTTGACCGCTATTTACGAGGAACCTGGAGGGAGGAAACAGTGGCCTTAGTGGGCAGTGACCAGTCTAGCGCCTTAGGAAATCTGCATTTGACTACTTGTTTTTTCAAGATTCCTCATGAACAGGAGCTGACAGCCGGAGAGGAGGTCCAAGTATGGTGCCTACCTTGCAAGTAATTGGCAAGAAAAAATCGGGAAAGACTACCACGATGATTCGTCTAATTGAGACTGCGCGCCATGATAATTTAGAAGTCGCGGCCTTTAAGCATACCCATCACAGTGTGGCGATGGATGTGGCGGGTACCGACACTGACCGCTTTGCCCAAGCTGGTGCTAACCAAGTGGGCATGCAGCAGGATGGCGGATTTTTCTGGCACGAAACGCGGCCGATGACGAATAAGCCAGTCCCTTTAGAGAACGAAATCGCGCATTATGTGGCAGCTAAAACAGAGCTGATTTTGATTGAGGGCTTCAAGTGGGAAAGCTATCCGAAAATCTTGCTATTGCGTCCCAATGACGAGGTGGCTGATTTTGCAGAGTATGGACCGTTTCTAACGATTGCCACGATCTTTCCGGAAAAAGTGGGACCCGCGGTAGTAGATTTCACTACTGCGGAAAAAGTAGCTCAGTGGTTTAGTGAGTGGTTGCAGGAGGAGCAGAACAAAATGACAGAATTGACGCATTTTAATGAACAAGAGCGGGCACGGATGGTGGATGTGACCGAAAAGCAGATTACTCACCGAGAGGCAACAGCGGAAGTAACCGTAGTGATGCAGCCAGAAACCTTACAGCGTATCAAAGAAGGGCAAGTGAAAAAAGGCGATGTGCTAGCAGTCGCCCAGGTCGCAGGGATTATGGCGGCGAAAAAAACCAGTGAACTGATTCCCATGTGCCATCCGCTATTAATTAGTGGGGTGGATATCCACTTTCGCGATAATAATCAGCAGGAGTTGACGATTACGGCAACGGTAAAAGTCACAGGTCAAACGGGCGTGGAGATGGAAGCTTTGACAGCGGCCCAAGTTGCGGCTTTAACAGTTTACGATATGTGTAAAGCGATGGATAAAGGCATCCGGATTACCAATGGTCATTTAGTAGAGAAAATCGGTGGAAAAAGCGGTCATTACGTAAATCCAGCTGGTTAAATAAAAAGTGTTTGAAACGCAATCGACCAATAGCGTTTCAGACACTTTTTGCATTATTTAGGTGGTTATTTGCGCCGTTCTTGAACTAAGTGAACTAATTCTGGCAGAATCAATTGCTCCATTCCTAGACGACAGGCTTTGGTAGAACCCGGTAGACAAAAAATCAAGGTATCTTGTGCATCAAAGCCGGCCAGCGCGCGGGAAGCCAGTGCATGGCTGCCGATTTCTTGATAGCTTAGCCAACGGAACAGTTCGCCAAAGCCATCAATGGTTTGCACAAGGAGCGGTGATACGGCTTCAAAGGTGACATCCCGTTTGGCAATGCCGGTACCGCCATTTAGAATCAGCACATCTTGGCTAAGGGTACGAGCGGCGATGGCTGTCTGAATTTCGGCAATGTCATCCTTTACGACGATGCGTTCTTGTGCTGGAATCGTCGCGGGCAGTAGCGTCGCAATCAGCTGACCAGAGCTGTCGGTAGCCACGGTTCGCGTATCGCTAACAGTAATAATGCTAAGCTTGATGTCCATTAAAAAGACCTCCTGAAACTAATTGTTCGGCGTAAGGTCGCACTTCTTCCGCATCCTGAAAGCCGTAAAAGTGCGCACGTCCATTTGGAAAACAAGTGATTTGATAATGGTCCCACGTCAACTGAGTGGCTAGTGGATTTTGCCGAATTGTAATGGGTTTAGGGCAAGCAGCTAATTTTTCGTAAAGTGCTGGCGCCATTTGCACCGCAAAGACTTGCTGACCACAGAGCTTTTTGATAGTAAGATTTGGTGCCGCGGCAGGCGCTTTTTGACAGTAGGCGCAGTGCGGGTTACGCCGGACCTTGAATTTTTGAATGGCTAAAGACCAACCATCCACATAAATCATTTGATCCCAACGCAGGTCGGGAGCTGCGGTTAAAATTTGCAAAGCTAAGGAAACCTGCAGGCTACTGATGAGCGGCACTAAGGGGGTCATTACTCCTAGAAGATCACAATCTTTTTGCGCCAATTCAGTCAAGTTGGGGAAAGCGCAGCCTAAGCAAATATCGACGCCGGGACGCAAAGGCATCACTTGTCCGGTAGTGCCAGCTAAGGCAGCGAAGACCAGTGGCCGCTGATAATGACGGCAATAATCATTCAGTTGTTGCCGGACCTGATAATTATCGGTACAATCTAAGAGGAGATCAGCCGGTGGTAGCTCAGCCAATATGAACTCTTCGAAGGATGCTTGAATTGGATTGATCACTACTGCACGATTAATGGCTTGTAACGCTTTAGCAGCTGCCGTTACTTTGGGGATAGCCTCAAGGGCGTCTGCTTCCGTAAATAACGTCTGTCGTTGTAAATTGTGGAGCTCGACATGATCGTAGTCAACTAGTGTCAGCTGACCAATACCCATGCGGACACATTGCTCGGCGGTGTAAGTGCCTAATGCACCACAACCAACGATTAAGACGTGGGCTGCTTGTAATTTGGCCTGTCCAGCCGCACCAATTTTAGCCACGCGTATTTGGCGGTCATAACGGTCCATCCTAGGGCCTCCTTCGTGATTTTTTCTCACGTTAACATAACATAATCCATAAGTAAAGGGAATTGGGGAGTACACTTATTTCCTTTTTATTTAAAAACAAGTACAATACGTTCAGTATCTCACAAATAAGAAAGCGAGGAAACAACATGGCGTTAATCAAGTTGCAAACAGAACCCATCGATGTTGCCTTTTACTATAATCAATTAAAAGACCCCCGTTACGGAGGAATCGTGACTTTTTCAGGTGTGATCCGCGAATGGACCGGTGCCATTCAGACCAAAGGAATTGGCTACACGGCTTACGAAGAGATGGCTGTAAAAGAGCTGACCAAATTAGCAGCATCAGTCGAAGAAAAAGGCGCAAAGGTAGTGATTGTTCATCGCTTAGGAGAGCTAGCCATTGGCGAAGAAGCTGTCTTTATCGGCGTAGCTTGTCCACATCGCAAAGATGCCTTTGTCGGCTGCGAATATCTCATTGATCACTTAAAGAAGAATGTACCGATTTGGAAGAAAGAATATGATACCGATCAAATCCGTTGGGGAGGATTAAGTCAATGACAATTAAATTATTTGCCTACTTGGCTGAAGCAATTGCACCAGAAATTCAGTTGGATCTGCCTAGTACTTTGGATAAAGCCACACTGCTAGCGGCGGTTGCGACAGCCTATCCACTGTATCGTAGTGATATTGAAAGCTGTTTAGTTGCCGTAGACCAGGAGTTTGTCGAAGGTCCCTTTACGGTTGCCGCGACAACGGAGATTGCTTTAATTCCTCCTGTGAGTGGGGGTTGAAAATGACAGAAATGACAGCTACCAGCCCAGTTTTAAAAGACCGCTTTGGGCGAATCCATGATTATTTGCGTTTGTCCATCACGGATAAATGTAATTTGCGTTGTGTCTACTGCATGCCAGAAGAAGGACTGCCCTTTTTCCCAGATGAAAAAGTGCTGAGCTGTGAAGAAATCATCCAATTAGTCCAACATTTTGCTAAGTTGGGCATCCATAAAGTTCGTTTGACTGGAGGCGAACCACTACTGCGAAAAGATATTCTTGAGATTGTTGCCGGGATTCGCAGTATTCCTGAAATCACAGATATCGCCATCACCACCAATGGCTTAGCTTTGCCGCGCTTGGCTCCAGCTTTGAAAAAAGACGGCGTTGACCGTTTGAATATCAGCTTAGATACTTTTGATCCCAAACGTTATCATGAAATGACGCGTGGTGGACAGTTGAAACGGGTGCTGGCAGGTATTGAGGCCGCCAGCCGTGAGGGATTTGTGATTAAGCTCAATACGGTGGTTATTAAAGGGCAGAATGAGCATGAACTGGTGGACTTTTTAGCTTATACCTTTGACCATGACGTTAACGTCCGCTTTATTGAATTTATGCCGATTGCCAGCAAGCAGCAGGAATGGTCGGAACGTTATCTAGGTATCGAAGAAGTTTTCCGAATCTGCCAAGAAAATGGTTGGGACTATACGCCTCTAAAACTATCCGGTAATGGTCCCTCGGAAAATTATCAAATCAGTGGTGCGCAAGGTTCATTTGGCTTGATTCATCCAGTGAGCTGCCAATTTTGTGAAAGCTGCAATCGTTTGCGAGTCACCGCAGATGGGTGTCTGAAGTCTTGCCTTTATTGGGGCGATGAAATTGATTTACGTAGTCGTTTAACTGACTTTGAGGCTTTTGAAACAGCAGTTTGGCAAGCCTTAGCAGATAAACCCGAGAATCATGAAATGGCGTTGAATGAACAAGACCGCGTCAAAGATAAGACCCCTACCTGGCGACATATGAGCCAGATTGGGGGGTAACCGAATGGCCGCTTAACGTGGGCTTCAGAAAAAGGGTATGAGATGACGAAAAACGTGTCAATCTCATACCCTTTTTTCGAAAGAAATTAAAGAAATGTAAGCAGTCAGCTTGTACTTTCATATTAGTTATAAATTGACTAAACAAAATATTGCTCAATAAAGATATGCATTAAGTTACTCGAGTATCGCCATCCGATGTTTTCTGAGAGAAAATGTCGATGCAGACTTTTCAATGACTTAGTAAAATCCTTTCAAATTTGTGAACCGTATTATTTGTTGCAAAAAAAATATTGATCTTTTAACAAAACGGTTTTAGTAGATGAGAGCTAGTGCCGAAATATTTATTGATACTAACAATAGTTTTGCAAGAATCTATTCATATAGTGAATATTTATGATAAACTTATCATATAAAACTAATGATAAGCTTATTAAACATAAGGTAAGAACTCGCTAAGTAAGGTGAGTTTGAACGATTTAATAAGTTACTAGAAGAGGGAGATGGAAATTTGGAAAAGAGGAAAATTAAAGCTATTTCTGTTGGCTTCATTGTACTCGCTATACTTTTGTATGTTTTAGTGATCTGGTTAGGGCATTCAGTTTTTGCTATGGGTGTGTATGCTTTAATATTGTATGCTTATTATGCTTTCCTGATTGCTCCAATTTCAAAAAGATTTCTGAACATCAAGAAAGCACTAAAAAGTTCAGATATGTCGAACGAGGATTTATCTAAAATGACCAATATTGACCCTGAAAAAATTAATCTATTACGGGAAGAAAATGAATTTACCGAAGAGGAACTTGATAGTTTAGCATTAGCATTAAATGTAAAAAAAGATCATTCCTCCCAAAAAAATGCAAAAAGGATTATTTTTATTGTGCTTGGAACTATTTTACTAGTAGTTTTAGTGTATTTTCTTTTTGGGGAATAGTGAGATGAACAGATAAGAAAGAAGGAGTAGGCAAGAAGAGCTCTTTATCAAGAAAGTCCTCGAGCATATAAGCTAATAGGGGCTTACCAGCATCGGTAAAGCTTTTTGTTATGGACGTCTGTCCGTCAATTATATATGTCATATAATGATTGAGCTAGATCCAATTAAAGTACCATAAGAAATTTTTTCACTTGGAGAAATGCATACTATATCAAATTTGACTAAATAGAAATAAATGCTTCAAAAATGGGGCAAGCTATTCTTATATAGAGAGAATAAGTAAAAGTAATAAGATTATCTAATTGGTATACAAATTAGATAATCTTGTTACTATTTTTTATCGCGTAATCTCAAGCAGTTTACTTTCTTTATAATAGAAGTCACCAATCGTCAACTTTTCAAGAGGTATTTCTAAATGCTTCGATATAGGCTCGTCTTCATAGCTATTTAGGGAAAAAAGCACAGCTATTTTTTTTACATTGTTATCATTAAAGTGTTCTTGAATATAGTTAAAGAAAGAGGTTCCTTCCTCAGATAGAAAAGGCTCACCTTCATCCGGTAAACTGTTCATAGAGGCTACTTGATACCTAAACGGACTAAGGTGTTTGCTAAATGAAAAGCGTTCTCCAGTATTATCGTCAATATTTGCTTCGAAATAAAATTTGGGAAGGTGATCAAAATCCTCATAATAAATTACTGATCCTTTTTGAATGCCTCGGTCATTTACATCTCCAAGCGCTAAAGGACGATTACTCCCTATATAGACATATTCTGTCATACGTTTCTTCCACCTTTAAACTCATTTACACCAATGGATAAGTTGAAATAAGTCATTCGTTTATTTTTTATCGTTTACTTTTGTAGGTATCTCTAAAATACCAGTATTCTGACAAAATTCCAATGACTTAACATTCGATAGCTTTAGCCCTACAATTAAGTATACTAAATCTGAAAAAGCCTCGTAGGAGCAACGCTTTAGCTAATCCTGTCAAAATCCAACTCATGGAGGTCAAATTTTGAACAGGAGTATGGGCGTGCTTTTCGGTATCATAAAAGTAGGGGATCTACGACGCTGAAAAGGACGTCAACGAATTTCGTTGACGTCCTAAGTTTTAAGAATTAAAAGGTTTTTCCAAGTTCCGTTGCTTTGGCCATTGCCGCTGTCAGCAATTCATCAGCACGATCTGGTTGGTAATCGATACCTTCGATAAATAATTGTTGGATATCGTCGATGCCGATAAAGCGGAAAATCGTGTTGATATATTGAGATGCTGGGTCGTTGCCTTCGTAAACACCGCCATTTGATTGGATGTGCAATAATTTTTTGCCACCAGCTAAGCCAACTGGTTGTCCTAGTTCATTATACTTGAAGGTTTTACCAGCTACGTTGATGGTATCTACCCAAGCTTTCAAACGGGTAGGAATCCCTAAGTTCCAAAGTGCATTAGCAATTACGACTTTATCCGCAGCTAAAAATTGTTCGGTTAATTCATTGAAACGGGCGATTTTAGCTTGTTGGTTCTCAGTCAAGTCAGTGAAAGCTGTGCCGGCGCGCAAGGCATTCCAACCAGAAAGCAAGTCTTCGTCGATTTCAGGAATATTGTCGCTGTATACATCGATCACTTGGATAGTATCTTCTGGGTTTGTTTGGCGGTAATTATCTAAGAAAGTAGAAAGCGCACGGACTGAGCGTGATTCATCTTTCGTTAGGGGATGTGCTTTGATTGCTAAAACAGTTGCCATATTTGTTCATTCTCCTTACTTTTTGTCAGTAACATAACAAATGTATACTACTAAAAAAAAGAAGCGAAAACAAGTAAAATGCTTTCACTTCTTTTTAGGCTATTCTTTGATGCCGGAAATTACGCGGCGAACTTTGCTAATGGAGTCCTGTGATCCCTTCCGATTGCGGAACATGAGGATGACATAGAGGGAGTCCATTAAGCTTAGCTGGGAGATGCGTGAGGCTAAGGCCTCTGAACGAAACTCGGTTTCTTCTGAAATCGAGATGAAGGTGACATCACTTAATTTAGCTAAAGGTGATTGAGCTTGACTGGTCACCACAATAATTTTTGCCCCAGCCTCTTTGGCAACTTCCGCCATGTGGATTGTTTCCTTTGATTTGCCGGTGTGAGAAATAAAAATCGCACAGTCTTCACTAGTCAGTAGGGAGGCTTCCATCAATTGGATATGATAATCCGTACTATGAAAGACTGGTACTGGTGAACGTAGAAACTTGTGATAGGCATCCGTCGCAACAATCTCAGAACCGCCCACGCCAAAGAAAAATAGACGCTTAGCACCATCAATCATATCTACAGCCGCTTTTAATTCCGCCTCTTGTAACAAGTTGCGGGTGTCGCTCAAGGTGGAAATATTGGAATCAAATACTTTTTGAGCCATGGTCAGTTCACTATCGGACTGCTGGATATTTTCGTGAATGGTAATGGCAGAAATGTCGTTTTCCTGCATCAACATCGCTAACTTAAAATCTTTAAAGCCGTTAAAGCCCAGCTTTTTTGTGAACTGGAAAAAGGTTGAATCCGCGATGCCCAACTCATTCGCTAAATCACTGATGGAGCTGTGACTGACTTTACTCGGATTTTCCAATACGTAATCCGCGACTGCTTGTTCTTTAGGACTGAGATCTTTATAGAGACTTTTTATTTTTAGCCGTATCGAAACGCTCATTAGGGCAACCTCCTTTGGGAATGATTATACTCTTTGGTTTAAAGATACAGCGTTTTCATATAAAAGGCAACAAAAAATATTTTTTTATTTTCTCTTTACAAAAAAATATTTTTTTGTATAATAAAAGTATAAAGATTGGAGGCGCTATCATGGAAATTGGTATTGTTGGTTTGGGTAAAATGGGCATGAATCTAGCATTCAACCTAAAAGATCATGGCTATGATGTAAAAGGGCTAGATTTATCGGAGGCGGCTTTAGCTGCTGCAAAAAAGGAAGGCGTCGCAACATTCACGAATTTAGAAGAATTGACTGCTTCATTTAACGGCCGCCGCATCATTTGGTTGATGTTGCCGGCAGGCGAACCAACGGAAAAAGTTTTAGAGCAATTATTACCATTATTATCAGCAAAAGACATTGTAGTAGAAGGTGGCAATTCAAATTACAAAGATTCTGTTCGCCGTGCAAATACGTTTGCAGAAGCGGACATCAGCTACTTTGACTGTGGTACATCAGGCGGAATCTCCGGCGCTCGTAATGACGCTTGCCTAATGATTGGCGGCGACAAAGAAGTTTTTGCTTCTATTGAACAGTTGTTTAAAGACATCGCCATTGAAAACGGTTATCTTTATGCGGGAGCTTCTGGAAGCGGTCACTTTTTGAAAATGGTCCACAATGGCATCGAATATGGCATGATGCAAGCTATTGGCGAAGGCTTCCAAGTAGTAGAGCAAAGTAATTATGATTTCGACTTAGCCGAAGTGGCACGCGTTTGGAATCATGGTTCAGTCGTACGTAGCTGGCTCATGGAAATCGCAGAAGCACAGTTCAGACAAAGTCCTAAGTTAGCTGATTACCGGGGCGTAGTTGCTGCCTCTGGGGAAGCAAAATGGACGGTTGAAACAGCTCTGGAAATGGATGTACCGGTACCAACCATTGCTTTGAGTCTCTTTATGCGTAACCTTTCTCAAGAAGATGACAGTTTCTCGGCAAAAGTTGTTTCGGCTTTGCGTAATGGCTTTGGCGGTCATGAGATCGTGAAGAAATAGGAGGCATTGACATGACAGAATTCAATATCGCGATTGTCAACTCCAGTAGTTTTGGGAAAATTTTCCCAGAGCATCTCAAACGGCTAAATGAAATCGGTCGGGTAGAACACTTCAGCGTTGATGGTGAGATCCCTGGAAAAGAGTTGGCGGAACTACTGCAAGGCTTCAATATTATTATTGCTAGTGTTACCCCATTCTTTACGGAAGAATTTTTCTCTTATAAAGATGAGCTGCGCTTGATTACCCGCCACGGAATTGGCTATAACAACATTGACTTAGCGGCTGCAGAAAAACATGACACGATTGTTTCCATCATTCCAGCTCTAGTGGAGCGAGATGCGGTAGCAGAAAATAATATCACTAATCTGTTGGCGATTTTACGTTGTACAGTGCCAGCTGATACGGCGGTACGGGAAGATCGTTGGGAAGATCGGGCCCAGTTTGTAGGACGGAGTCTTTACAATAAGACAGTAGGTGTCATCGGCGTCGGTAATACAGGTAGCGCAGTAGTAGAAACCTTACGTAATGGCTTCCGCTGTAAAGTACTAGCTTATGACCCTTACAAATCAGAACTTTATTTAAATAGTCATGGTGCTGAAAAAGTTGATTTCGATACATTGTTAACAGAAGCCGATATCATTTGCCTGTGTGCTAACTTGACGGAAGAAAACTATCATATGATCGACAAAGCAGAAATCGCTAAGATGAAAGATCAAGTGTATATTTCCAACAGTGCACGCGGTGCTTTGCTAAGTGAAGAGGCCATGATTGAAGGATTGGCAAGTGGCAAAATTGGCGGTTTTGCTACCGACGTGTTGGAAGAAGAACCAGGTCGTCATGATCATGGCTACCTTGCTTTTCCCAATGTCGTCATGACGCCCCATACATCAGCCTATACACGGGAGTGTTTAGAGGAAATGGGTAAAAAGTGTGTGCGGGATGTCGAGGATGTAACAGCTGGCAAATTGCCAGAACGTTCAGTACAGACCCACAGCCGCTACCTATCATAAGGAGGTTGTTATGCTAACAGATCTAAAAGTAAAGGTGGGACCTCAGTTTTACCGCTATCATGTTGGCGCACTGCAACATGTGCCAGACGTTTTAGCGGAGTATCAAGCGAAGAAGCTGTTAGTAGTCCATGGAACTGTTTCTTGGGAGAAGGCCCAGCCGCGGCTGCCTTTCTTACAGGATTACCAAGTGGTCTATCATCAGTACACTGGTGAATGTAGTTACTATGGTGCTGGGCTAATTGAAGCCATCGCACAAGCTGAAGACATTGATTTTATCATTGGTGTCGGGGGTGGAAAATTAGCCGACCTTGTCGGGTATGCGGCGCATCGATTGAATCTGAACTTTGGGGTTATCCCCACATTGGCCAGTAATTGTGCACCTTGGACACCACTTTCGGTGATGTATAAGGAAGATGGTACTTCTGAAGGCAAGTCAGAGCATTACTTACGCCAAGCGGCCTTTTTGATCACTGATCCAGAATTAGTGATTGATTCACCGGTTCCTTATTTTATCGCAGGTTTAGCAGACACAATCGCCAAATGGTATGAATCAGAATTGATCCTAGCGCAAGACGCGCTGACAGCGGAACCGTTTCTGCAAATGGCTGGCTTCACCGCTAAATTATGCAAGGATGCCATTATGCAAGATTCTGCAAAGGCCATCCGCGACATGGAAGCGGGGATCGTTTCAGAAGAGTTTGTGCATTTATCAGAAATCGTCTTTGCCGTTGCCGGTATGGTGGGCGGATTAGGCGACAAATATGCACGCAACGCGGCGGCTCACGCGATGCATGATGGTATGAGCAAGTACCTCAGCGGCAGCCACGCATTTTTACACGGAGAAAAGGTGGCTTATGGCATCTTTTATCAATTGGCACTAGAAGGACGCTGGTCATTGATTGACGAACTTCTGCCATTTTATCAAGAATTGCAGCTGCCAACTTCACTGCATCAAATGGGAATTTTTCCAGAAGACCAAGAACTTATTGAGAAAATCGTCCAATTTATCGATTCGAAGGAAAAAGTCCATTTGATCCCGATTGAGATCAATCAGGCAGTTTTACGGCAAGCAATTTTTGATTTAGAAAACTATATGAGTGAGAAATAGGAGGAGGAAATATGGATACATTAAGTGTTACACAGAGTTTACTGATTGCCCTTTGGGTTGCAGCAGTCATGTCAAGATGGCTAGGAGGGGGCGCGACATTAACGCTGCGTTTCTCACCTTTAATGACCGGTTTAGTTGTAGGGATTATCATGGGCGATGTCGCTCAAGCAATGATTGTTACCGCAGCCTTGCAAATGATTTACATGGGAGTCTTCTCACCTGGTGGCTCAATGCCAGCTGAACCGTCAATTGCCGCAGCGATTGCCGTACCCGTTGCTTTATTAGGTAACTTGAAACCGGAAGCGGCGATTGCCGTAGCCGTACCAGTTGGTCTATTGGGAAGTTACTTGTATCAATTCCGCTTCTTTATCAATACGTTCCTAGGTAAATATACCGATAAAGCGGTTGAAGATTTGAACCACAAAGCAATTTCTCGTTCGATCATTTGGTATCCAACGATTGCATCATTCATCTTGTTTGTTCCTTTAGTATTCGTAGCCTTGTACTTTGGTGCCCCAATGATTGCCGACGTAATCACCGCCCTAGAAGGAACGGTTGTCATTCATATCTTGGAAGTTGTCGGTGGCGGATTGGCCGCAATTGGGATTGCGACAACAGTTTATGTCATTGGACGTAAAGACTACATGGTCTTCTTCTTCCTAGCTTACTTCTTGAGTGTTGTCTTGAAATCATTGGAAATCACCATGGTTACTTACGCAATCTTTGGTGTCTTGATTGCCTTGATCTTTGTACAATCACAAAAAGGCGGCAAGAACGCAGCACCAGCAGTCGAAAGTGGCGGTGCTTCATTTGATGATGACGACGACTACGATGACGGATTCTAAAACGAGCCAAGGAGGGAATAACATGACAGAATTAGCAAAAAATACAAGCATGGCACCAGAAGAAATTACTAAAAAAGATGTAACAAAAGCGTATCTACGTTGGCACTTTGCCAATGAAATTCCCCATTCATTTGAACGTTACCTAGCACCATCATTACTATATGCAATGATGCCGCTATTACGGAAATTATACAAAGACGATGACCAGCTGAAAGCTGCTTACAAACGTCAATTACTATTCTTCAACACTCAGCTAAGCTGGGGTGGTGGGGTCATCACTGGTTTGATGAGCTCAATGGAACAACAACGGGCTGAAGAAGAGTATGAACACAAAGAAATCATGATGCAAGATGATTTAATGTACAATACGAAAGCTGGTTTGATGGGCGCCTTGGCTGGTATCGGGGATGCCATTGACTCAGGAACCGTTCAGTACATTTTTATCGCGATCGCAGTTCCTTGGGCGCAACAAGGTAGTGCACTAGGTGCCTTGTTCCCATTCGTATTCTTTGCACTGTACCAAGCAATCTTAGGGGTCTTCTTTGCTCGCCAAGCCTTCTCAATGGGACGTAATGCTACCGGCTTAATGCAAAGTACTGGCGTTCAAACAGCTATTGAAACCTTGTCTGTACTAGGTCTGTTTATGATGGGTGTCTTGGCAGGGAACTACGTTAAAGTTTCCTCCACACTGAAATTTGCCATCTCTGGTCGTGAATTCGTCATTCAAGACTTGCTGGATCAGATTGTACCGGGAATCTTACCACTAGCAGTTGTAATGGGTGTATACTGGTTCTATACAAAGAAAGGGTTAAAAGTAACCCAAGCCTTGCTATGGTTGACAGCGATCTTAATCGTCTTAGCCGGCATCGGTATTCTATAATTTAAAAAAGGGAGTGTTCCAGAAATGGGAGAAATCAATTTAGCACGGGTGGATGAACGCTTAATCCACGGACAAGTTATGGTGACTTTATCACAAAAAAGCGGCGTTAACTCTATCTTCGTGGTGGATGATGTCGTTGCAAAAGATAAATTTATGCGTGATCTTTACAAAAATGCTGGTAGTCGGACAGGTCAAAAGACCATCGTGATTACACCGGAAAAAGCTGAATTTTACTGGGATGAATACAAGTTTAAAGATTATAACTGTATCTTGATTACCAAAACGGTTAGCGTAATCTACGACTTAGTGAAACACGGAATTCCAATGAAGGAATTAAACATTGGCGGAATCGCGCAAAAAGATCCTGAGAAAGACGTCTTAGTAACCAAATCAGTGTATTTGAACAAAGACGACGCCCTCAAGTTGAAAGAATTAAACGAGCAGTATGGCGTGGAAAACATCTATTTCCAAGCGACACCATCTGCACCAAAATCTAGTTTGAAAGACGTCTTGAAGCAATTCGGACTATAAGCGAAATGGGGTTGTGTCAAAAGTCTCAGCACGTGCTGTGGAACTGGCGGCACATCCCCCTTTCCTTAAATCCGCGTGTGCAATGTTGAACAAGTCCTTGAGGTGAGAAGATGCAGCAAGAAGAAAAATTCAATGACTGGTTGTTCCGTTATCGCTATGTCTACCGTGTACGACGGACGGATAAAAATAAACGACGCTTTCTCCAAGCGCTAGTGACCGACATCGCTAGTATGCGGGAAGATGTGCGCGTGATTGAGTACAACCAGCAGAAAAAAACAGCTTCCCGCAATGTCTATGTGGGCAACGTCAAAAAAGCAGATCGAATTATTTGTACTTATTATGATACGCCTTTGGCTCATTTTGGCGGTTACCGTTTCTTTGATCGGCAAGTTCAAGGTAAGCGGACTACAAATTTGATCATTTTAAGTTCAATCTTGATGATCCTACTAGGGCTGGCCGGCACGCTACTCTATATGAAATTGGCCACAACCGCCTTTGACTTGTCATCATTGTATACTTGGCTCTTTATCGCAATTTTTGGGCTGTACTTCTTTGCCCTAGGAAAAGTCACGCAAGGCTTGTCACGGCGTAAAAATGTCATTCGGAATACCTCGTCTGTTTTAGCCCTTTTACGATTGATGGAAGCAGCCGGACCTAACACCGCCTTTGCCTTTTTAGATGAAGGAACCTATGGGGACAACGGGTTAGAAGTGCTGCGCTCCAGTACCAAAAAACAAGCACAGATCATCTACCTAGATAGTATTGGGGCCAATGAGCCGCTGCAAGTAATAGGCAGTGGTATTAGTAAAGGCCGTTTAGCAGAGGCTGGCTTGACAGCGACACCAGGAAATGATGTTACCTATGTCATTAGCGGGAGCGTTGAGGGAGCGGGTTACGAATTAACGAAAACAGCCATGAAACAAGATTTGAATATGGAAAATCTAATGACAGTGACGGCACTTTTAAAGTAGCCGGAGCTGATTGAAGGAGGAAGCCCGATGTTAGGGATTGTAATTGCAACACATGGAAAATTAAGTGATGGCTTGAAAGATTCAGCGGAAGTGATTATTGGTGCTACCAATAATATTGCCACTGTGAACTTAAATCAAGGTGACGATGTGCAAGCCTTAGGGGACAAAATCAAAGCAGCCATTCATGAAGTAAATCAAGAAGATGGCGTCATTGTTTTGGTAGACCTAGTCAGCGCTAGTCCTTATAACCAATCGGTTTTAGTAGCTAGCATGCTGGAAGAAGCGTTACAAGAAAATGTCTATGTGATTGGTGGCGTTAACTTGCCAATGCTTTTGGAAACTATTAATCATCAATTACTGAACACACCGATTGCTGAAGTTCCAGCCGCTGTTTTGGCGCAGGGTGCCGACAGCTTAAGTGCTTGGCATATCTCCATGGTAGAAGCTGACGATGATGAGGATGATTTTTAATACGAGGAGGAAAGTCTATGAAATGGGGCTTTAGATGGTACGGGGAAAGTGACCCGATTCCGTTACAGAATGTGCGCCAGATTCCAGGAATGAATGGAATTGTCGGCACGCTATTAAATAAATTACCTGGTGACGTTTGGGAAGTCAATGAAATCCAAGACTTGAAAGAGTCGATTGAAGCAGGCGGCTTGGAACTATTGGGTATCGAAAGTGTCGCAATTCATGATGCAATCAAAGCGGGCACAGCTGAACGGGATCATTATATTGACAACTATATCCAAACGATCAAGAATTTATCTGCTTGTGATGTACATTTGATTTGTTATAGCTTTAAACCAATCTTTGGTTGGGCCAAAACAACGCTTTTCTATGAAAATGAAGATGGTAGTTTTTCGTTAGTCTATGACCAAGCAGTGGTAGACGAAATGGAACCAAGCGAAATGTTCAAACTAATCAGCAGCCAATCGAAAGGCTTCCAATTATCTGGCTGGGAAGAAGAACGTTTGAATAAATTCAACGGCCTAGTTGAAATGTACGAAGGTGTCACAGAAGAGAAACTATTTGATAATTTGAAATACTTCTTAGAGCGGATTATTCCAGTCTGTGAGGAGATGGATGTCAAAATGGCGATCCATCCGGATGATCCGCCATGGGAAATTTTCGGCTTCCCGCGGATTACGAAGAATCTCTTTGACCTAAAACGCATTATTGAGGCGGTAGATTCACCTTACAACGGTATCACCATGTGTACCGGTTCTTTAGGGGCGGATCCTAATAATGATTTAGTCGAAATCATCCATGAAGTAGGCGACCGCATTAACTTTGTTCATTTCCGTAACGTCGGTTTTATGGGAGAACGTAAATTCAAAGAGACGGCTCATTTGAGTACGGAAGGCTCTTTAGATATGTATGCCATTATGAAAGCCTTGGTAGATGTTGGCTTTGATGGCGTGATTCGTCCAGACCACGGCCGTACTGTTTGGGGCGAAGTAGCGCGACCAGGTTATGGCTTATATGATCGGGCCATGGGTATTACCTACATGCAAGGTCTGCATGAAGCTATTATCAAAGCAAAAGGAGAGTAAGAGCATGCAAGCAAATATGGCCCATGAATTATACCAAAAAATTGCGGAAACAAAATTATTGCCCCTCTATACGGCAACAGACCTGAGCCTACTAGGAAAACTAGAAGAAATTTTAGTGAAAAATGACGTGCGCTTTATTGAGGTGACCTTCCGCAGTAGTTTAGCAAATGAAGCCATCAAACAATTAGCCGCTTCTGGTGAGCTGATTGTCGGCGCTGGCACGGTGCGGACTTTGGCAGAGGCTAAAAGCGCCGTAGCCAATGGCGCTCAGTTCATTGTTTCGCCAGCCATCGTACCAGAAGTCATTGAATATTGTATCCAGCAGGACATTCCTGTCTTTCCGGGAACCGCAACACCAGGCGATATTCAGCGGGCAACGGAGTATGGAATTCGTGTAGTGAAATTTTTCCCAGCAGATATTTACGGTGGCTTGAAAGCTATTAAAGCCTTAAGCGGCCCTTTCTATGATGTCCAATTCCTACCAACCGGGGGTATCAATGAAGATAACTTCACTGAGTATTTACAAGATGAACATATCATTGCAGTTGGTGGTTCCTTCATTATTTCTGAAAGTGCTATTCAAAAAGACAGTGAAGCTGCTGACAAGACGCTAGCGGCACTTGTCGCAAAACGCTAGTAACGAAACACAGCGCAGCGAGTGGCCTTGACCTCTTGCTGCGCTTTTTGAAGGAGAAAAAGATGGATAAAATCGAATTGTTTATTTTTGATATGGATGGTCTGTTATTTGATACTGGCCGCTTAGCTTACCGAGCCTACTATCGTTCAGCCGAAAAGCATGACTTTGAAATCACCCATAATGTCTATTACTATCTGACTGGTCGGACTGAGGCAGATATTCGGGAAGAAATGGCCGTTTTATATGGTACGGACGTGGATTCTAGTGAGTGGCGCCGTTCCATGAATGAATTCAAAGAAGAAATCTTAGCGAAAGAGCAACGGGTTTTCAAGAAAAAAGGCGTGCGGGAAATTTTCCAATTTGCTCAGGAGCAGGGGGTTAAAATCGCAGTGGCCTCTTCTAACTCACGGGATAAGGTGAAGGCCTATTTAGAAATGGAAGGGATTCAAGAGGATGTGGACTTGATGGTAACAGGGGACCAAGTCAGCAAAGGTAAACCAGATCCGGAGATTTTCTTAACTGCCTGTAAAGAAGCGGGGATTGCGCCCGATCATGCTGTCGTTTTTGAAGACTCAGCAGCTGGTATCGAAGCTGCTAGCCGAGCGGGCATTCGCTCCTTCTTGATTGAAGACGACATTACAGATTTACCTACCCGCAAAGGGCAGTATCCGCTGCAAAAAGATTTAAGTCATTTGCGAGATCGCCCGGCGCCGGCAGATTATCAATTTCATGATTTGCTGCAAGCACGGAATTATTTAGCCAAAAAAGAATTGTATCTGTAAAAAAAGGCTGTAAACCAAGTCGCGGAGGACTTAAGTTTACAGCTTTTTCCTTGATGTCAGGTCAGCATAAATGCATTTGGGCATGCAAAAGTAGCTTGGTTCAAGTCGATTACGTAACAACACCCCCCATGGCGCTTATCGTCATGGGGGGTGTGAAGCTCTTCAGAGATGTTTAAGCTGCGTAGCGTTGCCAGCTATAAGCGCCGCCGATGACTAAGACAGCATCATAGCCTTGCTCAGCTAGAAATTCAGTGATAACGGCTGCTTTGCGGCCGCTATAACTTAAAACAAAATAAGTCGTATCCTTGTCCAATTCCCCTAAGCGACTAGGTAGTTCTGTTGCGGGGATTTGCAGGGCGTTTGGTAATAAAGCGGCGTCTTCCCGCAGATCCAAAATAGCTGGTTTTAATTGACGAAAAACAACATCAAAATCTTGTGTAGTAATAGAACGATGCATGAAAATCGTTCCTCCTTTTTCTGAAAGTAATTGGAACATGTCGCCTATCATAAAACCTTTTTTGGATTTCGTCAATTCTTTTGTGCGATATGACGAAACTGTTCGTCTATTCTTAAAAAGACTTAATAAATAACGTTCGTATAGTGAAAAGTAAAGATGATTACCCAGCTGTTCGGCGCCACAAAAACAAATCTTAAATTAAGCGAAACTCGTAAAAGGGTTATTCCTTGCTGAAAAAAAGTCAAATCACTACAATAGAGGTAGATGAATGGGGGAGAGGACATGACGTATCAGCTGGCAAGGGAGGCCGTGATCAAAAACGTTGCGATTCGCATCAAAAATGTTGAAGCGATGAGTGAATTTTACCGTCATATTATTGGTTTTACTTTGAAGCGTGAAGAAAACAATTTGACGATTTTCGGCTCTAGTGCGCCGGAGAGCGAGCTGTTGTTATTAGAAGAAACACCAGAGGGCGAAATGATGTACCCTTTGAAAAAAATGCGCCGGCTATCTTTTTCAGTCGGCTCAGAGGCAGAATTAGCGAGCCTTCTTAAACGGGCAATTCGTGGCAATCAGCCAATCCAAAGTACATTAGAAATGGATGGCTTTAAGGGATTGATTATTCGGGATCCGGAAGGAAATGAATTAGAATTTTTTACGCAGAACCGCGAAAATAAGCCAAACTGTGCCACGGGTCAAGCAATTGATATTGCCGCCTTTGCCAAAGAGGCCGATCCAGCTTTACGTTTGCAGGATACCTTGGCGGTTACGAGCCTTTTGTTTAACAGCGATGACTTGGACCGGAGCCATGACTTTTTCCAAGGACAATTGGGGATCAAGGAAAAAGATTATACAGGTTCGCTAAAAGTTGGCGCTGAGCAACTGACGATTGGTCTGCATAAAAACGAAGATGCGCTATTTGACGAAGAAGAAGCCGCTAGTTTGGGACTTGATTTCGTCACCATCCAACTGCCTGATAAGGCGGCCATCACAGCCTTACATGATCATTTGGCGGCAGGAACCCAACCTTTTTATATTGATAAAAAGTACCGGATTCTGACGATTTTTGATCCTAGCGGGGTAGAGTGGTGGTTCACTCGACCAAAAGAATAACAATAGGACGCCTCTTTGCGGGGGCGTTCTTTTTTTGTTATCCTGTGAGTTAGTAAGAAGGAGATGGATGTTATGGAACGCACGAAAGCGAAGATTGCTTCGCTAGTGGGGGACGCCTACCCAGGAGTTGATTATCGCTTCATTAACCCAGATGAGCACCATATTTTAGGGCTGGCGCAACTTTTGCCGACAGCTGAGGCACTAACAGAAGAGATGCTGTTTGATGTGGCTTCACTGACTAAAGTTGTTTGTACCACAACTGTGATTCTTAAGCTGTGGGAACGAGGGGTTTTGCAATTTGATGAACCTTTGCGGCATTTTTTACCTACCTTTCAGGAAGGGGTCACCATTAGACATTTATTGACCCATACGAGTGGTGTTGCCGGCTACATTCCCAATCGTGATCAGCTGACAGCGTCTGCTTTGCGGCAAGCTTATTTAGCCATGCAGACCTCTCAGTTGCCTAGTCCAGTTAAATACACCGACACAGGAACGATTTTATTAGGCTTTATGCTAGAAGAGATTTTTCAACAAGATGTGGTGACGATTTTTCAAGAGGAAGTTCTGACGCCTTTAGGTATGACGAAAAGCCGTTTTGAAAAAGTAGACCCTGCCCAAGCGGTTGCTAGTCAATATGATAGCCCCCGAGGACCTTTGCGAGGCACAACCCATGATCCTAAGGCCTTCATTTTAGGCGCTCATGCTGGTAATGCCGGTCTATTCACTACCAGTGGTGATTTACTGCATTTTAGTCGCATGCTGTTGCAGCGAGGCTGGCATGAAGGTCCTTTTTTAAAAGAAGAGACAGTCTTACTATTGTTAGAGGACCAAACTCCGGATAAACAAGGAGGGCGCTCACTGGGCTGGGATTTGAAAGGTCCTTATCTCTACCATACCGGCTATACAGGGACCTTCTTGTTATTGGATCCGTTACAAGAAAAAGGCCTGATTTTTCTATCGAACCGAGTCCATCCTTATGACCACCGCGCAGCTTATCTGAAAAAAAGAGATGAAATCATTGAGACTTTTCTCCAAGAAAGTACTAGTGGCGTAAAAAAATGATATAATAAGTCGGAAAAATGATAGGAGGATCCTCATGAAACAAGAACCATTATTTTTAGCACCTGTTTTTCAAGAAAAAATTTGGGGTGGCAACAAGCTTCATACTGTTTTTGGCTTTGATTTACCTAATGATCGCATTGGCGAATGTTGGGCAATTAGCGCGCATCCTCATGGCGTTAGTACGGTTGAAAACGGCGAGTTCGCTGGTTGGAAATTAGATAAGTTATGGCAAGAACACCAAGAATTGTTTGGCAATCAAACAGAACCAGTTTTTCCATTGTTAACTAAAATTTTAGATGCGGAAGATGATTTGTCGGTGCAAGTCCATCCAGACGATGCCTATGGCTTGAAGCACGAAGGCGAATTAGGTAAAACAGAATGCTGGTATGTTTTAGATGCGGAACCAGGGGCAGAGATTGTTTACGGTCATCATGCGCAAACACGAGAAGAATTAAAAGAAATGATCGAAGCCGGTGACTGGGATGATTTATTGACTCATGTTCCAGTGAAAAAGGGCGATTTCTATTATGTTCCTAGTGGCACCATTCATGCCATTGGTAAAGGCATCTTGATTTTAGAAACGCAACAAAGTTCAGACACGACCTATCGTGTATACGACTATGATCGTAAAGATGACCAAGGCCAGACCCGTGAGTTGCACATTCAACAATCAATTGACGTAACTACCGTGCCGGCTCAAACACCAGAAGTTCACATCCAAGAAAATTGCCAAGGAAATTCCAGCGTAGTAACCTATCTGAAGACAGATTTCTTTAATGTCTATGAGTGGCAAGTACGTGGCCGCTTAGAATTGAAAAAAGGTGCGCCTTATACCTTAGTTACCGTAGTTGACGGCGTCGGCAGCTTACTTGTTGACGAAAAGGAATACCAACTGACAAAAGGGACTAGCTTTATCTTACCTAATGCCATTGAAAAATGGGCATTACTAGGGGATATGGATATTATTGCTTCTGAACCTGGAACTAAAGAATAAGCAAAAAAGTCAAACAGTGGCGAACTGGTCAGTGTTTGACTTTTTAAATAAAAACCCCTCCTGCCACGAATATCATAGCAGGAGGGGTTTTTGTGTTATTCAACGTTTTCTAAATCACCTAAGGGTAAATCCACTTGACCATAACGATTTTCTAAAGCCGTGGTAATCAAACGTACAGCCAATGCTTTATTGCGAGAAAGGATGGGACCATGGAAATAAGAGCCGTAGACATTTTTATAAATGACGCCTTCGGAACGATCTTCACCGTTATTACCATTGCCTTCCACGATGTTGCCTAAAGGACGTTCGCCTTCGCCTAAGAAGGTACGACCATTGTGATTTTCAAAGCCATAATAGGTTTCATTGAATTCTTCATTGTGAATCACGATGTCACCTATGAAGCGATTGTTATCTTGCGATAGTGTATAGTGATCTAAGGCACCAATACCTTCGATTTTTTCACCATTGGCGCCCATGTAGTAGTGACCCAATAATTGATAACCACCACAGATCGCCAGCATGACGCCGTTATTTTCAATGTAATCCGTCAAAGCCTCTTTCTTTGCTTGGATGTCTTGAGAGACAATCAGCTGTTCAAAGTCTTGCCCGCCACCGAAAAAGACGAAATCATATTTTTGCGGATCAAAGTCTTCATGGATGCTTACGACTTCTGATTGAAAGTCAATCCCCAGCTTTTCCGCATAGTATTTCAACATTAGGAGGTTCCCGTTATCTCCGTAGGTATTCAATAAATTCCCGTATAAATGGGCCACCCGCAACTGATAGTTAGCCACGGTCCATTCCTCCTTTGATATAGCCTTGGTTGGCTAATTCTTTTCGTAATTGTAATACGGCTGTATACGTCGCCAGAATATAAACATGTTCTGTCGGCAATAGTTTAATGTCTTCAATGACTTCCGTCAACTCTTTCGTCTCGGTCAAGCGCTCCTCTGGAATACCTGCGACTTTCAGACGTAAAGCCATGTCCTCATGGCGCTCACCGCCAGCAATTACCGCCGGAATATTCATTTCAGCAAAGGCCTCGTGATTCCCATCCCAGATCCAGCTGACATCAATGCCGTCCGCATAGTTGGCATTGAGTAAGCTTACTAAGGAGAAAGGATAAGGGGCTAAGCCAATCATATCGATAACTTGATTCAAGCCAACCGGATTTTTTACTAAAATCAGCGTACAGATTTTATCGCCGATTTTTACGACTTCTTGGCGACCGAAAACTTTCTCATCATAGCCTAAGCCTTGACGAATTTTTTCCGGAGCCACATGATAATATTCGGCCACGGCTGTCGCAGCTAAGGCGTTGTAGACATTGTACATGCCGCCTACCTCAATGCCGTATTCTTCGCCATCAATTACGAAGTCAGCGGAGACATTGTCCATCCGCACCATTTTAGTCAAGGTATAGTCCAGTTCTGGCCGATGGAAGCCGCAGTTAGGGCAATAGTATTTGCCTAGATTAGCATAAGTGATCATTTTGTAATGTAAAATGTGGTGACAGACGGGGCAAAGCACACCGTCTGTATTGTAATGCGCCATTTGTTCTTCATCTGGCAGGTGGTCAAAGCCGTAATATTTCCGAGGATTGACGGTTTCTACTGAGTTGAAGATGGGGGAGTCGCCATTGCAAATGATGGGCGCATTAGGTGACTTGGCAGCTCCTTCGGTAATCAAGCGATAGGTAGTATAAATCTCGCCGTAGCGGTCCATTTGGTCACGGAAAATATTGGTAAATAAAAACAACTCTGGCTTAATATATTCTGTAACCTTGCTAAGACTGGCTTCATCAATCTCCAGCACCGCAAATTTCTCGCCTTGGCTTTTCTTAGCTTGCAGGAAGGTGGAAACGATGCCCTGCACCATATTAGCACCAGTTGGATTTGTCAAAACGTGATCGAATTGTTGCTTTAAAATATTGACGGTCAAGGCTGTAGTGAGGGTTTTACCATTGGTTCCGGTCACTACGATGACTTTATAATCTTTGGCTAATGTATCTAAAATTTGCGGATCAATGGCTAGCGCCAACTTCCCCGGGTAACTACTGCCGCCCTTGAAGAAAGTTTTTAATACCCACTGTGATGTCTTACCAGCCGCAACGGCCAGCGCACTTTTGAACCCCATAAAATTCCTCCGACTTTTCACTAAATCAAACTCGCGTTTGTAATCTCACCTATCTTACCATAATTCAGCTTAAAAATTAACGGCCTTTACTTTTCCTTAAGCTTGCCAAAAAAAGAGCAAAGGCTCCTCATTAGAAGCTGCTTTGCTCAGTCGGCGTTAGCCAATGATAATTTTTTCTGAAGGGTATTCGTAGCCTTGATCTCGTGTTTCTTTTGGTACAAAAAGGATCAGAGTATACAACATCCCAATCCGCCCGATAAACATCAACAGGGCAATCATGATTTTACCGCTTAAACTTAAGCTGGCGGTGATTCCTAGGGAAAGACCGGTAGTTCCAAACGCCGAGGCGACTTCTACAATGATAGCAATCAAAGGATGACTCTCAGTTGCACTTAAAAACAAGACGGCGAAAAAGCACATAATCAAAGAAAGGTTGAAGACCACCACTGACTTTTTCAAATCATCATCATCAATTCGGCGCCCAAAGATATTGATATTGGTTTCACTTTTAATGAAGGAATACATATACAGCCCTAAGATAATGATCGTGGTGGTACGCACGCCGCCGCCCACCGAACTAGGACTACAACCAATAAACATCAATACAGAGAAGACCATGAGGGTGGTCACCTGAAAATCGTTTAGATCATTTAACTGTAGCCCGGCATTACGGGTAGTCATGGAATAGAACATGGAAGTGATCCACTGCTGGACACCGCTCATTCCTTGGAACAAATGATCTTTTTCTAATAAGTAAATCAGTAAGGTACCACCAACAAACAGCAGGACAAAGGACAAAAGTGCCAATTTACTAAACAGTGAAAAGCGGAAGGGCAAGCCATGCTTAGTTTTTTTGTAGAATAGCCACTCGCGAATCTCCATCAAGACGGGAAAGCCGATACCGCCAATGAAAATCAAAAACATGATAATCAAAAGAAAGGGATAGTCTTGAGCAAAGGGCATAATGGAGTCTCCCGTTACGTCAAAGCCTGAGTTGGTTACGGCTGAAATTGATTGGTAAAAGCCGTAAAAAATTGCTTTCCCCCACGATTCATAGTAGCCACGATAAATGAAATATAAGGAAAAGACGATTCCAAAGAATACTTGGAAATAAATCAAAATCGCCAACGTGACCCGAATCAACCGCACAATACCACTAAGGCGGGGTTGGTTCATATCGGCCATAATCAGCTGCCGCTGTTTTAAGGAGATCCGCCTTTTAGAAACAATGAAGAAAAAAGTCGAGATCATCATAATCCCTAAACCACCAATTTGAAATAGGATTTCTAGCAGGACAACTCCACGGTCATTGAAGACGCTATTGATGTCGAAGGTAGTCAAGCCGGTGACACTGACGGTACTAACCGCCATGAAAATCAAATCCATCACACCCACGTGGGAATCAGGTTCCCGAAAGAATGGCAGATTAAATAAGATGAAGGAAACCACCGTCATCAGGAGGTAATACGAAACGATCACTTGGATCGAGGTGATACTACTGGCAGAAAAACGCTGATACTTGCGTTTTAAGAGCCAATAGGAACGCTCTAGATTCATGAAAAGACTCCTATGTTTTTTCTTCTATTATACCAAAATCAAGGTTAGCTGCCGCAAGTTTCTGTTAATGTAAAGAAATTCAGCTCCAATACTGTAAAAAAGTGGGATTTTCGGCTATAATCAAAACTGGTGCAAATTGCCTTAAGTGGGCGACTGCCCCGAAATGAGATCAACTGGAAGTGAAAAAATGGCGCAATTATTTTTTAAATACGGTGCAATGAATAGTGGTAAGACAATTGAAATCTTAAAAGTCGCCCACAATTATGAAGAACAAAACAAACCGGTGGTAATTATGACCAGTGGCTTGGATACCAGAGACGGTGTAGGTTATGTTTCCAGCCGGATCGGGTTAAAGCGCGAAGCCATCCCCATCTTTGCTGAAACGGATGTCTATGCGCTGATAGCTGCTCTGCCGGCAACCCCTTATTGTATTTTGATTGATGAAGCGCAGTTTTTAAGCAAACAGCACGTAGATGCCTTTGCTCGTATCGTGGATGAATTAAATATCCCGGTGATGGCATTTGGGCTGAAAAATGATTTTCGTAATGAGCTATTTGAAGGCTCTAAATATTTGTTATTGTATGCCGATAAGATTGAAGAATTGAAAACAATCTGCTGGTTCTGCCATAAAAAAGCTACGATGAATCTGCATTACATCGACGGCAAGCCAGTTTATGAAGGCGATCAGATCCAAATCGGAGGTAATGAGGCGTATTACCCAGTCTGTCGCAGACACTATGCCCACCCGCCGATTGAAGAAGGAAAGGAGTAACCTATGTACGATCAGTTACAATCAATTGAAGACCGTTATGAAGAACTAGGTGAATTGCTAAGCGATCCTGCAGTCATTTCAGACACGAAACGGTTTATGGAATTATCAAAAGAAGAGGCCAATACCCGGGAAACGGTGGAGGTTTACCGTCGCTATAAGGAAGTCGTCCAAGGAATCAAGGATGCTGAAGAATTACTAGGAGAAAACTTGGACCCTGAGATGGCAGAAATGGCTAAAGAAGAACTTTCTGACTTGAAAAAGGAAAAAGAAGTTTTAGAAGACCGCATCAAGATTTTGCTATTACCAAAAGACCCCAATGATGATAAAAATATTATCATGGAAATTCGAGGAGCAGCCGGTGGGGACGAAGCAGCGTTGTTTGCTGGCGACCTCTTTAATATGTACCAAAAATACGCAGAAAGCCAAGGCTGGCGGACTGAGGTTCTAGAAGCTAATGTGACAGGAATCGGCGGCTATAAAGAAGTTATCATGATGATTACGGGGGAAAGTGTCTTTTCAAAATTGAAGTACGAAAGTGGCGCGCACCGCGTGCAACGGGTACCTTCAACTGAATCACAAGGACGTATCCATACATCAACTGCCACCGTAGTCGTGATGCCTGAAGCCGAAGAAGTTGAAATCGATATTGAAGACAAAGATATTCGGACGGATATTTATCATGCCTCTGGTGCCGGTGGTCAGCACGTCAATAAGACGGCCTCAGCAGTCCGCTTGACGCACATTCCAACGGGGATTGTTGTGGCAATGCAGGATGAACGTTCGCAATTGAAAAACCGTGAAAAGGCCATGAAAGTCTTACGGGCACGGGTTTATGACCAAATTCAACAAGAAGCGCAAAGTGAATATGACGCTAACCGAAAATCAGCTGTGGGGACTGGCGATCGTTCAGAACGGATTCGGACCTATAACTTCCCGCAAAACCGTGTGACCGATCATCGTATCGGCTTGACCATCCAAAAATTAGACCAAATCTTGGCTGGAAAACTGGATGAAATCATCGACGCATTGATTCTGTATGATCAAACCAGTAAGCTAGAAGAAATGCAAAATGGCTAAAACCTATTATGAAGTCCTGAATAGGGCTTCTTCTTTTTTAACCAGTCAAGGAAAAGAAGGGGCCGCTATTCTATTTGTCTTTTTAGGACGTAAAGGTTGGTCAAAAACTGATTGGCTTTTGCAGATGAAAGCCGCAATTTCTCCTGAAGAAATCGCGCAGGTGGAGCAAGATACCGAAGCCTTACTAAAGGATGTCCCACCTCAGTATTTATTAGGCTTTGAAGAATTTTACGGTCGCCAGTTTCAAGTGACACCAGCGACCTTGATTCCGCGTCCTGAAACAGAAGAATTGGTGGAGTTGGTGCTGGCACAGGTGTCTGATGAACAATTACGTGTAGTGGATATCGGTACTGGCACCGGTGTTATTGCCATCTCCTTAAAGTTGGCGCGACCAAATTGGCAAGTGACGGCGGTGGACCTTTCTACTGAGGCGCTAGCTGTCGCCGAGGAAAATGCCCGCCAATTAGCCGCTGACGTGCGTTTTTTAGCAAGCGACGTTTTAGGTGCTGTCAATGAAGTGGATGTCATCGTGTCAAATCCGCCTTATATTGCCGCAGATGAGTGGCGGGAGATGGATGCCAGTGTGCGAAAGTTTGAGCCCAAAATGGCGCTCTTTGCTGAGGATAATGGCTTAGCTATTTACCGGCAAATTGCCCAAGAGGCACAGCAAAAATTATCAGTTAACGGTCAAATCTTTTTAGAGATTGGCTATCAGCAAGGGGCCGCTGTCAAAGCGTTGTTTGAAGCAGCCTTTCCTGACAAAAAAGTACAACTGCATCAAGACCTATCCGGACATGACCGAATGATTCAAGTGGGGAATTGTGGATAAAAATTTTTTAATCCCCATTTAAAAAATAAAAGAACAGGATAACAACGGGATTTATTACCATAAAAGAGGTTATCAACAGAGTTATCCACTATTGACAAATGAATTGTCCACAGTTCGTGGATAACTTTGTTGAAAAGTGGATAAAATCAAGATTTTAAGAAAAAAAGGGTGTGAATAAACTGTGGATACAAAAATTTATCAAGCAGATGAATTGTCAGAAGCGGTAGCTGCAATCAAAGCTGGTCAGTTGGTGGCCTTTCCCACGGAAACGGTCTATGGATTGGGTGCTGACGCGCAAAATGAAGCAGCGGTCAAGCAGGTTTATGCGGCCAAAGGACGTCCCAGTGACAATCCGCTGATTGTTCACGTTTCGTCCTTTGAGCAAGTGAAAGCGTTTGTGGATAACTTTCCAGTAATTACCGAAAAATTAGTCGAAACTTTCTGGCCGGGACCGTTGACTTTGATTTTTCCAATCAAACCAGGCACATTACCGGCAGTGGTGACGGGTGGTTTATCCACAGCAGCTTTTCGTATGCCAAATAACAAAAAAACCTTGGCCCTAATTGCACAAAGCGGTAGACCAATTGTCGGTCCTAGCGCAAATACTTCTGGTAAACCTAGCCCTACTACGGCTGAGCATGTCTATCATGATTTGAAAGGTAAAATTGCGGGCGTTCTAGATGATGGTTCGACTGAAATCGGCGTGGAATCGACCGTTCTGGATCTTTCTCAAGCAGTACCCATGATTTTACGACCAGGAGCCATTACTGAAGAAGCTTTAGCGGCAGTGATTGGTCCCGTAGCAATCGACGGTCATCTCGTTAGCGCTGAAGAAGTACCAAAAGCGCCAGGCATGAAATATCGGCACTATGCCCCACAAGTACCGGTGCAAATAGTAGAAGGAGCTGATTGGCAGGCAGCGCTAGCCTGGGCGGCTGCAAGACAGCAACGTCCTGGTATTTTAGCCGATCAAGCAGTGATTGCTGCTTTTCCAGCAGTGCCTCATTTTGAATTAACCACTGACAACGATGTCGCAACCGCTGCGCAACGCTTGTTTGCTGGGCTACGTTATTTTGATGAGCAGCCTATTGACGTCCTATTTGTACAAGGCTTTGCTGAACAAGGCATGGGTGTCGCCTATATGAATCGTTTGAAGAAAGCCGCCTCAGGAAATTTTTTTACTAGTGGAACCTGAAGTCTTCCTTTTTAGAAGAGCTATGATACAATCATAAAAAAGGAAAATGAGGTGTTGGCATGGATTATAAAGCATTTGATCCGGATTTATGGGTCGCAATCGAAAAAGAAACGAAGCGACAAGAAGGCAACTTGGAATTGATTGCTTCTGAAAATGTTGTTTCTAAGGCGGTAATGGCAGCACAAGGCAGTATTTTGACGAACAAATATGCAGAAGGTTATCCTGGCCGTCGCTATTATGGTGGCTGCGAATTTATTGATGTGGTGGAAAATCTGGCAATCGACCGCGCCAAGGAACTTTTTGACGCTAAGTTTGCTAACGTCCAACCCCATTCTGGGTCACAAGCCAATACGGCTGCTTATCTGGCGTTAATTGAGCCTGGTGATACAGTATTAGGGATGGATCTTTCAGCTGGTGGTCACTTGACCCATGGTTCTCCCGTCAATTTTAGTGGGAAAACCTATCACTTTGTCAGCTACGGGGTCGATCCAACAACTGAAGTTATTGACTATAATGTGGTGCGAATTTTAGCTCGAGAACACCAGCCTAAACTAATCGTTGCAGGTGCTAGTGCTTACTCCCGTACCATTGATTTTGCTAAATTCCGTGAAATTGCGGATGAAGTGGGCGCTCGTTTAATGGTAGACATGGCACACATCGCAGGGCTAGTGGCCAGCGGCCTGCATCCCAACCCTATGCCGTATGCTGATATCGTGACGTCTACCACGCATAAGACGTTAAGAGGCCCACGAGGCGGCCTAATTTTAACGAATGATGATGAGTTAGCGAAAAAAATCAACAGCAGTGTTTTCCCTGGGATTCAAGGGGGACCTTTGGAGCATGTGATTGCTGCTAAAGCAGTCGCTTTTAAAGAAGCCATGACGCCTGACTTTAAAGAATATAGTCAGCAAGTGATACAAAATGCACAGGCGATGGCGAAGGTCTTCAACCAGGCACCAGAGGCTCGTCTGATTAGTGGTGCAACGGATAATCATTTGTTGCTGATTGATGTTACCGGCTTTGACCTAAATGGGAAAGAGGCTGAAAATATTTTAGATAGCGTCAATATTACGGTGAACAAAAATAGTATTCCGTTTGAAACACTGAGTCCTTTCAAAACAAGCGGGATTCGTGTCGGGACACCAGCCATCACCAGCCGCGGTTTCAAAGAAGAAGACGCCGTAGAAGTGGCCAAATTGATCGTCAAAGCATTACGGGAACACGCAGAGCCGGCTAAAATGGACGAAGTTCGCCAAGAAGTCCAAGCTCTAACCGCGAAATATCCATTGTATCCTGAAAATTAATTCGATACCTTTCTTATGGGAGCTAGTTTACTCATAAGAAAGGTTTTTTGTTTGCGGCATGGACCTTTCAAAAATGTTCGTTTATCCTTAGTCGCCTGTTCGTGCAATTTTAAAGCGAGAGGTATAGACTACTTTAATAGGAGATGATAAACAAGATGAAGAAAATTATTGCAGTAGTCGCGGTCATTGTTGTCGCGTTTCTAGGCTATCAAGGCTACCATTATTACGAAAGTACCTATGTAGGTACGGATACCTATGCGGTAGTACCGGAACAAGTTCCTGAGAAAAAAGAGCTGAAGAGTGATTCGGGGGAGTTAATTAAAGAAGACGGTGTTCAGCTTTATACATACCATTACCAATTGTCAGGGGTTACTAAGGATGGAAAAGTGCGAGAAATGTCCTTTGAAGTAGATGGAGTGGATCCTAAACCACTACAACCCAATTCAGTTATTAAAGCCTCTGTTTCAGAAAAAAGAGTCGTCAAAGGTCCCTGGACGATCAAAAATACGGAAGTGCCAGCCGAAATTCAATCAAAAATAGGCCTGTAAATTAAAAGAATTGCCTCAACCTTTGAGTAAAAATCTCAAAAAATGGTTGCTGCAGTTCTTTTTTTGTTAAATTGAAATTTAAAAAAACTAGGTTTTTAGAAAACGATTTAATCGCCTAAATAGCGGTATTTAGCGGTTTTTGTCAGACTTTTCTTGCACTTTTTTGTAATCTTTTGTTACGAGATTAATGACATTTTTCAATGGAATTGCAATTGTCTTGAAACATTGAAACAGTATTCTAAGACTCGTACCACAAATACCGAAAAGAGAGGATTTTTTCACTTGAAGAAATTTATTTTTACGTTAGCTGTCGGCGCAGGATTTTTATTAGGCGGTAATGCCGCTTTTGCTGCAGAACAAACTCATGTTGTCCAACCAGGAGATTCACTATCTTCTTTATCCATTGAATATGGTACTACCATCGACTCCTTGTTGGGGTGGAACCCACAAATCACTAACCCAGATTTGATTTTTGATGGGGATACGTTAGTCGTTGCTAGTGACGAAGCGCCTGTTAAAGAAACTACTGAAGAAGTTGCAACAGCAGCGCCAGCTGAAGAAGCGAGCCAACCAGCTCAACCAGCTGCAGAAGAAACAACAGAAGTTGCAGCGACAGAAGCAGTTAGTCAACCGACATCTGGTTCTGGTGTATTGAACCCAGTGGATGGTGTTAATTATTACAATGGTGTTTATGAAACCTACTATTCACAACAAGTTCTACCTGGTGGTGGCTTGAATATTCCTGGGCGTCATGTGGCAGCTGATGGCACAATCCGTGATGCGGATGGCTATATCGTTGTAGCCAGCGACAATCAAGCAAAAGGTTCAACCGGTGAATCATCATTAGGCGCTTATAAAGTCTATGATAATGGTGTCGGCCATAATGGTATCGACGTATATACGAACTGGTAAAATTGAAATAAAGCAAAATCTCCACACGACTTAAAAGTTGTGTGGAGATTTTTGTAGTAGATTTATATTTTAAAGTAACGGGCGCAACTAAGTAAGAAGCTACGAACGATTTTTATGCGGATAGCGGGAATGTGCAAATTCGTAGCGAATCATAGACTCTCCCAAGATTCGGTACTGTTTAACGACAAATTGTCCGCGAGCATTGCTGACACCTTGCAAAGCGACATGACTACCTTCCGTGGCATCTGCCAAGAAATTCAGGGAATGCTGTGCAATCAAACAACTACGTCCGGCTAAAGTAAAGCGTACTAATGGCCGGGAGCTATATTGAAGAATCTTTAATTTTGAGATTGTGCCCACAAGCTGTTCCATTATTCTCACCTCACTTTTATTATACGAACAAACGTTCGATTTGTAAAGCGTGCGAACTAGGAAGCGGACAAAAAATTAAGCTAGTGTTTGTGGCATAGTAAGCTAGCGTATGAAAAAAGCCCGCTTAAAAAGCGAGCTGGTACAGAGAAGCGTTAGGAAGAGCAAAGGTGAATCCTGCTAGTAGCTAGCGAATAATCTATTCATAGTAATCTATTCATAGTAATCATAAATCTCTGCCCCAAAATGGAATTTAGGTCAAATACATAAAAAAAGAAACCTTGATTCATCAAGGTTTCTAGCTATGCCAACTGCAGGGATCGAACCTGTGACCTACGCGTTACGAGTGCGTTGCTCTACCTACTGAGCTAAGTTGGCGAAACACAAAAAGAATTATAAAATGAATCTTGAAAAATGTAAAGTAAAAAAGATGCTTTTTTCAAAACATGTGTTTTATTTTGATATTTGTGATAAGCTATAGGAGAAAGGAAGGTTTTTTATGGCAACTTTTGGAAGAAAAACTCCGGATGTTGGGCCATCAGACCTGGGTAAAGCCTTCAGTGTCGATACACCTGTGACTTTCACCGTCTATGGCCGTCCGCAAACGGGGCGGGTCGCAAAGCAACTAAAAAATTCAGCTGTTGTAGAGATAGATGAAACACGTGACAATGCTGAATTAGTCAATCAAAGTAATGGTGTGGTCTTGATCAACTATAAAAAGCTACAGAAAGTCGAATCAGATCATTAGTTCTGTATAACTAAAAAATACCCAAACACTGGCAACTATCGAGGAATTGCTAGTGTTTGGGTATTTTTGTTGCTTACAGGCGTTACTACATGACCGCTGCGATGCCTGCTAAAATTGCAGAACCGATAGTTACGATCAGCATTAACCAGACGACTACTTTTGTGATTTTTTGAAAACGACTCATTTTTTTATCGTTCATGCTATGCCACATCCTTTGCTCATTGAGTAGTGTACAATGATTTGGCAAAATTCACAAGAGAGTTGCTACAAAAGGTTCTTTTTTTTCAATGTGCGAATGGCTAGCACACAAAGAATGGTAGTTAAAATGAAAATCCACCAAAAGGCATCTTCACGGTTAGCAAAGGGCAGCTTGACGTTCATACCGAAAACGCCGCCAATAATCGTTGGAATAGTTAAAACAATTGTCAAAGAAGTCAAAATCTTCATGACGTTGTTTAGATTATTGGAAACAATGGCTGAAAAGGTTTCGCTGATCTTGTCCACAATCTGCATTTGAATTTGCGTGGTAGTCAGCGCCTGCCGGGTCTCCACGATGACATCGTGTAAACGGGGGAGATGCTGTTGAGAATTTTCAAACACCCGAGCTTTGTAGAGAGCTCCCAACACATCTCGATTGGCTTTTAGAGCGGCCTCAAAGTAAACGAGGCTTTTCTGGAAGTCCATGACTTGATAAAGCTGTTTATTTTGAGTAGTGACCTGCAATTCACTTTCTAAACTATCAGTTTTTTCACCTAAAGTTTTCAAGTAGTCATTATAGGAAAGCGATAAAAACCAAGCAAGATGTACGACGATTTCTTCTTGTAAATGTTCCTTTGATAGATCATATTGACTATTCATGGCTTTTTGAATAAAATCAGCAGGGTGGTTGGCAACGCTAATGACCTTATTATTCGTTGTCATAATCAGTGCTAATGGATAAGTATTCAGTTGGTTGTATCCGCTAGGACTGAGACTTTTCACGGGGTATTGCAATAGTAAGAGCGCAGGCTCCTCCAATGAATTTTGATGAAGTCCTTCAAACCGCGAATTTTCATCATCATCTAGAATCCCGGTAACATAATCATGAGGTAACTGATAAGTCGAAATCAGATAATCGATTTCTTCTTTAGTAGGCTGCTCCGCGCAGATCCACACGACATCCTTTGTATCCTCATGTTGGTTGATAAATTGGTTTTCTTGCAGCGCTAAAAAGTTCAGCACATGTCTCGCCTCCTTCTCTTTCAGTATAACGGAAACGAGCAATCTTGGCTGTTAGAAAACCTTCTTATAAGCGAAAGAGATTTTTAAAGTAAATGAAACACCAATGTAATGTTTATACAGTATAGTATCAATAGTGAAAAGAGATTGTGAGGGAATGTATTTGTTGTCAGCGGCTATGCTTTTTTGGTATGTATTTCCAGTTATTGTTCTATTTGCCTGTAATTTTTTGATCTCCACTTTTTCTTTGACAGAGCGGTTCCACATCCGGACACCGGATATAGCAACGCCTTTTCTATTACTGGGTCTCCATGAAGTTTCCAGGGATACGTTTGCGGTCTCCATTGTGCCTTACTTTTTGATTACCATCTTATTAGTAGGGATTGGGGTAGCCGTTTTTCATGCCTACTACTATGGCGACTTGGAGTATCGTCGTTTTTTCAAGATGTTCTGGCGATTGACTTTTTTGATCACCTTGATCGTGTATCTGTTAATGATCATTTTGAATATTATACATTCACTGTAGGCGGATCTGAGGACCCGCCTATTTCTGCGTTATAGCAAGCTTTTCTAAGATGATAAACAGTTAAAAAATATTACATTTTTTTTAAATAACAATTTATATACATATGCCTTCTGATTTCCGGTGGTAGAAAGTGGTGGATTGTGGTAGACTGTTTTTATCGAGTGGGGGAAGCGGGTGAAGTCTAGATGTTTATGGGTGAATTTCAACATAATATCGATGCAAAAGGCCGATTAATCGTGCCTTCAAAACTTCGCGAAAAACTCGGCGAACGTTTCGTCGTAACCCGTGGCATGGACGGCTGTTTATTTGGCTATCCTCTCAGCGAATGGCAAAAGCTGGAAGAAAAACTAGCAGAATTGCCAATGGCGAAAAAGGAAACGCGGACATTTGTACGCTTTTTCTATTCAGCCGCTACTGAATGTGAAATTGATAAACAAGGAAGAATCAACATTCCTCAAACATTGCGGACCCATGCTAGTTTGGAAAAAGGGTGTGCCATTATTGGGGTTTCAAATCGAATTGAAATTTGGAATGAAAGTCGCTGGCGGGAATTTTCTGCTGAGGCCGAAGCTGATTTTGATGCGATTGCAGAAACAATGGTTGATTTTGGCTTTTAGAAAGAGGATCGAAGATGGCAGAGACATTTCAACACTATACAGTACTATTGAAGGAAACGGTTGATGGATTAGACATCAAACCAGATGGCATCTATGTAGACTGTACCTTGGGTGGTGCAGGGCATAGTGAATACCTTTTGTCTCAGTTGTCTGAAAAAGGCCATTTGTATGCCTTCGATCAAGATCAAAAAGCCATTGACCATGCTAAAGAGCGGTTAGCGCCATTTGTCGAGCAAGAAATGGTCACCTTTATCAAAGCTAATTTTCGTTATTTGACGGAACGCCTTGAAAGCGAAGGGGTTCATCATGTAGATGGAATCTTATATGATTTAGGGGTTTCCTCCCCACAATTAGACGAAGCCGCTCGCGGCTTTAGCTATCATCAAGATGCTCCGTTAGATATGCGAATGGATCAGTCGCAAGAACTGAGTGCATATCAAGTAGTCAATGACTATGAATACCACGATTTAGTAAAAATCTTCTACCGTTATGGGGAAGAAAAATTTTCAAAACAAATTGCGCGTGAAATCGAACGAGTTCGGGCTAAAGCCCCAATCGAAACAACTGGTGAATTAGTTGAAATTATTAAGACTGCGATACCCGCACCGGCTCGCCGTAAAGGTGGTCATCCGGCTAAACGAATTTTTCAAGCAATTCGAATCGCAGTGAATGATGAACTAGGTGCCGTTGAAGACTCTTTAGAGCAAGCCATTCACATAATCAAAAAGGGTGGCCGCATCAGCGTAATTACCTTCCATTCATTGGAAGATCGTATCGTTAAAACCATGTTTAAAGAATATAGTACACCTCAAGATCTGCCACCCGGATTACCTGTGGTGCCAGAGGAGTATCAACCAATCTTGAAGCTGGTGAATCGGAAACCTATTATGGCCAGCGAAACAGAATTAGCTGAAAATAATCGCTCTCGCAGTGCTAAACTGCGAATTGCAGAAAAAACCAAAGACTAGGAAGGGGTAAGCTCATGGCTGAATTGAAAAAGTTCGAAGAATATCAATTGGATATTCCGGTTATTGCAGAACCAGCCAAAGATCAACCCATAGAAATAGAAGTAACCACCACCTCGCCAAAGAAAAAACTACGTCATATTACCTATTTAGAACGAATCGTAGTAATGGCATTAGTCGTAGCTGGTGTCGCCTTAGCAGTAATGACGATCCAAATGCGCACCTCTGTGAACCAAACCTTGACTGATATCGGTCAAATCCAAAATGAAGTGAATACGACCAAAACGGATATTACGCGCCTTGAACAAGAAAAAGGGGAGCTGAGCCGTGCTGATCGTGTCCAAAAGATCGCCAAAGAAAAAGGCTTAAAAGATCATGCGGATAATATAAGGAAAGTGAAATAATGAAAGTTACCGAAAAAATTAAGCAGTACATTCGTAATAAAAATCTAAACCCAATGAACAATCGCAAAAAAGTCGGAATCATTCTTTTTGGTACGAGTATTGGATTGTTCTTTTTGTTTGCTTCCCGTTTGACTTATGTAGTCGTAGTAGGAAAAGTCGCTGGCGAATCTTTAGAGGCAAAGACTCAAGCTTTATATGAAGGAAGTCGTGTCGTCCAAGCCAAACGAGGGTCGATTTTGGATCGTTTTGGCAATCCGATTGCAGAAGATGCAACGTCCTACTCTGTTTACGCTATCCTTGATGAAACTTACACGGGCTTGGAAAAAAAGAAGTTATATTTAGAAGAGAAAAACTTTGCTAAGGTAGCGGAAGTTTTTAAGAAATATCTGAAAATCAAAGAAAGCAAAACGCTAGAATACTTAAACAATGGTATGGATCGTAAAAAAGCTGGTGAAGAAGTCTTCCAAGTCGAGTTTGGTAATGACGGCAAGAATATTTCCTTAAATACCAAAAATGAAATGGAAGCTGATCTTGAAAAAGCCGGCGTGGAGGGGATTCAGTTCAGTGAGCATCCTGCACGCATCTATCCTAATGGGACCTTTGCTTCCCACTTTATTGGTTTTGTACAACCAGCTGATGCTGAAAATGAAAGTAAAGGCCTGACTGGTGTTATGGGGGTTGAAAAGTCCTTTAATGATATCTTGAGCGGAACCAATGGCAAGATTTATTATGAAAAAGACCAATATGGGAATCCATTACCTGGAACGGTCGCTGAAGAGAAGAAAGCGGTAGATGGTCAAGACGTTTACACAACCCTGGATGCCCGTTTGCAATCTTATCTAGAAACATTAATGGATCAAGCAAACAAAAAATTTAAACCAGAAAATATGACGGCAATCCTAATGAAGGCTGACACTGCAGAAATTTTGGCAATGAGTCAACGCCCGACTTTTGATCCAGAAAAGCAACTGAAAAATGATGATCTATGGCGCAATATGTTAGTAGAAGACGCATACGAGCCAGGCTCAACTATGAAAATTTTGACAATGGCTGCAGCCTTGAATGAAGGCGTAGTGGATCCCAACGAAACATTTAAAGCGGGTACGATTAAATTGTATGACGCGACGATCAATGACTGGGACTTTGGTGAAAAGGGGTACCTAACCTACCGACAAGCCTTATCATGGTCCAGTAACGTTGGGATGGTCCACTTGCAAGAAAAATTAGGAGACAAGTGGCTAGATTATTTACATCGGTTTGATTTTGGTCAAAGTACCAACTCGGGATTGACCCCAGAATCATCCGGTTCAGTCCCAACTAATAACGCCGTGGATATGGCTATGAGTGCTTTTGGACAACAGGTCTCAGTGACTAATTTCCAAATGATGCGAGCTTTCACTGCAATCGCCAATGATGGTACGATGCTCCAACCACATTTTATTAGTAAAATCGTGGATACTCAGAAAAATAAAGAACGGGTCATTGGACCTGAAGTTTTGGGACAACCCGTTAGTGCAGAGGCAGCTAAAACTGTGCGAGAATTTATGATTGATACGACAGAAGATCCAGAATATGGGTTGGCTTATGATGTTTATAAAGTGAATGATGAGCATGTGGCAGCTAAAACCGGGACGGCACAGATCTACAACCCTGAAACTGGTGAGTATTATTTAGAAGGTACCAACTACATTTATTCCGTTGTGGAAATGGTGCCAGCTAATCAGCCGCGCTACATTCTCTACATTACAATGCAGCATCCAACTCAGGATTATGATAAAACCTCAATCGCAACGATTGCTAACCCGCTATTGAAACGAGCAATGGATTTGGAAGATCAAGATGCGCAAGTAACAGAAGATTTGGCAGAAGAAAAAGTTGAAGTAGCCGATTATCGTAATCTTTCTGGAGACGAGGCTGCTAGCGATGCGCGTCGTAATGGCTTGGAGCCGGTAGTAATCGGTAATGGCGAAAAAATCAGCGAACAGTCAACGAAGGCTGGCGAAAAATTATTACCAAATCAGCGACTGATCTTGCTGACAGGTGGCGAGCATTTGATGCCAGATATCACAGATTGGTCCAAAAATGATATTACCCATTTAGCAAAACTTTTGGGTATCACGGTTTCCTTCGAGGGTGAAGGATACGCAACCAAACAAAGCATTGCTCCGGGGGCTAAGGTCACAGATCAGTTGACCGTTACCTTGAGTCAATAAGCAGAATTTTAGGAGAGATAGTATGGAGTGGACAAAAATATTTTTACCGATCGCCAGTAGTTTCGCGATCACCTTTGCGGCAATGCCGTTATTCATTGGCTATTTTCAGATGAAGAAGCAAGGGCAAAGTATTCGTGAAGAAGGACCAACGTGGCATAACAGTAAAGCTGGTACCCCTACGATGGGTGGCTTTGTATTCCTCGTTAGTGCTTTTGTGACAGCGATTTGGGTGGGTGCTTGGTCGAAAGAATTGACACCATCCTTGTTCATCCTACTATTCATCCTCTTTTTATATGGTGCTTTAGGCTTTTTAGATGATTTCATCAAAATATTCCGTAAACGCAATATGGGCCTAAATTCATTACAAAAGCTAATTGGTCAAATTTTAGGTGCGGTCGTTTTCTACTTTGTTTATCGAAGCGAACAGTTTCCAGACTCCTTAAACTTCTTTGGTGTTGTGGAAATTCCTATGGGCATTCTTTACAGTTTGTTTGTAATCTTCTGGCTAGTAGGCTTTTCCAATGCGGTTAATTTAACCGATGGTATTGATGGCCTAGTCTCCGGGCTAGGGACGATTTCGTTTGCCACCTACGCCATTATTGCTTGGAAGCAACAACAGTATGATGTGTTCATCGTTTGTTTGAGTATTATTGGTGGCCTGATTGGCTTTTTCCCTTATAACCGTAAACCAGCAAAAATTTTTATGGGAGATGTTGGTTCCCTTGCTTTAGGGGGACTGTTAGCTGCTATTTCGATTTTATTGCGGCAAGAGTGGACATTACTTCTGGTGGGACTAGTTTATGTGATTGAAACTGCCAGTGTGATGCTGCAAGTAGCATCCTTCAAATTAACAGGCAAACGCTTGTTTAAAATGTCACCGATCCACCACCACTTCGAAATGAGCGGTTGGACCGAATGGAAAATCGACGGGATCTTTTGGCTGGTGGCGCTCCTATGCTCCGCATTGACCTTATGGATTCTTTACTAAGGAGAACAGTAAGATGAAAAAAGTGACGAACTATGAAAACCAAAAAGTCCTAGTTTTAGGGTTAGCAAAGAGCGGCGTAAGTGCGGCTCTTTTGCTGCATGAGCTAGGGGCATTTGTAACAGTAAATGACGGTAAACAATTTGATCAAAACCCTGACGCCCAAGACTTATTAAGCTTGGGTATTCGTGTTGTTACGGGTGGTCATCCAATTGAATTATTGGATGAAGATTTCTCGTTGATGGTCAAAAATCCCGGTATTCCATATACCAATCCGTTAGTCGTAAAAGCTCAAGAAAAAGGAATCCCAATTATTACAGAAGTTGAATTGGCTTATGAGATTGCGGAATGTCCTATTATCGGTATCACTGGCACGAATGGTAAAACAACTACGACAACCATGATTGCCCAATTACTGAATACGGAGCGAGCAAACGGGTTGGCTCGTTTATCAGGTAATATTGGTTTTCCCGCTAGCTCCGTCGCACAAGAGGCAACTAAAGATGACGAGCTGGTGATGGAGCTTTCTAGTTTTCAATTATTGGGCATTACACAGTTCCATCCGCAAATCGCGGTAATCACGAATTTATACGAAGCACATATTGATTATCATGGTACACGAGAAGAATACGTAGCAGCAAAATGGCGTATTCAAGAAAATATGACGGCGGCTGACCAGTTGATTTTAAATTTTAATCAAGTGGAGTTACGAGAATTAGCCAAGTCAACTAAGGCTACGGTGGTACCATTTTCCACCACGGAAAAAGTGGCGGGGGCCTATCTGGCTGAAGGGAAATTATTCTATCTGGAAGAAGAAATCATGCCAGCAAGTGATTTAGGCGTGCCGGGAAGTCATAACATCGAAAATGCTTTAGCGGCTATTGCAGTAGCAAAATTACGAGGAGTACCTACCGCTGCCATCCGGCATGCGTTAAGTCTATTTACGGGTGTACCACACCGAACACAATATGTTGGCGAAATCAACGGTCGTCGTTTTTATAATGATTCAAAAGCGACTAATAGCTTGGCAACTGAGAAAGCTCTAGCAGGCTTTGAACGTTCCAATTTGATTTTATTGGCTGGTGGTTTGGACCGAGGCAATGAGTTTGATGAATTAGAACCCTATTTAACCGGGTTGAAAGCAATCGTTCTTTTTGGCGAAACGAAAGAAAAATTACAAAAGACGGCTGAAAAAGCTGGCGTAGCGGTAATTGAATTGACGGAAAATGCCGAAACGGCCGTGCCTATTGCCTATCGTTACTCTGAACCTGGAGATACGATTCTCCTATCTCCAGCCAATGCCAGCTGGGATCAATACACCAACTTTGAAATTCGTGGCGAGCGCTTTATGCAAGCAGTAGCTCGTTTGAAAAAAGAGGTGGAACAATGAGAATCTTAATGACAGGTGGTGGCACCGGCGGCCATATTTATCCGGCACTCTCGTTTATCAAACACATGAAGATAATTCAACCAGATACAGAGTTTTTATATGTCGGTACTGAGCGTGGCTTGGAAAGCAAAATAGTCCCGCAAGCAGGTGTCCCTTTTAAGACCATCAAAATTCAAGGCTTCAAGCGTTCGCTTAGTCCAGAAAATTTTCGGACGGTCTACCTCTTCCTAAATAGTATTAGTAGAGCGAAAGCAATAATTAAAGAGTTTAAGCCAGATGTGGTAATTGGTACGGGTGGTTATGTATCAGGTTCAGTGGTTTATGCAGCGGCTAAATTAAAAGTGCCCACAATTGTCCATGAGCAGAACAGTGTACCGGGGATTACCAATAAATTTTTAAGCAAATACGTTGATCGTGTAGCCATTTGTTTTCCAGATGCTGCCAGTTATTTCCCTGATGAAAAAGTTGTCTTGACCGGGAACCCCCGAGCCCAAGAGGTAGTGGGAATTGCCAAATCAACGATTTTGAATCAGTACGATTTGCAGCAAGGAATACCCACAGCAGTGATCTTTGGCGGCAGTCAAGGAGCCTTGAAAATCAACCAAGCCTTTAGTGAAGCCGTTGGCAATTTTGAAGGCAAAAATTATCAAGTATTGTATGCCTCAGGCGAGCGCTATTATCAAGCATTTCAAGAACAAATGGCGGATCAGTTAAAACAACTGACTAATGTTAAAGTCGTACCTTATATTGAACAGATGCCGGAAGTTTTAGCAAATGTTGATTTAATGGTAGGACGCGCGGGAGCTACTTCGATTGCGGAGTTTACTGCATTGGGCCTACCGGCAATCTTGATCCCAAGTCCGTATGTTACCAATGATCACCAGACTAAAAACGCCCAAAGCTTAGCGAATGTCGGCGCCGTGGAGATGATTGCTGACAATGATCTTTCTGGCGAAAGGTTGACAGATTCAATAGAAAGTATTTTACTAGATGAGGACAAGCGCCAGCGTATGGCTGATGCCTCTAGAAAAGAAGGAATTCCAGATGCGGCGGACCGTTTGCTGAAGGTCGTCCAACAAATCGTAAAGTAGAAAGGAGTGAGCCCCATCAGTAATAAAGAAGATGAAAAGCATACTGATGAGTCAACGCTCACGCCATGGCAAAAAGAAAATCTGAAATACCAAAAAGAGCGCGGTGAGCAGGCAACTTGGGAACCTAAGGTATTGTCAAATGAAGAAGCGCCAGCTGAACCGGAGCTGGAAACAGAAGAGACACCGCTAGAAGAGACGCAGCCTTTGCCGCGAAAGCAATCTTTTGCCGATCGATTGCCTAATTTGAAAAAGGAACGGCATCGACGGTTACTAAAACGCATGGCTTTAATTATTTCACCATTTCTGATTGCAATCATCGGCTTGACTTATTATGTTTCGCCTTATAGTAAACTTGGCGTGGTTAAGGTGTCCGGTAATGAACATATTAAAGCAGCGGACATTGAGAAAGCTTCAAAACTAACCTTAGGCTCAGGTCTATGGGGACAATTTTCTAACCGTGGGCAAGCAGAGGCCGCTGTCAAAAAGAGCAATCCGCGGATTCAATCAGCACAAATCCAGTGGCAATTCCCCAATGAACTGGCGATAAAAGTAACGGAATATCCCGAAGTTGCTTGGTCATTACGGAAAAAAGAGTACTACCCAATCTTGGCAAATGGTGTTATCTTAGAAGAGTCTCAAAAGAAAATCAGCAAAGATTTGCCTGTTTTGGAGGGCTTTGAGGAACAAAAGACGATTGAAAGTTTTTTAAAAGCCTTCAAGAAACTGCCATCGGAATTGCAAAATGCAGTCTCTGAAATCCATTATGCTCCTTCAAAAGCCAATCCAGATTTAGTCCGTTTGTACATGAATGATAAAAATCAGGTGTTGGTGCCAATTGAAACGTTGGCAGAGAAGATGGCTTATTATCCTCAAGTGGCCAAACAAATGAAAGAGTCTGGGGTAATTGATATGGAGGCAGGAATCTTTTCTTATCCCTACGAAACTGAAAGCTCTGAAAACGATGTTGAAAATCAAGCAGAGTAAAATGAAAATTAAGAAAAAATAAAGAGAATAAATCAAGAATCAGCTTTCTAAATACCCTTGATTTATGGTAGAATTGGTAGAAGTGGACAATCAAAAAACTAATCGATGAAAACGAACATTTTTTGTTTGTATGTATAACGTAATTATTAGGAGGGAACCCCGTTCATGGCAAAGACAGGAATGTATGTTGGGCTGGATATCGGTACAACATCTGTAAAAGTTGTCGTGGCTGAATTTATTGAAGGCCAAATGAATATCATAGGTGTAGGGAATGCAAAATCAGAAGGGTTGAACAGAGGGATCATCGTGGACATCGATAAGACCGTTCAAGCCATTCAACGTGCCGTACGTCAAGCCGAAGAAAAAGCCGGCATCAAAATTACAACAGTAAGCGTAGGCTTACCAGCAAATCTTTTGGAAGTTGAAAACTGCCAAGGTATGATCGCTGTGAACAGTGAATCAAAAGAAATCACGGATGAAGATGTCCGCAATGTGGCATCAGCAGCATTAGTCCGTTCAACACCACCAGAACGTCAAATCGTGACAATCATCCCACAAGAATTTACAGTGGATGGCTTTGAAGGAATCAAAGATCCTCGCGGTATGATTGGTGTACGCCTAGAAATGTTTGGTTTAGTGTTCACAGGACCTAAAACTATCATTCACAATACACGTAAGTGTGTGGAAAAAGCTGGCTTGCAAGTAAGCGAAATGCTTATCAGCCCACTAGCTTTGACGGAAACGATTTTATCTGACGGTGAAAAAGATTTTGGTACAATCGTGATTGACATGGGTGGGGGTCAAACAACCACAGCCGTGATGCACGACAAACAATTGAAATTCACTCACGTAAATCAAGAGGGCGGCGAGTTTGTTACAAAAGATATCTCAATCGTTTTGAATACATCTTTTAACAATGCTGAAGCCTTGAAAATCAATTACGGCGATGCTTATCCAGAACGTACATCAGCTAGCGAAGAATTCCCAGTAGATGTGATTGGTAAAGCGGAACCTGTAAAAGTTGACGAACGCTATTTGTCAGAAATCATCGAAGCACGGATGGAACAAATCTTTAAGAAATCGAAAGAAGTTCTAGACGAAATCGATGCTTTGGAACTTCCTGGCGGCGTCGTTTTAACAGGTGGAGCTGCTAGCCTACCAGGCGTTGTCGATTTAGCACAAGAAATTTTTGAAACAAATGTTAAATTGTACGTGCCAAATCATATGGGCTTGCGTAATCCAGTTTTCTCCAATGTGATTAGCTTAGTGGAATATTCTGCTAACTTAAGTGATATTTATCAAATCACGAAGAGTGCCATCACTGGTGAAAAGACCGTACCCGTTCAACCTGTACAAGAACCAACTTATGACACTTACAAAGAACCAGAAGAAACGTTCGCACCGGAAGACGATGCTCAAAAGGGTGATGTCAAAGGCAAGATCAAAGATTTCTTCTCAAACATTTTTGATTAAGACTAGGAGGATACAGAATAATGGAATTTTCTCTTGATAACAACATCAACAACGGTGCAGTCATCAAAGTGATCGGCGTCGGCGGTGGCGGCGGCAACGCAGTTAACCGTATGATCGAAGAAAACGTCAAAGGCGTAGAATTCATCGCCGCTAACACAGATGTGCAAGCGTTGAAAAACTCTAAAGCAGAAACAGTTATCCAATTAGGCCCTAAATACACTCGTGGTTTAGGTGCCGGTTCACAACCTGAAGTCGGCCAAAAAGCGGCAGAAGAAAGTGAACAAGCAATTCAAGATGCCTTACAAGGTGCAGATATGATCTTTATCACTGCTGGTATGGGTGGTGGTACTGGTACCGGTGCGGCACCAGTCGTGGCTAAAATCGCTAAAGATTTAGGCGCCTTGACAGTCGGCGTGGTTACACGTCCATTTAGTTTTGAAGGACCAAAACGTGGCCGCTATGCAGCTGAAGGTATCGCCTTGTTGAAAGAAAACGTAGATACTTTACTGATTATCTCTAACAACCGTCTATTAGAAGTTGTTGATAAAAAGACGCCAATGCTAGAAGCTTTCCGAGAAGCAGATAACGTATTACGTCAAGGGGTTCAAGGAATCTCTGACTTGATTACTGCGCCGGGTTACGTGAACTTGGACTTTGCTGATGTGAAGACTGTCATGGAAAACCAAGGAACTGCTTTGATGGGTATCGGTGTTGCCAGCGGTGAAGACCGTGTAATCGAAGCAACTAAAAAAGCTATTTCTTCTCCATTGCTAGAAACTTCTATCGATGGTGCCGAACAAGTCTTGCTGAATATTACCGGTGGTTTGGATATGACGTTGTTTGAAGCGCAAGATGCTTCTGATATCGTAGCCAATGCCGCAACGGGTGACGTGAACATTATCTTGGGTACTTCAATCAATGAAGAACTAGGAGATGAAATCCGCGTAACCGTTATTGCAACTGGTATCGATCCAACAAAAAAAGAAAAAAAAAGCAGTCGCGCGCGTAGCAGCCAAATCCAATCCGTCCCACAAAAACCAGTTCTAGATATGGAACCGGCTAAGACGGATGAAGAAACAAATGGCGCATTTGGCGACTGGGATATCCGTCGTGACCAAAATGTTCGTCCGCGTGTTGACGAAACATCATTTGAAACAATTGAAAAGAAAGAATTTGAAACGTTCAATCGTGAAGAAGCACCAAGCAACGATGATGATGAATTGAATACACCACCGTTTTTCCGCAGAAAGCGCTAGGACTGGAAGGAAGCGAAGCACATGTTGGACTCTAATCTGAAGCATATCCAGACTCAGATCGAGCTGGCATGTGCTTCTGTGCATCGTCCACCAGAATCTGTAACGTTGGTTGCCGTTACAAAGAGTGTCGATGCTGCAATAGCTGCGAAATTGCCAGAACTGGGAATCTATCATTTGGCAGAAAACCGAGTCGATAAAATGATTGAGAAACAGGATGCGTTATCAAATAACAAAATTATTTGGCATTTGATTGGCAATTTACAGCGAAGAAAGGTAAAATTGATTATAAATAGGATCGATTATTTTCATGCACTAGACAGCCTGAAACTCGCGGCTGAAATCAATAAGCGTGCTGAAAAAACGATCAAGTGTTTTGTGGAAGTCAATATAGCTGGTGAGGAATCAAAGCAGGGATTAAATAAAATGGATGTGCTGACTTTTATTGAGGAATTACAACCATTTGAGAACATTGAAGTTGTTGGTTTAATGACAATGGCACCCTATGATGCGACTGATTCTGACTTGCACCAGTATTTCCATGAGTTGCAACTTTTGCAAGAAACGATCGCTGCTCGTCATTTCTCACATGCACCTTGTACGGAATTAAGCATGGGCATGAGCAATGATTACCCGATCGCGATTGCCGAAGGCGCTACTTTTGTCCGAATCGGAACAGCACTATATCAAGAATAAAGGAGGACAGCCAATGTCGATATTTAGTAAGGGTGCGTTATCATCATTCTTTGGCCTGTCTGATGATGAATACGAAGACTACGTCGCGCCACAGTCAAAACCAGCCTTAGTCAATGTGTCGTCTACATCAGCACAGGGCGGACGTCCCTCTGATCGTTACCGAACAGAACCACCTGTTCGCGAAACACGTCAGCAAACTCGTCCGCAACCAACGACTAGAACGGAACAACCGAAGGAAGAGAAGGTTGTGTCTATCCGTTCTAATCATATGAAAAAAGAGGTCAAAGCACCGACCGCCAGCAATAATAACAAAATTCGCATTATTGAACCAAGAGTTTATTCAGAAGCAATGAATATCGCCAAGTATATCTTAGCGAATGAAGCGGTATTAGTTAATTTCCATCTCGTAGAAGAGCCACAAGCTCGCCGCATCGTAGATTTCCTAACGGGGACTGTCTATGCCATGGATGGTGACATCCAGCGAGTTGGGGACGAGATCTTCCTTTGCACACCGACTAGTGTAGAGATCGATGGTGCTGCTCGGAGTTTAGTAGATGAGCAGATGTTTGATTTAAATTAGGAGGCTGCTATTTGTATCAATTATTGAGTTTATTGAATGACGCAGTGCAGATTTACACGTTTATTTTAGTGATCTATGCACTGTTATCATGGTTTCCCGGCGCGTATGACTCTGCGTTTGGTAGACTGATTGCTAAAATTAGTGAACCATACTTGAGTTTGTTCGACCGCTTGAATCTGCATATTGGGATGATTGATTTTACGATTATCGTAGCAGTGGTGGTCCTACAGTTGGCGGCCGGTGGACTATCAATTATCCTACGCATGTTTGTGTAGGCGTAAAAGGGGTAGAGGCAAGTGGATGCAAATGTTTATCAACATTTTCGAAAAGAAGAACATCCATTTATCGACACAGTGGGTGATTGGCTGGAACAAGTGACCAGTCAATATGCCCCTTTTTTGACTGATTTTTTGGATCCTCGCCAAATGTATATTTTAGAAACGCTCATTCGTCAAAATAGTGATCTAGCTTATACTTTTTATGGTGGTTATGAGCAGGCAGAGCGCAAACGCTGCTTAATCTATCCGGATTATTACACCCCGGAGACGACAGACTACGGCATTGCCTTGTTTGAAATTGTTTATCCGGTAAAATTCGCGACCTTGTCCCATGGAAAAATTTTAGGCACAATGATGAGTGTTGGGGTAAAACGAGAGTATTTCGGTGATATTATTTCGGATGGAGAACGTTGGCAGGTTTTTGTTGCCAATGAGGTGGCACATTACGTTACCTCGCAAATTGATAAAATTGGCCGGATCAGTGTTCGTTTGGAAGAGCGAGGCTACACCGATATTATCGTTCCTAAAGATGAATGGTCGCCAGAACGGACAACGCTCAGTTCTTTACGGCTAGATACGGTTATCTCTACTGTTTATAATATTTCACGTCAACGCTCAAAGCAGTTGGTTGAAGCAGGCAAGGTGAAAGTCAATTGGACCGAAAATATCCGACCAGATTTCTTAGTGGATTTGCTGGATATCATTTCAGTCCGTGGGTTCGGTCGGGTCCAAATCCAGGAATTAGAGGGTAAGACGAAAAAAGAGAAATATCGTGTGTTATTGGGTGTTTTGAGGAAATAATTAAAGAGGTGAGTTCAATGGCATTAACTCCATTAGATATTCAAAACAAAAATTTTCCAACAAAATTCAAAGGGTATAATCCTGATGATGTCGATGACTTTTTGGATCAAGTGACTCGTGATTACGAAGCTGTTGTTCAGCGCAATCGTGAGTTAGAAAAATCCATTAAACATGCAGAAGAAAAACTGGAATACTTCAACGAATTGAAAGATGCGTTAAATCAGTCGATTATTGTGGCACAGGATACGGCTGATAAAGTTAAAACCAGCGCCAACAAAGAATCAGAAGTCATTGTTAGCACTGCAGAAAGTCAAGCCAACCAATTGGTTAAGGAAGCACAGGAACGTGCCGAACAAATCAACCGGACTGCTGAAAGCAAAGCAAAAGAAATTTTAGGCGATGCAATCGAAAAAGCCCGCCACTTGGCAGGTGAAACGGAAGATTTGAAACGGAAAACCAAAGTCTTCCACCAACGCTTGATCTTAATGTTGGAAACACAATTAGAACAAGCAAAAACAGAAGAATGGACGGAACTATTAAAACCATTTTCTGCTTATGTAACGGATAGTCATGAAGTCTTAAAGGAAGTCTTAGAAGAAGCAACTTCTGATGAAGCACTTGACAAAGAAAAAGTGTCTGATGTAAACTCAGACACAGAAGCAACGACTGAAGTGGCGACGGAAGCTGAAGCGACCGTTGAAGCTGAAGAAGTAAAAACTGAAGATGTAAAAACCAAGGATTAGAACAGAAAGAACCAAGATATTCTCTTAGCGAGTCAATGATGGTGCGAGATTGACAGACCCTATTTTGTGTTCAGATCATCTAATGCGTCGTTTCCTGAAATCAGTAAGGAAGCGCGACTGATCTCGATACCGATCATTGAGGGAGACTTAGTCTCTGAATTTTGGGTGGTAACGCGAGCTTGCTCGCCCCTGCATGGGGGTGCGCAGGCTTTTTTTGTACAAAGAAAGTGAGGAACTGCATCATGAAAATGAAAGAAACCTTGAATCTAGGGAAAACAGCTTTTCCGATGAAAGGCAATTTACCTGTTCGTGAAGTTGAATGGCAGAAAGAATGGGATGAAAAAGAAATTTATCAAAAGCGTCAAGAATTGAATGAAGGCAAACCAGCTTTTGTCTTACATGATGGACCGCCATATGCAAACGGCAATATCCATATTGGGCACTCACTGAATAAAATCAGTAAAGATATCATCGTGCGTTCCAAATCGATGTCTGGCTTCCGGGCACCGTATGTCCCTGGATGGGATACCCACGGACTGCCAATCGAACAGGTTTTAGCAAATAAGGGCATCAAACGGAAAGAAATGTCGATGGCTGATTACCTGGAAAAATGTCGAGAATATGCTTTGTCACAAGTCGATACGCAACGGAGTGATTTCAAACGTTTAGGTGTTGCCGGTGATTGGGAACATCCTTATGTAACTTTAGATCCAAGCTACGAAGCAGCTGAAATCCGTGTGTTCGGTAAAATGGCCGAAAAAGGCTATATTTATAAGGGCTTAAAACCAATTTACTGGTCTCCATCTAGTGAATCTTCCTTAGCTGAGGCGGAAATCGAATATAAAGATGTTAAATCACCCTCTATCTATGTCGCTTTTCCAGTAGTTGATGGCAAAGATTTATTAGATACAGATACTTCATTTGTTATCTGGACGACGACTCCTTGGACGTTACCAGCTAACTTAGGTATCTCGGTAAATCCTGAATATACCTATGTACAAATCGAAGCAGATGGTCGCAAGTTTGTTGTGGCTAAAGATCTATTGGCAACTGTCAAGGAAGCGATTGGTTGGCAAGATGTACAAGTCTTAAAGGAAATCAAAGGTTCAGACATGGAATACATGACCGGCCAACATCCTTTCTATGATCGGACTTCTTTAGTAATGCTAGGGGATCACGTTACCTTGGAAGCTGGTACAGGCTTAGTCCATACGGCACCAGGACACGGGGAAGATGACTATATCGTAGGGAAAAAATACGGTTTAGATGTGTTATCACCGGTGGACAGTCGCGGAGTCTTTACCGCTGAAGCACCTGGCTTTGAAGGGATCTTCTATGATAAAGCCAATCCGATGATTACGGAATTATTAACGGAAAAAGGTGCATTATTGAAATTAGACTTCTTTACTCATAGTTATCCTCATGACTGGCGTACTAAAAAACCTGTTATTTACCGGGCAACGCCACAATGGTTTGCTTCAATCGATGCCTTCCGTCAAAACATTTTGGATGAAATCGAAAAGGTTGATTGGATCATTCCTTGGGGCAAAACCCGTCTGTACAATATGATTCGCGACCGTGGTGATTGGGTGATCTCTCGTCAACGGGCCTGGGGTGTACCATTGCCGATTTTCTATGCTGAAAATGGGGAAGCAATCATCACGCCAGAAACTATCGAACATGTAGCGGAATTGTTTGGCGAATTTGGTTCAAAAGTTTGGGTAGAACGAGACGCTAAAGAGCTCTTACCGGCTGGCTTTACGCATCCAGGCTCACCAAATGGGGTATTTACGAAAGAAACAGATATCATGGATGTTTGGTTTGATTCTGGTTCTTCTCATGAAGCTGTTCTGCGCCAACGACCTGAATTGACCTTCCCAGCTGATTTATATTTGGAAGGCTCTGACCAATATCGTGGCTGGTTCAACTCTAGTATCACCACAAGCGTGGCCATCAATGGTGTCGCACCCTATAAAGCTGTGCTTTCTCAAGGCTTTACGTTAGACGGCGAAGGCCGCAAAATGAGTAAATCATTAGGCAATACTATTGCGCCAGAAAAAGTCATCAATCAAATGGGTGCTGACATTCTGCGTTTGTGGGTAGCCAGTGTCGATTATGAAGCAGATGTACGCGTATCAATGGATATCTTAAAACAAGTTGCGGAAGTCTACCGTAAGATCCGGAATACGATGCGTTTCTTATTGGCGAATACCAGTGATTTTGAACCAACGATGGCTGTTCCTTACGAAGAACGGCGCTCAGTAGATAAATATATGACGGTTCGTTTAAATCAAGTCATCCAAGATATCCGCGAAAATGGGTATGAAAAATATAACTTCTTGCACATTTACCGGACCATCATGAATTTCTTGACAGTAGATCTATCTTCTTTCTATTTGGATTTTGCTAAAGATGTGGTCTATATTGAAGCAGCGGATGACTACCAACGTCGTTGCATGCAAACTGTTTTCTATGAAACAGCGGTAGCTTTGACTAAATTATTGACGCCAATCATTCCCCATACATCTGAAGAAATCTGGTCTTACCTGAAAGAAAGCGAAGACTTTGTCCAATTGGCTGAGTTGCCAGGCTATGAAATTTTCGCTAATCAGGAAGAATTACTAGATACTTGGCAAGCTTTCATGAGCTTCCGCGATGAGGTCTTGAAAGCTCTGGAAGTGGCTCGTAATGATAAGCTGATCGGTAAATCATTGGAAGCCAAAGTAACCGTTTATCCATCGGAACAAGTGCGGACATTATTGACCGCCTTAGATGCTGATATCCAACAATTGCTGATTGTTTCTGGTTTTGAAATCAGTACGGAAACAGCGCCAAGTGAAGCGATGGTCTTTGAAGATACAGCTATCTTGGTAAGTAAAGCTGAAGGTGAAGTTTGCGAACGTTGCCGTTCTGTTCGGACTGATGTTGGCGTTGATCCTAAATTGCCAACCTTATGTGGTCGTTGTGCCCATATTGTGGAAGCCCATTTTCCAGAAGCCGTAGCAGAAGGTTTTGAACAAAAATAATAAATTGTCATCAGCATATTGATAACAGAAAGTAATGCAAAAGAGCAGAATCAAGCTTCCTATAAGAAGTTTGATCCTGCTCTTTTTGTAGATTTTAGTCTAATTTTCCTCGTTCACGGTACCAGTCATCTGGTGTCCAAGCCCAAGAATGTTGGTCTTTTGCTAATAAATCAAAAGCGGCTTGTGGTCCCATCGTGCCGGCTTGGTAGTTAGGGAAATCTGGTGTTTGGTTGTCCCAAGCGTGGCGAATAATATCCACGATGCGCCATGATTGAGCGACTTCATCCCAATGGGAGAAGTTGGTACTATCACCATTAAGGGCATCAAAAATCAATTTTTCGTAAGCTTCGGGACTATTTTCCACCATCTCAGCACTTTGTCGATAATCTAATTTCACTGGTGTGGTGGTGAAGCCTTGGCCGATTTCTTTGCCATTCAGTGTGAGTGAGAAACCTTCTGTTGGCTGGATATAGATAGTCAAAATATTTTGCGGCAGGTCATTGACCGGTTGCTTTTTCTTGTAATCATCTTTAAAAACATTGACAGGGACTTGTTTGAAGACGATATTGATTCGTGTGCCTTTTTCGGTAAGGCGTTTACCTGTGCGGACATAAAATGGTACGCCAGACCAGCGGAAGTTATCAATGAAGAATTTTCCGGCCACAAACGTTTCGGTAACGGAATCGTGGGCGACTTTGGCTTCTTCTCGGTACGCTTTAAATTGTTGTCCATCTAATTCGCCCTGATCATACTGACCACGGACAAAATTTGCTAGTGCTTCGTCTTCCGTATATAAACGAATAGCCTGTAGCGCCTTAACTTTTTCTTGTCGAATCGCTTCTTGTGAGAAGACCACCGGAGGTTCCATGGCTAAGAGGGAAAGAACTTGCAGGATATGATTTTGTACCATGTCCTTTAAGGCTCCGCTCTCTTCATAATAGCCGCCGCGATCTTCAACACCTAGGGCTTCAGCGAAAGTGATTTGTACGTTTTCAATATAGCGGTTATTCCACTGTGATTCAAAAATATTGTTAGCAAAGCGGATTGCGGAAATATTTTGAATCATTTCTTTACCTAAATAGTGATCAATCCGGAAGATATCGGTTTCCGGGAAGACGCTGCGGATTTCTTGATTCAACTGAAAGGCAGAATCATAATCAGAGCCAAATGGTTTTTCAATCATTAAGCGATTGAAGCCATTGTCGGTCAAGATGCCTTGTGATTGTAAGTTTTGTACGATTGTTCCGAAAAATTGCGGTGCCATTGCCAAATAATAGAGGCGGTTGCCTTTTAATTGGTAACGGTCATCTAAATCATCCGCTAATTTTTTAAGGTTACTATAATGCTCACTATCGTTTACGTTGTGAGATTGATAGTAAAAGTGTTGGCTGAAGCTTTGGGCTTCTTCTTCCGTGGGTTTTAAATCTTGAATCGATTCTTGAACGACTTCCCGGTAGTGGTCATCGCTCCATTCCCGCCGAGCGGTTCCGATAACGGCAAAATGTTGACTAATGTGACCTTTACGGAAAAGTCGGAAAAGGGAAGGATATAATTTGCGTTGGGCAAGATCGCCAGTTCCGCCAAAAATCGTCATTAAAACAGGTTGTTCCATTATGATTCCTCCTATTCAATAAGTGGTTCCACAAAAATTGTGCTAGCAGCTTTGTAGCTGATGACCACTTTTTTTTCTGGGTTATGCAGTGTGATAGGGCCTTCGTAGGCACCAATTTCTTCGATTAAGTATTCCTCGTCCATGCCTAAATCAATGGAAACCAGGTAGTCTAAGAGTTCCTTTTCATCCAATACGCGTGCAATCCGGATCTTGGTACCAACTGGAAACTCGGTCAATGTTTGCCGCTGCGTTTCATGGATTGGTTGCTCAGCGTGGGGGATGATTCCGCCATGGGGACAATATTCGGGGTGATCCAAATAATCGTCTAAATGCTGCGCCAAGCGCTCGGAAGTCACATGTTCTAAAACCTCCGCTTCATCGTGGACTTGGTTCCAAGAATAATCCAAGTGTTCTACTAGGAAGACTTCCCACAGGCGATGTTTGCGAATCAGATTGCTGGCTTTAGCCAGACCGGATTCAGTCAGCTGGACTCCTTGGTAAGGCGAATGCTCCACGAGACCTTCCTTCACCAATTTGGAAATCATTTCACTGACGCTGGCAGGAGAAACACCTAAGCCTGCCACAATTTGTTTATTGTTGATTTTTTCATCAGCACCGCCTAATTCAAAAATCAATTTTAGATAATCTTCCCGATTAGGAGTCACGCCTGTCATTCCTTTCAAAATACAATTCATTCATAGTGTATCAGATTCTAGGCTTTTTGACTATTTGCGGTGATTATTAAAGCTAGCCCGTTAAGTGTAACGAACATCATTGTACTTTTTGCGAATCTCTATTTAACTGTAGGCTTAGTTGCGGCTATCGAGTGTGAGGTATCACCCAAAAAGTTAGATCCCAGCCTCTGCCCATCCGAATAACCACTTCCGCCTCAATTTATTTAAATTTTTATACATCATAAAGTCGATTTATTAACTAAAGTTACAATTAAAAATCTGCCATGACGGTATAGTTAAGAATAAAAATACGTAAATTGAGAAAAATTTCTTGACCAAGCTTAGTAAGGTATGGTACAGTAACACAAAATCAAATGAGTCAAAAACAAAGACCGGAACAAGTAGGACAGATCCCCTTCTTTAAGAGAGCTCTTGGTAGCTGTGAAAGAGCAGAAGCATTTGTCAGAACACATCCGTGAGTTGCGTTTCTGAATCCAGTAGGAAAAACCGGCGGCCCGTTATCCCTCTAGTCATAGACTAATGGAGTGTGCTTTTGTGAAAAAGTACAGTATTGAGGTGGGACCGCGAGTTGTTACTTGCCCTCTTGGCGTAAAGCTGAGAGGGCTTTTTTTGTATAAAGGAGAGGGTCAAAATGGATTGGCGTCGACGTTTACCCGAGGGCATGAAGGATAAGCTGTTTCGTGAAGCAGCTGGAACCTATGAATTAGAAAAAAATATTAATCAGCTGCTAGAAAAGCGAGGCTACCAGCGCATTGAAACGCCGGTACTGGAGTACGACGAAATGTTTCAAAAAGGTGCTGCCGAAGCAGTCCACTATCGTTTTTTTGAAGGGGAACAGTTAGTGACTTTGCGTCCCGACATGACTTTACCAGTGGGGCGTGTAGTAGCAACTACGGGTGTTCAGCTACCTCTGAAACTTTCTTATAGTGGCAAGGTTTTTCGTAAATATCAAGAAGGCATGGGGTTACCTAATGAGCGGCTGCAAGCTGGTGTCGAATTACTAGGCTTTCCTTCCCTTAAGGCGGAATTGGAGGCTATTCAAATGGCCCTCCAAGTAACCCAGCAGTTGCAAATCAATGATTGGCATTTAGAGTTAGGTCACGCCAAAATATATGGGACGTTGATCCAAGAATTAGAGTTGGACCAGCGACAGGAAGTAATCTTTCGCGAAGAGTTGTTAAACAAAAGCTTTAGTGGTTTTGCGGCTTTTGCTGAGAACCAACCGCTGGCTTGGCAGCCGTTTTTACGCGCCTTACCGGAATTATTTGGCCCGGCTGAGCAGATTTTAACTAAGGCACTGACTTTGGTACCGCCGACTTCACAGCTAAAGAAGGCTTTTCAAGAGCTGCAAACCTTGGTGACGTTATTGACTCCTCAGGAAGATTTGACTTTGACGGTGGACTTGGGCTTGGTACCAGCAATGCGGTATTACACGGGAATTTTGTTTAACGGCTATGCGGATCAAGTACCGGAAACGATTTTTCAAGGTGGTCGTTATGATCATTTACTGGAAGAGTTTGGTGGGGCGCCGGTAGCGGCGGTGGGGCTAGCCTTGAATCTCGATTCTTTAGTAGAATGGCAGTATCGAACTGGTAATTTTTATCAGCTGCCGCAAAAAAAGATTTTGATTCACAGCGAGTTGGCTTTTTGGCAGCAAGCGGAAGCATTACAGCAGGCAACGCCCAACAGTCAATTATCGCTTTTTGAAGATATTGCGGCTGCTAAAGCTTACGCGGCAGCCTGGCATTATGAAGAGGTTTGGCAAGTGGCAGCAGTTTTAACGAAATGGCAGGTGACGAAATGAAACCTTTAGTGATTGCAATGACCAAGGGGCGCTTGGAGCAGCAAACAATCGCTCTTTTTACAGCTTGCGGCTATGACATGAGTTTTATGGCCGACAAACAGCGACGCTTGATTTTCACAAGTCCCGACCAAACCTTGGAAGTCTTGTTAGTGAAAGCACCCGACGTCACCACCTATGTGCGTCACGGTGTAGCTGATTTAGGGGTGGTGGGCAAGGACGTGCTATTGGAGCATCCCTTTGGCTACCACGAGTTGCTGGATTTGGGAATTGGCCGTTGTCGCTTTGCCGTTGCTTCTACGCCGGATTATCAGCCGGATGATTACAAACGCAAAGTAATCGCAACGAAATACCCAACGGTGACCGCTAATTATTTTGCCCAAAAAGGGGAAGATGTTGCCATTATAAAAATTGAAGGCAGTGTCGAAATTGCGCCAGTTTTAGGGTTAGCTGATGCGATTGTGGATATCGTTGAGACTGGCACGACATTGAAAGAAAATGGCTTGCAAATTTTTGAAGAGATTTGTCCGATTTCAGCACGGTTGATTGCCAATAAAGCATCATTGAAACGCGAGCGGGAACGTATTTTACCGTTAGTGAAGCGATTGGAGGGAACACTATGAATATCATAAAAGGGACGGCGGTCGAGATTTTACCGCAGCTAGCAAGAAGGGAAACCAGTGAAGATTTAACGATTGAAACCCAGGTGCGAGGAATTATCCAGCAGGTGCGCCAGTTAGGGGATGCGGCACTCTTCACCTATAGCGCCGAATTTGATGGTTTAGAGTTGACGCAATTAGAAGTGACGGATCAATTAACGGCAGCTTATGAGCGTGTTGAACCAGAAGTGATTGCCGCCTTAGAAGCTGCTAAAGAAAATATTTTAAGCTATCACCGTCACCAAATAGAAGATGGCTTTTTGGATACGGCCCGTGCGGGGGTGCTTAGAGGGCAGTTGGTTCAGCCGCTAGCCCGTGTTGGCATTTATGTGCCAGGGGGAACGGCAGCTTATCCGTCTTCGGTTTTGATGAATGTACTGCCAGCAAAACTTGCTGGGGTTGAGGAAATCGTAATGGTCACGCCACCTGGTACCGCAGGCGTTCCCGATGTGATTTTGGCGGCTGCTAAAATTGCCGGCGTAGATCGGGTCTTTCAAGTGGGAGGGGCCCAAGCAATCGCCGCTCTGGCTTATGGGACAGAGAGTATTCCCCGAGTTGCCAAAATCGTCGGTCCAGGCAATGTCTTTGTCGCCACGGCAAAAAAATTAGTCTTTGGTCAAGTTGGCATTGATATGATCGCCGGCCCTTCGGAAATTGGCATTTTAGCCACTACCGGAGCTAAACCAGACTATCTCGCCGCCGACCTATTGTCACAAGCCGAGCATGACCGCTTGGCCCGGGCGATACTGGTGACAGATGATCAAGAATTGGCCGAAGCAGTGGTCACTGCGGTGACCGCACAATTGCCGACTTTGCCGCGTAAAGACATCGCTGCGGCAGCTTGGCAGGAACAAAGCTTAGTAATTGTCGTGCCAACTCAGACTGACATGTTTACCGTGATGAACGAGCTGGCGCCTGAGCATTTAGAAATCCAAATGCCAGATCCTTTGCAGTACTTGCAAAAAGTCAAAAATGCGGGTTCTGTTTTTCTAGGAGATTACGCTTCTGAACCTGTGGGTGATTATTATGCAGGGACCAATCACGTCTTGCCGACTAGTGGCACGGCTAAATTTTCGTCTCCTCTAGGTGTCTATGATTTTGTCAAGCGTACGCAGTATACTTATTATACTAAAGAGGCTCTGGCTGAGGATCAAGCCGCGATTGCGACTTTAGCTCGTAAAGAAGGACTAGAAGCCCATGCCCGTGCCGTAGAAATCCGCTTTAAGGAGGAAGAAACCAAATGAGAGCAGCACAACAAACCCGCGAAACTGCGGAAACCAAGATTCAGTTAGCCTTGGACTTGGAACAACAGGAACCAGTCCAAATTGAAACGGGAGTTGGCTTTTTTGACCATATGTTGACCCTACTAGCTCGTCATGGTCGTTTTTCATTAATCGTGAAAGTCGAAGGCGATTTAGCAGTTGATGCCCATCACACGGTGGAAGATGTGGGCATTGTTTTAGGCCAATGTCTAAAGATAGCGTTAGGTGATAAAGCCGGTATCAACCGTTACGGGACTAGCTTTGTACCGATGGATGAGGCATTAGGCCGGGCCGTGTTGGATTTGAGCGGACGCGCCTATCTCGTTTTTGACGCTACCTTTGATAATCCTAAATTAGGCTTATTCGATACGGAATTAACGGAAGAATTTTTCCAAGCCTTGGCCTTCAATGCGCAGATGAATCTGCATTTGGCAGTGCTCTATGGCAAAAATACCCACCACAAAATTGAAGCCTTGTTCAAAGCGACGGGTCGGGCCTTGCGGGAAGCGGTGACCTTCAACCCTGAAATCAAGGGCATCAATTCAACAAAGGGGACCTTAGCATGATTACAATCATTGATTACGGTGCGGGCAATACATGGAATGTCCAAAAGGCCTTGAAATATATTGGCTTAGAGAGTCAAGTCTCGGCTGATCCAGCAGAAATCTTACAGGCAGAGGGTCTGATTTTGCCGGGAGTCGGCGCGTTTGGTCAAGCGATGGCTGAGCTGAAGGCTCGTAAGCTAGTACCTGTCATTCAAGAAGCGGCCCAACAGACGCCACTTCTAGGTGTCTGTCTAGGCATGCAGTTATTGTTAGAAGGCAGCATGGAATATGGCTTTACTGAAGGCCTAGGCCTGATTGAGGGAATCTGTGAACGCATCCCTGCAGAAAAAACGATGCCAGTACCTCACATGGGCTGGAACCAATTATTGGTGACGAAAGATACGCCTTTGACGGCGACCATCAATGAAGAATATGTCTACTTTGTTCACTCCTACTACACGGATTGTGACCCTGACGCCATTGATGCCTTAACCCAGTATTCCATCAAACTGCCCGCCATGATTTCTCAAGGACAAGTTTACGGCGTTCAATTCCACCCAGAAAAAAGTGGGCCGGCTGGCTTGGCGCTCCTAGAACGTTTTAAAAAGGTGGTGGTAGCATGATGATTTATCCAGCAATCGACTTGAAGGAAGGACAAGCCGTCCGTTTAGTCCAAGGCGATTTTGCCCAAAAAACGGTGGTTAACCCAGATCCAGTGGCGCAAGCCGAGCTGTTTGCCCAGCAGTTACCGTGGTTACACATTGTTGATTTAGAGGGAGCTTTAGCAGGCAAGGCAATCAATGCCGATTTGATCAAGGCGATCAAGCTGAAAACAAACAGTCAGATTCAAGTGGGGGGCGGTATTCGGACATTAACGCAAATCGAAGAATACTTAGCAGCCGGTATCGACCGCTTGATTATTGGTTCAGCAGCTGTAAAAGACCCGGTCTTTTTGAAAACTGCTTTAGCGCGCTATGGCGAAAAAATCGCCGTGGGGATTGATGCTAAAGCTGGAAAAGTCGCGGTTAGCGGTTGGCTAGAGGTGAGTGATCAGGATTACTTAGCTTTTGCTGCGGAAGTGGTCAAGCTTGGGGTAGCTACCATTATTTACACTGATATCAGTCGAGACGGCACATTGACAGGTCCTAATTTGGCTCATTACCGTGCGTTACGGCAAGTCTTGCCGCATACGCGCTTGATTGCTTCAGGTGGGGTTAGCGGCAAATCTGATTTAATGGCTTTGGCGCAAGCCGGCCTAGATGGTGCTATTGTAGGCAAGGCCTATTATGAAGGCGCTGTAACTCTGGCAGAATTAAGTGAGGTGGCGCAAAATGTTAGCTAAACGGATCATTCCTTGTTTAGATGTGAAAGATGGTCGGGTCGTGAAAGGCGTTAAATTTGTTGATTTAAAAGAAGTCGGCGATCCAGTGGCCGTGGCCCGAGCCTACGATCAGCAAGGGGCTGATGAATTAGTCTTTTTAGATATTACCGCGACTAGCGACCAGCGGGCTATTTTATTGGAAACCGTGGCTAAAACAGCAGCCGAGGTGTTTATTCCCTTGACGGTGGGGGGCGGTATTCGCTCAGTGGCGGATATGCAAGCCTTACTACGTTCGGGGGCAGATAAAATTTCCTTAAATTCCGCCGCTTTGGCAGAGCCAACTTTGATTCGCCAAGGTGCTGAAAAGTTTGGTAGTCAGTGTATCGTGGTTGCCATTGATGCGAAAAAAGTTGGGAATGAGTGGCATGTCTTTACCCATGGTGGCCGGAGTGACACGGGCCGGGAAGTCGTTAGCTGGGCAACTGAAGCCGCCGCATTAGGCGCTGGCGAGATTCTCTTAACTAGTATGGACGCGGACGGGACCAAAGCCGGCTATGACCTGCCTTTGACGAAAGCGGTATGTGAGGCGGTTTCAATTCCGGTGATTGCTAGCGGTGGTTGTGGTAAAGCGCAAGATATTGCGGACGTTTTTAAAGAAACAACCGCAACGGCGGCTTTGGCTGCCAGTATTTTTCATTATGGGGAAGTCACGATTCCTGAGGTGAAGAAGGTATTGAAAGCGCAAGGGGAGGTGGTACGATGACCACGATTGATTTTTCAAAAGGCTTAGTACCGGCGATCATTGTGGAAGCAGGGACCAAGGAAGTGCTGATGTTGGCCTACATGAATGAGGAAAGCTATCAAAAGACTCTTGAAACAGGACAAACGTGGTTCTATTCCCGCTCAAGACAGGCCTTATGGCACAAAGGCGCGACTAGTGGACATATTCAAAAAGTGCAGCAAATCGTGGCGGACTGTGATGCTGATACCCTGTTGATCACGGTGGAGCAAACCGGACCCGCTTGTCACACAGGAGCCCATAGTTGTTTCTTTCAAACCATTCAGGAGGGAAAGCGTAATGGATAAGTTAAAGGAACTTTATCAAGAAATCAAGGACCGTAAAGAGGTGCCTAAAGCAGGCTCATATACCAACTATCTCTTTGACAAAGGACTGGATAAAATTTTAAAGAAGGTTGGCGAAGAAGCTACGGAAGTCATCATTGCGGCTAAAAATAATCAGGAAGAACTGATTTATGAAACCGCCGACCTCTTTTACCATGTCCTCGTGCTATTGGTGGAGCAAGGTGTTAGCCTAGAACAAATCGAAGCGGAATTAGGTCAGCGCGAAGGGAAAATCAGTAAAACCGCTGAGCGTAAACCAATTGAAGAGCTCTAAAAAAGAATCTGAGACATAACTCAAAAAGTTATGTCTCAGATTCTTTTTATCCAAATAAACGGTGGAAGTAGAAACAACAGCTATACGCATACAGTTACTGCTAAGATTTGCTAAGCAGAACTAGCATCCTCCGACAGAATTGATGATGAAAAGTACCTACCTGGTCTCGGAGTTAGACGCTTCTGTTTCCAACGTCGTTATTTAGTCACCATTATATTCGTCGTAAGCGGGGCCGTTAGAACGCAGTTCATTTTGCTCTTGTTCATCTAATTCAGAGAAAACATCGCTACCGTCTAGAAAAGCCGACCAGTCGCTGGTCATCATGCGGTTCAAACTATCGACATCATGATGCCCTAGTACTTCCGTTTTAATACCAGCGTCACTGATAAAGTGGCCATCTTGGTCCACCTTGCTAGTTTTTAAGCTGTCTAAATCGTGTTTTTTCCCAAATAATTTTTCCCATTCTTTGCGTAATGTATGTGCCATACTGATCACTCCTTCTAATGATAGTTTACCACGAACTAAGAGGACTGCCTTGATTGACGCTCTAAGGCCAATAGCTGCTCTTTGAACCGCAGACCTGCTTCGCTAGGACCGCCGTAGCCCGTCATTTTGCCATTTTTACCAATGACCCGATGACAAGGAATCAAAATTGCCAGTGGATTGCGACGATTGGCTTGACCAACAGCCCGAATGGCTTTCGGGCGACCAATAGCGGTGGCTAATTCTTGATAATTCCAAGTGGTGCCGTAAGGAATGGTTAGCAGTCCTTGCCAAGCAGCCTCCTGAAAAGCTGTGCCTTGATAGTCGAGAGGCAGTTCAAAATGCCTTCTCGTTCCGGCAAAGTATTCTGACAATTGCCGACTAGCTTGTTGGAGCAAAACGTTATTTTCAGATTCTGGCAATGGTTCAAAAGCGACTTCTGTGATGCCCTTGTCTGAAGCTGCGAGCCAGATTGGCCCAAAAGGGGTAGTGTATTTCATGGTAAAAACCTCCTTACGAGCATTATACAACGGAATCCTTGGAAATATGGTAGTATAACTCCATAAGGGAGGTATTTTTATGGAAACCTTGACCATTTTACATACGAATGACCTACATTCACATTTTGAAAATTGGCCCAAAATTCGGCGCTACTTGAATGACCAGCATCAGGGGCAAACACCAGACCATACCGTTTTTGCCGTCGACTTGGGGGATTTTGTTGATCGCTGGCATCCATTGACGGAAGTCAGTCAGGGGCAGGCGAATATCCAGTTAATGAATGAGGTACACTACCAAGCGGCTACGATTGGCAATAATGAAGGTGTCGGCAGTTCCAAGGAAGAACTGAATCATCTCTATGATCACGCCGATTTCCCCGTCTTATTAGATAATTTATTGGACCCGGATACGGAACTACCACCTCAATGGGCGCGACCTTACCGCATTTTGACAACGCAAGCCGGCACCAAAGTAGGCTTATTGGCCTTAACAGCACCTTTTCCTTTGACCTATGAACCCAATGGCTGGCACATTCTCTATCCTGACGAAGTTTTACCAGAGATGGTGAAACGAGTGCGTCCTAAGTGTGATGTCTTGGTTCTGATGTCACATTTGGGCATTGAGGAAGACCGGCGAATCGCCAAAGTTTATCCAGAATTTGACGTAATCTTAGGCTCCCACACCCATCATTTATTTATGCAAGGGGAACTTGTGGAACAAACGCTTTTAGCCGCTGCTGGGAAATTTGGCCAATATATCGGGAAAGTCGATTTGGAACTGGCCAATCATCGCATCGTCACTAAAAAAGCCGCTGTGATTCCCACCGCTGAATTGCCCACTTGTCAGGAAGACGAAGCCGAAATTGCGGGTTATTTTGCGGAAGGCCGGCGCTTATTGAAAGAAGAGCAAGTAGCCGATTTACCCTTTGTCCTAAGTGCTGATTTAAGCCAACCCCATCCGGCCATTGAAGTTGCTTTAGCTGCGATGCAGGAAAGAGCTGGTGTGTCAGCTGCCATCTTAAATAGTGGCCTCTTTTTAAAGGACTTGCCGCAAGGACTAGTGACTCATGATGATTTACACGAGGCCTTACCTCATCCCATGCATCTAGTGCGAATTACCTTGTCCGGCCGTGATTTGCTGCGCTTTTTAGAAGAAGTTTCGAAAAACCGCAACTTCTTGAAAAAGTTCCCCATTCAGGGTATGGGCTTTCGGGGCAAAATTTTTGGGGAAGTCCGCATGACGGGCATGCAGTATAACCGCTATACGAAACAGGCTTCTTTTTTAGGCCAGCCTATTGAGCCGGAGACGGAATACCAAATCGTGACGGTTGATCATTTTGTCTTTATCCCCTTTTTCCCAACGTTGGAAATTGCCGGTAAAATTGAATTTCTGTTTCCAGAATTTATCCGCACAGTGCTAGGGGACTATCTCGGGAAGCACTATCCAATCCTTTAAAAACACGGTATAATACAACACAGGTGGTGAAAAAATGACCAAGACAATTGATAAAAAGAAAAAACCGGAAAAAGAAACATTAACGGATGAATTGACAGCGGTTATTGAAGAAATAGCCGATACTGATACGGAAGAAAAAGAAAAAAAGACAAAGGGTGAAGTAGTGACCCTTTTAGAAGATGATGAATTTTTGATTGGGGAGCGGAAATACCGCCTTGTCCATGACCATCGTGAGGCCTTTGACCCGGAACGCTTAGGCGAACGTTATAGTGATATTTTATCTCGCTATGATTATATTGTGGCAGACTGGGGCTACGAACAACTACGCTTGAAGGGCTTTTTTGCGGCAGATAATCGTAAGGCCCAACCTGAACAGCGCATTGATACCTTAGAAGACTACTTATACGAATACTGTAACTTTGGCTGTGCTTATTTTGTGATTGAACGAATTGGCGGTAAGCGTGAGAAGACGCAACGTCAAAAGAAACGCAAAAAAGTTCGCACGCAAGCCCATATTGAAGAAAAGCGCGAACCGGTGAAAAAAGACAAGAAAAAACCGGTAATTAAGCAACGGCAAGACAAGAAAAATACGACCTCCGTGGTAAAGGAAAAAACATCCAGCTTTACCATCCGTCAACGAGAAGAATAGAGGGTTTTGATTGAAGTACCAAGGTTATTTGATTGATTTAGATGGCACAATCTATCGCGGCAAGGAGCCGATTCCAGCAGGACGCCGTTTTATAGAAGCCCTGCAGGCACAAAAGATTCCTTTTCGCTTTGTCACCAATAATACGACTAAAAGTCCCGCAACGGTTGCTGATCGTTTGGCCAATGAGTTTAATATTCAAGTAACGGCTGATACCGTTTATACGGCGACCTTAGCCACGATTGACTACATGAAAGCTACTGACCGTGGCAACCGGGTCTTTGTGATTGGCGAAGCCGGCTTGATTGATTTGATTTTAGCTAGCGGCTTTGTTTGGGAAGCAGAGACCCCTGATTATGTGGTGGTGGGCTTGGACACAGAGTTGACCTACGAAAAAATCGTGACGGCGACCTTGGCCATCCAAAAAGGAGCCTTGTTTATTGGAACCAATCCGGATAAAAATATTCCTACTGAACGGGGGCTTTTGCCAGGGGCAGGCTCAGTGGTCGCTTTTGTAGAGACGGCAACGCAAACGAAGCCCGTCATGATTGGTAAGCCCAACGCAGTGATGATGGATTTAGCAGTAGCTGAATTAGGCTTACCTAAGGAAGACGTTATTATGGTCGGGGACAATTACGAAACGGATATTCAAGCGGGGCTACAAAATGGTGTCGACACCTTACTAGTGCTCTCCGGCTTTACGCCTAAAGAAGCGGTGCCAACTTTACCTGAAGCACCAACCTTTGTGCTAGATAGTCTAGATGAATGGCGGTTTGATCATGCGTAGGCGCTGGCTAGGAGCATTAGGACTAACAAGCTTGATTTTGTGTATCGTCTCTTTGGCGATTTTGATCACCATCAATTTTAGACCGCTATATGTCTTTGATATCGGTCATTTGAATATTTTAGACTATACGACACTTTCTGAAAAAGAGTTGTTGAAAAACTTTGATTTATTGATGCGCTATTTGAATACGCCCTGGATCACCGAATTAAAGCTACCAGATTTTCCGATGTCAACGAGTGGTGCCTTCCACTTTTATGAAGTCAAACGGTTATTTCTCTTAGACTACGTCGTCTTTGCAGTGACGTTGATTCCAGCAGGACTTTATCTACGCTACCTAAAAAATCATGGTTTTTGGCGCGTGATTCGCCCTATGCAGTGGGCTATGTTGCTGCCGGTTTTATTTGGATTTCTTATGATGATTGGTTTTGACCAGTTTTTTGTGGCCTTCCATGGCTTATTTTTCAATAATGATGCCTGGCTTTTTAATCCAGCAACTGATCCAATCATCAATGTCTTACCGGAACAATTCTTTATGCATTGTTTCATTCTGTTCTTTGTCTTGATTGAAGGCTTCTTTTTCTTCTTTTATTGGCTGGGCAGACGGGATTTGAAAATAAAAAAGTAAGCCAAACAGAATCAAGTGCTTGATTCCGTTTAGCTGTTAGAAGCATCTTCTTAGGGAGATGCTTTTTTCGATTAAGGAATTACATGTTTTGAAGGAGCTACGAAGGCCGTTTTGAAGACTAATTATATTAAGAATATCGCTGTCTTGCTAATTGTTGGGCTTATTACCGATTTCTGGTAGTAATGACACTTCTATTTTTATCGGATTTGCATAATTGAAAGCAGCATACAGATACCTGCTACTGCTAAAAGAAATTTTTGAATTGAAGGATACTTCTTAAGAATTGGATTATAGTCAGCGCCTAAGCATAGAGATACCATAAATATTCCAACAGATAACAGAAATACAGGGTTAAACATTTTTTAACCTACTTTCTATTAATGCTAAATTAGTTGTTGTACGGTAATATGTGAACAATATTTGTAGAGGAAAGTTCACCTAGTCAAAATTTATAAAAGTTTTTTGAACCAAGGTCAGAGGTGTAGATTCCAATGGAAATTGAATTTAACCATACCATCAGAACCAAAGACAACCCACCAACCATAAGTGTTTAGTCCAAAATGTTTTGAAATCTCCAAATTAGTAACTACAATACATATCATAGAGCTTCGATTCTATAGTCATAAAGCTAAAACAGTAATCTCGTACACGTTGTTCAAAGTATCTTTTTTTATTGCACGATATCGATATGGTCAGGAGTAGAATGGGCTAAGCGACTAGCGGCCGCCGCGGCGATGGCCCCCACGATATCATCTAAAAAGGTATGGACATGTGGCCCTTCATGGGAATTTAACTCGGCTAAAATGCCCGGCTTCACTTTGTCGATATAGCCGTAATTGGTAAACCCAATCGAACCATACACATTGACGATAGACAGGGCTAAAATCTCATCTACGCCGTAAAGGCCTTCGTCTTCCGTTAGAATTTCCTGTAAAGGACTCATAAGTTTATTTTCCTCCGCTAGGATATCCAGCTGAATCCCTGTAATAATAGTATTGTGGACTTCGCGTTTCGTGAGGACACTTTCCACATGTTCGATACAAGTTTCAATCGTTAACTGTTCGTTGTAGGGCTTTTGCAGAAACATGACCAACTCGGCCAGATCTTGGATCCCTACGCCGCGCTCCTTTAACAGGTCGCGGGCTTTTTCTTCTAATGTTTGTCCTTTGATTACCATGACGTGCCTCCTAGGCATTTTTTGAATGCTTGTTTTAACTCCATGTTATACTAAGCCTAAGAAAAATAGCAAGGGGAAGGATTTATGAATCCACTGATTGAATTTTGTGAACAAAATCTAGCTAGTGGCACGGCAGAAATTGCCGAAAAAGCCTACTTTCAAGAAATGAGCGATATCGTGACATACAGCTGTCTAAATGAGTGCGTATTATGTGCGCAGCGACCCTTCGCAATTTTTGAAGGCGAGCTGATGGCAGCAACGTCGGTGGCTGAGCTGGAGCAAGCATTACGACAACTAGTTGAAGAATGGCATAACGACATGTAAAAACCCATCTGCCACATTAGGCAGATGGGTTTACTGTTATCCGAAAAGGCTGCTGGAATGCATGGGCTGTGTCCGGTTTTCCGGATCAATAAAATGCAAAGCATTATTGATAGCCGTAGGTGCTTCGCCAAACCCGGTTGCAATCAATTTGACTTTCCCGACATAGCGGCAAATATCACCAATGGCATAAACTCCTGGTAAATTCGTAGACATATCACTTTTGACCTCGATGGCATTGCGACTAATTTCAAGTCCCCACCCTTTTAATTGATCTAGGGAAGAAGTAAAGCCGTAATTAACAATCAAACTGTCTACTGGCAGGATTTCTTCGTTACCAGTTTTGACTTCCTGCAGGACTAAGCCAGTCAGCTGGTCATCCGTGACGGTGAGTTCTTTCACCACAAAAGGTGTTAAGATATTGACACCGGAAGCTTGTAGTTTTTCAACACTATGCTCGTGACCTCTAAACTGGGCTCGCCGGTGAATAATCGCCACTGAAGCCGCAATGTCTTCTAACATTAAAGCCCAGTCGATGGCCGAGTCCCCACCGCCTGCGATGGCGACTTGCTTTCCGCGAAAGGCTTCTAAACTAGGAACGTAGTAATGCAAGTCACGCCCCTCCAGACTATCGGCCTCTGGCAAGGCTAGCCGGCGAGGCTGGAATGAGCCATTACCTGCTGCGATAATCACTGCTTTCGTGTAATGAGTTCCTTGGTTCGTCGTCAACTCCCAATAGTCTTCTACTCGAGTCAGATCCAAAACTTCTTCTTCCAAACAAATCGTATGTTCAAAAGGTTCAATCTGCTTTTCCAAATTGGCGACTAAATCAGCGGCTTTGATATTTGGAAAACCAGGCGTATCATAAATATGTTTTTCGGGATACAACATCGCCAACTGTCCCCCCAGCTGAGGAAGACTGTCAATGATCTTCGTTTTGGCTTTACGCATTCCAGCGTAAAAAGCGGCAAACAGACCGGCCGGGCCAGCGCCGACGATAGTGATCTCGTAAATGTCTTTGGTCATAAAATACCTACCTCCTAAAATGTAGTATATAGTAATTTTTACTTTTATGATAGTTGTACAATTTGATTAGCATTTTTGCGTAAAATTCGCTATCATGAGTATATCAAGAAATGAGGAGGAATTTTCGTGTCAGAATTTCCACAGTTAGATTTAGCAAATGCTAAAGGACCAAAAGCGGTGCTTCATACAAACCGCGGTGATATCAATGTGCAATTGTTCCCTGAGCAAGCACCTAAAACTGTTCACAACTTTGTTGAATTAGCTAAGAAGGGCTACTATGATGGGATCATTTTTCACCGTGTCATTCCCGACTTTATGATCCAAGGGGGCGACCCAACTGGAACTGGGATGGGTGGCGAAAGTATCTATGGTGAAACCTTTGAAGACGAGTTTTCTCGTGAAGTGTTCAACCTACGTGGTGCGTTGTCAATGGCGAATGCTGGACCTAACACCAACGGCAGCCAGTTCTTTATCGTTCAAAACCAAAGTGTTCCTTCCAATATGATGAGCCAGCTTGAAGGTGCCGGTTTCCCAACTGAAATCATCGAAGCCTATAAAGAGGGCGGTACGCCATGGTTAGACTTCCGTCATACTGTTTTCGGACAAGTGACAGCGGGCATGGATGTTGTCGATGAAATCGCCGGTGTTCAACGGGGACCACAAGATAAACCAGTTCATGATGTAGTTATCGAGTCAGTCGAAATTACCGAATAAAGCAAAAAGCTTCCAACTATTCAAAATAGTTGGAAGCTTTTCTTCTATAATAAACAAGTTTTAGGTCGTTTTACTTTTGCACCGGTAATTCAGCGAAGGCTCGTTGGATACGAGTGAGTCCTTCAGCTAAAGTCGCCTTCGTACAAGCGATATTCAAACGCATGTGACCCGTACCGCCAGGACCAAAACTATTGCCGGGATTCAAGACTACTTTGGCTTCACGAATCAGATGTCGTTGTAAGGCTTGATCGCTTAAGCCGTAAGCAGAGAAATCCAGCCAAATCAGATAAGTTCCTTCTGGTTTCATCACAACCACCTCAGGTAGATTTTCAGCAAAAAAGTCACAGACAAAGTTTACGTTGTCCTCTAGATAAGCTAATAAATCTTTTAGCCAGTCAGCACCTGTTTCATAAGCTGCCTGCGTGCCCACTTGTCCAAAGGTGTTGATTTCATTTTGGCGATTACGTGCTTGAACATCTGCAAAGCGCTGGCGTAGTTGGGGATTGTCAATAAAAATCATTGAATTTTTGATTCCTGCCAAGTTGAAAGTCTTCGTAGCAGAAGTTAAGACAATCGCATGTTGCCGAAATTCTTCTAATGAATAGAAGGAAGTGAAGGTATGTGGTGCAAAGACCAGGTCGCCGTGAATTTCATCACTGATTACCAGGACATTGTATTGCGCACATAGTTGGGCTAACTGCTGTAGTTCGGACCTTGTCCAAACACGGCCACCAGGATTGTGAGGGTTACATAAAATGACCGCTTTGACGCCCTCTTGTAGTTGTTGTTCCAAGCTGGCAAAGTCGATTTCAAAACGTTCCGCTACTTTTAATGAGTTCCGTACAACTTGACGCCCATTTCGCTTGATCATATCCGCAAATGGTGGATAAACAGGATCAAAAATCAAAATTTGGTCATTTTCCTCAGTAAAGGCTTGAATCGCAATAGCCAGACTAGGGATTACACCGCTAGAAAATAAGATACTTTCAGGGTCTAGCTTGACTTGGTGTTGTACCTGCTGCCAGTTGATAACAGAGCGGACTAGCTCCGGACTTTCAATCGTATAGCCTAGTACACCCTGCTTTAAGACTTGTCCCATCGCATCCAATATAGGCTGATGGGCTTTAAAGTCCATATCTGCTACCCATAAAGGCAATAAGTCCTTCTCGCGATAAGTCTGTTCGATCGTATCCCATTTCACCGAATTTGTATGGTAGCGGTCGATCTCTTGAAACTGTTCCATAGTGACAACTCCTCCATAAGGGCACGCCCTTTTTTTTCTATCTGCTTTCCAGTATAATGAAAGACGAGAAAAGAGGGAAGTAAATGAGTTATAAAATCGGCGATATCTTAACAGGACAGATCACAGGGTTACAACCATATGGTGCCTTCGTTTCATTAGATGATGAAACACAAGGGTTGATCCACGTTTCGGAAGTGCAATCTGGTTATACGAAAGATATCCATCAATTATTACATGTGGGCGCGACTGTCACCGTTCAGATCATCGACATCGATGAGTACTCCCAAAAAATCAGTTTGTCGATCCGCACGCTAGAAGAGCATGCCCAAGGACACATTTACCGCAAGAAGCGCTACTTTACTAATAAAAACCGCAAAATCGGTTTTCGTAGCATTGAAGAGCAGCTTCCCAAGTGGATTCACGAAGCATTAGAGCTGTTGGTTACAAAATAATTCTGTTTTTTTTCAGAAAATCGTGCTATCATTCTTACAGGGAATATCAAAACTAACATTGAGGTGAACAGCTTGACTAACAAAATGGTTGCTGGCACGATTATGCTAAATCGTCAGGATGGGACCAAAGCATTTCTAGTCCATCCGCATGAAGGTAACTTGGAGTTTGCTACTACTAGTGTGACCGAAGAAATGACTGGACTTGCTAGTGTTTTGAAGATGTTTAAGGAAGAAATTCACATCAATGTATCAGCCATTAATCTGGTTGAGTTGACCAATGCACATGTTGAAGAAGTGAATTTGCCTTTGTTTGTGTTTGAGATGGATGAGGAGCAATCAAATGAGATCGACCAAGAATTCGTTTGGGAAGGTCCATCAAACCTCAAAAATCTCTTGAGTAGTTATGATTTTAATGGTGTTCCACAATTTACGTAAGAATTTTTACCCGGTATTGCCTGTAAAAAGGGAATATCGGGATTTTTTTTATTTCTTTTAAGCGAATAATAATTGTTTTATGGCCGGTATCATTCCAATTATCGGCTGAAAATAAAAAAAGACTAGTTTCATTATCCGTTTTCATAGTAAGAACCCGAACATCAGCCTAGACACGGCGTTTTTACTAGAAAAAACATGCAAAATAAGTGAAAGAAAAGTGTTGACCTATTGAAAACAACTTGGTATATTATTACATGTCGCTAGGGACAAGACATCAACTTGTTACCTGCGAAACAAAATCGCAAAAAAGTTCTTGACGAGCTGGAAAGCTCATGATAGACTAACGAAGTTGCTGAAAATCAGAAGTTGAAAATTGCTTGATACATCAAGAAAAAATCTTGAAAAAAGTAGTTGACAAATAACAACTCAGTTGATAAACTAACAGAGTTGCTGCTGAGAAACAGCGACGAGCGAAAAAATAAATCTTAAAAAAGTAGTTGAT
>NZ_BCQJ01000007.1 GCF_001544375.1 Enterococcus canis NBRC 100695 | reverse complement strand
GGTGTCGTAGTGGCGGGGATTATGTATCTCTCAGCCCCTTGGTTGGCAGATATTTCGGGTGGCGGGGCTGAGCTGGAGCCAACGATCCGCTCCTTGAGCTTTGCGGTCTTAATCATCCCCTGTATGAGTGTGATACGGGGCTATTTCCAAGGAAACCAAGAATTGATGCCTTACGCGCTGTCACAGATTTATGAACAAGTTGCCCGTGTGGTTTATATGCTGATTGCCACCTTTATCATTATGAAAGTGATGAAGGGTGATTATCTGACCGCTGTGACGCAATCGACCTTTGCAGCCTTTATTGGGGCTATTGCAAGCTTCGTCGTCCTTTTATGGTATCTGCGGAAGCAAAAACCGTTATTTGATTACTTAGAAAGCCATAGCGCCGATCAACTGCAAGTTTCTGTGACGCAGTTATTGGTAGAAATCGTTCGGGAAGCAATTCCCTTCATCATCGTAGGTTCTGGAATCACAATTTTCAAACTAGTGGATCAAGTGACCTTCATGCGTTTCATGACGGGCTTCACGGAATACTCGCAATTTCAATTAGTTGAATTGTTTGGGATCTTCAATGCTAATCCAGACAAGCTGACGATGGTAGTCATCGCGTTAGCAACCTCGCTTTCGGCTTCAGGCTTACCTCTGATTACCGAAGCGGTGACCTTGAAAGACACTCGCGGTTTAGCTAAGCTAGTGAGCGATAATCTACAACTATTTTTATTTGTGATGTTGCCAGCGACTTTCGGAATGATTGTGTTGGCGCGGCCACTGTACACGCTATTTTATAATCCAGATGCCTTAGGTACGAAGGTCTTAATCCAAGCTAGCTATGTTGGCTTAGTGATGGGACTTTATATGTTAGTGGGGGCCATGTTACAAGGAATGTATCAAAACAAAGATGCGATGAAATATTTTGGCATAGGGCTTCTAGTGAAGATTTTGATCCAATATCCATGTATTCGTCTTTTTGAAGTATATGGGCCGTTGTTAGCTACGGCGATTGCTTTTACCGTGACTTGTTTCTTGATGGTACGCCGCATTCAACAGATTTCGCGCTTCAACTTTGGTTTGACGGCACGGCGCGGCTTGCTGATTTTGATCTTGTCCTTACTAATGACCTTAGCCGCTTTTATCACGCGTCAGTTATTGTATTTGGTCTTATCGCCAGATCGGACCTTCCAATCCTTCGTGATTGCCGTAGTAGTAGCGGCAGTTGGGGCGGGCTTGTATGTCTGGCTCGCACTGAAAACGCGCTTAGCGGATAAATTGATGGGGGAACGGGTAGCTGTTTTAAGACAAAAATTGCATATCAAATAGGACCGGCTCGGCCGGCAATCAAGAAGTCGTGACTTAACGGTCCGGCTTCTTTTCATGAAAGGAGGTCCCTAGATGCGCTTAGATCGTTATTTAGCGGAGGCGGGCTTAGGAACTCGTAAAGAGGTCAAAGAACTGTTGAAAAAGGGTCAGGTGACGGTGAATGGCTTAGTAGTCAAAGAAGCTAAAAGACAAGTTACAGAGGACGACCAAGTGGCTTACGGCGGTGAAAGCATCCTCTACCAAGAATTTTACTATTTGATGCTCCATAAGCCGGCGGGGGTTGTTAGTGCCACTAGTGATACCCAGAAAACAGTCATTGATTTGATTCCTAATGCGCCTAAGGGTTTGTTTCCTGTGGGCCGTTTAGACAAAGATACGGAAGGTCTCTTGTTGTTAACGAATGATGGTCAGCTGGCTCATGATTTGCTGGCCCCAAAAAAACACGTGGCTAAACGCTACTATGCGGAGATCAAAGGACTGGTGACTGAGGAAGATCAAGCTGCTTTCCAAGCCGGAATTCACCTTAAAGAAGGCTTGTTACAGCCAGCTAACTTGATCATATTGTCAACAGATCAAGTAGCTGGCACGTCACGAGTTGAAATTGAGATTCAAGAGGGGAAGTTTCATCAAATTAAGCGGATGTTCCACGCGGTGGCCAAAGAGGTGACCTATTTAAAGCGTTTGACGATGGGGCCATTATCCTTAGATCCTACCTTGGCTAAGGGGGCTTATCGATCGTTAACCGCCGCCGAAACCGCCCAATTGTTGGCCTTAAAAAAAGATGACCCTGCTGATTAGGCGGGATCATCTTTTTTTAGTGGCAGATCATCTTTAATGGGTTTGACTTTTAAGATATCTAAGAAGAAAGTCGCAATGGGAATCCCAACAATCAGTCCCCAGACACCAAAAAGGCGTTCACTGACTAACAGGATTACAAAGGTATAAAAGATTGGTAATTCGGTCTTACTGGACATAAATTTAGGGTTCAAAATATAAGCTTCCAATAGATGAATCACGATAATCAGCAGTAAAACATAGATCAAGCTGTTTAAGCCGCCTTCTGAGTAAGCCACGAAACTTAAAGGAATACAGGAAATAATCACGCCGGCCACCGGAATCAGACTTAATAAAAAGACCATAATGGCTAAACTGGGAATCTGGTGTAACCCAATCAAGGTCAAACCTAAGATTGTCAAAACCGTATTGACTACGGCGATAAAGAACTGGGCCTCCAAGACGACCCCAAAGGTATTGACGAACTTCTGGGCAAAATAATAGAGATCTTGGAAATACCAGGAAAATTCACTGTGTAGAAAGCGGCGGGAAAAAATCCGCATTTTTTTTGTTTCTACCATATAGAAAAAGCTGAGGATAAAGGACATTGCAAAGGCTACTGCTAATTTACCAAAATCTTGGAGGTAGCTTAAAATCACGGTGGCACCGTTTTTCACTTGATCCATCAAATTCATTTTTTCCAAATAATCATGAACGTAAGCAATAATTTGATTAGACTGTTCCGGTTGCTGGTCGTAAAAATCCACCACAGAATCATACATGGTAACCGATTGATGAATAACAATGGGAATATATTTGGTTAAAGCCAAGTAGATCCCAAAAATAATGGCTGCATAAAGCAACAAGCTCAAAAGAGCAGTGGGAATGTGAAAAAAATGTTGAATTAAACGCACAAAGCGAATCGCTAAATAGGTAAAAATGAACGTCAGTAAAATCGTGGTCATCATGCTGCGGGAAAGATACAAAACAACCATTACACTTAGTAGGACGACAATCCTTCTTAAGGTTACATTAGCGGTAAAACGTTGATAAAGAGTCATCAGTCCACCGACCTTTCCGCAACTTCATGCTGTTTCATAAAAACGGGCAAAGCTGTGGCAATAGTGGTAGGCAGCACAACATAGTGAGTCTGAGCCAACCCTTCGGCAATCGCTGAATGCGTGTAGACTGCTGCTGGCAGTGCCCGTGAGTCATGAAATTGAGCCAAAAATCCGGCAATGATACCAGCCAAAGTATCACCAGTGCCGCCAGTCGCCATTGCCGGTGTTCCTAAAGGATTTTGTAGTACGGTATTGTCACGATAAATTTCGGTCCGATGGCTTTTCAGGACAATCGTCGCTTGCAGTCGCTGTTGGGCTGCTTGGTTATTTGCCGGCGTTTGCTGCGCAATAGGCAGACCACTTAGTCGCTGCCACTCCATTTGATGGGGCGTAAAAATCGTATTGGGTGCCCAAGTGTACGCCTCTGGCTTTTCAGCAATCAAGGTGATGGCCGAGCCGTCGATTACGACATGTTGGCTGCGCTCTAATACAAAGTGTAAGAGATTACGACTGTGAGGACTCATTCCTAGCCCAGAACCAATCAAAACAATCGTCGCTGTTTTTAGAACAGCTTCCATAGCAATCTCGTCAAACCAATCCACGACCATTGCTTCTGGTAAGCGGCTGTGGAGGGCGGTATGATTTTGGGGATGGGTAATGACCGTCGTCAAGCCTGCGCCCGCTGCCACACAGGCCTGAGCGGCCATCATGATGGCGCCACCATATTGGCTATCGCCGCCTACCAAGACGGCCCGACCATAGGTACCTTTATGACTTTCGGCGGGGCGGGGGGTAATAACGTTTAAAATTGCTTCAGTAAGAACTTCCATGATTTCGCCTCCTTATTTTCATTATAGAGAAAGGCGGCCAATTTAGCACGGCGGAAGGATCTATTCGATCCGTAACACTTCCTTTTCCTTTTTTCGCCAGTTAGTGGTATCATGAGAGGCGTAAACTAATGAATTGGAGTGACGTTCATGACGATCGATTGGCAAAAAGAAGTAGAAGCTCGCAAAGACCAAATCATGGAAGATTTGTTTGGCTTGCTACGTATTAACAGTGAAAAAAATACAGATGATGCAACAGCAGGTGCGCCTTTTGGACCTGGTCCGAAAGAAGCCTTATTAAAAATGCTGGCTTATGGTGAACGTGACGGCTTTACCGTGAAAAATGTCGACAATTATGCTGGACATATCGAGTTTGGCGGGGGCGATGAAACGTTAGGAATCTTCGGCCATATGGATGTAGTTCCAGCAGGTAGTGGTTGGGATACAGATCCTTATGAACCAGTTATCAAAGACGGTAAAATCTATGCCCGTGGTTCTAGCGATGATAAAGGTCCAAGTATCGCTGGCTACTATGGGATGAAAATCGTTAAAGAATTAGGCTTGCCTCTTTCTAAAAAAGTGCGCTTTGTCGTAGGTTCTGATGAAGAAAGCGGCTGGCAAGATATGGATTATTACTTTGAACATGAGGAAGCACCTGATTTCGGTTTTTCTCCCGATGCGGAATTTCCGATTATTAACGGGGAAAAAGGGAACGTAACCCTGGGCTTGCATTTCCAAGGTAACAATGAAGGAGCTTGGCGTTTAGAAAGCTTTAAAGCTGGCTTGCGGGAAAACATGGTACCAGAAAGTGCCCAAGCAACTGTGACATTAGCGGATAAAAATGAAGCAGAAGCTTTTGAAACAGCTTATGCAGAGTATTTAGCTGCTAACCCTGTTAGTGGTGATATGGAAATCGACGGCACCACTGCTCGTTTGAACTTAATCGGAAAATCGGCCCATGGTGCTAGTCCACAATCTGGGATCAATGGTGCTACCTACTTGGCTGTCTTCTTAGATCGTTACCCATTTGGTGGTGGCGCAAAACAATTCTTACATGTGATTGCGACTTATGTTCATTTAGATCATTATGGCGAAAAATTAGGCACTGCTTTTGAAGACGAAAAAATGGGCAAATTGACCATGAATGCCGGCTTGTTCTTGTTCCGCGCTAGTGACAATGTGCAAGCAGACAACTTCGTTACCTTGAACTTCCGCTATCCTCAAGGAGTAACAGCAGAAGGTTTAGAAATTGCTTTGGATAATAAGGTGGGCATGGAAGGCGCTACAGTAACTCGTTCTGAACGCAATATGGAACCCCACTATGTGCCAATTGATGATCCATTGGTTGCTACGTTATTGCAAGTCTATGAAGACCATACTGGTGAAAAAGGCTATGAACAAATCATTGGTGGTGGGACTTATGGCCGCTTGTTGAAACGCGGCGTAGCATACGGGGCAATGTTCCCAGGCTATACCGATACAATGCACCAAGCCAATGAGTTCATGACCGTTGATGACTTAATGCGGGCAACAGCTATTTACGCTGACGCGATTTATCGCTTGGCTCAATAAGTAAAAACGAGAGTCTGGGACATAACTCAAACGGTTATGGTCCAGACTCTTCATTATCCAAATAAACGGTTGCTTCTGCCTCAACCGCTTTAGAAAGTAGGTGTCAAAAAAATGGATGAGAAAAGAAAACGCCAGCTGATGGCTGAGTATCGGCAAATGAAAACCTATTATGGCATTATTCAGCTACGCAATAAGGAAAACGGGAAAATTTTTATTGAAGCAGTCCCTAATACGAAAAATCGTTGGACTTACTATCGACTGACCCTTAATAGCGGCAGCTATCGGGATAGTCCGCTCCAAAAAGATTGGGATCAATACGGCGAAGAGGCCTTTGAGTACGAGGTATTGTGGGAGAAATCCAACGAAGAAGTTGTGAATATGAAACAAACTTTGAAGGACCTTAAAAAGGAATGGCTGGAAAAATTACAGCCATTTGGTGCAGCTGGTTACAATAAGCCCTTAGACTAAAGTTCAAAAAACGACTAAATTCTCTATGATAAAGTAGGGAATTTAGTCGTTTTTTTGTTTTCTAATTTTGACGATCCAAGATGGTGCGGGTCAACCGTTCCAGCTGTCCACGAGTATCGGCTTCATTTTGAGGTAGTTTTTGAATAGCACGAATCGCTTCATTAGTGTATTTGGCCGCTAAAGCTTGCGCTTGGGTCACACCATCGTATTGATGAACTAATTCGTAGACTTTTTGCGTATCCGCATCCGTCATATTTTCCCGTTTCTCTAAATAAGGAATGAAGGCGGCGCGATTGGTTTTTAACGCATAAAGGAGCGGTAAGGAGTAAACCCCTTGACGAACATCCTCTAAAACGGGTTTACCAATCATATCAGCTGGTTGCGTATAGTCTAAAATATCATCAATGATTTGAAAGGCTAGGCCGATTTTACGGCCAATCTTGCCAGCATTATTGCTAAATAATTCAGAACAGCCACTTTCATAGGCACCGATAGAACAGCTCATAGAGAACAATTCAGCCGTCTTGCCGGAGATATTATCTAAGTAGTCATCAATAGTGCCGTTGATCTTGTAGCGATTGTCCATTTGTCCTAATTCACCGCCTAGGATTTTTTCCATGCTGCGGGAATTGAGCTGGAGGCTACGCATTGAAGAGGCATAGTCTGCCAAAAGTTTGAAACAACAAACAAACAGATAATCCCCAGCGTAAACGGCGGCATCATTACCGAAAGAAGAGCGAATGGTCGGTAAGCCCCGTCTTAAATCGGCATCATCTACAATATCATCATGGATTAAGGTTGCCGTATGCAGCATTTCAATCGAAGCGGCCATCGAAACGGCCTTTTGACTATCACGGTCAGGCCCAAACTGCGCAAAAAGCAACTGATAGGCTGGCCGTAGTAATTTTCCGCCAGAGTGGATCATTTCCATAATGGCTTGCTCCACCTGTTTATTTTTAAGTTGGATCGATTTTTCCATCAAACGCAAGGTTTGCGCCAATTCATCTGCTACTTGTGGATACCCTTGCCACATTTCATGAAGTTTCATCAAATTACTCCTAACCCTATATTCTTAACTGTTATTGTGCCCATTTTTGCTTGCTGCTCCGTTCATAATCCAGTTGGAAGCGGTGCAGTGTTTGTACATGTTGTAACAAGTAATTGGCCGCGATCCCAATGGCAATCCCTGAGAGGATCCCTAAGAAGGATAGGACGGGTAGATAGAGCATCACCGTCCAGGATTGGGCGATAAAGGAAGCCGTCACCAATTGACCGACGTTGTGCAAAAAACCACCGGCTGCGCTGATGCCAATGATACTTACGCGTTTGGGACCTAATTGTTTAATTAACAACATCCCAAAATAGCTCAGCAAGGCACCGCTCATACTATATAAGAAAGTCGAGATGGTTCCGCCTAATAAGGTAGTTAAGATCAAACGCATCCAAACCAGTGTGAAGCTTTCGCGTTTTTTCATAGTGAAAATTGCAATGATGGTGATCAAATTGGCTAGCCCTAGCTTAGCGCCAGGTGCAAAGGCAAATGGGTAGGGAATCATATTTTCCACTAAGCCGATGACGACCCCTTGAGCTACTAGTAGCGCAATATAAATCAATTTGTGCAGTTTTGTTGTCATAGAAAACAGCAGCTAGTAAATCACGCTGCCTGGCTCACTCCCGTCTGATGCTTGAACTTCAATCACTAATTTATGCGGTAGACAAACGATGGATTCACCGGCTCTGCTGATCCAGCCCCGCCGTACGCAGACTTGGTCGCCACAGTTGGCTTCTTTGATACGAATCTGCCCACCACTAATCTCAATTAGGTTATAATCGCCATCTTCGTCCTCATATTTGTAGGTATACGTCTTTTGGTCAGCCTTCAAGTCAAAGCGGCGGACTTCTTCCCCAGCAACTTTCAAGACAGCTTCTTGTGCGGCAGCGTTAGTTTCTTCTTGCTGCCATCCGAAAATCACAAGGGGCAAGAAAGAACTGGCAACCAATAATAAAATGATGCCAATATCCCAAGGACGTAAACGACTCTTCTGAATGAATTCCTTCAGTTTCATGTTCTTTCCTCTCCTTTGCGTTTTCTTATTTTATCATACTCAATAAAGAAAGTCCTAGAGGGCTCCTCTAGAACTTTCAAGTTTTCTTTTTAAAAAGGATTAGGCACCGTAACGCGACTTCTCGGTCCCGTACCACCATTTACCTAATGTACGTTGCAACCATGGCACAACCCAACGGTCTAACCCAATGGCACGACCAGAGCCGTTCATCAAAGCAATCGCTACTGGAATGAACCAGATGTTGACCCAGTAGAACATACCAGATAGACAGAACGCTGCAACTAACGCAATAGTTGTTGCACTAGCTAACCAAGTGAAGAGACCCGCGATTAGAGCAAGTGCTAACAGAATTTCAAAAATTGTCATGAATTTTTGGAAGAATAAAGCAACTTCTTTATTCGGCATCATGAATTCCATGACACTAGAGAACCATTTAGGCATATGGTCGAAGACTAACATTGGTTCTTCGCCATAAGCATAGTTCAAACCAAAGTGAGCAGCTTGAGCTGCTGCTTCGCCAGCACCGCTAGCTGCGGCATCAGTTGCGCCACTAGCTGCTGTTGTTGCTTCCGCTGCGCCACTAGCGCCAGTCGTTGCTTGTTCTTGCAACCAAGGGAATGGGAAGACCACGCTGTCAGAGAACCATGAACCGTCACCAAACCAAGTGCTTGGTTTCAAGTATTCGCCGTTACCAACAACTTTTTTGGCAGCTTCTACTAACCACATCAAGCCGTAGAAGATACGCAATGGTACGCTCCATAATACGTTACCGTAACGAGAAGAATGTCCGCGAGCTACGTTGCGGTCGTCTTTAATATGGAAGAATTCGTGCATCATGTATTGGAACATGTAATAGCCAGAACGGATATCAAAGAAGTATTTCAAGTTAACGATGTGTTTCATGATCATTGCCAAGAAACCACTTAAGTGGATGGTATCGAATAAGTTCGCGACACCCCATTTAGCGCCGACCGAAACCATAAATCCTTGATAGTTTCCTTTGAATTTGTGTTTTTCGCCGCCTTTGATAGCTGCTACAATGTTGCTGGCAGCAGTATGACCAGTTTGTTCAGCCGCTTGTACGATTTGCGGAGTTGGTTTGTTTTCGAATTCTTCGTAATAAACCAAGTCACCGACTACATAGATATTTTTATCTTCGTAGCCTTTTGCTTCCATATATTCATTGGCAACTAAACGATTTCCGCGAGCTGCTTCTAAACCAAAGTCAGCTGCATCAGAAGTTGCTTTGACCCCAGCAGTCCAGATCAATGTATGGGTAGGAATCTCGCGACCATCTTTTAATTTGATATGGTCAGGAGCTACTTCAACGATTGGCGCGTTTTTCAGGATTTCAACACCATGTTTAACCATGTAACGTTCTGCTTTATCAGCATCGTTACGATCTAACATGTTTAAGATCGTTGGCATTGCTTCAACAACTTGCAAAGTGAATTCAGAAGCATCCAATTTGAAGTCTTTTGCCAAACGTTCTTTCCATTCCATCAATTCGCCGACCATTTCAATCCCAGTAAAACCAGAACCACAGACTACGAAAGTCAACATTGCTTTACGAACAGCGGCATCAGGTTCGATGGCTGCTTTTGCAACAGTTTCTTCGATGTGTTCACGGATTTTCACAGAGTCTTCAAATGACCAAAGAGTAAAGCCGTTTTCTTTAACGCCTGGTGTACCGAAATCATTTGGCTCGCCACCCATCCCAATGATCAAATGATCGAAGGAATAAGAACCTAATTTAGTAGTAACGACTTTGTTCTCTTTGTCGATACCAGTAACAGTGTCAGTGACTAATTTAACGTTTTTCTTGCGAGAGAAAAGACGTTGTAAGTCGTATTGGATGGCAGTTGGTTCTACCCGTCCACCTGCAACTTCGTGTAACTCGGTCATCATAGTGTGGTAGGAATGACGGTCGATCAATGTGATCTCAACATCGCTGCCTTTAAGCTTTTTCGCCATGAACTTAGTAGCAGAAACCCCAGCATACCCAGCACCTATTACGACAATATTTTGCTTTGCCATAAGGTAAATCGCTCCTTAGATTTAGAATAAATTGATAATAATTACACAATCTATTACATTATATATCCACTTTCGTGATTTGTCTAACAAGTTTCACAAATTTCATAAAAGAAACCTTTTTCGATTAGAAAACAACTAAAAAAACACATGAAATATTATAATTTGCTGTTTATAATTGACAAATTCTGTCAGTGTTATAAAATGTTATGTGAATCACAATACAAACTTGTGAAAAAAGAAAGCAAAGGGGAACAAATGCAATGAAAATGAAAAAATTAGTAACAGGGTTTGCTATGGTAGCATTATCAACATTAGTTTTGGCTGCTTGTGGCGGAAATAATGACAGCGGTTCAGCTTCATCTGAATCAACAGCTGCTTCTTCAGCTGCTGAATCAACAGCAACTAGCGAATCAGCTGCACCAGTAAAAGAAGCTGGGGCTGACTTGCAAGATGGCACTTACAAATTAGAAGAAAAGAATTATTCTAACGGCTACCGCACAGTATTCGAAATCGTTGTAAAAGACGGCAAAATTGCTGAATCTAAATACGACAACATCAACGAAGACGGCAAATCTAAAACAGAAGATGCTGACTACGAAAAGAACATGAAAGACAAGACAGGCGTCGGCCCTGCTGAGTTCATTCCAGAATTGAACAAACAATTAGTTGCAGCGCAAAGTGCTGGTGGCGTTGAAGTCGTAACTGGCGCAACTCACTCAACTGAAAGCTTCCAAAACTACGCACAACAATTGATCCAAGCAGCACAAGCTGGTAAAACTGATACAATTGAAATCGACAATGGTGCTGACTTGAAAGACGGTACGTACACATTAGAAGAAAAGAACTACTCTAATGGCTACCGTGTATCTTTCAAAATGACTGTTAAAGACGGTAAAGTAACAGAATCTAACTACGACAACGTAAGTGAAGACGGCAAATCTAAAAAAGATGATGCTGACTACCAAGCACAAATGCATGATAAAGCTGGCGTAGGCCCTGCAGAATTCATCCCTAAATTTAACGAAGAATTCGTGAAAGCAATGGAAGGCAAAGACGGCGAAGCTGGTTCTCCTGCTGACATGGAAGTTGTAACTGGCGCAACTCACAGTTTCCATTCATTCGTAATCTATGCAGAACAAATGATCAATGCAGCTGAAAAAGGTGACACTACACCAATCGAAGTTGACAACATTGTAATGGCAAAATAAGTCAATTGTGACGAAATAAACAAGCTCTGAGAAATCAGGGCTTGTTTTTTTGTTTTCGTCATGAAAATCCCACAGAAAACTCTCATAATAGAAACGAAGTTCTTTTCAATCCCGTTAAAACGCGCTACTATAAGTAGGACCATTTTTTGTAGGAGGAAGAACATGAAAAAAAGAATGTATTGGCTGCTATTGCCCTTAGTGTTGCTGCTAGTAGCTTGCGGACAAGAAGCAAAAGTGAATAAAGAACCTTATACAGATAACCAGTTTTTGATGGGGACCTATGTAACGATCCGTATCTATGATGACGGCAAGGAAGATGTCTTGAAGAAGGCCTTTGACCGCGTGAAGGATTTAGCCAACAAAATCACAGTGAATGAGCCAGGCTCAGAAATTGATGAAATCAATGCTGAAGCTGGTGTCAAACCGGTGAAAGTTTCAGATGATGTCTTTGAATTAGTAGAAAAAGCCTATCAAATCAGTCAAGAATCTGACGGTGGGTTTGATATGGCGATTGGACCCATCACTCAGTTGTGGCACATTGGCTTTGACGATGCCCGCAAACCAGCTCAAGCGGAAATTGATGAAGCGTTAAAATTGGTGGATTACCATAAAGTAAAATTGAATGAAAAAGATAAAACTGTTTATTTAGAAGAAAAAGGCATGCAGCTAGATTTAGGCGCTATCGCCAAGGGCTTTATCACTGATAAAGTCGTAGAGGTACTGAAAGATAATGATGTCACAACCGCCATTGTTGACTTAGGCGGAAATGTCTATGTCTTAGGTCATAGTCCGCGGGGGACAGATACACCTTGGACCGTGGGAATTCAAGACCCAAATCAAGCACGGAACGTGACGGTAGGATCTGTACCAGAAACAAACAAAACGTTGGTAACGTCAGGAATCTATGAACGCTATCTAACTGTGGATGGCAAAACCTATCATCATTTATTCAACCCTAAAACTGGCTATCCTTTTGACAATGATATCGCTGGAATCACCATTATTACGGACAAATCCGTGGATGGCGATGCGTTATCTACCGCCGTTTTCTCAATGGGCGTGAAAAAAGGGATGGAATTTGTTGATAAACAAAAAAATGTTGAAGCCATCTTTGTTACGAAGGAAGATAAAATTTATTTAAGTGCTGGTGTGAAAGATGTTTTTGAATTAAATGAAGAGTCTGGTTATACAATGGGTGATATCAACGATTTGAAATAAAGGAGTGGTTTGGTTGTCGTTGGCAGTATTTTGGGATGTCGTAGAGATACGCACAAAGTTGGCAAGTTTCTTCCCCTTTGTGATTGGGGTCTTGTTTTCAGCCAGTTATTTTGAGCAATTGCACTGGGGACATACCTTGATCTTCTTTGTGGGCATGCTATGCTTTGATATGGCCACTACGGCTATCAATAATTATATGGACTTTAAAAAGGCCAAGTCTGAGGAATACAAGTACCAAGAGAATATTATCGGCCGGGCGCAAGTGCCCGAGAAAAATGTACAGTTACTGATTTTTAGCTTGATTGGTATTGCTATGTTAGTGGGCTTGTACCTCACTTGGCAGACTGGCTGGTTACTGTTAGTAATGGGGGGGATTTGCTGTTTTATCGGTATTTTCTATACCTTTGGTCCGGTACCCTTATCACGGATGCCTTTAGGGGAAGTCTTCAGCGGTTTTACTATGGGGCTAGGTATTTTTGCCATCACGATTTATATCAATACGTTTGATGCCCAGATTTTTTTCTTAAATCTCAATCTAAAAAGTGGTGCCTTTGCCTTAACGGGAAGTCTGTGGTCGGTGTTAGCTATCGTTTGGGCTTCATTACCCATGGTTTTCACGATTGCCAATATCATGTTGGCCAACAATTTAAGTGATTTAGAGCAGGATATCGCGAATCATCGTTACACCTTGCCTTATTATATCGGCCGACGCCCAGGGGTTATCTTGTTTGATAGTTTGATGTATAGCTGCTACTTGACCATTTTGATTGGTTTATTGTTCGGTATCTACCGTTGGCCGATCTTAATCGTTTTTGCCACACTGCCGCTGGTTTTCAAACATGTCAAAGCCTTCAATCACGAGCAGGTAAAAAGTAAGACTTTTGTGGTCTCCATCAAAAATTTAGTCTTATTTAATAGTAGTTATGCGTTAGGCTTATTACTGACAATTTTATTAGAATACTGGCAAGGTTAAAAAATGCCGTACCGAGGTGCTAATCGGTACGGCGTTTTTTTTAGTTTTTATTGGATAGAGGTTAAACTAATCTCGCCAGAAAATAAACGTCTTTCGCTTCCGTCACTTAACTGGACTAAAAGCTCTCCGTGATCCAAAATATCTTTGGCGATGCCTGTATAGGTTTCACCTTTTTGTTGGAAGGTCACTTGCCGACCTAAGACAAAGGAACGCTGACGGTAGGCCTCCAAATAGGGAGCACCGTCTAAGATGCGGTAAAAATTCTGCCAGATGGCGATAATCAAGTCATTGCGAGTGATTGGCGGCGTGTCTTCAAAAAGACTCCCGGCCTTTACGCGGATGGCTTCGGGAAAAGTGGCTTCGGGAATATGGAAGTTGAGGCCCATGCCAATTACAATACTTGTCAATTGGCCGCTTTCCACATCAGTTAAAGCTTCGGATAAGATTCCACAGATTTTTTTGCCATCTAAATAGAGGTCATTGACCCATTTGATTAATGGTTTGCGGTCAGTCAGTTCCTCAATGGCTTGGCAAACCGCCACCGCCATCATTACCGTGTAAAGCGGTAATTCTTGAAAAGTGCGCTGAGGATGCAGCAAAAGACTCATATAAATCCCGCCACCAGGTAAGGCGAAAAAAGGTCGACCAAAGCGGCCGCGCGGCGCCTCCTGCATATTGGCCAGAAATAGCGTGTTACTGGGCGCCCCTTCGATAGCAGCGATTTTGGCGTCATTCATAGTAGAGGCTGAGTCTGGCATGAAGCGGACATTAAAATCCGCAATTTGCGGTTGGAGTGCTAGTTGAATCATCGCGCTATTGAGATGATCATTGTCTTGGTAGAGATAGCCCTTTCTAGGGATGCTATCAATCTGGTAGCCCTCTTCTTTTAATTCTTGTACGGCTTTCCAAACGGCAGTTCTAGATAACTGCAGCTTTTGAGCAATGGCCTCGCCGGATAAAGGGGCTGGGGCTGCTTGAATCAATTGGGTGAGCACTTGTTCACTAGTTTTCATGGTATCGCTCCTTTTTGTTTATTTTACTGGAGTCAGCCAGAATCGGCAATCGGAAAAATACACCTGAAGGAGTAGGACAAACCGCTGGAAATTCGCTATACTTTGAGAAAAGGAGTGAGAAATCGATGGAGAAACAACAATTTATTTGCGAAAAATGTGGGAACGACCATTATGTAGCAGATCAATTTCAAGCTACAGGTGGGAACTTTGCTAAGATTTTTGACGTGCAAAACAAAAAATTCATTACTATTAGTTGTACCCGTTGCGGCTTTACCGAATTGTATCGCAATGAAACCTCTAGCGGCTGGAACGTCTTGGACTTCCTGCTAGGTGGCGGTTAAGCAGCATTAGTTGTCAAAATCGGGATACCTGTGCTACGTTTTTAGTGAGGTGAGGGCGATGGCAAAGAAAAATGCCAAAACACTAGTAGAAAAGATTTTGGATAAACATAAAATCGCGTATGAAGCGTATGATTTTCCCTGGCAGGAGGATCACCATGTGGCGCATTTGGAACGAGAAAAGCTAGGCGATTTAGGTTTAGATGAACATGATATCTACAAAACACTAGTTTTAACTGGGAAAAACACTGGACCTTTGGTGGCCGTGATTCCCATTGATGAACATTTAAGCTACAAAAAGCTGAGCCAAGTTTCTGGCAATAAAAAAGTTGGCATGGTCCCTTTGAAGGATCTAGTAGCAACAACTGGCTATGAACACGGCGCCAACACGCCGGTGGGGATTCACGAGAAATATAACTATCCCATCTATCTCGGTCAACAAGCACAAGCAAAAGGCTATCTGATCGTCTCTTCCGGTAAAATCGGCCGCTCGGTGAAAGTCGATGCTGAAACCTTGCGAAACTATCTAGGCGCGGAGTATGCCGACATTACAGAATAAAAAAGAAAACTGGGACATAACTCAAAAAGTTATGTTCCAGTTTCTTCGTTATCTAAATAAATGGTGGAGGCAGAAGCAACAGCTATACGCATACAGTTACTGCTAAGCTTCGCTAAGCAGAACTAGCATTATCTGGAAATAAGCAGGAGTTAGACGCGTCTGTGCCAACTTCCTTAGCTCAATAATAATTGGTCTTCTTTCAGAAGTGTGCCGCTATTTTGATGAAACAGGTCCATTAATTGCGGCACTGTCAATTCGGTTTTTTCAGTACCACTAACATCCACCACGATTTTTCCTTGGTGTAACATGATCAGGCGGGTGCCATAGCGGATGGCGTCTTCCATATTATGTGTCACCATAAAAGCGGTCAGTTGCTGTTCTTGAATCAGTTTTTGAGTCAGTGCCATTACGATGGCTGACGTTTTAGGATCTAAGGCAGCCGTATGTTCATCTAAAAGAATCAACTCTGGCCGAATTAGGGTAGCCATCAGCAAGGTAATGGCTTGTCTTTGACCACCAGAAAGTAAGCCGATTTCAGTATGTAGCCGTGCTTCTAGGCCGAGGCCTAGTGAAGCTAGCTGTTCTTGGAAAAAGGCGCGGTCTTTTTGTTTAACACCTAGCGAAAATCCGCGCTTTTGGCCCCGCTTATACGCTAAAGCCAAATTTTCTTCTACGGTAAGGCGGACCGCCGTACCCAGTTTAGGGTCTTGAAACACGCGGCTGATCATGCTGGCCCGCTGAGCAACAGACAGAGAATTAATGACTCTTCCTTGCAGCTGGATTGTACCGGCGGAAATGGGAAAGGTGCCGGCGATGCTATTTAATAAAGTTGACTTGCCAGCGCCATTTCCGCCAATGATGGTCACGAATTCGCCTTGGCTCAAGGTAAGGTCAATGCCCTTCAATACATGATTTTCATTGACGGTCCCTTTTTCAAAGTATTGATTTAAGTCGGTGATTTTCAGGATCTCCTTCATGCGCGGGCTCCTTTCCCTAAGGCTTTCAATTTACTTTTTGTCAGCGGTAAGCTAAGACAAATAATCAAAATTAAGGCAGAAAACAGTTTTAAATCAGTTGGGGCAACCCCCAGCTCTAAGACGCAAGCTAGGATAAATCGGTATAGGATCGTGCCAACTAACAGTGTCCCAAAACGTAGCGGAAGTGTTTTATGGGCAAATAAGACTTCCGCAATAATGATGGCGGCTAAGCCAATCACAATGGTTCCAACGCCAGAATTTAAATCAGCAAAGCCGTTATTTTGTGCTAATAATGCTCCGGAAAGTGCAATACAACCATTAGAGAGCATGTAACCGATGATCCGGGCGTTATCCACTGAAACGCCATTAGCGGCACTCATGTCGGGATTGTCGCCGGTGGCACGCAAGGCTAGCCCTAGCTCAGTTTTTAAGAAAAGCACCAGCAATAAAATAATCAAAGCTAGAATCAAACAGCCAGTGACAAAAACACTGCTGGTTTTGCTGAGACCTAGCTGTTGGCCTAAATCGAAAACGGAGGCCTCTCCTAGCAGCGCTAAGTTGGCACTGCCCATGATGCGGGCATTGATGGAATAAAGGCCAGTCATGGTAATGATTCCCGCTAAGAGGGCCGGAATCTTCAGTTTGGTATATAGCAGTCCAGAAATAAGCCCAGCTAACATACCAGCACCAAAGCCTAATAGGGTCGCAACGAGCGGTGGCAGTTGGTGTAAGATGGCCACCGCGGCCACGGCAGCGCCTAAAGGAAAGCTGCCTTCGGTGGTTAAATCGGCAATGTCTAAAATGCGGTATGTGAGAAAAACACCAATGGCTAAGAAGGTCCATAAGACGCCTTGTGAGGCGGAGGACCATAAAATGACGAGAATATCCATTTTCTTCCTCCTATTCTGGCGCAACAATGCTATTAGGATCGATTCCTAATGCTTGGGCCATGTCTTTGTTAACGACTAATTCTAAGGCGGTAGCTTCCTCAACGGGCATCGTTGCGGGTTTTTCGCCATCTAAGATAGTCGCAGCCATCTTGCCAGTCTGTTTGCCAAGGGCGTGGTAGTCAATGCCATAAGTTGCTAAACCGCCTTCTTCTACTTGAGCAGTGGAACCGGCCACGACAGGGACCTTTTGCGCCTTAGCCACATCGCCCACAATCGCCGCAGCGGAAGCAAAGGTATTGTCAGTAGGAATATAGATAGCGTCGACATCTTTAGCGAGACTGGTCATGACCTGCTGTACATCATTGGTCGTGTTGGCCGTTAGAACCTTAGTGGTGATGCCGGCTTTCTTTAAGGCCTTTTCGGCTAATTCAGCTTGAATCTTGGAATTTGGTTCGCCGGCGTTGTAGGCAATGCCCACTGTTTTCGCTTGTGGAACGATACTTAAAAGCAAGCTGATTTGTTTTTCAATAGGCACCATATCGGTAGTGCCCGTTACGTTGCCACCTGGCTTTTCGTTACTCTTAACTAATTTTGGTGTCACTAAGTCAGTGACTGCTGTGACGGTGATGGGAATCGTTTGGGTTTCATTCAAAAGAGATTGCGCTGCTTGGGTTGCGATGCCTAATAATAGCTCGGGTTTTTCACTCACTAATTTTTCGCTCATAGATTTTAAATTGTCTTGATTAGCTTGTGCGTTTTGGTAAGTTAGTGTCAGATTTTTGCCTTCTTCATAGCCATTTTCGGCTAACCCTTCTTTGAAGCCTTCATAGGCCGCATCCAGTGAGGCGTGTTCCACCAATTGTAAAACCCCCACGGTTACCTGACCTTCTTCTTTCGGGGCACTCGTACCACAGCCCACCAATACTAACGCGGTGATACTCAATAATCCTGTCATCCATTTTTTCATTTCCTTTTCCTCCTAATTCATAAAAAAAGTCCATCTAGACGACAGTCTAAATGGACGTTAAGGATCAAGAGAATAGGGTCCTGTTACATAGCCACTTAGAGTATCGTCTACGCGGCTGCAACAGCAAGTGCTCTAGCCATCATAGATACAAAGCAAAGTTCTTTGCTGTTTGTACCTATCGATGGATAAGTACAAACTATCTAAAATAGCTAAAGTAAAAGTTATTCAATTGTGGTTGTTTGTGATTCATAGAAATCCCTCCACGAAGTTGAATTACTGCTAGTTTAGCGAACTGCTGAAAAAAAGTCAATGAAAAATAAAAATTTTCTGACAATTAGCAAAAAAACTAGTATGAAAGCGTCTGAAAATGAATGTAAATAAAGGCTTGACTTTTTCATTAATAGGGGGTAATATATGTAGTTGCAAAAACTATCGTAAAATGCAAAAGCAGGAACGAAATATTGTCCGTTCCGGTGAGAAATAAGGGAAACAAAAGTAGAAGCTCAGAAAAACTCATTTCAGAGAATGTTCTATTTTTGGTTTTTTTTTGCTCAAAAGCCGCAAAAAATGCATTTTGTAACACAAAAATAATATTTTTAATATTATTGTAAATTTTACTGATAGCCTTTTTGAAAGACTTTTTAGAGGGGTGAAGAGCTTGGCTGGACACGTAGTACAATACGGGAAGCATCGCGAGCGCAGAAGTTATGCACGTATCAGTGAAGTATTAGAATTACCGAATCTGATCGAGATTCAAACAGACTCTTATCAATGGTTTTTAGATGAAGGATTACGGGAAATGTTTGAAGACATTTTGCCAATCCAAGACTTTAATGACAACTTGTCGCTGGAATTTGTCGACTATGAATTAAAAGAACCTAAGTACACCGTAGAAGAAGCACGGGCTCATGACGCCAATTATTCGGCACCGCTACATGTGACCTTGCGTCTGACAAACCGTGAAACCGGTGAAATCAAGTCCCAAGAAGTATTCTTTGGTGATTTCCCACTAATGACGGAACAAGGAACCTTCATTATTAATGGGGCGGAACGGGTTATCGTTTCGCAGTTGGTTCGTTCTCCAGGCGTTTACTTCCACGGGAAAGTGGATAAAAACGGCAAGGAAGGCTTTGGCTCAACAGTTATTCCTAACCGTGGTGCATGGTTAGAAATGGAAACAGATGCCAAAGACATTTCTTATGTACGAATCGACCGGACACGTAAGATTCCATTGACTGTATTAGTGCGGGCGCTAGGTTTTGGCTCAGATGATACAATTTTTGAAATCTTTGGTGACAGTGAATCATTACGCAACACGGTTGAGAAAGACTTGCATAAAAACGCTAGTGATTCTCGTACTGAAGAAGGGTTAAAAGACGTTTACGAACGTCTACGCCCAGGTGAACCTAAAACGGCTGACAGCTCACGTAACTTGCTGAATGCGCGTTTCTTTGATCCAAAACGGTATGATTTAGCGGCGGTTGGTCGTTATAAAGTCAACAAAAAATTAGATTTGAAAACACGCTTATTGAACCTAACCTTAGCTGAAACGCTAGTTGATCCAGAAACAGGTGAAATCGTGGCTGAAAAAGGCACGGTCTTAACTCACCAAGTAATGGACAAATTAGGTGAATACTTGGATAACGGCTTGAATGCTGTGACTTACTATCCTTCAGAAGATGGTGTGGTAACAGACCCAATGACAGTTCAAGTCATCAAAGTCTTTTCACCACGTGATCCTGAACGAGAAGTTAACGTGATTGGCAATGGCTATCCAGATGCAAGTGTTAAAACGGTTCGTCCGGCTGATATCATTGCGTCTATGAGTTACTTCTTTAACTTAATGGAAGGCATCGGCAACGTGGACGATATCGACCACTTGGGGAATCGCCGCATTCGTTCAGTTGGGGAATTACTACAAAATCAATTCCGGATTGGTTTAGCGCGGATGGAACGGGTTGTACGTGAACGGATGTCAATCCAAGACACTGAAACCTTGACCCCGCAACAGTTGATTAATATTCGTCCTGTGGTTGCAAGTATCAAAGAATTCTTTGGTTCTTCACAGTTGTCACAGTTCATGGACCAAACGAACCCATTAGGGGAGTTGACCCATAAACGTCGTCTATCAGCCTTAGGGCCTGGTGGTTTGACCCGGGACCGTGCCGGCTATGAAGTTCGGGACGTGCATTATTCCCACTATGGTCGGATGTGTCCGATTGAAACGCCTGAAGGTCCGAATATCGGCTTGATCAACAGCTTATCTAGCTACGCTAAAGTCAATCGTTACGGTTTTATCGAAGCACCTTACCGCCGTGTTGACCGCGAAACAGGCCGGGTAACGGATCAAATCGACTATTTGACAGCCGACATCGAAGACCATTACATCGTGGCCCAAGCAAACAGCTTGTTAAACGAAGATGGTACTTTTGCTGAAGAATTAGTTATGGCTCGTTCTCAAAGTGAAAACCTAGAGATCTCTGTCGATAAGATCGATTACATGGACGTTTCACCAAAACAAGTAGTCGCAGTCGCTACTGCGTGTATCCCGTTCTTGGAAAACGATGACTCCAACCGTGCCTTGATGGGTGCCAACATGCAGCGGCAAGCTGTACCGTTGATCCAACCACGTTCTCCTTGGGTTGGTACTGGTATGGAATACAAAGCTGCCCATGACTCAGGTGCCGCTTTACTATGTAAACATGACGGGGTAGTTGAATATGTGGATGCTTCAGAAGTTCGCGTCCGTCGCGACAATGGCGCATTAGACAAATACTCTATTACAAAATTCCGCCGTTCTAACTCTGGAACGTGCTACAACCAACGTCCAATCGTATTATTGGGCGAAAAAGTTGAAAAAGGCGACATTTTAGCCGATGGTCCTTCAATGGAGCAAGGGGAAATGGCGTTAGGACAAAACGTATTAGTAGCCTTCATGACTTGGGAAGGGTACAACTATGAAGATGCCATCATCATGAGCCGTCGTTTGGTGAAAGATGACGTTTATACTTCTGTCCATATTGAAGAATACGAATCAGAAGCCCGCGATACTAAATTAGGGCCTGAAGAAATCACCCGTGAAATTCCTAACGTTGGGGAAGATGCTTTGAAGAACCTTGACGAAATGGGAATCATCCGCATCGGTGCTGAAGTAAAAGACGGCGACCTATTAGTTGGGAAAGTAACACCAAAAGGGGTTACTGAACTTTCAGCCGAAGAACGCTTATTGCATGCTATCTTTGGTGAAAAGGCCCGCGAAGTTCGCGATACTTCGCTACGAGTACCACACGGTGGCGACGGGATCGTTCATGATGTGAAGATCTTTACTCGTGAAGCTGGCGATGAATTATCACCAGGGGTCAACATGTTAGTGCGCGTTTATATCGTGCAAAAACGTAAGATCCATGAAGGGGATAAAATGGCCGGACGTCACGGAAACAAAGGGGTCGTATCTCGGATCATGCCGGAAGAAGATATGCCGTTCTTACCAGATGGCACGCCAGTTGATATCATGCTGAACCCATTAGGGGTACCTTCTCGGATGAACATCGGACAAGTATTGGAATTGCACTTAGGGATGGCAGCGCGTGCGCTAGGCATCCACGTAGCAACACCAGTCTTTGATGGTGCCAATGAAGAAGATGTTTGGTCAACTGTTCAAGAAGCTGGCTTGGCGCGTGACGCTAAGACAATCCTTTATGATGGCCGGACTGGTGAACCAATGGATAACCGGGTTTCTGTCGGAGTAATGTACATGATCAAATTGGCCCACATGGTTGATGATAAATTGCATGCTCGTTCAATCGGACCTTACTCACTAGTTACGCAACAACCACTTGGTGGTAAAGCGCAATTTGGTGGACAACGTTTCGGGGAAATGGAAGTATGGGCACTGGAAGCTTATGGTGCTGCTTATACCCTGCAAGAAATCTTGACTTACAAATCAGATGACGTGGTTGGACGTGTGAAAACATACGAAGCCATCGTTAAAGGTGAACCAATTCCAAAACCAGGTGTACCGGAATCCTTCCGCGTATTGGTGAAAGAATTGCAATCACTGGGTCTAGATATGCGTGTCTTGGATATTCAAGATCAAGAGATCGAATTACGCGACATGGACGATGACGATGATGATTTGATCACAGTTGATGCGTTGACGAAATATGCTGAACAGCAATCTGCTCGCGAGTTGGAAAAACAAGCAGCCGCTGCTGAAGACGATGCCCAAGACAACGTCGTACAAAATTTCGAAACTGCTGAAGACAACTTATAGTCGAACGGACTGCTCCGACTTTTGAGTCGGGGCAGGTCGCTCTTGAAATATGAAATGGAGGGAATCCCTTTTGATCGATGTAAATAAATTCGAAAGTATGCAAATCGGTTTGGCTTCTCCAGAAAAAATCAGAAGCTGGTCATACGGAGAAGTAAAAAAACCGGAAACGATCAATTACCGGACGTTAAAACCTGAACGCGAAGGGCTTTTCTGTGAACGCATCTTTGGTCCAACAAAAGACTGGGAATGTGCCTGTGGAAAATACAAACGAATCCGTTATAAAGGAATCGTCTGCGACCGTTGTGGGGTAGAAGTAACTCGTTCTAAAGTACGTCGTGAACGTATGGGTCATATCGAATTGGCAGCACCAGTTTCTCATATCTGGTACTTCAAAGGTATCCCTTCCCGGATGGGTCTAGTGTTAGATATGAGCCCACGGGCATTAGAAGAAATCATCTACTTTGCTTCTTATGTCGTAATCGAACCAGGTGATACAAGCTTAGAGAAAAAACAATTATTGACTGAACGTGAATACCGTGAAAAACGGGAACAATACGGTCAAGGATTCCAAGCAGCCATGGGTGCCGAAGCTATCAAACAATTATTAGATCAAGTTGATTTAGATGCTGAAGTAGCTGAATTGAAGGAAGAATTGAAGACAGCACAAGGTCAAAAACGGACGCGTGCTATTCGTCGTCTAGATATTTTGGAAGCCTTCCGTAGTTCAGGTAATGAACCAAGCTGGATGGTAATGGATGTTATTCCTGTTATCCCACCAGACTTGCGTCCAATGGTCCAATTAGAAGGTGGCCGTTTTGCTACGAGTGACTTGAACGATTTGTATCGTCGGGTTATTAACCGTAACAACCGTTTGAAACGTTTGTTAGATTTGAATGCACCAAACATCATTGTGCAAAATGAAAAACGGATGCTGCAAGAAGCAGTTGACGCGTTGATCGATAATGGTCGTCGTGGCCGTCCAGTTACTGGACCAGGTAACCGCCCATTGAAATCTCTTTCTCATATGTTGAAAGGGAAACAAGGTCGTTTCCGTCAAAACTTGCTGGGTAAACGGGTTGACTATTCAGGTCGTTCCGTTATCGTTGTAGGTCCAAACTTGAAGATGTATCAATGTGGTCTGCCAAAAGAAATGGCGATCGAATTGTTCAAACCATTCGTAATGCGCGAATTAGTGCAACGGGAATTGGCTTCTAATATCAAAAATGCTAAACGTAAAATTGAACGTCAAGAAGACGCTGTTTGGGATGTCTTGGAAGACGTTATCAGGGAACATCCAGTTCTACTGAACCGGGCACCTACACTGCATAGACTGGGTATCCAAGCCTTTGAACCAGTCTTGGTTGAAGGCCGTGCTATTCGTTTGCACCCATTAGTGTGTGAAGCCTACAATGCCGATTTCGATGGGGACCAAATGGCGGTTCACGTACCATTGAATGAAGAAGCGCAAGCTGAAGCACGGATGCTGATGTTAGCAGCTCAAAACATCTTGAATCCAAAAGATGGTAAGCCAGTTGTAACTCCTTCTCAAGATATGGTCTTAGGTAACTATTACTTGACGATGGAAGAAGACGATCGCGAAGGCGAAGGCATGATTTTCCGCGATATGAACGAAGCGGTAACTGCTTGGCGTAATGGCTATGTCCATTTACATTCTCGTATCGCTATCGATCCGAAAACTTTAGGAGACAAACCATTTACTGAATGGCAAAAAGAACGCTTAATGATTACGACAGTCGGAAAAGTGATCTTCAATGAAATTATGCCGACTGAATTCCCTTATTTGAATGAACCAACTGATTTCAACTTGACGGAACAAACACCGGACAAATACTTTGTTGAAGCTGGCGCTGATATTCCGGCTTTAATCAAAGAACAAGAATTAATCAATCCATTCAAGAAGAAAAACTTAGGGAATATCATTGCCGAAGTCTTCAAACGTTTCAAAATTACCGAAACTTCTAAAATGTTGGACCGCATGAAAGACTTAGGTTACAAGCACTCTACGATGGCCGGTATCACAGTAGGGATTGCCGATATCGTTGTCTTGCATGAAAAACAAGAAATTATCGAAGAAGCCCACAAACAAGTGGAAACTGTTACGAAACAATTCCGTCGTGGTTTGATTACAGATGACGAACGCTATGAACGCGTAATCGGTATCTGGAACTCTGCTAAAGACCAAATCCAATTGAAACTGATGGAAAGCTTGGATGCTAAGAACCCGATCTTCATGATGTCTGATTCTGGAGCCCGTGGTAACATCTCTAACTTTACTCAGCTTGCTGGGATGCGTGGTTTGATGGCCGCTCCAAATGGTCGAATCATGGAATTGCCGATTATTTCCAACTTCCGTGAAGGTTTGACGGTCTTGGAAATGTTTATCTCAACTCACGGTGCCCGTAAAGGGATGACCGATACGGCCTTGAAAACAGCCGATTCTGGTTACTTGACGCGTCGTTTAGTAGACGTGGCCCAAGATGTGATTATTCGCGAAGAAGACTGTGGAACTGACCGTGGTCTAGAAATCGCTGCGATTCGTGAAGGCAATGAAATCATCGAATCATTAGAAGAACGTTTGATTGGACGTTACACACGTAAAGCTGTTATTCACCCTGAAACTGGCGCTGTGATCGTTGGTAATGACGAAATTATCACCGAAGACTTAGCGAAAGAAATTGTGGATGCTGGTATTGAACGTGTAACGATCCGTTCAGTCTTTACATGTAATACTAAACACGGTGTATGTAAACACTGTTACGGCCGTAACTTGGCAACCGGTGCTGGTGTTGAGGTTGGGGAAGCTGTTGGTACAATTGCAGCGCAATCAATCGGTGAACCTGGTACTCAGTTGACCATGCGTACGTTCCATACGGGCGGGGTTGCCGGAGACGATATTACACAAGGTCTACCTCGTGTCCAAGAAATTTTTGAAGCCCGTAATCCTAAAGGGCAAGCAGTCATCACAGAAGTTACTGGTGAAGTTATCGATATTTCTGAAGATCCTGCAACACGTTCAAAAGAAGTAACCATCAAAGGTCAAACGGATACACGGACCTATGCTGTTCCTTATACAGCACGTATGAAAGTGGCAGAAGGCGATTATATTCATCGCGGAGCGCCATTGACAGAAGGTTCTATCGATCCAAAACAATTATTGCAAGTCCGCGATGTCTTGTCAGTTGAAAACTACCTATTGCGGGAAGTTCAACGCGTTTACCGCATGCAAGGGGTAGAAATCGGCGACAAACATATCGAGGTAATGGTTCGTCAAATGTTGCGTAAAGTCCGCGTAATGGACCCAGGTGACACGGATATCTTACCAGGTACGTTACTTGATATTGCTGAATTCAAAGACCGCAACTATGAAACGCTAGTTGCTGGTGGCGTACCAGCTACGTCTCGTCCAGTTTTACTAGGGATCACAAAAGCGTCCTTGGAAACCAACAGTTTCTTATCAGCCGCTTCTTTCCAAGAAACAACACGTGTCCTAACCGATGCGGCGATCCGCGGCAAACGCGATCCATTGTTGGGCTTGAAAGAAAATGTTATCATCGGGAAAATTATTCCTGCTGGTACTGGTATGGCAACATACCGCAATATGGAACCAAAAGAAGTCGGTGTAGCTAGCGAAAATGTTTATAGTATTTCAGACATTGAAGCACAAATGGCTGCAGAAGACGCTAAGAAATAAATGATGTAAGAGGTTGGAGCAGAAGCGCCTAACCCCGAGACCAAGTAGGTTCTTTTCATCATCAACTCTTCTGGAAGCAATCGTTGTGATTCAAAGCACCAGGTAGGTACTTTTCATCATCAACTCTACCTAAGGCAATCGTTGTGATTCAAAGCAAATAAGAAGGAATATACGGAAATTGCTCTTCAAATTTTTGTGTATTCCAGCTTATTTCCGAAGGCTGCTAGTTCTGCTTAGCAAAGCTTAGCAGTAACTGTATGCGTATAGCTGTTGCTTCTGCTTTCACCGTTTATTCGGAAAGAGTCAGGGACATAACTTTTTGAGCTATGTCTTTGACTCTTTTTTTGAGCAAAAAATTATCTGTTTGTAATTGGTAAGCGTAGAATGAGGAAAAGGAGGGATAGTATTATGAAAGAAACGGCAATTTTTGCTGGTGGCTGTTTTTGGTGTATGGTGAAACCTTTTGAGACCCAACCAGGAATTTTGAAAGTGGTGTCGGGCTATACCGGCGGACAGGTACCTAACCCAACTTATGAGCAAGTTACGACCGGACTGACGGGTCACACTGAAGCCGTTGAGATTACTTTCGATCCAGAAGTTATTTCGTATGCTGAGTTAGTCAACATTTATTGGCAACAGACTGATCCTACAGATGCTTTGGGTCAATTTGCGGATCGCGGTACTTCTTATCGTCCCGTCATTTTTTATCAAGGTGACGCGCAACGAAAGGTCGCAGAAGCATCTAAAAAGGCGTTGGCTGCTAGTGGTCGTTTTAGTGAACCTATCGTGACGCAGATTGAACCTGCGCAGACCTTCTACCCAGCCGAAGAGTATCATCAAGATTATTATAAAAAGAATCCGCTCCACTATGGTCGTTACCGTGAAGGTTCCGGTCGTGCTGGGTTTTTGCGGGAAAATTGGTAATAAAAAAATCGTCGCCTTTTCTGATTGGAAAGACGACGATTTTTTTTGATTAAAGATAAGTAGTTAAAAAGGCGAAAATACTGTCATTAACCACATCGAGATACCCTTTTGCATGTTGTGTGCCGGTTACGATGGCTGTTTGCGAGGGCACATCTTGCGCGGTCAGCGCCGCTTGTAAGGCTAAGACGCCGCTGGTGGGTACTAATTCGTGCATGGCATTAGCTAAAAACATTGGCGGCGCTGTTTGATCGATACGGTGTAACAGTGAGGCATCCTTTTGGGCTTGGGGTTCTGGCACGTAATTTAAGACGAACCATTTATAAAACGCATCGTTGGCCCCGCCCTGATCAATTTTCGCGCTAGCCGTGTGGTCAAAATCTTGTGAAGTATCCATTGCCGCTACCACCGTTGGGTGAGCAGCCAGCCAATTATCAATCTCAATAACGCCAGATAAAGAAATAACTGGCAGCTGATGGCGTAGACCTAATTCAATCGCTAAATTACCACCGGAAGAGGAACCAGCCACCGCAATTTTTTCACGGTCGAATGGATAAGCGCTAGTTTTCAGCCAAGCCAAAGCCTTTTCTAAGTCTTCGATTGGTGCGGGATAAGTGACTTCTGGTGCTAAACGATAATTAGGCACAATCGTCAAATAGCCTTGCTCTGCAAAACGAGTTGCCCAGTCGGCATCTTTGGCTTTGTCTCCGCGGAACCAGCCACCGCCGTGGACGTCAATCACTGCTCCACGTGGATTTTCGGGAACATAAAGGTCTAAGTAAAGCTTTTCGGCATAAAGAATATCCGTTTTAATTTCCATAAATAGCCTTCCTTTCTTAAACGTCACCTAAAAGTGTACGGGCTTGGGTCAAAATTTTCTCGCCGTCCATTAAGCCAAAAGCGCGCATATCCATTACGCCGACTTTGGTTTTGGTGCCGGCTGCTAGCTTATCAAAGGCTTCTTCAAAGTAACGAACTTGGGGCGCTAGTAAAACCACATCAGGTTGCTTTTCTTTCAGCGTGTTTTCGGCATCGCCAGAATCAGCTGAATGAATCACTACGTCATAATGATCGGCTTCAGCTGCTTTTTGCATCCGGGCGGCAATCATACTAGAAGTCATGCCGGCAGCGCAGACCACTAAAATCTCTTTGGACATATAAATCCCTTCTTTTCTTCTTATTGATTTTAGTCTAGCACCATCTAAAGAATTAGGAAAACAAAGACACTTTTCAGTGAAAAGCTTTTTTTCTCTTGGCGGACAACGTATAATTAGAAGGAATCCAACAGAAGCGAGGCATGCCTAGTGGTTAAATTTTTTCGCGAATTGAACATTAATGAAGTAACAACAAAATTATCGGTGGCGATCGTCTATGCGATTTTAGCGTCTGTCGCCTTGAATTTTTTCTACTTACCTGGAAATATCTATTCTAGTGGTATCACGGGTCTGGCGCAAATTCTAACGACACTTTCGGGCAAAGTCATTGGTTATACCTTACCCGTTTCAGTAACGTTGTATCTACTAAATATTCCGCTATTTTTCTTATCCTGGCTGACCATTAGTAAAAAGTTTACCTTTTACACCTTTATTACAGTCAGTCTGACTTCGATTTTTATCCATATTATTCCGCAAACCGTTCTTTCCACCGACCCGATTATTTGCGCCATCTTTGGGGGTGTGTTGAGTGGTGCGGGTATCGGCTTTGCTTTGCGCAACGGTTTGTCTTCCGGCGGCTTAGATATCATTAGTATTACCATTCGCAAAAAGACAGGACGTACGATCGGCTCTATTTCGATTTATTTCAACGTAGTCATTGTATTCGTAGCAGGCTTCTTATTTGGTTGGCAATACATGTTTTACAGTGCGCTAGCGATTTTCTCCAGCGGCCGAGTTACAGACGTGGTCTTTACCAAGCAGAAAAAGATGCAGGTCATGATTATTACGCGACACCCAGATAAGGTCATTGATGAAATGCAACGTCGCTTACGCCGTGGCATTACGATTATTAATGAAGCGGAAGGGGCGTATAGTCACGACAAACAGACTGTACTGCTAACGGTTGTGACGCGTTTTGAACTGCCGAACCTAGAAAGTGGTATGCGCAAAGCTGATCCTAACGCCTTTGTCAGTATCTCAGATAATGTCCGCATTCTGGGACGTTTCTATGAATCTGATTATTAATCACGAAATAAGAATATTATTAATAGGAAGAAAAAAATTCTGCCCTTTGCTGTGGCGGGATTTTTTTTCTTCATTTTTTTCGGTCAAACAGTAATGAATGAAAATCCCTTGCAAAATTGCAGTTTTTCAGAAAAAAAAGCTTGCGATACGCGCATTTCTATAATATAATCATAAAGGTGCTGTTTACCGACAGGTATCCGGTACTGGTGGGGGTCCAAATGGAAATCCATCGGCGAGGAAACGAGAGGTTGCGACACGCCCGGACGCTTTGCCACGAACGAGCGTGACGGAAAATTTTCGTGGAGCTATGTCTACTTTTCAAAATAGGCGAAGGAGGGAACAAGATGGCAAAACAAAAAATTCGTATCCGTTTAAAAGCGTATGAACACCGTATTTTAGATCAATCAGCGGATAAAATCGTGGAAACTGCAAAAAGAACTGGAGCTAGCGTGTCTGGTCCAATTCCATTACCAACTGAACGCAGTCTTTACACTATTATTCGTGCGACTCATAAATACAAAGATTCTCGCGAACAATTCGAAATGCGGACTCACAAACGTCTAATCGACATCGTGAATCCAACACCAAAAACGGTCGATGCGTTGATGAAACTAGACTTACCGTCTGGCGTTAACATCGAAATCAAACTATAATCAAAAAAATAATGTAATGGAGGTGTACTCATGACCAAAGGAATCTTAGGGAAAAAAGTGGGAATGACTCAAATCTTCACAGAATCTGGCGAATTGATCCCAGTAACTGTTGTCGAAGCAACACCAAACGTGGTATTGCAAGTAAAAACAATGGAAACTGATGGCTACGAAGCTATCCAAGTCGGTTACCAAGATATGCGTGAAGTTTTGTCTAACAAACCTGCGAAAGGTCATGTTGCAAAAGCAAACACGGCTCCTAAGCGCTTCATTAAGGAATTCAAGGATGTTGAGCTAGGAGAATACGAAGTAGGAAAAGAAGTTAAAGTGGATATTTTCCAAGCAGGAGATATCGTTGATGTTACAGGTACTACGAAAGGTAAAGGGTTCCAAGGGGTTATTAAACGTCACGGCCAAAGCCGCGGACCAATGGCTCACGGTTCTCGTTACCACCGTCGTCCTGGGTCAATGGGTCCAGTTGCACCTAACCGTGTATTTAAAAATAAACACCTTGCTGGCCGTATGGGTGGCAACCGTGTAACGATCCAAAACTTAGAGATTGTTAAAGTTGACGTGGAACGCAACGCTATCCTAATCAAAGGAAACGTTCCAGGAGCTAAAAAATCATTGATCACTATCAAATCAGCTGTGAAGGCTAAATAATCGGTAGAGGAAAGGAGGAACTAGGGAATGCCAAACGTAGCATTATTCAAACAAGATGGAACACAAAATGGCGAAGTTACTTTAAACGACGCTATTTTCGGAATCGAACCAAATGAAACAGTTGTCTATGATGCCATCATCATGCAACGCGCTTCATTACGACAAGGAACACACGCTGTGAAAAACCGCAGTGCTGTTCGTGGCGGTGGCCGTAAACCATGGCGCCAAAAAGGAACAGGTCGTGCTCGTCAAGGTTCAATCCGTTCACCACAATGGCGTGGCGGTGGCGTAGTCTTCGGACCGACTCCACGTTCATACAGCTACAAACTTCCTAGAAAAGTTCGTCGCTTAGCAATGAAATCTGTATTATCAAGCAAAGTTGCAGATAGCAACTTGGTAGTAGTGGATGGCTTAAGCTTCGACGCACCAAAAACAAAAGAATTCAAACAAGTTCTTGCTAACTTGACAATTGATACGAAAGTATTAATCGTTTTAGAACCAGGTAACGATTTTGCAGCTTTATCTGCACGTAACTTGCCAAACGTGACAGTTGTCGCTTCAGATAACGTAAGCGTATTGGATGTGGTATCAAACGATAAATTGTTGATCACGCAAACTGCTCTTACTCAAGTAGAGGAGGTGCTTGCATAATGAACTTACTAGATGTTATCAAACGCCCGTTGATCACTGAAAAGTCTATGCTTGCCATGGATGACAAGAAATACACTTTTGAAGTGGATACGAAAGCAAATAAAACTTTAGTAAAACAAGCTGTTGAAGCAGCATTCGATGTGAAAGTTAAAAACGTAAACATCGTAAACGTGCGTCCTAAATTCAAACGCATGGGCAAATATGCAGGATATACCAAAAAACGTCGCAAAGCGATCGTTACATTGACAGAAGAATCTAAAGAAATCCAAATTTTCGACGCTGCTGAATAAGCAGACTTGAAATAACTATCAAATAGGAGGGAAAAAGACGTGGCGATTAAAAAGTACAAACCTACCTCAAATGGTCGTCGTAACATGACAAGTTCTGATTTCGCTGAAATCACAACTTCAAAACCAGAAAAGTCATTGTTACAACCATTGAAAAATAATGCCGGTCGTAACAACAACGGTCGCATCACAGTTCGTCATCAAGGTGGCGGTCACAAGCGTCAATACCGCGTGATCGACTTCAAACGTAACAAAGACAACGTTGTTGCAACTGTAAAAACAATTGAGTATGATCCAAACCGTTCTGCTAACATCGCGTTAGTACATTACGAAGATGGGGTCAAAGCTTATATCTTAGCTCCAAAAGGCTTACAAGTTGGGATGCAATTAGTATCTGGACCAGAAGCTGATATCAAAGTAGGGAATGCATTACCACTAGAAAATATTCCAGTTGGTACTGTGATCCACAACATCGAAATGAAACCAGGAAAAGGCGGACAATTAATCCGTTCAGCTGGTACAAGTGCACAAGTACTTGGTAAAGAAGGCAAATACGTCTTGATCCGCTTGAATTCAGGCGAAGTTCGAATGATCTTAGCAACATGCCGTGCAACAATCGGTGCTGTTGGTAACGAACAACACGAATTGATCAACATCGGTAAAGCTGGACGTTCTCGTTGGATGCGCAAACGCCCAACTGTACGTGGTAGCGTAATGAACCCTAACGATCACCCACACGGTGGTGGTGAAGGTAAAGCGCCAATCGGACGTAAAGCACCAGTTTCTCCTTGGGGCCAACCAGCACTTGGTTACAAAACACGTAATAAAAAAGCTAAATCTGACAAACTTATTGTTCGTCGTAAGAATAAATAACTGACCATGAATCGTACATTTTGAGAGGAGGTTCACCATGGGTCGTAGTTTAAAAAAAGGGCCTTTCGCTGATGATCATTTAATGAAAAAAGTTGAAGCTCAACAAGGCGCTGAAAAGAAAAAAGTTATTAAAACTTGGTCTCGTCGTTCAACAATCTTTCCTAACTTTGTAGGATTTACAATTGCTGTATATGACGGACGTAAACATGTACCAGTTTATATCCAAGAAGATATGGTTGGACATAAATTAGGTGAATTCGCACCAACTAGAACTTATCGTGGCCACGCTGCTGACGATAAGAAAACAAGACGTTAATTATTGAGGGGAGGAAATAGTAATGGCAGAACAAATTACTTCAGCAAAAGCAACTGCGAAAACAGTTCGTACTTCACCTCGTAAATCGCGTTTAGTTATCGATCTTATCAGAGGGAAAAGCGTTGCAGAAGCTATTTCTATTTTGAAATTTACACCAAACAAATCTGCAGGAATTATCGAAAAAGTTTTGATGTCTGCAGTAGCGAATGCAGAAAACAACTTTGATCTAGATGTTGAAAACTTGGTTGTATCTGAAGCTTTTGTTAATGAAGGACCAACTATGAAACGGTTCCGTCCTCGTGCAAAAGGCTCAGCTTCACCAATCAACAAACGGACAAGTCATATTACTGTAGTCGTATCAGAAAAATAAGGAGGGACATTCAGTGGGTCAAAAAGTACATCCAATTGGAATGCGTGTAGGCATCATCCGCGACTGGGATGCAAAATGGTATGCTGAAAAAGAGTATGCTGAATACCTGCATGAAGATCTAAGAATTCGTAAATTCATCGCGAAAAGACTTGCGGATGCTTCTGTATCTACTATTGAAATCGAACGTGCTGCAAATCGCGTGAACATTTCTATCCACACTGCTAAACCAGGTATGGTTATCGGTAAGGGCGGATCTGAAGTTGAAAGTCTTCGTAAAGAATTAAATAAATTAACTGGTAAACGTGTCCACATCAACATCGTGGAAATCAAAAAACCAGATTTAGATGCAAAATTAGTCGGCGAAGGAATCGCACGTCAATTAGAAAACCGTGTGGCTTTCCGTCGTGCTCAAAAACAAGCGATCCAACGCACAATGCGTTCTGGCGCTAAAGGAATCAAAACACAAGTATCAGGTCGTTTAAACGGTGCGGATATCGCTCGTAGCGAAGGATACTCTGAAGGAACTGTTCCTCTTCATACATTGCGTGCCGACATCGACTACGCATGGGAAGAAGCAGACACAACTTACGGTAAATTAGGAGTTAAGGTGTGGATCTATCGTGGCGAAATCTTGCCAACGAAAAAAAACACTGAGAAAGGAGGGAAATAATCATGTTAGTACCTAAACGTGTAAAACACCGTCGTGAATTCCGCGGAAAAATGCGCGGAGAAGCGAAAGGCGGCAAAGAAGTGGCTTTTGGAGAATGGGGCTTACAAGCTGTAGAATCTCACTGGATCACAAACCGTCAAATCGAAGCGTCACGTATCGCCATGACACGTTACATGAAACGTGGTGGGAAAGTATGGATTAAAATTTTCCCTCATAAATCATATACATCAAAAGCGATCGGCGTACGTATGGGTAAAGGTAAAGGGGCTCCAGAAGGTTGGGTTGCTCCAGTGAAACGCGGCAAGATCATGTTTGAAATCGCCGGCGTTCCTGAAGAAGTTGCACGTGAAGCTTTACGTCTTGCTTCTCACAAATTACCTGTGAAAACAAAGATCGTAAAACGTGAAGAAATGGGTGGTGAATCGAATGAAGGTTAAAGAAATCAGAGAACTAACCACTGCCGAAATGCTTGATAAAGAAAAACAATTGAAAGAAGAATTGTTTAACTTAAGATTCCAACTAGCAACTGGTCAATTAGAAAATACTGCACGTATCAAAGAAGTACGTCAATCGATTGCACGCATCAAAACTGTTTTGCGTGAACAAGCAAACTAATCGTGGAAGGAGGCCCAAACGCGTATGACTGAAAGAAATCAACGTAAAGTTTATCAAGGTCGCGTGGTTTCAGACAAAATGGATAAAACTATCAGTGTTGTCGTTGAAACAAAGAAAAACCACCCTATCTACGGTAAACGTATGAATTACTCTAAAAATTATAAAGTACACGATGAAAACAACGAAGCAAAAGTTGGCGATATCGTGAAAATCATGGAAACTCGTCCTTTATCTGCAACAAAACGCTTCCGTCTATTAGAGGTTGTCGAAAAAGCTGTTGTAATCTAACGAGTTCCTCATAAAGATGAACCGCAAAGTCTGAAAGGAGGATACAATCGTGATCCAAGCAGAAAGTCGTTTGAAAGTCGCTGATAACTCAGGCGCACGTGAAATCTTGACGATCAAAGTCCTAGGTGGATCTGGTCGTAAAACGGCGAACATTGGCGATGTGATCGTTGCTACGGTCAAACAAGCAACGCCAGGTGGGGTTGTCAAAAAAGGCGATGTCGTCAAAGCCGTTATCGTTCGTACAAAATCTGGCGCTCGTCGTGCCGATGGTTCTTATATCAAATTTGATGAAAATGCTGCAGTGATTATTCGTGACGACAAGAGCCCTCGTGGTACTCGTATCTTTGGCCCTGTTGCACGTGAACTACGTGAAAACAACTTCATGAAGATCGTTTCACTAGCACCAGAAGTATTATAATTGTGTCACTTATCAAAGGAGGTGCGAAACAGTAATGTTTGTTAAAAAAGGCGATAAAGTTAAAGTTATCACTGGTAAAGACAAAAACAAAGAAGGCGTTGTATTAGCAGCGTTTCCTAAAAAAGACAAAGTCATCGTCGAAGGCGTCAACGTGATGAAAAAACACCAAAAACCGAATGCAGCTGCTCCTCAAGGCGGCATCATCGAGATGGAAGCACCGATCCATGTCTCTAACGTCATGGTCGTTGACCCATCAAATGGTGAAGCAACACGTGTTGGCTACAAAGAAGTCGACGGTAAAAAAGTACGTGTTTCTAAAAAAACCGGTGAAGTTCTAGATAAATAATAACTAATGGAAGGAGGGGCTTATTCGATGAACCGCCTGAAAGAAAAATATTCTAAAGAAGTAATTCCATCATTAATGGAAAAATTCAACTACAGTTCAGTTATGGAAGCACCAAAAGTTGAAAAGATCGTAATCAACATGGGTGTGGGCGACGCTGTATCTAATGCTAAAAACTTAGATAAAGCAGTTGAAGAATTGACATTGATCACAGGTCAAAAACCAATGATCACCAAAGCTAAAAAATCTATCGCGGGTTTCCGCTTACGTGAAGGTATGCCAATCGGCGCGAAAGTTACTTTACGTGGCGAACGCATGTATGAATTCCTAGACAAATTAGTCACAGTTTCTCTTCCTCGTGTGCGTGACTTCCACGGTGTGAGCAAGAAAGCATTCGACGGACGCGGTAACTACACTTTAGGGATCAAAGAACAGTTGATCTTCCCAGAAGTAGACTATGATTTAGTCGACAAAGTACGCGGAATGGATATCGTTATCGTAACAACAGCTCAAACAGACGAAGAATCTCGCGAATTGTTGTCACAATTAGGCATGCCATTCCAAAAATAAAAAAAGGAGGCGAACTACGTGGCTAAAAAATCAATGATTGCTAAAAACAAACGCCCTGCTAAATTCTCAACACAGGCTTACACTCGTTGCGAACGTTGCGGACGTCCACATTCAGTTTATCGTAAATTTCATCTTTGCCGTATTTGCTTCCGCGAACTTGCCTATAAAGGTCAAATTCCCGGCGTGAAGAAAGCTAGCTGGTAAACAATACTCGCATAAAGGAGGTAAATAGTTCAATGGTCATGACAGATCCAATTGCAGATTTTCTAACACGCATTCGTAATGCCAACATGGTAAAACACGAATCATTAGAAGTACCTGCATCTAAAATCAAACGTGATATCGCTGAAATCTTGAAACGTGAAGGTTTCGTCCGCGATGTTGAATATATCGAAGATGACAAACAAGGCATCATCCGCGTATTCTTGAAATACGGGAAAAATGACGAGCGTGTTATCACAAACTTAAAACGTATCTCTAAACCAGGTCTGCGCGTATACGTGAAAGCAGACGAAGTACCTAAAGTATTGAACGGTTTAGGTATCGCAATGATCTCTACTTCAGAAGGTGTTGTCACTGATAAAGAAGCTAGAGCAAAAAACATCGGCGGCGAAGTACTCGCTTACGTATGGTAATTTTATAACTACACAAGGAGGTGTCTTTCAGTGAGCCGTATTGGGAATAAAATCGTCGTTTTACCTGCAGGTGTTGAAGTAACACAAAACGGAAACGATGTAACAGTTAAAGGACCAAAAGGTGAATTGACACGTACTTTCCCTGCTGAGATCAAGATGAACATCGAAGGCAGCGAAGTAACATTCACTCGTCCAGACGACAGCAAAGAAATGAAAACAATCCACGGCACGACTCGTGCAAACTTCAACAACATGGTTGTTGGTGTTAGCGAAGGGTTCCAAAAAGCTTTGGAATTGATCGGGGTCGGTTACCGTGCGCAATTACAAGGTACTAAACTTGTATTGAACGTTGGGTACTCTCACCCAGTTGAAATCGTAGCACCAGAAGGTATTACGATTGAAGTTCCTGCGAATACACAGGTAATCGTTAAAGGATCTAATAAAGAAGTTGTAGGCGAAGTTGCAGCGAACATTCGTGGCACTCGTCCGCCAGAACCTTATAAAGGTAAAGGTATCCGCTATGTTGGCGAATACGTACGCCGTAAAGAAGGTAAAACTGGTAAATAATAATCGTCGTCAGCACAGGCAAGTGATTGCCTGGCCGCTGTCTGTACGATCTGCGGCCTAAGGGCTAGCACTAATAAAGAGGTGACAATTGTGATTACAAAACCAGATAAAAACAAAACACGTCAAAAGAGACATCGTCGTGTACGTAACAAAATCTCTGGTACTGCTGAGTGCCCACGCTTGAACGTTTTCCGTTCTAACAAAAACATCTACGCACAAGTAATTGATGACGTAGCGGGTGTGACGCTAGCAAGTGCCTCTACCTTGGATAAAGAAATTTCAGGTGGAACAAAATCCGAAACTGCCGCAGCTGTTGGGAAACTAGTAGCAGAACGCGCTGCTGAAAAAGGAATTAAGGAAGTAGTCTTTGACCGTGGTGGATACCTTTACCATGGCCGCGTAGCCGCTTTAGCTGAAGCTGCACGTGAAAATGGACTAGAATTTTAGGAAAAGGAGGACACCATACAATGGCTTATATTGATCCAAAACATTTGGAATTAGAAGACCGCGTTGTTGCCATCAACCGCGTAACAAAAGTTGTTAAAGGTGGACGTCGTCTACGCTTTGCTGCTCTTGTGGTTGTAGGAGACAGAAATGGTCACGTAGGTTTCGGTACTGGTAAAGCGCAAGAAGTACCTGAAGCTATTCGTAAAGCAATCGAAGACGCAAAGAAAAACTTAATCGAAGTACCGATGGTTGGTTCTACCATTCCTCATGAAGTAATCGGTGTATTCGGCGGCGGCCGCATCCTAATGAAACCTGCAGTAGAAGGTTCTGGGGTTGCAGCTGGTGGACCAGTCCGTGCCGTATTGGAATTGGCTGGCGTGGCTGATATCACATCTAAATCATTAGGTTCAAACACACCAATCAACGTTGTTCGCGCAACTGTTGATGGCTTGAAACAGTTGAAACGTGCTGAAGAAGTTGCACAACTTCGCGGCAAATCAGTTGAAGAATTGATCGGATAAGGAGGACAAACAACATGGCTGAATTAAAAATTACTTTAAAACGCAGCGTTATCGGACGTCCTCAAAACCAACGTGATACTGTTAAAGCGTTGGGTCTAGGTAAAGTGAATACAACTGTAGTGAAACCAGCTAATGATGCAATCAAAGGCATGGTTAAAACTGTTTCTCACTTAGTGGACGTTGAAGAAGTTTAAAAACTTTTTTTAAGCAAGAATTGATTAAGGAGGTGCCAACCTATGAAACTTCATGAATTAAAACCTGCAGAAGGTTCTCGTCAAGTACGCAATCGTGTCGGTCGGGGAACTTCATCTGGTAACGGTAAAACTAGTGGTCGCGGTCAAAAAGGGCAAAAAGCTCGTTCTGGCGGTGGTGTACGTCTTGGATTCGAAGGGGGTCAAACGCCTTTATTCCGTCGTTTACCAAAACGCGGCTTTACAAATATCAACCGTAAAGAGTACGCTATCGTGAACTTGGATGTTTTGAATCGTTTTGAAGACGGTGCAGAAGTTACTCCAGTTACATTAGTTGAAGCTGGCTACGTGAAAAACGAAAAAGCTGGAATCAAAGTACTTGCTACTGGTGAATTGAACAAGAAATTAACTGTTAAAGCAGCTAAATTCTCCAAAGCAGCTGAAGAAGCAATCGTTGCTGCTGGTGGTTCAATCGAGGTGATCTAATGTTCAAACTGCTGAAAGAAGCATTCAAAGTCAAAAACATTAGGTCTAAAATTTTGTTTACAGTCTTTATTCTGTTCGTTTTCCGCTTAGGGGCCCAAATTACGGTACCTGGAGTGGATGCGACGGGATTGAGTGGACTAAGTGAATTGCCGTTTTTCAACATGCTGAACATGGTCAGCGGTAGTGCTATGCAAAACTTCTCTGTTTTTGCCATGGGGGTTTCCCCTTACATCACTGCTTCTATCATTATCCAACTCTTGCAGATGGATATCGTGCCGAAGTTTGTTGAATGGTCAAAACAAGGGGAAGTTGGACGGAAGAAATTGAATCAAGCGACACGCTATTTGACCCTGGTCTTAGCGTTTGTGCAATCTTTAGGGATCACCGCTATGTTCAATAATTTCAGCCAGCTCGGTATCGTTGAGAACCCAACTGCTATGACTTATATCGTTATCGGGATCGTTTTGACCGGTGGGACGATGTTTGTTACCTGGTTAGGGGAGCAGATCACTGAGAACGGAATCGGAAATGGTGTTTCTATGATCATCTTTGCTGGGATCATCTCTCGTTTGCCGCAAAGCATCAAAGAGATTTACGAAGATTACTTCGTGAATATCGATCCAAGTGATATCTGGAAATCTGTTATTTTTGTGGTTGTCTTGCTAGTTGCCATTCTTGCGATCATTACGGTCGTAACGTACGTTCAACAAGCAGAACGCAAAATTCCGATCCAATATACTAAACGCGTTGCCGGCGCGCCTACAAGCAGTTACTTACCATTAAAAGTAAATGCCGCTGGGGTTATCCCGGTAATCTTTGCCAGTTCATTGATCGCAACACCAAACGCGATTCTGCAATTTGTTGGTCGTAATTATCAAGGTGAAGGCTGGTATCAAGTGATGCAACAGATCTTCAACTATAATACGATTCCCGGTGCCACGATCTACACTGTGTTGATCGTAGCGTTCACGTTCTTCTACGCGTTCGTTCAAGTGAATCCGGAAAAACTTGCAGAGAACCTGCAAAAACAAGGAAGCTATATTCCAAGTGTTCGTCCAGGAAAAGGCACAGAAGAGTACGTATCCGCATTATTAATGCGTTTAAGTACAGTCGGTTCAATTTTCTTGGGGTTGGTTGCTTTGCTGCCAATCATTGCTCAAATGATTTGGAACTTGCCTCAATCAATCGGTTTAGGCGGAACCAGTCTTTTGATCGTAATCGGGGTAGCCTTGGAATCAGCAAAACAACTAGAAGGTTTAATGCTGAAACGTCAATACGTTGGCTTTATCAATAAGTAAGAAGCGTGTGTTGAGGTTTATGCCTCAGCACCATTCTCACATTAGGAGGGAAAGAGATGAACCTCATTTTAATGGGACTTCCTGGTGCCGGGAAAGGGACGCAAGCTGAAAAAATTATTGATGCTTACGGAATCCCTCATATCTCGACTGGGGATATGTTTCGGGCGGCAATGGCCAACGAAACAGAATTAGGATTAAAAGCTAAATCTTATATGGATCAAGGCGCTTTGGTACCTGACGAAGTGACGAATGGTATCGTGAAGGAACGCTTAGCCGAACCGGACACAGCCAAAGGATTCTTATTAGATGGTTTTCCAAGAACGTTGAACCAAGCAAAAGCGTTAGATGAGATCTTGAGTGAGCTGAACAAAGGGATTGACGCAGTCGTTAATATCCACGTAGCGGAAGAGATCTTAGTGGAACGTTTAGCAGGACGTTTCATGTGTCGCAATTGTGGGGCTACTTACCATAAAATCTTCAATCCACCGACTGAAGAGGGCACATGTGATCGTTGCGGCGGCCACGAGTTCTATCAAAGAGAAGATGATAAACCTGAGACGGTCAAAAATCGCTTGGCAGTCAACATCGAAAGCAGTGCGCCAATCCTTGAGTATTATGAAGCGCAAGGCTTGCTGAAAACGATCGATGGTGATCGTGATATCGATGAGGTCTTTCAAGAAGTGAAAACAATCATTGAATAGTCAGCGCACAACTCTTGAACCGCCAAACTCACTCTTGCGAAGTTAGAACAATTGTGGTAAAATGTTTCAGTCCGACTTCTACTGTTTTCGGACGAGTCGTTTAAGAATTTCAGGTGGGGACAGAGGTTTCCGCCGTTTTATCGTGTGAAAATGCGAAACAAAACCAAGGAGGTACTGTGCGTGGCAAAAGATGATATGATTGAAATCGAAGGTACAGTCGTCGAAACTTTGCCGAATGCAATGTTTAAAGTTGAACTGGAAAACGGACACGTCGTGTTAGCTCACGTATCAGGGAAAATCCGAATGCACTACATTCGTATCTTGCCTGGTGACAAAGTGACAGTTGAACTGTCGCCTTATGATCTAACTCGTGGTCGGATTACTTATCGCTTTAAATAATTGTACTCCGTAAAATCAGGGAGGTATTATCATGAAAGTAAGACCATCAGTAAAACCAATGTGCGAACATTGTAAAGTAATTCGTCGTAAAGGACGCGTTATGGTGATTTGCCCAGCAAATCCAAAACATAAACAACGTCAAGGATAATTGGAGGTGTAACAGCATATGGCTCGTATTGCAGGAGTAGATATTCCTCGTGATAAACGCGTAGTAGTTTCTCTTACTTACATTTACGGTATCGGAAATACTAGTGCGAAACAAATTCTAGCGAACGCTGGCGTTTCTGAAGACGTCCGTGTACGTGACTTAACTAACGAACAAACTGATGCTATCCGTGCGGAAGTGGACAAATTGAAAGTTGAAGGGGATCTTCGTCGCGAAATCAACTTGAACATCAAACGTCTGATGGAAATCGGTTCTTACCGTGGTATCCGTCACCGTCGTGGTTTGCCAGTTCGTGGACAAAATACTAAAAACAACGCGCGCACTCGTAAGGGTCCAGCTCGTACCGTAGCAGGTAAGAAAAAATAATTCCTAAGTGAAGGAGGTTAGAACTTCATGGCAGCAAAAAAAGTTAGTCGTAAACGCCGTGTGAAAAAGAATATTGAATCAGGTGTGGCTCACATTCATTCAACATTCAACAATACAATCATCATGATCACAGACGTACATGGAAATGCAATTTCATGGTCATCTGCTGGTTCATTAGGTTTTAAAGGAAGCAAGAAGTCTACACCATTTGCCGCTCAAATGGCTGCAGAAGCTGCAACAAAAGTCGCAATGGAGCATGGACTTAAAACTGTCGATGTAACAGTAAAAGGCCCTGGTTCAGGACGTGAAGCAGCAATTCGTTCATTACAAGCAACAGGACTTGAAGTGACTGCAATTCGTGACGTGACTCCAGTTCCTCACAATGGATGCCGCCCTCCAAAACGCCGTCGTGTTTAATGAGTGCCACTCATTTTGAGTTGAAAAGGATTTTCGTCATTAAACCAGACGCTTTTCGTTTTGAAAGGGGTATAAGATAAGAATGATTGAATTTGAAAAACCAAGAATCGCCAAAATTGATGAAGATAGAGATTATGGCAAGTTCGTCGTAGAACCACTTGAGAGAGGTTATGGGACTACTTTAGGTAATTCTCTACGTCGTATTTTATTGTCTTCTTTGCCAGGGGCAGCGATCACCAATATTCAAATCGATGGTGTCCTTCATGAATTTTCAACCGTAAAAGGTGTTCGTGAAGATGTGGCGCAAATCATTTTGAATATCAAAGGTCTTGCTTTGAAATTATACGCACAAGAAGAAAAAACCCTTGAAATCGATATTACAGGGCCAGCTACTGTAACTGCCGGCGATATTATCGTAGACAGTGATGTAGAGATCTTAAATAAAGATTTATATCTTTGTACCGTTTCTGAAGGCGCAACCTTCCATGCACGCTTGACTGTTAAACCAGGCCGCGGGTATGTGCAAGCGGACGAAAATAAAACAGAAGATATGCCAATTGGTGTATTGCCTGTTGACTCCATCTATACGCCAGTTCGCCGTGTGAACTACCAAGTGGAAAACACTCGTGTAGGGAACCGTCAGGACTTTGATAAATTAACGATGGAAATCTGGACAGATGGTTCGATCATTCCACAAGAAGCATTAAGTCTTTCTGCTAAAATCCTAACTGAACATTTGGATATCTTCGTAAACTTGACTGATGAAGCGAAAAACGCTGAAATCATGGTAGAGAAAGAAGAAACGCAAAAAGAAAAAATGTTGGAAATGACGATTGAAGAACTTGATTTATCAGTTCGTTCATACAACTGTCTAAAACGAGCAGGAATCAATACTGTTCAAGAATTAACTAATAAATCTGAACCAGAAATGATCAAAGTACGTAACTTAGGACGTAAATCACTTGAAGAAGTGAAGTCTAAATTACACGATCTTGGTTTGGGTCTACGTAAAGACGATTAGTATTTGACGAAGGAGGGAAATCAGCGTGAGTTATCGTAAATTAGGGCGCACATCTAGCCAACGTAAAGCGATGTTGCGTGATTTAACAACTGATCTGATTATCAACGAACGTATCGTGACGACTGAAGCACGTGCTAAAGAAGTTCGTTCAACTACAGAAAAAATGATTACTTTAGGTAAACGTGGCGATTTGCATGCTCGTCGTCAAGCGGCTGCATTCGTACGTAACGAAGTTGCAAGTGTACGTGAAGAAAACGAAGAAGTTGTGATCGAATCTGCATTGCAAAAATTGTTTAACGACTTAGGACCCCGCTATGCGGAACGTCAAGGTGGTTACACTCGCATTTTGAAAACTGAACCACGTCGCGGCGATGCTGCACCGATGGTTGTTATCGAATTTGTTTAAAACTCTATCCCATCACTTTATGTAACTTAGAGTGTTATGATGTTGGAGCCCTCGCTCCGAGTCTAGCTCTGCGCGACTCTCCGGAACTCTCCGGAGAGTACGCACTCATCATAAAGTGTTTTTTATTTCCTGGCGTTCGATAGTCGAACGGCTTTTTTTTATATTCCAAATACATATCGTTATTTGCAGGCCTGTATTGACGTTAGCTTATCCTTTTCTGTATAGTTAAAGAGGAGGTGAATCTATGTCAGAAAGACCTGTTATTTTTTTACACGTTGAGAAGCGTCAGTTACCGCAAAAAGTCAATTACCTGTTTGCGTATAGTGTGGCATTATTTCTAATGACACTGGGCTTGCTAACCGATCCTTTGCCAGAAGTGCTGGCAGGTTTTGGGCGTATTTTAACGTCGCCAAGTCAGTTATTTACTGACTTTATTGCTTTAGGGAATCTTGGTAGTGCTTGTTTTAATAGCGGCTTATTGATGTTGATTAGTATTTTACTGATTCAACGACAACACGTTCATCTGACGGGGCCGTTATATGCGGGGATCTTTACAGTTGCGGGTTATTCTTTCTTTGGCAAGAATCTATATAATTCGATTCCAATTATGCTAGGAGTCTATTTGTATGCGCGCTACATGAAAAAGCCGTTTGCTCATTACTTATTAGTATCGCTATTTGGCAGTGCGTTATCGCCGGTAGTCAGTTTTATTACCTTTGGTCTAGGCTTACCCTTGGCTTGGGGTGTTGCCTTAGGTTATCTCGCCGGTATTTTGATTGGTGCATGCTTACCACTTTTGGCGGCGCAGTTTTTGCACTTTCACCAAGGCTTTACCCTCTATAATGTTGGCTTTACTTCGGGTATTATTGCCATGTTTTTTACCGGTTTTATCCGTATGTGCAGTGTGGAAGTCACTAATCAAAATATTATTTCCTCAGATGCCCATGAATTTCTATTAGTATTGTCGCTATGTGCCTTTTTTGGTATGCTCCTGTTGGGCCTAGCCTTAATGTTTAAGCTTAGGACGCCTTGGCGTAATTTACAGACGATTTTAAACAGTTCGGGAAAGCTGATGACAGACTTTGTTGTGATTGCCGGTCTTGGTCCTACGCTAGTTAATATGGCGCTAATGGGCTTCTTGCTGTTGGGGTACGTCTTAGTTGTCCAAGGCACCTTAAGCGGTCCGGTCATTGGCGCCTTGCTATCAGCAGTGGGGTTTAGTGCGTTTGGGAATCATATCAAAAATAGTTTACCGGTTTTGATTGGTGTTTTTTTGGTTTCGACTTTTACGAGCTTTCACGATGTCAATCAAACAGGGGTTTTAGTAGCTGCAATTTTTGCTACGAGTTTAGCTCCTATCAGCGGGTACTATGGCAGTATTTATGGCGTGATTGCTGGGGTGTTACATATGACGTTGGTTTTCAACGTAGGCTATTTACATGGCGGCTTGAATCTGTATAACAATGGATTCTCTAGCGGTTTTGTCGCTGGCTTTTTAGTCCCATTATTAGATAATTTTACGCAAGTTGGAAGGGAAAAACGAATACGTGGAAAAAGAGATCTCAAGGAAAATCGTGGATGAGCTGCTGACTTATTATTATATGCATGATATTCAGGAAATCAAAATTGGTATTAGTTTCTTGTCAGAGGGGCTATATATCGAGTTACAAGGGGAAACGCCAGCTCCACCAGAAGATATGGCCGAATTCTCAGCTAGCCTACAGGTGCCGCGAGAAGCCTATTTAGAGGAGTATTATTTAGAAATGTTAGGAGATATCCATCATGAACGAGAAAATTATCATGTTTTAGGCTCCTTAATTGATGATGTGGAACTCTTTTTCGATGAACCGATATTTGCGGTGAAGGTATTTCGTCGAGGCTAGCAGTAACCAGGTCAATCAATAGATTTAATCCAAAAACCACCACAGCGAGATCCATAGGATTTGCTGTGGTGGTTTTTTGGGGCTTAAAAAACAGTGTTATTCTTGGCATAAGTTTATCAGTCTTGCTTAGTTCAACTTCAATTTTTGGATATTGAGAAAATTTTGCGCCGATACAGCAAAAGCACCGTAAAGTGTGGCTTTATCTTCTAAGTGGGTGTTACGAACAATAATATCTTTTGAGAAGCGACTCTTTAAGTCTTTGCTGACCATCTCTACCATTGCGGGAATGCGTCGATAAAGAGAACTGTTGATTACGACGATATCAGGATCATAGAGCATGGCAATATTATTGATACCGATACTCAATAACGAGGCATTTCGTCGGAGCAATTGTAAGGCCTCTGGATCTTCCTTTTGGACATAGCTTAGTAAGATCTCTGAGTTGACATAATCAAGTCCCTTTAACGCCGCAAATTCATCATAGGTGACCTTGTTAGAGGCGTATTGCTCTAGACAGCCGTGATTGCCGCAAGGACAGGGCCGACCTTCTGGATAAAGAATAGAGTGACCAATCTCGCCTGCTTGTCCGTGCTTGCCCAATTGCAGACGCCCCGCTTCGACAATACCTGCCCCAATCCCGCTATGGATACTGATGCTAACTAAACTTTGATATTGGGAAGAAAAAGTGTATTCACCTAAAGCTGCTAAGTTCGCTTCATTATGAACAAAAATCGGAAAGTCGTAAAGATTTTGTAGTTCTTTCTGCAGATCTAAATGGTCTAAATCATAATATGGGGTAAAAATTGGCAAGTCGCGATGAACTACCCCGTGGATCGCGATGGTCATTCCCACAATTCCATGTGGGGTATTCGGCTGCAGATCTTGAAAATGGTGGATGGTTTCTTGGATTTGGGCCACGATATTCGCAGATGTTACCGGTATCCGGCGCTTGGAAACAGTTCCTACAACCGTACCGTCAATATAAGCAAGCATTGCTTCGATATAGTTGTAGCCTAAGTCAAACGCAATGACTAAAGCTGCTTGCCGGTTAAAAGTCAGCATGATAGGCTTGCGACCGCCAGCATTAGAAGCATCACCAACTCGAGTCTCTAAAATTAATTCGTCTTCCATTAGTTTTTTCGTGATTGCTGAAACAGAAGCCTTGTTCAAGCCAGTTTTGACAGAAACCTCGGCACGGGAGATTTCCTTTTGATCAATAATTGTTTTGAGAATGTTCGCTTCATTTTGTTCGCGAATCGTATATTTACTTGAGATCATAGCGTGTAGTCCTTTCGTTTGCTCTATTGTCATTGTATTCTAATAAAAATTATTTTGAAAGCGCTTGACAAGTGTTTTTTTCTAGATTATATTATCCTTGTAAGTTAGTTTATCGTACTAATCAACTAAAAACAAGTGAAATTTAGGAGGAAGAAAGAATGAGTTATTTTCCAAAGGTCGACAAAATCAAATTTGAAGGGGTAAAATCGGATAATCCATTCGCATTTCGTCATTACAACCCTGAAGAAGTCATTATGGGCAAAACAATGAAAGAGCATTTACGCTTTGCTGTGGCTTATTGGCATACCATGACCCAAGACGGTTCAGATCCGTTTGGTAAACCTACGAACATCCGCACCTGGGAAGGCAGCACGCCAATGGAAACAGCAAAAAATCGGGTGGAAGCTTTCTTTGAAATCCTAGAAAAATTAGACGTAGAATATTTCTGTTTCCATGATGTTGATATCGCGCCAGAAGGTGAATCTTTAGAGGAATTCTTCCAAAATATTGATGAAATCACAGACCTAATTAAAGAAAAAATGGATCAAACGGGTATTAAGTTATTGTGGAATACAGCAAATATGTTCTCACATCCCCGTTTTGTGAATGGTGCTGCTTCTTCGAATAATGCGGACGTATTCGCATACTCTGCTGCACAAGTGAAAAAAGGCTTGGATGTTAGTAAAAAATTAGGCGGCCAAAACTATGTTTTCTGGGGTGGTCGTGAAGGTTACGAATCATTATTGAATACGGATATGAAATTTGAACAAGATAATATCGCACGTTTGTTCAAAATGGCCGTTGCGTATGGCGAAAAAATTGGTCATAAACCACAGTTCTTGATTGAACCAAAACCAAAAGAACCTTCAAAACATCAATACGACTTCGATGCGGCGACTACGATGGCATTCATTCAAAAATATGATTTAGAAGGTGACTTCAAACTTAATTTAGAAGCTAACCACGCAACGCTAGCTGGTCATACTTTTGAGCATGAATTGAACGTTGCTCGCAGCTATGATGCATTAGGGTCAATCGATGCCAACCAAGGGGATATGTTACTTGGCTGGGATACGGACGAATTCCCAACAAACATCTATGATACAACACTAGCTATGTATGAAATTTTAGAAAATGGCGGTATCGCACCTGGCGGTATCAACTTTGACTCAAAAGTTCGTCGTTCTTCTTTTGAAATGGATGATTTATTGCTGGCACATATTGCTGGTATGGATACTTTCGCTCGGGGCTTGAAAGCAGCAGCAGCTTTGAAAGAAGATCGTTTCTTCGATGATCTTAAAGAAAAACGTTATGCTAGCTACCAAGAAGGCGTTGGCGCAAAAATCGTTGCTAATGAAGAAGATTTAGAATCCTTAACTGAATATGCTTTACAACATGATGATATCAAGAATGAATCTAGTCACTTGGAATTTGTGAAGTCACGTTTGAACGACTATTTAGTGTAATTTGTATACTAGGAGAAGATAGATGGCATATGTATTAGGAATTGATTTAGGAACAAGTTCATTAAAAGGTTTATTGATGAATCAGGCTGGCGATGTTGTAGCGTCAGCTAGCGCGGAATATCCGCTGATTCACCCGAAACCAGGTTATAGCGAACAGGATCCACAAGAATGGTTGAAGGCCTGTGAAATTGTCTTAGACCAGTTACGAAACGATGTTGTCGATTTTACGACTGAACTAGCTGGTATTAGTTTTTCTGGTCAGATGCATAGTCTTGTAGCGTTAGATGAAGAAGAACAAGTTTTACGTAATGCTATTTTATGGAATGATGTTCGCACAACGGCTCAATGCCAAGAGATCATGGATCGTTTTGGCGATGAATTACTAGCTATTACGAAAAATGTTGCCTTGGAAGGCTTCACGTTACCTAAAATTCTATGGCTACAAGAACAAGAACCAGAGATTTGGGCAAAAGTTCGTCATATTTTATTGCCAAAAGATTATTTAGGCTACTGGTTAACCGGGACGATGCACATGGACTACTCTGATGCGGCTGGTACTTTGTTGTTAGATGAAGAAGTAAAAATATGGTCCAACAAAGTTTTACAAGAATTCAAAATCCCGCAAGAAATATTACCAACTTTGATTGATTCAAGTGGTTTTACTGGGGAACTTCGCCCTGAAATCGCGGAACGCTTCGCATTTGAGCAACCAGTAAAAGTCTTTGCTGGCGGAGCAGATAATGCCTGTGCGGCGGTTGGTGCGGGTATTCTAGATAGCGGAACGGGCATGGCCAGTATTGGCACATCAGGTGTCTTTCTTTCTTTTGAAGAAACGGCGGACCAAGATTATCAAGGAAAGCTACACTTATTTAACCATGCGATGAAGGATCGCTTTTATTCGATGGGGGTAACATTGGCTGCCGGGCATAGTCTGAACTGGTTTAAGGACACGTTTGCGCCAAATCAGTCTTTTGAAGATTTACTAAGCGGCATTGACCAGATTACACCGGGAGCAAACGGTCTGCTGTTTACGCCTTATATAGTGGGTGAGCGAACACCGCATGTCGATAGCCAAATTCGAGGCAGTTTTATTGGCATGGATACTAACCACACCTTAAAGCATTTTGCTAAGGCAGTTTTGGAAGGAATCACCTTCTCCTTGAAAGATTCGCAAGTCTTAATGGAAGAAGTAGCTGGCCGGACATTTAAACGCATCGTTTCAGTTGGGGGCGGTGCGAAAAATGCCGATTGGCTTCAGATGCAAGCAGATATATTCAATGCAGAAGTCACTTGTCTGACTGCTGAGCAGGGACCTGGCTTAGGGGCAGCGATGTTAGCAGCAGTTGGGCTAGACTGGTTTGATTCATTAGAAGCCTGTGCGGAAGTTTTTGTGTCATATAAAGAACCCGTTTATCCAATTCCGGAAAATGTCATGGAGTATGAAGATATATACAAACAATATCGAAAAGTTTATCCTGCAACAAAAGATATTTGCCATGCTTTATTGAGTATTGATAGGAGTGAAGATATTGGAATATAAGAATCTTTTATTAATTTGTGCATCGGGAATCACTACGGGTTTACTGGTGAGGAGTATACAAAAAAATATTGAAGCTAGAGATATACCTATACATGTCTACTCAGCGCCTGCAATTATCTCAGAGCAAATAATCAATGATCAAAAAATTGATGGTATCATGATCGGGCCACAAGCTAGATATGAGATAAGTAGACTAGAAGATCTGTTGTCTTTTAAAAAAATTCCTTATAAACTTATTAGTGACGAAAACTATGAGTTATTAAATGGAGCTGGAGTTTTAGAAGAGGGTATGAAAATGTTAAAGATGGAAACTAGTAAATAGCAATGGAAATCAGAGATTTTTAAGAAGCTAGACAGCCTAAACTGTCCAGCTTCTTTTTTAGTTATTCAATTGTTGCCGATATTCTTTTGGTGAGATACCTTGTTTTTTCTTGAATAAAAAACTGAAGTAATTGGGGTCATTGTAGCCAATTTCCATGGCGATTTCCGCTAGTTTTTTATTGGTTTCTTTCAGTAATTCTTTGGCATATTGGAGTCGTTTATCTGTTAGATATTCGATGAAAGTCGTTCCTAGCGACTGAGAGAAAATCGTACTAAAGTGAGCCGGACTGAGGGCTACTTCGTCAGCTACCATGTTGAGAGAAATATCTGGGTCAGTAAAATGTTCATTAATAAAGGCTAATGCTTGGTTGATGACACTTTGATATTTTGCCATGGCGGGATGAATTTTGATTTTCATCAAAGAGCGGATAATCTCTTCTAAAACGAGCTGATAGTAGGAGCGCTGACTGGCGATTGCCACCAATTGTTCCACGTTAGCGAGCTTGGCTTGTAGTTCGGCAGCGACATTGCCTTTTTCGGCTAAGCTTTTCAACTCTGTCAGAATAAAGAAGCGATACATGCGCGTCCGTTCGGGTGTTTCCTGCTCTGTTAAGAGTCGTTGGATAAAGGCATTGGTTTCGTCAGTCCCTAGACTGGCGATTTCTGCGGCTAAATCTAACTTGAAAGGATGGGTAGGGGACAATTCGCCTTCTTTCATGTCATCTTCATAGCTGATAATCTTCTCTGTGCGCAAATTCCCATAGGTGCTGAGAAAATCGCGGGCGATTTCGTAGGAATTGGGAATTTCGCTGACGCGGTCTACTACCGAACCAATGGCGACGGCTAAATCGTCTTGGCTATCCTGCTCTAACTCATGGATCAAAGTTTGTGCTACTTGATAGGCAGTTTCTAAAACAGCTTCTTTAGAGGTATCAAAGATCAAGAATTTGATAAAGCGGGAAGAAACACTGGAAAAAAGTAAGCGATCATCGTCTTGAAACAGAAACTCAAGGTATTCGGTAAAACGTGTATAGTCTTCAAAATTTTGATTGTATTGGTTGTGGGCTAAGAGCACTGTCATTTTTTTACCAATGAAGGATCGTGAAAAAGTCGTGGCTTGTTGCAAAGCTTCTGACATAGAAAGTTCGCCGGAAAACAGGCCATTTAACAGATGGTTTTTCTTCAGCTCTAACACCATTTCTTGTTCAGGTGCTTGGTTAGCTGCTTTTTTCTGTTGGTCCAATAGCTGAACGATTTTTGTCATAGTCTGGGTCAGTTCTTCGTTTTTAATGGGCTTTAATAAGTAATCATCTGCTTGGACTTGGATGGCGACTTTGGCGTATTCAAAGTCATCAAAACCACTAATAAAAACGATGCGGGTCCAGGGCAAGAGTTTGCGGGTCTCTTTGGCTAGTGTTAAGCCATCCATAAAGGGCATTTTAATATCCGTCAAAAGAATGTCGGGGCGAATTTCTGTGATTTCTGCCAACGCCATTTCGCCGTCGCCCGCTTCACCGCTATAACTGATGGGGAGTTGCTCACTTAAAGCTAAAATCTGATTTCGCAAACTGTCGCGAATCAAATGTTCATCTTCTACGATGAAAACCTTATAAGTCACGCTACATTCCTTCTTTCTTTTTTGGGACGGTCAAGGTGATGGTGGTCCCTTTACGATAGGTGCTGTGGACGGCTATTGCGGCGTCTTGACCATAATACAATAGCAATCGCTTATTGACATTATAGAGTCCATAGCCGGTACTAAAATCCGAATCAACGCCTTTAGCCAGTTCTGCTTTGACTTCAGCCAGGCGTTCAGCGGTCATACCGATGCCGTTATCCGTGACAGCAAACTGCATGTTAGCACCTTGACTGGTTCCGATAATTTGGATCAGACCAGCGCGACGCACAAATTTGGTTCCATGGTAAACGGCATTCTCCACCAGCGGCTGCAACACCATCTTCAACAATTGATAGTCCCGCAGTTCGGCATCCACGTCAATGGAATAATCCAGCATTTCCCCATAGCGAATCTTGAGAATCGTCAAATAATCTTGGATGTGTTTTAATTCTCGTTCGACAGGAATCCAGTCCTTCCCTTTGCTTAGAGAAATGCGGAAAAAATCAGAGAGCGCATAGGTCATTTCAGAGGCTTCCTCATATTGTTCTTGTTCAATCAAAGAGACAATGGCGTCTAAACTGTTATAGATAAAATGCGGTGTGATTTGTGCCTGTAAGACCCGCACCTCACTTTGTGCCAGGTGATACTGCTTCAGCGCGTTTTCTTCTAGTAGGCGATTTAGGTCATCAGCCATGGTGTTAAGGCTAACAGTGAGCTGATTCAGCTCCACTGTTGGCGGCGGCTCGATGCGATATAGCAAATGACCGGCGGCTAGTTCTTGAGACATTGTGATGAGCTGGTTTACCGGCTGTTGAATCTGTTCGTTGATAAAATTGCGGTTGCGTCGCACAAAATAGACGATGATGCTGATGATTACCAGCTCTACCAGTGTCAGAATAATCAAGGAGCGAATCATTTCTTGGTTACGGGCACTTGCCATATCAATCTCAACCCGCACAAAGTCAGTTAGGCGGTCAGTGAGCAGGGTCGTCAAAGAATCAATCTCATTCATTATGGCTTCATTTTTGTCGACCGAATTGCCGGCATCAATGTTGGTTAGGATCTGCTGTTGGTAGTCTTGGATTGTATCAATGATGCTGGCGGATACATTTAAGGTACTGATTTCACGAGGTGATTGGATATTTTCACGAATATGGCCAATATCCCGTTGCAGCTCCGTAATAATATTCTCCTCAGAATAATTTTTCACCGGTACCATCCCAAAAACTAAATCCCACATTTCCTCCAAAACCTCTTGGTCGACTTTGGCAACGATTTGATTGGCTTCCTCAATATTGGTTAAGGTTTTTTGATACATATAAATTTGCCGCGTGTACATTAAGACACTGACTGCCAGCGGAATCACGGCCAACAGGAGCATCAATTTGTTCGTTTGGGCAAAAATTTGTTTGATACTCAATGGTGGTTTCATGGCGGCTCCTTAATAGTTTCGTGTTGGGATGCTATCCATATTCTGTTCAGTAAAGACTGATTCGTAGATATAGATTTCTTTTGGCATGCGCTGGTTATTTTCTCCGTAAAAACCAGCAAAGTAGCGATTGATGGTGTTGGCAACGTCAAAGCCCACATCAGGATTACATTCCACAATGCAGTTGACTTGCCCACTACGCAGCTTTTGTACCATATCGTTTTGACCATCAATGGTCACGATGATAATGTCCTTGCCTGGAATTAAGCCGGCCTCTTTGATAGCTTCCATCGCGCCATGAGTCATTTCGTCGTTATGGCTGAATAGAACATCGATCTCATTTAAGTCATGATGTTGGAGATAATCTCTCATTTGGTCCTGGCCCTTCATCCGGATAAAGTCACCATAGATTGTATCCACTACCTGCATCCGCTTATCCCGAGCAATCCATTCGCGAAAACCGGCGGAGCGGAGAATCGTAGGGGAGGCATCGGCTAGGCCTGAAAGCTCTAAAATCCGGATGTCGGGATCATCGCTTTCTTTAAAAAAGTTATTAACGAAAATACCAGCGCGATGCCCTTCGGCTTTGAAGCTGGGACCAATATGCGTTTCGTATAGACTATCATCGCTAATTTGAATCTGACGGTCCACAATAATCACTGGAATCCCGGCTTGTTTAGCTTCCTTTAAGACTGGTTCCCAGCCAGTTTCAGTCAAAGGCGTGAAGACAATCATGTCCACTTTGTAGGCAATAAAGGTCCGAATATCTTGGATTTGGCGTTCTTGATTCATAAACCCATTACGGTATAAAACTTGATAGTGATTTTTTTCCAATTCATTCACGATGGAATGAGTATGAGCTTTGCGCCAGTTGCTTTCTGTACCGGACTGTGAAAAACCAATGATTAGAGGTGGTTCTTCTTCCGTCGTGGATTGAGCACAACCAGTGAAAAAGAGTAAGAGAAGTAAAAGATATTTCAAATATTTCACGAGGAAACCTTCTTTCTACGGGAAACTAAAGCTAATGTAGCCAATCTATTAAAACGCTTGCGGGTCTTTTCTTTCATTATACCGTGGAAAAAGACGAAAACGGCAGCGGACCTAGAAAAAAAGAGTGGAATCGAAAATTTTTCAAGAAAATCGAATAAAATCCAAGTTTTTTTCGCGGCCACCGTTAATTGCGAAAATATTTCTAGATAATTGAATAAAATAATCAATGTTAGCGATTTCAGAAAGCGCTATACTTCGAGATGTAAAGCAATCATACATTATGGAGGGATCAAGATGAAGTTTGGGTTAAAGAAAGCAGCAGTACTAGCGGCAACATTACTAGCAGGTGTCGTGTTGACGGCTTGTGGCGGAGGATCAGATTCTGGTTCAGGTGACGGCGGGGGCGACAAAGGTTATGTGGGAATCGCGATGCCAACGAAATCAGCAGAACGCTGGATCGCCGATGGTAATAACATGGTGGACGAACTGGAAAAATTAGGCTACAAGACAGACTTGCAGTACGGCGAAGATAAAGTTGAAAACCAAGTGGCACAGATTGAAAACATGATCACCAAAGGCGTGGACACTTTAGTTATCGCTTCAATCGACGGCTCGGCTTTGACCGACGTCTTACAAAAAGCTGCCGATGCGGATATCAAAGTCATTGCCTATGACCGCCTATTGATGAACTCAGAACACGTTGACTACTATGCGACTTTTGACAACTTTGGTGTTGGGGTATTGCAGGCTTCTTATATTGAAGACAAATTAGGCTTGAAAGATGGCGAAGGTCCTTTCAACATTGAATTATTCGGGGGCTCACCAGATGATAACAATGCCTTGATTAACTACAACGGGGTAATGTCAATCTTCCAACCGTATATCGATAACGGTAAATTAGTTGTTCCTTCTGGCCAAACCAGCTTTAACCAAATCGCAACATTGCGTTGGGATGGTTCAACAGCCCAAGCGCGGATGGATAACTTATTAAGTGCTAACTACACAGATAAAACTTTAGATGCTGTTTTGTCACCATATGACCCAATCAGTTTGGGTATCATTTCTTCTCTTAAAGGGGTAGGTTATGGTTCAGCTGACAAACCATTACCAATCATTACTGGACAAGATGCAACCATCGCTGGGGTGAAATCTATCATTGCTGGTGAACAAACAGAAACAATCTTTAAAGATACACGAATTTTAGCGAAAAACACGATCGAAATGATCGAAGCCATCAACAATGATGAAGAAGTACCGGTTAATGACACAGAAACTTATGACAACGGCGTAAAAGTTGTGCCAACTTACTTGGCAAATCCAGTTTCTGTTGACAAAGATAACTATAAAGCAGAATTGATCGATACAGACTACTATACAGAAGCAGACTTGAAGGAATAACAGGAGTTGGGTGGGGATCGAAATACTTCGGTCCCTTCCTATCATTCCTATAGACTAAGCAGTTGTTCCGAAGAGCTGCTTAGTCTGTAGGAATCGGTCAGCGGAGAAGAGAGGATGAACAATATGGCAGATTATATTCTGGAAATGAAGGATATCGTCAAGGAATTTTCCGGAGTACGAGCCTTAGACAATGTCAATTTGCGGATTGAACGCGGTGAAATCCACGCGTTGTGCGGTGAAAATGGTGCCGGTAAGTCTACTTTGATGAATGTCTTAAGTGGCTTGTATCCATATGGTAGCTATAGCGGCGATATCATTTATGACGGCGATGTATGTCAGTTTAAAGATTTACGAGACAGCGAGAATAAGGGAATCGTAATTATCCATCAGGAATTGGCGTTAAGTCCGTTTCTTTCTATTAAAGAAAATATTTTCCTCGGAAATGAACAGGCTAAGCATGGCATCATTGACTGGGATATGACGGAAAAGAAAACGGATAATTTATTGAAGACGGTGGGACTGCGTATCAATCCCAATACCTTAGTATCGCAAATTGGGGTTGGTCAACAACAGTTGGTGGAAATTGCCAAAGCCTTTTCGAAATCGGTTCGGCTATTGATTTTGGATGAACCAACCGCCGCCTTGAATGAAGAAGAAAGTGCCAATCTTTTGGAATTAATCAAAGAATTCAAGCATCAAGGAATTACTTCTATTATTATTTCTCATAAATTAAATGAAATCGTTAGTGTCGCTGATCGCATCACGATTTTGCGGGATGGCCAAACGATTGAAACGCTTGAAAACGATGATATCAATGAAGAACGTATTATTCGCGGCATGGTGGGTCGGGACCTAACAAACCGTTATCCAGAACGGCATCCTAATATTGGTGAGGTCTACTTTGAGGTCAAAGACTGGACGGTTCATCATCCGGTGGACAATACCCGTATTATGAATGACAACATCAATGTGAAGATTCGTCGGGGTGAAATTATTGGTATCGCTGGTTTGATGGGCGCAGGACGTACTGAATTTGCCATGAGTGTTTTTGGTCATTCTTATGGTAGTAATATCTCAGGCCAAGTCTTTAAAGAAGGGAAAGAAATTTCCGTTAAAGATGTGCCGACAGCGATTCATAATGGCTTAGCGTATGTTTCTGAGGACCGTAAGGCATTAGGTTTAAACTTATTGATGGATATTCGCGAAAACACGACTATTGCTAGCCTTGGCAAAATCAGTCATGGTGGCGTCTTAGACAAAGAAAAAGAAGTAACGATAGCAGAGGAATATCGGAAGAAGATGCGCACGAAAACCAGCTCTATCTTCCAAAATGTCGGTAGTCTTAGTGGCGGAAATCAGCAGAAGGTCGTCTTATCAAAATGGTTGATGACCCAACCAGATATTCTCTTCTTAGACGAACCAACGCGCGGAATTGACGTTGGCGCTAAATATGAGATTTATACGATCATCGAAGAAATGGCGGCCAGTGGTAAAGCCGTCTGCATCATCTCTTCGGAATTACCGGAGATTTTAGGGATGTGTGACCGAATCTATACAATGAATGAAGGTCGCATGACTGGGGAAGTTATGCGAGAAGATGCTAATCAAGAAATTCTTATGAACTTGATGACCATGGAAGAAGAGGGTGTGGTATAACATGGAAAATACAGACAAATTAACACAAGAGAAAAAAGGTATCAGCCTAAAAGACAAGGCGATGGATATTTTCAGCCGCTATAGTATGGTAATCATTTTAGTGGTACTACTGATTGCGTTTCAGGTAATGACCGATGGGATTTTCTGGCGGCCGTTGAATATTACGAACTTAGTGTTGCAAAATAGTCATATTTTAGTCTTGGCTGCGGGGATGTTGTTAGTCGTATTACTTGGACACGTTGACTTGTCAGTTGGTTCAGTGATGGCCTTTGTCGGAGCGATTGCCGGCATGTTGATGGTAAACAATGGGCTAAGTCCATGGCTAGCAGTGCCATTATGTTTAGTAATCGGTGCTCTGATCGGTGCTTGGCAAGGTTTCTGGGTTGCTTATGTGGGGATTCCAGCCTTTATCGTCACGTTAGCGGGTCTCTTGATGTTCCGTGGGTTAACTCAAGTCGTTTTAGGCGGCCAATCATTGGCACCATTTCCAAGTGCCTTCCAAAAAATCTCAACAGGTTACCTGCCTGACTTCATTGGTGGCGACCATCTGCACTTATTGACCATGGTTTTAGGGATTGCGATTGCGGCAGTCTTAGTAATTGGTCAATGGCGTACGCGGGAACGTCGGAAAAAGAACTTGTTTGAAGTCGAATCTATGAATGCTTTCTTATTTAAAGCTATTTTCACAGGTATTGTCGTGATTGGTGTGACCTATATCTTTGCTGCTTACCAAGGTTATCCAGTTATCTTGATCATCTTAGGGGTGATTGTCGCAGCTTACGGTTTCTTAACGAATAAAACAGTTGCTGGTCGTCAAATCTACGCTACAGGTGGTAATCGTAAAGCCGCAGAATTATCTGGGATCAAAACGAAAAAAATTACGTTCTGGGTATTCGTTAACATGGGTGCCATGGCTGCATTAGCCGGCTTAATCTTAGCGGCTCGTTTGAACGCAGCTACCCCACAAGCCGGAACTTCCATGGAATTGGATGCCATGGCGGCGGTTTACTTCGGTGGCGCCTCAACTTCTGGTGGTATCGGAACTATCATGGGTGCTATCGTCGGTGGTTTGGTAATGGGTGTTCTGAATAACGGGATGTCTATCTTAGGCGTTGGGGTCGATTGGCAACAAGCGATTAAGGGCTTGATCTTACTACTAGCCGTTGTCCTAGATATCTACAACAAGAAGAAGAAAATTTCTTAAGAGGTGAAGATGATGACAGATGATTCTCAAAAAACAATCCTCTTGATCTGTACGGCAGGTATCACCACTGGTCTCTTAGTAAAAAACGTACAGCAGGCGGCGGATGAAAAAAATCTAGACGTGCATGTCTATTCGGCGCCGGCCATCGTAGCGGAGCAGATTATTCAAAATCAGCATGTGGATGCCTTGATGATTGGGCCACAATCAAAATACGAAGTGGCACGTTTGCAAGATTTCCTCAATTACAAAGCTGTTCCCTTCAAGTTGATCTCAAAAGAGGACTACGAAACGTTAGATGGCGAAGCAGTGTTGAAAGACAGCTTGCGTCTACTAGCCGAAAACTGACCAACTCGACCCAAACTTCGTCCTCCTCTGGACGAGTTGGTGAAGATTTGCATAAAAAGCCCCCAATGCTTTAGTAAAAACCGTAGCGACCTAATAGTTGCTGCGGTTTTTATGCGCGTAAATAGGAATGAAAAGAGGTGGAAAAGCTAGCTGTAACTTTCAATTTTGCCAACAGAATGCCTTTTATTAGCGGTCTAAATGAGGTATGATAGTAAGGACTTCAAAATACGAGGCCTTATTACCCCAACGCTGAAAGATCTCGGATCGATTAAGTGTTTTTTTCAGCCTAAAATAGAATGTCTTGACACATTATTTTCTCTGAAAAAAGGACGAAGAAGCAAGGATATTTGAAGAGTAGGGCTTTTTTTGTTACTGTTAGCAGGAATGAAAGAAATGGATGAGGGAATTAGCATGAAACCAATAATCGAATTAAAAGATATTCGCTTTCGTTATCAGCCGGAAGAGCCGGAGTTGGCACTCCATGATGTCTCTTTTACCATTGAACAGGGCGAGTGGATCGCTATTATCGGACATAATGGTTCTGGTAAATCCACTTTAGCGAAAACAATTAACGGCTTATTATTACCAGAAGCCGGGACCATCAAAGTCGGTGGCAAAGAATTGAATGAAACCAACGTTTGGGATATCCGCCGCATGGTGGGGATGGTGTTCCAAAATCCCGATAACCAATTCGTTGGCTCTACAGTAGAAGATGACGTCGCTTTTGGGATGGAAAATCAAGGAATTCCCCGGGAAGAAATGCTAGTGCGGGTCCAAGATGCCTTAGAGCGGGTTCGTATGAGTGATTTTGCGACTCGAGAACCAGCCCGCCTATCAGGTGGTCAAAAGCAACGGGTAGCGATTGCTGGGGTGGTGGCGTTGCGTCCCGACATCATCATTTTGGATGAAGCCACTAGTATGCTGGATCCGGAAGGCCGGGCAGAAGTAATCGACACCATTCAGAAAATCAAAGAAGAAAGTAATTTGACGGTCATTTCAATCACTCATGATATTGATGAGGCGGCCAATGCCAATCGCATCTTGGTGATGCGCCAAGGTCAGTTAGTCGGCCAAGGTACACCTAAGGAAATCTTTTCAGCTGGCGAAAAGCTGATTGAATTGGGCCTAGATCTGCCATTTCCAGAAAAGCTGAAGATTGCGCTAAAAGAACGTGGGATTCAAGTTCCCAATGAATATTTGACAGAAGAAGGGATGGTGGATTGGTTATGGACATCCGTTTTGAACAAGTAGATTTTACCTATCAACCTAACACCCCTTTTGAACAACGGGCTTTGTTTGAAATCGATATGGAAATCAAAGACGGCTCCTATACCGCCATCGTAGGGCATACTGGCAGTGGTAAGTCGACATTGCTGCAACACTTGAATGCCTTGGTGAAACCTACTAAAGGTAATGTGTATATTGGTGATCGGCAAATTACACCAGAAACCGATAATAAGAATTTAAAACCGATTCGTAAAAAAGTCGGCATTGTCTTTCAGTTTCCAGAAGCGCAGCTTTTTGAGGAAACCGTAGCAAAAGATATCGCCTTTGGACCTAAGAATTTTGGGGCTACTGAGGAAGAAGGCCGGGCTTTGGCAGAGAAAATGCTAGGGCAAGTTGGGCTAGATGAAAGTTATCTTGACCGTTCACCTTTTGATCTTTCCGGTGGTCAAATGCGCCGAGTGGCTATCGCCGGTGTTTTAGCGATGGAACCAGAAGTCTTAGTCTTAGATGAGCCGACAGCGGGCCTTGATCCCCAAGGTCGTAAGGAAATGATGGAAATGTTTTGGCGTCTCCATGAAGCGGGTATGACCATCGTCTTAGTGACCCATTTAATGGATGATGTGGCTAATTTTGCCGACTATGTCCTTGTTTTAGAAAAGGGTCGTATCGTAAAAAAAGGCACCCCGCAAGAAGTCTTTGCTGATATTCCGTGGTTGAAGGAAAAACAGCTGGGTGTGCCAACAGCCGCAAACTTTGCAGAAAAGTTGCTGGCCAAAGGCTTCCAGCTAGATGTTTTACCCTTAACAGCTGACGCGCTAGCTGACGCCATCGTAGCGCAACAGGAAGCGGGTGAGCGGCTATGATGAATAAATTGATCTTTGGTCGCTACATCCCTGGTGACTCATTGATTCACCGGTTAGATCCACGGGCTAAATTATTAGCCAGCTTTTACTTTATCGGGATCATCTTCTTGGCCAATAATTGGCAAACCTATGCCATGTTGTTTGTCTTTACCATGGTAGCAGTTGCTCTTTCTAAAATCAGTATCAAGTTCTTTATACGCGGCTTGCGACCACTCTTGTGGTTGATTCTTTTCACCGTGGCTTTGCAGATTCTCTTTACCCGCGGGGGTGAGGTCATTTGGGAGTGGGGTATCATCAGCATCACTCAATTTGGGCTGGTAAATGGTGCCTTTATCTTCTGTCGTTTCGTCTTGATTATCTTCATGTCGACACTCTTGACCTTAACGACACCGCCTTTGGATTTGTCAGACGCCATTGAGTATATTCTGCGACCCTTAAAAGTGGTCCGGTTCCCCGTCCATGAAATCTCCCTAATGTTATCGATTGCCTTGCGTTTTGTGCCGACACTGATGGATGAAACCGAGAAAATCATGAATGCGCAACGGGCGCGGGGGGTAGACTTTGGTGAAGGCAATCTGATTCAAAAAATGAAGGCTGTCGTACCGCTGTTGATTCCATTATTTGTCAGCAGTTTCAACCGGGCAGAAGATTTGGCAACGGCCATGGAAGCCCGCGGTTATCAAGGCGGCGAAGGCCGCTCTAAGTATCGTATCTTAGAATGGCACGGCCGTGATACGATCGTGGTGTTGGTTTATGCTTGCTTAACAGTCGCCTTAGTGTGGCTTAGAAATTAGAAATCAAGAATCGTGATCAAGCTGGTCTTGATCACGTTCTTTTTATGAGGAGGAAATGACATGCCCCGCTATAAAGCAATCATTGCCTATGATGGCACCTTGTTTCATGGCTTTCAGCGCCAGCCCAATGGCCGTACCGTCCAAGAAGAGCTGGAGAAAACTCTGACCCGCATGAACCATGGCGAGGTGATTCAAGTCCATGGCTCCGGTCGTACCGACGCCCATGTTCATGCGGCTGGTCAAGTAATCCACTTTGATTACCCAGAGACCCGGGATTTGGAACGAATGCGTTACGCGCTAGATACTCAATCACCTGAGGATATTGCCGTCAAAAGTGTGACCATCGAAGACGAAACCTTTCATGCTCGCTACTTTGTTACTGGTAAAACCTATCAGTTTATCGTAGATATCGGCAAGCCCCGTAATCCCTTTACTCGTAACTATGCCAGCTTTTATCCCTATCCCTTGACAATCGAGCGGATCCAGCAGGCCTTACCACATTTCCTAGGGACCCATGACTTTACCACTTTTTGTGCATCGGGTAGTTCGATTGAAGACAAAGTCCGCACGATCTGGCAGGCAGACCTTGAATATGATGAAAGCCAGCAGCGCTTGATTTTTACTTTTCGGGGTGACGGCTTTTTGTATAAGATGATTCGGATTATGGTGGGCACCTTGTTGAAAATCGGGAATGGGCGTATGGACCCAGACAGTATCCCACTTATTTTGGAGCAAAAGAATCGCAACCTAGCGGGACCTACAGCTAGTCCAGAAGGTTTGTATTTGATGGAAGTAGAATATGATCCGGACCGTTTGGCGGAAAAACTAGCCCGCTATGGGAAGCAAGAAGCATCAGAATAAAAAAGAAAAAAGTGGGACATAACTCAAAAAGTTATGTCCCACTTTTTTCCTATCCGAATACACGGTGGAAGCAGAAACAACAGCTATACGCATACAGTTACTGCTTATTTGCTTTAGGCTTTATTTTCATCTAACAGATCATCCAGTTCCACCACTTGGCTATATTGATCGATTTTAGTGATGCCAATGACTTTGGCTAAATCAATGACAAAGGCAATACCATTGCCGGCTTGCCCAATCTTTAGACCGTCACCAATGACTTTCAGCATCGTATTGGTGAGACTCTCTGGCACTAGCGTCAAAACGATATCCTTTTCAGGTTCAATCTCTAGACCTAAAAAGCGGCCAACATCATGGACGCCAGAGCCGCGGCCATGTAAAATCGTGCCACCACTAGCGCCAGCCTCCTTGGTTAAGTCAACGACATCACCGCCATTGCCGCCATCCACGATGGTGACGATTAATTCTAAATTCAATGCTACTGGTCTATTCATAATTACTCCCCTCTTAACTGTTGACGCGCTTTTGCGTCGCGTTCATCTTTCTTTTTATAAATGTAGCCTAAAGCCATGGTAGATAATATCGGTGTTAAGGCAATCATGGCGACAACGCCGAAACCATCAATCATGGGATCACGCCCTTCGATTTGCGCGGCAATTGAGACACACATGGACAAGATAAAAGTCGAACACATCGGTCCGGTGGCAACACCGCCATTATCAAAGGCCATGGCTAAAAACATTTTGTCGACTTTGCGTCCCAATATAAAAACAAGCAGGTAGCCAGGTATCAGGAAATAATACAGTGAAAAGCCGGCTAACAAACGCCACATGGACAAGGCGACGGCCACGCCAATCCCAATCGCCACAACCGCCAAGAGGACCTTGGAGCGAATCCGTCCTTCGCTGATTTCTTCCACCTGTTTAACCATTACATGAATTGCGGGTTCGGCAAAGCCGACTAAAAAGCCCATCACAAAACCAATTGGAATCAGAATATAGTTATGTTCCAAGGCTGCGATTGCTGCCCCTAGGTGTCGGCCAACGGGTACATAGGCAATGTTGACGCCGTGAAGAAATAAAATCAAGCCTACTAACGTGATAGCGAAACCAATCATAATCTTCAAAAAGCGGCGTTTTCGCAATTTAAAACTGGTAAAGTTCAAAATAACAAAAATCAAGACAATCGGGGCGACTGCTAAAACGACTTCCCAAACGACGGTGCCAAAACCGGCAAAGATCTCCTGCAAAAGATTCACTGGAAGATCACCCCTAACAACATGACTGCTAAAACAGGACCCAGTGAGGCTACGCCCACCATCCCAAAGCTGTCATTTTCATTTTTCCGCTGTTTGATCATACTCGTGACCCCAATTGCTAACGAAAGCATAAAGGGTACCGTGATGGGACCCGTTGTAACGCCACCAGCATCAAAGGCGATGGGCATAAATTCAGGACTGGTTAAAAACGAGGCGATAAAGACCACGCCGTAGCCAATCAGCATCATGTAATAATACGACATCCGAAAAACAATCCGTAAGAGGGCAATTGCTAGAAAGATCCCGGTACCGACACTTACGACCCCAATCAAGAGGGTCCGGGTAATGGCACCTTCTGAGATCTCGTTGACTTGCTGCGCCAAGACTTGGACTGAAGGCTCGGCAATGGTAATCACGATTCCAATCGCAAAGCCTAAGCCGATAATGATCCCCAAGTTTTTCTTTTTAACCATAAATTTTCCGACTAAATCACCAACCTCCATCATGGAATGGTCTGCCCCAAACAGGAACAGCGTCATTCCCACGACCATGATCGCAGCCCCCACTAGAAAGCTGATCATATCGTCCCGAGATAATGGCGCGAAAATAAAGGTCATTAAAATAATGAGCACCGTCATTGGCGCGATGGAAACAAAGACATCTTGAAAATTTTTCCGCATACATCCTCCTCCTTCTATTATTAAGTATACCGAAAAAACCGTTTTCTGGCGAATCGCTTTCAGATCGTCATTCGTTAGCAGTTGTGATAGGATGGACGAGAGGTGATTCGATGAAAGCAGTGATTTTTGATATGGATGGGGTTTTAGTTGATTCGGAATATACATTTTTACAATCCAAAACCGAGCTACTACGAGATGCGGGCTACCCCCAGGATATTTCTTATCAATATCAATTTATGGGGACAACGTTTGAATTTATGTGGCAAAAAATGAAAGAAGAACTAGGTTTGCCAGCTAGTGTGGCTACCTATATTGAAGAAATGAATCGTCGTCGTGAGGTCATGATGGCCCGTGACGGCATCAAGCCGATTCAGCATGCTCAAGACCTAGTCAAGCGTTTAAATGCAGCGGGTATTCCTTTGGCGGTGGCCTCGTCATCACCTAAAAAGGAGATTTTACGCGCCTTGACTGAACTGGGTCTAGTAACGGATTTTCAGTATTTGGTGAGTGGTGAAGAGGTGGCACATTCCAAGCCGGCACCAGATGTTTTTCTAGCTGCTGCCCAGCAATTAGGGATTGCACCAGCCGATTGTTTAGTCTTTGAAGATACGCGTAATGGCAGTTTAGCAGCTAAGGCAGCTGGCATGTACTGCATTGGTTTTGCTAATCCCGACTATCCAGCACAAGATTTAAGTGCGGCCGATCAAGTCGTAACCAGCTTTAAAGAGTTAAAGGTGGTTGACTTAGTAGAGCTTTAAAACTTGCTGTGGACCTTACCTAAAAAATAAACGACCTTCATCTGGCAAGGCGGCAGTGCCGTCAGCTGATGGAGGTCGTTTTTTATTATTGCATTTCTTGATCTTTTGCGATAGTGGCGCTAACCGCATCAATCACAGTGGCCACCAAGCCAGAACGTTCTAAGGAGACCACGCCAGCCACGGTGGTACCACCAGGAGAAGAGACCTTATCCACCAAATCCCAAGGGGAATCGGTTCCTGCTAAGACCATCTTACCACTGCCTAAGACTGCATGAGCCGCGATTTCAGTCGCGGTTTTTTTAGGGAGACCATGTAAGACAGCGGCACGGGCTAATGCGTCAATGAACATATAGACAAAAGCTGGGGCGCTGCCGGCGATGCCAATAAACGTGCTGAAATCTTTTTCAGCTAGCGGATAGACGCGGCCCACACTTTCAAAGATACCAGTTACGGTAGCGAGTTGTTGTGGGGCCACCGTTTCATCGCCACAAATTGCCGCCGTACCTTCACCGACTACCGCATTGACGTTAGGCATTACGCGAATATAGGCAAACTGGGGGGCAGCTGCTTTTAGCTGCCCTAAGGTAACCCCAGCGGCAATCGACACCATCAAAGCCTGTGCAGATGCTAAACTACCTAACACCTGTGGAATAATGGCGGGCTTCACTGCTAAAATCACGATATCACAGTTTGCGGCTAATTCTTCATGGGACGCGGCGGCATGGACGGGACGCGTCGCCGCATATTCCTGACTACGGGCAAAAGAAGAGCCGGAAATCCAGATATCGGCGGGGCCTTTTGCTAATAAGCCATCAATAATGGCACTGGCCATATTGCCGGTACCAATAAATCCAATTTTCATAAAATTCCTCCTAAGTTCAAGCTTATTTGTTTAGCATAGCCACAAATGTAGCAGAAGACAAGCAGAAGGCATGGTTTTAGTGGAAATAAATGGCGCTTTCCGCTACCATTAAGGTGAGTTGAGGGAGAGAACAGATGATGAAAACAATTAAAAAAATCGCGACGTGGTATCAACAGCATAGTCTCTTGGTAAAGGTGATTTTTTTCGCCTCGATCATGGTCTTTGTGGTGAACCAAGTCGCCCATATTGCCGCAGATATTAGCTGGTCGGATGTGAAAAGCACGTTTGCGGAGCAAGGTTGGGGCCACCTCTTGTTAATGGCGCTGATGGGCGCTTTAGCGGTCACCCCCATGATGTTATATGACTATGTCGCCTTGCGAGTCTTTGAAGAGCAGGGACGCAGTCCATTACCTAGAAAAACGTTTTTCTTGTCAGCCTGGATTACCAATACCATTAATAATCTGGCGGGTTTTGGTGGTTTGGTAGCGGCAACTTTGCGGGGCAATTACTATGGTGGGGAAGTGCCTCAAAAGAAGGTGGTTGCGACTGTCTCCAAAATCGCACTTTTTCTATTAAGCGGTCTATCTTTACTGTGCCTTTTAGCCCTAGGTTTCTTGTATACCGGGCAAGCGACGGCAGCTAGCCAATACACGCTATGGCTGTGGGGCGGAGCGGCTTATGCGCCATTATTACTGTTGTTTATCCAATTTCGCCAAAAGGGCTTGTTTGCCGATTTTCTGCCAAAGGGTCGGTGGTTGTTATTATTTGCCTCTTTAGGGCAATGGTTGGGGGCTTTTTTAAGTTTTGCCGCTATTGGCACCTTAATGGGCAACGGCCAAGCACTCCGGGGGATTTTCCCCTTGTTTGTGGCGGCATCCTTAATTGGGATGCTGACGATGGTCCCTGGGGGCGCCGGCACCTTTGATGTCTTAATGATTGTCGGCCTAAGCCAATTAGGGATTCGCCAAGATGTGGCAGTGGTCTGGCTCCTGTTTTACCGCATCTTTTACTATTTATTGCCATTTTTCAGTGGCTTACTATTGTTTCTGCACCAAACCAGTATCCGTCTGAATCGTCTTTTAGATAATCTGCCGCGGCTTTTTACGCAGAAAACCGCCCATGCTTTATTAGTCACCGCTTTATATCTGGCGGGAATCACCATGGTGTTATTATCGGCGGTCACTAATTTATCGACTTTGAGTCAGGTTTTTGCTTGGCTGACTTCCTACACTTTTAATTTTTTGGATCAGACGCTGAATATTATGGTGGGAATTTTACTCTTAGGTCTCGCGCGGGGCATTGCTGCTAAAGTCAAAAAGGCCTATTGGCCCACCGTTTTAGTACTAGCTTTTAGTATTGGCAACACGATTTTACATACCCGTTCATGGCAGCTGATTTTGCTGTACAGCGTCCTTTTGATTGCAGTCTTTTATTCGCGTAAAGAGTTGTATCGAGAAAAATTTGTCTACTCCTGGGGTGCCCTCTTAGTGGATGGTCTGCTGTTTGGCTTTCTCTTGATTTTATACGGTATTGCTGGCTATCAGAAAAATAACCAATGGGCCGGTAAAATGCTGCTGTTCTTTCCCTCAGATACTGTTTGGTTCTCGGGGTTGATTGGCATCGGTCTTTCCGCGTTAGTGCTAGTGACGCTGTATCAATATTTAACTACCACTGATGAGGTTCTAGGCAATTTTTACGAACCAAGTCGGGTAGCAAGCTTGATTGAACGCTTTGGCGGGACCCGTACTAGTCAATGGTTGACCTTGAAGGATCGTTATTGTTTTTATTACCGGGTCGCTGGTCGCGATCAAGTCTTAATCCCTTATCAGGTAAAAGCCAACAAATGCTTTGTTTTAGGCGATCCTCTAGGCTATACGGCTGATTTTCAAGCCGCTACCTTGGCCTTTTTAAAACAGGCTGACCGTTTAGGCTATCAGCCCGTTTTCTATCAAAGCTCGGAAAGCTACGTCGTACAAGTTCATGATCTAGGCTATCATTTTATGAAAATCGGGACCTTGGGTTACTTGGATCATCGCAGTCCTAAAGCGGATCAGTTCCGCCTTTCTACTGAGAATACCCAAAATCGACAATTAGCCAATCAAGGCTATCAATTCCAGTGGTACCCACAAATTCCCAGTGAATTGATGCCGATCTTACATCAAGTTTCGCTAGCTTATTTGGCTGGCGGTCGGGAAAAGCAGTTTAGTTATAGCCGTTTCCAAGCTAATTATCTTAAAGGGCAAGCCGTTGGTGTCATGCGCTCGCCGGAAAATCAGGTGATTGGCTTTATCACGCCGCGCTTGTGGCAAAATGAAGCAGGTATTGACTTACTGCGGCTAGTACCCACAGCGCCAGCCGGAGCGACTGACTTTCTACTGACCCATTTCTTTGCCGAAATGCAAAATAAAGCCCGAATCGAGGTGGGAACGGCTCCCTTAGCGACAGTCGGCAACAATGAATTTGCCTTTATCCACGAACGATTTGCCCGGATTTTCTACCGGTTTAGTGAACAATTCTATGGTTGGCAAGACCAATATCAGCAGATTGTGCCTTATGTGACGGAATGGGAGTCCTTATATTTGGCGTATCCCAAACATAGCAGTATTCTATTTGTATTCATTCAATTAGTTTTATTGATTGGTCGTGGCGGTAGTGAGCGCCATTCGCTCGTCGCAACGGCCATCAGCGAACTGGGAAGGGAGGGGTGAAGATGAAAAAAGAGGAGCCAGCGACAACACCTTCTGAAAAAGACTTGGCAGAGCCGATTGAAGCGTCTGAGCCAGCTGTCTCAGCTGAGGCAAAAGTAACGCCAGCGAACAACGAGGCAGTTGCAGACACAACCGCTGCAGCCACTACTGAGGAGGAAGCTGCCACTGAAACCACAGCGAAACCGCAGCTAACAGATGCTGAATCGGAGTCAAAAGAGGCACCTAAAGCTGAAAGAACGGCATCGGCGCCTGAAGCAACGACATCAGCTAAGCCCAAAAAGGAGAGTCAACGTTTCCGCGAAATCATGCGGATCATGCGCCAATATAAAATCTTGCCACGGTTAGCCCGTCAAAAAGAGCCGGAACAAGTCCGGAAAGGCTTGGAAGCATTAGGACCAACCTTTATTAAGATCGGTCAAATGTTATCGGTACGAACGGATATCATGTCACCAGAATTTGTGCAAGAATTACAAAAACTGCAAGACAACGTGGCAGTGGATCCACCAGCAGTGGCTAGACAGACGATGGTGCAGGAATTAGGGCGCCCGATTGAGGATGTCTTTCAACAATTTAACGATGTTCCTTTTGCCTCGGCTTCCATTGGTCAGACACACGAAGCGGTGTTAATCAGTGGTGAGCGGGTGGCAGTGAAACTACAACACCCCTCTATCCAAGAAGACATTCGGCTGGACCTATCGCTCTTGAAACGGGCGTTGCCACTGTTAAAAATCGTGCCAGATGGTAATGTAGTTGATGCTAAGGCGGTCGTGGCCGAGGTGGAGCGCTCTTTACTTAGCGAAGTAGACTATGCTCACGAGGCCGCTAATGGCCGTAAGTTTTATGAAGCTAATAATAATTGGGAAATCATTGAAACACCCTATATCTATGAAGAATATTGTACTAGCCGTTTACTCGTGATGGAATTTAAAAAGGGCCGGCCCTTGAATCAATATTTAAGCCATTTAGCGGATGAAGATCCTAAGATTAAACAACAGTTGGGCGATGTATTAGTTCGCAACTTTATTAAGCAGGTGTTTGTTGACGGGTTCTTTCATGCTGATCCCCACCCAGGGAATCTTTTGATTCGCTCGGCTGATCCGTTAAAACGCAATGGCAAAGACCATCCAGACCTATTGTCGTTAGCTTTTCGCAAAGGCCGTGAAAAGCCGGTACCTTACCGCCTAGTCTATCTTGATTTTGGCATGATGGGTCGCTTAGATCAGCAGATGGTTACCAAACTAAGCCAAGTCATTACGAGCCTTTATTTCAAAAATATGCGGGATACTGGAGCGGCTATCTTAGCTATTTGTCAGCGAACCGGTCCAGTAGATGAAGAAAACTTTATCGGTGAATTGGCGACTTTTTTAGAGGAATACTATAATTTGCCGATTGGCCAGATGGACTTTCAACTGATGTTTATGCGCATGATCGATATTTGTAGCCGTAATAATCTCCGTATGGATTCAGCTGTCACCATGCTGATTAAAGCATTTGCTACTTTGGAAGGGGTCGTGGAGCAGTTGGATCCCGAATTATCCATGGTTCAAGTAGCGATTCCCTTTGCCCAAATGTATTTACAAGAAAAATTTGACTGGCAGTCCTTCGTCCGTGATGTCGGCTGGCAAGCGTTAGCCACCGGTAAATCATTGCCGAAGCTCCCTGAACGAGCCGTGTCGGCTTTAGACACCTTTAATGCCGGTCAGGCGCGTTTGAATATCGAGGTCAAGCAGAAGGATGAGTTGTTTGACGGAGCGGAACGTTTAGTGAACCGCTTAGTCGCCGGCTTAGTTTTAGCGGCGGTGATTATGGGTTCCTCTATGCTAGTGGAGTTTAGTCCAGACCCCACCAGTCGTTTTGCGACTAAATTAGGACTGTTTGGTTATGGTATCTCACTTTTAACCATTATTGGTTTGGTGGGACGGGCTTTATGGAAACGTTGGCAGAACTGGCGTAAACGCCGCCGCTTTTAAGAAGGAGGAGACGCGATGCATTGGGCATTTGAAGCAGCACAAAAAATCATTTCACGACAACCAGACGCAGAGCACTATACTTGTGCCTCAGGGGTTAGTCCCTCAGGCTATGTTCATGTTGGAAACTTCCGCGAAATCGCCACGACTTTTTTCGTGACAGAGGCCTTGAAGGCTTTAGGCAAAGAGCCGCGATTTATCCTATCTTGGGACGACTACGACCGTTTACGGAAAATCCCTCACAACGTCACGGGTGTCGATCCTGATGCCATTGGCCTGCCTTATACGAAAATCCCTAGTCCAGATCAACAGGCGGCGTCTTACGGGGCTTATTTTGAAGCCCAATTTGAAGCGGGCTTACGGAAATTAGGGATTCAACCAGCATACATTTATGAGACGCAGTGTTATGAAGGCGGGGTGTATGATGAGGCCTTGAAACATATCATGGACGAGCGCTTGGCGATTTATGATATTATTGCCCGTTTCCGGACAGAGGCGCCGGACGCGGCGGAGCGGGCCGCCTATTACCCCATCTCACTCTACTGTGATACCTGCGGTCATGACAGTACCGTGATTGAAGACTATGATTCAGAAACATCTTCTATTCACTATCATTGTACCCGTGGCCATAGCGGTACGCAGCAAATCGGTCAGGGGCAACGCATTAAACTCCATTGGAAGGTTGATTGGCCAATGCGGTGGCGTTATGAACAAGTTCAATTTGAGCCAGGTGGTAAGGATCACTCTTCTAAAAATGGCAGCTTCGATGTCGCCAAAGCCATTGCCAAGGAGCTATTTGATTACGAGGCACCGGTCTACGAGCCGTATGATTTTGTAAATATCAAAGGGTCACATGCGAAGATGTCTAGCTCTGTCGGCAATATTTTAACGTTAGACGAGCTGTTATCTGTGTATACTCCAGAAGTCGTCCTTTATTTGTACGCTAAATACCAACCGCGAGCGACCTTTGATTTAGGCTTAGATGAAGATGTTTTGCGTAATTATGCCGCCTATGAACAACTGCGGCAACAGGTGGCGGCAGGTCAAGCAGATGAAAACTTGACCCAGACCTTCCAATTAACCGGCGGTGACGGAGCAGCTAGTCTGAGCTTTAGTCATGTGGTAAGTCTGCTGAGCTTGACCGGCAATGACCAGACTGCCGTCGCCGAGCTTTTGACAAAAGAAGGCCAAGCTGAAGCAGAAATTCAAGAATTATTACCAAGAGCCGCCTATTGGCTAACCCACTATGCACCAGAGCGGGTGGCTACGATTCGGGAAACCTTTGATCAGACAACCTATGATACCTTAACGCCGGCCGTCAAAACGGAGCTCCATCAATTTGTAGACTTGTTAGCACAGGCACCGGAGGACTTAATGCAGGCGGTCTATGATTTGTTCCCAGAAACCGATAAAAAAGCCAAGCGTGAGGCTCAAAAAGCCTTGTTCCAAGCAATTTATCAGTTGGTTTTAGGCAGCACGAGTGGACCGCGTATCAATTTGTTGGTTTCATTAGTTGGCCCTGAACGTTTGACCCGTTTATTAGTTCCATCAGCATAAAAAAACTCCCTGATCGTACCAGATCAGGGAGTCTTTTTATGAAACTCGCGTCTTTTCTAAATAAAGGCGACGGAGCCGTTGATATAGGCGGGTCAATTCTTCTTCCCCGTAATCCAATTCCCAGAAGAAGGTTGGGACGTCTTTTAAAGCCATCATGGCAGAAGAAGTGATCAATAGATCATAATCCTCTTTAGGAAAGTAATCCTTTAATTGAATGAAAGGCAGACTACGGACAAATTGGACGACTGGAGACAGAATCAGTTGATTTTGTTCCATTGTAATAGCAACTGATAGTGGTTCAGGTTGAATAAGATCGTTATAGATCGGTAAGACTAAACGAGTGTACAAATCGATCATCACTTGTTGAGAATCTTGGAAGAACAAGTATTGTGGTGATGCTAATTGTTGTTCAAAGAACTCAGCGACTCGCTCCCGCACTTGTCGGTAAGCATGAGAGTGGGTGTCTTTTGGTAAGAATTCGCGTAAATGAGGGAAAGGCCGCTCAAAAACATAGAAAGGGAAGCTGAGATTCAACAAATTCCCTAGTAGAGTTTGACTATCAAAATGTTCCTTTTGAAAATGGAACAAGCTTTCTTCAGCAAAGCGCAGGAATTTTTGATTGAAATTCAGCACGGGATTGTCTAGCAATGAAAATTTCTGAATCGTTTGCGCAACCATCGCTTTACCAGATTCCGTGTAGAAGGGGGCAAAGTGACCTAGTAGGAACAAGTAGCTGGCTTCTCCTTGGACTTCTTTACCACTTAAAGCATACTCACTTTCCAGCCAGTCGAATTGGTAAGCCGGATTGTGCTTCAAGACGAAGTCAAATTTACGACTGTAAGCAACATGGTGACCTTGCGTCATGCGCAAATGGAAGACCGCCAGAAAATAATCCAATTCCTTTTCACCAAAGTATGTTTGGGACAAAGGTAAAACCGTGGCAACTTTTTGCTTCAATTGTTGCGGAATGGCAATATCTAAGGCAAATGGCCAGCTGCTGCCTCGTGTGCCTAACCAAGTAAGATAGAAGAGGGTGAAACGGATCATCCGTTCATCCCCTTTGATGCCTAAGGGATTATAGGTTAAGCGCAAATGATATGTTTTAAGATAGTTGGACAGCTTTTGCAGTTTGCGGCCAACTGTGGAACGACTTGTATCGAAAACTTCGCAAAAATCTTCAATGGTTTTGTCAGGGTGTTCCAACAAATAGGTAATCAATCGAAAAGGGACTGCTTGTTGTAACAAAGCATAGCGATAACTGTCAACCGTTACGTGTAATAGCGTAGTGTCGACTTTCCCGTTGCGTTTCAAGATAGAAGACTGAGTAGGCGCAATTTGTTGTAACTCTTCATCAATATCGGCCAATAGGAGCATAGCTTTTTGATAGGTCATCCCTTGTTTTTCAGCCAGTTCGCTGATGGAATGGATGCCGGTTTCGTATGTATGTAAAAGGCGGAACAGGCGGAATTTATGTTGCATGGATGTATCCATCATTAGTTCTTCGTATTGCATAGGGGCCTCCTTAATAATCACAGGTGTTTTTGTTTTGCTAGCTATGATTATAGTCACGAAACGCAAAGCTTTCTAGAGATTTTGCCCAATTTAAGCTATCGTATTTTAAGAAAAAAATATGATTTTATGAAAAAATAACGCTCCGATTTCAATAACAAATAAAAAAAGTTCCGCCTAAGAAGACGGAACTACCACAATCATTTATACAGCTTGTTTCTTCCATAAAGACCACAGCCAACCTACCACTAAACCTAAGAGTGCTGGTGTGACCCAGCCCATGCCAATACCGAAGAACGGCAGCCAAGCGGCAGCTTTTGCCAAAATCGCTTGAGCCCAGGCGGTCTCTTTAATGAAGGCGGGGGCTGCGTTTAACGCATCCAATAACGCCGCAAAGAGGGTGAAGAAGGTGGTCATACGGTAAACGCTAGCGCGGTGGCGGAACAAGGGACTTAATAAGACTAAAATCATTAAAGTCATAGCCAGCGGGTATAAGAACATCAGGACCGGCAAAGAAAACTGGATGATGTTCGTCAAGCCCACATTGGCGAATAGACAGGGTAGAATACTCGCAATCGCAATATACATCGCGTAAGAGCCTTGCGGAAAGACTTCCACAAAGGTTTCGGCAAATGCGGTAATCAAGCCAATCGCTGTCTTGAAGCAAGCAACGATTACAATCAGTGCTAAAAGAATACTACCAAAATTACCAAGATAATGGTTGGCAATTTGAGCTAAGGCAATACCGCCATTTTCTGAAAGCGGAAAGCCACCTAAACTCATGGTCCCCATGTAAGCTAACAGGGTGTAGATGATGCCCATCAAAATCACACTCACAGCGCCAGACTTAATGGTATCTCGGGCAATTTCACTAGGCTTTTCCACCCCCATATTGCGAATGGTAGTGACAATAATGATACCAAATGCCAGTGAAGCCAACGCATCCAAGGTATTGTAGCCTTCTGTGAAGCCCTTGAAGAAAGCATCCTGCTGATAAACCGCTTGAATCGGCGCATCACCAACCGCCCCTAGTGGTTTCCAGAAAGCCAAGACCATCAGGATCGCCAACAAAAAGAGAAAGAGGGGATTTAAAAATTTTCCGACATAGCCCAGCAGTTGCGATGGCTTACGAGAAAAGGCCCAGGCTGCCGCGAAAAATAGTACTGAAAATAGTGCTAAAACCAAGGTTTGCTGCGAATCATCAATAAAAGGTGCTAGGCCAATCTCAAAAGAGGTGGTGGCCAACCGAGGTAAAGCGAAAAAAGGCCCAATCGTTAAATATAATAAGAGCGTAAACAGTTTGCCATAAGGCTTGTTGATTCGTTGCGCCAATTCATAAACCCCATTACTTCGGGAAATACCAATGGCAATTACTCCTAGAAAAGGTAGCCCAATACCAGTCACTAAAAAGCCTAAATTAGCCGCAAAGACATTTGCACCAGCTTCTTGCCCTAAATGGACTGGAAAGATTAGGTTGCCTGCCCCGAAAAAGAGGCCGAATAACATAGAACCAACATATAGATAGTCTTTTAGTTGCAATTTTTTTGTCATAACACACCAGCTTCCTTCTGAAAGTTATCTTTAAAATAGCAGAAGGTGGAAAGAATAACAATTCATTTTCAAAAAAATAGCTGAATTTTCTGAAAAAGCTTACCAGGTTCGTTCATTTTATCCACTTTTTAAAAATCGTGGTAAACTAGAGAAGAGGTGAGAACATGACCAAAAACCGTTTAGAAGCCTTTACAGATGGTGTCGTTGCCATTGTAATTACGCTGTTAGTTTTAGATATCGAATTTCCGGATATTCCCAGTCTTAGTGCTGTTTGGGATATTCGTCATACCTTACTAGCCTATATAGTCAGTTTCATTTTTGTCGCCGTGATCTGGGTCAATCACCACCGGGTCTTTCAAATGGCAGAGAAAATCAATTACCGCGTTGTTTGGGCCAATATTTTCTGGCTGTTCTGGCTGACCTTGTGTCCGGCCACTACGAGTTGGGTAGGCCAGTTTCCTACTGAAGTTTGGCCAGAATTTTTCTATGTTGTTGTCTATACCATGTGGAGCTTTTCCTTTGGGGTACTTTGTAAGCAAGTGGTCAAAGCCAATGGTCCAGATGCTTATGTTAGCCGCGTGCTGAGGCGCGACCGCCGCAGTCAAATCTCAATGGTAGTCAATTTGGTTTTGATTATGGGCCTCTTTTTCTATCCGCCAATTGCCTTAATCGGTCGTTTTGTTATCTCAGGACTGTGGGTCTTTTCTTACCGCGATGCCAACAAGTGGTACCACCGCATCTTTGGCGGTGAGTACGTGCCCATTGAACACGATCATGGGCATGGCGACCCTTCCGATACGCAAAATGAAAAACTGTAACGTTGTCTAACGCCACGAATTTTGGCGAGAGATACGTTACAGTTTTTCTGTTATTGGGCGGTTGCTAATTGTTCTTTGGCCAGTGCCAGTTGCCAGCGGACCTGATCAAAGCCGGTGCCACCTAATGAATGCCGCCGCGCCACGGCTGTTTTCGAAGCCAGCGCTGGATAGATGTCTTCATCAATCAAGGGACTGATGGCTTGGTACTCAGCTAAGGGCACGTCCTGTAGGTAAATACCACGTTTGGTACAGGCAAGCACTAATTTTCCTACGACCTCATGCGCTTCTCTAAATGGCATGCCTTTTGCTGCCAAATAGTCCGCCAATTCGGTGGCGTTGGAAAAGTCCTGTTCAGTTGCTTGCGCCATCTGTTCCTGGTGGACGGTCATGGTGCTTAACATCCCGGCCATAACCTCAAGGCTCGTAATCACTGTTTTAGCGGTATCAAACATACCCTCTTTATCTTCCTGCAAGTCCTTGTTGTAAGCTAGCGGTAGTCCCTTTAATACCGTTAATAGCCCCAAGAGATTGCCATAGACTCGACCACTTTTGCCGCGGATCAGCTCCGCCATATCAGGATTTTTCTTTTGCGGCATAATGGAACTACCTGTAGCATAAGCATCACTTAGCTCAATAAACTGAAACTCATGACTACACCATAAAATCAATTCCTCACAAAAACGCGAAAGGTGCATCATCAGCAACGAACTATTACTTAAAAATTCCACGATAAAGTCCCGGTCACTGACGGCATCCAAGCTGTTGGGATAAACGGCGGCAAAGCCTAACAACTCAGCACTGCGCTGACGATCAATCGGAAAAGTCGTGCCCGCTAAGGCAGCGGCGCCTAAAGGGGAAATATCCACCCGCGTAAGACTTTCGCTAAAGCGCTGACTATCTCGCGTCAACATGCCATAATAAGCCAGCAAATGATGGGCAAAAGAAACAGGCTGGGCATGCTGCAGGTGAGTATAACCAGGCATAATCGTTTCTACATGCTCATCCGCCAGATTAACCAGCACCTGTCGTAAGGCCTGTAGCTTGGCTAAGACCGTTTGAAGCGTCTGTTTCAAATATAAATGCATGTCGGTGGCCACCTGGTCATTCCGACTACGGGCGGTATGCAGCTTTCCCGCTACCGACCCGATTTCTGCAAATAATAGACTTTCGATATTTAAATGGATATCTTCATTCTCCAGAGAAAATGCTAAGGTGCCTGCTGCTAGTTTTGCTGCCACCACCTGTAAGCCCGCTGCGATTTCCGCTGCTTCTGCGGTCGTTAAGATGCCTGTTTCGCCTAGCATTTGGACATGAGCCAAACTGCCGGCGATGTCTTCTTGGACCAACTGCTGATCAAAGGAGATCGAAGCCCCGAAAGAATCGACCCAAGCCTCACTAGTTTCCTCAAAACGACCACCCCATAATTTTGCCATAGGTTTACTCCTTACTGTAAGTGGGCAGGCTGCTTCAGCGCTGCTGCCACTTCCGCATTGACTTTCGTTGGTAGTCCCCACAACTTGATAAAACCAACTGCGGCTTGTTGATCAAACGTGTCCGCCGACGTATAGGTCGCTAGTTCCTCATTGTAAAGACTATTGGCAGACTTCCGCCCTTGCACAACCGCTTGCCCTTTAAAGAGCTTCACCCGCACTACGCCATTGACTACTGCTTGCGTCGTTTTCAAAAAGGCAATCAACGCATCGGTAATCGGGTTGAACCATAAGCCATCGTAAATCACTTGGGCCAACTGCTGTTCAATCAAAGGCTTAAAATGGGCCACTTCCCGGACAAAGGTTAAGTCTTCTAATTCTTTGTGGGCAGTCATTAAGGTAATCGCTCCCGGACACTCATAAATTTCGCGGGACTTGATGCCCACTAGGCGATTTTCCACATGATCGATCCGCCCAATGCCATGCTTTCCGGCCAGCGTATTTAAGGTTAGAATCAACTCTGCTAAAGGTAGAACTTCGCCATCCAGCGCCACGGGCACACCTTGTTCAAAGGTTAGTTCAATAATATCAGGGGTATTAGGTGTTTTTTCGATAGGTGTCGTTAAATCATAGGCTCCTTCTGGCGGTGTTGCCCAGGGATCCTCCAATATGCCACATTCATTGGCCCGACCCCATAAATTTTGATCCACCGAATAAGGATTATCCAAATCAGCCGGGATCGGAATCGCATGTTCCAGTGCGTATTGAATCTCTTCTTCCCGGGACCACTGCCATTCCCGCACCGGTGCTAAAATTTCCAAATGCGGGTCTAAGGCATTGATGGCTACTTCAAAACGCACTTGGTCGTTTCCTTTACCAGTACAACCATGGGCAATCGCATCGGCGCCAACTGTATGAGCCAACTCCACCAGCTTTTTCGCAATCAAGGGCCGCGAAAGGGCGGAAACCAATGGATATTTCTGTTCGTAAAAAGTATGACCTTGTAAGGCAATCAAGGCAAAATCTTGGGCAAATTCTTCCTTGGCATCAATCGTATAGGAAGCACTTGCCCCCACAGTTAGCGCCTTTTCTTTTACGAAAGCCAGATCTTTGCCCTCGCCGACATCTAGGCAACAAGCAATGACTTCATATCCTGCAGACACGAGCCATTTGATAGCCACCGATGTATCTAAACCGCCTGAATAGGCCAATACGACTTTTTTCATATAAATTCCTCCTGAATCGAATGATTGAGTCCATACTAGCATCCTTATATTCAAAAATCAACTATTTTATAAATAAATATACATAAAATAGCTAAAATAAATATTTTTATACAGTTTTGCCTGTGACTGTTTTTAATGCTGATTCCCGTTATAATAGAAAAGAGGTGATTTCCATGACACAAACTGAATGGCTGGTTCACCGCCACCAGCAAACTTTTTACGGCGAATGGCGTCTAGTGAGCGCTTTGCATGAATATACTGATATCCAAGAAATCAAAAGTGAATTGGCACTTTCAGCCGATTATTGGCTTTGGCGCGGAGCATTTACAGCTAACGTTAAGGAACATTACAGTCTGTTTGTTGGCACAGAAACCCCCAGTGACATCGCCAAAGTTTTGCCCGCAGGTGATTACCACCAACGCCTTTTTCAAGCGGCAACAGAAGAAGCCCTGCAGCAGCAAGTCATCACTACCCTCCAGCAATTAGATGCGCCGCCCACAGAAATCTGTGAGCACCGCTGGTTAGACCAGCAATGGCAAAGTGATTTATACCTGCCAAAAGCCTAAAACCACCTAGAAAAACTTTCAGAAAATGAATAAAAACATTGACTTTACAGTTTTCAGGCGGTATTATGTTAGATGGTATTGTTTGCCCCACAAGAGCCCCGGAAACTCAAGTGTCAGTCAAACATCGAAACGAAAATTGGAGGAAATGAACGTGCGTACAACATATATGGCCAAATCAGGCGAAGTAGAACGTAAATGGTATGTAGTAGACGCTACTGATGTCCCACTAGGACGTCTTTCAACAGTAGTAGCTTCTGTCCTACGTGGAAAAAATAAACCAACATTCACACCACATGTGGATACTGGTGATTTTGTGATCGTAATCAACGCTGATAAAGTGAAATTAACAGGTAACAAAGCATCTGATAAAATTTACTACCGTCACTCAAACTTCCCTGGTGGATTGAAACAAGTTTCAGCAGGTGAATTGCGTGCTAAAAATTCTCGTCGCTTGATCGAAACTTCTGTAAAAGGCATGCTTCCTAAAACAACTTTAGGCCGCAAACAATTTACTAAGTTGAACGTCTACGGTGGAGCAGAACATCCACACGCAGCACAACAACCAGAAGTTTTAGACATCACAAACTTAATCTAATAGGAGGGAATTTCATTGGCACAAGTACAATATATCGGCACTGGCCGTCGTAAAAATGCAGTAGCTCGTGTACGCTTAGTACCAGGTACTGGTAAAATTACTGTAAACAAAAAAGACGTTGAAGAATACATCCCACACGCTGACTTGCGTGAAGTAATCAACCAACCTTTCGGCGTAACTGAAACAAAAGGCGCTTACGATGTTTTCGTAAACGTAAACGGCGGAGGCTACGCTGGACAATCAGGCGCGATCCGTCATGGTATCGCTCGTGCATTGTTAGAAGTAGATCCTGATTTCCGTCTAGCATTAAAACGCGCTGGCCTACTTACACGTGACGCTCGTATGGTGGAACGTAAAAAACCAGGTCTTAAAAAAGCTCGTAAAGCATCTCAATTTTCAAAACGTTAAAAACAGCTTCATATCAGTACTTTCAGGCGTTTCGCAATTCATTTTGCGAAGCGTCTTTTTTTGAGTTGACACCATTGTTGACACCATTCCGGTCTGACTCTTTTTGAGACAATTTACGATAGGCAATTTCACCAATGGGCATTTGAATGACGTTTGGTGTATTTACATAAGTTCTTGTGATATTGGTATCGCTGTGAGTCAAGGCTTCAGAAATTTGTTCCAGAGCGACACCAGCTTGTTTGGCTAAAGTTGCCCCAGTATGTCGTAACTTATGTGGGGTCGCATGGGTAAGGTGTTTATGTCGTCGCTCAATGGATTTCATACGGTAATTTAAATAATCTGTATGAAGCCGTTGATTGATATTCCCTTTATCATCAAAGAAGGTAAAGAGAAGCTGTTCTTCAGTTTGTTCGATTTCAAACTGAGCTAGTTCTGCTTTTTGCTGGACTTTCCACTGTTGAAGTAATTGCTTTAGTTCATTTGGAATATGAAAAATTGTCGTTTTATTCCCTTTTGTGCTTTTTTCATTGCCAAATTTATCCAAGGCTTTACCAATCGTAATCTGGGAAGTAGTGAAATTCACGTTCTTCCATTTGATAGCGTAAGTTTCTGATTTTCGATCAGATAAAAAGAAGGTAGTCAGAAATAATACATAGTCCTGTAAAGTCAATTGCCCACTTTCATAATCACTTTGGACGGCAGTTAGCCATTCTTGAAGTTGTTCAAAGGAAAGGTACAAGTCTTCTTCTTTTTTAGCTTCTTGCAGTTGGTTTTTCTTAGTAGCGTTGATCCGTTTGAGCGATTTTTCTAGTTTATTCCGTTCGATGTATTCAAGCTCTTCTGCCCAATCAAAAATAGAATTAACGTAGCTACGTAGTATTTTGAAGTTTGCGTATTCGGCAGCCTTTTGAGTCATAATTTTTAGAACAAAGGCTTTGTTTTGATTCAGATAGTTCAATGTGTATTTTCCAAACATTGGTAAGATATGAAGTCGAAAAATATCTTTTGTATTCGCGATTGTGACAGGAGTAGGAGACTTTGTGTTTCGAGAAGTTAAGCCAGCTGTATAAGCATCAATCCAGATATCTTCATAGAAATCTTTGAACAGTGCTTCGCCACCTAGTTCAAAAGCATTCTTTTCTTTGTTTTCCCGTAGCTCTTTAATTTTGGCATAAAAATCAATTTCTGCTTCTTTTGCCTCCTTTCTAGTTTTGAAAGTTTTGGAATAAAGTTTGTTTACACCTATCATCTCTTGGATATCTTGTGGATAGTAAAGCCGTAAACGGTAAGTCTCATTTTCTGTTTTGCTAATTGCCATAGTATTTCCCTCCGAATTTGCGAGCCGAAATCAAATACTATATATGGAGTATAACGATGTCGGAATTATTTTGCTAGGCTTGCTAGCCATTGATCAATGGCGATACGGTCAAATCTATTTGAACCGTGGATTTGAATGAAGGGCAAGCCATCTTTAATCCAGCCATCTAACGTATTATTGGAAACTTGTAAATAGTTACAAGTCTGCTTCTTATTCATATAGCGGTGTTGCAGGTTTTCCTGTGTCTTAATTTTTTCGATTTCAGTTGTGATTAAATCAGATAGTTGAGTAGAAATGATGCCCATCTGATCATCGCTGAGTAAAATTTTCATTTCGGTCATATTCTCACTTCCTTTGAATTTTGCGTAGGGAATAATGAATTATTTTTTTATCTTGGTATAGCGAACAGAGCTTTCTTGAAAATCCATCACTTGTTCAGGATTCCCACCTTCATTTATCGCACTATAAAATATCGGACGTCTTACAAGATACTCATTGGTATAAAGTACGTCTTGATTGGTGGTATCAAAAGGTTGATCCACGAGTTGCTTTGTGACGCTGGGTACTTTGAGATTGCGCGACTTGAAGAACGCTTTTTTCTTATGCTCTTTCAAATCCAAGTCTTTATCGAAATATTTACTGATATAGCGCCCGCGATTTTCGATACTATCCACATCAATCTTGTTGATTTTGACAAATCCATGTCCCCAGATGGTAGTAAGGCGATTGATAGAGATAAAAGGAAAGTCAAACAGGATGATGTGGTAATGGATGGCGCCTCGTTCTTGTTTTTCCCACGTGGCAAGGTATTTTAGCTTAGATTTTTTTGTGTGATAGAGTTCGTAGTTTAGTCGTTTGATAAATTTATTAAATTCATTATTCGCATAGGCAATGTCTTGAATGTTTTCTCTGAAAGTGAGGGTTAAAAATTTTGTCTGATTGTCAAAGTTCATATCCACGAGTCGAGCAATTTCAAATCGCATATTTTGATAGTGTTTTTGTTTTCGTTTTAAGCTGTCGTATTGTCCTTGAGCAGATAATTCATCATAGTTTTTTCTCTTGTCAGTGATGGTGTTTTCTTCTTCATAAAGCCAAGCTAATTCTTTCTTTCGTTTTGGATTGGTTTTATTTTCGTCTGCTTTTTGTTTCGGAGTAATGATTGCTTCATAATCATAAATTTCAAGGTACGTGGGAGTTTCAATGATTTTCTGATTATAAGCCTTCAAAAATCATCACTCCTTGTTGTTTATTCAATTGTCAATGAGCCGTTTATTTTCTCTAGATGTTGTTCTATAAATCAAGTTAAGGGGAAGTCCTGCAAAGCAGTCCTTCCAGCCTATGTGTTTATTGGGCGGTCTTAACGGACAGAAGCGGCTCTATGGCGCTGCCTCGCCGTTTCGTCCTAACCACCCAACAAACCCATAGGAAAATTAGTTTTGCGTAGTGGGGCCTTGTTTTTTCGGAATCAAAGTTGCCGCATCTGCCGTGGCTGATAAACCATAGCTGACAAATTGACCGTTAGAGCGACCCCAAGGTGCAATCACTAAATTGGCAAATGTAACCATGGCTAAACCTTGTTGGGTAAGTTCTTCTGGAGTAATCACAGGAGTTTCAGATTTGACTTTGACACTGATTTTTTCGTATCGGAGTTTTGGTAGGATACATTCATAACTCCAACCTAAAAGTTCTCCGTCTTTTTGCCAGCGAGTAACATTGACGACTTGGTATTCTTTTTCGAGTTTTTCTTTTGGTAAGGTAAGATCGTTGATTTTAATTGGCATAATAGCCCTCCTTAGTTATATGTTGAAGGTTTTCATAGAATGTTGGTAGCTACCTTTCTTTTCTTCCTTCGTTAATAAAAACAATCTAAATTTGCTTTTTGATACTGATTTATTCATTTTTCATCAAAAACTTAGATAGCTATCTAGCTGATCTTCAACATTGATACAATTTGATAGGGCAATCTTTTGAAAAATATAAAAGAGACGTTTGAACGATTTCAGCTTTGTTATGCTGGTTCGTTCAAACGTCTTTTGTTTGAGTATTTGATAATTCTTGAAAAATTAGGGTTTTCGAAAAGCTCCATGAGTATTTTAGTATCAGGATATAGAATGATTCTCAATTTTTTTGTTAGTAGATAATTTCTGATAGTTAAGCAAAGCTAACAATTTCTTTTTCCAATTCGAGCACTAGATTGTCATGCCCAACTAAATTTAACAATAGCATGCCATTTTCAACTTGCTGCTTATCATTCGAACATATACCTAAACGAACTGTCGAAATTCCAATGAAATCTACTCTATTTAATTTTTTTGATAAGTTCAAGGCTTCTGTAAGAATTTCCTGACTTTCCAAGAAGTAATGATTCTGCATATAAATATAAGCAAGATTGATAAGTAAAGTAGTGTGCAATACATCAATATTTGTATAAAACTCATATTTTTGTAAAGCTTGTCTCAATTTGGGTACTAGCTCCAGGATCGTGGGGAATTCTAAATGATATAAGATTGCGTTTATCAATCGAATATCATCATAGGTCCAGATGTCTATTTTAGATAATCGATTCCAAACCAATGATACCAATTCCTTTGTTGTAGCGTCGATTTGATTAGGACAATCAGTTTCTAGTTTTGAGAGTGCAGACAGTACAAAATGAATTTCTCTAATTTTATTATCTTCTACTGTCTTTAGAAATTTTTCGCAACGAACTTGTAAATTCCTGACTTTCTTGATTTCAGCAGTAGAAACAATAGTGTAATACTCATTGATAATGTCGTTTCTGCTGCTATGTTGAAATTCATTACAAATATATTGAAATTCATCCCAAGAAACATTTACCTGATCAAGAAGATACTGCATTGATTCAAAACTTGTATTTTGATTGTCATTTTCAATACGTGACAATGTTGTCCTATTTATTTGATTGTGACAGACGTCCTTTTGAGACAGGCCTTTACCGGTTCGAATTGTTTTATATACTTTACCAAAATCCCATCTCATAATATTTCCTCCCTGATAATGTGTGCATCCATGCAACCAAATAATAAACTGGATAAATGCCATTGTAAAATAAATTTGTAAAAATAATTAGAGAGGAGAAAGGTAATGGGTTTATTAGAAGGTATCCAGCAATTAGTTCTTTGGCTTGTAGGTGCAAGTCTGGATAATTGATGTGGCATTTTATTAAAGGAGGAAAATTAAATGAAATTAAGTGGAAAGATGTTAATGGGATTAGTGATGTTGTCGGGAACTGTAATGGCTCCTCTATCGTCTCAAGCGGCTGAGAATGAAACACAAGAATGTGGAAAAACAATAGTTACTAGTAAAAATGTAGAAGTACCTCCAACTGAAATTCAAGATTTAATTACTAACTTTACTGAACAGAAAGAACAAAATATTGATCAAAAAATGCGAGCAGGTCGAACAGTAACTTTTAAACGTGGGTCCGCACTGATGTGGTCGAAAGATATAATTAGTTTTAATTACAGTGGAGGAAAAGTTACTAGTAGTAGTGGTCGACAAGAAGTGGGATGGATTTTTCCAAATATTGTTAGGAAAAATGGAATTACCCGTTATAGTACCTCTAGTTCGACACACAAATGGCGTGGAGAAAAAACTATTGGTGCTGGCGTAGTATCACCATGGGGAGACGTTACAATTTATAACTACGATTTTACTGACTATTATGGTGTCCATGGTAATGGCTCAAGTAGTTGGTATTGATACAGGGAGTAATGAACCTATGTTGAAATTGAGTGGTTTTTCGAAGAGCTTTGGAAACAAGGCTCTTTTTCAAAATGTTTACATGGATTTTTATCAAAATAGAATTTACTATATTTACGGAGAAAATGGAATTGGTAAAACTACATTGTTTCGATGTATTTTAGGGCAAGAAAAATTTGAAGGGGAAATTTATAAAGCAGACTCTAATCAATTCTGTATTTTTGACGATACGCCTTTTTTTTCAAATCTGACGGGGTTAGATAATATAATTTTCTTTACTAAAAATATGAAGATAAAACATCAGATTGAAAATTTAGATGTTCAATATCTAAATAATGAATTGCTATGTAAGTCAAAAGTAGCCACCTATTCCCTAGGAGAGCGGAAAATGTTAGCATTACTACTTGCAAGATTGTTAAACTCTAAGATTCTCTTGCTTGATGAAGTGCTAAATGGACTAGATCAAAGCAATCGTGTTGTCCTTTTTAAAACGATAGAATTCCTAAAAAAGCAGGGATCACTCATTATTATGAGTGGACATGAAAAATTGTATCTAGATATTTGTAATGAAAAGCTATGGGTGAAAAATAAGACTATAGAAGTGGTACCTGATAAAAAAGTTCGGAGTTTATTTGCTAACGTAAAAGAGGGTGATTTGTTTGTTGAGTGAATTACACTACCAATGGAAAGCTAGAGTTTATCTGATTTTTTTAGGAATTTCGATATTTTTAGTTGTAATGATGTATCTATCACAGAGAAACTTTTTAACTAGCAACTTGAGTAGTTTTTATCAAGCGATAGAAGATGCAAATGCAAACGGAGAAGATATTAAAGGTTTGCTAGAAGGTAGTTTTAAAATAGATCAACTGCAAAATATGGAAGTAATTAATAATCCACTAAAATACTATTTCATGTCCTATCAAGCTAGTTTAGTAGCAATGTTTCCGAAAAATGGAGTCAATCAACTATTATCATCGTCATTTTTTATCATTTTTCCGTGTATGAGTGGAGTTTATGGGGCTATTATCGCAAATGCTGAAGTAAAGTATGGAACACAAAAAGTTCATCGAACAATTATGTCGCAATGGCAAATCAATCGCTCTAAATTAATAGCCAGTGCAGTGTCTATTTTCAGTATATTATTTATTTCGATAATGGCTTTTATTATGATACAATTGTTGACTTCTTTAACCTTTCCGATGAAAGTTGATACTATTGTGAACCTGGATAATCTCAGAAAAATTTCCTATTTAAGTAATGCTTTATATCAGATTCTGTTTATTTTTGGAATTAGCTTACTTTATTTTATTGTTACTTTTTATTTAACTTTAGTGACAAAAAATATTTTGATAAGCATATTTGTGTTAAGCGCGTATAATTTATTTTTACCAATTTTAGGAAGATTCGATTTTAAGAATATCGTACTCAACATTTATCTAAAAGTTTTTAATACAAATGCATCTACTTTTAATATAGCTACTGGTAGTGTTATATCTCTTACATCGTGGATAGTAATTATTCCTTTTGTTTTGTTAGTGTTCTATATCCTTATTATGGAAGTAGTACTGCTTCGCAAAGAAAAATAAAAAATATGGAAAGATGGAATGGCATGTTGTTTTTTAAAAGAAATTTGCACATATTAATGCTAGTAATAACACTTGTTTGCTTCTTCATAGCCTATCAACTTATGTTTTCTGGAATAGCGATGATTCTCTTTGTTGGTATTCCAGCCGTACTAACAGGATGGTTATTTGCAAATAAAAATTGTGCATCTGACTAAAGAAATTTGACTAAAAAATCGGTATTGCACATGTTTCAATCATTTTTTATTCAATCTAAAAGAAAGCTGATGGAGGAGAGATGTTAGAGACAGCTTCTAATTTAATAATTATTCCAATTTTAGTATGTATGTTTGTAGCTATTGATAGAGATAAGTGGATATCATGGAATAAAAATAAACGAATTTTTTTCTTTATAAGTTGGTTAGTTATGGCCGCAATTTTAATAGGTAATAATCTTTATATCTTTGTTTTAGGATCAATTATTTTATTTTTCACTGAGTTCTACTTGTAATTAATTGTTTTGATTTTAAAAATATGTAGGGACTCTTTTTGTCTAGCTTAAATAAAAAACAGATGTTGTATTGCTTGGGCAAGAATATTGTTTGACGGCGTTGGTTATTATGAATGCCACATAATTTGTTAAACAGTAATTATGAAAAATTGGGTAAAGTTTTTTTGATTAACTCAAGGAGTGATGTTGTAGGTGACTATTTATTTAAATAGTGAACTTTAGGTATTCCAACTTGGGCAATTAGCGCGCTTCTAATCGGTATTGGATGAACTCACTTAAGAAAATGCCTTATCCAAAAAATGAGATACTAGCAAAAATAGTTGTAGGATTTTATTTTATGATGCAAAAGAATGCAGGTGCTGCAAAATATTCAACTAAATAACTAAAAGATGGTGACTTATTGATGCGTTTCTTAAGACTATTTCTAAAGGAACATCCTTTCTTTAGTTTTCTAATACTCTTGGGAATATCAAATATTATTGGGATAATAATTGCTAAGCTTCGAGATGAAAAAATAAGTAAAGCAGGTATTTATACTATAATTTTTACGAGTATCTTGGGATTTATCTTAGTATACAAATCAACTAAAAGTAATAAATAGGTGACTTGAAATATCTAGAATTCTCTTTATTGAATTTCTAGATATTTCTTTAATCCAAAAGTTACTTTGTTAGAAAATCGAGTTGAAATGCTAGATAACGAAATGAAAATTTTAGTAGAACCCTAGAGGTTTAAAGGAAATGAAGAAAAAATTTCTGAGGTAATGATTCAGTATACTGAATATAAAGATGATATTGAAGAATGAAAATTAAATATATTTGCTTAATTCGTTATTTAATTATTGAGAATAGAGAGTGATATGGGATATATGAGTAAAGAATTTAAAAATAAAGTTAAAAAAATTCTATCTGTCATGATTGTAAGTGGCATTATATTAGCAGGCTTCTCAATTTATTTAATTATAAAACGGAAGTATTTAATTGGAATATTGAGTGGGTTGTTTTCGATATGCTTTATTATTGGATGGATTTGTGTGTTAGGCGATTTAAGCCAGGATAACAAGTAGAAATAAGTAGTGAAGTATTTTTTCTAAAACATTAGCGTACTGCGGGCGTCTTTTTCAGATAGTAGCTAAATGTGAATACTAGAGATCACTTTTATTTCTGTTATCAGATTCTATATGTGATGGTGTATATTTTCAAACTTATAAAAACAGCATCTGAAGATAAACTGATAAATTGTTTAGAGAATTATCAGCTATTGACTTTTGATGGGGTCTCAAATAAAATTTTAATAGTGTGTGGCTAGATTTTGTACTTGTGTTTCGCAAGTTTTGACAAAATTGCTAGGGAGAATAGCCTTAGTAATCCGCAATTTATGATCCTTTTTCTACGCAGTGGGCCTAATGAGTAGCCACGCACGATTCTTTTTGTAGGAGGATACTATGGCTAGTTTCACTGATATTAAGACTCAAGATGATTTATTCAAATTATTGAATATTCCTAAAAAAAATATGACATATTTACTTTATAACAAGGAAGAAAAGGGTCCAGAGAATGCTTATCATACATTTAGCATACTCAAAAAAAATGGTGATAAGAGAGAAATAGATGCTCCTAATGATGAGTTGAAATTTGTGCAAAAACGTCTAGCTATTTTGTTATGGGCTAATCAAAAAAAATCATGGAGATTAAATAATACTAAACCTAATATTTCACATGGTTTTGAAGAAAGTAAAAGTATCATTACTAATGCTAAAATACATAGAAATAAAAAAATAGTGCTAAATTTAGATTTGGAAGATTTTTTTCCAAGTATTCATTTTGGCCGAGTGAAAGGCTTTTTTGAAAAGAATAAAAATTTTAAAGTTCCAAAGGAAGTTGCTCTAGTTATTGCTCGTTTAGTTTGTTATAAAGGAAGATTGCCCCAAGGAGCACCTACGTCACCAATAATTTCTAATTTAATATGTAGAATATTGGATTTTAGGCTTTTGAAGTTAGCTAAAAAATATAGATTAGACTATACAAGGTATGCGGATGATTTAACTTTTTCAACGAATAGTTCTTCGTTTGTTGATGAAGAACAGTTTTTTTTAGATAAACTTGAGAAAGAAATAATTCGTGCTGGATTCAAAATAAATGCTAAAAAAACTAGACTGCAGTTTAGTAATTCACGCCAAGAAGTTACTGGTCTAACTGTGAATAAAAAGCTGAATGTATCCAAAGAGTTTTATAAAAATACCCGAGCGATGGCCCATAAACTCTATACAACTGGAGAATTTCTGATAGATGGTGAGAGTGGCACTATAAATCAACTAGAAGGTAGATTTGCATTTATAAACCAATTAGATAAGTATAACAATGGTTTAGAGTATGAAATTTCGTTAAACAAAAATAATATAGAGTACCAAAAATTTCTTTTATCAACTATAAAAGTAGAAAATAATCATCAAATAATGTTACTAAATTTAAACTCAAGAGAAAAAGAATATCAAAAATTTTTGTACTACAAATATTTTTATGGTAATGAGATCCCCACCATAGTAACTGAAGGAAAAACAGATATAAGGTATTTAAAAGCAGCATTGAAAAAAATGTATAAGGATTATCCTATCCTAATTGAAAAGAATGGAAATGACTATAAATTTAAGGTGCATTTTTTGAAAAGAGTCAATAAAAAGGGAAATAAAGATATCTCTAGATTAAAGTATTTTTTTAATTTACCCATTGACGGTGCTGATGCTATGAAAAATTTGTATAATTTTTTTAGTGATAAGAACAATAAATTATACCCTAATTATCTTGAATATTTCAATTTTTTAAGTACAAGTAAACCTAGTAATCCAACGTTTTTCATTTTTGATAATGAACTTAATAATGATAAAAAACCATTGAGGGGATTTATTAATTACATTAACGAAAAGAAAAATATGCAATCATTAAAAGATAATGGATCATTAAGAGTTACAGAAAACTTATATGTATTAACAAATCAATTAATTGGCAAAGCCGAAGAAAACGAGATAGAGGATTTGTTTGATAAAAAAACGTTAGAACACAAAATTGGAGGAAAATCTTTTTCAAAGAAAAGCATATCTGAAAAGAATAATTTCTATGGAAAAGAGATTTTTTCGAAATATGTGCTAGATAATTTTGAAAATATAGATTTTGAAAATTTTCGCCCTATGTTAAATAATTTAAGTAGAATAATCTCCGATTATGGTAAATAAAAGTATATATAACATAGTAAATTTTGTATTCAACTGTAACCATCGTGGTTCAAATTGGTTTAACTATTGTCCACAGAAATCCTTTTTAATTGATTTTGATGTAATATGGATACTCCTAACTCCTTGATATAAAAGGAGTTTTATAGATTGAGAGTCTAAAAAATACGCTTGCTTCTTCTTTGAAAATTAATATATAGGAAAAATGTTAAGTAAAGAACGCTAGGGTATATAAATATTTTTACTGAGGTAAAAATAAAATTGGTTATTTTATTCGGCGTTTACAGTTATTCTAGTGTATTCATGATGGAAATTTTACCGAAAACACTGGTAAATATAGGAATCGAAGGGGAGTATATAATTATAGAACCTTTACAAAAAGTTTCGTTCATATTGCTTTCGCAAGAATCTGCTGAAGCAAAACAAATTATTCATCAATTAGTTAATTCAAGATTCAAACAGCAGGAGGAACTTAGCATTTCTATAATACCATTCTTATCCTCGGTCTGTGATGGCTGGTTATCATTCTTTCAATCACAAAATATAGACATGGAACTTTCTTTTATTGAAAATATTTCTTTCGATAAACTTGTAAAGTCAACACGAGTCAGTTATAAATTATATTCGGATAAAAAGCAAAATAAAATTAATAATAAGCTTCAAGATGATGGATTGAAAAGGCTATATTTATTAAAAACGGAATACAATTTTATACAAAGAAAATTTGTTGAGTTATTTGGGCAGAGAGATTTAGGCGTATTTACATTGGATGGTATTCCTTATGGAAATACAAGTCAACTTAGTATCTATTTAGAAAAAATAATAGATTTTAATTCTGCGACATCATTAACTAATTTACAAAAGAATTCAGCTCTTTTTTTGACTAAGTACTCTGAATGTATAGCATCATTGATTAATTGTGTGGTGACTCCGTCCTTTCAAAGTGGTATCGATAAAAAGAAGACCTTAATTTTAGAATTAAATAGACTTAGTCATCATGATTATTTTTTTTATGACGAACAAAGAAAAAATCTATTGGGTGGTTGTTTACCTACAAATACTCAATTATTTTTATTCAATATACTTTGTCAAAATAATTTTGTAAATAAGGTGCTACCTATTGTTTTTCAGACGTCCGGAGCATTGTATTTCAGATCAAAATTACAAACTTACCTTGTTAGTGTTAATTGCTTATCTTTAATACTAAAAAGGTATTCATACAATATTAATAAAAATCAAATTAGTAATATAAAAAATATAATTGAAGAAAAGGAGAGAATCTTCACTTTTGAAAACAAGTTGAGAAATAATATATTTCACTACGACATTCAGGATGTTCCAATATCTATATTTAATGATTCGCTTCATTATTTTGAAGAAATGCTAGAATATTGTACTATGATAGATTTTAATTCTTTGATATCAATAATAGATCAGTCGTTCTTAATGATTGATCAGATCATTAGAGATTTGATTAAATATGAACTTTGATGTAATGGAATAATTTATATTAAAAATAGTATTTAGGGTATAGTGAGATCAGGGGGATTGATTTGAGAGTGAACTTAAATATCGTAGATATATTGAATCTACCAATTAAAATATTATCAGCACTGTCCTTATCAAGTGGTTTAATGCTTCTCTTACCAATTGAATTTCTAAAAAAACTTCATCTAACATTTTTTGTTAATAAATACGGATTCATAATTGGATTAGTTTTCATTGTGTCGTCAGCTATTTTAACTGTTACTTTAATTATCCAAATATTTAACTTCTTATTGAAAAAAAAGAATATAAAACAATTTTATAAAACTGCTGAAAAACGACTAAGAAAGTTAAGTCCATATGAGATATGTATTGTATTAAGTTTATTTGAAAATGAAAATTATACGAATTTGTTACCTATCAATGATGGAGCTGTAAGAAAAATTGAAAGTGAAATGATTATAGGAAAAGCAACTAATCAATATATGGTATCCAACTTAAATACTGCTAAATTTCCGTATTTATTACAACCTTGGGTAGTTGATGAATTGAAAGAAAAGGAGGCTCTTTTAGCTTATTTTGAAAGTACT
>NZ_BCQJ01000006.1 GCF_001544375.1 Enterococcus canis NBRC 100695 | reverse complement strand
GCAGCAAATGCACTTAGCCACAGCCGATCTGCCGGAACATATCCAGCAAGGATTGTTAAATACGCAGATTCATCGCCAACTTTGGCGCTATTTTGAAGAGCTGGCCACAGATCATTACACCTATCTTCCCGCAGAGGAAGGGCGTGCCAAAGCACTTAGTGACAATGTTTATACCCGCTTAGCTACTACTTTTCAAGATTTGGAAGAGCAAAATGTCAGTTTTGCGCAGATTCAAAGAGAAATGGAAACTGACCTATTTCGTTATTTTGAGCGCTACCCTGAACGCAGGTTATTGGAAAGTGACCTGCTAGCGTTGATTCCGCAAGAAGAGCTGCAACAAATTCGCCAGCTGATTGCTTTGGCTGAGACCAAACTAGCTCGCCGTTTCAGTGATAAATGCCAACATGCGATTGCAATCCATTTATTTAATCTGATTGAACAAATTAAAGCCGGCTCCTATTGGGCCCGAGAGGATCGCGACCAGGGCAATAGTCTGCAGTTGGAACATCCCCACATTTGGCAGGTGGCTCAGCAGTGTCAAAAACAGCTGACGGAACGCTACCAGATTACCTTGCCAACCAATGAAACGGCTTATCTAGGTATGCTCTTTTGCTATGACGAACTTTCACAGAAAACGCAGGAGCAAGTGGAAATCATCGTGATTGCGCACGGGACGCATACCGCCAGTTCCATGAGCCAAGCGGCAAACGAGCTATTATGCGAGCCTTGTACAATTGGTTTAGATGCGGCTTTGGATCAAACTCCCCAGGAAATATTAGATGAACTACGTCATTATTTAAGCGCGAAAGAGGAGCAACAGGATTTGTTATTGCTGGTAGATATGGGCAGCCTAACAAACTTTGCGCCAGTCATTCAAGAAGAGTTTGGGATTCAAGTCAAGGCGATTCCTTTAGTGAGTACGATGCACGTTATTGAGGCCGGTCGTAAAAGTCTGCTGCACTACTCACTGGATGAAATCTACCGAGATACGCTTAAAATCCAGGAATATCAGCAACTAATCCAAGAGAAACAAGCACCTAAAGAAAAACCTTTAGCCGTAATCGCCCTGTGCTTATCCGGTAAAGGCACGGCGCTGACGATCAAAGAGGTATTGCACAAACAGCTCCAGTTAGGTCAACAAGGTATTGAAGTTATTCCAGTCAATTTGGCGGGAAAAGGTACAGCCAATTACCGAATCCATAAAATCCAAGAAACCTATCAAGTGATTTGTGTGGTTTCGTCATTACCGATTCAAGTGGACTTGCCAACCTTTGATTTTTTTGAGCTAATTGCCCTGAAGGATTTTACGCAACTACAGCGCGTAGTCGGGGAAGCAGTCATCTACCGTGATATGTTAGAGACGGCCCAGTCATATTACGGCGAGCTGCCTTTGGCGGAAGTGATTCCTTTAATTTATCGTTTTAATGAAGAAGTGCAGGCTTGCTTAGATCAACCATTTAATACCAGTGAGCTGACTGGGCTGGCCTTTCATATTTTAGGTATGTTATTAAAGGATCGGCGCCAAGAAGTTTTTCCACCTTTTGAAGATGAGGCCGGCATCATTGCGAACCATCCCTTATTTGTTTCGCAAATCAAAACGACCTTTCAGCAATTTTTTGGAACGTTCTTCAGACACTTGGACGACAATCAAATGAATTACGTTGCTTATGCTTATTTACGGAAGGCAGCCCAAACAGAGTTAGTCTATCAATAGTAGCTAGCAAAGACCACTTTTGTTTCTTAATCAGAGACAGGAGTGGTTTTTTTGTGTTTGATTTGTGTGCTATCTGTGTAAAATCAGGCTGCACAGATAGAAACAGATCACTGGTTTACACAGATAACACACAAATAATTGTTATTTAACTACTGTGACGCCCTTTGTATTTTTGGCACGCTGATTGCTATTAATCAAATGAAGAACAAAGGAGGGAAAGGAATGGAAAATGAACAGGAAATCATGCAGCTGATTATGCATGGAGGAGACGCCAGGTCTTATTGTATGAAGGCTATCCAGGCGGCTGAAATAGCTGACTTTGAACAATCAGATCAACAGCTTGCGGCGGCGAAGGAAGCCATTGATTGTGCGCACATCGCACAGACCAAACTGATCCAAGCTGAGATGCGCGGCGAGCCTACGACCATCAACTTATTAATGGTTCATGCGCAGGATCACGTCATGAATGCCATGACGATTCATGACCTGGCACACCATATTATTACAACTAAAAAAGAGGTTGCGGCCTTAAAAAATCATACAAAGGAGTTAGTGGGATGAAAAAGATCATGTTAGCTTGTGCAGGTGGGTTTTCCACGAGTATGTTGATGGAGCGGATGCGGCAAGCCGCCACGCAACAAGGATTGGAAGTGACAATCGATGCCACCGCTGAAGGACGTGTGGACAAAATGATTGAAGAGATTGATGTGTTGTTATTAGGACCGCAAGTTGGTTATTTAGAAGATACATTGAAAACTAAGTATGCGGGCCATGATGTGGTAATCAAAACGATTCCATCAATTGATTATGGCATGATGAACGGTGAAAAAGTGTTGCATGACGCACTCGTTTTAGAATAGGAGGAGAAAAGATGAGCCAAGGAAATGCGATTCAAATGAAAATGCAAAAAGTTGCGAATGTCATTCAAACCAACAAGTATATCAGTGCCTGTACCAATGGTTTGATGGCCTCAATGCCAATTACTATTATCGGAGCAATTGGTAGTTTGATCAATGGGTTGCCCATTGAGTCTTATCAAAACTTTTTAGTAAGCAGTGGCTTAAAACCAATCACAGCGATTCCTAACGAACTGACAACGAACTTATTGGCTTTATATGTAGTCTTTCTGATTGGGTCAAAATTAGCTGAAAATTTTGATTTAGAGGGGACACCGGCTGGCCTCTTGTCCTTACTGTCCTTCTTGATTGTGACGCCTTATACCTATGACCAAGAAGCGCTGACCTATGCGATTCAAGGGTTGCCGACCAACTGGCTAGGTGGTACCGGAATCTTTACCGCCTTTATTGTAGCGTTAGTTACGGCTAAAATTTATGTCCTATTCAAAAAACGCGGCTGGGTTATCAAAATGCCGCCAGGGGTACCGCCAACTGTAGCGATGTCCTTCTCAGGTTTAGTGCCTGGCTTTGTGGTTGCGTTCTTGTGGTTATTGGTTCGTTTTGGGGCTTCTTTAACGCCAATGGGCGACATTCATACTATCGTATTTTCATTAGTAGCAGCGCCATTAACAGCTTTAGGTGGTAATTTTGCCGCTATGGTGGTTGCCGCCTTGATGGCTCATGTCTTATGGATCTTCGGGATTCACGGGATTATGATCGTAATGAGTGTGTTTATTCCAATTTGGACACCTATGACGAATGCCAATTTAGCAGCTTACAACGTAGGGGAAGCCATTCCTAATATTATTTCCACACCACTATTCTTCCAAGCTGTGGCTATGGGATCTGGTGCGACCTTAGGTTTAGTATTCTTGATGGCACGGGCAAAATCTGAACAGTATCGTGTGCTAGGAAAATTATCACTAATTCCGAATATTTGTGGGATCAATGAACCTGTTATTTTCGGCTTGCCAATCATTATGAATCTGACTTTAGCGATTCCTTTTATTGTGACACCAACATTGATTTTAGTTTTGGCATACTTGGGGATGCGTGTCGGGGTCTTACCGCTATTACCAGGTTTTGGCGCACCATTAGGTACACCGGTGATTCTAAGCGGTTTCCTAGGCGGTGGCTGGCGCTGGGCAGTCTTCCAAGCGTTAACGGTCGTTATGAGTACCGTGATTTACTATCCATTCTTCAAGGTTGCTGATGAAAAATCTTATCAAGCTGAACTAGCTGCGAAACAGGAATTAGCAGCTACTAACGAAGGCATTACGGAAATGAATTAATCAAATGAAGCGAGGTTAAATAATGGGATTTCCAGAAAAATTTTTATGGGGCGGTGCGACAGCTGCCAATCAGTGTGAAGGTGCTTGGAATGTAGCCGGCAAAGGGGAAAGTATTTGTGACCACTTACGGGCAGGTAGCTTGAAAAAACGGCGGGTCTTTGACCGTGAACTAGTGGCGGATGCCTATTATCCTAGCCATGATGCGATTGATTTTTATCATCATTATGCAGAAGATATCGCACTGTTTGGTGAGATGGGGTTCAAGGTTTTCCGACTGTCGATTGCCTGGAGCCGTATTTTCCCCAATGGTGATGATGCAGAGCCTAATGAAGAGGGATTGGCCTTTTATGACCAGGTTTTTGATGAATGCTTGAAACATGGGATTGAACCATTAGTGACCTTGAGCCATTTTGAATTACCATATGCCTTAGTCAAGAAATATAATGGTTTTGCTGATCGCCAGGTTATTGATCACTTTGTTCGGTATACTACAACCGTGATGGAACGGTATAAGGAAAAGGTCAAGTATTGGTTAACTTTCAATGAAATTAATTTTGCCACGATGCCCTTTGGCGCTCTGAATGTATTAGGTATTTTAAGTGATCAAACGGAAGATATGATGCAACCAGTGGATGATCCTAACCGACGCTATCAGGCGCTGCATCACGCGTTTATCGCTAGTGCGCGTACGGTGATGGAAGGACATAAAATCAATCCTGATTTTCAAATTGGCTGTATGCTAGCACATATGACCTTTTATCCGTTGACGCCTAAACCGGCGGATGTCTTGCTGACGCAGCAGTTTGATAATCATATGAATAACTTCTGCGGAGACGTTCATGTTAAAGGGAAATATCCGTACTTTATCCGCCAATACTTTGCTGATAATGATATTACCATTGATTTTGCTGCGGAGGATGCCGAAATTTTAAAAGAAGGGACCGTTGATTTCTACTCCTTCTCTTACTATTCCAGTAATTGTGTGACTGCCGAAAATGGCTCTGAGATGACAGCGGGAAATCTGATGGGAGGTGCCAAAAACCCATACTTAGAAGCGAGTGAATGGGGATGGCAGATTGATCCAACCGGGTTGCGTTATACATTGAACAAATTGTATGACCGTTATGAGATTCCCTTGATGGTGGTAGAGAATGGTCTGGGAGCGGAAGATACCGTCGAGGCTGATGGTAGTATTCAGGATGATTACCGCATTGATTATCTACGGCAGCATGTGCTGGCTATGAAAGAAACCTTAGCCGACGGTGTGGAATTAATCGGCTACACCATGTGGGGCTGTATTGACTTGGTTTCAGCAGGAACTGGTGAAATGAAGAAAAGATATGGGTTTATTTATGTGGATCGTGACAATGACGGAAACGGAACACTTGCCCGCTCTAAGAAAAAGTCGTTTGACTGGTATAAACAAGTGATTGCCAGTAACGGTGAACAAGTGGAACAACAATAGAATAACAACGAAGAGGCAGCCTTTATGGGACTGCCTTTTTTTGTTGCTGTTATTACGTAAAATGGACGCGTTTTCTCTTTGATTTTGGCGCTCTATTATTTCTCTGATTCGTCTTTCTAAGCTATACTTAAGGTATAGATAAAAAATAGTCGTTATTGGAGAGCAAAGTAGTCAATTTTGCTTTTTTTAATAGGCATTAAAAGGAGATGGTGACATGGGTAAGGAAGCAAGGCAAAAGGTGTTGAACTTCTCGGCAGTCCTGCTTTTGGTGGTGAATTTGATTCCTACCGCAGCGGTTGCAGAAGTGCTAAAGGAAAAAGAACTTATTTTAACCCAATTTGAGACGGTGAAAACGACTGATACATATACAGACATCGATCTCGCTTTCCAAACAAATAATGAAACGAACCAGCCGTTCGTTAAAACGATTCAGTTGGATGAAGGTGTGTCTGTGGAGGCGGTGAACTTGCAAGATCAGAGCGAGCTAGCCGACCTAGCAGGGATTCAGCTCGAGATTGCGGCGCAACCATTAGCCAGTGGCTTAACAGAAGCGCAACAGCTTAAGCTTAAACCAGAAGACACCGCTAAACTGAAACCGCAAGAGCTGAAAGTGACCGTTGCAGCAAATACGAAAAAGACAGTGAAATTGCGGCTACAGGTAAATACTGCGCAATTTACGGCCACAACCTTGACCACTGCAGTGGATAAACAAACTATGACGACGGCTTTTGAGAATCCGTTGGCAAGTGATTCTTCCAAAGCTAGTACGACAGCAACTAGTGATTCAGAAAGCAGTACTATTGATACTGCGACAGGGTCAACCGATAGTGAGCGTGAGAGTAACACTGAAAGCGATGAAACCAGCATGACAGATGAGAGCAATCTGGAAAGTACCACGAGTCAACTGGAGAGTGAAACTAGCGAAGCCAGTTCAACTAGTGGGGACTCAACTGAAACAGCATCCTCTGGGACCGAATCGACTACTACAACCACTAGTGAAGCAGCAAGTGAAACAAGCTCAACCAAAGAAATCAGCACTGAAACTAACGCTAAAACGAAAGAAACGACGAATTCTAGTAATAGCACCAAGAAAAATGCTTTGCGAGCTGCTCCGCAAACGATTGAATCCCTGTTTAATCAATACGCACCGGGGGATAGTTTTGTTAAAGGTGTCACGATTAGTCCAGATCCCATTACTGATCCTAACAATGTAGGGATGACCGTCGATTTCGGCGCGCCAGAAGTAGTTCAACAAGCGATGCGCCCTGGCGATACGTTTACATTGCCAGTGCCCAATGGCTTGGATATCAATAGTACAGCGCCAATAGAACTGAAACAAGGAGGGGACGTTCTAGCGATTGCTACAATGGATCCAGCTAATAATCAAATTGTGGTTACTTTAACTACTAATAGCGGGTCAACCAATCCAGCTGATTATACTCCGGAAGATTTTACACCGATTGCAAGCGGGAAGATGGATTACTCCGTCAAAATTGACCAGCAAGTAATTACGCATCCAGGGAAATCGACGATCGTTTTCCCAACTGAGTATAACTTGCCACCGCAAACTATTTTTATCAATCCACAGACAACAAATTCAGTCTCTAAAGCTGGGACCTTTGATAAACAAGTAAACCCCAGCAATATTACTTGGAAAGTAGATGTAAATAGAACACTGGCCACCCTTGAGAACCCGACCTTAACAGAAACCTTCCCGCCAACGGTCAGCTTTGGTTCAGTGGCGATTTATCCTGAAGAACTAAATATGGACGGCACGGTTGCCTCAGTCGGGACAACACCTTTAGTTGAAGGAGAAGATTATGAGGTGGATGCGGCTGGTAATGTGACGTTTAACGGCATGATTGACCAAGCCTATCAAGTGGTATATCAAACACCTATCAATGACGAAGACAAACCCGATAATGGTGGCAATGTTGTATTTAAAAATACTGCACATTGGAATGGACAAGACGCTTCCGCAACATTAACGGGCAAATATGGGGCGCGTTTGGCTAAAGTACAAAATGGTTATTCTTCGGCGGATCAGACCTATAAATGGACGATTCAATATAATCGCGGCTTCAAAACGATTGATACCACCAATCCTATTGTGGATACTTTTTCTAACAATATGGAAATTGTAAAAGGGGCAGCAGGTGTACAACTACACTACATGGTAGCAAATGCCAATGGCAGCTATTCTCAAGGTGGCGTGGTACCAACAGATGCTTATACAGTTACTGTCACAGATGGCAAGATGGCGATTTTATTTAATAATAATGTGACGCAAAACCAAGCAATCGACATTACCTATAGTACGAAAGTGAATCCTGTGGTAGATGGTACTAATAACGTTACTGTTAATAATACGGTTTCGCAAGAGGGTATAAACAATCCGGGTCAGCCGCACGTTACGCAACCTGTTCAACAAACGTTGATTAAAAATAAACCAACTTTGGATATTGGTAAGCAGATAGCAACGTGGACAGTAGATGTCAATAAAAATAAGTATCAGTTAAATAATGCGACCTTTACGGATACTGTTACCGGATCAGAAGAAGGTTATATTTCGTTTCCAATTTATTTGGATAGTAATGGCAATACTACTCCAACTAATGATTTGATTCAAATTAAAGATGACACTGGGTATGTGTTGAAAGGAGCTTATACGGCAAATGGAGTGCCGATGACGGGCTTTGGTGTACCAGAAAATCAGGCAGACTATGTGATGGATATTGATTTTACCGCTTCATCAGGTATACCAAACCAACCTTATAAGAACTTTACAATCACATTTATCAATAAGTATCAAACAACGTCACATTCGTTCCATATGACTTATATGACTTCTTATAACCAGTTCTCAGATCCAAAAGATCCCAATAATCCCAAAAGCTTAGCTTACGTTAATACGATCAATATGGATTGGACCGAGGAGAATGGGACGGAGCACCATTCGACTTCTACCAATCAATTTACAACATCTACTCAAGAAGCGAATCAAGGAATAAAGAGTGGGGTATACAACGCTCAAACTAAAGAAATCACTTGGACAGTTCTGGCTAATTATAATAGTGCAGGCGTTCCATTTTTTAGTATGACGGACCCCATCATTCCTAATACGGATCCCGAAGATGCTGTAAACAGTCAGGCCTATGTTGAAAATTCATTGAGTATTCTCCGTGGGACAATCAATCCGTCAGGAAATTTCCAAGCCGATGGAACTGCAAATTACGGTGGTGAACAAAAGGAAAAATCTTATATCACTTATACAGAGCCAAATGAGAACAATGGAGAAACCTTGCAAATAGATGTCGGTACTGATGGGCAAAGGATTCCTGGCTGGAATGGCGATGAACCGCCAATGGTTTATCAAATCCAATTTAAGACCTCCTTGAAGGGGAAAGTTATTAATCAAAATACCTACTCTAATGTCGCAACTACTGAAGTGTTGGGAGAGCCTAACACCTTATCAGCTTCAGTCAGTGTCAAATACGGTAATAACTTATTATCTAAAAGTGGATCATACGCTCCTGGCGACGGGAATATCCACTGGCAGCTACAAATCAATCAAAATCAATCCTATTTGATTGCACCGGTTATCACGGATTTGCCGTCTACTAACCAAATGCTGATTGAATAGACGATTGCATTATATCCAACATCGGTCGCGACGGATGGGACCATTACCCAAGCGACAATACCTTTAGTAAAAGGCCAAGATTATAATGCAGAAATCACTACCGACCCAGCCACTGGGCAGCAGACCTTGACGGTGAACTTTTTGCCAGGCTACAAAGAAACGGAAGACAGTCCGCCAGATGTCATTGAAAGATCGTATATGTTGGTTTATCAAACAAAACCGAATTTTACGACCCAGACTGAGGCGGTGACCAATAATGCTAAAATCACCTCTCAAGGGGAGACTATTAAAGAGCCGGATACTACCACAACCACCAATGTGACTATTCATACTGGTAGTGGAGTTGCCTTTGGTAAAAAAGGCAGCGTGACCATTCAAAAACAAACAGCGACTGGACAACCATTAGCTGGTGCTCGTTTGCAGCTGATTCGAGTCTTCAAAGGAAATAACAGCTCAGTTGCGCCACAAATAATTTATGATGTGACCACTAGTGAGACGGGGCAGTTTACTTTTGGGAACCTTGTCTACACAGATACTAGTGCAAATGGTTTTGATTATATCATGAAGGAAATTGCAGCGCCCGATGGCTATACGATTAGCCCAGAGTTGCAAGCAGGGGTCAAAGTACCCGTAAATGACGCTAGTACAAGCTCAACTACGCCGATTGTCATTGAAAATGAACCCGTAACTACGACCTTCTTCAAAGAGGATGGGAGTGGTACCAAATTAGCCGGTGGCTTATTCTCCTTAATGAAATGGAATGAAACTGAAGGTGCCTACGACATTCTTTCAACGTTTGCCGCGGAAGAAGCCGGTGTGGAGCTTCAGCTTTTGACAGTAGGCAAATACCAAATAAAAGAGTTATCCGCTCCTTATGATAATATGGGATTAGAATATCTGCCTAATTTTGCGCCGGTAGCATTCGTTGTGAAAGAAGATGCAGATGGCACCCGGAAAGTCTATGGGGATGAAAATTCAGAAACACCGATTAGCCAGGTGGTGTTGAATAATTATCAAGGTAGCGCTGTGTTAACGAAACAAGGCGAGGAAGGTGAAGCGATCCAGGGAGCCGGCTTTACCTTGGAATGGGCGCCGCTTAATACCTCGGATTATGAACCGGTAGTAGATCGAACCTTTGTGTCTGATGAAAACGGTCAAGTGCTTTTTGATCAGTTACGTCCAGGGAAATATATGGTGACGGAGCAATCAGTCGATGGCTACTATCTGAATGGGACAAAATTACTCTTTACGATTACCGGCGATGCTAGTAGTAAGCCTGAGCCGATAGTTATTTTAGATAATCCATTTATCAATTACAAAGGGAATGCCGAATTTACCAAAATTTCTGGTGAAACGGGTGCAACGTTACCAGGAGCTATTTTCCAATTGTTAGATGAAAAAGGCACACCTATCTTAAAAGATGGTGAACCTATTGAGGTCACTTCGAATGACAATGGCAAGATTTTGGTAGAGAACTTAGCACCGGGAACAACATACGGACTAAGTGAAATTAAAGCACCAGATGATTATGTCATTAATGATACGATTTTGAAATTTACGATGCCGCTTTCTGGTACTGGCGACGACGAATATATTATTGACGAACCTGCCCAAAAGCTTGTGCACACAGAAAGTACGCCCTTCAAAAACTATAACTGGAAAGTGTTCTGGACAAAACAGGCACAAGACAACTTATCTGGTGGAGACCCACAACCAATTGGTGGCGCTGAATTTAGACTTTATAAGGAAAACTCATTAGGTGAATTTGTAGATATTACGGATCCAACTAATAATTCTGAGAATATTGATTACGGTCAAACAGCCGATGGAACCTTTATGTCTAATCCGCTAACCGGGAATGTCTCTGTTCAGAATCTAACTGGTGGGGACTATCAATATAAAGAAGTTACGGCACCGACTGGTTACATTTTAGACACGACTGTGCATGAGTTCCACCTAGAGAGCAACGCAGGGTCAAACACTGAGACGACGATCGACGTGACTGACGCCGCCAATCCTTTGATCAACTACAAAGGTGCTGCTCAGATGCTGAAGCAAGATGAGGCTGGTAATGATGTAGATGGAGCGGTCTTTGGCGTTTACACTGAAAACGGTGATCCAGTGGAAATCAACAATCAACCGTTACAAGTCACGAGTAGTGATGGTGTTGTCTATGCGGAAGGTTTAGCACCAGGCAACTATTATTTTAAAGAAATCTCTACACCGAATAATGCCTACCTTGTGAATACAAGAGAAGTGCCGTTTGAGATTGCAGACACGGCAGCAGGTAAACCAGAAGTTGTTCACATCAAGAATACGGATGATCCTGATTTTGCTTTAGTGAACTACCAAGGTTCGGCCTTGTTGACAAAATGGGATGGCGAAGCTGCTACTGTGGACACGCCGCTTGCCGGTGCTACATTCAACGTTTATCTATCAGGTGAAGAAGAAACACCTGTAAATCAAACACCAATTGAGTCTGATGGCGAGGGGCATGTTCTGATTACGGGTTTGGCGCCAGGTGATTATTACTTTGAAGAGGTAACAGCTGCAGAAGGCTATATTCGCAATACCACGACAGTACCGTTTACGATTCCAACTGAAGCACAAGATAAACCCATTGTAGTAGGTGGGGAGCAAGACGGAACGAAGCTTAATTTAAGTAACTATAAGGGTCGTGCTCAGTTAACGAAAGAAAATCTGGGCTCTGATTTGCTAGATGGTGCCCAGTTCCAACTACTGGATGCCAATGATAACCCAATCGAACGTTATGGCACCATGACCACAGAAAAGGGGCTCATTACCGTTACGGGATTAGCACCAGGAAAATATCGGTTTAAAGAAATCACTCCGCCAGATGGCTATCTGTTAAATACAGCAGTGTTGCCACAGTTTGAAATAGAGAAGATGGCGGCAGGTGAACCTGCAACGATTACGATTGACGTTGCTGGCAATGCTCTTACAGCTATCAACTATAAAGGTTCAGCTCGAATGCAAAAAATTGAAGAAACGGCAGACGGCTCTATCGCGGTACCGGGGGCTCATTTTGAAGTGTTAGACCAAGATGGCAATCCTGTTGCCGGATTTGAAGACTTGATAAGTGGTCCAGATGGGATGGTATTTGCCGATGGACTAGCACCAGGAACGTATCAATTTAGAGAAACGCAAGCTGCGCCAGGCTATGTCTTAAACACCAATCTTTCAGAACCGTTTACGATTTTAGCGGAAGCGGAGAATGCACCGGATACCATAATGGTCGGTGACTTTGTCAACTTTAAAGGAACTGTTTCTTTTGTGAAAACCGACAATCATAGTCAGCCATTACCAGGCGCTGTCTTCCAATTATGGGATGTGGCGGACCCGGTAAACCCGGAACTTGTAGCAGGTTATGATCATTTGATTTCTGACAGTCAAGGAATCGTTCAAGCAACAGGCTTGGCGCCGGGAGTATACGAATTGCACGAAAGCCAAGCACCAGTGGGTTATGTACTAAATTCAAATCCACAACCGTTTACGATTGTATCGGCGGCTACTAGTCAGCCAGTCATCAATTTAGGCGAATTTGCTAACTTCCAGGGAACCGTTACGATGAAGAAAACGGATAAGAATGAAGCAGGCTTAGCCGGAGCAGTCTTCCAGCTTTGGAATGTGACGGATCCGGATAATCCACAGCAAGTGGCCGAACATGATGCGGTTACAACCGATGATGAAGGACAACTGACGATTACTGATTTGGTACCGGGGGCTTATGAACTGCGGGAAGTAACCGCACCTAAAGGCTATGTTATCAATAGTAATCCAATTGACTTTACGATTGTAGATACTGCGGCGACTCCGCCAATGTTAAACTTAGCTGATTTTGTTAACTATCAAGGAAATGCAGTACTGAAGAAAACCGATAGCGCCGGAAATCCATTAGCTGGAGCGGTGTTCCAAGTATGGCAAAAAGGCAATGATAGTGGTCCGGTAGCTGGCTATGAAAATCTGCAGTCAGATACGGTAGGCGTAATCAACGTACTAGATATCGCACCGGGCAATTATGAATTGCGGGAAATCACCGCACCAAGTGGGTACGTATTAAATACGAACCCGATCGAATTTACGATTGCATCAGCAAGCACGGAAGAACAACAGTTGGATCTAGGCGAATTCGTCAATTTCCGCGGAACTGTCACGATGAAGAAAAAGGATAAAAATGGCGTTGGCTTGGCTGGCGCAGTCTTCCAATTGTGGGATGTAACCAATCCGACTGTACCTAAGGCAGTAGCCGGTCAAGAAGCAGTCACCACAGATGCGTCAGGACAATTAACGATTAGTGATTTAGTTCCTGGTGATTATGAGCTGCGGGAAGTGACAGCGCCTGAAGGCCACGTCATTAATACCAATCCAATCGACTTTACAATTGTTGCTTCTGCGGCAGAAACGCCAGTCGTGACATTAGCTGATTTTGTCAACTACCAAGGAAACGTAACCTTGAAGAAAACTGATAGTACGGGCAATCCTTTAGCAGGAGCCGTGTTCCAAGTATGGCAAAAGGGAGCGCAAGACCTGTGGCAGGCTTTGAGGACATCCAGTCAGACAGCAATGGCTTAGTCAGTGTGGCTAATCTTGCGCCAGGCAATTATGAACTACGAGAAGTGAGCGCTCCAGTAGGGTACATTGTCAATACGAACCCCGTTCCGTTTACTATCGAAAAAGAAAGCGCGAAGGAACCGCACTTGAATCTAGGTGAATTTGCCAATTATCAAGGACAGGTTACGCTACAAAAAACCAATCAGCAGGGGCACGGTTTGGCGGGCGCTGTCTTTCAATTGTGGGATGTATCCGCTGGTGGTAATGGGCAACTATTAAGAGGCGCGATTACAAGCGGAGAAGATGGTCAAGTAGTAGTCAAAGACTTAGCGCCAGGACGTTATGAATTGCGAGAAACTAGCGCACCAACAGGCTACATCCGCAATACGGCTGCAATTCCATTCGAGATTGAAGCTGAAAGTAAGACAGCACCAACTCATGATTTAGGCACCTTTGTAAACTTTAAAGGCCAAGCAACCTTGACAAAAACCAATGAAAAGGGTCAACCACTGTCAGGCGCAACCTTTGAATTATGGCAAGTTTCAGGTCGCGAGGCTACACGCATAGCGGAAGTCGTCTCCGATCGTAATGGTCATTTACAAGTAGCGAATTTAGCGCCAGGTACCTATGAATGGCGGGAAACTAAAGCACCAACCGGCTATGTACGTAGTTCGCAAGTGGTTCGTTTCACAATTGATGAGGCCGCTGCAAAAGCACCGACACTTGATTTAGGTAAGTTTGAGAATCAGCCAACAACACCATATCCGCATACGGGTGAAAGCAACAATCCGTTATGGATTATGTTGGGACTTACGATAATTGGCGGCGCACTCTTATTGCTTCGCAAAAGACGTGTATAAAAAAGATGGTCATAAGTAATCGCTTATGGCCGTCTTTTTGTTCTTTTTATCACAAACAAAAGGGAATTAAGTAATACAGTTTTTAGAAAATAATAGTACAATAATACAGGTGATTTTCTTATGTTTTTCATAATTGTTTTCGTTGACATCTGTATATAAATAGTACACAATACAAATCAGTTGCAACTTGTTTTTTGAAAGGAGTCGGCACATGCTTTATTATGCGATGCCTTCACGAGACATTCGAGTGAATCTCGCGACAGAGCAATACTTATTAGAAAAAGATTTTGAGGAACCATTAGTTCTCTTTTATATTCAAGAACCGTGTATCATTATTGGCCGTAATCAAAATGCCATTGAAGAAATCGATCAGAAATTTGTTCGTGAGCGTGGCATTACGGTGACACGCCGTTTATCCGGCGGGGGTGCCGTCTATGATGATTTGGGCAATGTCAGCTTTAGTTTTGTTACAAAAGCAGGTCGGGAAGATTTCGGCAATTTTGCCGAGTTTACGCAGCCGATTTTAAAGGCAATCCATGAAATGGGGGCGACTGGCGCGGAAGTTAGCGGTCGTAACGATTTGCTGATTGAGGGGAAAAAATTCTCAGGAAATGCCATGTATAAGAAACGAGGCAAATTATTCTCCCATGGAACCTTGATGTTAGATGTCGACTTAGATGTGTTGCCGCAGGCTTTGCGGGTAGCGAAAGACAAAATCGAATCGAAAGGGACCAAGTCCGTTCGTTCCCACGTTACCAATTTGCGTCCTTATTTAGCAGCGGAGTATCAAGGATTATCCACAGAAGCCTTTCGCGATGAATTATTGAAGCGTTTGTTCGATGTGAACGATTTAAGAACGATTGCGGCTAAAGAATTACATCTTTCAGCAGAAGATGACGCGGCCATCGCGCAATTAGTAACCGAGATTTATGGCAACGAGGAATGGATTTACGGGGAGGCCCCTGCCTACTCCATCCAACGTCGCCGTCGCTATCCGGCCGTGGGAATCATTGATGCTCGGATTGAAGTCGCGAAAGGTCATATTAGCAATCTTGTTTTTTACGGGGATTATTTTGGCCAAAAAGACTCAAGTGAGCTAGCAGAAAAGCTGGTGGGCTTGCCTTATCAACGTCAAGCGTTGGCAACAGCCTTAAAGGATATCGAGGCTGATCTTTATTTTAGTCACCTAGATAATGAGACCCTTTTGGATCTATTAGCGGATTAGGAGGCCATCATGATTGAATTACAGAATGTGAGCCACTATTATCCCGAAAAAGCCCTTGACCAAATCGACTTAACCATCGAGGATCATGAGATTTTTGGTATCGTGGGAGAAAGCGGTGCGGGTAAATCAACTTTATTACGGTTATTGAATTTGTTAGAACAACCTTCTGAGGGGAAATTGTTACTAGCAGGGACGGATGTTTGGCAACTGTCTGATCAGCGACGTCGGCAAATTAAACAGACGATTGGCATGGTCTTTCAGCAATATCACCTTTTGCATAATCGCACGATTGCTGAAAACGTCGGGTTGCCTTTGAAGCTTTTAGGCAAAGCAGATCCAGCTAAGAGTCAGCAATTGTTAGAGTTTGTTGGTTTAGGAGACAAAGCGAAAAGTTACCCTAGTCAGTTAAGCGGTGGTCAAAAACAACGAGCAGCAATTGCCAGAGCCTTGATTACGGAACCGAAAATTATCTTATGTGATGAGCCAACCTCTGCTTTAGATGAAAAAAATACGTTGGAAATCTTGAAGCTATTAAAAAAAGTTCACGCGACTTTTCAGCCAACGATTCTTTTTGTTAGCCATGAATTGGCGGCAGTGAAATTTTTGTGTCAGCGGGCCGCAGTGCTGGAAGCAGGACGGCTCCAAGCGATTACAGCAGTTCAGCCAGCAGTATTGCAGGACGAGGCAGATTATACGGCGCAAGTGATTGCGAGGTTGCAAGCATGAATTATTGGACTAGATTGATGACCTTTCGTCCCGAGATTTTACAGGCAATCACTGATACGACGATTATGATGGTTTTAGCGATGCTAGCGGCCTTATTAATTGGACTACCAGTAGGTACTGGACTTTTTCTAAGCCGAAAAAACGGTGTGCGGCCCAATCGTGGATTTTATTGGGCACTAAATATATATGTCGACACCGTCCGGTCCTTTCCGTTTCTTTTATTTGTAGTGGCCTTGATTCCTTTGACGCGCTTCGTGTTGGGGACGGCTTTTGGAACCTATGCTGCGGCCTTTCCCTTAGCTTTTGTGGCTGTGGCAATTTATGCGCGTTTGGTGGAACAAGTCCTTTTAGATGTACCACGAGAAGTCTTGGAACTGGCAGCCTCTTTGGGAGCCACCCGGTGGCAGCTGATTTGGGAATTTTTATATGTTGAGGCCCGCAGTGGCTTGATTTTAAGTTATACGTCCACCACCATTAGTCTGGTTTCTTATTCAACGGTTATGGGGATTGTGGGCGGCGGTGGTATCGGTGACTTTGCGATTCGTTACGGGTATCAGCGCTATGAATATGACATCATGTACACCACGATTTTACTGATGATCGTTGCGGTGTTTTTGATTCAAGTGCTGGGAACTACGACAGCACGATTGTTAGATAAACGTTAAAACAAGCGAAGGAGTGGCAAAATGAAAAAAGGTTTAGTTGTAGCAATGATTGGTTTGATGGGGCTTTTAGCAGCCTGTGGCAATGGAGGTAGCGCTGATAACTCAGATAAGGTGATCAAAGTGGCTAGCCAAACGACACCTATGACAGATGTGGTGGAAAAAGCAGCGGAAGTAGCGAAAAAAGACGGTTGGGATATCCAACTGGTGCAAGTCAATGATAATATTCAATACAATGAATTGTTGAATAATAAAGAAGTGGATGCAAACTTCGCCCAACACGAACCCTTCATGAAAAAATTCAATGAAGAAAAGGATGCCCATCTAGTTGCTATCCAAAAAATCTATGACGCTAAAGTCGGCTTCTATTCAAAAGAATACAAAAAAATTGATGAACTACCCAAAGGGGCTACGATTGCTTTACCGAATGATGTTTCTAATGAAGGACGCGCATTAGCTATCCTGAATGAAGCGGGCTTAATCAAATTGAAGGACGGTGTTGGCTTTAATGGAACATTGAAGGATATCGTGGACAATCCTCATGAATTCAAATGGCTATCAGTTGACTTGTTGAATCTGGCTGAGGCTTACAATGAAAAAAATGTGGCCATGGTTTACAATTATCCGACTTATATCGCTAAAGTTGGTTTGAAGCCAACGGATGCGATCTTGCTAGAACAAAAAATCGACAACCGTTTTGCCATTTCACTCGTTGCTCGTGAGGACAATCAAGACTCTGAAAAGATCAAAGAATTGAAAAAGGCGATGACTAGTCCCGAAGTCAAAGAATTTTTAGAAAAGGATCATAGCGATACGTTGATTCCTTCTTTCTAAACACTTAGCAGTATTCCTCAAGGAGTACTGCTTTTTTGCTCCTCAAAACTTCAAAAATGGTAAAGACAGTCCTGAAAAGAGAACGTTATGAGACAACTATGATAGGATAAAGGTGAAAACGAAATAATATTTGTAGTTTTGCGGGCTTTTTAGTAAAATGAAACTGTATAAATAGGCGCAAATCCGTGAAAAGAGGTGTTGATGGATGGGCTTTACAGATGAAACAGTACGATTTGATTTTGACGACAATCGTAAAAAAGAGGTAAGTGAAACATTAGCGACGGTTTACTGGGCGTTAGCTGAAAAAGGATACAATCCGATCAATCAGATCGTAGGTTATCTACTTTCTGGCGACCCGGCGTATATTCCTCGCTATCATGACGCGCGTAACTTGATCCGCCGTCACGAACGAGATGAGATTATGGAAGAATTAGTAAAACACTATCTCTATAATCATGGAATCGACGTTCGATGAGAATAATGGGTCTGGATGTAGGCTCGAAAACCGTGGGAGTCGCTGTCAGTGATCTCTTAGGTTGGACTGCTCAAGGGGTGGAAATTATTTCCATCAATGAAGACAAAGGCGAATTTGGGTTTGACCGCTTGAAAGAATTGGTCCAAGAATACGAAGTGGAGCAATTCGTTGTGGGTCTGCCTAAAAATATGAATAATACGATTGGTCCTCGCGCCGAAGCATCACTCGCTTATGGGGCTCAATTAGAAACGCTTTTTGGATTGCCAGTTGCTTATCAAGATGAACGACTGACCACGGTCCAAGCAGAACGCATGCTGGTCGAGCAAGCCAATGCTTCTCGAGCAAAACGCAAAAAAGTTATCGACAAATTGGCTGCCGTGATGATCCTGCAAAATTATTTGGATCGCGCCAGCAAACTATAAGGAGGAAACAACATGACAGAACATCACCATGACCACGATCATGATCACCATCATGACCATGAGCACGAACCAGAATATATCACTTTAGTGGACGACGAAGGAGCAGAATCTCTATACGAAGTTCTTTTAACTATCGACGGCCAAGAAGAATACGGTAAAAACTACGTGCTGCTTTATCCAGCAGGTATCGACGACGAAGAGGACGTTGAATTACAAGCCTATGCCTACATTGAAAACGAAGATGGCACAGAAGGCGAATTGCAACAAATCGAAACAGACGCTGAATGGGACATGATTGAAGAAGTTTTCAATACATTCATGGCTGAAGAAGAAGAATAGGCTTTAAATACTAGCTGAGCCCTTGATTGATAAGGGTTCAGCTTTTTTGTGTTTTGAATTGAATACGAGATTGAATCCGTTCATCATTTCAAACTGTCTAAATGTAGAATGTATTATTTGCTAAAAGCTGGCATATTGGTACTTTTCTTCAACGAGCTTCTTTGTTTTGATACGCCACTTGTAAAATATTTGGCAGGAGCCGTATAAGAAATTCGTTTTTCTGATAATATTCGGGTAGAATAAAATGGAAGACGAGAGTGACGGGGGAGTCACTTGTGAAGGGATGGTTGGCTGTGGAGAGAAATTGGGCAGGATACCCGGAGATGGTGGAACGGTTAGGGAAGATTCGTTCGTTTATTTTTCAACAGGTACAAGTAGATAATCAAGAAATTCAGCGGGCATTGACAGACTTCGCTACTAGTGGTGGCAAGATGTTGCGGCCGGCATTTTGTTTAATGTTTGCGGACACGATCACAGGCAAAACGGTTACGGATGAAAAAATGCTGAAGATTGCCGCGACATTAGAACTTTTACATATGGCGACTTTGATCCATGATGATATTATTGATGATTCACCGCTGCGACATAATCAAGTGACGATTCAAGCGTGTTATGGCAAGGATGTCGCGGTTTATACAGGAGATTTATTGTTTACGCAGTTTTTTGAATTGTTGATTCAATTAATGAATGGAACAGATTATTTAATGGTCAATGCGCAAGCCATGAAACGGGTTTTGCTAGGGGAACTGCAGCAAATGCAAAACCGCTTTGATGAAGAAATTGAAGTTTGCACGTATTTAAAGAGTGTGGAAGGTAAAACGGCTGAACTGTTTGCTTTAGCAGCACAAGAGGGTGTCTACTTTAGTGACGGTACGCCGGAACAGGTGATGCTAGCAGGAGAGATTGGTCGTAAAATCGGGATCGCTTTTCAAATCAATGATGACATTTTAGACTACACAGGCAGCCAGCAGCAAATGGATAAACCGGTTTTAGAGGACTTGGGGCAAGGTGTCTATTCATTGCCATTGATTTTAGCGAAAGAAGCGGCCCCCGAAGTGTTTGCGCCCTATCTTGCCAAAGGTAGACAAATCACCTTGGCTGAAGTTGCGAAAGTAGCAGAGTTAGTGGTCAGCCATGGTGGTATTGAAGCAGCACGGGAGTTGGCGCGAGAATTGACATTGTCGGCCTTAGCGGATATCGAAAAACTACCAGCGACTCCAGGGCGTTATCAATTAGCAGAAATTACAGGAAGCTTACTGCAACGAAATCATTAATTTAAACAAGGAGTTGTTTGCATGTGGAATTTGAAAAAAGCTCTGGCCACAGCACTACCGCCTAATGCAATTGCCGCCACCATGGGTCTCTGTACCCTGAGTAATTGCTACAATGTGTTGGGACTTAGTGGCGTGAGGCATCTGTGTATGTTGTGGGGGCTGTTAGTCTGGCTGATTGCCTTATTAAAAATCGTAACGGATTTTCAACAATTTAAAGGGGAGTATCTCCAACCAATCCCAGGAAGTCTGTACGCAGCTTGGCCGATGCTGATGGCAATTTTGGCTGGATATTTTCACGACATACTGCCTTGGCCGCAAGTGGGGCTGGTCATTTGGTATCTAGCTGTCACGCTACACGCTCTGCACATTCTTTATTTTACTTGGCGCAATGTGCTTAAAGCACCCACGTTAGATGGTTTCACGCCGACTTGGTTTGTTACATATGTTGGGATTTTGGTACCTGTAGTAGCGGGGGGCGCCTTTGGCAATCCGGTCATTATGAAGGGTTTGATGATCTATGGTTTTCTTATCACCTTCACCCTTGTGCCGGCTATGATTTGGCGGCTATGGAAAAAAGCATTGCCAGAGGTTTTGCGACCGACCTTTACTATTTTTTTAGCGCCCTTTAGTTTGACGCTAATTGCCTATTTAACGATGGCCAAACAGCCGCAGCCGTGGTTGGCAAACTTGCTCTATGTGATTTTGTTGGGCTTTATTATTGCTGTGATTGTAAAACTACCGAGCTTTGTTGCAGGACCTTTTACGATTGCCTTTGCAGCGCTGACCTTCCCGCTGGCAATTGCGACCTTGGCCACGGCCCGTTTAGGTGCTTTTCTTAAAGCAACTATTGTTGGCCTCTCTTCGTGGTATGATCAAGCCTTTGGGCTGTTACTCTTTTTAACGACAGCGGTCATTGTACCGATTGTTTTTACCTTTGCACGTCGCTTCATTGCGGCAGGGAAAGGTGAAAATTTTTAAGGTGTTTTGCTCATAAGTGATCAAATTGAAAAGGATGAATTAGCGCAGACTATTAATCGTTTAAATGATTGATAGCCTGCGTTTTTTTATTGTTTTCATATAAGAAGTCGTGCTTGTTTATTAAAATGGTACCTTTTCTAATTTTTATTTAATATTTACAAGGGGTGAAACTTTGTGAACACTGGGAATTGTTCTCAATAAGCGGTTGCGATAAGACTGAAAATGATAATTTTGTTAAAATATAAGTGTGTCGTCTTAGTTTTATTACGAAGAGTATTGCACTAATTTCACAAATTTTAGAAGAACATGGTCTATGGATCCTGTTCTTCAACGGACTAGTTTTTTAAACTGACGTCCCGCATTTTATTCAAGCTCTCAAAGGGAGAGTAGTCAGAAGAACTAGTACCTTATTGTAAAGGAGATGTTGTTGGTGAGAAAGCCTAGATTCTTCAAAAAAGTTGAAAAATTCAACGACGGTTTTAGCCAATTAGAGGATAACCAGCGTCAATGGGAATCCTTGTACCGTCATCGCTGGGCCCATGATAAAGTGGTGCGGACGACGCATGGAGTTAATTGTACAGGCTCTTGTAGTTGGAATGTTTTTGTAAAAGAGGGGCTAATCACGTGGGAGCATCAAGCGACGGATTATCCAACTTGCGGACCGGATATGCCAGAATTCGAACCACGAGGTTGTCCACGGGGAGCGAGCTTTAGCTGGTACGAATATTCACCTTTACGGATCAAGTATCCGTATATGCGCGGACGACTTTGGCAATTGTGGCAAGAAGCGAAACAGCAAAATGAAACCGCTGTCTCTGCCTGGGCGAGTATTGTGGAAGATCCCGTCAAAGCGGAAAGCTACAAAAAGGTTCGCGGTAAAGGCGGACTAGTGCGTGTAAAATGGGAAGACGCACTGGAGTTAATCAGCGCAATGTTAATCTATACCATCAAAAAAGACGGTCCTGACCGAATCGCAGGTTTCTCTCCGATTCCAGCGATGTCCATGATTAGTTATGCGGCGGGAACGCGCTTCTTATCTTTGATGGGGGGCGAGGCCTTGAGTTTCTATGATTGGTATGCTGATTTACCGCCATCTTCCCCGCAAGTCTGGGGTGAACAAACCGATGTACCAGAATCCGGTGACTGGTATAACAGCCAGTACTTGATGATGTGGGGTTCTAATGTGCCCTTGACGCGCACGCCTGATGCGCATTTCATGACTGAAGTTCGCTATAACGGAACGAAAGTGGTGGCAGTGACGCCGGATTACGCTGAAAATGTTAAATTTGCGGATAACTGGTTGGCACCGAAGCCGGGAACTGATGCGGCATTGGCCCAAGGAATGACGTATACGATTCTGAAGGAGTTTTATCAAGATAAAGCAACACCACGGTTTACCCAGTATGCTAAGCAGTATACGGATCTACCTTTCTTAGTCTTATTAGAGAAAAATCCAGCTACCGATCATTTTCGTTCCGGTCGCTTTTTGCGCATCAGTGATTTAACAGAACAGCCGACAGAGCATGGCGAATGGAAGCCGGTTCTGTGGGATGAAGCAGCCCAGGCTGTAAAGGTACCTAATGGAACGGTGGGCCAGCGTTGGGCTGAAAAAGAAAAATGGAACTTGAAGCTGGAGGATGAACAGGGCAACCCAATCAAGCCTGCTTTAAGTATTTTTGATGGAGCAATGACCCGGATTGATTTTCCTTATTTTGACGAGGCGGGTAGTCAAGTGGTCACCCGTAATGTGCCAGCTAAGGAGCTGACGTTGGCAAGTGGTGAAAAGGCACTGGTGGCAACCGTTTATGATTTGATGATGAGCCAATATGGAATCAAACGTAGTGAGCAAGATGATTTGGCGGCTAGCGGACCAGAAGATGTAACGAGTCCTTATACACCAGCTTGGCAAGAAAAAATTACTGGTGTGAAGGCCTCCTTAGCGGCTCAAATTGGCCGTGAATTTGCACAAAATGCTATCGATACGGAAGGTCGTTCCATGGTAATCATGGGAGCTGGTATCAATCACTGGTTCAACAGTGATATGATTTACCGGGCAATTTTTAATCTGATTCTGTTAACGGGTTGTGAAGGTGTCTCTGGCGGTGGTTGGGCCCATTATGTCGGCCAAGAAAAACTACGTCCGCAAGAAGGCTGGGGGACCTTAGCCTTTGCTAAAGACTGGACAGGTGGTGCACGCCAACAAAATGGCACCTCCTTCTTCTACTTTGCTAGTGACCAGTGGAAATATGATGAATTGGATAACGAGGCCTTAAAATCACCAACTGCTAAGGATAAGAACCGTTACCGACATCCGGCAGATTACAATCAAATGGCGATCCGTTTAGGTTGGCTGCCAAGTTATCCCCAGTTTGACCGCAATAGTCTTTCCTTTGTGGAAGAGTACGGAACAACTGATGAAAAAACGGTTGTGGATAAAGCGGTGACAGAGTTAAAAGCCGGGACGCTCCAATTCGCGGCACAAGCGCCAGACCGCAAAGAAAATCAGCCAAAGGGGCTCTTTGTTTGGCGATCCAATCTCTTTTCTTCTAGTGGCAAGGGCCAAGAATACTTCATGAAGCACTTGTTAGGAACTGAAAACAACTTATTAGCTAGTACCAATGAGGACTTCAAGCCAGAGGAGATGGAGTGGGAGCAAGCGGCGGTAGAGGGCAAGCTGGATTTAGTCGTGACGCTAGACTTCCGAATGGTGGCGACACCCATGTATTCAGATATCGTCTTGCCAGCTGCAACTTGGTATGAAAAAGAAGACCTCTCCAGTACTGATATGCATCCTTTCATTCATCCTTTTAATGCGGCGGTTAGCCCATTATGGGAATCACGAACTGATTGGCGTATTTTCCAGGATTTAGCGAAAGTATTCCAAGATATGGCTCAAACGGAATTGCCTGAACCTCGTTATGATCTATTAAGTACCCCAATGGGCCATGATTCACCAGCTGAAATCGCGCAACCATACGGAGAAGTGAAAGATTGGGCTAAAGGCGAGATTGAGGCAATTCCAGGTCAAACGATGCCTCAGTTGAAGCTGATTAAACGTGACTATACGAAACTATATGATCAGTTTATTGCATTAGGACCGAATTTAGAAAACGGTAAGGTAGGCGCTGAAGGGTATTCCTTCCCAATCGGTGAACAATATGAACAGTTGAAAGCCATCAACCAAACGGTAACCGAAGGCAGTTCCCAAGGCTGTCCACAGCTATATACCGCCAAACAAGCGGTGGAAGCCATTTTGACTCTTTCTAGTACCTCAAATGGTAAAGTAGCTGTGAAAGCTTGGCAAGATGCAGAGGCTAAAACTGGTCTTTCTTTAACGGATATTGGGGCTAGTAGTGAAGATATTCATATGAATTTTCAAACGATTACGGCTCAGCCACAGCAAACGTTACCAACGCCGATTTTTTCCAGTATCAAAAAAGACAATCAGCGTTATTCACCTTTTACGTTAAATATTGAGCGGCTAGTTCCTTTCCGCACTTTGACTGGGCGCCAGCAGTTTTATATCGACCACGAAGTCTTTCAAGAATACGGAGAGATGTTGGCGATTTACAAGCCGACTTTGGCGCCACAGGTAATGGGTCCGAAAGATCAACAGATCACCCACCATGGCAGAGAGTTGACCTTGCGCTATATGACCCCTCACGGAAAATGGAACATCCATACAACCTATCAGGACGACTTACAAATGCTGACACTGTTTAGAGGCGGTCCCACTGTTTGGCTCTCCATGGAAGACGCGAGGAAACTAGCGTTGCAAGATAACGATTGGGTGGAGCTTTATAACCGGAACGGTGTGGTGACGGCCCGGGCGGTAGTTAGCCACCGGATGCCAGAAGGAGCAATGTACATGTATCATGCCCAAGATATGCATATTCATGTGCCGTTATCAGAGCTGACCGGTAATCGTGGCGGGAGCCACAATGCACCTACGCAAATTCATATCAAGCCTACGCAAATGGTCGGCGGGTATGCGCAACTAAGCTACGGCTTCAATTATTACGGTCCTATTGGTAATCAACGGGATCTGTACGTCACAGTCCGGAAACTGGAGGAGGTGAATTGGTATGAAAATTAAAGCTCAGATCAGCATGGTCTTAAATTTGGACAAGTGTATCGGCTGTCATACCTGTTCCGTAACGTGTAAAAATACTTGGACGAATCGTCCCGGTGCTGAATATATGTGGTTCAATAATGTGGAAACGAAGCCTGGAGTGGGTTATCCCCAAAACTGGGAAGACAATCAGCGCTATAAGGGTGGCTGGAAGCTGGATAGTAAAGGAAAGCTGACCTTAAAAGCGGGCGGTAAGCTAGAAAAATTTGCTACTTTGAGTATCTTCTACAATCAAAATATGCCAGAGATAGATGATTATTATGAGCCTTGGAACTATGATTATCAGGCTTTATTTGGTAAAGAAGGGACCCACCAACCAGTAGCCCGGGCTAAATCTCAATTGACCGGGGAAAATATTGAGTTGAAATGGGGACCTAACTGGGATGACGATTTAGCTGGCGGTGAAAAAAGTATGGCGGAGGATCCTAATTTACGGGGAATTCAAGAAGAAATTAAAGCCGATTTTGAGTCGGTCTTTATGATGTATCTGCCACGTCTGTGTGAGCACTGCTTGAATCCGGCTTGTGTTGCATCTTGTCCCAGTGGTGCGATGTATAAGCGTGATGAAGATGGCATCGTGTTAGTTAATCAAGACCGTTGTCGGAGCTGGCGCTTCTGTATGTCCGGCTGTCCATACAAAAAAGTCTATTTCAATTGGAAAACCCATAAAGCAGAAAAATGTACGCTATGCTATCCGCGAATCGAAGAGGGCTTGCCCACGGTTTGTTCGGAAACTTGTGTGGGACGTATCCGTTATTTAGGCGTTGTCTTGTATGATGCGGATAAAGTCAAAGAAGTCGCGGAAGAAACGGATGAAAAGGAATTATACGAACGCCAATTAGAGCTATTTTTGGATCCATTTGATCCAACAATTCAAAAAGCGGCTCTTGAGCAAGGAATCGATCAAGAAACACTAGACTTTGCACAGCGTTCCCCGATTTATCAATTAGCGGTGAAGGAGCGCTTGGCGTTTCCGTTGCACCCAGAATATCGGACATTGCCAATGGTTTGGTATGTGCCGCCATTGTCGCCAATTATGAATGTCTTTGAAGGGAAAGAGTCAGTGGGTGAGGCAGAAGCTATTTTCCCTGGAATCGATGAAATGCGAATTCCTGTACAATATTTAGCGAATATGTTGACCGCTGGTGATCCTAGACCTGTCAAAGCAGCGTTGTATAAATTAGCCATGATGCGGTTGTATATGCGCGGAAAAAATACGGAGCGGCCATTAGCTGAAGAGACGCTGGCGCAGGTTGGTTTAGACCCGCAACGGGTAGAAAAACTTTACCGCTTATTGGCCATCGCGAAGTATGAAGATCGCTTTGTCCTGCCGAAAGCTCACCGGGAACAGGTTTTAGCTGATCCTGAGTTAGCTCATGGAACGGTTGGCTATGAAGGCTGTCCAGGCTGTGGTTCTGGCGGTCACCGAGCAGAACCAATCGTCACTGAGGCTCAAAAAGGAAAATCCGGCGCCGAAATTTATGCCGAGAACTTTTATGGGGGGATCTGGCGTGATTAAAGAGAAAGCTTTATTAGCAAGGAGACCAGCCTTAGCGCTATTAGCGGAATTGCTGGATTATCCCACTAGTAGCCTACAGTCCGCGGCCTTCTTGCAAGAGACAGTTGCTGCCTTTCAAGGATTGCCGGAAGCAGCCAGCGTATTAGCGGCATTAACGCAGCTGCAGCAGCAATCGTTGCCAGAGCTGGAGGAGGAATATACCCGTTTATTTGAACTAAACAAGAAGTTGACCTTGTACTGCACCTACTATAAATTGGAAGATTCTCGTAAACGGGGAGATACATTAGCCAAGTTAAAGGTATTATATGAAAGCTTTGGTTCAGCTTTAGCGCAACCTGAATTGGCAGATTATTTACCTGCTATGTTGGAGTTTTTAGCCTATGGGGATTTTTTAGAGGCACCGCATCAGCGAGAGCTGCTGTTTATGCTGGCAGTGATTGAAGATGGCACTTATCACATGTTGAAAGAGGCTGAAGAGTCACCCTATGTTGAGCTTTTACGCAGTACCCGTCAATTAGTCAGAGCCTGTATTGATCTTCAGGAGGTGGCCGTCCAATGACATTCATTAATCAAATTTTATGGGTGATCTACCCTTATCTGTGTCTAGGTTCCTTTGTTTTCGGGACGTTGATTCGTTTTACCCGCAACAAAGGCAGTGTAACTGCAAAATCCAGTGAGCTTCTGGAGAAGAAACAATTGATGATTGGGAGTATACTATTTCATATAGGGATTCTGTTGGTTTTGGCAGGGCATGTGACGGGCATCTTGGTGCCTAAATCTGTGACGGAGTATTTCGGAATCTCCAATGAGATGTACCATGCCTTCGCATTGATGATGGGAGGCTTTGCAGGCTTCATTACGTTAATTGGTATTGGTATTTTGACTTTCCGCCGCTTTACGAATGCACGGGTTTTCCTGTCCAGCTCTTGGAGTGATTTATTGATCATGATCGCCTTGTGTATCACGATCACCTTTGGTCTCATGAGTTCCTTTATTGCCGGACCCATGGTGCCTACCTATGATTACCGTGACACATTGGCGGTCTGGGCTCGACAACTATTTTATTTCTCGCCAGACTATCGCTTAATGATGGGGGCGCCCTTACTCTTTAAGATTCACGTCATATGCGGGCTAACGATTTTTGGTGTATTTCCTTATACGCGTCTCGTGCATGCCTTGACCATTCCTTTGCAGTATTTTCAGCGCCGCTTTATCGTTTACCGTCGTAACCGGCGACTAGTGGACTAGCGGAACTAAATTTTTGGAGGTGTTGCCGTGACTTTGCCGGTTTTTTTGGAGCTAGTAGAATTTAAAGCAAAAACAGCCAGCGTTTTGCCCTTTTTGATTGGGGTCTGTTATAGCTGGTATCATTATCAATCGCTCCACTTAGGCTATGTAGTTATCTATTTTATCGCCATGCTGATTTTTAATATGGCGGTGGATATTTTGGATAACTACAATGATTATCATCATGCGACACAAGTCCATGACTATAAAGAAAAGACCAATATTATTGGTCGAGAGCACTTGAATATCAAACAGGTCTTTTGGCTAATGATCAGTATGATCGTGATTTCTGCTACGATGGGGGTTATTCTTTCCTTCTACGTAGGCTGGCCCTTTTTGGTGATGGGGATTTACTGCTATCTGGTGGGAATTTTTTATTCATCGGGTCCGCGTCCCTTATCCAGTCTACCCCTAGGAGAGTTATTTTCCGGTCTGACAATGGGTTTCATGATTAGTATGATCTGTGTTTATCTAAATGCTTATCAAGTGTTTACTTGGAACCTGAGTACTGTAGCGGGGATATTTCTGATTGCATTACCCAATACACTGTGGATTGCAAATTTAATGTTGGCAAATAATATTTGTGATTTAGAGGAAGATGAAAATAATAATCGCTACACACTGGTTCATTATCTAGGGAAAAAACGATCCTTGCATTTATTTACAGGGCTTAATGTCCTGGCTTTTGTCGCCATTCTAGCAATGGCCATTTTACGATTAGCTCCGTGGAGTGTCTTAGGCACTTTTTTGATCGCGCCGTTTGTTTTTAAACAGACCCGGCTCTTTTTAGCCAAACAAGTGAAAAGAGAGACGTTTATCTGTGCAGTACGAATTTTAGCGGTAGGAGCGACTACATTGGTGTTCTTTTTTGCTATTGGTCTATTATTCTGATTGATCTGATCAGAAATGAAATAAGGAAAGGATGCGCAGAGAATGAAAGAGGTTGTAATTTTAGGAGCAGGTTATGGTGGTTTGCGGGCATTGCATGTCCTGCAATCCCATCAAGGTGAGTTTCATGTGACGCTGGTAGATCGCAATGATTACCATTATGAATCCACTGATTTACATGAGGTGGCAGCAGGGACTCAGCCGGCAGAACGGATTCAGTATCCAATAGAAGATGTGGTGAATTCCAAGACCACCACGTTTATAAAAGATGAGGTAACATTGATTGACCGCACGCAAAAACAAGTGACCCTTAAAGGCGGCCAAACATTACCGTACGATTATTTAGTTGTTTCATTAGGTTTCCAATCAGAAACCTTTGGTATTCCAGGAGCCGCGGAAAATGCGTTGCAATTGGAAGACGTTGAAACAGCAAAGCAAGCATTGGCGCATATTGAAGCCCAAATGAAAGGCTATGCGCAAGATCCAAAGCCAGAAGCTTTGAATATTGTCGTTTGTGGCGCGGGCTTTACCGGAATTGAATTGTTAGGTGCTTTAGCAGAAAATAAGGAAACATATGCTAAATGGGCTGGTGTTGAGGCAAAAGAAATCAAGCTTTATTGTATTGAGGCCGTGACCCGCCTATTGCCGATGTTTGATGAAAAATTGGCAGATTACGGGATAGACCATTTGAAAGAATGGGGTGTGGAATTCTTAACGGGGAAACCTATCAAGGAAATCAAACCTGGTGTCGTCATTTATCAAGAAGATGCTGCCACCAATACTAACGCTGAGTTGGCCGCAGGCACGATCATTTGGACCACTGGTGTTTCTGGTAGTCACGTAATGGGAGATTCTGGGTTTAACCAAAGACGGGGCCGTGTCACGGTAGCCGATGATTTATCAGATCCAGATCATAGTGAAGTCTTCATTATTGGAGACGTCGCCGCTGTTATGGATCCAGATAACCAACGACCTTATCCCACTACTGCCCAAATTGCGCTGAAGATGGGTGCGACTGCTGGCAAAAATATTCTGCACCTGTTAGCAGGAGAAGCGACCGAAAAATTCACTTTCCATTCATTAGGCTCTGTTGCGTCGATTGGTAATACCCATGCTTTTGGAGTGGTTGGCAAAACCAATGTCAAAGGCTATCCTGCCTCCTTTATTAAAAAAGGAATTCTTGACCGCTCGCTCTTTGAAACCGGCGGTGTTAAAGAAGTCTTATCTAAAGGACGCTTTGATTTTTATCATTAAGAAGATAGAAGGAACTGCTGCTCAGAAAGTTGAGCAGCAGTTTTTTTGTTATACTTCAGACCTTTCGATATCGTTTCAGTCCAATGATGTTCAAACAAGTGAAACCAACTAGAAAAAGCAGTAGCACGCCGAGGTTGGGGGCAATCGTTGAGAAATCGGCGCCTTTGATCATGACGTCAGACAATGCTTGACCACCATAACTTAGAGGAAAGATATAGCTCAACTGATGAACCCAGCCATCCATACTGTCTAAAGGAATCAAACCTGAGAAAAAGACCTGTGGAATCACCACGATGGGAATAAACTGCATCATTTGAAACTCGGAATTAGCGAAGGTGGAAACGAAGATGCCCATGGCTAAGGCTACCAACGCAATCAAAATATTTGTCAGTACGACCCATAAGAGATTACCCGCGATAGTAAACTGCAAAATATAAAGAGCAAAGAAAACAATCAGCAACGTCTGGATGATGGCAAATAGGCCGTAACCGGCGAGATAGCCCAAGACGATTTCGCTACGCTTGACCGGTGTTGCCAAGACGCGTTCTAGGGTACCGGAAGTCCGTTCCTTCAATAAGGCGATACCAGACACTAGAAAGACAAAGAAAAAAACGAAAAAGCCAATCAATATGGGTAAAATTTTATCAAAGAAAGTACTGTCAGCATGACCATACACATAGGCTGCTTTCAAAGTATAATCTGGTAGTTTGACGTTCTGGCCGGTTTCCTTGGCAAAAATTTGGACTTCTTTCGTCAAGGTCTGTAAGTGGTCAATAGTTAAACTGTTTTGGATTAGCCCCTTCAACTGAGCAGTCTTAGCGGGGTCCACGTTTTCATAGGTAACTAAGAGCGTACGATTGTTGAAGGAGAGAAAGGCATCCAAATGGTGCTCTTGAATCATTTTTTCTGGCTCATCGGTTGAAAAAGTCCGACTGTGGACATCTTTGGGTAAATTTTTAACAACAGCTGAGGGTACGTCTGCAGTGACGCCAAGCTGAATATTCACTTCGTCATTGGTATCAAAAACGACTTTCATTAAGGTTAGAATCAGCATAGGTGCCAGTAACATCAAGGCGAGTGTTCGCTTATCACGGATTAACTCTTTGATGACACGGCTGAAGATGGCGCGAAAGCGAATCATGAAGCGTTCACCTCTGCTTTCAAAAAGACTTCTTCGATAGTTCGTGCTTGAAATTTCTGTTTTAGTTCAGCAGGCGAGCCCCAAGCAAAAAGTTTTCCAGCGATAATTAGGCCGACGACATCACATTTTTCGGCTTCGTCCATGGCGTGAGTGGTGACGATAATCCCTTTACCTTGCGTGGCAAGCGTTCGCAACTGTCGCCAAATTGTGATGCGGAGACTAGGATCGATTCCGACAGTAGGTTCGTCCAATATCAAGAGATTGGGATCAGCTAAGAGTGTGATGGCTAAGGACAAGCGGCGTTTCATACCACCAGAAAAAGTGGCGACGGGCTGGGATAACACATCTGCTAGATCAACGAGCTGGCTATATTTTGAGATTCCCTCGTACAATTGAGCACCAGTAAGTCCCATCAGCGAACCGAAGAAGACAAGATTTTCATGGGCGCTAAGGGATTCATATAAAGCGTCACTTTGCCCCATATAGCCTACGCGTTGCAGGATCTTTCTATTAGGCATTGGCGTTCCAAATAGAGCGGCTTGTCCCTGGTCCAGTTTTTCCATACCCATTAGGCTTTTGATGGTAGTCGTTTTGCCAGCGCCACTAGGACCAATCAGACCTAGAATCGTCCCGGCTTCTAAATGCAGAGAGACATCCTGTAAAACAGGCTTTTTAAAGGTTTTATACGCATTTTCTAGTAAGGCTACGGGCTGTTCAGTTGACATAGAATCACTCCATTTCCATTCTGTCCTCAGTATAGAGCGATTTCAAAAATTAGCAAGAAATCCGCTAAGAAAGATTGAAAAAGTAGGTGGAGTGAATTTCGCTTTGTGCTATACTGCGGAGGAACGGAGGAGAACAAGATGAATATTGTCGTATATTGTGGCGCCAATCCAGGCCTAGATCCGCATTTTGAGGCAGCTGCCCGCAAGCTAGGCCGCTGGATCGCAACAGCTGGTCACCGGCTGATTTTTGGTGGAGGTAAGGTGGGCTTAATGGGTGCTGTTGCTGATGAAGTATTGGCTGCTGGCGGAGAAGTTATTGGTATTATGCCAAGTTTTCTACACGAACGTGAGCTAGCCCACCCGCATTTAACTGAGTTAAAGCTAGTTGCGACTATGGATGAACGAAAACAGCAGATGTTGGCATTAGGTGATGTTTGTTTAGCATTACCAGGTGGCGCCGGGACGTTAGAGGAAATCACGGAAGTTATCTCTTGGGCGCGTATCGGCCAGAATGATAATCCTTGCATTTTATTCAATGAACAAAATTATTATGCCCCGTTAGCGGCGATGTATGATGCGATGGTTACACAAGGCTTTTTATCAGCCGAAGATCGGGAAAAGACCCTGTTTTCAGATTCACTACCAGAAATCGAGGCCTTTATTGCCACCTACACACCCCCTAAAACCAGAACTTATCAACAGGAGGAAATTCGATGAAGACTGTTTATTTAGTACGCCACGGGCAAACTTTATTTAATCAACAACATAAAATTCAAGGCTTTTGTGATTCACCGCTAACGGATTTGGGTATCCAGCAAGCTAAAATTGCGCGAAGCTATTTAGAAAAGAATGAGGTCACGTTTCAAGCGGCTTTTACTTCCACTTCAGAACGGGCAGTAGACACACTGGAATTATTGACAGACCAACCTTATGAACGGCGTAAGAATCTGCGTGAATGGAATTTTGGAAGCTACGAGGGTGAAGGGGAACATTTGAATCCACCCTTGCCCTATAACGACTTTTTTGTACAATTTGGTGGTGAAGCCCAGACTGAGGTGGTTGCACGAATCAATCACGAAATCACAGAAATTGCTGAGCAGCATGAGGGACCGATTTTAATCGTGACTCATGGCGGGTCGATGGCAAATTTTTACCGTCAGTGGGAGGCACATAGTCCATTACGCCGAACCGGTCCTATCCAAAACTGTTCCTTTTTCCGTTACGAGTATGAGGCGGGAACTTTTCGTATAGAAGAGATCATTCAGCATGATTTCAGCCAACTGCATCAATAGGAAGGAGAATTTTGTCGCTTCACGAACGATATTGTAAGGTCAGGCTACGTAGATTGAAAGCGTGTTATACTGACTCAAAGGAAGTGAGTAAAAATGGAATTAGTGTTGTCAGAAGTAACCAAGAAGTTTGACGAGAAACAGGTATTGGCAGGAGCTAGTTATCGCTTTGAACAAGGGAAGATTTATGGACTGTTAGGTCGTAATGGCGCTGGTAAAACGACGCTGTTTAACTGTATTGCCAAAGATTTACCGATTGATAGTGGCGAAATCTATTTGGAGCAGGCTGGCCAGCGGAGCAGTTATGAAGCGACTGATATTGGCTACGTGTATGCCACTTCTCATGTACCGGCTTTTATGACGGGCTTTGAATTCATTAAATATTTCATGGATGTGAATCATGATAAGCTGCGAAAACCCGTGAAAACACCAGAGGAATATCTGAGCTCAGTGGGAATTGCGCCGGAAGACCAAGGACGCCTATTAAAGGATTATTCTCACGGAATGAAGAATAAGGTGCAGATGCTGGTTTCCTTGATTGTGGCGCCCCCCGTTTTGTTATTGGATGAACCTTTAACGAGTTTCGACCCAGTAGCTGCTCATGAAATGAAGGAACTGATTCTAGGGTTGAAACAGGACTCCATCATTATTTTCTCCACCCACGTTTTACAATTAGCTCAAGATTTGTGTGATGAGATTGTCTTATTGCATCAGCATGAACTGCGGCCAGTGACAGATGATATCCACGATCCGGCTTTTGAAGAAGAAGTTGTCAATATGCTTAAAGCAGGTGATCCTGCATGAGGGATTTTTTCCGCTATTATTTATTTGAACGCCGGATTGCCTTTACTAAAACGTGGAATGGTTGGCTTTATTTTTTACGAAAGTTGCCTTTAATTGGTAAGCGACTGCCCACCAGTCCCTATCGTTGGTACGGTGTGAAAAATTTTTTAGGCAGTGTCAGTAATATTCTGCGCTTTGTTTGGACACCCTTAAAAAAATTGCTGTGGCTCACCGGCTATTATGCTTTAGCTAGCTTTATCACAAGCGTTGCATCCGGTCGCCCCTTTTTAACTGTTTTTACGGCATTTGAACAACCGACAATCTGGTTGGCCAGTTTAGCTTGGCTCGTATTCGTCCTCCTGTGGTATCAGATTCCTTTCAGTCTTTGGCAAGTCTTGGACCAAAAGGAATTGGATACGATGTTGAGCTTTCAATTGTCACGCCGTCTATTTGTTTATGGACGTTTGTATGTAGATCTCTTATGGGACTGGCTATGTTATAGCCAGTTGATTGTGATTGGCTTGGTCATTGGTCAGCCATTTTTAGGCGTTACGCTCTTTTTAGCTTATGGTATCTTGCGCCTAGCTGGGGATATGTTTCGTCGTTTTTCTTTTAAATATCAATTGCGGAAGTCCGTTAAGAGAGTATGCTCTTTGTTTTATTTTATGGGCACCGTGGCGTTCGCCGCTGGCATGAGCTATCTTATTTTGACAAATCAACCGCCTTTTTTTGCGACAATTTGGGGACTAATCCCCCTTTTACTGTTGGTGGGGAGCTACGGATTGCTATTGCGGCACTTTCCAGAAGAAGCCTATCTGTATCAATTAGTGGCTAGTGCTATCACTAACTTTACCGATGAAAGTACCGTCTCTGGAAATGAATTCGTGCAAGAAGGCTTGGCCATGCAAGAAGCGTTGCAATTGACACCACTACGGACCGAAAAGCTAGCAGGAACGGAGTATTTGAATGCGTTGCTTTTTTCCCGTTACCGCTCACTGTTAAATCGGGCTTTCCGTATTCGAGCTACGATTATAGGTGCAGTTGGATTACTGATAGTGCTGGTCTTAGTTGTGACTAGAGAAGCAATTCCCGAAAAGCTGATTTTAACCTTGATACCAGTATTATTTTTTATCATGTATCTGTTAAGCTTCGGGAAAAAAATCGTGCAAATGGTGTTTGTAAACTGTGATATTTCCATGCTGTATTATCCATTTTATCGCCAACCACAAACGATTTTGAACGGTTTTTGGTATCGGCTAAAAGAGACTTTACGATACAACGGCTTGTTAGCGTTAGAAATTTTTGTGATTTATTTGTTGGTTGCGGCAGTCCAAGGTTTTCCTTACTCTTTAGGCATCACGGCTTTGATTTTACTGAACCAAGTCAGTTTGACGCTGCTGTTTTCGTTTCATGAGCTGTTCGTTTATTATTTATTACAGCCTTTTACCGGAGATATGCAGGTAGTTAACCCCGCCTATAAATTTATTAGCGGTGCCTTTTACTGGCTGGCTTATATGAATACCAGGTTAAATATCGCCAGCATCTATTATGTACTGCTGATCTCTTTCGTCAGCCTGCTATATGTTGGTATTGGCTTACTAGTGATTCGCAAAAAGGCACCCCAGACATTTCGGATTAAGGATTAGAAGCGTCCATTAAAATAAAAATGACCCCAGATGCTTTGGGGTCATTTTTGTAGTCTAATTCATTTTAGCTAAAGCCGCTTTAGGGACATCTTTTTCATTGACTTCTTCCCAAGAGATGACACCTTTTTTGTCATTGACTAATAGCTTCAAGTAAGCGTCTAAACGAAGTGGTTTGTCGCGTCCTTCATGAAGTTCAATGTCCTTTTCGGTACCTTTTTCATCATAGGCCGGTTGATCTTCATAAGTATAGAAGGGAAAATCTTTGCCACTATCATCTTTTTCCATGTGTTGCTCAGGTGTCGTAGTGATTTTAGTATAGTAGCTGTCGCCGCCGTAATTGTCTTGGTACCAGAAATAACCGCCAGCCCCACCGCCTACGACGATTAAACCTAAAATAATTAAAATTGCTTTTTTCATGTTGTTCATCCTTTCTGAATGACTTTAGTTTACCTTGTGTCTTAACTAGTGTAATCCGACTAAAGGCGGAGATGCTACTAACAGATTCGTCACTTTCCGTACGGTTCGGTAAGTCACAAGCAAATTCCATGCATCGAGAAAATGGGAAGCGTATACTTAAAGAAAAGACAAGGAGGAATCACTACATGAAAAAAATGTACGAAACAGCGATGATCAATCATGGTGGTCGTGAAGGCGAAGTTCAAGCTCCTAATGGTTCGATGAAAATGAAGATTACAGCACCTGGTTTGCATGCTGAAGGAACCAATCCGGAACAATTATTTGCGGCTGGTTATGCTTCTTGTTTCAATGGTGCGTTGCAACTGATGCTGGAACAAGGCGGTAAAGACAATGACAGTACGGTAAAAGCCCGGGTTTCTCTTTACCAAACAGATGATGGTGGGTTCCAAGTTGGAGCCGTTTTAGAAATCCACATTGAAGGGATGGCTGAGGCAGAAGCAAAAGAATTCGCAGAAAAAGCTCATGAATTCTGTCCTTATTCAAAAGCCACTCGTGGAAACATCGAAGTAGAATTAGAAATCGTTTAGGCAAACTGAGTGTCCATTGTGGGCACTCTTTTTTTAGCTCCGTTAGATTAGATTCTTTGGAAGGATAGTTATGCTGAAAAAGGAATAAATATGGTATTGAAATGGTAAAAAATTGACTCCGTGGAATTTTATAAACAATATATAAAAACGTTGCAATTCTTTTTGGGTATTAAGGACTACTCATTTTATTCTGGTTGTTACTGGGCCGACCTTGATAGTTTTAGATAGCATAACTGGCTTTTTACCGGTAAGAACCCATATTGGAAATACTGCTACTCTTTTTTACAACTTAGAATGTGGAAATTGGAAAAAACTTCCAGTAGTGGACAGGTTTCTGTAAAACACAGATATATTTATTTGGGAAATTTGTGGTACTTCAACCTTAAGAATCGTTTATTATTTTAATGATGGAATGGCCTTTTTCTTTTTAAACAGCTACGATAAGATGAGTATATTTAAAAAGGACATGATAATTATGGAAGAACTAGATTGGAATGATTTGACCCAAAATAGTGATTATAATTCTGGATGTGGAATTTTTTTTATGTTTGTTATATTTTTGGGAATGGCAGTACTTTTAATAACTGTCAAGACGGCAGATTATTTTCTGAATACTCCTGAAGAACAAATACAGAGAACCCTTCGTAAGTTTGAAAAAATACCGCCTTACGATCCACGAGATAATTCATTTCAGGTGAAAAAATTAGAAGAATCTTCAAATGAAATGAGCTTTGAGGTTACAATCAAATCAAGTGACTTCAAGGAAAAAGATAAAGTATACAGTTATGTTGTAAAGGCGAAAGTGACAAAGAGGTTAATTTTTACTCCTAAATTAGAAATATATAGTGTTGTAAGAGAGTAATAGTGTTAAAAGAATTGGAAAAACTGCAGAAGTCGATTCTGATATGAAAAACAAAGTAAAAGGTCCTATTGAAGATGTAAAAGAAACATTGATAAATAGTTTCATAAAAGGCAGACCATATAGGCCTGCCTTTTTTACATATCTTTAATTACTTAAACGATTTAAAAAACGTCCGTATGCATAACTTAAGACAATGGCCCGCGTCGCTCGTTTGTGGATGATGTTTTTGACCCTGATCTGCTTTTGAGTGAAGTGTATATCAAAGCAATTCAAATTCGCTTTACCTAGTACATGACATAAAAGGCAGTGATCATAAAAACGTCTTTGATGCCTATATTGATTAGGGTGAGACACAGATTCATAAAGTTAAAACACCATCTAATTTTTTTCTAATGCTTGGATCTAAATGATGCGAGATCATAATTACACTTATATCAGCTATATCTAAAATAAGGTTTTCAATCTGTAGTGCGATTTCTTTATCTAAACTAGATGTACTTTCGTCTAATAACAGTATAGATTTTTTCCTAACTAATCCTCTTGCAAGAGATATTCTTTGTAATTGCCCCCCAGAGAAATTTTTTCCATTTTCAGAGATAATTGAATCTAAATTTTTAGTAAAGCTATCCAAACCAACGTAACGGAGAACTTCTTCTATTTCGGAGTCTGTAAAATTATCACCTAAGTTAATATTCTCTCTAATTGTCCCATTAAAAACATAAGGCTTTTGTTCAATATATGTTATAGAATTTAATATATCTTTTTCTCCAATAGATTCAATATTAGTATTATTAAAATAGATTTTTCCTTCTGTAGGGTTTAAGTTTTTTGTGATCAATTTAAGAATTGTTGACTTCCCTGAACCACTTTTTCCTTCTATTGCGTATTTTTTATTTGGTTCAAATTCATAATTTAAATTGTTTATTATATTTTCTTTATCTTTGTAGCCAAAAGATATTTTTTTTAGTTCTATACCTTGTTCTAAATTTTTAGTTGAATTACTATTTTGTAGCGGTCTTTTTCCACTTGTTTTAGAAAATTGGGCAATTTTGTCTATCAATGGTTCGATACTTTGAATAGATGATAAATATTGACTTAAATTACCAACAGTATTAAAAACAGTTGCAGATAGACTGACGGTTGCTGTTATCATTCCTATAGAAATTGCACCAATCAATGCTAAAAAGCCTGAAAGTGCATAGGAAGATATTTGCCCTACTACATTTCCGATACCGCCTATTATTGCTACTTTACCCATTAAAAATGATTGCTTATTTTTTTCTTCAGCTAAAGAAACATACTCTTTCTTTAATGCCTTAATTAAATAATCTATATTGTTAAATAAATAAAATGTGCTAAATCCTGCTAATAAGTTTGTAGTTTTAGAGACAGATGATTCATTAGCTTTTGTTATTGCTAAAGTAGCAGTTCTTATTTTTTTCCCTAATAGTTTAGGCAGCTGGATTATGATAAAGATTTCAAAAATTGTTAATAACAATAATGACCAATGTATATAAAATAAAGAACCTAAAGCCAAGACTAGATTAATTGAGTTAGACAAAAACTCATAAAATCTGTTAAACCCAGCTTGCTCAATTTGATTAATATCATTATTCAACCATGATGTATAGATACCTTCATTATTTTTTGAGAATTCCTCACTAGATAACTCGTCAAACTTATTAATCACTTGAAACCTTAAATAATTTGACATTTTTTGTGTCGTTTTACTGACTTGTTTTATTTGTAAGTAAGTAAATATAAGGAAAAGAGAAAAGATTATGATCAATTTTATTATATTATGCCAAAATACTTCAAAATCAAATTGTATGAGTGCATTTAAAATAGAAGCATTTACGAAACTTACTAATGTAGTACTAATCCCGGCTAAAATCATAAAAAAAATGACGAATGCATTATCTTTCCAGAAATATTTAATAATACTTCTCATTCTAAAAACCTCCTGTAAAAATTTATTCAATAGCTTTTCCTATAATAGCTTTAGTATATTTTTTTATTTCTTGATAAGTATTAATAAGTTCAATATCATTGAAAATATTTATTGATAGTAGTAAGTTGTTTTTATTTTCATCAGAATCAATACTTATGAAATTAATAAGATTTTGATAGAAATTAATCATCAATTTTTGAAAAGCTAATTCTGGCGTAATTTGTATTCTTTTCAATAAAAATAAGTAGTTTTGTGCTTTATAAATTTTTTTTGATTCTAGCAATAAAGAAATAACATTCAAGATTAACGATGAAATGATAATTTGAACGTTAATTGGGCTACTTTCTAAAGGATATTTATGCAATATTTGAGTTATAAAGGACTCAATAATATCAGAATCATATAACATAAAAACATTTGCTAAGATTCCAATATTATAAAGATTCCAGTCTTGATTTAAGAATATTAATTCTTTAAGTTCATCCACCGTTTCACTAGGTAGATCTTGTATCCTACCTTCTAATCGATAGATGAGAACTGTGATAGTCAAAAGATAATATTTTTTATTCTTTAGTTTTTTACTAGGTAACTCTTTTAAAAAATTTTTTAAAAACAGCAAATTGTCAGAATAGTATGCTTTTTGAATTTCTGTATTTATTTGTGATGTATTATCATTAAAATTCACCTCAAAAACTTCTCTAAAAAAATCTACGTAATCGATATTGTTTTTTGATAACAGTAATAGTAAATCTTCGGCACTTATCCTGTGGGTCCCATTTTCAACCTTAGAAAGAAAAGATACGGAACAAATCCCCTCACAAAAATCTTTTAATGATTTTTTTTCTAGTAATCTTACTTGCTTTAAATGATAACCTATATTCATACCGTATCTCCTTTTTTTCGTATACGAAAATATTTATTGTTTATATTTTATTAGAATATGCTACATGTATCAATTAAAGATATAAGTAAAGGGATATTTTGACACTGCCATAATTTTGACAACTAGGAATGTGACAATATTTCTAGTATGATCATTCTTCCTATAAAAATAATTTGTACTTTGAAAACTACCTTATGTAAGTCTTTGACTGCTATTGATTTACAATATAAGAATATTTAATTTCTGATTTATTCGATTAAATTATATTTAGATTAAGCATTGATAAAAAATCAATGCTTTTTTTATTCGTATGCAACCTTTTGAAGTTTTTCGTTATCTAATAGAGTGTAAGCAAAGAAAGGGGTATGAATATGCCGCAAAAACATTTAGTTAAGCAAGCTATGAAAGGCAATCAACAAGCTTTTGTGACTATAATCCAACAACACGAAAAAAAGATGTACAATTTTTCAAAAAAGTATCTTCATTCAGAACAAGACATAGAAGACGCCTTACAAGAAGCAATACTTTCAGCCTATAAGAATCTACATACACTAAAATCACCAGAATATTTTTCTACTTGGCTTTATCGCATATTAATTAATGAATGCCAGAAGAAATGGAAAAAAGATATTCTAGAAAATCAGCTAATGGAAAATATGGAGAAAGACATGTCATTGAAGGGCACAAGTGGTTATGAGCAGAATATTGGGCAGTTAGTGGATGGTCTGAAAGAGATTTATCGGGAACCATTAATTCTCTACTACACTGTTGGTCTGTCTGTGAAAGAAATTAGTGAAGTTCTGAATGTTTCTACAAGCGCGATAAAATCTCGTTTATCTAGGGGAAAAACAATTTTACGAACGACTTATTTCAAGGAAGGAAGCGAACGTTATGGAGAAGTTTGAGAAAGAAATGGCGGATTGGATGAAAGAAGAGCAAGAGATTCCAGCAGGTGTGAGAAGTCGTTTGGACGAAACCTATAAAGAAATACTTTCGGACACCCCTATAGTGAAACGTAAAAGAGGTCGAGTAACAAAAGGATTACTTTTAGCAGCCATAAGTATGCTATCATTAGCTGCTGTTCTTACATTCACCGATGTAGGGCAAGCATTATCTAGTTTTTTAGGATTTACACAATTTACTTCTGAAAAGGTACAAGAATCTGGATTTGTTTCTAAACAAGCAGCTACGGCTGAAGAGGAACATACAAAAGTCAGTCTGAATGAAATCTATAATGATCAAAACGAGATAGGAGTTTCGTTAACTGTCGATCTAGAAGCAGATTCTCCTTTATTAGATGAATCGCTAGATAATTATTCCTTCTCTATGGCAGTGCAAGATAAACAAAATAACTTTATCTATGATTTAAATTCAGGCTTACGAGAAAATGGAGAAGCGGTATTAAGTACAGGAACTGGAAGACTTGAGGTCTCTAAAAATGAAGAGAAACATCAGCTAAATATCTTATTTAAAATGGAAAATGACTCAGGTAAAAATGTTGATTTAAACGATGGAAAAGTTACCGTTACATCAATTAGCGCTTTCGAAGAGGCGGGAGAGCCAGGTTTTCATACAAAAGATGAATTAAATACAGCGGACATATCAGGAAAATGGGTTCTACCAATTACGAATAAAGAATTTGTTTCATTTAAGCCTGTTTACTTCAAACCGAAAGATAAAACTTACAAAGATGCGATTGTAGCAGAAGCTTCACCAACTACTCTAGTCGTAAAAATTAAGAATAGCGAAATAGAAAAAATAAGAGGAACTGGCGATCCAATGGACGTCACTATTATAGATGAATCAAAACGTTATCCACGGAAAGAGGGCTTTGAAACCGAAATAAATGGAGAAAAAATACAGCAGTATAACTTTGGATATGGGGGGTATGATTCTGAATCAGAGTTAACCTTTAGTCTCCGAGGCAACACCTATATTTTAGAAAAAGAGTAGTCGTAAGATTGATATGCTACCCCTAACTAGGACAAGGAAATACTTAAGTCTTAGCTAGGGGTTTTTAGTATGGAAAAAGAAAGGTACCCATCTTTTTGAAGCCAAAACTATCAGAAATAAAAACGAAAAGGTGATGAATCAGCGGAACGATTTTCTGAATAAGTTGAGTACAGAAATGATCAAAAATCACGATACTATCTGTATTGAAGACCTAAACACAAAAGGGATGTTACGTTAACTATAGCTTAGATAAAACCAAGAACCGTAGGAACTACGGGAATAGCTTAGTAAATAAAAGACACCGCTGTGAGTAAAGAAATGTGCTCTATTCCCAACTACCACTTCAATCGTTAAAACTGTTAGTTTTATCTAAGTGGTGAGTAGTTTAAGGAACGATTATAATTTCAGTCTCACGCCCGATAGTCATGCAAAGAATGATTTGATAAGGTACAATAAGGAAAAGGATGTGAGTATATGGCAAAGATCATGATTGTTGAAGATGAACAAACGATCCGTAACTTGATAGTCGAAGAGTTGACCAAATGGAAATTTGAAGCATTTGCGACGACCGATTTTAACAAGGTGTTCCAAGATTTTGAACAAGAACAGCCAGCTTTGATCTTATTAGATATCAATCTTCCCGTTTTTGACGGTTTTTATTGGTGCCAAAAGATTCGCGAGGTTTCCAAGGTACCCATCATTTTTATTTCCAGCCGTAATACCAATATGGATATGATTATGGCCATGAATATGGGTGGGGATGATTTTGTCACTAAGCCTTTTTCGATTGAAGTGCTGATTGCGAAAATCAATGCCTTACTGCGTCGTTCTTATAATTATGTCGAAACCGCTAGCGAAGTAATGGCCCACAATGGCATCACGTTAAATGTGGATAACGGCACGATGGAAATCAATGGCGAGAATATTGATCTAAGTAAAAATGAGTATCGTTTGCTCTATATCTTGATGAAAAAACACGGCAAAATTATGAGTCGTGAAAAATTGTTGCGGGCTTTGTGGGAAGATGAGCGCTTTGTTGATGATAATACCTTGACGGTGAATATCAATCGTTTGCGCAAAAAAATCGAGCAGGCGGGGATCAAGGACTATATCGAAACTAAAGTCGGCCAAGGCTATATTGTGCCATAAGGAGTAAAAAATGACGATTCGAAAATATTTAAAGGATCGCTGGCTCTTATTTATCGGTTGGTTTGTCTTTGTGGGCCTGACAGTGTTGATTATGTGGCTGACGCCTGGGTTTGAATTAGCTGTGAGTACGGTTATTTATTTAGTCCTTTTAGAAGCCCTCTTACTGGTCCTTTTTTTAGGAATCGATTATAGTCGGCGTCGCTATTTTTGGCAGTCCCTGAATTTAAATGAAGGCCCGGCCTCTTTGCAGAATTATTTGGAAGTGGCTACCAGTGAAGAAGAACTGTTTTTACAGGAATATATGAATAGTTTACTGGCGGAGCATCAGCAAGTCTTGCAGGGAGCAATCAATAGTCAGCAGGATCAAAAGGATTATATCGATTCTTGGATTCACGAGATCAAAGTACCGTTAGCCGCAGTTACGCTACTTTTGCAAAGTGTCGAAGATGATATCCCCGAGCAAAAATATTATCAGCTGGAAAATGAACTGACTAAAATCGATGAATACGTGGAGCAGGTGCTTTATTATGCCCGCCTAGATAGTTTTTCTCGCGATTATCTGATTCAAGAATACTCAATAAAAGGCATTTTACAGGAAGTTGTTAAGCAGCAACGCAATTATTTTATCCAAAATTCTTTGCAATATGCCTTTGAGGGAAATGATGAGTTGGTCTTAACAGATGCCAAATGGGTGGCTTTCATTTTACAGCAAATTTTTAGCAACGCCGTGAAATACACACCACCTGGTGGAAAAATCGCAGTCAAAGTCAGTTGTGACCAAAAAGGGGTGCATTTAGCTATTACCGATACTGGTATTGGGATTCCCCCGGCGGATCTGAGACGAATCTTTGATAAAGGGTTTACCGGTGAAAATGGCCGCCGAGCGCAGCAGCATTCCACGGGGCTAGGATTGTATTTAGCAGATAAGCTCTCTGAAAAACTAGGGCATAAATTAACGGTCAACTCAGAAGTTGGTAAAGGGACCACGGTTACCTTAACCTTCCCAACCTTGACCTATTACGATCAATAAGTGGTTGGAACAGAAGTGTTTATTCAGATAGGAAGGGTCTAGAACATAACGCAAAATGTTATGTTTCAGACCCTTTTTTGCTTTTTAGCCGGATTTTTCTTGCTTTGGACTCGTTTTCTCTGCTAGACTGATTTTTTAATCTGACAATTAAGGGTGAGTATAAATGGAATTACTATTAGCATTAGTGCCGATGTTTGCTTGGGGTAGCATTGGCTTAGTTAGCGGCAAACTAGGAGGCAGCGCCAATCAGCAAACGATGGGCATGACGGTAGGGGCTTTGATTTTCTCTACCGTCACTTTCTTGATTTTACAACCGACGATGAATTGGACCGTTTTATTCGTGGGGATTATTACGGGGCTGTTTTGGAGTATGGGGCAGAATGGTCAATTTCACGGCATGAAATATATGGGGGTTTCGATTGGGCTGCCCATTTCTACCGGCATGCAACTGGTGTTAAACACCGTGGCCGGTGCTGTCTTTTTCCATGAATGGCAAAAGGGACGTGATTTTGTTTTTGGCTCATTGGCTTTGGCCTGTTTGATTTTAGGTTCCTATTTGACCGCACGGCAAGATGGTAGCGAAACACCTAAGACAGAGGCCTCTATGTTTGACTTTCAAAAAGGGTTTAAAGCATTGATCTATTCGACGATTGGCTATGGCTCTTACACGATTTTGATCAATGCCGCCCATCAAGATCCCTGGGCCATCATCTTACCGCAAAGTGTCGGCATGGTACTGGGTGCTTGCTTGTTTACGCTAAGGAAAGAACCTTTATGGAGCAAAGCAGCCACTAAAAATATGGTGAGTGGTTTGCTATGGGGATTGGGGAATATCTGTATGCTGTTGACGATGCAAAAGCTCGGACTGGCCATTAGTTTCTCCTTATCACAAATGGGCATTATCATCTCAACATTAGGTGGTATCTTCATTTTAGGCGAGCATAAAACGAAAAAAGAATTACGATATGTGGTTGCAGGTTGTCTTTTTGTTATTTTAGGTGGTATCATTTTAGGGTATATGAAAGCTTAAGGAGAGAATTTGGAGGAGTATTATGTCTTTTTTTCGGAAAAAGTTGATTGAACCGCCTAGTGCCGCCCAAATTTCCATGAAGCGCGACCTAAAAATCAAGGATTTGATTTTCTTAGGTATCGGCGCTATCGTGGGAACAGGAATTTTCGTGGTGACTGGTGTTGCCTCAGCAAATTATGCCGGACCTGCTTTGATTTTATCATTTGCCTTAGCGGCAGTAGCTATTATTTTATCCGGCCTGGCCTATGCTGAATTTGCTTCAAGGATCCCAATATTAGGCGGACCCTACGCGTATATGTATGTGGTCTTTGGTGAGCTGACGGCTTGGTTAGCAGGTTGGTTAGTGATCTGTGAGTTCTTTTTAGCTGTTTCATCGGTGGCTTCGGGCTGGTCGGGTTATGTGCATGGGTTTCTGGAAAGTATCGGTATCACGATTCCGACGGCATTAAGTGCGGCCTATAATGGTGAAAACGGCACCTATGTTGATTTGATTGCGATGTTGGTGGTGGTTTTGGTGACCTACTGGGTTTCCTTAGAGGCCAAGACTGCTTTGCGGTTGAACAATCTGATGGTTTATGTGAAGTTTGCGATTATTGCTTTATTTGTAATAGTGGGTATCTTTTACGTCCGTCCGGGTAACTGGCAGCCCTTTATGCCGTTTGGTTTTTCTGGCGTCTTAAATGGCGCGGCTTTAGTGTTCTTTGCCTTTCTAGGCTTTGATGCGGTCAGTATGGCGGCTGAAGAGGTGGAAAATCCGCAAAAGGACATTCCTAAAGGAATCATTGGGTCGATTGCGCTCGCAACTATTTTGTATGTAATTGTCACCTTGATTTTAACCGGCATCGTGCCTTTTGATCAGCTGGGTGTCAAAGACCCCGTCGCGTTTGCGATGCGTTTTGTCGGCCAAGGCTGGGTGGGCGCAGTGATTTCGGTTGGGGCAATTTTAACTCTCTTAACCGTAACGATTTCCATGATGTATAGCCTAGCCCGCATGCTTTACGCGATTAGTAAGGACGGCCTATTGCCTCGTTTTATGAGCGAAATTGATGAAAAAAGACGAACACCTAAAAAAGCAACTTATGTAGCGGGTGTTTGTGCCATGATTTTTGCTGGTGTCTTTCCTATGGAGCTATTGGCAGAATTTACCAATATCGTGAGCCTCATGTATCTGATTTTAATGGCCGTGGGGATTATCCGGCTGCGGAAGATGTTAGGTGCTCCCAGTGCCCATGAGTTCAAAATGCCGTGGGTTCCCGTGTTACCAATCATTTCGATTATTGCTTGTATTATTCTAATGATTCAGTTGACCACTACTACTTGGATCGTGTTTGCGATTGCCTTGGTAATTGGTTTAGCTATTTACTTTGGCTATGGCTACCGCCACAGCGCTATGAATCAGAAATAAGAATCGATATAACAAGACCCCCTGACAACATTTTAGTAATTGTTGTCAGGGGGTCTTGTACTACCGCAATTAAATGCTTTTTTTGATTTGTTCGTAGGTTTCCGTGCCATCGACACACTTTTCCCAGATAACGGCTTGACCAGCAGCTAAGGATTTTTGGACATCAATGATTCGTTGATTACTGCTACCGCGGAATTGTAATTTTAGGTCGCGCTTGGCTAGTTCAAAACGGCCGTCCACTAAAATATCGATACTATGCAGCAAGGCTAGCTTATCGTCGCTTTCCAGCAATAACTCTTCAAATGTATAGCCGCTCCAGCTCCAAATATCTTTGCTGGTACCAAAGACTTCTCGGACTTTTTGGACTACTTGTAGGCAGACTTCAGTATTTAGAAAGGGTTCGCCACCTAACAGGGTTAGCCCTTGTACGTAATCGTGACTAAGGTCCGTGATGATAGTTTCTAGGAGTTCATTGGTAAAAGGCGTGCCGTAGCGGAAATTTTGGACGGCCTTATTAAAACAGCCCTCACAAGCGAAGAGACAGCCGCTGACATAGAGACTATTACGTACGCCTTCGCCGTCGACAAAATTAAAAGGCTTATAGTCAGCGATCCGTTGTTGACTGTATTCTTGGGAAAGCCACTCTTTTGGTTGCGGATTATTCATGGAGATGCCTTCTTTCTATTGGAAAACAGTTTTTAAGAAGATCCGCATCCACTAGCAGCCGGATGCGGATCAAAACTGGTTTATTTCATATGTTTAACGCGGGAAGAGATTTCTTTATGACGGCCGTGAACCATCGGACGAGCTTGCGGGTTACCTAGATAGCCACAGGTACGTTTCACCACGTCACAAGTACTTGGATCATGATTGCCACATTCAGGACATTCAAAGCCGCGTTCGGTTGGCGTGAAGTCACCTTCAAAGCCACATTCGTAGCAATGATCGATTGGTGTATTAGTACCTAGGTATCCAACACGGTCATAGGCATAATCCCAAACAGCTTCCAAGGCTTTAGGATTTTGTTGCAGCATTGGGTATTCACAGTAGTGGATAAAGCCGCCAGAACAATATTTAGGATAGTCTTTTTCAAAGTCTAGTTTTTCAAATGGCGTTGGATTTTTGCGAACGTCATAGTGGAAACTATTCGTGTAGTATTCCTTATCGGTAATATTTTCTACAGAACCGAATTTTTCAGTATCCAAGCGGCAGAAACGGTCAGTTAAACTTTCGCTTGGCGTAGAGTAAACGCTGAAATGGTAGCCATATTCGTTACCCCAGGCATCGGCATGGGCTTTTAATTCCTTCACGATACTTAAAGTGAATTCTTTAGCAGCAGGGTTATGTTCCCATTCACCGCCGAAAAAGGCAGAAGCAACTTCGTAAAGACCAATGTAGCCTAAGGAAACCGTAGCCCGTTTATTTTTAAATAATTCATTCACCGCATCTTTACGGCTCAAACGTTTACCGAAAGCGCCGTACATATATAAGATTGGTGCGTTAGCAGGAGTAGCTTCTTTACAACGCTCTACGCGGTAAACTAAAGCATCTTTCATAATCGTTAGGCGTTCAGCTAAGCCTTGCCAGAATTTGTCGATGTCGCCATTGGCTTCTAAGGCAATCCGTGGCAAGTTCAAGGTTACGACGCCTAAGTTCATCCGGCCTACATTGATTTCTTCGCCATTTTCATCCCACCAGCCTTGTAAGAAAGAGCGGCAGCCCATCGGCACTTTGAAGCTACCAGTCAGCTCTACGATTTTGTCGTAGCTTAAGATATCAGGATACATGCGTTTGGTGGCACATTCCAAAGCTAACTCTTTTACATCATAGTTAGGATCGCCAGCTTCTAAGTTCAAGCCGCGTTTTAGGGTGAAAATCAGTTTCGGGAAGATGGCGGTGCGATGTTCGCTGCCTAAGCCATTGATGCGAATTTGCAAGATGGCTTTTTGAATTTCCCGTTCAAACCAGCTAGTTCCGAGACCAAAACCTAAGGAAGTAAATGGTGTTTGTCCGTTGGAAGTAAATAGGGTATTGATTTCATATTCCAAACTTTGCATCGCGTCGTAAATATCTTTTTGTGTTTTCGCTTTGGCGTAAGCCTCGCGTTTATCTGGTTCGCTGACCCATTCAGCCGCATCATTTAAGTGTTTTTGGTAATTTTTTTCGGCAAAAGGTGCTAATAATTCATCCACGCGGTCAGCGGAACAACCACCATATTGGCTAGAGGCCACATTGGCGATGATTTGTGAGATTTGGGCAGTAGCTGTTTGAATTGATTTAGGCGATTCTACTTCAGCATTGCCAATCTTGAAACCGTCATTCAGCATCCCTTTAAAGTCGATTAGACAGCAGTTAGTCATAGGCGTATACGGATGGTAGTCCAAGTCATGGTAATGGATATCACCTTTTTGATGAGCGTTGGCTACATGTGGCGGCAACATTTTCAAGCCAATCGATTTCCCGACGATACCAGCCGTAAGATCTCGTTGGGTATTGAAAACATTACTATCTTTATTAGCATTTTCATTCACAACCGTTTGGTCTTTATTGATTAATTTGCCAATCGTAAAGTTGATATCAGTGGACTTACTACGCTCAAAATCGCGACGTGTGCGGTAGTTGATGTACTCTTCAGCTAGTTCATACTGGTTGCTTTCCAGTAGTGTATGTTCCACGATATTTTGGATTTCGTAAATTTTCACATTTTGCGTAAAACGTTCGGCTAATTCTTGGTCAACCCGTTCCACGATCTCTTGAATTCGTTCATGTGTCAAAGGGTCTACTTGCCCATGGATCTTCTGTTCAGCTTTTAACAAGGCTTCATAAATTTTTTGATCATCGAAATCTACCAAACGGCCATCCCGTTTCATGACCTTCATTTGGGTAAGTCGCGGGTTCAACGCAATGATCTCCGCGCCATCGTGATTATGTTTCATTTCCATCATGGTCAACACTTCCTTCTTATTTCCTCGTTACTTATGATAATAGAATTTAGCGTAAACCGCAACCCATATATAGGGGCTATTTTTCTAAAAAACGCAATATATAACTATATATTGTGTGTGTAAAAACAGGGGATAAGAGGGGAAACCCAAGGTATCATGCTATTTATTCCTGTGGATAACTTTGTGCGTAAAACAAAAATGGTGTCTGACAAAACCGTTAGTTCTTATTGAGGGGAAACTCGTGTACTATAGAAGGGAAGTTGATACAATGAAAAGGGGTGAAGAAAATGAAACCAATCATTGAAGTAAAACATCTGACCAAAGTATACGGACAACGGCAAAACCGGCGGACGATTTTAGATAATATTAGTTTTTCAGTGGATAAGGGCGAATTTGTCGGCATCATGGGTCCTAGTGGTGCCGGGAAAAGTACGCTGTTACAGTCCATCTCCACCATCACGTTGCCTACTTCCGGTATTGTTTATATCGACGGCCAAGATATCACCCGTATGAAGGATCGCCAGCTTAGTGATTTTCGGAGAGAGAAGCTAGGCTTTATCTTCCAAGATTTCAATTTATTGAATACTCTTAATGTAGAAGATAATATTCTGCTGCCGCTAGCAGTTGATAAAGTACCTTATGAAGAAATTCAGCAGCGGCTAGCACATGTTACTGAATTGCTAGGCTTAACGGCGCTATTAAAAAGCTATCCCGAGACAATTTCAACCGGACAGAGGCAGCGCGTGGCGGCGGCCCGTGCGTTAGTGATGAAGCCCCAGCTGATTTTCGCGGATGAACCCACCGGCTCGCTGGATTCCAAATCGGCAACCGAGCTACTGCGCTATTTGACCGAAATCAATCTTGAAGATGATGCCACCATTTTGATGGTGACCCATGATCCCTTCACTGCCAGCTACTGCAATCGGATTTTGTTCATTAAAGATGGCGCTATTTTTTCAGAGCTGGTACGTCACGGCAATCGTAAGGACTTTTTCAATAAGGTGATTGATATGCAGGCAGCCATCGGTGGAGGAGGTCGCGGTAATGCTCTTTAGACTGGCGCTGAAAAATCTGCGGAAACAGTTTCGTGATTACCTCGTTTATTTTGCTAGCTTGATCTTTGCAGTGGTGATCTATTACAGCTTTAGCGCCTTGACTTATAACCAACCCTTGGTGCATCGTGCCAATCAAAATGTACGTATTGAAGGGGCCTTGAATCTGGGTAGTGTTTTGATTATCTTGATTATTTTGGTCTTTCTGTGGTCGGCCAATCGTTTCTATACGAATAAACGCATTAATGAAATTTGGATCTACCGATTATTCGGCATGCGAAAATACCGCATTGCCTTGCTATTTTTACGAGAGTCACTGGTGATTGGCGTCTTTGCGCTAGCGATTGGCTTATTTTTAGGCGTATTGCTATCCAAGTTATTTGCCATGATTTTGATTAAAGCGATGTTTTTGCAGATCGACAGCCTCTTTTTTATCTCTTGGCCTTCGATGCGCCAAACAATCATCGTCTTTTTGATTTTATTAGTGATTGTCTCCCTGCGTGGCGTAATGACTATTTACCGTTTTGATTTAGATGATTTGTCCCGGACTAAAAAGGGGAAGGAACGCCAAACACCCTTCTGGCTAGAGCTGTTTTTTGGTGTTGCTGGCCCACTATTGATTTTGTGTGGCTATTTGATAGCTCACTATTTTGTGGAAATCGTCTTGCAATTATCCGATCGTGTCAGTGAAAACTTTTCCTTACTCACACCATTATTTATTTTATTGCTGTGTGTAGTCGGCACCTATTTGTTTTTCCATCATACGGTTTTTCTATTGATGCGTTTAGTGAAGGAAGGACGTTACTACCAGCATTTGCGGCCTTTGATGATTGGCAACTTGCGGGATTATTTCACCCGTAATCGCAGTACCTTGACCTTTGTCACGATTTTTATTGGTGTCGCTTTGGCGATGATTGGGGGGACGGCGTCATTATATACCTTGGGCATCAAAGCAGTAGGTGAAGCGAATCCCACCGACTATCTAGTAGGAAAAGAGGCTTACCCAGAGCTGAAGGCGGTATTAGAAGAACAAAAAATTCCCGTTACCAGTGAGGTCAGCGTGACCTATAAGTTAACTGGAGCCTTGTTGGAGCAACATTGGTCTAATGTTGAGTCTGACCGTTTTGCCAGTACAGTCAATTTATTGAAGCTTTCAGACTATGAAAAATTAAAGGCAGTCGTTCCTAACCTCCAAACCTTGTCATTAGCCGATGATACGGGAGCCTTGTTCACTTATTGGCAAGGTGCTATGGGTGGGAAACTACATTTTGACCGCCAGTTAGTATTAGCTGGTAATAAAAAAATGAAATTAGCTGCTATTAAAAGTGATAGTCTGGGGGATGACACGGTGAAGTATCTTTCCGATACCTTAGTCGTCACCGATGCTACTTATCAGGCTTTGCAGGGACATGAGTATGAGTTGCATTATCTCAATGCAACCATTAAAGATGAAAACACTACTTGGAACCTGCTTAATAAAAAAATCAAAGCTGATTGGGTCGGTGAATTGTTTATGAATTACCAAATCAGCGGTGACAAGTTAGTGGGGTACCTAGACGATCAGTCTCATCAAGTGGGTGTGGAATCTGCCCAAGAAACGACTGTTAGTCGCCTGGACTTTACTGCGCGTTACCCAGCATTGCGCTATGCTCGAGGCCAATATGGCCTGCTGATTTTTGTGGCGATGTTTTTAGGCGTCATGTCATTGATTGCGACAGGAAGTATCTTACTAATGCGGCAATATAATGATCAAAATGAGACCAAGGAACGGTATGCCTTACTGAAAAAAATCGGCATTCCAAGTCAGGATATTTTACGCGTCATCTATTGGCAAACAGGCTATATTTTCTTTCCGCCTATGTTGATTGGAATTTGTCATGCCGGGTTTGCATTAGAAGTGTATAGTGCAGTCATCAGCAGTTCAGGCTACTGGTTAGTAGGATTGGCCTGCGGGTTCTTGGTTTTGATTTATCTCTTGTTCTATCTCATTACCGTCCGCAGCTATTTGAACTTTTTACGAACTTCAAAATAATTATAGGAAAACTCGCAGAGAGCTGGTGCTCTGCGAGTTTTTTTGTGCAGCCTTGGATATTCAATAACACTATTTCTTTGAAAATAAGGTAAAATTTATTAGAAGAAAGTGTTTACAATTACAAACTAATTAGTTATATTATAATTAGAATAAAAACAAGTTATCAGGATGGTAATTGCGATAAGCGAGCTAAACCTGTTTGTAAGTGAGGTGTAACGGTGGTTACGCTTTGTTTATGAACAGTTTTTTTATCAGCATTTTTATAGGAGGATATCATGATCATTCAAAAAGTGTTAAACAACAATGCTGTCTTAACAACGGATGAAGCAGGGGCAAATATTATCGTTTGTGGCCGCGGCATAGCGTTTAAAAAGCGGGCGGGGGATGAATTAGCCGACCACCCTGACAATCAGGTCTATACCCTAAAAGCCGGCAAGCTGGACGAACGTTTCCAACAAATATTGGCGGATATTCCTTTGGAGTCTTTACAATTAGCTGAAAAAATCATCCAGTATGGCAATGATCGTTTAAGCAAACGTTTGAGTGAGAGTCTAACGATTTCCTTGGCCGACCATTTATTCACTACGCTGGCTCGTCATGAAGAGGGCATCCAGCTAACCAATGTGATGCTGTGGGACATTCGCCGCTTTTATCCAGAAGAATTTGCGGTAGGCTTACGAGCTCTAGCTTTTATAAAAGAAGCAACAGGTTATGAGCTGCCAGAGGATGAGGCAGGGTTTATTGCGATTCATTTTGTGAATGCCGGGATGGACAATGATTTAAAGGACACAATTGAATCGACAAAATTGATGCAGGATATCACCAATATCGTCCGCTATCATTTTAATCTCGAATTTGATAAAGAGGACGCGCACTATAATCGTTTTATTACCCATCTAAAATTTTTCACCCAGCGGATTTTACAAGGAAATATTTATGAGGACGGGGCGGATGAATTAAGCCAGCTGATCCAACATAAATATCCCAGCGCTGCTGGTTGTGTCACACGGATCGAGGAATTGATCAATAAAAAATACGATTATCCCTTAAGCGATCAAGAGAAATCCTATTTAACGATCCACATTCAACGACTGGTCTATCAAACAAAACCAGTTGTCCAGTAACTTAAAAAAAGTAAACCCGCAAGCTGAACCAAAGAGGAGGGACGGAGTTGTCGGCGGCTTGTTTAGATAAATAAATTGGATGGTAACATTAAGTTGGCTAAACCTTCGATACAACTAATTGATGGAAGGTGAATTTATTATGGGAAAATATGAAGAACTAGCAGGTAAGGTAATTGAAAATGTTGGCGGCAAGGAGAATGTGGCGGATCTGACCCACTGTGTGACACGGCTACGCTTTATTTTGAAGGATGAGCAAAAAGCCAATGATGAGGCGATTCGACAAATGGATGGCGTAGTGACGTTAATGAAAAGTGGCGGTCAGTACCAAGTAGTAATCGGCAACCATGTACCAGATGTCTACGCAGAGGTCACCAATATGATTGGGGCTATTAGCAGTGATGACGCACCAAAGCAAAAACAAAGCTTTGGCAGTATGGTAGTTGATTTTATTTCCGCTATGATGGGACCAGTTCTAGCCGTGCTGATTGGTAGCGGCATGATCAAAGGAATTTTAGCACTCTTTGCTTTTAGTGGTCTGATTGATCCGGCGAGTGGTCTGTACACGTTATTAAATGGTACCGGGGATGCCATGTTTATGTTCTTCCCTGTGATGTTAGGTTACACTTCAGCCAAAAAATTGAAGATTGATCCATTTGTAGGGGCTGTTATTGGGGCCGTGTTGATGTACCCAGCTCTGCAAAATGTCGACTTGAATATTTTAGGCTACAACATTAATGTGGCATATGGTAGTACCGTAATGCCGGTGGTCTTCACAACAATTTTTGCCTCATTCATTTACAAACCGTTGATGAAAGTTATCCCTGATGTGGTAAAAACGTTTATGGTGCCAATGATTACCATCGCTATCAGTGCGCCATTAGGCTTTGTCTTGATTGGCCCGGTGATGAATGGTTTGTCTAGCCTACTAGTAGGTGGCGTGATGGCGATTTATTCCTTCAGTCCAATTTTAGCTGGTTTCTTAATGGGCAGCTTGTGGCAAGTAATTGTGGTATTTGGTCTACACATGGGCTTTGTGGCAGTAGGCATCGTTCAACTAGCCTCTGGCCAAGCAACGTCAATCTTTGCTTTAGCAACTGGCGCGGGCTATGCCCAAACGGCGGTAGTAATGGCTATCTGGATGAAAACTAAAAATCGGAAATTAAAGGATTTAGCGTTACCAGCGTGGATTTCGGGCTGGTTCGGTGTAACGGAACCGGCAATTTACGGTGTGACATTACCACGCATGAAATATTTCGTAGCCGCATGTATTTCCGCTGGTTTTGCCGGAGCCTTTATGGGTATGCAGGGTATGCTAGTGCATCAAATGGCTGGTTTAGGTATTTTTGGGATTCCTGGGTATTTCAATGAAGCAATGCCGATTTCCCAAGTTTTAATCAACTTTGGTATTTCTTTAGCAATTTCAATGATTCCTACTTTCTTATTCACGTACTTCACCTTTAAAGATGAAGTAGCAGTGGAAGATGTGGAAACAAAAATGGAACAAGCAGCCTTGAAAGATGTTGTGGCGTCCCCAATCAAAGGCAAAGTAATGCCTCTTTCTTCTATTAAAGATGAAGCTTTTGCCCTAGGTGCATTAGGCAAAGGAATTGTAATTGTACCAGAAGAAGGAAAAGTTCATGCGCCGGTCGATGGCACGGTAACGATGGTCTTCCCGACGGAACACGCGATTGGTGTCACTGCGGACAATGGCTTGCAAATCTTGATTCACGTGGGCATGGATACGGTACAGTTGGAGGGTGAGGGCTTTAAAGCGCGGGTAGCCCAAGGCCAAAAAGTCAAAAAAGGTGAATTGATGTTAGATTTCGATATCGACTTTATTACCAGTAAAGGCTACTCCGTGGAAACACCGGTGGTCATCACCAACAGTCAAGATATTTTAGATGTGATTGAAACAGACAACCGAGAAGTCGGCGTAACGGACGATTTATTGACTGCATTATTCTAACCTTACAGACGCCCTACTAGTGAGCTGCAAGGTTAGGGCGTCTGTTACTTTTAAATGAGAGAGGACGACATGTATATGACATTTTCAAAAAACTTTTTATGGGGTGGCGCAACCGCTGCTAATCAATGTGAAGGGGCTTGGAACATTGACGGCAAAGGCGCTAGTATCCCGGATCATAATTTAGGCGGCAGCTTGCACAAAAAACGTGAATTTACCAAAGTAATCGATGAAAGCAAGTATTATCCAAGTCATAGCGGCATCGATTTTTACCATCATTATAAAGAAGATATCGCCTTGTTTGCGGAAATGGGCTTCAAGGTGTTCCGCTTAAGTATCGCTTGGTCACGGATTTTCCCTAATGGCGATGACGCAACCCCTAATGAAGCCGGTTTGGCTTTTTATGATCGAGTCTTTGATGAGTGTGCTAAATATGGCATCGAACCTTTAGTTACCATTAGCCATTTTGAATTGCCTTATCATCTAGGTGAAAAATACAATGGCTTTGCTGATCGCCGAACGATTGATTTTTATGTTAATTTTGCTACGACGCTCTTCAAACGCTACCAGTACAAAGTAAAATACTGGTTGACCTTTAATGAAATCAACTTTGGCACCTTAGCTTTTGGGGCGCGGGCGCTTCTGGGAATCTTGGAAGAAAACCCTAGTGAGCAAACGCGTTATCAGGCCCTGCATAATATGTTCGTAGCGAGTGCGCGAGCAGTTCAAATTGGGCATGAAATTAACCCAGATTTCAACATTGGGTGTATGTTGGCTTATATTACCATGTACCCGCTGACTTGTTCACCAGAGGATGTTTTGACTTGCCGACAGATGAATCAGAAATTAAATTGGTTCTGTGGCGACGTCCAAGTCAAAGGTAGCTATCCTTATTACATGCAAGAGTACTTCAAGGAAAAAGGCATTCAGTTGGCGATTTCAGATGAAGACGAGGCTGACTTAAAAGCGGGGACAGTTGACTTTTACAGCTTCTCTTACTACATGACCACCTGTATTGCGGCACAACCGGAAAATGGCGATAAAACCGGCGGGAATCTATTCGGCGGCAATAAAAATCCGCATTTAGAAACCAGTGAATGGGGCTGGCAAATTGATCCGGTAGGCTTACGCTATACCTTAAACGAGCTGTATGATCGTTACCAAGTACCGTTGATGGTAGTGGAAAATGGGTTAGGTGCGGTCGATGTGGTGGAGGCAGATGGGTCCATTCATGATGAATACCGCATTGACTATTTGCGGAAACATATCATGGAGATGGATAAAGCCTTAAAAGACGGCGTTGATTTGATTGGCTATACTTCTTGGGGCTGCATTGACCTAGTGTCAGGTGGCACGGGGGAAATGGCGAAACGTTATGGCTTTATTTATGTCGACAAGGATGATGAAGGCCAAGGGACGTTAGCCCGGAGCAAAAAAGATAGTTTTGACTGGTACAAGCAAGTGATTGCCTCTAATGGCACCGAGTTAGCTAGTAAAGAAGTAGTCGGAACCTTGAACTAAATAGAAACTCAGTTGGCTACTTTGTGCAAGTGTGCGGTGCAAAGTAGCCAACTGTTTTTGTTTTATCATAACGTGTGTGACAAAATTGTTAGTGGGGAAGCGCTCTTTTGTAAGTCAAATCAATAGGGAATTTGTTACAAAGAGATTACAATGAAATACGTAAAGGAGGTAGAGTGACATGTCTTGGTTGAAAAAACCGCAAGTCCACTACTGGCTAGTATTCATTGGAAAAACGATTTTTTATTTTGCCATCATTTTGATGTTGATCTATCTCTACCATTATAAGAATGTCAATGGCGGAACGTTTATCTACAATGAATTTTAAGGAGGGCCACGTTATGAAAATCGATAATGTATATGAAGCGATCGACCAATGGGGAATTTCAGAACCTGATCGCATTTGTTTTTGGGAAACCGAGCGCCAGTTCACGTATGGCGAATTAAAACAAGCCTCAGACAGTTTGGCGGCTTATCTAGAGCAACACTATGCGGACCATCGTCCCATCGTCATTTATGGCGATTTGGAAATTGAAATGTTGGCAGCCTTCTTAGGATCCGTTAAGGCGGGCCATGCTTATATTCCGATTGAAGCAAATACACCACAAGAACGAATCGAAATGATTCTAGAAGTGGCGCAACCGGCAGCCATCATTGCGATTGAACCATGGCCTGCGATTGCAACCACCGCCGATTTAATTGAAAACACAGCCGAAATTTTTGCGGCTGGCACGACACCAAGTCTTACAGCACCAGTTTTGGCGGATGATACCTTTTATATCATCTTTACCTCTGGGACAACCGGGGTACCAAAAGGCGTTCAAATCAGTCACAACAACCTTTTGAGTTTCCTTAACTGGGAATTGAATGATTTTGGTTTGACAGCAGGCTTACGTTTCTTAAGTCAAGCCCCTTACTCTTTTGATCTTTCAGTAATGGATACCTATCCAGCGCTGACTTCGGGTGGTTCGTTAACGCCGCTACCGAAAAAGATCATCAATGATTTCAAGCAATTATTTGCGACACTCCCACAAATGGATGTGGAGGTCTGGGTTTCAACACCTTCCTTCATGGATATCTGTTTGATGGAACCAACCTTTGACGAAGTACATGCCAAGAACTTACGCTACTTTTTATTCTGCGGGGAAGAAATGCCCAAAGCCACGGCCTTAAAATTGCAAGAACGTTTTCCTAGCGCCCATATTTTCAATACATACGGACCAACCGAGGCGACCGTAGCTGTCTCAGGAGTGGAATTGACGCCGGCGTTGTTAGCAACCTATGATCGGGTGCCGATTGGGTATCGTAAAGAAGACACACGCATCGTGATTTTAGATGAAAATGGCACGGCTTTACCAGATGGCGAAGTAGGTGAGATCATTATCGCCGGACCTAGTGTTTCCAAAGGATACATGCATAATCCTGAAAAAACGGCGGCCGCCTTCTTTACCTATGAAGGACAAGCTGCTTACCGCACGGGAGATGCTGGTCGCTTGGAGAAAGGGCTGTTGTTATATGACGGACGGCTAGATTTTCAAGTGAAACTGCATGGCTACCGGATTGAGCTAGAAGATATCGATCACCATCTAAATGAAGTGACGTATGTACGTCAGGCAATGGTCGTACCGAAATACCAAAATCATAAAGTCCAACAATTGGTGGCCTATGTCGTAGCAGCGGACAATCCATTTGAAAAGGACTTTGCCTTAACAAAAGCGATCAAAGAGGAACTAGGCAAAACCGTGATGGACTACATGATTCCTCAACGCTTTGTCTATGTTGAGCGCTTGCCGCTGACCGCCAACGGGAAAATCGACCGTAAAGGCTTGATCAATGAGGTGAACAGCTGATGCATATGATTCCCTACGCTTCACCTTTTTACTTTATTGTCCTGGGGATTGCACTGTTACCTATGATTGTGACCCTCTTGCATGGGAAACGCTGGGCTTGGTACCAAGTGCTGATTACTTTATTTTTCTTGTATATCAGTTTTGGCGGCGAAAGTTGGCGTCAAGGGTTAGCTTTGATTGTCTATGTCATTTGGCAAACGGTCTTGGTCTGGGGCTATTTTCATTATCGCCAGAAGCAAAATAATAAATGGGTTTTCTACCTAGCTGTTTTACTAGCAATTATTCCGCTAGCGCTAGTGAAAATCGTACCGTTTGTTGAACCTGGTACTAGCTCCTTCTTCGGTTTCTTGGGCATCTCGTACTTGACCTTTAAGTCCGTGCAGATGATTATGGAAATGCGGGATGGCAGTATTAAAACGTACTCCATTTGGCGCTACATCCAATTTCTTTTGTTCTTCCCGACGATTTCTTCCGGTCCTATTGACCGCTATCGTCGCTTTGAAAAAGATGTGGAAAATCCGCCAGCACCGGAACAATATCTAAGCTTTTTACAAAAGGGCTTAAATAATATCTTTTTAGGGTTCTTGTATAAGTTTATTATCGGTTACTACTTCGGTCAGGTAATGCTGCCAATCGTGGCTAAGATGGCGCTGCATCAGAACTTTTTCTCCTTGCCGATGTTAGGTTATATGTATGTTTACAGTATGTATTTGTTCTTTGATTTCGCCGGTTATAGCTTGTTTGCAGTAGGTACTAGTTACTTGATGGGCTATGATACGCCAATCAACTTTAATAAGCCATTTCTTTCTTGGAATATCAAAGAATTCTGGAATCGTTGGCACATGACCTTGTCCTTCTGGTTCCGGGATTACATTTACATGCGCTTGATGTTTGCCATGATGAAAAATAAAGTGTTTAAAAGCCGAATCGTCATGTCCAATGTAGGCTACTTTGCCTTATTTATGATCATGGGCGTTTGGCACGGCTTAACGTGGTACTACTTATTATATGGTTTTTATCACGCCGCTTTGATTTGTTTGACGGATGCTTGGATTCGTTTCAAAAAGAAACATAAAAACTTGCCAAGCAATCGTTTGACTCATGCGTTATCGGTCTTCTTGACCTTCCACGCAGTATGTTTTAGCTTCCTGATTTTCTCAGGATTTATTGATACTTGGTTGCAACGTTAATTACGAAAGGATGAAGAATCATGAACGTAGAAGAAACAATTTTTAGTATTTTAGAAGATATCACCGGTACCGACGAAGTACGCAGCAATCCAGATGTTGCTTTATTTGATGAAGGTTTGATGGACTCGTTAGCAACGGTCCAATTGTTAGTGGAAATTGAAAGCCGTCTAGGTGTTCAAGTGCCAGTTTCAGAATTTGAACGAGATGAATGGAGCACACCAAATAAAATCATCGCTAAAGTAAAGGAAATCGCAGCATGACACGGCGTCAACAGCTTTGGGCGATCTTTGGTCCGCTAGTTGCCAGTGTGCTCCTGTTAGCCATCTTTTTCTTTGCTCCCATCAAGTTGAATTTAGATGGGGATAAGGTCTTGGCGGATGCCTCGACCTCCATGGCGGGAAATGTGTTGCGGGGCGATGCAGTCAAGAATAATGCCATCGCTGAGAAAAAATATGTGCCTTTCTTTGGTTCTTCGGAATTGAGCCGTATCAGTCCTTTTCACCCGTCTGTTTTAGCAGAGAAATATGACCGTTCTTATCGGCCTTTCTTACTAGGAGCACCTGGCACACAATCATTGTCGCAATTCTTTATGATGCAATCCATGGGGCAAGACTTACACCACAAAAAAGTGGTCTTTATCCTATCACCACAGTGGTTTGTACCAGAAGGGGTCAAAGAGGATTATTTCGATGCCTATTATTCCGAACTGCAGGTCCTTGATTGGCTGCAAGGTGTGCAAAAAATCCAGCCAAGCGACCGTTACTTAGCGGAACGGTTACAACGTTTCAAAAAGATTCAAGGCGATGACTTTTTGATGCGGGTTTTGAAAAAATTGGACCAAGGTGAGTTGCCCAATGAGATGGACCAACAGATCATGAAATTGAAACGCAACGCTCTTTCACGAGAAGATGAGTTGTTTAGCAAAATCGGACTATTGAGTAAGCAAGGGGAAATTGATAAAGCGGCGAAAGAATTGCCAGGGACTTATGATGTTAACGAGTTAGACGGACTAGCGACGCAAATTGGCGAAAAATCGACCTCAAATAATCCTTTCGAGATTGCTAATCCCTTTTATTCGACACGCTTAGCCAAAAATATCGATAAGATGAAAGACTCACAAGTCAATTGGGACTACCGTTTTTCACCGGAGTTCTCTGATTTCCAATTAGTTTTATCACAGCTGGCTAAAGCTGATGCTGACGCCCTGTTCATTATTCCGCCAGTCAACAAACACTGGTCAGATTACACCGGCCTTTCGCAAGAAATGCTGCGGGAATATGCGAAAAAGGTCAGATATCAATTGAATTCACAAGGTTTTCAACACGTTGCTGATTTTACCGACCAAGCTGAAACAAGCTATTTCATGGCGGATACGATTCATTTAGGCTGGCGTGGCTGGTTAGCAGCAGATCAAAAAATTGCGCCGTTCTTAACAACGCCGTTTGAAAAACCGCATTATCAAATAGATAAGAAATTTTTTGGCCCAGAGTGGGATAATCAAAAACCACAAGATCTTCGCTGATTTTTGAAAAATACTGGGTTGATTTAAAAAGAAGGGAGCAGGACTTCCTTCTTTTTTTGACGCTTGTGACGAGAACGTTTACAATCGCATTAAGGAGGATGATTATGGGGAAGGAAATTGATGAGTTATTACAGCAAGCAGAGCTGATCTATGTTCACCAGTCAAAGTTTACGGAGGAAGACTGGCATAGTACGCTCCATACACACTATTTTACCGAGGTGATGTATGTTTTAAGCGGCAAGGGCAGTTTCATTGTGGATGGGAAAGAACAAGCGATTAAGGCCCATGATATTGTGGTGGTAAATCCCTATGTGCGCCACACGGAGAAATCTTCAGGAGAATTTCCCTTGTGGTACATTGTGATTGGCGTCAGTAATATCCGCTTTATTAAGCAAAATAGGGAAGAGAGCCACTATATCTTTCGCGATGTTCTGGAGGAAATGGTGCCGCTATTGAAATTGATTATTGGGGAGATTAACGAAAAGGCCCAAGGTTATAGTGCTGTTCTGCAGCGTTTAGCTGAAGTGGTCCTCGTGAAAGTGTTACGGAGCAATGATTTTAGTTTAATTGAGATTGAAAATAAAAATATTTCTAAGGACAGTGCGATTATTAAAGATTTTATCGACCAACATTATAAAGAAAACTTGACCTTAGATATTTTGTCAAAACGACTACATTTAGATAAGTACTATATGATTCACATTTTTAAAGAAAATTTTGCCGAGACGCCAATGAATTATATGATTCAAAAACGCTTGGAGAATGCTCGTGAGCTGCTGATTAGTACCGATTATTCCATCGGTCAGATTGCTGAAATCGCTGGCTTTGCCTCCCAATCTTACTTTAATCAAGCCTTTAAAAAGGATATGGGCTGTTCTCCTAATCAGTACCGGAAACGGCAAAGTATCACTGGATGAGTTTTAGTATATTTTTATGTAAGCGAAATCAATAAATATTTCTAAAAAAACAACCAATATCTTAAAATTAAATCGCTTACAAAGAGGCTATAATAAAAGCATAAAGAAAAGGAGGAATTCCGACATGAAAAAAGCATTGGGGATTACATTAGCTTTAGGGTTATCGGGACTATTACTAGCAGGTTGTGGCGGCGGAGGCAGCAGCACAGACAGTAGTGGCGGTGGTAATGCAGACGGTGATAAAAAAGTATTGAAAGTGGCAGCATTGGAATCGGCTTATGGCGCAGACATGTGGTCGAAAATCAAAGAAGCTTATGAAGCTGACAATCCTGGCGTAGAAGTTGAATTGACTGTCGACAAGAAGTTAGAAGACGTGATCAGTCCAAATATGAAAGCCGGTAATTATCCAGATGTTATCTTGCTTGCGACTGGTCGTGAAGCTGGGTTGACTGAAACTTTCATCAAAGATAAAAACTTAGAAGATTTGACTGATGTCTTTGATATGACCGTACCTGGCGAAGACAAAACGGTTAAAGAAAAATTAGTACCAGGGTTTATCGATACTTTAGCAACTAACCCTTACAACGATGGCAAAACCTACATGGCACCAATGTTCTACTCACCAACTGGTTTATTCTATGATGCCAACTTGTTGAAATCAAAAGGTTGGGAAGTTCCTAAGACTTGGGATGAAATGTGGGCTTTAGGTGAAAAAGCTCAAAAAGAAGGTATCGCACTCTTCACTTATCCAACAGCGGGTTACTTAGACTCCTTCATGTACAGCTTGCTTTCTGTAACGGGTGGTCCTGAATTCTTTAACAACGCTATGACGTATCAAAAAGGTGCTTGGTCTTCTAAAGAAGCCACAGAAGCCTTTGATACAGTTGGTAAATTAGCGAAATTCACTGCACCAACTACAGTTGCTAATGCCAATGACAATGACTTTACGAAGAACCAACAATTGATCTTAGATGATAAAGCGATCTTCATGCCAAATGGTACTTGGGTACCGGGAGAAATGAAAGATGCACCTCGTGCGGATGGTTTCCAATGGGGTATGACAGCTTTACCTGCCTTTGAATCAGGCGGCGACAGCTACTCTTACACATTCTTTGAACAAATGTGGATGCCAACAGGCGCTGCTAACAAAGAAGAAGGTAAGAAATTCATCTCTTATATGTACTCTGATAAAGCGGCAGACATCTTCAAAGATGCTGGTGCAATCCAACCAATCCAAGGAATGTCAGACAAATTGGATGGCGACAACAAATTGTTCTACAGCATCTATGACAATGGTGCTAAAGCGGTAATGGGCGGTCTTGAAAATACTGTAACAGTTGAAGGCGTCAACATGCGCGATACGTTATTCAGCGCAGTAGACAGCGTTGTATCAGGCGACAAGACAGTCAAAGAATGGCAAGACAGCGTTGTGGAAGCGGCTGATAAAATCCGCGAAGCAGCAGACAATCAATAATCCATAAGCAGACAATAGAAAAGGCTGTGACAAAGCGATTTGTGACAGCCTTTCCTAATAATTAAGCGAAAGTTATAAATAGTAAAAGAACTGTTGTTTATAAATAATACTAAAAAAGGTGATTCTTATGAATGAAAAAAGACAAAAGAAGCTGTTCATCACCTTGTGTCTGCTACCGGCGACATTATTGGTGCTGATCTTCATGGTTTACCCAACCATCAATGTTTTCTTTATGTCCATGTTCAAATGGGGCGGCTATTCTGCTGAAAAAACGTTTGTAGGGCTGGATAACTTTAAAACATTGATCAAAGATATGGCATTTTTCCGCTCATTCCAAAATACGATTTTATTAATCGTGATTGTAACAGTCTTTACGTTGGCTCTGGCACTTATTTTCGCCTCGATTCTGACGCGTGAAAAATTCAAAGGCATGAATCTTTTCCGAATTATTTTCTATATTCCTAATATTTTATCTATCGTGGTTATTGCCGCCATTTTCTCGGCCATTTATGACCCAACTAGTGGGTTGTTGAACAACTTATTTGGGGCCTTACGTTTAGAGAATCTGCAACAGCTGTGGCTGGGAGATCAAAAAATCGTTATCTACTCCATTGGGGCGGCCTTGATTTGGCAAGCGATTGGCTACTATATGGTAATGTACATGGCGTCCATGGCTTCGATTCCTGAAAGCTTGTATGAAGCGTCAGCCTTGGAGGGTGCAGGTCCATTGCAACAATTCTTTACCATTACGTTGCCGTTGACTTGGAGCACGATCCGGACGACCTTGACCTTTTTCGTTATCAGTACCATCAACTTGAGTTTCCTATTAGTGAAAGCAATGACTAACGGGGGGCCAGATGGTTCAACAGAAGTATTCTTGAGTTATATGTATAAACAAGCGTACACGAACTCGTCATACGGCTATGGTATGGCGATTGGAGTGGTAGTCTTCACCTTCTCCTTCATCTTGTCCGCTGTCTTGAACAAAATCACGAAACGTGATGTATACGAATTTTAGGAGGGGCTCTAGATGGGAAAATCAACAAAACTATATAAAATCTTTGTCTATGTAGCCCTGATTACATTGGCGATTTCAATTGTTATACCAATCGCTTGGGTTTTTCTGGCATCGATCAAACAAAACTCAGAGTTTTACGGCGATCCATGGGCATTGCCACAGGGCTTTTACTTGCAAAACTTTGTGGAGGCTTTCCAAAAGGCCAACATGGGGCTTTATATGTGGAATTCTGTTAAAGTAACGGTTTTAGCTTTAGTCATTCTAATTGTAGTGGCGTTGCCGGCAGCATACGTGTTGGCTCGTTTCAAATTTAAAGGCCGTGGTCTTTTAAATACGTTGTTCATGATGGGGTTATTCATCAACTCCAACTACATCGTAGTGCCAATCTTCTTGATGTTATTGGACGGCGACAATGCATTGCGTAAAATGATCGGTCATGGCTTCTTTATTGATAATCTTTTTGTCTTAGCGGTCGTTTATGCGGCGACAGCACTGCCTTTCACAATCTATTTATTGTCCAACTACTTCCGGACATTGTCTTCTTCTTATGAAGAGGCCGCTTATATTGATGGTGCCGGGTTCTTTAAAACCTTATTGGTAGTCATGGCACCTCTAGCAAAACCAAGTATCATTACCGTGATTCTCTTCAATTTCTTGAGTTTCTGGAATGAATACATCATCGCGTTGACCTTGATCCCTGGACCAAATAAAACGCTGCCGGTAGGCTTGATCAACTTAATGGCGGGGCAAAAAGCCGCTGCCAACTATGGCCAGCTCTATGCCGGCTTGGTGATCGTTATGCTGCCGACCTTGATCTTGTATATCTTAGTACAAAAACAACTGACCCAAGGCATGACTGTCGGTGGGAATAAGGAATAGGAGAGACGGAGATGGAAAAAGGAAGAGTAACCATTCCAAGCGAAAGCAATTTTTTAGAAGAAACAAAACGCTTGATGGCGTTATGGGGTGCTGACGCGATTCGCGACAGCGATGGGACAAAGTTAGATGATGAACTGAAACAAATCGGTGCGAAAATTTATACCACTTATTTTGTGGCACGCGGCCACAATGATTTTGCTGAAAAACATCTAGAAGAAGTCCAACAAGCCTTTTTATTAAGTGAACGTGTGACGGCCACCAAAGAGGGTGTCGTGATTCCGTTCCTAAATGGCTATTTAGCCGAACAACTACAACCAAACTACCGGGAGGATCCAAAAGCTTGGTGGGAAGTCTATGACCGGACAACCGGTGAATTAGTCCCTGCTGAAGATTGGGAAGTGGATCAAGAGCAACATTTAGTTACTCTAAAAGCATGGCATCCGTACCATGAATATACCGTTTCCTTTTTAGCAAGTATGGTGTGGGATCCAACCCAAATGTACAACCATATCACCAATGATTGGGGCGACAAACCCCATGAGATTCCGTTTGATGTTCGTCAACCAGAATCACAAGCTTTTATGTCCAGCTTTTTAACCAATTGGTTAGCAGAAAATCCAGATACAGATGTGATTCGCTTTACAACATTTTTCTATCATTTTACGTTATTCTTCAACGATCAACGCAAGGAAAAATTTGTTGATTGGTTTGGTTACGGCTCGACTGTTTCAGTTAGAGCGTTGAAGGAGTTCGCCAAAGAATATGGCTACCAATTACGGGCTGAGGATTTTGTGGATGAGGGTTACTACAATTCGACTTTCCGTGTTCCTTCTAAGGCCTACTTGGACTACATTGATTTTGTGCAACGCTTTGTCGCTAAAGAAGCGAAGAAATTAGTTGCCATTGTTCATGAAGCTGGCCGTGAAGCCATGATGTTTTTAGGGGATAACTGGATTGGCACCGAACCTTACGGACCGCATTTTCATGAGATTGGGATCGACGCTGTCGTTGGGAGTGTTGGTAACGGCACTACTTTGCGCATGATTTCAGAGATTCCTCATGTGAAATACACTGAAGGACGCTTTTTACCATATTTCTTCCCAGATGTCTTTTACGAAGGTAATGATCCAACCATCGAAGCCAAAGAAAACTGGTTAACAGCACGGCGGGCACTACTGCGAAAACCAGTGGACCGTATTGGCTACGGCGGCTACCTCTCTTTAGCTAGTCAATTCCCTGAGTTTGTAGCGTATATCGGCGAAGTGACAGAAGAATTTCGGGAACTATATGACCGTATCCATGAGGTCAAACCATATACCGGTCTAAAAGTCGGGATTTTAAATGCTTGGGGCAAATTACGCTCTTGGCAAACGCATATGGTGGCGCATGCTTTATGGTATCAACAAATTTATAGTTACTTAGGTGTACTAGAATCGTTATCCGGTCAAAAGATTGAAGTGGCTTTCTTGAACTTTGATGATGTTCGTGATGGCGTTCCTGCTGATATCGATGTATTGGTCAATGTAGGGGATGCTGGTACAGCTTTCTCTGGTGGTAAAAATTGGCAAGATGCCAAATTGATTGCTACGTTGACTGAATGGGTCGCTAGTGGTGGTGGCTTAGTAGGCGTTGGCGAACCAACAGCTTACTTGGCTAATGGGCGTTACTTCCAATTAGCCAATGTCTTAGGCGTAGATAAAGAATTAGGCTTCAGCTTATCAACGGATAAATATTTCAAAGAGGAAGTTTCAGAGCATTTTATTACGGCTCATAGTCAACCGGCTGATTTTGGTGAAATGCAAAAGAACATTTACGCCTTATCAGCTGATACTAAAATCCTGCGCTATTTAGATGGCAGTGTTCAGCTAGCAACCCATGATTTTTATGAAGGACGGGGCGTTTACTTCAGTGGGCTGCCTTATTCACCTGAAAATGCTCAAATCTTCTTACGAGCTTTGTTCTATGCAGCAGGTAAGGAAGCTGAGCTGAATAAGTGGTATGCCGAAAATCCTGATGTGGAAGTCCATGCCTATCCAGCCAAACGACAATATGCTATCGTCAATAATACCGATCAAGAACAAGTCTCTGTGATTTACACAGAAAATCATTCATATACTGTTACTTTAGCGGCAGGCGCGATTGAATGGAGGGACTATGATGAATAAAGCTAAGGGATGGCTGCAAGTTATCGTCTTTATTGTTTGTTTTTTATTCATTGTCTATGGTCAAAAGAATATCGGCTACACAGGCTTAGCAGTCCAATTAGTGGGCTTGGTGGGTTTGTTGAGCCTCTTGTGGAACTATAATCGAAAATATCAGTAGGAGATGGGGACATGAAATATGCGATCGGTATTGATATTGGCGGGACCAAAGTCGCCGGCGGCTTAGTAGACGCTGCGGGGAACGTTACCCATGTGACGCGGTTACCTTCCAAAGCGAGTGATCGGGAAGGCATGTTCACCGTCGTGTGTCGTGTGATTGAGCAAGTCTTGCAAGAAAGTCAGTTGTCAGCTTCAGAAGTAGCAGTAGGCGTCGGTGTGCCAGGTCTAGTCGATCGGGCACGCGGTATCGCTGTTTTTCAAAATAATGTTGCGTGGGAAAACTTTCCCTTAGTAGCACGTTTGCGGGAAGCTTTCCCCACGATTGGTAACATCGCCATCGATAATGATGTGTATCAAGCAACGCGTGCTGAGTGGAATTATGCGGGGCTTTCTGGTGATGAAGTTCTGGTTTATTTGACGGTTAGTACGGGCTTGTCCTGCGCTATTATGAGCGGGGGCGAATTTATTCGCGGCAATGGCTTTGCTGGTGAGTTGGGTCTGATTCCTTTGAAGGAAGAAAACGGTCAAATTTATACGGTAGAACAAAGTGCGGCGGGGCCGGCTTTAGCTGAACGAGGTAAAGAAGCTTATAACGACGGGACAGTAACAGCTGAAGAAATTTTTCGCCGTTACCGCTTAGGTGAACCGAAAGCTCGAGAAGTAGTGGCGGCTTGGAGCCGGGATGTTAGCCGCGCAATCTACATGGTGGTGTCCTTATTGGATCCGCAAAAAATTGTCTTTGGTGGTAGTGTCTTAACGATGAATCCGGACCTGTTACCTTTGTTAAAAACTAAATTGACAGAGTGGATTGTGCCCGCTCAAGAGCACAGTATCAGTAGTTTAAGTATTTCACCGTATCCCAATACTGGTGGAATTATTGGGGCAGGGCTACACGCTTTGTCATAATCATCACGCAGAGAGGAGCAGCTTTGAACAGCAGCTGTGCCCCTCTGCTTTTTTACGAGGATCCACCGGCTTTGCTAGATTTTCGCCTTCTTTTATTTCATTCTCGGTTTGTTGTTTGTTATAATCAACAGTGAATTGAGATTTGGAGGGAATGGAATGGAGCAAGAAGAATTATTCTTAAAAGAACTAACTGACGCACGTGGCGTTCCGGGTAATGAGGAAGAGGTGCGGGCCGTCTTTAAGAAATATGCGGAGCCTTATGCCAATGATATTTTTTATGATGGCTTAGGGAGTATCATTGCTAAACACGTAGGCACTGGTGGCGGACCCAAGATCTTTATCTCGGGGCACATGGATGAAGTTGGCTTTATGGTGACGCAGATCACGCCTGAAGGCTTTATCAAGTTTCAAACGCTGGGAGGCTGGTGGGGGCAAGTCATGCTAGCCCAACAAGTCGAAATCAAGACGGCAGCTGGCGAGCTGATTCACGGTGTGATTGGTTCAAAACCACCGCATGTCTTATCAGCAGAAGCTCGTAAACAGCCTTATGAAGTCAGTGAAATGTTTATTGATATTGGCGCAACAAGTGCCGATGAAGTGAAAAAATGGGGGATCAAACCAGGTGATATGGTCACTCCGTATATTGAATATCGTCGTCTAAATGGGTCGAAATTCTTATTAGCTAAAGCTTGGGATAACCGCATCGGAACGGCAGTTTCTTTGAAAGTATTGGAAAACTTGGCGAAGGATGGTCATCCCAATGTCTTATTTGCCGGTAGTGATGTACAAGAGGAAGTTGGCTTGCGCGGCGCTCAAACCAGCAGCCACTTAGTCAATCCTGATATTGCGTTTGCTTTGGACACCGGGACAGCAGGGGACACTCCAGGTATGACACCAAAAGAAGCGGACTCTAAATTAGGTGAAGGACCGCAAATCTTGATTTTCGATGCTAGTATGATTCCACATAAAAAATTATTAGACTTTGTAGTAAGTGTGGCGGAAGAGTTGAGTATTCCTTTCCAATATACGGTCATTACCGGTGGTGGAACCGATGCCGGCAAGATGCATTTAACTCGTGACGGGGTGCCTTCTTTAGCGATTACGGTACCAACCCGCTACCTGCACTCCCACACTTCTGTCATTCACGAAGACGATTACCATAACACGGTTCGTTTAGTGACTGAAGTGATTAAACGTTTGGACCATGATAAAGTCATGGAACTACGGAGCTATTAAGGAGAGTCTTATGACAAACAAAGAACACCGCACCCGCGCGCGGCAAGCACTAGAAAATCAATGGGGACGTAACGCCGGGATTACCTTTTTAAGTATTTTGATTACGGGGATCATTGGGGGTATTTTTGAATCTGTGGCTGACTTTCCCCAAGGCAGTATCCAAGATAATATCTTGAATTTCTTGATTGCCACCTTTTTGACCTTCGCCTTTACAGCGGCAATGTACTATATCGCCCTCTATGTTCTGCGGGGTGGTAAAGCGGAGCCGGGGATGTTGTTTATCGCTTTCCAAGGCAAGTATTATCTTCCGCTATTACTAATCAATGTGGCGCGTCAAGTGGTAGGCTATTTGATTGGCTTATTGGTTTATCTGCCTTTCTTGATTACGGCGGGTACTGGTTTTTACTTCGCCATGGTCTTTGGTAACGGCGTCAACAACTTAAGTAACTCAATCAGTATTGGTGATGTGACCTTTGCCATTCTTTTAGCGGTGGCGGCAGTGCTTTTATTGATTGTGACGATGATTTTTGATGGCTACTTCCAATTTGTAGTGTGGGCTAAATTAGACTTCCCGCAACTGAAACTAGGGGATGGCTTCCGTTATGGTTGGCGCTTGATTAAAGGCCGCTTTATTCAATACCTATTGTTACAACTGTCCTTTATCGGCTGGTATTTCTTAGCTATGCTAACATTGGGAATTGGGATCTTTTTCGTAGTTCCTTATCAAAATGTAGCAGTAGCTAGTTTGTATGATGATGCACGTCAAACGATGGGCGACCCGCTCATTTAATTTGTAAAAGACAAAGATCCTTGTGGTTTTTGTCTTTTTTTAGAAAGGATGATCACAATGAAATTAACAGTATTAGGTTATTGGGGAGCCTATCCTCATAAGCATGAAGGCACCACTTCTTATTTGTTGGAATCAGACGGCTTCAAATTATTATTGGATGCGGGCAGTACCACCTTTGTCACGTTGTGTGACCATCTCGACCCCATCGAGTTGGACGCCGTGATTTTAAGTCATTATCACCATGATCATACGGCTGATTTAGGCGTGTTACAGTATTATCGTCAGTTGGTACCGACTCAAACGCCGCTACCGATTTTACCGATTTACGGCCATACTGATGATGAGCAGCACTATGCAGAATTGGACTTTCCATCTGTTTCGAAAGCTGTACCATATTTCGAGGCGGAAGATTTGAAAATTGGGCCTTTTACTGTTACATTTATGAAGACGATCCACCCAGTGCCCTGCTATGCGATGCGCTTTGTAGAAAACGCTACCGGGAAAGTATTTGTCTTTACTGGTGACTCTGGCTATTTGGAAAGTTTTATCGACTTTGCCCATGATGCCGACCTTTTCTTAGCGGATACGTATCTTTTTGCTGGCAATGAGCATCATCACGCTCATTTTACCGCCAAAGAATCCGGCGAAATCGCCAAAGCAGCGAACGTCAAAAAACTTGTCTTGACTCATCTGCCCCAACAAGGCGATCTTGAAGAACTACGGCAGCAAGCGGTAGCGGCGGCTGAGGAGCAAATGCCGGTAATCCTGGCTAAAAAAGATCTGGTACTGGAAATCTAAAAAGGGAGCGAAGACCATGATTTATGTTCCAAATGAAAACAATGACCCACGAGTAAACTTAGCGATTGAAACATTTTTATTGAAAGAAATGCCGTTAGATGAGCCAATCTTACTGTTTTATATCAATGAACCCTCAATCATTATCGGTCGTAACCAAAATACCATCGAAGAAATCAATAAAGATTATGTGGATGAACATGGTATCCATGTGGTCCGTCGTTTAAGTGGTGGCGGTGCTGTTTATCATGACTTTGGGAACTTGAATTTTAGTTTTATTATGCCCGACGATGGCAACTCTTTCCGCGACTTTGCGAAAGTAACGAAGCCAATCATTGAAGCCCTCCACGGTTTAGGTGTTGAAGGAGCCGAGCTGAAAGGTCGCAATGACTTAGTTATTAATGATATGAAATTCTCAGGCAACGCTATGTACGCTACTGATGGCCGCATGTTTGCTCACGGGACTATCATGTTTGACAGTGATATCAATGAAGTTGTTAATACCTTAAAAGTTCGCAAGGATAAAATTGAGTCTAAAGGGATCAAGTCGGTACGTTCTCGCGTTACGAACGTTAAACCATTTTTACCAGCCGACAAACAAAATATGACGACAGAAGAATTCCGTGATGATATTTTACTAAAAATATTTGGTGTAGATGATCCTAAAGAAATCAAGACTTACGAATTGACGGATGCCGATTGGGTGAAAATCAACGCAATCTCTGATGAATACTATCGCAACTGGGATTGGAACTATGGCAAGTCACCTGAATTCAACTTGGAACGACGTCACCGGTTCCCAATTGGTTCCATTGAAGTTCGTTTAAACGTTGCTGATGGCGTCATTAAAGAGGCCAAAATCTATGGCGATTTCTTCGGCTTAGGGGAAATTGCCGATGTGGAAAAACTGTTGACTGGGGTTAAATATGACCGCGCAGCGATAACCGAAGCAGTGGAACAAATCGATGTGAAGAAGTATTTTGGCAATATTGAAAAAGAAGATTTAATTACCTTGTTGTATTAAGCACACTAATAGCATAAGAAAAGGCGCCAGCTTATAAGCTGGCGCCTTTTCTTTGTCGTTTTATAAGCTATGGCAGCTGTAAAGTAGCGGTCAAAACGAAGTCGTCGGTAGCGTCAATCGTTAAAGATCCATCAAAACGTTGGCAGATTTTCTCAATAATCGCCAGTCCATAGCCGCCATCAATAAAGGAAGGGGCTTCCTCTTCGTCTGAGTGGCGATAAGCGTTGCGCGCAGTAATCGTCAGCTGTTGCTCTTTTTTGACGATATGCATAGAAACAAAGCGCTGACTAGGATCATTCAGCTTAGCGGTAGCGGCTAAAGCATTATCGAGAATATTTAGCAATAGGCTCGAAAGATCCACATCTGACAATGACAGCTTTGCCGGCAGATCGGCATAAAAATCTGTTTGAATATGTCTTTTTTTGGCACGGTCATGGTAGCGAGAGAAGATCATATTCACCAAAGGCTGGTCTGAATAGCGTTCAATCTGCTGCAACGGCTTGAACTGCTGTGACACATCGACTAAGTATTGGTCGATTTTCAATTGTTCTCCTTGACTGTTTAACTGCTGGACCGCTTGCAAGTGACCTGAGAACTCTTGTTTCAGCTGTTGTAATTCGTCCATATGTTGGTAAACCGTTTGGTGTGTTTCCTGCAACAGACTGTGTTTTACTTCTAAAAACTGAACTGTTTGCCGTGCTTGATCAGTTTCGCGTAAATGCTTGAAAATAGAATAGCCGCAAATTACCAAAACTAAACCTAAAAAGACCAAGCTAGTTAAGGCTGAATCAACCTGGCGGTGTCCCACAATCAGTTGGATGTAGACGGTGAAGTTGATAATCGCCGCCAGCATGATAAAGGGCACGAGAAAACTGTAAAAACGATTGCGATGGTACCATTCACCTACTGCTAACATGGCAGTGGAAAGGGCGCCTACCACATACAAGCTGTTGACTAAGAGCATGGCATCCGGAAACTTCCAAATATTTAGGAAATCTAATCCAAACAAGGTAATCACAACTAGAACCATAGTCAAGACAAAGGCCCCGTACCATTTACGGTAATGATGGCTCTTTAAATACAAGAAAACCATAATAAAAATTGGCGTTAGTAGATAAAGACCGTTGGCTAAAGTCGAATGGATATGAGGATCAAAAAACAAGTAGCTGGCAGTATCCGTAGAAATGTCACTTAGTCCGACTAAAATCGTAAAGATCCCTAACAGCAAGTATTCCATTTCAAAGGCGCGATTGCGAATCCCTTTGTAGAGGAAAAAGCCTAATAAGGTTGCACCTAGTGCCAAGCAAATTGTCAAAATGATTAAATTAGGGATAGCATGAGAAAACATGGAAGCAATCAAGGAAGTGTTATCACCAATGAAAACTTGGGCAGGCAGCCCTGCATAAGCCTGATAAGGAGTTGTCACTTCGATTTGTAGGAGTCGTCCAATGTAATCTGACGGCAAGTCTACCATGGCTACCGTCAAGCCGGGATTTTTATCTTTGATTGTTTGGCCACCATCATATAAAAGCTCACCATCTAAAAAGACTTTCAAGTGTTGGTGATTCCCTTTTACTAATAATTCAGCATTGGCAACTTTTCTTTGCAGCGTCCGCTCCATCACGATAGTTTCGTTAGGTAGGGTATTGGGCAGCTGCTGGATATGCTCACTCAGAAATACCAGATTTGGATTTTCTTTATTATAAAGCTGCCAAGTATGCTTGATCTCCGCAACGTTCTGTTTTGCGTAGGGCTGACTGATGCCGCGTACATAAAAACCCATTAGAACAACGACTAACAAAATTGGAAACAAATAAAGCAAACCGCGGAATAAATAGCTGCGTTTTTGCCTTTTTATAAAAGAATGTGCGTTTAGCATAAAACCCTCCTTTACTTTTTTTCAATTTAAGAGTAAATTAAAAATAACGAAGAGTCAATATAATTATTATTTAACATAAAAACAAAAATATTAATAATAAAATACAAATATTATATAATATGAGTTTTTTAAAAGTAAAAGAACACGAAAATGGAAAATAGTATTTTAAAAATAACGTTGGAGGAGAAAAATGAGAACGTATCGAAAGCGGTTGGCCATCGTATTGACAAGCTTTTTAGGCGTCCTTTTTGTGGTAGCAGTCTGCCTAGCGATTGGACCCAAATTATTTGGGGTGACCCCTTATGTATTAGAGACTGATGAGATGCAGCCAACTTATAGTCATGGCGCCTTGATTTTTGTGAAAGATCGACACGTAGAGGATGTTTTAGTTGGTGACGTGGTAACGTATTTTGAGAATCAGGGTGAGAAGGTTGTTACCCGCCGAATCGTGGCTATTGATTCGGATCGTGACGGCTTTTTGCTGAAAGGTGACGCCAACCGGACGGCGGATATTGGTTTAGTGAACCGCCATAATTTGATTGGAGAACCAATTTTTCATATTCCGTATATTGGCTATTTATTTTCTGATATGGCGATGAAAGTTTTGCGCTATATCTTTTTAGCAATGCTCGTTATCACCTCGATTATTATCGCAGCACCATACGGTCTCCATGCTTACCAAAAAAGACGGGCGTAGTTTTTCCAAGTTGCGAGATACTTAGCGGCACCGTATAATGAGGCGAAAGGGTGAGCAGATTGTTGAACGAAATGATGCACCGTCCGGTAGTCAAACCGGAATTGGTGGAATATATGCGGACAAAACAGCGACAATTAACCGGCGGCTTAGGGGAAGTAGAAGCGGATGCCCATAAACGCGGCGTGCCGGTAATTCCTCATGAAACAGTCGTTTTCATGCAGTTTCTTTTAGGACAGCTACGACCAAAACAAGTATTGGAAATTGGTGCAGCGATTGGCTTTTCTTCTAGTCTCATGGCAGAAACGATTGGCGCAGATGGACACGTCACAACGATTGACCGTTATGATGTGATGATTAAGCAGGCGCGGGAAACTTACGAACGATTGGGACTGACGGAGCGTGTCACCTTATTAGAAGGCGATGCCAAAGATGTTTTGCAAAGCCTGTCAGGACCTTATGACTTTATTTTCATGGATAGTGCCAAGGCAAAATATATTGAATTCTTACCAGAATGTTTGCGTTTGTTGCCGGTAGGCGGTGTTCTAATGGTGGATGATGTGTTCCAAGGCGGGACAATCTTAGCACCGTTAGAAGAGATTCCACGGCGCAATCGCTCGATTCATAAAAAGTTAAATCTCTTTTTAGATACTGTCATGACCGATCCTAAGCTGACCTCTTCACTGGTGCCACTAGGAGACGGCGTGTTATTGATTACTAAGGATAGTGAGTAGAAGCAGACTGTGAGGTCTGCTTTTTTTGATCTCTGGTCGGAGAGAGACAACGATGGACCTGTAACAAACAGGTTACGATTTTATGTTAATTCTGTTTTTTTAATCTTTATTTAAGGTTGGGTATTTATAGTATATACCGGAGGGATGAACATGAAGAGAAGTATCTTATTATTGCTACTAAGTTTGTCTTTATGGATTGCCACACCGACTAGCTCGGCTAATCAAGTGGTGACCACTTTGGAAGTAAAACCCACCGTGTTGGTTCCGGGAACTGGCGGCGATGTGGACCGTTTTGATGAATTTATTGCGGATATTGCGCAAAAGGAACAGATAGAAGTTGTAAAAATGACTGTACATACGGATGATACGATTACCATGACAGGAACAATCAGTAACCAGGCGAAGCGACCTATTATCGTAGTGGGCTTTGAAGATGCCAGTGACCCAGCGTTGCCGGAGCAAAGTCGTTGGCTCGCTTTAGCGCTACGCAAAGCGCAGTATTTATTCCACTTTACTCATTTTGACTATATCGGTCACTCCAATGGCGGCTTGGTGGCAACAGGCTATTTGGAGAATCAACAGGCGGGGGACCCTCAAATGGACCATTTAGTAACCTTAGGAACCCCTTTTAATGATGTTGGCTTTGACTACAATGATACTGGGGTAACTTTTACGGACTTAAAAGAGGAAAGTCCGCTCTATTCATTGTATGATGAAGAGCAAGAGGCAATTAGCGCTGATTTGGCGATGTTAAATGTTGCCGGTACGTCAGAGGGTGACAGTGACGCAGTCGTACCTGTCACCAGTGTGGCAGCTGGTCGGATTTTTTATGGGAACTGTGAAGAATACCAAGAAATGACCGCTGATGCCAATCACAGCGATTTAGTGACCGATCCCCAAGTGGAAGCAGCGATTGCTGACTTTTTAGAGTGGTAAAATCAGGAGGTGCTCTATGGCACAAAAACAACTACAAGCGGTACAGCAAGTGCGGGTATTGCATAATATTTGGCAAGAGCCAGCTTTTTTACTAGTAATAACCGCAGCTGGCTATCAGATTCAACAAACCAACGGAAAGATTTGGGAGTATAGTGACACTTGTCCTGATTACCTTCACGAGATGACCCACTATGGTGGTCCGGAAAACTATTTTTGTCAAATTGGTCAGCAGCTTTTTGATGTGCGTTCTGGCGAAAAAGTTGATCCTGTTGGCGCCCTGCAACAGCTACGTAAAAATGTCCGTCAATCACTGCCTTGGGATACCAGGGATACAGGTGAATGGGTTGGGCTAGCTGGGGCGGCGTTTGCGCCGTATCGTAGTTGGCGGGCAACGGGTCAGCTCTGTGGTTCTTATGCGGCGGCAGTAATGTTGGCGTACTACCAAGACCAGGTGGCGCCAGACTTTGCACCAGAAAAAATTCGGGTACCCCATGGCGAAGGCCGACGTTTGATTGAAACCTTGGCTCAGGAGATTCAGCCAAGAGGCTATTCCACGATTCCTGTCCAAGTAGCCATGGGTATCAACCGTCTCTATCAGAAATATGACCTGCCGCATCAAGCTGAATTTTGGCATTTGGGTGGTTGGTCTCAATTGACGAAGCGGTTAGCGCAAGGTCAGCCTGTTGTGACCGGGTTATTGAAAATTTTAGGAAGTAGCTACGGAAACCACTGGGTCACGGCGTATGCCTATTTAGTCAAAGATGGCGAGCGTTTTTTAAAGGTGCATGATAACTGGGGCAACCATCAAAAAGTCATTACTGCCGACTGGCTTAATGGCTTGGTTTACCTAAAAAAATAGTGCGAAAAGCGGTAAAATACGGTATGCTAAGAGAAGAAAAATATGGGAGGCTGTCATGAAAGAATATTTTGATCCATCCTTGAAGATCTTTACCTTGAATGGAAATCCGCAATTAGCGGGTAAAATTTCCGAAGTTGTTGGACGCGAATTAGGGAAAAGTGCCGTTACCCAGTTCAGCGATGGAGAAATTGCCATCAATATCGAAGAAAGTGTCCGTGGTAGTCATGTTTACTTGATCCAAGCCACTAATTATCCGGTAAATGATCGTCTATGGGAATTGTTGATCATGATCGATGCCATGAAGCGTGCTAGTGCGAAAACCGTCAATGTCGTGATGCCTTACTTTGGCTATGCTAGACAAGACCGAACCGCTCGGCCCCGGGAACCAATCACTGCCAAATTAGTGGCTAACATGCTGGTAAAAGCTGGTGCTACTAGATTATTGACGCTTGACCTGCATACCGTTCAAGTCCAAGGCTTTTTTGATATTCCAGTGGATAATATGTTCACCATGCCACTTTTTGCGCAGCATTACCGCAAGGCTGGCTTAGAAGGCGATGAGGTAGTGGTGGTGTCACCGAAGAATAGTGGTGTCGGTCGGGCCCGCTCTTTGTCTGATTACCTGCATACAACGTTAGCTATCGTCGATCAAACCAGTGAGGATGGTCAGCGTGATGGCTATGTGATTGGGGATGTAAAGGATAAAACTTGTATTTTGGTAGACGACATCTTGAACACAGGCGAGACTTTTGCGACAGCCGCCAAAGTATTAAAACGAGCTGGGGCTAAAGCTGTTTATGCCTGCGCCTCACACGGTCTCTTTAATGATGGTGCGCGGGAACGCTTGGCACAAGCGCCAATCGAACGGATTGCAATCACAGACTCGGTCTTTTCCGATTACTGGGATGATCCAGCGGTGGATTTGATAAGTTGTGCGGAATTATTGGGTGAAGGGATTAAACGAATCCATGAAAATACCCCTATGAGTCCTCTGTTCCATTTAGATAATTAAGGTAGAAACTGCATCGAAATTTCGGTGCAGTTTTTTTAGAAGGTGAGTAAGTAAAATCCGATGACCAAAAGGCGCCCCTGTGCTAGAATGGGGCTATTCAAAAGGAGTGATCAGCAAAATGTCGATCTATTTAGACCATGCAGCCACGTCACCAATGCATCCTGAAGTGATTCAAGCAATGACGACGGCTATGAAGGAACTGTTTGGCAATCCTTCCAGTATTCACCAATATGGGCGCGCTGCCCACAGCGAATTGGAGCGGGTGCGGCAGTTGGTGGCCGACTCGCTGAATGCTAAGAGTCATGAAATCATCTTTACTAGTGGCGGTACTGAAGGCGATAACACTGCCTTATTGCAAGTGGCACAAATGTATCAAGCCAAAGGCCGGCATATCATCACCACCGCCATCGAGCATCCGGCGGTTTTAGAAACAGCGCGCTATTTGGAAGGCCAAGGCTTTGAAGTCACGTATCTGCCAGTCGATCGTCAAGGACAGTTGCAAGTGGCTGATTTGAAAGCTGCTCTACGAGACGACACGATTTTAGTATCAATTATGGCTGCTAATAACGAAACCGGTAACGTAATGCCTTTGGCGGCAATCGGTGCTTTGTTAAAAGAGCATCCGGCGCTGTTCCATACTGATGCCGTACAAGCCTATGGCAACCTGCCATTAGATGTTGAGGCATTAGGAATTGATTTGTTAAGTGTTTCGGCTCATAAAATCAATGGACCAAAGGGTGTAGGCTTTCTGTATAAGCGTGACAGCGTCAAATTCAGTCCCTTGTTCCATGGGGGTGAGCAAGAAGAAAAACGACGAGCCGGCACGGAGAATTTGCCGGGTCTGATTGGGTTAGGAGCGGCGGTTCAAGTGCTGCCGGAAAAATTAGCCCAAGCCGATCATTACCGGCTTTTTCAAAAAAATGTTTTGGCCCAATTAGACGCTGCTAAGATTAGCTATGAGGTTAATGGTGCCAGTGCGGCTGAACGATTACCTCATGTACTGAATCTCAGAATCAATGGCGTCAATAATCAATTACTATTGATGAACCTAGATTTACAAGGAATCGCCATCTCCACCGGATCAGCTTGTACAGCCGGGACCGTTGATCCGTCCCATGTGCTGACGGCCATGTATGGCGTGGATCCAGCAATCCAAGAGTCGATTCGCATCAGCTTTGGCTTAGGCAATGACACGGCGGAGGTCGCAGAGTTTGCTGAGAAATTAGTGCAAACCATTCAAACGATTCAAAAACGCTAGTCAAGCGCTGCCATAACCTCTATAATAAAAGATGAAAAATGAGAGGGAGTGACAAGATGGCATTTACAGAAATCGCAACAGTTGAAGGGGCAACGGTTCAATACCGTTTAAATCCAGAAGTAAAACGCTATACTTTGCGGGATAATGGGTTTCAAGAAACGCAATCAGGCAATTTTCAACTGATTCGCCCGTTAGATGCGACACCACAAAGCAAGGAAGGCTTTAAACTAAAAGTCACCGTCAATAAAGATTTAAAAACCTTTAAGTTATCCATTACCACTGCGAATGGCTTAAAATCGGTGAATCTTTTTAAAGACGACCAACATAAAATGAGCCAAGAAAAATTCTTGTTCTTGATGGACGGAATGATTAGCCGCGGCGTATTTGAAAAAGCGTAAGATGACTGCCTCGGCGGTCATCTTTTTTTAAAAGGGGGAAGCAACATGCGATTTTTTATTGCAGATACACATTTTTTTCATGAACAATTATTAGGTGATAATGATTTTGCACCGCGTTTGTTTGAGACCGTTGAGGCGATGCATCAAGTCATGATTGCTAGTTGGAATCAAGTAGTGAAGCCTACGGATACCGTCTACCACTTGGGGGATGTAGCGATGCACCCGCAATATGAAAAAGGCAATGCCGCAGTGCTGGCGATTTTGACACAGTTGGCCGGTAAAATTGTCTTTATTAAAGGCAATCATGACAGCCGCGCCTTCTTTAACTACTTGGCTGAGCACGATCCAGGCGCTGAGGGCGGCCCCAAGTTTGCCTTTGAAGATGTGGGAGCTATCGTGAAATTTAATCATCATCAGTACTATTTGACCCATTATCCTATGCTTTTAGGTCAAACAAAAAATATCCGCAATCTTCACGGCCATATCCATCATTACAGTGTGCCGATTGCAGACAATATCAATGTTGGCGTAGATGCGCCTGAACGCAGCCTGTTGCCGCAGCCCGTGCCCTTTGGAACGCCTTTGTCAGAGAACCAAATTGATGTGATAGCCGCAGCTAAAATCAATGAAATCGCCAAGTTGGCCGAGTATTAACAAGTTGCTACTACCCCTTGGTGCATGTTAGAATAGTAAAAAAAAGGAGGGCTAATCATGACTGCAGCGATGAAATTACGTTTTGAACTTTTGAATCAGCAATCACATAACTAATTCAAAAGTCTTGTACGAATGACATTCGAGGGAGCAGTCTGCCCAAATGAACCAGTCAGACAGAGGTCGCACAAGCGGTCTCTTTTTTGCGTTCTCGAAAGTCCAGTGCACAGACAAAGGAGTGCACAGCAATGGAAAATTTAGTTTTACAAATTAACGACTTACGCAAGGGCTTTCCGGAGCCGCTTTTTGAAATACCGGAGTTGAGTGTTTATGAGAATGACCGTATTGGCATCATTGGTGATAATGGCGCCGGTAAATCGACCCTGCTGAAATTGATTGCAGGGAAGTTAGCGCCAGATAGCGGTCAAATCAATCGTCAGGTGGACTTTGATTATTTTGGGCAGTTGGATCCATTACTCACTGATTACCGGGCAGAGCAACTAGATGCCGCCTTGTTAGGTCGCTTGAAAGTGCCCGCTGTGGGAACGGAGCTGAGCGGCGGAGAGAGTGCCAAACTGCGGCTAACGCAAATCCTCTCCGTTTATCATCAAGGGTTACTCTTAGATGAGCCAACGACTCATCTAGATCAAGAGAGTATCCAATTCTTGATTGAAGAGCTGCGTTATTATTATGGCACGCTCTTATTTGTAAGTCACGACCGTCATTTTTTAAATGAATTAGCGACCAAAATTTGGGTAGTCTCAGCCAAGGGCGTCCGTGAGTTCGTAGGGAATTTTCAAGATTACCAAGAAACACTGGCCTTGGAGCAAGTGACTCAAGAGCGGGCCCATGAAAAATATCTCAAGGAAAAACGGCGGTTAGAACAGGCCGCTGCCCAACGGAGTGCCCAGGCACAAAAAATGGCACAAGTTTCTCAGAAGGCCAAGCAGAAGAATATTCGCCCTAGCCGGCTGTCGGCTTCTAAGCAAAAAGATACCGTTCAAAAGGCCCTTCAGAAAAATGCCAAAGCTTTAGAAAAACGGGCCGAGCAATTAACCGAAGTAACCGGAGTTAAAGAAGAAGCGTCACTACGGTTTCCGCTGGCCAAGCAGCTTCAACTGCACAATCGTTTTCCGGTGCGAGGAGAAGTCCAATTGACGGTAGCGGATCGTTTACTACTGACGGCCGATTTTCAAGTGCCGCTGGGGCAAAAAGTGGCATTGACGGGCGCTAACGGCAGTGGCAAGTCGACATTGTTGCGGCATATCTATAACGAAGGGGCCGGCATGGTCATCTCGCCTAAGGTCGTTATGGCCATGTACCGGCAGATGAGTTATCGCTACACGGATGAGACACCTCTTTTACGCTATCTCCTTAAGCAGACGACCTTTAATGAAAGTCTTGTGCGCAGTGCGTTGCACCGTTTAGACTTTGGTGAGCGCCACTTACTGACGCCGTTGCATGAATTAAGTGGCGGCGAGGCAACGCGGCTGGCTCTGTTAGAATTGTTTTTAAAGCCCACTAATGTTTTACTATTGGATGAGCCCACTAACTTTATTGACGTCCGGACGATTGATGCGTTGGCGGCACTTTTGGCAGGTTATGAAGGAACGGTTCTTTTTACCTCCCACGACCAAACTTTTGTGCAAGAAAATGCGGATCTTATCTGGCGAATCGAAGCGGGGGAATTGCGGCAATAGTGAGGAAACGACCAGCTTTACCGATAATCGAAAAAAGATACTGGTATTTTCTAAAAAACCTCGTTATAATGAAAAGCACTGAATAATTACGACCTTCAAATCGTGGATGTTTCAGAATCTATTTGAAATGATGGTGATACAATGGACAACAGTCAAACACGTGTTGTTGTCGGAATGAGCGGCGGTGTCGATTCATCCGTAACAGCCTTGCTGTTGAAAGAACAAGGGTATGATGTCGTTGGTATCTTCATGAAAAACTGGGATGATACTGATGAAAATGGTGTCTGTACGGCAACGGAAGATTACAAGGACGTGGCAAAAGTTGCTGCGCAAATCGGGATTCCTTACTACTCAGTCAATTTTGAGAAGGAATATTGGGACCGGGTCTTTGAATACTTTTTAGCGGAATACCGCGCTGGCCGCACGCCTAACCCCGATGTAATGTGTAACAAAGAAATTAAATTCAAAGCCTTTTTAGACTATGCTATGAGCTTAGGCGCCGATTATGTGGCAACTGGTCATTATGCACAAGTGACCACCGACGAAAATGGCGTCGTGCATATGCTGCGAGGCGTAGACAATAATAAGGATCAAACCTACTTTTTAAGCCAATTGTCACAAGCACAATTAAGTAAAACGATGTTTCCTTTAGGTGGCATGGAAAAATCTGAAGTACGGGCTATTGCGGAACGTGCTGGCTTGGCAACAGCCAAGAAAAAAGATTCTACTGGGGTCTGCTTTATTGGCGAAAAGAACTTTAAAGAATTTTTGAGTCATTATTTACCCGCTCAAAAAGGTAATATGGTGACTTTAGACGGTGAAGTGAAGGGCCAACATGATGGCTTGATGTACTACACTATTGGTCAACGTCAAGGTTTAGGCATTGGCGGCGGTGGGGCAACCCAAGAACCATGGTTTGTAGTGGGTAAGGATTTGGCAACCAATACGTTATATGTGGGCCAAGGGTTCCATCATGAAGCGTTATATGCCACTAGCTTAGATGCTAGTGAAATCCACTTCACGACTGAAGGAGCTAAGCCACGGGAATTTAGCTGTACGGCAAAATTCCGTTATCGTCAACAAGACGTACCGGTAACGGTTCGTTTGCTGGATAACGACCGGGCAGAAGTGATTTTTGCAGAACCAGTGCGGGCCATCACACCTGGACAAGCAGTTGTGTTTTACGATGGCATGGAATGTTTGGGTGGCGGTCTAATCGACCACGCTTACCAAGAAAGCCAAGAATTACAATATATTTAATTCGTAGTGTGCTGAGAAATTCTCAGCGCACTCTTTTTATGGAGGATAGCGATGAGAGACGCTTGGCAACAATATTGGCAACAAAAATTTTCCTTAACCGGACGAACAGACCGCTTGACCTTTTGGCAGGTAGCACCTGTTTTGATGCTACCGAATTTTTTAGCAGTTTTAGGGCTATTCATTGTGAGGGATATGCTGCTTCATGTTCTCAGCCATGCCACTTTACAATACAAGCTGGCTATGCTCCAATATCTATTTGATAAAGTTTGGTATTTTCCACCAATACTGGCTGTCGTGACGCTGGTTTTCGCTTTAGTGACGCTGATCCCGACCTTTAACTTAGTAGTGCGACGTTTACGAGATGTCGGATTGTCCTCGGCGTTGATGGGGCTATTGCTACTTTGCCTTTATGGCAGCCCAGTATTATTGCTGCTTAGTGGCAAACTTTGGTGGCTATTCTTTTTAGTCTTTCCGCTACTGGCAACGTGTCTAGCCAGTGACCCAGTTGCTAATGAGCTAGCCGGAGAACAAAAACTTAAACTGACAAAGGGCTTTTACGGCAAGTATGCTAGTTACTGGCTTTACCGTAATCAGACTTATGTAGGGAAATTTACTGGCTCAGAAATGCTGATAGCCGTCAATAGTGGAGACCAGCTGACAGTTGCGCGGCGCGGCTCCCGCAAGCATCGTCAGACTGTGACTATTGAGCCAACGACCAAGGCAATCCGCATAGTGGCTACCCGCTATTTCAGCGGCTATTTAGCACTAATTTTAGTGATTTTTGCTCTAGGAATGCTCAGTAAGTTGCTATGGCTGCGATTAATAGCTATTGCCATTTTAATTATGCTGACAGGATATGGCTGGAAAAATGCCCATCGTGAATGGCATTTAGAAGTGACGGAAGTGGACTAAGTAGAGTTGAAGAGATTGCTAGCTACGGGAGACTAATTTGAATGGCTACTAATTCATTGATGGATTATCGGCTGCGCTTTTTTTAGAGCAAACGAGAGAGAAGCCAAAGTCAGCTAATGCACGTTAACTAGTGTGCATTAGTTGAAATGAAATATGGCGGCATAGCTGTGCGTTTTTACTGAAAAAGAGGAAGAAATGGCGAAAAATCGCTTTATTTCTTCCTCTTTTTATCTGGGGCGTAGGTCACCGTTTTTTTCAGTAATATAGTTAATAATTATCTTTTCTATAATTTTCTTCGACTCGATAGAGAAGGATGACTATCAGGAAGATTCCCATAGAAAGAACAATATCAGTGAATGTGATGTTTCGCAATTTTAGAATAGGCATAAAGAGTAGAGGAAAACAATAAATATATATTCTCTCACCCTTTGTCAGATTTTTTTCAAAATAAGTACTGAAAAAAGATATACCAATAACGCCTTTTTGAAATAGAAAACGTTGTGTACCAAGTGATAAAGTTACCATAATCATCGTAGGTATCCTGGTTTCGGGATAGCGAAAAACTTGGTGTAGGAGGCAGGCTGTTATTAGATAAAGAACGTATACAACTATCAAGGCTAAATTTCTTTTACGACCGTTATTGTGCAACCTGGCACCTCCGTTCTTTAGGCATAGTACGACTAATTTAGGATATTTTAGACGTACTATTGTTAGCTTTACCATTCTACAATAGTTTAGAACATGTCCTTGCGCAAATACTACTCCTTAAGGAAAACGATTACAATTATTTTAGTTATTCTCTTTTTCATTACTTTTTTTGAAATATTGGTTGGTGAAGCAGTCAATCTTTGGACCAAATTAAAAAGGTGGCTTTTCATATTGGCATGACACCTTGGTACCTTTAGTACCAAGCTATTTGTTTTCTTTATTTTTATCTTGAAGAGTCCATCGTAGCAGTAGTAGAGAAGTGTACAAGTAGAAATGTAAAAGACGCCCACAAGCTGTTGCATCGTCTTTGGATGCTAGCAGACTGTAGGCGTTTTTTAAGCTTTATGGGTTTCAGGTTCTTTGATTTCTTGGGTGTTGTGGCGCACTAATAAAAAGTTGGTGAAGACTAATAGTGAAGTGGATAAGAACACGCCACGGTAACCAAACATGCTGGAGACGCTGGAGCCAATCATGGGACCGAAAACATTCCCGGTAGCTTGGAAGGACTGATTATAGCTAAAGATGCGTCCAGCAGCGTCACTTGGTGAATACTTGGTAATCAAAGCTTGGACGGCTGGTAAAAGACAAGCATCCGAAATGCCAATCAAAAAACGGAGAAAAGCTAATTGCCAAACATTGTGAACAAAGGCCATGGGAATATAAACAATCACCGCAAATAATAAGCCTAAAGCTAAAATGCGCTCGCTCCCGATACGGTCACCTAAGCGCCCAAAGCGCGGGGCCGCGATTAAAGTAGCGATACCGGGGATTGAGGCGATGATACCACTCACCAAGGTCACATTGCCATGGCCATGGAGTAGCTGCCGGATGTACAAGCTAATGATGGGGCTAATGGAATTATTGGAAGCTTGGATGATCATGGTGGTGATAAACATGCCAATCACCACATGCGGGTATTTCAAATTTTGAAAGATTTGTTTGGCGGAGGCCATTTGGGCTTTTTCTACCGGCACAAATTCTTCGTGAACGAATACGAGACTAAGTAGAAAAACTAAAAATAGAATGACGCTTGTAATGAAGAAAGTTGGGCGATAGCCAAAAGCTGAGGCGGAAACGCCCCCTAAAAGCGGCCCTAACAAGGTGCCGGTTACAGAGCCAGTGGCTAAAGTCCCTAATACTTGGCCGCTTTTTTCACGGGGAGTGCCGGTGGCAACTAAGGCGGTGGCGTTACTGATATAGCCAGCGAAAATCCCTTGTAATAAGCGTAAGCCAATTAATTGATAGACGTTTGTCACAAAACCCATCAAGCCAATGACGATTGCCATCCCTAAAGAGGCCCGCAGCAGCATCAATTTGCGGCCTTTTTGGTCAGCTAAACGTCCCCACCAAGGGGAAACGATGGTGGTCACTAGAAACGTGGCGGAAAATGTCAGACCACTCCAAAAATTCAACTGATCGGTGGTGAAATCACCTAAGGTATCTATGTATAAGGACATAAAGGGCATCACAAGGCTAAAACCAATACCGGCCATAAAGGTCCCAAACCACAAGACAATTAAATTTTGTTCCCAAGGTGCCCGTGTAGGGAAAAGTTCTTTAAAACGCAAAAAAGGTCACTTCTTTCTGAAAGTTTTCATTCAACCTTGTCGATTATAAACTACGTATAATAGTTTATCAATGAAAGACCTTTAAAAAAATGCTGAGATAGCGTAAAATAAGACTGGTTGATTGAAGGAGGACTCCATGAAAAAACGTAATCTTTCTCAAGAAAAAATCATTCGCTGTGCCCGTGAATTAGCGAAAGAAAAGGATATCCAATTACTAACGTTTCAAGACTTAGCGAAAGAGCTGGATATCAAAGCACCTTCTCTGTATAACCATTTTAAAAATATGCAAGAGGTTCGTAGTGGCTTGACAGCGATGCTGCTGCAGGAATTGAATGAAACATTACGGCGTGCTTTAGTCGGCAAAAGTCAAGGTGCAGCGCTTTTTAGTTATGCTGAGATCTATCAAACCTTTGCCTACGAGAATCAAGAAGTCTATGAGCTGTTGATCAATGTACCGCAAATGCATGATGAGCGACTGCTAGAAAAAACCTATGAAACGACAGATATCATTATGCAGATTTTAGAAGGGTATCAATTGTCTAAAGAGGAACGGATTCATTTTAGTCGGCAACTACGAAGTCTGGTTCATGGCTATCTCTCTTTGCGCTTTATGGGCTATTTCACCAAGGAAGCGGACGTTGAACCAGATAGCAGTTATCAAAAAATGATCCAGCAATTTGTGGCTGATCTGGACATATATAAATAATGAACCTTTTATAAACAAGTTAGTTGCAGTTCCCCGTAAAAGAGCATAGACTGTTCTTAGGAAAAATTTGAAGGAGCGATCACATGTATCAAGTGGTAACCATGTACGGGGATAATGAGCCTTGGTGGTTTTTTGACGAATGGCAAGCCGATATCAAAGAAAAGCAAGAATTTGCCAGCTTTGATGAAGCCGCTGCTTTTTATCGCCAACAATGGGTAAAGGTTCACCAAAATTATGATTATATTAATGCAAAAGCGAATTATTTATCCGCTTTTTGGAATGAAGGCGAAGAACGCTGGTGTGAGGAATGCGATGACGACCTGCAGCAGTACTTTGGCCTAGCCTTATTAAAAGACTATCAGGCAGTGACCTGCGAAAGTGGAAAGGAATTTTATGAAACAACTAATTCTAACGGAAAAGCCAAGTGTTGCAAAAGACTTGAGCAAGGTGCTTAAAGCACAACAAAAACATAAAAACTATTATGAAGGACCCAACGTCATTGTGACCTGGGCCCTTGGTCATTTATTGGGATTGAAAATGCCGGAGGATATCAATAAGGAATGGCAAACTTGGCAGCTAGAGACACTGCCCATGATTCCTAAACGGTTTGGTATTAAGCCGCTACCTAAGACGGGCTACCAATTGAAAGCCATCAAACAGCTATTGCAGCGGAACGATGTCAGTGAGGTGGTAATTGCGACCGATGCTGGACGTGAGGGGGAATTAGTTGCCCGTTGGATCTTAGAATATGCCAATTACAAAGGTCCGCTTAAGCGGCTTTGGATTTCTTCGCAAACCGACAAAGCCATCAAAGAAGGCTTTCAAAAATTGCGACCTGGTAAAGAGTATGATAATTTATACCGTTCAGCCTTGGCACGTGCCGAAGCGGATTGGCTGGTGGGGCTAAATGTTACGCGGGCTTTGACAGTGAAATATCAAGATAATCTTTCGGCCGGCCGGGTTCAAACGCCGACTTTAGCATTGGTACACCAGCAGGAAGCAAAGATCGAGCAGTTTCGACCGCAGACCTATCACACCCTGACTCTTTCAGTGGAGCAGGAAACGGCGCAATTACAGCTAAAAAACCCCTATGCGTTGAAAGAACGGGCTGAGGCGGAAAAAATCGCGCAAACGATTAGCCAACAGCTAGGTACGGTTACGGAAGTTACGGAAAAAGTCAAAAGCGAACCGGCACCACTGCCGTACGATCTAACGGAAATCCAGCGAGAAGCCAATCAACGCTACCAATATTCAGCCAAGAAGACTTTATCACTAGTTCAAAGTCTATATGAGACCCATAAAATCGTCACCTATCCCCGAACTGATAGCAAGTACTTGACGCAAGATATGTTAGGAACCATGAAAGAACGGCTCCAAGCCATCAGTGATTTTAGTCCAGAAGTCAAAGAGTATTTGAAAAATGGCGCTAAAGTTGTCCAAATGAAAGTTTTTCAAGATCAAAGGGTTACGGATCACCATGCTTTGATTCCAACAGAACAACGTCCACGCTATGAAAAGCTTTCAACGGATGAGCAGCGCATCTATCAAATGATTGTTCAACGCTTTTTAGGCTTATTTGCCGCTCCTCATAAAACAGCAACCCAGACAGCTACTGTTGTTTTCGGGGACTATCGGTTTGTTTTCAAGCAAAAAACCGTTTTAGAAGCTGGCTGGAAAACGACAGAGACTGCTAGTCAAGGTCGTAAGTGGCAAAAAGACGAGACCGTCAAAGGCAATATCACGATTAAAAAAGAATTGACTAGTCCACCAAAACCCTTGAATGAGGGTAGCTTGTTAGGCTTGATGGAAAAGCATAGTTTAGGCACGCCAGCCACACGAGCTGAGATTATCGAAAAATTGATCAAATCTGAACTGATGGAACGCACGCCTAGTGGGTTATTAGTCACTCCTAAAGGCAAACAACTACTGCAATTTGTTAATCCATCCTTAGTGACACCCGAACTAACCGAAAAATGGGAACGGCAATTGGAAGCTATCGCCCAAGGTCGTTACTCTGCAGATACCTTTATTCAAGCAATCGAAAAAGACACCGGAAGTCTAGTAAGAGAAATCAAAAATAGCCAGCAGAGCTACCAAGATTTTTCACTGACGCAAAAGAAATGTCCAGAGTGTGGCTCGCTTTTACGAGAAAAGAATACCCGTGATGGCAAGATTTACGTCTGCAGTAACCCTGAGTGTAGCTATCGTCGCCGTAAAGACCCGAAAGTTTCCAACCATCGCTGTCCACAGTGTCATCGTAAGATGGAGATTATTGAAGGGAAAAATGGCAGCTATTTCCGCTGTAAATATGACGGGACAACGGAGAAAATGTTGGATAAAAAAGAACGTAGTAAAAAGATTAGCAAACAGGAAGAACGTCGCCTGCTGAAGAAGTATACGCAAGAAGAACCACAAGAAAGTCCGCTAGCAGCTGCTTTGAAAGCGGCTATGTCAGAAAATGATAATTAACATTCTAAGATTGCCTTAAATAACAGAAAGTGCTACCATTTGGATAGTATCTAGGAAAGGAAGAAAGGCATGGATCATAAAAAATTAACAGCATTTCCCGATCAATTCCTATGGGGTTCGGCCTCAGCAGCGTATCAAGTAGAGGGTGCGTGGGATGAAGACGGTAAAGGCTTATCTGTTTGGGATGAATTCGTTCGTATTCCCGGCAAAACATTTAAAGGCACCAATGGCGATGTGGCCGTTGACCACTATCACCGTTTCAAAGAAGACGTCGCATTAATGGCGGAACAAGGCTTGAAAACCTACCGTTTCTCCATTGCTTGGACGCGTATTTTCCCAGAGGGCCGTGGCGAGGTCAACGTAGAAGGGTTGAACTTCTATCAAGATTTGGTTGACGAGTTGATTAAGCACAACATTGAACCGATGATCACGTTGTATCACTGGGATTTACCACAAACACTACAAGAGGAGTATGGCGGTTGGGAATCTCGTCAAATTATTGAAGACTTCACCAATTACGCAGCCACTCTTTTTGAAGCGTTCCGTGGCAAAGTGCATTATTGGGTCAGCTTGAATGAACAAAATGTTTTCACTTCACTAGGCTATATGTTGGCGGCGCATCCACCAGGTGTAACAGATCCAAAACGGATGTATGCAGCGAACCATATCGCAAATTTGGCTAATGCAAGTGTTATCAATAAATTCCATGAGTTGCAGATGCCAGGGAAGATTGGGCCAAGTTTTGCTTACACGCCAAACTATGCCATCGACAGCGACCCTAAAAATGTCTTGGCAGCAGAAAACGCTGAGGATTTGATGGCACACTATTGGATGGATGTTTATTTGTGGGGCAAATACCCAATCGCAGCGATGCGTTTCTTGGAAGAACAAGGTTGGGCACCAACCATTGAGCCTGGTGATCAAGAATTACTAGAGTCAGCTAAACCAGACTTTTTGGGCATCAACTATTACCAAACAGCGACAAATGCCTTCAATCCATTAGATGGTGTCGGCTCAGGTAAGATGAATACGACTGGTAAAAAAGGCTCTTCTGAAGAGTCAGGGGTACCGGGTATGTATAAAAAAGTTACGAATCCTTTCGTTGACCGAACAAACTGGGACTGGGAAATTGATCCAGAAGGTTTGCGTATCGCGTTGCGCCGCATTACCAGTCGCTACCGTGTACCGGTTATGATTACTGAAAACGGCTTGGGTGAGTACGATAAAATTACAGCTGAAAATGAGATCCATGATGATTACCGGATTAAGTATCTTTCTGGACACGTTCATGCCATCAAAGAAGCCATCAGTGATGGAGCTGAGGTTTTAGGCTACTGCACGTGGTCTTTCACCGACCTGTTAAGCTGGTTGAATGGCTATCAAAAACGTTACGGCTTTGTTTACGTTGACCGCGATGAAGACGGGGAACGCACCATGAATCGTTACAAAAAAGATAGCTTCTACTGGTATCAAGAAGTCATCAAAGAAAACGGCGCAAATAGTTAAAAGAGGTAGCATTGCCTCTCAGACTGTAGACAAAATCCTATTTAAGGGAAATTGTCTACAGTTTTTCTTTTCCTTTTTGCTGGTCTACGACAATTTTTGTAAATCCGCCGGAAGTCTCTTGAAAGCGAACAGACGTTTTAGGTATAATGGGGAGTAATGGAAAAGAGGGATGTTGGAATGGCGAAACAAAAACGCAAAAAAAGTCGCAGTAAGAAAAAACAACAGCGACAGCAAATGCTGATCATTGGGGCACTCTTAGTATTCTTTGGCTTATTCGCCCTTTTGAAACTGGGCTTTTTAGGAACCATGATCGCCAATGTGTTTCGAATTATAGTAGGAAATACGTATCCGCTATTAGCTGCGGGCACGATTTTATATGGTGCAGTGATTTTAGTGAAGCAAGATGTACCAACCTTTAAGCATAAAGAAAAGCTGTGGGGCGTGCTGCTTTTATATTTAGGAGTGTTATTATTCCTGCATACTCGGATGTTTGCCGGGATTGATTCAACGACGGCCGCTCCGCTGGGAACTACTTGGAGACTGTTGTTTACTGATATTAAAGCCAATGCGGTACAGCAGGCTGTTGGCGGTGGGATGTTAGGTGCTTTGTTGTACTCTGCGACTAATTTTCTAGTGGCACAAATTGGCAGCTACTTAATTGCCGTGTTATTAGTAATTGCGGGTGCCTTAGTTGTCTCACCAATTGACGCTCATCAACTAGCTGATGGGTTACAGCACATTGGTACTTGGTTCAAAGGTGCCAGTGAACGCAGTCAGGCACGTCAAGCGCAACGTTCAGCTGCACGTGCGGAAAAGAAAGCGGCGGAGGATGCGCGAATCCAGCAAGAGGCAGAAGCCCGTTTGAAAAACACCGTGCGGCCCATGACGCCAGGCGAACAGCTGGCACAAGAAGAACAAGAAGCCATTATTGAAAAGCCTCAGCAGATGGAATTACCCATCATCGACAGCTTTCAGCAAGCTCGTGCTGCCAAGCCCATGCCAGTGGAACAGGTGGCCGATGAGCTGGAAGAAATGGAAGGGGAACTGGAATTTGAAATCAAAGCGGAAGAGGAAGACCGCGATTATCAATTACCACCCTCCACGCTGTTGGACACGATCCCAGCGACGGATCAGAGCGATGAGTATCAAAAAATTGAGCGTAACATCGGTGTTTTAGAGCAAACATTTAAAAGCTTTGGCGTAGATGCTAAAGTCGTGAAAGCTAGTTTAGGACCGGCTGTAACGAAGTTTGAGGTTCAACCGGCTGTCGGCGTTAAAGTCAGCAAAATTGTTGGCTTAACAGACGATATCGCGCTGGCTTTGGCGGCGAAAGATGTGCGAATGGAAGCACCGATTCCCGGGAAATCGCTCATTGGGATTGAAGTCCCTAATAACCAAATCAGTATGGTTTCTTTCCGCGATGTGATTGAGTCACAGCCTAGCCATCCTGATAAACTATTAGAAGTCCCATTAGGGCGTGATATTTCCGGCATGGTACAATCAGCCGACTTAACCAAAATGCCTCATATGCTGATTGCCGGGTCTACTGGGAGTGGGAAATCAGTCTGTATCAACGGAATTATTACGAGTATTTTGATGCGGGCTAAACCACATGAAGTTAAATTGATGATGATTGACCCAAAAATGGTAGAACTGAATGTCTACAATGGGATTCCGCATTTGTTGACGCCCGTTGTGACCAATCCAAGAAAAGCATCGCAAGCTCTGCATAAAGTCGTTCAAGAAATGGAACGACGGTACGAACTATTCGCGGCAAGCGGTGTTCGGAATATTACTGGCTATAATGAAATGGTGGCTGATTTAAATGCCAATGATGGCGAGAATCGCCCCATCCTGCCTTTTATCGTGGTAGTAGTCGATGAATTAGCCGACTTGATGATGGTGGCCAGCAATGAGGTGGAAGACGCCATTATCCGTTTAGCCCAAATGGCGCGGGCGGCTGGTATCCATATGATTTTGGCGACGCAACGACCAAGTGTGGATGTTATTACTGGGATTATTAAGGCGAATGTGCCTTCACGGATTGCCTTTGCTGTTTCTAGCGGAACTGATTCCCGCACGATTATTGATAGTAATGGTGCTGAGAAATTATTGGGGCGTGGCGATATGCTGTTCTTACCGATGGGTGAGAATAAAGCGATTCGGATCCAAGGGGCTTTTATTTCTGATCATGAAGTCGAACGGGTTGTCAGCTTTGTAACGGATCAGCAAGAGGCTGATTATCAAGAAGATATGATGCCCTCGGAAGAACCAGAGACAGTGGCCGGTGAAGCTTCACAGGATGAGTTATATGAAGACGCAAAAGCCATGGTGGTGGAAATGCAGACTGCCAGCATTTCACTGTTACAACGACGTTTCCGTATCGGCTATAACCGTGCAGCGCGTCTAATTGATGAACTTGAGGCGAATCAAGTCATTGGTCCGTCAGAGGGCAGCAAGCCAAGGCAAGTCTATGCTCAGCCGGAACCAGAGGAATAAACTTAATTAATCTTTAAAAAGAGTTACTTTGAACAAGCGCTTAGCGGCGGCTTCGTCAAAGTGACTCTTTTTTGCATATCCTCAGTAGTGCAAACGCGCTGCGTATGAGGTAATAAACTGCATGAAAAACAAGGATACTCGCAGAACGTTCGTGTTTAAAAAAATAAGATAAAAAAACCAACTGCATTTTTTTGCAAATAAAGAAAATAAACATACAATTATCAGAAAAATCAATTATTCATTCAATTTTTTTAAAGTTATTTAAATTCGTTATAAAACCTTTAATTCCGCGATTTTTGTTTTTAAGACGGTTATTTATTGTGAAAATGCTGAGTTTCGATGAAAAAAGTTCTTGATTTTTTAATAATTATTAATTAAAATCTTAAACAACTTCAGAAATTGCTAATTATTCTGAAAATTCAACTAATAAGGGGTAGGCGTATGAAGAAAAAATGGTGGTTGGGTTTAGCAGTATGTGGGCTCGTTTTAGCGGGCTGTACAACTGGCGGTGGCGGTAATTCCACTGACAGTACCGGAGGAGGCAGTGCATCATCTGGTGGCGGAGGCGGCGAACAAGTCTTTAACGTAGTCGTCAATCAAGAAATGCCAAGTGCCGATCTTTCCTTAGCAACAGATACCATTAGTTTTAGTGCTTTGAACAATGTTTATGAGGGGCTTTACCGTTTGGACGCAGATAGTAAGCCACAACCAGCTGGTGCTAGTGAAGCAGCGGAAGTCAGTGAAGATGGTTTGACCTATAAAATCAAGCTGCGTGAAGATGCGACTTGGTCAAATGGAGACCCTGTAACGGCGGCTGACTACGTTTATGGCTGGCAACGGACCGTTAAACCGGAAACAGCGTCAGAATACGGGTATTTATATGCACCAGTTAAGAACGCAGAAAAAATCACAGCTGGCGAAATGGACCCAGGCGAACTTGGCATCAAAGCAGTAGGCGATCATGAGTTAGAGATCACTTTAGAAAAAGCTACGCCATATTTTGATTATTTATTGGCATTCCCTTCTTTCTTCCCACAAAAACAAACCGTGGTAGAAGAGCATGGTAAAGATTATGCCTCAAATAGTGACAATGCCATTTACAATGGACCATTTACCTTGGCCGACTTTGACGGACCAGGAACAGATACGGAATGGACCTATGTAAAAAATGATCATTATTGGGATAAAGATACTGTGAAATTAGACAAGATCAACGTCTCTGTTGTCAAAGAAGCTTCTACTTCCTTGAATCTTTTCCAAGATGGGCAAGCAGATGATGTCATCTTGACAGGTGAATTAGCGCAGCAAATGGCGAATGACCCAGCCTTTGTTTCACAAAAAGAAGCAACAACTTACTATCTAGAATTGAATCAACGAGAAGATAATTCTCCTTTTAAAAATGAAAACTTGCGAAAAGCTTTGTCTTACGCAATCGACCGTGACGCGTTAGTGAATAGTATCTTAGGCGACGGTTCCGTAGCGGCAACTGGCTTGGTTCCTTCTGAAATGACCTTCAGCCCAAGTGGTAACGAAGATTTCGCGAAAGCAGCTGGTTCAGTATTAGCTTACGACCAAGACAAAGCGAAAGAACATTGGGAAAAAGCTAAGCAGGAATTAGGTAAAGATACCTTTGAATTTGATTTCCTAGCTTCTGATACAGACTCTACGAAGAAAATCTTGGAATACATCAAGGGTGCCGTTGAAGGAACCTTAGATGGTATCACATTGAACTTGAGTCCAGTTCCATTTGCCGTTCGTTTGGATCGTTCAAATGCCGGTGACTTTGATATCTTGATGGGTGGTTGGGGTGCTGACTACGCTGATGCTTCAAGCTTTACGGACTTGTTTGTTACAGGTAACTCATACAACCGTGGCCGTTGGAGCAACAAAGAATATGATGAAGTGGTGAAAGCTTCTGCTACCACCGATGCCAATAATCCAGAAAAACGCTGGGAAGATCTGATCAAAGCTGAACAGACAATCATGGCCGAGCAAGGTGTTGTACCAGTTTATCAAAAAGCCGAAGCACATTTACGAGCTGAAAAAGTCAAAGGTGTTGTCGCCCATGCGGCCGGCGCCCAATATGACTACAAGTGGACTTCTATCGAAGAATAAAAAAACAGGAGTCGTGAGGCCTCTCAGTGAACAAGAGAGGTCTCACAACTCCTAATTTTTCAAAAAAGATAGACCCAAAGCAATCAGGGAGGCTAACAGCAAGATTCCGGCTGGCGCTAGCCAAAAAGGAAAGCTGCGTCCTACTTCTGAAAGCTTTACATACGCGGTCGTATCGCGATGGACGGCTTTTTTCATGGAACGTTGGAAGGTATCAAAGAAGCCTGACGAACAAACCCATAAGAAAATGCCGATGATCAAAAAGAACAAACAGCATAAAAAGAGCAGGTTGGCGAAGCCCAACAGCGACCAGTTGCTAGTCACTACTAGCCAAAGCGCTGCTAGCACAAGGACTGCTAGACTGATCATACTAGAACGACGGTAGTTCATAGGACACATCCTTTACTGAGAAGTCAATTCTACTCTACCGAAAGTTAGGAAAGAAGTCAAAACACAAAGGAGGCGGCAGGGTTGAACAGTTTCGTCAAATACTTTCTCAAACGTGTATTTTTTATGATCATCACTTTGTGGTTGATCGCTACTATTACCTTTTTCCTCATGCAGTTCCTACCGGGGACACCCTATACGAACCAGGAAAAGCTTAGCCCTGAACAAATTGCATTACTAAATCAACAAGCAGGGTTAGATAAACCAGTAATTGTCCAATATGGTATTTATCTTTCGAACTTATTAAAAGGAGACTTTGGTATTTCCTTCCAATTTAAAAACCAGGCAGTCTCCAGCTTATTAGCCGGACGTGTTGGTCCATCCTTGCAGCTGGGCTTCCAAGCAATCGTCTTCGGAACATTCTTCGGGATTATTTTAGGAACGGTTTCGGCGATGCGTCAAAATACCTGGATTGATACATCGGCAACTTTAGTGGCGATTTTGGGACGTTCCATCCCCAACTTCGTGTTTGCCGTACTACTGCAATACATCTTTGCTATCAAGCTACATGTCTTACCAATTGCTAAGTGGGAAACCTTTCTCAGCACGATTTTACCGACAATTGCCTTAGCCATGTCGCCACTTGCCGATTCGGCGCGGTTTATTCGAACCGAGATGGTGGAGGTGCTCCACAGTGACTATGTCGAACTAGCGCGCGCTAAAGGCTTAAGCCGGTGGGAAATTGCCTTTAAACACGGCTTACGGAATAGTTTGATTCCGCTCTTAACGCTCTTAGGACCATTGGCAGTCGGCTTAATGACAGGGAGTTTGGTGGTTGAAAATATTTTTGCCATCCCGGGAATTGGGGAGCAGTTTGTAAAATCCATCATGACGAAGGACTATCCAACGATTATGGCGGTCACCTTGCTGTACTCAGCTATGTTGATCTTCGTCATTTTGATTGTTGACTTGCTGTATGGTCTAGTGGATCCACGGATTCGGGTACAAGGAGGGAGTCGAGGTTAATGGAAAGCTATAAAGTAAATGAAGTTCCAGAAAAAATCGCGGCACTCTCACCGGCAGAGTTTCAGCCGTTAACACAAAGTACCAAAAAAGAACGGGAAAAAATTGCTGCACCTTCCCTGACTTTTTTACAAGATTCATGGCGCCGATTGCGGAAAAATAAAGCCGCTGTCTTCTCCATCAGTTTATTGGTCGTCATTTTATTGATTTCGATTGTGACGATTTTTGTTTCACCACATGATCCAACCGCACAGAATATCCAATATATCAACCTGCCACCGCGAATTCCCGGAATTGACATTAATGGCTTGAACGGAAGCGCCAAAGTCGGCGGACAAATCGTCGACCGCTATGCGCAGGCTGGGGTACCAGAAGGCGTCAATTTCCTATTAGGGACAGATGCCCTAGGTCGTGACGTGTTAAGCCGGCTTTTTGTGGGAACCCGTATCTCCCTTTTAATCGCCTTTATCGCCGCACTTTTGGATATTACGATTGGTGTGACCTATGGCTTAATCTCAGGCTTACTAGGGGGCCGCGTGGATAACATCATGCAACGTTTTTTAGAAGTATTGTCTGGTATTCCTAACTTAGTTGTGATGATCTTGATGCTAGTGGTTTTTGAACCAGGGATTCCCTCCATCATTGCTGCTATGGCGATTACTAACTGGATTTCCATGGCACGGATCGTTCGGGCTCAGACGATGAAGCTAAAGGATCAGGAATTTGTTTTGGCGGCGACAACCCTGGGGGAGAGCCGCGTTAAAATCGCCTTTAAACACATTCTGCCGAATATCTCCAGCGTGATCATCGTGCAAATGATGTTTAGTATTCCTTCAGCGATCTTCTTTGAAGCCTTCCTAAGCTTTATCGGACTAGGCTTGAAGCCGCCATCAGCCTCTTTAGGGATGCTCCTAAGCGATGGCTACAAAACGTGGCAGTTCTTGCCTTATCAACTTTGGGTGCCTGCTGTGACCCTTTCCATCATTATGATTGGCTTCAACTTATTGGCAGACGGTTTACGAGACGCGTTTGACCCTAAAATGAAAGAGTGAGGTAGATGAAGAAAATTTTAGAAGTAAAAAATTTAGAGATTTCTTTCGATACTTACGCGGGGCAAGTGCGAGCAATCCGAGATGTCAGCTTTGATCTTCATGAAGGTGAAACGTTGGCCATTGTAGGGGAGTCCGGTAGCGGCAAGTCCGTTACGACACGCTCCATCATGCGTCTGTTAGCCAGTAACGCCAATATCGATAACGGTCAAATCCTATTTAAAGGAGAAGACCTAGTAGGAAAATCAGAAAAAGAGATGCAAAAGATTCGCGGGAAAGAAATTGCTATGATCTTCCAAGATCCTATGACCTCTCTTGATCCCACCATGCCGATTGGCAAACAAGTAGCGGAATCTTTAGTGAAGCATAATAAGATTTCTAAGAAAGAAGCCTTAGGGAGCGCTTTAGAGCTTTTGAAAATGGTTGGTATCCCTAATGCAGAAAAACGCTTGAAGAACTATCCCCACCAATTTTCAGGGGGACAGCGGCAGCGGATTGTCATAGCGATTGCTTTAATCTGTTATCCGCAGATTCTGATTGCCGATGAGCCAACCACCGCCTTGGATGTAACGATTCAAGCCCAAATTTTGGAATTGCTGAAAGACATCCAAACGAAAATTAACACCTCCATTATCTTCATTACCCACGATTTAGGGGTAGTAGCGAATGTTGCCGACCGAGTAGCCGTTATGTATGGTGGCCGAATCGTGGAAGTAGGAACGGCAGAAGAAATTTTCTATAATCCACAACATCCATATACATGGGGACTTTTAGGCTCGATGCCAACTTTGGAAGGAACCGGCGACCGCTTATACGCGATTCCGGGTTCGCCACCAGACTTGTTGGCGCCGCCACAAGGGGATGCATTTTATCCGCGTAACGAATTTGCCTTGAAGATTGATGCGGAGGAGGCACCGCCATTCTTTGAGATTTCACCGACTCACAAAGCCGCGACTTGGCTCTTGGCACCACAAGCACCAAAAGTGACACCGCCGCCGGAGATCCAGATCCGCTGGGCAAAATATCAAGAAAAGCAAGCGCATAGCTTAGTTTAAGGAGGGCGAGAGATGGAAAAAATCTTATTAGAAGTGCGAAACCTTAAACAATATTTCAATGTCGGCCGTAAAGACGAGGTGAAAGCCGTCGATGATGTGACCTTTCATATTTATGAAGGTGAGACATTTGGGTTAGTCGGGGAGTCAGGTAGTGGAAAGTCTACCACCGGACGCACGATTATTCGTTTGAACGAACCCACAGGTGGCGAGATTTTATTCGACAATCAAGATGTCACTAAAATCAAAGGCAAGCAAGCACTCACCACCTTTCGCCGAGAAGTTCAGATGATTTTTCAAGATCCTTATGCGTCCTTGAACCCGCGGATGAAGGTCAATGACATTATTGCAGAAGGTCTAGATATCAACGGTTTAGTAAAAAATCCGCAAGAACGGACCGAACGTGTCAATGAGTTGCTAGAGATCGTAGGACTGAATCCTAGTCATGGTTCTCGTTATCCTCATGAATTTTCCGGTGGGCAGCGGCAGCGGATTGGTATTGCCCGTGCGTTAGCCGTTAAACCAAAATTTATTATTTGTGATGAACCAATCTCGGCTTTAGACGTGTCGATTCAAGCACAGGTGGTCAATTTATTGCAAGACTTACAAGAAGAGCAAAAGCTGACTTATTTGTTTATCGCCCATGACCTGTCTATGGTCAAACATATTAGTGACCGCATTGGGGTTATGCACAATGGCAAATTGTTGGAGATGGGTACCAGTGATGAAATCTATTACAGCGGGGTGCATCCCTATACCGAAAGTTTGTTATCAGCCATTCCTTTGCCTGACCCAGACTATGAGCGCACGCATACACGGATGCGTTATCCAGGCGACCCGCAAGATGGTAAGGAGCGCAGTTTAACAGAGATTGTTCCCGGTCACTTTGTCTATGCTAGTAAAGACGAAGTGCCCATGTATCGTGAAAAAATCGCAGCCAAGAAAAGGTAATCAAGACTCGAGAGGTGACCAGATGAAGGTGTTGAAAGCCTACAAATTTCGTCTGTATCCTTCAGCGGAGCAAAAAGCCTTTTTCATCTTTACATTTGGCTGTGTACGGTTCACCTACAACCATCTGCTGAAGGAACGGCAACAGGAATATCAGCGTACTGGTTTTCTAGGAAAAGGACGGACACCAGCACAGCTAAAAAAAGAGTTTCCCTTTTTAAAAAAAACGGATAGTTTGGCGTTAGCAAATGCCCAGCTGAATCTTGACCGCGCCTATCGTAACTATTTTCGCAGTCAGGCGGGCTTTCCCAAACTGAAAACCAAAAAATCCTTATGGCAGTCTTATACGACTAATAATCAGCAGGGGACCATTGACTTGGTAGATGGGCAGCTCAAGTTGCCAAAGCTCAAGGAGCATATCCCCGTTTTGGTACATCGAGCCGTCAAGGGTAAAATTAAATCGGCTACGATTTCCGCGAAATACAACGAAATCTTTTATGTCTCACTGTTATGCGAAGAAGAAGTAGCGCCATTGCCGAAAACTGAGAAGCAAGTGGCAGTTGTATTTTGTCAGGAAATTGGGATTCGGACTTCGCAAAAGATTCTATATCCACCATACGCAGTAGCGGGACTGGAAAGCTCCTTAGCCAAAGCCGAGCGTCGCTTGCAGATCAAAGCAACCAGCGCTCGAAAACGTAAAGTCAAGTTGATGGATGCCCGCAATTATCAAAAGCAAAAAAGGCGCGTGGCCCAATTGTATCAGATTCGCTATCAACGCAAGCGTGACTATTTAGAAAAATTATCATTCGAGCTGGTCCAAGCATTTGATGTTATTTTTATCGGAAAAGACAGCATACAAGAACAGCCGGGACCCTTTGATCAGCAAGATTGGTTATTGTTTCTACAAAAACTTGCCTATAAAGCAAAGTGGTACCAAAAGCAACTCGTTTTTGTGGAAGTACCGCGTCTGTTGCAAGACCCTAGTGAATTAGAACGGACGGGTACCGCGCTACTGAACAAGCCCAACTGGCAGGGGCGCCAGGGATCGCCTAGGGAATAGAAAAAGCTCGCTTTTGTTTCTAGGAACCATGCCCACTAATTATGATAAACCGAGGGAAGTGCTGTGCACTTCCCTTTTTCAGCAGAGCGAAATTGGATCACTTTCCGTTTATTCCGTGAGTTTTAGCGAGCGAAAAAATTGAAAAAGAGGGCTAGACGTGTTATTTTCGAAAAATACTATGATCAAATTAGGAGAAAGTCTAGTGTAATGCATTAAAAATGCATATAATAGTAGAAAGAAAACTGTTACAAAAGAGGTGAGGATCATGCAAAAACGCAATGTTTTATATTTAGAGATCGCAGAACAAATTAAACAAGATATTTTAGCTGAAAAATATCCAGTCGGTAGTATGTTGCCAACCGAGGCGGAGTTAGAGCAGCAATTTGGTGTCAGCAAGATCACCATCCGTAAAGCCATTGAGATGTTGGCTGCAGATGAATACTTAGAAAAGAAAAGCGGGAAAGGAACCACGGTTTTAAGCAACCGCCCGTATAATCGTTTGTCCAAGGGTTCTAGTTTTAGTGATATTTTAGATCAAGAAGGCGAAGAGATCATTAAGAAGAATTTATCCTTTGAAATTGTGGACCTAGCGGAGGATCATCCAGCGCAGCGGTATTTTGGCGATCGTGCGGTGAAATTTCGACGGCTATATGAACTAGATCATCAGCCCTATATCTATTATGAATACTATTTGCCGCTCTCCATGCAAGAGGTTACCTTGGCTGAGCTAGCCAAGCATTCCATGTACTGGCTGATGAACCGGCAAGGTATTGAAATCGAGACATTCCGAGACAGCTTTCAGGTTGTTGAACTGGATCTTGAATTACAAAAATTTATGATTACACCGGAAACCAGTGGCTTAAAACGGATTCGTCATTCTTATAATCGTAAAGGCGCTGTGGTGGAGTATTCGGAAGGTATTTATAATACCGCGCTTCATTCGTACGTCATTGAATATCATAGTTAAGTGGACTCAGGAGCTGGTAACAGCTCCTTTTTTCGTGTTCAGTTTTGCTAGAAATTGTTTATTCTTACAATACTGTTAGTGGAGTGTTATTCTATTCAATTGAGCTAGACCGGTTTTTTCGCTAAAGTAGAAGACGAAGAGGAGTGAAGAATATGTTACAAGTAAAAAATCTGACAAAAACTTATGGGGATACTATCCAGTACCGAGCCTTAAAGGGCATTGATTTAACTGTTGCAGACGGTGAATTCGTGGGCATCATGGGTCCCTCAGGTAGTGGGAAATCCACTTTGTTGAACTTACTAGCAACCATCGATCAACCGACAGCCGGCGAGATTTTAATGGATGATCATGATCCTAATCAACTAGGACCAGAAGAATTAGCCGAATTTCGTCGTCGCGAACTAGGTTTTGTTTTCCAAAGCTTCAACTTGATGCCTACCTTGACGGTGGAAGAAAATATCATTTTGCCTTTGACGCTAGACGGTGAAAAAGTAGCCGTGATGCAGAAAAAAGTCGGCGATATCGCCAAACGATTAGGTATCCAAGATCTTTTGAAAAAACGCATCGCTGAAATCTCCGGCGGACAAGCACAGCGGGTAGCCGTAGCACGGGCCATGATCCATCAACCACAGCTGATTTTAGCTGACGAGCCGACAGGAAATTTAGACACGAAGGCTTCAAAAGACGTGATGGAGTTATTGGAACAATTAAATGCAGAAAAAGCGACCATTTTGATGGTGACTCATGATCCACAAGATGCTAGTTACTGTCGCCGTATTCTGTTTATCAAGGATGGTTCGCTGGTGAGCGAATTACATCGCGGGGATAGTCAACGAGAATTTTATGATGAAATCATGTTAGAACTGCGTAGAATCGAGGAGATTGATAATGAATTTTAACCAATTCGTCTTCCGCAACACGATGCGCAATAAGCACTTGTACATGGCGTATTTTCTTAGTACGTTGTTTGCGGTTATGGTTTTTTTCACCTTTAGTGTTTTAGCCTTTCACCCAGCCTTGAGCGAAGGCTTGGATACGCGGGTACAAACAGGGATGTTAGCCGCTGCTATCATTATTTACGGGTTCTCGTTTTTCTTTGTCCTGTATTCCATGGATGTGTTCCTGCAATCTCGTAAAAAAGAGTTTGGCCTCTTGATGATTCAAGGGATGAGTCCTAAGCAGTTGCGGCGAATGGTCTTTCTGGAAAATCTGGTTATTGGTTTTTTCGCCACGATTCTAGGTAGTTTCTTCGGTATCTTTTTCTCCCAGTTGATTTTGTGGATCAGCAAAGGCTTGATGCATGTTAACTTGGCCTTTTACTTTCCCCTACAAGCGATAGGCTTGACCTGTGCTGCCTTTTTAGTGCTATTTTTAGCGATTTCCTTCTTTATTCAATTCCGCTTGCCTAAATTAAGTTTGCAGGAATTATTGAAGGCTGGCGAAATGGGCAAAGGCGAGCTGAAAAGTAGTCCAATCAAAGCCATTCTAGCCATCTTGTTGATTGGTGTTGGCTATGGCATCGCGCTTTGGGCCAAAGGACCTGTGGTAGTCTTTGTGATGCTACCCGTTATTTTCCTCGTGATTTTAGGAACCTATTTCCTCTTTAATCAGCTGAGTATCCGTGTCATTCAACGCTTGAAAAAAAATCGCAATTTGTTCTGGAAGAAGACCAATATGATGGTTTTCTCAGATTTAGCTTTCCGGATGAAAGACAATGCCCGCTCCTTCTTCTTGGTGGCGGTCATTTCAACCGTGGCTTTTGCGGCCATTGGCACGTTGTATGGTGTTCAAGGAATGATCTTAGGGCAAATGGGACAAACCCCTTACGAATGGCAAACTTCTGGTACGCCAGCGGATGTGAAACAAACAGCGCAAAAACTAAATGACGTCTTAGCCAAGGAGGCGCCAGAGGCTGAAAATAAGACCTTGGATATTTACCAAAGTCCAGAAGGGGTCACGTTTATCCTGCAAAGCCAGTACAATGAATTAGCTAAGTTGTATCAACAACCAGAGGTAACCGGAACAGCGGCGACCCAAATCGTTTCTAGCGTGGAATCTTCACCGGAATTGACTAGTGTCAAAGTCGGCAATCAAGACTTGAAAGTTAGCGGGACTGTTTCCGACATCTTATACCCGGCCTATCAGACGGTAGTAGTGGTGCCAGACAACACACCTGTTACAGGTTTTGACAAGACCCAATTTGCCACTTGGAACAATGGCGGCGTCAGCTATGATAAACGCGTTGCTATTGGTAAGTCGCTGGCAGATGATCCAGCGATTATGAGTGTGACCTACATGAGTCAACAAGTGATTGATGCCTATGCGCCAGTCTTATTTGTAGGGATTTTTATCGGGATCGTCTTCTTCGTGTCCGCCGGCAGTTTCTTATACTTCCGTCTATATAGCGATATGGATTCTGATGTCGAAAAATTCCGAATGGTCTACAAAATTGGCTTGAAGCGTAAAGAATTGAAGAAGATGGTGTACCAGCAAGTCGGCATCCTCTTCTTCACGCCGATTATCGTGTCCTTGATTCACGGGGCCGTAGCGCTGAAGGCGATGTATGCGATTTTTGAACAACCCATGCAGCTGGAAGGCTGGCAAGTTTTAGGTGTCTTTTTAGCGATTCAAGTCGTCTACTACTTAGTAGCACGCATTTTCTATCTACGAAAAGTCGAACGCTTAGTCATGAATTAAAAAGCACAGGCTGATAGTAGGCCACCCTTAGCTGAAGGAATACTACCTTCGGCGGGGTGACCCACCATCATGAGCCTGTGCTTTTTTGGTGTCTATTGTGTCAACTTGTTTGTTTGAATTTTTAGCTGTTGGTTTTGATAGTTTTAGGACTTTTAGGGGAAGAAATTTGGGAAAAGAAAAACAGATAAGACGCGGGTGCACACTTATCTGTTAATAAAATTAGCATAATGCATTTTTAGTCCGAAATCAGACGAAATAGTAGCGCTCGACAACCAAACTTAGGATTTTTTCGCTAAGTAGTTTTCGTCTAATCGATAAAGGAATACAGCTATGAAAACAACACAGATTGAGAGGATAATATCGACTAGTGTAATATCATGTAATTTAAGGATTGGCATACCGTATAGCATAATAGCATATAAAAAGCGTCTTTCATTTTTGGGCAGTTTTTTTTCATAGACGGTACTAAAAAATGAAATTTTGATGATTCTCTTTTGATATAAGTAGCGCATTAAAATAAGTGCAAGGATGAAGATGGTGGCTGTCAAAAGCCAACCTAACCGATAATAAGGCGTTTGGCGTACAAGTATAGCAGTTAGGAAAAGTAGCACATAGACACCGATGAGTCCCCAAGTATTTTTTTGCTGGGCGTTCATTTGGCACCTCCAAAATAAGGATTGATTTTACTATTGTCTGTCATTCTAATTCAGTATACGCAAAGTATTATATAACTGCAATCCCTTTCATTCCTAAAAATTATCGATTATTTGACACGTAAATATGCTCTTTTTCAACGATACAGATAATGGCGATAGAATTACACGTTGTTGCTGAATTTTCTATTTGAACAGCAGATTACGTTATCTGCTATTTCCTTATGATTAAACAAATTTGAAATCCTTTGTGTTGAAACATCTAAAAATGCTGCTAGTGGGCTATTATTTGATAATAATTTCAGTTGTATGAGTCCCAATATTAAAATAAAAGGTAATGAGGGACAGAATTTGAAAGAAAAGATGGACTGAGACTCCTAAGAAAATCAAGTAGATCAAATGTTTGATGGAACTGTTCTTTTTCTTTGCCATAATAACAGCATAAAAAGAAAAGGGTGTCAGGTAGAGGTGGAAAAAGCTTGCTAGGGAAGAGACTATCAAAAGAATATTATAAAAGCTTAGATATTTTTGCGAAAGCGTCAGTATCGGCCGCTCTTTTTTTGAAGGTTCATGGAGAGTACTGCTGTCAACTAGAGGGGTAGCTGCGAGATTATTTTGATTCGTATAGCTAAAAAGCTCCGCAACGTCGATATTGAACAAGTTAGCCAAAGAGTTAATACTATCAGATGAAGGGATCGATTTTTCGTTTTCCCAGCGTGAGATAGTTTGTCGTGTCACATAAAGTTCTTTTGCCAGTTCGTCTTGAGATAATTGATGTGTCTGTCTTAGTTCTTTAATTTTGTGGCCAAGCATTGAACCAACCTCCTTATTTTATGAGTGAATTTCCTTAAAATTAATGTAACATTCGTGTTACATGGGCCTTTGTAACACATTATACTATAGGGAAGCGCTTGGAGTAAGAGCTTTATTTGTTATAATCAATTTGTAAGGATGCGCAGAATTACAATAATAAAGTGTTATTAAAATAATTCATTGGTAGTAGTTAATAGTCAAAATAGCAATGAAAATTAGAGGGGGAATTAGATGAAAACTTTTCATGGTTTAGCCAGTTTGTTGGTTCTAACTTTTTTGGTAGGGTGCCAGGCACCATCGCAAGAAACGACCGAAGAGGAAAGTAACGCCACCATTGTTCAAGTTTATGATGGGGGGACAGTTCAAAGCCAAGGCAGTTACATCCTAAAAGATGGTACATTGACGATTCACAAAGAATTGTCAGCCTTATCGAATCCAAATGCGGAGCCAAGTGAACTTAGCAATGCATCGCAACAAGCAGCGGATATTTTGGCTCAGGATTTACCAGATGAAAATGTCACCGACGATCAGCTGTTTAATGAATATGAACGAGTCGTCAAAGAGGTCAGGCTCCTTGTTACCAAAAACACGGTTACGCTTAAAGGCGCAGACTTTGAAAAAGAATTTCAGCGGTTACCTGACAATCAGGCGCGAGTGAAAGATGATTTTGGGATTGAGTATAGTTTTGAAAATGAGTAGTGGTGGGGAAAAGTATTTTAATAACTCAATTTATTTATTCGACAAATAATTAAAAAGTATATATAACATCAATTAGTTTTGAAATACTATATTTAAAGAATATTTTTTTGAATAAAAAACATTAGAAAGCGTTGACAATTTATTTGTTATAAAATAAAATAATAATGAAAACAAAAAGAAAGAAATCTAATCGCAGCGACGCAGTTGTGATTTTGAGTATGTAACTGAATTGTTTCAGGCAGAACTCAAGGGGGAATACGAAAAAGCACGCCTTTTTTGTATGCTTCCTTGGGTTTTTTTCTGGAAAGGAGACGAAAATGAAAATCAGTCAAATCTTGAATAATAATGTTGCTTTGGTCAAAAAAGGCAAAGCAGAAGTGTTTGTCGTATCAAAAGGAATCGGCTTTCGCAAGAAAAAAGGGCAGCCCATAACCGATGTAGAAATCGAAAAAATGTACATTTTAGATTCCTATGATATGTTGGAACACTTTAGTTATCTGTTAGCACATTCAGATCCAAACGATATTTTATTAGTCAATCAGATTATTAGCTATGCCGAAACGAAACTGAATTTCAAAGCGAGTGATTATTTAAGTTTGACCCTATTGGACCACTTGGAATTTTTACTAAAGCGTATCGAGAAACAACAGTTTGTTAAAAGTCCACTAATTTGGGATATTAAGCGTTTTTACCCGGAACACTATGAAGTAGGGGTTGCGGCCTTAAAAATGATATGCGATCAACTACATTGTGTGATTCCAACAGATGAAGCAGTTTCTTTAACGCTGCATTTTATCAATATGGAGGAGCGCAATGGTGACCAAAAGGAATACTTAACCGAGATGCGAGCGATGAGTGATATTATTTCCATCATTCAGCTTCATTATCAGATGTTATTAGACGAAAAATCCACGAATTATATGCGATTTACGACACATTTACAATATTTCATCCGCCGCATTATTCAGGGGGAGACTTTTCCAGATGAAGAGGAATCCTTTGTTTTGTACCAACAAGTCAGTCAGCTGTATCCTCAATCATTTCAGGCGATTCAAAAAATTCGCGTATATGTGGAGCAGGAATTTCAAACGAAATTAACTATTAATGAAGAGACCTATTTGATGTTGCATATTAATCGTGTGACCGAAAGACAGGAGGAAAAAAATGAGTTACGAAAAATTAAACAAACAGATCATTGAATTAGTAGGTGGCCGTGATAATATCCAAGCGGTGGCACATTGTGTGACTCGTCTACGTTTAACTTTGAAAGATCGTGGTATAGCACAAACGAATGAAATCAAAAACATCGATGGTGTTATCGATGTCGTTTCTAATGAGGTAGCTTACCAAATTATCATTGGTACGCATGTAATGGATGTGTATAGTGAATTTATGAATATGTTGGAAATGAAGAATGAAGCAACTTCACAAAAACCGAAGAGTTTAAAAGAAGCAGCGGGTAACATCTTAGTCGTGATTTCTGAAACGATGACTTCTATTGTAGAAGTATTATTAGCAGCTGGGATTTTAGCTGGAATTTTGGCCATCTTTTCGTTGACAGGTCTCGTATCACCAGAGAGTCCAACCTATCAGATTTTTGATACTTTACGAGGAGCTGTGTTCCATTTCCTACCAGTTTTGATTGCGGCTTCAGCAGCGAAACGTTTGAAAGTTAATCAGTATATGGCCATCGTCTTAGCCGTAACCCTTCTTTCTGCCAATATTGACGGGGTGGAAGGTTTGTCGCTTTTCGGTTATCAGTTGCCTACGATTGGTTATGCGAATACCTTTATCCCGATTCTTCTGGGAGTTTGGTTCTTAGGTCTGGTCGTGAAATATTTAAGCAAGATTTTACCAAAAGGATTGCACTATTTCTTAGTACCGGCATTATCCTTAGTTATCACGTTACCAGTGATTCTAGTATTATTTGGACCAATTGGCACCTTGATTGGAGATGGGTTGAATGCTTTCTTTAACCTGTTAATGACGACTATTGGAAACTGGATTGTGGTGGCGTTATACGCAGCGACGCAGCCGTTGTTGATTGTTTTGGGTGCCGCAAACTTTACTTATCCAATCGTTTTGAATTTCTTAGGAACTTTAGGCTATGATCCAATCTTTAATGCTGCTGCAACTATTTCTGACGTGGCGGTTTGTGGTGCGATGGTTGGTTACTTCTTACGTGCCAGTAAAGGCAAAGAAAAGCAAACATTTGGCTCTGTCAGTTTCAGTGCTTTAATGGGGATTACTGAGCCAGCCGTATTTGGTGTTTTTGTGAAGTATCGTCGCCCTTTCCTAGCTGTTATGATTGGTGGCGGTATCGGCGGCACTATCGCTGGCTTAGCAGGCGTTAAAACGATGGGGATGGTTTGGGGGCTAGCTGCCTTACCAACGTATTTAGCTGGGGGTATCAATAACTTTGTTTGGATGTTAATTAGTGTCATCGTATCTTTTAGCGTAGCAACGGCGGCGGCATACGGCATTGGCATTCCAAGTGAAGCAAAAGAACCAGAAACACCACAAGATTTGGAACGAACTATCGTCAGTGAAGCTGGCTTGAAACAGGTAACCATTGGCAAAATCGTTGATGGCGAGGTTTTACCGCTACAACAAGTAAGTGATCAAGCATTCTCCTCGGGAGCGTTAGGGAAAGGCGTTGGAATCGTACCACATGGCGAAACAGCCACAGTATTTTCACCCGTTGCTGGGACGGTGACAGTAGTCTTTCCAACGAAGCACGCTTATGGCTTAAAGACGGCAGAAGGGATTGAGTTGTTGATTCATATTGGTGTGGATACGGTGAACTTAAATGGTGAACACTTTGAAAGCTTGGTAGAACAAGGGCAGAATGTCACAAGCGGAACACCACTGGCTTCTTATGAAGTAAGCAAAGTGCGGGCTGCTGGCTTTGATCCAACAATCATGGCAGTAGTGACGAATACCAATGATTATTTAGATGTTATTTCATTAAATAATGACTCGACTGATCTGTTATCAGTCCTATTATAAGGAGCGAAGACACATGGCAAATGAATTTTTCTGGGGCGGTAGTATCGCCGCTCACCAATGCGAAGGTGCTTATGATGTAGGTGGAAAAGGGTTAGGAATTATGGATTTGGTGACGAAAGGGAGTAAAGATACACCGCGAGAGATTACAAAGACTTTGGAAATCGACAAAGTGTATCCCTCTCACCAAGGAATTGATTTTTATCATCATTATAAGGAAGACATTGCCTTGTTTAAGGAAATGGGCTATACTGCGCTACGAATTTCGATTGATTGGTCGCGCATTTTTCCAAATGGTGATGATTTAAAACCTAATCAAGCTGGCTTGGCCTTTTATCATGAAGTGATTGATACACTGATTGCTTATGACATTGAGCCAATTGTCACCTTGTATCATTTTGAGTTGCCGGTGGCATTAGTAGAAAAATATGGGGCCTGGCTAAACCGCGAAGTCGTAGAGTTATACGTTCGTTATTGTGAGGCAGTCGTAAAGGAGTATCACGAAAAAGTTCGTTATTGGGTAACTTTTAATGAAATGAACCATTTAGATCCCCAATCAGAGCAGTCAGATATTTTCACATACATGATCGCAGGCCTGAAGTACAGCGAACTAGCTAATCAGCCTCGTGATTTGGCCATTATTGGCTATCATATGACGTTAGCAGGCGTTAAAGCGGCTAGAAAAATTCGAGAAATCAAGTCTGGATTGCAAGTCGGCTGTGTCTTTGGTCTAAATCCTATCTACCCACTGAATTGTGATCCACAAAATGCTTTACGGGCTTTCTTGGATAATGAACGGGATTATTACCAAATCGATGCCATGTGTCATGGTCGTTTCCCACGCTATATGCTACGGGAATATGAAGAAATGGGAATCGATTTACCGATTGCTGCCACTGATGCAGATGATTTTCGTTATGGGACTTTAGATTTTATCGGAATCAATTATTATTTTTCAAGTGTAGCAGCGCCCCAAGGTGAATCTGATAGTGAACAGGCAATGTTTGGTGGAATGCAGAATCCCTTTTTAGAACAGTCTAAGTGGGGCTGGGCTATTGATCCGGTGGGAATTCGTTATGTCATGAATTACGTGTACCGAAAATATCAGCTACCTGTAATGATCACGGAAAATGGACTAGGGGCTGTTGATGAAGTGGTATCTGGCGAAATTCACGATGATTATCGTATCGATTATTTAGCTAAGCACATTGAGCAAGTTCAATTAGCGATGACGGAAGATCATGTGGAATGTTTAGGCTATCTAACGTGGGGACCAATCGATTTAGTTAGCGCTAGTACTGGCGAGATGAGCAAACGTTATGGCTTTATCTACGTGGATTTGGATAATGATGGAAATGGTACGCTACAGCGGTTGCGTAAGGATTCGTTTACTTGGTTCCAAGAACAAATTCAAATTGCCACTTCTAAAGATTTAGTCGGTGCAAAATAAGGGAGATGTCTATGAAAAAGATTATTGTGAAGGACTACGAAACTTTAAGCGAAGTTGCTGCTAGTATTGTTATTGAAAAGTGGAGCCTAGATCGTCGGGTCAATTTATCTTTGACCGCCGGGAGTACGCCCAAAGGCATGTACCAAATTTTATTGGCGCGAAAAGAGCAAATGGTGCAGGATTGGTCCACCATTCATTATTACAATTTTGATGAGGTAGCATTGGCTAACGAACGGTATGGTCTGACAATGCAAGCTTTGCGGGAAGAATTTTATTTACCAGCTGCGATTTCTGAGGGGAATGTGCATGAATTGAATGCTGACAATTATCAGACGGCATCGGCAGAAATCCAGCAAGCAGGCGGCTTAGATTTAGTAGTGATGGGTTTAGGTGGCGATGGTCATTTCTGTGGAAATCTGCCAGAATATACAAAATTTGGTGCGGGGATCTATGAAGTGTCTATGACCCCTGAGACAGCCCTGTATCAAATGGTTGAAAAAATGGGAGTAACGCCCGGGGATAAATTAGTCACCTTTGGACCGCAAACTGTACTTTCCGCACAACAGTTGGTGCTGATGGTCAATGGTGAGGCTAAGGCAGAAATTTTGCGACAAGTTTTAGAAGAACCAGTGACGGAAGAGGTCCCCGCCTCAATCTTGCGTTTGCACAATAATTTAACGGTGATTGCAGACGAAGCAGCAGCTAGTCGTTTGAGCTAATCAACTAGAGGATACGGCATTTTGGCGTATCCTTTTTTACACATAACGATGGGTTATTGCATTCTCGCCGGGAATAAGCTATAGTATGTAGCGAATATCAGAGAGGAGCACCCCATTGAAAACAGCGATTTATGGTATGACCAAGACCCAATTGAGCGAATGGCTCGTAGCCCAAGGTGAAAAGAAATTCCGGGCGAATCAGATTTGGGAATGGCTTTATGAAAAACGGGTTGACCGTTTTAGTGAAATGACGAACTTGTCCAAACAAACTATTGCCCTTTTAGAAGAGCATTTTGAATTAGCACCATTAAAAGAAATTATCGTACAAGAAGCGAGCGACGGTACGGTAAAATATCTATTTGAACTCCCAGATAAAAATATGATTGAGACGGTTCTGATGCGTCAAGAATATGGCATGTCCGTCTGTGTTACCACTCAGGTGGGTTGTAATATCGGCTGTACGTTTTGTGCCAGTGGCTTGCTGACGAAAAATCGCGATTTAACTGCTGGTGAAATCGTGGCGCAAGTGATGCAGGTCCAAAAATATTTTGACGCGCGTGGGCTAGACGAACGGGTTAGTCACGTGGTTGTGATGGGGATTGGCGAACCTTTTGATAATTATGACAATGTCATGGACTTCCTATATATTATCAATGATGCCAAAGGGTTAGCGATTGGTGCGCGCCATATCACCGTTTCTACTAGTGGTTTAGCACCGCAAATCAAAGCCTTTGCGGACAACGGTCTGCAGGTAAACCTGGCGATTAGTTTGCACGCCCCTAATAATGAAGTGCGGACGTCAATGATGCGGATCAATCGTCGTTTCCCAATCGAAACATTGATGGAAGCCGTAGATGAATATCTTGAAAAAACCAACCGCCGCATTACCTTTGAATACATTATGCTTGCTGGGGTCAATGACCGTCGCCAGCATGCGCGTGAGTTGGCAGAATTGTTGAAGGATAAGAAAAAATTGGCTTATGTCAATTTGATTCCTTATAATCCCGTCAGCGAACATGATCAATATAGTCGTAGTGAAAAAGAAGATGTATTGGCTTTTTACGATGAATTGAAACGCAACGGTGTCAATTGTGTGATTCGGAAAGAACACGGTACCGATATTGACGCTGCTTGTGGTCAATTACGTAGTAAACAAATGAAAAAGAAAAAAGCTGTGCGAGCTTAATAGCAGCATTAGTAGAGGAGCGTCCGATTCTGGGACGCTCTTTTTGCTTATCCGTGGGTCGTGTGAACAGCTTTTTTTCCTACTTTAGGCTAAAATCGAGGTATTATCAGACGAAAGACGGGTGGCGCGATGTATATCACGGCGTTTGAAAGAGAAAATGTGCAATTTCAGCATGATTTGGCAGAGCTACTGGCTCAAACCTGGCCGCAAAGTTACGGCGAAGATAGCTTGGCAGAGGTGGCACGATTATTAGAACCTGAAAAAATCGCCATCGCCGCCATTGTTGACGAGGAATTAGTGGGCTTTGCTGGCGCGGCACCTATGTATGGCAAGACGGGCTGGGAGCTGCATCCTTTAGTCATTGTCAAACAGCACCAACGTAGCGGTGTTGGCTCACACCTTTTGCATTATTTGGAAAAGGAAGTCAAAAGTCAGGGAGGCATCACTCTTTATTTAGGCACGGATGATGAGCAGGATCAAACCTCCTTAAGCGGCAAGGATCTTTACCCGGATTTACTGACAGAGATTCGTAACATCCAAAACAAGGCGGATCACCCTTATACTTTCTATCAAAAGCAAGGCTACCAAATTGTGGGCGTTTTGCCGGATGTCAACGGCTGGGGCAAGCCGGATATTTGGATGGCGAAGCGGCTCTAATGCTTGACCCGGGAAAATAACTGTGCTATTTTAGAATGAATTCAATAAAAAAAGTTTTCTAGGGTTCCGCAGCTTGGCTGGTCTGGTCCGAGGGAAAACCCACAAGTAATTGTGCACACGGTAGGATAAAAGCCTAGGAGTTTTCGAACTCCTAGGCTTATTTTTTTTGTAAAGGGGAAATGAAAATGTTTAGTTTATTAGTACCAACCATTGTCACCAGCGCAGCCGACAGTTTGAATCCAGTAGCCATTGCGCAACAGTTTGCTTTGCAAGGATTGGTGAAGAAGCCACGGGATATTTGGTATTACATTTTGCCGATTGGCTTGACGAATTTTCTAGGGGGCGTGTTAGCCTATTTTGGTTTAGTTAATATCTTAGGGCGGTTGTTTCAACAGTTATCGCTTCAATATCATGGTGTGCTGTTGGGGGCAGAGGTTCTATTAGGTGGTATCTTTTTGTGGTTAGCGGTGCGTTCATTGCGGAAAAAGCCGGTGACAGTGCCTGCTGAAACCGCTGAGCAACCTAAAAAAATCAAACAGGTGACACCTAAGGCACTGGTTCTGTTAGGGGTAGCGGCAACGATTTCTGAATTAGTGACGGCAGTTCCTTATTTTGCCTTCTTAGCGTTAGTTTTTCAAACGTCATTAAGCACAGCGGAGCTACTAGTCTTGCTGGTAATTTATAATTTCATCTATATCGCACCCTTAATTGGCATGTATTTGGTCTATGTCAAAGCCCAAGCGCGCTTTGACCGCCTCTATCTAGTGATTCAAAGTAAAATCTTGCGGTTTAGCCGGGTGTTGACGCCGTTGATTTTCTTACTGTTAGCAATTGGTCTATGGGGTCATAGCTTGTGGCAAATATTGTAAATGAGGAGAGACTGGTTTTTCAGACGTTTGTTTTGAAAAGCCAGTCTCTTTTTTGAATACCTTTAATTTGTTGCACATTCTCTTTAATTTGTTCCTTAAATTTTGTTTATGAAATCGCTATTATGAAGGAGAAAGGAGATGGAGAAATGAAAAAGAAAGGGTTTTTACACAATGTGTGGCGTTATAAAGCACTTATTTTAATGGCTTTACCAGGATTTATCTGGTTTATCTTTTTCTTTTACATACCAGTATTAGCCAACGTCGTCGCATTTAAAGATTTCCACATTTCACCAAATGGTTTTATCGACAGCTTGCGAATCAGCCCATGGGTGGGCTTTGATAACTTTAAATTCTTGTTTGCTTCACAAGATGCCTGGCTGATCACGAAAAATACTTTGCTTTACAACATCGTCTTTTTAGCGTTTAACTTGTTCTTTGCAATTGCTTTTGCCATCATCATGAGTGAATTGCGAAACCGCAAACTAGTGAAGGTCTATAATACGATGTCACTACTACCGTATTTCCTATCGTGGATGGTCATCAACTATTTTGTTTACGCTTTCTTGAGTCCTGATAAAGGGATCATTAATCAATGGATCACAGGCAATGGCGGTACGGGGATCAACTGGTACGCCGATCCGCGCTGGTGGCCGGTTATCTTTGTTGTCTTGAATGTTTGGAAAGGTCTCGGCTACAACAGTATCATCTACTATGCGTCTGTTATGGGAATTGACCCAACATACTACGAGGCGGCGATGGTGGATGGCGCCAACAAATGGCAGCAGATCAAAAATGTTACGATTCCACAAATCTTACCAATGATGTCTGTCTTACTGATTCTAAACATCGGCGGTATCTTCCGCGCAGACTTTGGTTTGTTCTATATTATCCCGCGTAACTCCGGGGCTTTATATGAAGTAACCAGCGTATTAGACACCTACATCTATAATGGTTTGGTGGCGACTGGCGACATCGGCATGACAGCCGCTGCAGCACTGTACCAATCATTTGTAGGGGCTTGCCTACTCTTATTAGCGAACTTGGTTGTTCGTAAGATCGAACCAGATTCAGCATTATTCTAAGGAGGAAAGGAACATGGCAAAAAAGAAAGTTTCAACTGTAAAGATTCGTTCCTTTAATCCGACGGCGAATCTGATCTTCAATATTTTAATCGCGCTCTTTGCGATTTCCTGTGTGATTCCGTTTTTCTTCGTAATCATCATCTCGGTCACTAGTGAAGGTTCCCTAGCGGCTAATGGCTATCGTTTCTGGCCAGAAGAGTTTTCATTAGATGCTTACCGCTACATTTTCCAAGGAGCCATGAGTGGCCGGATTATCCATGCCTTGGGTGTCAGCGTCTTTATCACAGTGGTAGGGACCATCGTAAATGCTACAATGACCTCACTGTACGCGTATGTGATTTCTCGGTCGAATTTTCCTTTCCGGAAATTCTTCACCGTGTTTGCGTTGATTACCATGTTGTTCTCACCTGGGATGGTAGCAAACTACCTCGTTATGACCAACATGTTGCAGTTAAAAGATACCATCTGGGCATTGATTTTACCTTTAGCCTTAGGGCCCTTCAATATTTTAGTGATGCGAACTTTCTTTAAAAAGACGATCCCAGATAGTATTATCGAATCAGCCCGTATCGACGGTGCCAGCGAAATGAAAATCTTCATTGATATCGTGTTACCGCTGGCAGTACCCGGCATTGCGACCATTAGCTTGTTTGCAGCTTTAGGCTACTGGAACGACTGGTTCAATGCGTTACTTTACATTCAAAAGGACAGCTTGGTGCCTTTGCAGTACTTGTTGATGAAAATCCAGAATAATTTGGAATTCTTATCAAGAAGTACCGATATGGGTGCGGCAGCACAACAGAGTCTAGGTGCTCTACCAAGCGAATCCGCACGAATGGCAATTGTTGTCTTATCCACATTACCGATCGCTTTAACTTACCCCTTCTTCCAACGTTACTTCGTGGGTGGGTTAACAATCGGCGGTGTGAAAGAATAATCTATTAGGAGGAATAGGAAATGAAAAAATGGCAAAAAATGTTGGCGACTGCCGGCGCGGCTGCGTTGACGTTAGGGTTAGCGGCTTGTGGTGGTTCAGGCAGTGGTAACACCGATAGTACGGATTCAGCAGCAGATTCTGGTTCAACGACCCTATTGATGTATCGTGTAGGGGACAAACCGGATAATTACGATAAATTAATCGAAAACGCGAATAAAATTATCGAAAAAGAAATCGGCGCAACGTTGAAAATGGAATTTATCGGCTGGGGCGACTGGGATCAAAAGATGTCCACAATCGTTGCTTCTGGTGAAAGCTATGACATTTCTTTAGCAAATAACTTCGCAACAAATGCGCAAAAGGGTGCCTACGCTGATTTAACTGAATTAGCACCTAAATATGCAAAAGACGCTTACGAACAATTACCAGATAGCTATATCAAAGGAAATACCATCAACGGTAAATTGTATGGCTTCCCAGTTTTAGGGAACGTGTACGGTCAACAAGTCTTGACCTTCAACAAAGAATTTGTGGATAAATATAACATCGACATCAGCAAAGTGGGCGACAGCTATGAAAGTGCTACTGAAGTCTTGAAACAATTCCACGAAAAAGATGCTAATATTCCAGCTTTTGCAATCGGTCAATCTTTCTTCGCAACAGGCAACTATGATTTCCCAATCGGTAACCAATATCCATTTGCGGTACGTTTGGATGAAACAAATGCGCCAAAAATCATCAACCAATATGAAGACAAAGATATGATTGCAAGCTTGAAAGTCTTACATCAATGGTATAAAGATGGTTTGATTCCAACAGATGCAGCAACAAGTACGACACCATATGACTTAGACAAAAACACTTGGTTCATGCGTCAAGAAACACAAGGCCCTATGGATTATGGCGATACTATCTTGACACAAGCTGCTGGTAAACCACTAGAATCTCGTCCATTGACTGTGCCATTGAAAACAACAGCGCAAGCACAAATGGCTAACTATGTTATTTCAAACACTTCTAAGAACAAAGAAAAAGCTATGGAATTACTAGGCTTGTTAAACAGCAATCCTGAATTGTTAAATGGCTTAGTTTACGGTGTTGAAGGCGAACAATATGAAAAAGTCGGTGAAGACCGCGTGAAATTATTGGATGGCTACACACCAACAACACACTTAAGCGCTTGGAACACAGGGAATAACTTGATTATCTGGCCTGAAGAAACAGTAACAGACGATATGATCAAACAACGTGACGACAGTATTGCAAGTGCCAAAGAATCACCAATCTTAGGCTTTACCTTTGTCAATGATTCTGTTAAAACCGAATTGACCAATATCGCCAACGTTATGAACCGTTACGCAGCTAGCTTGAATACCGGAACGGTTGATCCTGACGAAACACTACCTAAATTAGTGGATGATTTGAAGACAGCTGGTTGGGAAAAAGTACAAGCTGAAATGCAAAAACAATTAGACGAATACAACGCAAGTAAATAAGCAAAAGGGGCAAAGGGGTGTACCGCTATGGCACACCCTGCCCTGTTTTTACATAGCACTACCAGAAAGGAAGGAAGACTCATGGAAAGTACCGGAATCCAACGGTTGTTTTACTTATCTTGGACCACAATCAAATTAAACCTCTTTTTTATCCTCTTTAGTTTGGCAGGTGGTATCCTGCTGGGCGTCGGTCCAGCTTGGCAGACCATGAGCGACCTTGTACAGGAATATGGGATGGATTATCAACAAGTGACTTTCCAAAAAGCTTGGCAATTATGGAAGGCTAATTTTAAAAAGAGTAATCTGCACTTTCTAACCTTTTTAGCGACCTTCAGCTTTGTCGCCTATAACTTAGTTTTAGCTACTCAAATGACCGGTTGGTTTTGGTTGTTTGTCGATCTTTTATTAGTTTTTGTCCTAATCCTCTTGCTGACCCTTTATTTCTATATGGTATTATATACAAGCACCTATGAGATCGCAGTGGGGGATTTGATCAAGCTGTCATTTGTCAGCATTTTTCTAAATTTTTGGGTATTTATCAAGATTCTTTTTGGCTTGATTAGTATCTTAATCCTCACTTGGCAATTTAAGGGCCTGTTTTTATTCGCCACTTTTGCCATGATTATGATGTGGGGTGCTTATGTCACGAGAAAAAATCGCAATTTCATTGATGGAAAGTTGGGACGTGATGAAGCGAATCTTCAAAAAGCTTTTTAAGAAAAATTATTTATTAACGCAATTAATGCAAACTTACAGCCTTCTGTTAGCAACGATTATCCTGCTGACAGTGGCTGCTTTGTGCGTTTATGTGACCCATAGCAGTCAGAACACGCTGGACTCTCAAAAAAACAGTGTGCTGTACCAATTGGATACCTATGTCAGCAACAAAAATGACGCCATCACCAATATGGTGGATGAGCTGGCTGGCTCACCTACCAAAATGGAGAATATGCGCAATTACATGAGTCTGCGGCCAGATCAGTACTTTGATTACATTTCCAATATTTGGTCAGAGTATCGCGCCGATATTAATTTCGCTTCCAGCTTGCGGACCTTGTTCAGTACATATCCTGATTTAGAAGCGGTGTATTTGAATTTAGAAGAATTCGATACCTATCTAAAGGCCGACCGTATTAATTTGAATGGCAAACAGCTGGCTAAGCCCTTTCCTGAGGTGAAAGGCTTTCATCTGATGCGGGTCATTTCCGATCAATACACAGGACAAACCTTAGGCGAACTGTATGCGGTCTTTTCAGAAGACGCGGCGTTAGGCAATCAACGGGCGGCTTTAGCAGAGAATGGCCTAAATGCCTTCATCTATGACAATGCAGGGAGTCGTATTTTTACGGCGAATCATCAAGTCACCACAGAGGAAGTACGCACCTTAGATGAACGTTTGCAGCATGATCAGAGTATTCAATTTTTGGATAAACGCTATGAAGTGCAGCAAATTGAAGCCAGCAGTCGGACACCAATCATCATTCTAGCTAGTCGCCAGGTTTTTTGGCGCAAGGTACTGTGGTATTATGCGATCATTCTAACGATTGGCTTGCTATTGATTGGCATTTTATTGGTGATATTGAACCGGACCTTTAAGCGCTATACTAAACAGGTAGACTTGATTGTGGAAGCGACTCAAGTTGTCGGCGATGGGAATCTGAAGGAACGGATTGATACGGAGCTGGTTCAAGCAGAACTACATGATATTGCGACGGCTATCAATTTCATGATCTCCAGCTTGGATCGTTACATCGAAGACATTTATACGCTAGAGATTAAGCAACGTGATGCCCATATGCGGGCGCTTCAATCTCAGATCAATCCTCATTTTCTATATAATACCTTGGAGTATATCCGGATGTATGCCTTGAGCCGTCAGCAAGATGAGTTAGCGGATGTCGTGTACGCCTTCTCGGCCTTATTGCGGAATAACATTGACCAATCGAAGACAACGACGCTAGAAAAAGAGATTTCCTTCTGTGAAAAGTATGTCTTTTTGTATCAAATGCGTTACCCAGATCAGTTTGCGTATAAACTGGATGTGGCACCAGCAATCAGTAAAACGGAGATTCCTAAATTTATCATCCAACCATTGATTGAAAATTATTTTGTTCATGGAATCGATTATAGCCGCCAAGATAATGCCATTAGTGTCAAAGCCTATCAAGAGAATGGCCAAATCGTCATTCAGGTGACCGATAATGGCAAAGGCATGTCACCTGACCGCTTGGCAGAAGTCCAAGCGAAACTGGAAGCGCCCGATGTGGAAATGGTGCAATCGATTGGTTTACGAAATGTTCACGAGCGGTTAAAGAGTTTTTATGGCGATAGTTACCAAATGCTGATTACGTCTACATTAGGAGCAGGTACGCAGATTACTCTGCGCTTTGATCCAAAGGAGGGGTTCGATGTATAGTGTGATGTTGGTAGATGATGAATATATGATTTTAGAGGGCTTGAAGCGCATCATTCCTTGGGAAGAATTGGGCTTTGAAATCATCAAAACAGCCCGTAGTGCCCGCGAAGCATTGGACTATTTAAAAGAGCATCCGATTGATCTATTAATGACGGATATTACCATGCCAGAAATGAGCGGGATCGAGCTGATTGCGACCGCCCAAGCAGAAGGTCGGCATTTTATGAGTTTGATTCTTTCGGGTTATCAGGAATTTGAATACGTCAAGCAAGGTATGGCCCTCCAAGTAAAGGACTATTTGGTTAAGCCAGTCGATAAGGAAGAACTGCTGAAAAACGTCCAACTGATCAAAACCGAACTGGACGCTGAAAAGAAAAATGCCACCCAAGCCCAACTGTATTTAGAAGCGGGCTTGATGCGTTGGCTACATGACGAATTAAATGAATTAGAGTATGAGGATCTAATCAATCAATTCAAAGGCATCCGTTCCGGGGCTTTTACCGCCGTTTTAATGGAAGGGACACCTAGCTCATTACTTGCAGTAAGTGAGTTATTTGCTCGGCAACCGCTCCAAATCAAAAGTCTGATGGATAGTCGGCAACTAACCATAATCTACCGAGGTAGTCGACAACAGTTATTCATTGAACTACACGAGGCAGAACGGATTCTAGCCGGTCAAGGTCGTATTTATGTGGGAGAAACGGTTGCTGAATGGGAAGATCTATATGAAAGCTATGAAAAAGTCCGCCAGCTAAAGGGTTTAGACACTTTCTACAAGGATTTATTGCCGGAGGACCGCCAAGATCAAAACAAAACCTCTTCTACAGAATTGAGCTTTTTATCCTTCAATAAAGCGCTGATGATTGGGGACAGTCAAACAATTTTACGAGAACTGACACAGATTTTTGACCAGCTAGTGCAGCAGCAAGCATCACCAGACTATGTTCGCTATATCGTCTTCTTGTTATTCGCCGATATTTACCGCCAATATCCTGAACTGATTGGCGACGACTACGATCAGCTAGTGGAGAACATCCGCCGAAGTAATCAATTAAGTTCGTTGGCGGAGTTATTGCAAGCTATTTTAGGTGGTTTGAAGAATAAACCTAAAAAGAAACGCTATTCTGACAGCGTCCAACAGGCTGTGGATATCATCGAGACCCGATATCCAGAAGAGCTTAATTTAAAATTAGTCGCAGATGAACTCCATTTGCATGTTGTGTACTTAGGGCAAGTCTTTAAAAAAGAAACCCAGAAGAGTTTTTCGCAATTTCTTAATCAAGTACGAACCAAGCAAGCTCAAAAATTGTTATTGTATACGGATCGAACCATCGCGGAAATCGCGGATGAAGTCGGCTTTAACAATACCAATTACTTTTCAAAAATGTTCAAAAAGCTCAATGGCATTACCCCTAAAGAGTTTCGCGAGCAATATGAAGCCGGCTACGCGCCTGTTGAGGGCTAGCGGGGAATTAGCGGGAACCGAGAAGGTGTAGTATGAATTGGCTGTTCCTGTAGATAAGTAAAATATCTGGCAAAGCAGTTTAGTGAGATACCCATGCTGCCTCATAGAATTTATTTACGTTGGGAGTAGCGAAACGACCTCCCCTTGTTAAGATAACATCTATAATTTATAAAGACTTTACAGCAGATTGCGCCACTTTGAGGGCGTAATCTGCTTTTTCTTTAGTTTGTTGCATAGGACCTTTAATTTGTTCGTTGGAAAACGCTTGCAACATCGGTAAGATTAAGCTGTTATCAAGACATGAGGGAGGAAGAAAATGAACAAAAAGCAAGTGTTAGCAGGGGTCGCGTTATGTGGGTCAATTTTGGTGATTGCAGGGTGTGCTACTAATGCAAGTTCAGCGGGGAATGAAAAAATAACATACTCCGAAACGGCAGAAAGCAAATTGAATCGTCCTATGGAAAATCAGCCACAATCATCGTACTGGTTTCCAGAGGATTTATTGAAGTGGGACTTCAATAAAGATCCAGATGCTAAGTACAATGTCAGCACCGTGCCATTGGCAGAACGGGTGGAGAAAAAATCATTGGCTAAAACCAATGAGACGCAAAATGCGGATATGAAGGTTGTGGCACTGTCTATTATGAATAGCAGTACAAGCGGCAATGCACCACGAGGGATCAATACGTTTGATGCCAATGTCTTTTCTTACTGGCAGTACATTGATCAATTGGTTTATTGGGGTGGCTCTTCTGGTGAGGGAATCATCGTACCGCCAAGTGCTGACGTGATTGATGCCGCCCATAAAAATGGGGTACCTGTTTTGGGCACGATTTTCTTCCCACAAACTGCTCATGGCGGCAAGATAGAATGGCTAGATGAATTCTTGAAAAAGGATGATCAAGGTAATTTCCCAATCGTGGCAAAACTGACTGAAGTGGCGAAGCACTATGGCTTTGATGGTTGGTTTATCAACCAAGAAACGGATACTGCAGTGACTAGTTTTGACGATGCGGCTGAAGGAAAAGAAGCGGACAAGCAAGCAGAGGGTGGCTTGACGAAGAAACATGCAGACTTGATGCAAGAATTGATCAAACAATTGAAAGCTGCCGATCAAGATTTAGATGTCATGTGGTATGATTCCATGACGGTTGACGGTGAGATGGACTGGCAAAATGCTCTGACCGATAAAAATAAAGCCTATCTAGTAGACGCGGATATGCAGCCGGTAGCAGATGATATGTTCTTGAACTTCTGGTGGAACACCGATCAATTAGCAGATAAAAACCTGTTGAAGGCTTCTAAAGAAACGGCTGAAAAAAATGATCTTAATCCTTATGATCTGTATGCAGGGATCGATGTGCAGGCCAATGGCTATGCGACGGCGGTCAAATGGGACCTCTTTACAGATAAAAACCATGTGCCGTACACTTCTTTAGGTCTTTATGTTCCAGACTGGACGTATTACTCAGCAAGTGGTCCTGATGATGCACAGACCCGCGAAAATACTTTCTGGGTTAACGCCATGAGTGATCCAACCCAAAGTAAACCAGTGGCAGAGGGGGCATGGCCCGGCATCTCTACGTATGCTTTGGAACAGACCGCTATTACTGAAATGCCTTTTGTGACCAACTTCAATCTAGGAAATGGCTACAATTACTTTATCGACGGTCAAAAAGTTTCTAGTATGGACTGGAACAACCGCAGTATGCAGGATGTTATGCCAACTTATCGCTGGATTATTGAAAATAAAGGTCAAAATGAGCTGAAAGCTAGCATTGATTATGCGGATGCTTGGAGTGGCGGGAATTCCCTGAAATTACGGGGCAACATGGAAAAAGGCCAAACGAGCCAGATCAAGTTGTATAAAACAGCGTTTGAATTGGCGAAAGATACCGTCTTTACGACAACCGCCAAAGCTTCTGACAAAACGGCGCTTGATTTAGTCTTGACGTTTGCGGATGGCAAAACCGAAACGGTTAAAGGTGAGGTAGGGACTGACTGGACTACGGTAACTTATGATGTCAGCAAATTTGCGGGGCAAGTTGTCGCCGAAATTTCCTATGACCTAACCAGTGAAGCCGCAAATGATGTCTATGAGCTACACTTCGGCCAAATCGCTGTAACACCTAAAGCTGAAAAAACAGAACTGAAGGTTGAGGGTGTAACAATTGAAGACTCCTTATTTGATGAAGAGGAGGGCAACTACGCAGGTGTACGTTTAAGCTGGGATACTGCAGGCGACGCTGCGAAATATTATGAAATTTACCGAATCAATGGTGATGATAGCCGTTCATTCTTAGGAGCGACACCGGCTACGAACCATTACCTTAATGCCTTAGAACGAAATGATGATACCAACAAAACGAATTTTGAGATCGTACCAGTCGATCTGTGGGGCGTTCGCGGTGCCGCATCGAAAGCAGTCACCTTGGAATGGCCAGACAATAGCGTGCCAAAAGCTAACTTCACGGCATCACGGACATTAGTGGCGCCGGGGGAAAAGATCACCTTTACAAATACCTCTTCAGCCAATACAGAAAGTGTCTCATGGGAATTTGAAGGGGCGGATGTTACAACGAGCACTGAAGATGCACCAGTGGTTAGCTACGCAAAAGAAGGTATCTATTCAGTCAAGATGACGGCTAAAAACGAATCCGGCGAAACACCAATCGAAATGAAGGGTCTAATTACCGTAACGAAAGATGCGCAAGGTGATTTGAGCTTATTGTCGAAAGATGCAACGGCAGAGGCTTCTTCCTTTGTGAATGATGGCGAAGCACCGCAATTTGCGCTAGACGGCAAATTGGATACAAAATGGTGTGCGACAGGTAATCCGCCTCATGAAATTACGGTGGATCTAGGGAAGGTTAAAACCGTCAGCGAAGTGCACATGGCTCATGCCGAAGCCGGTGGTGAAAGTCCTGATATGAATACGAAGGCTTATACAATCTTAGTCAGTGAAGATGGTAAAGAATTCACACAAGTGACACGGATCATTAATAATGCGGCTGCCGAAACCACTGATACGTTTGCGGCAATGCCAGTCCGCTATGTGAAAATCATAGTCGACAAACCAACACAAGGATCAGATACTGCTGTTCGTTTATATGAATTGGGTGTCTATGGTTTAGATAAGTAACAGGTGGGGCCTATGACCTTTGTCATGGGTCCTTTTTTCAAATAAGGAGTGAGCCTGCTCTGAAGCTTTTTGCAGTAGGGCAGACAAAAAAAGAGGTCCCGAGGAGCAGTTGGCTTCTGGGGCCTCTTTTATATGCTGGTAATTATTTTGATAGGGAGAAGGGAAGCTGTTCTTTGGTATAGGCTTTGTTGCGGGGAACGATGCCTAAGTGGTAATCAAGGCTGCCGCCCGTCATTAGATCCGCATGGGTGAAATAGAGTGCCTCATGTAGTGTGTCATTTCGCTGGATAGCATGGATAAATTGTTGTTGCGGTTGATTAGGACTAGCAGTGATGCTCAGGGTCTCACCATTGCTCAGGTGCAGCTTGGCGCTAGTAACCAGTGGCATCCCAATCACATATTCACCTGTTCCCGGTGTCACGGGGTAGAAACCAAGGCTATTGAAAATATACCAAGTAGCCATACTGCCATTATCTTCGTCACCGGGATAGCCGGTGGGAGAGGCATCAAAGGTTTGCAACATTAGCTGTTTCAGTAATGGTTGCGCCATCTCTGGTTTGCCAATATAAGAGAATAGGAAAGGATAGTGGAAGCTTGGTTGATTAGAGATAGCTAACTGGCCAAATTCTAGGGCAGCCATTTCGCTCATCTCGTGAATTTCAAAACCATATCCTTCTACAGAAAAGCTTGGAGCTTGGTTACATAGGTCAACGAGGGTCGCTTCAAAGGTCGTCGGTCCACCAGCGGTCTCGATTAGCCCTGCGAAATCTTGGAAGACGGCGAAACTAGATTGCCACGCACTGCCTTCAGCGTAGTCACGGCCCCAACGAATCGGACTGAAGTCGGCTCTAAAGTTCCCGTCGCGGTCTTTGGCACGCATCAGCCCTACTGTTGGATCAAAGAGATTGCGATAATTTTGCGCTTGCTGCCGGTAATAATCGGCTTCGTTGTCTCCCAGAACACTGGCTACTTGACTGATACAAAAGTCGCTGTAGGCATAATCTAAGGTGTGGTTGACAGATTCATGATAATCCAATGGCACATAACCATATTTCAAGTAGTCTAAAGTCCCTTGGCGCCCGTAATTGTTCTTTTCACTTTGGACGGTAGCCCCTTTTTTCATGGCTTCTAAAAATTCTGGCATTAAGTCTGTGCGAAGGCCCTTCACGGCTGCGTCTGCAATCACTGCGTCAATCAGCGTACCAGGCATCAAGCCGCGTTCGTCAGGAGAGAGCCATTTTGGTAAGAAGCCCGTTTCGCGGTAGCTATTTAAGAAACCTTCTAGCATTTCGGCATATTTATCTTGAGCAACCAAAGAGAAGAAAGGATAGACAGTTTTATACGTATCCCAAAAACCGTTATTGGTATATAAAACACCAGGTCGAACCGTGCGGCTAGTCGTATCGTAATGGATCTTGGCTCCTGAATTATCCAGCTCATAAAAGGTTTGCGGGAATAAAAAGGTGCGGTACAGATTATGATAGAAGGTTTTGGTCAACTCTGGGTCTTGATGAGTGACCTCTACCCGGTCAAAATAAGTTTGCCAAGCAGCCTGTGCCGCGGTTTCAAAGTCAGTCACAGATTGCTTTAATTCACGCGTCAATTGTAGCTGTGCCTGCTCTGCCGAAATGAAAGAAGTTCCCCAATGGATCACTTGCTGTTGCGTATCGCCAAAGGAAAGACGCAAAGAGCCATCGGTGCCGCTTTCATTTACAGATTTGCTGAGAGGCACGGCTAAATGTAGTGCAACATAAAAGGTAAAATCAGGATCTTCACTACCAGAAAAATTACATACAGCTAACTGCAGCGTCTGCTCATCAAGCTGTGTCACGCTAAAACGTCCTGGTAAAGTCAGTAAGAGTCCATTATCGGCCTGTTGATAGTCGATAGCCAAGACACCGCCATACATACTAGGAATCAGCGAGCTGGTGATTTGATAACGCAATTGGCGGATTGTTAATTTATGCGGTGCAAAGGTACTCTCTTCTGGTCTAAAGGAACTTTGGGCATGGAACAGACTGTTTTCTGACAAGATCCCGCTGACCGGTGTCAGCACTAACTGACTGAAATCCCCCATCCAAGGACTAGGCTGATGGGTAAAACGGAAACCTTGAAAAATCCGGTCTTCTGGGTGGAACCACCAGCTGCCTTTTTGATCGGTCGTTTGAGCGGCGTAAAAATTCATGCCAAAGGGGACGCCCGTGTAAGGGAGGCAGTTTCCGTGAGAAAAGCTATGTTGATTGGCGGTACCGTGACGTGTGTCGATTGCATCGATTTTCATTACATTAACTCCTTTGTGGATTGTCGAATAATTAAAGAGACAGGGAGGCTAGTGTCGGTAGGCTGTGTACCGGCTAACCACTGCAGCATCGCTTCGCCAGCTTGTTGGCCTAACTGATCAAAATTTTGGGCGATGGTGGTCAACGGCGGTTCAACAAAACGAGCCGCTTGGATATCATCAAAGCCAATGATGGAGATGTCGCCGGGAACTTGGAGACCGTGCTTTTTCAACAAACGGGCTGCCGCAATAGCGGTTAGGTCGTTCTCGCAGACTAGGGCCGTGATGCCGTGCTCTGCTAAATAAGCAGGTAGCTCCTCAGACACCGTCATGCCAGCTTCTAAACGGGAATGAAAGGCGAGACCAGCCTGATCCAATGCTTGTAAATAACCAAGGTAACGTTGTCTTACGGATTGCGGGCGATGGCCTAAATCACCAAAAAGATAAGCGATTTGTTGGTGATGCTGCTGGATTAACAGCTCCGTGGCCAGAAAGCCGCCTTCGCGGTTATCTGAACTAACCGTCGGGAAAGCAACATCATAAATCTTCTTATCTAAAAGAATCACAGGAAACTGTTTCAGCGACAGCTCCAATAAAAGATCTAAGTGGCTTTCCTCATCTGAGACGTAATAGATCATTCCGTCATATTCCGCCATCAATTCATCTGCCCGCTTTGTGGTGAGGCTTTCCGGGGTCGTCATCATCAACTCGAAACCTTGCTCCTGCATCACGGGGAGCAGACCCTTCGTGAAATCGCCTAATGAAAGATCATTCAAAAAAGGCAATAGAAATAAAATACGCTTGGAACGTGGTCCCACAGCAGTCTGTGCTTTGACAAAGCTTCCTTTACCACGTACTCGTTCAATCAAACCGGCCTGTTCCAGTTCGGTCAAGGCCCGCTTGGAGGTAATCCGACTGACTTGATAACGCTCAGACAATTCCTTCTCAGTGGGTAATTGGGCGCCAATCGGCAAGGTGCCATTCAAAATCTCTTCCTTTAAATTAGCTAAAATCACTTGATAAAGAGGTTGATTCATAGGAAAACTCCTTTCTGTTCATAAATGATATATCATATTAGTAGTTTAACATAGTTTATTTGAAAAAGTAATCGAAAAATTTTGTTTGAAAGCGTAGACAAACGACGCTGTTCTCGTTATAATGACGCTATATGATATATCATTTAAGAGAGGGGAACCAAAAAATGGTTTATAAGAATATACCAAGTTCAGTAGAAAAATTTATGCAGGAGATTACCGCAAAATGTGGCGAGGCACATCAAGGATGGGCTGAAAACTTTAATGCGGCCTTTGCCAATACGCTTTTGACGACAGTCAAGCGTCATGAAGATGGCACCACCTTTTTACTAACAGGTGATATCCCAGCAATGTGGCTGAGAGATTCAACCGCGCAAGTGCGTCCCTATATCGTAGTAGCTAAGCAAGATGAGGATTTAGCTGAAATGATTGCCGGCTTGGTTCGGAAACAATTCTTCTATATCAATTTAGATCCATACGCCAATGCTTTTAATGAAGCGGCTAATGGTGCGGGGCATCAAACCGACCACACGGTCATGAACGATTGGATTTGGGAACGAAAATATGAAATCGACTCACTTTGCTATCCAGTGCAATTAGCTTATCTACTATATAAAAATACTGGTAAGACTAGCCAATTTAATGAAGACTTTGTCACGGGGGTTCAAAAAATTCTTGAGGTCTTCCAAACCGAACAAGATCACCGCAACTCGCCGTATCAATTTGAACGGGATACTACACGACTTGAAGATACGTTGCCAAATGACGGAAAAGGCACGGCCATCGCGCCAACTGGTATGACCTGGTCTGGCTTTAGACCAAGTGATGATGCTTGTCGTTATGGTTACTTAGTCCCATCTAATATGTTTGCGGTCGTTGTTTTGGGTTACTTAGAGGAAATCTTCCAAGGACCTTTGACGGACGCGGCTATCGTGAAGGTGGCCGGCGAACTGAAAGCAGCGATCCAAGCTGGAATTGAAGCCCATGGTCGTACGGTGAACCAAGCGGGTGAAGATATTTATGCCTATGAGGTGGACGGACTGGGTAATGCGTCTATCATGGATGATAGCAATGTACCGAATTTGATTTCGGCTCCTTATTTAGGCTATGGCGACAATCAAGAGGCGCGCTACTTGCGGACGCGTCAGACCTTACTAAGTAAAGAAAACCCTTATTTCTATGAAGGCAGCTACGCCCGTGGTATCGGTTCTTCTCATACACCAGAAAATTATGTGTGGCCGATTGCGATGGCAATGGAAGGTATGACTACGCCAGATAAACAGGAAAAAGAACGCATTTTAGATCAGTTAGTTGCAACGGACGCCGGGACACACTTGATGCATGAAGGCTTCAATGTTGATGATCCAAGTCAATATACGCGAGAATGGTTCTCTTGGGCCAATATGATGTTTTGTGAATTAGTCATGGATTATTTTGATATCCGAGTTGAAAAATAAAGGAGCTGCCAAAATGAAAAAAGTTTATATCGTTTCCCACAGTCACTGGGATCGTGAATGGTACATGCCGTACGAACAGCACCACATGCGTTTAGTGGAATTAATGGATGATCTCTTGGATTTGTTTGAAACAGATCCGGCATTTGATAGCTTTCATTTAGACGGTCAAACGATTATTTTAGATGATTATTTACAAGTACGACCTGAGCGCAAAGCAGCTGTCCAAAAGGCGATTACGGCTGGAAAACTACGCATTGGTCCATTTTATATTCTGCAGGATGATTTTTTGATCAGTTCGGAATCTAATACGCGTAATATGCTAGTGGGCAAAGCGGAAACCGAGAAATGGGGGGCGCCTGTCAAATTAGGCTACTTCCCAGATACCTTTGGGAATATGGGGCAAACACCTCAGATGATGTTACAAGCTGGTTTGGATGCGGCGGCTTATGGTCGGGGCGTGAAACCAATTGGCTTTGATAACGAGGTGTTGGCAGATGATCAATACACTTCACAATATTCAGAAATGAATTGGCAAGGTCCGGATGGTAGTGAGATTTTTGGCTTGCTGTTTGCTAACTGGTATTCTAACGGGAACGAGATTCCTACCGACCGAAAAGCCGCGCAAGAATTTTGGACACAAAAATTAGCTGATGTGGAAAAATACGCCTCTACTTCTCATTACTTAATGATGAACGGTGTGGACCACCAACCAGTACAAAAAGATATCACAGAAGCCATTCGCGTAGCCAATGAACTATTCCCAGATTATGAATTCATTCACTCCAATTTCCCTGACTATCTTGCGGCCGTGCGTGCGGATCTACCGGAAGATTTAGGAACGGTGACAGGCGAGCTGACTTCTCAAGAGACGGACGGCTGGTTTACCTTAGCCAATACGGCCTCTGCCCGGGTCTATTTGAAGCAATGGAACACGAAAGCTTCTCGTCAATTAGAAAATATTGCAGAGCCATTAGCGGCCCTAGCGTCTGAGGTGACGGGAGCCTATCCTCACGATCAACTGACTTATGCGTGGAAGACCTTGATGCAAAACCATCCTCACGACAGTATTTGCGGTTGTTCCGTAGATGAAGTCCATCGGGAAATGATGCCGCGCTTTGAAAAAGCGTATGAAGTTGGCAAATATGTGGCAGATGAAGCCTTGGCACAAATCACAGCGGCGATGGATACGACTGCTTTCCCAACGGATAGTCAACCTTTTGTCGTTTTTAATACAGTGGGCACTGCTAAAGCCGGCATCGCGGAAGTCCTAGTTTCCTTAGAACGCAAGGAATTTAAAGAGGGTATACCTAGTAAGTTATACCAAGAGTTGGCGGAAAAACCTCAAGGTAGCTATCATGTCATCGATAAAGATGGTCAAGTGATTCCGGCAACCATCAGCTCAGAACAAGTTCGTTTCCACTATGATTTACCTAAAGAGGCCTTCCGAATTCCTTATATGGAGCGCTACGTCACCATCCGCTTAGAAGTAGCAGAATTAGCAGCTTTTGGTTGGGAAAGCTTTGCTTTAGTTGCTGGTGAAGCACCACAGCAAGCGGAATTGATCGTTTCAGCAGAGGGCCGCCAGTTGGAAAATGAACAGGTTAAAGTGATGATTACCGAAAACGGCAGTCTGGAATTAACCGATAAAAAGTTGGGTAAAACGTTGTCTGATCTCTTAGTTTTTGAAGATGTCGGCGATATCGCCAATGAGTATATCTTTAAACAGCCTGAAGGTGACCAAGCCATCTTATCCACGGCTTTTCCACATACTGTGGAAGTAATCCGTAATACGGCTAGCGAAGGGGAAGTGGTCTTGAGCCAAACCTTGATGTTGCCACGCTCAGCGGATGAATTGTTGGCACAGGAGCAACAAGCAGTAGTGGATTTCCGTTACCGCAAAGCGCAACGTTCAGCTGATTTAGTTCCTTACACAATCAAAACAGTGATTCGCTTAGATCGTTTTTCACCACAAGTTTCCTTTAAAACGACAGTGGATAATCAAATCAAAGACCATCGTCTGCGGGCCTTGTTCCCCACAACGTTAGCAGTAGCGACGCATGAAGCCGACAGTATTTATGAAGTTGTGACACGCCCTAATCAGCCGGCAGCTCATTGGGAAAACCCAACAAATCCGCAGCACCAGCATGCGTTTGTCAATCTGCATGATGAAAACTTTGGCGTTACTGTAAGCAATTTTGGCTTGAATGAATATGAGATTGTGGGTGAAACCATCGCTTTGACTTTATTAAGAGGCGTGGGGGAGTTAGGAGACTGGGGCTACTTCCCAACACCAGAAGCACAATGTTTAGGCGAACATACCTTTGAGTATGGCATCACCTTGCATGGCGCACCGGCAGAGCGCTACGAAACGTATAAACAAGCACAAGCGGCGCAAGTACCCTTTATGACGGCACCAATCGCCAACCACGCTGGTACCTTACCAAGCAGTGGGCAAATGGTCAACATTGATAGTCCGTTATTTGCAGTGACAGCTTACAAGCGCAGTGAAACAGGAGCGGGCTTTGTCTTGCGAGGCTATAATCTGACGGACCAAGAAACAGATTTTGCGGTCACTAAACCAGGTTATGAAGAAACCTTGCTGAATTTACTTGAGGAGGAACAAGGAGACGTGACGACGACCTTGCGACCTTATGAGATTAAAACGATTGGTCTGAAGGAGGCGTAAGCATGTACGGAGCAATTGAAGCGGGCGGCACGAAATTTGTTTGTGCTGTCGCAGACGATACCTTGAAAATCATTGACAGCGTCTCGATTCCCACCCGGACTCCGGCGGAAACCTTGGCAGATGTTTTTCAGTTCTTTGATCAATATGAATTGACGGCGATGGGGATTGGCTCTTTCGGTCCCATCGGCATCGATCCTAAAAAAGATTCTTATGGCTATGTCTTGGCAACCCCGAAGCCAGGCTGGTCTGAGTACGACTTCTTAGGAAATATGAAGGCCCACTATAATATCCCAATTGCATGGACAACAGATGTCAACGCAGCCGCTTATGGTGAATTAAAACAAGGGGCGGCCCAAGGCAAAGACAGTTGTATCTATCTGACTGTTGGCACGGGTATTGGGGGTGGCGTGGTGATTAACGGCGAAATCTTCTCTGGCATTTCCCATCCTGAAATGGGCCATATTCGCGTCAAACGGGCAACAGAGGATACCTATGTAGGGACTTGTCCTTACCATAAGGATTGCTTAGAAGGTTTGGCTGCCGGTCCATCTTTGGAGGCACGTACCGGCATTAAAGGACAGGAATTGCCTCAGGACCATCCAATCTGGGAGTTGCAAGCCTACTATATCGCGCAAGCTTTAATGAACTATACGCTGACTTTGGCGCCAGAGGTCATTGTGTTGGGGGGCGGGGTCATGAATCAAGACCATTTATTACACAAAATTCGTCAGCAATTTGTGGAACAAATGGCCGGCTACATGGAAACACCTGAAGCTAGTGAATATATCGTTCGCTGGGGTCTACCTAATAAAAGCGGTGTGATTGGCTGCTTGTTGTTAGCAAAAGAAGCATAAAAAAAGTGGCTCCAGTTGCTGGAGCCACTTTTGACGTTTTACGAAATAGTTTTATAAGATTAACTCTATTTGTTTGCCTATTGAAAAAAAGACAGACACCTTGACGGATATTTTTTTAAAATCGGGATGACAGGATTTGAACCTGCGACCTCTTACTCCCGAAGCAAGCGCTCTACCAAGCTGAGCCACATCCCGTTGACGATAAATAGCATATACCTTATCCATTTTTTTGGCAAAAATTTGCACTTTACTTCGCAAAAAAAAGTTCCAACCTTCGTTATAGGTCGGAACTTTTTAAGTTTTTTAGTGCGTGTGGCAGTGGGAGCTCTGGTTACATTTCTTCGCCCACGGATTCCTTCAAACGATAGATTTTAGAAGGCCGGCCAATTCCGACTGGTCGCTCGCCGATTTCTTCAAAGTATTGCAGCATCGCTTTTTTGAAATTAGAGTGGTCAATGGAACGATAATCCACACCAGAGAACTTGGCAAAGACTTTGCGGGCTTCAGTGATGGTAAAATCAGCTCCTAAAACTTGCAGGACTTTTGGCTCATGTTCCATTTTATTGGTAACCCGGTTGAAGGCTTTGACGATGATCTCGCTATGGTCAAAAGCCAAGGTATCAGGACCGGTTGATTCGCTAGTGTTGAGATTAAGTTGGATGGTGACCTCATCGTTGGTTAGCTTTAGTTGCTCACCATGACGCTCCATGTTGAACCAACGGACTTCTTTGGCGTCATCACCAGCCCGCAAGGATTCTTCACCAATAAAAGAGAGATAACTGACAGTTACCACCCAGCCGCGGGGATCGCGATTAGGGGTACTGAAGGTATGCAGCTGCTCAATATTGCGACTGGAGATGGTCACGCCCGTCTCCTCTTTGGTTTCACGGATTACGCTTAAGCCAGTGGATTCGTCTGAATGGACAAAACCGCCAGGTAAGGCCCATGAGTTACGGAAAGGGTGGGTCTTTCGTTTGATCAGCAGTGTTTTTAACTGGTCCTCTTCTTTGTTATAGCACATGATGACGATATCCACCGTTAATGAAGGTTTTTCATAGACCGGTAATTCCTGTTGGGCATACCACTCTAAAAACTCCTTTTCGGAGGCTTCGCGTTCATAGTAATGTTTTTCAGCCGTTTTTGAAGCAAATGATGGCATTTGATTCATCCTTTCTCGTTGCTTCATAATAATAATATAAGTAACTTTTACTATATTGTATCACGGTTCATCAGAAGTACAACCAAAATCCCTAGTAGAATCAGGATTGTTTTTGGTCAAAAAATCATATTATTTGTCAGTTTTTTTGTGAGGAGGTACCCTTATAAGTGAGAGGAGGAATGAAGATGCTTAGTTTTATTTGGTCACTGATTGTTGGGGGCGTTTTAGGAGCGATTGCGGGCGCCATTGTGGGACGAAATGTACCTGGCGGAATCGTCGGCAATATTATTGTTGGCTTTCTAGGTAGTTGGGTTGGAACAGCGCTTTTACCAACTATCGGACCCGTCATTGGTGGTTTTGCTATTATTAATTCACTGCTAGGCGCAGTAATCTGTATCGCGGTGTTCTCCTTCTTTGCTGGACGGGGTCGCTAGTTTTAAGACTGTAACGTACGGCGTTACAGTCTTTTTATCATAGAAAACAGCCCGCTAGTTCCGTTATTTGGGTTGCATAATCGCTAGGAAAGGTCTATCATCTGTGGAGATCATCATGGAGGAAGAAAAATGACTGACTTTGAAGAAAAATTAAAGGCGCTACGGGCACGCTATGATCAAATGGATCCAGAGACCCGGCGCCGCTTATTACAAAAGGTTCAACAAGATCGTTGGCTGAGTTTCCGCTCGGAACGTTTAAAACAAGAGCTGTTACGCTTAGAAGCGAAACGAGCTCAATTAAGCTTTGGGGCTGATGAAAAGCAAATGCGTCAGATTGAAGCACGTATTTTACAAAAAAAGGAACAGTTTTTCCAAATGCTGTCTCATATTGATCGGGGGGATTAGATGTCCATCGTCCTGCTGCTTATCTTATTTACCTTAGCGATTACTTTATCAAATGTGTTTAATCGCTTGATGCCAGCAATTCCTTTGCCACTGATTCAAATCCTTTTGGGGGTCTTGATGGGGCTCACCAGTATTGGGGCCCAGATTACCTTTGAACCAGAGATTTTTTTGGTCATGATTATTGCGCCGCTGCTGTTCCGTGAAGGGGAAAAAGCCGATGTTCGCTCGATTTTAAAGCACTTTTCCGTGATTTTATTTTTAGCCTTTATTGGTGTCTTCTTGACGCTATTTGCAGTGGGGAGTGTTTTGCGGTGGCTGCTACCGGGCTTACCGCTGGCAGCTTATTACGCTTTTGGTGCAGCCTTGGGACCCACCGACGCAGTTGCGGTGGGCTCCTTGTCTAGCCGGATTCGTTTACCTAAACACGTGACCCATATTTTAGAGGGAGAAGGGCTGTTAAATGATGCATCAGGTGTCACGGCCTTTCAATTTGCGCTAGCCGCCTTGACTACGGGCGCTTTCTCTTGGTCAAATGCAGCGGGCACACTGGTGATTTCCAGTATTGGTGGCGGCCTAGTGGGCTGGCTCTTGGTACTGGTGAAACGGAAGGTGGTCTCTTGGATTGAAAAAGCCTCAGCTCGAGATGTCACCGGCTATTTATTATTGGAACTATTGCTGCCCTTTATGGCGTATTTATTAGCAGAGCTGTTTCATGTCTCGGGGATCATCGCAGCTGTTCTAGCAGGCGTCATGCAGGCGGCGCAAATCAAGAAAACGACGCTTTTTGACGCCCAACTAGCGACTGTTTCCACGACGACGTGGGATACCGTGACCTTTACCTTGAATGCCCTGGTCTTTTTATTTTTAGGCATCGAAATCTCACAAGTTTTTCAACCAATTTGGGAAAGCACGGAATACTCCAATGGTTGGCTATTGCTGGTGATTTTGATTGTCACCGCCGTTTTATTTGCCGTCCGCTTCCTAGCGGTGATTTTGTATTATTTCTTTAAAAATCATCGCATTGGCAATTTACGTGAGATTTTACTGTTAACCTTCGGGGGTGTTAAAGGAACAGTCAGTTTGGCAACCGTCTTTATTCTGCCTTTGACTTTGCATGGAGAAACCTTTGTGGGTCGTTCCTTGCTGTTGTTTATTACCGCAGGCGTCATTTTAGGGACACTCCTCGTTGGGATCATTGTCTTGCCTTTACTAAGTGAAGCGGAAGAGCCGGAGCCTTTGCAGATAGAAGAAATTCATATTTTAGAGGAAGTGGCCGTCACCTTACAACGGGAGGCTGATGAAACGAATCGCCTTTCGGCAGAGTCGGTGGCTGAGAATTATCGTGACCGGATTCGAGAGGTCTATTCGGAGCGTTTAACCATCTCCGGCCGCAAAGAAGTCCAAGAATTGCAACTGTTGATGGTAGCCATTGAACGCGATGGTCTGGATAAAGCTTACGAAAGCGGGGCGATTTCTGACGTAGGCTATCAAATCTATCAACGAATCATCCAGCGGTTTGAACGGTCCATTACCAAGCAACTCTTATCCATCATCGGCTTTTGGATTGTCTTTGTGCGCCGGCTCTTAGGACTGGTGCTACATCCAAAGCGGATCTTTGAAAAGAAGCGGCCGCAAGTAGATAAGGATTCTACCTATCAAGAGATTGCCACCTTGTTTCATCGCAACACCCAAGTCGTTTTACAAAGTTATGAAAACTTACGGGATGTTTATGATCCCATGATCATCGATTTTCTACTGGAAGACCGGAAAGCGATGGATGAACAAATCAATAATGGCCTGTTTGTGCAAGCTCTGTTTGCCCAACAGGACCAAGATTACACGAAAGAAGTATTGCGAGGCTATTACTTGGAACGGAAGCTGATTGACGAATATGAAGTGGATGCGCGGATCACGCCGCTCCAAGCGAGTCGTTACCGCCAAAATGTCAATCTATTGGAGTCTTACTCCTTAAATACCGTCAATGATGTGCCGTTGGTTTCTCTACGGCGCTTGACGAAATAACGGCTTAAAAGTACCTAAAAAAACAGCGCAAGACCCTTAACGGCGGTCTTGCGCTGTTTGATTTAGTCGGAGCTGCTGCTCTTAGTGATAAAAGGGTCGATCACCCCAGCCAAGGCTTGTACATTCCGAGTCTGAATCCAAACTTTACCATTGCCTGAAAAACGGTTGACTAAACCTTCACCAGTTTTAAAGCCAAAGGTACCAGAGGCAACTTCGATATGATAATCCAAGGAAGTCGACCAAGCCACTACATGCTGGTTGTCAATCACCATTTCTTTGTCACCAACGGTTAATTCTAATAGATCGCCATAGCTATTGACTAAGAGGGTGCCGCTGCCGGTAGTTTGCATCACGAACAGTCCGCCGGTTCCGCCAAAGAAGGCGCCACTAAGTTTTTGGCGTTCCATATTGTAACGAACAGAAGGATCACAAGCGAGAAAAGCGCCTGTGTTGAGTCGCCATTGTTCCGCGCCTACATTTAATTCCTTGATGGCACCAGGCGTACTAGGAGCCAAAGCGATTTTTGCGGTATCTGTCAGGCCTTTTGCGGTGGAGATAAAGAAGCTTTCACCACTGCTCAAGGAACGCCCTAAGGCCCGTAAAGCACCGCCGATGCCGCTTTGACCATTGCTGTTCATGCGTCCTTCCAATTCGACTTCGCCATTATGATAGACCATAGCACCAGGTTCTAACTGGATCTCTTCCCCTTTTTGCAAAGCGACTTCCACTAGGGGAAAGACCGTGTTTTCAGTTAATGTATACTTCATGAATTGCGCCTCCTTATAGTTGTATCTTTATGATACCGAAAATGCTGAAAAAAAGCTGTTTTGACTCTCTGTCATAGCAACAAAAGCAGCAACAGGTTCAAGGGTGTCACCAAAATCAAAAACATATTTTCCCGCAAGTCGTGGTCTATTTTGCCTGCGGGAAATTTTTGTGTAGTGAGCCATTGAAAAAGAGGGGTCAAAAGTAACCCTAGTAATAAAAATAGGACAATTCCCACGACGGCAATATAGAGGTGCCGACCTAAAAAGAGAATGAATAACACAGTAAATAGAAATCCTTCCATAAAAATCAGGGGCTGGCGTAATTGGCGATAATACTCACGCAAAGGGAGGTCCTCCTTCTGAAAGTTTACAGTTGCTCGGACTGCATTTGATACATTTGATGATAGATTCCTTCCATTTGTAAAAGCGAGTGATGATTGCCGCGTTCCACGATGCGTCCTTGATCTAATACGAGAATTTGGTCGGCTTTTTGAATCGTGGAAAGGCGATGGGCAATCATAAAGGTGGTCCGACCTTCTTGCAAGACTTGCATGGCTTTTTGAATGATGGTTTCAGTTTCAGTATCAACATGACTCGTGGCTTCATCCAAAATCAAGATTTTAGGATTGAAGACCAACGCGCGGGCAAAGCTAATGAGCTGCCGTTCACCACTGGAAAATTCACGGCCTTTTTCTACCACCGGATGATGGATTCCTTTAGGATAACGGGTCAGTAGATAGCCCGCTCCCACTTGTTCCAAAGCCGTCACAATCATTTCTTCGGTGATTTGCGGATCGTTCATGCCGACATTACTGGCAATCGTACCAGTAAACAAATAAGGGTCCTGCATGACAATCGCCATTGATTTTCGTAGGCTGCGCCGATCAACGGCTTCAATCACCTGGTCATCAATGATGATTTGTCCTTCTTGTGGGTCATAGTAACGGAAGAGCAGATTCAAAATGCTGGATTTGCCAGAACCAGTATGCCCCACCAAGGCTAAGGTTTCGCCAGCGGGTACTTGAAAGTCAATGTCATGCAAAACTCGCTGCTCCGGTGTATAGCCGAAGGAAATATGCTGAAAGCGGACATTTCCGGCCGCCACGGTTAAAGGCGCACTTTGCTGTGATTCAATCGGTTCATCAGCAAAATCAAAGATTCGCTTACCCGCGGCTAAGGATTGCTGCACGTTGGTAATGGTTTGCACCAGACCGTCAATTGGGTCATAAAGCCGATTGATATAGTCGATAAAGGCATAAAGCAGTCCGGCAGAAATGGCCAGTCGTCCGTCTAAAAAGAACCATGATAAAGTCGTTAATAACAGTAGAATCGTCGAGTTTCGTAAGAGATTACCTAGGCCCCAAGCAATAGCGGAGTCTAATAGTAAATACTTCCGCCCCATCTTAAACCACTTTTTGACAGTCTCGCTGAATTCCTGCAGGAGCTGATCTTCCCGCTGAAAGGCTTGAATGATGGGCATTCCTTGAACAAACTCATTTAGTTGTCCACTGATTTGCGAAATATATTCCCGCATCGCTAAGTTATAGACAGAGGCATACTTGGTGTAAAAATGTTGCCACAGCCCTAAGATTGGAATCAGTAAAAGCATGACCAAGCCTAAGGTCGTGTTTAAGAAAAAGATGGCAATGAAGGCACCGACGATTTGAATCAGGTTGCTTAAGAGATTGCTGATAACACTCACATAAAAATTAGAGCGTAAGACTTCAGTGTCATTGGTGATCCGAGCGACAATCTTGCCAGAAGGCAGACTGTCAAAAAATGAGACAGGTAACATGTGCATATGCTGAAATAGTTGATCCCGCATCTTTTTCACGATGCTGTTGGACATCTTCCGCAGGTTCAATAGGCTGATATAGCGGAAGAGTGAGCCAATCAAGTTTAGTAAGAGGTAAAGGGCTAAGAGCTGGACTAGTAGCAGTGTATTCAGCTCGCCACTACTGACGGCCGGCGTCATGACTCGGTCAATCAGCTGTTTTGCCACCATGGGGGAGTATAGCTCAAACCCTGCGGCTAGAACGAGCAGAACGGCTCCTAGTAGAAAGATTTTTTTATAATAACGTAAATACGTTAATAAACGTTTAATCGTTGAGAACATCAAGGACATCCTCCTTTATCTGTTGATGATGGTATTGTTCTTGGTACCAGCCAGGGACTTGAATTAGCTCCTGATGAGTCCCCCGCTGGATCACCTGACCGTCTTCTAAAACGATGATTTGATCGGCCTCAGTGATGGCGGATAAGCGGTGGGTCACGATCAAGGCGGTGTGTTCGGTCAATTGCTTGAGGTTGGCGATGATTTCCTGCTCGGTTTTGGCGTCCACCGCCGACAGTGCATCGTCTAGCAGCAAGATCTCGCTATTACGCAGAAAAGCTCTGGCTAAGGAAAGACGCTGCTTTTGGCCACCAGAAAGAGAAACACCCTTTTCACCAACGAGGGTTTCCAAGCCAGCTGGCATGCGGCGTACGTCTTCCGCAAAACGAGCCATTTCCAAGCTTTGCCACAAGGCGTCATCCGTAGCCTTAGCATCCCCAAAAAGCAGATTCTCACGGATTGTCCGGGAAAATAGGGTATGCTCCTGCGGAACTTCGGCAAATTTTTGCCGAACTTGCGCTGTTTGATACTGAAGAAGTGACTGATCATTGATCAATGGTGCTTGTGCAGAATAAGGATAGCGATGGCCAAACTGCCGTAACAAGGTGGTTTTGCCACTACCGGTTTTCCCCACAACCCCCAACACTTCCCCTTTGTTTAAGGTGAGGTTGATGTTCTGTAAGGCTTCGCGCTCGGCCTGTGGATAGTGAAAAGAAAAGTCAGCAAATGTGACGGTCTCAATGCTTGTCAAAGGTAGCGTACCATCAGCCTCCAGGCTGTCGCCCGTTTGCAGGACTTCATTGATCCGGCGCCAAGAAGCAGCACCCTGCTGCATGACATTTACCAAATCACCCGCTGAAATCATTGGCCAGACCACCATCGTCAAGTAGACTTGGAAGGAGACCATGGCCCCAATCGTGATGCGTTGGGAAGCAACGAAAAAGGCACCTAAGCCAAAGCTTAGGACAAAACTGATGGCTAAAATCATGGTAATCAACGGCCCAAAACGGGAGTCGATTTCAGAAACCTGGTCATTTTTCCCCTTTGTTTCGGTGGTTTTTGCCTCAAATTGGCGCGTAGTCTCATCCTCCAAGCCAAAGGCCCGCACAACGCGAATCCCATCGACGATTTCCAGCACCTCGCTGTTCATTTCAGAGACCGCATTTTGCGCCTCGGTAAACGCTTTGTCCACCTGTGAGCCCCATTTGAAAATGTAGTAGGCTAAAATCGGCATGGGTAAAAGGGCTACTAAGGTCAACTGCCAAGAAACGGTCACCGCCATCATTAAGACGATAAAGCTTAGGTAAAGGCTGGTGTTGAGAAAGACCATCAGACCGTAGCCCACTGTCATGCCCATGACTTGAACATCATCACTGGAGCGGGTCATTAAATCCCCCGTCCGAAATCGCTGATAAAAGGGTGCCCCCATTTTGAGAAAATGGCTCATTAGTTGTTCCCGTAATTGTTTTTGCAAATCATAGGAACCGATGAATAAGAAAAAGGTCCAGATAAATTCCGTCAGGTAGCCTAGAATAATGGCACCGGCAAAAAGCAAGACATAGCGCGTCAAAATCGCCATGGAAAAATGATCTTGAATAATCGCATCCACAAATAAACGTAAAATATAGATGGGTGCTACATACATAGCACTGGAAATCACCATAAAGACAAAGACGGTGGTGTAGCGCAGCTTGTGTTCTTTAAAGTAGCTGGTCAATTGTTTTAAAATGTATTTCATGAATAAAAACTCCTCGCTGAATGAAAAATGTGCACAAAAAAACTCCGCCCTTTTCCAAGGACAGAGTTGTAGAGTCGAAAAATAGACCGCTTTAGACAATCTGCGCTAACTTGTTAACGAAAAAGGGATTTTAGATTTTTTTAGTTGTGTTGTAATAGCTGTGTTCATGGTAATCCCTCCTTCCGAATTTTGTGATTTACAGGGACAGTATACCGATAATCGTTGAAAAGAACAAGCGATAGATTAGAAAAAAATAAAAAAAGTTTTTTTGTTAACGGTTTATTTTTCATAAAAGGTTGTAGTTTTACGTATCTGAAAAATGAGTGAAAATGCCTTTTTTAAGCAGTTTATAGGACTTTTTGAATGAAGGATTTAAACAGAGAATATTCTGTAAAATTTTTTCGCGAAAAAGAAGATTAAAATTGTCTAATAGTGTATGATAGAAGCAGATTAAAACGAGGAAAGTTGGAATAAAAAGTGAAATTGAATGTAAAGGCCAAGCCGTTTTCTTATGAACTAGAAATTGAGGATAAAACAATCCAAAATATCATGATGATTGTTTGTGGGACGCTGGCGGTCCGGACTGCTTTGAAAAAGGTGGGACGCTGAAAATGGCAGAAATCATTTTGATTGGCTTGATTTTAATTGGATTAGGCTCAATCAGTTATGAAAGTAGACAAGAAGTACTTTCGCGGAGAGCCTATCGCTTAGGGATTCTCTTAAGTGTTTTATTTATTGGTGCCTGCAGTGTCAGTATCGCCTTTATTCATTATTGTGGTTGGGGCGGCTGAGGAGAGTTTGGAGGAAGTTTAGCATGATAGTGGTATTTGATTTCAATGGCACTCTTTACCAGGATACGCCATATCACGAACAAGCTTGGCGCGAATTTGCCAAGGATTTATTGGGACGGGAATTGACCGATGAAGAATTTCGGGAGATACATGGCCGGACCAATGCAGTGATTTTAGCACGGCTACTGAACCGCCCTCTAAGTAGTGAAGAGGCGGAAAGGCTGTCGGTGGAAAAGGAAAAAGTATATCAAAAAATTGTGGCACAAAAGGGCAAACCGCAGCTGACCAAAGGGGCCACGGCTTTTTTTGATTATTTAAAGGAGCAAGGAATTCCCTTTACAATTGCGACTGCCTCGGGCAAGTTCAATGTAGATTTCTACTTTGAACTTTTTGAGCTCGCTCGCTGGTTTGATTATGAGCAAGTAGTTTATGGTGATGGCACTTTACCAGGTAAGCCAGCGCCAGACCTCTTTTTAGAGGCAGCCCGTAGATTAGGGGGCAATCCTAATGAAATGGTGATTTTCGAGGATTCTCATTTAGGTCTGGAGGCTGCTAAAAACGCCAACCCAGCCAAAATTATTGCGATTGAAACGGCTGGCAACCGACGGGAATTAGCTGCTAGCGGACTGCCGGATTTAATCATAACTGACTTTACCGATCCAAGATTATTTAATTAAAAAGAAGAAGACCGTTCACTTGGGTTTCCTAGGGAAACTAGGTGAACGGTCTTTTTAGCGTAGCATTAAATAGAAAAACAATACTAAGAAAAAGAGAAACGGCAAGGGTGCTATTTTGCGAATCAATACATAGAGCCTTTTTCCTAGCTCTTTTTCTTTTTCGGGGTCCATCAACTGTAATGGGAAGGCCCAAAAACGTCCCCCCTGTGATTTTCAATAGAACGCTCATCAGTAGTAAAATACCAAAAAAGGTTAGGCTCGCTAAGGCGAGCGTTAAGGCAGGGGACATAAAAGGTCGTCCTTTCTAGTGAACCAGTTGTTGCAGATGGTGGGCAATGCCGTCCTCATTATTGGATAGGGTAATATGGTCGGCCATCGCTTTCAATTCAGGTACAGCATTTGCCATCGCCACGCCAGTTCCCGCATAGGCCAGCATGGTTCGATCATTATGACCATCGCCAAAGGCAATCACTTCTTCAGGCCGAATGCCTAAAGGAGTCAGCACCGTATCTAATGCTTTGGCTTTATCAATGCCTTGGGCGGTAAATTCATAGTAAAAAGGTGCGGTAAAAGCAGAATTGAGCTTGCCAACAAAAGGCGCCGCCATGGCCTCGGCGTGCTGCGCTAAGTAATCCGCATCACCGGCTGTTAAAATCTTGTGAAGTGGGAAATCGAGAAAATCGGCTAACTGATCGATTTCGCATAACTTATAGTTGCCGCCGCGGGCTTCATATTCAATAATATTGATACTTTTATCGTCATAGTGGACAAGATTGTCATAGACATTATGAACATAAAGATAGTCGTCCTTGTCAATCATGATTTTAAGATCAAAATTTTGCAGATGGGTCAGCACGGCTTTTCCTTCTGCTACCGAAAGGGTCTGGCTGAATAATTCTTCTTTGGTGGTACAATCGGTCACCTTGGCGCCATTATAAGAAACTAATAAACCATGGTGCTGCGGTAATTCCAGCTGGTCAGCGTAGCGCAACATCCCCGTAGTGGGGCGACCTGAGGCGAGAATTACTTTGACACCAATATCTTGGGCCGCTAAGAGGGCTTTGCGGGTTGCTAAACTAATTTCTTTGTCATCGTTAGTCAAGGTTCCATCAATATCTAAGACGATTGCTTTGATCATCATACTTCACTCCTTCCTTTTAAGTATACGAGGTGGACGCAGAAAAAAGGAGTCAGTCGTAGCACATTGAAAAAAATTTTTTAAAGCGCTGTCGCTGGGAGGCTTTTTTGAGAAAATTATTGCAACTGCTGATTGATTTTGCGGTAGTTGGTTAATTTGAACTGCCGATTTTTCTCGTAATCACGGGAAAAATAGAGAGCGTAAAGAGTATCAAAGAGCATCAAAAGGCTTTGACGGGTCGAAAAAGAAGACATTTTCTGATAGTGATCTTCAACGGAAGCCAAATAGAGTTGGTGCTGGGCTAAAGCCGATAAGGGATTCTCATGAATAGAAGTCAGCAACACATTAGGAACCTGATTTTCATGAAGGATTTCCATTACGGCACGAGTGGAAGCCCCCCGGCCCCCGAAGGAAACTACAATGGCGAAATGTCCGTTGTCACTATTGGCAGCAGATAAGCGCTGTTGATAATCTTCGGCAGGGACATTCACTAATACGCCTAATTCCTGCATCTGAAATTTAAAATTTTCGGCGAAAAAGAGATTGCCGGCTGCCGCGTAAACATCAATGACCTGTGCTTGCTGCATAAGCTGGCAAACGGTTTGCAGCGTCTCCTCATCAGCATACTGTAAGGTTTCCTCAATAGTCCGCTCGTAGATTCCTTGGAGATTGTGTAAGATTTCTTGTGGTCCATCGGCTGGCGAAATCGGAAAATCAATATCCGCTGGGCCTGTGACTGGACCTTGGAGAGAAGAGGCTAATTCTACTTTTAATTCACCTAAACCATTTAAGGAAAGCTTATTAATCAAACGATAAACAGTTGCCACTGAGACATAGGCGGCGGCTGCCAGCGTCTGTGGCTTTGCTTCCAATACTTCGTGGGGATGCTGTTGAATATAACGGACCAGCGTTTTTTCACTGGCCGTTAAATTTTCCAAAGTAGCCAAATGGCGTAAAAAATTCATGATAACCTCCGTAAATAAGGATTTATTTTATTTTCTCAACAAACGAGTGATTTGTCACCTGTCTTTTAGTGGAGGTGGACAAAGTGCCGGTTGGTTCGCTACACTGAAAAGGAAATGAGGGATCTCTTTGAAAAAAAATCTCGCGATAATTGGCTGTCTGGTCTTATTAGTGGCTGGTTTTCTTTGGCAGAAAAGTCAAAACACAGATACGGTAGCCGAAATCACCCAAGTGACACAAAAGGAGCATACGCAAGAGGTCATGACGAATCGTACCTCAGAACCAATCGTCATCGAGTGGGTGGCAGGTGAAGCAACTCAGCCACGGTTGCGCGTCGGTCAGCGAATTCTATTAAAACAAATCAAAACAGGCTGGCAATATCAAGGGGTGCAACGGGAAAAAACGATTTGGCTGGTGATTTTTCTGTTTGCGTTGCTGGTCCTCTTGTTAGGACGCCAAAAAGGAGCCTCCGCTTTGTTAAGTCTAGGCGGCAACTTACTAGTAACCTATGGTTTTGTAGTCAGTTATGACCAACTACGGACGGTGCCGCTATTGCCACTAACTTTTGGTGTATGTTGTCTCTATACTCTTTTGACCATGCTCCTTTTGAATGGGTGGAACCGAAAAACCTGGATTGCAGTGGTGGCAACGCTTAGCAGTACCTTTTTAGCCTTTGGTGTTACCTGGCTGATCATGACCTTGACGAATGATCAAGGACTGCGTTATGAAGAAATGCAATTTTTAACGCGGCCTTACCGCACGATTTTTTTGGCGAGTCTTTTGATTGGGACCTTAGGCGCGGCCATGGATGTCGCCATGACTGTCGTGGCGGCGATGTTTGAAGCAGCCAAGCAAGAACTTTCGGCAAAACAGATGCTCACCGTAGGGCGTAATGTGGGCAAAGATGTCATGGGAACCATGGCGAATGTACTGCTACTAGCGTATATCAGTAGTTCATTACCAATTTTACTGCTCTATTTGCGTAATGGCTGGCAATTCTTCACCACGATTCAGCTGCACCTTTCTTTAGAATTGACACGGGCGTTGGTCGGGGCTTTAGGAATCGTTTTGACAATTCCTGTTACGCTCCTATTAACGAGCTTTTTCTGGCGAAAGCGGGTGAAATTATGACAGTTTGGCTCTGGTTGTTTTTACTATTAGCCGTTTTGATGATCGCGATTGGCGGCAGTAACGGCAGTTATGCGTTTTTGTCGTTGACCTTGAATATTGGCTTATTCTTGATAGCGGTCCTTAGCATCAATTGGGGCTTGCCAATTTACTTGGTGACCTTTGCGGCTTGCCTTTTGATGGCGCTGGTCAATTTGTTTTTCACCAATGGGACTTCTACTAAGACTGTCTATGCTTTTTGGGCGACTTGCTTAACGATGCTGCTGTTATTAGGACTCGTGTGGCTCGTTCAAGGAGCGGACATCATGGGATTTGCCGAAGAAGAGCTGTTGGAATTAGAACAGATGAATTTGGCTGTCGGTCTCTCCTATCGTCAGTTAGGCGTGGCCGTACTTTTGATGGGAATGATGGGGGCTGTGACGGATGCCGCAATTTCTATCACTTCGTCTTTAGCGGAGATCAAAGAACAGAAGCATTTAGCCCCCAAAGAGCTTTTTGCGGCGGGGCTTAGGATTGGTCAAGATATTTTAGGTACTACTGTTAACACCTTGCTATTTGCCTTTTTGGGTAGTGGCCTTGCTTTATTTTTTTGGTTTTACGATTTAGACTATTCGCTGCAAGAATTATTCAATTCAAAAGTTTTTGCGGAAGAAATTTTATCTGCGCTGACGATTGCCAGTGCCTCGTTACTGGTAATCCCTATTGCAGTTGCCCTAATGGCATGGCGTGATCCTTCTTGATTGCAAAATCAAGAAGGATTTTTTTGTTGCCTTTTTTTAGATTTATCGTTACAATACAACCAAGTAATATTTTTAGGTTAGCCTAAAAATATAATAAAGGATAATTAAAAGAAGGGGTTTTTATGACGATTACGATACAACATCTCAGCGCTCATTATGGTCGGCGCTTAGCTTTAGATGATGTGACAACTACGGTTGCTGCTGGTAAAATTACCGGAATTATTGGACCAAATGGGGCAGGGAAATCAACCTTTTTAAAAGCCATGATGGGGCTGATACCCCACACGGGCGAAGTATTTGTGGGAGAGGCACCACTGGCACAGAGCCGGAAAGAAATTGCCTATGTGGAACAACGGAGTGCCTTAGACCTAAGCTTCCCCATCAACGTGTTTGAAACAGTTCTGTTGGGGACGTATCCACACTTGGGGCTGTTTAAACGTCCAGGCAAAAAGGAAAAACAGTTAGCCTTAGCAGCACTAGAAAAAGTGGGGATGACTGAATTTAAAACGCAACAAATCGGTGAATTATCAGGGGGGCAATTGCAACGAATTTTTATTGCCCGTGCCTTAGCTCAACAGGCGGATGTTATTTTGCTGGATGAGCCCTTTGTGGGCATCGATGCTGTTAGTGAAGCGGTCATCGTGACCTTACTACAAACATTACGCGACGAAGGCAAAACAATTTTGATCGTTCATCATGATTTGCACAAAGTGACTAGTTATTTTGATGAATTGTTGATATTAAATCGACGCTTGATTGCCGCTGGCCCAGTAGCGTCAGTCTTTATTGAAGAAAATATGCGGCAGGCTTATGGCGATGCTGGCATCTTTATTGCAGGAGGGGTCTCATGATCAGCAACTTTATTGACGGGTTGACCCGTTACCAGTTTTTACAAAATGCCTTGATCACAGCCGTCTTGGTAGGTTTGATTGCAGGTGTGATTGGCTCTTTCATTATTTTACGAGGTATGAGTTTGATGGGGGATGCGATTTCTCACGCTGTATTACCAGGGGTAGCCGTTTCTTATATGTTAGGCGGCAGCTATGTGATTGGTGCGTCTTTCTTTGGCATTTTAGCGGCAGCTTTGATTGGGTTTGTCAGTCGTCGCACCAAATTAAAAAATGATACGGCGATTGGCATCATCTTCAGTACCTTTTTCGCGCTAGGGATTATTTTGATTGGCTTTGCCCAAAGTGCCACCGATTTGTATCATATTCTTTTTGGAAATGTGCTAGCGGTGCGGGATAGTGATATGTTTCTGACGCTAGGTGTCGGCGTTGTAGTAATCGGTTTTGTAGCACTCTTCTATAAAGAGTTGGTGGTTTCTTCTTTCGATCCAGTGATGGCCCAAGCATATGGCTTAAAAGTAGGTTGGCTCCATTATGCTTTGATGTTTCTTTTGACGTTGGTGGCAGTATCCTCTTTACAAACCGTTGGGACGATTTTAGTCATTGCCATGTTGGTGACACCAGCGGCGACGGCCTTTCAGCTAACAGATCATCTACCCACTATGATTGGCTTAGCTTCACTTTTTGGCATGTTAAGTGCTGTGATTGGCTTATTCTTTAGCTACAGTTACAATTTGGCGTCAGGCGCGACAATCGTCTTGACCTGTGCCGCCTTTTTCATACTAGCTTTGCTATTTTCACCAAAAAAAGGAATTCTATTTCAAGGGAGGAAACAAGATGAAGGGATTTAAATGGCTCGTGGCACTAGCAGGTATTTTAGTGTTAAGTGCTTGTGGCAGTCAAGCGACAGAAAGTGAAAAGGTATCCGTAGTAGCCACGAACTCGATTATTGCCGATATGGTCAAGGAAGTCGGTGGAGAACATGTGGAAATCCACAGTATCGTGCCAGTAGGGGTGGACCCTCATGAATACGAACCGCTACCAGAAGATATGGCAAAGGCTACGGATGCCACGGTAGTTTTTTACAACGGCCTAAATTTAGAGACAGGGAATGGTTGGTTCCAAAAGCTAATGGAAACAGCTGACAAAAAAGAAAATGAAGGTTATTTTGCGGTTAGTAAAGGGGTTACCCCTCAATATCTAACTTCTGGTAATCAAGATCAAGAAGACCCGCATGCCTGGTTGGATATTCAAAATGGCATCAAGTATGTTGCGAATATTCAAGCGGTTTTAGCTGAAAAAGACCCTGAGCATGCCGCAGACTATGAAAAAAATGCGCAAGCATATACGGACAAATTAGCAGCTTTGGACCAAGAGGGAAAATCAGCTTTTCAAGATATTCCTGAGGCTAAACGGTTGCTGGTGACCAGTGAAGGAGCCTTCAAATATTTTGCGAAAGCCTATGATTTAAAGGCAGCCTATATCTGGGAAATCAATACCGAGAGTCAAGGTACACCCGAACAAATGACCGCCATTATCGACACAATCCACGCCTCAAAGGTCCCTGTTTTGTTTTTAGAAACAAGTGTGGATCCGCGAAGTATGGAGCGTTTGTCCAAAGAAACTGACAAACCAATCTATGAAAAAATCTATACCGATTCGGTGGCAAAGTCCGGTGATGAGGCGACTTATTATGGCATGATGAAATGGAATTTGACAAAAATCCACGAAGGTCTGGCACAATAGTTGCAAAGTTTATCAAAAAATGAAAAAAACGTGAGAGAAAGCGTTGACATTTGCAGAGGAACTTCGTATAGTAAGGGTAACCAAATAAACGGATAGTGATTGTTCTCGAGACAAGCTAAACCTAATGACCCCATGGCCGGAAACGACGTGGGGGAGTTAGGTTTTTTTCGTGGAAGGAGAAGCCTCATGCGGATCGCAAAGATTTTGAATAATAATGTTGTTGTAACGGAGATGGACGATTCTGAGCAAATCGTCATGGGTCGTGGGCTAGCTTTTGGTCGTAAGGTTGGAGAGGCCATCGATGAAAGCAAAGTCGATAAGATTTACCGACTGTCCAGTTCGGATGTTTCCGCAAAATTTCAACAACTTTTGGCTGATATTCCGCCAGAGTACTTAGTATTGTCAGATGAGATTATTGCTTATGCTAAAACGAAGTTAGGCAAAAAGCTTAGTGAAACCATCTACATCTCCTTAACCGATCACTTATTTACAGCCATTACACGGATGCAGGAAGGCGTTATTGTCAAGAACGTCTTACTATGGGATATCAAACGCTTCTTTAAAGATGAATTTTTCATTGGGACCAAAGCGGTGGAAAAAGTAGCGGCGGAAACCGGTATCCAGCTGCCCGAAGACGAGGCGGGCTTTATTGCACTCCACATCGTTAATGCAGAGATGGAGCAAAGCGAGAGCGTCAACAATATGTATGATGTGACTAAAATCATGCAGGAAATCAGTAATATCGTCAAATATCATTTTAAAATGAGCTTTGATGAGGATTCCGTTTATTATTATCGTTTTATCACACACCTGAAATTTTTTGCCCAACGGCTGGTCACTCACAAGGAATACCATGGCGAAGACGAGGAAGAATTGTTGGCGATGATTAAACTCAAATATGCCAATGCCTTCCAATGTGTGGAAAAGATCAGTACCTTTATCTATGAAAATTATCAATACCTCATCTCCAACGAGGAGAAGCTTTATTTGACGATTCACATAGCACGAATCGTTAGTCAAACAACCGAAACACAAGCTTAAGCTTGTTTGGAATCAACTAAAGGAGGAGCAGGACACGCCGAGGGACCGGCACAGGATAGTGACATTCAGTTGGCTAAACCTTCATCTACTATAAAAAATAGAAAATGGAGGAAAGAATCATGGGAAAGTATCACGAATTAGCACAAAATATCGTTAAAAATGTTGGGGGCGAAGACAATATCAACGGCTTGACCCACTGTATCACTCGGCTGCGATTCCGTTTGAAGGATGAAAGCCAAGCCAATGATGACGTTCTGAAGAATATGGACGGGGTCGTTACCGTCATGAAAAGTGGCGGACAATATCAAGTTGTCATCGGCAATCATGTGCCGAAAGTTTATGATGATGTTTTAGAAGTGGCGCATATTTCAGGCGAAGCGGAAGGCGGCGAAGAACCGCAGGGTGTCTTTAACAAACTGATTGATATCATTAGTGGTTGTTTCCAACCCTTCTTAGGACCTTTATGTGCGGCTGGGATGATCAAAGGGCTGAACGCGTTATTGCTGTTTTTAGGAGCCTATTCGCAAACGGATGGCGCTTATGTGTTATTGAATGCGATTGGGGATGCGATGTTCTACTTCTTACCAATCATCATTGGCTACACGTCTGCTAACAAGTTTAAAATGAACCGTTTTACTGGGATGATTATTGGAGCTGCTTTATGTTACCCAGCTATTCAACTGGCAACCTTTGGCGATGCACAGCCATTATACACATTATTTGAGGGCACGATGTTCGCTAGTCCAGTTCATATGACCTTCTTCGGTCTACCATTGATTGCCAACAACTATACCAGCAGTGTCATTCCTGTTATCTTAGTCGTTTGGTTTGCCAGCAAAGTAGAAAAAGTCAGCAATCGTGTGATTCCTGAAATTCTGCAAAGCTTCTTCGTACCTTTTGCCACTTTACTGATTGCATTACCACTAGGCTTTTTAGTTATCGGCCCAATCATCACCTTTGCAACGTCACTATTAGGGGCGGGCTTCTCGGCTATTTACACCTTCTCACCAGTTTTGATGGGGGTATTAGTTGGGTTCTTCTGGCAAGCCTTGGTTATCTTCGGTTTACACTGGAGCTTGATTCCATTAGCGATGATGAACTTAGGCATGTACGGTTTTGATACTATTTTAGCAGGATCATTTGGCGCAAGCTTTGCTCAAACTGCTGCTGTTGGTGCAATGTACTTCAAGCTGAAAGACCAAAAACTGAAAGAGCTTTGTTTACCAGCGGTTGTATCAGGCATCTGCGGCGTAACTGAACCGGCTATTTACGGGATTACCTTACCTAAGAAAAAACCATTTGTCTTCTCAATGATCGGCGGCGCTGTTGGCGGCGGGATTATGGGACTGATGAGTGCTAAAGCTTATACCATGGGAGGTTTAGGGATCTTCGGTGTCGTGAACTACATCAATAATGAAACCGGTGATGCCAGCTCAATGATCGCAGCCTTCTTATGTATTTTAGCGGCCAGCGTTGTGGGCTTTGTCCTGACCTTCTTCTTCTGGAAAGATGACACAGTGGAAGAAAGTGATTTAAATCGTGAAGAACAAAAAGTTTTGAACAAAGAAATCGTGTCAACCCCAATTGCTGGTACCGTGGCACCGTTAAGTACTGCTAAAGATGATGCCTTTGCTCAAGGAATTTTAGGAAAAGGTATCTTGATTCATCCGGAAGAAGGTAAGGTAGTAGCGCCATTTGATGGTACGGTCATGACCTTATTCCCAACCAAGCACGCCATTGGCTTAGTATCGGATAACGGTTTGGAACTCTTGATCCACATCGGCTTAGATACGGTACAACTGGAAGGGAAATTCTTCGAAAGCTTTGTCAAACAAGGCGACCATGTTACCCGCGGTCAAACTTTAGTGACCTTTGATATCGCGGCTATTGAAAAAGCAGGTTATAGCGTTGAAACGCCAGTTATCGTGACCAATGTGAACGACTACTTGGATATTGTCGAAGTACAAAACAAACAAGTCGCGGCCAATGATGACTTAATTACAGCATTGATTTAGTTAGAAATTAGAATTATTGAAGGCATCTAGAGCAGAAACTCTAGATGCCTTTTTTTATCAGCAGGAATGTTTATTTATTCCCTTTTTAATCCTCTTGAAAACAAAAAAACAGCAAGCCTAACTGACTTGCTGCGGCATTTAATTTGGGAGCCAATCAGGCTGAATGGTATCTAACAATGGTTCCCGCATAATATCAGAACTGGTGCGGCGGCGGTCGATAATTTGGCCGACTTCAATTAAGTGATCAAAGTTTTCGCCGTAATGCTCGCTAAAGACGGCACAGTAAAGAATATCCAATAAGTAGCAAATAGAGGTGTTGATGGTGAAATTGCCAATCTTGGAAAAGAGCCGCTCCCGCGTAGTGATGCGCAGTGTGCAGTCACTGATGGCCGCTAGGGAATTTTCGCCAATGCTGGTGATGGCGATCACAGGAATCCCGCGTTCTTTCAAAATCTTGGCGGTGCGTAAGATATGGGTATTTTCTCCCGTGTAGGAAATCAAGATACCACAGCTAGTTGGGGGACAATTATAGGCCTCGTAAAACCCTTCGCCTAAAACCGTACTGACGGAGACATTTTGTTGAATCCGATTCATTTTTAACGCGAAGTCTTGCGGAATCAAAGAATTGGCATTGCTGGCGAAGATTTTAACGAAGTCAGCCTTCAATAAATAATTTTTTGCCTGCTTTAAGTCATCGTATTTCAATAGCTCTAAAGTGTCGGCAATCGTCGTTTGTTCAAGGTTGGCAATTTTTTTGGCAATCGTAATCAAACCATCAGTAGGTTGGAAAGGAATATTAGGGTCAATTTCGGTAAAGTGGCTGTCAAGGTAGCTTGCTTCCTCTAAGTAAGCATTTTTAAGGTCGAGCCAGCCTTCAAAGCCCATTTTTTTGGCAACGCGAATCAAAGTAGAGGGGTGGACAAAGCATGCGTCAGCCAGTTCTTTAACGGTGGCATCAGCCAGTGTTTCCCGGTGTTCTTGGATATAGGTCACAACGTTTTGTTCCGCTGTGGAAAAATCGGTTTGTTGGAATTTTTCTGAGATGAGCATATGGGACTCCTTTTTACAAAAAAAGTTTAAGTTCTGTAAATAAAATGTAACCGGTAACGAGGCGATAGTCAAATAAATAACAGAAAACGTAAACGCTATTTACGCATAATTTACAAAATATCGGATATTTTGTAAATGTATGTGGAATGAAACGAAAATGTCTTGTTGAACGGTTTTACAAAATGGATAATAAACTTGTAAATAAAAACACGGAGGCGACAGCATGGCAAACGGAGTAAAAATCGCGACAATCGGAGGGGGCAGCAGCTACACGCCAGAATTAATGGAAGGTTTTATCAAACGTTTTGACCAACTACCGATTCGAGAAATCTGGTTAGTGGATATCGAAGCCGGTAAAGAAAAATTACAAATCGTAGGTGAAATGGCTCAACGGATGTGGGACGCTTCTCCTTATGATGTGAAGATCCATATGACTTTGGACCGCGAAGAAGCATTGAAGGACGCGGATTTCGTTACGACTCAATTTCGGGTGGGCTTATTAGATGCCCGGATCAAAGACGAACGCATCCCTGCATATTACGGTATGTTAGGCCAAGAAACCAATGGGGCGGGCGGTATGTTCAAAGCTTTCCGTACAATCCCGGTTATTTTAGACATCGTAGAAGATATGAAACGTCTATGTCCCGATGCGTGGCTAGTCAACTTTGCTAACCCAAGCGGCATGGTGACGGAGGCCGTTGTACGTTACGGCAAATGGGATAAAGTGATTGGTTTATGTAATGTGCCAGTTATGGCCATGATGACTGAGCCAGAAATGTTAGGCGTTGAAAAAGACGACTTAATCTACAAGTTTGCTGGTTTGAACCATTTCCACTGGCATAAAGTTGGTTACAAAGATGGCCGCGATGCCACAATGGACATCATTGATAAGCTATATGCCGAAGACAATGGCTTGCCGAAAAATATTTTCGATGTTCCATTCTTCCGCGAACAATTGGAACAAATGAAAATGATTCCTTGCGGCTATCACCGCTATTACTACCGCGAAGAAGAAATGCTGGAACATGCCTTAGAAGAATATAAAACAGTGGGAACTCGCGCCCAACAAGTAAAACAAACAGAACATGAATTGTTTGAATTGTATAAGGATCCAAATCTAGACCACAAACCAGAACAATTGCAAAAACGCGGTGGGGCTTACTATTCAGATGCAGCCTGTGAAACGATTGCCTCAATCTACGGCAATAAAGAAACCCAAATCGTCGTTTCTACGAAAAATAATGGAGCTGTCCCTGATCTGCCAGCAGATTGCGTAGTCGAAGTAACGGCTTATGTGGGGGCACAAGGGGCGCGTTCAGTCGCCTTTGGTGAACTGGCACCTGCTGAAAAAGGCTGGTTACAGGTCATGAAAAATATGGAATTAGTGACAATTGAAGCAGCTGTGACCGGTGATTACGGAACTGCCTTGCAAGCCTTCACGATTAACCCGCTAGTCCGCTCCGGTGCGACTGCAAAACGAGTGATGGATGAATTATTCATCGCCCACAAAGAATTTTTACCGCAATTCAAAGAGGCTATTGCCCGTCTAGAAGCAGAAGGCGTTACCGTTCAAGACGAAGTTGCAGCCAGCTTAGATGCCCACTTAACATACGCGTAAATTTTAGGAGGAAAACAACATGGGATTTAGAAAAGACTTTTTATGGGGCGGAGCCACTGCTGCCAATCAATGTGAAGGAGGCTACAACTTGGATGGCCGCGGCTTAGCCAACGTTGACGTTGTGCCGATTGGCCAAGATCGTTTTCCAATTATCACAGGAAAAATGAAAGCCTTCGATTTTGATGACGAGCATTTCTATCCAGCGAAAGAAGCAATTGATATGTATCACCATTTTAAAGAAGACATCGCTTTATTTGCAGAAATGGGCTTTAAAACCTACCGGATGTCGATTGCTTGGAGCCGTATCTTCCCGCAAGGTGACGAAAAAGAGCCGAATGAAGCAGGCTTGAAATTTTATGAAGATGTTTTCAAAGAATGCCGTAAATACAACATTGAACCATTAGTAACCATCACTCACTTTGACTGCCCAATGCACTTGATCAAAGAATATGGTGCTTGGCGTAGCCGTGAATTAGTCGGCTTTTACGAAAACTTATGTCGGGTAATCTTCAACCGCTACAAAGGCTTAGTAAAATACTGGTTGACTTTCAACGAAATCAACATGATTTTACACGCACCATTTATGGGGGCTGGCTTGTACTTTGAAGAAGGCGACAACGTCGAACAAGTCAAATATCAAGCGGCTCACCATGAATTATTGGCTAGTGCGATTGCAACTAAAATTGCCCATGAAGTCGACCCAGAAAACCAAGTGGGCTGTATGTTAGCGGCTGGTAACTACTACCCTTATACACCAAATCCAAAAGACGTTTGGGCAGGCATGCAAGCCGACCGTGACAACTATTTCTTCATCGATGTTCAGTCACGTGGGGAATACCCAGCTTATGCTCTGAAAGAATTAGAACGCCAAGGCATTGAAATCAAGATGGAAGAAGGCGACAAAGAGTTATTGAAGGAACATACCGTTGACTTCATTTCCTTCTCTTACTATTCTTCTCGCGTCATGTCTACTGATCCAGAAGTGAATGACAAAACAGCCGGCAACATCTTTGCTTCATTGAAAAATCCTTATTTGGAAGCTAGTGAATGGGGCTGGCAGATTGACCCATTAGGTCTTAGAATCACGATGAACGCTTTGTATGATCGCTACCAAAAACCATTATTTATCGTGGAAAATGGCTTAGGTGCCGTCGATACACCAGATGAAAATGGCTATGTAGAAGATGATTACCGAATCGAATACCTGCGGGAACACGTAGCAGCTATGAAAGACGCAGTAGAACAGGACGGCGTTGATCTATTAGGCTATACTACATGGGGCTGTATCGACTTAGTTTCAGCTGGCACAGGCGAAATGAAAAAACGCTATGGTTTCATCTATGTTGACCGCGATAACGACGGCAACGGCACGCTAAAACGCAGCAAGAAGAAATCATTTGATTGGTACAAACAAGTCATCGCATCAAACGGAGAAAACTTGGACTAGGGTTAAGACTTTCTTTAGACTTTTTTGCAAAATCCCCTTAGAAGGATCATAAAAAAGTCACAAATGGTGGGTATTATATAAGCATACCAACAAAACAACCCTAACAAACACTTTTTCATTTTTTACTCCTTGCCCGCCGGCCACCCACCGGCGGGTCTCTTTTTGCCTAAAAATAAAATAAGAAAACGAATTTTCTCACCGAATCAGACACAGACTAACAATACAGTCGTTATACAGATGTTATGTATTTGTAAACGTTGACAGTCCTTTTAGAGCATGATAGGATGAATTTGAGGGTTGTTATCGTCTATGCGAGCAATACCATTAAAACTTGCAAGTTATAGAATAAGGGTAAAATATGACTATCGAAAAAATCATCAATAACAATATCGTCCTTTCCATTAATGACCGTGACCAAGAAGTTATCGTCATGGGAAAAGGTCTGGGCTTTGGTAAAAAAGCTGGCGATAGCATTGATGAGTCTTTGATCGAAAATAGCTATTTGAATGCGAAAGAATGGAATTTCAACAAGCTGCATCAGTTATTGTCGACGATTCCTATCGAACACATCCAAGCTGCTAATGAGATCATCAGCTTCGCCAAGGTTTCTCTGGGGAAAAAACTCAGTGAGAATCTCTTCCTAACATTGACGGACCATATTCATTACGCCATCGAACGGTTTGAATCCGGTCTTGAAATCAAAAATGCGTTATTGTGGGAGATTAAACGTTTCTATAATCATGAATTTTTGATTGGAAAAGAGGCGCTAGCCATCATTCGGCAACGGTTAGGTGTCGACCTATCAGAGGATGAAGCAGGCTTTATTGCCCTGCATATCGTCAATGCCGAGCTAGACATGGAACAGATCAGTCAAGTCTCTGACATGACCAAGATCATCCAACAGATCCTGACGATCATTAAATACAATTTCAAAAAAGATCTCGATGAATACTCATTGAATTATGAGCGCTTCGTGACCCATCTAAAATTTTTCGTTCAGCGCTTGTACAGCGATGTCAAGCTGGATGATGGGGAGAATGCGCGCTTTATCTTCATGCTGAAGGAAAAATACACGGAAGAGTATGCGTGTGCCATGAAGATTAATGACTATATCCAACGGGAATTCGGGCGTCCTTTAGAAGAGGATGAACTGATCTACTTAACCATTCATATTAAACGTATCACTTCAGACTAGGATTGTTACTGGTAAAGCAGGCTATACCTAAATGAAGGTCTCTATAGGGAGATCTTTGTTTAGGTATTTTTTTGTCCCCAACCGGCAGTCCGACCAACCATTAAAGGAGGAAATATCATGAATTATCAAGAATTGAGCCAACAGATTTTAGCGCTGATCGGCGGGAAAGAAAATGTTCAAAATGTGACCCACTGTGCGACGCGTTTGCGTTTTAACTTAGTGGAGGAGAGCGTGGCAGACGTCGAAGGTTTGAAAGAAACAAAAGGCGTGATGGGGGTTGTCAGTAAAGGCGGGCAGTTTCAGATTATTATTGGCAGCGATGTCGGCAATGTTTTTAAAGAAATCGCCAAAGAGGTCGATGTGAAGATGGACGCTCAAGAAAAAGACGACCGTAAGCCATTAGCGAAGGTGATTGATACAATCACGGGGATTTTCACTCCGATTTTACCTGCCATTACCGCGGCCGGGATGTTAAAAGCGGTTTTATCGGTCCTAGTAGTGTTCCAAGTATTGACGGTAGAAAGCCAAAGTTACCAAATTCTGAACTTTATGGCAGATGCGGCCTTCTATTTCTTGCCTATTTTATTGGCGGCTTCTTCAGCACAAAAATTTAAAACGAATATGTACTTAGCCATGATGTTAGGCGGCATTTTGCTACATCCAAACTTTGTTGCGATGGTGAATGAAGTGAAGGAAACGGGCGCTGGTTTGCACCTCTTCCAGTTGCCCATTATGCCAGTAAGCTATTCTTCCTCGGTTATTCCTATCATTTTAGCTGTTTGGTGTATGAGCTTTGTCGAGCCGATTGCCGATAAAGTGTCACCGAAAGCGATTAAGTTTTTCAGTAAGCCGTTGATCGTGATTGCGGTTGTGGGTACCCTAAGTCTGGTAGTTTTAGGCCCCTTAGGCTACTTGGTCAGTGATGCGATTTCAAATGGAATCAGCACCTTAGAATCTGTTAGCCCTTGGATCGTGCCGCTGTTGATTGGTGCTTTCACGCCGTTATTCGTGGCGACAGGGACGCATTATGGCTTGGTGCCAATTGGCATCAACAACCGTATGACAATTGGTTATGACTCGGTGATTTATCCAGGAATGTTAGCTTCTAACGTTTCTCAAGGCGCAGCGGCGATTGGCGTCGGCTTGAAAACAAAAGATGCGACGATCAAACAATTAGCCTTTTCGGCCGGCTTAACGGGACTTTTCGGGATTACTGAACCAGCTTTGTATGGGGTCAACTTACGTTTCAAAACACCTCTTTACGCAGCCATGATTGGGGGCGGTGTTGGCGGTCTCTTTATGGGCATGATGCGCGTCAAAAACTTTACTGGTGGTTCGCCAGGTTTACTGACGTTGCCAAGTTACATTGGGGACAATAGCTTGAGTCATTTTTACATGGCATGTATCGGCGCCGCTATCGCTATTGCGGTGACTTTTATCGCTACCTTGGTTCTCTATAAAGATGCCGCAACTGTGGCGGCAGCACCCGTTGAAGAAACGAATGAAGGAACAAAAGAAACGGACGGCACCTTAGTTTTATCCCCGCTAAAGGGTCAAGTCCAAACGTTACGTTCTATTGAAGATGGTATGTTTTCAGAAGAAATCTTAGGTCAAGGGGTGGCTATCCAGCCGCAAGAAGGCAAAGTCGTGGCACCCTTTGATGGCACCGTGACCGCGATTTTTGATTCTAAACATGCGATTGGCATTACCAGTGACGCTGGGGTTGAGCTGCTGATTCATGTAGGCATTGACACTGTGCAGTTGAATGGGGAAGGCTATGAGTACGCCGTAGCGAAAGACCAGCGCATCACGTCTGGGCAAGATTTATTGCACTTTGACCTAGAGGGCATTCAAGCGAAGGGCTACCAAACGATTACCCCAGTCGTCGTTACCAATACGAATGAAATGGGCGATATCCTATCTACCCATGAGGGACCCATCCATTTTAGCGAAGAGATTATTAAAGTGATTAAATAGCAAAAAAGCAGTTGTCTAATCGGCAGCTGCTTTTTTAGGTGGTAGCTTGACTTGATTACGTAACTGAAATAAGATTTGCGCCAATTGGGCCACTAAGTCATTCAAGCCTGCTGGAGTTAAGGCGTCGCCCACTAAATCAATCGTCTCGGTTGTGGCGGCAACCTGTTGTAAGGGACAATCAGTAATGACCACGTCACAGTCATCAAAGTGAGCTTTCTGAAAGTGAATATGCTCATTGGCAAAAAGTTGACTGAGTTTTCCCAATAGATCTTCTCCAACATAATAGTCTTTTGTATAGTTGATACCAATTTGAATGGCCCGTTTAGCGTGATAGCGATCATAAAGGGAAAAGAGATCCTCTAACAGCCAGTGAGTTGTCTCGGTGGCGAAAAAAGATTGGAACGATGGCTGATCCTGCTGGAACTGTTGGCAAAAAGCGTTAATTTTCTCTAAAAGAGGAGGAAAATCCGGATCGCTTTTCGATAAGGTAAAAGAAGGCAGAATCGTATTAGGTTGCGCTTTGTATAGATATTCGCTGTAAAGGCGATGACGGACCATATTCAAAATCGCGGTGACGCGTTCTTCCTCCTGCCATACAAGCTCAAAAGTCTCAGCGAAAGTTTCGACTAAGCTTTTTGAGAATTGGAATAGCGGTATTCGACGTGCCTCTAAAAAAGCGAATTGCTGAAGATTATCCTCGTTGTTTTCCACCTTGGCCAATGAAAGGCGCACCAAGATGTTTAAGAGAATCCGTTGTTCCCGGCTAGCTGCAAAAGTTGGGTTGAGGACATCCAATTCAGGTGCCAAAAATAACCGGCAATGAGGATGTTCCGCCAGCTCTGCTTGAATAAGCGGTAATGATTTGTAAGGATAATTCCGTTGAAACAAATCGAGTAAAACCGCCAATTTATCTAATTGACCATTGTCAGTCAATAGAGAAGGCTTGAAGGCTTGTCTCAGCAGCCGCGAAGAATCACTCGTCGTCAGCTGAGTATTCGTATAAATCGTCCAGTAAATATTCAAGAGACAATAATGTAACTGGATTTCAGAGCCGGTAATCTTTTTTTGCCCATTACTAGTAAAGGAAACACTGATCCCAAAGAGGGCTAAAAACTGATTGATCAGCTTAAGCCGAGCATAGAGATAGGAACTACTAAAGTTTAAGGCTTGACTCAATTTGGTCATGGAAGTCGTTTCTTTTTTCAGCAAGGTTGCCAAAATTAAGTAATGAACAGAACGTGCGCAGTAGCCCGCCATCATTTTTGTGTAGCAAGCCAGAGGATCTTCGGCAATCTCTAGTTTGACTAATGGGTAAGACAATGATAATTGACTGGTAAAACCGTTCTCCGTTAACTCGGCAGCAATTTCCTTCAAATAATTACTGGTAGTCGCATCAGTCAAGGCAATATCACTGGCTAGTTGGGGGATACTTAGATAGTGGGAACTTTGTAGCAACACTTCTAATAGCTGCAATTTGATGCGATCACGTTTTTCCAATAAATAAGTTTGAATCGCCTCTTGCGTTTGCATCAAAGAACTCCCCCCTAAAAACCGTTTTTGTTTGATTCAATTATAGGAGTCTTGTAAGAAACCGTAAAGCAAGAGCCACGTATATTTGTCAAATTATGGTAAAAAGTCTTTTTTTTCTGGAAAACACCATAATATAAGAAGTGTTATTGTCTGTATCCTTCTAGTAATAGCAAAAAGGAGGAAATCAACATGAAACAATGGACAAGATGGTGGATTGGAATATTGCTAGTTGGTAGCCTATTGGGCTTTGTAGGAAGTCGCCCAGTGTTGGCAGCGGAGGGAAAGTGGGCGAATGTTAACCGCATCACATTTTTAGGAGAACATAAGAGCTTTAATTCTGGCGTGACCGCTTTGCCAGTTGGGGTGCCCGTCACAGTAGCTGCTGAGCTGACGTATTCTGGTGATTGGGAAGCCATCAAACAGTCCGTCGTTACATTTGAGAATGTAGGTGCTGGCCTTACGATTGGTTATGACCAGCAGTTATTCTTCGATCCGACTGAAAAGAAAGCTTCGCTGCAATTTACGGTGACCTTGACGGAGCCGTTGCCCATAGGCGTCAACCGCCAATTTACGATTAAAGTAAGCGATGGGGTGAATGATCGCTACGTTTTGACGCCTTATAGCCAACGACAAACGATTATTCAAGCGCCGACTAGACCAGTGGAGCCAGAGGAACCGGTAGTACCGCCGACATCGTCTGAACCGGAACCAGAAATACCGCCACGGGGAACAGATGATGAGTGGATCGAGGAACCAGAAGAGCCGGAAGAGTCTGAGGAGTCATCTGAACCTGAAGAACCGATAAAACCAGTAGAACCGGAATCCGAGGAGCCAGCAGTTCCGGGGACGACTGAAACCGAAACTACAACGGATGTAACGGAAACACCTGAAGAACCGGATTCTCAAACTCCTACAACTGATGAGACGGAACCAACTGACAGTACCACGACCGAATCGTCTGAAACACCTCAGGATTCAGATGTGCCCACGTCTAGTGAAGATTCAAGTACTAGTCAGACGTCAGAAACAGATACAACAGTAGCAGGGGACAGTTCTACCCCAAGCACTTCGACAACCGACCGCACGAAAGATAGCGGTAATCCCACGGAACATACGACTGCGACCCACAGCGCGAATAAAATGAAAGCAGACAAGCGCTCGTTGCCAGCAACTGGTGAAAAGCTTAGTCGCGGCGTCTCCATACTAGGAGGAGTATTGTTCCTAGTTGGTGGTACAATCCTGTGGTGGCGCGGTCGCTAAAATAAACGCAACAAAAAAGCCGTGCGGCTATTGTAACGACTCTCAAAGGCTAACTTTTGAGAGTCGTTACACATTCGCATGGCTTTCATTTTTGATTAGGTGTTCACAATGCTTTTAGGCAACGATGGTGAACCAGTTTTTACCGGTTTCATCGTGGCGTTCCCAGCGAACGTTGCTGAAGTTGCCAGTATCCACTGATTCGCGGAATAATTTTGCCACTTCTGGATGTTCATCAGCTGGCAGGTCACGGAATGTTTGTAAATCCTCTAACTTAAAGGGATTTGGCAAATCCTTTTCCACGGTGTTAATTTCTTCAAACATTTTCGCTACAACATCTTTTGCTTCCATTTTTCCAACCTCCTCAATTTGTGTACTCTTTTATTTTATAGCGCTTCCTGAAAAAGCGCAAAGAATCCGCTAAAAATTGAACTAGTTTTTGTAACTAGATTGAACAATCAATAAAAACATGATAACCTGTAATAGAAATTTATAAAGGAGGTCCACCTGTGGAAGCTGAAAAAGCACTTGCAGAATGGGGCGAACAATTAACGGACTTTCATTTGCCTCGTTGGGAGGAGTTGCCGGATCTTGATCTGTATATGGATCAAGTAATCACACTCATGGAACGGCACTTGACGCCCATTATTATGACCGAAAAACACACAATCTTGACGTCATCTATGGTCAACAACTATGTAAAGCTAGGCTTGATTCCACCGCCAGTCAAGAAACGTTACAATCGCCGGCACTTAGCCTTTTTGATCGCCATTACTATCTTAAAACAAGTCTTGACGATTCCCGAAATCAAAGAAGGTATCTTATTTCAAGCCAAATTGATTGGAACACGGGAAGCATATGATGTGTTTTGCCAAGAACAAGAACACGCTATTCAATTTGCCGCCTTGTTGGCACAAGGCAAAGCAGCTAGTCCCTTTAATGAAGAAGCGATTCCCTTTGGCTTTTTGGCCGCCAAGACGGCAACCTTATCATTTGCCATGAAGCTATTGTCTGAAAAGACCGTGACTCTAGAACAGAATTATTTCAAGGAGGAAGCAGAATGAACGCGCAAAAAATCGCTATCTTAGTCGACTCTGGTACCGATGTTCCCCAGGAGCTGGTTGCTGAATACGGCATGTACATGATTCCGCTAAAAATCATCTATAAAGACCATGTCTATACCGATAAGGTTGATATCACACCAGAGGAAGTGTATGAACGGCTGCCTCAAGAAATTCCTAGCACCTCACTGCCAGACGGTGAAACAATCACGAAGATTTTTGAGCAAATCAAAGCAGATGGCTATGAAAAAGTCTTGGCTGTCACAATTTCCAGTGGCTTAAGTGGCACCTTTAATGTCGTACGCTTATTAGGTGAACAATTCGAGAGCTTAGAAACCTATACACTGGACACTAAAAATATCGGTATTGGCAGTGGCTTGCAGGCGATTTACGCTGCGCAACTACTAGAAAAAGGCGCTAGCTGGGATAAACTGATTGCGACCCTGACAGAACGTGTTGGCGATAGCAAGGTCTTCTTCAGTGTACCAACTTTAGAATATTTACAAAAAGGCGGGCGCATTGGTTTAGTAGCCTCGTTACTAGGCAACGCCCTGAAATTGAATCCCATCATTTCTTGTAACACAGAAGGCATTTATCATACCGTTGCCAAAGCCCGCGGCCGTAAGAAAAGCTTAGATAAAATGGTTCAACTAGTGGCCGAATTTATCGGCGACAGCCAAGATTTCGTATTAGCCGTGGCACATGGTCACGCGGAAGCGGAAGCAAAGGAAATAGCGGAACAATTAAAAAAACAATACCCAGGACGTAAAATCTACTTTGGTCCCATCAGCCCTGCACTAGTGGTACACACAGGTCCCGGACTGATTGGTATTGGGATTGAAAAGTTTTAACTAGCCACTACATGTAAGTCAATCAATTAAGTCACTGTTGATTTTCATGAAAGTATAAAAACAAAGTATAGAAAAAAGCCGTTGTCCTGAGACAACGGCTTTTTGATTGGAGTAACGCTTGTCGATACGATAACGAATCAGTCTTTCATATACTCACAGAGACTCTACGTGACCGTACCTTTCCCCGTCATTTTTTTCAGTAAAAACAGGATCAATACGATCAAACAGAGGATGAATCCTAAACTAACCAGTTGCTGGGAGGCAAACTCATTCGTCTTAGGATAACTCCCCGTGGTGACCTCGGATACTAAAACAGATTCCTTTGGATCGTCTTGTTGGACCGGTTCAGCAGGCTGAGGCACACCAAGCCATCCCTGAACGTCGATTTGATTATCCATAGGCTATCTCCAGTCAAGTTAGTTCCAAGAAACAGCGTCAAATTTGAGGGTCATGGTGTAAGTTGGTTGGACTTGGGTAGCAGCAGTTGCAGTACCAGTATAAGTGAAGGTCGTTTTGTTGGTTGTAGGATTTTCCACTGGTGTATCAGCAGCGAGACTTTGACCTTTACTATTTGGAAGTTCTACAATTTGAGCAGGTGTTGAAAAATCTTTTACTACCCCTTGATTAACGACAAGTGTCTCAGTTCCGTTTAATGTAACATTTAAATCAAAATCGAGACTTGTCAGACCAAGAGAACTGTTTCCAGCACCATCTACGAAATTAGAAATAGAAACTTTTACCGGACGTCCAGAATTATTCACGATATCATAAGTGGGTGATTTAATGTCTGAATCCGCAGCAGTATTATAAAAAATCGTTTTTGTTGGTACCGTTACGTTGATCCAATTGGGGTCCCCTTCAGGAATAGTAGCACCCGGGTCTGTATTGTCGGCTCCCAGTGTTCCATTTACTTCAACATTAGCTGAGTCTACACCACTATAATCCTCTTGTAAGTCAGCTTCCGTCCCGTCTTGTGCAAATGCTGGCATTGCCAATCCTAATACACAACTACTTAGCATCAGTCCTGCAATTAATTTTTTCATATTTTTCTCCTCTTTTCTTTTTATTTTTATATTAGTTCACCATTAAGGTTACTCCCGATGCGACTTGACCCTGTTTTTCCTTTGTTTCAGGGTCATACAAACTAAAGGTAGCGGTGGCTTTATGCACCCCTTTTGCCAATTTTTTCTCTAATTGGACTTGCTTGATTTCCTCGCCTGGCTGAATTGCACCAGATGTATAAATCAAATCTTTATTATCATCTAAACGGACTTCCACATTAACTGGATAGGCGTTATGAGGAGGATTCTGGATAAATAAGTCGCCGACAGCGGTTTGTCCGTTGACGGTTGCCTCTGAAGCAATGACCATGTTGAAGTTGCTGGCGTCCACCGCAGCTTGAGCGTATTTTGCCATTTCTTCATCCGTGATTTTCTGCGCATCCTTACCATCAGGAAGAAAGTCGCCACTAACGATAGAAACAGGGACCTCATCCTTATGAGTGAAATAGCGATAGGCGATAGTGCCGCCGACAGCTAAAAGTAATAGCAGTAAAACCCATAAGATACGCTTTTTTGATTTATTTGCTTGTTCAGTTTGCATTTTCCGTTTCCTCCTGTGCAATGATAGTAAAAGTAAAATTGTAGGCGACATTTTTGACTTCTGATACTGGCCCAGAATAATTTCCGGTGAGATAAACTTCAGCTTGATTCTTATCTGTCTCCCAGAATGGTTCCAGTAACATGACTTTGCTATCTTCGGGAATTGGCCCCTCAGTGAGTGGCCCCCAAACTAACGGATTATTTGTTTCATCTGTATAATTTGTCGCTAGGTTTAGCAATAATTTGTAAGTATCTGTTGGAGACAAGGTGGTTGCTAGAGAAACATCTGAATCTGACTCAGCCGTAGGAGCAACTTCCGTCAAATCTACTTCAATTGGAATGTTACTATTATTAATAAACTCGTATTCGTCTACGTTTTCAGCTTTCCCAAATTCAGTGGTAGGACTTTTGAATATCATATTTACAGGGATATTTGTGTTGATTACTTTTGTAAGATTCACAGTTGTTTCTACCCAAAGGCTGCTGGAAGAGATACCGCCAATGGCATTACCTGTTACTTTGGCATACAAGTGATAAATCCCACCTTCTATATTATTGAAAGTAGCGTTTGTCTCAGGTGTGTTTTCATCAGGATTTACACTAATTTTATTTATAGAGGCGTCTTCTAATTGAAATTTTTCGTCTATAGCTGATTGAGAAATACTGTCGGTAATTGGATTTGATACATCATAAAGCTGATTTTTAGTTAGCATATAATCGACCGAAGAGAGGGTGCGGTCGTTTGGCGTATAATCAGTTATATCTACATCGATTTTGCTTTCACTATTAGAAGTGGAAGGTTCTCCTTCAACACCGGAAAGAAAGAGGTCTTGTTCATAAATGATACTCCGTGCATTAGCAGGGGAAGTATTAGATATTTCAGCGGACGTAAGTATGTTACCTTGGAAAACATTAGTAGTATTAGCTGAATCTAAATAGTTGACTGAGTATGAAGTCCCTAAGTCTTGGTCAGTCCGATAGAAGGTAGCTTTCCCACTTGCAACGACATTTCTGTTATCTGTTTGTTGAATTAAAATATAATCTGGTTGATCACAATTAAAATCAGTCATTGATTTCAAATCAATAGCGGTTGATGAAGATACTAACTCTGTACGGGAGTTCTTACTAAGATTAAAGGTGATTTTATTATTGTTAACATTAATATAGTTAGAACTTCCACCACCGTCACCTTTATATTTTTCATACCTAAAAAAGCCATTTTCTTCCACATTCAATACGCAAGGATTACCAGACCAAAAAAGCCCATTTTTGCTAGATCTTGTTTTTAAAGAGGCATTCTTTTCAATAGTTACAACCATTTGATTTTTATTAGAATCGTCAAATCGTCCATAAAAAAGAACATCACCTAATGACGTATCATTATCAACGAAAGTTTTTGAACCTGAGGAAAAATCAACAATGTTAAACCCTTCTACAAATTCCCCACCGTATGTGCCAGAGTGACTTACAAAGGAGTTGTCTCCTTTGTAAGTTAAGGAAATTCCTCCCGTATCAGCATAAAAAGGTTGAGCTCCGTTAGTTAATTCATATTGAATATTTTCAACTGTTAAAGAAGACCCAGCAGTATTCATCCGCATGATTCCCCAATAATTCCCATTGGGATATTCTTCGTTGCCGTAATTTATATTTTTGAGGGTGATATTAACTGCGCCAGTAGCTTCAAAGTGTCTAGAAGTATATCCAGAACTCGTAGTATATAAGATTGAATAATGATTATCAGGATCAGCGGGATCCTTTTCGAGGTCTTTAATGCCATTAATAACGGTGCTTTTTGATAATGTAGTTGTTTTATTTGTGTATTCGATATCTGCTGTCAGTTGGATATAATATAGACTTTGACTGTCATCAGTTTTTTTATTAATTGTGTCAATTGCGCTTTGAAGCTCTGCAAATGTCGCAACCAAATAAGGATTTCCTTCACTTCCATCTTGAGTAGCAAGGTCGAGAGATGTGGTCGCGACTAATGACTGCATTTTTGGTTTTTCAACAGTACTTTCACTACTCTCGCCCCCAGCACTCTGACCACTGCCACTTCCTCCAGTAATATTTTCACTACTACTTACTTGCGTACTTTCACTGGTGGAAGATTCCGCAAGGCTTTCTTCAATTAAACTTGTATCTAACAAGCTATCTGTCGTAATCGTTGTCGTTTCAGTAGTACTGGCCTCCGTAGTAGCCAAGGAACTGCTAGTTGTGGTGGTGATATTTCCTAGTAAAGAGAGCAGTAATAATGGGAAAAATACCTTTTTCATTAAGTCACCAACTTCCGTTAAATGTAATCTGTTTTTTTATGGTTATTTTTTAATTAGAATATACTCATCTACATTTAATCATTCTATCTTATTTCTTTATAAAAATAAAACATTTTGATTAAAAACGAGTATTTTTTTATCACGAAACGTATACGAAATTTCCACCATTTTTGTTTTGCTGAAAGTATCTGCAAAATAAGGTATAATAGACCACAGTAAGACTAAGACAGAAATATGAGGTGTACTAAGTGAAAAAAATACTCGTAGTAGATGATGAAAAGCCGATTTCTGATATTGTCAAATTCAATCTCACGAAAGAGGGATATGAAGTGCATACCGCCTATGATGGTGAAGAAGCGCTGGAAATGGTCAAAGAAGTGGAACCAGATTTGATTTTACTGGATTTGATGTTACCGAAATTAGATGGGCTGGAAGTGGCTCGTGAAGTTCGTAAAAATTATGATATGCCGATTATTATGGTGACGGCAAAGGATTCTGAAATCGATAAGGTTTTAGGTTTAGAACTAGGCGCGGATGATTATGTGACGAAGCCTTTCTCTAACCGTGAATTAGTGGCACGGGTCAAAGCGAACTTGCGCCGCGGAGGTAATACACCTAAGGAACAGGAAGAGGATAACCCAAGTGAATTGGTGATTGGTGAATTGACGATTCATCCTGATTCTTATATGGTGTCAAAACGGGAGCAAAAGATTGAATTGACGCACCGTGAATTTGAATTGTTGTATTATTTGGCGAAACACTTAGGTCAAGTTATGACCCGGGAACATTTATTGCAAACGGTGTGGGGCTATGATTACTTTGGCGATGTTCGGACAGTAGACGTGACGGTGCGCCGTTTACGTGAAAAGATCGAAGACAATCCAAGCCATCCTAATTATCTAGTAACACGTCGTGGTGTTGGCTACTATTTGCGCAACCCAGAACAGGAGTAAGCTTACATGAAGAAGAAAATCCATTTTTTTCAATCAGTCAATTTTAAGATTGCCATTGCGTTTATCTTATTGTTGATGATCTCGATTGAAATCATTGGCGCTTACTTCATTCGTGACCTTGAAAAAACCACCATCACTTCTTTTCGTGAAAGTACCAGTGCTCAAGTCGCCTCAATGACGACGACAGTTGCGGGAACATTGAACGAAACGGATGCGGATCGGGCGGAAATCGACAATCGACTACAAAAGGTGTTGAATGACATGTCCACAGGGGAGATGTTGGAGGCGCGTGTAGTAGATGACCGGGGGATTGTTCGCGCCACTAGTGACTTGAATCTGCAAGGCGCTGTGGGAAAAAAGAACGATTACCCTGAACTGAACGATTTTACGTCCCGTTCGATGGACGGCATTGACGACAATGGCCGCCGTGTGTACATCAATATCCAAGCCATCCAATCCCCGACTGGCGATTCTGTCATCGGGGCTCTTTACGTTAAGAGCGACTTGGAGAAAAAATACACAGAAATCAGTGATATTGCCATTATCTTCTTTACCGGCTCGCTGATTGCGGCAGTGGTCTCCGTAATTGTGGCTTTGATTATTGCCCGAACGATTACGCAGCCTATTGAAGAAATGCGGGAGCAGGCCTTGCGGATTTCGCGGGGAGATTACACGGGGAAGGTCAAAGTTCATGGACGAGATGAATTAGGTCAGCTAGCTGAGACCTTTAACACCTTAGCGGAACGAATCGAAGAAGCGCAGGATAGTATGGAGGCCGAACGAAATCGGCTGGATAGTGTCCTAGCCCATATGACGGACGGGGTTATTGCCACGGATCGTCGTGGAAAAGTGATTACTATTAATGAAATGGCGCTGTCGCTTTTAAGTGTCTCTATTGATCAAGCAATCGGCAGCTCGATTTTGGAGCTGTTGGATATCGAAGAGGATTACACGTTGCGCCGTTTACTAGAAGAAAGCAATGAAATCTTGATTGACCGTTCTTCTTCGCAAGAGGAACGAGACCAAATGATTATTCGCGTTGACTTTGCCATGATTCGTCGTGAATCGGGCTTTATCAGTGGGTTAGTTGCGGTAATGCATGACGTAACGGAGCAAGAGAAAAATGAACGGGATCGTCGCGAATTCGTATCGAACGTTTCGCATGAATTACGGACACCGCTGACGAGTATGCGCAGCTACATTGAAGCCTTGTCAGAAGGGGCGTGGCAGGATCCAGAGATTGCGCCGAATTTCTTGAATGTGACCTTAGAAGAAACGGACCGCATGATTCGCATGATCAATGATCTGCTAAATCTATCCCGGATGGATGCCGGCAATACTAATTTGCAGATGGAGTATGTCAACTTCAATGAGCTAGTCAACTTTGTGTTGGATCGTTTTGATATGATGATTCAAAATGAGAATCGCAATTACACCATTCGCCGTGAATTTACCAAACGCGACCTATGGGTAGAAATCGACACGGATAAAATCATCCAAGTGTTAGATAATATCATGAACAATGCGTTGAAATATTCACCAGACGGGGGCGAAATTACCTGCCGCCTATTGGAAACCCATAATAATGTGGTTTTCAGTATTAGCGACCAGGGTCTAGGGATTCCGAAGAAGGATTTGAACAAAGTCTTTGAACGATTCTACCGCGTCGATAAAGCGCGGGCTAGAGCTCAAGGGGGGACTGGTCTAGGTTTGGCTATCTCGAAAGAAGTCGTGCGGGCCCATGGCGGTTCAATCTGGGCTGAAAGTGAAGAGGGGACCGGCTCTACATTCTTTGTCTCCTTACCATATGAACCATATGAGGAGGACTGGTGGGAATGAAAATTACCGAACGCGTGATTCGTTTTGCGCTGATTGCCATGATTGCGCTCAGCGTCTACCTCTCCTTCAATATTTGGCTAAGTCCGACTATGAAGCGCAACAATGTTCAGACGAGTGAAGAGTTGGCGCAAACAAGTAATACTAATAAAAAAGCTGCCACAGACACCTTTGCCCCTCTTAGGCTGATTCGTCACGCAGAAGGCAAAATCCAGTTGACGACAGGGGAAAATTTGATTAGCTATGTTCAAAATGAGCTGATTCACAGTAAATTTGGGGCATTATCGCAAACGGTGTCTGAGGACAATGCGGCATATGCTAAAGCGCTGGAAAGCGACGACGCGATTGAACTGCGCTATGTTGGACCAATGCTACTGACAGAGTACTTGCGCATCTACGGGCTAGATATGGATTTGGACCAAGTGCAAGACAGCGACAGCGTCTACTTTTCGCGAATCATGGTGTTGCTGGATAAAGGCAAAATCCGCTTTTTCAACAATAATCGGCGCAATGTCTATGAAGCCAGTATCAATGTTGACAAAGGTAAAATTCAACAATTGTTTCAGGAAAATGAAGCGAAATATCTGACTGTCAAGGAAGGCTTTCCTGTGATGGAATGGCAGTATTATTTGACGGAACCAATCAAAATGAAAAAATACAGCTATATTTTAGCTTCGCAGTCCTTTACGCGTTTCCGTGACTCCTTTTTCAAGGATCCGACTGATTTGCATATGAACGAAGACAGCCGGGATTTGATTTATTCCAGTGATACGGAAAATATGGTCATCTCTGAAGCCGACAGTATCGTGGCTTTCCAAGGGGTCTTTCATAATGATAGTGAGCCTGATATTTATGCCGACAGTTTCCAATTTGTCAGTCCTTTAGGAACGACATACAGCAGTCTGCGCTATTTTGACCGGACTAAGGATCGCATTGATTACCGGACATTGATTGAGGGCTTTCCAGTATTTGGACCCCAGGAAAAGGGGCAAATCTCGATTACCTTCAGCGATAATGGCAGTGAGCGGCGAGTCGGAATTCGAACGAGTCTTGATACCATTCAAGTCCCTATTCCAGCTGACGAAGAAGTTACGATTGAAAGCTCCGATAAAGTATTGCAGACGTTGATTGATCACGGAGCGGATTCCAGCAAGTTTGAAAACATGTTGATTGGTTACACGTGGCAAAGTATCGACAAGGTGAAGCAAGTGGTGGACTTTTTACCCGAATGGTACGTCAAATATGCTGATGAATGGCTCTCCGCCAAAGACTTGCAGCAACGCTTGGATACGGAGGTGGAGTAAGTGGATTTTAAACGAATCGAGCAGATTTTCTTACTAGCATTTTTAGGCTTGAACATGTTCCTATTCTCCATCTACCACGACGGTCTGGCTAGCGAAAGCAGTGTCGGTAACTTGAACCAGACGGAAGGTATTGAAAAACGTCTGGAGAATGACAATATCAAATATGGCGACAGCCTTTCCACGAAAATTTATGAAGGTTATTATCTAAGTGGCGAGGAAACCAATCTCCAACAAGCAGTTGAGCAAGAGCGCAAAGATAGTGGCAATAAAAACTTTCTTAAAGAAAATACTACCTATAAAGCCGGCGTCCTCACCAATTTTCCCAAAGAAAATTATTTTCTGAAGGAAGAAGAGATGCGCGAAGGCGTCAATACTTTTTTGACCTCCAATGCGCTGCTTTATGGGAAAGAGTACAGCTATCTCGGACATTTTTCTTCTTTAGATGGCGAGTATCCTGAGGTGGTCGCGACGCAAAGTTTTGAGGAGATTCCTTTCAATGATGAAACAGCGCGCCTGACGCTGACGCTGGAACCCGCGGATAACCTGTGGAAAATCACCAAATACACCCAGACCCATATTGGGCACATTGAGCGTTTACGGGAAAAACAAGAATTGTACACGGAACGCGATGCGATTCGAACCTTGTACGTGAATAATCGTATTCCCGCAGACTCTGAAATCAAATGGACTCAGCTTGCTTATGCACGGATCTATAAGGTGCGGGAAAAAAATGTCTATGTGCCGGTTTGGTTTGTAGCAATTGCCAGCAATGGTAACAATTCGCAAATCGAGCATGTCAATGCTATCAACAATACCATCATAACGAACAATACAGTGCAACGTGTTGATGATTAGTGAAATCAACCTAGGATCTTAACGGATCTCTAGGTTGATTTTTTTGTGGAAACAAACGACGTACTTTTTTCGTATTATAGGTAGAGAGGGAGGGATTGGGATGCGTTGTTCATCATTGAAGCCGCGACAATTTGCAGAAAATAGTGATCGTTTTTTAGAAAAGCATATTCGCCAGCATTATCTAGAGGAACCGGATGCCTGCCTGTTGCTGCGAGAAGTCGCTTTTGTCGTGGTTTTGCGGCGTTTAGCAAGCCGTGATGTAACGCCTTGCCAAGAGTTGATTCGTTCCTTATTTCAAAAGCCCTATGAAGCACCACTTCTCGGTTGGTTAAGCCGTTTATATAAACTTTTTCGTCACTATTTCTCATCATTAGAATTTCGGCAGATTTTACGCCGCCTTTTTCCGTTTGCACCTGTTGTGGGAAGTAAGCTTTTTAAGGTGTGTGAAAAGGTACGGATTTCTTTAGTCTGCTTAACTCAACTTTCACGGAAAACTTCTCAGTACCTCTTTGTCCGAGCCTCGTGGTATAGTGACCATGAAAGGGGCGAATGCAATGTCAGACGTATTAGATCCAGGACCATTTTTCCACGGTACCAAGGCAGAATTGCCATTAGGCGGATTGCTTGAACCACGCCGAGAGTCCAATTATGAGGCAGGCCGCATCTCTAACTACATTTATTTTTCAGCGACCTTAGATGCTGCCAAGTGGGGTGCTGAGCTCAGTCGCGGGTCAGATGCTGAACATATCTATTTGGTGGAACCAACTGGAGATTTTGAAAATGATCCGAATTTGACAGACAAACGGTTTCCTGGTAATCCTACGCGGTCTCACCGCTCAAAGGAACCGTTGAAAGTTGTCGCAGAATTAGGCAGTTGGGAACGCCATCCAGACGAAGCAATTCAGAAAATGTTAACAGGCCTAGCGCAGCTGACCGCAGAAGGAAAAAATGAGATTATCGACTAGCATTCCGCTACGAGTTCTTCCAGGTAGATGGTATAATTAAGGTAGGAGGTGAGCACCATGAAAAAATTCCAACGAATCTTAGTCGCAGTAGATGGGTCCGAGACCAGTGAACGGGCGTTTAAAGAAGCCGTCTCATTGGCCGACGGTGATACTACCTTACACGTGCTCTATGTCATTGAAAGTACCGGCAACTATTTTGGTGAAATTGCGCTAAATACCCCGCAAATGTACGATGAGGTCATTGAGAAACAGGAACGCAAGATGGAAGACCGCCAGGCCAAAGCATTGGCACAAGGCGTCGGCGAAGTCGTGACCCATGTGGAATACGGCTCACCGAAAGAAATCATCACCAGCTATTCCAAAGGCGCAGAACCAGTGGATCTGATCGTGATTGGTCGGACGGGTCTCAACGCACTGGAAAAACTATTAGTCGGATCGACCACCAACTATGTCATTAACCATGCCAACTGCAATGTTTATGTCGTCAATATCTAGTTCCCCTTGACGGATGTTAGCTACAAAAGGCGCATCATGCAGAGGATGTGAGTGAGATGAATCAATATGATTTATGGAAATGGGCGGCGGGCAAGCGCACGGCGAAAGCAACTACCTACAGCTGGAAAAACTGGTTGTATGTTTTAGGCATGCTAGGTGCTTTTGTCGGAATCATGCTGCTGTACTATCTTATTGCTATTCTGTGGCAATAACCGCTAGACGAGAAGATAACGAAACTGTTATCTCCTCGTCTTTTTTTGCGGATAATTATACGGCAACTCTCCGGCTTGGGTGCATTTTTAAGTAAACGCTTTCCATTAGTTTAATAGAGAAAAGAAAATTTTGAGAAATGGATTTAAATTTACAATGTTATATTTTTTAAAAGTAAAAAGAGATAGAGAAAAATAAAAATTACATGACAGACCTCGAAAACGACAAATAATGTCGGCTTAAAATTCCAAAATACCAGTGAATCGAAAAAAAATTCTAAAATAATAGTAAAATATTCGATTTCATTCGACAAATAGCAGACGATTTTTACTAGTTGATGAGAAGTATTCCATCTTTTGCACATAGTTGGTTCATAAATTGCGTGTTATATTACGGAATCTGAATTGTTCCTTCCTCCAAATTGTAGTATAGTTTATCATGTTAGGTATGTTTTTTTACACAAATCTTCACAGAAAAAACACAACTGTTATGTGAAACGCGAACATTACCTGACCTAAATTATGTGGTTATAGGGTTTTTCCCTTTTCCAAATCTATAAGAAGGAGGTCCAATGAATGAAGAAACTTGTTAGCTTTGTGGTATCGCTTCTAGCGGTTTTCATGTTAGCAACGCCAGCTTTCGCTGATGGTGCTATTACTGCCGAAGAACAACAAATCATGGATGCTTTAAACACACCTGTGACTGTTGGCGGCAAAGAGTTTAACTTAACAGCTAAGTATACAACTCAAGCAGAAAACTATCTGAAGCAAAACGACTTGACTACTGCGCAAGTAAACACAGTAGTCAGCAACATCCAAGCAGTGCAAAAATTACTTTCTTCTGTTGATGTCGACACAACAAATGTCACAACTTTAGAAGACTTAGTTAAAGCATTGCCTCGCGATGTGATCCTACAAATCCAAAGTCACGTAACAGCGGCAGCGGATGCGTTAGGTCTAGTTGTGCTTAGCTGGAATGGTGGCGACATCCAATTAGGAAAACAAAATGCGGATGGCTCTACTTCACCAGTCTTCAGCACAGGCAGCACGATCAAAAACACAGGAATGAACTATGTGACAAGTTTGGTCGCTGTTGGGGCTCTACTAGTGATCGCAGCAGGCGCGTTTGTAGTAGGTAAAAAAGCACGTCTTGCGTAACAAGCGAAAACTACTGAAAAGAATAGGAGTAATGTTTATTACTCCTATCCTCTTTTTAGTGGTGGGTTATTCACTAATGTACGTGGTCGGCAGACCTGTTATCCAGTTCGCATCTTCTTCATTGAAACTGTTTCTCTTGGCGGACGTACCAACGTTTGAGAGACAACAAGACGCCTTCGCTGCTGTAAATGATGAAGAGATCAAAAAAGATGCTGACGATGAGATTCCTTCTAGCCAGATTGAATATCCTAAAGGTGGATATCAATACGGCGAAGTGATTGCAGAGTCATTGGACTTGGATATGCCGTTGTACTACGGTGATACCGATGAGATTTTACGTCAAGGAGCGGGCCAATATATGGGTTCCGTGTATCCTGGAGAAGTGGGCACTAGCTTGATCGGCGCTCATAACGGCTACGGATTTGGCAAATTCATAGGGATCGAAAAGGGTGATATCGTCAAGGTGAAAACGACGTACGCCAACTATGAATACAAGGTAACAAAGATGGATATTCGTCATAAAGACGATCCTGAAATTGAGGCAGCACTGGAACAACGTGATACACCAAAAATTATTTTTTACACCTGTTACCCCGTTGATAGTATCGGGATGACAGATGAGCGGGTTTTCGTTTTTTGTGACTTAGTCAAAGGGCCTGTCATCAATCCAGCAAAGTAGGAGGGAATCATGCGAAAACGTTCAACGATGCAAACTGTCTCGCGATGGATTCTAGCTTTCATCTGTTCCCTCGTACTGTTTGCGCTATTAGCACTTGGCGTCCTGAAGATGACCTTGTTTAATCAAGAGTTCATGATTCGGGCAACAAAGGAAAGTCAGTATGCCGCGACCATTACCACCGAGATTAATACTCGAATAGCCGACCTAGGGCGAGGCAGTAATTTCTCAGAAGATATCTTTGAAGAGGTTGTACCGCAAAGCCTCGTTCAAGAGAACATTGATAGCTACATTCGAGGAATCTACACGGATGTACCTTTTTCCGTAGACGGTAAAGAACAAATTGAAAAAAACTTAGATGAAAAGATACAAGCATATGCAGATGAAAAGGGCTATGACCTCACTGAGGAAAATACCAAACAAGCCGTTCAAACCTTTAAGGATGCGGCTGTCTCAAGCTTTGATCAATTCATTGAAATTCCGTACATCTTGACTTACGGAAGAAAAGTGATGGCCTATTCAAATACCTTGACGCTGTTTATGATTTTATGTGGCGCCCTGTTTTTGATTCTATTTATTGGGGTCATCTATTTAACCAGTCGCTGGCGGCATCAGATTTTCCGCTACATTGCCTATACACTAGGCGGCAGTGGCTTGATGCTCTTAACGCTACCAGCCATTATTTATTTTTCTAGAACGATTGATCGACTGGGGATTACCTCACAGTCGATGTACCGATTTTTGATTACTTATCTAAATGATTTTGTTTTAACCTTTATCAAATGGGGCGGAGTAGTCATAATGATAGCCATTATTTGTTGGTTTATCAGTGAAGGGATGCGGAAGAAAGTCGCCCGCAGCAAAAACTAAAAAAAGAGAGTAGAGACGTAAATGGAAGAAACCATCAGTTTAGGCGAAATTTTCGGGATTTTGAAGAAACGCCTGGTATTGATTATTTTTAGCTTTTTAATCGGCTTAGCTGTTGCCGCAGGGGTCACATTTTTCTTAATTACCCCGAAGTATAGCTCGTCAGCTGAATTAATCGTGCAATCCAAAAATGATAGCTCAAATGCCAATCTACAAGCAGACGTGAATGCGAATGTCCTTTTAATCAACACGTATAAAGATATGATTATGGGCGATGTCGTACTAAACGACGTGCAGGATCAACTAGCCAAAGAGATGGACTATGATCTATCCAAAGCAGAGTTGAAAGAAATCGTCAGGGTGGTCCAATCACAAAATTCACAAATGTTCCAAATTAAAGCCACGTCAGATAATCCTGATAAGGCCTCCGATATCGCCAATGTAACAGCAGATATCTTTAAAGAAAAGGCCACGGACGTATTAGATGTCAATAAAGTAACGATTACTTCCCAAGCACAAGTGAACCCAAGTCCCGTTTCACCAAACAATAAATTGAATGTTGCCATTGGGGCTGTTCTTGGTTTGATGATTGGGATTGGACTAGCCTTTTTACTTGAATTATTGGATAAAACCGTCAAAGATGAACGGATTATCACAGAAGAATTAGAGTTGCCAATTATGGGGGTAATCAGTGAAATCAGCTCTAAAGAACTAAGTAAAGGGTTGAAACTAGACCTTGCGCCTAAGATTGACGTACCACAAGCAACACAAACGACGCAACCGACCGTAACAGAAGAGTCTGATGAAGAGATGCCTAGCCGTCGTTCACGGACACGCGTCTAAAGGAGGAAACGCTCATGTCTAAAAAGAAATCAAAAGTAGAACCCGTTTCCCTCGTGGCAATCGCGGATCAAAATTCTACTATTACGGAACAATATCGCACAATTCGCTCCAATATTCAGTTCACGTCTGTGGATAAAGAATTACAAACGATGGTCGTGACCTCATCAGGACCAAGTGAAGGAAAGTCTACCACTTCTGCCAATTTGGCGGTCGTATTTGCCAATAGTGGCAAGCGGGTTTTACTGGTAGATGCCGATTTGCGGAAACCGACCGTTGCCTTGACCTTCCAGATCCCGAATGCTCGTGGTTTGAGCAATCTTTTAGGAGACCGTACAGCAGATAGTAAGGACTATGCCCAAACAACAATAGTAGAAAATTTATGGGTGATGCCAAGTGGTCCAAAACCGCCAAATCCTTCAGAAATGCTAGGTTCTAAACGCATGGAAGAAGTCATTGCAGAGCTGAGTCAAGAATTTGATTTGATTATCTTTGATATGCCACCTGTTGCGACAGTAACCGATGCGCAGATCTTAGCTGCCAAAACAGACGGAACGTTACTTGTTGTGCGGGAACGTCAAACAAAGAAACAAAATCTTGTAAAAGCATATGATTTACTAAAAATTGCTAAAGCAAATATCTTAGGCGTCGTTTATAATGCCGCTAAAAAAGGCGACGACAGCAGCTATTACTATTACGGATAAGGGAGGTTGTTGATTATGATGGATTTACATTGCCATATTTTGCCAGGTATCGATGACGGTGCCCAAAATCTAAAAGAATCGCTAGAGATGGCAAAAAAAGCGGTAGATCAAGGCATTACACATATCCTGTGTACCCCACATCATAATCAACGCTACCAAAATCCACGAGATGAGATTTTGCAACGTGTTCCGCAGTTGCAAAGAGAATTTGACCAGCGTGGGATTCCCCTGACCTTATTTGAAGGTCAAGAAGTCAGAATCCACCGCAACCTGATTGAAGAAATCAAGCAAAACCGAATTCTGTTTACAGATGTGGAAGATACGTACCTCCTCACGGAATTCCCTACAAGGGAAATTCCTGATTATGCCGAGGAACTACTCTACGAATTACGAACTATGGGAAAAGTCCCTATCATCGTTCATCCAGAACGTAACTTTGGCTTCCAAGACGAGCCCAATCGCCTATTAGGCTTTCTAAATATGGGCTGCTTAGCGCAATTAACTGCACCAAGTATCGTTGGCGTCTTTGGAAAAACCGTTCAAAAACTAAGCAAAGAATTCGTCCAGCACGGACTTGTGCAGATGGTCGCTTCAGATGCACATTCTCGAAAAACGAGGGATTTTTATCTGAAAGAGGCCTACGCAACAATTGAAAAAGATTTTGGAAAAACTGTCATTGAGAAAATGGATCAAACCTGTAAAGATGTAATCAATGGCGATCCCGTTGTGTTAAAGGGGTATACAGCGATAGGGTCGTAAAGATGAAAAAAGTGGGGGATACAATATGGAAAAGCAAGAGGTTGATATTTTAGACAAATTACCAAAAGCTTCCGTTCGATCAGAAGAAGTCTGGTTAGATAAAAGCTCTGTTCAAAATAGAATTTTTTATTTAAGCATGAAACGTTTGATTGATATTGTGGGTAGCGCAGTCGGGTTAGTTTTGGCTAGTCCATTACTCATCTATGTTGCTTACCGAATTCGTCAAGAAGAGCCAGGAAGTCCTGTGTTTTTCAGTCAAGACCGGGTTGGGACGAACGGGAAGACCTTCAAAATGTATAAGTTCCGTTCTATGTGTGTAGATGCGGAAGAAAAAATTGCGGAATTACTGGATCAAAATGAAATTGAGGGCGCGATGTTCAAAATGAAGGACGATCCTCGCGTGACAAAAATTGGGAAAACCATTCGGGCTAAAAGCATCGATGAAATTCCACAACTTTGGAATGTTCTTAAAGGGGATATGAGTCTAATCGGTCCACGCCCACCTTTGGTACGTGAGGTAGCTGAATATACTCGCTATGACCTTCAACGCCTTTACGTAAAACCAGGTTGTTCAGGACTTTGGCAAGTTAGCGGCCGGAACGATGTCGGGTTCCATGACATGGTCGATTTGGATTTGGAGTACATAAAAAGTCAAAGTTTACTTTGTGATATAAAGTTAATATTTAGAACTATTAAGATTATTTTGAAGCCAAATGGGGCTTATTAGGGAGTAATAGATGAAGATTTTGATTGTTTGTCAACATTACTTTCCAGAGCAGTTTAGAATCAATGATATTGCTGAGGAAATGGTCCGCCAGGGACATGAAATCACTGTTTTGACAGGAAAGCCTAATTATCCAGAAGGGAAAATAAAAAAGGGATATTTGATAGGAAGGAAAGTCGAAACAATTAATGGTGTTAAAGTAATACGATGCCCAATAATTCCAAGAAGAAAGAGCAAAATGTTTATGTTGCTCAATTATATATCATATGTCGTAACTGCCAGTATAAAAAGTTGCTTCTTGGAATCTGATTTTGATGTAGTTTATGTATATCAATTAAATCCTGTTACAATGGCAATTCCAGCATTGTTCATAAAAAAATTTAAAAAAATAAATGTACATTTATATTGTTTGGATATATGGCCAGAAGCGGTATCTTCTAGAGGCATGGATGAAGATTCTTTATTTTTTAAGACTGCCTACTGGTTAAGTAAAAAAGTTTACGGTGGAGTCAACAGTATCTCTGTGACCTCACAATTATTTATAGACTATTTTAAAGAGTATTATCCTAATCTATCGGTACCGTCTTATATTCCTCAACATGCTGAAGATATATTTTCTATAGAAGAAGTTACAAAGCATGAAGTATTTACTTTTTGTTTTGCTGGAAATATCGGTAATTTACAAAGTGTAGAAACTATTATAAAGGCTGCTTATTTTTTAAAGAATAAGATTGAGGATGATTTTTTAGTCTTAATTGTTGGAGATGGTGTTGCTAAAGAAAATTGCGAACAACTAGCCAATAAATTAGGCATAGCTGATCGTGTCACATTCGTAGGTAATAAACCACTAACGCAAATGCCTGAATATTATAGAGCTGCTGATGCAATGCTCTTAACTTTAATCAATAATGAAAAAATTGCCTATACGTTACCTGGTAAAACACAATCATACATGGCAATGGGGAAACCGATTGTTGCTGCGATAAGTGGTGAAGCTAAAATTGTTATTGAAGAATCTGATTGTGGATGGGTTTCGCCACCAGAGGATAGCGAATTACTTTCTCTTAATATGCTGAAGTGCATGTCTTCTAATCAAGAACTTTTAAATAGTAAAGGTAAAAATGGTTATAAGTACTATTTGAATCACTTTACAAAAGAAAAATTTATGGATAAAACATTGAGCGAGTTAAAAAAATTGAAAAGAGTGTGAGTATAATTGGATATGAAAGATTTTAGCGGTAAAACTTTATTAATCACTGGAGGAACAGGTTCATTCGGGAATGCTGTTATGAAAGAATTTTTGAAGTCTGATATAAAAGAAATTAGGATTTTTTCTAGAGATGAAAAGAAACAAGATGATATGCGCAAGAAGTATCATAATGAAAAATTGAAATTTTATATTGGTGATGTTAGAGATTCAACCAGTGTGAAAAATGCGATGTATGGTGTGGACTATCTATTCCATGCAGCTGCCCTAAAACAAGTTCCATCATGTGAATTTTTTCCTATTGAAGCAGTTAAAACGAATGTTTTAGGAACAGATAATGTATTGAGTGCTGCTGTAGAATGTAACGTTAAAAAAGTCATCTGTCTCTCTACAGATAAAGCGGCGTATCCAATCAATGCCATGGGAATTTCAAAGGCAATGATGGAAAAAGTTTTTGTGGCAAAAGCAAAAAGTGTTGCAGAAAGTGGCACAGTAATTTGTGGTACCAGATACGGTAATGTAATGGCTTCTCGGGGATCAGTTATTCCATTGTTCATAGAACAAATAAAAGCGGGAAAGCCGTTGACTATTACAGATCCAGATATGACAAGATTCTTAATGAGCTTAGAAGAAGCTGTCAAATTAGTCGTTTTTGCCTTTAAGAATGCAGAAGCCGGAGACAGAATGGTTCAAAAATCTCCTGCATCTACAATACGAGATTTAGCAGAAGCTATTAAACAACTTTTCGAAGTCGATAATGAAATAGCGATAATAGGTACACGTCATGGGGAAAAGAAATATGAAACGCTTCTGACAAAAGAAGAATATCTAGTTGCAGAGGATTTAGGAAACTACTTTAGAGTGCCAGCAGATAATAGAGATTTAAATTATGATAAGTATTTTGTGGAAGGAGACAAGAAACTTTCACAGGAAAATGAATACAATTCTGATAATACGGAACGCTTAACAATCCCTCAAATTAAGGAAAAGTTACTTGAATTAGAGTATGTTAGAGAAGAACTGAAAGCGTGGAAAGCTAAATGAATATTTTAGTAACAGGAGCAAAAGGGTTTGTGGGTCGAAATTTGATTGCTCAATTGAGAAATGAAGGCTATCTAAATATTTTTTCATATGATTTAGATACCCCAGAATATTTATTAGAAGAATATTGCTATAAGGCTGATTTCGTTTTCCATTTGGCTGGTGTTAATCGTCCTAAAGAAGAGACAGAATTTATGGAAGGAAATTTCGGCTTTACTTCTAAGCTACTCAATTTGTTGAAAGAGTATAATAACACTTGTCCTGTAATGATTTCCTCGTCTATTCAAGCAGCTCTTGATAACCCGTATGGATTGAGTAAAAAAGCTGGAGAAGATTTACTATTTGATTATCAAAAAGAAACTGGTGCGCATGTATATGTGTATCGATTTGCAAATCTGTACGGTAAATGGTCAAAACCTAACTACAATACAGTTGTTGCCACTTTTTGCTATAAAATTGCTCGTGGTGAAGAAGTTCAGGTGAATGACGCTAATGCAAAAATTTCACTTTGTTACATTGACGATGTTGTTTCAGAACTTTTGAATTGTTTAAAAGGCTATCCAACAAAGGCCGAACAATTCTGTATAGTTAAGGAAATTGATGAAATATCAATTGGTGAATTAAAACGAATGATTGAATCTTTTAAAGAAAGCCGTCATACGCTCTCTTTACCAGATTTTGATTATAGGATTGAAAAAAATCTATATAGCACTTATTTGAGTTTTTTACCAGAAGATGAGTTTTCGTATCCCTTAAACATGAATATAGATGAGCGCGGCTCTTTCACTGAATTTCTTAGGACATCTGATCGTGGACAAGTATCGATTAATATTTCAAAACCAGGTATTACAAAAGGAAATCACTGGCACCATACTAAAAATGAAAAATTTTTAGTAGTTAGTGGAACTGGAGTAATTCGTTTTCGAAATATTGATTCTAAAGAAGTCATTGAATACTTTGTGTCAGGTGAAAAACTAGAAGTAGTTGATATTCCTGTTGGTTATACACATAATATTGAAAATCTTGGCACTACCGATATGGTGACCGTCATGTGGGTTAATGAACCATTCGATTCAGCTCATCCAGATACTTATTACGTGGAGGTTTAATATGAAGAAACTTAAAGTTATGACTGTTGTCGGTACACGGCCAGAAATTATCCGCTTAGCAGCAGTAATTAATCGATTAGAAGAATCTGAAGCTATTGAGCATGTGCTAGTGCATACAGGACAAAACTATGACTATGAACTGAACGAAGTTTTTTTTGAAGATTTCAAATTGAGAAAGCCTGATTATTTCTTAAATGCTGCTGTTGGAACAGCTATTGAAACTGTTGGAAATATTCTAATTAAAATTGATCCTATTTTAGAAGAGGTAAACCCAGATGCCTTTTTAGTATTAGGTGATACTAATAGTTGTCTATGTGCGATTGCTGCCAAGCGTCGACACATTCCTATTTTTCATATGGAAGCGGGAAATCGCTGCTTTGATCAACGGGTCCCAGAAGAAACAAATCGTAAAATTGTGGACCATACTGCTGACATTAATTTAACTTACAGTGATATTGCACGGGAATATTTATTAAGAGAAGGGTTACCTGCAGACCGTATCATTAAAACAGGTAGTCCTATGTTTGAAGTATTGAACTCTCGTAAGGAAGATATTGAAAACTCGGATATTTTGACAAAATTAAATCTACAAAAAGATGAATACTTTGTTGTATCAGCGCATCGTGAAGAAAATATTAATTCTGAAAAGAATTTCATGGGATTAATAGGCAGTCTCAATACAATTGCTGAACGCTATGGTTTACCAATTATCATCAGCACACATCCACGTACTATGAAGATGATTGAAGCTAAAGGTATTAAATTTAATGAACTTGTTCAAACGATGAAACCTATGGGATTTAATGACTACAATAAATTACAATTAAATGCAAAAGCAGTGCTTAGTGATAGTGGTACTATTAGTGAAGAGTCTTCTATTTTAGGCTTCAAAGCTTTAAATATACGACAAGCACATGAGCGACCTGAAGCAATGGAAGAAGCTAGTGTGATGATGGTGGGATTAGATAAAAAAAGAATTTTGCAAGGATTGAAAGTCTTAGAGACACAGAAAAAAGATACGTTGCGTCACGTGGCAGATTATTCAATGCCTAATGTTTCTGAAAAAGTATTGCGAATTATTTTGAGTTATACGGATTATGTGAATCGTGTGGTGTGGAGTAAATGAAAGTATTACTTGTAAATTCCTTTTGTGGATTTGGTAGTACAGGAAGAATCTGTACTGATTTATATGAAATATCATCACAACGTGGACACGAAACAATAATTGCTTATGGGAGAGAACCATTTAATAATGATAGTAGGATTAATATATATAAAATAGGCAATAAATTATCAGTATATAATCATGTTTTTCAAACTAGATTATTTGATAGACATGGATTTGCTTCTAAAATCTCGACACTTCTTTTTCTTAATTTTGTAAGGAAATATCAACCAGATGTAATCCATTTACATAATTTGCATGGTTATTACATTAACTATCCAATATTGTTCAAATTTTTATCCAAAGAATATAAAGGGAAAATAGTTTGGACATTACATGATGAGTGGATTCTATCAATGCACGGAGCTTATATTGATAATGTTGAAGCTGATAAGAGAAGTAGAGTGCTGTTGAAAGAATATCCCAAAGCATATTTTAGATTGTGGAACAATTTGAAACAGAAAAAGAAATTTTTCACTTCTACCAATCAGCTGACGCTTGTGAGCCCTTCAAAATGGCTTAGTAATATTTTAGAAACCAGCTACTTAGATGGCTACGATATTAGAACTATAAATAATGGAATAGATTTGAAAAAATTTTTTCCTGATTTTAAGAATGAACTTAAAAGTAATAAATTAATATTGCTTTTTGTTGCCAGTATTTGGGAGGAACGTAAGGGATATGAAGAAATAAGGAAATTAATTAGTATTTTAGGTAATGAAAAATACGAATTTGTTATAATCGGCGAATTAGAAAAGCAAATTAAAAAAATTAGAAATGCTGTGCATATTTCGAGAACATCCGATATTTCAGAATTACGAGAGTGGTATTCTAAAGCCTATTGTTTTATCAATTTAACATTGGCAGACAATTTTCCTACAACTAATATAGAAGCATTGGCTTGTGGCACTCCAGTGATAACATATGACTCTGGTGGGAGTGGAGAAGCTATAGAGGAAAGTGTAGGATGTGTTATTAAAAGAGGAGATTTGAATAGTGTAGTTAAAGCCCTCGATGAGAAGATACCTCTAATTTCACGAGAACAGTGTGTAGCTATTGCCCATAATTATGATAAATGGGATAGTTTTAAGAAATATATTGACATTTATGAAGAGGGGTAATAATGAGTTTTAAATTAGGAATATTTTTAGGTGTGTTATATTGGATAGGCTCTTCAATTTGGATTATAACATCAAACATTGATACGGTTATAATCAGTAGCTTTTTTCTTGCGAACTCACTAATAGTTTTATTATATTTATTCAGTACTTCAAGAAAAAATAATTATTTTAATTTATCTATAGTAATTTTTTTCATAATTTTTTTCATAATTGCTCCTATAAATCAACTGAGAGAATCATTTTTTCCAAATACGATGGTTGCTAGTCAAGAAATAGTTGTTAGAGGATTACTTATCACCTCTATGTTTCTATTTGTTTATATGATTTCATCGTTAATAATGCAAAGAAAATCAGGAAAGAAAATAGCATATACTGACTTTAGTAACGAAACAATCAACAACTATATCTATATTATAATGCTTTCTATTTTTTTGATTTTTTTTATAACAAATTTCTCGGAAATTATTCTGAAAATGACAGATAAATTTGCATATTCAAAATTGAATTTAGATTCTACGAAAGAATTGATAATATACAAATGCATATTCTTTTTCCCTCTTTTTCCAATCATAAATATCCTATCAACAAGAAAAAGACTAACGAAGAAGGAAAAATTGTTTCTAACATTTTGTATAATTTTACTAATTTTGGTGAAAAACCCTCTTATTGAGAAAAGAAATGCGATAGGTCCATTATATCTATCTATACTGCTATTTTTTTATCGTAGTAAGAACTTGAATAATATATATACTTTATTATTACTGGCTTCTCTAACTATCTTTTTCCCATTGATACAAATTTTTACTAATGCTGGTGGATTGAATAATTTAGGCGAAGTTGATATTCTTGGACAACTTAATCGAGGCTATATTAGCTTGGATTATGATGCCTTTTCTAATTTATTAGCAGATATACAGTATGTTGATACTTATGGGGTACTGAATTTTGCAAACCTTATTGGAGCAATTTTATTTTTTATTCCTAGAAGTTTGTGGATGACTAAACCACTAAGTTCTGGGCAGATGATAGGAAACTACTTAGAAACCTATCATGCAATGTGGTTTAATAATCTATCTAATCCTTTTGTAGGGGAAGGATACTTAGCTTACGGATTTCTTGGAGTGATTCTATTTGCAATAGTATTGTCAATATTTGGAAGGAAAGTCATAGAACTCTTAAATCGAGATGGTGTAGATAATTTTGTCGGGATTTTCATTTCTGTTTTTCTAATTTTCTTTTTACGAGGAGATTTAATGAACGGTATTGCTTATTTGATGGGGTTCGTTATGGCCATTTATTTTATTCCTAAATTTCTGTATAAAGTAATTGGGTACTTTCATGGCTAGTCTTTCTAAAAATAAGATTTGGAGCTTAATATGAATGATTTAAAAAGAGTATTACGTGGAACTGGTGTGTATTTGATTGGTACTATTTTTACCAAAATGATTCAGTTTTTTTTGCTACCAATATATACTGAAAGTTTATCACCATTAGAGTATGGTACTTATGATTTGGAGTTAGCATACGCTACCATTTTATGGTCATCAATTTATTTAGATATTTATGGAGGAATTCTACGATTTATATTTGAATATAAAGATAACAAAGAAAAACCAGTATACAATGGCTTATTAATATTTTTATCTTCTACTGTCTTGTATGGAGTATTTATTTTAATTGCCAACTTAATTTTTGGTAATATATTTCAATATCCAATATGGATATTTCTTGTGGGCTTTACGACAGTACTACAACAAGTTGTTGGCTATGTTTCAAGGGGATATGGAGATAATCGGACATTCATAATTGGAGGTATTTTAGGTAGCATATTTACGTTTACTACTGCATTTTTATTTTTGAAAATATTCTCGATGCAATACTATGCAATATATCTTTCCACTATAATAGGTATGGTTGTGAATGCAGTTTATGTAGGATACAAAATTCATTTTTTCAAATTTATAAAAATGAGATACTACGATTATAAAGTGTTATATGAAATGTTGAAATATTCTATTCCATTAAGTGTAAATAGCGTGTCGTATTGGTTGCTAACGGGAGCAAATCGAATTATTATAGCGAATTTTCTTTCAGTATCTGAAAACGGCCTATATGCTATTGTCGGAAAATTTGGAGCAATCATTTCTTTATTTACTCAAGCTTTTCAAATGGCGTGGCAAGAACTCAGCTTTTCTAAGGCGGGTACTAATAATGAAGATCTGGGATGCTTTTATACAAAAGCGCTAAATAAATTCTTAATTGTAATACTAGGTGGTGCTACTATAACGATTCCTTTCATAAAGTTTATTTTTCCAATATTTATTGATTCGAAATATAGTGAGGCAATTTATCTAGTTCCATTTACAATATTGGCAGCTGTTTTTACTGCGTATTCCTCATTTTTATCAAGTATAATAGGTACTCTAAAGAAAACAAAAATAATATTTACCACTACTTTATCAGGTGCTGTAGTAAATATTGTCTTTTTACTATTAACAATAAACTTTCTGGGCATTCAATCTGCAACTATTTCCCTCACTTTAGGATATTTTGTAATGTTCATAAGAAGACTGCAATTAGTTAATAAGACGCTCCAAGTAAATGTATATTGGAAAGATTTCATTATTTCTTGTGCAGTATATTTTGTTACATCTAGCGTCTTTACATACTATGGTAACCTAATCAATGTAGGAATGCTGTTTATTGTAATTATTTTCTATTTGATTTATTTTAAAGAAGATATTTTAAAAATTAAAAACTCTTTATTCTAAAGGAACGTTAATGAAAAGCAATTATTTTGTGATTTCGTATATGCTACTTATTTTTCACTAGCACGGTTATTATCGAAAGGAGATAATTTAGAATTGAAAATAGAGCTTCTACAAAATGAAATAAACAGTATTTTTAAAGAAGTAAGAAAAATTTGTGAGAGGCATAACTTAAATTATTTCGCAATAGGGGGTACTTGTTTAGGTGCAGTTAGGCACGCTGGTTTTATTCCTTGGGATGATGATTTAGACATAGCGTTGCCAAGAGACGATTATGAAAAATTGAAGTACTACTTGAAGCTAGAATTACCTTTTCCATTTGAATTAAGAGATGAGAAAAGTATTTATTATAATGAAGTTGTACATTCAAAAGTACACAAAACTACAACAACTTTTATACAAGAAAATTTAAAAGAGTACCCAGAGAGAGATTCAGGGATTTTTATTGATATCATGCCATTAGATGGTATTCCTGAGAAGAATTTAAGTAAGAAGCTATTCTATTTACGTTTGAAGGTACTATTACTTCTGAATAGAACTCAAAAATTTGGTTACTTTTCTGATAATTCAAAAAAAAGTAAATTTTTTGCAAAAATTACTTGGCCTGCTAAATTATTTCCTAAGGATTTTTTTCTAAATTTATATCTTAGATTAGTTAAGAAATATTCATTTGAAAATGCAAGTAGTTCTGCTTTCTTATGGTCATTTGCAATGGATAGGATAACTTTTAAGACGGAGGATTTTAGAGGATATGTAGAAACTGATTTTGAAGATGGAACTATAAGGGTTCCTAAGGGATTTGATACATATTTAAGAAATCAGTACGGAAATTATATGGAACTTCCAAGTGAAGAGAATAGGGTTCCGTCTCATAAAGCAGAGAAAATAGATATTCACAATTCTTATAAATATTACAGGGAGAACTTATCATGATAATTGGATATACTTCGGGAGTCTATGACTTATTTCATATAGGTCATCTAAACCTTTTAAAAAATGCTAAGGGTATGTGTGACAAGCTGGTTGTCGGAGTGACAGTCGATGAGTTAGTAACTTATAAAGGAAAAAGAGCTATCATTCCTTTCGAAGATCGAGCAGAAATAGTTAGAAACATAAAGTGGGTCGATGCTGTTGTACCACAATATGATATGGATAAAGTCAAAATGTGTAAAAAGCTCCATGCAGATGTTCTTTTTGTTGGTGATGACTGGTATGATACAGACAAATGGAGAGCGTTTGAAGAAGAACTAAGCCAGATAAATGTTGACATAGTTTATTTTCCATATACAAAGGGAGTTTCATCAACTAAAATAACACAAGCATTGAAGCTTGCTAGGGAGAATCAGGATGATTGATAAAAAGTATTGTATGAATTCATACCTAACATATAGATATATAGTAGATGAAAATAAATCTTTCTCTGATGAGATTATTCCTCACTACTATAATAGTAGCAGTAAACGAATTGAAGTTTTAGATAGCGGGGATACATTAGAAAATATAAAGCGAACGATAAATGATACTTTTAGTAGCAAAGATTCTACAGCACTAATGCTTAGTGGAGGCATTGATTCAGCAATTTTAGCCAGATTGGTACCCAAGGGAACTAAAGCTTTTACTTTCCAACCGGATTTACAGGAAAGTGTATCTGAGGTAGAAATTGCTAGAGAAGTGGCTAAAATGAATGAATTAGATCATGAAGTTATTAAAATATCTTGGGATGATTATGATTCCAGTATAGATAGTTTAATGACTCAAAAAGGTGCACCAATTCATTCTATTGAGCCTCAGATTTATAAAGCTGCTTCTGTCGCGAAAAATATGGGCTATGAGAAACTGCTTTTTGGAGAGGCTGCAGATGCAGTATTTGGTGGGTTGAGTGGCTTGTTATCTAAAGACTATACTGTTGAAGAATTTTATAAAAGATATAGTTTTGTAGACTCTGAGTTAGTTCTAAAGGACTTTCAAAAAATAATTAGCCCTATAAAAGCATATGAAACTAATGGTGAAGTTGATGTTCATGGATTTTTAAACGAAGTTTTCTTTAAGGAGAGTAACTCCTCATATGAAAATGCTTGTAATCTTGCAGGTATAGAATTTATTTCTCCTTTTAATAAACTAATCATGAAGAAACCACTAGATTTAGAGAGAGTTAGAAATGGAGAAAATAAATATATATTACGGGAAATATACAATGATTTGTATCCTGGTGTAACTCCTAGACCTAAATTACCTATGCCCCGTCCGGTTAATGAGTTTTTCAAAAATTGGGGTGGACCAACAAGAGATGAGTTTAGAAGTGACATTGAAATTACAAACTTTACTGGGGATCAAAAATGGATGATTTATTGTTTAGAAAGATTCTTAAATCTATTTAATCTTTAAATTTCTAGCCCTGAAAGTATATACTAAATGATAAATATATAGTACTCGGAAGATCTTATTTATGACTATCTTCATTAAAGAAGTTAGATTTTTAATGAGAGAGCGGAGAAGATAAATGAAAAAAGTGCGTAAAGCAATCATTCCTGCTGCGGGATTAGGGACTCGTTTTTTACCTGCGACTAAGGCAGTTGCAAAAGAAATGTTACCAATTGTGGATAAACCTACGATTCAATTTATCGTGGAAGAAGCCATTGCATCTGGGATTGAGGATATTTTAGTGATTACAGGCAAGGCAAAACGCCCGATTGAAGATCACTTTGATGCGAATATTGAGTTGGAACAAAATCTTTCAGCTAAAGGGAAAGATGACTTACTGAAGTTGGTTGAAGAAACAACAGACATCAACTTGCATTTCATCAGACAGAAACGTCCTCGTGGCTTGGGCGATGCGGTGTTACAGGCAAAAGCTTTTGTAGGTGATGAGCCGTTTGTTGTAATGTTGGGCGATGATATTATGCAAGATAAAGTACCATTGACTAAACAGTTGATTGACAACTATGCGGAGACTCAGGCGGCTACGTTAGCGGTGATGAAAGTTCCTCATGAAGAAACTTCAAAATATGGGATTATTGCACCAGATGGACAAGTGTCAAAAGGTCTTTATAGTGTGCGTAACTTTGTGGAAAAGCCGTCACCAAAGAATGCACCGAGCGATTTGGCGATTATTGGTCGCTACTTGTTAACCCCACAAATTTTTGATATTTTAATGAATCAAGCACCTGGTGCAGGGAATGAGATTCAATTAACGGATGCCATTGATACCTTGAATAAAACGCAACGTGTTTTTGCTCACGAATTTATGGGCAAGCGCTATGACGTTGGGGATAAGTTAGGCATGGTGGAAGCAAATATTGAATTTGGCTTGAAACATCCTGAAATCAAAGATGCCTTGAAAGTTTATATCAAAGATTTAGCAGCTACGTTATAATAGAATAAATTCGATAGCGTCCGAAGTTGGGCGCTATTTTTTATAGGATGTGATAACATGCGTTGGTTAAAATGGTTACTCTCTTTTTTCATAGCAATAATGGTGAGTGTGTGTAGTGTTCACTTTCTAACTATGCCGACTTTATTACGATACCCACGGATTGAAAAAGTCATGGATCGCTTCGCTTTTACTGAAGTGATATTGATGTTATTTGTTTTTTTAGCTACGTGGTTATTCTATCTTCAATGGGAACGGCAAAAATTTTCGGTTATCTACAGCTATTTAGTTTATAGTGTATATTTATTTCTGTTGTTTGTCGTGTTATTTACCAAAGCGAAAAAGTATCATGCTGTGAGCTGGAATCCTATTGATTTCTTACAGTTAGAACGAGTTCACCTATCTGAAGCGTTTCTAAATGTGGTCTATTTTATTCCATTAGGGATTTTGTATGGGATGAAAGCACGAGTGAAAGAATTTTTTGTGATTGCACTCCTCACCATTATTGGAATTGAAACTATCCAATATGTTTTTTACTTAGGGACCTTTGCATTGAGTGATATTTTTCTGAACCTTCTAGGTTGTTGGATTGGGTTTCAAATATGGCCGCTTATTAAGCAACGTATGGCGGATGTGGATAACTAAAATAAATTATTTTGTCATTTCAAAATGTACCCACAAACTGCTGTGAATTTTGTGGGTAATTATTGAGATTTCAATACTCATAATAAGGCAATCTAACAGAATATTTTATTAAAACCAGTTTATCCACATTTGATGACACAATAAGATTGGAAGACACTACCCTAGTACGTGAAGGACAAGACTATTTAATTGTAGCAGCAGGTCAATTGGTTTCTGAAGCTCTTGAGATTGCAGAACAATTAGCTGAAAGAAATATTTCGGCAGATGTCGTTGACATGTTCACCATCAAGCCGTTGGATGAAGAGTTACTATTAGAACGTCTAGTGGGTAAGAAAGGCGTCATTACTATAGAAAACCACTCTATCATCGGTGGATTAGGTAGTGCAGTTGCCGAAGTTTTAGCAGATAACGGGTTAGCAGTTCCGTTGAAACGGATTGGTGTTGAAAATCGTTTTGGACAAGTAGGAACACCAGAATTCTTACAAGAAGAATTTGGTCTTACAACAAAAACGATGCTAGAACGTTTAGAAGACTTTTTGAACTAGAGTTATGAATAAAACACAGCTCTCACACGTATAACGTGAAAGCTGTGTTTTTTGTTATTCTTCGTTGTAAATACGAAGATGTAAACAATTTGCTCTTAATGGTAAGCGTTTTCTTGGAACGGTGAAATATGCTATAATTAGAGTAACAAATCATGATTGTTCTGTGAGTCGTTAGGCTTTGTTCACTGAGGTTGTAGGGAAAGGTCACTATAAGGGTGGTGATTTCAAATGCCAAATTTTGATTTATGGAAGTGGGCCGCTGGCAAGAGAACCGGGAAAGAAGCTACTTACAGCAAGAAAAATTGGTTGTATGTGTTACTGATGCTAGGAACGTTTGTAGGTATCATGCTCCTTTATTACGTGATATCGGTAGTTTGGAATTAGACGTTAAGTGGACAGACTCTAGTTTGTTCACTTTTTTTGTTGTAAGAAGAGGCGGAATTACCTTAGTTTTAGAACGTGAGTTTTCCACAGGTTTTGGCGACTACTACCGCTGCCAATTTTTCATTAGAAAGTGAATCAGCGAATAGAGGAAGTAAATGATTGCTACGACAATTATAAATTTGAAGAAATTCAGCATAAACACCAAATTGAAGGCATATTTCATCCACAGTCCCCACAAAATCGCAGCAAGGATGACTTTTCCAGTTGTGGATAACTTTCTTACTAGAAGCCAGTACAGAAAATCTTCATTGGGTTGTTTACTATTTTGGTATGCCTCTCGCCACTTTTTCATCTGCAAAACTCCTTTTATTGAATGATAGCATACCCGTTAATAAGAGAAAACAGGCGGAGTTTCGGTCATGTATTGAATCCTTGGTAAATTACCGTTTCGCTAGTAGTTTCCGATATAAAATCCAGTTTAATAGTGTACTTAGAAACAATAAAATCCCAGGAAGCCACATTAGGGTGCCCTCTGATTGCCACTTCCATAGATAGATAATCACCAATGACACTAAAAGTAAACTGAAAAAAATATCAACCATTTTTTTCATATGAATCTCCTCCTTATCGCTGTGTGATGCTTTCCGTTTCTTCTTGCCCAATCATACCATTAGCATAGCATACTGGCAATTAAATAGACGGTAGATTCACTATTTAAGAGTATTTTGCGAAAGAATGAAGCCCCTTTCATCAAGGCGAGAGGGGCTTTCATTTATGTAAGTTAATTCTAGCGATTTTCGATGTCTAAAAGGGGCGTTTGGGTGTATAACAGAGATAGGATAAAGAGCAGGGAGGAGAAAGATATTGATGAAAATGGCAATCGTGTTAGCAGGCGATGTAGGGGCATACTTTTTTTATGGGATATTCGCGGAAAATATAGGACAACTTTTTCGAAACAAAAAAATATCGGGCATGACTATAAGGAATCAATTCCGCTTTCTCTGGCTTGAAGCAAAACATAGCTTTAGACATAAAGGATAGATTACGGACCAAGAAGAGGTGGAATGGCTCTTTTTTTGGATACTGAACATCTTAATATTGTTATTTTTCGTTATTTCAAAAAACTTGCGCGTGTTCGCTTGATTTATTGAATCGTTTTCATTACACTTGTTTTGAATAGAAAGAAAAAAGGCACTCCGCACTTTAGTTGCAGCTAAAGTACAGAGCCTTGATTAGTCAGCTAGAACTGGCCCATCAAGTTGCCATAGTCAATGCTGTGCATCGACGTTATTATTGTACCGAATTCAAGGGGGAATTACTACCTTTTTCTCAGGAACAATTCTAGCGAAGAAGCCTGCTTATTTCGCTATGTCAAGGTATTGGGCAAAAGTCCGATACCTTTTTTGTTTGGTTCAAAAAGCGAGCTTTCTATTCAAAATAAGGAGGGCGAATCCATGAAAATCATCAAAGTACTTTGTAGTAACGCAGTAATGGTTGTTGCGGGAGAAAAAGAACTCATCTTGGTGGGGCGTGGGATTGGTTTTGGCCGAAAGAAAGGAGAGTGGGTAAATCACGAAGGGGTGGAAAAAGTATTTCAAAAACAAGAATGAAGAGAGAGTGACTGTTCGGCAGGCTTGATCCTATCCATTAATTGGAGGGGGCAAGCCTGTTTTTGTTAGGAGGTGAATAGTTGAGAAAAGGATTGATGTATGGCGTCGTGACCTATACGATTTGGGGCTTTTTGCCACTTTTTTGGCGCTATTTGGATGGGATTAATACGTGGGAGTTGTTAGGGTACCGGATTTTGTGGGCATTTTTTGTGATGACGGTACTTTGTATGTGCTACTTTCCCTGGGCTTTTTTGAAGGAACAGCTGTATCAGATTTTTCAGCAACCTTCGCTGCAACGAAATTTGTTGAAAGCGGCTGGTGCTATTGGCTTAAACTGGGCGGCGTTTATCTTTTGTGTGAGTCATGGCCAGACGGCGGAAGCTAGTTTTGCTTATTTTTTATCACCAATGTTTACGGTATTTTTTGGCTATTTCCGTTTTCATGAAGTCTTGAATCGGGGACAATGGGTGGCTATTTTACTCTTGTGTGGCGGGATTATAACGAAGTGTCTGTTAGGAGCCAGACTTGCGCTGATTCCCTTAGTGATGTCTCTAGCCGTTGCGTATTATGGTGCGTTAGAGAAAGAGGGGCAGATTCATCCTTTCATTCGGATGTGGGTTGAGACGTTTCTATTATTGCCTATTGTGTTGCTATTAATGATAGGTGGAATGCCTCTGTTACAACCAAAGTGGACGATTAATGTTGGTTTGTTGATGAGTGGGGTGGTAACAGCACTTCCATTGGTGCTTTTTATGGAAGCTAGTGTGCGATTGCCACAAACGGTTTTAGCAATTTTACAGTATTTGAATCCGCTGTTGATGTTAGGTGTTTCGATTTTTTTCTTTCACGAACCGTGGCAAGCAGCGGAAGGTTGGGCGTATATATGGATTTTTGCGGGTAGCACAGTATTTGCGGCAAGTATGGTGAGACTAGGATGGAGGAAAACGGAATGACAAAAGATGAAGTACAAATGATGGGATTTCAAATTATCGGAGTGGCAGGTGATGCATTTGATTATTTCTTCGAAGGTGCTCGGCTGTATTTGACAGACGAAAAGGAGGCAGCTGAGGAGTCTATTAAGGCAGGGCAGGCACTGTTGGCGCAGGTGCATACACTGCAAACGAAATTGATTCAGGCGGAGGCGAATGAAGAAGAGGTTCCTTATTCCGTGATTATGTCCCATGCCCAAGACCATTTGACGATTGCCATTTCATGGGGACGCTACTGTGAGTTGTTATTACAGGGAGGGAATGTCCATGCGTAAAGCGTTAGAAAAAATGTCTCACGGTTTAGAAAAAACACTTTCGCCAGTAGCAGGAAAACTTGCCAGTAACCGCTATTTGGTGGTGATTGCTACATCGTTTATGACGATTTTACCATTAATCCTAATTGGTTCTTTTGCGCTGATTCTCTCGCAGCCGATTGTGGACTATCATGTCTTAAATCCGCAAGACTTTTTCTATCCATTTATGAAAAAATGGGCAGAGCTTGCCGAAGTGTACGGTCCCCATCTGAATTTTCTCTTTGGCATTACGTTAGGGAGCCAGGGGATTTATTTGAGTTTAGCAATTGCCTACAATACTGCTATTAAGCAGCGAATGAATGTCTTTATGACTATGTTAGTTGCTTTTGTTTCGTTCCTTTTAGTCAATAGCCAGTATGTTGACTGGCATTGGGATACGACCTATTTTGGTGGGACGGGTTTATTTTCCGCAATTCTTACGACCTTCATTTCGGTAGAGTTTTATCATTTTTTGGTTCGGAAAAAAGTAGGGTCGATTGATTTTCCCGACACGGTGCCAGCTTCTTTAAAAGAATCGATTAGCGCATTAGTTCCTCTTGCTTGTGTTTTTCTTTTCATGGGGAGTATTCGTCTTGTACTAGCAGAAGTCTTCGCCACCTCTTTTCCACAGCTGATGATGATGATCGGACAACCGTTAAATATCGCTGTGGATACCGTTTTTGGTGTGTCGCTGGCATCAGTCATTTCGCAAATCGGTTGGTGGTTCGGCATTCACAGTAGTGCCATCTTATCGGTTGTCATGCCTTCCTTTGATGCGAATACGTTGGAAAACGCAGCGGCTTTTGCGGTGGGAACACCTCTTAGTGAGTTGCCTCGAATTGTCACGTCATCTTTCTATTTTAATTTTGTTGCTATCGGCGGTGGTGGAGCTACGTTAGGCTTGGTGCTGTTGATGATGAGAAGTAAGTCGATACAGATACGGACTGTGGCAAAACTTGCGATTGTGCCAGGAATTTTTGGCATTAACGAACCTATTCTATTTGGCTTGCCAATAGTCCTGAATCCTATTTTTCTTTTGCCATTTTTAGGTGCGCAAGTGGTGAATATCTTTCTTTGTTACGGTGCGATGAGTGTTGGACTGGTGCACCGGACTGTGATGAATGTCAGTTCAACGGTACCAGTTGGTTTGGGGCAAGTGCTATCGAGTTTAGACCCACGCGCACTAGGGTTGACGATTGTCTGTATTATTGCCAATATGGCGGTTTATTATCCGTTTTATCGCATGTTTGAAAAAGAAAAACTAGCCGAAGAACAACAAGAAGTGCACACGTTAGACGAAGCGATTGAAGTGTTATAAGGAGGAAAAAGAAATGAAAGCATTGTTAGTTTGCCAAGCAGGGATGAGTACAGCGATTTTATGTAAAAAGTTAGCAAAAGAAGCGCAGAAAAAAGCAGCCAATTTGGATATCGAAGCAGTAGGATTAGAGTCAGCTGGCAAAGTTTCATTAGGAAAAGATTTAGTCTTATTGGCTCCTCAAATCAAGTATGCGGCGCAAGCGATTCGTCAAGAAGTGCCGGCCGAAATCCCTATTATGATTTTATCTTCACAAGATTTTGGCTTAATGAATGCTGAAACGATCTATCGTAAGATGAATCAAGTCGTGGAGGCGAAACGATGAAAGTGCTGGCAGGTTTTTTCAATTCAGAAAGTAATGAGCATACCAATGAAACGATGAAAAAAGAAAACTTCCTGTTCTATAAGGGAACTGAGGCTTTGGAGCGAATCGGGGTGACGCCCATTTTTGCCCGTCATAAGATTGAGTTAATCCCCACACTTTATGCCAATGGTCATCCTGGCGGTTTGATTGAAAAAGCAACCTTTGACGAAATCTTAGCCACAATTTTGGCAGATATTCGCGCTCATTTATCTGAGCTTGATGGTATTTTCCTCTATTTACATGGTGCAAGTAAAGTACGTGAGTTGCCAGAGTTTTCAGGAGAGCATGTCATTTTGCGTGAGATTCGGCAGTTAGTGGGAGAAAGGATGCCAATTGCGGTCGTAATGGATCCTCATGGCAATGTAACTTCGGAATTTACACAGTCGCTTCAATATGTCTGCTGTTACCGTCATTCGCCTCATATCGATATTCAAGAAACCTTTGAAAAGGCAGCAGAGGATTTTTGTCAGATGTTAGAAGTAAACGAACGACATCCTCATCCTGTTTGTATAAAGTTACCGCTAATGGTAGGTGGTGAACGTTCCGTTTCGTTTGATGAACCTGTTGCAACCATTAACCACAAATTAGACGCCTTAGAACAAGATACGCGCATACGGTGTGCATCTTTTCATGTAGGTTATGTGCGGCACGACAGTGATAAGTTAGGGTGCGCCGTATCTGTTGTTCCCATGACAGTAGCTGACCTCCCTTTTGCTGAAAGGAAAGCAAAAGAATTAGCAGATTATATCTTGCGCGCTCGCTATCAATTCCATTATCACGGCCAATATGGCGATGTCGCGACAGCTCTAAGACTGGCACGCGATACACAAAAGTTCCCTTCATTTTTGACCGATTCGGGTGATAACTGTGGCGCCGGTAGTGATGGCTCTAGCACACAACTCTTACAAGCCTTTTTACAAGATCCGATTTTAGCAAACCAAAAGACACTGTTTGCTGGTATTATTGTCCCAGAGGCAGTGACGCAATTAGAAGCTTGTACAGTTGGCGAGACGGTCACACTGCTAGTGGGAACCGGTGCTACACGCTCTCCTATCTTAACCCTAACAGGTAAAAAAGTTTCGGAAGGGATTGTCAGTGATGACTTCGTCGATAATCCTCATCAAGGAAAAGTCATCGGATTTCAACCATTAGACACAGCAATCACCATTCTTTTTGAACGGGAAGCCGTCAGCTTTACAGAGTTGAAGCAGTTCGATTATGCCAATTGCCCGATAGCTGACTTTGACATCTTCGTCGTTAAACAAGGCTATATTTCGCCAGAATTTGCAGCATACGGAGAAGCGATGATGGTATTAACCGATGGCCCCACCCAGCAAGCAACCGAAAAACTCGTATTTCACGAAATAAAGCGCCCGATGTTTCCTTATGATCCACTAGATGTACCATGGGAAGGTTATGAAAAGGGAAGTTTTCCGATGATTTGTGAAGTAGGGGCGAGTTAAAAAATAGGAAAGAAGGGGGCGTGACAGAAGTCTTGTCACATCCCCCTTTTCTGAATAAACGGTATTAAAGAAGCAGCTTCTTCGAAAATAAGCCGAAATTTCGCAAAAATTTGAAAGACAGGTTTTATTCAGTGGAATCGTTGTCGAATCGACGAGTTGAAGACTAGTTGTTTTTGAACTTGGTCGTTCATTTGCCGCTTTTCGGGTCAATTGAATAAAGATTTCCATTAGCACTTCCTGGCTGATTTCAGCTGTCTTGCGAGAGAGCGAGCTATAACATAGCGAGTCAATGCCGATTTCTTCACAAAGTCGGCGATCTATAAAGGCACTATCCATTTTGCGAAAGCCTGGCAGTTCTTCATACACAGCGTGTAATAGAATTTTGATTGCGGTAGTGAAATCCAGTTTTTTACTGTAAGCATCAAATTGAGAAATCCAATTTTGGGTTTCAGCAGATAATTCTTCAAAATTAACTGCAGAAAACCATTTCTGAAAAGATGTTTTTGCGTTATACTTATCCATGCTTGAGTCCTTTTTATTGGTCTTGGATAAGTCATCCAAGAGTAGTATAAAGGACTTTTTTGTTGTTGAATAGCGGTAAATCAAGGATTATGAAGTGACTGGAATCTTTGCAACACTAGTGTTTCCATACGATTTTAGAACTTGAAAAAATTGTTCTTGGCGGAGGAGTTAGTAATCAAAGTCAAATTGTAACTGGGGTAAAAGAAAAATTTCATGAGATTTATCATGCCATTTCTAGTGTTCAACAAACATTTTCGATTCCTAAAATTGAGTCTGCTTTGTTTACTCCAAAAGCAAATTTAATCGGGTGTACTCTTGTCTCAAAAGAGTGAAAAATAGAGGCTCATTCAGATACGCCTGAGTGGTAGAAAAGAATAAGATAAAAGAATAAGATAAGTTTTTTGACACTTCCGCCACATTTTGGGATAGTTAAATTGGAGGTGTTTCTTATGATTCAAGCATATAAAGAGTATTGGCAGAATATGACGACTATGAATGCGTCAGCACGGCGGGGGCAGTATTGGTGGCCTCAGTTGATTAATTATTTTGTAGTAGCTATTTATTCATTTGCGGTGGGAATCCAACGTTATGTGGAATTTACGCCAGATGATACCACGATTATTAAGGAATGGAATACGGTCACGGTTATCTTTGTGCTGCTGAATTTATTGATTTGGTTGGCGAATTTTACGGTGCGGGCGAGACGACTTCATGACCGCAACCATAGTAACTGGTGGATTTTATTCTATTTATTGCCACTAGTGGGGAATCTGATTATTTTCATCACATTGATCTTGCCAAGTAAGTCACAGACTAGATGGCCAGTTAATCAGTCAGAGCTATCTTAACAATGTAGTATAAATGTAGACGAAAAGTCATGAGTCACTTTCTTTGGAAAGGATCATGACTTTTTTCATTTTTATGAGATTTCGTGAAGAAAAAAGATAAATGAAGTCGTTTGATTTCCCAAAAGGGTGGGATGTCGGTATGCTTGTAATAGGAAAACGTAATATATTTTAATTCTTAAAAGAAGGGAGGAAACGAAAATGGGTTTGATTTGGTCATTGATTGTAGGTGGCGTTATTGGTGCCATTGCGGGTGCTATTACTAGTAAGGGTGCTTCTATGGGGATTATTGCGAACATCGTTGCTGGTCTAGTTGGTTCAGCTATTGGGCAATCGCTTTTAGGGCACTGGGGTCCGTCTTTAGCGGGCATGGCGATTTTTCCGTCTATTATCGGCGCAGTCATCTTGGTAGCAGTCGTATCGTTCTTTTTTGGACGTAAAGCATAGAGCTCGTTGGCAATAGCAAAGGAGGTTTGCATGAAATTTTTGATTTGGCTGGCATGTGTTCTCGGAGTGGAAGCCACTGGCATGGTATCGAGCTATTTTGCTGGTGATATTGCCGCGAAATACGAAGTCTTGAACAAACCATTTTTGGCACCTCCGGGAAGCATTGTTGGCGTTATTTGGATTATTTTGTATGCGTGTATTGGGACAGCGCTATACTTTATTTTGACTTCTAAAGATGCGTCGACTAGCATGAAACAAACTGCTTTAGTTTGGTTCGTGATTCAGCAAGTATTGAATTTTATCTGGAGTATTGTCTTCTTTGGGGCCGACCATTTTTGGCTGGCAACCTGGATTAGCGCACTGTTAGTTGTTGCGATCGTTCTTTGTATCGTGAAATTTGCTAGGATCAGTATGATAGCTGTGTACTTATTCGTTCCTTATCTGGTGTGGTGTTTGTATGCCACGTATCTGTCATTTGGTCTGGCATTAAAAAATTAAGCTGTTGAAAGACGCTTACTTTTCTTTAAAAATAAATAGCGAAATCAGCAAAAAACAGTCATAAAAAGTTCACAGGGTCACGGTATTCTAACAGTACCCAATAAGTTACCCAACAAACTTTTTTCATTTTCATTTTTACTCCTTGCCCACCGGTCCCCGCCGGTGGGTTATTTTGTCTTTTTAGTACCTCGGACTTACGGCGGGATAAGGCGAACGATAAAAGAAAGCGTGCATCTCATGAAGGGATGCACGCTGTTTGTTAGGAAATATCATAAAGGCAATCATAAACGATTTAGCACGTTGAAATTAATTTAAATAGGTACAAAAGCAAGGGTTCTTCTGTAAAATGCCTTGTTTTTTACCTGTAATAAGACTAGAATAAGAAAAATTACATTCAAGACAAGACGAAAAATTCTTAATTAAGACAAGCTAATGAATTTTTGAGCTATGAGTAAAATATTTCATAAAAGACTATTACATGGTTAGAAGAGATGCTATTTATGTGATTGTGTACGCTGAATCATTTTGATCCACTTCAACAATAGGCTAACTATCGGGATACGTAAAACCATTAAGATGAATGCAAGGAAAAGTAACTGAGTTTCGTGGTGAGGAAAGTAAGGAGATAATAAGGCTGCTCCTATAAGAATGGTGACGAAAAAAGAACTAGTTAGTATGTTTTGTAGTGTTAATTTACGGTTCACTTGTAGCCCCCTTTCCCATTAGTATATAAAGCGTTTTTTACATAAACAAGGGAAGAAATCAAAAAGAATAAAAGTCTTAGCTGGCGTCATTTTTTGCGCTGATTTAGAAATAATCCATAAGATTACTGAATTGGAGATGAAGGAATGATCAAGGGCTTTTGGAAGATTCAAGTGTCATTTGGCGTATGGGTGCTGCTTTATATTGGGGCGCTGTATGCGGCTACCGGCGTTGGAATGGGCTTCAAGTTGGATGATAATCAGTTACTGGGTTATGTACTATGTCTGATTTCAGTTGTTTTGTTGATTGCTTCCTGCTTCTGGCGCCAAGCTTCGCAACAAGTATTATTTGCTGGCTTACTGACAGGGTTGAGTCTGCTTTTGTTGGCATCGATAGTGTTCAACTGGGTCAGCTTCAATGAGGCCTTTTGGTATTTTATTCTATTTACTTTCGTGGTTCCATGGGTGGTGGTTGGCTACGGATTGGGCTTTATTGTTCGTTCCAAAAAGCAATTGCAGAAGGACAAATTCAAAATATAACTGGATAAATTAGGAAAAGTGAGACTTGCTTACAGGCGCAGGTCTCACTTTTTTATTTTCAATCATAAAAAAACGGTCTTTACATAATAGATACATGCTTTACGGATCTTTTACGTAAAGCTGTCACAGGATTAACATTGCCCGATTATACTGGGGCTTGTAAAGGAAATGCTGCAGTTACGGAAGAGACCCAGAAAAGAGAGGGAATACTATGCTAGAGATTCAACAGCTTCATAAAAACTTTGGTAATCAGACGATTTTGACGGATATTAATCTTACGATTATGCCAGGAGAGATCGTGTCAATATTGGGACGTTCAGGTTCGGGGAAAACGACGTTACTGAATCTAATTCTAGGATTGGAGCAGCCGAGCGCGGGACGTTTGGTCTATAAGGGCCGGGATATGACGAATGTCCCAATGGAAAAGCGGGGCTTTAATATTGTATTTCAGGATTATGGGCTGTTTCCTCATTTGTCGGCTAAGGAGAATCTACTGTATGGCTTGAAGCGCAAGCCGGGATTGGCTAGCCCAGAAGAGGTAACAGAATTGATTCAATTGCTGGATTTAGAGCAGCACTTAGACAAGCCCATCAGTGCTTTGTCTGGTGGTCAAAAACAACGGGTGGCGTTGGGCCGAACATTGGTGATGAAGCCCGAAATTTTGTTACTGGATGAACCGTTGAGCGCGCTGGATGGAGTGATTAAGGAGTCTATCAAAAACAAGATCCAACTGATTGCCAAGACCTTGAACCTGACCACGATTATTGTCACGCACGATCCAGAAGAAGCCTTGACGTTATCCGATAAGGTGATGGTGCTGGAAAATGGTCGGGTGGCGACCTTTGCTTCGCCGGCTGAGATTATGGCGGAGGCGGGTAGTCCCTTTATTCAAGACTTTGTGGTGGCGCAATTGGAAACAAAATACCGAAACATTCAAAATATATTTGCCTTATTTCAACAGCCTAGTCAAGTGGTACAGCTATGAAGCGAATCCAATGTGCGACGATGGTGCAGTGGCTTTTGCTAGGGGGCATTGCGGTCTTCTTTGTTTTACCAATTTTCGTGCTATTGTTGACAGGTTTCTCGAATGGACAGCCTTTAGGAGCAGCACTGGAAAGCTTATGGGCCAGTGATTGGCTGACGGGATTTGGCAATAGCGTGGCTCATGCGGGAGCTGCGGCCGCCTTGGCTGTGATGGTGGCTTGGCTATTGGCATATGGCATGCACTTTTCAAGGCTGCCACAAGCTTTTAGGCGATTGCATGATGTCTTGTTTCGCTTACCGATGCTACTACCCACGATTACGTATGGCTTTGTCTTACTATATTGTTTCGGCAAGCAAGGACTTTGGACGCGGCTACTGGGCTTTGAGCTGTTTCCATTATATGGCTCCGGTGGCGTGATTTTAGGCTACTTTATCTACACGTTACCGACAGCGTATCTTTTGCTGTATAACGGCATGGATTATTTGGATCAGCAGTATCTAGTGGTCTCCCGGCTATTGGGGGATACCCCTTTCAGTAGTGTCTGGCAAAACGTGTTACGACCGATGCGAAAATTACTGGGCATCAGCTTTTGTCAGACGTTCTTTATGGCCTTTACGGATTTCGGGATTCCTACTGCAGTTGGCGGACGCAAAGTATTTATTACGACGTTATTATATGAGGGTTTTACAGGTTCGATCCCCGATTTTCAAAAAGGGTCATTGGTGGCCTTGTCGATGCTACTGCCGTCGTTATTCAGCGTCTTGTTGATTCATCAGCTGCAGAAGTTACAGCAATCCTTTAAGCAGCGACGGAAAGTTCCGGTAGTGGTTAATCGGCTCCGCGACCTGCTTTTAGGAAGCTTGTTCTTACTTATAGGGGGCGGTTTGGTGGGGCTGTTTGCGGTGATGTTCATCATTCCCTTTGTCAGTGCTTGGCCGTATGAACTGAACGTGACTACGAAAGCCCTGACCGCCTTTTTCAACGATGATCTGTTAAGTAATACGTTGCAAAATTCCCTAATAGTCAGCTTATTGTCTGCCCTTTGTGGCATGATTTTAGCTTATGTAGCTGGCGTGGTCACGTCATTTGGACCGCAGAATAGTCTGGCGGCGCGTGGAATTGAGCTGTTTGCCACCTTAACGAACAGCTTCCCTGGTATGGTGCTGGGCATTATGTATTTGCTAGCCTTTAGCGGAACGCCCCTCCATAACTCCTTAACGATTTTGGTGATTGCGAATATCGTGCATTTTTTCGCGACACCTTATCAGATGGCCAAGGAGAGCTTTCAAAAAATGGATCACAGCTGGGAAAAAACCTCTCAGATTATGGGGGATCGGTGGATCGATTTGGTGTGGCGCATTTTGATTCCCAATTCTCGCAGCACGATTTTGGAAATGCTGAGTTATTATTTTACCAATAGTATGGTGACCATCAGCGGCTTAATTTTCCTCGTTTCTGCCAGAACCAGCGTCATGACCACTAAAATCAAAGAGCTACAACATTTTGGTCGATTTGTGGATATCTTCATCTTATCCCTGCTGATTTTAGCCATCAATGGGGCGACATTACTCTTCGTTAAGCTGCTGCAAAGATATTGGTTAGGCCCAGTCAAAGAGAAGAGATTTTTACCGTTACGTTATTTACGGGGCAGCATTCGGTAAGTCAAGTTTACCGAAACAGGAAATGCGCACCCTCGTTAGTATGATAAAAGGAGCGAATCAATGAAAAAAATCGTGAAATTTATGTTAGTAGGTACATTAGGGTTGGGCTTATTAGGCCTAGCAGGTTGTAAAGGTGCTGGGGCCGCTGCTGAGAATAAGGCCGTCATCTATACGAACGCGGATGAAGAACCAGTGAAGGCTATGGAAAAAGCCTTAGATGACAATGGCTTTAAGGACAAGTATGTCCTGCAGAGTTTAGGCACCTCTGAGTTGGGTGGTAAATTATTAGCGGAAGGTAAAAATCTCGAGGCTGATTTAGTCACAATGAGTACCTTCTATCTGGATGCGGCGGAGGAAAAGAATCATTTTCTAGAAAAGCTAGCGGTAAACGTTCAACCGTTAGCCGAAACAACTGGCTATACTTTGCCACTGACGGTGCAGGAAGGCGTGATTTTCTACAATACGAAGGCCTTGCAGGAAGCGGGACTCACCCCGCCAACGAGTCTCAAGGACTTAGCTAACCCGGCCTACGCTGGTCAATTATCAATTTCTGATATTAAACAGTCCTCTACGGCGTGGCTCCTTTTCCAAGGCTTGATTGATACTTATGGAGAGAAGGAAGCACAGCAGATTTTAGCAAAAATCTATGAGAATGCTGGCGATCATGTGGAAGCTTCTGGTTCGGCTCCGCTGAAAAAGGTCAAAGTAGGCGAAGTCGCTTTAGGTTTTGGTTTGCGCCACCAAGCGGTTGCCGCGAAAAAGGCTGGTGATCCTATTGAATATGTGGAGCCTGCGGAAGGCACTTATCATTTGACTGAATCACTGGGCATTCTTAATAAAGGTCAAAGCAAAGAAAAAATGACCGATCTGCAAAAAATGGCGGAAATTATTTTGACAGTTGGCCGCAAAGAGATTATTCAATACTACCCAAGTGCGCTTTATGAGGGCGAGAGCACGGCTGGCTTGGAAACCGCTAAGAGTCAAAAGGCTTTTGGTGAAAAATTGACACCCGCATTATTAGCAGAACATCAAGGATTGGTGAAATGATATGACTTATAAACTATTAACACCGGGGCCTTTGACCACCACGAAAACCGTAAAAGAAGCGATGCTGGTGGATCATTGTACATGGGATGATGACTACAAAATTATCACGCAGCATATTCGTAAACAACTGCTGGATTTGGCAGAGGTTTCCCCAGAAGACTATACCGCTATTTTATTGCAAGGCTCCGGTAGCTTTGCAGTAGAAGCTGTTTTAAGTTCGGTAATTGGTACCCTAGACAAAATCTTGATTTGCGGAAACGGCGCATATGGCGCACGGATGCGCCAAATAGCCCAGCGCTATGACTTGAATCATGTGTACTATGAAGTGGCAGAAACAAAGATGCCGGATCCTGATACCATTAAGGACATTTTAGCCCATGATCCCGCCATTAATTTTGTAGCGATGGTTCATTCGGAAACCACTTCAGGCATCCTCAATGATATTGCCAGTGTGGCAAAAGTAGTCAAAGGGCATCACGCGACATTTATTGTGGATGCCATGTCGAGCTTTGGCGGAATCGAGATTCCAGTGGCAACTTTAGGAATTGATTTCCTCATTTCTAGTGCCAATAAATGTATCCAAGGAGTACCCGGTTTTGGCTTTGTCATTTGCTGCCGAGATCAGTTAGCCGCCAGTCGCGGCAAAGCTCGCACCTTGAGCTTAGATCTCTACGACCAGCATCAAGCTATGGATGTGGATGGGAAGTGGCGGTTTACCTCGCCTACCCATACAGTCTTAGCTTTTGCGCAAGCCTTAAAAGAGTTGGCAGAAGAAGGTGGAATTCCGGCCCGTTTTGCCCGCTATGCGGAAAATAATCAGCTATTACGAAGGGGCATGGCAGAATTAGGCTTTCAACCACTGATTGCAGAAGCCGATCAAGGTCCGTTTATTACGACCTTTTATTACCCCTTTTCGGAATTTTCTTTTGCCGATTTTTATGACTATTTGAAAGCAAATGGCTATGCAATTTATCCTGGCAAAATTAGTGAGATTGATTGTTTCCGCATTGGGAACATTGGTGAGATTTATCCCGCTGATATGCAGGCCGTCATTCAGCTAGCGGCGGATTATGTCAGCAACAAAGCAGCAAAGGAGGTAGTCTAATGATTCGTGGTGTCATTTTTGATTGGGCCGGCACGACGGTGGATGATGGCTGTCTAGCACCAGTGGCCGCTTTTCAAACCGCCTTTCAACAAGCGGGTATCCAATTGACAGAAACGGAAATTCGCAAACCAATGGGACTACTGAAAATCGACCATATCAAAACGTTACTAGCCTTGCCACGGGTAGAAAAGCAGTGGCAAGATCGTTACGGTACAGTTCCTACAGAGTTGGCGGCCCAAAAAATTTATCAGGATTTTGAAGAAGCCCTGTTCGCAACCTTATCCACCTACACGGCCCCCAAAGAAGGATTGTTGAGAACCGTTCATTGGTTACGTAAGCATCATATTAAGATTGGCAGTACCACAGGTTATACCCGTGAGATGATGGCAGTTGTGGCGGCGGGCGCTCATGAAGCGGGCTATCAGCCGGATTTTCTAGTGACACCTGATGATGTAGCAGGTGTAGGACGTCCGGCCCCAGATATGATTTTTCAGAATCTAGCTTTGATGGGCATCACGGAAGGTGCCCGCGTGATTAAGGTAGGGGATACCAGCTCTGACATTAAAGAAGGAAAAAATGCTGGTGTCATTTCAGTAGGTGTCATTGAAGGCAGCTCGGCTTCTCAAGTCACCACCCCCGCATTTCGAGCATTACCCTTGGAGCAGCGGGAAGCTTTACGAGAAGCAGTCGCCCAAACGTATTATGCAGACGGCGCGGATTACGTCATCGACCGTCTTGCCGACCTGCCATTTTTAGTGAAAGCACTGAATGATGGCGCCTAAAAGCAAAAGTTTTCAACAAGTAATGTGCATAAGAAAAGTGGCCTGGGGTTTTCCACACCCAAGCCACTTTTTCATGCGCTAATTTCGTCAATACTTTTTGTGATGATCCAGTCATCCATATTTTTAGCCCGTTCATAGGTAAACGGTTCGATGGCTTCAAGGTGTTGGATTTCATAAACAGCTAAAAATTTTTTTCCAGCCCAACGAGTATATTGCTTTTTCGAGAGATTCAGCTGGTTTTGATAGCTATCCACAAAGGCTGTGGATTCTTCGGGGGTCATTTTTTCGGTTTCCACTACTTTCGTGATGATTCCGCGATGCGTCACTGTCAGTTTTCCACCTTTTTCCACAAAATACACTAGATCGTCCACCTTGGCGCGTCCACCTAAGGGGGATTTTCGACCCGCCGCGCCGCGAATCACCATGCTTTTTTCCCCAGCCAATAGTTTTGGCAACTCTTTTCCTTCTTTATCCAGATAAACCAGATGCTCCGCACGGCCTTCTTTGGCCTGATACCATTCTCCTACCATAATCAAACTCCTTTTCATTGATAGCTTAAGTGTAGCATAACAAGGAAAAGCTGTCTGATAACAAGCTACCTTAGAATGTTGGCACAGTGCTGTGGATAAAGGCGGCAATCTTCAAAATCAAGGGTTTTTCTTCACGGTAAACCAAGTAAAGTGGGCGTGTTTTTGGTGGCTCAAAGGTGCGATAAGGAACGCCTGCAGGTAATGATAGCTTGGATAGAATAGTTTGGCCTACGCCATTTTGCAACAGAGCGACGGCGACTTCATTGTTGTTAACAGGTAAAAATGCCGGAGTCAAATTTTGCTGGGTCAGGTAGTCATCGTTATATGCGCGCAAGCCTGAATCAGCTTCCCGTAAAAGCCAAGGTGCGTCGGGCTTTCCAGCTAAAATTAGTTCATCTTCCAGCAATAGTTCACGCCGCAAGTCAGCTACGGGTTGTGGTTTTTCAATCAGTCCGAGATCTGCTTGGTGCTGGTGCAGCTGTTGCACGACTTCGTGGGAATTGCGCATGTCGATCCGAAAGTCTACTGTGGGAAACGCAGCTAGTAAATGTGGCATGAGGCGTGGTAATAAATGGGTAGCGCAAGTATTTGAGGCCGCAATTTGACAGCTTTCCCGAAAGGTTTCTTTGTCCACAATCCGTTGACGGGTGTCCGCCCATTCCTCTAGAAGAACCAAGCAGCGGGGGTAGAGGAAGTCAGCCTCTTTAGTAGGGCTGATCTCTAATTTACCTTTGCGGATAAAAAGCGGCGTTTGTAGTTCTGATTCCAATTTTTTAATTTGAGCGGAGATAGTAGGTTGTGATAAAAACAGTTTTTCTGCGGTTTGCGTGAAGTTGCGCGTCTCATAGACAGTAATAAAGGTTCGTAGTAATGAAAACATTCAAGCAATCCTTATTTGTTTTAGTAATAATTAGCATAGAAAAGATTGATTTCCGTAATGATATCACTCTTAGTATACTAAAGCTTGAAAGGAGGTCAAGTTGAATGAAACGTTTATTACGGGCACTGCCCATCCCCATTTGCGGCTTGATCTTAGGAACGGCCTCATTGGGAAATTTGTTGAAAAGTGTCGGCTGGTCAGCTTTAGGAAATCTACTGGGACTGATTGCTAGTGGCTTAATGATACTGGTATTGTTAAAGCTGTTATTATTATTTCACGAAACGCGGGCACATTTGTCAGATCCCATCATTGCTTCAGTAGCGCCAACTTTCACAATGGGATTGATGGTGATCTGTACATATCTAGTCCAGTTCCCAGGACTAGCTGGAATGGTTCGCCTGTTATGGTTAGGAACGTTATTTCTGCATTTCGGTCTGATGCTACTATTTACTTACCGCTTTGTTATTAAAAAAGAGGTGCTGATTGAGCATATTTACCCTAGTTGGTTTATCGTATACGTAGGAATTGGGGTGATTTCGGTCACTTCTGGCAACTTTTATCCTGCGCTAGGTCAAATCATCTTTTGGGTCGCGCTGGGATTTTATCTATTCTTGCTGCCGTTCGTATTGCACCGCGTCTTCAATTATCGACAAATGGCGGAGGCTACTTTACCCTTGATTACGATTATTGCGGCCCCCGGCTCACTTTGCCTTACAGGTTATCTCAAGGTTTATTCACATCCGCAAATGACATTGGTAGTAAGTCTTCTGCTACTGTCGCAGTTGCTCTATGTAGTAGTTTTGAAAATGATTATTCCTTTAAGACGACTACCTTTTTATCCAAGTTATGCGGCGTTTACTTTTCCGCTAGTGATCTCCGCTACTGCTCTGTCAGAGGCGACTTCGATTTTGCCTATCACTTCTAGTTGGAGATTTGCGTTACAAGGCATTTGTTGGCTAGAAATAGGGATTGCATCCTTCGTAGTTGCGTATGTCGCCTACCATTATGGCCGTTTTTTAGTGACTGCTACTAAGACCGCTGAATATATAGAAGAGTTAAGTTGAATCACTAACGTAAAAACAAGTATCTGGAGTCTAGGTACTTGTTTTTTATTTATTTAGATAGCTTTGCAACAATAAAGCGAGGGAAGAGGTGAGTAGGCTCTGTGGAAAAAGCAATTAGTTAAACGAGCACAAAAAGAAGTGCAAGAATCCTTTGCGATGGTGAGCAAAAATTTGGTAACGATAAACAGTCATTCTATCTCGGACCTCAACTAGTTGAGATCAAAGCAAATCAGCTTGTTAAGCTGTTATTTTTAAAGCTTTCTTAACTTGTTATTCCTGTTATTTAGGACTATCATCAAGGTATAAACGTGATTGGAGATTGTACATATGAAAAAAGTGGTTTTATTGGCATCATTTGCAGCGTCTATTTTATTATTTGCGGCATGTGGAAGCGACACAACCAATAGCTCAAGTGCCTCATCTACCTCGTCAAGCGCTGTTGCATCAAGCACAACGACAGAAACTAGCGCCGCAACGGCAAGTACCGATTCTTCGGAAGTGGCGAGCAGTCATTCTTCTGAAGCGATGACGGCTGACACTTCAAGCACTAGTGAAACGAACTTGTGGACTTCTGAAAAAGCAGCCACATTGACTGACTTTATGAAGAATTGGGGCAATACGATGGGGCAGGAGTATCACGCCTACGAGCCTGGTCATAATGTGGACTTTTATGGGGTAGCAGTACCGGATAAGGTGTTAGACAAGTCGATGCAAATGGTTGTGGATAAACAGGAGATTCCGATTCAATGGTCCACTACTGGGATGGGAGCTGGCTATCAGTTGGTAGCAGTATATTCCGATGCTAAGACTGGCTCTTTTGGGGCTATGCACTTATACTTCTTTGTTTTAGTAGACGGACAACCAAAAGTCTACTTAACGGAACAAAACCAAGGGAACGAACAAAATTACCTGTACTTCCATGAAACCGATAATCAAGATTTGAAGGATGGCTTTGAAAATCTATTTAAATAGCGAACTAAAAACGCACAAGAATCATCTAATAAAAGGTGATTCTTGTGCGTTTTTGCGTATTGGACACTAATACCAGGCTGGTTTATCCCCAGCAGTTCCGGGTTTGTCCACGCCCAGGGAAGCATGAAGCGCTGTTTCTGGCGTGATTATTAGTTGAGTGACTAAAGCGGCGATGCTTTTACGAGAAACCTCGGTTCCTTTGAAAGCTTCTCCTTTTTGTGTCAATTCAAAATCAACCTCGTCTTTATTAGTGAGCCAAGCGGGACGGATGATGGTGTAGTCAAGGTTTGATGTCTCAATGATTCTAGCTGCGGCTGCATAGTCTTCCAAATAACCGCCATCTAGCATGTCATGGTTCCATTGACCAAAAGTACCAGGGACTTCATCATAGATACCTAATGTCGAGATCCAGATTAGTCGCTTTACTTGCTGGCTTTTCATAGCGGTCACGATATTTTGGGCTTGTTGGACGATATTTTTTCCGGCCAAGTTAGCATAGACGATGTCTTGACCGCTTAGTGCCCGTTCTAAATCAGTTAGATTGCTAGTATCGCCTTCTAATAAGGTTTCTTTAGCGGTATCGGTCACTGTTAAACGGTTAGCATGACGAAGAAACAGGGTTTGATGGACAGACTCTTTCAGCAGCATGGCTGTTACTAGACGTGCAATTTGTCCGTGAGCGCCTAAAATCACAACTTGTTTCATTTTGCTCCCTCCAATAATAGAAGCCTACGCTTCTCTTGCTTTGATGATAGAACTTCTTTCATTTTCTAGCAAAAATTAGTGCTTGCGGTAGTAAGAAATTTTGACATAAAACCTGATATGTCAAAAAAACTTAGTTATAAATAGTGCTGTAAGAGAGTTTAGTATCTAGTATCTTTACTACAATAGTGAGGCGTATCTCACGCTACCCCCATCAATTCCCCCTTTTCTAAATTTTCGCTTTTTCACAAAAAATATAAAAATAAGAACAAACTTGCGTTATTTTAATCATAATACTATTTTTCTAATTTTCTCTGCTAGTTGAAAAACTGGAAAACCATAGGCACGACAAGGGTTTTCGCCTGCTCTTTTTTTAGGATAACAGCTCATACCCAACAAACTTTGTGAAAAGTCTCCTTATTAAATAAGTATTGTGGGTTAGGTGAAGAGTTGAGAAAGCGCTTTACTTTTCGTATGATGATTGTGAGGAGAGGTGAGACAGATGACTACAATAGCGATTCCGGGGGGAGCGAACCCGGAGATTCGTGAAGCCATCACGAAAGCTAAACAAAAATTTGGTTCAAAAATCGATTTCACAATCTATGATGTAGAAGATAACGGCGCAGGTGATTATCACTTTGTTGCTTGTTCACCAGAGACCGTCATCAGCACGGCGGTCAAAAGTGTTGCGACAGGGGAAGCACAAATCCTGATGAAAGGGATTGTTCAGACGCATGACTTATTAAAGGAAGTCTTGAAGAAAGAATATGATCTGCGGCAACAAAAATTGCTTTCCCATGTGGCCATGATTCACTTGCCGCAAATGGATCGCCCGATTTTATTGACTGACTCAGGGATGAATATCGCACCAGATGTCGAGCAGCTGGTTCAAATTGCAGACAATGCGATTACCACGGCTCAAAAAATTGGCATTGAGGAGCCTAAGGTCGCCTTACTCAGCTCGGCGGAGATTTTCAATCCGAAAATGCCTTCTTCGGTTTTAGCGAAAGAAGTGACTGAGCAAATGCAAGACCGCAGGGCAACTGTTTATGGTCCGTTATCCTTGGACTTGGCGTTGTCAAAGGAAGCGGTGGCCCACAAGCACTTTACGGGACCAATTGCGGGTGACGCAGATGTGTTAGTGGTTCCAACGATTGATACTGGTAATGTGCTGTACAAGTCACTATTGCTGTTTGGACAGGCTGTGATGGGGGGCACGATTGTGGGCACCAAGGTTCCTATCGTATTGACTTCCCGGAGTGATTCAGCCGAAAGCAAGCTTTTATCTTTGGAATTTGCCATGAAGCAATTGGGAGGTGAGGAGCATGAGTGATGTCTTAGTAATCAATCCTGGCTCGACAACAACCAAGGTGGCGATTTACGCCGATGATGCGCTACTCGCGGAAGAAACGATTGATCATTCTGTGGATGAATTAGCGAAATTTTCTGGGATCATTCCTCAAAAAGAGTTTCGCAAAAAAGCGATTGAAAGCTTTATTTTAACAAGTGGCTATCACGGTAAGTTTGATGCAATCGTGGGACGCGGTGGATTATTGAAGCCAATTCCCGGCGGCACCTTTGAAGTCGATGAGGCCATGCTGCGAGATTTGACGGAGGAGCGCTACAATACCCACGCCTCTAATCTGGGAGCTATTTTAGCCAATGAATTTGCGGAAGACTATCAGGTACAAGCTTATATTGTTGACCCTGTGGTGGTGGATGAGTTGCAGCCTGTCGCCCGAATCTCTGGCTTGAAGGGGATTGAACGGCGGAGTGTCGGCCATGTGTTAAATCAAAAAGCGACGGCGCGTTTTGTCTTGAATCAAAATCAAAAGGACTACCAAAATAGTAATGTCATTGTGGCTCATTTGGGCGGCGGCATCAGTATCGGCGCCCATCGGCAAGGGAAAATCATTGATATGGTGAATGGCTTAGATGGTGAAGGACCTTATACACCGGAGCGCACCGGCGGCTTACCATTAGTCGACTTTGCCGAAAAAATCGTTACGGAACAGCTGACAATGCCACAAATCAAGAAAATTTTGGCCGGGCAAGGCGGTTTGAATTCTTATCTCCATGAGATTGACCTTCGTAAAATCGAAACCGAGATGCTTTCAGGAGACCAAGAGGCGGCCTATTATTGGGAAGGCATGTGCTATCAGATTCAGAAGGCGATTGGCGAAATGGCGGCGGTCTTGGAAGGGCGCATTGATTTCATTATTCTAACCGGCGGCATGGCCCATTCTGAACGCTTAACCAAGCGGATTGCTAGTCATGTTTCTTGGATCGCACCAGTCGAAATTGTACCGGGTGCGATGGAGATGCAAGCCTTATTTGAAGGAGTCAAACGGGTTCTAACCGGCGAAGAAGCGGCGCAACGATATGAAACAGAAGAGGTGAGCAAAGTATGGTAATGGAAGCAGATCTATTAGTACTTGGCGCAGGGACCGGCGGCTATGCGGCCGCGATTCATGCGGCGCAGTTAGGGAAAAAGGTCATTTTAGTTGAAAAGGAAAAGATAGGTGGCACTTGCCTGCATCGCGGTTGTATTCCCACAAAAGCTTTGCTAAGGAGCGCAGAGTTATATGAAGAATATCAAAATAGTGCAGACTTTGGCATTATGCGCACCGGCGAATTGTCTGTTGATTTCTTGAAAATGCAGGAGCGGAAGCAAAAAGTCGTGGATCAGTTGTATCAAGGAATCCAAGGCTTAATGAAGAAAAATAAAATCACGGTGCTCCACGGCGAAGGGGCAGTTTTAGGACCCTCTATCTTCTCACCGGTATCGGGGGCAGTGGCGGTGACCTTCAATGATGAAGCCGAAGAAGACATTATTATCGTACCGAAAAAATTGATTATTGCTACTGGTTCCTCACCGAAAAGCTTACCAGCACTGCCAATTGACGAAACGCATATCTTGTCATCGAACGGGATGCTGGCCTTAGAGGAATTGCCCAAGAAGGTGGCGATTGTCGGCGGTGGTGTGATTGGTGTGGAATGGGCCTCTTTACTGCAACGTCTGGGTACTGAAGTGACCATCATTGAATTTTTGGACCGGCTAGTTATCAACGAAAGTCCAAGTATCTCACGGGAACTGCAGAAACAATTGCAACAGATTGGTGTGAAGCTCTTATTAGATAGTAAAGTTGAAAAAGCCGAGGTTGTGGGTAACGAAGTGGCGGTAACTGTTGGGGAAGAGATCTTGCATTTTGATAAAGTGATGGTAGCAGTGGGACGTAAAGCCAATGTCGAAGGGCTAGGACTCCAAAATACTTCAGTGAAATACAATCAAAAAGGGATTGAAGTCAACGAATTTTACCAAACGACAGAAGGCCATATCTACGCGATTGGCGATTGTATCGACACCTTACAATTGGCCCATGTGGCTATGAAGGAAGGCGAGATTGCAGTGGATCATATGTTTGATGAAGAGCCTATGCCGCTAGATTATCATCAAGTACCACGCTGTACCTATACAAGTCCTGAAATTGCTAGTGTTGGTTATACCAGTCAAAATGTACCGGAGGGTACCAAAGTCAAAACAGGTCGTTTCAATTTCCAAGGCAACGGGAAAGCCTTGATCTTTGGGCAAGCAGCCGGCTTTGTGGAAGTCTTGCGGGATGAAGACACGGATGATCTTTTAGGGGTCTCCATTATTGGTCCCCATGCCACCGATTTGATTTCCGAAGCCAGCACGGCGATGTTTATGGACGCCGCAGTTGATGAAATCGGCGAAGCTGTCCATCCACACCCAACGTTGTCAGAAGCCATTCAAGAAGCAGCATTAGATACTTTTGGAAGAGCAATTCATAAATAGAAAGTGAGTGAAGATCATGGAATTGAAGAAAACAGGTTTAAGCGCTGAAGAAATTGTAAACGCGTACAAAATGGTGTTGTTAGGCAGACGGCTAGATGAGCGGTTATGGCAATTGACGCGAATCGGGAAAACATCCTTCAACATTTCTGGTCAAGGGGCTGAAGTTGGTCAAGTCGCGATGGCGATGGCTTTTGACCGGGAAAAGGATTATTTCTTACCTTATTATCGTGATATGTCAGCGGTTATGGCTTGGGGGACCACCACTAAAGAAATCTTGATGGGTTCCTTCGGGAAAGCCGACGATCCAGCTTCTCATGGTCGCCAAATGCCGAACCACTATGGTGATAAAAAGAATCGGGTGGTTTCCCATTCTTCTACGGTAAGTACCCAATTTCCAGTGGCGACTGGGGTGGCTTATGGGGCCCTTTTAGGGGATGAAGATTACGTAACCCTAGTGACCACCGGGGAAGGTTCTGCCAACCAAGGTGAAGTCCATGAAGCCATGAACTTTGCTGGCGTTAAAAAGCTGCCAATGGTTTTTGCCATTGAAAATAATGGATATGCCATTTCAGTAGGCCAAAACGAACAATATTCGGTAGAAAAAATGGCTGACCGTGGCGCGGCCTATGGTATGCCAGGCATTCGCGTTGATGGCAATGACTTTGCCGCAACGTATCTGGCGTTTAAGAAAGCGGCTGACCGTGCTCGTAAATTAGAAGGACCAAGCTTGATCGAAGTAATGGTGGAACGTTTAACTTCTCACTCTTCCGATGACGACCAATCGGTTTATCGTTCTAAAGAAGAACTGGAAGAAATGAAGAAGCATGATCCATTAACCACGTTCCAAAAACAATTGATTAAGGAAGGCTACATGACGCAAGCCGATATGGACGCTTTAGAAAAAGAAATGAAAGACATGATCAATCAAGCGACGGACGAAGCCGAAGCAATGCCAGACCCTACACCGGAATCAATTAACGACAATGTGTGGGCATAAAAACGAGAGAGGATGAATACCATGACGGAAATGACATACTTAGAAGCGATCAATCGAGGAATCGCAGAAGAAATGGCGCGTGACGAAAAAGTCGTGATTTTCGGGGAAGATGTTGGCGGCGATAAAGGCGGCGTGTTCGGCGTTACTAAAGGATTAGCGGCTGAATTTGGCGACAAACGGGTCTTTAACACACCTTTAACAGAAGGCGAAATTGGTGGTTTAGCGGTGGGCTTAGGGATTGTCGGCTACCGCGCGATTGGCGAGTTCCAGTTTGCCGACTACATTTTGCCAGCAGTCAATCAAATTATTTCAGAAGCTTCACGGATGCGCTACCGGACCAACGGTGATTGGATTGCACCAATCGTTTACCGGACACCTTATGGCGGCGGCGTGCGAGGCGGTTTCTATCACTCACAATCCACTGAAAAAATCTTAGTTGGTCAACCAGGTTTACGGGTAGTGACGCCTTCCAACCCTTATGATGCTAAAGGCATGATCAAGGCGGCGATTCGCAGTGATGATCCGGTGCTCTTCTATGAACATAAACGCTTGTATCGACTATTGAAAGCCGATGTTCCAGAAGATGATTATGTGGTGCCATTGGATAAAGCCAACGTGGTGCGCGAAGGAGACGACATTACCGTAATTGGTTATGGGATGGTGCTCCACCATGCGCTGAAGGCGGCGGAAACCTTGAGTAAGGAAGGTATTGAGGCTGAAGTTGTAGATGTGCGTTCCTTATATCCATTAGACAAAGAAACGTTAGTAGCAGCTGCTAAGAAGACCGGGAAAGTGCTATTAGTCAGCGAAGACAATAAAGAAGGTGCCGTTATTAGTGACATCGCGGCCATCATCGCCGAAGACGCACTCTTTGATCTCGATGCGCCAATTCAACGTTTGGCTGGTCCAGATACACCAAGTATGCCGTATGCGTTGAATCTAGAACGAGAATTCTTAGTGAATGAAGACAAAGTGTTAGCGGCAATGCGTCAATTGGCAGAATTTTAGGAGGGATTTTCATGAGTATCGAAAAGATCCAAATGCCCGGTCTCGGGGAAAGTGTTCACGAAGCAACGATTACACTGTGGTTAGTAAAACCCGGCGATGAAATCAAAAAATACGACCCCATTGCAGAGGTCGTTTCGGATAAAGTCACGTCAGAAATTCCGTCTAATTTTGACGGTGTCGTGAAAGAATTATTAGTGGAAGCAGATCAAGAAGTACCGATTGGCACGGATATTTTAAGTATCGAAGTTGCAGGTGGCACCAGTGAGCCGACACCAGAAGTGAAAGCCGCACCCGCTGAACCTAGTGTGGCGGCTAGCGAAGCACCGAAAGCAGCCGCGCCTGTTGCTAGTAAGGAAAAAACCAGTGGTGCTCGTTATTCACCTGTCGTGATGCGCTTAGCCCAAGAAAAAGGGATTGATTTGGCGCAAGTAACCGGCACCGGTCATGATGGCCGGATTACTAAAAAGGATCTACTGAATTTTGATCCAGCAGCTGCACCAACTAAAGCACCGGTTGAAACGGCAACTGTTAGTGCAACCGCTACGACACCAGCACCAACCGCTACGGCGTCTACGCAAGCAGCACCTACACAAGCAGCGCGACCAGCGCCAGTACCAACGACAGATCGTGATGAAGTTGTACCAGCCGATGGTGTCCGCAAAGCGATTGCCAAGAAGATGGTTCAAAGTGTTACTGAGATTCCTCATGCTTGGCTGATGGTGGAAGCCGATGTCAGCAATTTAGTAACGTTACGCAATGAAGCGAAAGACAACTTCAAGAAAACGGAAGGCGTACCGCTATCCTTCTTCCCATTCTTTATTAAAGCAGTGGTTCAAGCCTTGAAGAACAATCCTAAGCTCAATACTTCCTGGGATAACGGCAACATTATTTACCATAAGGATATCAACATTTCGATTGCGGTAGCCGGCGAAGAAAATCTCTTTGTACCGGTAATCAAGAACGCGGACCAATTGTCTGTCACCGGGATTGCCAAGGAAGCGAAACGCTTAGCGGACGCTGTCCACCAAGGCAGCTTATCCAATAGCGAAATGCAAGGTGGCACCTTTACGGTTAATAACACCGGGACCTTTGGCTCAGTACAGTCCATGGGAATCATCAATTATCCACAAGCCGCTATCCTGCAAGTCGAAGGCATCACCAAGCGTGTCGTACCAACAAAAGACGGCGGCTTTAAGACGGCCGATATGGTCAACTTATGTCTTTCAATCGACCACCGCATCTTAGATGGTCTACAAGCTGGTCGTTTCCTAAATGATATCAAAGAAAATCTAGCCAAATTTGATAGCGTATCACAACTATACTAGGAGGGGATGAAAATGGCACAAGCTGCTGCCGTTGCCTCCGATCGCTTAACCGCCAAAGACTATTTAAATAAAGTCTTGGCGGGGACCGCGACAGGGGTCGTTGTTGCACTGATCGCTAATGCGATCTTGTCTGAGATCTTTAAATTTTTAACCACGTATAATGAAATTTTTCAAAGTATGTTGGATGTTGTTGTTGTCATGCAATTTATCGCCCCAGTCATTATTGGGGTTCTGGTGGGCATGCAATTTGCGTTAAATCCCATGCAGTGTACCTTGATTGGGGCAGCGGCCTTCCTGGGCTCTGGCGCCTATGTCGTCCAAGACGGCGTCGTTTCCATGGTGGGGATTGGAGACTTAATCAACATTATGTTGATTTGTGCTTTGGCCGCCTTTGTGACGCGACTGATTGGGAACAAGCTGGGTTCCTTGACGATTTTACTGCTGCCAATCATTGTCGGGGCGGGGGTCGGCTTTGTCGGCTTGCTAGCACTCCCTTACGTGCGCTTGATTACGGTGGGTATCGGCAATATGATCAACAGCTTTACCAACCTACAACCATTTGTGATGTCGATTCTGATTTGTATCTCTTTTGCCATTCTGATTATTTCACCAATCTCTACGGTGGCCATTGGGATTGCCATTGGGGTTGCTGGACTAGGTGCCGGCGCTGCGGCAGTGGGGGTAACAGCCTGTACCGCGATTTTGGTTATCGGCTCTATGAAGGTCAATGAAAAAGGGGTCACCTTAGCGATTTTACTTGGGGCTATGAAGATGATGATTCCTAATTTGATCAAGTATTCCAATTTTAGCTGTACCAGTGATTCTAAATGCCATTATTTCAGGTCTGGGAGTCTACTTCTTTAACATTTTAGGAACGCCTGCCTCAGCTGGTTTTGGGATCGTTGGCTTGGTAGGTCCGATCTCGGCCTTCAATAATGCTACCGGTGGTACCGGCTTGGCGATTGTCGGCGTACTGATGGCCTTCTTCGTTATCCCATTTGTGGCCGGGTTCTTCATTGATCTCCTATGCCGCAAGGTCCTGCATCTGTATGACAATGAAATCTTTAAATTTATCCAATAACACGTCAAGGTGAGCTTTCAAGGGTAATCGGGTTGGTCTTGACTAAAAAAATCCCGCTGCATGTTAAGCAGCGGGATTTTTTGCTTCATCAGCTATCAGTTTTGGAAGCCAGATATTTTTCTTTTTT
>NZ_BCQJ01000005.1 GCF_001544375.1 Enterococcus canis NBRC 100695 | reverse complement strand
GATGACGATAACGAACCCATTGATAACGGATAAAACAGCCGACACAAAAGCCCATCAAGGCTACCGAAGCAGCCATTAAGACCATGCCTGAGAAGAGATAGCCTAATACAGCCTGACCACTGAGAAAACTAAGAAAGCTTAAAGCCAATAAACTGCTGGCAATCGTTTGATTAAACCGTAAGTCAGCTTTATCTTCTGGTAAATAAGCACTGGCTGGTTTCTTTAAAAATCGTTTGGCAATTTGAATTACAAAATTATACTGAAAGAAAATACCGCCTAATCCCGCTGCTAATGGTAGTAGCAAAAGGACATACCAACCCGTCAACCAGCTTAATAATACACTAATGACCAGCACACTTTGGTTGGCTTGCACTAACGGTTTTGGTAATGAATTGGGAATCGCTTGTTCCATAGTTAAACGCTCCTTGTTAGATGTCTTTATATGACTCTAACACAGCTCACCAAAGAAAAATAATAGCGATTGTTGATAGCGATAGTCAGAAGTTATCACAGAAAATCTTTCGTTTTATTGGTTGACATTTTTAAACCAAAAAAGTAAACTGCATGTATTAATCGTTTATATTTTTAAACCAACAGATAATGGAGGTCCTTAATCATCATGAAAGCTGCCCGAATTAACCGCTATAAACAAGCCGTACCCACTATTGAAGAGATTCCTATGCCAGACATTGGCGAAGAGGATGTACTAGTAAAAGTGCTAGCTGCTAGCATCAATCCAATTGATTTAAAAACCAAAGATGGTGGCTTAAGAATGCTACTAAACTACCAGATGCCCCTGACTTTAGGCAGTGACTTTGCTGGCGTTATTGTGCAAGCTGGCCGTCACGTACAAAAATTCCAGCCAGGTGATGCCGTTTACGGTCGGGTCCAAAAAAATCGTATTGGCACTTTCGCTGAGTACTTGGCCGTTTCACAAAAAGATATTGCCTTTAAACCAAAGAACCTGTCCTTTGAAGAAGCTGCGGCCATCCCATTGGTGGGTCTTACGAGCTATCAAGCGCTCCATGACATCATGCTGATCCAGCCAAATCAAAAAGTTTTAATCCAGGCGGGTTCTGGGGGTATCGGCACCATAGCTATCCAAATTGCCAAAAATTTAGGTGCTTTTGTGGCGACAACTACCAGTCAGAAAAATACCGCCCTAGTTAGGTCACTGGGGGCTGACTTAGTAATCGATTATAAAACAGAGGACTTTACCGACTTAAAGGACTATGATCATGTTTTTGATACCCAAGGCGGACAAACTTTAGCAGATGCCTTCAAAATCATCAAAGCCGGTGGAAACGTGGTCACTATTTCTGGCTTGCCCACTGCGCAGTTTGCTAAGGAAGCTGGACTCCCTCTCTGGAAGCGTGGGTTATTTGCCATTGCTAGCAGACGCCTAACTAACTTGGCGAAAAAAAGAGCAGCCTCTTACACCTTTCTCTTTATGAAACCAAGTGGTCAACAACTACAACTATTGACGGAAATGATTGAACAAGGACAAATCAAGCCAATAGTTGACCGCATCTTCCCACTAGCAGCAATTCAAGAAGCCTTTGCTTACTCAAAAGCTGGGCACGCTCGAGGCAAGATTATTTTAAAAATAGCAGATGAAGTCGAAAAGACCTCATAAAAAAGGCATGAACTAGTCTTCCCAGCTCACACCTGTCTATTAACGCGTTGTCATGACGAGACGTACATCCTCCAGCAGTTGCTTCAGCTTGTCCACCTCTGCCGTTTCATGGGTCAAATAGTAGAAATTCTTAGTCCCAACACTACGATAGTCCACGATTTTCGCATCCCTCAAAATTTTCAAGTGATGCGAAATCGCCGGACGCGATAAATGCGTGGCCTCCGTCAAATCCGTTACCCGCAGACCCTCGCAAGAATCCTCTTCCATCAAACGGATAATGATTGCTTGCCGTTTTTCATCCCCCAAAGCAATCAAAAAATCACTGACTTCCGCAAACTCTTGCTTTAATTTAGAAAGATCCGCCATGATATTCCACTTCCATCGTTCTTATTTTTAAACCATTTAACCACGTGCGAGAGTGGTTGTCAATTACCACGAAGCCGCTTTTATAGTTTAAGCATCAGTTATTTCGCGGTAAACTTATTTCTTCTTATAATACATACCAAAAGCAAAAAGAATCGCACTGGGAAGTAGATAATCAATCGTCCGATCAAAAATCAACTCAGTAGTAAAGCTAGACCTTAGCACAAATAGGTCCAAAATCGTTCTAATCAGAAAAATAGCCAAGAGTACCGCCGCTAAAATCAAAAAGTATTTATAAAAGTTTTGTTGCTTCATTCGTCCCACCTCACAGCTTTTATGTACCAGAAAATAGTTGAAGAAATCATCAAATATAGCTCAACTGTAGCATAGACGAAAAGAATTTAAAATTGTAGTGAATAATTCTCTCTATGTAGCCATATATAAGTTTGAAAGAGTCTCATCTTACCCCGACAAATAATAAATACTAAAAGTACGGCTTATTTATTGGTTACAATATTAGAATCAGGAATCAAGGAAAAGCAGAGAAAAGTGTATTCTTTCCTCTGCTTTTTCCTCTATTCTTTTCCATCAATACTAGCAACTGTCAAATCTTGAATGCTCGCTGCAGTTTGATCTGCTGTCACGTTAGCTTTAAAGGTGACCTTGTCCCCTTCCTTGATAAAAATAGCATAGGGACTATTATTAGAATTAACACTATAAACTGTTCTATCATTTTGTAGTAAAAATGACACCACCGTATTACTACCGTTTGCCAGAACAACCACCCGTTGTACGATACCGCTTTTTTCAGCAAGAGAATCTGCGTTTGTATTACTGTTATTACTGCCTTTAGTCGCCAACTCAATTCGATAAGCATCTAGTGCACTTTGCGCATTTTCGGCGTCGACAACTATATCGTTATCAACAGCATTGATATAGACATATTTTTTGAAAATTCCTTTGCTATCCATTAGTGAAACAATCCACGTTGGAACGCCATCAATGTTGTAAAGAACGGGCATTTCAGCATCCCATTTCTTTTCTGGATAAATCTTGGAGGCAATGGAGATTGCACCATCACTGTCCATAATCCCAACTTCCAAATCACGGTAATAAGTCAACTGACCGCTGCGAGCATCGATCAATGAATAACCCAATGCAGAATCCTGATCATCGTCACCACTGGTAAAGTCGGTGAAATAATTTAAATGACCTTCTTTACTAAGCATTGGCGTAATTTGACCAGCCGCATAAATGCCATTATCCGTGGGAACTTTGACATCTTTTTTAGCCCCAAAAATAAACTGGTTCCACCAACCTTGACCATAACGTCCAAAAAATTCATTCATACTATTCGCTGCGGCCGAAGTAATTGGTGCATCTACAAAACTAGGTGCTTCTTTGCTATCATATAGCTTAACTTCACCTGTTTGGGCATTTAAGACCGCCGTTTTAAAATTATCATAATGCATTAACCCCGTTACGCCATATTCCTTGTACAGTGTTTGAATATAATAAGGAATCCCCTTATCATCAATTTCTAGATTGATTTTCCCATAAGAAGCATATCCAGGAAAAGCAGCATAAATTTTTCGCCCGGCATCTTGATTAAAGAAAGCTGATGGGGTGTACTTCAGTGGTTCTTTGACAAATTCTGGCTGTGCATTAATATCAGTAGCACTAATTTTGAAATATCCCGGAACCTCTCCAAGTTTAAGCCACTTGAAAAAACCATTGTATTCTACCGTTGCAACATAAACGTATTCTCCATTAATCGTCTGGGCCGTAATGCCATCCAAAGTGAACATATTGGAGTTTGGAATCACAGAGAATTTTTGCAGCATTTTCCGTTTCGCCATATCTGGTGCAATTGCAATGGGGGTCTCTTTAGTAGAAGTTAATACCTCTGCTTTTTCCTCTGTTTTAGCATGGATGGAAGAATAAACTTCATCAATGGAAGTAATTGCGCTAATTTTAGAAACAACAAATAAAATCAGCATCAGTGCCACCACACTACCAAATAGTTTTCCCAATTGCACAGGAGAAGTTTTTTTATCAAAAGAAATATCCACCCGTTTTCCGGTTACATTTAATGTTTTTTGACGAATTTTACTCCCCGCTTTTACAAGGGTTAGCAAACCTCCAGCTAACAAGATTGCAGCAAATGCGCCCCACAAGTTGTACCATAAAAGTGAACTCAAGTTTTTACTTGGAAGTGCAAGATACAAAAAAATACCCATGAAAAACAGTTCAAAAACGGTTAACCCAACTAATCCTTTTTTAGAATTGTTTTTTTTCATCAGGGCAATTAATAAATTGACAACAATAATACCAAACAACCCGGTTAAAACAACAAAATCAACAATCATTCACAACACTCTTTCCTTAATAAGACTTTTATTTATTATGCCAGAAAAAAACAGGAAATACTTCATACTTTAGTGGTATTTTCAAAAGACTGCAGTCTTTATAAGATTAGATTTTAAGCAGTATAAACTAACAAAGCTTAGAAAACTATCGTCCGTAAAAAGAACAAGGTACTCGCACTTTTTTTTGATCTATAGATTTTCTCAACTATTACCCGCCATTCCTTAATTCACTATAAAAAAAGACCCAAATCCCTATTAATAGGGATTTGGGTCATGTAGTCAAATAGAATTATTTAACTGTTACTGAAGCGCCAACTTCTTCTAAAGCAGCTTTCAATGCTTCAGCTTCGTCTTTAGAGATGCCTTCTTTAACTGCTGAAGGAGCTCCGTCAACTACTGCTTTAGCTTCTTTCAAGCCTAAGCCAGTTGCTTCACGAACTGCTTTGATAACTTTAACTTTTTGGTCGCCAGCTGCAGTTAATTCAACTGTAAATTCAGTTTGTTCTTCAGCAGCAGCAGCGCCACCAGCAGCAGCTACAGCTACAGGAGCAGCTGCAGATACGCCAAATTCTTCTTCGATAGCTTTAACTAAGTCGTTAAGTTCTAGGATAGTTGCTTCTTTTAACTCAGCAACGATGTTTTCAATGTTCAATGCCATTTTTGGTTTCCTCCGTTTTGAAAGTTTAATTTTTTTATGCTATGCGGCTATTAAGCTGCATCGTCTTCTTTTTCGGCCACTGCTTTGACAGCGTAAGCCACGTTGCGGACTGGTGCTTGTAGGACAGATAGCAACATAGAAAGAAGGCCTTCGCGGTTTGGCAATTTTGCCAATGCTGTGATTTCTTCCAAAGAAGAAACTTTACCTTCGATGATACCGCCTTTGATTTCCAAAGCTTTTGCGTCTTTCGCAAATTCGTCCATGATTTTCGCTGGAGCGACAACATCTTCGTTACTGAATGCAACGGCTGTAGGGCCTGTGAACACTTCGTTCATACCTTCTAAGCCTGCTTGTTCAGCCGCACGAGAAAGGATAGAGTTTTTGATAACTTTCATTTCTACGTTAGCGTCACGAAGTTGTTTACGTAAACGAGTCACTTCATCAACAGTTAGTCCACGGTAATCCACGATTACTACAGATGCGGCTGCTTTGAATTTTTCGCTTACTTCGTCAACGATCGCTGCTTTTTTTGCAATTGCTGCTTCACTCATTGTTTGTTTCACCTCCTGGTTTTGATGGAAGAGTTCTTCTAGAAAAACCAACGAAAAGTCGTTCTTTTAAAGGAAACGACCTACACTAGGTTGGGCTAGTACGCTTCAACAGTCCCGTCAAGTCGGTTGACCAACGTTGTGTTGAAAACGCAAAAAAACTCCATGCCACCGCAGACATAGAGGGACTATTGAATGTTCTCAATAATTGTCCTCGGTAGGAAATTAAGACTTGCGTCACCTACTGTCTTCGGTACAGTTAAACTTTAACCTCAACTACCTTATCACAGATAAGGCAGTCGAGTCAATCTTTTTTTTAATTAGAAAGAAGCTTGATCTACATGGACACCAGGGCCAAATGTAGTTGTTACGGAAATGTTTTTGATGTATTGACCTTTAGCTGCTGAAGGTTTAGCTTTCAACAAAGTGTCATTGATTGTTTTGAAGTTTTCGATTAATTTGTCGTCTTCAAAAGAAACTTTTCCGATTGGCACATGGATGTTACCAGCTTTGTCAACGCGGTAAGTAACTTTACCAGCTTTTACTTCGTTAATAGCTTTTGTTACGTCCATTGTAACTGTACCAGTTTTAGGGTTTGGCATTAAGCCTTTAGGGCCTAAGACACGACCTAATTTACCAACAGTAGCCATCATATCCGGAGTTGCTACTACGACGTCAAAGTCGAACCAGCCACCTTGGATTTTTTGGACCATGTCGTCGTCACCAACGAAGTCAGCACCAGCAGCTTCTGCTTCTTTTGCTTTTTCGCCTTTAGCGAAGACTAAAACTTTTTGTGTTTTACCAGTTCCGTTAGGTAATACTACGGCACCACGGATTTGTTGATCCGCTTTTTTAGGGTCAACGTTTAAGCGGTAAGCCACTTCTACTGTTGCATCAAATTTTGCGATGTTTGTTTCTTTAGCTAAAGCAACTGCTTCAGCAACTGGGTAAGCTTTAGTTGAATCAACTTTTTTCAATGCATCTTGCATCTTTTTGCTCTTTTTAGCCATTTTGTTTCCTCCTTGAATGTGGTTATAACGGTTGAACCTCCCACGTGTTCTATATCTTTCAATATAGAGCCAACTGAGAAGCTACTTCCTTAGGGATAAGTCTTATTCGACAGTGATCCCCATGCTTCGTGCAGTTCCTTCAACCATGCGCATAGCTGCTTCTACGTCAGCGGCGTTTAGGTCTTCCATTTTCAACTCAGCGATTTCTTTTACTTGGTCGCGAGTTACTTTAGCAACTTTGTTTTTATTTGGTTCGCCTGAACCTTTTTCGATTTTAGCTGCTTTTTTCAATAATACGGCAGCTGGTGGTGTTTTTGTTACGAAGGTGAATGAACGGTCTTCGTATACAGAGATCACTACTGGAATGATCAAACCTGCTTGGTCAGCTGTACGAGCATTGAATTCTTTTGTGAATCCCATGATGTTGATACCCGCTTGACCTAGTGCAGGACCTACTGGCGGAGCTGGAGTTGCTTTACCTGCAGGAATTTGCAATTTAACTAATTTTTCTACTTTCTTTGCCACGAGACATACCTCCTTAAGTCCGTGATGTGGTTAATTGGAGATGCAAATTTCTCCTCCCACCTTCCTAGTGTCGCCACTAGATGTGCCGAAACCCATCAAAAAGATGCGTCCAAAACTGCACACTCAGATATTCTACTAAAAAAGTGCCAAAATTACAAGAAGGAAAAGTCCCTTTTTTGAAAATCATACGCGTAATGTCTTTATGAGAGCTTTGGCAAAAATCCGTGAAGAATCGCTAAGATACGCGTCTTCCCTACTGTCCGAATGGGAAAGAATGTGATAGACTAGGCTCAGATTTTTAACTATAATATAGAAATTAAATTTTATGATAAAGGAAGACGCAAGATGGAATTACGGTATAAGAGCGTTTTTGATATTATTGGGCCCGTTATGATTGGTCCCAGCAGTTCCCACACGGCCGGCGCTGCTCGTATTGGCAAAATCGTCCGCAGTATCTTTGGTGAGCAACCTGATAGTGTGGATATCCTTCTCTATGAATCTTTTGCAAAAACTTATCGGGGACACGGAACAGACATTGCCTTAGTGGGCGGTCTCTTAGGAATGGAACCCGATGATGAACGTTTAGCCGATTCACTAAAATTGGCTCATGAAGCGAATATGGAAGTCCTGTTTGTACCTAAAAAGGAAAAGGCGGAGCATCCTAATTCTGTGCGTTTAATTGTTTCTAAAGGCGAACGTAAAATGAGTGTCACCGGCATTTCCATTGGTGGCGGCAATATTCAGATTTCAGAACTAAACGGCTTTAAGATTTCCCTTAGCATGGGCACCCCAACCTTTATTATCGTTCATCAAGACTTACCAGGAATGGTGGCAAAAGTGACCCAGATTCTCTCGGACCATGAAGTCAATATCGGCACCATGACTGTGACCCGGGAATCAAAAGGGGAAAAAGCAATTATGATAATTGAAGTAGATGAGCCTAATCAACAAGAGTTGACCAAGACCCTGGCTACTTTGCCACATCTATATAGTGTGAACTTTTTCGATTAGGAGGAACGACTGATGTTTTTATCGATTAAAGAATTGATTGAACAAGCACAAGCTTATGATTCTGTTGCCGAATTGATGATTGCGACAGAAATGACCCAATCCGGTCGTAGCCGGGAGCAGATTCGCGAATTAATGGGACGCAATTTAGCAGTGATGGCCCAATCCATTGAGCAAGGCGTGGCCGGCGTTACCTCGGTGACTGGGATCACAGGCGGCGATGCCAAAAAACTAAATGACTATTTAAACAGTGGCCGCTTTTTAAGCGGTGATACGGTTTTGACCGCTGTCCGCAATGCGATTGCCACAAATGAAGTCAACGCCAAAATGGGACTAATCTGTGCAACACCCACTGCCGGTAGCGCTGGGGTGGTAGCTGGTGTTCTTTTTGCCGCTAAAGATCGACTGCAATTAGACTATGAAGCGCAACTAGACTTTCTTTTTACAGCTGGTGCTTTTGGTCTAGTCATCGCCAATAATGCTTCGATTAGCGGTGCCGAAGGAGGCTGCCAAGCAGAAGTTGGCTCAGCCAGTGCGATGGCGGCGGCCGCGCTAGTCTGTGCCTCTGGCGGAACCGCCGCTCAAGCCGGTGAAGCGGTGGCGATTACCTTAAAAAACATGATGGGTCTAATTTGTGATCCAGTCGCTGGTTTAGTGGAAGTTCCTTGTGTGAAACGGAATGCCCTTGGTTCTTCACAAGCGTTCATCTCGGCTGATATGGCCTTAGCCGGCATTCAAAGCGTAATTCCCCCAGACGAAGTAGTGGACGCCATGTATCAAGTAGGACGCCAAATGCCTTCAATCTTTAAAGAAACAGCCGAAGGTGGCTTAGCTGTCACACCAACTGCGCGCCGTTTACAAGCAGAATTGATGAACGAAGCCTAGTCACAGCTAGCATCCTCAGCAGATCAAAAATAGCGCCCCGCCATCGTTAGTTGTTAGACTAACTGTTGACGGGGCGCTATTTATATGACTAACGAGTTTTAGAAATCAGCTGCAAAGCTGCCGCAAACTCCTCTGTAATTGGGACTTGCTGTTGCGCTAAACATTCCTTCACGTTTTCTTCCACCACTACGCCAATTACTTTATCGATGCTAGAGCGAACAGCCATCAGCTGAGTTAAAACTGCTTGGCAGTCTTTTTCTTCTTCCATCATGCGTAAAATGCCGCGAATCTGACCTTCTGCTCTTTTGAGACGATTCTCAATTTTTTTATCACAACTCATTGACTGTCGCTCCTTTATACGCCATCATACCATCGGACACATTCACTACTGAAAATCCGGCACGGGCTAAAACCATACTGGCCATTTGTGAACGATTGCCAGAATGACAAAGAATTTGATAGGTTTCTTTGGGGTCTAACTGCGCGGCCCAACTCTCAAATTCACTTAAAGGCAAATTACATGCACCAGCTAGATGTCCTTGACTAAATTCGTCAACCTCGCGTACATCCAAGATGGGCCATTTTTGATCTAATTGATTAACTGAAATCTGTTTCATTTTAGCACCTCATTAGGGAAAAGAATTTGATAAAGAATAAAGGCTCCGTCTAAATTTTTAACATGACTAAAGCCGTGATTTCGTAAAATTCGTTCGGCTAGATAACTGCGTTGGCCGCTATGACAGCTGACGATTAAAGGTTGGTCTAATGGCAATTCTGACAAATGGTCCCGTAATTGATCCAGCGGAATATTTTTAGCTTCCGGTATCGCACCAGCTTCAGCGATTTCTAGCGGATTACGTACATCTATTAATAAGGCCCCCGCTGCTTGGGCTTCTTTTAGCGCTAACGGTGTCAGCGATTCAGAAAAACCTTCCATTAAGTTTAAAGCTGCATAGCCTGCCATATTCACAGGATCCTTGGCACTGCCAAAAGGTGGCGCGTAACTCAATTCAAGTTCAGGCAGGTCCGCAACTGTTAAGTGACCCTTGATAGCCGTCGCTAAAATGTCAATTCGTTTATCAACACCACTATTTCCTACCGCCTGCGCGCCAAAAATTTCGCCGTTTTCGGGATCAAACAGCAGCTTCAGCGTCAAGGGTTGCGCCCCTGGAAAATAACCGGCATGGTGTTTGCCAGTGATGTGGATAGCTTGGTAGCGCTGGCCAGCCTGTTGTAGTTGTCCTTCATTCAGACCCGTACTACCAGCTGCCAAATCAAAAACTCTTACAATTGAAGTCCCAATGCTCCCACGATTTTTGCGCGGCAGCCCCATCATAACATCCGCAACTTGACGGCCTTGACGATTAGCTGGTGAAGCTAAAGAGATCAAACTTTCTGCCCCATTGATTTGATTTGTTACACTAATCGCGTCGCCTACTGCATAAATATCAGCTTGAGAAGTCTGATAAAACTCATTCACTTTGATGCTATTTCTTAGACCTAGCTGCAAGCCGGCCGCCGCTGCCAATTGGGTATCTGGCTGAACGCCAATTGAAAATACTGTTAAATCAAAGGGAATGCTCTCACCATCACTTAAAATCGCCTTGTTCGTTTCAAATTCTGTGACTGCTCGGTTAAGTAGCACTTTGATGCCATGCTTACGCATTTCTTCTTCAACAAAACGAGCCATTTCAACATCTAGATTAGGTAAAACATGGGGTCCTGCCTCTACTAAGGTCACATCTTTACCTGCTTTACGCAGATTTTCAGCCGCTTCCAAGCCAATAAAACCACCACCAACAACTAATGCTTGTTGACTAGTCGTCATTTTTAGTAAAATTTGATCCATATCATTTATACTCCTAAGGGTATAAATGTTAGCAGCTTCCCTCAAGCCAGGTATCGCCGGCTGGATAGCTTTAGCACCAGTCGCTAGCAACAGCTTATCGTAAGTCAGCGTTCTAGTCTCTTCTTGGTATTGGTAGTGGATTTCTTTTTGTACCGGATCAATCTTCGTTACTTCACTTTCGGGACGAACATCAATCCGAAATCTCGTCCGCAACTGCTCCGGTGTTTGAACCATTAGCTCTTCTCTGGCTACGATTTCGCCTGACAAATGATAAGGTAAACCACAGTTTGCAAAGGAAACATAAGGTCCCTTTTCTAATACGATAATCTCTGTCTCTTCCGATAAACGACGTAAACGCGTAGCTGCCGACATTCCACCAGCCACACCGCCAATAATTACAATCCGCATTTTCTCGCTCCTTGTTATACCCCTGTAGGTATTTATATTCTTTACTATACCGGAGCGGGTATATCCTGTAAAGAAAAAAAGCCTCGACTTTTATTAAGCCGAGACTTTCTAATTGGTATTAATCAAACAATACAGTATTTTTTACTTCTTCAATTGTCTTTGTACCAGCCAATTGCATGGTAATTGATAATTCTTTGTTCAAGTGATCAAAGACTGATTTTACACCTTCAGCTCCACCTAAGTTCAAAGCATAGATTACTGGACGACCAATGGCCACTAAATCGGCGCCACTAGCTAATGCTTTAAAGATATGTTCGCCGCGACGTACGCCAGAATCAAAAACGATTGGGACCCGTTTGTTTACTACTGCCGCAATTTTTGGCAAAACATCAAAGGAAGCTGGACCACCGTCTAATTGACGGCCACCATGGTTGGAGACCCAGATACCATCTGCCCCGGCTGCAATAGCAACTTCGGCGTCTTCTGGTGATTGGATTCCTTTGACAAAGACTGGCAAATCGGTCAAATCTTTGATGGCCTTAATATCTTCTGGTACTAAGCCTTGTTTAGCAGCCGCATAAATTTCAGCAATGCCTTTACCTTCACCGTTGCCGCTAGCGCTTTGGGCGCTGTAGGCTGCCAAGTTAGGCATTGGTAGTGGGAATTGGAATTGATTAATAATATCTTCTTCACGATAGCCACCTAATGTTGAATCGGCGGTTAAAATGATGGCTTTCGCACCTGCTTGGACGGCTTTATCTAAAATAAATTTGTTAAAGCCATCATCTTTACTCATATATAATTGGAAAAATTGCGGTGCTTCAGGAGCCGCTTTCGCAGCATCTTCAATCGTCGTATTGGCATAAGTACTAATGGAGAAAATAGATCCGGCTGCCGCTACTCCTTTGGCAGTGTCAGCTTCGCCTTTTTCATGGGCCAAACCTTGGGCAGCGGAAGGCGCTTGGATAATTGGTGTGGCTAACTCAATATCCCACAATTTGGTGCTGAGATCCGCATGATCGATGCCACGCAAAACACGAGGCATAATCGTTTTTTTATTAAAAGCGGCAGTATTTTCCCGCATCGTCCATTCATCTTCAGAGCCACCACGGATATAGCCGAAAGCACCTGCTTCCATGCGTTCTTTAACCCGTCCTTCTAGTGACGCGATATTCACGATTTCGATTGGGTGTTCTTCATTACTTGTATGGTAAGCCATTTGATATTCCTTCTTTCTTGACGTTTACAAGAAGAATATACTCTCCTTACCAAAAGTAAGCAACTATTTGCACTTTTACCTTGTGGACAAGTCCCAAAGGAAATCACTGACATAGTTATCCACTTGTGGATTCTCGTGCAGTTGGCTGTGTTGCGCGTTTTTCCCCTCCACAATTTCCAGTTTAAGCGGGTTTCCCTGGGCTTTCAGTAAAGAATACACCGCCACCGCACTTGTTAAAGGGACCGTGCCGTCACTGAGATCTTCTGGGGATAACTGTCCGGCAATTAATAGAATCTGCGTATTTGTGGGTAAATTGCCAATCATTTGTTGATAATCTTGATAACGGTCGGCTTTCTCCACAGGACCTGTGGCTAACTCATCCTCAATTGTTTGATCGGCGTTCTCTAGAAAGTCATTAAATGGTGCCCCAATAGCAACAAAATGATCGATTGCCGGTAAATCTTGCTCTCCTCCATAGGTCAATAGATAACGTAAACCGCTGACACCGCCCATGGAATGCCCCACTAAATCAACGGATGTTACATCGTAGGTTTTCTTCAAAAACAGTAATACATTTTTGATCCATTCCGTTTGATTCCACTCATTATTTTTATTGTCGGTAAATAGTACCTGTATCGTGGGGTTGTCCGCATTCCCGCTAAGACTTCCGGAACTAGTCACGCTACCATCTGGCGCAACGGTTACCGTTAGCTCTTGTTGGGAAATATCGGCCTGTTGAAAGCGTCCCAGCATTTTACCAAAAGAGGCCGGGCCACCACTGTAGCCGTGGATAAAAAGTGTTGGTCGCGTTGTTTTAGGAATGGTCTCACTTGAAGTCGTCGTCGCTTGCTCTGCCGTTGTTTGACTCGTCGCATCTTGTACACCGCAAGCACTTAGTAAGAAAAACGCGCTGATTAAAAAGAACTTTTTCATTTCGATTCCCTCCGTAAATTAGTCCTTAACAGAAAAGAGTCCAGGACATAACTCAAAAAGCTATGTCCTAGACTCTTCCTATCCGAATAAATGGTGGAAGCAGAAGCAACAGCTATACGCATACAGTTACTGCTAAGCAGAACTAGCATCCTGCTTATTTTTCGGAGTTAACCGCTTCTGCTTCAACCTCTTCTTTAAATACTATCGACTTGATCAAAATCTAGTTCAGTACTTGTTTCGCGTCCAAACATGTCGATGTTTACTTTTAGTTTTTGACGTTCTTCTTCAATATCCGTTATTTGACCGGTTAAACCAGCAAAGGCACCCTCGATGATTGTTACCACGTCGCCAACTGCGATTTCTAAGTCTGTTTGACGCGTACTCATACCTAATGATTTCAGAATCGAGTTGATTTCTTCTGGTAATAGTGGAGCAGGCTTACTACCAGCACCGTGCGAGCCAACAAAACCAGTTACGCCTGGGGTATTGCGGACGACGTACCAGGAATCATCGGTCATGACCATCTCTACTAAAACATAACCAGGGAATGTTTTATGAATGGTCTCTTTTTTCTTACCGTTTTTCACTTCTGTTTCAGTTTCTTCCGGCACAACTACCCGAAAAATAAAATCTTCCATCCCCATACTTTGCGCACGAGATTCAATATTCGCTTTGACTTTGTTTTCATAACCAGAATAAGTGTGTAGGACATACCAATGTTTTTCAAATGTTTCCATAAAAGGTGGCTCCTTCTTCCGTAAAATAAAAAAACCTCAGGGAACCCGAAGTTTTTTCTTCTCGCTTATTATAGCATTATCCCTAGGGAAATACTAGAAAATTTAGCGAATCACCAGTTTAAAGACTGATTGGATCGCCCAGTCCATAACCCCAAACATCACGGCAAAAATAATTGATGTTTCAATCACGACTAAGGTATCTTTACGCAATTGTTTTTTTGATGGCCAGGTTACGATTTTCATTTCATCAATGACACTGCGAATGAATTTCATCTTTGCTCCCCCTATTTTGTTTCTTTATGAATCGTATATTGATTACAATATTTACAAAATTTACGAATCTCCAAGCGCTCTCCCTGTTTGCCTTCGCTAACAGACTTGGAGTAGTTACGGGAGCCACATACAGAACAAGCCAGTGCTGCTTTTTTCTTAGCCACTGCTTTTCCCCCTCTCAAAAATGTGCATAGAACGCTCTTTTAACATTAGCACGCTTTCGATTTTCTGTCAATTGTCTCTGTTACCTATTGTTTTAATAGGAAATATGTTATCATTATTGATGATCTCAAGATGTAAAAAAAGGACGTAAGGGTTGTCGTTTTCCTCTTTTTTTACATCAGCAGCGAGTCAAAATTTTAAAAAATGGGGGAATCTTTATGTTGTTAAAAACAGTAGTCCGCAAGAAAAAAGATTTGACCACGGTCACTGAGACCAACACGCTGGAAGAAGCCTTGACGATTTTAGAAGAGTCTGGCTTCCGCTGTGTGCCAATCTTGGATGAATCTGGTAAAATCTTCCGCGGGAATATCTATAAAATGCATATTTATCGCCATAAATCCAACGGCGGTGACATGAGCTTGCCGGTGACACATTTGCTGAAAAATGCTACGAAATTCATTTTCGTCAATACTTCTTTCTTCAAAGTGTTCTTCACCATCAAAGAATTGCCTTATATCGCCGTATTAGATGAAAACAACTACTTTTACGGTATTCTGACCCACGCTTCTCTTTTGAATATGTTGGCACAATCTTGGAATATCGAGCAAGGTAGCTATGTTTTAACCATCGCTTCAACTGGGAAACAAGGTGACTTGGCCGCTATGTCAAAAATCATCGCCAAATACAGCAGTATTGCTAGTTGTATCACCCTAGACGTAGGGAAAGATGAATATGTACGCCGGACTTTGATTACTTTACCTGCTAATACCTCACAAGAATTATGTGCTACCATTGTGGAACAATTAGAGAAGAAAAACTTCAAAGTGGTAGAAATCGAAGACCTGCAAAATCCTGAAAGTTAAGTAAAACAGCACAATTATTTGATCATTTAGGTGCCGCTTGCGGCGCCTTTTTGTAAGCAACTATCGAAAGCGATACCAGGAAGGAACGAATAGAATTATGAAACGTTTATTAAGTGCCAATACCTCAGAAATCGAAGCTATGAACGGAGCTGATTTGAAACAGTCAATCTTAGCTTCAGAAGGACGCATCATCTGTGCGGAAAATGTCGTGAATGCCGGCCCTCAAGTGGGCGAATTAACGAATGGCGAAGTGGCCGTAGCTTACGGTGCTGACTTATTATTATTGAATGGCTTTGACTGCTTTGAACCATTTATCGGCGGTCTACCCGAAACAGTCGCTGACTTGGGACCTGATAGCAGCCCTGTTTTACGCTTGAAAAAATTGATTGGTCGTCCAGTTGGAATCAATCTGGAACCCGTGGATCCTCACGCTGCCGGTATGGAACAGCTATTGACAATCGCTGAAGGTCGTATGAGTTCAGTCAAAACTTTCCAAGAAGCCGAAAAGTTAGGCGTTGACTTCATCTGTCTAACTGGAAATCCCGGGACTGGCGTAACTAGCCAAGAAATTGCGAAAGCCGTACGCGTCGCAAAAGAACATTTCAGCGGGCTAATCATCGCAGGTAAAATGCACTCAGCTGGGGTCAATGAACCAGTGGCTGCGCCTGAAGCAATCGAGGCTTACATTGAAGCTGGCGCTGACGTAATTTTGCTACCAGCAGTGGGCACTGTTCCTGGTTTCACCGATGAAGAAATGCGGGCAGCTGTTCAAGTAGCCAAAGATAACAATGCCTTAACGATGTCTGCAATTGGCACTAGTCAAGAAAGTGCGGATGCCGATACCATCAAACAAATCGCATTACGCAACAAAATCAATGGCGTTGACATCCAACACATCGGTGACGCTGGTTATGGCGGTCTAGCTCCTGCTGAAAATATCTACACGATGTCCCTAGCAATTCGCGGGTTGCGTCATACTTTGAACCGGGTCAGCCGTTCAATCTTACGTTAATGGAAACGCCCCGTTTGCTGTTGCGCCCCTTTGAGTTGACAACTGACTTAGCCGCGATTTATCAAATTTTTTCTAATCAGACATTGAATAAATTTTTGCCTTGGTTTCCGCTAGAGACTGAGGCTGACGCGGTGGCCTTTTACCAAGAGCGGATGGCGCCAGTCTACACCTCAGGGAAGGGCTATTTCTGGGCGATTTGCTTGAAGGATAGTACGCCCATCGGTTATGTAACGGTTAGCGGGAATGATAGTCATGACTTAGGCTACGGCTTATTACCAGCTTATTGGAATCAAGGCTTAGTGACCGAGGCCGCTGCTTATGTATTAAGTATACTAAAAAACCAGTATCCTTTTGTCACCGCGACCCATGACCGAGAAAATCCTGCTAGTGGCCGAGTCATGCAAAAATTAGGCTTAAGCTACCGTTATTCTTACCGAGAGCAGTGGCAACCTAAGGATGTATCAGTGGTCTTTCGCCTTTATCAAAAAGATTTTCAAGAAGTCCCCACATTTTCGACTTACTGGGAACAGTATCCTGATCATTTTATCGAAACGATCTAATCAATTAAAAAAATCCTGCCGACTCTTAAGAGCTGGCAGGATTTTGTTTGTTAAAGTCGGTTCGCAAAATGGACATGCTTATCAATATAGTACATCAGCGGTGCGGAAACAGCCATAACGACAAATTCGCCTAAAGCCGTAGTCCCATAGGTCGCCCAGAATGGTAGGTCGATTGCGATATGCAGCATCCAGGCAATCAAGGCCATACTAGCCGTGAAAATCACAGTATTCAAGGCCAAACGGATTTTGATATTAGGAACATATTTCGCCAATAAAGCAGTCAAGCCTAATGAAAGAAACGTCTGACTTCCCCCGAAAATCACATCTAACCAGCCAAATTCTGAAAATAGAATATTGTAGACGACTACGCCGCCTAAAACGCCCCACATTAGTTTCTTATTAAATACGACTAAATGATTCAGACTTTCTGACAAGCGGAACTGGACTGCCCCTGAGGCCAATGGTTTGATCATTATCGTCACAGCTAAGTAAACAGCCATCACCATACCATTAATCGCCAGCGTTGTGATTTTACGATGATTTTTTGTTAATTGATTCTCCATCTTTTCTCCTCCTAGTTTTGTTGTCGCGGGATGGTTACGAACCGCGGTCACTTTTTAGTAACAGTAGTCATTATAGAAGAAGCCGCTTAAAATAGCAACTCCTTGAAGCACCTCAGGTTCTGTTTGCCACGCTCTTCTGCTATAATAGCCCTAGTACAAAAGGAGGCTCCTCATGAAGCACCATTATTATTTGATTGCCAACGAAGAAGCCGGCAGCGGTCGAGCTAAAATTGCCACGGCGCGCATTCGGGAAATATTGGAAAAGAAGAATTTTACATATAGTCTGTACACCACTACCTACCCTGGGCACGAAAAAGAGCTTGCCCAAGAACTCTTACCCAAGCTTGCACCATGGACTGAACCAGTGGAGGAATTCCCTTTATTGATCGTCTTAGGGGGAGACGGCACTTTGCATGGAGTGGTGAATGTTTTGCCTAAAGAGATTCCGGTAGGCTATATTCCCTGTGGTTCTGGTAACGATTTTGCTCGAGGCGCTGGCATCCAGCGCGAAGCTGAAAAAGCTTTTTGGCAAATCGTCGGTGCTCAAAAGCCCCAAACCTTACAAGTGATGCGTTATCATGAAAAAATTCAAGATGAAGTAGGTCTTGCTATTAACAACATTGGGATTGGTTTGGATGCGGCTATCGTAGCAGCTACCAATGATTCTGCCACTAAAAAGACCTTAAACAAATACAAACTAGGTTCGCTGGCTTATATGGTTTCCATGATTAAAGTGCTTTTTACACAAAAGGGCTTTCCCATCCTAGTCGAACTCAATGGCCAGCAACTAGCTTTTGAAAAGGCTTTTCTTTGCACGACTACGAATCATCCCTATTTTGGCGGTGGCGTCCCGATTGCCCCTGTAGCGGATCCCCGCAAAGCGACTTTGGACTTAGTAATCGTGGAAAAAATCGCCTGGGTTAAGATCTTCTACCTGATTTTCCAATTAGCTCGTAAAAAGCATATGCAGTCTAAAAACTTCCATCATTTTCAAACAAGTAAGATTCGGATTATTTCAACAGTGCCAGAGTATGGCCAAGTCGATGGTGAAGTCATGGGCCAGCGCTCCTTTGACCTTTCCTTCACTAGCGAGCCGCGTTTGTTTTGGTTTTAAGGGAGGGATAAGATGATTTATACGGTAACTGTTGACCGGCCTATCGGGTATCAGGATGCTTATGGAAATCGCTATCCCTTAAATTATGGCTTTATCGCTGGTATTATGGGTGGTGATGGTGAAGAACAGGATGCCTACATCCTGACGGAAACCAACGAACCTTTGCAGACTTTTACAGGAAAACATATTGCCACCGTGATTCGTCATGATGATGTCGAAGAAAAATGGATCATTAGTGACCAGTCCTATTCGATTGAAGAAATTGCCGCTCGTGTTCACTTTATGGAACAATATTTTGACAGCGAGATTCGCAAGCTCTAAACCTAAAATTCAGCTACCAACTAGTAGCACACAAAAAAAAGCCTGACCGAAATTGTGGTCAGGCTTTTGGCATGAAATCAGCAGGTGTTAGATTTTCCATGCCAATCATGGGGTCAATAGTCGCTAGGTTCGTTAACGTCAAACGATACTCAATAGGTTCAGCGTTTACTGCAGCTGTTGCGCTGGCTTGATTCGCCGTTTCTGTTTCAGTAGTCACCGTCTGCTCCTCAGGCTCGTCTAAAAGTACCAGCTTGGTTTCAGTTGGCTTAGACACCACTTTAACCTCAAAGTCAGCGCCTTCTTGATAAGCTGCCAATTGTTCCTGCAAACTACCACGTAAATCATCCGCATGGCGAATCCGCTCCTGGAGGCTTGTGAGGCGCACCGCCGATTCACGGGTCACACAGGCTTCATAAGCGGTTACTTCACCTAGTAAAATCAATAGTTCCTTACTACGGGTGACTGCAGTATACAAAAGATTTCGCTGCAGCATTCGTTGATACTGACGCACCATCGGTAAAATCACCATTTTAAACTCACTGCCTTGGGCCTTATGAATGGAGCAGCAGTAAGACAAGGTGATTTTATTCCATTCATTTCGTTTATAGGTAACTTCATTGGTATCAAACTGGATCACCAACTCATCCACCTTGTCCTCCGAGTCCTTCGCCTCAATAATTCCGGTGATTTCCCCCATATCACCGTTAAAGACGTTCAGTTCAGGCGCATTGACTAGCTGTAGGACCTTATCGCCAATGCGATAGACCGTTTCATTCCAGCTGACTTCTTTACGGCCTGGTTGGCCCGGGTTAAAAATTTCTTGCATCATTTTATTCAGCGCATTAATGCCAGCCGGTCCCCGGTACATGGGTGCCAATACTTGGATGTCCTGTGGGGTAAATCCTTTGCCTTTGGCCTTCGTAACGATTTGCCGAATCAAAGGTTCAATATGAAAAGCATCACTATTAAAATAGGAGCGGTCAGCTTGATTCTGAGTGAAATCGGCCGGCAAGTGGCCTTCCTTAATTTCATGCGCTAAAGGAATAATGCTGGAGCCGTCGCCTTGACGGTAGATCTCGACTAATTCCTGCTTAGGAATTTCTTCAATTTGTAGCAAATCGTGCAAGACCTGACCCGGTCCAACAGAAGGTAGCTGATCCTTATCTCCCACTAAAATAACCTGCATATTAGTCGGGATTGCCTTGAATAAGGTGTTGGCCAGCCACGTATCCACCATGGATAGCTCATCAACAATCAATAAGCCGCCTTCTAACTCTTTTGCGGTAGTCGCGGGATTTTTTTCACGTCCCGTCAAGCCCAGCAAGCGATGGATTGTACTAGCTGGCAAGCCTGTTGTTTCATTCATCCTTTTCGCGGCGCGTCCCGTCGGCGCAGCGAGCAAGATGGGAAACATCTCCTGCGTGTAATCTTTCGGGTCTAAGGATAACCCATTTAATTCTGCAAATAAGGTCACGATACCATTGATAACGGTGGTTTTCCCAGTCCCCGGTCCCCCAGTCAAGATGAATAACGGGGCTCGAATTGCTTCCTCTAAGGCCTGTTGCTGGCTGTCGCCATAGGTGATGCCTAAAGTTTTTTCAATACGACGAATATTCTTTTGAATATCCTTTTGAGGATACTTGATTTCCTTTTTCCGTTTCAATAGACGGTCAATGGAACTAGCAATGCCCCATTCAGCAAAATACAAGGAATTGTCATACAGTCTAGTCGCCTCCTGCTGTATCTTCCCTTCTTCCACCAACTGAATAATGACATCTGCCAAGTTCTCTGGCGGAATCTCAACAGGCCGGCTGCTTTCCAAGGTTAAGATTGCGGCCTCCAGCAAGGTATTAGCTTCAATAAAGGTGTCTCCAGTCTGCATCGCATGCTGAAAAATTTCATGCATGACTGCTGCTCGCATCCGCGCCGGCGCGTCAGCCTTGATGCCCAACTGTTCCGCTAACTGATCGGCTCTTTTAAAACCAATTCCTTCAATATCCTCCACTAGCTGATAAGGATTTTCTTGAATAATTTCTAATGCCTCGTTGCGATAGGTCTGATAAATCGCAAAAGCCAGCTGCGAGCCAAATCCATAACGGTTCAAGCCAATAATCACCTGTTCCATACCATGATTCTCTATGATGGTTTTCACAATCAAATCCCGTTTTACTTGATTTAAGCCTGGGACTTCCCGCAATCTTTGAGGCTCCGCCATAATTACATCAATTGCCGCTTCTCCCAAAACAGCTACGATTTTTTCAGCCGTTTTTTTCCCAATACCAGGGAATTTATCACTAGAGAGGTAACTAACGACGCCATTGGCCGAAGTCGGACGTTCCTGTTGATAAGTCTCGACTTGAAACTGTTGGCCATAACGGGGATGATCGACAAAATGGCCAATAAACCGGTAGCTGGTCTCTTCTTGAATCTGACCAAAACTGCCGGTTACGACGATTTCTGTATCGGGAAAATCGGTATTTGTTTCACTGACTTTCACCAACATGACTTTATAAAAATTTTGGGGATTCTCAAAAAACACTGCCTGTACTTGGCCTACAATATATAATGCCTCTTCCAAGACAGGTCGCCCCCTTTCTACGGAATACTGATCAATTCATCACTATCACTTAGGAAACTAACATCGTTAAAGCGAACCAACTCAAATGGCAGCTGCTTATTTTGAGTCTCCATAATACTTAAGCTGTTGTTCTTCAAGCCACCCATTGCTCTAGCCTCAGCCAATGGCTTACCCGCCATCGCTTGAACGGCCGCCGTCAGGGAAGCTCCGTGACCTACAAATAATAACGGTCCTTGCTGCGCCTGTTTAACAGCTTTTAAGACAACCGCTTCAATCCGCTGGATAGCGTCTGGAAATGTTTCCCCCTTAAAAGGGCTCGGATCGTACTCATCGATTTTTTCCCGCATCGCCTGCATTTCTTGCGGATACTTGACTTGCATTTCGCGAATCAGCTGACCTTCCAATTCACCCAACCCTAACTCTCGCAAGCCGGGATCCACAATGATTGGCACGGGGTTAGCCAAACAAGCATTGATTCCTTGCGCAGTATCTTGCGCCCGCTTAGCATCACTTGTATAAATGGCCTCAAAAGGTACCTCACGAATAAAGCCACCTAGCTCCTTGATCTCCTGATAGCTTTGTAAGAGTAGTGGTGAATCGCCTTGACTCCCTTGAAAACGTAACTCCTTATTCCATTCGGTGCGGCCATGTCGTGTAAAATATAGCTCCATTTTAACTCCTCACTCAGTCTAATTTATCGTGTTCGTAATGATGAGATAACTCCAACTGCGGAAATTCTTGCTGCCGCAACGCTTCATAAACAACTAAAGCCGCCGTATTAGATAAATTTAAAGACCGAACATGGGTATCATTCATAGGGATGCGTAGACATTTTTCGGCATTTTCTCGCATGAAATCTTCCGGTAAGCCCGTGGTTTCTTTCCCAAACAGGAAGTAATGGTCGCCTTCCCGGTAATCATGGTCGCTATAAACTTGATTGGCAAATTTCGTAATTAGGTGCAATTCACCAGCACCCATTTTTTCCAAAAAGTCTGCTAGATCTTTATAATAGTAGATTTCTACCTCATGCCAATAATCTAAGCCGGCCCGTTTCAATTGCTTATCGTCGGTGGAAAAACCCAATGGCTCAATCAAGTGCAGGGGGGTGTTAGTAGCAGCACAAGTCCGGGCGATATTGCCGGTATTAGCTGGAATCTGTGGTTCAAATAATACGATATGGTTTTTAGCCATGCTCTTCACTCTTCTCTACTGGTTTTTTGGCAATAAAAAAAACGTATCGCCTCGGTGTCGATCACTGCGAGTCGCTACGTTAGTGAAGCTCTTTTCACTAACTTTTATCAGAACAGGAACCTGATAAAAACCAATGAAAAAACAACTTGTAAGTAATATAACACCATTGTGTATCTATTGCAAGCGTCTTGCAGAAATTTTTCAATGTAAGCGTTTTATATCGCCAACTAAAATACGCAGATCAATAGTAATTTCTGTTAGCGGACTGTTTTGTAGTTTTTCCTTTTGTAAAGGTGTCGCCTGCCACTCTAATGGTGACATCTCCATGATATCCAAACGGCGTTCTGGCGGAATACTAAAGGTATATTGTATGCGTTCTGAGTGGACCAAATTCAGCTCCGCTTGGAAACGTTCTAGAACAGCTGTATTTTGATAACTTTTTTGGCCGTATGCCTGACGCAATTCTTTTAAATAGCCTTCCTCCGGCACAACTTTAATAATTTTACCGGCGGGCTTCAACACCCGTCTAAATTCTTGGTAATGAGAGGGTGAAAACAGGTTTAAAATAACATCTACCTGTTCTGTTTGAAACGGTAAATTCGTCAAATCTGCGACACACCAAAAAGCATTTAGTGGTTGATTCGTCGCAAGATAAATCCCTTCTTTAGCAATATCGAAGCCAATTGCTGCGCCCAAAGAGTGTTTTTCACCTAATTGATTCAAAAAGCTGCCTTCGCCACAGCCTACATCGACTAGTGAATCGATTTTTTGAGGGAGATAGCTGGCGATAGTCTCTAGTAATGGATTATACATGCCGCTAGCAATCATCCGACCACGGGCTTCAAATAACGAACGGTCATATTCGCTTTGGATCTGGTGCTGTAAAAAATACAATGTGCCTTTTTTGGATAAGTCAAAGCGGTGCTCCTGCTGACAAATCAAGCTAGTATCGTGAGCCGTCATGGACTCGTGACACAATGGGCAGCGGAACAAGTGTTGATTTTTCTGTAAAAAGAGGGCACTACGATCAATTTTCTTTAACATGGGAAATCCTCCTATCGCTATCTTACCACAGCACTTCTGTCTGTCCATAAAATATGCTAAAATGCAGTGAAGAAGTAAAGGAGCGAAAGAGATGATCAAAGAATTTTGTGCCGAAAATTTTACTGATATTCCCAAAGCCATTGCAGCTGGTGCTGGCCGCATCGAACTATGTGACAATCTAGCTGTTGGCGGTACGACCCCCAGTACTGGTGTTATTGAAGAAACATTGGCTTACGCCAATGAAAAGGCCGTCCCTGTCATGACTATGATTCGTCCTCGTGGCGGTAATTTTGTCTATAATGATATTGAGTTAAAAATCATGCATACTGATTTAATTGAAGCTAAAAAAATTGGCACGGATGGCGTTGTTTTTGGCTGTCTAACTGAAGATGGCTGGTTAGATGAAGAAGCGTTGGAACTCTTGATTGAAGTGTCCGAAGGGTTACAAATCACCTTCCACATGGCTTTCGATGCGTTGTCAGCCGAAAATCAGTTCAAAGCTATTGATTGGTTAGCCGAACGCGGCGTTGAGCGCATTTTGACACATGGTGGCGCTGCTGGGACACCCATTGAAGCAAACTTCGAGCATTTAAAAGAATTGATGAGCTATGCGAAAGGCCGCATCCGCATCTTACCTGGGGCTGGTATTACTTATGAAAATTTGCCAGGTGTAATCGAGGCTTTGGCTGTTCAAGAAGCCCATGGAACTAAAATCGTAAAATTAGGCTAAAAAACGACCCGTATTTGTTAGATAGCAATCTAACGCGTACGGGTCGTTTCATATTCTCAATATTTTTTTAGGCTACTCTTCTAAATAGCTTTCCAATTCTAAGATTAAATGCTGAATCAAAAGAGAGGCTTCTTCTGGCAAAGCGTTATAGCCTTCATTGATATCTTTTTGTTCTTGGATAAAGACTAGGCGGTCTTCAATCCGTTTACGTAATCTTTGGACATACAACCGGTCATCGAAATCAACTGGATGGTCTGCTAAAGGTAGGTAGCTCATAGCCGTCATTGGACCAAAATCATTAAATTCGGCAGTACCTTCAACAATTTTACCAATACTACCTAATGTATCTTGTGGTGTTACTTTCTTACCATTGAAGAAACCAGTATTCAAGATATAACAGCTGGTTCGACCACTAGCAAACAAATCACGGAAGTCCATATAATCTTCTTTTAGCGGATAAGCTCTAAATGGATTAGCGAAAGGTTCAATCACTAAGCTTTCTAAATCGGTTCCTGGCACCACATTTTCCGCAGTTGAGCGTTTCGTTGCTAGCGTTACCCCAAAGACAGCAGCTAGGACTGGATCATCAATGCGCGTCACTGGTGGTAAGCTATCATCCTTCATAATCCAAAAGACAGCATCAATGCCTTCTTTTAGATGGTCCACACGATTCGGTGTCACGTAACGCGATTTCACAGTTCGACCATTCCCATTACGGATGTCTTCCGTCACAATCACTTTCTGGCCTTCTTCATCTAACGTCACGCCGACATTTTGACATGTCAAGAAGTAGTTCACCGCGTTATTTGTCAATGGATAGTCTTGCGTTTTATCAAAGTAGGCGGGCTCTAAAGCAGTAGTTGCGCCGTCCTTTTCCGAAATAACAAACGCATCATCATGTAGCACGGTTACTTTGTATTGATCACCATGTTCTGCCAAGGTAATGGTTGATTTACCCGATCCTGAAAGTCCAAAGGCTGCCATGGTAAACTTGCGATCACCTAAATCATATTGCTTCATACCGCCGTGACAAGCAATAAAGCCATTGCGGTGGGCAGTTGCCCAAGCCATCGTCAAGGTTGCCTTTTTCAATTCGCCAAAGTAACGTAGACCTAAGATTGCGGCAACGTTATGCTCTGGATCGAAAAGGGCCAAACCATGTGGAAAGTCTGGGTGGGACCAATACGGATCAGCAAAGAGATAAATATCATCTTCCTGATATTTTGCAGAATTTTGATACATTTGATCGAATTCTGATGTCATAACTTGGAAATTCGCCATATAAGCATATAAGTTATTCTCAAAACCTTCAGGAATCATGACATGGCTTTTCACCATAAACTCTTCATCAAGTCCTACATAGACATCTGCGCGGTAGTAATGATGCTGAGTGCTTTGATAAATAGCTTCGCGTAAGATTCCTTCATAATAGGCTTTATCAATTCCCGGTTGGCCAATGATTCGACGGGCAGCAGCCGTTCGTCCGACAACTTTCCCATCATTGCTGACAAGGATTTTGGCATCATCTGGCAAGCCCAGCTCTTTTGTGTGACTTGTTGGCATATCTGTTACAACGGTTTTAGGACAGCTCTTCGCTAATTCATACGCATCTCCTAATGTTTTTACGATTTCAACATTATTTCCGTAAAAATTTGCTTCCACCATCGCTTTAAAACTAGAAAATAATGCATTGCTGTGTTTGATATCACTTCTGGCAAAACGTCCGACTGTACTCATATTCTTCCCTACTTTCTGATGACATTTTCTGTTACCGCCATTTTTTGGACGGCCTCACTGATTTTTTCAGCGACGTCTTTATTTAGTGCGTCTGGAATAATGTATTCCGTAGTTAATTCCGATTCTGGTATTAAATCAGCAATCGCTTGAGCTGCCGCGATTTGCATTTTTTTCGTAATTTTAGTAGCACCAACTGTCAAAGCCCCCTTAAACAAGCCTGGGAACGCTAAGACATTATTGATTTGGTTAGGCTGATCTGAACGGCCAGTTCCTACAATCATGGCCCCAGCTTCAATCGCTTCTTGGTAGGTGATTTCCGGTTCTGGGTTGGCCATTGCAAAAACAATCGCTTTATCAGCCATCGAGTGCACCATTTCTTGCGTCAAAAGCTTTGGTGCCGATACCCCGATAAAGACATCCGCCCCCACTAAGGCGTCTTTCATAGTTCCTTGTTTATCGCTATGATCAGTCAGTCGTGCGATTTCTAAACGAACAGGGTCCTCCTCATTGGAAGAACTTAAATCCACTACACCATTTTTATCAAAAGCTGTGATGTTTTTCACACCATATGACAAAAGCATTTTGATAATGGCACTACCCGCCGCGCCAGCACCGGAAACAACAACTTTCAAAGACTCCGGCGTTTTGTGTACAAGTTTCAAGGCATTGATCAAAGCAGATAATACAACGATTGCGGTCCCATGCTGATCATCATGAAAGACAGGAATATCCAAGGCCTCGATTAAACGATTCTCAATCTCTACACAACGAGGAGCCGAAATATCTTCCAAGTTGATACCACCGAAAGTTGGCGCCATTTTGGTGATAATCGAAACGATCTCATCTGGATCTTTCGTATCTAGGCAGATAGGAATCGCATTAACTCCTGCAAATTCTTTAAACAGCAAGGCTTTACCTTCCATTACCGGCAAGGCGGCTTGTGGTCCAATATCCCCTAGGCCTAACACTGCTGTACCATCCGTTACTACCGCGACAATATTGCCTTTCCAGGTATAGTCATAGGCCTTCAGTGGATCTTTTTCGATTTCCAAGCAAGGTGCCGCTACTCCAGGTGTATATGCCAATGAAAGATCATGGCGTTCCGTGATTTTTTGTTTACCAGTTACTTCGATTTTGCCCCGCCATTTTTTATGGGCGGCTAATGCTTCTTCGTAAATATCAGTCAACGAACTCGCTCCTTTTATTGATAGCGGCGGGAAGTCTCCCGCCGCTAATGGTTTTATTTTTCCCAGCTAAAGGTAAAGTCAACGTTGTATTTATCCCGAACATCCGTCAGCGATTTCTTCACAGCTGGATTCAAAGGAACACCTTTTTCAGAGCGTTCTAAGAAAGCCAAGTATTCTTTTTCACCTGCAGTATAAATTCGTTCTTCACCTTTGGCTTTTTTCGAAGCCCGTAAAGCACGTAAGATATCACCTGAGGTTTTTTCAAATTCTTTCTGGTCAGTAAAGGCGTTGATATCAATCGCCATAAAGAAATGACCTAAATGATAAGGTTCTTTTTCACCGTTGGTACCAACTCCAGTCAATTGATGCAGGAAGGAGCCGCCTTGCAGCGCTGCTGATAAAACTTCAACAACCGTTGCGTAGCCATAGCCTTTGTAGCCAGCCAATTCTTCCCCAATACCGCCTAAAGGTGTTAACGCACACGTGCCTTTGACCAAACCTTCTAAAGCAATATCTGGATCCGTAACAGCCTCACCATTTTCGTCAATCACCCAGCCATATGGCATGGTTTTACCAATGCGAGCGTAGTGCTCAATTTTTCCCCGTTGTGTGATGGATGTCGCGCAATCTAACACAAATGGGAAATCTTCGTCGGTTGGGAAACCAATCGTTAGTGGATTGGTTCCCAGCATATTTTCCACCCCAAAAGTAGGTGCAATTGAAGGACGAGCGTTAGTTCCGGTAATCCCAATCATGCCTTCTTTAGCAGCCATTAACGGATAGTAGCCGGCAATACCGTAATGAGTAGAATTGCGGACAGCAACCATACCCATCCCGTATTCTTTAGCCTTTTCAATTGCCATTTCCATGGCTTTCACACCAATTACATGACCCATTCCGTCGTTACCGTCTAAGACAGCTGTCGTTTTTGTTTCACGAATAACATCGATTTTTGTTTTGACATGTTGGATACCATCTTCGATTCGGTCGATATAGATGGGTTTAAAGCGTCCTACCCCATGAGAATCGATACCACGTTTATCAGACTCAATCAGCACTTTCGCACAAGTTGCTGCGTCGTCCTTAGGAACACCTACCGCTTCAAAGCCTAACTCCATAAACTTTTCTAGTTGTTCAAAACTTTCATATGACAATTCTTGCGGCATTTCTTTTTCCTCCTCTTACTCCTACAATGGTAAAGCTACAAATAATAATGCTGCGATCGTTCCGCCGATTGCAGGGCCTACAACCGGGATCCAGCTATAAGACCAGTTAGAATCCCCTTTATTTGGAATTGGTAAGAAAGCATGAGCGATCCGTGGACCCAAGTCCCGTGCAGGGTTGATGGCGTAACCAGTGGTTCCACCAAGAGAAAGTCCGATAGACAAGATCAAGATACCTACTACAATTGGATTCAAGCCATCAGTAAAAGTATTAGCCCCAAAGGCCATGATTCCAAACACCAAGACAAATGTTCCAATAATTTCACTGATTAAGTTAGCTCCTGTACTGCGAATAGATGGGCCAGTAGCGAATGAGCCTAAAATTGCACCTTGATTGGTAGTTTCTTTCCAATGTGGTAGATATTGGATGTATACCAACACGGCTCCAATGATCGCACCAATCATCTGTGCTGCAATATAAGGTGCTACCAAATTCCAACCAATATCTCCTGAAATCGCCATGCCTAAAGTCACAGCTGGATTCAAGTGAGCGGGACTCATAAAGCCAGAACAATAAACCGCAATTGTCACAGCTGCGCCCCAGCCCAGCGTGATCGCTACCCAGCCAGCTCCTTCAGCATTTGATTTCTTCAAGTTTACACCGGCACAGACCCCGTCCCCTAACAGAACTAAAATGGCAGTCCCTAACATTTCACCAATAAATTGTGTCATTACAGATGTATCCATAGATTTTCCTCCTTAATTAAGCGGGCGGTGTTTAAACTGCATCGTCGCTTGAACGGCTTCTTGCCATCCAGCATAAAGGTTTTCACAAACTTCTGGATCCATCTTCGGATCGAAGTGCTGACCAGTTTCATTAAATTTCTTGATTTCATCCAAGTCTTTCCAGAAGCCAATTGCAAGCCCAGCCAAGTAGGCCACGCCTAATGCCGTCGTTTCCAGATATGCTGCTCGTTCAACTGGTGTTTGTAAAATATCTGCTTGGAACTGCATCAATAAGTTATTATTAGAAGCACCACCATCGACACGGAGTAGCTTGATTTCTGTTCCAGCGTCTTCTGACATCGTCTTCACTACGTCAGCTGACTGATAAGCTAATGATTCCAATGTTGCTCGAATGAAATGTTCCTTCGTCGTACCACGAGTCAAGCCGAAAATAGCACCGCGAGCTTCTTGATCCCAATACGGTGCACCTAAGCCCGTAAATGCAGGCACCACGTACACATTGTCGCTATCTTTGACACGCTCTGCGTATTTTTCTGATTCAGGCGCACTAGTAAACATCCGCAAGCCATCCCGCAGCCATTGAATCGCAGATCCTGCCACAAAGATACTTCCTTCCAGTGCATAAGTCACTTTACCGTCAATACCATAACCAATCGTTGTCAACAAGCCATTTTCAGAACGAATCGGCTCTTCGCCGGTATTCATGACAATAAAAGCACCGGTACCGTAAGTGTTTTTCACCATGCCTTTTTCAAAAGCAGTTTGACCAAATAGCGCCGCCTGTTGGTCCCCAGCCATACCCGCAATAGGCACTTGTTGACCATAAAAATGATAATCTTGAGTATAACCATAAATTTCTGAGTTGGATTTTACTTCTGGTAGCATTACTTTTGGAATATCTAGCAAGTCTAAAATTTCTTGATCCCATTCAAGATCGTAAATGTTGAACATCATCGTACGGCTAGCATTCGTTAAGTCGGTTACATGGGATTGGCCACCTGTCAATTTCCATACTAGCCAAGTATCAATCGTACCAAAGAGCAGCTCTCCATTTTTGGCCCGTTCACGTGCGCCTTCAACATGATCTAAGATCCATTTTACTTTTGTGGCTGAGAAATAGGAATCAATAATAAGACCAGTTTTCTTCTGGATCATTTCTTCATAGCCAGCTTCTTTTAGTGAATCAGAAATCTCATTAGTTTGTTTTGATTGCCACACGATCGCGTTGTAAATAGGACGTCCTGTATCTTTTTCCCAAACCACAGTGGTTTCCCGTTGATTGGTGATTCCGATTGCAGCAATTTGATGGGGGCGTAAGCCACCTTCAATCAAGGCACCAGCAATAACAGATTGGACAGAGATCCAGATTTCATTGGCATCATGTTCTACCCAGCCAGCTTTAGGAAAGTGCTGTGTAAATTCTTTTTGCGAAGTAGAAACCTGCTTCCCTTCCTTATTGAAAACAATTGCGCGTGAGCTAGTGGTTCCTTGGTCAATCGACATAATATACGTTTCTTCCATTGTTTTGCCTCTCTTTCTATTGGTAGTTGTGTGCTCAGCCGTCATTTTCCTCCTTTCTAGCGGCTCTTCAAGTGTGTCAGTCTTGTTTCATCTAAAGCGGCCAACAAGGTTGCACGTTGGTGTTCCGTCGTGGTTTCATCCCAATCAAGATAGCTTGCCATATAAGCTAATGTTGGCTCAATCAATGGTTCCATCTTGTCATTCATAAAGAGCAGATAGTTCGTGCGACGAGTGAAGAAATCAACCGCGCGGAAAACTGCCTCTTCTTCTAACGCATAGCGCAAGCTAAGCGTATTGGCTAAACTCAGGCCCTCAATAGCTGTTGTGTCGGCGATTTTATCAAAAATTGCCAAAACATTGGAGCCATATAGATTAGCTAAATAGCGGGCATCGTCTAGCGAAAGGCCTTTGTCAACGCCCTGTTGTGCATATTCTTCTAAGATATCATCTACTTTTGTGGGATCGAAATGCCCGCCGGAAACGGGGTACGTCTTGCTATCAATCAAGTTGACCGACTGCCCGAAGTCTTGCTCTAAAATCTCTTTGACTTTTTGCATAGCTCCTGCGGCCATTTTACGGTAGTCCGTGATTTTACCACCTGCTAATGTTAATAAGCCATCTGGTGCAATCCCTAAGTCACTACCTCGGGAAACTGCCGAAGGGCTGTCGCCTTTTTCCGATAAGGTATCTTCTAAATGCTGGATGACATCCTCGACATCACTGCGTTCCACTTTGCCTTGATTGTATTTTGTGACGATAGTGATCAAATCTTCAAAGCCTTGCTCCGAGATTTTGCCACTATTACCACCGTTATAGTCCGAACTGCGATTATCTGAGATCAACGGTCGTAAGCCAGCCCAGCTACCTTCGATATCCGCCAGCGAAAGATTGGCTTCTGGATAGCGGTTATTCACGATTTCCAACAAGTAATCCACATCGGCTTGCTCCACAGTTGGCTGACTATAATCACCACGATAATCGGTATCAGTAGTCCCAAAATAAGTTTTTTCCTCCCGTGGAATTACAAACACCATCCGTCCATCGCCTTTACCAGTATCAAAATAAGTTGGCTGCGGCACCGACAAACGTTCTCGGTCTACTACCAAGTGGACGCCTTTCGTTGGACGCATTTGAGGAATCACTTCAATCGCGTGATCTAATTTCCGGACTAAATCGGACCAAGGTCCACCAGTATTAATGACGATTTTTGCTCGGATTACCAACTCTCTATTTGTCAGCAAGTCTTCGGCGATCACGCCATTAACGAGCCCTTCTTCATTATGGGTAATCTCTTTGGCTTTTACATGGCTCAACATGATGCCACCATCTGCGTGTGCCTGTTTGATATTCTCGATAACCAGTCGAGCATCATTATTTCGGAAGTCTAAATAGACGCCGCCGCCTTTTAAGCCATCCTTTTTCAGTTGCGGCTCCCGTGCAAGCACCTCGTCTTTTGTCAGCATATAATTCGCATACTTACCAGTGACATTGGCCAATCGGTCATATAAGTCCATTGCGATTTTCACCGAAAACATATTAAAGGTGCTGTTTGGTTCATCATATATTGGCAGCAGCATTGGATCTGCCCGAGGAATGTGAGGGGCGATTTGTTGAACGACCGCCCGTTCTTGAACCGTGTCAGCGACGACTTCGACATCGAATTGTTTCAGGTAACGAATACCACCGTGAACTAACTTCGTTGAGCGGGAAGAGGTTCCTTCCGCAAAGTCTTGCATCTCAATCAAACCAGTTTTAAGTCCAGCCGCTGCTGCTTGGACGGCAACTCCGGCACCGGTGATTCCTCCGCCAATTATCAGAACATCTAACTCCGTTGCCGCAATAGTCGCTAAATCCGTTGGTCGTGTTTCATAAGAAAATGCCATGCTATTCCCTCCTTCTTAGAAAGCGCTTTCTTTTACTATAGATTACTGTTTTTTTACTGAAATGTTCTGTCACCTTTTTCCAAATCCGCACTTTTTTTGACAGAGTGCTGTCGCAGCTCTACTAATTGCTGTATTTTTTTCTTGATTTGGCTGAGGTCGTATTCAGAACCAATCTCTGATAAGAGGTACCGTTCCTTTTCCGGTCCAGAGACATTGGAAAGAACCAAATCATAAGTTTGGTGTGGATCATACTGCGTCAATACTAAACCGTTTAGATGTTGTAAACTCAGTTTTAAAATCTCACTGTAGGCTTCGGCGAATAACGGTTCCATTTGTAAATCCAAGCCCACTTGAATCTTTTGAGCCATCTTGACTTCAATTAACGACAGGCAGCTCAAATATTTGATTTCAGTTAGTTGTACTAGACTATCTTGACGTTCTCCTAACATGCGAGTAGCAACCTGTCGCATATAATGGGCGTGCTTTGCTAGTTCTCTAGTGGATAAGCTTTTTTCCTTCTGCCAAATATTCTCTTCATCAAAAATCTCAAAATCGCCCTTGAAAAAGTAAAGCATACTATGAGCCTGACTCAAGTAGTAGCTGGTCTTTAATCGTTCTGACTCTGGTAATTCTTGTGGTTGGAAAAAGAGCTGTAATTCAGCCAGCATCCGTTGATTTAGCTGTTCAATGGGGCCCTCACTTTGTAAAAATAACCGAGCGTGGTCTGCTGGCGTCACCACTGACAACGCGCGTAAAAAGATATATTGCAGCTTCACTTCGTTCTCATCTAAGCTGACTGAATACCGACTTAAAAAGCGAAAGAAAAATTGCTTCAGTTGTAAATAAAGTGGGTCGTTTAAATAAGGTCGCATCTGGCCATGCGGGTATTGAACCCCTTGTCGGTAACGTTTTTTACTGATTTTCAACCAAAGATTGACTCGCAACCGCTCGTGCTCAGAAAAAGATAATTGCAGATTTTTCTCGATCATAGGAAATAAATCTGTTTTGGCAAAGACTCGTTGCTGCCGGCGATGCTCTTCATAGGGGAGGATGAACCAATAAAATTGAAAATAAAAATAGCGAATCTGTAATTCTGGTCCCGTAATCATTCCTTGTTTGATTTCCAGTCCAAATTCCCCAAGACTCCGGTTCAATTCCTTGATTTTGCGATAAACAGTCGATTCACTTGCTGATAATTCGATGCACAGGGCTTGGATTGACCAATGACTTTTACGAAACAGCTGATCTAATAAACGATATTTCAAAGATCCCCGAATGAGCTCATAAGTATAGCCTTCCAACGAAAAATCAGCATCTGCTTCGAATATCACCTGCTGTTGCAGCCGTAAACGAAAGTGGGCTTGGGGTGTTTGAAGCTGTGCAAGATATTTTTGCGTGCTTTTGGCTGTGATTCCCAGCATTTCAGGCAAAACCTCAGCTGACAGCCGCCCCCCAGCTAATAACAGCTTGCGGATGATTTGCAAGGAAATCCGGTCCTCTTTTTCTAATAGTTCCTCAACTTTCAAGAAGGGCACCTGCTTTCCACGCCAGTTGCGTTAGGAAGTCTAGCGGCTGACTTTCTGGTGCATAATAAACAAAGTCAAGATTGGCTAATTGTTGAACCGTGGTACTGGCATGAATCGCCAGTACAAAAAGGTCTGCTAAAGCTGTCAAAGGATTAGCGCTGACTAGTTGAGCGCCTAAAAGCTGCCCGGTTGGTGCAAAAACCAGCTTGATTGATAGATAGGGCGTCGCTTGCGTGAGCTGGACCGCCTTAACAGGGATATCCATGAAACGAGCCTCACTCTCAGTCAAGCCGACACTGCTGTAATAGTTATTAAATAAACGTCCCCCGACACTGCGCAATGCTGGCTGTACCGTTTTCTGTGGTTCTAACAGATTTTGCGCCACGACTAGCCCACTTTGGATACTTTGATTGACAAGCGGCAAGTAATAATCATTTTCCGGGAAAAACAACGGAAAACGGACCATATCTCCAATCGCAAAAACATTAGGAAGTGAGGTCTCGAGATACTCATTTACTAAAATTGTCTGATCCATGTGCTGCTCCAGCTCAGGTGGTAAAGCAGTGAGCACTTGTGGATGACCATTCAATGCCAGAAAGACCTCTTGGAAAATGGCCCGCTCTTGCTGCCAGCAGAGGTTAGGTTGTTGGGGTCCTTCGATGCGTTCCAGCGTTACACCCAAATGTAGGTGAATACCCCGGTCCAATAATTCTTGCGCAAGAACCGCAACCATCTCCTGATCAAAATAACGAAAAAGGAGCTGATCCATACTTTCAAAAAGTGTCAAATCCCGACCGGGTGTTGCCAGTTCACTCAAGGTTCGCAAGCCTTCCCAGCCAGCCCCCACGACTGCAATTTTTTCATGGCTTGAGCGATTTAACACGGTTGGCTGTACTATTTGGACACCCGGAAAATCTGCTCCCGGTAATTCTTGCGCCAAGCCGGTTGCCGTCATGGCAAGAATCAAACGGTCATAGGAAAGTGTAAATTCACTAGTGTCTGTTCCACTTACTTGTTGCTGACGCCAATCAATCGCCGTAATAGTCACTGGTTGACGCCATTCAATAGTGCTAGTTTCCAGCTGCTCTTTAAACTGTGTCGCCGCCTTTTCCTCTGCTAGAGCTAAAACCGTGACTGCCATAGTCGAATCCTGACTAATGGCCAGCGCCGCCGCAATCCCTGCATAGGACCCGCCAATGATGATGATCTTCATTTGAACACCCCCATAAAAATATTGTATCAAAACAAGAAAAGGTTTTCACTTTTTAACTAAAAAAGAATGATACACAAAAGAGCCCCCAAACTTTTTTGTGTATCATTCTTTCACATGAAATATTGTAAAAATAAACTGGCGATATTGAAATAAATCAGTACACTAGTCAAATCGCTCAAAGTGGTAATAAAGGGACCACTAGCGACGGCTGGGTCAAAGCCCAATTTATCCATCAGCATCGGAATCAAGCTGCCGGCCAAATTAGCCACCGTAATCGCACAAAGCATGGCCATTCCAATTACAAAGCCTAGCGTAAAATTATGTTTCCAAATACCTACAATCAAAAAGATCGTTAGACCAGTGACCGCGCCCGTGATCAGCCCTGTTAGAACCTCACTAACAATCAAGCTGACAAAGCTCGTATCTTTATCATCAGACATGGCAATGCGCCGCACCGCTACCGCCAACGACTGCGTCCCCGCATTGCCGGCAGTCCCGGTGATCAAGGAAATAAAGACCGCTAAAATACTGGCTTCTGAAACTAATTCTTCATAGTGGCTGATCAAACTCGCAGTAGACATCCCTAAAAAGAGCAGCGTGATTAACCAAGGTAATCGTTTTGAGGCCGCTTTTAGTGGATTTTCACTGACTTCTTCAACGTTGACCCCCGCCAAACCAGAGTAGTCACTAGCAGCTTCATCATCGATAACATCAATGATATCATCAACAGTGACAATCCCTAACAGATGATCATCATAATCAGTAACTGGTACCGCTAGAAAGTCATAATCACGAATCGTTTTCGCAACATCCTCTTGGTCATCGCCAACATGAACCGCAATCACCCGCTCACTCATTACATCGGCAATCAAGGTATCATCATCATTCACAATCAAATCACGCAGCGAAATAACCCCAACTAAACGGTTGTCGGTATCCACCACGTAAACATAGTAGATCGTTTCTGCCACATCAGCTTCATTTTTTAAGACATACATTGCCGAACGAACCGTTTGATTCGCTACAATCGACACAAACTCCGTTGTCATGATCGAGCCGGCGGTGTCATCCTCATAGTGTAATAATTCCTTGATTTCACTAGCATCTTCAACGTCCATCAGACTTAAATATTTTGAAACCTGACTTTTGTCCAAGGTGTTCAATAAATCGACGGCATTATCTGAATACATTTCAGATAACATATCAGCGGCATAATTTGGCCGCATCTCGTCTAGATAATCTTTCATATGTTCGTTGTCTTCTTCAATCACATCAAACATATCCGCCAATTCTTTCGGTGACAAATAGGTGTATAAGCGCTCGCGCTCTTGTTCTTCTAATGATTGATAAAATTGCGCTTGGTCATAAATATGCAGGGACAAAAACAGCTCCCGAAACTCATTCAAATGACCTTGGCGCAGCTCACTGAGCAACTGATCAAAGTGCAGTGCCAGTTCTTCTTGCGCTTCTTGCATATTTTTCACCTCTCGATTTCAGTTGCGACTGCTGCCATGTCTGGTGGCAGTGGTGATTCAAAATTCAGATCCTCCTGCGTAAAAGGATGGCGAAAACGCAGCTGATGGCAATGCAAGGCTTGTCGCGTAATGCCTTGTGTTACATCGCCGCCATACATGTCATCTCCTAGTAAGGGGGTCCCTAAATAAGCAAAGTGGACGCGAATTTGGTGGGTACGCCCCGTATGTAATTGGATATCCACTAAGGCCTTCTCATCATCATGAGCCAAACACCAATATTCCGTCAAGGCATAACGGCCTTCCGCTGCCACTTGTCGTTGCATTAAAGAATTGCGATTACGAGAGATGGGGGCCTCAATTTCGCCATGTTGGGCTAGCTGAGCAACTTTTCCACCAACTAAAGCAAAGTATTTTTTAGAAACTTGCTTTTTCCGCAGCTCCTGATCCATCATAGCATGAGCAAAGCCGTGCTTAGCAAACAGCATCAAGCCTGAAGTGTCACGGTCAAGTCTAGTAACGATGTGGATGACCTGATCTTGATAGCCTTGCTTGACATAATAAGCTTTGACACGATTGGCCATCGTGCCGTTAGGATGGTATTGAGCGGGAATTGAAGCCACGCCTGCCGGTTTCTCCACTACTAATAAATGGTCATCCTCAAACACGATTTCAAGCGGTTGATCATCCAAGAGCATTGTTTCATGCGGCGCCTCATCAGGAATCGTTACCGCTATTTGATCGCCATTTTTCACCTGATACAAGACATTTTCTATTTGCTGATTGACCCGGATGGTCCCGCCCTGAAATTTGATTTTGGCTAAGAGACCTTTAGACAGACCTTTACCTTTTAAAAAAGTGCGTAACAACTGCGGTTCTGTTTGTTCATACGTCCAGTTAAATTGCATAAAAACTCCTAATTTTCTCCAATAAATGCGTCCTTCACTCGGTGCCAAAAATGCATGTGGCGATAGGAAGCAAAATGAATCCGTTCTTTGGCGATCCGGTAATGGACCGACAAGATATTGTCATGGCGAATATCCAGTTGATCCACCGTTAGTAAGTAATCATCACTATCTTGCAAACTGATTTCTACCCATTCATTTTCTGCAATTACCATGGGCGAACCTAATGTTCGAAAGACACGATTATTTAAAGAGGCGATTTCCGCCAATTGAAACGCGTTAATCGAAGGGTGGATTACGGCACCGCCGACACTTTTATTGTAAGCAGTAGAACCCGTCGGCGTCGAGACCGATAGCCCGTCCCCACGAAAACGTTCAAATAATTCATCTTTAATATAGATATCGGCAACCATCGTCCGATTTGAACGCTTGATTGTTGATTCATTCAGCGCTAGAAAGTGTTTATCGGCGGTTTCATCCCGGTAAACGATTTTTACATCCAATAATGGATAACTAACGCTAGCTCCACGATTTTCTTGTAAACTATCTACCAGTTCTTCTAGCTCGTAGTCCCGCCAATCTGTATAAAAACCTAAATGGCCAGTGTGGACGCCTAGAAAACTCACCTCATCCAAGCGGTGATTAAAGCGGTGGAACGCGGAAAGTAATGTTCCGTCGCCCCCCACAGAGATCACTAGCTCTGGCTGTTGATCATCAAGCGTAATATGTGCCTTAAGCAAAAGCTCCTTCAATTGCGTGGTGACATTGATGGATTTGGCTTCATTATTGTGAACGATCGCTACTTTCATCTAATGGCTCCTCGCTTTCTTCTTCCACCGCCTGCCGATATAAATCATCGGTGGCTGAAGCTCGTCCATGAGAGAATAAGTGCTGTGCTTCTTGAATCTCTTCACGGATATTGGACATTTCTTCATCTAATAAGTAAGCTGCCTCCGCTGCCCGTTGCAAACGGACACTCATTTCTTCCGGAAAAACACCTTGATATTTGTAATTTAACGAGTGTTCAATCGTGGCCCAAAAGTTCATGGCCAGTGTCCGAATCTGAATTTCCGCTAAGATTCGTTTTTCCCCACCGATTACTTGTACAGGATATTCAATCACTAAATGATAAGAGCGATACCCGCTGGCTTTTTTATTAGTGATATAATCTCGTTCTTGAATGACTTTCATATCACGACGTCCCCGTAAAAGTTCCACTACTTGATGGATGTCTTCCACGAATTGACACATGATCCGCAAACCAGCAATATCTTGCATCTCTTCTTCTAAACGAGCCAAGGGAATGTGGCGTAATTTTGATTTAGCTAAAATGCTTTCGATGGGTTTGACACGTCCGGTCACAAACTCGATAGGCGTGTGGCTGTTCTGTTCCCGATACTGCTTGCGAATACCGCGCAGCTTGACTTTCAGTTCACTTACAGCTTGTTCGTATGGTGCTAAAAATTGATCCCAGTTATTCATCCCTATCCCTCCATCGCAATTCATACAGAGACATTTTACCACAGTCCGCCTAAAATTTGACCGTAAAAGCCGAATCTCTCTGTTGACAAAATTATGGAAAAATACAGACAATTCTTGACGTTTCCCTACGCCTTGTGTCACAATGTCTTATTGTGAAAGGATGAGTCCCATGAGCCGCAGTTTAGAAATCGAATATAAAAGCATGTTGACCGCCGAAGAATATCAACGCGTCAAAACACAGCTAAAATTAAGCGAAACAGATTTTTTCGTACAAACCAACCACTATTTTGATTCTGCTGATTGGCAATTGCGTTCCCGGCAGATGGGCCTGCGGATTCGGCAATTTCCCGATAAAGCAGAGCTGACCTTAAAGCTGCCGCAACCAACTGGACTGCTGGAAGTCACTGATCCACTAACTTTAACCGAAGCACAGACTATCCTAACAACAAAGCATTTGCCAGCTGGACATGTCACGGCCGAGCTAGAACAACAGGGGATAAATCCCAGACAGTTACAACCAATTGGCAGTCTTACCACTAAGCGTGCCGAAGTTGCGCTGCCTGAAGGACTGTTGGCACTAGATGAAAGCTGGTATGGTGCAGAGCATGACTATGAAATAGAGTTGGAAGTCACCGATGCCCTCTCTGGAGCCCAAAATTTTCAACTTTTGCTAAATAAGTGGCAAATTTTGAAAAAAGGAGCGAAAAACAAGGTACAGCGCATGATTGAAGCGTTACATCCTTTTAATTAACCGACATTTTTTGAAAGTCGAATTAGTTTAGTTTTTTGCTATTTTCTGATACATTAAGGGTACAGAACAGAAAAGATATTCACTAGGGATGAGAACATTGGGGGAATTTTTGATGATTGAGATCTATCTGTTCGTGAATCCAATCGGAAAGTTGTGTCTGCAAGCTGAACAAGATATCCTAGCTCTGGTAGAAAAGGAACATAAAGATAAAAGCATTCAATTTCGCTTTATTCCTTTATTGAACTTACGTACCATTAATGGATTGATTCAACAGTTACAGATTCCACGGAACGATTTGGAGCAACGAAATCGCTTATTTGAAACTATTTATTCTGCCGCTTTGGACTACAAAGCTGTGCAGCTACAAGGAAAGAAAAAAGGACGTGCCTTTCTACTTGCTCTACAAGCGCAAGTAGACCGTAAAGGAACCAACTACACACCAGAACTGGTGGAACGTTTGGTAAAGGAAACCGGCGCTGATTGGGAGATGTTCCAAAGCGACCGTGCTTCTGAATTCGTTCGAGAATCTTTTCAAGCAGATCAACAGATTGCGCGGGAAATGGGGATCACCAAGCATCCGTCTGCTGTCATCTATAACTATGCCTGCGAACGAGACTATGGCGTTCTTTTAGAGGACTACCATACGATTGAAGAATTGGCTGTTCTTTGCGAAACAACCGAGGAAACATATCACACATTCCACGATGATACGCCTCTCTCAGCAGCGAATGAGCGCCGCGTTGCCCATCGGCATTTACGACTAGTATAAAAGGTTGCACCAAAGCTCTATGAGACTTTGGTACAACCTTTTTTTATTTCTCTTGGATTTCTTGATGAATTTGATAAACAGCCCCAATCAAACCCGCATTATTGCGTAATTTGGCCGGCTGTACGATTCCCATGGTCTTATCCTGTAAATAATTGATGGCCTCGTGTTGGCTAGCAACCACTGCTACCTTGTCTAAAAGTCCTTGCATAAAATCCTCATTGGCACTAATACCTCCGCCAATTAGAATCGCTTCTGGGTCAAAACTTGTTAGCAGGTTAAGACAAGTCACGGCTAAATCTTGATAGTAACGATCTAGGACCTCTTGCGCAATCCTTTCACCAGCCTTGGCTCGCGCCAGAATAACACGCGCGTCCTTGACCGTTTCGGCCTGTGGATTGCTCCTGCGCAAGGCCCGATTATAAATAGGATACAAGCCACCCACCACCGCGCCATGCCAATTGACAGAAGCAGCTTCTAAATTCCCAGTTGCTGGCAGGGCATCAATCAACATAAAACCAAATTCGCCAGCCATACCATGAGCTCCGCGATAAATCTGTCCGTTGATAACGACACCACCACCTACACCAGTTCCCAAAACTAGGCAAATATAGTCGTTATAATTTTGCGCGTTGCCAAGCCATTTTTCCGCAATAGCAGCCGCATTGGCATCATTTTCGACAAAAACAGGCAGTTGACAGCGTTGCATCATTTCTTCCTTTAAATTGATTCGATAGAGCGAACGGATCGCCCCCGCTGTCGTCATAAAACCGTCACGACGAATCACACCAGGGGCACTGATACCGATGCCTTTTAGCGTGCTTTTTGTTTGATAATCTGCCACCACCTCGGTAAGTGCCACTAAAATTGCTTCTTTTTCACTTGGAGTTGGTAGCTGTGCCTGCTCCAAGATTTCGCCTGTTTCTGATACTAAGCCATATTTGATCATGGTGCCGCCAATATCAAAACCCACATACATCCGCCGATTCTCCTTCGCCTATTCCTTTGTATCAATCAAAATAGTTACTGGTCCATCATTGACCAATTGGACTTGCATTTCTGCTCCAAATTGCCCGGTTGCTACAGTTAGACCTGTTTTTCGCAATTGTTCATTAAAGTAATCGTACAATGCAGTCGCCTGCTCTGGAGCGGCTGCTTTGACAAAGCTAGGACGATTTCCTTTTTTTGTATCTGCATATAGGGTGAACTGGGAAACCGATAAAACACTGCCAGATACTGCCCTTAGATCCAGATTCATGCGACCTTCTTCATCTTCAAAGACCCGTAATTTACTGATTTTCCGTATGAGATAATCCGCATCGGCCTGCGTATCTTCATGAGTCACACCTAAAAATATTAGAAAACCTTTAGTGATAGCGCCGATAGTCTCGTCAGCAACGGTCACTTGTGCTTCTTGTACTCGTTGAATCACTGCTCGCATGATTTACCCCTTTGTTCGCCGTACACTATAAACGTCCGGTACTGATTTGATTTTATCCACGATCCGTTCTAAGTGAGGCAGATTTTGAATTGAGACCGTCAAATGGATGATCGCCATTTTATTTTTAGCTGGTTTCGCATCAACACTGACTAAATTCTTTGTCATATTACTGATGGTTTGCAAAACGTCATTCAGCAAGCCACTACGGTTATAGCCGTATATCTCTAAATCAGCGGCGTATTCTTTCTTCGTGTTAGAAGTATCTTCCCATTCCACTTCAATCAAGCGTTCCGCGATCTCGTCCTTATTTTGGACATTAGGACAGTCTGCTCGGTGGATTGAAATACCCCGACCTTTCGTGATATACCCCACGATAGGGTCGCCTGGTACTGGATTACAGCAACGACTGATACGGATTAGAAGATTATCTACCCCTTGAATAACGATACCGCCCTCATGACGGACCTTCATTTTCTCCGGTTCCTTCTTCACCGGCTGACTCATTAACTCATCGGCTTCTTGCTTCTGCCGTTCTTGTTCCTGCTGGCGGCGTTCTTTTTCAGTTAAACGGTTAGCCAACATTTGAGCCGATAATTCGCCATAGCCGACTGCTGCGTACATGTCATCTTCACTTTGGAAGTTAAAACGGTCCAGCACTTCACTGACCTTGGCTTTACTCATAAACTCTTTTGGTGAAAATTGATGCTCACTTAATTGTTTGGCAACCGCCTCTTGTCCTTTACTGATATTCATTTCTCGGTCTTGGACTTTAAAGAAGCGTTTGATTTTGTTGCGAGCTTTACTAGTTGCTACCATATTCAGCCAGTCACGACTTGGACCAAAAGAATTCGGTGACGTTAGGACTTCAATAATGTCCCCATTCTTCAATTTATAATCCAACTGGACCATCTTACCGTTCACTTTAGCGCCGGTCGTTTTATTGCCAATTTCGGTATGGATACTATAGGCAAAGTCTAACGGACCCGAACCTTTCGGCAGCTCAGTAACATCACCCTTTGGTGTAAAGACATAAACCTTATCGCTAAAGATGTCTCCTTTGACGCTTTCCATAAATTCGGAGGCATCATAGCTTTCATCTTGCAGCTCTAAGATTTCGCGGAACCAGCTTAACTGATTGGTACTAGCATCAGCTGAGACCTTTTCAGTACGGCCTTCTTTATACGCCCAGTGCGCGGCAACCCCAAACTCAGCGATTTGATGCATTTCATGCGTCCGGATTTGAACCTCTACCGGATTCCCTTTAGGACCAATTACTGTGGTATGTAGCGACTGATACATATTAGCTTTTGGCATTGCAATATAGTCTTTAAAGCGACCAGGCATCGGTGTCCACTTCGTGTGAATAGCCCCTAAGACAGCGTAACAATCCTTGATGGAGTCCACAATAACCCGAATCGCCAATAAGTCATAGATCTCGTCAAATTGTTTCTTTTGGTCTTTCATTTTCCGATAGATTGAATAGATATGCTTCGGCCGGCCATAGATTTCAGCGTAAATCGACAGCTCTTCAGTTGCTTGCCGAATATCTTCTACCGCTTCAGCCACATAGGCTTCTCGTTCTTCGCGTTTTGATTGCATCAAATGGACGATCCGGTAGTATTGCTTCGGATTCAAATAACGCAAAGCGGTGTCTTCCAGTTCCCATTTAATGCGGCTGATCCCTAAACGATGAGCCAACGGAGCGTAGATCTCCAAGGTTTCTTGGGCAATGCGGCGCTGCTTATCTTCCCGTAAATGCTTCAAGGTGCGCATATTATGAAGGCGGTCTGCCAACTTCACCATAATGACGCGTAAATCTTGAGCCATTGCTAAGAGCATCTTACGGTGGTTTTCTGCCAATTGTTCCTCATGAGACTTATAATGGATTTTCCCTAATTTGGTTACGCCATCTACTAACATAGCGACACTTTCACCAAACTCTTCTCGTAAATCCTCTAGCGTTACCTCTGTGTCTTCTACAACATCGTGTAAAAAGCCCGTTGCGACCGTTTGTGGATCCATATGCAGCTCCGCTAAAATCCCTGCCACCTGAATAGGATGGATGATGTATGGTTCACCGGATTTCCGCGTCTGTCCCTCATGGGCTTTTGTCGCATATTCCAGTGCTTTTTCTACAAAAGCGGTATGTTCTGGTGACATATAGCGGGAAACCATTTTTATGACGCCTGGTCCTGTCATGATTTCATCTTTTGCCATGGTCTTTCCCCCTTAAAAATTTAGGCTAAAAGCCGAGTAGATCAACTATCCACACAGCTTTTAGCCTAATACTTGACTAATTATAGGTATTATAACGATTCCAACAACTTTTTTCAATCCTTGAGGCGGCGAATCACATGCAGCCGATTGCCTCCTTGCGCTTGAAAAGCCTCCGGATCTACCGACTCGTCTCCGTGGGCCTCAATCACTAAATCGGCACCGCCATCTAAACGAAAAATGCTGACATCATGTAACAAATCTTCAGCCGTTTCACCACATAGGATTACCCGGCGAACGCCTAACTCCCGCAGCCGTTGTGCAGCCGTGATTTTAGCCAGTTCTTTCAAATCTTTTGTAGACACTAAGAAAAGCAACTCTCCCCAAGCCAGCGCCAGTGGCACTAATGTTTCCTGAAACGTTTGAAAGACCGCAGGATCAGCCGACAATAGCTGGGCGGGTAAAACAATTGCAACACTAGCTGCGCCTTGCTGAAAAAGCTGGGCGACTTCAAAGGCCTGCTTAGCTAATGTTCCTTGACCTAAAGGATAATCCGCTAGTCCCCGCAGTGCGATTTGCTGACGCGTTAGCATCTTCAAGCGTGGTAGATAGCTTGGCAGCGTGGTAATCTGGCTCACGCCCGCTAAAATTGCCTCGGTTGCCAGCTGTTTTAATTGTGCATCTGTCAAATCGTTTTGATCAATGACCCAAGACTCCAAAATCCATCCTCCTAAATCCTATAGCAGCTCCCACTGATAGCTAGCTGCACTCAATACGTATAAAGGTGCGGTCTCCGCTCGTAAAATACGCGGTCCTAAGCCGCAAAGTCGGGCACCGGCTGCTTGATATTTTTCAATTTCGGCAGGCGTAAAACCACCTTCTGGGCCGAAAACCACCAACAGCCGCTCCCCGGCTGTAAGGTTCTGTAAGACCTGGGCCAAAATAGCCTGTTCGCCTTGCTTTGCTGATTCTTCATAGGCGATTAGCACTTGGTCATAATCGCTGAAGCGTGAAGTGATATCTTGATCCAGCAAGCGTACCGTCGGAATCTGCTGACGGTGAGATTGTTCTGCTGCTTCTTGCGCAATTTTCTGCAGCCGCGCTTGCTTGTTCTGTCTCTTTTTCTGATCCCATTTCACCACCGAGGTCTTAGCCGGAAAGGCCATAATCTCAAAGGCACCTAATTCAGTAGTTTTTTGCGTAATCAGCTCCAATTTATCGCCCTTTGGAAAACCACAAGCAATACTAACTTGAATTGGCAGCTCCTTTTGCTGCTCTTCTGGATAAAGCTCCTGTAAAAGGACCTCATCTTCTGTAAGATCAGTAATCGCGGCTACCACGGAGGCTCCATCAGGATACGTCAGATAAACCTGATCTCCGACCTTCATCCGCATCACATGACGAACATGATGCACATTTTCCCCTGTGATCCGCGCTGGGTGGCTACGTTCCACAAAATAACGCTGCATTAGGCTTCCTCCGGTTTTTTCAAAATTAGGGCAAACCAATCAGCCTGCTGCAAAAGCTGATCCACTTCAAAGCCCAATGCATAAGCTTCTTCCAATACTAAATCTTTTTTGTCTTCAATAATTCCCGATAAAATTAAACGCCCCTGGTCTTTTAATAAACGCCAAGCATCTGGCAAGAGGCGAATAATGATATCGGCTAAAATATTCGCCACAATCACATCAGCTGCTTCCGTTACACCTTGCAGTAAATCATTGGCCGCTACTTGAACATCTTCTGCCACCGGATTAAGGGCCATATTCTCCAAAGCTGCTTTTACGGCAACCTCGTCTAGATCATAAGCTAAGACTTGATCGGCACCTAAATACTTGGCCGCAATACTTAAAACACCAGAACCGGTTCCGACATCAATCACCTTTTCGCCACCACGAATCACAGTTTCCAAGGCTTGTAAGGACAAACGGGTAGTGGGATGTGTACCGGTACCAAAAGCCATCCCGGGGTCTAAACGAATCACCGATTCAAGCTTGTCACCTGTATAATTTTCCCAGCTAGGTGCTACCGTCAAAAAACGCGTGATGCGCACTGGATGGTAGTATTTCTTCCAGGCTGTAGCCCAATCACTTTCCGCCACTTCGCTAACCGTCACTTGGTTCGCGCCAACCGCTAGCCCAAACTCTGGTAATTTGGTAATACTAGCTTTGATAAAGGGTAGAATTTCCGGTAAGAAGCTTGTTTCTGGAAAGTAAGCCGCCACAATTGCGCCTTCTGAAATATAATCAAAATGTTCTTTATCCAATAGTTCGCCATATTTATCACTCTTGAAATGCGCCACATCTAGGGCATCTTCAATGGCGACACCACTAGCTCCTGCTTCCATCATAATATTTGAAACGGCCTCGACTGCTTCGCTAGTCACTTCGGCTTTGATTTCTGTCCACTTCATGTTTGTATCCTCCTAAAAACTTGGGTATGGAATCAAGGTTGTTGGCGTTGCCGCCACTGCTTGCTGAAATTTGTCTTCATCCCAATGCAGCTCAAAAATTTCAGCCTTTTCATCGGTCAAAAAGTCTAAAAGATCACTTTGACCATTGGCTAAAACTTCCGCTAAATAATTTAAAATACCCACCACCACATTTTGTGGCAGACCTTTCTTGCCGTCAAAAGGAATCGTTTTGACATAGTCCGCTTCCGCAAAACGTGATTTACCTGGCCAATAAAAAAGCACGCCATCTTCAAATTCAATGATTTCTTCCGCTGTCTCCGTCCCGTCTACATCGTCAATCACAAATTGTTGCTGATTTTCTGCAAAAAGGCGAAATGTCAATTCGATGGTACTATTGCGTTTATCCCAAACCACTTCTGGTTCATATTCGGCCAACTGTTGGCTATTTGTTTCTAGAAATGATACTAAATCCATTTTCATCTTCGTCTCTCCATCCATTGTTTGGTAAATATGCTTGTTTCCGTTGCCCCGTTACGTAAGGATTACCTTTGACCGTATAACGCAAGGGCATGTCTGTCCATTGACCCTTATTAGGGATGCCCACCCGTGGCAACTTTTCGACTACTTGCGGATAACGGCGTTTTTCCGGTACCAAGTGTAGCCGACTATCAAAAATCGATTGGCCATAAAAATCTTTTGTAACAGCTAAAGCTGCTACTAATTTGCCAGGGCCATTACTAACCTCGGGGCCTTTACGACCACCACGATTTTCTTCCATCAAAGCTAGTCCTGCCACCGGTTCAAAACCGCGAAGCATGACTCCTTGCGGCAGACCGGCTTCTCGCGCAATAATATTCAAAATTAAATGGGTATGCATCGTATAAAGGTAGATAGTTCCTGGCGGCCCATACATGGCCTGCACGCGCTTAGTTTGACGCATACCGAAGCTATGAGCTGCTTCATCATCGGGCCCTAAATAGTCCTCACAGTCGACGATATACCCACCTAATTTGCCCATGGGCGTCTCGTGTTCTAAATACATACCTAATAAATACTCCGCCAATTCCGGCGTCGTTGCTTGTTGAAAAAATTCCTTCATTTCATTCATTTGCTTCACCTTCTTTATCATACACGAAGAAGGCCCATCACGCTAGAAACCACGCCGTTTTTATGGCGAATGTACGTTCTGTTTTATCTCGTGAGATTGTGCTATACTTAAGGTATCTTATTTAAAGGGGGAATCAATGTGCAACAGCCTCTTGCTTACCGAATGCGGCCACGGGTTTTAGACGAAGTTTTTGGTCAAGAACACTTAGTGGGACCCGGGAAAATTATTCGCCGAATGGTGGATGCCAAAATGCTGACCTCTATGATTCTTTATGGACCACCTGGCACCGGGAAAACCAGTATTGCCAGTGCCATCGCCGGTTCTACCCAATATGCCTTTCGCATGTTGAATGCCGCAACCGATACAAAAAAAGATCTCCAAATCGTCGCCGAAGAAGCTAAAATGAGCGGCACCGTTATTTTACTATTAGATGAAGTCCATCGTTTAGATAAAACGAAACAAGATTTTTTATTACCACATTTAGAAAGCGGCCGTATCATTATGATTGGCGCGACAACTGAGAATCCTTATATCACCATCAATCCCGCGATCCGCAGCCGGACCCAGATTTTTGAAGTCAAACCACTTTCAGAAGCGGATCTCTTAAAAGCAGTTGATCAAGCCTTATCTGATAAAGAACGAGGACTAGGCAATGAGCCCGTCCAATTAACGCCTGAAGCGCGCGCTCATCTCGCACGCGCTACCAATGGGGATCTCCGCAGTGCGTTGAATGGCTTAGAATTGGCCGTTCGCTCCACTCCCGCCACTGATGGCATTATTCTGATTGACCTGGCTATTATCGAAGAGTGCCTGCAACGAAAAGCCCTGACTCACGATAAAGACGGTGATGCGCATTATGATGTGATCTCAGCTTTGCAAAAGTCGGTTCGCGGAAGCGATGTAGATGCGGCACTTCATTATTTAGGGCGCTTGATTGAAGCCGGTGAGTTGGCAATTATTAGCCGTCGTTTGATGGTGATGGCTTATGAGGACGTTGGTTTAGGAAATCCCGCAGCGGCCCAGCGAACCGTCGCTGCCGTCCAAGCTGCTGAAAAGTTAGGCTTTCCCGAAGCGCGGATTCCTCTTGCCGAAGCAGTCGTTGACCTATGCCTATCACCGAAATCAAATTCGGCCTACCTAGCTATTGACGCTGCTTTAGCTGATATTCGCGCCGGAAAAGCCGGCGCCGTACCGGATCATTTGCGAGATAGTCATTACCAAGGGGCCAAAGCATTACAGCGAGGCATTGGCTATCAGTATCCACATGACTTTGAACAAGCCTGGGTGGACCAACAATATTTGCCGGATACATTAAAAGACGTTCATTATTACCAGCCTAAAACTACCGGTAAATATGAACAAGCGCTGAAACAGCAGTACGATCGTATTCAGGATTGGAAGAAAAACGAGCATCATTAAACGCTTTCAATAACGAAGCATTCCCATTGCTCTTTTAGGGTGCCTATGCTATTATAGAGATGGGAATTCTGTGATGTACGAGTTGTCCTTTCTGTGTGTTGACCGAACATTTTTATTGATATATTGGGATCCGTCTTGTGTCAAGGCTGGTGACACGCCTTTTCTTTTGGTAGTTCGATGCTTAGACCGTGGAACCCACCTGCTAGAATTTGCGGGATCAATACTATAGGACGAATAACGGCATTAACGGATATTACCCTTTGATTGAAACAAGCAATTTGTCTTCGGACAAGTTGCTTTTTCTTTATAGAAAGGAACTTGCTGATGTTACGTATTCTTTTCATCTTACTTGCCATTATTTTAGCTGCAGTCGGTTTTTATTTTAGAAAACAAGGCAGTGCCTTAAGTACGCTACTGTTTAAAAAAGATAGCCCGCTCTTTCAGCATTTCTCTATTGCCCTCTTGATCGATGCAGGAGGTGCCCTAGTGGTTGCCCTGGTAGATTCCTTGATTATTGCCCTATTGTATCTATTTTTATTACTACTGACTTCCGGTATCTTCAGTTTTCGTTTGTTAAAAGAATGGCAAAAATAAACGTACCTCGTTAGCATAACTTCTAACGAGGTACGTTTTTAATTTTTTTGATTCAGCCAAATTCGCATGTCTCCGGCTCCACGATTTCCCCACAAAAAGTAGGGAACCAGCTTAAGCTCTTTCCTTTCAAAACTAGGCTTTTCCACCATATATAGGCTACCAACGGATTTGCGTTGTTGACCTTCTAGCTGAATACCTAAACTGTCACCAATTGGAAAATTCGACAATAATTGACTGCCAGTAACTTCTGAAATATAAATATTTGCCAAATCAGTCCCATTATCCACGGTTTCCACAGCGTAGACCAGTGGTCCGCGTGTTACAGCAACTTTCCCCACAAGCTCAGGAACCCGTTCATTCGCATAATTAGCCACTACCGGCATATCAAAGAACAATTGGATTTTGTCATCCCTTTGAAAATCAGCTGCCAAAAGTAGATAGCCTTGCTCTACTTGATTAGGGATAATTTTCCCATTAAAATAGACTTTCGCTGCCTTCACCCAAGCTGGAATTCTAAGGGCTAATTCATTGATTTGCCCACCATTTTCTTCAATTGTCAGCTCTATTGAACCTGCCCATGGGTAATTGGTGACTTGTTTCATCTTGAACTGGGTTCCTTGCGCAGCTACCCCGCTAGCAAACGTGCTCTCTCCATAAACATTCAAATACAGCCGCTGCTGTTTTTGATAGTAGTGATAATTTTCGATAGATTGGATCAAACGAGCAAGATTAGGCGGACAACAAGCACAACCAAACCATGATTGTCGTTGACCTTTTACATGGTCGTGATCTTTTCGTGAACAGCTAGTGCCAGTAACTTCTAAGGGATTGACATAAAAGAAATGCTCACCTTCTTGATCCATACCACATAAACAACCATTATAAAGTGCTTTTTCAAGAATATCGATAAAATGGGCCGCCCCTGTCAGTTCAAACATCTTTTCCGCCCAAAAGACCAGACCAATCGAAGCACATGTTTCATTATAGGCGGTATCATTAGGTAAATCGTAAGCTTCTGAAAAAGCCTCTCCCCACGCGGTTCCACCGATGCCCCCATTGATTGTCATTTTACGAGTAGTAACATCTTGCCAAAAATCTAAAAGCTTCTCCGTCAATTGTTTATCCTGTTTAATTCTAGCAAAGTCGGCCAATGCGGTGTAAAGATACATGGCCCGAACTGCATGGCCCACCGCTTCTGTTTGAGCTAAGATCGGTTCATGCGCTTGCGAATAGCGGTGATTGTCCCCCCACCATGTTTGAATGCCGTGGTTATATTGTTTTGCTTCTTGGTCAAAATAATTAGGCTTTTGACCTCGATGCTGGATAAAATTCCCTGCCAGCTCCAGATATTCTTTATTCGTGGTTACTTGATATAAGCGTAACAAGGCTAATTCAATCTCTTCATGACCTGGATAACCACCTTCTTGGGGACTCCCTTCTTGAAAGGTGGTTAAAATATGATGGGCAAATTTTTCTGCAACTTCCAGCAAGGCTGTTTCCCCAGTTGCCGTATAGTGCGCCACCGCCGCTTCAACCAAATGACCCCCACAGTATAATTCATGGTTATCCCGCAAGTTGGTCCATCTTTTATCCACACCTTGATCAATCTGATAAAAAGTATTTAAGTAGCCGTCTGCTAGTTGCGCTTTGCGAATCCAACTAATGGCTTCATTGACATGTGCTTGCAACCTTTTATCTTCTGTTTTTCCTAACGTATAAGAAGCAGCCTCAAGCCACTTATAGAGGTCGCTATCTCCAAATTTTATTCCTTGATAGTCTTCTCTAATGCCCGCCGCTGCTTTTTTAAAATTAGCCATCACATGACTGGCTGGTGTTTCAGGTAACTGATCATTTAAAGCCGCCCATTGATACGGCAACATTTTTTCCGTTACCAGCGTTTGATAATGCTGCCACAGCCCACCTTGTACTTCTATTTGCATCGCTTTACCTCCTAGTTCAAAAAAGCAGTTGAGCCTGATCCTACGATCCGCTCAACCACTTCGTTTAATCTTTCATGCCAGATGTTTTGATCCCGGCTACTAAATGTTTTGAAGCAAACATATATAAAACCATCGGCGGAATCGCCATAATCATGGCAAAAGCCATCTGTAGGTTCCAAGCTGTTTGGTTCTGACCACCTTCTAATTTGAAAGCAGTTAGCGCCCCTACCGTCAACGGCTTAAGATTCTCTGAGTCAATAAAGATCAGTGGTTGGAAAAGCTCGTTCCACCAGAAAATCGCGGATAAAACACCCACAGTGATAAAAATCGGTTTGGCTAAAGGAACCAAGACCTTAGTGAACACTTGCAATTTCGTACAACCATCTAACATCGCCGATTCATCAATACTCTTAGGAATCGTTTTGAAGAATTGACGGAATAAAAAGACATTGTATGGAAAAGCAAAGAAGCTAGGAACGATCATTGGTAAAAAGCTATCCAACCAACCTAAATTTCTAAACAAGATAAATTGAGGAATAACCAACGTAACGGTTGGGACCATCATGGTTGCCAAAATCATCCCGAAAATAACGCCTTTACCTTTAAATTCCATTCGGGCTAATGGATACGCAACAATCGAACTAGATAATAAGGTTCCTACCGTATTCCCTACTAATAAAATCAAACTGTTTTTCAAATAAGTCAGTGCATCACTACGTTTAAGAACCTCAATATAGTTTTCCCATTGCGGTTGTGTCGGGAAAATTTTAGGCGGAAACTCACTGATACCATTCAGCGTCTTAAGAGAGCTAGAAAAAATCCAGAAAATCGGAAAGAACATCAGAATGGCAAAGAAAATTAACACCGCATATTGGAGAATCTTGACCCCTTTAGAAGAATAATCTTTTCTCATTTTTCACACCCCACCTTAACCATAATTTACTTTATCATCTGAAAGTTTAAATTGTAGAACTGAAATCAACGCTACAATAATGAACATGATGAATGCCAATGTTGAAGCCGTCCCCATATCAAATTGACGGAAGGCTTTTTCGTAAATTTGCAAACTCAATACTTTGGTTGCATTACCTGGCCCGCCACCTGTCAATGGATACAGTAGTGTAAAGGCGCCATTAAAGGAATTAACCGTAGCCACTACTACATTGAAAAGTAAAATAGGTGAAATCGATGGAAGCGTGACATTTCTAAAACGTTGCCAAGCATTCGCGCCATCTAAATCAGCCGCTTCATAAAGCTCTACTGGTACTTCTTTTAGACTTGAGTTGAAAATCAACATCATTTGGCCAGTTGAGAAGGTAAAAATACTGGCGATTCCAACCACCACCCAAACTAGTTGGGGATTTCCTAACCAGTTTGGCGCATTGATGCCAATTTGTGAAAGGAAATAGTTGACGATACCTAACTGATTATTAAACATTAAGATAAAGCAACTAGTCATTACAACTGATGGCATAACTGCTGGCACAAAATAGAAAAATTGAAAAATACCGATAAACTTCACTTTAAAATTCAAAAGAACTGCAAGGAAAAGTGATGCACCAACTGTTACCACCACGTTCAAAATAGTGAAGAGGAACGTGATTTTTAGTGTCTCCAAAAAGTCTGAATTTGCGCTAAATAATTGCCGATAATTATCAAAACCTACAAATTTGGGATCTCCTAGTAGGTTCCATTTCGTTAAACTTAATAAAAATGACATGAGGATCGGTCCACCAGTGAAAAAGATGAAGCCCACGATCCAAGGAGAAAGAAATCCGTAGGCCGTCAAAGTATCTTTTAGTCCCTGCCGTGATTTTTTTGTTTTTCCTGCCATATGTACGCCCCTTTTCTAAATCAAGGCGGAGCAGGCGGCTAAACCCGCCCCACTTGATAGTTTACAGTTTACTGATTGTCTTCGATTTCTTGGTTTGCTTGTGGAATATACTTATCAAAGATTTCATCAAGTTTAGTTGTTCCTAGCAAATAGGCATCAAATTGATTGACTAAGTTCGTAGTTGTCCCAGCGTTTACTAAGGTGTAACCAAACTCGCCTTCTTCACCAGATCGTTCAATAGCGTCCCAGTTAGTCGGACCATTGGTACCTTCATTCTTATAAGCACCTTGTGCGGCGATTGACTTCAATGCTGATGGATTATTCCCCCATTGGGAGTTAAGCGTTTGGCCTTCTTCACTCATCATAAATTCAATGAATTTCCAAGCTTCGTCTTTATGCTTGCTAGCAGCATTGATTGTGTAAAAACCTGTATGAAGCGAGTTGTAGGCACGTTCACCTTTTGGCAATGTTTCAATATCCCAGTTAAATTCCAAATCTTTGTATTGGCCTGTCATCCAGCTACCAGTACGAGTCATAGCTGCTTGTCCAGCAGTAAATAGATCGGCAACTGAATCTCCGGCAGACGGTTCTGGACTTACTTTTAGGTCATTCGTCAAAGTGTTTTGATATTCTAACGCGGAACGTAAACCGTCACCTAAAGCTAATTTACCGTCTTTCACGACATCATCGCCACCTTGGCCTGCTAGTGACCACCATAAGCCTCGGAAGCTCAAGGAATCAGCGCCCCATTGTGTCACTTTGTCGCCATCTTTGATGGTCAGTTTTTCAGCTGCTTTTTCAAAATCTTCCCAAGTCCAGTCAGCAGTAGGATAATCGACACCGGCTGCATCAAACATATCTTTATTATAGAAAAGGATTTCTGAAGCGTAGCACCAAGGTAACCCATAGCTGCCGCCTGTTTCTTGATTCAATTTATCCACAGCTGGAATAAAGTCGCTGGAGTCAATTTCTTTTGAGTCTTTTAAGTAATCTTCTAACGAAATAACCGCACCAGATTCTGCAAATTTCGGTAAGTCTGTTTCAAAGGCTAAAATGACGTCTGGCGCCGTTCCACCCACCAACATCTGGTTAACTTTCTGTGAATAATCAGAATCAGGTGTTTGTACAATTTCCAACTCAATATTAGGATATTTTTTATTGAATTCATCGATGATGTTTTGGGGGAACTTATCCCATAACGCAAAGCGAATTTTTACTTTATCCCCATCAGAGCCTGAATCTGCCTTATCACCAGAACCCGAACCACAACCAGCTAATAAAGAAACACTTGCTAATGTTACTAATGCACCTGTTAAGATTTTTTTGAACATTTTATACCCCTCGCTTTATCATTTTTTAGTTACTCTTTAGTCTAAACCGCATCATATTCCATGATAACGGCGCTAACACGACACTGCCTGCTACTTTATTGAAGCTATTTTGTTCATTTACCGGCGCTACCCGATTTTGATTTTTTTCATTGATCATTTTGACTGGGAAACCTTTCAAGGCAGAATGTTCAATCAACTCGCTCACCTCAAAATCGCCAAAATCCAAAATAGTCTCCATCGTTTCTTGCGCACGATTTACTGCAAAAACAACTAATTCATTGGCTTCATGATTTTCCACAACGACACTTTCTAAATAAGGTACATCTGTGAAATCCCGACAATCGTATTTTTCGGACTCAATCTGACTGACTAGAACATTTCCTCGACCAAAATTAGATACTTGCTGAAACGGATAGAACGTTGTTTGCTTCCAGACTGCTCCGCCAGTTTCGGTCATAATTGGTGCAATCACATTGACTAACTGTGCCAAGCAGGCAATTTTGACTCGATCACTATTTTTCAGCAGGGTGATTAATAGACAACCCACCACCAAAGCATCCTCAAAATTATAAACATCCTCTAAAATTGGCCGACCTTTTTGCCATTTTTCCACTTGATTATCACTCTCTAAGGTGTGATACCAAATATTCCACTCATCAAAGGCTAAGTTGATGGTCTTTTTGCTGCGCTTGCGGGCTTTAACTGAATCACAGATAGCCACCACGCCTTTGATAAATCGATCCATATCCAAAGATTTCGCCAAATAGTTTTCTAGATCATTTTCAGCATTTCCGTAGTACATGTGTAAAGAGAGATAATCAACATGCTCATAAGTGTGCTCTAAGACTGTCTGTTCCCAAGAACCGAAAGTTGGCATTGTACTGATGGAGGTTCCACACACAACTAACTCGATGCTTTCATCAACTAATTTCATGACTTTCGCTGTTTCACAGGCTAAACGACCATATTCTGTCGCAGTTTTAGCACCAATCTGCCACGGTCCGTCCATTTCATTACCTAGACACCAAGTTTTAATATTGAAGGGTTCTTCGGCACCATTTTGGCGTCTTAAGTTGCTCCAGTGAGTTCCCTTAGGAAAATTACAATATTCAACTAAATTACGAGCTGCATCGATCCCTCTAGTGCCCAGATTAACCCCCATATTTACTTGGGCGTCGACTCCTTTAGACCAATTCATAAACTCATGCAAGCCAACTTCGTTAGTCTCAATGGCTTGCCAAGCTAAGTCCAAACGAGTAGGCCGTTCAGCAACGGGACCAATCCCATCTTCCCAGTTGTAGCCAGAAAGAAAATTTCCTCCGGGATAACGTATCAAGGGCACATTTAATTCCTTGATTAATTCCTTAACATCATCTCGAAAACCATCACTATCCGACATAGGATGGTCAGGATCATAGATACCTCCATAAACTGCTCTTCCCATGTGTTCTACAAATGATCCATATAATCTCGTATCGATTGAACTTAGTCGATTTCCCTTATTTGTAGACAGTTTCGCCTTCATCGGATCCTCCTTCAGTTTATTAAAACGATTGTTTTATCTCCTCTATTCGTGTATATTATAAAATGAAATCGCTTTTATTAGTTATAGAGATTCAACTTCAATTTATAATATTTCACACTATGGAGGTTGAAATGAAAAAAAATTTGATACTCTCGCTGGTTGTCCCTCCCTTCCCAACTTTTGTGGAAGGAAACATCACCCAATATTCTGCTGGTCAGCAACATCCTAATCGAAGCGGTCTGCCTTACTTTGATCTCTTGTTTGTGATTAAAGGCTGCTTGTTTTTAACAGAAGAAGCTATACCTTACGAAGTACGAGCCGGTGAAATGCTTATTTTAAATCCCCACAACCACCACTACGCTACAAAACCTTGTACTGAGGACACGCAATTTTATTGGCTGCACTTTTATTACGAAGGAAATTGGCAGTTAGCAGAAAATCCCATCGTCCTCTCTTCCGGCGTCCATATGCCGGAACTTCATTATCACAATGAGGATTACACCCTTCACCTCAATAAATTTCAAAAACTAGCTGATTCTAAATTTATTTTTGCTTTATTAGATCGGCTATTGTTAGGAACCAAAGGCGAGAAAAAGGCGATTGTTTTTTGGGACAATCAAAAACGTTTTACCCAACTTTTAAAAACCTTAGAGGAACAAAGCTATGCTAAAACTGGCTCAATTGAATTAGCGGAAAATGTCGAACTATATTTAAAGCAGAATTATCATGAAAGCATCACGAACGCTCTGCTGTCACAACAGTTTCACTTTCACGAGAACTACATTATCCGTTGCATGAAACAAGTTTTTAACCTGACACCACTGGAATATCTGGCGAACTATCGTTTAGAGAAAGCCGCTGCTTATCTAATTAAGACGAATCTTTCAATGGCTGACGTTTCTCGTCAATGTGGGTTTCAAAGTAGTGCCTATTTCTCACTTTGTTTCAAGAAAAAATTCAACGTTTCTCCATTAAACTATCGAAAATCCCACTCTGGTTAAAAGACGGGAGGCTAGCTATAGCTGGTCTCCCTCGTCTTTTATACGTTTACTTGAAAAAGCTGAGTTAGCGGTACATAATTGTCCACCACTTTTAGTTCGCCCTTTGTTAATACATAAAGATTACGTGGATAAGGGGCATCATTGACTAAATAGCTCTGGCTATCTGTTTGAATATGGCAGTTGATACATTTTATCTGGCCAGCGCTTTCATAGCAATAGGCGTCCTGCCCAAAACGATCAAGAAAAGCAACTAACTCTTCCCCCATATCCCAATCGCTGGTCTGCTGCGACTCTTCCGAAAAAATACTCGAGAAAATACCACCATCACCAGCAAAAGTCTCCTGGCCAAAGCGAGCATGAGCCAAATCTTCACGGTTGTAGTGGGGCTTGGCGCACGCAAAAGTCGAAGCGGCTGCGCCTTTAGCTAGTTTGGTTGTGTTGCTAGCGTTGGTATCATAGCAATAAAGTACGGCAATAAAAGCCCGATAACTGGCCTCTAGATAGCGTGGATCTTTGGTTTCATGGAAGACATCTAGTGCAGCCGCAGCGCTGATTCCGCCCCATAAAGAATGGATCATGTACGACAAGGCTTCCCACCAGCGATCAGGGTTTTGCATTCGAAAATCATTGGAAAAGCCAATATTTGCTAATAATAAATCACCATATAAGCGACACTCTTGCGTATAATGGGCATTGGCCAAAGAAGCCGCTGCTGGACCAAAACCAGCATTATCATAAAAATGTTCCGTCATTGCCGCTGCATAATCATTCTTCTCTTCCAAAATTTTAAACAGATTATTCTCCCACAACAATGAAAGCTTGGCATGATGTTCTGGTAACGTTCTTTCCAATTCAGCCAGTAAATCATCGATATACAGAAAGAATACCCCTAGCATCTCAGACTCTTCCTTTTCGCGAAAGCCTGTATGCAGATCTGGGTTGATCCTCAATTCCACAACTTGGGCGGCCCAAAGTAAGTAAGTCTTGGCGTCATTTAATTGCAGATAGTCATTAGGAACTTGCGCTAATAGGTATAATAGATGGCCTAAATATTCAAAATCCATTACGCGATAAAATTCACCATATAGCTTCTTTGGTTTCGTAAAATCACCTTGTTCAAACCACTTGTTTAAAACGTAATGGTTCAAACTCCGTTCTACCTTTTCAATTTGTACTTGATCTGTCTGCCCCAAAAGATTTTTTTTCAAAACTAGTGACATTTTTCCAAGTGACTCCCCTTGATTGGAAACTGGTAGAAAAACATCTTGCTGATCACCAGCTGATTCTTGATAGGATTGTTCACATAAGTAGGTCACCCGGTCTTGAATCAATTCTTTCAATTCGCTCATAACGTTGATAATAAGCTGATCTTGCGTCCCATCTTCAAAATACAGCACGATTTTGTGTTCACCTGGAAGCTGAAAACTAGTTTGAATCTTACTTTTTTGAATTGAAATCCTGTGATTTTCCAGTAAGGTTCCCGCTTGATAAATATTGACTTTTTCCAGTGGTGAGTTGCTCTGATAGACCAATTCAAATTGCTGATCGACAAGCGCCAAATCAGCATATTGATAAACTGGATGGCCCAGTTGACTGCCCTTTTCATAAAAATCAGCCTGATCCTGAACCTCCATTATGACATATTCCCATTCAACAGTATTTCCTGGTGGAATCACTATTTGTTGGTTAGGATAAACCCAATCAGCGACTGCCTTTTCCTTATCAGAAAGTACTAAACTATGATAAATCACACCATCCAGCGAAGGTGAAACCGCTTCAAAAAATTTATTCTCAAATTCACAATAAGAACCTAGCGAAAGTGTTTGGCCTTTTGTCTGAAATATCCCTAAACTGGAGGCCTTGCCACTTCTTCGCATTACGGCAAGCTTAGTAAAATCAGGGGAGATGGTTGGGAAAACCGCTGCCGATTGAAAAATATTACGCTGCACATTTTTATCTCGAAACATCATATAAGCAAATGAACTCCAAACAGAGAAGTGTTGCAGTTTCATCGGTAAGCTGGTTTTATTATGTACCGCAATCTGCCAAACAAGCCGATTAGGTTGTGAAAGATCATAGTTCATGACCACATCTAAGCCATTGAGCTCATAAATAATCTGACAGCTCTGTTCTTGTTGGAAAATAGTCGGCACCATGGTGACACTTTGAAAAAGTTTATCCTCAAACTTCAATTCAAAATGACCAAATAACTTATCTTGGGAAGTATAGCCCACTTGCTTAAGGTAGTCTTTATCAATCACCCAATTCATTTTGTAGGAATCTTCATTGAATACTAGTTTTTCAACAGTTCCATGCTCATCGACCTGCAATGATATCTTTTCATTTTTTAGTAGCATTAATCGTCACTCCTGCTAGATTTATTAACTTCATAATAGCTTATCAAATCCCAAAAAAGTTACGATTTTCCAACCCATTTTTTTACATTTCAACACATTCTTTTATTAAGCTCTTTACGAAAAAAGAACTCCTTATTTAAGTTAAGGAGTTCTCTACATAGTATCGATTATTCAAAAGCTGCTTTAACATCTTCAATCATTTTCTGAGTGGATTCCAAGCCGCCACCGCTTAGATACCAGATATCTGGTGCCAATTGGATTACTTTATGATTTTTGCCGGCGTTTGTTTCTTTGACTAATTCATTGGCTGCGACATCGTCTTTACTGGTATCGCCACCAATCGCTTTCGTTCGGTCAATAACAAACAAAATATCCGGATTTTTTTCTAAAACATATTCGTAAGAAACACTTTGACCATGGGTTGAGGCTTCGATTTTGTCATCCGCCTCGGGAAATCCAAAGGTATCATGAATGATGCCAAAACGCGAACCTTTGCCATAAGCTGACAGCTGGCCTTCATTCACTAATGTGACTAAGGCTTTGCCACTATCTTTGGCTTGGGCTTGAAGTGCGGTGATTTCTTGATCCAGTGTGGCAATTTTTTCTTTTGCTACTGTTTCTTTTCCAAAAATCGTCGCCAAGGTCTGGATGTTTTGTTTAGTTGAATTCCAAGTATCTTTTGCGTCCACACTTAAAAAGATCGTTGGGGCAATCGCATTCAAATCTTCTTTAAAATCTCGCTGACGTCCTGAAATGATAATCAAATCTGGTTGTAGCTGATTGATTTTTTCTAAATCAGGTTCCTTGATACCACCAGCATTTTCAACTTTTTGATAGCTTGCCAAGTAACTAGGTAAGCTTTTCGTTGGGGCACCAATCACTCGCTCCCCCACACCGAGAGCATCCAGGGTATCCAAGGAGCCATTATCAAAGACTACCACTTTTTGCGGGTCTTTGGGAACCGGCACTTCGCCATCACTGTCTTGAATAGTCACTTCTGTTGCTGCCTCGGTGGAGCTATTGCTACTACTGTCGGTGCTGGCACTCCCATTGCCACAAGCAGTCAGTAACACGGCTGCTCCCACCATCATGCTATAGATAAACTTCTTCATTGTTTCCTCCTAAAAAAAATTTTTAACTAAAATACATGCAAAATCGACGTCCCTCGATCTCGCAGATTTTAATTTCCATTTCATAGAGATCATTCAAGACCTCGCTTTGGATGACCTCTTCAGTCGATCCGTGGGCAAATAGCTGCCCTTTTTTCATAGCGACCACTTCATCCGCATAACTTGCGGCAAAGTTGATATCATGCAAGACGATAATAATGGTTTTCCCATAATCATCTACTAGACTCCTTAACGTCTGCATCATCTGTACAGCAAAATTCATATCCAAATTATTCAAAGGCTCATCTAACAAGATATACTCAGTATCCTGGGCGAGGATCATGGCGATATAAGCTCGTTGTAGCTGCCCTCCTGATAATGTATCGATAGGTTCTTCCGCTAATTCTGTAAGCCCTAAGGCCGCTAACGCTTCTGCTACCTTCTGCTCATCTTCTACTCCCAGGCGTCCGTGACAATAGGGAAAGCGACCAAAATTCACTAGCTCCCGCACCGTAAGTTTCAAATAAACACCGTTAGCCTGTTTAAGAATGGAAAGTTTTTGCGCCAATTCATTGGATTTCCACGCTCTGACTTCATTACCATCTAGGTAGATTTCACCTGCGTCATGAGGCAATAAACGACTCATGAGGGACAATAAGGTACTTTTGCCAGCACCATTGGGTCCAATAAAGGCCGTCAATTTTTGCGTGGCAATAGGCAAATCAATCCCTGACACTACTTGTTTTTTGCCATAATGCTTACTTACAGCTTTCATTTCCATCATGCTGTTAACCGCCTTTCGCGAATGATTTTAAGAATAAAGTAAAGTCCACCTGTAAATTCAATCACGACGCTTAAAGTCGTATTTAATTGGAAGACTTGTTCCACTAAAAACTGGCCAGCAACTAAAAATAAAATCGCTAATAGACTGCCACCAATAAATAAAGTTCGGTGTTCATAGGTCTGAAACAATTGGTAACTAATATTAGCCACAATAAAGCCTAAAAAGGTAACCGGCCCGACTAGCGCCGTGGCAATACCGACTAACAAACTGACTGCTACCAAGGTTAAAAGGCGCAGTCGCGCGACATCCAAACCTAAATTGATTCCTTGATCCACGCCTAAATGCAACACATCTAAAGCCGGCGCTTGTTTCCATAGAAAAAGGATAGCTAAAATGGCTAAAAGACTACCTGCTACTAAAAAATGGCTATCCACATTGCCAAAGCTCGCAAATAATTTTCCCTGCAATAGGTCATATTCATTAGGATCCATGATGACTTGTAAAAAAGTACTGATACTGCTGAAAAGCGTTCCTAAAATCATCCCCACCATTAGGAGTAAAAAGATGTTTTGCTGCCGTAGTAAAGTGCGAATCAAAAATGTACTTGCTAAGGTCAGAAGGAAAATATTGCCTAAAAAGAGCGCCAGATTTTGATTTCCCAACATCGCTTTTCCTCCTAGTACAAAGAAAGAAGCAGTTTGAATCAAGACATAAAGGGCATCGATTCCTAAAATATTAGGAGTGAGAAAATGATTCTGGGCTACTGTTTGAAAGGAAATTGTGCTGACACTAGTCACGATGCCAACTAAAACAAAGGCGGCGAGCTTCATTCCGCGAAGCTTTAAGGCAAACTCCCAGTTGCCATAAGTCTTGTAGGTTAGAAAAAGGAGACTGCTAGCTACAACTAAAATCACTAAAAGTAAAAGAATACGGTATTTTTTCATGCTCGTTGCCGCCTAACTAGCAGTGTGATGAAGCAGATGCTACCAATGATGCCCACAATCACACTAACAGGAACTTCATAGGGTGCAATGACAATTCGCGCCAAAATATCACAGCTCAAAAGAAAGATACTTCCTAACCATGCGGTGATCCCCAGCGTTTTTTTCATCTGATCGCCATAACGCAGTGAGACCAGATTAGGAACAATCACACCTAGAAACGGAATCGTCCCCACCATGATTAAGACTAAACTACTGGCTAAAGCAACCAAAGCTAAACCCGCCACCTGCACAAAGCGGTAATTCAAGCCAAGATTCTGAGCTACCTCTTCTCCCAGCCCAGCGACGGTGAAATAATGAGCAAATAAATATAAGATAACTAATAATGGCACTGCAATGTATAATAGCTCATAACTTCCCCGCATGACGGTTGCAAAATTTCCCTGCAGCCAAGAAGACATATTTTGGACTAATTGAAATTGATAGGCAAAAAACGTGGCCACCGAACCAATGATATTACCAAACATGACCCCTACTAGTGGCACCATGATTTGATTTTTCCCTGGTAAAAATCGAGTCAATTGAACAAAAACCAGTGTGCCACCAAAGGCAAATAAAAACGCAACTGCCGAACGCAGTAAAAGCGGCGCCTGCGGCAGGAAAATCATGACAAATAATATGCCTAAACGCGCACTATCCATGGTGCCTGCCGTTGTCGGCGAGACAAATTTATTCTGAGTCAGATGTTGCATTACCAAACCGCAAACACTCAGGGTACTCCCTGCAATCAATAGGCTTAACGTACGGGGGACTCGTGTCGTCCAGAAAATAAATTGTTGATCTGCAGATGTAAAAAAATGCTGATCAAAGGCGCTGACCCCCACAGACAGCGATAATAGAATAACGATTAGCAGAAGACTTATCTGCCAAAATCGACGCATTTCATTTCCTCTTTTCTAATTGAGAATGATTTTCATTATTACTTACTAAAGTGTATGTGAATTCGCATGAAAATGCAATCTCTTTTTGAGATTTGACGTTTGAAAAGGGTTTTATGCTATAATGAAGCCAACGAAAACAGAGCAGGTGATAGGATGAGTGATGAATTACAACAACATTTAGACAAAGGAATTTACGGGACGCCACTAGTCAATCCTGACGAGCAACATCATTATCTGGGAACTTTCCGTGAGCGTGTATATATCACTATGACTGTGTTACAAATGAAAAATGCGACCTTACGGGAATCCTTGAAAAAAGCCATTCAAGAACATCCCGATGCAACCATGTTGCTGAACGGCGCTGTTGATCAAAGCGTGCAGAGCCTCTACATCAAAATGGCTAGTGAATTGAATATCCATTTCACTGTTGTCAACGATCACGTCAGCAATACAGACGACGCCATGGGCTTAGTCTTAACCGCTAAAGAGGCGGTCAACGAACAAACCGTAGATATCGCTGAAAAGTACACAATCCCCGCAGCCCAACCCCAAACCGCACCAAAAAAAGCCGGTTTTTGGGACCGACTTTTCCATAAGGAGGAGGACAAATGATGACGAATGAATCTTTAAAAAAAGAGTTAGCACAAGCATTGAATGCCCATATCGAGCTTTTACGGGAAGTCGATTACATCGACAATGACAACATGGATGCCTTCACCTTCATGATGCGTAGTTTTGGCTTTATGCTGAAGGGAGCGCCTCATGTCTTGATTAGTGAGCAAGAGGAAGAATTGCATTATATGATGTTCCAATATTACAGCCTACTGACAGAGCTGAAATATAATTTAATGCTGAATTATCCTTATGCGAAGCTACAAAACAAGCCGATGCTTGAAGTTTTGGCTGCTTTTCCAACTACTTACGAACGCGAAATGAAAAACTGGTGGGAAGAAAAAACTGGCCTGCAAGTAGAAGAAACAAAACAGACAATTGCGATTAAAGAGTTGGAATATTAACATTCTTAAGCTAATGAAAAGCCCCCGAAGAGTTAAACTCCTTGGGGGCTTTCATTATTAGCATGGTTAAATTTTTACAGCTTCATTTCCGGAAATAGCAGCCGCAAGACATCCATCGTGAGTCGGCGGCTTTTTCCGCTGAAGGGATAGACGTGCATATGCATGGCAGGATTGAAGTTTGCTTCAATGATGCCATAATCTTGTGACCCTTGGGCTGGCTTTTGGGCATCGGGAATAATCAAGTCAATGCCACTGATGGCCGCGCCGATTGCGGTAACTGCTTGCTGCGCGATTTCCCGGTAGCTGGGGTGCATCGCCTCAGTCACATCAATTGAATCCCCACCAGAGCTGACATTGGAATTCTCACGTAAATAAACGATTTCGCCAACTTTCGGCACACTATCTGGCGTTAAGCCTTGTTCCTTCAACATCAGTTTTTCAATGCCGCCTAGCTGAATTTGTTCTAATGGTGCACGGTGGTGACTACCGCGCAAGGGATCCAGATTTTTTTCGGCCACCAGCTCAGCAATGGTCCGCTGACCATCCCCAGTGACATTAGCCGGCACACGCAACAAGACCGCCCGTACCTTGCCATCAAGTACAAAGAAACGATATTCGGTCCCCGCTAAAAATTCCTCTACTAAAATGGATTGATCTTCCGCAAAGGCCAGCTCAATCGCCGTCAGATAGTCTTCTTCACTAGCGCCGTCCTTAAAAATCGAAATACCTATGCCATAATTAGTAGTTTTAGGTTTTACCACGATTCCTTGACCCTTAAATAGCTCATAAGCCGCAAGCGCTGCTTCACGGGTAGCAAATTCTTGGCCTAGAGGAACACGGAAACCTGCCTTGGCTAACACTTCTTTGGTGACTGTTTTATTTGCCATAATCAATGGCACGATATAACTGTCTTTGCTCGTCATATTGGCATTTTTAACATATTCCAAATGCTCGTGATGGCGCAAGGAAATAAACTGATCAGTCTCATCCATTACGTCGATTTCAAGACCTTTTTGGATTGCATCAAACAATAAGATTTGCGTGGATAATTCCATTCCGCTAAAACCAGCCAGTTGATAGGGCCGCTCCCAGGCAGTTTCATAATAATCTTGTCCATAAGCAACTCCTAAAGCGGCATTTGTTTGACCCTTTTCAGCCGCCATGGTCATTTGTCCAGCTAACGTCCATTCGGGATGTTCTAAGAGTTGCTCAAAATAGCTGACCGCTTCTTGAACAGCTGTCGGCAAGTCTAATTCAGCGACAAATTGATGCATTTGATCAAATAAGGCTTGGCCTTCTGCCTTCAGCTTGGTTTGAACTAGCGGATGCTCCAAGGCGACTAATTCATTCCAATCATCTCCGGTCCCCACCCACGTATCAGGTGCGTCCGCCGTTTCTTGCCATAACATAAAGAGCATGAAAAGGTGCATGAATTCTAGTGTTTTTTTGTCGATACCGCTGCGAGCAAAGGGGTTCAGATCCAAGTTACGCAATTCAATATAGCGAATTCCCGTCTTAGGCAGGTCAGCCATTTTAGCCCCACCCCGCAACCGGATAGGCGCGTAAAATTCTTTTTCCTCAGAAAGTTTCCCAGTCTCGATTAAATGCGCCAAGTCGGCTAAATAAGCCGTCAAATCTTTATAGGAAACTTGGATATCTGCTTTATTGGTATAACCAAAGCGACTGTTGCGGATACTGCGGACTGGCGTCGTTAGTGCTTGGTCAAAATAGCCCGCTTCTGCGACAGCTGCTGCGCCAAATAAGTACGTGATTAGCCAGCGGGAATGGAGATAATTGCGGGCCACTTTCATATAGAGATTATTTTTAAAATCTGCCAGGGTTTGGTACTCATCCTGCAAGGTGAACAATCCTTGCACTAGCGCATCATCAAATTCAAAATTAAAGTGGATACCACTAACCATTTGTTTCCGTTTGCCATAAGCTCGCGCTAAGTAGCGACGATACAAGACATCTTCATGGGTATCTAGCTTCGCAATCACGATTTCGGCATCGTCCGCTGGCAAGGCAGGGGGCATGCTTAAAGGCCACATCATTTCGTCTAGCGCCATGGAGCGTTGCGCCACGTCATGAATCGCCTCTAAATAACGGAGGACTTCAGTCACTGAGTTAGCTACCGGTGTAATCAATTCCAACTGGGTTTCAGCAAAGTCTGTTTGGATATATGGATGATAACTGCGGTTGCCCAGCACTTCTGGGTGATTTGTCTTGACTAATTGGCCTGTTTTAGTCACTCGCTGGCTTTCTTTTTCCAAACCAAAACGAGCCGTCAATAATAACGGTTTAAGAGCCGGTGTTTGGAGTAGGTTTCGATAATTCATCACGTTTCTCGCTTTCTTTAGGTTTCTAGCCCATTATATAGAAAGTCAGGTAAAAAAAGAATGGTTCTGCTCACAGCTATTGTAGAAAACAAAAAAGCAGGAGTGTGACGTGCGTCTCCTGCTTTCAATGCTGCTTATTTTAATCCGTTTCTTGGATTAGTCCCTTAAAGAGTCCAATCACAAATTCCGTTGGATCAAATGGTTCTAAGTCATCAATACCTTCTCCAAGTCCTACTAATTTCACTGGCAATTGTAATTCGTTGCGGATTGCTAAGACAATCCCACCCTTAGCAGTACCATCTAATTTAGAAAGTACTAAGCCAGTTACATCGGTGGTTTCTTTAAACTGCTTTGCTTGAACCATGGCATTTTGCCCGGTTGTGGCATCCACCACTAACAATACTTCATGAGGCGCATCTGGTAATTCTCGCTGAATGACCCGTTTGATTTTTTCCAGCTCTTTCATTAAGTTGACTTTATTTTGCAGACGTCCGGCTGTATCCACTAACAATACATCCGCATTTTCCGCCTTGGCGCGTTCCACTGCGTCAAAAACGACAGCAGCTGGATCGCCGCCAGCTTTGCCGCGAACAACCTCGACACCGGCACGCTCGCCCCAAACCACTAACTGATCAATAGCCCCTGCTCGGAAGGTATCAGCAGCCGCTAATAAGACTTTTTTACCTTCTTCTTTAAACTGATGGGCTAATTTCCCAATGCTGGTGGTTTTCCCTACTCCGTTGACGCCTACAAACAACATAACAGTCAAACCAGGCTGCATGTTCAGTTCATTGTGTTCGTTGATTCCTTCTGCTTCATATAGATCCACTAGTTTTTCAATAATCGCGTTTTGAACCTCAGCAGGTTTTTTTGCGTTCCGTAATTTGACTTCTTGGCGCAATTCATCGGTAATTTTAATTGCCGTTTGAAAACCGACATCGGCCCCAATCAGTGTTTCTTCTAATTCTTCAAAAAAGTCCTCATCTACCGTACGGAAATTGGCAAACAGCTCATTCATGCGTTCCCCAAAGGTTTTCCGACTTTTTTCGAGACCCTTATCATATTTTTCTTGTACTTCTGTTTGCGGTTCTTCTGTTTCACCAGTAAAAACCTTTTTGATTTTATCAAAAAATCCCACAGGATCCCTCCTATCTCAATACATATTCTTGTACAACTTGGGCCACCCCATCAGCTTCATTACTTAAGGTCACCACATCCGCCACTGCTTTGGCAGCGGGCACCGCATTAGCCATCGCCACCCCGATACCGGCATATTCAATCATGGGAATGTCGTTTTCTTCATCCCCAATTGCCATGACTTCCGCGGCAGTGATACCTAAATCACCAGCCAATAACTCAATCCCATAGGCTTTAGTGATTCCTTTCGGCATAAATTCTAGTAGATTAGCACGAGTTTTAATCACCTCATACTTATCACGAAATTCAGTTGGTATCAAAGCAGCTTGCTGATCCAAGTAGTTCGCTTCAATCGCCACTACCACTTTATTATAGGTTTCCAGCTCATTTAATTCCGCTAAGGTTGCTGGGACAAAGGTCAATAATCGATTCAACTCCCCGTAGATGGAAGGGTGACTGCTTGCTGTCGGCAGTTGTTTCACCAAACCGTCTACTAAGACGTCTAATGGTAGTGACAGATCACTGGCCAGCTGGGCAATTTCTAAAACTTCCGCTAAACTTAGCGCCGCTTTTTCCATAATTTCACCAGTATCATTTTTTTGGACTAAACCACCATTAAAGGTGATGCTGTAATCACCTGGCTCCGTTAGCTGTAATTCTTCTAAGTAGCCTTCGATAGCTGTCAAAGGACGACCGGTACATAGAACGATTTTGACGCCTTGCGCTTTGGCTGCGGCTAATGCCGCTTTATTCGCAACTGAGATTTGTTTTTGGTCGGTTAACAGTGTGCCATCTAAATCAATGGCAATCATTTTAATCATAAAGCTTCTCCTTGTGGGGCCTCGATTCGCCCGCCTTCTTTCACTTCTTCTAAACGAACAGAAACAATCTTAGAAACGCCGGATTCTTGCATGGTCACACCGTACAATATATCGGCGGCTTCCATGGTTCCCTTACGGTGAGTTACTACGATAAATTGCGTATCTTTTTCAAAGCTATTTAGATAACGACCAAAACGGCTGACATTAGCCTCATCCAAGGCCGCTTCTACCTCGTCTAACACGCAGAAAGGTACTGGTCGCACGCGAATGATAGAGAATAGTAAAGCAATGGCGGTCAAGGCCCGCTCTCCACCGGATAAAAGGCTCAAACTTTGCAATTTTTTGCCTGGCGGCTGCGCTTCAATTTCAATCCCCGTATTCAGTAAATCATTGGGATCTGTCAAACGCAACTCGGCACGGCCACCACCAAACATATTAGGGAAGACTTGCTTAAACTGGCCACGAATTGCCTCGAAAACTTCGGCAAAACGCTGTTTGACTTCTTCATCCATTTCCGCCATTGTGGCGAACAGTTGATCTTTGGCCTGCAGCAGGTCGTCGCGCTGGGAGGTCAGAAATTCATGACGCTCTTCTACTTGTTGATGCTGCTCAATGGCATTCAAGTTGACAGGTCCTAATTGACTGATACTTTGTTTCAAACGTTTAACTGCAGCTCGGGCGTCGGCTTCTGCTATCGTCAACTCTGCCTTTTCCGCAGCTTCGAAGCTCAAGCTATATTCTTCCTGTAAATGGACTAGGAGCCGGTCTAAATTCAACTCGGCGCGATTTTTTTGGACCTCCAACTGACCTTTCACTTGTAATCGCTCTTGCTGGCGGCGATGGTCGGCACTCACTTGTTGATCCAATTGATCGACGGCTGCTTGGGTCGCCTCACGGTCGGCTTTTTTCGCCGCTAAAGTCGCTTGCATAGCGGAAAGTTTCTCTGCTAGCTGCACCAGCTGCTGCGCCAAGCCTTCTTTTGACAGCTGTTGGTCAACATCGGTTGACGAAAGAGCCGCCAATTGGTTAGAAAGACGCTCTTGGTTCAAACGATTTTCAGCCAAGCGATTTTCTCGTTCTTGTAATTGACTTTCCGTAAAGCTTTGCTGTTCCTTCAAAGCTGCCAACTCGGCTTGCCGCTGTGCCAACTCTTGTTGCAGACGGCTGCGTTTGGCTTCTCGTTCGGTTGAAGCTTGGTCCAGCTCGGCCATTTGCTCATCTAACTGCTGACGCTTCGTTTCCAGCGCCGCTTTGGTTGCAGTCAATTCCGCTTTTTGGGTCTCATATTCGGTCAAAAAGCGTTGTAGCTCTTTGGTTTCATACTGGAACAAGCGGAGTTCTTTTTCTAATCGAGTGACCTCTGCCTGTGCTGTTTCTAAAGCAGCCGTCATTTTTTGTTCTTGTAAACGGGCTTCTTCGCCAGCAGCACGATCGTTCTCTAGCTCATGCAACGCCGTTTTGACCGCTTTTTCCAACTGCTGAACTTGTTGCTCCTGGGTAGTTAGTTGGGCTTCCAGCTGCTCTTTTTCAGCCGTCAAACGGGTCAATTCTTGTTGATGACTGAATAAGCCCTGTCCTTGCCGTTTATTAGCACCACCGGTCATGGAACCACCTGGGTTCATGACATCTCCCTCTAATGAAACCACGCGGCATTGGTATTGGCTAGCCCGAGCAATGCGATTGGCTGCTGCTAAATCAGTGGCAATAACCGTTGTTCCCAACAGGTTTTCAACGATTGTGGTCAATTCTTCACTAAACTGGACTAATTCACTGGCAACTCCCACAAAACCTTCTTGTTGGACTTGCTGACGCAGGCGCGGGCTCAGTTGCCGCGGTTTAATAGTGGTTAAAGGCAAGAAAGTCGCCCGACCACCCCGTTGTTCTTTCAAAAAGGTAATCGCTTGACGGGCCGCTTGTTCATCCGTCATCACGATATGTTGGGCAGCCCCGCCTAAGGCCGTTTCAATCGCCAAATTCAATTCTGTTGGCACTTCCATCAGTTCAGCCACGGCACCTACGACACCCGTCAATTTCTGTTTGTGTTGTAAAACGTAGCGTACACCTTGGTAAAAGCCGGTATAATTTTCTTGGATTTCTTGTAGGCTAGTTTGGCGCGCTTTTGTTTGTTGCAGACGATTCATCAATTGGAACATTTGCTTTTGTTCTTGATCAAAACGCAGTTGCTGCTGTTTTAGCTGCTGCTGTTTCTCACTATAAGCAGCTCGTTGCTGGGCTAACAGCTCAGCTTGCTGGGCTACGGTCGTCGCGCTTTGCTTGGCAGCCTCTTTTGCTTCTTGTAATTGTGTTTCCATGGCTGCTTGATTTTGCAATGTTTGCTTATTCTTTACCGTTTCCTGCTGATACTGTTTTTCCAAGTGCTTCAAATCGTTAGATGTATTGGCTTGCTGCTGCATGACTTCTACGTATTCACTTCGCAGTTCCTCTAGAAGCTCTTTAGAAGAACGACTATAAAACGCCACTTGCTCTTCTAATTCCTGCAACGTTGCGGTTAGGCTGCGCCAACGGTTTTGTTGCGCTTCACTGGTGGTTTTCAACTCTGCCATTTCGGTCTTTAGCTGTTCTGCTGCCGCCATCAATTCAGCCAAATTTTGCTGATATTCGGTGGCGGTTAAAGCAGAGTGCTTTGAACGCTCAGACAGCAGCTCCTGTTGCCCTTCTGCCTGCTTATAGGCTTCCGTCAGTTGCAACAATTGCTGCTGAATCTGATCCATTGACTGGTTCAATTCTTGCCGCTTTTGCCGCAGATCCAATAAAGAAGACTCACGGGCTTCGATAGTCTCCGCAATTTCCGCCAATTCTTTCGCTAAATCAGCTAATTCAGCTGCTACTCGTTCCCAAGTCGCTTGATTGGCCTTAATCTCATGGACTGTTAAACCGACATCCACCGTCGTCAATTCTTCTTTTAAGGCTAAAAAGCGTGCGGCAATGCGACTTTGCTCCGCTAAAGGTGCCAGTTGATCTTCCAATTCATAAATAATATCTTGGACCCGGTTCAAGTTGTCTTCTGTTTCAAAAAGCTTTTGCTCAGCTTTGCGTTTACGGACTTTATATTTCAAAACGCCTGCGGCTTCTTCAAAAATACCGCGCCGTTCTTCTGGTTTACTATTGAAGATGGCCTCCACTTTCCCTTGGGAAATGATGGAGAATGATTCTTTCCCCAAACCAGAATCCATAAATAAGTCTTGAATATCTTTTAGACGACAAGCCTGCTTATTAATGAAAAAATCACTTTCGCCGGTACGGCGGTAGCGTCGCGTGACACTGATCTCACTAAAATCAAGACCTAAATAGTGATCGCTATTATCCAGCACAATCGTCACTTCGGCAATATTCAACGGTTTTCTGGTTTCAGAACCGGCGAAAATAATATCGGGCATTTTACCGCCCCGTAAATTTTTAGCGCTCTGCTCCCCCAAGACCCACCGCAGCGCCTCCGTGATATTACTTTTGCCGCTACCATTGGGCCCCACGATGGCGGTGACGCCATTTTCAAATTGAATCGTTGTTCGATCAGCAAAGGATTTAAACCCTGCTAATTCGATCCGTTTTAAATACACCTAATTGTTTCTCCTTCCAACAGCTTAGAGTTTTGCCAAAGCTGCTTCTGCGGCACTTTGTTCGGCCAATTTCTTTGAGCGTCCTTGCCCTTCGCCAATTCGTTCACCGTCAGCATAGACTTCCGTCCAAAAAATACGGTCATGGGCCGGGCCTTCTTCTTTGACTAAGCGGTATTCGATTTGGACATCCCCACGCCGTTGCAATAGTTCCTGCAAACGGGTCTTGTGATCCATCTCATGTGAAAAAGCACCTGCTGCGATTTTAGGGAAAACCACTGTTTCAATAAAGGCTTTAGCCGCAGCTAAACCTTGATCTAAATATAGCGAGCCTAAGAAAGCTTCAAAAAGGTCACATAACAAGGCTGGTCGTTCGCGACCACCAGAGTTTTCTTCCCCTTTACCTAATTTGACATATTGGTCAAAATGGCATTCTTTGGCAAACTTGGAAAGGCTGTCTTCCCGTACAATTGCCGCACGCATTTTTGTTAGTTTTCCTTCTGGTAATTGTGGAAATTCGCGGTACAAATAGTCGGATACCAGCAATTCTAAAATTGCATCTCCTAAAAATTCCAACCGTTCATTGTCCGCTAATTTCAGTTGGCGATGCTCATTCACATAGGATGAATGGGTGAAAGCTTGTTCCAATAGATCCCCATCATGGAAGAGGATCCCGAAACGTTCATTTAGTTCACGGGTTAATTGATGGTCCATCTTTCACATTCCTTTTTTGTTTATTGATTACTCCTCATTATACTTGCTTTTGACTTTTTTTTAAATGCTTTTCACCCAATCGACTTTTCGCCAGCTTTTCTCAAAAATTCATAGTAGCTGACTGCTTCTTGTGTTATGATAAATGCGCATTTGTAATGTATTACACAAACTTTAACTTAAGGAAGTGTTTTATTTGACGACTGATTTGACTTATCAACCACTAAATCTCTACAACAACTACCGTGACGCTGCTTTGGCAACGCCTGAAGTGTCCATTATTTTAGATGAGCTCTTGCCGGCTTTCCCCGCCTTAGGCTATGAAACGACCTACCAAGCCAGCCATGAGGAAGTCTTGAAACGGGCTGCTCAATTAGCAGCTGCCGGTGTCAAAGCTGGTGATTTCGTGATCCTTTATAAAAGTCCTAAATTTGATACTTATTTATTAGCAGTTGCGGCATCTTACTTAGCTGCCAAACCAGTGATGGTTTCCTATCATTTACCAGCCAGCACCATTGATGTTTTCGTGACGCGTTTAGGTCAGCCTTTCATCGTTTTTGATGAACAAACCGAAGAAAAAGTTGCGCAATTAAGCCATCACCCGTTGGATCACCGCATTGCCATTCGTGATCTGTTACTGCTGCCGGATACACCAGTAGCCCAAACAGAGCTACCACTAGATGAAATTTCTTATGTGACGCATACTTCTGGTACTACCGGTATTCCAAAATTAATTTGCCATTCAGCACGTTCTATGGGCTGGCGCACCAAATGGCAAAAAACAATCTTCACAAAAATTGCAGAGCAAAAATTGGTGGCTTTTCATATCTCACCAGTTCACTCCCGCTTTAACATTGGTGTTTCTTCCCTAATGGCTATGGGCTTTCCTATGATGCCGTTAGCAGGTCACCGTCCCGCACATTTAAGTCGGATGTTGACCCAGTATCAACCGATCGCGCTAGAAACCCATCCTAATAATTTCGTACAGTGGGCTGCTTTGGCGAAAAGTAATCCTGAAGTTTTTGCCAGCCTACGGTATTATCATTCTACTTTTGATGCCATCAATAACCAAACAATGGCGGCCTTTTTAGAAGCAACACAACAGCCTGACCCAATCTTTTTACAAGTGTACGGTCAAAGTGAATGTGGCCCGATGATTTTAAAAGCTCATACTTTAGCTTCTCTGGCAACCTCTGATGCCCGCGACATGGGTGTTGGCTTGGCGGATCTAACGAAAGCCCGGATAACAGATGCTGAGGGCAATGAACTTCCTGTCAATACCAATGGTCATATCCAACTGTATTCAAAAGGTCGTGCCTTAACTTATTACCAAGAAGATGCGCGCTTTGCTGAAAATGTCTACGGTGATTGGTGGGACAGCGGCGACTATGGGCTGATTGCTGAAAACGGTCATTTGTATCTGAAAGACCGCCAAGTGGATCTGATTGAAAACATCGACAGCAACCTAGCCTTAGAAGACTTTTTACTGGATCGTCTGCCTTTCTTAGAAGAAGTCGTAATCGTTCGTGGGAAAGAAAACAGTCCGCAACCGATTTTAGCGGTGGCCCAACAACACGAAATGGACTGGGATGCTTGGTGGGAATTAGTGGCTGATCTGCCCCATCTAAACGAACCAATTTTAATGGCCTTTGAAGATATCCCTCGCACAGCCACGATGAAAGTACAACGATTACAGTTAGAAAAAGAATTAAAAGCGCAATAAGCAAAAGAAACCATTCCTCACTGACTTATCAGGGGGAATGGTTTCTTTTATGATAAAAAGATCAGGCCCTAAGACCTGATCTTTTCTGTATCGTATTATTGACGGTCGTCGCTCGTTACGCCGATTGTAGCCCAAGGGTTAACAGTAGTGTCATAAGCCCAAGTAAAGCCAGTTACACGGTTGTTCATTGGTAACAATTCGTTACGGTAAAGAGTTGGGATTACGTAAGCTTCTTCAAAGGCATATTCTTGCCATGCATCGAAAGCTTCTTTACGTTTTGCATCGTCAAATGAATCTTTTGAATCGATAGCTGCCAACAATTTCGTGTTTTCTTCAGACTCGAAGCGAGTGTAGTTGAAAGCAGAGTTTGGTCCGTACAAGCCGGTAGGTGATGGATCAGAACCAGTACCCCAAGCGCCTTGGAAGACATCGATTTCTGGATCATCATTTTTCAGTTTGTCATAGAACGCTTGGAAGTCAATCAAACGACCAGTTGCGTATTCTACTTTCAAACCAACTTTTTCCCATTGTTGTACATAGTAATCTGCTAATGGTTGTGCAGTTTCGCCACCTGACATAGAAGCAAATTTGATTACTAATTCTTTGCCATCTTTGTCTTCACGGATGCCGTCGCCATTTGTATCTTTGTAGCCAGCGTCATCTAACAATTTGTTGGCTTTATCAAGATCTTCAGTGTAGCCTTTGATCTCTTTATCATGCAATGTACCGAATACTGGTGGGATCAATGTAGTTCCGCCAGTCCGTAGACCATTGTAGAATTTTTCCCCAACAGAGTCGTTGTTCAACGCATAACCCATTGCTTGACGCAATGATTTGTCGGCCATTTTAGAATTTGGATTGTATTCAACTTTACCTTCATCCGCGTTCCATTTACCTAATTTGAAACCAATATAAGTGTAAGCTTGTTCTTCACGACCTAAGATTGTGTAACCAGCTAGATCTTTGTAGCTAGGGTACGTATCTGTTGGCATTACTTTTGCCATGTCGTATTGTTTAGAGTTCAATGCTTCTACAATTGAAGCAGAAGGAACTGACTTGAAGACTACTTTATCTAATTTTGGTTTGTCACCATAGTAGAATTCATTTGGTGTGTATTCTACAGACTCACCAGGTTTAATGTTAGTCATTTTGTATGGTCCAAGTGTTACTGGGCTCTTACGAACTGGATCACTTGATTCCATATCTTTGACAGGAATATCTTTCAAGACATGTTTAGGTGCCGCATAACTCCAAACACCACCACCAGCTTGTTGCATACCTGGGTTTACTTCTTTATATTGGATCTTCACAGTGTGATCGTCTTCTTTAGTGATACCAGAGATCGTATCTGCTTTTTGATCGTGGAAATCTTCCATACCAACAATGTTCGTGAAGGTATTATCGTAACGGATACCTGTGTAATCTTTGTCACCGATGATTTCATAAGAGAAAATCACATCATCAGCTGTCAAAGGTTCACCATCAGACCATTTTACGTTGTCGCGTAATTTGATGGTTGCTGTATTCGCATCTGGGTCGATTTCTAAGTTAGCAATCCCGCCATCAACGATCTTGAAGTCTTTATCCACTAAGAACAAGCCTTCATGAGAAGGTTCCATGTATTGGGCATCATAGTTATCTTGATAGTATTCCCACATGAATAAGCCTTGGAACTGTGTATCTGTTACAACAGCTACATCTAATGTTCCGCCTTCTTTTGCTTCTCCCGCTGGCATTTCCAATGGGAATTTGCTTAGATCCTCTGTTTCAGTGGCACTGTTGCCGCCGCCAGTTGAATCCGTGTTACCACCGCCGCCACAAGCAGCGAATCCAGTTGCAGCAACTACTGTTAATGCAACAAATCCAAAAATCTTTTTCTTCATCCTTTGTCCTCCTCTTTATCCTAGTCGTTGACGAGCATCGGCAGAACGCTTAAATGCTTGACCAACATAATTTATACTCAACATCAATACTAAAATTAGAATTGATGCAGGTAACCAGATCCATTGTTTGTTAACCAGAACGTCTCCGCTGGCAGCAAACCCGATTAATGTTCCCAAACTTGGTACATTTGTCGGCAAACCAAAACCTAAGAAAGTCAGTGTCGTTTCGATCCCGATATTAGCTGCGAAGTTCATGGTCAAGTTGGTGATGATCAATGAACTCAAGTTAGGCATAATTTCGCGGAACATGATTTTAAAATCACTAGTTCCCATCGTTTTCGAAGCACTAACGTAATCCCGGCGACCTTCTGACAAAGTCTTACTCCGGAATAAACGCGCTTTTCCGACCCAATAGAAGGCACTCATAATCCAAATAAAGGACCAGATAGTGTAGCGCGGAATAACAGATACAAATACGATAATAATCAGCATGATTGGTAGGATCATAACGAAATCGACGATACGCATCAAGATGTTATCGATCAAACCGCCATAGTAACCAGAGATAATCCCTAGGCCAACCCCAATGATTGAGGTAACAACTGTGATAGTGAACCCGATCATAATCGAGTTACGGGCACCAATCACTAGCTGACCAAAAATATCACGGCCACCCTCATCTGCCCCCAAAAGGAATTTTGTTCCTTCCATTGAGACAGAACCTGGGGCTGCGTATTTATCTAAAATACTGACATACATTACTTTTGATTGGTCTAGAAAAATCGAACCAATAAAGACGAATAGTAAAATCGCCACTAAAATGACTAATGAAACAATCGCCACTTTATCTTTCAGAAATTCGCGGGCGATGACCCGGAGTCCCATAGGTGGGATACTCTCTTGCCCAACGACATTTTTCTTTTCTTTTGCCATTTTCTTGTTCCCTCCCTTTTAGATTATTGGATCCGGATACGTGGATCAACGATACTCATGATAATGTCAGACAATAATGTCCCTATCAAAGTAGCTAACCCAAGAATCAAGACTAAGGAAGTAATAACGGAGTAATCCCGTTGAACAATACTATCAATAAACAGTTTCCCAATACCAGGATAAGCAAAGATTTTTTCAATAACCACCGAACCGGCAATCAAGGAAGTAATTTCATAGCCCATTTGCGAAGCAATTGGTAAAGAGGCATTCCGGAAAATATGTCGAGTAAAGACTTTTCCTGTTGGTACCCCTTTAGAACGTGCCGTCCGCACAAAGTCTAATGATTTTGAATCGATAACTTCACTACGTAGGTACTGGATCGTTACCGCCGTCCCCAATAATGCCTGGGTGATTGCTGGTAAGATAATATGATACATACGGTCAGTAAAGGCAGCAAAACCGGTCAACCCGATCGTCCCGGTCCCGGTAGTTGGGAACCAACCTAAACGGTAGCCAAAAACAAACAGCATGATCAAAGCAAAAATGAACAATGGCACTGCAAAACTGAAGAAGTTATAAACGACTACCACTTTATCGAACCAAGAGTTTTGGTAACGACCAGCGATCAAACCTAATGGGATCGCAATCAAGTAAGTCAAAATAACCGTTACTAATGAAAGTAACATGGTATTACCAACACGGTCGCCAATCAAATCAGAAACAGGTAGTTTAAAGATAAAACTTTGTCCAAAGTCCCCTTGTACCGCATTGGAAATCCAACGCCAGTATTGTTGAGGCCAAGGATCGTTCAAACCAGCTTTTTCCCGCAACGCTTCAATAACGGCTGGGTCTTGGTTTGGATTGATCAATCCTGTAAATGGATCCCCTGGCATCATTTTTGCCAACATAAAGATTAAGATACTCAGAATAATGACTTGCGGGATCATCAGTAACAAACGACGTAAAATTGTTTTCCACATTATTCAGCACCCCCTGGTTTCAATGCAACTTGATGTGTATCAGAAATCGGGTGCAGGTCATAAACACGACCCGTGTTATCATAATAATCTTTTTGATGGGTGATATATTCTTCTTCTACACGACGACGATTTTCTTTATGGGCTTCGCGATTTGGTACATCAATCCGCGGAATAGCCGAAAGTAAACGTTTTGTATAAATATGTTGCGGATTCGTATAAATATCTTCTCGTGAACCAATCTCAACAAAACGGCCTTTGTACATGATGGCAATGTTGTCACACATATGTTTAACGACCCCTAAGTCATGGGAGATAAACAAGTAGCTCAAGCCGAATTCTTGCTGGATACGTTTCATGAAGTTCAACACCTGCGCCTGAACTGACAAGTCAAGGGCTGATACTGGCTCATCGGCTACGATCAATTTAGGGTTTGTTGCGACCGCTCGGGCCACCCCTAAACGTTGCCGCTGACCACCAGAGAACTCATGGGGATACTTGTAAATTGCATCTTCTGGCATCCCAACGATATCTAACAGATATTTAACGCGTTTCTTTTCTTCCTGATCACTCAGGCGTTCAAAGTTACGAATAGGTTCAGCAATGATATCCAAAACCCGTTTTTTTGGGTTTAAGCTGGACATTGAATCTTGGAAAATCATTTGTACATCACGGTTGTATTCAATCGATTTACGTTTGTGACGAGTTGTTACGTCCGTTCCTTTGTAAATGATCTCGCCGGAAGTAACTTTTTCTAGACCTACGATTGCTTTACCGGTAGTCGATTTACCAGAACCGGATTCTCCTACTAGTCCATAGGTCTTCCCTTTTTCGATCATGAAATCAACACCATCCACCGCGTATACGTGGTCAGTTACACGGTTGAAGAAGCCGCTACGGATTGGATAATGGACTTTCAGATCTTTGATTTGAATTAATTCTTCAGCCATCTACGCTTCTCCTTCTCTAAAATGAAAATGTTGGTAACATGTGCAACGTACCAAATGATTTGGTGCTACTTCATGCAAGGTTGGATTTTCTTCATGGTCGCTTTCTGGAATCCAAGGAATCCGCGGAGCAAACCGACAACCTTTACGAGGTAAGTTCTTCAATGAAGGTACCACGCCTTCAATTACGTGTAGTTCGCTATCATGAGCGTCTTCTTGCGGAATTGAATTTAGCAATGAGCGTGTATAAGGATGTTGTGGGTTTGCAAATAGCTCTTCAGCCGTTGCAACTTCCACGAATTGACCTGCATACATGACAGCCACGCGGTCAGCCATTTCCGCTACAACCCCTAAGTCATGGGTAATAAGGATGATGCCGGCTTCCGTTTCTTCTTGCAAGTCTTTTAATAAGTCCAAAATTTGCGCTTGGATGGTTACGTCCAAAGCGGTGGTTGGTTCATCAGCAATAATAATTGGTGGTTTGCAGGCGATAGCGATGGCGATGATGACCCGTTGTCGCATCCCACCAGATAATTCATGAGGGTATTGACGGGCAACTCGTTCAGGATTAGGAATCCCTACTTGATTCAACAATTCGATCACGCGTGCATGTTGTTGCTCTTTGTCTAAGTCGGTATGGTAAGACAAACCTTCTGAGATTTGGTCTTCAATACGCATCAAAGGATTTAATGCAGACAATGGATCTTGGAAGATCATGCCAATATCATTTCCACGGATCTTATTGTAAAGTGTTTCGTTTAGATTCGTTAGATTGAGTTCGTTGTAAAGCACTTCCCCGGTGATTCGTGTATTATTTGGATCTAATAGACCCATGATCGTGGTGGCTAATGTACTCTTGCCACAGCCGGACTCCCCTACAATCGCCAGAATTTCGTTTTTTTCTAATGTAAAGGAAACGTCATCGACGGCGTCATAAAATTCATCCTTGATACGAAACCCCGTGTGTAGGTTTTGAACATCCAATAATTGGTTATCGGTTGACAAACGAATACCCCTCTCCATCTTTCAATATAGTAGGATTATGTTTTTTTATACATTTCAAATCCCGTCGTAAAGCCGATTTGTGGGCTTCGCAACAAATCTTACTCTTAACCGAGTATAATAGATTCTTAATAATTATATAGAAAACCTTAGTACATTGCAAGATTTTTAAGAACAAAATATGTAGAATTTTCAGAAAAATACCACAAGTAATCGATTCATTCTATAAAAAAATAACAATTGATTAAAATAATTTAATCAATTGTTATTTTATTCACATTCTATTTCTATAAATGGTTGGCAATGTAATCGACAGCCGCTCCTACTGTTTCGATTTGCTCTGCATCTTCATCAGAAATCTCAGTACCAAATTCATCTTCTAATTCCAAGACAAATTCCATGACACTGATCGAGTCGGCGTTAAGGTCATCTTTAATGCTCATCGCATCAGTTACCTTGTCAGCATCAACGTCAAAATGCTTAGCAATGATTGCACTGACTTTTTGAAAAACTTCTTCACGAGTCATTTGCATTCACCTCCAATGGTACGTTTGAAAACGTATTTTTCTGCTAGGTTTCGAGTGACAAACTCCATTTTACTGATAAACTATCCTTTTGTCTATGGATTTTTACAGATTGTTACAAAAAAATGTCGATTTCTTTGCAAAAATCAGCTTTTTTCTGGGGATTGCTCAAAATGACGGACTAATTGTCCCACCACATCGGTAGCCAGCATGGTATGAATTTGACGAATGGTATATCTCACTGCTTCTGGACCAGTTGCCCCATGGGTTTTAATAACCGGTGCTTTCAGACCAAACAATACGGCACCGCCATGTTGCGAGTAGTCCATTTGATTCTTCAAGCCGCGCAAAGCATCCTTCAGCAATAAAGCCCCCATTTTTCCTTTAAGACCTTCATCCAGAATAGCGCCTTTTAATAAGCTCATCATCCCTAAAGCTGTGCCTTCAATAGATTTCAGCACGGCGTTACCAGTAAAGCCGTCAGTGACCACCACATCAGCAACGCCATTCAACAAGTCGCGGGCTTCCACGTTGCCGACAAAATTCAGATCTTCGGCACTTAAAAGTTCGTAAGCTTTTTTCGTCAGCTCGCTGCCTTTTGATGCCTCGGTACCATTATTCAATAACCCTACCCGCGGATTTTTAACACCGCGGACTTGGGCGGCGTAAAAAGAACCTAGTACGCCATATTGCGCCAAGTGTTCCGGACGATTCTCCGCATTGGCGCCAAGGTCCATAAAGTCAAAGCCACCTTCTTTGCCTAGAACGGGCAGCGTAGACATCAAGCCTGGACGTTCAATATTTTTGATACGGCCAATGATGAATAAACCAGCCGCTAATAAAGCCCCTGTGTTTCCCGCGGAAAAAATCGCATCTGCTTCGCCATTTTTCACGGCCTGGGCCGCCAAGACCATTGATGCTTGTTTCTTACGGCGAATCGCTTTGACTGGTTCGTCATCGCTATTGATTTTTTCTTCCGTATGGATAATAGTGATGTTGGTTTCGTCTGTCAAGAAAGGACGGATTGCATCTTCCTTCCCATATAATTGAAATTCAATCTCGGGGAAATCTTGTTTCGCCAGCATAACCCCTTCTACAATTGCTTGAGGCGCATTGTCGCCGCCCATCGCATCTACTGCAATTCTCATTGTCTTCCTCCTAATCAAAATGCTGCGTTGCCGCTGCTAATTGTAAGTTTTCACGTAATACTTGATATTCCGGTTGTTGCCACCAGTCCTGTTGCCATAACAGCTGGGCTTCCAGTCTGGCTGCCTCTAAGATTGGCTGGTCCAAAATCAAATCAGCAACATGAAATTCTGGCATGCCTGATTGCCGATTACCAAAAAGTTCACCTTGTCCGCGCATTTCTAAATCTTTTTCACTAAGGACAAAGCCATTATTGGTTTCGGTCATGATTTTCATCCGTTCGACGCCCATTTCATTTTTAGGTGCCGCAATCAAGATACAATAAGAAGCATCAGCGCCTCGGCCTACCCGCCCCCGCAGCTGATGGAGTTGGGCTAACCCAAAACGATCGGCATCCATAATCAGCATCACCGTCGCATTAGGCACATTGACGCCCACTTCAATGACGGTGGTGGAAACCAAAAGCTGTAACTCATTATCCTTAAAGGACTGCATAATATGATCTTTTTCAGCCGCCTTCATCTTACCATGCAAAAGTCCAGCTTGATAGTTAGGGGCAAAATAATCTTGGACGTGTTGGAAGATTTCGGTCGCGTTTTTAACATCTAAGGCTTCCGATTCTTCAATCAAGGGACAAATCACATAACACTGGTGCCCTTTTTTAAGCTCTGTTCCCACCCAATGGAGCACATCATCAAACTGAGGTGGCCGGACCCAACGCGTCTCAATGGGAATCCTTCCTGCTGGTAGTTCATCAATAATGGAAACATCCATCTCGCCATATGCTGTGATAGCTAACGTTCTGGGGATTGGTGTGGCGGTCATGAATAACACATCTGGCTGATGCCCCTTCTCGCGGAAGATGCGCCGCTGATTGACCCCGAAGCGGTGCTGCTCATCGGTAATCACAAGCCCTAGTTTATGGTAATGGACTTCCTCTTGAATCAAGGCGTGCGTTCCCACAATCACATCAATCGTGCCATCAGCTAAGTCTGCTAAGATTTCGCGGCGCTCCTTCGTTTTCGTAGAGCCCGTCAATAAAGCCACACGAACTTGCTCACCAAACAGCCCCTGCAAACTTTCTAAATGCTGCTGCGCCAAAATTTCAGTAGGCACCATTAAGGCTCCTTGAAAGCCAGCAGTCTTCACGGCATATAAAGCAATAGCAGCGACAACGGTCTTGCCACTACCAACGTCCCCTTGCAAAAGGCGTTGCATATGTTCCGGTTTTCGCAGGTCCGCACAAATCTCATTGGTTACTCGTTTTTGAGCTTGCGTCAATTCGAAGGGAAGTTGTTGGGTAAAATTTTTCAGCGCTAGTACATCATAGGGAATCTGGGTGCCGTGGCGCGCGGCTTTCTCTTGCCGTTTCAGCCCCTGGATCTTCATTTGAAAGAAGAATAACTCCTCAAAGGCTAGACGCCGCTTGGCTTGATGGTGTTCGGCTGGATCGACGGGAAAATGCATCTGATAAACAGCTTTTTCCCTTGGTAAAAGTCGATATTTTTCCAATAAACTTGCGGGAAGATTTTCCTTCAAAAGCTCCCCATATAATGGAAAAGCCGTCTGAATCAGTTGAATCAGGGTACTCTGGCGCACGTGCTTATTAACATGGTAGATGGGATCGAACTCATTGGTAGTGGCTAAAATCTTCATGCCATTTAGCGATTTACGTTTAGCATCCCATTTCCCATAAACCGCGATTTCTTGCCCCTCTACCACTTTATCTTTTAGAAATGCCTGATTAAAAAAGGAAACATTGATGACGGCGTGGTCTTGCATCATCCGAAACAGCAAGCGATTTTTCTTATAACCATAATGGCTAACTACTGCTTCCGAAATGACGGTTCCCTTTAAGGTCACTTTTTCCTGATCCTGGATTTCCAATAGATTTTTCTCTTGGATATCGTCATAGCGGAAAGGATAATAGGTCAATAAGTCCTCCACCGTGCGAATCCCCAATTCTTGCAAATGCTCGGCTCGTTTAGGACCAACGCCACTTAGCACAGTAATGGAATCTTGCAGGGTCCTCATCCATAATTCCCCCTTTCATCTGTAATTGAAAAAGAGCCGGGATCAACTCAAAGAGTTGTCCCAGCTCTAGCAAAGTTATTCCGCTGAGAACAGGTACGGATAAACCGGCTGATCTCCTTGGTGAATCTCTAATTCCAAGTCATCATGATCTTCTTCCAAAGCGTTAGCCAACTCTTCAGCTTGCGCTTGCGAGCCGCCTTCACCCACGATGATCGTCACAATCTCAGTGTCCGGTTGGATCATTTTATTTAACGTTTCTAGTGAAGATTTGAAAATATCGCGTTCTGAGACTACGATTTTTCCATCAATCATCCCTAAATAATCATCTTTTTTAATAGCTACGCCGTCAATCGTCGTATCACGAACTGCCGTGGTTACTTGACCACTGACTACGCTTTCTAACATGTGAATCATGCTAGCGCGGTTTTCTTCCAAATCAGCTTGATCATTGAAGGCCAACATCGCAGTCATCCCTTGGGAGATCGTTTTTGTTGGTACCACTGCCACTGCTACGTCACTGACTTCTGCAGCTTGATCTGCGGCCATAAAGATATTTTTATTATTTGGTAAAACAATGACTTGTTCCGCGTTGACTTCCTTGATAGCTTTCAAGATGTCTTCGGTACTTGGGTTCATTGTTTGACCGCCACTAATGATATAGTTGGCGCCTAAACTACGGAAAAGTTCTTGAACACCTTCGCCAGCGGCAATCGCGATGATTCCGTATGGCTTGCGGGCTTCAGCTTCATCAGCAAATTCTGCGACTTGTTGATCATGCTCCAAGATAGATTCATGTTGCAAGCGCATATTGTCGACTTTGATTTTTACCAAAGAACCAAATTTTTGCCCGTAATTCATGACTTCACCCGGGTGTTCCGTGTGCACGTGAACTTTGATAATTTCATCATCATTCACTACTAATAAAGAATCACCTAAGCCGTCCAAATAGTTCCGGAAGTCTTCGTAGTCAAACTCGCTGTCCACCGTTGGACCTTCGCCGATTTGAACCATGATTTCAGTACAGTAACCAAATTTGATATCTTCCGTTGCCATGTGACCTTGCACACTGCGGTGATGTTCAGCATTCACCATTTCATCCATTTCAGCGGGCGTGATTTCATATAATTCAGATTGTTCAAATTTGCCAGATAGCGCTTCATAAAAGCCTTCATAAATAAATAGCAGACCTTGGCCGCCGCTATCTACTACGCCGACTTCTTTTAAAACTGGCAATAATTCTGGTGTTTTCGCCAATGAGCGTTTTGCCCCTTGAACGACTGCTTCCATTACGGCGATGCAGTCATCGCTGTCTTTGGCACGACGTTCCCCAGCTTTAGCTGCTTCACGAGCAACGGTTAAAATTGTTCCTTCAACAGGTTTCATTACGGCTTTATAAGCTGTTTCTACCCCATGAGTAAAAGCTTTTGCTAAATCGCCAGCTGTCAATGTTTCTACATCAGGAATCTGTTTTGAAAAGCCACGGAATAGCTGTGACAAAATAACGCCAGAATTCCCGCGAGCTCCCATCAATAAACCTTTTGATAATACATTCGCCAACTCGCCCACTTTTTCTGAGCGTGAATCGATTACAGCTTTCGCGCCACTGGTCATCGATAAATTCATATTGGTTCCTGTATCACCGTCCGGTACAGGAAAGACATTTAATGAATTGACATATTCTGCATTCGCCTGCAAGCGACTAGCACCAGCCTGAACCATTTCTTGGAACTGACTCGCACTTATATTTGTTACCTTCACCTAAATAATCCTCCTTCAGATTCACTGACTGGCCTATGCCTAATCAGGTAACACCCGTACGCCTTGTACAAAAACGTTGACTGAGTTTGCGGTAACACCCAGCATTGTTTCCAAATTGTACTTCACTTTTTCTTGTACGTTGCGGGAAACTTCCGAAATCTTGGTACCATAACTAACAATCGTATACACATCGACTGCGATACCATTTTCTTCTTGTCGTACGACAACGCCACGGGAGTAGTTTTCTTTTCTTAAAATTTCATTGAGATTATCTTTGATTTGATTTTTGCTTGCCATGCCGACAATGCCATAAATGTCTGTTGCTGCACCGCCAACTACTGTTGCGATTACTTCATTTGCAATTTCAATGGTGCCTGCTTGGGTTTTGATTTTTACAGCCATTGAGCCATCCTCCTTCAGGGATTTCCTATTTTCTCCCACTTATTTTATCATAGGGGTAGGGTAAAAGAAAGAAACTGTCATCTTTTTACACCGACAGTTATTCTTTACGACATGACCTGACATTGCTATAATTTACCTGTTTTGCATGAAAATGTCAATATTATTTCAAAAGACTTGCTTGCAAAAGTGGACTGACTATGATAAATTATTTTAGTATGAGCTGAATACTATCGCTCCAACATCAAGGCAAAGGAGGAATTTATAATGGCAAAAGTTTGTTACTTTACTGGTCGTAAAACCAGCAGCGGCAATAACCGTTCTCACGCGATGAATGCTACAAAGCGTACGGTTAAACCTAACTTACAAAAAGTTCGCGTTATGATCGATGGCAAACCTAAAAAAGTTTGGGTGTCAACTCGTGCTTTGAAATCTGGAAAAGTTGAGCGTGTTTAATCATAACTTTCTACCGTTATCTCTTTGAGGTAACGGTTTTTTTGTGCCACAATAGCCCCTAAGCTGCTCGAGCTTAGGGGCTATTGTTTATTTGCTTTAGGCGTCGCGACTTTGAATCACGGCAATCAAACCACTGGCAAATGAAAAGTCAGCCGTGTCCGTCAGAAATTCATTACTGGCATATGAGGTTGGTACTTTGACTGCAACATCTGTCAGTGTATATTTACTCCCTGTCAAGGTCAAATGAGTCACAGGCGTCAGACAACAATAGGCTAAATAATGCATATCCGCCACTTTTGCTACCGTATAGTTACCAGGCAGATAAAAGCGAATCACGTTCTGGCGATCCCGTAGTTCTAGTTGTGACAAATAAGGTTGGAAGCGCGGTTCCAAAGGAAGCCATAAGTTTGCCAAAAAATGGTCTAAGCGGCCACCCGTCGCCCCTAACAAAGTTACTTCTGCTTCCTGCCAACGCTGCCACACCTCTAAAAGCGCCAACTGAACATCTGTATCATCTTTTTCAGGAATTGATTGTTTGATTGCTGGAACCTGTTGCGAAACGCGAACCCATTCCGCCGGTGATAGCGAATCAAAATCACCGACAGCCAAGCTGACGGGTAGGCCTTGCTCTAGCAAGACCATCGTCCCGTGATCAACACCGACATAATGATCAGCCGGCGGAATCACGGGCATGACCACCTGCGGCCCACCGGCGACCACGACTACTTTCATTCTCCCAAGGCCTCCCGTAAGGCATCGATCCGATCTTTCGGGCTTTCCGCATTATAAATGTAGGAACCTGCTACAAACACATTGGCACCAGCAGCTTTACAGATTTTAGCTGTTTCGGGATCAATGCCACCGTCTACCTCGATATCGTAATGGTAGCCTTTTTCCGCTTTTAATTCCGCCAGTCGCGCAATTTTACTCACTGTCTCTTCAATAAAGCTTTGACCACCAAATCCCGGGTTAACGGTCATAATCAATACTTGATCGGCCATTGATAACACATGCTCGATCATGGCAACTGGAGTCCCTGGGTTGATGACGACCCCGGCTTTAACACCAGCATTTTTGAGCATTTGCATGCCTCGATGGATATGGGGGGAAGCCTCTTGATGAATCGTAATAATGTCAGCCCCAGCTTTCGCAAAATCGTCGATAAAACGTTCTGGTTCCGTAATCATTAGATGGACATCTAATGGCAACTTCGTCACCGGCCGAATCGCGGAAACGATATTGGGTCCCAAGGTGATGTTGGGCACAAATTGCCCATCCATCACGTCAACGTGGATATAATCAGCACCAGCATGTTCCACTAGTTGGATATCCCGCGCCAGATTGGCAAAGTCAGCACTTAAAATAGAAGGAGCAATTTTCATAATAGATTCCTACTTTCTCTTTTTATAGATAGGTTTACGATTTTCGATTTCCGTCAAAAATTGCACATAGTGATCATACCGATCTTGAGCGATTTCACCTGTAGTCACTTGACGCTTCACTTCGCAACCGGGTTCTTTGCGGTGCATACATTCGCGGAAACGGCAATGGACTGAGGCCCGCACAAACTCTGGAAACTGTTTGGGCAGCTCGCTGGTTTCCATTTCTAAAAAATCAATCGAACTAAAGCCAGGAGTATCCGCAACTAGCCCGTCATACAAAGGCAGGAGTTCTACATGACGCGTGGTATGTTTGCCTCGGCCTAGGTAAGTCGAGATTTCACCAGTTGCTAGCTTCAGTTGGGGTGCAATCGCATTTAACAGCGTAGATTTACCTGCACCGGATTGTCCCATAAAAACGGTCAATCGTTCTGGAAATAACCGTATCAATTCTTGGGTAGCGCTCACGCCATCGGCAATCAAAACCTCATAGCCAATCGCCATATAGATTCTCTGGATTTCCCGAATCGCCTGCCGCTCATTTTCACTTGCAAGATCATATTTAGTAAAATAAATGACTGGCTGGATGCCTTCATATTCAAGGGTTACTAAAAAGCGGTCCAGCAAATTAGTAGAGTAATTAGGTTCTACGATACTCATGACAATCACACCCAAATCCACATTTGCCAGTGGCGGGCGGACTAATTCATTTTTTCGCGGTAAAATCTCCAATAAATAGCCATCTGTTGGGTTATCACTGGAAAAAATCACTTGGTCGCCAACTAGCGGGGTGATTTTACGATTGCGAAAATTCCCACGGGCGCGGGTTTGAAGTGTTTCTCCGTCTTTATAGACATAATAAAAACCACTTAGGGCTTTTCGGATCTGTCCTTGCATGCTTTCGCCTCCTCGTGTTTCATTCTACCATAATTTCGAAAGAGGATTCTGAAAAAACATCGGGTTCCCAATACAAAAAAATCTTCAGAAAGCAGACCCTTGTCTGCCTTCTGAAGATCTTATCTTCATTAATCATTACTACTAGTATTGGTTTCACTATTACCGGTGCTAGTTTGAGTTTGATCGGGGCCAGTAGAAAATACGATAGTCACCGTACTACCAGCATTCACCTCTGTACCCGCGCCTGGTTCCGTGCGAATCACTTCGCCAGAAGGAATACTATTGGATGGTTCACTGCGTTCAATCGTGCTAAGTCCCGCATCCGACATGTATTTACGCGCCTCACTCTTAGAATAGTTACTGATATCTTCCAGTGTAACTTTTCCTGTGCCTGTGCTGACTTCCAAGGTAACAGTATCGTTGCTTGGTGTCACATCACTACCGGCATCTTTACTTTGACTAATGACTTTACCGGCTGCCACTGAATCATCGGTTTTCTCTTGCACCACGATATGGTCATCAGAGAAGCCCAATTCTTTCAAAGTAGCTACTGCATCATCTTTATTTTTATTCACCAGATTTGGCATTTTTTCCTTTTTCGCTCCGCTGCTGACAGTCAACTCAACAACTGCGTCACGGTTAACTTCTGCATAGGCACCTGGACTTTGATCAATGACCACACCATCGGCCGCCGAATTACTAGCAACTTTGGTAATTTTGATGTTTCCTTCGGCAATACCTTTTGAAACAAGATCATTCACCGCATTTTGTTGTGTGCCGCCAATGTAATCCCCGATTTGGAACGCTTGCGGTCCTTTGCTGACAGTCAAGGTAATCGTATCTTTTTTGGGATCCACTTCAGCATCTACAGCTGGGTCTTGCTTAATAATTTTATCTTTATCAACGGAATCGCTAAACTCTTCTTCTTCAATAATCCGGTCTTTGGTAAACCCAAGCTCCAACAAATCAGCTTTTACGTCGTCTAGGCTCTGCCCTTCATAGCTTACCAGTTTAACTTTTTCGGTACCACTGCTGACATAAAGGACGACTTTTTTACCCGGTTTGACTTCGTCACCAGCAGCTGGGTTGGTTTTCACTACATGACCTTCTTCGATTTCATCATCCGGTACTTCGCGAACTTTGTCATCGACGGCTAATTTAGCATCTTGTAACTGCTGTCTAGCAGCCGCTTCTGTCAGATTAGTCACATCAGGCACCACCACAGCTTTAGAGCCAGAAAAGGCATAAACCAAGCCGCCGATAGCAAATACCCCCAGAATAGCCGCAATAATTAAAAGCAGTTTTTTCTTACGAGACATTTTCTTTTTGACGGGTTTTACGGGTTCTATTACCGGCTCCTCCACAGGTGTCTCCATTTGTTTGAAGGCTTCCGGCATTGGGGTGGTGTCCGTAATAGGATCGATGATTCGCGTTTCTTCTAGCATCGCACTTGGTGCAAAGGGAACCTCATTCGCTCGCTCAGGTGATAAAACGGTCCGCAAATCTTCTGACATCTCATCCACCGTTTTATAGCGGTCAGCCGGATCTTTAGCCGTTGCTTTCATCACCACATTTTCCAACGCTTGCGGAATATTCCCGTCCACGTTGCGGACTGAAGGGATCTCATCTTGGAAATGCTTTAAGGCGATAGTCACCGCTGACTCACCGTCAAACGGAACATTACCAGTCAACATCTCATACAAAATAATCCCCATAGCATAAATATCTGATTGGTTAGTGGCCATGCTGCCTCGTGCTTGCTCTGGCGACATATAGTGGACAGAGCCTAACAAGGTATTCGTTTGTGTCAAAGAGGTCTCTGATAACGCAATGGCAATCCCAAAATCGGTAATCTTCACCACACCATTTTCATCCACCAGAATATTTTGCGGCTTTAAGTCACGGTGAATAATGCGGTGCGCGTGAGCCAAAGACATGGCAGACAGAATCTGCTCCATGATATCTACGACCCGCTCGTAAGGAATCGGATAGTATTGTTGGATATAGCGTTTCAAATCCATGCCTTTCACGTATTCCATCACCAAATACTGCAAATCATCTTCTTCGCCGACATCATAGACACTGACAATGTTGGGGTGCACCAATTCCGTTGCTGCCAACGCCTCACGCTGGAAACGGCGAATTGCCGCCTTGTCATTTTGGAAGTCAAAGCGCAGGACTTTGATTGCCACGTCACGATCTAGGATTAAATCATGTGCTAAAAATACATTTGCCATACCACCACTACCAATGTTGCCGATGATTTTGTAGCGGCCACTCAATTTCGAGCCGATGTCAATCATTGTCCTGCCTCCTCTCCCAGTGCAATCAAGAGCACGGTAATATTATCTGATCCGCCAGCTTCATTGGCTAGAAAAATCAAACGTTCATTTTTGTCCACTAAAGAACCTGGTCCATTGACAACTTCAGCTATCGTGGCATCGCTGACCATATTCGTCAAGCCGTCCGAACAGAATAGTAAATAATCATCGGCTGTCCATTGAATCGTCGTTACGTCCACCTCTACTGTACCAGGCATGCCAATCGAACGCGTCAGCACATTTTTCCGTGGATGGTTAGCCGCCATTTCTTGAGTGATTTCCCCCGATTTCACCAGCTCGTTCACTAAGGAATGATCCTCCGTCAATTGACGAATCTGACCGTCTCTTAGGAGATAGGCCCGGCTATCCCCTACGTGAGCTAATGCGAAAACTTCTGGAAATAAGATTGCTGCGACTAGTGTCGTGCCCATGCCTAATAGCTCTGGTTGTTCCTGACCGGTGCGATTGATTACTTCATTTTCTTGTTGAAATTGACGAATCAACCATTGTATTGCTTTCTCAGGCGTTTCTGTCACGGTTTGCTGCCAATCTTCGCCTAGATTGCTAACTGCCATCTGACTGGCTACGTCTCCCGCTTGGTGACCGCCCATGCCATCTGCTAAAACCGCAAGTAATTGACCCGTTTGATTTTCAAACACAGCCGCATAGTCTTGGTTTGTATTACGCCGTCTACCGACATCAGTTTGGATGTTAAATCTCATGATTTCACCTCGTTGCCTTTATTTCCGCCGCATACAACAAATAAAGAAGCCATCTGTATGCAAGGAGTGTGGATACAACATCAGCATATCCTCTTGAACAAAGGGCTGAACCGCTGCATCTACTTCTACAGGAATCTTTTCAAATTCAGGATGCCGTGCCAGAAAAGCCGCTACGACTTCCTGATTTTCTTCTGCTACGATCGTACAAGTACTATAAGTTATTATACCCGAAGGTTTGACCGTTTGAGCAGCACTTTCCAAAATTTCCAGTTGAATTTTAGGAAGTTGAGCAAAATCCGCTGCCGTTTTATGATATTTGATATCTGGCTTGCGGCGCATCAGTCCTAAGCCTGAACATGGGGCATCCACTAAAACCCGGTCAAATTGTTCACCAGTTGCGCCAATTTTGCGGGCGTCTAGTTGACGAGTCTCTACAACATCGGTCACATGCAAACGAGCAGCATTTTGTTGAATTAATTTAATTTTGTGAGCATGGATATCTAAGGCTGTCACCTTGCCACCTTGATCCGCCTCAAGGAAACTGGCGATATGGGTGGTTTTCCCGCCTGGCGCCGCGCAAGCATCCAGAACCTGGGCATCCGGCGTCAAACGCATAGTTGGCGCAACGAGCATGGAACTTTCGTCCTGGATGGTTAATCCCCCATACTGAAACAATTGGCTGCTGGCTAAATGTCCCCGTTCAGCCACTACCCCGTAAGGCGACACTTCACTAGGCAACACCTCAATGCCATCGGCGGCTAAAGCACTAATGGCTTCTGCTCGAGGAATACCGTTTACGCGGGCGCTAACATGAGCGGGCTCTAAGAGTGCTTCCCCTAATTGCCGCGTTTCCGCTAAACCGATTTGTTCCGCTAACTTTTCTACTAACCAAACAGGTAAGCTGACCGCTAAGGCCGTTTCTTGCAGCGGATCAGTTTGCGGCAATTCCGGGAGGCCGCGACGTTGGGCATTACGTAAGACACCATTAACTAATTTGCTGACGCCGATATTTCCACGCTTTTTCGCAATTTCTACCGCTTCATTGATAACCGCGTGGGCCGGAATTCGGTCTAGGAAAAACATCTGGTAAAAGCTCATAGCTAAAAGCGTCTCCACCCAAGCCTCCAGCTTACGGTCCACAAATTGGCTGATGTAGTAGTTCAAAGTCAATTTGCGAGCAGTCGTCCCGTAGACTAGTTCCGTAAAGAGACCTCGGTCGGCCGGGATCCACTGCTGCTGATTAATCACATCATTTAATAATAAGTTAGAATAGGCGCCGCCCTTTTCAATTCGCTCCAATGTTTGTAGTGCCTGAAAGCGAACGGACTTTTTCATTGCTGCTGATATTTTCATTATTCCACCCGCTGTCCTTCAGCTACTTTTTGCCCGACACCATTCAAGAATTCTTGGATGGCCAACTGACCTTTACCCGCCGGCTGTAATTTTTCTACGGCTAAGACAGTCCCTTCACCACAGGCAATCCAGCATTCTTTTTTAGTGCGCCGGATAATGGTTCCTGGAGCTGCGTTGGTGGTTTCAGTTAGCGGTTTGACCGCCCATAATTTCCAGCGTGTATCTTGATATGTGGTGAAAGCAATTGGCCAAGGACGCATGCCCCGAACTTGGCAATCAATTGCGGACGCTGTTTTATGCCAGTCGATGGCTTCCTGTTCGCGACTAATATTAGGTGAGAAGCTAACCTCTGCCTCATTTTGCGGCGTCGGCTTCAAGCTGCCGTCTAAAATATCCGGCAAGGTATCCAGCAACAGCTCACGGCCTAGAATACTTAGTTTATCGAACATCGTACCGACATCATCTTGGGGTGTAATGGGAATAGCTTGTTGGCTGTAAATACCGCCAGCGTCCATCTTTTTGATCATTTCCATAATGGTCACGCCAGTCTCTTTTTCCCCCTCCATAATGGCATAATGGACGGGGGCACCGCCACGGTATTTAGGCAGCATAGACGCGTGCACGTTGACCGCACCAAAGCGCGGTACTTGCAATAAACGTTCCGGTAAAAATTGACCAAAAGCCGCTGTGACGATCACATCAGGCGCTAAGGCAATAATAGTCTCCAATTCCGGAGAACCACTGATTTTTTCCGGTTGCAAGACCGGAATCTGGTGGGCCAAAGCTGCTACTTTGACTGGTGGTGGCGTGACTACTTTTTTACGTCCCACTGGGCGGTCTGGTTGAGTTACCACGGCAATCACTTCATAGTCTTCTAACAAGCCCTCTAAAATAGGGACTGAAAAGGCTGGTGTTCCCATAAATACGATTTTAGTCATCTAAATGCGCCTCCATATATGCTTCTAATTCATCAGGGGGAATGCGTTCGATCATTTGATCGATAAATAATTTTCCTTGTAAATGGTCCAGCTCATGCTGAAAGGCTCGCGCTAAGTAACCATAGGCCGTTACTTCAATTTCTTCCCCTTCACGGTCAAAATAACGAACTGTCACTTCATCGGCACGCTTAACGGTACCATACGTCTCGGGAATGCTTAGGCAGCCTTCCACATCGATATCTTCGCCCTTAGCCTCAATAATCTCTGGATTGATCAGTTCGAACAAGCCCGTTTCCTCATCGATTTCAATGACGGCAATCTGCAGGTTTTTGCCAATCTGCGGCGCAGCTAACCCAATTCCGTCATGGGCTACCATTGTCTCATACATATCATCTAATAGCGTCACGATGTCATCAGTGATCATCGTGACAGGTTTTGCCGGTCTGTTTAAGAGCGGGCTTGGATGGATTACAATTGGGTGTATCATAAATTTCCTTTCTTAAATAAAATACATTGGTTCGCTATCGATGGAGATCAAAAGACCTTTGGCAGCTTCCCCTTGAGTGTCATACAATATTTTTTCTAATGCCTTTTGTAAGGCTGGCTCTTGCTTATATTTAATAATCAATTGGTAATAGTAACGATTGTTGACCCGCATCACTGCTTTCGGCGTAGGTCCCAGCACAATACTTTGTTCGGATAGAGATTGCTTCAGCTCGTGAGCAATTTGATAAATCTTCCCAGCAGCCACCTCTTCACTACTATGACTAGCGGTGATTTGAGCAGTGAAATAGTAAGGCGGATAATCGCCGCGATGGCGCGTCTTCATCTCTTCTCGGAAAAAGGTCTCATAGTCATGCCGTTGTGTTAGCTGGATTGCATAATGCTCAGGATTGAAGGATTGAATCACTACCTCACCTGGCTTTTCCGCCCGCCCTGCTCGACCACTAACTTGGGTCAGCAGTTGGAAGGTGCGTTCACTGGAGCGGAAATCCGGCAAATTCAACGCCGTATCCGCGTTCAGTACTCCTACTAGCGTGACGTTAGGGAAATCCAACCCTTTAGCAATCATTTGCGTTCCTAATAAAATATCGGCCTCTTGGTTGCCAAAAGCCGTCAAGAGTTTTTCATGAGCGCCTTTTTTGCGGGTTGTATCAACATCCATGCGCAAAACTCGTGCTTGAGGAAAAAGTTGATGCAACTCTTCTTCCACCTTTTGTGTCCCTGTTCCAAAATAGCGAATCTTATCGCTACCGCAATTCGGGCAATGGTGGGGAATCCGTTCCTCATGCCCGCAATAGTGACATTTCATGGTTTTCGTATCCATATGTAGCGTCAATGAAATATCGCAATTCGGACAGTCTAAAACAAAACCGCAATCTCGACAGAGGATAAAAGAGGAGTAGCCGCGGCGATTCAGCATCAACACCGTTTGCTCGCCTTTCGTCAGCCGATCTTGGATTTTTTCCATCAAAGTATTGGAGAAATCAATACTCATCCGTTTGCTGGGTTCTCGCCGCATATCAACGATTTCGACTTGCGGCAGGAGCGCTTGGCTATTGGCCCGTTGACTCAACCGTAATAGTTGATAGACGCCTTTTTGAGCCCGCGCCCGTGTTTCTAAAGATGGTGTCGCACTACCTAAAACAACGGGACAGTGATGATACTCACCCCGCCACAGGGCGATATCCCGAGCGTGGTAGCGGGGCGTTTCTTCTTGTTTATAACTAGATTCATGTTCTTCATCAATAATAATGACCCCAATATTCATTAATGGGGCAAAAATGGCTGAACGAGCCCCCACGACTACCCGCGCTTCACCGCGTTCAATCTTACGCCACTCATCATACTTTTCACCTTGTGACAAAGCACTGTGCAGGACCGCCACCTCATCGCCAAAACGGCTTTTGAAACGATTGACCATTTGCGGTGTCAAAGCAATTTCCGGCACCAGCATAATCGCGGTTTTATCCTCTTTCAACTTTTGGGCAATCACTTGTAAGTAGACTTCTGTTTTGCCACTACCGGTAATTCCCTCAAGTAGAAAAGTCTGTTGGCTCTTGGTAATCGCCTCATAAGCCGCCTGTTGTTCGCTATTCAGCGCTAGCGGAATTGAAGGCTTAAAGTCATGCTCTTTATAAGGATCCCGGTATAATTCCCGTTCTTCTAACGCTAGCCAGCCTTTTTTGACGCCTACTTTCAAGGTTGCTAAGGTGACAGTCGGTAACGCGCTTTGAGGAAAAGCGTTAGTTGCCTTGGCTAATACCTCCAACAGTTCTTGTTGCTGTACGGCATTTTTTCTGATTTTTTGTTTTTCTAAGGTATATTCAGCCGCGGTTAAAAGCGGGGCAATATAGCGTTGGGTCTGAACTTTATTACGGGTCTTAACCTCATAATGCAGCGCAATTTTTTCAGCCTTACGCCAAGCTAACATTTGTGGTAGCCAGCCGGCCTCTTCGGCGGTTTCCCATAATAGGCGCTCATCATTGAAGTAAGCTTCACGTTCTGCTGGCGACAAGTCCACCGGCACAAAATATTTAACTGTGGCTGACTTCATCACGCTAGGCAGCATCGTCTGTAAACAGGTAATTTTAAAGGCAAAAGTGCGTCTGCGCATATACTCTGCCAGCTCCAGCAATTCCTGATTCAAGACCGGTGCCGCATCGAGAACCGTCTCAATCATTTTCAGTTCGGTGGTGGGCTCGCCTTCACGACAGGCCATTACAAAGCCTTGGATCAGTCGGTCACTACGGCCAAAGGGGACTGCCACCCGCATACCCGGCTCTAAATAAGCCGCAATCGCCGGCGGTACTGCGTAGGTGAAGGGCTGGTCAGTTTGTCTGGTGGGTACATCTACAATGACCTCTGCTAGTCGCATGCTGTCGCTTCCTTTCAAATTCTCTTGGTTTATTGTACTAAAGAATACGGGGGTTGTCTTGTTTAGCAGCAGAAATTAGCAAAAACGCAATTTCTCCATAAAAAAGGGAAAGAGTGCAAGATCAGCTGATCTCGCCCCTTCCCCTCTAATTCATTCGTACGCTTACAGTTTTTCTTCGCGAATCCGGTTTTCTAACTCACGCTGTTCTTGATCACGCAGTTGTTTCCGTGCCTGTTCTTCTTCCTTAATGCGCTCACGCTTCAATTCTGGATGAGGATCACTGATTACATTTCCAGCATCGATTTCTTCCAAAGCTTGCCCAACACTTTTCACTGATTCGAAGTTTTCAACAGTTGCCTGTGCCCCTGCATCTAATTCATGAGCTCGTTTACTAGCCAAGATCACCAATGAATACTTAGAATTAACACGATCTAACAAAGAGTCAATAGAAGGTTTTAACATCATTTTCCCTTACATCTCCTTCAACATTTTGATATAGTTTCCAATCACGCGATCAACACGAAAGTGTTCACTAGCGATAATTTCCTTAATTCGTTCTACTGCCAAAGGTACTTCGTCATTGACGACAGCATAGTCGTAAAGAGCCATCATTTCGATTTCTTCTTTGGCTACGCGCATCCGTTCCTCAATAACTTCGGCCGCATCGGTACCGCGCCCAACGATCCGGGATTTCAATTCCGTCAGATCTGGCGGTGTTAAAAAGATAAAGACTCCATCTGGAACTTTGTCTTTGACTTGTTTCGCTCCTTGGACTTCGATCTCTAAAAAGACATCCTTGCCTTCGTCTAATGTCTGATTGACATAGGATAGCGGTGTGCCATAGTAATTACCAACATATTCCGCATACTCCAACATTTCTCCTGCCGCAATCATTGCTTCAAATTCTTCCCGTGTTCGGAAATAATAATCCACACCGTCGACTTCTCCTGCCCGCATCTTCCGCGTGGTCATGGAGATGGAGTATTGGAACTCATTGTCCTCACTTTCAAAAATGGCCTTGCGTACCGTCCCTTTGCCTACGCCTGAAGGGCCAGATAATACGATCAATAATCCACGATCCGTCATGATGCCGTCCTTTCCGATGGTTCTTTTAGTCTAGTGTATATTTTGCACTTTTTTTGAAAATATTTCAAGTTTTTCTTTCACTTTACCAATAAGCCAGCGAAAAAGTGATTGGGACAGAAGCGTTTATTGGGAAAAAGTCTGGGACATAACCTTTTGAGTTACGTCCCAGACCCTACAGCCACTATAAGCCCATATTGGACAATGTGTTGATGACGCCCGCCAATTCATCATGGCGTTTAACCTGCTCTTCCACCGGTCCATCTACTTCTTGTGTATCAATGCGCACAAGCTGGTTACGGAATAAAGTGACAAAGGTATCGTCATTGACTTGCACCGTCAAAGCCTCTGGCGTGATACTCTCACAAGCATCCTCCCAAGCACTAAAGGGATCCTTTTCTGAATAGATTTGATGTTTGATCACGGATTTATCCGCTACCATATGGAATGTGATATCGTAAAATTTTGCCATTTTTCTTCACCTCACCTTTATTATACACGGTCTTGCCCTTTTTACCTTGGCAGAACTATTCGATGTTTTGGACCTGTTCTCGAATTTTTTCTAAAAGCGTCTTCAATGTTACCACGTGATCTTTAATCGCGATGGCGGTGGATTTCGAACCAGTCGTATTGACTTCTCGATTCATTTCTTGAATCAGAAAATCTAACTCGCGACCAATAGCCCCTTCTTCTTGTAGTAATTTCTGCAACTTTTGTACGTGAATTGCCAAGCGGTCCAATTCCTCATGGATATCACCACGTTCAATCAGTAAGGTCACTTCAGTCAATAAGCGTGCTTGATCCACTTGTTCACCTAATAATTCCGTTACTTTTTGAGTCAAACGTTCACGATGCTGTTCTTCAATCACTGTGTTTAATTGATTCAAATCCGCCAGCTGACGTAAAATCTCTTGGCTGTATTGACTCAAGATTACTTGGATGCCATCGCCTTCTTGTTGGCGGGCAGCTTGTAAGTTACCTAGCGCTTCTTGGATGGCCGCGGCCAGTAATTCTGGCAGTTCTGGGTCCGCCGCCTGCTCCTCCACTACTTCAATAAAATCAGGCCGCAAGACTAAGCCATTCAATAGTTGGGTCAAATCAAGATTTTTCCCCGGCAATTGACTAAAACGGGTGTCAAAGGCCGCCACGAGCTGATCTACCAACTGCCAATTTACTTGAACTTCTTTGCCGCCTTCTGCGCGCCGCGTCAAAGACACATAAACCTCAATTCGTCCTCTTTGTAAAGTATCTTTAATTTGTTTGCGGACATCGGCTTCATACGGATTGCATTCTTTTGGCATCCGCAACTGCATATCTAAAAAGCGATGATTGACGGATTTGATTTCCACATCTACTTGCAATGTTTCATTAGCCGTCATCGCTTTACCAAAACCTGTCATACTTTTCATGGTCTCACCCTCACATATTTTGTAGTAATGTCTTTAATTTTTCAAACTCTTCGTTGGATAGTGTGACTCCTTTACCCATTTTTTCATGATTAGGGGCCCAATCTCTTAAATCAAATTTTGGTGGCCGCCCATTCCAACTGACTAAATTGAATTCCTTGCGCCAACCTTTGGGATTTTCCGATAATACTGCGATTTCTTCCACAATCTCATATGAAAATTCTGCCATCTTTATTCCTCCAATAATTCTATGGTCATTAAAGCTAAAAAAGTCGGTAATGGTAGCAGCGGCCAGAGATACCGCAGTCGGCGTTTACGCTCATCTAAAGGAACTTGTAGGAAACGGCGAATTCGCAAATACTGCTGATAATCTGAGACTAAAAACTGCTGATGGTACTGTTGAAACCACTCCGATAAGGATAATAGCCCGATATCTAATGGTGCTACCTGTTCTATTTTAGCACGAATCGCCGTTTGCAAGTCTGCTATTGTATAACATTTCGTTGGAGGTACTTGATGAAGCTGAGCCAACAGTTCCCAGCCACAGCGTAAGATTGTTTCAGGTAAGATTGCTTCCCCAAACAACCGCTGTAATTTGCGGGCTGCCGCTTGCCATTCCCGCTGAAATTCTGCGTAACGCTTATACAAGCGAAACCAGGCTGTGGTGGTTGGTACCTGCTTTTCCAAGGTATAAAAATGACCCTCATAGCGGCCAAAATGGCGCAAAGTTTCCCAATAGCCTAATGCTTGATTAAACGCCGAACGCTGTGGATCAAACAACAAAATATTTCCTAAACTCCAGGAGGAGCGCAATACATGTGTACAAGGCGCGGGCTGCTCTACTCGTTTCGTCAAGCCCGGACCTTTGACATCTACAACAATCAACTCTGTAGCACCTTGTGCTAGCGCCACATCTACCGGAACGTTATTACGGTAGCCGCCGTCCACATAGGGAACACCGTCAATCACCGTTGGTTTCATAGCTGGAAAGAAAGACGAGGACGCTAAGAGCCAAGCCAGTTTTTGTTCAACAGGCTCACGGTTAATGTCCACCACTTTTTCCTGTAGACCATTCAGTGTCACAGTTACGATAAATAATTCCTGAGTGGCGGAGGCTAACCGTTCGGGGCGAAAGGCTTGCTGCATCACTTCCTGTAACGGCTCTGTGGATAGCCCTTGCTCTGTTAAAGCACGGGCCGCAAAATGACGCAACTGATCTAATAGTTGCCGCATCGTACCAGGGCGATCTGCGCCTTCTGGGAATATTAGCACATGCTCGGTGTCGATTCTTTCCCATAAGGTCGCGGCTTCCTGAAAATCATTTTGCAGCATCAAGGCGCCATTCAGTGCACCCACAGAGGTGCCGGTGATGATACTCACCTCGATTCCCAGCTCCGTTAGAGCCTGCCACACACCAATTTGATAAGCTCCTTTTGCACCACCGCCCCCCAACACCAAGGCAGTTCGGTAGGTCAGCTTTTTAGTATAATCAATAAAGCCGGCATCCCTTAAATAAGGTTGTAAGCGCTGGTTTGCGCTAAAGCTTAACTCGGCCCTACGCAACCAGCGCCAAGCCGCCTCTAGTAGTTGCCAGTTATTTCCTTGATACGATTCCAAGACGAGCCAGTTATCGATTTCGCCATGACTTTCACTGACGACCATCACCAACTGCTGCTTTTCATATATGCCTAACTGCTGCTCTCCTAGCCAGAATTGCTGACGCGCTTTTAGCTGACTGGAAAAGAATGGCAGTGGCTGCCGCATCTCCTGCAGTTGCACTGACAGTCGTTTTCGCTGTGAAGGTTGGAAGTTTTTTACTTCAATCATCGACTCGCCTCCTCTTTATTTAGTATAACAAATCTAACGCATTTTGCTTTCCATGAGCCTTTTACGGTACTTTTTTCAAGAATAGGATTACAATAATAGAGTAGAAAACTTTTAGGAGGAATGCTCTATGACTTTTTCAATGAAAGATGAAGAATTTTTTGAACGTTACATCGCACAAGCAGTAAAACCTGGTGAAGGCGATAGCGCTAAAGCTGTCGTTGCAAAATTGTTTACCGCAGTAAATACGGAAGACATGAGCAAAAAGGATGCCGCTGATGAATTTATTCCTGAAATCCTCAGCTATGTTCGTGAAGACGCGGTTAACGATACTAAGATCGAACTAGAAAAATTACTGGGTACCTTTGAACAATAAGCACCCGCAAACGTCACCATGATTTATCAACTGAAGCCGAGACAGCCTTAAGAATCCCTAATATGATTAAGAGGCTGTCTCGTTTTTTCACGTTGGCGTCCTCACAGTTCCCTCATCTTTTTTTATAAAGCGAACATATTTTCTTGAAAAATGACGGATAATTCAGTAAAATAGCGTTAACATCACCTATTGGGAGGTAAGGAAATGGACGAAAAGAAAACACCTTTTTTGAAACAGGTCTCCAGGATGCTGTCCTCATCACAACATTTTTTTACTTCTTTTTTCGATGATGAGAAGGAAGACCGAGCCCGTATCCGTCATATCCGTCGCGAATTAACCGCTGCTGCCCATAGTCAGGCTTTAGTGGTGATCCAATTTAAAGAGCAAGATAAACTACAGACGCTTTCTGGTTGGTTAGTAACTAAAAAACAGATTCGTGATACAGTCTTATTGCAACGCCAAGATGCCGATACTTTACAAGTTATTCCGCTTGCCGCAATTCGCAAGTTAAGCATGCTGACGCCGCGGAAAAATGTCAGTCACTAATACATAAAGAAACCTATTTTCTAAACAAAAACACAGCTCGTCACCTTCAACCGTGACAAGCTGTGTTTTTTTGGTAGATCCTGGCAGGCGCTTTATTCGTCTCCAGGCCCGCGTTTTTAGCGTTTTGCAGTTAAATAGTTTGTTGCTTTTGGAATAAACAGTTGAGGTGCCACCTTTACGAGGATACCTAACACGACTCCGACATACACAGTATTGGCAATTGCGGAACCACCATTGAAAATCAATGAGTACCAATAAGGACTCATGCCTTCAGGAGCATACATACCCCATACGAAAACGCCAGCCCAATAATGCCAAAACCAGCGTGCCACCACTGCGACTAGCCCACCTAATATCACATAGCTTAAAGCTTGATTGTTTTGCTGTTTTTGTAAAGCCCGTTGGATTTTTGTCGCAAATACGCCCCCTAAACCGCCAAAGGCAAAGGCAAAGGGATATTCAAAAATGATTTGTGGAACGCTGACGAAATTCTTCATAGCAGAACCGATGACGATGCTTAATAAGCCCCAGACAAAACCAGATGTCATACCAGCTACCGCCCCACGACGATAAGAATATAGCACCAAAGGTACCAAGCCTAATGACAAGTCAAAGGCTGAATTAGCCGTTTGAATGGGGATAAAGGATAACGCCATTGCCAGTGCTGCGACCACCGTTCCTTCGATCCAAACCCGTAGATCCATTTTTTTTGACATAAAAAAACTCCTCCTTGTGCGTAGAACAAACCATACAGCAAAGGAGGAGTAAATAGTATATTTACCCCATCACAATTCCTACGCTCGCATTACCGAACAGGTTCGAAGGGTCCGAGTGTTTACTCAATCTCAGCCAGATGGCACCCCTTTGTGATGGTGTTCTATTCGATTTTTTTGCGTTTCCGCAAGTGTATCATAGTATATAGAACAAGCGTTGTCAACTGACGGGATTACCAGCTGCCGGAAAAACCGCCGCCGCCAGAAGAACCGCCGCCAAAGGAATCGCCACCAGATCCCGAACTAGAACTAGATTGATAATTCGACCAATCTAGCGAACTGGAAACATACGAAATCATTTGTAACGTTGCCAAATCACGAATGGCTTCATCCATATATTCAGCTTCAATCTCTGCTGCCTTTGAAAGCGCAAATTTATAGGCCTTATCCAGTCGCGTATCATTGAACAGGGTCGTGTTTGCCAGCAGATTGGGTTCAGATAAGTCGGCCTCCTTCACCAAATCATAGCGCATTAAAGAGGCGAGTAATTGTTGCTCCTTACCTGATTTATTTTTAGCTGCCACAAAGGTTGTCGTCCGCTCCAAGACTGCTGTCATATTTGCGGCTGCCATGGCCTTATCTGTCTCTATCTGCAGGGCGATCGCCTTAATATACTGATCGATTTGCACATCGGTTGGAAACCTATCTAAACTACGCCAGAACGGATCAAAGTATTTTTCCGTGACAAACTCAGCACGCTCCGGTTGACTTTTCGCGGCTACTAGTACAGCAGAAGCCGTATACGTTTTAAAACGAAAGCCCTCAAGCTCCGTCTGAATTTCCTCTGTAGTCAAATTTTCTGGCAGTGCTTGGTAAAAATGATAAGCGAGTTCCAAAAATGAAACTTGGTATGCATGTCCATTCGCCACATGCCACACCGATTCATCCGGCATATCATATGTTTCCTGCAACACTTTTTTGATTTTTCTCTTGCGCAGTGCCCACCAGCCGGCACCACCAGCGCCCAACACGCCGACACCAGCAAGACCGCTAAGGATCCAAGGGAGTGGCCCCCGCCAAGGATTCGTGTATTGATCGACTACTTCCGCCGGTACCTTTTGCGCTACCACGTCAGCAATTCGATTGGAGATCAGCAGGACTGCCTGATCATAGTCTTCAGCCTTTAACTCAGCTACAACATCATCAGAGATAATGTAATCTTTCATCCCATCTGGTACAATATCCTCTAAGCCATAGCCTACTTCTAAACGGTATTCTCGGTCTTGAGGAACTAAAATAAATAAGAGCCCATTATCTTGACCTTTTTGGCCGATTCCTAATTCTTCAAAGCGCCGTACCGCATACTCTTCGATGGATTCATCTTTCAAGCGGGGTGTCGTAATCACCGCGTACTGCGGTGTGTTAGCCAATTTCTTAAATTCTTGATTAATCGTGTTGATTCGTTCTTTGGTTGCCTCCGACAAAACCTTGGCGCCATCTTCGACATAAATATTAGCAGCTTGCGCAGCGATACCACCAATAAATAGAACCGCTAAAGCCAAGCATAAAGTAATCCAGATTTTTTTCAATTCCTCACTCCCCTTCTCCCATAGTGTACCCCTCTTTTCTAAAAAAATAAAACCGCAGGGTATGAAGTTACATCCATAAAAAAGATGACCCCTTAAAAAGAGATCATCCATTAATTTTAGCTTGACCTAGAGAAAAACCAAAATCTTCTTCTCGCTCAATCAACCAAGTTTTTTTACCTGTATGGTAGACTAAAGTTGCAATCACCGGCTCATTTAAATAGCGTTGGCTTTTGGTTTTCCAAATACTATCTTCTACTACGTGAATTGGGATCCGGTATTGCTTATCTTGTAATTCTGTTTGAGAGAAGCAGAAAACGACGCCTTCTTGCAGGATGGTTTTCAGCTCTTTCAATACTTCGATATCTAATTTTTCCACCGCAACACCTCTTCTAAAAAAGGTTTTGCGGTCATTTAATTTTTCAAGTAGGACGTGGGTGATCTTATCACCCAAAATACGATAAAACTCATCTAAGTAGCGGTAATAGATGCGTGTCATATCATCCATGAATTCAAAAAAGACGAAATTATTCTGTAATTTGTAGAAAAAAGGTGAATGGAGATGGGTCTTCATATGGCCAAAATACAATAATTCAGAAATCTCCAATGGCGTCAGTTGTTTTAACATCGCCAAATCGGTAAAGTCCATCCACTTGATTTCCTCACTGCTGCGACGGCGTCTGATTAGATTAAAATAACGACTGACCGCTTCTTCACCCCGAATGATTCGTAACCCAGTGTGGACTTCGTATTCGCCCTCTTCTGCGGCAGGATCCAGCAGCAACAGATTTTGTGGGTGATGGACGATGGAATGATCAAAATCAACATTGGTAATGCCTTTTGACAGCACAGCATTGCTGGTAGTGTCAATATGTACATAAATATATTCCAACATACGTCCTCCCCCCTTTTGACTCACTATCTACATTTTACAATATCCCTGAAAAAAAAGCTTGTTTCTTTTCTTTTAAAATTCCATTACAGAATCGCTATCGTAAGCGCTTTATTCGTTATTTTTTTGTAATCTTCGGATTTTGAGTATCTTTCAAATAAAGAACCTTAAATAAACAAACAGGTCCCCTTTTCTAAAAAATTATGGTACACTTAGTGAAAAAGGAGGTTGTGTATGAAAAAGAAGCGAAAAAGAAATTGGCTCATCAATATCGTCTTGATCTTACTCTTGGTTGTAGGCCTGGCTTTAGTTTTTAACAATCAAATCAAAAATTGGTTGATTCAACGGAATGGTGACGCTTATTCTGCACAAACCCTCACGTCGGATGTAGTCGATAAAAACCTAGCTCGTGACACGACTTTTGACTTTGATGCCGTAGAATCAGCTAGTCTGGAAGCCGTTCTAAATGCTCAAATGAACAATAAGGATCTGCCAGTAATTGGCGCGATTGCACTACCGGATGTTTCCATCAATCTACCAATCTTTAAGGGCCTTTCAAATATTGTCCTTTTGATTGGAGCTGGGACTATGAAGGCTGATCAGGTGATGGGTGAAGGCAACTATGCACTAGCCAGCCACCGAACAATTGACCCGGAATTACTATTTAGCCCTTTGGAAAATACCCAATTAGGCGATACCATTTACTTAACAGACATGAAGAGCGTCTTTACCTATGAAGTAACCTTTAAGAAACGAGTGGCGCCCACAGATGTGCAACTGATTGACGATGTACCAGATAAAAAGCTCGTGACCTTGGTAACCTGTGGGGATATGGATGCCGCGACCCGAATCATCGTTCAAGGAGAATTGCGCAAGAAAACCCCAATTAAGGATGCTGACGATAAGATGCTGAAGGCTTTCCAATTAGAGACAAAAACACTAGGCTAGCTCCGCAGCAGCCTTCATTGCAATAGCAATAGTAAACGGCTAACATTCCCTCTTAGGAGTAAGAATGTTAGCCGTTTTTTGACCAGAACTGTTTTCTACGTTAGCTCAGTTTGAATTTTTTTCAACCAATAGTCGGTTCCCAGTGAAACCAAACGATAGGTTTCCTCGAAATCACCTGTATAATACGGGTCTGGGACGCCCTCAGGTGCATCAGGGACAATCGCGAGAAATTCATAGATTTTCGCTGCTGTGTCAGTTGGCGCAATTGACAGTAAATCTTCGACATTACTACGATCCATTCCAATAATGTAATCCGCTGTTTCAAAGTCTTCCCGACTAATTTGACGGGCCTTGGTAGGCGCCAAAGGTACGTGATATTTCGCTAAAATCTTTTGTGTACCAGTATGGGGTGGATTGCCAACCTCCCAGCGACTAGTAGCCGCCGAAGCCACCGTGACAGGTAAATTTACCCCTTGAATTTTTTGTCGCATTACTGCTTCGGCCATCGGAGAACGACAAATATTGCCTAAACATACAAAAATCACTTTCATGAAATCCCTCCTTGATTCTAGTATACTTGACGTCCATCTGGATTCAAAGTTTTCGACTTATTGACGCTAGCGCCTTACAATAGAGGAGAGGAGGGAACTTTATGGCACAAATCTATTTATCAGCAAAGATTCCTGAAAAAGGAATCCAACTACTAAAGCAAAGCCGGTTGCCGTTTGACTTGTACGATGGGGCAGGGGTCGTTGACAAAGACACCTTGCGGCAAGCTGCCAGTCAAGCCGAAGTTTTGATTACATCACTTTCCACGATTGTCGATGCTTCAATCATCGATCATGCGCCTAATTTGAAGCTGATTGCCAATTTTGGGGCTGGCTTCAATAATATTGCGGTGGATTACGCCAAAGAAAAAGGCATTATGGTCACAAATACCCCTTTTGTTTCAACTGATGCTACCGCAGAACTCACGGCTGGTTTGATCATCGCTCTTAGCCGGCGAATTGTAGAAGGTGATCATTTAATGCGGACAACCGGCTTTTCCGGCTGGGCACCGCTCTTCTTTTTAGGACACGAGCTAAAAGGCAAAACCCTAGGCATCATTGGGATGGGCCAAATTGGTCAAGGTGTGGCACAACGTTTGCGTGCCTTTGGTATGAAAATCGTTTATAGTCAACGACATCGTTTAGCTAGTGATGTGGAACAAGCACTGAAGGCTGAGTATCTGCCCATCGAAAAAGTGTTAGCACAAGCTGACGTAGTAAGTATCCATACGCCCTTGACTAGCGGTACTTACCATTTAATCGATGAAGTTGCCTTTAGTCATATGAAACCCTCTGCTTTTCTAATCAATGCTTCTAGAGGGCCTATTGTTTCTGAAGAAGTCTTGATCAAAGCCTTACAACAGCAAAAGATTGCCGGCGCGGCTTTAGACGTCTATGAATTTGAGCCAAAGGTCAGCGATACGTTGAAAGACATGTCACAAGTTATTTTGACTCCGCATATCGGCAACGCCACCGTTGAAGCCCGGGACGCAATGGCTGTGATTGTCGCAGAAAATGCGCTAGCTGTCTTAAAAGGACAAAAACCACAGTATATTGTAAATGCCTAATATAAAACGATAACAGCTTGTTTTCAATAATAGACGTCAGTCTAGTGAGACAAAAAAAGTGCGTAACCGTCAATATTTGAGGTTACGCACTTTTTAACTGTTTAAGCCAGCAAGTTATTCTTCTTGCTCCGTATAAAGACGATAAGCAAAAAATTCGATATCTTTGGCTAACCGGAACAATTGTGTGGCAATAATCAACGGTGGTTCTTGATAGCCTTTCACAATCCAATTCAATAAAACACCACTGCAGCCATAGGAAAAGAAACGTGCATAAAACTCTTTGTCTTCTGCCAACAACTGCTTTTCGATATCCATCTGCTCAAATAAGCGAATAAATAGCCCTTGAATCATTTCGGAAAAGGTCGTTGCTAGAACTTGCTGATCGGCTTTGACGGAGCTGGTGTAAAAAGCTTCTTCCGCCGTAATAGCCTTCAGCATTTTCAGAGCCTGCTCTTCCCAGTTGTCGATAGTCGTTACCTCGTCTGCTAGAAAATGCAACGCTTGATTTTCATAGGTCCATTGGAGCAATGCTTGCTTGTCTGGAAAATGATAATAAAAGGTCTGCCGATTTAATTGCGCGTGCTTTGTCAGCTCCTGGACACTGATTTTTTCATAAGGTTTTTCCCGGCATAACGCCATTAAGGCCTCAGCTAAGGCTTTTTTAGTCAATTGGGCCTCGCTCATACAGCACCTCCCGTTGGATAACCGAAGTGCTCATACGCCCTAGGGGTCGCGATACGTCCCCGGGGGGTGCGTTTAATAAAGCCTTTTTGAATCAAGTAAGGCTCATACATATCCTCAACCGTTTCTCGTTCTTCTCCGATGTTCACGGAAAGCGTACTTAAGCCTACCGGTCCGCCGCCATATAATTCAATCATGGTTTTTAGCAATTTCTGGTCCACATAATCTAAGCCTTCGTGATCCACCTGTAACAGACGCAAGGCGTGGTCTGCCACTTGCCGATTGATCACGCCATCTGCTTCCACTTGGGCAAAATCGCGCACTCTTTTTAATAAACGATTGGCAATCCGCGGAGTGCCCCGAGAACGGCGAGCAATTTCAAAAGCTCCTTCTGTCACGATATCTGTTTGAAAAATATCGGCAGAACGTAAGACAATTTCCTGTAGATCCGCATCTTCATAATATTCCATATGCGCCACGATGCCAAAACGGTCTCTGAGCGGTGCTGATAGCATGCCAGCACGAGTGGTGGCCCCGACTAAAGTAAAAGGCGGTAACGGAAAATGGACTGGATGGGCCGTTGTTCCTTGCCCTACCATGATGTCTACGTAAAAATCCTCCATTGCCGAATACAACATTTCCTCTGCGATCCGCGGTAGCCGGTGAATTTCATCAATAAATAAAACATCCCCCGGCTCCAGCTCATTCAAAATCGCGACTAAGTCACCGGGACGTTCAATTGCTGGTCCACTAGTCGTGCGAATATTAACGCCCATTTCGTTGGCAATCACCATCGCCATCGTCGTTTTCCCTAAACCAGGCGGCCCGTAAAGTAGCACATGATCCAGTGATTCCTGACGGTTTTTAGCAGCTGTGATATAAATCGCTAATTCTTCTTTAACTTTGCGTTGGCCAATATATTGTTGCAAGGTCCGTGGCCGCAAAGATTGTTCAATGGCGCTATCTTGCTGATCCTCTGCTGCTGAGAGTAAACGTTCTTCCATAGCGACCTCCTTATTTCTTCATGAGTAATTTGAGCCCAAGTCGTAGATAATCATCCGTTGCCTGGGCTGGCTCTTGTGCCAATTGTTTTTCGATACGTTTGACCTCTCGTTCGCTATAACCCAATGCTGTTAGTGCCGCCAACGCTTCATCTAAAGCTTGATCGGCAGCTGGCGCTTGCGGTACTGCTTCAGTGGAAAGCTTGCCTTGTAAATCTAAAATCATTTGTTGCGCCGTCTTTTTGCCCACACCTGGAAAGCGGGTTAGATAGGTCACATCACTAGCCTCAATAGCATGAACCAAGCCACTGTGATCACTGGAAGCCATAATTGCTAAGCCACTTTTAGGTCCGATGCCCGAAACACTGATGAGCTGCAGAAAAAGTTGTTTTTCCTCTAAATCACGGAAACCATAAAGCGTATGGGCATCCTCCCGCACGACTTGATGGACATAAATCGTAGCTATTTGTCCTTCTTGATAGGCATAGGGGTTGCCACAAGCTAATTGATAGCCAATTCCGCCTACTTCTAATACTACATACGCGGGCGTGATACTGGTCACAAGCCCCTTCATATATTCAAACATTGCGTCACCCTTCTAATAGTACATACGTTCCCTTGATTGTACCACAATTTTTACCTCCCAGTACAAACAAAAACAGAGTGCCCGTAGACACTCTGTTTTGACTCTCTTACATAGAAGACCGGTCATTATCGAATAGACGCATATATTCCCCGTAGCCTTCTCTTACCAATTCCGTTTGTGGAATGAAACGTAGCGCTGCTGAATTGATACAGTAGCGCAAGCCGCCTTCTTCCTGAGGTCCATCAGAAAAAACATGGCCTAAGTGAGAATCCGCCTTTTTACTACGAATCTCAACACGATGCATGTTATGGGTAAAGTCAGCTTTTTCCTGTACGACTTGCCGGGCGATCGGTTTCGTAAATGATGGCCAGCCACAACCGGCATCATATTTATCTAAAGAGGAAAAAAGCGGCTCCCCACTGACGATATCGACATAAATGCCGGGTTCGTCAAATTTGTCATACATACCGGTAAAAGGTCGCTCTGTCGCATTCTCTTGGGTGACCGCGTACTCCATCGGTGACAAACGGCGTTTCAACTCTTCTTGTTTCGTCATTGGGATCACTTCCTTTTTCTTTTATTATAAAAAGAATTAGAGAAATCTCCAAAAAACATGCTTGTTTCTTTCTTCACAGCTAGCCAATTTGTTCAAAATCGCGCAGCAGCCGGTAGGTCGCCGCCAAAGGGAAGCCCACAATAGTATAAAAATCACCTTTGATTGCTTTTACCAGTAAAGCTCCTTCACCTTGAATTCCGTAAGCCCCGGCTTTATCGGTGTACTCGCCAGTATCTAGATAAGCCGCAATCTCAGCATCTGTCAATGGATAAAAAGTAACTTCCGCCTGACTGGTCAAGGCTGCCGTTTTGCCTGCTTGCTTGACCACAACGCTGGTGAACACTTGATGTGTCGTTCCGCTAAGTGATTTCAGCATTTTGAAAGCCTCCATGCGATTAGCCGGCTTCCCTAGAATCTGTTGATCTTGAACCACGATGGTATCACAGCCGATTACACGGGCAAAAGGATGCGTTTTAGCAATCACCTCGGCCTTGCCTTCCGCCATAGCATAGACATATTCTTTGGGTTGATAGTCTGGTTGGATGGTCTCGTCGATACTAGCCGGCATAATGGTAAATTCTGGGACGATGCGCCGCAATAGTTCCTGTCTGCGGGGCGATTGCGATGCTAAAATGGTCTCCATGGAGCGCCTCCTTTAATGTGGATCTTGGATCCGTTTAAACATTTTTTCCATATCTTGATTGCTAAAATGGACTAACACTGGTCGACCATGGGGACAATTAAAAGGATTGTCACACTTGGAAAGTTCAGCTAATAACGCCCGCGCTTGCAGGGCATCTAAATGATGATTGGCTTTGATGGACCGTTTACAGCTCATCATAATAGCCGTTGCTTCACGGAATTTTTTCACGCTGATCGTTCCTGTCAAAAGTAAAGTATCAATCATTTCCCGAATGACCGCTTCCTCTTCTCCTTTAGGATACCAAGTAGGGTGCATACGTACGACAAAACTATTTTGACCAAAGTCTTCCAAATGGATGCCCACTTCTGTCAGCAAGTCGCGTTGTTCCCGAATTTTTACTGCCTCACTAGCCGGATAATCAAAAATCAGTGGTATCAGCAGTTCCTGTAAATCATCGCTGACTTTGCCAATTTGTTCCCGGTAAAATTCATATTTAATGCGTTCTTGGGCCGCATGCTGATCGATTACATAGAGTCCTGTTTTACTTTGTGCAAATAAGTAGGTCCCGTGCATTTGACCGAAATACTCCAACTCTGGAAAATGGCGTTTTTCTTCATGCTCCAAAACCTCGGTGGCTTTTTCCAAAGCTCGCTCACAAGCCGGATCATTTAAATCAAATTCAGGATGCTCAGCCAGCTCTTCCCAAACTGCTGATTCATCAGTCGTGGCTTGCTGATCACTGGCTAGTGACTCAGCAGGCTGTAGAAACTCGCTAGAAAAATCAGGTGATACTAACGGCGTTGGCTCATCATGAAACACTGGCGGTTCAGAAAACGATTTGGGCGGCTCGCTAGCTGCTGATTTAGTCTCTGACTCTGCCACAAAGAACCCTCGATTTGGCGTATAGTGTAACCCAGAAGAGGTTTCTAGTGGCAGCTCTTCTTGCTGAACTTTCGTTGGCGGCACTTTTTTCTTAAAGCCCAAATTGTCCAGCGCACTAGGAATCAATTCTTCCGAACGCAAGGCTTCGCTGATGGCTGTTTCAATCAAGCTCATCAATTCCTTTTCCTTGCTGAGCCGCACTTCTTGCTTGGTTGGATGAACATTGACATCCACCAACAGCGGATCCATTTTGATTTCAATCACCGCAATCGGAAAACGGCCCACCATCAATTTGGAGCCATAACCGTTGACAATCGCCTTATTCAAGGCAAAATTTTTGATATAACGGCCATTGACGATGGTGGATAGATAGTTCCGTCCAGCACGAGTGACCTCTGGCAATGAAATATAACCACTGACTTGGAAATCAAGATCTTCGGCAGCCAGCGGCAGCATTTTTTTAGCCGTAGGTAAGCCATAAATCCCCGCAATAGCCTGCTTAAGATCCCCACTGCCGGTTGTGGCTACCATTTGATGGCCTTCATGGACTAGTCTAAAGGCAATATCCGGATGACTTAAAGCCAAACGATTAACGATATCCCCAACATTGGCCAGCTCCGTCTGAATAGTTTTGACATATTTCAGTCGAGCGGGCGTGTTGAAAAACAGATTGGCTACGGTGATCTTTGTCCCCTTACGCAAGGCACCCGGTACTCGTTCCAACACTTCGCCTCCACGCAACACCAGCCTAGCTCCACTCGCCTCACTTTCAGCCGCCGTTTCCAGCGTCACTTCTGAAACAGAAGCGATACTAGGTAATGCCTCACCACGAAAGCCTAAGGTCCGGATGCGAAATAGGTCATCTCGCGTGTGAATTTTACTAGTTGCGTGGCGCTTAAAGGCATTCTCCACATCTTCCGTTAAAATACCCTCGCCATTATCCGTCACTTGTATCTTGCGCAGTCCCGCTTCTTCTAACAGAATATCGATTTGCGTACTGCCGGCGTCGATGGCATTTTCCACCAATTCCTTCACAACAGAAGCCGGTCGTTCCACAACTTCACCGGCGGCAATCTGATTGGCTAAACGTTCTGATAGTTCTTGGATCTTTGCCATACTTTCACCTTCTTATATCCGTTTTTGTAGTTCGTATAAAGTATTCAGCGCCTCCATTGGCGTCATTTCCAGTAAATTCAATTTCTTCAACTGATCCAGCGCGCCCAGTTCACTAGTGGAAACTTCTTCAAAAAGCGACAATTGTTGATTGTCCTCCTCAGGTGTTTCAGCAACCAGTGCTTGTGGAGTTGCTTCTAATTTCGCCAGAATCGTAGCCGCGCGAGCTAATAAGGGCGCGGGCAACCCGGCGATTTTAGCCACATGGATTCCATAGCTCTTATCAGCCGGTCCTTCCATGATTTTATGGAGAAAGACCACCTCGCCATCTTTTTCCACAGCCCCCACATGAATATTGCGAAGTCCCGACAGCGTCTCATCCAAAACCGTCAGTTCATGATAGTGTGTGGAAAATAGCGTTTTGGCTTTCACTTCTTTATGGATGTACTCAATGATGGCTTGTGCCAATGCCATCCCGTCATAAGTGGCTGTACCCCGTCCTAACTCGTCAAATAAAATCAAACTGCGGGGGGTGGCGTGGCGCAAGGCTTGATTGGCCTCCATCATTTCTACCATAAAGGTACTTTGACCAGCAATCAGGTCATCAGAAGCCCCAATACGCGTAAAGATTTGATCAAAAATCGGCATCTCAGCAGAGACTGCCGGCACGAAACATCCAATCTGCGCCATAATAACGGTTAAGGCCAACTGACGCATATAGGTACTTTTACCAGACATATTCGGTCCGGTAATCAGCAAAATCTCAGTATCAGCAGCCATCTTGATGCTATTAGGAACATATTCCTGATGTCCCAGAACTTTTTCCACCACAGGATGCCGACCATCTATAATGGCTAGCACCTTGCCATTACTATGCAGTTTAGGCTGAACATATTGATAACGTTCACTGACTACCGCAAAACTTTGCAAGACATCGACAGCACTGATGGCTTTCGCTAACCGCTGTAAGGCTTCCGTATGCTGTTTAATTTCTTCTCGTACCTCAACAAAAAGCTGATATTCTAAGTCCACCGATTTTTCTTCTGCCTCTAAAATCAACCGTTCCGTTTCCTTCAGCTCGGGCGTTACAAAGCGTTCCGCATTGGCCAAGGTTTGTTTCCGTTCATAACGGCCTTCCGGTAAATTAGCCAAGTTGGATTTGGTAATTTCTAAATAGTAACCAAAAACCCGGTTAAAGCCGATTTTAATGTTTTTAATTCCTGTTTCTTGACGTTCTTTCGCTTCTAATTCTGCTAGCCATTGCTTCCCATTACGCATGGCTTCGCGGTACTGATCTAATTGTGGATGATAGCCGTCTTTAATGATATTGCCTTCCGTAACTGAAAGTGGCGCATCTACCGTAATCGCACGGTCAATCAATTCCGTGACTGCTGGCAGTGGCTCTAAAGCTAGCAAAAGTTCTTGCCATTCTCCTTGATCAATTCCCGCCAGCAATTGTTTAATAGCCGGCACTTGCGCCAGCGAACTTTGCAGCTGCAATAGGTCGCGACCATTGACGGAGCCAAAAGCTACTCGACCGACTAGCCGCTCTAAATCGTAGACTTTCGTCAACATCTCTTGCAGATCAGCCCGCTCAAAATAGGCGGCTAATAAACTAGCTACCATCTTTTGCCGTTTCAAAATCTGCTTTTCTTGAATCAAGGGACGATCCAGCCACTGCTTCAGCAAACGGCCACCCATCGCGGTCTTTGTTTCGTCTAATAGCCACAAAAGCGTTCCTTGTTTTTTACCTGTTCGGATCGCCTGGGTTAGTTCCAAATTGAATTTAGAAAAGTGATCCAGCTTCAAGAAATGGTCCACTTGATAGCTTTCCGCCTGTTGAATATGGCCTAAGCTACGTTTTTGGGTCACTGAAAGATAGCTCAGCAACTGCACCACAGCTTGTTTTTCTATGTCGCTCGTCACCTGTTGTGTTAAAAAGGCAAATTCAGCATTTTCCAAAAGATCTGTTTGTTGAGACAACAAAATACCTAGACGTTCCGTCAATTCTTCCGCCAATTCCGCAGGCAGCTCTCCATTTGTCACCAGCTCTTTTGTTTTTAAAGCTGCGGCTTCGTTCACAACAGCGTCTTGATCAGTTAAAACCGTTGTTTTCAGCTCACCCGTGGTTAAATCAGCATAGGCAAAACCAAAGTGATCCTTTGCGCAAACCAAGGCCGTCAAATAATTATTATCTTTAGCAGCCAAGCCTTTGGCATCCATCACCGTTCCCGGTGTCACCAATTGGACGACTTCGCGTTTCACCATGCCTTTAGTAGTTCTAGGATCCTCCACCTGTTCGCAGATGGCCACTTTGTAACCTTGTTCGACTAAGGTATCAATATAGCCCTGCGCCGCATGATAAGGTATCCCGCACATCGGAATCGGGTCATCAGCATTGCGATTGCGGCTTGTTAGGGTCAATTCTAATAATTGCGACGCCTTGATGGCATCATCGTAAAACATTTCATAAAAATCTCCTAAGCGGTAAAACAAAAAAGCATCAGGATATTGCGCTTTGATGGCCAAATATTGTTCCATCATAGGTGTTTGTTTCGTTTTTTGAGGCATGTTACTCCCCTTCCAATCCTTTATTCACTTCTGCTTCAATTAAGCGGGTAATATGTTGCAAGAGATCATTGGCTTCTAAGAGCCGTTCCCGATAACGGATCACCAGCGGATGCTGGTCAAAACGAGCGGTCAATTCATCTGCCCGTTGCAAGGCGAAACTTTCCAGTTCCGGCTTGCCGTAGTGAGCAAAATTGACCGCTTCCTTTTGAGCTGTTTTGATTTCTTCAATCAAGGCCTGCAAGCCTTCGTGTTCTTGCACTTTAGCTGCAATCTCTTGGTAGGCGCGGATCACTTCATGCTCCGCTAACTGGCCTTCCAGTTCTTGTAAGGCTTTTTGTATCATTTCATCCATTATGTTTCCTCACGAAAAGGGTTTTCTTCATTGATTTGAATAGGTATGATTTTTTGTGCTTGACCATTGTCAGCAATATCAATAACGCAAGCAGACAGCAAGCTGCGACCTTTTTCCACCACCTCAAAGCGTTGCGGTAAAGCCGTTAAAAATTTTTCTAAAACAGGTTCGCGCTTCATCCCTAAAACACCATCATAAGGACCCGTCATACCAACATCGGTCAAATAAGCGGTGCCTTTTGGTAAAATGCGGGCATCATTGGTTTGAACATGGGTATGCGTCCCGACGACTGCCGAAACTTGTCCGTCTAAAAACCAACCCATGGCTTGTTTTTCACTCGTAGTCTCCCCATGAAAATCCATAAAAATAAAAGGCGTCCGTTTGCGAGCTTCCGCCACTAGTTCTTGCGCTTTTCGAAAAGGGTCGTCTAAGTCCACCATGAAAGAACGAGCCTGCATGTTAATGACCGCCAATTCTAATTGGTTAACCTTCACGTAGACTATCCCTTGGCCCGGAGTGCCCGTAGGAAAATTCGCAGGTCGCACCATTTTTTTCGCGTCATCGATAAAGTCGAAGATATCTTTATTGTCCCAAGTATGGTTGCCCAAGGTCACCACATCCACGCCATCTGCCAAAAATTTTTTATAGATTTTCCCTGTAATTCCACGTCCCGCCGCTGCATTTTCCCCATTTAGAATCGTGACTTGCGGACGGTATTTCTTTTTAAGTCTAGGCAGGTAAGTGGTGACCGTCTCCCGCCCCAATGAACCTACAACATCTCCAACAAATAATAAACGCACACTTTTTCCCCTTCTCTACTTAAACATCTTCCACCTATTATAGTAGTTTTTTTGCAGAAAAGAAAGCACCCCCTCCTAATGGAAAAGGTGCTTGTTTCATGCTGATTTCATTATTTAATGGCTGCTTTGCCAAGCCCATTCTTGTAAAAAGGTACTGACTTTCTGCCAATCTCTTTCCGTAGGGATTGGATGGATGGTAATGATTTTTTCTGGCTGCTCTGTCAAAGGGCCAACAGGAAAATCTGCTACCGCAACATCCCAATTTCCTGCTAAAGACGTAACAATTTCCACCATCACTGGTGCATATTTTTGAACCTGCTGGCTTAGCCACTTACGTTGTGCATAAGAGACCTTAGACAGTACCAATACACGTAATATGAACTGATAATGACTGATGACGGGCCGCGCAATCAGCATATACTGAAAAAGCAAGTGTGGATTGCGTTCGGCCAATTGCACAAAGACAGGTTCTCTTAAAAGCCCTTCGGTAAAGCAATCCATTTCCTGATAAAGTCGTTCTTCCCGCAATACCAAAACTTCTTCTGAGCTACCTTTGCCAAAATCATAGAAAATTCCTTGCCAAACTTTACTCATAGCGTGGAGCAATTCCAAACTGGCTCGCAAATAGTTCATTTCTATCGCAGTAGGTTGAAATTGAAAATGGGTCAAAAAATGCTCCAACCACTGCGTCGTTTCAGCACTAATAGCCACTTGTTGATGATCTAACTCCACCGTTACGGGCATCGCAATCCCCGCCGCACAAAAACAAAAATAGCTAAAGCGTGCCTCCCGGGAATCTGATATTAGTGTCTGCCATTGGCTAGAGCCTTGTGGTAACTGTTGAAAACGGGCATAGCTTAGTGCCGGTGAGCAAAATTTCTGACAGGTCTCAGGTAAAAAAGTCACGCCACAACCTTGTTGACTGCGCACAATACCCACAGCCAAGAAAAATTGATACCGCATAAGAGCAATTTCGTCTGCTCCCGGTAAGATCACGGGAACTTGCTTTAGTGCCTGTAACAAATCTTCTCGGTCCACCGTGGGAAAAGGCCACCAGCCATCGCTGAAAATATGCCAATAAACACTCGTATAGAAATAACGAATCTGATGCTCAGGTCCTACAATACCCTGACCACCATGAAGTTTCAGCGTCAAGTCATAGTCCGATAAAAGCTGCCGCAGCTTTGTTACACGGCGAGAAACTGTTGCTAGGCTAGAATGATGTTCTTCCGCAAAATGATGCAGACTTTTAAAACGGTCATTGAAAAGCTGGTCCAACAACTGAAAATTGAGACTTTTCCGCACATAATAACTGTAAATACGGTTAGGATGGTAATCTGCTTCAAATTTATAGCGCAGGCCACTTTCATTTACTTGAAGCTGAACCTCCTGCCAACCTTCTTTCTCTCCATCTTCCATAAACATATGAACCAAACGGGTAATTGTTTTACGATTCAATTCAAAATACTGATCCAATTCTCGAATTGTACACTGGGTACTTTCCCGTTGAAACAAATAATCTAACAGAACTAAGATACTATTGTAGTCACGGTCTAATAAAGCTTGATACATATTATCTGCTTCCATTCATTTTATTTTAATAATTGTTCTTATCTACCTTCTATCATAACGAATAAAATTACGATAAACAATTATAAAAAAACATTTTCAATAGAAAATAATATTCATTTTTTTTACAAAAAATAAAAATAACGCAACGTATAACGACGAAAAAACGCTATTTCTATCCAAGAACTATTTATTGCTATTTTTGCTAATCGGTCTAGCCGTGTTATTTATATACATTTTGGTTAGAAAACGTATCACATCAATATAAATAACGAATATTATAGATAAAAATACACTAAATTTATTTTCGGTAAGCTGTTATTTTTTAACATTCTGTTTTATGATAAAAGAAAAGAGAATTAAGGAGGCAAGCGAATGAAGGTCCAAGCAACCGCTAAATTTTTAGGCCGTGGATTTCAAACACAAATCAATACCGGACACCATACCTTTCTGTCTGATCGTATGAAACAAGTAGGGGGTACCGATCTAGGCGCTGATTCACTTCAACTACTACTATCTGCCTACGCGGCCAGCCTCGCCACTAGTATCGTCAGTGTCGCTAAAGAAAAAAAGGTCAAAATTTTTGAATTGGAAGTGGTAACGACCGGCTTACTTTACCCAGAGTATGACGAACTCACCAGTGCCGCCGAAACTAACGAGATTCAATATACTGTCCACCTTGACTGTCCCTTAAATGATGTTGAAAAAAACGCCCTTATCGCAGAAGCACAAGACAAAAGTAGTGTTCGCCAAGTTCTTGCTCGACCAACCACTTTTGTCCACTGCGAATTGACTAACAGTCCTACATAAAAAGAGCGCCTCCTAAGGATCAGATAAAAATCTAATTCTTAGGAGGCGCTTTGCCTTACTATATTTATTTGTGATTCAAGATACTGTCAATTTTAGTCGTCAATAAATCAATAGCCACTTTATTTTCGCCGCCTTCTGGAATGATTAGATCTGCATAGCGTTTTGTTGGCTCAATAAACTGATGATACATTGGTTTAACAACAGTCAAATACTGCTCAATCACTGAGTCCAGCGTTCGGCCCCGTTCCTCCATATCTCGCTTGATTCGGCGAATAATGCGGATATCATCATCAGTATCAACATACAGCTTGATATCCATCAAATCCCGCAAGCGAGTATCCTCTAAAATCAAGATACCTTCCAAAATAATAACTTCTTTGGCTTCCTGCAAGATGGTAGCTTGGCTTCTAGTATGAGCAACATAATCATAGACAGGCTTTTTGATGGGCTGATAATGGAGCAGGTCTTCTAAGTGTTCAATCAATAAATCGGTGTCAAAGGCGAAGGGATGGTCATAGTTGGTGGCCAGCCGTTCCTCAAAGCTCAGATGACTTTGATCCTTGTAATAAGAATCCTGTTCTAACATCATGATCGAGTGTCCGGGAAAATGATTGAAGATTGCTCGGCTAACACTGGTTTTACCACTTCCTGAACCGCCAGTAACGCCAATCACGATAGGTTTGCTACGCTCTTGCATCAATGAATTACCTCTTTCAATTTTGTCTTAGTCTATTATAACGAATTCTTTTATGAATACTAGGCTTTTTCGTCCTTTTTCAGGATCGTCAAGAGTTCCGGTAATTGATGGATCTCGTAATCTGGGCGTAATACCCCTGCTGTTTGACCATTATTATACCAGACCGTTTCAATTCCCACATTTTTGCCCCCTTGAATATCTGAACTAAGAGAATCGCCAATAATCATGGCTTCTTGGGGATCAAAGTGTGGGATCCGTTCGAAAGCATAGTCGAAGAATTCCTTCATGGGCTTATGGTAACCAGTCGTTTCTGAAACAAAGACATCTTGGAAGAAAGGACGTAGACCAGAACCTGCTAGCCGTTTTTCTTGTGTTTCCTGAACACCATTGGTTACCACGTATAGCTGGTAATCTGGTTGCAGGGCCGTCAAAACTTCTTTAGCTGCTGGCATCAAGTCGGTTCCTTGATTTAAAAAGCTGCGGTACCGCTGATCCATGGCCACACCGTTAACCGTCTTGCCATACTCTTTAAAGAAACGACTGAAGCGAGTCGTTGTCACCTCATCACGGTCGATTTTTCCCTTTTCAAAATCCTGCCATAATTGTTTATTCATGGTTTGATAACGTTGACTCATCCCTGCCGTTAACTCATATCCCTCACTAGCAAACAGGGCCTTTAAAGCTTTGGCTTCTGCCGCTTGAAAGTCCAGTAACGTATCATCCACATCAAATAGTAAGTATTTCATTTAATTCTCTCCTTCAAAATAAGGCACCAGTGACTGCAATTCCCTTTGATTCAGCTTGCGGTAAGTCCCTGGCTGAGCTTGCTGATCCAGTTTCAGCGGTCCCATCGCGATACGCTTCAACTGTAAAACCTTTTTCCCGCAGGCTAAAAACATCTTTTTGACCTGGTGCCGCTTACCTTCTTGAATCTCTACCAGAGCGGTATGAGCCGTTAGAATCGTCAAGGGTGCCGGTAGACACCGAGTGCCATCAGCAAAGATAATGCCCTCAGCAAAAGCCTGTTGCACGCCTGCTTCAAGCGGCTCTTTGACGGTCACGTGATAAGTCTTATGCACCTTTTTTTCTGGGTAAAGGAGCGTCCGCCCTAATTGACCATTGTCAGTCAGTAGTAGCAGCCCCTCACTATCGCGATCTAGACGTCCGACAGGAAATACTTTAGGACCTGCCTCAGGAATCAAGTCCAGCACGGTTGACCATTGACTATCGCGAACCGCCGTCACAACCCCCGTTGGTTTATAGAGTAACCAATATTGATGACCAGGTCCTTTTAAAGGCTGACCCTTCAGACAAATCTGTTGGAAACCAGGATCCACGGTATGATTTAGCTGTCTGATTAAGCGACCATCAACGGTGACTAGGCCATCGCGAATCAACTGCTTGATAGCCGTTTTTGAGCCCACCTGATTGGCTTCCAATAGTTTGTCGATGCGCATGCTCTCACCTCGCGAATTTTCAACTTTTCATTATACAATGTTCCTGGCTCCTTGAAAAGACCCAATAATCGAATTCCTTGACTTATCTTGCCAAGACGTCTAAGGTTAATAGTGTAGTGAATAAGAATTTCTCAAAAACAGCGTAATGACCTGGGAGAGAAAGAAAGCGTACGAATCATTCCCGGCCTATTTGCGTGTGCAATAGGTCGGTTTTTGTTTCCCCCGCTGCTGAGGATATTCATCATTCACAGAAAAAAGGAGGAAATAGATTATGTCAGTATCATTAGTTACAGAAAAAAGAGCCACTCGTCCCCGTTCCTTGCGTAATGAATTACGCCATGCCGGTAAGGTGCCTGCTGTCGTATATGGTTACCAAATCGAAAGCACTCCTATCACTGTCGATGAAAAAGAACTGAGCAAAGCTTTACGGGAAAACGGTGCAAATGTCGTTTTACAACTAGATGTTGACGGCAAAAAAGTCAATACCTTGGTCCACAAAATCCAAACAGATACCTTCACACGGGCTTTCAAACATGTGGAATTCCTATCAGTAAATATGAAGGAAGAAACAGAAGTCGAAACAGAAGTAGCCTTGATTGGCGAAGTTGTTGGGGTAAAAGAAGGCGGCGTCTTAGCCCAAAACCTTTACCAAGTTATCGTTGCGGCTACACCAGACAAATTGCCTGAACGCGTAGAAGTTGACGTAACGGACTTGAAGATTGGGGACGCGATTACCGTAGCAGACCTACCAAAAAATGCTGATTACACTATCGTGACAGACGGTGAAGAACAAATCGCTGCTGTTGTGGAAGCCCAAGTTGAACCAGAAGCAGATGGGGAAACAGCTGAAGCTAGCGAACCAGAAGTTATTGGTAGCGAAGAATAAGAACACATTTGATGGGCGCAAGCGCCCATCTTTTTTTATTTTCGTTTGCAACTTCTTTATAGGTTCCTTTTTTAAACGTTTTTCATTGCATTTTCAGATGGAATTCGCTAGAATGAAACATCAGCAATGCACCGATACTCTTTTTGTACTATACTTAAAGAAAGAACGGGCAAAGGAGGACTTAATATGCATGATAGTTTTGACAGCCGTCGTTCTCGTTACGCTTCAGTTGGAGTGGTTTCCAGTTTACCCGGCGAGATCATCGACAGCATTTGGATCATTATTGACATGGACTTGAAAGGGCTCGTACCATTAGACAATATTTTGACTTTCCGTTTATTAGATAAAGAAGGCCAATTAACGATCCACTTCTCACAAGAAGGAACCGAAGTCGAAATGGATGTGGATTTACCTTTCCCATTCTCAGACAATTATCCGGCCGAAGTATACGCCTATGATGATGGTAGCCGCGAAACGATTTTATTGCCAAGTGAGATCAAACAACGCTAGAGCTTTAATTTGACTTTGATGATTGAGAACCTGTTGCCTAACAGGTTCTTTTTGTGTCTCTATGCCATTTTATTAGCTAGCCCTCTTGTTTTCCGCTTACATTATGCTACTATAATGAAAGTCTGATATCGCAATTTTCTGAATGGAGTGACACTTTTGAGAGATCTAACTCGGGGCAATCCCGCTAAATTGATTTTTTTATTCACGATCCCCTTATTAGTAGGGAATATTTTTCAGCAATTTTATAATATGGCCGATACCATTATTGTTGGTCAGACCCTTGGCAAAAATGCCTTAGCTGCCGTTGGTTCCACTGGTAGTATTGCTTTTTTGATCATTGGGTTCGCCCAAGGACTGACATCTGGCTTGTCTATTTTAACCGCACAATTTTTTGGCGCCAATGACTACAAAAAAGTCAAACAAAGCTTCGCTGCCAGTATTCTCATAAGCTTGGTAGTCACTGTTATTTTGACGATTTTAAGCCTGCTCTTTATTCATCCTATGCTAGAGTTAATGCAGACGCCGCCTGAAATCATTGACGACGCACAAACTTTCATTAGCCTAATTCTTGGAGGAATTTTTGCGGCAATGTCCTTCAACCTGCTTTCTAATATGCTGCGGGCCTTAGGTGACAGTCGTACTCCGCTGGTTTTTCTGATTATCGCCTGTATCATCAATGTAATATTAGATTTGGTACTGATTATGAATGTCGGCATGGGGGTCGCTGGTGCAGGGGTAGCCACCGTTACCGCCCAAGTTTGTTCTAGCCTAATGTGTGTCTGGTACATCAAAAAACGCATTCCCATGTTACAGATTCGCAAAAAAGATTTTCATGTCGACCGCGCTTTTATCCAAGCCCATCTACGGGTAGCACTGCCGATGGCTTTCCAAGCTTCCATCATCGCGATTGGCGCCATTATTCTCCAATCGGCTTTGAACAGCTTAGGGACAGACGCTGTTGCCGCCCAAGCAGCAGCCAGTAAAATCGATCAATTCGCCACCCAACCAATGGCCTCCTTTGGTATCACCATGGCAACTTTTACCGCTCAAAACTATGGTGCTAAGCAATATCACCGCATTTTGACTGGTGTCAAACAATGTCTATTAATGAGTTGTGGCTTCAGTATCGTCGCCGGACTTTTCATGATTTTCTTTAATGGTTCTTTAGTCAAATTATTTGTTAAGTCCAGTGAAACAGAAGTCTTTCGTCTAGCTCATACTTATTTCTTGGCCAACGGTAGTTTTTATTGGGTCTTAGCAATTCTCTTCATCATCCGTTACACCTTGCAAGGGCTAGGGCAAAGTATGATTCCTACTTTGGCTGGTATCATGGAACTGGTGATGCGTTCCTTTGCTGCCATCATTTTAACCAGCTTCTTCGGCTTTGCCGGAGCAGCTATCGCCAGCCCGCTCGCTTGGTTTGGCTCAGTTGCTGTCTTGATCTATTCCTATATCAAAGCTGTTAAGCGGCTGCGGCAGCTCAGTGCCGAACAACAAACCGTATAAAAAAGAAAAGGATGGCCATTATCGTGATGGACATCCTTTTTTGCCTCTGCTAGAGCTATCATTTCACATTTTTCTACAAATACTCTACAATTAAGTTGATAAATTGAAAAGGAGTGGGACAAGATGTTACAACAATATAAACGAATCATGGTTGCGGTGGATGGGTCAAGCGAAGCTGAGTTAGCCTTCAAAAAAGCAGTCAATGTCGCAAAACGAAATCAAGGGGAACTTTTTCTAGCTCACGTCATTGACACACGCGCCTTCCAAACTGTTTCTTCCTTTGACGGAATGCTGGCTGAGCAGGCCACTGAATTAGCCAAACAAACACTTGAGGATTATAAAAAAATCGCCCACGACAATGGTTGTGACAATGTAACCTATACGATTGAATACGGCTCACCCAAACCAATCATTGCCAAACAATTACCTAAAGACCACAATATCGATTTGATTATGATTGGCGCTACTGGACTCAATGCCGTAGAACGGCTGTTTATTGGTTCTGTTTCTGAATATGTCATTCGTAATGCGACTTGCGATGTCTTAGTTGTCCGGACTGATTTGGAAAATCATTTACCAGAAGCCGAATAGTTTTTACCAAAACGCCTGTCACCTAAATTGATGACAGGCGTTTTTGATTGTTTCCATCTCTTGCTACTTCCGTTAAAATAAAACCGAAGGGATGTGTTTTAATGATCGATTTGAATCAAGTCTTAACCTTTACCGAGGCAGCTGAAAAATGGGGCTTGGCTAACGGCAGTACGATTCGCCAAGCAGCTTTACGAGGAAAGTTTACGGATGAAGAAGTCCGTAAAAGCGGCACCGTTTGGCTAACAACCTATGATGCCATGCTGCGCGTTTTTGGTGCCCCACTCAAACCCAGCCTCCGTTTAAGTTTAACGCAACTAAATCAGCGCATCCAAGCCCATGATTTGGTGGAGCTAGAGGCGGCGTTGGCAGCGGGGCGTCAGCTTCAGATTACGGAAGAGTTTCTAGGGAAGGAACGTCTGCTTTACCTCTTTCAAACGCCAGCTGAATTTCATCATTGGCAGCATCTCACTCGTCACTCATTCCCACGAAAAGATACCTAGGAAAGTTTTCCGTTCTTTTCGTGGTGGCTCTTCGTAGCGCGCTACGCTGATTTCTCGCGTATACTCTGCATGCTGTAACACCTCCAGCAGAAAATCCTGCTGTTTTGATGCCCCCTGCATTGAAAATACTTCCCGTGCTTCCGGTTGAAAGACGGGTATCTGATACTCTCGAAATCCCCCTATTTTTTCTTGAAAACCTAATTGCGACTGAGGCATCACCCAAACGCCGTCGATTCTACGCGCAACTTTCGGTAATTCTTCCTCCTTAAGCTGGGCACTACTAGCAAACAACAGTCGCAGTCCAACATCTGCGGTCGTTTCAAACTGATACAAGCGCTCCAACGAGAAGTTTTCTGTACTATAAGGCAACTCCCCTGTTTCCCATTCGGCAAAACATTGTTGGAAATATGAACTTTGACTATCACCTCCCACCACCAAAATTTCAATATCCTTATCGCTGGCTTTGGTGGCAGTCATCGTAGCGGATTGATAAGCACGCTCATCATCCAGTGTAATCAATTCATCCAGTAAGTCAGCAAAGGCTCTAGGTCCATCCATCATCCCAAAAATTTTCATGGGAATATCCCGAACAACAGTGGTGAATTCCCGCAATAAATCTTTGACCGTCGGCGTTAGAAACCGAACTTGCGGTGCCACAAAAACTACATCAAATAGGCGTCCAAAATCAAAAGCGTTATAACTTCGGATAGCCCCGATACCACCATAAGCAAAAACTAGATCATAGTCATTGCCGTATTCGCGCTGTTTTCGAAAAGCGTTGCCCACATCCGTAAAAATCGCTGTTAAATTCTCATCTTGTTGAATTGCTTTGACAATTCGCTGGCAAAGCATACTTGAGGTACCCCCACCGGCACATCCTACATAAATAAACATCTTTAACCCTCCCGTTTGTCACGAACTCGTTACAAAAAGTATAACACACTATTCAATATACAAAAAGGCATGACAGGATCGAATAATCAATCTTGTCATGCCTCTTTTAATAGTTAACCGTTGGTGACTAAATACCTCTTTTAAAGCTTAGCGCAAACGTTCTACGTCGCGTGCGATCATTAATTCTTCGTCAGTTGGGATCAACAAGACTTTGACTTGAGAGTCGTCTGTTGAAATAACTTTTTCTTCCCCACGAGTGTTGTTTTTGTCAGCGTCTAATTCGCAACCAAACCAAGTCATGCCTTTGATAACTTCGCTGCGGACGTGCGCATCATTTTCACCAATACCAGCAGTAAAGACGATTGCATCGACACCGTTCATTGTTGTTACGTAACCACCGATATATTTACGGATACGGTCAGTAAAGACATCATAAGCAACTTGAACAGCTTCTTTGTCCATGTTTGCTTCTAAGTCGCGCATGTCGCTAGAAATGCCAGTCAAACCTAGCAACCCAGATTTTTTGTTTAATACATCTACCATTTCATCGATGTTCAAGTTCAATTTGTTCATCAAGTAAGGTAATACAGCTGGATCTAAATCGCCAGAACGTGTTCCCATAGTGACACCAGCTAATGGTGTGAATCCCATTGAAGTATCAACCGATTTACCACCATCTACGGCCGTAATAGAAGCACCATTACCTAAATGGCAAGTAATGATTTTCAATTCTTCAATTGGTTTACCTAACATTTCCGCTGCACGTTGAGAAACATAACGATGGCTAGTTCCATGGAAGCCATATTTACGAACTTTGTAGTCATTATAATATTCGATAGGTAGGCTGTACAAATAGTTGTGTTTTGGCATAGTTGCATGGAAAGCTGTATCAAAAACTGCTACGCTGATGATTTCAGGCAGAATTTTTTTGAAGGCTTGGATGCCCATTAAGTTAGCTGGATTGTGCAATGGTGCAAAATCAGCAAGTTCTTCAATATTTTTGATAACTTCATCGTCAATTACAACAGAATCTTTGTAGATTTCGCCACCATGAACTACGCGGTGACCTACACCAGTGATTTCATCGTAGTTAGCTAAAATGTTTAATTCAATCAATTTGTCTAACAACATTTTAACCGCAACTTCGTGGTCATTAATATCCACAACTTCGTTATATTTTTGGTCATCGCCGTATTTGATTGTAAAGATAGAATCATTCAAACCAATTCGTTCCACGATTCCTTTTGCGACAACTTCCTCAGATGGCATTTGATATAATTGCCATTTCAAACTAGAACTTCCGGCATTGATTGCGATTGTTTTAGACATAATACTCTCCCTTAAGTGTTTTATTATTTATTCGAAGACGACCAGTCTTCAAATTGTTTAAAGAATTGTTGCAGTACCTTTGGATCTTTTAGCGACGTTAATTGCGCTAAGAGCACTTCTTTTTGCAGACCGCCTTCGCGATTTTGTACTAATAGAATACTTTTTCGTGATTGCTCTGACTTGAACAATTCATCTGGCAATTGAATCAGCCCTTGTAAAAAGACAGATTCCGCTAGCCATTTTTTCAATTCAGGCGCTTGCTCTGTTTCCAGCAGATTACTTGGCACTAAAAAGACACCATAGCCACCAGGCTTAACATAATGCATCCCTTGTTCCATCAATAAATGATGGGCATAGGAATGACCTTCTGCTACACCTGTTTTGAAACTTTGTGCTCGTTGATCATTAGGATAAAAGCCAACTGGCAAATCTGAGATCACGGCATCCACAGGATCAATCAACAGATCTTGCAAACCGTCTTGGTGGAATAATTCCACCGGTTGTTCGGTCCATTCTGCATCCGCTGCAGCAACTGCTAATAAGGTCTCATCGATATCAACACCGATTCCTGTGACCGTATATTTTGCTAACTGCAGATTCGTCATGATGGTTAACAACAAATTGCCCATTCCCACCGCTGGATCCAATAGTCGAACTTCTTTGTCCAACAATTGTTCCAACAAATAAACGAATAAAAAGCCGATACCATCTGGCGTTAATTGGTGATTTGCCTGCATTGGTTCCAGACTATTCCCCTTCAACAACAATAACTGTGATAGCTTCCGCCGTTCCTCAGGCTCCAATGTCATCTCTTGCAGCTGTGCATACAACGTCTTTAATTGCTCAACAGTTGCTTCATCCGGTTCACCATCTTCTACGCGCACTTGAAAATGATCCACGATATTTTCGATTTGCTCAACATAGGCATCCAGATAAGAAATCCCTAACGATTTCTGTAACAACGAGATCGCTTCGACATTTCCTTCGAAAGCCTTTTCCATTTTTTCTGGAAACAATTGCATCCCTCATTTTCTCTGACTATAACAACAAATATACCTGTTCTATTTTACCGAAAAACCATAAAATAATCAATTCTTTTCAGCAGAATTAGTTTGTGAATAAAAACACAAAAACAGCAGTCTATTGACTTTTCAGATCAACGACTGCTGTTATATTCTGTACTATTACTCTGTTACACTATTTAGAGAAGAATTCATCTTGCTCGTATCCGCTTTCTTTTCAACAATCTTTTCTAGTATTACTTGCGTTTTCTCTTGATAAGACTGCGACAGCTTCTCACAATAGGTTGCTGTTGCTTGATAATCATGTAGCAGTAACAATAACAAAAAGACTGTCAGACTCATAAAGTAAAGCGCCGTCAGCAAAACACTACCTTGTAGCTTTTTCATGCGGAAACCACCACGTCTCATATTCTTCACCACTCTCAAACTGTACCCATATTTTGATGGCCGAGCCTTGCAAAGAAAATTTTGAATTGTACACTTTTGTCAACAATGGCTGATGACCCAAATTATTTACCCGTTTACGTATCACATCGCCGTATCGTTCAATTTTCAAAATACTGCTTCCTTTTTTAAACATCAAAATCGCTGATGAATTTAGGGCGTATTCCCAGCCTGAAGTCTCATGATCTAGTTGATGCAAAAAGGCGTGCCATTCCTGTTGACGATTCCCATCCAATTGTTGCCGAATTGTCGGGATCTGTTTGACAAAACCACTAATAAATAGCAGACTGGCGGCCAAGCAAAAAAGTGCTATTAAACATTCTATTAGGGTAAAACCAGCCAATCTATTTTTCACTATCAACACGTACTTTCTGCTCCTGCCAAGTAGCTTGTAGACTTCCTTTATTGAAGGTGACCCTAATATCCTTTAAAAAACCTGTCTGACGTGTACTTTGGAGCGGCTCTTTGCGGGCTAAGCGCTGAGCCTCTTCATAAAGAGTTCGAGAAAGCTCTAGACGCACTTTACGCTCATGATTTTTCGTTAATAGAAAAACACTGCCAACTAGGAGCGAAATAATGATTCCCGTAATAATTGTCAAGCCTAGTAAACTGTCTAGTAATAAAAATCCTCTATAGTTCTTCCACGGTCTCACTAAAGCGTCCACTTCCAATCATAAAAGTATAGGTCACCCGCTTTTGCTGATGCTGGCAGTCAAAAACAAACTTTGCGCCATTAAAATTGATATTCCCTGTCCCCGCTTTAAACACTAAACGTGTAGCGCCTCGCCAAGTGACTGTTGCTGGTATTTTAAGATCCGGTAGTCTCGTTTCCGCTACTTTGAAAACTACCTGATCTGGTTGTTTCTGGATATTGCCATTTATATCCTGAGTGATAGACAACTGTTGCGTCATAATCGTCTGTTTTTGAAACAACTCTAAAAATTGTTGCTCCGCCATCGTTTTTTGCCAGCCACTAATCGCAATTGTTGGTAAGCCAAAGAAAATCGTTACAATTAGTAAGACTAATAAGCTCTCTACCAAGGTAAAGCCGGCAAGCTTCATTGCTCAGACTTAGGGTACTTGTCCCGATATATTTTCAACTGGTCTGCGGTAATATACTCACCAACTAAATCCTCAGGCACTGCTGTTTTCCCCGTATCCAGTCGGTAAACCTCTAGTTGCGTCTCTACTACTTTGACAACCGCCGCATCCCCCTGCTTTTCTGCACTCTCTTTGGTCCCTGCTAAATTAGGAACAAACAGTAATAACAGGACAGAAATTACAATAAGCACTACTAACATTTCAATCAACGTAAACCCTTTCAATTTCTTCATTTTCATCCTTATCCTCCTAGATTTCCATAAATTGGTAATAATAATGCCGCATAGATTCCCACAATAAACAGCGCGATCATAACAAAGACCAGCGGCTGGATGTAGGTCAGTAATTTTTCCATCTTAGCTACTAATTTTTCTAATAGCCATTCTTGATAAATCAGTAATTCTTGCCCCAGTTGTCCGACTTTTTCTCCCTTTAAAACCAAAAGCCGTAATTCCTTACTTAAAAAGGGGCAACTAAGCAAGGCTTCACTAAAAGGGCGCCCTGCCTGTAACTGCTGATGAAAATCAACCCCTAATTCTCGCATCAGATCATAAGGGGATTCCTGCATGATTTGGACGGCCTGGCGCATCTCAAAGCCTTGACTGAATAGCTTCCCCCACTCCAGCGCGAAAAATGCCGTCAGATACCAACAATAGAGGGCGCCTATTAGAGGTAGTTTAACTAAAAAGCTGGCTTTTTCAGTAGCGCTTCGTTTTCGCAGCTGCCACCTTACGCCCCCCACTAATAGTAGACCGCTGCCTAACATCCCCGCTAAAATAAGTGGTAGATTTTCAATCAGCCAAATCGTGGGGCTGGTTTCAGTCATAAAGGCTTGTAATTGTGGGAGCAGATAGAGCCGTAACCCCAGTAGCATCAGAAATAGAAACGCGAAAAGCAATAGCGGATAGGCGAGAACTTTCATTAATTGCTGTTTTTGACGGGTTTGATAACGCCATTGTTGGTTAATTTGAACCAATGTCTGTAACAAGTCACCATGAATCAAGGCCAGCTGTATCTGGGCTAGTACTAGAGGTGAGGCATCAATCGCCTTGAAGGCCGCCGTCAAGGTTCCGTCATTCTTTAAGGTTTGCTGAAAGCGTTGTGCAATGGGTGCTTGTTCTAAAGACAAAATAAACGCCAACGATTGCGGCAGGGAGAAGCCTGTTTGCAATAGTTTTATTAGCATTTCTAAGAAATGAGCCTGCTGCTTCAAACTAAAGGGTTTCGCGGACTGCCACCGACGACGCGATGCGGCCGGTCTGTTGTAAATCTGTAATTTGTTTGTTCCAATGAGAGTCATCAGTAGTATAAACCTCCTTTCCTATTGATGATGCCGTGACAACCTGGACACTACCATCCAGAAATGGCAATAGGCGCTGATACGTAACAGATTGCAGACTTTCTAACAACTCATGTTCACTTACCTGTAGTTCCTTCAATCTAGCAAGGATGCCTTTCGTACTTTTAGCATGGATGGTTGCATAAACGACGTGGCCCGTTAAGGCGGCTCGAATCGCCATTTGAGCGGTCTGTTCATCACGTATTTCCCCAATAATCAGCAAGTCTGGATGGTGCCGTAACGAAAGCTTGATGAGGCTCTCGTAGTCAACGCCAATTGCCTGATTGACTTGCAACTGTAAAAAGGCATCATGAATCAACTCCACCGGGTCTTCAATCGTAATCACTTGTTGGAACTGATGACAGCTAGCCAAATGATACATAAGTGTCGTCTTACCAGAACTTACTGGTCCTGCAAATAAGTGGAGCCCACGCCGGTTAGCGGTAGCCTGTAATGGCGCCAGATCAGTAGCATAACAAAGACGCTGTTCATTGTGTCGTAAAAGCCGAATAACCATACTTTCGCGTAGTTGAAAATTGGCTACTGTGGAAATACGCAGACGGACTGCTTCAGTTAAAGGATAATCACAGCTACCTAACTGTGGCTTGCGAACCTCACTTACGTCCATGTCCGCTAGATACTTAAAATGAACGAATAGTTTTTCTGCCGTTGAACTCGCTAATCGCTGGTAAAGCGTAACTCCTTGGGCATTGCGGATCCGTATTTCGTATTCTTCTCCGCAAGGGAGCACATAAATATCTTCGGCATTTTGTTGAACAGCAGTTTCCATCAACGCCTTCACTAAACCTGTCAGTTGCACTCATCCACCTCCTTCACTTTTAAGTACGAAAAAAAGACCATTCTCCCTAGAGAATGGTCTGAAATAAAATTATTCAGCTAACGAAGTAAATACTTCAGAAACATCATCATCATCTTCCAATTTTTCCACTAAGCGGTTCAATTGTTCTAGTTCCTCACCGGCCAGTGGTACCGTAGTTTGCGGAATCATTGTTAATTCAGCCGTAGCCAATACATAACCATCTGTTTCCAGCTGATCACGCACACTAGTAAAATCTTCAGGTGCTGTGTAGATTTCAAATACTTCAGCACTGGCTTCTAAATCTTCCGCGCCGATTTCAATAACTTCTTCAAACATCTGATCTTCTGAAATTGACAATTCCGCGCGTTCAATAACCAGATAACCTTTGCGATCGAAAAGATAGTTAACAGAACCTGTTTCGCCTAAGGAACCACCATTGCGAGTAAAAGCCACGCGGACATTGGTTCCAGTACGATTGCGATTATCACTTAAAGCATGCACTAAAATAGCCACACCGCCAGGACCGTACCCTTCATAAGTCATTTCTTCAAAATTTTCGCCCTCGCCTGCAGAAGTCGCCTTTTTAATTGCCCGTTCAATGTTATCATTGGGCATATTATTGGCTTTGGCTTTATCTAGCACTAATCGTAATGCAGGATTAGTGGCAGCATCTGGGCCACCTTGCTTCGCCGCCATATAGATTTCTCGCGAAATTTTTTGAAAAATTTTGCCTCGTTTCGCATCTTGTGCATTTTTCCTTCCTTGGATGTTGTGCCATTTTGAATGTCCAGACATCTATCTCCCTGCTTTCCCTTTTCTTTCTATTATAGCGAAAGTCAGTGACTAAAACAAAAAACTACTTCAAACGTTTAACCAACATGATCAACAAAATAGCGGTCATTGCGCCAAAGCCATCCAACATCACATCTTGAAATAAGGGTGTTCTCCCTCCGGTCAACATTTGGTGAAATTCATCTAAACCGGCATAACCAACCGCCGCTAGCCAGCTATACATTGCTGTAAGCCAAAAAGTTTTAAGACGTGGAAATAAAGCCAGATAGAAACTACCACCTAAGATAAAGTAAATCAAAAAATGTGCGCCTTTACGGATGAAAAATTCCACAAATTTGAAATAACCTGAGGCAGCAATACTAACCGGACTCCCGCCATACTCAAAAGAAATCCCCTTTAAAGAGTCCTTAAAAGGCTCATTTTGCAATAATTTTTCTAACAGTGAAACTTGTGACTGTTGTTCGTAAGTTTGCGAAGAGCTGATAAATAAAATCAGCATAATCACCAGGGCGACCCCCAAATAAAATTGTCCATTCTTCATAGCTCGTTTCATTGCCTAGACCTCCTTTAGCAAATAAAAAAACTGGTCAGCGATTGCTGACCAGCCATAAATGTTTGATTAGAAACGGAAGACCCCGTAAGTCATTCCTGCTGGTGGTGCTGGAGCCCAGCCAGTTGTTTTAGAAACGTAGCCTGATCCTCCTGGGTTGTTGGATTCAACGATAGTGACAGTGCCACCACTAACACCAACGACTAAAACAGTATGAACGCCGCCAATCCAAGCATCTGGTGACACTGGACTATAATATTGCACGACATCCCCCGGTTGTACGTCAGACCAAGAAACTTGTGAAGCTGAGTTAGCCAATTGGCTGTATGGTCCGCCAAAACCGAAACCAATACCGCCAGCGCCTAACCAACGACGAACAGCTACTAAACATTCACCAGGTTGGTTCCAACCTGTTGCATAAGAGTTCCCAACATCTGCCAAAGCGGCATTGATAGCTGCTTGCTTACTAGAAGAAACAGATGAACTACCTGAGCCTGCATTGCCATTATCATTGTTTTCGGCTGGTTTTTCAGGAGCAGGTGTCGGTGCTGGAGTTGGTGTTGTTTGACCACCAGAATTTGACTCATTTGACTCATTTGACGTGTCCGCTGCTGTTTCAGTCTCAGTCACTTGAGTCGCTGTTTCTGATTCTTGTTGTAATTGTTCTTGACGTTGTGCTTGTTGTTCACGTGCCGCTGCTAGTTCTGCTTGGCGTTTTTCTTCCGCTTTCTTTTCAGCTGCGATACGAGCTTGTTCTTCTTTTAGCTTACGTTCTGCTTCAGCTTTTTGATCAAGGAATGTTTGCTTTTTGCTTTCTTCCGTTGATTTTTGTGCTGCTAGTTCATTACGCGCGACTTCTTGTTGGATCTTCATCGCTTTTAGTGAGTCGCTTTTTTCAGCTAATTCTTTTTCAGAAGCTTCCAAAGCTGTTAATTGTTTTTCCAATTTAGCGGATTTTGTTTCCACAACTTCTTTATCTTCTTTTTGTTGTTTTACTAAATCATTGTTGGCATTGACGATTGTGGTCATAGCCGTTACACGCGAAATCGCGTCCGAAATAGAATCTGCATTTAAAACTACGTCTAAATAAGTGTTGCTATTGCCATCTGTTTGAACAGAACGAGCCTGTTCACGAATTTTCACTTCACGTTTTTGAATTCGAACATTCAAATCTGAAATTTCTTTTTGCAATTTTTTGACTTGATTTGTCAAATCCGCTTTTTGTGCAGTCAATTCATCAATTTTGGCAGCGGTTGTGGTCATATCAGATTCAATACGGGATAACTCAGCTTCTGCTGAAGAAATTTGGCTATTTAATTCATTGATTTTTTGATCTTGTTGTTCAATTTTAGTATCAAACTCATCTGCTGATGCAGCAACGGGCAAAGCCACTGCGGTAAGAGTTAACGAACAAACCATTAATGCTGAAAACAAACTTTTCTTCACTCTTCATTCCTCCGACTTTTGCATTTCAATTTATCTTGAATTTCTAATTTTTCCTTAAGACAAAAGAATTGTATCATAGCAGTGTGTCAGCGAGATAAAGCTAACATTACAAAAACATTTCAAATCCCTTTTAAAAAATGACAGCTTTACATAATTTTATTGAACAATTCTGCAAAAAAACGACCTGCCTATTGTTTAGCAGGTCGTTTACGTGGTCGCCAGATAAAAAAGAGTTTTCCCAAGGGATAGACAAAGATCCAGTAGAGACAGATATTCAGTAAGAGTGTTGGCCCCAGCGCCCGCGAGATAAAGTAAAGAGGCGCAGCATTGGTAAATTGAAATAACATCTGCATGACTAGTGCTGCCAGTTCAAAAAACGTAATACTGATGATTGCGCCAAAAAATCTCGTAAAGACGTTGGTGTTAATCGTCTTTTCAAAGGTGATCATCAACGCCACCGTCAAAGGATAGATAACTGAATAAATACCAATAATCCCCACATAATAGCTATCATAAATCAACCCTAAAATCAGAGCGGTTACGATTAGATAACGTTTGGGTAAAACATCCGTTGCCAATAGAAATGCCAGCAAGAGAAAATGCGAGATAGCGAAATAAACATTATGAGTATAGCCATCTAAAAAGCTGGTTAATTGACCATCTAATAATAGAAAGAAAAAGAATAGGACGGGGGCGTAATACTTCAAATTAGCTTTTGTCATATTACTGACCATCCTCTACTAGACGTTTCACAATAGTGACTACTGAAATATCATAGAGTTCTGAATAAGGTTTGACGTAGACTTGCCGTTCTAGCCCAAATTTATCGGGCTTGATTTCTTCAACAGTCCCAATTAATAAATCGGCTGGTGAATTGCCTCCTAGACCAGAAGTCTGGACAACATCCCCTTTTTTCAGGTCTGTGTTGCCAGTAAGTTGTGAAACGACAAAGGCTTGGTGATCCTCATCATAAGACTTCAGCAGACCATAAGCATTCCCATCTTTCGAGCTGATACGAACTGGAAAATGATTGGCGTTTTGATTAGCCGAGGTCAGTAATTCGACCTTAGAAGACAAAGCATTGACTTCAATCACACGCCCAATCAATCCTTTTTGACTCATAACAGCCATATTGACCTCGATGCCATCTTTTGAGCCGCGATCTACAATCAGCATGTCCTGCCAAGTATCTGGCGAACGGGTAATCACATTAGCCGTGACTTTGTCATAACTCGTGAGTGTTTCATTCAATTCAAGCTCTTGCTTCAATTGATCAATTTCTTTTTCATAATTTTTATTTTTAATAACAGCTTCGTCATAGCTGTCGATTTTTGCTTTCAAATCCTTATTTTCTTGGTAAGTATTGATCAAGTCTCCAACAGAAGAGACGGCATTTTGTACGAATTTCACCGGATAAGAGAGACCTTTATCGATCAGCCCTACCGTATCATTCGCAACGGATTGAACAAGATTGTTCTTATTGTCTTTAGCGCGCTGTGCGGCCGTTACGGTAATGACCGCCACCACGATGATCACTACGATCAGCGTTATAATAATATTTTTGTTTGGATTAAATTTCTTCACATTTACACCCCTGGCACGTTTCGATATACAAAACCAATCCCAATTCTATCACTCTTTCAGAATAAAAAAAAGCGTTGGCTAGACCCTTAACGCTTTTTTATGCTTTTATATTTACAATTGCAAAATCAAAAACGTGGCACCTCATTTTTGTGAGGTGCCAGCGTAATCAGTTGTTTATTTGTCGTCTTCTAATAAGACCTTACGAGATAGGTTAACCCGACCTTGTTTATCGATTTCAGTCACTTTGACTAAGATCTCATCGCCAAGTTTTACCACGTCTTCGACTTTATTAACCCGTTCATTAGCTAATTGAGAAATGTGGACTAGGCCATCTTTCCCTTTAATCAAGTTAACAAAAGCCCCAAATTTTTCGATTCGAACGACTTTACCAAGATAGACTTGACCAACTTCGACCTCTTTCGTTAATTCTTCAATAATCTTGATGGCTTTTTGAATCATAGCAGCGTCGGCTGAAGCGATGCTGACTTTTCCATCTTGATCGATATCAATCTTCACGCCGGTTTCTTCAATGATGCCGTTGATGGTGTCGCCACCTTTACCAATCACATCTTTGATTTTCTCAGGTTTGATTTGGATCATTTCAATCTTCGGTGCGTATTGACTCAATTCTTCACGTGGTGCCGCAATTGTTGACGTCAATTCTGCCAAGATCTCCATCCGAGCTTTTTTCGCTTGCGCTAAAGCTTCGGTTAAGATTTGTTCAGTAATCCCTTGGATCTTGATATCCATTTGCAAAGCAGTGATCCCATCTTTGGTCCCAGCAACTTTAAAGTCCATATCGCCTAAGTGATCTTCTAAACCTTGGATGTCGGTTAAAATCGTATAGTTTTCGCCGTCAGATACTAAGCCCATTGCAATACCAGCTACTGGCGCTTTAATTGGCACACCAGCATCCATCAAGGCTAACGTGCCAGCACAGATACTTGCTTGAGAAGAAGAACCATTTGATTCCAAAACTTCTGCTACTAAACGAATCATGTAAGGGAATTCTGTTTCATCAGGAATGACTTGCGATAAAGCCCGTTCCCCTAAAGCACCATGCCCAATTTCCCGACGACCAGGTGAACCGGCACGACCAGTTGAGCCAACCGAGAATTGTGGGAAGTTATAGTGATGAATAAAACGTTTTGAGTCTTGAACGCCTAAGCCATCAATAATTTGATGTTCCCCTAATGGCGCTAATGTACAAGCAGACAACGCTTGTGTTTGACCCCGTGTAAATAGACCAGAGCCATGAACTCGTGGTAACAGACCTACTTCAGAAGCCAATGGTCGAATTTCATCCAGTTTACGGCCATCAGGTCGAATTTTGTCAATAGTAATCAATTCACGCACAACATCTTTTTCAAGATCTTCGGCTACTTGTTTGATTTCTTTACTGATTTGGACTAAGTCTTCGGTTTCAACGTTAGCAAAGCGTTCGTTGAAAACTTCTTTGACGGTTTCTTTGACTTTTTCGATCTCGTCTTCCCGAGCCAATTTTTCTTCCGTCATAACAGCTGTCTTCATAACACTGTAATAGCTGTCATAAATATCTTTTTTCAACTCTGGATTAACTTGCAATAATTTGACTTCCATTTTTTCTTTGCCCACAGCGGCTACGATTTCTTCTTGGAAGGCCACTAATTCTTTAATCGCATCGAAACCAAATAGCAAAGCACCCAGCATGTCATCTTCACCGACTTCTTTAGCGCCGCTTTCTACCATGTTAATGGCTTGTTTCGTACCAGCTACACTTAAGTCGATATCAGAAGCTGCTTGTTGCTCAATCGTTGGATTCAACACGTATTCTCCGTTAACGCGGCCCACTTCAACACCGGCAATCGGTCCATCAAATGGGATATCAGAGATTGACAACGCTAAGGAAGAACCCAGCATAGCTGCCATAGCTGGCGTATTATCTTGTTCCACACTCATCACGATGTTGGTGATTTGGACTTCGTTACGGAAGCCCTCCGCAAACATTGGCCGGATCGGACGGTCGATCAAGCGCGCCGTTAAGGTCGCATTTTCACTAGGACGTCCTTCACGTTTGATAAAGCCACCAGGGACTTTCCCCACGGCATACATTTTTTCTTCATAGTTAACTGTTAGTGGGAAGAAATCAACATCCTTCGCCTCTTTTGATGCAACGGCCGCTGACATGACAACAGTGTCGCCATAACGTACCAATACGGCACCATTGGCTTGCTTAGCCAGTTGACCGACTTCAACTTGCAAGGGACGGCCGCCCCAAGTGGTAGTAAATACTTGTTTTGTCATAATACGCTCCTCTCCTTGAGGATGTCAGCGTGCTACTAAACAAATGTCAAAAAGACCATGATTTCTTTCTCACATTTGCATAGTAGTGAACAACAGACTCCTCAAGACCTAATTTAAAATAGCAAGAAAAGTGAGATTCGGCTGAATCCCACTTTTCCATTGATGATTAACGACGTAAGCCTAAGCGTTGGATCAATTCGCGGTAACGTTGGATGTCAGAGTTACGTAAGTAAGCTAACAAGTTACGACGGTGACCAACTTTTTTCATCAAACCACGGTATGAATGGTGGTCTTTTTTGTGTACGCGTGCGTGTTCATTTAAGTGGTTGATTTCTTCAGTCAATACAGCGATTTGTACTTCTGGAGAACCAGTATCCCCCTCATGACGTGCGTATTCGTTGATGATTTCGTTTTTACGTTCTTTTGAAATTGCCATGTTTTTCACCTCTTTCTATTTTCTTCCCGAAACTGAGTAGGCGTTGGTGATTCGCACAACCAAGTGTCAGGCGGTATGTTTCCATACAGGAATACTTTACAGGAAAGCTGCGTTAAAAGCAAGCCTTTTCCACATGAGCAGGCCCTGTTTCAAACAATTTTTCTGCCTCTTTTTTCCATTTGTGGTACACTACTATATGGACCGCATTCGCTGCGGCGTCTACATAGTATTTGGAGGGAACTACCCATGATTACAATGAAAGATATCATTCGCGAAGGTCATCCGACTTTGCGAAAAGTTGCGGAAGAAGTCAGCCTACCTTTAAGCGCCGAAGACATCGCCTTAGGGCAGGAAATGATGACATTCCTAGAAAATAGTCAAGACCCGGTTAAAGCCGAGGAGTTGGAACTGCGGGGTGGTGTTGGTTTAGCCGCACCGCAAATTGATGTTTCCAAACGAATCACAGCCGTGTTAGTACCCAGCGCTGATCCGGAAAAGCCCGAACCAATCTTTAAGGATGTCCTCTACAATCCTAAAATCATCAGTCACTCCGTACAGGATGCCTGCTTGGCTGAAGGTGAAGGCTGTCTCTCGGTTGACCGCGAAGTACCCGGTTATGTCGTGCGCCACGCCCGTGTCACTATTACCTATACGGATATCGACGGCAATCAAAAGAAGAAAAAACTTAAAGGCTACGAAGCTATCGTAGTGCAGCATGAAATTGATCACTTGAATGGCGTCATGTTCTTTGACCATATCAACGATCAAAGTCCTTTTGCTTTAAAAGAAGGCGTACTAGTTATCGAATAGCAAAAAAGGGAGCAGGCTTCGGCTTGCTCCCTTTTTTTACTTTTTAAAGGCTAAAGTCAAAAGTCGTTCACACAACTCGTCATAGTCCAGCCCCACCACCGCTGCTTCTTGCGGCAACAAACTAGTAGGCGTCATGCCAGGCAATGTGTTTGCTTCAATACAATACATGTGCCCGCTTTGTGCCAGCATAAAATCAATGCGGGAATACCCAACCAATCCTAAAATTTGGTGGACCTTCAGAGCCAATTGCTGCATATTGCGCGTTTGCGATTCCGTTAACGCAGCTGGTGTGACTTCTTCTGTGGCATTCGCTTGATATTTATTCTCGTAGTCATAAAAACCAGCTTTAGGGATAATTTCAATGATGGGCAGGGCCTCCCCTTCCAAAACACCTACTGAGAATTCACGGCCGCTGATTTTTTGCTCAATCATGACCCGCTCCCCATATTGCGTCACTTCTTTCAAGGCTTGAATCAAGCCAGCTTCATTATCTACCATCTTGACGCCGATGCTAGAGCCATTATCGTTAGGTTTTACGACACAAGGATATTCCACTTGGGGGATCGGCTCGCCTTTACGGTACATCAACCAGTTAGCCGTCGGAATCCCGTTAAAGACCATCAGCTGTTTAGCCAAATGCTTGTCCATCGCCAATAAGCTACCAGCGTGACCACTACCGGTGTAACGAATCCGATACAAATCAAACAGCGCCTGTAATTTCCCATTTTCACCAATCCCACCATGCAAGGCTAAAAAGGCGACATCAGCACTTTGACACAATTCAATCACATTTGGACCAATCAATTCTTGCCGGTTATCAAACTGTTGCATCAAAGCTAACAGATCTGGCGCTACCTTGGGCACATCATACATGTACTGCTCTTGTCGCTCCGCTGCATAAGCTGATGCAAAATCAGCATATTGGCTACCTTCGTACAAATCAACCAACAATACCCGATGTCCTTTTCGAATCAAGGCATTGGCAATTTGGCTTCCTGAGGATAGTGACACATCACGTTCATCACTTAAGCCTCCTGCTAAGACTACTACATCCATTTGCTCACTCTTTTCTATGCAAGTTGTTTCCATTGTAGTCCAGTTGACTGAAAAAACCTAGCCTTGCTGGGCTATCTTCAAAAAAAGTTCGCAAATAGCTCCGTGCAAAAAGAGGTTGGGACATAACTTTTTGCGTTATGTCCCAACCACCTTTACTGACTAGATTAAGTCTAATTTTCGTAATGCTTGCCAAATGCCATCTTCATCGTTTGAAGCTGTCACCATATTGGCCACACTTTTAACGGAGTCGCTAGCATTGCCCATGGCGATGCCCACACCGGCAGCCTGCAACATTTCCTTATCATTTTCGCCATCGCCGATTGCAATCACATCCGCTTGAGGTACCCCCAGACGTTCAGCTAGCGTCATGAGTGTAATGGCTTTTGAACCCTCTTTAGGCACAATATCCACACTGTATGGATGCCAACGAACAAAGCGAAACTCAGGAAACTCTTTTTCAAAAGTACCGTCAAAAGATTGATCATAAAAAGCCAGGCCTTGATAGACTTCATTTTTCAAATGGAAATCAGCTTCCCATTCAGGTACATAATTATCCCCAAAGAAAGACATAGCTTCCACAACTTCTGGTCGAAAGTCCTTCATATAGCGTTTCACACCATCTAAGCCGATAAAAGCTGTTTCAATTGGCATTTCCGCAGCTTCTTTTACTAGTTGATCCAAGCGTTCCGTTGGTAATAGGTTTTTATAGACCTGTTGATGATCCATGAAGGCTGCCGCACCATTACATAAAATGTAGTTGGTCAAGCCAACTTTTTGAATCAACTCTTCCGCCATCATGCGGGTCCGTCCGGTAGCAATCGTAACATAGTGTCCTTGTTCTTGTAGACGTTTCACTGCTTCATAGGTACTGTCTAATGGTTCGTGGTTAGAGCTGATCAACGTCCCATCAATATCTAGTGCAATAATTTTTCTCATGGTGTACTCGCTTTCGTATAATAGTTAGTCTGTTTCTTGCTTAAACAACCATTTTGTCTAGCAAGCTCATTTTCAATATAAGCGCAGTTGTCTAAGCGTTCTTCGTTAGTCTAACATGGATAGAAACAAGAAGAAAGCACCAAAAACAAACTCGTTTTTGATGCTTTCAGCTTAATCCAAGTAAGTCGTGTCCGCAGCATTAAGCCAAGCATAGCCTAAGCCAATTACTAAGCCACCACCGACAAAGTTTCCTAATAGAGCCAGAATCAGATTATGGGCAACGTTTCCTGCCGTCATCGCAGCTAACGTACCACCAGAAGCAAAGTATGCTAATGAGAAAGCTGGGAAGTTAGCAATCACGTGCTCAAAACCTAAGAAGGCAAAAATAAAGATAATGAAAATAATAGACCAGACTTTACCGGCATCATCTTTCATGCGCATGCTGGCAACCACAGCCGTATTTACCACGATATTCGCAAAAATTGCCTCTACAAAAATTTGTAGTGAGCTTTTTTCTAACTTAGAAGCCACACCGGTAAATAAATAAGAATCGACTGGCAAATCTTGGAACGGTAACGTTTTTGAAACCAAAAAGGCAAAGAACACGCCACCAATCAAGTTAAACAAGATACAAGTGAATAAAATCTTCAGGCCTAGAGAAACACTGACTTTTTTTCGGAAAACGCCAATGGTCATATACATCATGTTTGAGGTACCCAACTCCGCATTCATATAAATGATCATAACTAATGACCAGCTAAACATAAATGAATACAAAATTTTACCAAGACCATGGACCATGTCTTCACCTTTCATAGCAATTGAAAAGGCTACGGCAGTTCCTAGCGTCAGAAAGAGACAAGCAAAGACGGCACGTACCATATAACGAACCGGACTCGTGTAAAATAAATCAACTTTCTTATCGATTGAGTTATCGATCTTCTCCAATAAGGGGGATACAGCTTTCATTCTTTTCTCCTTTATCAAGTAAAATAAGTTCGTCTATATTTTAAAGAGGAAATCATTATTTGTCTAGCTATTTTTGTAAATTCCACCCGTTTTCTGAAAATTCAATGAGGTTTCTGTCATGGAAAAAAGGTTGGAAAACCTTGACGTTTCCATTAATTCTCGGTATACTATCCTTTGTGTAAAATAATGCAGCAGAAGGATAGTAACTCGTCCCCAGTTTGTTGCCCCGCATCGGGTTCAATTGTGTAACCGCGGCTGCAAAGGTGAAGATTGAAGAACAAACTGTACGATTATGAATTTTTCAACGGATTATTTTACTCCAAAAACTTATTTTATTGGAGGAATTTTCAATGTCACGTTATACTGGCCCATCTTGGAAAATTTCCCGTCGTCTTGGTATTTCTTTATCAGGCACAGGAAAAGAATTAGCACGTCGTCCTTACGCACCAGGTCAACACGGTCCTAACAGCCGCGGTAAATTGACTGAATACGGACAACAATTAGCTGAAAAACAAAAACTACGTCATATGTACGGCATGAACGAACGTCAATTCCGTAACTTATTCGTAAAAGCAAGCAAAATCAAAGAAGGAAAACACGGTATCAACTTCATGATCTTACTAGAACAACGTTTAGACAATGTTGTTTATCGTCTTGGTTTAGCGACTACTCGTCGTCAAGCACGTCAATTAGTAAACCACGGTCATATCTTAGTTGATGGCAAACGCGTTGACATCCCTTCTTACCACGTTGAAGTTGGTCAAGTGATCGCTGTTCGTGAAAAATCTCAAAGTATCGTTACTGTAAAAGAAGCAGTTGAAGCTGTTGTTGGACGTCCAGCATTCGTAAGCTTTGATACTGAAAAATTAGAAGGAAGCTTAACTCGCTTACCTGAACGCGACGAAATGTATCCAGACATTGATGAAGCATTAGTCGTTGAATACTACAACCAAAAACTATAATTTTTGGTCTTGCAACTGCCCAGTTTTCTGGGCAGTTTTTTTGTGCTTTACAAATGCAACTTTTTCTTTTATGATTACGTTAACCAAATAAATTATTTAGTTAACGTAACAAGAAAGGAATTATCGTTCATGATGAAGATTACTCTAAGACAACAAATTCTAGCTGCAACCTTTGCCGTCGTCATTGGGATTCTATCGCAATTAACCTTGCCGCTAACACTAGTGCCCTTAACGGGTCAAACTTTCGCTATTGGTTTAGCGGTTACTCTGTTAGGCAAGAAAAACGGCACCTACGCCATTTTGATTTATCTATTGTTAGGTTTGATTGGCGTCCCCGTTTTTGCCGGTATGTCAGCAGGCTTCTCTGTTCTAGCAGGTCCGACTGGCGGCTATTTAGTAGGTTTTATTTTTAACGGCTTACTGACTGGCGCCATTTTGGAAAAACGAGGCTTCACCTATACTTGGGCCATCGTTGCCAATTTAGTTGGGGCTATCGTCACACTTTTCTTTGGCACCATTTGGCTGAAAGTCGCAGCTGATCTGACTTGGGCCGGCGCCATGAGTGGCGGCTTCATTCCTTTCATCCTACCAGGGGTCATTAAAGCAATCGCTGCTGCTTACCTCGGTATTCTGATTCGTCAACGCTTAGTCCGCTTTGCCGTCAACTAAGCTGTTCTATTTCCTTGCATACGAAAAACTCGATTCCACTTCAAGAGTGGAATCGAGTTTTTTCTTTATCAGGTCAGCCAATTCCTTGGCGACCTGTTTATTTTGTTAGATCAATTCGGCGACTGACACCATAGATAAGCATCCCGCCAACTACCATGGAAAGTAATTCCCCTAAGCCAATCACCAACCAATTACTCCAAAAAGGGACTTGGTACAAAAAGGTTAGCTGACCTGCCACTGTAAACATTGAAAAGGCAAACGTGATGGCGGTCACCACCATTTTATTTTTCAGCCGTTTCATTTTACGGGTAATGAACTGGTTAAAAAGCAATACTGCCAGTGTAGCTGTACTTCCAAAAATCACGTCTATCATCCCTAGTGGCGAAGCCAGATTGGCAATCGCGACCCCTAAAGTCACTGCTACTAGATAGCGTTTATGGAACAAGGGCAAATAATTGAACATTTCTGCTAAGCGAATCTGGATAGCCCCAAAACTGATAACGGATAAGACTAATGTGAGCGTCACATAAAGTCCTGTTACCACTGCCATTTTAGCAGTGTCCGAGGTTGTCCAACGACTGGTGGTAGTTTCTTGATTATTCATTTGTCATTCTCCTTTACAAGGTTCACCTTGTTAATAACTACGGCCAAAGGAAGGGAGTTTTAGCTCCAACTGAAGTGCCGTAGTGCGCATGCGCTATTATTCAGTTTACTGGATTTTGTTAAAAATTCAAGCTTATTTTAAAAGCCAGCCCCCATCGATAGGGATGATATTACCTTGCATATAACGTGCTTGCTCACTAGCTAAAAAGAGCGTCAACTCAGCTACTTCTGTCGCTGTGCCCCAGCGTTTCACCGGTGTTTCCTCCGCTACCCAACGAGCCATAGCACCATCTCCTGCAAAATCCGCTTGATTCATCGGTGTTTCAATCGCCCCTGGCGCAATCGCATTGACTCGTAAGCCATCCTTAGCATAATCCAATGCTAATTGTTTAGTAAAGCCGACAATGGCATGCTTGCTGGTGGTATAGGCGATGCCACCGCCACCGGCTACCAACCCCGCAATTGACGCCATATTGATGACAGTACCTTTTTGCGCCAATAGTTCTGGTAGCAGTAATTTCGTTAAGTAAAACAAACTATTTAAGTTGGTATCCATAATACGCCGCCACTCTTCTGCCGTTGTGTCGCCTAACGGCCGATAGTCATCTAATACGCCTGCCGTATTTAATAAGACATTTACTTTGCCAAAAACATCGTGACAATGGTGGACAGCTAGTTGCAGGACATTCTCATCCCGCACATCGCCAATTGCGAAAGCAAATTGATTGGGATAGGTTTCCCGCAACTCCAATAAGGGTTCTTTTTGCTGATCTAGCCCAAAAACATAGGCGTCGGCCGCTAAAAAGGCGCGGGCTTGCGCAGCTCCGATCCCTGAGGCAGCGCCAGTAATGAAAACGACTTGCTTCATTCGGCTACAATTTGCCAATCTTCCGCTAAGATGTCACAAACAGTTGGCGCAAAACTGGAAAATCCTTCATCAGCGGTCTTAATCAAGAAATAAGGGGTCACAGGTGCCCCGTCATACGTTTCGTTGGCAACTAGCGTTACATACAATTCCACGCCACTCCAGCCTGAACGAATGATTTTTGCACCTTGTTTTAATTGCGGTAAAATTGCTTCAAAAGTCATTTATCTTCTCCTAAACTTGCCTGATAAATAGGCACCAGTGATAAGAACGTTTCTTGCATATAAGTGGTTAAATGCTCGTCTTGCCACAACACATCATGACGAGGAATTACCCGACCAATCTGGAATTCGCCCTTTTTAACATCCCGAAGACGGGTCAAAGCTTTAGGCAGATCTGCTTCCTCCAGCCGTTGATAAGCTGGTTTGGTATGGTCTAATGCAATTACCGTATCCTTTGGTAGTGTAGCAAAAAGTTCTGGTTGTGCCAAGAGGCGGTCGGCCATTTCTTGCTCGCCCTTAGGATTGTCAATATAAGACAGGTAAAGAAAGACAAAATCTGGCCAAATACCCACTTGAAAATGAGGCGCCATCTTATAACCCCGTTTATGAGGACTAATGGCGGACCAAGTACTTTCCGGTGGATAAACTGTCCGGCGACGGTGCTGGGCGATATGGATATAGAGCGGCTCCTCTAACGCCTCTGCTAAGACTGTTGCTAGTTCTTCATCTACTTTTTGAAATGTTGGTTGAATCTCTTGCCGAATCAGCGCCATTCGTTCCTCCAGCCCGGCAATTGTAAAAATGTCAAAATCTTGAACTTTAAACATGTCCTGCCTCCCACATCTCTTTGGTGATGCCATATTGTTGATCTGTCACGACCTTGCCTTTCCATTTACGCGCATTGGGCAAACGTCCCTCAAAAGTCATACCGAGTTTCGTCATGACTTTCCCAGAATTAGGATTCAAGACATCATGAACCGCACTAACACGGATCAGCCGTAATTTGTCAAAAGCCAATGCTAAAAGCGCTTCACCGGCTTCGGCTACGATTCCCTGTCCCCAGTAATCTGGATGCAGCACGTAGCCTGAGACGCCATTCTCATGGGCCTCTTGCAAGTTCAAATCAATACTGCCGATTAAATGACCACTTTCTTTCAATTCAATCCCAAATTTCCCTAAAGGACTGCTTAAGAAGTAGTTGGCAATATTACGTTTAGTGTCTTCCAGCGTTTGATGTGGTTCAAAGACAAATTGCATCGCTTCACGGTCATGCGCATAGTCATACATATCTTCCGCATCAGCTAACGTTACTGGACGCAAGGTTAGTCTTGGGGTTTCCATAATGGCATTCTCTGCCAGGATCAATTGACGATCTAATAATAATTCCATCAAGTTCAACTCCTTTTTTCTACTTTAGCGAAAGCCGTGCTTGAAGGCAAGAAAAAAAAGAGAACTATCCGAGGATAGTTCTCTTGCGTCCGAACATAAATTACAAATTTTAAACAGGATTAAGCAGTGATTTCAGTAACCACGCCGGCACCTACAGTACGTCCACCTTCACGAATTGAGAATTTCGTTCCAGTTTCGATAGCGATTGGGTGGATCAATTCAACGTCGATAGTTACGTTGTCGCCAGGCATAACCATTTCAGTACCTTCTGGTAACTCAACAACACCAGTTACGTCAGTTGTACGGAAATAGAATTGTGGGCGGTAGTTAGTGAAGAATGGAGTGTGACGTCCGCCTTCTTCTTTAGTTAAAACGTAAACTTCCGCTTTAAATTTTGTATGTGGAGTGATTGTTCCTGGTTTTGATAAAACTTGTCCACGTTGGATATCTTCACGAGCTACCCCACGTAACAATGCGCCGATGTTGTCGCCAGCTTCAGCGTAATCCAACAATTTCCGGAACATTTCAACACCAGTTACAGTAGTTTTTGAAGTTTCTTCAGCGATACCTACAACTTCAACTTCGTCCCCAACGCGAACTTGTCCACGTTCAACACGACCAGTTGCAACAGTACCACGACCAGTGATAGAGAATACGTCTTCGACTGGCATCATGAATGGTTTGTCGTTATCACGTTCTGGAGTTGGGATGTATTCATCAACTGCAGCCATTAATTCCATGATTTTTTCTTCGTATGAAGCGTCGCCTTCTAATGCTTTCAAAGCAGAACCAGCGATTACAGGAACATCGTCACCAGGGAATTCGTATTCGCTTAATAGGTCACGAACTTCCATTTCAACTAATTCTAGTAATTCTTCATCGTCAACCATGTCAACTTTGTTTAAGAATACTACGATGTAAGGTACACCAACTTGGCGAGACAACAAGATGTGTTCGCGAGTTTGTGGCATAGGGCCATCAGCAGCAGATACTACTAAGATCGCGCCGTCCATTTGGGCAGCACCAGTGATCATGTTTTTAACGTAGTCCGCGTGTCCTGGGCAGTCAACGTGAGCGTAGTGACGTGCGTCAGTTTCGTACTCAACGTGAGCTGTAGAGATAGTGATTCCGCGTTCGCGTTCTTCAGGAGCGCCATCGATTTGGTCGTAAGCCATTGCTTGCGCGCCGCCTTTTTTAGCTAATACAGTTGTAATAGCAGCAGTTAAAGTAGTTTTACCATGGTCAACGTGGCCGATAGTACCAATGTTAACGTGGGGTTTAGAACGGTCAAATTTTTCTTTAGCCATTTTAAAAATGTTCCTCCTAAAAATAAGTTAATTTATCTGATAGGTACGTCCGCACAAGAGGTGTGCGGCGTGCCCATATCATCGTTTGCTATTGTACACGAAAATTTTTCAAAAATATAGTCCCTTTGACAAAACTGTCCCAAGACTTCTGTTCAAACAAGATTATTCGGCTTTGCCGCCGTTTTTCTTGATGATTTCTTCTTGAATAGATTTTGGTACATCTTCATAGTGGTCAAATACCATCATGAAAGTACCGCGACCTTGTGTTGCTGAACGCAAGGTAGTTGCATAACCAAACATTTCTGCTAACGGAACGATAGCATTAACGATTTGTGAATTACCATGCGCTTCCATACCTTCAACGCGACCACGACGAGCTGTTACGTGACCCATGATATCACCTAAGTAATCTTCTGGAACAGTAATCGTAACTTTCATCATTGGTTCTAAGATGGCAGGTTGTGCTTTTTTAGCAGCTGCACGTAATGACATTGAAGCTGCCACACGGAAGGCTGTTTCATTTGAATCGACATCATGGTAAGAACCGTCGTAAAGTTTTGCTTTAATATCAACTAATGGATAGCCGGCTAATACACCGTTTTCCATTGCATCAACTAAACCTTTTTCAACAGCTGGGATGTATTCACGAGGAACCACACCACCAACGATGGCGTTTTCGAATTCGAAACCGGCACCTTCTTCGTTTGGTGTAAATTCGATCCATACGTGACCGTATTGACCTTTACCACCAGACTGACGTACGAATTTACCTTCGGCTTGAGTTGCTGCGCGGAATGTTTCACGGTAAGAAACTTGCGGTGCACCAACATTGGCTTCAACTTTAAATTCACGACGCATACGATCCACTAATACGTCTAAGTGCAATTCGCCCATTCCTGAGATAACTGTTTCACCAGTTTCAACGTTTGTTTCAACACGGAATGATGGATCTTCTTCTGCAAGTTTTTGCAAGGCAATACCCATTTTATCTTGGTCAGCTTTTGATTTAGGTTCAACAGCGACTTGGATAACTGGGTCAGGGAATTCGATTGATTCTAAGATTACTGGAGAATCAACGGCACAAAGTGTGTCCCCTGTTGTTGTATCTTTCAAACCAACGGCCGCAGCGATATCGCCGGAATAAACGCGGTCGATTTCTTTACGTGTGTTGGCGTGCATTTGCAAGATACGTCCGATACGTTCTTTTTTATCTTTAGAAGCGTTCAGTACATATGAACCACTTTCCAAGACACCAGAATAAACACGGAAGAAAGTCAAACGACCTACGAATGGGTCAGTCATAACTTTAAATGCTAATGAAGCAAATGGTGCTTCGTCGTCAGCTGGACGAGTTGTTTCTTCGTCAGTTTTCGGATCGATCCCTTTGATTGCTTCAACATCTAATGGTGAAGGTAGGTAGTCAAGAACAGCATCCAACATCAATTGAACCCCTTTGTTTTTGAAGGCTGAACCAGCCATAACAGGGAAGAAATCAACGTTGATTGTTGCTTGACGGATACCAGCTTTTAATTCAGCTTCGGTAAGTTCTTCACCGTCTAGATATTTCATCATTAGGTCTTCATCAGTTTCAGCTACTGCTTCCACTAATTTTTCGCGCCATTCTTGTGCTTGTTCTAAATATTCTTCAGGAATTTCAGTTTCTAAAATTTCTGTTCCTAAATCATTTGTGTAGATTTCAGCTTTCATTGTCACAAGGTCAATGATTCCGCTGAAGTCTTCTTCTGAACCAATTGGTAATTGGATTGGATGAGCATTCGCTCCCAAACGATCGTGTAAGGTAGAAACTGAGTACAAGAAGTCTGCACCGATTTTGTCCATCTTGTTACAGAATACAACACGTGGTACGCGGTATTCTGTCGCTTGGCGCCAAACGGTTTCAGTTTGTGGTTCAACTCCAGATTGAGCATCAAGAACGGTAACAGCGCCATCTAATACACGCAATGAACGTTGTACTTCAATTGTGAAGTCCACGTGTCCTGGTGTATCAATGATGTTGACGCGGTAACCTTTCCACTGAGCAGTTGTCGCAGCAGACGTGATTGTAATACCACGTTCCTGTTCTTGTTCCATCCAGTCCATTTGTGATGCGCCTTCGTGGGTTTCACCGATTTTATGGATTTTCCCTGTATAATAAAGGATACGTTCAGTCGTCGTTGTTTTACCAGCGTCGACGTGAGCCATGATACCGATATTACGAGTTTTTTCTAGCGAAAATTCTCTGGCCATTCTAGTTGTTGCTCCTCTCTTAGTTAAAATGAAAATAGTAGACAACTTCTGCTACGTCTAAGCGACAGCAGAGAGGATCTTACCAACGATAATGTGCAAACGCACGGTTGGCATCTGCCATTTTGTGTGTGTCTTCGCGTTTTTTCACAGAAGCACCAGTGTTGTTAGCGGCATCCATGATTTCTTTTGCAAGACGTTCTTCCATTGTGTGTTCACCGCGCAAACGAGCGTAGTTTACCACCCAACGTAAGCCAAGTGTTGTACGACGTTCTGGACGAACTTCAACTGGCACTTGGTAGTTAGACCCCCCCACACGGCGAGCTTTAACTTCAAGAACAGGCATAACGTTCTTCATAGCTTGTTCGAAAACTTCTAATGGATCGTTGCCTGTAGATTGTTTGATGATGTCAAAAGCATTATAGATAATGTTTGACGCAATCCCGCGTTTTCCATCAACCATTACACGGTTGATCAAGCGAGTGACTAATTTTGAGTTATAAATAGGATCTGGTAAAACATCGCGTTTTGTAACTGGACCTTTACGTGGCATCCGTAACTCCTCCTCCCGAGATATTTCCTCTATAGTATGTTAGTTTGTAATCGATTATTTCTTAGGACGTTTTGTACCATATTTTGAACGACTTTGTTTACGGTCGTTAACACCCGCAGTATCAAGCGCACCACGAACGATATGATAACGTACCCCTGGTAAGTCTTTTACACGTCCACCACGTAGCAATACCACACTGTGTTCTTGCAAGTTGTGTCCGATACCTGGGATATAAGCAGTCACTTCGATTAAGTTTGACAAACGAACACGAGCGTATTTACGCAAAGCGGAGTTCGGTTTTTTAGGTGTCATAGTACCCACACGTGTACATACCCCACGTTTTTGCGGAGAATATACATCAGTTTGAGCTTTCTTAAAGCTGTTATATCCTTTGTTCAATGCTGGTGAATTTGATTTTTCGACCTTAGATTTACGAGGTTTACGTACTAATTGGTTAATTGTAGGCATCCCTTGTTTCCTCCTTCCTCAATTCGCTTCTAATTCCACACATCCAGGTGGTTCTTTTTTAGCGATAAAAAAATATGCAATCCTGCACCCTTTTATCAATGTTGCTTTTACAGTCAGCACGTCTGGTTAGAGACCTGTATATAAAGCACCTTTGATAGAATATCATGTTCAAAAAACCTTGTCAACCCTCCCCCGCGTGCTTTTTCTCCAGAAAGTTGTTTGCTCCTTCTTTTCATTAAAATATCGTAGGAATTTTTCAAGTAATCTATCTTTTTTATGTGAATAACGGTACAATATGGCTGAATTTAGACAGAGAGAGGAAGGATTTTGTGAATCTAAAACAAATGGCTGGGATCGAAGCCGCCAAATATGTCAAAGATGGCATGATCGTTGGCTTAGGAACTGGTTCCACTGCACGCTATATGGTAGCAGAAATTGGTCGGCGCGTGCAGGAGGAAGGACTACAGATCACAGGGGTCACTACTTCAAATGAGACTGAAAAACAAGCGCGCGAGTTAGGTATTCCTTTAAAAGGAATCGACGACGTCCCTTATGTGGACCTGACGATTGATGGAGCGGATGAAATCAGTGCCGATTTCCATGGAATCAAAGGTGGCGGTGCTGCCTTACTATTTGAAAAAGTTGTGGCCAGCTATTCTAAACACATTATCTGGATCGTGGATGGTTCTAAAATGGTGGAAAAACTTGGGGCTTTTCCTTTGCCAGTCGAAGTTGTTCCTTATGGTAGCCAGCAATTATTCCGCTTATTTGAAACAAGAGGCTATCACCCTAGCATGCGTCTTAACGCCGATGGCAGCTTCTTAAAAACCGATGGCGGCCATTATATCATCGATCTGCATTTAGCCTGCATCGAAGATCCTGTCACTTTTGGATCAGAATTAGATAATCTCGTTGGCGTGGTGGAACACGGACTTTTCTTAAATATGGTCTCTACTGTAATTGTAGGCTATGACCAAGGTCCAGAAACCATCGTTGTAAACGAGCAATTATAAGGAGTAATTATGTATTCACCAGAAGAAATTTTAAAAATCAGTGCAGTGAATGGTGCCAAAAAAGTCGCGAAACCGTTGCTAGCCAAAGCTGTATTAGGCTTTATTGGCGGCGCCATGATTTCCCTAGGCTACTTAGCATATATCCGCGTAATCGCTTCGGTGGCCGAGGCTTGGGGCAGTTTTGCTAGTTTAATCGGTGCTTCGGTCTTTCCCATTGGTTTAATCGTAATTTTATTAGCCGGCGGCGAGTTGATCACGGGGAATATGATGGCGGTAGCGGTGGCGTGGTTTGAAAAACGCGTTTCCTTCGTGGAGTTGTTGAAAAACTGGGCTTGGATTACGCTGTTCAATGTCATCGGCGCCTTGTTTGTAGCCTTTGTTTTTGGTCATGTCGTTGGTTTAACCGCTAGTGGTGATTACTTACACGAAACGCTGACTTTAGCCCAAGGTAAAATTGGGGTCTCTCCTTTACAGGCTTTTCTTTCTGGAATCGGCTGTAACTGGTTTGTTGGACTAGCGCTTTGGTTATCTTATGGAGCCAAAGATGCTGCTGGCAAAATCTTAGGTATTTGGTTCCCTGTAATGATTTTCGTTGCGATTGGCTTTCAGCATAGCGTGGCCAATGCCTTTGTGATTCCCGCAGCCATTTTTGAAGGTGGCGCAACTTGGGGCCAATTTATCCAAAACTTTATCCCCGTTTATTTAGGTAATATTATTGGTGGTGCTGTCTTTGTCAGCGGCTTCTATTACTTGGCTTATCACCATGACTAACTGAAAAATTTCAGCTACCATTTTCAAACAGAATGTGCTACATTTTTAGTACGAGAGAATTTGTACGAGAAAGGAACCATCATGAAACAAATCGGATATGCGCGCACTACTATCAATGATAACGATTTGGCTTCACAAATCGCGACTTTAACGGCGTACGGCTGTGATGAAATCTATCATGAATCTTTTGATAGCACGAATCAACAAGCTGTGGCAGATTTAGAAACAGTCATTCAACGTTTGGCTGCTGGTGACACACTGATTGTTTGTCAGTTGGATCGGCTAGGCAAGTCCACTCGCCAACTAACAGAATTAACAAAACTTTTTCAAGAGCGTGCCCTGCATTTGGTCAGCTTAGCGGAAGCAATTGATACCCGTAGCGAAATGGGAAACGTCTACTTCACTTTAATGGAAGGCTTAGCCAATATGGAGTGCAATCTGATCAAAGAACGGACCTTGGTCGGTTTGAATGAAGCTCGTAAAAAAGGCAAGGTCGGCGGTCGTCCTAAAATCGATGGTCGCACAGTACGCAAAATTCGGCGTCTCTATTATGACAAAAAAGAAACGATTCAATTTATTTCCAATAAATGTGGCGTATCAGTTGGTACTTGTTATAAATACATCAATCTTCCTGAAGAAGATGTCGAGCGAATCTACTCTTAAAAGAGCGATTTCGCTCTTTTTTTATGATTGAAAAGGGCCTTTTTTCGTCAGAATAATAGCTTTTATCTAGAAATCAGTGTACAATAAACAAGGAAATGTAATTTTCAGAAACTATTTTAAGGGAGAGCTGTTCATGTTGAAATTAGTCTTCGTTCGTCATGGTCTTAGCGAATGGAATGCCTTAAACCAATTCACTGGTTGGGTCGATGTTGATTTAAGCGAAAAAGGGGTCGAAGAAGCCAAAGAAGCTGGCCGTAAAGTAAAAGAAGCAGGTATCGAATTTGATGTTGCCTACACTTCTGTTTTAAAACGTGCCATCAAAACTTGTAACTTCGTATTAGAAGAATCTGACCAATTATGGATTCCTCAATACAAATCTTGGCGCTTAAACGAACGTCACTACGGTGCGTTGCAAGGCTTGAACAAAGAAGAAACTGCTGAAAAATATGGTGCTGATCAAGTACAATTATGGCGTCGTTCTTACGATACTTTACCACCACTTTTGGATGAAACAGATCCAGGTTCTGCGGTAAATGATCGTCGTTACGCTAGCTTGGACAAACGTGCGATTCCTGGTGGCGAAAACTTGAAAGTCACATTAGAACGTGCGATTCCTTTCTGGGAAGATCATATTGCACCAGCTTTATTAGATAACAAAACTGTTTTAGTAGCCGCTCACGGTAACTCATTACGTGCTTTGGCAAAACATATCGAAAACATCTCTGATGACGATATCATGGGTCTTGAAATTCCAACAGGTCAACCACTTGTTTATGAATTAAACGATGATCTATCTGTTGCCAACAAATACTACCTATAAGCAATCTTAAAAGCCAGCAAGTCTAAAGACTTGCTGGCTTTTTCTATTCTTCAAATTGTAGATGGTACAACTCTTGGTAAAGACCAGGTTGTTGCAACAACTCTTGATGGGTTCCCATCTCTACGATTTTGCCACTTTGTAAAACTAAAATCCGGTCAGCATTGCGTACTGTCGATAATCGGTGGGCGATCACCACCGCCGTCCGTCCGGTCAAAGCTGTATTCAAGGCTTCTTGAATGTAGTGTTCACTTTCACTGTCTAAATGCGCCGTTGCTTCGTCCAAAACCACGATTGCTGGGGCTTTTAATAGCAGTCTGGCAATTGCTAAACGTTGCCGCTCACCACCACTCAAGCGGTAACCCCGATCTCCAATGACCGTATCCAATCCTTGCGGCAGACTTTTCACTAAGTCCCAAATATATGCTTCCCTCAAGGCTTCTTCAATTTGCGCATCAGTCGCTTCCGGACGCGCATAGCGCAGATTATTCCCGATGGTATCATGAAACATGTGAGCATCTTGACTGACAATCCCAATCGTTTCCCGCACTGATTTTAGCGAAGCATCGGTTAATGGTACCTCCGCCACTTTCACAACCCCCTCCGTTGGATCATAAAGGCGGGTCAATAACTGTGACAAGGTAGATTTGCCGGCACCACTGGGACCGACTAAAGCAATCATCTCACCTGGCGCAATCGTAAAATTCAAATCTTGCAGGATCGGCTGTTCCTGATCATGGCTTTCTGGTAAAACTTCCAGTGAACCAAACACAATTTCATCATCCGCTGGGTAATGAAAGCCAACATGTTCAAAAGTAATGCTGGCTCCTTTGTCCGCAATCGCCAGTTCTAAATCGATTGGCGCTGCAATTTCTTTCACATGAGGTTCCAAATCTAAGATTTCAAAAACTCGCTCAAAAGAGACAAGGGCGGTCAAAATATCTACTTGGACATTGGATAACGTTGTGATAGGGGCATACAAACGGGTCAAATACGAAGTCAGCGCCACCACTACCCCTACCGTAATCGTTTCGTGAATCGCTAATACACCACCGAAACCATAAACCACCGCCAAGGCTAAGGAAGAGACCAAACCAACTGTTACCCGCATAAAAGAACCGGTTACGGTCTGACGAACACTAAGATCCCGTACCTTTTTTAATTGAGCAGCATAAGTTTGGGCATCTGTGACGGGATCCCCATAAGTTTTAGCCAACTGCGCGCCCGCCACATTGAAACGTTCATTAGAGAGTTGAGTGGCTTCCGCCTTGGTGTCATAAGATTCACGCATCAAAAGGGCCAACTTAGGTCCCAGTAATTTGGCTGGCAAGATAAAAGCCGGCACTAATAGAAGCGCAATCAAGGTTAACTGCCAGCTCATACTAAACATCGCCGCCAAAACAAACACTACTGAGAGAATATTACTAAACACGCTGTTGAGCGTCTGGGTAAAAACTGCTTGGGCCCCCGTCACGTCCCCATTGATTCGTTGAACAAGAGCGCCTGTTTTCGTACGAGCAAAAAAGGCGAGCGACAATTGCTGAATATGCTCAAATAATTCCTTTTGCAAATCAAAAATAACCCCTTGCCCGATTCGCGCCGATAAAAAGCGTTGCGCTAGTGTCAAAAGAGCACTGCCAATAGCTAGTAAGGCCGCAAATAGCGCATAGCGTATCACATAACCGACATCTTTTTGCGCGATACCCACATCAATGATTGATTTTAAAAGTAACGGCGTCCATGCCCCAAACAAAGCATCTAAACTAATCACCACTAAAAATAGCAATAATAAAAGCTTGTAAGGTTTCGCATATTGCAAGACGCGCAAGACCGTTTCCTTTTCAATTTTTGCATCTTTAATTTTTTCCTTATCCTGTGTAAACGATCGTAAGTGCATTCCACCAGCCATACTATCGCCTCCTCACTACTAGTGTAGCACGGATTTTACCCACTCACAAAAATCTTGAACAAAATGTCTTGACTTTATTTAGGTACCGAACTATACTAAATCTCGTTCAATTGATTAGGTACCTAATAGATTGTTTAGGAGGAAATAAATATGAGTGAGCAAACAAGTAACCTTTTGCATCGACTACAATATGTTAGCCAAATCGCTACTCTCTTTTTCACCAATAAGAAGCAACGATTTGACGGACAACAACAAGTTATCAATCTACTAGCAGTAGAAGATGGCATGCCGCAAGGAAATTTAGCTGAACTGATGGACATCCGCCCTAGTTCTTTAGCAGAATTATTAAAAAAACTAGAACAGGCCGGCGCCGTTGAACGACGGGAAGACACGACTGACAAACGGATCAAACGGGTTTATTTGACCGAAATGGGTCGGAAACGAGTCATCCAGAACGCAGATAGGAAGCAGGACCTGAGCGCGATATTTTTTGCTGGTCTCTCGCAAGAAGAGCAGCATGACTTTGATCGATTGTTGGATAAAATCATTGAGGGTTTACCTGAGGAATACCGCGTGCGGATGAATCAGTTAGATCCCTTCGAAAAATTATCGGAAATGCAACGACTGCGGGAAGAAATGATGGATATCGACTGGAGCAAGCTGTCGCGTCATGAACAACATCAAATGCGTCGTGATATGCAAAATCGCGCACGGGATATGGGCTTTGATCCTCGGAATTTCCAACGGGGTATGGCGCGGATGAACTCGCGTCATCCACAAGGATTTTGGCCTAACCCACGCCCTGATAAAAAACAAACATCAAAAGAGGATGATTGGACGGATTTTTAAGCGTCTGTCATTTTAGGAGGAACAATTATGGAACGAGGATTTGATGTCCCCACTACCGCAACAACTTACAAATTAAAAGATTTTATGCGCCTGATTACCAGCGTAAATCCCAAAAAAGGGCTTTTTCTTTTGGGCTTACTGCTAAGTATCCTGACTAGTGGCGCTAGCTTGATTGTGCCGCAACTGACTAAGGGCTTGATTGATACAAGTAAGCTGGCGCAAATTGATGCCAAAATGCTAGTAGTTTTGATTTTAGCCTTTGTGGCACAATTAGGTTTTGGTGCTGTGGGCGGATTTTTATTACGATATGTTGGCGAAACGGTTGTCAAAGCATTGCGGGATAAACTTTGGCTGCATCTACTTCACCTGCCTGTAAATTATTATGATGATCACAAATCTGGCGAAACAGCTTCACGGCTAGTAAATGATACTGGCGTGGTGAAAGACCTCGTTGCTTCTCAATTTCCCAACTTCATTACCGGGGCAATCCAACTAGTAGGGTCTTTGATCATCCTGTTCGTTATGGACTGGAAAATGGCCGCCTTTATGTTTCTAGCGGTACCTGTAGTCGCTTTGATTATGATGCCCATTGGCCGAATCATGATGAAACTCGGTCGGCAACTACAAGCTGCTACGGCTGAATTCAGCGGCGAAGTCACGGAAAAACTAGGCGAAATCCGCCTAATCAAAGCTAGCAATGGCGAGCCTTACGAAGAAACTCGTGGCACCTCTTTCGTCCAAAAAATCTTTAAGCTTAGTGTTAAAGATGCCAAGGTTGAAGCTGTTTTACAACCAATCATGATGACGGCCATGTTGGGTATGTTTGTGGGTATTCTAGGTTATGGCGCAATTCGTGTTCAAGCCGGTACCCTCAGCAGTGGGGCATTAGTGGCTTTCTTGCTCTATCTGTTTAACATCATTATGCCCGCTGCTACTTTTGCAACTTTCTTTTCTCAAGTTCAAAAAGCGATGGGAGCTACGGAACGAATCGATCAAATTCTGGAAACGCCTATTGAAAAAATCCATGTGGGTAATCTACACCCTGTTGATGGCGAAACCATTACCGCCGAAGGATTAAGCTTTGCTTATGAAGCCGATCGTCCGGTGTTGGAAAATGTTTCTTTTGAAGCAAAGCCTAATACAGTAGTAGCTTTTGCTGGCCCTAGTGGTGGCGGCAAGTCGACGATTTTTTCACTTCTGGAACGTTTTTATGAACCTACCAACGGACAAATTACAGTTGGTACAACGCCTTTAACTGACATCAAACTAGCTGATTGGCGTAGTCAAATCGGTTTTGTTTCCCAAGATAGTGCTGTCTTTGCTGGCAGTATTCGTGATAACTTAACGTATGGTTTAGGGCGTGATTTAAGTGAGGATGAGCTTTGGGAAGGCTTGCGTCTGGCTTTTGCAGATCACTTTGTACGGGAATTTCCAGAACAATTGGAAACAACCCTAGGAGAACGCGGTGTTAAACTTTCTGGTGGTCAAAAACAACGGATTGCCATCGCCCGTGCTTTCCTGCGAGATCCAAAAATCTTAATGCTGGATGAAGCGACCGCCAGCTTAGACTCCCAATCAGAAGAAATGGTGCAACGTGCCTTAGAACAATTAATGAAAGGCCGAACGACCTTAGTCATCGCTCACCGACTATCGACGATTGTCGATGCTGACCAAATTTACTTCATTGAGCATGGCCAAGTCACTGGTCGTGGCACCCATCGTGAATTGATGGCGTCACACCCGCTATATAGTGAATATGTCAACGAACAAATCTTAAACTAAGCCCTCAAAAAAGGCGGACCTACGTAAGTAAACGTAGGCCCGCCCTTTTTCTTATACAAAAGAAGATTCACTTAAACATTCGCGTAAAATACCTTCAACTGCGACTGCATCCATTGGCACGTATGCATCGGTAGCAATCGTACTATGGGCAACGGCCTGCTCGGCCATCAGCGTTAGCTTTTCCTCATCGATGCCAACTTCTGGTAGCGTCATAGGAATCCCACAGGCTTTGAAGTAATCATAGGTCTTTTGGATCCCGATTCGTGCGGCCATCATTGGTACCGCCTCTTGCACATTCCACACATTGCGCGCATATTGGGCAAATTTCTCTACCGTTTCATCATTTAAGGCATATGCCATCCAACGTGGCGTCAAAATTGCCAAACCAATCCCGTGAGTAATGTCATAATAAGCACTCAGCTCATGCTCGATAGCATGACAAGACCAAGCACCCTTCTTACCACTGCCTGTCAAACCATTCAAGGCCCAAGTGCTCGCCCACATCAAGTTGGCCCGCGCATCGTAATTATCTGGTTCTTTTAAGGCGATTGGACAATTTTTGATTACGGCTTTCATTAAGCCTTCGGAAACAAAATCCTGTACATCTGTTCCGGTGGTCCGCTTGAAATAGTTTTCGAATAAGTGGCTCATGATATCAGCAGAACCAGCAGCTGTTTGATACTCCGGTACCGTAAAGGTGTTACTTGGGTCCAAGAATGAGACTTTTGGAATCATTTCCCAGCCACCTGTACCCAGCTTTTCGTTAGTTTCCATATTACTGATTACAGCACCACGGTTCATTTCTGAGCCAGTAGCTGCTAAAGTCAAAATATCCACGATTGGTAAGACTTTGCCAACCTTGGCTTTCCCCACAACCAAGTCCCAAGCATCGCCATCATAATAGACACCGGCTCCAATCACTTTACTGCAGTCAATAGTAGAGCCGCCGCCTACTGCCAAAATTACGTCGACTTCGTGCATGCGACATAAATCGACCCCTTTACGAACAGTTTCAATTCGTGGATTTGGTTCAATGCCGCTTAATTCCGTAATTTCAAAATCAGCTAAAGCTGCTACTACCTGGTCATACAAACCATTTCGTTTGATACTGCCGCCGCCATAAGCAAGTAAGACCTTTTTTCCGTAACGACCCACTGCTTCTGCTAAGTGAGTGAGTTGATCACGACCAAAATAAACATCTGTTGGAACATAAAAACGAAAATTTTCCATCCATCATTCCTCCATTTCTCTCTCTATTGTATCAAAACAGCTTAACTGTGTACCATTCTTTGTTCTAAAAAAGCATGCCGAAAATTTCCGACATGCTTTCTGACAATCTTTATTAAGCAATAGCTGTTTCCAAACCAACATGAATCATATCATTGAAGGTCACTTGACGTTCTTCTGCCGTCGTTTCTTCACCCGTGATAATATGATCACTTACTGTGCAGATAGCCAATGTTTGGACATGGAATTTAGCACCTAGATAATAAAGCGCCGCTGCTTCCATTTCCACGCCCATCACACCAAAGTCAGCTAACTTCAATGTTTCTGTCATATCATCTTTATAGAAAGTATCTTCTGACAACACATTGCCGACATGGGTAGTAAAGCCTTTTTCTTCTGCGATTTGATAAGCTTTTAACAGCAAGTCAAAATCAGCGATTGGCGGATAATGGAAGGTTGGGAAATTTTTAGCCACCATTGACGAACTAGTCGCTGCCGCTTGACCAATCACCAAGTCGCGCACGTGAACATCTTTTGAAATAGCGCCACAGGTTCCTACACGAATCAGTTTCTTCACACCGTAAGACTGGATCAGCTCCTGCACATAGATAGAAGCAGAGGGCATTCCCATACCGGTTCCTTGAACCGAGACACGTTCGCCTTTGTAAGTTCCGGTATAACCTAACATTCCTCGGACATTGTTGTAGCAAACTGGGTCCTCTAAAAATGTTTCCGCAATATATTTTGCCCGTAATGGGTCGCCGGGTAATAAAATTTTATCTGCAATTTCACCTGGTTTTGCTTCGATATGGACACTCATGGACCAACCTCCTAAAATTTAGCTAGTGTTGCTTTGACTAATTCTTTAAATTCTACTTTGACGCGCTCCGTTGTTTCAACTACTTCTTCATGATTCAAACTCGACTGCATTCCTGCTGCCAAATTGGTGATGCAGGAAATTCCCAGAACCCGTAGTCCACTATGAACAGCCACAATCACTTCTGGAACTGTTGACATACCGACCGCATCAGCCCCTAAAGTCCGTGCCATCCGAATTTCTGCCGGTGTTTCGTAAGTTGGACCAGTGAAGCCCATATAAACGCCTTCTTTAAGATGAAGCTGACGCTCAGCTGCCACTTCGTGAGCCAATTTGATGTAGTCGGCATCATAGGCATGACTCATATCAGGGAAACGCGGACCAACTTTTTCATCATTAGGGCCAATCAAAGGATTGGTTCCCGTAAAATTAATATGATCGGTAATCAACATCAAATCACCTGGTGTAAAGCTTTCATTAACACCACCTGCTGCATTCGTCACGATTAGTGAATGAACGCCTAGAGCTGCCATTACCCGAACCGGATAGGTCACGGTTTGCATGGTATTGCCTTCGTAAAAATGGAAACGGCCTTGCATCGCTAAGACTTTCTGCCCGGCTAATGTCCCATAAACCAATTGTCCCGCATGGCCCACCACTGTCGACACTGGAAAATGTGGAATCGTTTCATAAGGAATGGTCACGGCATCTTGAATCTCATCGGCCAACTCACCTAGACCAGAACCGAGAATCAAGCCAACGGCAACTTCCCCCACACCTTGTTCTTTGATAAACGCTGTCGTTTCTTGTAATGTCATGTCTTCCTCCTACTTCAAGTCGCTTAAGAAGCTCTTGCCATTTTCTGTCGCTGGTACATCGAAGTTATCCGCAATAGTTGCGGCAATATCTGAATAATAACCTTGCGCTAATGCACCTTGACCTTGCATTTGTTTGCTGTAAACCAATAGCGGCACATATTCACGCGTATGGTCGGTACCTGGGAAAGTCGGATCATTGCCGTGGTCAGCCGTGATCATCAGTAAATCATCATCCGCCATCGCTTCTAAAATTTCTGGAATACGCAGGTCAAAATCCTCGATTGCATGGGCGTAGCCAACAACATCGCGGCGGTGTCCATATAACGCATCGAAGTCTACTAAGTTCGTGAAGCTTAAGCCTGTGAAATCTTTTCTCATAACATTCAGTAATTGATCGACACCATCCATATTGCTCTTCGTACGGATTGCCTCCGTGATCCCTTGACCATTGAAGATATCATTGATCTTACCAACGGCAATCACATCTTTGCCCGCATCTTTAAGTGAATCCAATACTGTGTGGCCAAATGGATCTAGTGCGTAGTCATGTCGGTTGCTGGTCCGAGTGAAGTTTCCTGGTTCACCCACATAAGGACGCGCGATAATTCGACCGATCATATAAGGCTCATCTTTCGTAATATCCCGAACATATTGGCAAATACGGTACAATTCTTCCAAAGGAATGATTTCTTCGTGCGCCGCAATTTGCAATACGGGGTCAGCTGACGTATAAACAATCAAGTCCCCTGTCTTCATTTGGTGTTCCCCATAATCATTGATAACTTCAGTACCAGAATAAGGCTTGTTGCAGACTACTTTACGCCCAGAAAAATCTTCAATTTGTTTTAACAATTCATCGGGAAAGCCGTTAGGAAATACACGGAATGGCTTTTTAATATTCAGACCCATGATTTCCCAGTGTCCTGTCATCGTATCTTTACCAACCGAAATTTCTTCTAATTTTGTCGCATAGCCCTGATGATCAGCTACATTTTTAACGCCATCTAATGAACGAATCGCTCCCAAACCTAATTGTTCTAAATGAGGGATCGTCAAACCAGCTTCTGTTGCAATGTGTCCCAATGTATCTGAACCGACATCACCAAATTTTTCAGCATCTGGTGCTTCTCCGATACCGACAGAATCCATTACGATCAAATGTACACGCTTGAACATACAACATCCTTCTTTCTTATTTTTATTGAAAAAGAGAACAAGGGAACGCCTTGTGCGCCACCCTCATTCCCTTTAATCGTAGACTATTTCGATTTGATATAATTTTGACCATTGGCTTTTGGTCCAGAAGATTTCCCTAGGAATAGCACCAAAACGACAATCGTTAAGACATACGGTGCTGCCTGCAGATAAACCGCTGGGATAGCCGAGATGATAGGTAGATTTGAACCAGCAATCGAGATGTTTTGTGCAAAACCAAAGAAGATGGCTGCGCCCATTGCACCAAGTGGATTCCATTTACCAAAAATCATGGCTGCCATTGAGATAAACCCTTGACCAGCAATTGTTGTAACCGCGAAACGACCAGCGATTGTTTGCGCGAAAACCGCGCCCCCCATACCGCCTAAGAAACCAGAAATCAAAACGCCGGCATAACGCATCAGATACACATTGATACCTAATGTATCAGCTGCTTGGGGATTTTCTCCTACAGAACGTAACCGTAAGCCAAAGCGAGTCTTGAATAAAACGAACCAAGCGATAATAGCAATCACGATGGCTACAAAAGCCGGTGCCGTCGTCCGGTTGAAGAATAATTCGCCAATTACTGGAATTTTATTCAACAGTGGAAAAGTAAAGTAACCAAAAGATTCTGTAATGGTATCTGTTTGACCTTTACCATACATTACTTTGATTAAAAAGATGGCCAGTGCTGGTGCCATCAAGTTGATAACTGTACCAGAAATGATATGGTCAGCCCGCAAATTGACGGTTGCTACCGCATGTAATAGTGAGAAGACCATTCCAACTAAGCCACCGACGATACAAGCAAGCCAAGGCGTCCACGCCCCAAAAGTTCCTGCAAAAGTCAAGTTGAATACTACTGAACTGAAGGCCCCCATTACCATCATACCTTCTAGCCCTACGTTGACGATACCACTTCGTTCAGAGAAGGTTCCACCTAAGGCCGTTAAGATCAACGGCGTAGAATACACCAGTGTCTGTGTGATAATGGATCCGATTGTTCCTACATCCATTAGATTTTGCCCCCTTCCTGGCTATTGTCATCTGTTGTTGTCTCAATTTCTTGAACAACAGCGACTTCTTTTTTACTACCGGAGAATTTTGCTAACAAGAAACGGATCAAATAGCTGATACCAACAAAGAAGATAATTGCTGCGATTACAACGTCCACTAATTCAGTTGGCACGCCTGCACGCAACGGCATTCCTTGACCACCCAGTTTTAAGATACTGAATAGTAGTGAAGAAAGGAGGATTCCGATTGAGCTGCCAGATCCCAGTAAGGAAACCGCCATCCCATCAAAGCCGATACTTAGTGAAGATCCTTGAACAAAGAAATTACCAAATGTTCCTAGCCCTTGGACCACGCCACCCAAACCAGCTAATGCACCCGAGATGATCATCGATAAAATGATCGTCCGTTTACTGCTCATCCCAGCATATTCAGAAGCAAAAGGATTCAACCCGACAGAACGGATTTCATAACCTAAAGTTGTTTTCTTCATTAAAAACCAAACAGCTACTAAGAAAATTAAAGCTAGGAAAATCCCAATGTTCAAACGAGAGCCATCACTGATACTCCGTAAGAAATCATTCCGTAAGCTGGCATTTGCGCCTACCATTTGGGTAACCCCTTTATTACTCATAACAGCTTCTGGCATCACGTTGTTGACAATGTGTGTACTTGTGTATAGGAACACATAGTTCAACATAATCGTCACGATAACTTCACTAGTGCCAAAGTAAGCCCGTAAAATCCCGGGAATCGCTGCTGCTACTGCACCAGCAATCGCCCCGACAATGATAACTAACGGTAAAACTACCAGCCGTGGTGCATCAGGTAATAATAAAGCTACCCAGATACTAGCTACCCAGCCGCACAAAGCTTGACCAGATAACCCGATATTGAAGAACCCAGCTGAATTTGCGACGGAGAAGCCTAAGGCCGTAAAAATCAGTGGTCCAGCTGTTACAAAAATTTCGCCGATACTTTTTGGACTCAAGAAAGCTGTTTGTAGCATAGCCTGATATCCAGAAACCGGATTATAGCCAAAAATCAACATAATAATTGCGCCTAATACAAATCCCATCAATACAGACAAGACGGGAACTAAAACATTACGCAGCGTTTCAGATTTATTGTTCAACGGTCTCACCTGCCCCACTCTTCAATTCTGCCCGCGCTTCTTCTAAAGAATAGCCCGCCATCAATAGACCCAATTCATTTTCAGAGGTTTCTTTCGGATCCACGATCCCTACGATTTCACCCGCGTGAATTACGGCGATCCGATCGGAAACATTCAAAATTTCATCTAATTCAAAGCTGACTAGTAAGACGGCTTTATTTTTGTTCCGTTGCTCAATCAACCGTTTATGGATATATTCAATCGCCCCAACGTCCAGGCCGCGTGTTGGTTGTGACACGATCAACAGATCAGGATCACGGTCGATTTCCCGTGCAATAATGGCTTTTTGTTGGTTCCCACCAGACAGCGCTTTGGCTGGTACTAATTCATTGGTAGTCCGCACATCGTACTCTTCAATCAAGTTACGCGCATATTCATTGATATGATTATAATTTAAGACACCGTGTTTACTTAATGGTTCTTTGTAATACGTTTGTAGTGCGATGTTTTCTGCTAAGGACATTTCTAGAACTAGGCCATATTTATGGCGATCCTCAGGGACGTGGCCGACACCAGCCTCAGTGATTTGGCGTGGATGTTGTCCTATGAGGGAACGACCATTCAGCTCAACAGAACCGCTCTCTACCTTACGCAGACCCGTTAAAGCTTGGATCAATTCCGATTGCCCATTGCCATCAATACCAGCAATCCCAACAACTTCGCCAGCCCGCACATCTATGCTCAAATTCTTAACAGCATCTAGACCGCGACTTTCTTTAACCACTAAATCTTTGACTGAAAGCACCACTTCACCTGGCTTAGCTGCTTCTTTTTCGGTTTTAAAGGAAACTGAACGACCCACCATCATATCCGCCAATTGTTGTGACGAAACATCTTTCACATTTACCGTCCCAATACTTTGACCCCTACGGATAACGGTACAACGATCCGCCACTTTTTTGATTTCATCTAACTTATGCGTAATCAAAATAATGGATTTGCCTTCCTTGACCAAACCTTGCATGATGATGATTAACTCATCGATTTCTTGCGGAGTCAAAACTGCCGTTGGTTCATCGAAGATCAACACATCTGCTCCACGGTAAAGTGTTTTAAGAATTTCCACCCGTTGCTGCATCCCAACGGAAATGTCCCGAATGTAGGCATCTGGATTAACCGACAGTCCATATTGTTCGGATACTTTTTTGATTTCTGATACGGCTTTTTTGTGGTCTAATACGCCTCCGTGAGTTGGCTCACTGCCTAACACAATATTTTCGGTAACAGTAAACGCGTCAACTAACATAAAATGCTGATGGACCATTCCGATCCCTAAACGATTGGCTGCCGTCGGACCGCCGATTTCAACTTTGGCTCCGTTTAAGTAGATATCTCCTGAAGTAGGCTGCAATAACCCTGAAAGAATATTCATCAAGGTTGATTTACCGGCTCCGTTTTCCCCTAAGAGAGCGTGGATTTCGCCAGGCTTTACTTGTAGATTGATGTTATCGTTCGCCTTAAACGTTCCAAACTGTTTCGTGATGTTGCGCATCTCGATCACATATTTTTCCTGAACCACGTTTTTCTCACTTCCTAACAATTTAATCCCGTGCAACAAGCAACGACATGACTGAGCGGGTTTACCAATGAAAGTGTTTCTTCAATCATGCTTTCCTTCACTAAAGTAAAGGATCAGAGCACTGTTTAGGCTCTTCTGGAAATTCATTTTCGATTATTTGGTAAAACAGTTTACTAAAATGAATTTCCAGAAATCCCTAAAAATACAGACGCCGCGCCGAAACGCGGCGTCCGAAAAGAAGCATTCTCTAAAGAATTACTCTTTTACATCAGAAGGAACTTCAGGAACTTCTACTTTACCATCGATGATTTCTTGTTTTGCTTCATCGACAGCTTTTTTAGTATCGTCTGAAAGGAAACCAGCTGTTAAATCAACACCGCCGTCTTTCAAGCCATATACTAAGTGTTCCCCACCAGGGAATTTGTCTTCTTTAGCACGGTTAGAGATATCTTGTACCGCTGCCCCAACACCTTTCAATGTTGAAGTCAAAGTAAAGTTGTCTTCTTTACCGTCTTTAGTTTTGTAGGCACCTTCAGCTTGTTGGTCGCTATCTACACCGATAACCCAAACTTTTTTGCTGTCAAGGTCTGCTTCGTTCAAACCAGAGTTCAAGTCTTTTGCTTCTTGGAAGACACCAGCACCAGTACCACCTGAAGCGTGGAAAATGATGTCTGCGCCATCTTGATACATTGCAGCTGCTAAAGCTTTCCCTTTGGCAGGATCACCAAATGAAGCAGCATATTCGATTTTCACTTCGATATCTTTACCTAATTTTTTAGCAGTGTCAATCACACCTTGGTGGAAACCAGCTTCAAAACGGTCGATAACGGCACCCTCTTCACCACCGATAAAACCAATTTTGTTTGTTTTAGTAGTATAAGCTGCAGCAACACCTGCTAAGTAAGAAGCTTCATTATCTTTAAATGTTGCAGAAACAACGTTGTCTAGCCCTTCGATCACACTATCAATGATACCAAAGTTTGTTTCTGTGTTTTGTTCAGCTGCCGCTTTGATTGAGTCAGCTAATAAATAACCAATCCCAAATACTGTGTGGAAGCCATTTTGAACTGCTGTATCGATGTTTGTTGTATATTCAGATGCATCATTTGATTGGATGTAGTCATAACCGTCTACACCTTTTGGTAGATTATTTTCTTTCCCCCAAGCTTGTAAACCTTCCCAAGCTGATTGGTTGAATGATTTGTCATCTACCCCACCGATATCTGTTACGATTACTACGTTGTGGTCTTTGTCGCCTGCTGCGTCAGAACCGCCGCCAGTTGAGTCTGTACCGCCTGAGTTACCGCCGCCACACGCTGCTAAACCTAGTAGCCCGATTGTAGCTAGCCCGAAACCAAATAATTTCGCTTTTTTCATTTCTGTAAAGCCCCCTAAAGAATTTTATTTTTTCAACAGCCGGGATGACTGATTGAACAAGCTTAGCGTTTACAATTCATCACTTGTAAACATATACGGCAATAATTCTGCCACGGTCATTTCTTTGGTCACGCCATTTTTACCCACTAAGGTAACCGGCATGTCTGGTGCACAAAACTCAGCCATTACTTGTCGACAAGCACCACAAGGCGAGATAGGCCCTTCAGTATTGCCAGCAACGACTAGATGTTTGAATTGTTTTTCACCTTCTGAAACAGCCTTGAAAAAAGCTGTCCGTTCGGCACAATTGGTTAAGCCAAAAGAGGCATTTTCGATATTGATACCAGTATAAAGTTTCTCGTCCTCAGTGACAAGACATGCTCCCACCGGAAACTTAGAATAAGGAACATAGGCCTTATCCAACATTGCAACTGCTTGATCGATCCATTCTTGTTTTGCCATACTCATCCTCGCTTAATAGCCTTCGCCAGTTGTGCCGGCCATAATTGCGACACCAGCACTTGTGCCAATACGGCTAGCGCCTGCTTCAACCATTTCCATTGCTTCAGCTTCATTATGAATACCACCAGAAGCTTTCACACCCATTTCAGGGCCAACTGTTTCACGCATCAAACGAACAGCTTCAACTGTTGCACCGCCTGTTGAAAAACCAGTAGATGTCTTAACGAAATCAGCTCCTGCTGCTTTTGCTAATTCACAAGCTTTGACGATTTCTTCACGATTTAATAGAGAAATCTCAATGATAACTTTCACTAAGGCTTTATCTTTAGCAGCGTCTACCACTGCTTTGATATCTTGCTCAACTTGTCTATAATTTTTAGATTTTAATGCACCGATATTAATGACCATATCGACTTCATCAGCACCATTTTTAATAGCGTCTTGTGTTTCATAAGCTTTGACTTCGCTAGTATTAGCACCTAGAGGGAAGCCGATAACTGTACAAACAGCCACTGGTTCATTCGCCAATTTTTCATTTGCTAGGGCAACCCAAGTTGGATTGACACAAACAGAATAGAAATGATATTTTTTTGCTTCTTCAATCACTTGCAACACATCAATTTCTGATGCGTCGGCTTTTAAAATAGTATGATCAATTTTACGATTTAGTTCCATTATTAGAACACTCCCTTTACTCAGTTATTATATCATGAATCAACGCAGGTTCCTCACCCAATGTGCCGATTTCAATATTTGCGTATAATAAATCTTTTACTTCTTCGATATCTTCTTGATTCGCATAGATCGTCAACAATGATTCACCTGCCGTTACTGGCATGCCAACTTTTTTATGCAGTTTGATGCCTACGCCAAAATCGATGTCATCTTCTTTTGTTTTACGACCTGCGCCTAATAACATCGCCGCAACGCCGACTTCATCGGCCACAATTTGTTTGACAACGCCTGTGCTTTTAGCTGGTAATTCCATCGTATATTTAGCCGTTAACAATTTTTCTGGATGGTCGATTACACTGTCATCGCCACCCTGGTTACGAATCATTTCTCGGAACTTAGCTAGGGCTGCGCCAGACTCTAAGGCATCTTGCAGCATCTGACGGGCCGTTTCAAGATCAGGCGCTTTTTGTGCCAATACGACCATTTGACTGCCTAAGGCGTAAACCATTTCTACCAAATCTTCCGGGCCTTCACCTCGCAAGGTTTCGATGGCTTCAATCACTTCAATACCATTTCCGATGGCTTCTCCTAACGGCTGTGACATATCAGAAATTACCGCCATTGTTTGACGATTAGCCAGTTTACCAATGCGGACCATCGTGTGGGCCAAACGACGAGCATCTTCAAGATTCTTCATGAAGGCTCCTTCGCCAGTAGTCACATCTAGCACGATGGCGTCAGCGCCAGCGGCAATTTTTTTACTCATGATGGAACTGGCAATCAATGGAATCGAGCTGACTGTTGCCGTTACATCCCGCAAGGCATAGAGCTTTTTATCGGCAGGAGCCAAATTACCAGACTGACCAATCACAGCCACATTACTTTCATTGACTAACCGTACAAATTCTTCATCGGCTACTTCCACTTGAAAACCAGGAATAGCTTCTAATTTGTCCAAAGTTCCACCGGTATGGCCTAAGCCTCGACCAGACATTTTCGCTACCGTCACACCAACGCTAGCAACTAGCGGCGCCAAAATCAAAGTGGTCGTATCACCTACCCCGCCAGTAGAGTGTTTATCAACTTTAATACCTTTAAGTGCCGATAAGTCGATCACTTCACCAGAATGTGCCATCGCTAATGTCAATTCCGTAATTTCCGCATCCGTCATATCTTGATAATAAATAGCCATTAACAAGGCACTCATTTGATAATCAGGAATACTCCCATCCGTGTAGCCGGAGATGATGAATTGAATTTCTTCTTTTGTCAGCGGCTGACCATCACGTTTTTTTTCAATTAAATCTACCATTCTCATTATTACAGGCCTCCAAATCTTCCAAAAAGTATTATACACTTTTTTCCGTCTAGGTAAACTACTTTAGTAAAACACTTTACTAATAAAAACCGTTATTGAAAACACTTTCAATGTGACTCTACACTGATTTGTATACGCTGTCAACCCCTTTTGTGCTTTCACGAACAATAAGCTCTGATTCAAATATTTTGTTAGGAATTTTCATATTAGGATTATCAATTGCATCCACCAAAAACTTAGCTGCATAAAAACCGATATCAAAACTTGGTTGTCGAACCGTCGTTAACGATGGCACCATGTATTCTGTAATTTCCAAACCATCAAAGCCAACAACAGAAATATCTTCGGGAATTCGTTTACCCGTTTCACTAATGGCATGGTAAGCTCCAATTGCCATTTCATCATTGCCACAAAAGATGGCCGTTACATCGTTGGTTTCTGCCAACAATTTTTTGGCTGCCTGGTAACCTCCGCTAATAGATAAGTCGCCAATTTGGACATACTCCGTTCCCAGTTCAATATGATGATCTTTTAAGGCATGATGATAAGCCGTGATCCGCTCTGTCAATTGATAATAGCGGGTTGTTTCTCGCAGCATGCCAATTTTCCGATGACCTTGAGCGATTAGATGACTCATAGCTCGGTAGGCGCCTTCATATTCTTTCACAATCAACTTGCCTTCGTCGCGTTGATTGATGCCTCGGTCCATTAAAATCATCGGTACTTTTTTGCCTTCTGCTGAAAACCGATACTCCTCAGGCATAACATTGGGGGTCGCTAACAAGATCCCATCTACCGAACGATGCCGCAGTTCGTCGATATACCGCTTTTCTTGTTCGTGAGAATGCTTCGAATTACATAACAAAATCATATAGCCTAGTGGGTTTAGATAGGTTTCCACTCCTTCAATTACTTTGGAGAAGAAAAAGTCCGTCACATCTGGCACGATCATGCCAATTGTCTTAGAGTGACGATTGATTAAATTGGAAGCAAAAAAATCTGGCTTATATTGATATTCTTCTACGATATCCAAAACGCGCCGCCGCGTTTTTTCACTAAACCGGCTGCCTTTATTGTTCAAAATCTGCGAAACGGTGGTAATCGAAACGCCCGCCAGCTCCGCGATTTCTTTAATCGTCAATTTCATACCAACTACCCTCTTTTCAGGTTGACTTTTCTATTAGAAACATGCTATGTTTCTTGAAATAACTTTCTGCCCACAGTGTAACAAAGTTTCTTTGAAAGCGGTAGCTAATTTTTGTCGTTAGTCATTTACGAAAGGACGGTTTTATGGAAGAAACCATTATCAAAGCATTACCGAAAGTCGAATTGCATTGCCACTTAGACGGTTCCGTACGCCCTGAGACCCTTTACGCCCTTGCCCAGAAACAGCAGCTCCCGATTTCTGATTTTGAAACTTTCCGTCAAGCCATCACTGTCTCTGAAGAATGCCAAAATTTGGAAGAATATTTGCAGTGTTTCAATGCTATCCTCCCAATTTTACAAACTACTGAAGCTCTAAGTGCTGCGGCATATGACGTGGTTGCCCAAGGGGCCGCTGAAAATGTTCACTATATGGAAATTCGTTTTGCTCCCCAACTACATACTAGAAACGGTCTAACCGTTAAGGAAGTCATTACGGCGGTCTTAACTGGTCTAGAACGTGGCCAGACTGAACTAGGCGTTAAAAATAATGCACTCTTATGTGGCATGCGCCACCACAACCATGAAAAAAATAACGAAGTCCTAAAAGCTGCAACCGACTTTTCTGAAAACGGGGTTGTAGGTTTTGACCTAGCTGGGGACGAAGCCAACTTTCCACCTCATGAGTTCGCCGAATTGATTCAACAAAAACCGGCAGGCGTTGGTCTGACGCTACACGCTGGCGAGTGCGGCTGTCCGCAAAACGTCGTCGAATCTATCCGCATGGGGGCGACCCGCATTGGCCACGGCATCGCGATCAAAAAAGAACCTGCCGAATGGGCTGCGCTGGCTGCTGCCGGTACTACCTTGGAAATGTGTCCCACAAGTAACTTCCACACCAAAACAGCAGACTCATTGGCGGACTATCCTTTCCAAGACTTTCTAGAGGCTGGGATTGCCATTTCTATTAACACCGATAACCGGACTGTTTCGCAAACTTCTTTGACGCAAGAATTCCAGCAATTGTCTGAGTGGTATGGTATTTCCTATGACATCATGCATCAATTGACCCAAAATAGTGTCCAAGCAGCTTTTCTAAAGGAAAACGCTAAAAGTGAATTAGCCGCTGCCATCACAGCAGGTTATCAACCTTACTTATCGAATCTATAGAAAAAATCCTGAGAAAGTTTTCAATAACTTTCCCAGGATTTTTTGATAACACTAACGAATACTTTTTAAAATGTAATACCCTTTATCTTTAGCAACAATTTCCACATTTCCAAAAGTTTCCTGCATCTTCTTTTCTGCACTAGGCGCGCCTTGTTTTTTCTGAATGACGACGGTTAAACTACCACCTGGCAGCAAACGCTCATAGGCGCCTGTTAAAATTTCATGCACTACTTTTTTACCGGCTCGAATTGGTGGGTTACTGACAATCGCCGCATATTGTTTTTGATGGGTTTCGCTATAAACATTAGAAGTATGAATATCGACTTGCGTCAATAAGGCATTGCGCTTGGCATTTTCCTGCGCTAAACCTAAGGCTCGTTCATTTACATCAATCATCTCTACTTTATGACCGCTGGCAGCAGCTAAAGATAATCCAATTGGCCCGTAGCCGCACCCGACATCCAACAACCAACCTTCTGGTAACTCTGACCAAGAAAAGTGGTCAATCAACACACGGGAACCGAAATCAACTGTTTTTTTAGAAAAAACGCCACTATCTGTCACAAATCGAAACGGGCGGCCAAGTAAGGTAAATGACCACTCCTCCAGTTGATGAGGGGTATCTGGATTTTCTGTAAAATATTGGTTACTCATTGGCTTCACTCTCCTGATTCAGCCATTTTAACCTTTAACGCATTGATAATCAAGGCGGCTAGAAATTCATAGCCCCACTCAGAGAAATGCAGCCCGTCTTCTTGCACAAACTCGTCACTACCTGGATAGAGCGTCATATGATGATACATGTCGATAATTGGTGTGCCGTACTCTTTGCTAAGCTCATGAACCTTTTCACCGTAAGCCAAGATCCGTTCTACTGGACGCTCTGGTTGCTTCTTAGAGGTCACATAAGGTGGTGTAATCAGAATTACTTTTTCAGCCCCAACCATTTCAATCATTTTTCGCAAATTCTCTTCATACTCATCGATTGGTACTAATTTATCAGTTGCCAAATCGTTAATACCAAAGAAAATCGTGACATAAGCTGGATCATACTTCACTACGTGGTCCTCAATACGAGCCAAACCTTCGCGGGTTGTTTCGCCTGGAACACCGGCCGAAATCACTTCAAAATCCGTAAAATCTTGAGCTTCTAAATCTTGTTCCACTAAATCTCGTAATAAAGGCGTTACTTCGCCTGCCAAATAGCCGGCGGTAATGCTGTCACCAAATAAAATCACCTTTTTCATCCGTTTCACCTCATTTTATTTTCTTTCTTCATGATACCATGAAGTTTCAGATTGCCAAAAGGCCAAGCCCTTAGGAATTCTACTCTCGATTGGATTTGTGAAAAGATTGCAAATCGTCACCATGAAAATTTTCAAAGGAACCCCTCATTTTAGGGGAAAAGACTGTAGTTTTCACATATTTGTGTTAAAATAAGCGAAGAATATCGAAGCGGGAGGTTGACATGGACGAAAAGATGAATTACTATCCCATTTCACGGGAAGAGTGGCAAGGTTTTTATCGTAATGGAACGCCACCACTAACCGGGGAAGAGTTGGAGAGTATCAAGAGTTTCAACGACCGGATCTCGATGCAAGACGTACAGGATATCTACGTACCTTTAACGCATCTGATCCACATCTATATGAAAGAATTTGAGTCGCTGATTCTCAGCAAAGGTCTCTTCCTTCATAAATACGTCCCATTACCACCGTTTATCATCGGCATTTCAGGGAGTGTCGCAGTCGGCAAAAGTACTACGGCTCGTCTGTTACAAAAAATCCTCTCCCGTACTTTCAAACGTCGGAACGTCCAATTGATTACGACCGACGGCTTTTTATATCCAAATAAAGTTTTGAAAGAGCGCGGGATTATGGACCGGAAGGGATTTCCAGAAAGCTACGATATGGAAAAGCTGATCAATTTTCTCAATGAAGTTAAAAGTGGGAAAGACGACATTCAAGCGCCGCTTTATTCTCATGACAGCTACGACATCGTAGAAGGTGAATTTTTAACGCTCCACCAGCCGGATATTCTAATCGTGGAAGGTATCAATGTTTTTCAGTTACCGGCGAATCAGCAGATTTACGTTAGCGACTTCTTCGATTTTTCATTATTCGTTGATGCTGATCCAGCCTTGATTGAAAAATGGTATCTCGAGCGCTTTGGTATGTTACTAGACACTTCTTTCAAAGAACCAGGCAACTATTACTATGATCTAGCGACTGGTGACCGCGAAAGAGCCTTTCATTTCGCTCGCGATGTGTGGCAGAACGTCAATTTACGCAATTTGACGGACTACATTTTGCCTACTCGTAACCGAGCAGATGTGATCTTACACAAAACTGAGAACCACATCATTGACAAGATTTATTTACGTAAATACTAGCATTTTAATGTGAAGGCCCAACCTTCCTTTAAGATAAAATTTAGAAGAATAGGGGTAATCAATGTGACAAACGTTGCCGATATGACAGACGTTGAAAAGATTATTGTATTAGACTATGGCAGCCAGTACAATCAGCTGATCACACGCCGCATCCGCGAATTTGGTGTGTTCTCTGAACTGATGAGCCATCGTATCACTGCCGCTGAGGTCAAAGCGATCAATCCAAAAGGAATCATCCTTTCTGGTGGACCAAATAGCGTATACGATGAGGGCGCTTTTGGGATCGATCCGGAGATTTTCGAATTAGGGATCCCCGTTTTAGGGATTTGTTACGGCATGCAGTTGATTACGTACAAATTAGGTGGGAAAGTCGAACCAGCCAAAAATCGTGAATACGGTAAAGCTGAATTAGAAATCACCGATAAAAACGCCGTGCTTTTCCAAGGCACACCTGAAAAACAAACCGTTTGGATGAGTCATGGTGACTTAGTAACGGAAGTACCAACAGGCTTTGAAGTTGTTGCGACAAGCAAAGATTGTCCAATCGCGTCAATCCAAGACACCAATCGTAACTTCTACGGGATCCAATTCCATGCAGAAGTCCGACACTCTGAATACGGTAATGAATTATTACGCCATTTTGCTTTTGATGTATGTCACTGTGAAGGCAACTGGACGATGGATAATTTTATCGACATGGAAATCGCAAAGATTCGCGAAAAAGTTGGCGATAAAAAAGTCCTACTAGGCCTATCTGGCGGTGTTGATTCCAGCGTTGTCGGCGTCTTATTACAAAAAGCCATTGGCGACCAATTAACTTGTATCTTCGTTGACCATGGTCTTTTACGTAAAAATGAAGCAGATCAAGTAATGGAAAGCCTAGGCGGGAAATTTGGCTTGAACATCATCAAAGTGGATGCCAAAGACCGTTTCTTGAATAAATTAAAAGGCATTTCCGACCCAGAAGAAAAACGTAAAATCATCGGAAATGAATTCGTCTATGTCTTTGACGACGAAGCGGCTAAACTAGCTGGCGACGAAGGTGTTTCCTTCCTAGCCCAAGGTACTCTATACACCGACGTCATTGAATCTGGTACCGAAACAGCCCAAACCATTAAGTCTCACCACAATGTGGGTGGTTTACCGGAAGATATGCAATTTGAATTGATCGAACCTTTGAACACGTTGTTTAAAGATGAAGTACGTGAATTAGGGACACAATTGGGAATGCCGGATACCATCGTTTGGCGCCAACCATTCCCAGGACCTGGTTTAGGGATTCGCGTTCTTGGCGAAATTACTGAAGACAAATTAGAAATCGTCCGTGAATCAGACGCTATCTTACGAGAAGAAATCGCTAATGCCGGCTTAGACCGCGATATTTGGCAATACTTCACCGTGTTACCAGGCATTCGTTCTGTTGGTGTTATGGGCGACGGCCGTACCTATGATTACACTATTGGTATCCGTGCCGTTACTTCCATTGATGGTATGACAGCTGACTTTGCTCGCATTCCTTGGGATGTCTTGCAAAAAATCTCTGTTCGTATCGTTAACGAAGTGGCCCACGTCAACCGCATCGTGTATGATATTACGAGCAAGCCACCAGCAACAGTTGAGTGGGAATAAAGAGCCAACACAAATTGAATTGAGAACGCCCATTTAACAGCGTTTATTGTGATTATAAAGTGGATAAAACTGCTTAATTTTATATGGTTTCCTGCCAAAAACCCTGCCAAACTTTCTATGTTTAGCAGGGTTATTTTGCATTACTTTCATCCTTTCACTACCAAAAATAGAAAAGGATGGATATAAAATGAAGACACCTACAAAATACAGCAAATTAGTAAAGAACAATGAAGTAGACAAAGAGTTGATTGGACATGTAGCTTTTTTACAATCAATAAACGTGCTAAGAATTATCGTGACAAAAGAAACGAATATAGATATTCAAATTATAGACACGCTTATTCATGCATGCAGAGTTATGAAGAAAAAATGAATGACGCATATACTATGAAATCAAATATCTTAAGTTTGTTTAAACCTATTGAAATCCATCAAGCAACTTTTAAGAGTGAGTTTTATAAAATTGTATACAGCGATCAACCCGAATACTCACAAATTAAACCTCATCAAGTCAGATCAACAGGTTGGTCATTAACTACAGGAAATAAATACAATTCTGATTGAAAAGAGCAGAATACAATATTTTCTTTATTATAAAATTGACAACTTTAAATTTCATCAGCCAATTGATGAGATTGAGTTGGAGAATTATACAGACTTATCCGTCAAGACTTTAGAAGATAACTTCAAAGTTGACGGAAGAAAGGGTACTGAATTACTAAGTGCTCAGTTCTGTAAAAAAGTCTATCAATTGATTCAATCAGAAAAATATACCTTTATTGAATAAATTAAAAGCAACCCAATCAATTTTGAGTGGATTGCTTTATCTCATTCAATAAACAAGTAATCAGTACAATCTTAAATATACACCGTCCTAATTATATTTTATGGTGACTTTATCAAGTCTTTCATCATAAGTTGCAAGTCTTTTTTCTTTAAGCAATCTAGCAAAATTTAAATAATCCTTGGAAACAGTCCTTTGACCCTTTTTATTAGAAATCATTGATACTAATTTCACTATATTTTGCTCATCACTTGGAACTTCGTTTAATAAAATGATACTTTCTCTCACTAATAATTCAACTGTTTCTCCCTCAAGTGATTCTTTCAAGAAGATAGAAATAAGATTTATCGAATACTCTATGCCAATTTTTTCATTGTGTAATAATTCTATTAAGTATTTTTTTCTCAAAGTGTAATCTTCAAAATTATTTAGTACTTGAATTACTGGTGCTTCATCCCAAGTCAATATTTCAGAGTATAAAGCTTCTTTTTTCTTATCAAATAGAAATTTCAATATTTTTAAATCACAGACACTAATACTTTCAAACGAATACTTAACTTTATCCCATTTATAGAGTATCTGTAATTTTTCCGGTGAAGAAATTGTCGTCGTTGTTTCTAAGATATCATCGTATTTTTGTACATACTTCTCAAACAGTTCAGCATCCACATTCTCATTCTCATTCTCAAAAAGAGCTTGATATACAATGTTTTTAATTTGTTCATCCTGAAAAATGTCTTCAATATCATTGTACAGTTGATAAAAATCAAAATCCCAATGTATTAATATTTCCTTTATCATTTCATCCTGTTCCTTATCTTCAATAGCAGTAGATTCATATAAATACTGCAAATTTAGATATGAGTTTTCATATAATATAGTGTATTTTGAAAAAATTGTAAGTTTAGAGAAGCTCAAATTTAAATCATTCAATGAGTGAAAAACTATTGGATTAAACTGACTCAAAAATTGTAGCGCTTCATCAAAATCACTATCACTTTGTTCATTAAATAAAAGAGATAATATTGCTTTATCCCATTCTTTTTCTAAGCTAAAAGATAGATTTCCATTTTTCTCTATATAGTCAAATAACTTAGTTTTGTTTTCTAAAGAATACTGTGCATACGGTTCAAAATCCTTTATTCGAGTGTTTTCAAACTCAGAAAGAATGAACTCCACATTCTCAATATTATACTCATATATATTATTCTTATATATGCGTGATAACAGTGCATCATTCTTAATATCTGAAAGTAATTTCACCTTGATGTTCTTCTCTATTCTGTATGCTCTGAACACGATTAATGCACTATTTTCATCTAAATTCGGCGTAAATATGCTTAGGTCTCGGTTGAATTCTTCTAGCCACTTACTATTATCAAAATCTTCTTCATCACGAATAAGATTTTCATACTTTTCCAGAATAAGATTTAAAAGTTCTACGTAGCCATTCCTTACTTTGTCAATAACAAAGATCAACGTTTTGTCCTCTGACATATCAGCTATTTCAAGCATTATCAATTCTTGATACAACTTTTCCTTATAATTCGTTGCCAGTATTGGGAGGCTATTTTTTTGAGAAATTCGGGATACAATACGTTCAAAGTCATCACAATTTCCATCTAACCAATCAATTATCTGCTTAAGACTATCAGAATTCTTAACTTGAGATATATTTATAAAAAGAAAATCGATTTTATCTATATCTTGTTCAAATTTTAAAAATTCATATATAAAGCTTTCCTCATTAACTGCATTATATATTAATTTATTGGTCTTACTATTTGATATCCCTTTTGTGTATATCCAACTGATAAGGTAAACATTCAAACCATTATGATTTCTGATTTTGTCTTCCTTCATTTTGGATAAAATCGTCGCAGGATCATATAGTTTAAGTGTATATAAATCTGTTCTGTTTTCTAAGAGATTAAAGTTCTTAATAAAAGTAGCGTCGTTAACTTCCAAATAGTTGTTTGAAATGTACATATTATAGTCATTCATATTCAAAATATTTTCAAGAATTCCCAGTTTAACAAAATCTATATTTAGAAATTCTTTAATTGAAAAAACAAGCTTATTCGGATCGTTTTTTCTTCTGTTTTCAACATCTTTAATAATTCCTGTAATCAATTCACTCTTATCAGAATAATACAAGGAAATAGTCTCTGACATACTTCTATCACTCAAGAATACAGGTGTTTTTCTTTTTTTTCTATATTCTTCTGCTGAAAAAATATACTCCATATTATTAGACTCAATATCTTCTAATACTTCATCTAATTTCAATACGGTTCCATATGAACTATACAAAGTGGTATTACCATAATTGATACTAACTTCTTCAATACTAGATTGCTCCTTTACACCACGCCAAAGTTGCTCCAGAGTTGAAATATTTATATGATTATTGGCATTTTTTCTCGCACCGACAAGTAAACATCTTGAAAAAAAATCTTCTTTCCGATTCTTTTCTATATGCTCATATTGGTCCTTACTATTATAAAGCTTTGTAATAAGCCGCATATCTTCAAAGATATCATGTATTATTTCATAAAAATTATAAAAGCGACTTTTTAGTATTGTGAAATAGAATAATTTTAAATCACTAAACTCTTCTTTATCGCCAATATCAATAATAGCCTTCATAATCTGATAATCATTAACCACATCAATTAGTACTCTGGGAGAATTAATATATTGAGAAATCATAAACAAGTCTTCATCTTTCATAGCTCCCTCACTAACTATGTTAGGGAATGTCTTCTTAATGAATTCATAGCTATTTTGATTATCCATAACCGGCGTAATGTTTATAGCAAAGTCAAAAAATTTTGTTACATTATCCTTAAAACCAGAGTGATATATCTTATCTATATCCACTTTATCTTTCTTTGAAAATTCTGAAAACAAACTATTTCCAACTGCATAAACAAACTTATAAAAATTTTTTTCATCACTACCATTAAGCAGATTATTTACTTCTCTTAACTGTTGGAAAATTTTTATATTTTCATATCTATCGATATCTTCAATTATAAGTAATAGATTCTTATTTTTCCTTCTCAAAAGATAGATTAGGTACTCTAAATAATCAAACTCGTCACTTGTGATGACATCTGTAAATTTTTCAACTTCTGCATCAATAGTCGACGCAACATTAAACTTACTAATCTTGAACCCCGATAGAAGTTTTGGATATAAATAAAGCAGAAACAGTACCACCGTTGCTATCAACAGAAAATACTGTACAATTTTGAATATTTCTAACGGAATCCCCCAATTTAGAACATGATTTACTATTGGCAGCTTAGCTAATAACTCTGTATTCATGAAGAAAAAAAACAAAAAAATAAAAATAAACATTGAGATAACAACTAACGATTTACGATTCAGTTGTAATGATCTAAACTTTAAAATGTTGTGTTCCAAATCTTTTTTAGGATTTTGAACAATTTGCTTAATTATATTTTTCAATAAAATTAAACTATCAGTCTCATCATTTTTAAGTGTCAGCAAAGACACGTTTATCACGTCATATTTATCATTATCTATTTCGTTTTTTACATAGGTTCCAATAACTGTGCTCTTACCAGTTCCATAGTCACCTATAATACCTATATTATTGATTTCATTCTTTTCAGTAAAACAATAATCCAATGCCTCTTTATATGTTTCGTAATTCTTTACTTCCTCTTTCCTATTTCTGGGTTTTAATGAAAAAAAATTCACTATCTCCCCTCCTCTCACAGTATATTTTTCGATAATTAGATCATTTCAATTTTCTGATTAGCTCTCTTCACTTTTTTTCATATTTTCTAAAGCATATTCACAAGCTTGAATAACAAAGCTTGAGAAAGTTGCATCATTCTCTGCTATAACTTCCTCAATTTTTTCTATTAAAGGAACAGGAAATCTAATAGTTTTATTTTCCGTTTCTTTTCTATTAGGTTTAATTCTAAAATTATTCATTTGTCATACCTCCATTATAGCTAATTGTATTTTGTTTAGCACGTCAAAGAAGCATTGCATTTTGCAATTCAAAAGCTGGTTATCATTGCTAAAATGGTTATTGTAAGCAAATTGATTAAGGAGGAAACTATGAAAAACAAGGAGTTCAAAAATATTACTGTTTCAGAAAAAGTGGAAAGAAAAACAATATACAAAGCAAAGAAAAAATGGCTTATTAAAAGTCTTTTATTCTCAACTGTTTTAGGTGGATCGTTACTATTAAGCGATACATCAGCTTTTGCCGATGAAAATGACGGTGTCTGGATTGCTCGAACAGCAGAACAAATCAAGGAAGAAATAAATGGGAATGAATATCTAATAAAATGGGGCGATACCTTATCTGCGATTTCAGAAGCAATAAACATTTCAATCACTCGTTTAGCTGAGATCAATCAGATTGAAAATGTTGATCTAATTTTCGCAGGAAACAAACTGGTTTTTGGTGCTGAAATTGACAAAAAAACGGGTGAAGATAATCGAGTGGTAGCAGTACAAGGTCAAGATGGTAAAACTAAAGTAGTAATGAATACAGATGAAAATAAGCCTGTTGTTAACCAAACTGAAACTGACAAAGCAAAGAATGTAGAAAGTAATGGTGGCACTTATACTCCACCAAAGAATAATGATACAAATACTAACCAAAATACAGAGAAACCAACTTTACCTTCTGCACCAGAACCACCTGTTCAACCTGAAACTCCTGTTGAACCAGAGAAACCAATTGATCCAGAACCACCTGTTAATCCTGAAAAACCTATCGATCCGGAAAATCCAACACCAGTGATCGTGGATAAAACTGTCTTAACCAATCTTTTCAATTCAGTGACTAACTTAATTTCTACTGAATATACACCTGATTCGTGGAACAACTTTAAAGTAGTAAGAAATGAATCCCAAGCATTGTTACAAAATACTGATGCTACTCAGGATGAAGTCGATACAATGGTTTCAAATTTACAAAATGTTATCGCTGGTTTAGTTAAAGTTGAACAACCTGTTCAAGTGGATAAAGCGGCATTGGTTCAGCTATATAATAGCGTGACTGACCTAACGAGTACGGATTACGAAACAAATTCATGGAATACATTCAAAACTGTTCGTGAACAAGCAAAAGTGATTATTCAAGATACTAATGCGACTCAAGTACAAGTTGATAATATGACTACTGCCTTACAACAAACAATTGATGGATTAGTAAAAGCTGAACAACCTGCTCAAACATATAAAAGTGCCTTGCAAGCGTTAATTAATGAAGTAAAAGATTATCAAGCTGATTCATATACAGCAGAATCGTGGAATTCATTCCATCAAGCTTTTTCAGAAGCAGTGACTGTTTTAGCCAATGAGAATGCCACTCAAGAAGAAATTGATAATGCTAAAGATTCTTTAGAAACAGCGAAAAATAATTTGGTTAAACAAGCAATCATTAACAAAGACGCGCTAATCTCACTTTATAACTCTACTTCTTCTTATGATCCAGATAAATTTACCGATTCTTCGTGGAACAAGTTTATCCAAGTAAAAGCGGAAGCAAAACAAGTGATTAATGATAAAAATGCTACCCAAAAACAAGTAGATGATATTAAGCAGAAATTGCAAAACGCAATCAACCAGTTAGAAGAAAAACAAGATACTTCTGATTTTTCGAAATTACCTGAAAAAACGCCAACTTATTCAGCAAGTATGACTGCCAAATTTGAGAGTGCTTTGAATGCTTATCGTCAAGCTAAAGGTTTCTACAAGAATGTTTACATTGAGTGGGAATAGCATAAAAGAGCTTAGAACCTTTTATTTATAAGGGTTCTAAGCTCTTTATTTGTGAACAATAAGTCTTTTTAACTTGATTTATTCTATAAGCTCAATACCTTTCTTCCTAGTCATCCTTCAATAATATCTTCCTAATCATATTCAAGAATTCTTTGCTAACATCACCTTATGCTATACTAAAAACTAAAAAGGAGTATTGTGATGCAGAAAAAAGCCTTGATTCTCACCTACGAAGGAATGTCATTGAGCGAGATTACCTTATTGACTGATTACTTAACGGTTTTCCAGCCATGGGAAGAAATGTGGCAGTTAGATACCGTTGGAACGGGAAAAAAGCTGATTCAATCGGAGGATTGTTTTCAAATCCAGCCAAATAAAAACTTAAAGGAAGTCAACTTTTCTGAATACGAAGTGATCATTTTGAGTGGGATTATGAATCCTTATCCAATAGCAGAAGACAAAGACCTGATTAAATTTCTGAAGCCGCTAGCAACTATGTCCGTGCGACCGTTGATTGTTGCTATTTCTTCTGCGCCTATGCTACTTGCCAAGGCTGGTGTCTTGGATAATGTGAAATTTACCTCCGGCTTGTTTGAGGAAACTCTGGATGAATTCACCTTTTTTCAGAAAGAGAACATCGTGCGTCAACCACTTGTTTATGATGACCAAGCCCGTATCTTAACCGCGATTGGTTTTGCATACCGAGAGTTTGCGGTAAAAACAGCACAATTATTAGGATTTGAAGTTAAAGATACTGCCTTCTCAGGCATACGTATGGCGCCACCCTACACAGCAGAGGAACTGACTTTCCATATGACTCCTAATGTACAGGAAGAATCTTAATCCTTTTTGCTTATAGTTATTCATTCTAGTCAGTGTTTTTATAGCGCTGACTTTTCATTTTTTTAAAATAATCGCCTTTAAAATAACCAAAAACTGCCAACCACCTCTAGCCGGCACAAATATTCGTATTTTTTCAAAAAACGTAGTAAAATCAAAATAATTTATCGGATCAATCTGATAAAGCATACATAAAGGAGGAACTTCCACCATGAAAAAAATTGGGTTTTTGAGTTTTGGTCATTGGATGGACCGCGGTTCATTGGTTAAAACTGCCAGTGATGCTTATCTGCAATCTATTGAGTTAGCCATAGAAGCAGAAAAAATTGGGATCGATGGCGCTTATTACCGGGTTCACCATTTTGCACCACAAATCGGTTCACCTTTCCCATTATTATCTGCGATTGGCGCTAAGACTAGCAAAATCGAGATTGGGACTGGTTTGATCGACATGCGTTACGAAAATCCGTATATGATGGCTGAAAATGCCAGCTTGACGGACATTATTACACAAGGGCGTGTGGAATTAGGCGTGGGTCGTGGCTCACCTGAACAAGTATTAGATGGTTGGCAATACTTTGGCTATGATTATAGTGAAGAAGAAATTAAAGAAATTACGCGCCAACGGACGTTGGAATTTTTGGATTTACTAGAAGGCAATGCTTTTGCAGAACCTAATCCAATGCCCATGTTTCCACAAGGACCTGGCAAATTGCGCTTGGAACCTTATTCTGAAGGTTTACGCGAACGCATCTGGTGGGGCGCTGGCTCAATAGAAACAGCGATTTGGGCGGCTCAGCATGGTATGAACTTACAATCTTCTACCTTGGTGAACTATGAATCCAACGAACCATTCCATGTCCAACAAGCCAATCAACTGCGGGCCTTTAAAGAAGCTTGGAAACAAGCAGGTCATAACTTTGAACCAAGAACACTAGTTACTCGTTCGATTCAACCAATCACCACTGACCTTGACCGCAAATTATTCGGCGCAGATGGCGAACCACAAGAGGATTCTGTTGGTTACTTGGCCTATCACCGTAACCCAACTATTTTTGGTCGGACTTTTGCTGGTGAACCAGATCAATTAGTGAAAGAATTGGCTGAAGACGAAGCCATCAAGGAAGCAGATACGGTGTTGATTACGATTCCTAATACACTAGGTGTCGAATACAATATCCACTTATTAGATACCATCTTAAAAGATGTCGCACCAGAACTTGGCTGGCGCTAAGCTCATTTTCAAACAAAATTAAAAGCTCCTTGATTCTGACAAATTGTCGAATCAAGGAGCTTTTGTTTTTATGCTTTATGGCGTTGGTCTTTGACTCGTACTACTACGCGAAACTGTCGCTCGGGATGATGCTCTAGATTGACCGTTTGAATTCGGGCCTCGAACAAATCAGAATGCCCGAAATACAAAAACGTACTAAACATCGTATTTTTGCTACTAGGAATATATCCTAATTTTTTCCCTTGATAGTATATAGCAACTGCGTCGGGATCATGAGGATTATCCGGCTCTCCAACTAAGGTTACTACTGTCCCCAGCTTCAGTTCTTCAATGACCTCCAAACCATCATAATAAGCAAAGCCGGCAATATGAAAATCCATGAAAAAACGACTAGGCTCATACCGTTGTTGACGAATTGATTCAAAGACGGCTTTTGGTACAAATTCTTCTGACATCTCAAAACACCCACTTCTTCTTTTCTTCATTATAACAAATATTCAATCAAACAAAGTATACGCTTTCTTTTTATCAACCTTTAAAAGCATAACCTACCTGAATTTTGAGTCTAATCGTTCATTTCAATAACTATTGATAAGGTACTCTCCGGCTGTTACAATACAATAAAATTAATCCGAAATTGATTTATACTCATCTGCTACAGGGGGGCCAGAACCGGTGAAAACTTCTTCCATCAAAATTTTTGCACTTTGCGCCATTGCGGTCTGCGTAAACATCGTTTTAGGAACCTTTATTGCTTATATACGTATTCCTTTTCTCTACTTAGACGTGATTGGTACGATTTTTATTGCTGCTAATTTCAAAATGCCCTACGGAATCATGACGGCCATCTGTACCAGTCTGCTAATTAGTATTGTCAGCGGTCCCTTATTTCTGCCTTTTGTGTTCGTTAGTATCGCCATTGCCATTGTGACAAATCTGATGGCTCGTAACGGCTTTGGTTATAAAAAAGCTCTCTTAACAGGCCTTCTGGTTACTTTAATAGGTTCTTTAGTGAGTGCCCCCATACGCCTTATTATGTTTGGAGGTCTATCGAATTCCATCACTAATTTTTTGATTTTGTCTTTAAAAGCGTCCGGACAAAAAATGATTACAGCGGCGTATTGGGGTGCATTTGCGGATAGTATCGTGGATAAGACGCTCTCGTGCCTGCTGGTGGCTTGGTTGATGCAGTTGCCTCTGTTTCAAAAACATTTGCAGACTATAGGAAACTAGTAGTCATTGTATACACATAAATTCTAAATCTCGCAATACTGCTCCATTTATAAGATGACTTAACTAATGCAGCCTTGCTCTTTTGCGTATGCCATATACTTCAAAACTTTTGCTTTTTTCTGCTGCTTAATTTGCTGAATTACTTCTGAATCAGGCTGGTGCAAACCTTCCTGTTGCAGCATTTCCATCACTGCCATCAACTGATAGTATTCTGTTAAAATCTCCTGCTCATTTGTCACGGTTGGTGTTTCCGGACGATGGTCCTGCAAGCCAAAACGTAAACTTTTCGCTATTGCCTGTTGAATCTCCGCACATTCCTCCATTGCCACTACCATTAAATGTTCTTTTTTATTCATGCCTGCTACTCCCTCCGTATTCAAAAAACCTCAGAAAAAGACAGTCGCTTTTTCTGAGGAAATTTCGTTAGTTTTCAATCAAGCCAAAATGAGCCATGGCCACGGCAATTCCGTGATCATCATGGGTCTCAGTAATATGATCAGCTACTGCTTTCAATTCATCACACGCATTCCCCATCGCAATACCTGTGTCAACTGCGGCAAACATTTCCAAGTCATTGTGACCATCGCCAAAAGCAAATGTTGCTTGATTACTCTCCCCGAGATGATTCAGTAAGTGCTGGATTGCGGTACGCTTGCTGATATTTGCCAAGGCAATCTCACCACTATCTTTTCCAAATGCGGGTACTGTACTGCGCATCATTTGAAACTTTCCATGGTACGTTTCGTGGATCTGCTCATAAGGAATTGATTGGTTAATAAAAGAAACCTTATTGATATCTTGATAGTCGATTTTCGTCTGATCTTCTTCCAACAAGTCTAAAAACCACTCAATTGTTGCTAACTTTTCCAGACCTTCCGCAGAAGTCGGATCAGTTCCTGCCAAGATGACCTTACGCAGCCGCGCTTTTAAGCCCGGGCTAGCAAACAAGCCTTGATTAGATTCTAAGTAATATTCAATTTGATTTTTGCTCAAAAAAGTCACCAATTGACGGACTTCTTCTTCATCAAACACCTTATGTAAAATGACTTCATCTTGTACTTCGCAATAGCCGCCACCGGCACCAATCATACCATCTAATCCTAGCGCCGCTACCTCATCTGTAATTTCCGCCTTTGAACGTCCCGTACATAAGAAGAAACGATGCCCACGTGCTTGGGCTTTTTTGATAGCTTGTTTAGCACTTTCTGGTACGATTCCTTGCTCGTTGCATAATGTTCCATCCACATCTAAAAAAATAATTTTTTCCATACTTCACCTCGGTAGTTGTTAGAGTAGGTCCATCATACCGAGCCTGGCATGAAAAGACAATCTTCTTTTAGTTTTAAAACTCAAATTTAGAGATAGGGGTCACTTGCTGCTCTTCATAGTTTCGTTCAAAATTCCGGTTAAAAATACATGAGTATAGTACGTTCAGCATGTATTCTATCGCCAAATGTGATGAAAAATTAGACACTTTAAACTTGGCACTTTCCTTATTTGGTAACAATAATACTTCGGAGGCATAAGTGGCTAAAGGGCTATGTTCATCACTAGTAATAGCAATAATTGGTGTCTTATTCTGGTAGAAAGTTTTCGCGTCATTAACAATTTCTGCTGTTCGGCCACTGTAAGAAACCATGATAGCCACATCGTCTGCTTGCGAAGATAGCGCTAAATGATACTGTTCAGCTTGCAAATTAATCATTCGAACAAACATATTGATGCGCAACAGTTTAGTCTGAAAATCTAATAACCGAATATAACTATCGCTAACACCGATAGCGTAGATATTTTTTGCTTCAATGATTTTTTGAACACAGTGGTTTAATTTCTGAGTAGTCAGCATTGCTTGTGTGGCTTCAATTGTTTCCGTGGTCAAACGAGCAATTTTTTGCGAAATCATCCGATCGGTATCCTTTGCCGTAAACGGAAGGTTAGCATCAACTTCTGAAATTGTCCGTAAAGAAGTAGCCAAATCATGGGCTAAGATGATTTTAAATTCTTTAAAACCTGATACTCGGCATTTTTTACATAAACGAATAATCGTAGAGGTAGAAGAATTGGTTTGGGTAGCCAAATCATAAATGGATAGATGCAATACCACTTCCGGATCTTTAAGAATAAATTCCACAATCAATTGCTCGTTATATGAGAAATGTTGTTCAGTCTGTAATTTTTCCAGTAGGTTCACCTTTTTCGCTCCTTTTGACACTTTATTACGCTTTCATCATACCTTATTTCCTTTTTATAAGAAACATTGTATCTCTTTCTTATCAGACTATTCTGTTTTGAGTTCAAAGTCCGTATGATAAAGGAAATTAACGAGGAGGTTTTCTCATGGAAAAAATGACAAACTGGGTTGAGCAGGTTTTAGTACCTCGCGTATCCAAAATTACGGAACTACGTTACTTCCAAGCATTACGTAACGGTTTTTTTGCTATTATGCCTTTAACAATTATTGGGTCTATTTTTATGCTGATTACAGATTTTCCGGTAGCTGGTTATGGTGATTTTATGGCTTCCATTTTTGGCCAAAATTGGGCAGATTTTATTTCACCTGCTTATCGGGCTACTTTTAATATGATGGGCTTGATGTTTGCTGGAACAATGTCTTATAAACTAGCGGAAAGCTATGATATGGATAAATTAACTTCTCTCATTCTGGGAGTCGTTGCTTATGTCATTGTTTTACCAAAAAGTGTCATTACAGAATCTGGTGAAGTCGTACAAAAAGTCCTTTCCTTTGATTGGACAGGTACGCAAGGTGTTATTACAGCTATCATTATGTCAATTGTGTCCGTTGAAATCACGCGTTTTTGTATCAAGAAAAATATCATGATCAAAATGCCCGATAGTGTTCCGACAATGGTTAGTAAGGCATTCAGTGCACTGATTCCTGGGGTCTTGATTGCGCTGGTTGCATTAGTTATCAATGGATTAGGAATCATGATTTCTGGATCGTTTCCTCAAATGATTTATACGATTATTCAAGCCCCGCTCCAAGGTTTGATTGGCACGCCATTTGCCATCATTATCGTAGCTGGTTTAAATGGTCTGCTTTGGTGGTTTGGTATCCATCCAACCGTCATTAATTCCATGCTTTATCCAATTCTTTATGCAAATGCTGAAAAAAATCAATTGCTTGCGGATCTCGGTCAACTTACTACACAAAATGGTAATTTTGGAACAGTTCAAATGTTGGATCAATTTGCCACAATTGGTGGTGCTGGCTGTACGATTGGTTTAGCCGTAGCAATGGTGCTAGTAGGGCGTTCTTCTCGTATGAAAGCAATGTCTAAGATTTCTTTTGTGCCAGCTTTTTTCAATATTAATGAACCCTTGATATTTGGATTGCCTGTCATCTTTAATCCTTTAATCTTAATTCCTGTTACAATTGCGCCAATCGTTGCTGTTTGTATCGCTTATCTTTCTATGTCTATTGGGTTTATGCCAATGTTCACTGGAATTCAAGCGCCTTGGGCCACACCGTTCCTATTTTCAGGATTTTTAGTTTCAGGTTGGCAAGGAGCAGTTACTCAAGTAATTGCTGTTCTGGCTTGTATTGCAATCTATTATCCGTTTGTTAAAGCATTAGATAATCAATATCAAAAAGAAGAAACCCACGAAATTCCAGACGTTATTTAGGAGGAACCTATTTTGACACACCCAGAAGAAAATTTTGACTACTATGAAAATATTTGCTGTGAAGTTTCCAAAGAAGTAAATACTGATTTTATTCCTATGGCACCAGAAATCGTGCAAACATCTTCCTTTTACTTCCCAACTTACGAAAAATTCATGGATGCTAGCGATGACGAAAAAAACCATTATGTTTATAGTCGTGGAACCAATCCGACAACAGAAACATTGGAACGAATGCTAGCACAGCTAGAAGGCGGTGAAAAATGTAAAGTTTTTGCCTCTGGTATGGGTGCTATCTCCGCAACTTTGTTTACCTTGTTGCAAGCGGGCGATCATGTTCTGATGGTAAATACAATTTATGGCGAGGCCGTTTCATTTATTCAGTATATGACAAAATATGGTATCAGTGCCGATCGTGTTGATGTTGCTACAACAGAAGACATCCTAAATCATCTGAAATCTGAAACAAAAGTCATTTACTTCGAAAGCCCTTCTTCACAAAAATTTGAGCTCTTGGATTTAGACTTAATCACTGCTATTGCAAAAGAGCGGGGTATTACTACGGTAATTGATGGGACTTGGTCCTCACCCCTTTTCCAAAAACCGCTTGCTCACGGAATCGACTTGGTCATTCACTCTCTGTCAAAATATATTGGTGGACACTCAGATATCGTAGGTGGTGCAGTGATTGGCGCAACACAACTTGTGGATACTATTTTTGAACACGGGCACCAAGCTCTAGGTGCTGTAAGCAGTCCTTTTAATTCGTGGTTAGCAATTCGCGGTATTCGTACTCTACCAGTAAGAATGCAGCACTTATCTCAAGCAATCACAACATTGCTGGACGGATTAGCAGCTGATACTCGAATTGCTAAAATTTTTCACCCTCACTGCGGAAATACGGATCAGCAACAATTGGCCCAAAAATATTTGACCGGTTATGGTTCTCTGTTTGCGATTGACCTAGCCGATGAAAGTTTTGATAAATTGAAAGTTTTCGTTAATTCCTTATCTCTCGTTTCTATTGGAGTTAGCTGGGGCGGCTTTGAAAGCTTGGCCTTGCCAGCATATAAAGGAAATAATTTAACAAACTTGCAAGCACGGGGTTTATCACCCGCGCATATCCGAATGTATCTAGGATTGGAACACCCAGAATCAGTTTTAGCCGATATTCGCCAAGCGTTAGATAAAGCTTACGGACCAATGGAGGAATGTTAACTATGAAACAAGTATTAAACTCAAAACAATTAAGTCAACTAGGACCCTATTCTCATATTGTAAGAACCGGCAATACCTATTATTTTTCTGGACAATTAGGTATCAACCTTCAAACGGGTCAAATGGGTGAAACGATTGAAGAGCAAACAACCTTTGCCCTAGAAAATATTCAATTGCTGTTGCAGGAAGCCGGTCTAACCAAAAATGCAATTGTCAAAACATTGGTACTTTTAAAAGATATCCAAGATTTTCCAGCAATGAATCAAATTTATGGTAACTTTTTTGATCATGAACCACCTGCTCGCAGTGCTTTTCAAGTAGCTGCTTTACCAAACAATGGCCTAGTTGAAATTGAAGTCATCGCAGTAAACGAGTAAAACTAATTCCTTTTCCTTAGAACATTTTTCTGCTATACTCGTTTCCACTAAAAGGAGACGAGAGAAATGCACTATGTGATGGCAGAAGAAACTTTTACTTGTCCAGCAGAGGCTTTGGCGACCTTATTAGGAAAAAAATGGGTGCCGCAATTGCTGGAACAACTTGCTACTGGGGAAAAACGCTTTGGCGAATTACATCGTGCCCTGCCTGGCAGCACTCCAAAAATGCTTAAACAACAGCTGCAGTTACTGATGACCAACGACTTAGTCCTAAATAGCAAACAAACTATCGGCAATAGCCTACGCTCTAGTTATTGTTTAACGAGTAAGGGACTTTCCTTGATTCCGCTCGTTCAACAGCTAAAAACTTGGGGTCAGCGTGAATTGGTTTGTGAAGCCTAAAAAAACAGTATCGTCATGATGACGATACTGTTTTTGCTATTATTTCAATACATCATTAAAGGCTTCTGCCATGGTTGGGTGAGTGTAGATCATATCCCGCAGTACGGTATAGCTAAGATCAGCTTTCATAGCCAAAGCAACTAGATTAATGATCTCATGCGATTCTTCCGCATAGATAGAGGCGCCTATTATACGTTCATCAGGTCCTACTAAAATCTTGAACATTCCTTTTGGGTCTTCTAACACTTGCGCTTTTGGCACATTAGCCGTCATAAATTTAAAGACTTTATAGTCCAAGTCTTGCGCCTTTGCTTGCTTTTCTGTTAAACCAACATTTGATAATGGTGGTGTCAAGAAGACCGTGTAAGGTACGATTGTCCGGTCAGATACCCGGCGTGTTCCGGCGCCAAACAGTTGATCCATTACAATTCGATAATCATCTAAGGAAATATAGGTAAACTGTAAGCCACCTTTGACATCGCCCAAAGCCCAGATATTTTCGGCTGCCCGCAATTGGTCATCCACCACGATGGCACCACGTTCGTCTAGCTTGACGGCTGTATGTTCTAAGCCTAAATTAGCCGTGTTAGGCGTACGACCAGTAGCTACTAATAGTGCATCACCACTAATTTTTTGTTCAACGCCATCCTGATAGGTAACCGTCACTTGTTCGCTTTCTGCCACACTTAAAATATCTACACCTAGATGGAAAGTAACGCCTAGGTTGACCAGGTCTTGATAAATCATAGCAGCAATGTCATCGTCTTCTCGGGGAATAAACGCCTTGTGAGTATCTAAAACTGTCACCTTGGTACCATAGCTAGCAAACATCGCGGCAAATTCCAACCCAATATAGCCAGAACCAAGTATCACTAATTCGCGGGGCAGTTCTGCTAACGTCATGGCTTCTGTTGATGTCACGATTCGTTGGCTAAGCGCCAAGCCTGAGATATTGGGAATCACCGGTTTTGCACCGGTATTGATAAAAATGCGTTCACCTATTACTTCTTGCGTGCTACCGTCTAGCATTTTTACTTGTAACTGATGATCATTCATAAAAGTCGCCGTGCCCGTCCAGACCTCACCAGTAGCTTCGTCTGCAATCAGGTGATAATTCTTGTTGCGCAAACGACTCGTCAGATCACCACGAATCGCCACAGCCTCGGTAAAGGGTGTCCCCTTTTCACCATTCAGAATCATGGATTTAGAAGGGATACAACCAATATTGATACAGGTTCCGCCGTACATCTGATCACTTGCTTCAATGACTAGTACTTCCTCGCCTCGCTGCGCCAGTGCTTTGCCTAAAGTTTTACCACCTTTACCAAAACCAATAATGATGTTTTTTACTTTTTTCATGACGTTCCCTCACTTTCTATTTCCAGTGTAAAACGAAATAGTAAAAGGAGCAATTAGTTACTTTCAAGTAACTAGTTTGCTCCTACGTGTCCGCCACAATAAAATGACCAATTTGATCCAAATATTGTAGTGATTCTTTTAAAGGATATACCACAAAATCATGCATCATTTCCGGCACCACCACCAAATCCAAGGTTGTCCCTTTTGAGTGCTTGATGCTTTGCTGCAGCCGCAGAACATCAGGGTAAAGAATATCATCTGTCCCACTAATGACTAATAATTGCCCCAATTCATCAAAGCCACCATAAAGGGGCGAAACTCGTGGATCATCCAACGCCCAATCACCCGCGTAAGCTTTGCCAGCTTGCTTCAGCAAGTCCCCCGCTAGCAAAACATCTTTTACAGCTAATGCTTGTGACCGCGGATCGCTTAAGGTCATATCCAGCCAAGGTGAAATTAAAGTCATTTTTTTCGGGCGCTTAGACCAGCCTTCATTCCGCGCCTGCTGTGCCAAACTCATTGCTAGCCCACCCCCAGCTGAATCGCCAAAAAAAGTAAACTGATCATCTGGATATAGATAAGCCAATCGCTGAAATGCTTCTTTGGTCAGCGCCAACGTTTCCTTAGCTGTATGCTCTGGTGCCAGTGGATAATTGAAGTAGCTGACTTTCAGTTGATACGTTTCCACAAAATAGCGCTGAATTTGCGCATGAAAAGGCGAAGCCTCTAGGGCATAACCACCACCATGCAAATAAAAAATATGTCGATTACCCGTCATTTTAGGAAACAGCGTCACCAGCTCCTGTCCGCCGATCCACTCCGTTTTTTGAGGAATCGTTGTCTGCTGTAACTGTTTTGCTGTCAAATGCCGCCGTTTTGGTGGTGTCACCATGGTGCGTCCTACGAGCTGTTTCATTTGAATCACTTTAAATACGCTTTTAACAAATTTAGCTGAATAGCGCACCACACACCCTCCTTTTTACTGATAATCGCCCTATTTTCAAACAAGTCGTGTTAAAATAACAATATAAAATTAGCATAAACTAGTCTGTAGGAGGTGTCCACTATTTCACCTAAACGCGAGCTCATTTTTGATAATGTGCGCGGAATCCTGATTTTTTTAGTCGTCTTGGGACACGCTCTCGAGTATTTCCGGCTGCATAGCGGGATTGGCTCATTTCTTTATATCTTTATTTATTTGTTCCATATGCCAGTCTTCGTCTTTATTTCTGGCTATTTTTCCAAAAATCTGCAAAAAGGACGGCAAACAGCGGTTAAAACCTTTTTGATACCATACTTGTTGCTGAATATCATGTTAAGTCTGATTTTACTCGCGACGGGGAAGATTGAAGCCATCCTAATCCTCAGCCCCGGATGGACCTTATGGTTTCTCTACTGTATGTTTATCTGGCGGCTATTGTTACCTGACTTAGTCAAAGTTCGTCATGTCTTGATTTTGAGCCTAATCGTCGGAATTTTTTCTGGCATGTTAACAGAATTTGGAACTTACATGGCAATGGCCCGAACGCTGGGCTTCCTACCCTACTTTTTGGCAGGTTATTTTACGACACCAGAGAAGGTTCAAAAAATCCGCCAATTTCCTTTTCGTAAAACCTTAAGTCTACTGATTATTGGATTAGGCGTTGCAACTACAATTCTTTGGCGTCAACTACAATTACCCGCAGAATTACTATGGGGAGATCGTGCATATAACCTCTTTGACATTCCCTTATGGCAAAATCTTTTAGCCGATATTTACTGGTATGCCTTGGGATTTGCCTTCGTTTTTGTTTTTTTAGCATTGACGACCAAGCGTACGACCTTCTTTACTCTATGGGGCAAACACACGTTAGCAATTTATCTACTTCATATCTACTTAATTGCCCCTATTGTGTATCTAGGCGAATGGATTCCCAACCCCATTATGCATCTAATTTTTCTCATACTCGGTTCTAGCTTGACGGTCTATTTCCTCTCACGTAAAAAAGTCACCGACTGGTTGAGCCAGACATTAGACCGCATTATCCATTTTATTATGAAGCCGTAAAACAGCTGACAACAGGTTTTCCTGCGGTCAGCTGTTTCTTTAGGCACCTACGATAAAGGTAAATTCGCAGCTACAAACTTTCTTCTCTTCAACAAATGCCGCTGCCTGTGCCGTACCAACATTGCCCCGAACTTTCTGGATATCAAATACCAGCTTTAATACATCTCCCGGCACAACTTTTTGACGGAAACGTGCTTTGTCAATACCGCCAATATAGGCTGTTTGCCCTTCAAACTCTGGTGATTTTAAAATTAAAATCGAGCCAGCTTGTGCCAAAGATTCTAAAATCAACACGCCTGGCATGGTGGGTTCTCCTGGAAAATGTCCTTGGAAAAATTCTTCGTTGATTGTCACATTTTTAGTAGCCATGATATGATTTTCTGACAGCTCATCCACATAATCGATATAGCAAATCGGATAACGATTGGGAATAATCTCCATCACTTCTTGTGCCGTAAAAACTTTTTTCATTTAGTCTTCCTCCCATTTTTTCAAACAAATCACTGCATTATGACCACCAAAACCAAAGGACTCACTTAACGCATACTGCGGCTTGATTTCACGAGCTTCTGGGAGATAATCCAAATCACAGGCCTCGTCTGCCACCCGTAAATTTGCCGTAGGGTGGGCCCAGCCAGTACGCAAAGTACAAACAGTGGCAATGGCCTCCACTGCGCCAGCCGCTCCTAGTAAATGACCAATCATACTCTTAGTGCTAGAAATAGGAATTTCTTTAGCCGCTGCCCCAAAGGCTCGCTTGATAGCGGTAGTTTCGGCCGCGTCATTGGCAGGAGTGGATGTACCATGAGCATTGATATAGTCAACATCTTCCCCTGTAATACCCGCTTCGTTCAACGCCGTCTGCATCGCCTCAGCTGCTAATTCGCCGTCTGTTTTTGGCGCGGTCATATGATAAGCGTCACAGTTAGCACCATAACCTACTACCTCTGCTAAAATCGTTGCTTGCCGCTTTTGTGCGTGGCTCAACTCTTCCAAAATCAGCATACCTGCACCTTCGCCCATCACAAAGCCATGGCGCTCTTTATCAAAAGGAATGGACGCACGCTCCGGGTCGGTTGCTTTACTTAAGGCATTCAGCGCGGCAAAACCTGAGATTCCAATCTCACAAATCGTGGCCTCTGCGCCCCCTGTCAGCATGACATCCGCTTCACCATATTTTATTTTGCGAAAGGCTTCGCCAATCGCATTTGTCGCAGATGCGCAGGCAGTCACCACCGTCTGCGAAATATTTTGTGCACCAAATTGTAAAGACAAATTTCCAGCAATCATATTGGGAATCACCATTGGTACAAAAAATGGTGTTACCCGTTGCGGACCCTTAGTATCCATCACGCGAACTTGATTTTGCAGCGTCGTCATGCCGCCGATTCCGGTCCCAACAATCACACCAAAACGCTTGGGATCAATGGTTGTTTTTTGCAGTCCTGCTTCTTCATAGGCTTGCATTGCTGCAGACACACCATATTGCGAATAGAGATCCATTCTTTTGAGTGCTTTTTTTCCTAATTCCGCTCCATCAAATTCTTTAACTTCGGCAGCTAATGTAATCCCCGTCGCCTCCGCATCAAAATGCGTGATAGGTCCAAAACCAATCTTGCCTGCTAATAGATTTTCCCAATAGTCTTTCACCTTATTTCCTAGCGGTGAAATAATTCCTTGTCCAGTAATCACAACTCTGCGCATAAAATCCTCCTATTTAGTTTGATTATCAAAATTTATAAGATTTGGTATTTTAGCAAAAATATAAAATATCACTAATATATATTTTGATAGTCAAAGTATTTATTTAAATAAAAATTGATAATGATTATCACTATCGTGTGTAATAGTATCAATAACTAGATATAACGTCAAATTTATTTTTACTCTTCTCATCAATTTCTTTCGAACCTTTTTATCCTGGACAAATAAAATAATAAGACACCTCACAAAGTAAAAGTTTTTATGGCAGTTTATACGAAATATAAATAACGATACATTTATTTTGTATTCTTCTCATTATTATTTAACTAAATACCGAAAAAGCGTTTTCTTTGCATTCTATGTTCAATTTTAGTTATGCTAGAAGCAAAGGAGGAGTTCGATGAAAGTTGCTACGATTTTAACCGACTTAGTAGAAGATGTTGAAGTAACCTCGCCCACAGAAGCCTTAGAAGCCGCTGGCCATGAGGTGGTCTTGATCAGTGATTCATTAGATGAAGTAAAAGGCAAAAAAGGAACTATCTTTGAAATCGATCAAACCATTGATGACACCCGTCTTGCCGATTATGATGCCCTTTTGATTCCAGGGGGTTTTTCTCCCGATCAACTGCGTACGGACGACCGCTTTGTACAACTAGTCAAAGACTTCCTGCAATCCGACAAACCTGTTTTCGCCATTTGTCACGGACCCCAGTTGTTTATTCAAACTGAGTTGTCTAACCAACTACAATTAACAGCCTATGAATCAGTTCAACCAGATTTACGTTACGCTGGTGCCACTGTAACAGACGAACCCGTTGTTTTCGACCAACAATTCCGACTAGTAACGAGTCGGAATCCAGATGACCTTCCTGCCTTTAATCAAGCTATTGTGATGACGTTGTGATTCGCCTTTTCAGATAATAAAAACAGCCTGCTACTCACCGTTAAAGATGAATAGCAGGCTATCTTTATAAGCAACCATAATTTGAAATGAAGTATTGTAGAATGATATTTGCAAAGTAATCATCTGATAAGAATCCGCCAACCATTATACAGATTGATTAGTAGCACCACTGCAATCACAGCTTGAAAAATTGTGGTTACTTTCTTAGGCGAGAGCTGCTGACTTGCCTTAGCACCTAGTAAACCACCTAGTATTGCGGCCGGAATCACATAAAGTAACATCGTCAGATCATAGCGGTCAAAACCAGTGTTAACGGTGATGGTTACTAATTTGGCTAGCTGGGAAAAGAAAATCGTACAAATCGAATAGATAGTCGCTTCCTTGATAGGCAGGCTAAACATCAGCATCAACAAAGATACGTTGATAGGGCCGCCACCGATTCCTAGTAAACTCGCTAAAAAGCCTAACGTAAAGCCGCAAAATAAGTAACCGATAATAGAATCAAAGTGGAAACTGCGCCAATCATACTTTGTATAAAGAAAAGCAAACAACAACGTCACAATCGTTAGACCAATCTGAATCAGTTGGACGGTGGACTCACTATCAAAATATCCTAGCAATGATTCAAAGCTGATATTCCCCAAAATCCCGCCTACAACGGCTCCTAGAGAGACCCACAGAACCGTTCGCCATCGAATCGTTTGACCGCTCTTAACTTGGCGGATTGTTGAAGAAATCGACATGGTAAATACGGCTACTGTCGAGTAAAACGAGATAGCAGCCACCGAGTGATAGCCGATAAAATCCAGAACAGGCTTGATGATCACACCACCACCCATGCCGGATATCGCACCGACTGTATTGGCCAAAATAATCACAATAAAATAAATAATTCCAATCATCACATACTCCTTAAGTCTTCTTATAAAAATTATCTCATACGAAAGAAGTTTCGTTAAGTCTAAAGAACGCCTTGAAGTGGAAGTCCTTCAAGGCGTTTTTCAAATTAGTCTGCGACGTATTTCTTCAGATAACTCATAAACTATTCCCGTTCCTGTTGGGATCTCAATCTGCGCGATTCCATCATCGGAGATCTCTTCAATAAATTTCACTAATGCTCGTAACGTGTTGCCATGAGAAACGACTAAAATATTTTTATCTTCGTTTATATACGGAGCAATTTCGTCTTGCCACCAAGGAATGAGTCGTTCCATTGTCTGAGCTAAATTTTCGCCTAATGGTAGTTGCTTAGGCTCTACACCTTGATAACGGCGGTCTTTCATGGGTTCACTGGCTAATGGTAACGTTGCCCGGTAGTCTCGGCGCCATGCTGCGACTTGCTCAGCACCATATTTTTCACTATTGACGGTTTTATCTAGACCTTGTAACGCTCCATAATGACGTTCGTTTAAGCGCCAAGTTTTAGTCACCGGTACATATAATTGATCGAGTTCTTCCAAAATAATATTAGTAGATTTGACGGCTCTTGTTAAAACAGAGGTGAAAGCCTGGTCAAATGGAATCGCTAGCGTTTTCAACTTTTTTGCAATTGCACGGGCTTCTTCTACACCAAGATCTGTAAGCGGTTCGTCTAGCCAACCAGTGAAAACATTTTGTTGATTGGCCAAACTTTGACCATGTCGAATCAGCACCAATTTCATGAAATCACCTGAGTTTCTTTTTCCTTAGTGTACCACAAAAAGATTCTCTTTTTTCTTCTATAGATTTCCAGCAGATTGCCCTGCGATACGACCAAAGGTAATAATATCCGTAATAGCATTACCACCCAGGCGGTTAGCTCCTTGAATCACACCAGTTAATTCTCCAGCTGCATAGAGTCCCGGAATGGCCTGATTATTCTTATCCAAGACTTCTGTCTTTTCGTTAATAACTAATCCACCCATTGTATGATGTACTGAAGGAACAGCTTTTTCAATATAATAAGGTCCTTTTTCCAAAGAGACTAACCCACCTCTGTGGTGAAAATCTTGGTCATCGCCACTTTTGGCATACTCATTGACTTTCTTGATAGTGGCTTTCAAATTGTCTACATCAATATCAAAGAAAGCAGCGGCTTTTTCGATTGTTTCTGCTTTTACCAATAATTTCTGCTCAATCAATTCATTATACTCATCTTCGTGTGCTTCTTTTGTTTTAGAAATGGCATCAATCGTGTCATTCCATAGCTGGTAGGCATAGCCACCAGTTTGATTCAAGATTGCTTGCGAGATCACATCCCGACGATCTAATTCTTCTACGAATCGTTGACCTTCTTGATTGATCAAAATTGCACCGTCAAAACGAGTGTCTGCTAGTAGTGAGATGACCCCTGTCTCAGGATTCGCTACTGGATAGGTTTGAATATTTTCCATATTGGTCAAAGCAGCACCTACTTTTTCTCCCATTACGATACCATCACCAGTTGTTCCTTCCGTATCAGTGGATTTGTAGCGTTCATCATATTCAGAATTGTATTTTTTGCGCATTTCGATATTTGAACCAAATCCACCAGTGGTCAAAATTACTGCTTTTTGGGCATTAAAAGTCACTTGATCCTTTTCATTATGAATAGCTTTAACACCTATGACTTTCCCATCTTTATCTTGAATCAATTCAGTTGCTTGGGTATTTAAGATGATAGGAATCTTCAAAGTTTCAGCTTTCTTTTTCATTTTACTAATAATTTCTTGACCCGTGTGCCTTACAGGAATCAGTGCGCGTTTATAACTATGTCCCCCAAACTGGAACAGCTGATCTTCTAAAAATTCCACTTGAATCTCATCCCGCAACCACTCAGCTGAGGTGAGAGCTTTTTCAGCCATTATACGCACCATTTTAGGATCACCAACATTGTCGCCCCCCTTCATCGTGTCTTCATAATAACTCTCGACAGAATCCCCTTCGATTCCTAGATTTTTTTGGACCCAATTTCCTGGAGCGTTCATTTCGCCTCCAGAAATCAACGTGTTTCCTCCAACAGTGGGCATTTTTTCAATGATTGCAACGGATTTACCTGCTTCTGCCGCTTCGATCGCAGCACTGAAACCCGCGCCTCCGGACCCAACAACAACCACATCGTACGTCTGATCTGATTCTAACTTTGTTTCTTTTCTGTTGGCTTTTTTCACAGCTGCCAAAGTCAAACCAGATTTTTCGATTGCATCCTTTACTGCTGCGATATACCCTTCACTAGTTGCTGTTGATCCTGAAACTACATCAACATTAGCAGAGTTTCCAGCAATGATTGTGTCCTTTAATTGACCATAAACAGGTTCTGCCAAGACATCATTTTCCTTTTGAGACAGCACTTTGATATCTTGAATTTTTTCGTCTTTTAAGGAAACTTCTACTTTAATATCCCCATGTTTCCCTTGTCCAACGCCTTCCACTGTTTGTGCATTCCCCGTACTACACCCCGCTAAAAATCCCAATAAAATAATTCCCGTTAACCATTTTCGTCTCACTTTTTCCAACTCCTCTTCCTATACTTGATAAGTTCAGTATAATGAGAAGTAACTAAAACGTCTTTGGACTTTCCCTATATTAAGTGGACATTTCCGACAAAAAGTGAAAAAATGAGCAAAGGAGCCTTTATGAAGTCCTTAAAAAAACAAATTATTGTCGTCTTTATCTTAATATCTGTTTCATTAATCGCTTCAATTTACGGTACAATGCAACTCCAATTAACTAGAATGGTAATACCTCTCAACATTTCAATAACACAAAAATTTGTAGATAACCGCACAAGCCAGATCAATAGTTGGTTTGGTGAACGCTTAGCAGAGCTTCGCTTACTTGCTGACTTACCTACTCGGGTAGCGTATGATCAAACGCAATTTTTTCAAGAAACCATCGCGGTATCTCGCTATGATTCTGATAACTACCTGTCCATTCGGTTGGTGACCGCGGATGGTATTTCACATTCACCCGACTACCCAGATTTTTCGATTGCAGACCGAAATTATTACCAAGAAATGGTTACACACCCTAACCTATCTTATACTGTCAGCCACTTGCTATCTTCTAAAGAAGATGATCGTGATGCGGTAATCATTCTCTATCGGCTGTCTCGACCACTAAATGACGGAACAATGTATATCGCCGCGGCAATCCCTTTGCATAAGGTACAATCATTAGCCCATGAATTGACCCTTTATGACGGACAGGGCTCTTTATTAGGAGGAGATAGCGATGCTTTGAAAATTGATCCTGTTAAAGAGCTACTCTTTACTAGCTCTATTGATTTGCTGTCAAATTGGAAGATCAATTATGTTGTCCCAAAAGCTAGCCTTGGGCAAAGTGCTAGCCAAATGCGTGACTACTTAGTGTTGGTTGGAATCATTGTGAGCCTTCTACTCGGATTGTTGCTATTCTATCTTTTTCGACAAATTATCCAGCCCTTATCTGCGATTCGCCATACTATGAAAGCTGTACAGCAAGGAAATCGCGGTGCTCGCAGCTTGGTCCAATCACCGCAAGAGATGGTCGAGTTAAGTCAGGCGTTCAATCAAACATTAGATGACGTTTATCAAAAAGAACAACAGTATCGATTGGCTTCTATCAAAACGTTACAAGCTCAAATCCAACCGCATTTTTTATATAACACGCTAGACACTATCCAATGGCAGATTCTTGGCGGCGACGCAGAGGAGGCCGTCACAACGATTGAATACCTCAGCACATTTTTCCGTAAAGGATTGAATCACGGAGCTGAATGTATCACCGTTTCCGAAGAGCTAGCTCATGTCCAAAGCTATTTAGCGATTCAAAAGATACGGCACGAAGAGCTTGCAACTGTCACGGTACGCTGTTCTCCAGACCTGGGCAATTCTCTCATGCTGCATTTTTTATTGCAGCCACTGGTTGAAAACGCCCTAAATCATGGGATTCGCCCGCAAAAAAGACCAGGAGAAATCTTAATCGATGTCTCCAAAAACGGACAATTTTTGCGTATCGCCATTCAGAATAGTGGTTCACCTATTTCACCGACTCAAGTAGATCAACTGAATCGAGGCTCTACGACTGGTTATGGTATTCTCAATGTCCGGCATCGGTTACAGCTCTTTTACCAAGGAGCTGCTTCTTTAACCTTTACTAGCGGCGAACGAACGACAGCAACCTTATTGCTACCAATTTGGGAGGAAACAGATGAAAAATCTCTTGATTGTGGATGATGAGCGAGCCTTAAGGGAAGGCCTCGCAGGCTATCTACGAAAAATAGTTAGTCCATTTGACAACATTTACACTGCTGCTAGCGGACAGGCTGCTCTTCAATGTTTGGAAGAAAAAAATATTGCTGCAGCATTAGTGGATATCAATCTAGGCGATATGAATGGACTCGACTTGATTGAAATCATGAAAAGTCGGTCACCACATACAATACTAGTAATTATCAGCGGCTATGATGATTTTGATTTCGCTCGCAGAGCAATTAAGTTAGGTGTCTATGACTATTTATTGAAACCTATCCCCAAAACCGACTTACAGCACTTACTTCAGAATTTGGCAACAGCCTGGCAGCAGCCAGCACCGCCTCCTATTCCTGAAAACAATCTCGTAGAAACTGTTATTCGTTATTTAGAAAATCATTATTCTGAAAAAAATCTAACATTAACTCAAGTAGCTCAGCGTTTTTTTGTTAGCGAGACTTACTTAAGTAAGCAAATGAAGCAGACTCTTGGCGCCTCCTTTTCAGAGTACCTAATTAATTTCCGTTTACAAAAAGCACAGGAGCTACTACAGGATGCTCAGCTTCGCTATACTATTGCAGAAATTGCCTTTAAGGTTGGTTATGAAGATGCACACTATTTTAGTCGTCTTTTCAAAAAGAAGCTAACTTGTTCACCTAAAGAATACCGACAACGTCATCTATAACTCACTTGTGGTACACTATTCTAAAAAGGAGAAAAAGAAATGCGTAATTCATATTTTGATGGCGGCTTATTATCCTATATTGGTACTTGGATTTTAGCGACTTTGGTAACCGTGCTGACTTTCGGTATTTGTGCACCGTGGGGTATTTGCATGATGTATAACTGGAAAATCAAACACACTGTGGTGGATGGCCACCGACTAGGCTTTGATGGTACTGCCATCCAATTATTCGGGAACTGGATCAAATGGTTTCTGCTAACTATCATCACCTTGGGGATTTACGGGTTCTGGGTCTTTATCAAAGTGGAACAATGGAAAGCTAAGCATACATACTTTGTGTATTGAGCCATAAACTCAGTGAAATAGTATAGGTGAATACAGTCAAAACGGTATCCTTACTAGTGTTCCTACTATTTTAAACCGTAGTGGTGCTAGTGATATTCTGGATGTGCCTTTGACGGATGCAGAACAAGCTAAATTCCAGCATTTTGTGGATATCATCCGTAGATACATGGCTAAAATTACCAAATATGCAGAATAAATCTACTTCACAAAAAAACCAGCGAGACGGTGGGCTAACCCTGGTCTCGCTGGTTTTTATTGATATTCTTTCAAAAAGGCTATCGTTTGTTGGTAACAAGTCTGTGCCTCAGGCAAGGCATAATCAAACTGATATTCATGGTTTAGTGCTTCTTGGAAGAAAAGAGATGTCACTGGGACTTGTAAGGCAGTCAATTTTTGCACAAGGGCCTCGCCTTGTGATTGGAAGGAAAAGTTTTGTGCGTCCGTTATAAATGTAGGTGGAAATGAGGCTGTGACGTGTTGTGCTACGCTAGCCTGCTGCAATTGGGCACTATGCTGCCAATCCTTTGTACCTAACAGTGACCAAGCGACTGTTTTGACAAAAAATTTCAAAAAGCGATCCTGTGATTGCTCATGCGCTACTTGTTGCAGATCAACTGGTCCACAATAAGAGAGCGTACCTTGCAATTCCTTGGTGATGCGCGGCGTCAAGTTCAGCGTCTTCGCGTAGTCTGGGTTAGTTTGAACTGTTGCATATTGTAAAGCAATTTGCGCCCCGGCACTATCGCCTCCAATAAAGATCTTAGTAAGATCTAGTTGAGGAAAATCGGTGGCATGGCGTTGTAAGTAATGAACCAACTCATCTACCTGTTGTAGCTGATTGGGATATTGTGAATCTGGTGCTAGCTGATAGTTCATCGCCACTACCGCAACATGCGCATCGGCAGCCGTCCGTGTAGCAAATTCCACCATACCAGCTTTATCACCTCCTACATAGCCGCCGCCGTGAATCCACAATAATACCGGCGCTTTGGCTTTAGGCAGATAAAGATCAAACTGATTTTCTTGATGGGTAGAAGGGTACGCTAAGTCCTTCGTTACCACGACTTGTTGCTGTGCAGCCTGAAATTTAGTTGGTTCTGTGATCTCCGCCTTACCTGCAAATAGACGGTTGATTAAGAACGCTCCCGGACGCGGTGAAACTTGAAAGGCGATCCAGACCACCAATAATATGGTGAATAGGCCACCCACTATACTCAGTAAAACTTTTTGCCACATCTCCACTCATTCTTCCTCAATTTTGCTAAAATATGCTCTATTATAGCACTTTTCCGGATTTGAACTAGTCCATCATTTATTAATTTAGGAAATCATTACGGTACTTTTTAACAACGCTTCCCAAAATATTTCCCATGAATAGTCCTTCAAACAATCAATTTAGCTGGATGTAGCTTCGAAATAAGCAACACCACTAGATTTTTTAAAATATCGCTCCATTACAAAGAGCCTCTGCCTTTTATTAAACGAAGAGAAAACGTTCAAAAAACGAGCTGCCTATCAATGGATAGACAACCCGTTTTTTTAATATTCTGCCACTGGGACTAACTGCTGCACTACCTGCTTTAATTGGGCTACTTCTTGGTGCAGGTCGATAAATTCTTGCGCAAAAGCTTTGGTCAATTCGGCACTCATCATTAAATCTTCTGCATGCGTCAATAACAGACTCATCCAAACCGTATCGCCGCCAGCTTCCTGTTTAACTAACTGTCCGTGCCAACTATGGGCCTCGGTGTAGTAGTTATCGCTGGTTTTTAACAGCTCCTGGCCTTTGTCTGTTGCACCCTGTTTAAAGTGACGAATGGCCTCAAAGCAAGCACTGCGGGCAGCTCCCGCATTGGAAATTAGTTGGAAGCAAACCTGTTCTCTTCCTTCCATCAGCGTCACCCGCCGATCATCGCCAAGGCCTGGTCGAGAACCTTCGCACCGTCCATCATGCCGTAATGACGCATATCGATTGATTCCACCGGACAGCTGACTGCGGAAGTAATCTCTGCTAATTGGTAGGAAACTTGTGGTCCCAACAAAACACAATCAGCATCTTGGCAAACAGTTTCTACCGCATTGATTGGGAAAGCATCAATAAAATACTCTTCTGATTTTTGCCGTGCAACAGCCTTCATATTATTCACCAATACTCCCGTAGACATGCCCCCGGCACATAGTAAAATGATTTTTTTCATAGTAACTCCTCCTAAGCTTCTTCTACAACAACAGCTACTGCTTCGGCTGCTTCTTTGGCTGCCACAGCTTTTTCTTCTGCTAAAGCAGCTTTATCTTGTGAGCGCATGAATGGAATGTAGATAGCCACACATAACACGAATTGGATAAATTGAGCCACAATTCCTTGCCAGCCATTAATTAAAAAGCCACCAAAGATTACCGGGAAACCGGTTGGGATTGACACACCATTGTGGTAAGGTAGGAAGCCAACAATCGTTAATAAGTAAGCTGACAATACCGATACAGCTGGTGTCAACATTAAAGGTACAATCATGCGCATGTTCATCACTTGTGGTACCCCAAATTTAATTGGTTCTGAAATCCCAAACATAGAAGGAATCAAGCCGACTTTCCCAACTGCTTTCAATTGTTGCGATTTGCAGCTGAAGATTGCCAGTAAGGCCACGGCGAAAGAACGGGCACCGCGGTTGTTCAAGATGAAGCCGATAGTGAATAGATGCGGCAAAGCTTCGCCAGCGCTATAAGCAGCTAAGTTCGCCAAACCTGGCTCATAGAAAACTAGCATCAAGACTGGATATACCGCTAATACGCCGTGGATCCCGAAGAACCAGAGGAATTCGATAAAAGCAACGATTACCATACAAGTGATGACATTGGCCCCTAATGAAGTCAGTGGCGCTTGAACCCAAGTGTAAATCATGTTCGTCAACGTGCCATATGGCGTTAAGGTCATTGCCACATAAACCGCCCCCATAGTAGAAGACACAATCACCGCTGGTACGATGGCTGCAAAAGATTTACTGACAATTGGCGGTACTGATTCTGGCATTCGAATCACTAGGTTTTTCTTCACACACCAGATGTAAAGACGCGCTCCGATTAAGCCGCCAAACATGGCCACAAACATCCCCCCGGAGCCTAATGTTTCCATCTTCAAAACTTTTGTTTCCTCCAACAGTGAAACTGGGCTTAAAATCAAGAAGGAAACTAAACTCATCAAGCCGGCATTCAGCATATCTGCTTTTAAAATTTCAGCTAATTTATACCCAACTAGAAAGGCAACATAGACCGAAATTACATCAATCGTCATGGCATTTACTTGCGTGAGTAACGCTTTTATCCCGATTTGTTCCATGATTTGCTGGCTACCACCGACATCAATTGCATTGATCAACGAGGCGATGGAACTAATCATCATGACTGGCATCAATCCCATCATGGCATTGGAGATTGCCCGCATGTAATTATTGTTTTGGATCTTCATGGCCCCACTTAAAATCCCATTTTTCATTTTATCTACTCGCTCCATATTTCCGCTCCTCCTATACTAGGTATTTTTCTTTAAACCGTGCAACTTGCGCATCTGACAACCCCAACCCATCTCGAACATAGACCTCGATGCCGCCGCGCTCCTCAATCAGCTCTAGTGCTGCCTCTAGGAAACTGGCATTGGCTTCTTTAAAGTAACGAACCGCTTGAACCAAATCTTCATTACCTGTTTTGGCTAAAAGCGCCGCCAGACTGGTTTCATTTTTTTCTTTTTTATAAACATTCGTTAGTAAGTAGTCCGTCATCACATCTTCCCGGTTCATTCCCAGTAAAAGCTGGATCAAGGCGACTCCGTAACCCGTCCGGTCTTTGCCACCGCGGCAATGCTGCACCACCGCTTGTTCGTTATCGTCTAAAAGAATCTCGAACATTTCTCGGTAGACTGCCTGACATTTGGGTGAACGAACGAATTCGCGATTCTGTTCCGTCATAAGGTGTTTGGCCAAGTCAGCCGTCATTTCGTTAAAATCTAGCTTGACCTCCCCATAATCCGCTGAGGCGAGCGCCGCAATGTCAGCAATGGGATCTAAATAGACAACCCGAGCTGTGCCAATGGCTTTATCTTCGTTATTCACTCGCTCTTTCTCATTACGATAATCAATAATCGTCGTCAGGCCTAAAGCCGCTAATTTTTCTTGATCAGCGGTGGTCAATTTACTTAATTCATCTGAGCGATATAATTTTCCGGTCACAATTCGCCGACCATCTTGGGTTAAATAACCACCAAAATCACGAAAATTATAAGCACCTTCTAAGGTGATTTTTTCTAACAATGCTTCCACTTATTCTTCCTCCATTTCTTTAACAAAAGCCGCAACGTTTTCTGCCGCTAGCAGCTTCTCGAGCCGTGCTGGATCACCGCAACGTTGGATCAAGCGTTCTGTCAGGGGTTTACTTTTTAAGGCATCTTCTTTGTTGATCAGCATCAGTACCACTAGACGGACGGGATTCTTATACCAGCGAATCGCTTTTTTTAGGGTCAGCACACAGACCTTCGTCACTGGCGCTACCAGCTGATTGGGGTGTGGCAAGGCCACTTGCGGCATCAAATCAGTGCCGAAGTAACCTTCCCGCTCTTGAATCAAGGCTTCAAAATCGGCTGGCAGTCGATACTTAGCCCGCACCTCACGGCAGAGAAAGTCTAAAACAGCCTCACGATCTTTAAAAGAGCATTCCGGAAAATAGAGATCTTCATCAAAATAAGTGCGTAATTGCTCCGGCGTTAGCTCTGCAGTCAATACCTCCTCAATCTTGCGCACCGTGGCCGGCTGCAAGAAAAATTCAAAGCTAAAGACTGGAATAGTTCCTTGATAGTTGAGTGTTTCCGTAGTAAAGAGAAAATCCACTGGTTCGTTAGCCAAATATGCTTCGTAATCCGTCAAATCACAAACGGTCAACGTCTCAATATGCGCGGGAAAATAGCGCTCAAATTTGGCTTTTAAAAGTTCTCCACTAGAACGACCATTGTGGCTCACCACTAAAATTCGTTTCGGTTGAATCTCTGTTTGACGATTCAGTGCCACTTCAAAATGCATGGCTAAGTAGCTTAACTCATGATCACTGAGTGCTTTACCGCTATGTTCTTGGATACGCTGTCCCGCAATAATCGCGACATCATAAGCAAAGATACATTGAATCTTCACTTCATCTAACAAAGGATTTTTCAGCTCAATGCCCAATTCTAGACGATCTAGTAACGGCGCCAAATGTAGCATCAGCATCGTTCGCAAATCTAAATCATGCAGTAAGTCGATTCCCTTTTGTTTTTCGATAACGCGTAACACTTGATCCACCAGACGATTGACTTCTTCTGAAACAATTTTCGTCTGATTTTTCTCCAGCATTCGTTTCCCAACAATCTGGCCAATCACATAAGCTAATTCATTTTCAGAAAAATGTACCTGACAAACCATTTCTAAGCGTTCCACGATACATTCCGCCAGACGACGCTGATCTTCAGTGGTGCTAGCAGTGATTGGCACCCCTTCTAGATACATCCCTTCCTTCATTCGCAAAACCGCAATTTCCAGGTGATCCGCCAGATTATGTAGGATGTTTTCTGAGATCGGGTAGGCGTGACGCAAAAACTCTTCACTGATAACCGTTTTGATGGCTTCCAAAAGTCCTGAAGTTGCATCAGACGCTGGATAAGCTAGCTGTTTATCAGTGGCTCGGTAGGCTTGGACATAATTACTAGCCAAGAATCGGCGAAAATTAAATTCACTCCCTTCGATTTTCATACCATAATGAGGTTTAGAAACAATCGTTAAATCGTAGTAGCCTAAAATTTTTCGTAATTCCTTCAATAACTGCGATAACTTACTTTGCGAGATAAAAAGCTCCTCGCAAACCTCCTCCGCCCGCAAATAGCCTTCCTGTTGGATAAAGCCCTCCATCAGCTGATCCAGCAGATTTTCCACTGGCTCCGCGACCCGTTGCCGTAACTGATGAAACTTAGTCGCATCCGTTACTTGTAACGCTAAGCCTTGTCCCTTTTTGCTGCTAATCTGGAAACCGTTAGCGGCGCCTTCTTCTTGCAGTAGAGCCACATAATGTCTGACAGTTTTAGCGCTGACTCCTAGTTGCAAAGCCACTTGCTTACTGGTGATAATACCTTCTGCCTCTAACAAGAGTGTTAGTAATTCCGTTGTTTTTTCCATTTCCTTACCTCGACTTCATTCTAAACGCTTTCATTTATTGATTCCATGTTAGAAATTTCCCTTTCGAAAGTTCCTTTACGAAAAAGAAAACGTTATCTATAAAATTATTTTCTCACTGAAAACCAATATAAACAAGGATAATATAAGGGGTAAACGAGGATATTTTCCAACAGTAAGAATAGTATCGTTATAAAAATATTGAACATTTGTTTTTTATTATCGTTCTTTTTCGTTATTTTCAGCATCACCTTTAAGATAATTGGGAAAGAGAGTTACCTCGTTTTAACTCCTCTCGTTTGCAAGAATAAAAAACAAAAGCATCAAGATGGTCCGTAAACAAATCTCCGAAAAAAGCAGCAAATGAACGTAACTTACATTGATATGACAGCGTTTTTCCGATATCATCAAGAGAGAGACTAAAAAGAACACCGTCTGGGTTAAGCTGGTCTTTACCATGATACCTAAGACGAGAAAGGAGCCCTCATGTCACTATTCGACAAGCTTTTTCGTAAAAAGAGCGAATTGCTTGAACCCACACCAGCAAAGGAAGTACCTTTTAAAGCGGCCGATATTTCAACTGATTGGCAAGAATTACCTGGATATGTGCCAGTCGATCCAGCAGCTGAAACGCTTGTCAGCCTGGTTGCCTCTGCCATTGCCGCTGGTGATCAGCCCGACAGTCAATTCCGTGTCAAACGAGTGCTGAAACGCAATCCTGAAATAGAGCTAGTCGCAGTGATCGCTAGCAGCCTCGCAGCTGAAGCAATGCCTGAAAGTCAGTTTCGCATTACGAAAATAGCCAAAAAAATCGAAGGAGTAAACTAACTATGCTACGTAAATTTAAAATCACGATCAATGGAACCGAATATTTAGTGGAAATGGAAGAAATCGGTGGCACGCCCCAACCTGCTACACCTGTAGCGCCACCAACGGTCCCTGTTCAAGAGTCCGCGCCACAGCCAACACCAGCTGCCCCTGCACCAAGTGCGCATGAAGGTGAAGCCTTGCTGGCACCAATGCCTGGCACCATATTAAAAGTACTAGTTGCTCCGGGGGACGCGGTGACAGAGAACCAACCCTTAATGATTCTAGAAGCCATGAAAATGGAAAACGAAATCGTTGCAACACAAACGGGGCACATTACCGGTCTTTTTGTAAAACCGGGTGACACCGTAAATCCTGGCGATCAACTGATTGCTATCGGGTAGGGGGGATTTTGATTGGAGACATTACTTGAAGGAATCATCGGCATGGGTCAAGAACCTGGCCGCATCGCCATGATGCTGATTGGCGGTATTTTAATGTACCTAGGAATCAAAAAAGAATATGAACCTACTCTCTTAGTACCTATGGGATTAGGCACGATTTTAGTCAATTTCCCTAATTCTGGTGTTTTAAGCGCTGGTGGTGAGCCCGGACCTTTCCAAGAATTATTTAAAGCCGGTATCAGTACGGAATTATTTCCCTTATTACTTTTTATTGGGATTGGCGCGATGATTGATTTTGGGCCGCTCTTGCAGAATCCCTTCTTATTACTGTTTGGAGCAGCAGCTCAATTTGGTATTTTTTTCACAGTAATCATGGCGGTCTTACTGGGCTTTGACCTGAACGATGCTGCCTCTATTGGCATCATCGGTGCCGCTGATGGCCCAACCTCGATTTTTGTAGCCAACACCTTAAATTCCAAATATATGGGGGCGATTATGGTAGCTGCTTACTCCTACATGGCCCTCGTGCCGATTATTCAACCGGTGGCAATCAAAGCAGTGACCACTAAAAAGGAACGGCAAATCCGAATGACCTATCGTGCCGGCGAAGTTTCCCAAACCGCTAAGATTCTCTTTCCTATCGTGATTTCTGTCATTGCTGGTTTGATTGCTCCAGTTTCGCTACCGCTAGTCGGCTTTTTGATGTTCGGCAATCTGCTACGTGAGTGCGGTGTTTTAGACCGCCTTTCCCTCACCGCGCAAAATGAGTTGGTAAACATTATCAGCATCTTACTAGGGCTTTCTGTCTCAGTCAAAATGCAATATCAAGAATTCCTGCAAGTTGACACACTCATGGTCATCGGACTGGGATTGGTGGCCTTTGTAATGGATTCTATCGGTGGTGTGCTTTTTGCCAAGCTCTTAAACCTTTTCCGTAAAGAAAAAATCAACCCTATGATTGGGGCCGCTGGAATTTCTGCCTTTCCAATGTCTAGCCGTGTCATTCAAAAAATGGCCACCGCAGAAGATCCACAGAACTTTATCTTGATGCATGCCGCAGGAGCTAACGTATCCGGTCAAATCGCTTCCGTGATTGCCGGTGGTCTCTTGCTAGCACTATTAGTATAGGAGGGCAGACAATGTCAGCAGATTTGATCAAAGCTTTTGAATTGCTTTTCTTTGGTTGGGGCGGCGTATTTATCGTGATCCTGATCATCTATCTTGCTTCACAATTACTAACGAAATTATTCCCTGTCAAAAAGGAAAAAGAACAGGAGTAAATCATGACGAAAACAATCAAATTTATGGAGACAGTCTTGCGGGACGGCCAACAAAGCCAAATTGCCACTCGCATGCCGACTTCCGATATGCTGCCAATTTTAAAAACAATGGATGAAGCCGGCTACTATGCCCTCGAAATGTGGGGCGGCGCAACCTTTGATTCTTGTATTCGCTTTTTGAATGAAGATCCTTGGGAACGCCTCCGCTTAATCCGTAAAGAAGTTAAAAATGCCAAGCTACAAATGCTACTACGGGGACAAAATCTACTAGGCTATAAAAACTATGCCGATGATGTGGTGCGGGATTTTGTCGAAAGGTCCGTAGCCAATGGTATCGATGTCATCCGTGTTTTCGATGCCTTAAATGATACCCGTAACTTGGCAACAGCTATCACCGCGGCCAAAGAAGCTGGTGGTGAATGTCAAACTGCTATTTCTTACACCACAAGTGAAATTCATACCGTGGATTACTTTGTTAATTTAGCTAAGGAGATGGCCAATATTGGCGCTGACTCCATCTGTATCAAGGATATGGCGGGCGTTTTGACACCCCAAACTAGTTTTGAGGTAGTCAGTCGCATTAAAGACAGCATTGATTTACCGCTACAAGTCCATACTCATGCTACCAGTGGTATTTCCGAGATGACTTATTTGAAAGCGGTGGAAGCCGGTGCTGATATTATCGATACCGCCATCTCTTCTTTCTCCAGCGGTACTAGCCAACCTGCAACCGAATCTTTAGCCTTATCACTTGCAGAAATGGGTTATGATACTGGCCTGAATATGGAGAGAGTCAGCGAAATTGCTAACTACTTCAACCCGATTCGCGACCGTTTTCGTAAAGAAGGGTTATTGAACCCTAAAGTCAAAGATATCGATCCAAAAACCTTGATTTATCAAGTTCCTGGTGGGATGTTGTCTAACCTATTAAGCCAATTAACCGAACAAGGCTTGCAGGATAAATATGAAGACGTTTTGCGCGAAGTGCCACTTGTCCGGGCTGACTTAGGTTACCCGCCACTGGTAACACCTCTTTCACAAATGGTGGGGACTCAAGCACTGATGAATGTGATTACCCAAGAACGCTACAAAATGGTGCCAACCGAAATCAAAGACTATGTTAAAGGCTTATACGGCCGACCACCAGTACTCATTAAAGCCGAAATCAAGCAAAAAATCATTGGTGAGGAAGAACAAATCACTGTTCGCCCCGCTGACTTGCTTAGTGATCAGCTCCCTGATTTCCGTGAAGAAATCAAGCAATACGCCCGCTCGGAAGAAGACGTCTTGATGTACGCCCTCTTCCCGCAGCAAGCCAAAGATTTTCTCGGACGTCGGGAAGACCGCTTTTATGATGTCCCGCTACAAGAAGTAAACGTGACAATTGATATCGATTAAAAAAACAAGCCTCCGCATTTTTGCGGAGGCTTGTTTCATTTATCCAATGGATATTTTGCAATAGCTGCTTGAATCAATTGATCTGCTTTGTCAATGATGGTGTGGTCTTTTTCTGTTACTTGTGGCAACGGTGCTCGGACTGTTCCGATTTCCATACCATGTTTGGCTAGAATTCTTTTCATTACAGCATAGAGATTGCCTTCCGCCTGGACCATGGTAAAAATAATTTGGTCAATACTATTTTGAATTTCTTGTGCCTTTTGAATATCATTGGCCGCGAAAGCTTGATTAGCAGCTATAAACAATTCAGGCATCACACCATAGGTACCACCAATACCCGCATCGGCCCCCATAATTCGACCTGCGATAAATTGTTCGTCTGGTCCATTGAATACGATTGCCTTCTTTTCACTACTGTGTTTGAATAGGTAAATATCTTGGACAGGCATTGACGAATTCTTAACACCGATAACCTGAGAATGACTCATCATTTCTCGAAATAGCTTAGGAGATAAGGCATAGCCTGTAGTTTGAGGGATGTTATAAATAATAAAGTCTAGCTTTGTAGCTTCTACCATCGCCAGCCAGTATGCTCTAATAGCTGCCTCAGGTAAAACAAAATAGATAGGTGGAATTGCTGCCAAGGCATCTACTCCTAAACTTTCAGCATGTTTTGCTAACGCAACACTATCCCTAGTTGAAGGTGCCGCAATATGGGCGATAATTGTCATTTTCCCGCCGACTGCTCGCATAACATGCTCTAATACTAGTTTCCGCTCTTCAACAGTTTGATAAATACACTCGCCTGAACTGCCACCTACATAAAGACCCTTAACCCCTTTATCTAAGTAGTAATTTGCTAACTTTTCCACACGTTCTCCGCTAATATTACCCGCTTCATCATAACAAGCATAAAATGCTGGAATGATTCCTTTATATTTGTCTAAGTTTGTCATGATTTTTCTGACTCCTTCATATCTTCATTTTTCGTAATGATTTTTATCGTACGACTCATCTTGTCATTAAGCTCAGCATTTTCAAGGAGCATTGTCGAAAGAACATCAATTTGATACATAATAGCGAATTGGGAATTCACAAAACGTTTATTGCCAATGAATAGACTGCTATATGCAATCAATGCAACCTCGGATAAATTAGCTAAAGTACTTTCTGGAAAACAAGTAATACTGATAATTGTAGCTGCATTTTGTTTGGCATACCATAATGAATCGTTTACTTCCTGCGTTTCACCGGAAGTGGAAATTCCAATAACTAAATCGCCTGCTTTAGCCATCGAACTTGTTATCAACATCATATGAGAATCAGTTGTAGAGATTACATTTAGTCCCATTCGTAGCAGTCGTTGAGTTAGCTCTAAGGCAGTCAGCCCTGAACTTCCTACACCAAAAATAAAAATTCTAGGGGCTGCTGTAATCAAGTTTACGATTTGTTTCATATCTGCGGGATCAGTCAGCTTCTCAGTATTTTCAATTACACGACTATAATAATCATAAACTTCTGTTTTTAATCCCTCGTCTGCTCGTTGATGCTTACTTTGCAATGCACCTAATTGGATTTTTAAATCCACAAAACTATTTTGCTTCAATTTCTTGGCAAATCGCGTAATCGTTGCTGGGGACGTGCCTGTTTCATGAGCAAGCGTAGAGATATTAATATTAGAGACAGTCCCACTGTTTTGTAATAGGTACGTTGCCAGCCGTTTTTCCTTTTCGGAAAAGGACGGAAATTTGCTTTGGATATCTTCTAAAATGCTCATCTTATTGCCTCGCTTATTGTCTTTTTATAAAATTATACAACGCACCTACCATTCCCGCATCATTTTTCAATTGTGCAAAGTGTAATTCTGTTTGCTTAAATTGATCATCTTGAATTTTTAAGTCCATTGCCTTTTGTATTCTGGGTTTTAAATAGGCTTCCTGCGCCATAATAGCGCCTCCCAGAACGATACGCTCAGGATTCAACAGATAAATAATATTCACAAGCCCCGTTGTAAGACTTTGGATTAACACTTCAATTTCTTCAATACAAATAGGGTCGCCTGCTTCTGCCAGATGGAAGATTTCTTTACCATCTAATGGTAAACCTTTACGCATTCTAACTCGTTGTACCAGCGCGGATGTTGCCGCAACATCCTGAAACCTAGCTCCATTAATAGTCATATAACCGATTTCTCCCGCTGTATACCCAGCGCCATGAAAAATCTGACCATCAATTAAGAGCGCCCCGCCAACTCCCGTGCCAACTGTCAAACAAATACCACTGGTAGTTCCTTTTAAGGCACCTTGCCAATATTCTCCCAAACAGGCTGCATTGACATCATTCTCCACTTCACAAGGCAGTTGAAATTCTGTTTCTACCATTTCCTTTAAAGCGGTCCCTGTATAATTGGGAATTGTATAGCCTGAATAGATAATTTTTCCGGCTTCAGGATCAACTACACCTGCGCTTGAGATACATACACCTGCTAAGCCGAGATGTTTTAATTCTTGGATCTTTTTACGTAGAGTATTACTAATATTCTGCTCTGCAATAGCATTATTCGTTTGATCCGAAGCAAAGGACGTCACTTTTTGACCGGTCCTATTATACAGACCATACTTGATTGCTGTACCACCGATATCGATACACAAATAATTTTTCATAACGTCACACCTTGATTTTAAATACTATTTTTTGAATGCTCTCACTTTGACCAATGGAAATCCCAGTCTTATGGGCTTCGTCAGGTTCTAATAGTAAAAATTGACCGGCGCTCAATAAAACACTCATTTCTTTTTTACCATGAAGAAGATAAAAATCATCTTCCTCATGGTATGGTTGCGGAGATAGCTGCGTACTCTTAGCTAAATCAATTTGCTCGTTTCCTTTTAAAACATAATGTAGGTCAATATGTTTACGATGTGCTTCCCATTCTCGCTCCGTATCAGCTGCCGTATCATATGATAAGAAATTGGCCCTTATTCCCTCAGCAACTACTTGACTGCCTATTTCAAAATCTGGTAGTTTTTGAATAAATTTAATAATCTCGATCAGTTTAGTTTGTAGTTCAGGTTCCGTTAATTCATTCCAAGCTCCATACAACATCTTACTTACCTGACTCAATCACTGATTTTTTCTTGTTATTCTCAATAATCCGATTTCCTTGTTCCGTAAAGTTATCTAAGCCTTCTTTTGGTGTTTTTGCATCGGTAAAGACTGCTTGTAATTCTGGGAAGAAGGCATTTCTCAACTCTGCATAACCTGGAGTATTATTTGAAAAATTAATAATGTAAGGTGCATTCTTGTTATAAGCTTCTAGGTACGGTAACTCCCCTGCCAATTCTTTTGACACGGATTCCCGAACAGGCAACGTATTTTTAGAAGCTTTCACTAATTCTGGGTCGGTTGAATAGAACTTAACAAAGTCTTTAGCTGCTTGCATCTTCGCATCATCACCGGTGTTAAAGACAACCGAGCTAGTGACATAAGTGAAGGACAATGGATCAGTTTCTGATGGAATATTAGCCAAACGCATATCAAATTTATTGACTTTACCATCTTCCATATCTTTTTGAATACCAGAGAAGAGGACAGCATTGGTAAAGTTAACCGCCGTTTGTTGGTTTTGGAACATCGCATTTACATCATTACTTGTTAAAGATTCTGGTCCTGAAGTCGTCAATCCTTTTTTACGAAGATCATTGATATAACTTAATGCCTGAACACCGTTATCCTCATTTACAATGATATTGCCTTCCTCATCAAAAAATTTATTACCAAACATTCGCATATAAGTCAGATTCCAGGTATCCCCTTGATTATTTTTTGCATAAAGTCCAAAAGGCGAAACCTTATCATTATGCTCTTTTAGAGCCGTTAAGATTTTCTCGAAATCCGCTACATTCCAAGTTGCAATCTCATGTTCGCCCGCGATATATTCCTCTAACCCGGCTGCTTTAAACATGTCTGCATTGTAGGCTAACGTACCTGGATTATGTCCAAATGGATAGAAATAAGTTTGATCATTGATTTGAACATTTTCCCAAATTGATGCGGGAATATCACTTTTAGTCTCATCATCAATAATGTCATCTAATGGTGTCAAAACACCCATATGGGCATATTCGCTCAAAGCAAAACTAGAATCGAAGAAAATATCTGGTAAAGTTTTTGTTTGAATAGCAACACTTAGCTTATCTGAACGTTGCTCTCCTGGGATTACCTGGACATTGATATTAACATCTGGATTTTCCTCTTTATAACGTTTAGCTGCTTCCTTAAAGAAACTATCGTAATCTGCTCCATCTTCCGCAGCGTCCATGACACCCTTCCACTGTGGGGTCAACCAAACTTCCACATCTACAGCGCCACCCCCGGCTTCGTTGGTCTTCTCATCACCACCGCCACAACCAGCAAATACTAGTAAAGCCATTCCTGCAACTACTGCTGAACTAAACCATTTTTTCATGTTTTTCTCTCCCTCTATTCTTTTACAGCTCCTGCTGCGATTCCTTTTGTAAAATACTTTTGGAAAACGATAAAAATCACAACCATTGGCAAAGCAGCTACTGCGGCCCCTGCTACACGCAGACCGATATTTGGATTGATTTCTTGCATCAAGCCCGCTACCCCAACTGTCAACGTATTCATGTCTTTACTACGTGCCATTAACAACTGCCAGAGATAATCATTCCAGAAAGTAACAAAATTCAGAATAAACAACGCCCCGATTCCCGGTTTGGCAATTGGTAACATTAGCTTCCAAAAAATTGTCCACTCACTAGCACCATCAAGCTTTGCAGATTCACGAAGCGAATCCGGAATCGATTCGAAAAACGACTTCAACATAAACACACCGAAACACATCGCCAAATTAGGAATAATTAAAGATTGATAGGTATCGACCCAATCAAATGCCACGACGATTTTAAACAACGGAACAATAAAAGTTTCCTTCGGTACCATCAACGAAGCGATAAATAAAGCAAATAGAACTTTTTTCCCTTTGAAATTCAGTTTAGCAAAGGCATACGCCGCTGCTGATGAAAGAACTACACTAAGGGCTGTCGTGATAAAGGAAACAAAGAAACTATTAAATCCCCACCGTAAAGCTGGTTGATTATTAAATAACTCTTTAAAATTCCCTAGATAAAGTGATTTTGGTAAAATATCTGGCGGCATCTTATAAATGTCAGCTGATGTCTTAAAGGAATTAGTAATGAGCCAAATGATTGGAAACAGACTCAACAGTGCTAACAAAAATACAATAATGTTTGTGATTAGATCATAAGGCTCCATACTTTTTATTTTTTTGATCAGTTTCATGTTCTCACTCCTCACTTCTTCCCAAACGTTTTAAATTGCGGTACTGAAAGCAATAAAGCTACCACAAACATCAATACTCCTACCGCTGCTGCTACCCCGGTATTATTGTAAACAAAGGCATTTTGATATAGATAATACATCATGGTCACTGAAGCGTTGTTTGGACCCCCACCGGTTAGCAACTGGATTACAACGAAAATCTTTAAGACTGCAATAATATTGATTACGGTTAAATACAACGTTGTTGGTTTTACTAGCGGAATCAAGATTTTAGTAATACGTTGCCATCTGGTAGCGCCATCAATTTGTGCCGCTTCAAAGTAGTCTTCCGGTATTCCAATCATCGCTGCCACATATAAGATAATCGATTGCCCTACGTTTCCGACAAATGTTACGAAAATAATGGTTGGCATAACCCACGTGCTACTTCCTAAAAGGTTTACATTACCAGCCCCCATCTGTTCAAACAAATAGCTAATCAACCCATTGGCAGGGTTTAATAAGAAATTCCAAATCATACTCATAACGACCATTGAGACCATAACTGGTAGATAAAAGCTGCCTCGAATAAAAGAAATATATTTGGCAGATTTATCGTAAACAGTCGTAGCAACAAATAGTCCAAAAACGATTGTTAGAAAAACAATAGCCACTACAAACAAAACCGTATTAAAGACTGACTTTAAAAAGACTGGATCTGCAAAAAGTTCCTTATAATTTTCCAAACCAACAAAAATTTCTTCTGTATAGGTTTGACGGAAAAGGCTCATTTTAAATCCTTCAAAAACGGGATAAACAATAAACAATAAAAATAAAATCAACTGCGGGCCAATAAATAAGTAGCCTGTTAGCGTTTCTTTGTGTCGTAGCCAAAAATTCTTTTTAGTCTGACTCTTCTTTTCCATTGTAGATTCCACGATAAATCCTCCTTTATACCGATAACTTTGTTCTTCTAATTTCACTAACAAACCGCTGTGTGATTTCTTGTGGTCGAGTAATGGCCCCGCCGCACACGACACTGTGACAACCAAGTTCTAAAACTTTACGTGCTTTTTCGGGAGTGTCAATTTTTCCTTCTGCAATAACTGGTAAGTAGGTTTGTGATAATACATCCTTTAAATGTTTAAAGTCATGATCAGCAATATTTTGACCTGCCGTGTCTTCTGTGTAACCAAATAGCGTCGTCCCAATATAATCAAAGCCCAAAGATTCTGCATAGTGAACATCTGCCAAGCTCGCCGTGTCTGCCATCAAAAGAACCTCCGGATATTCTTCGCGAATCACTGTGATAATATCTTCTAAACGTTCACCTAACGGTCGTGGCCGGGTCGTGGCGTCCATCGCTACAACCGCCACTCCAGTAGCACAGATTGCTCGGACCTCCTTCAATGTAGGAGTAATAAATACTTCTGAGTCTGGATAAACTTGCTTTAATAAGCCAATAACAGGCAGCTCTACCTGATCTTGAATGGCTTGGATATCTACAACCGAATTTGCTCGAATACCCACCGCACCTGATTCAGCTGCTGCTCTAGCCATTCTCGACATAATAAATGAACTATGTAGGGGTTCACTCTCCAATGCCTGGCAAGAAACAATAAGTCCTTGCTTTACTTGTTCATTAAAATTCATCTTTCTACACCTCTTCGATTTCAGTATTGACTAACCAATTAAAACAAAGATCATTTGCACCCACATTTAAAGCTTCGTGCCCATATTCTGGCAATAGAATGTGGACCTTATTCGTTTGAATACGGTTAAAAAAAGCATATTGTGTGGACGGGGGGCAAATGTCATCACGTAACCCTGTCAGCAGTTTGACTTTCCCTTTAATCATATGAGCAAAATTTTTGATATCAATATAGTCCAGGGCCGTAAAAATCTGCTCTTTAGTTTGATAAAAGGGATCTTGAAACTTAAAATAGCGGAATAATTCATCATAAGGTTCCGTAATTTGCCCCAGCTCCAACACCCGCGGAAAATCAGCAAGAAAAGGATAGATCGTTACAACTTGCTTAATATGCGGATGAAGTGCGGCCCCCACTACAGCTAAAGCGCCACCTTGAGAGGCACCAAAAGTTTGCATGTTTTCGTCGTCAATTTCAGGAAGCTTTCTTACTTGCTCAATTAAGGTATACACATCTAAAAAAATATCACGATAAAATAATTGCTCTCGGCCAGCTACCATTCCTCTCACGATTTGTCCCTTAACCGTAAGACCTTCAAATTGACCCTTATCTTGAGACTTTCCTGCTTGACCCCGCACATCTAAAGCAACCACCCCATAACCGCACGCTACAAATTTAAAATATTCCGACCAATCACTACTGCGCCCTTGATAACCATGAAAATGAAAAATCACAGGTATTTTCTGATTCGTATTTGGTAATAGCATTTTGGCATAAACTTGAGAACCATTTGTACCATCAAAATACAAATCAAAGCAGCGAACCTGCTTAACATGAAAATCTTTTTCTCTAATCTTCAATTCTGGTAACTGTAGTGACAAAATAAGTTGCTGCCAATAATCGGTAAAATCATGAGGAACACCTCTTATACCTTGATAACGCTGCATTTCTGCCTTTGACATTGTCTCAATCATCTAAAAAACACCTCTAATGTTATCGCTTACAATGTAACTATATCACCTGAAAATAATTTTATCAATATAATTTTTAAGAAAATAGTTTTCTTAGTGGTTTTTTTATTTTTTTACCATAATTAAAGTTATTCATTATAATCATTTGCACATTAAAAAGGACATGAAAAAATATTTCACGTCCTACGCCAATTCTATTAATTAGTCCTACCATGTAACCTGCATCTTGGTTCCTTAGGCTACTTTTCTTTACTTAAGTAGTTGCTCTCTTTTCTTTCAAAAAATTAATACCAAACAAAACACCAGCTAAAAAGAGCGCTGAGCCTAAACCTGTGTAGAAAACAGCGATAAATCGGTCTGGCAATAGATGAAAGACCCGAATCAAAACACCTCCTGTAATCATAACCGCCATAATGATAAAGGATTTGACGTCGAAAAATTTTAGAAAGAATTGCTTTTCAGCTTCATAATGAGTGATGCGGTCAGTATGCTTCACTGTCAGTTTATGAAAGACCATCCACCAAAAAATTACGAATACAAGGACAGACAGTAGCAGATTGATAATCGTCACATAACCACTGTAGGTATCAATACCAATTTTTAGTACGTTGAATCCCGCCATCATCCAGACAATGCTGGCAATTGCCAGTAAGCTTGTTTTTTTAACCATTTATTTTCCTCCTAAATCCAAACTGAACATTGTTCACTTTATACAAAAATTAATAAAGTGAATTCTCCACTAATTTTAAAATACTTTGAGCCGGATAGTCTTTCATAATCGCATTTAAAAACAAATCAAAAATGTAATCAACATATTGTTGCTTCGTCAAAGCTTCCTCGAAAATAGCCGGGCGCACTCTCTGATCTTGATCAAGAGCAGTCAACAGACTGTCTTTTATATGATGCCAATAAAGCGCCATTTTTGCCATACCCATATTTTTTTCGTCAAAAGCCAAAACTAGTGCCTGACTTGTAAAAAAATTAGGATAACGTCTTTTTCCCTCTGCAACACTTTTGAACAGCGCTGCCAAACAATCCGTAAAGTGTTTAAATTGATAAGAATCCTCGGAAAAATGAAAGATTTCTCCCCAGACACTTCCCAGCGTTTCCGCTAACAATTCTCCTTTATTAGGAAAATAGTTATAGACCGCGCCAACCGAAATCTGGCTTTTTTCCGCAATCGCACGAATACTAACAGCTTCAATACCTTTTTCTCGAACGATTTCCTTACATTGCTCTATAAGTTGCGCTCGAGAACTGACCGTGTTATTCATCTTTAAACCTCCTCTTCTGAGATTTTATTATGAGTATCATCAACATGAACATTGTTCATTTTCAATCCTACATCGTTCATCACCGTAAGTCAAAAATTTGATACGCTTTTTTCATTGATAGTCAGTAACCTCCATTTCCGTTAGTTCATGCCTAGTAAATATGGCTTTATGGTAGCTGATTTTCAATATCTTGTTTGAAATTCTCCTATAAGCCAGCTAACGACTCAAAGAATGGAGACACAATAAAACAAGAGACTCCTAATTTGGGCTTAGGAATCTCTTGTTATTATCTTTGAAACTCATCCAAAATCTCACGAACTTCGGCAATTGATTTCGTGTTCATTAGGCGAATCCGTAAATCATTTGCTCCTGGAAAGCCTTTGATGTAGATTTTGAAAAAGCGATGAAGTCCGGTAATCGAGCGCGGAACTTGTTCCGCATATTGTTCTTGCAAATCAAGTTGCAAACGTAATAAATCAATCAACTCTTCCGGCGAGTGTGCTTGCGGGTCTTTTTCAAAAGCAAAAGGATTTTTGAAAATTCCACGACCAATCATGATCCCATCAACGCCATACTTTTCGGCCAGTGCCAGTCCCATACTACGATCCAAAATATCACCATTAATGGTGAGCGTTGTTTGCGGTGCAAGTGCATCCCGCAGCCGCACGACATGCGGAATCAATTCCCAGTGAGCAGCAACCTTACTCATTTCTTTTCTAGTTCGCATATGCAGCGACAAATTCGCAATATCCTGCTTTAGCAAATGGCTGATCCAGTCTTCCAGCTCCGCCGTATCTGTAAAGCCGACCCGTGTCTTGACGCTGACTGGTAGACCGCCCGCTTTCGCTGCCTCGATTAATTCTGCAGCCGTGTCTGGACGTAAAATCAAACCGCTACCTTTACCACGTTCCGCCACATTAGGTACCGGGCAGCCCATATTAATATCAATCCCTTTAAAACCCATCTGCGCCAAAGCAATACTCATTTCGCGGAAAAACTCCGGCTTATCCCCCCAAATATGCGCCACCATCGGCTGCTCATCTTCTGTAAAGACTAAACGCCCCCGAACGCTATCAATCCCTTCTGGATGACAAAAACTATCAGAATTAGTAAATTCCGTAAAAAATACATCTGGCGCGCCAGCCTTTTGTACCACATGACGAAAGGTGACATCCGTCACATCTTCCATTGGTGCCAAAACAAAAAAAGGCTTAGACAGTTCAGCCCAAAAATTATTTGTCATTATGTATAGATCCCTCCACTACACTATAAAATTCCTACGAATTTAAAACAACGTCATTATACTAGGGAATAGCCTAAGAAGCAAAGATGCGGTCTGTACTTAAGGTAGATAAATTGAATCATTTAACACTACTATTAGTTTAGATACAACTAAAAAGTGTAAATCAGAATAGCTTTAATCAAAAAAAGACGCTTCGCAAAATGAATTGCGAAACGCCTGATAAGACTGATATAAAACAGTTTTTAACGTTTTGAGAACTGTGAAGCTTTACGAGCTTTTTTAAGACCTGGTTAGCCCAATCATTTTTTCAAACAGCTTCATAATGCTTTAATAGCAATGATTCCAAGAGATTGAAACACAAAAAATTTAATTGAATTTCAGATTATTTAAAAGCAATGGTGTCAATTAATTACTTGCGAGCCGATACTATCAAATACATATACGTAGAATATTGAGCAGAGTAAGGAAAAGCATTTTACAGCATTTCTTGATGTAAAATGGATAAGTATCATATAATCAAATACTTCCACGTTAAAATTTTTTAAGTAGTATTTGCTTGATGCAGTGAAGCAATTCAATAATCACTTGAACTATCTATCCTAGACATATTAGAACTTTTCTTAGCTATTTTCCTGACAAATGTTTCAGTCTTCGTATTCCAATCATAATATGAGTACCTAGTAATGTCTTCCCAAATATAAAGGTCATTGTCCTTTATATTTCCACTACCATCTAAAATAGTCTTTTTGTACTCTATTTTTAAACGTTTTTCGTACTTTTTTCTCAGACTAATTCTAAATCCGGGATACTTAGAAAAATCATTTAAAAAATAAAAGTATTCTCCTTCAAGGATTGGAAACTTTGCTCCCTTCTCTAAATAATGATATATTTTTTCATCTGTAACTGATTTTAGTTTATTCGCCACGGTTATATACCTAGTATCCAAACCAGACAAATCATCTTCTAAAATGTAATAAGCAATACTACAACAAACAAAATATGAGTCTTTTTTTTCCGATAATATTTTACACAAAAAACTAGGTGACAGTTTTTTGTTTAGGAGTTTCATAAGTATAAAAATTTCGTACATATCTTCAATTTTTCCAATATTGTTTTTTAAAACAAGAAATAAGTGTTGGAACATTTTTTCTTCTATATATTTTAAAGACTTCATTTGTTTGTCTAGCTCATTTATTTTTCTTTCAACATCTTCATTAATATTTTTTTCCAAAGAAAGTTCTTTTCTACTTAACTCCCATTCACGATTCAAATTCTTAATTTGGCCTAATAATTTGGCAAATATTGCAATTAGATAGTTAGTGCTTTTGTAGTTTATATCTAAAGTAAATATATTAGTTATAATTTCTAAAATATTAGAAATTACGTATCGGTGTTCATACTTTCCATCGTAAAATATTGCACCTCGAATGGTTTTTAGAAAGTAATTAATTGTTCTACTTTTAGAATTAGGATACATTGCAATCAAACTTTCTATCTTAAAAAAAAGATCATTCCATTGATTCTTTTCACCTTTATAGTCCTCAACTTCAATATGTTTTTTTACTGCAGATAATAACTTATCAAATTCAAATTCCTTAATTGCTCTCTTCAAACCAATTATCGAAGCGTCATATATCTCAAAGGGTTTCTCTTGCAATTCAGTTTTTCCAATATTTAAAGTCAAATTATACTTTTCTAATTCGCTACGCAAGAACGACTGTAATAACTCGATATGCTCCTTTTTTGTTGCAAATATAAAATAGTCGTCAATAAATCGATATAATGAATACTCCCTTTTATTTTGCAAGCCATTTTTTTTTGCAAAAATTTCTAAATCAATATCAATTCGCGTAAAAAGTAATTCAGCTATTACACGAGAAAATTCTGGACCTACAACTAAGCCATGAGTTTCATTAAAGTTAATTTTTTGAGATATTTTATCACTTGCATTTGGAAAAGAATTATCGATACCTATATATTTTTTGGCTAAAGACTTATCTCCAAATATCGCCCATGCTAAAGAATGTGTATAAATACTGGGAAAACACCTCTGTATATCTAGTTTTAAAAAAAAGTTATATTTATATTTATCTCTATTAAATCTAGGTGAATTATACAAATCAGTAATCTTTTTATATTTTCTATAGGAAAAGAAATTGTAAAATAAAATTTGATCTTCTTCACTTGTTACGGATAACTGTTCATTAAAACTATATTCTTCTTCAATCTTAGCTATTTCTTTTTTTCTAAGCTCAATATCTTTAATTTTAGGGCGATTTCTCTTCATAGGAGATCTAACACTATATGGGGAATTTTCACAGAAAGATAAAATTAATTGTTCATATTTGAGCATGTAATCGAATATTTGAATTTGTGCAATTGGATGCAGAAGGCCTATTTTTCTTTTTTCATTCGCAGATTTAGGTATATGAAAAAAAAGAGGCACCGTTATAGATTCTAACAATTTGCAGTTGTCCCGATGCTGCTGCATTCTTTTTTTAGTGAAATTCATATACACAGCTTTATTAGAAAAAAGAATTGGGATTTCTTCAGCTAAGACATCCGTTCTCAAAAACAAATTTTTTTCACGATATCCTCCTTTAATACTTTAGTTGAAACATAGGCAATTTTATAATAAAATTCGAGTATAATATGTTTCATATTATACACTAGCCTCCTTGTAGTTCTCAATGAGAACTATAATTCCCACCTTGATAAGCAGTTAACAAGATTAGCTACTTAAATTGTAGGACGGAATACACACTTGATGGTTACTCAATTAATTTGTATCCAAATGCTTTAATCGAGCATTTACTCCTCACTCAAGTAAAGGAGTGAGGAGAAGGAGTCTAGTAAAAAAAGGAGTTTTTAAGTGAAATCTATTCCGAAATTGAATAAGATTAATGCTGGGCAACGAATTTTTTATAATCCAACAAAAATTGAAAAACAAATATTTCTTGATATTAAAAGAGAAATAGAAAAAAAATATGGTATTAGATTATCCAGTAGAGAACAAATTATAAAACAGCTTATTGAAACCTTGACTCATGGAAATCATGAGTCTTATTTGCTTCCCAGAATAGACCTTAGAATTATTCGTTCGGATATTAAAAATTTCTTTCCTTCCGTTAATAAGCATTCTTTATACAAAAAAATATCGCAAGGAAACATGTTATCCCTCTCCACGATAGATATCTTGAAACCAATGTTTTTTTCAAGTTCTGTTTCTGGAATCCCCTTGGGATTACCATTTTCAAACGCGCTTTCTGAAGTCTACTTAGAAAATTTTGATCAAGATATACGTACAGCTTTCAATCCAATTTTCTATTTTAGATATGTAGATGACATAATAATAATCAATTATAACAATAATAGAATAACCTCAGAAACCGATTTAAACATTTTAAGAGAAGTATTTAAAACTCATTTTTTATTATTAAACGAAACAAAAACCGAATTTTCAGTTTTCAAAAATAATGAAGAACTAAATTTCAACTATCTTGGATACCACTTTACTTCAGATAAAGGTAAATTATTAATCAATATCTCTGACTGTAAATTCAAGAAACTGATTAATAAAATTAAACGGGATTTCTATAATTATAAACAAAGTTCTAGATCAAAAAAACAATTTTGGATTCTGTACTATAAAATAATGAACATAATTTATGGAGTCACATCAATAGATAAATATGGGAAAAACATGCAATTTGGTCTAGGCTTTACTTATAGATTTATTAACGATAAATCCCAAATGCTTGATTTACTCAATATAATAAAAGGACTGATTTTTTCTTGTAAATTTTCTTCCTACCAATGCTCAACATTACTTAGCCTTATTTCTTATAAGAACACACCCCTAGAAATTCTTGGTAGACGATATGATTACACGAGATTAACAAAAAATCAATTCAGAATAATAAAGAATCGACTCAATTTAAACACGGCAAGCAATAATATAAGTAGAATATTCTTTTCTATTTATAAATAACCAACCATATAATATTCTTTATGTAAAAAAACATCTATCTATACTAGATAGATGTTTCAGACCGTAGACAAATACCGTTTCGAGTAGTGATAAAGGCTACTTGAAACGGTATTGAGAGCTGGATTGCTTTCTGGTGGTACCTGATAGTCAGAAAACAGCTTAGATATGGGATTATTGACAAATTAAAAAATCTAATACACCCCAGTAAATTTTGATTGAGAAGGTCAAAAGTATGGTCAAAAAATACTCGCCAGTATATTGTCTTATTCTTTCGACAATAGAATACTATCGTTTCTAGCATATTGAGAAATCGAATGAATATTTTGCATTTAATAAGATAGCCAGTAAAAAAAATCTTTTAAAGCATATAATTAGTATTGATAAGCTAACTCATTCCCAAAAATAATCCGCTTTTTTAATAAGTGCGTCATAAATTAATTGTTTATTTTCGTCAACTTTTAAAAATTCTTCAGCAGTA
>NZ_BCQJ01000004.1 GCF_001544375.1 Enterococcus canis NBRC 100695 | reverse complement strand
AAACGAGCAACTAAAATCTTTTGACCTAACGTTCTCACAGTTTCGTATTCTGATTTATTTACACGAACAGTTGGAACCTACTTCAATGAAAGCAGTTGAACGAGAATTCTCGTTAACACAACAAACTGTTGCTGGCTTGGTTAAGCGTTTAGAGAGTAAGGGCTTTTTGTACACGAAAGAATCACCAACAGATAAACGTGCAAAAGAGATTCGCCTGACGGAAAAAGGTGAAGCTAGCTATCAAGAGGCCGCGGGTGCGTATTACCAGGCCCAAACTAGTTTGACTAAAGGTCTTTCAGCTGCGGAAGAGATGGAATTGCAGCGGATGTTGAAGATACTATTAAACAATATGTCATCAGTAGTGGAGTAACCTTTAATATAGGAGGAAAAAACAATGTCGTTAAATAAACGAGAATTTGAACAAACACAAGTAGAGATGGCTCGGAATTTTGAGCTGTTGGATCGTTCACCGGAAAAAATTGCCGATGATTTGGGTTTTAGTATGCGGGAATTAAAGCACGCCTTAGCAGTAACGCCACATTATAGTCCAGTTAATGTTTGGAAATTGCGGGATTATTTAGAAGAAAAAATACTAGCGGAAGGTAAAACACCCTATCCGTTTTCGATTTTAACAACGAATATTTATTATCCTTATGAAAAAAATTGGCAGTAATAGGAGGAAATAAGATGCGTACGATTTTAATCACCGGTGGGAATACCGGGCTAGGTTTTGAAGCAGCTAGACGTTTAAAAGAATTAGGCAATAAAATTTACATTGGTAGTCGTAACGAAGAGCGAGGTAAAAAAGCCGCCATGGAATTAGGAGTTGATTACTTGCTCGTTGATGTGACAGATGATGACTCGGTTATTGCTGCTGCCAAAACCTTAGCCAGCAAAGAGTCTCATTTAGATGTATTGATCAATAATGCTGGAATTCCAGGAAGTCATATCGCCCCTCAAGCTATTCAGGCGGACCTGTTGCAAAAAGTCTTTGATACCAACGTTTTCGGGATTACTCGCATGATTCATCATTTCTTACCTTTGCTAGAGCAAGCGGACAATCCCGTCATTGTAAATGTGACGAGTGGCCTAGGTTCTTTCGGCCAAGTCTTAGATCCAAGTAAAATTGAGTCCAAGGTCAACCCAGTTGCTTATGCCGCATCGAAAGCGGCCGCCAATATGCTAACGGTACAATACGCTAAAGGTTTGCCAGAAATCAAAATCAATGCTGTCGATCCTGGGACTACCAATACGGGCGAGCAATTCCGTCATGGGAGTCAAACGGTGACGGAGGGAACCGATGCAGTTGTCCGAATGGCATTAATTGGAGAAGATGGACCTACAGGGACCTTTTCTGATCGCTTGGGGAATATCCCGTGGTGACAATCGTTATTTTAATGTCTCTAAAAAATTAACTAATTAATAAATATGAGCCGGCCCTTTTCTAAGGATCGGTTTTTTTCTTAATCTGATAAATTTATAAAGCTTGATAGGATAAGACGTGCATAAATGTCGGCGGTTTAGTAAAATTTATAATAGAAAGTTAAATTAAAGGAGGGATTTTATGAAAAAGAAGGTCACGGTAAGCATAGGTTGTTTTTTAATTGCTGCTAGTTTATGTTTGAGTGCTTGTTCTAATAAGAGTGAGGAAGCGTACCAATCTGCTATGACCGATGGTATTGAATCATTAGCTGGCGAAGAGTATCAAAGGGCAGAAGTCTTTTTTGAGACAGCGTTAAAAGAAAAGCCGGAAGACAAAAAAGCACGGAATTATTTGTCAGGGACTAAAAATCTTGATGAGTTGTTAGAGTTTAAAGAAAAAGGGGACTTAGAAGAAGGGGTGAACACAGCTAGTAAGATATTAAATAATAAAGATACACCAAGTAGTATCAAGAAAAAAGCGGAGGCTCTAAATTTAGAATTGACAGCTGTACAAACAGAAATGGCAACTCATACTCAAACGTATACTGAAGCAGAGGCATTATCTAAAGAGAAAAAATATGAAGATTCTAATAAGAAACTCGAGACTATTCTGGATGTAGATTTAAATGGTCCTTTTTTCGATACGCTTTTATCACAAGCCAATAATCTTAAAAAAGCAAATGACGGAGAAATAAATCGTGAATCTGAACAGAGAAAACTTGAAGAAGCTAAGATAGAAGAGGAGCAGCAAGCAGCTGCGGAGGCAGAGGCTGAACGTGTAGCTGAAGAGCAACAAACTGCCAGTCAATCAGGAATAATACCTGAAAAATTTAGAGGTCATTGGGGCGAGGCTGGTGCGAATACATCGTTGTTTGAGTTAACAGCGACACATTATATTGACAGTATAGGAGGTAAAGAGTATCGGATTATAAATGTCTCTACGCAAGATGGTGTTTTAGTATTATCTTGGGACCTTGAGGATTTTTCAGATAAATATGGTGCCGCTAGCTTGGGTCCTGGTCCGCAACCGTTTATGTATGTTATAAATGCAGATGATACCTTAAGTAGTATGTCAGGAGCTGACTTACAGAGAATTTCATAAACTATTCCTCTTGCACTACCTCATCTCATAGGTGACAATAGCCTTGGAGGTGTTGAGATGTTGAAGGAATTTCAGAGTCAGCGCTACAAGTTAGCGGCTGAGTCATTGCGGCGTAAGTTGGAGCGACGTAATTTTCAGGTGGAGATCTGTGAAAGTGTTGCGGCAGCCAAAGCCTTGGCTTTAGCAAAACTGGATCCAACTTACGAAGTCGCTTTTGGTGGTTCACTGACCTTGGTGGAGATGGGGTTGATTGAAGCACTGTATGAGCGGCAACAGCCAATTGTTGACCGAGAAAAGGCGCAAACGATTGAGGAACGTTACGAACGAATGCGGCAGAGTTTGCTGACGGATGTTTATTTGACAAGCCTCAACGGTATCTCAGAAGATGGTCAGCTGGTCAACGTGGATAGTGTTGGGAACCGCGTGGCGGCACTGACCTTTGGCCCTAAAGAGGTCTGGGCATTTGTGGGTATGAATAAAGTTTATCCGGATTTGGAGACAGCTATCACAATGGTGCGCAAGAAAACCGCCCCAGATAACGCTAATCGCTTGGGTCTAAAGCAAACGCCCTGTGTGAAAAAAGGCAATTGTGGCGACTGCTTGCAAGAAGAGTGCATTTGTAACACGATTGCGGTGACGCGTCGCTCCCATGATCCTAAGCGTATCACGATTTTTTTGATTACAGATGAAATTGGTCTATAAACAAATCCGTCTTTAGTTAGACGGATTTTTTGTGTTGTAATAGTATTCGAGGATAATTTGTGTCATAATTATTTGGAAATGGTTTACGTGTATTGGCAGCTAGTCACTTGTGGCGAAAATCTAATTGGAGGCGAGCTATTGGATAAGTATCAGTCCTTACTACGTAGTCTTTATCCTAGTAAAAGTGCTATCGCAACAGAAATCATCAACCTTAGTGCAATTTTGAATCTCCCTAAGGCTACGGAACATTTTATTAGTGATATTCATGGTGAATATGAGGCGTTTCAACACGTTTTACGGAATGGCTCTGGCAATGTCCGCAAAAAAATCGACTTTTTATTTGCTGATCGTTACGGGGAAGAAGCCTTACGTGCGTTAGCAACATTGGTTTATTATCCAGAAGAAATCACGGAAAAGGTACGGGAGGAGCTTTCAGAAACGGATTATCACGCGTGGTATGAGCAGAATCTGACTGATTTAATTGAATTGTGTGTGTTTGCCTCCAAACGTTATACTCGCTCGAAAGTCCGCAAAGCGTTGCCCGCAGATAGTGCCTATATTTTGGAGGAATTGCTTTACCAGGCCCGGGAATATTCAGATAAAGACAATTATTATAAAGAGATTTTCAAAACAATTTTTGAGCTGGACCAGGAGCAACAATTGATTATTTCATTAGGTTATTTGATTCAGCGATTTGTGGTGGATCATTTGCATGTGGTGGGTGATATTTATGACCGCGGCCCCTATCCAGACAAAATCATGGACACCTTGCTAGATTATCATTCAGTGGATATTCAGTGGGGGAATCATGACATTCTATGGATGGCCGCAGCTTGTGGTGTCAAAGTTTCTTTGGCCAACGTGATCCGCATCTGCGCTCGCTATAACAACCTGGACATTTTGGAAGATCACTATGGCATTAATCTCTTGCCATTATTGAATCTAGCGACTAGCCACTATCAGGTGAGTGATGTTTTTTTACCGAAAGAAACCAAAAAGCAAACCAGCTTAGAGGTAGCACAGGTAGCGAAGATTCATCAAGCAATCACAATTATTCAATTTAAATTGGAAGGTCAAATTTTGCAGCGTCAGCCAGAATTTTTAATGGCAGATCGCGATTTATTATCAAAAATTGATTATCAGCAGCAGACCATTAAACTCAACGGGGCAACTTACTCATTGCTGGATGGCCAGTTTCCCACCATTGATCCAACAGATCCCTTACGCTTCGCGGAGGAAGAGGAGCAGGTACTCACACATTTGGTAAAAGCCTTCCAAACCTCGGAAAAATTGCAGCGTCATGTGGCCTTTCTTTTCGAGAAGGGGCAAATGTATCAAGTGTATAATGACAGCTTGCTGATTCATGGCTGTATCCCCTTAGATGATGCCCAGACCTTCAAAAATTTTTCCTATCAAGGTACGACTTACAAGGGACGTGAGCTATTGGACTTTTTTGATCATTATTTGCGGAAACTTTATACAGGCAAGGCTGAAGATGAAGGTGATTTGGCGTGGTATTTGTGGACAGGGGAATGTTCCCCACTATTTGGCAAACAGCAGATGACCACCTTTGAGCGCTATTTTATTGCGGATAAAAAGACACATAAAGAAGTCAAAAATTGCTACTATTCATTACGAGATAACGAAGCAGTCTGTCGCATGATTTTACAAGAATTCGACTTGGATGAGGAAAAAGGGCATATTATCAATGGGCATACCCCTATCAAGGAAAAGGATGGCGAAGACCCCATCAAAGGCAACGGCAAAATGATTGTGATTGATGGTGGCTTTTCTAGGGCCTATCAGAAGAAGACGGGGATTGCAGGTTATACGTTGCTGAATAATTCTTATGGGATGGAATTGGTGGCGCATCAGCCATTTACTTCAAAAAAGGATGCCATTAAAAATGGCACAGATATTATTTCAACTAAACGGGTAGTTGATCGTCAACTAAAGCGAAAAACCGTGGGGGAGACCACCGTAGGCACCCAATTATTGGAACAATTGGCTGATCTCAAGGCTCTTTATCAGCAAGTCTAGTCAAAACCGTTGTTAGTGACAGAACATAAATTAAAAAGCAGTTAGGTAGCATTATCGATTAGTGGGAATGCTACTAACTGCTTTTATTGGGTTATCTTACTGTCCCATTTAAAGAGCAGGGATAAAATTTTTCAAGGTTCGTGGTAAGCTGTCGAGACGTTCCTTGCCATCAGGTGACCACTGAACCATTCGGTAGTAGGCGTCATGATAAAAAATAAAACGAGCTTGTCTTTCGTAGGCCTCTTTCAAAATACGTTCCTTGGCAAAAATGGAATCCATCGGGTAATCATCATAGGCGAGGACCCAAAGTGGATTTTGATGGGCTTGAGTAGGCATTAGATCGGCCATGTGGTACAAGTATTCTCCTTGCTGTTCGATCGTAATAATACCGTGACCGTTGCTGTGGCCCCCCGTGTGTAGCAGCTGGATATGGGGGATTTCTAGGTAACTGTCACGATAGGTAACAACCTGCTCCTGTACGGCTTCCCAATTTTCTTGCCAATAGGTGCTTTTTGAGCGAATATTTGGCGCCTTAGTTTCCGCCCATTCGATGTCATTAACGATGATCTCTGCCTTAGGAAAGCGTGAAACTAATTCACCAGCCTGATTGGGAATCGTCAGGCCACCAGCATGGTCAAAATGCATATGGGTCATTAGAATCGTATCAATATCAGTACTTTGCAGCCCTAATTCGGCCAGGCTTTCTTCTAGGCGTGGCTCTGCCCAAACGCCGAAGTTCCGTTTTTGCTTTGCAGAAAGCTTGCCATTACCGACGCTGGTATCAATTAAGATGTTTTTATTTTGGTATTGAATCAAAATTGGATCCGTGGCTAGTTCAATCTGATTTTGTTCATTTGCTGGATAGCGTTTGGACCACAATGGTTTTGGCACAACGCCAAACATAGCACCGCCATCTAAGGCAGCGTTGCCACCATCTAACCAGTAAAGGGTCATATCATGAAAGCGTAAAGTATCCATCCAACTCCTCCTTTTCTTTTTACCGTATCATATTTTTGTTGTAAGCGTCCTCAATCTAGCTTGTTAGTGTCAAAAATTTTTGAGAAAACAACAGAAATAACGCGATTTTTGGTAAATGTTAGTTGCTGTCTGGGAAAAGGATTTTAAGCGGACGGAACTTTTTACATTTTAGTGGAAAGGTGTTATCACTGAAGGAAAGGGAGGTTTTAATTATGTTGAATCCAATAGTCCAAGACGTATTACGCCATGAAGGAGTCGTCACGATTATTTCAGAAGCATCAAACGGCTATCATGTTGTGAATACGTGGAATTCTTATATGCGCGCAGTTGATGATACGCTTTATGCACCGGCTGCGGGAATGCACAGCCTAGAAGCCGACATCGAAGAAAATCCGCACGTCCTGTTAACGTTAGGGACTCGCGAGGTTGAGGGCTTGAAAGGACCTGGTACCGGGTTTCATATCCAAGGAAATGCCAGTTTTTTAACAACAGGACCGCTTTTTGAACAAATGAAGGCGGAGTATCCTTTCTTGTCACGTGTTTTGAAAATTGACGTGACTCAGGTGGACCAAAAAATTTAAGTACAGAAAATACCAGCTATTTAGGCAAAAAATACCGATCTCCAAAAGTTAGACTAAAAATCTAACCTTTAGGGGTCGGTATTTTCTATGAAACCCTACGATTGTGTTTTACGATACTTTAAGGGCGTCGTGCCTTCAATTTTTTTAAAGGTACGGACAAAATAGCTAGGCTCGACATAACCCAGCGCATCACTGATTTCAGCAATGGTCTGATCAGTATCTATCAGTAATTGCTTAGCCCAGTAAATTTTTAAGCGAGCATACATTTGACTGAAAGGTTGACCAAATTCTTCTTTCAGTAGCCGACTTAAATAGCTGGTGGAAAGATTTGTCAACTGAGCCAACGTTTCTAACTTCAAGTGGTTTTCCTTATTAGCAAAGATCGCATCGATCGCAGGCTGTAAAAGCTTATTTTTCGCGCGGTAGACTTGTTGGTCATCTAGTCGTTGCGTCAAAAGGGATTGATGGAGATCTTTTTGAACCAATTCTAATGATTCGGTTGGCTCATCTACCGGTTGGACGCGTACGATATTTAGAGATTTTTGATAGGCTTTGACTAAATAATCTTTTTTAATTGCTTCGGTCACGATATATTCACTTAATTTTTCTAACATTTGGGCTGCGTTTTCTAGGTTCTGCAAGTCCATTAAAGGATACTGCTGATAATCAGCCTGATGTTGGTCTATGAAGCTGTCCAGCAATTGACGATCGGCAGTCAAGACTTGCTCTAACTGCTCTTGCTGCTCTTTAAGGCGGACCTCACCCGCCATAATTGCGCCGACATAGTGATTATCCACCATAATGGGAATTGCCATATCAATGATGTCAAAATGACAACGATAAATAAACGGCTGCCCGGTGCGCACAGCCTCCAAACCGCCACGAGCATCGCATTTTTCACAAAGTTTGGATAAAACGGGGTCTTGCCGCGCTAACTGACAGAAGGGCTGTACCTGACTATGATAAGTGACTGGCCGTCCTTTATAGTCCACCAAAATAATCGCTAATTTCGTAGCGATAGCAATGCTTTCCTGGACAGCTTCCCAGCGCCGCAGATCCAATACCTTTTCTAGTTCAATACTCACAGAAACCGCCTCCAAATTTTATTATAACCAAAATTTGTGAAATGACAAATAAATCCTATTTTGCAAAAAAATTCTATCTTTTTGTGAAAGAAAGCGGTATCAAACTTCAATGCTTTTTAGCTGATAGCGCTTTATGATAAGCATGTAAACAAAAAGAGGAGGAATTATCCATGAGAAAAGCACTGATTTTACCAACGAAGTACGTTCAAGGAGAAGACGAATTATTAAACTTAGGTTATTTTGTAACCACTTTCGGCAAATCAGCTTTATTGATTGCCAACCCTGCCGATGTTGATCGGGTGCGCCCCCAATTAGAAGCAACTGCTGAAAAATTTAACATTACGTTTGTTGAAGGTGGCTTTAGTGGTGAAGTAACCCGAGAAGAAACAAAACGGTTGCAAAACATCGCCAAAGAAAAACAAACCGACTGTATCATTGGTTTGGGTGGCGGGAAAGCGATCGATGCTTCTAAAGTAGTCGCAGAAGGGGAACGTTTGATTATTGTCCCAACAATTGCAGCTCAAGATGCACCAACTTCTCACTCCGCAGTTTTGTATCATGCGGATGGTTCATTTGACGACTACGCATACTTTAAACAAAGTCCAAGTGTTGTTATGGTGGATACTAAAGTTGTTGCCCAAGCACCAACTCGTTTCTTAGTTGCAGGTATGGGCGATGCCTTATCCACTTATTTTGAAGCACGGGCTACTCACAACTCATATTCACGCGTCAATGCTAGCTTACCAATGGGCTCTCGCGAAGGTTTGACACCACCGGCTAGTGGTACCTATGCGGCTTTAGCCATGGCCAAACTTTGCTGGGAAAATCTTCAAGAAGATGGCTTGAAAGCTAAAATTGCTTGTGATGCCAATGTGGTGACAGAATCATTGAATAAAATCGTTGAAACAAATATCCTGCTTTCTGGTTTAGGTTTTGAAAATGGCGGCTTGGCAGCTGCTCACGCCATCCATAATGGTTTGACGGTTCTAGAAGGCACACACCATTACTTACACGGTGAAAAAGTTGCCTTTGCTACCTTAGCACAATTAGTTTTGGAAGATGCTGAAAAAGATGAGTTGGAAGCTGTAATGGACTTCAGTGCATCCATTGGCTTGCCATTAACTTTAGCTGATATCGGCGTTGAAACCATTACTTTTGAAGAAGCGTTAGCAGTTGCTAAAATCGCTTGTATTCCAGAAGAATCAATCCACTCTATGCCTTTCCCAATCGTAGAAGAAGAAGTAGCCAATGCGATTTTGGTTGCGGATCGCATCGGTCAAAATTACAAAGATCGTCATTAAGATAGGAAAAGGTGAAAAGATGAAGAAGAGTATTTTGCTAGTCTCCCATAGCCAAGCAATCACAGATGGCTTGAAAGAGATGATTGAACAGATGCAACAGACAGAAGACGTACAGATCTTTTCACTTGGCGGTACTTCAGAGGGCGAGCTTGGCTCCGACCCTCTGAAAATCATCGCCGCAGTGGAAGAGCGGGAGGCTGATGTTTATCTCGTCTTTGCAGATTTAGGCAGTGCGGTATTAAGTGCGGAGCTTGCCTATGACATGCTGCCGGAAGAGACACAAGCACGTTATCGCTTAGTGGAAGGCCCACTAGTGGAGGGAGCTTTTGCTGCCGCTATCACAGCCGGTGTCAGTGATGATCTGGGGCAAATCCTGTCAGAAGCGCGTCAAGCAGGCGTGAAAGGATGGAATTAAATGAAAAAAATCATGAATGATCCTGGGCAAATCGTTGAGGAAATGCTGCAAGGACTAGTTAAAAGTTATTCAGAAGTTGTTACGCGAGTGGCGGATTCACGTGTAGTAGCGCGGGCAGAAATGACTCCACAAGTTGGATTAGTCTCTGGTGGCGGTAGTGGTCATGAACCCGCCCATGCCGGTTTTGTCGGCGATGGGATGCTTAGTGCAGCTGTGTTGGGCGATGTCTTTACGTCACCAACCCCTGATCAAATCCAAACAGCGATTCAAACGGCGGATCAAGGCCAAGGGGTTTTGCTGATTGTTAAAAATTATACCGGTGATATTTTGAATTTTGAAATGGCAAAAGAATTGGCTGAGATGGAGGACATCGCGGTTGAGTTGGTGGTAGTGGATGATGATATTGCCGTGGAAAATAGTACTTATACTGCTGGTAAACGGGGCGTAGCTGGGACCGTTCTTGTGCACAAGATTTTGGGGGATGCTGCCCGTCAAGGCGCTTCTTTATCAGAATTAAAAGCTTTAGGGGAAAGCGTTGTAGCCGCAACGAAAACAATCGGCGTGGCTTTGCGCGCAGCAACGGTGCCAGAGGTTGGGAAGCCTGGTTTTGAGCTAGCAGAAGATGAAGTGGAGTTTGGCGTGGGTATTCACGGCGAACCTGGTTATCGCCGTGAAAAAATGCAAACCTCTCATGACTTAGCTGTGGAACTAGTGGACAAATTGTTAGCGGCTTACGAAGAATTACCAGCAAGTATCGGGGTATTAGTCAACGGTATGGGTGGTACGCCTTTAATGGAACAATTGGTCTTTATGAATGATGTACTAGATCTTTTAGCAGAAAAAGACGTCAATGTGACCTTCCACAAAGTGGGCAACTATATGACGTCAATCGATATGCAAGGACTTTCTTTGACGTTTATCGCCTTAGAAACGGCTTGGCAAACAGCGCTAGCTAGCAAAGTTACAACGATTTCTTGGTAGTTTTGAGAAGAGGGGACAACAATGGACGTAACTGTAACGATGATTCAAGCTTGGCTCGATAAATTTACCCAAGCGATTGAAACGAATAAAGCTTATTTAAGTGATTTAGACACGCCAATTGGCGATGGCGACCATGGCAATAATATGGCTCGCGGAATGGCAGCCTATCAAGAAGCCTTTGCCAAACAAAATCCGGCCACTATCAGTGATACTTTTAAAGTTCTGTCAATGGCGTTGATTTCCAAGGTTGGTGGAGCTTCAGGACCACTTTACGGCTCGGCTTTTATGAATTTAACGAAAGCGACCAAGGATTTGACTGTGATTCAAAAGGACGAGTTAGGCGCGTTAGTAGCCCAAGGTTTAGCGGGTATCCAAGCGCGCGGGAAAGCCGAAGTCGGCGACAAAACGATGGTAGACGTTTGGGCACCTGTTGCGGCAGCTTTGCAACAAGGGCAGTTGACAACCGAGACCATCACTGTGGCTAAAGAAGGAACGAAAGAGTTAGTTGCCAAAAAGGGACGAGCTTCCTATTTAGGGGAACGCTCTTTAGGCCATATTGATCCAGGAGCGGCTTCTAGTGCGTTGCTGTTTGAAACGCTTTTGGAAACAATCGCTTGATAACATAAGACAAAAAAGAAGCTGAGAGTTATCTCAGCTTCTTTTGATTTATTAGACTAGCCAATCTGTTTCGTACTCAAAGCCATTATTGTCGCTTAAGTTTTTATAGAATTCGCCACTCTTTTTGATTGTGCGTTTTTGCGTCGCTAAATCGAGTGAAACTAAGCCATAACGGTTTTTATAGGCGTTGATCCAAGACCAGCAATCGATAAAGGTCCATAAGTGATAGCCTTTGATATTGCAGCCTTCGTTGATAGCTTTCCAAAGATAGGCTAAGTGGTCTTTGATGAAGTCAATACGATAAGTATCAATAACTTGGCCGTTCTCATCCATAAACCGTTCTTCATCTGCGACCCCCATCCCATTTTCAGAAATAAAGGCTTCAATGTTGCCATAGTTGTTTTTGATATCCATACATAAGTCATAGATACCTTTTTCATAGATTTCCCAACCACGGTATTCATTCATTTTTCTGCCAGGCATAACATGGTGCTCAAAGAACCAGTCTGGTAAAAAAGGTCCTTCAGGATTGATAGCTGTTAAACGTGCTTTGACCCGGCGTGGTTCGTAATAGTTTAGTCCCAGAATTTGCGAGGTATTTTCTTTAATTATTTGTAGATCGGCTTCCGTCATATCGGCTGGCAACTGATCATAAGTTCTTAATAAGTCTGTTAATTTCTCCGGGAAAGTTCCTTTTACCATCGGATCTAAGAAACTTCGTGTATAGAAAAGATCCGCAATTTCTGCCGCTTTGACATCAGCTGGATTTTGGCTACGAGGGAAAGTCGGGCTTAGATTTAGAATGACGCCAATTTTGCTTTCTAATCCATATTTTTTGTGAGCGGCAATAGCTTGGGCATGTGCTAGGATCGTAAAAAAGGCTGCCTGTGCCCCTCTTTTAAAATCGATTACATTTGGATAGTGGAAATCTTCTAAATAGCTCCCTAAAATCGGCCCTAAAGGTTCATTAAAAGTGAACCAATGATAAACTAAATCACCAAATTCTTTGAAACAAGTATCCGCAAAGTGAACATACGCTGCTACCACATCCCGTGATTCCCAACCACCTTGGCCCTGTAGCTTAGCTGGCATATCAAAGTGATACAGATTTGCAAAAACTTTAACGCCATTTTGGTTCATTTCTGTAAATAAATCACGGTAAAAGGCGACCGCTTTAGGATTTACTTCACCAACGCCGTCATTAGGAAACATCCGAGCCCATGAAATGGATACCCGAAATGAATTATGTCCTGTTTGTTTCATTAATTGAACATCTTCATGATAACGGTGAATATGATCCGTTGTTACTTCCGACCCAATCCGTTGATAAAAACGGGTGGGTTGTTCTTTATACCAGCGTTCCCAGACAGTCTCTGCTTTACCAGTTTCGCCACGGCCTTCTGCTTGTTCGGCTGACCAGGCAGAGCCCCACCAAAAATTTTCTGGAAATTGTAATTGTTGTAATGTCATAATATGCCTCCTCTGTTCTCAAACTTATCTTACCATGCTTTTGTAACAAAATAAATAACTTTTATTAAAAATATATACCTTTTTAAAGTGCGCTTGTGTTTTTTAGCGCATATCTTGTAAAAAATTGAAAAAGATATATAATTACTTATAACTTTAAACAGATAAGGAGGCTAAAAATGAAAAAGATTCCTAAATATATGGAAATATATCTTGATTTGAAAAAGAAGATTTTAAATGACTTTTATGAAGTCGGAGAGAAATTACCGGCGGGTGAAGTATTGGCAAAGCAGTACGAAACTAGCAAGCTTACCGTCAAAAAAGGCGTTGATATGTTGGTGTCTGAAGGAGTTTTGCGCAGTCGCAGTGGTTTTGGTACAGAAGTCATGCGTAAACCAATCGACAATTCCAAAGTCTTTGGGCCAAATGAAGGACTTTTTAGCGTGGTTGGAGAAGAGCATGTTGATTCAGAGATCCATACTTTCTCTATTGAGCTACCTTCTGAAAAAGTTGCGGATATGCTGAAAATTGATGCGAAGGATTATGTTTATAATATCATTAGAAGTCGTTTCATTGATCATCAACCCTACTCCATTGAGCAAACCTTCATGCCTTTAGCGATTATACCGGGGCTAGAACCTAAACATCTGAAAAAGTCGGTCTATGCCTATATTACGAAGGAGTTAGGCTTGGAGATAAAAACCTCTCATATCTGGATCAAGGGGGATATAGCCACTGAATTCGATGCCAATATCTTAGGAATTTCTTTTGGCGATTTTATGATTGAGGTGGAAAAAAATGTATCTTTAGCGAATGGTACGCCGTTTGAATATTCCATTACCCGCCATCTATATCAAGACTTTATTTTTGAAGCCGTCTTTGTTGAAAATTAGGAAACAGCAGCTGTCTGTTTCCTTTTTCTTTTGGGTAAAAAAATAAAAATATATAATTTTGTACAAAGTTATTTACTTTTTTATTTTTTGATAGTATGATAGCCCCAAGGGTAAGCGCTTACAAAAAAATAAGGAGCTAAAAAAGATGGGACAGACAAAAAAAGATGCGATTTTTGAAAAATTTGGAATGATTGCCACAAAATTGGGAAATCAGATCCATCTACGAACTCTCCGCGATGCGTTCGCAACGTTCATGCCGTTTATGATGTTGGCAGGTTTTGTAACTTTAATTAATTATGTCATTTTGGAACCGACCGGCTTTATGGGGAAAATCATCAACCCTGAAACTTTGACGACAATTCAACAGATTGGGGTCTCAATCGCCAACGGAACCTTAAGTATCACAACGTTACTTGTTGTAGCAGCTGTTTCTTATCATATGTGTGTCAGTCGCAATTATACGAATCATATCGCCGCTGTTTTAGTGGCAATTTCAACTTTTGTAGTTTTAACACCAATGAAAACCATGTTTACGCCAGAAGGTGGCTCACCTATTGAAGTCAGCGGCGTAATCCCGGTAACGCATACGGGTGCTTCCGGAATGTTTGTAGGGATTTTCGTAGGTCTATTGGCAACAGAATTATTTATCAAACTCTCTAACAATGAAAAATTACAAATCAAGTTATCTGGGAATATTCCGCCCGCTGTGTTGAAATCATTTAATGTATTGATTCCAATCATGATCACAGTAACGAGTTTTGCTATCTTATCCTTTATTGTGAATCAATTGTTCAATATGGACGTAAACGGACTTATTACCCGGGTCATTACTGGTCCGCTAAGTAAAGTAACGACCGGTTTACCAGGCTTCTTGCTGATTACCTCCATTGCAAACCTATTTTTCGGTTTCGGGATCCATCAAGCTGTTATCTCCGGTTCTTTATTGGATCCATTTTTGATTCAAAATATGCAAGAAAATATGTCGGCATATGCTAACAATGAATCGATTCCCCACATCATCAATATGGCATTCAAAGATACTTTCGCCGTGATGGGTGGCTCCGGTAATACAATTGCCTTGCTGATTGCCATCTTCATTTTCAGTCGTCGTAAAGATTACAAGGATTTTGCCAAGCTGTCAGTTACACCAGCAATCTTTAACATTAGCGAACCGATTATCTTTGGCTTGCCGATTGTGTTTAATATTAGCTTGATCATTCCGTTTGTTTTGGCACCTATTTTTTCATTAACAGTAGCCTACTTTGCGACTGCCGTCGGTTTGATTAATCATGTGGTGGTACAGATTCCTTGGACTACGCCACCAATCATCTCGGGGTTCTTAGCAACTGGCGGCGACTGGCGCGCCGCGGTCTTGCAGATTCTCATCATCATTGCAAGTGTCTTTATCTACTTGCCATTCTTGCGTGTGGATGAACGAGTAACAGCCAATATGGCGAAAAATCAAGATTAAATTATAAAAACGACCTTCTTGAACTAGCTAAAAGCTTCGTTCGGGAAGGTCGTTTTTAGGTGATCATACTAGATTTACAGTCGCTTTCCTAAGATATCTAGCGCATAAGTTTGTTCGTCCATTTCAGCTACCGCAGGCAAATGGCCCCACAGCTGATAATCATTGCGCTTAAACAGACGCTGGCTGGCGGTATTATGGTGGAAAATGAAGGCCAATAACGTTTCAATCTCTAACTGAGGAGCGGTCTGCTCCGCAAAGGTTAATGCCTGCTGCCCATACCCGCGGCTTTGAGAATCAGCAGTTAAGTATAGACTGATTTCTGCGGTTTTTTGATAAGCGGGTCGTCCGTAAAAATCGCTAAGGCTGAGCCAACCAACTAACTGATCGTGATCTTTCACCAGCCAAAGCGGCCGCTTAGCGTGATGGGCGGCAAACCAGTCTTCTCTAGCGGCGACGGTAACCGGTTCGGTATCGGCAGTTGCTAGCCGTGAAGGAATACTTTGATTGTAAATAGCCACAATTGCAGGGAGATCCTCACGGAGAGCCGGGACAAAATGCAACATAACTAGCCCTTCTTTCGTGTTTTTCTTATCCTACTAAAAAAAGTGGTCGTTGTCAGTAAGGAGGCTGTTTTTACCGGAAAACTCAGCGAATTCGTTATCAAAGAGCAGAAAAGTGACTAGTATGTCATGTGATGTGTCTGATTTGAAATGTTTTTGTAACATTGTTTTCTTATAAGTGAAATATACGTATGTTAGAATCAATATGCTGAATATAAGACATATGAAGAACATTTACATAAATAATTAGAAAAAGTCGGAGGCATACAACGTGAAAAAAGGTATTTTCGCATCACTACTTATTTGTTCACTAGCACTTACAACTGTCGCAGGTCCAACCGCCGTTTTTGCAGATAGCGTCGATGAAAAAATCGAACAAAAAAACCAAGAAATCTCTTCACTACAAGCACAACAAAGTGATGTTGATTCTCAAATCACTTCTTTAGAATCAGACATCTCTGCTATTTTTGATGAAGGGATGGCTTTGAAAAAACAAGAATCAGAGCTAAATGCTACTTCTAAAAAATTAGAAAAAGAAATCAAAGAATTGAACGAACGTATTGCAAAACGGACAGAAGCGATCAAACGCCAAGCTCGTGATGTACAAGTAAACAGTAAAGGCGCCGCTTTGATGGATGCCGTATTGAGTGCTGATTCAATTGCAGATGCAATCGGCCGTGCACAAGCAATCACAACGATTGTAAAAGCAAACAATGATTTGGTAGAGCAACAAAAAGAAGATAAACAAGCTGTTCAAGATAAACAAGCTGAAAATAAAGAAAAATTGCAACAACTAGAAGAAACTAAAGCAGAATTGGAAACAAAAAAACAAGACCTTTCTTCTAAACAAAATGAATTAACAGCCTTGAAATCTGACTTGTCAAAACAACAAGCTAATGCTGAAAATTCAAAATCTTCTCTTGAACAAGAGAAAGCAGCTGCCGCTGAAAAAGCACGTGTTGCTGCTGAAAAAGCAGAAGCAGAAAAACAAGCAGCTAAAGAAACTGAAAAACAAGCAGAATCAGCTTCATCTGAATCTAGCAGTGCTTCATCTGAAGCTTCAAGTTCCAATGAAGCAACGCCAGAAAGCAGCTCTGAAGAATCACAATCAAGTACAGAAACTGCTGAAAAACCAAATAACAGCAATAACAATTCTAACAGTGGCAATGAATCAAACAATAGTGGTAGCGAAACTGCTAAACCAGAAACACCAGTTGAACCAGAAGCACCATCAACATCCGCTGATGCAACATTAAATGCTTTAAATGACTTACGTCGTTCATTAGGCTTGAATCCTGTTCAATGGGATGCCGGCTTAGCAGCTTCTGCAGCAGCTCGTGCAGCAGTTATTGAAGGAGCGGGTGGACAAATCCCGTCTGATCACTGGTCTCGTGGCGATGAAGTTATTGCGATTATGTGGGCACCAGGAAATTCCGTTATCCAAGCTTGGTATAACGAAACTGGTATGGTAACAGCCAGCGGTAGCGGTCATCGTGATTGGGAAATCAACCCAAGTATCACACGCGTTGGTTTTGGTTACGCAGGCGATACAATTGTAGGACATTCAGGATACTAAAATCGACTTTGACAGTCGCTGAGAAATCAGCGGCTGTTTTTTTTTATGAGAAAAAAATAATCAAAAAAAACCTTGCAAGAAATGTAAACGATTGCTATATTATTTTTGAACCGGTTCAAAAATAATGATTTCAAGGAGAATATACATGAATGTAGTAGACAGACTATCAGAAAAATTATTACCAATCGTCGCTAAAATTAATAATCAACGACACTTGTTGGCAATTCGGGATAGCTTTATTATCACGATGCCACTAGTAATGGCAGCTTCTTTTATGGTCTTATTAAATGCACTGATTTTTTCCAATGCCACTATCCAACGCATTATTGATCTTAGCTCTTTAGCAGAGTTGGCCGTTATCGTGAATAACGGAACTATGAGTATCTTATCAATCGTAGTTTGCTATAACATCGGTGTTAATTTAGCTAATTATTATATCAAGAATAGCATTATCACTGACCCGGCGTTTAACTCTGTTCATGCGGGTATTTTAAGCATTGCAACAATGTTTATCCTAATGCCAGTAAACAGTATCGTAACTTTGGCAAATGGCGAAACCGCAGAAATTGGTGGTGTCTATTTGCAGAGCTTGACCTCTTCTTCTGGTTTAGCAACAGCAATGCTATGCTCTTTGTTGGCGACAGAACTATTCGTTCGCTTAACAAAATTCAAGAAGTTAAAAATTAAAATGCCAGATGGTGTACCGCCAGCTGTTGCTACTTCCTTTAATTCACTAGTACCTGAAGTGCTGGTTATTCTAATTTTTGCTTTATTTGTTTTCGTTTTAAATAAAACGACAGGTCTGAATGTTCCAGATTTAATTAATCTCATTATTCAAACACCACTAAAAGGCTTTGTTCTTTCAGTACCTGGTATCTTATTCTTACAATTTTTCTCCGATTTCTTATGGGTTTTTGGGATGCATGGTTCAAGCATTCTAGCACCAATTCGCCAAGCACCCTTATTACAATCAATTGAAGAAAATATGGCAGCATTTGCTGCGGGACATGATATTCCTAATATCATCACTGATCCTTTTACAAATGCTTTTGGTTTGATTGGTGGCGGCGGCTGTATCTTACCGCTGGTTATTGCGATTTTATGGGTGTCGAAGCGCGCGGAACAACGCCAAGTTGCTAAATTAGGACTTACAACTTGTCTCTTTAATATCACCGAGCCGGTCATGTTTGGTTTACCAGTTGTTATGAATCCTATTTATATGATTCCATGTGCATTGATTCCTTCAATAAATATTATTATTGCGTACTTTGCAACAAGCATTGGTTTAATCAGTAAGACGGTCGCAGCGGCACCGTGGATTACGCCGCCGGTTGTTCAATCGTACATTTCTACTGGTGGTGACTGGCGAGCGGCGCTTCTAACTGTTGGATTAATTATTCTGGATGTATTTTTGTTTATGCCATTTGTCCTGGCAAGTAACAAGGCTGCAGCTATGAGAGGGGAACAACTCGTTGGTTAAGTATCCGTATCAAGATCCAACCCTAACTATTCGGGAGCGAGTGACTGATTTACTAGGTCGCATGAGTCTTCAGGAAAAAGTGGGCCAGGTAAATCAACATCTTTATGGTTGGGAGTGTTATGAAAGTGAACCCAGCCTAGCGCTAACGGACACCTTTAAAGAGCATGTTGCTTGGGGTGGTGGACTGGGAGCGTTGTATGGTCTGTTTCGTGCCGATCCTTGGTCCAAAGTGGACTTTCATAATGGTATAAAAGCAGAGGATTCTTGGAAAGTTGCAAACTTGGTTCAAGAGTATGTGATTCAGCATTCTCGCTGGGGCATCCCGGCATTACTGGTTGAGGAATGTCCTCATGGGCACCAAGGCTTATCCGGTATTTCCTATCCTACTAACTTGGGGCGTGGGAATTCATTTAATACAGAATTGATGACAGAGACCTCTCGCTTGATGGCTCGGGAGTTAGCAGCGAAAGGCGTTCATTTAGCCTTAGTCTCAACCTTAGATTTAATGAAGGATCCGCGCTGGGGAAGATCGGAAGAATGTTTTGGCGAAGATCCCATTTTAGCTGCTCGCTTTAGTGAAGCAGTGGTGGCCGGCTTCCAAGGAGAAATGATCTCTGAAAAAGTTTCTTTTCTAGATCAAACAGTTGCGGAGATTAAGCGGAAGCCAGGAAATATTGGCGTAGTCTTGAAGCATTGTATCGCCCAAGGGGAAGCCTTGGGCGGGCATAATTCAGGAACTGTGACGATTGGTTCACGAGAATTTAGCGATGTTTATTTTCCTTTGTTAAAGAGTACGCATAATGCTGCTGGTGTTATGGCGGCATATAATGATTTGGATGGTGTGCCTTGTCATATCAACGAAACTCTTTTTGAGCAATTGCTACGAGAAGAATATCATTATCAAGGGATCGTAATGGCAGATGGCATCGCTTTAGATCGTTTGAACGATGTCTTCGATTCGCAATTGGAAGCTGCTAGTGCGGCGTTAAGTGCTGGTGTCGATTTAAGCTTATGGGATGAAACGTATACCAAAATCGCTGAGGCAGTAACTGCCGGTCTAATTTCAGAAGAAGTACTCGATCGCGCCGCTGGCCGAGTGTTATCTTTGAAATTTATGTTAGGGCTATTTGAGCAACCATTTGTGGCAGACCCCAATGCGACGTTTGGTAATCTTTTAGAAGAGTCGCAAGCTGCTAATTTGCGTATAGCAGAAGAAAGTATCACCTTGCTGAAAAACGAGGGTATCTTACCGCTTGCAGCAACGACTAAGCAAAAAATTGCAGTAATTGGACCGAACGCAGATGAGCTGTACAATCTTCTGGGAGACTATACCGCACCTCAATCTGAAGCTGCTCAGCAAGCAACGATTTTTCGAGAACTAAAGCAGTCATTCTCACAAGCGGAGGTTGTCTACGCTAAGGGCTGCGAAGTTCGGCGTGAAATAGAGCAGGAACCATTGTTAGCAGAAGCGGAGGCTGTAGCATCACAAGCAGATGTCATCGTATTAGTTTTAGGCGGTTCCAGTGCCCGCAACTTTGATATGGCTTTTCTACGAAATGGTGCTGTCTCGTCAAAAGGCATCAATATGGATTCAGGCGAGAATGTCGACGTTGCTTCATTAGCATTAGGCGGATGCCAAATTGAATTGTTGCAAAGAATAGCGCAATTAAATAAACCAATTATTAGTATTCTCGTGCAGGGGCGTCCCTATGAATTGACAGAAGTAGTGAACTACTCAACTGCCGTTTTAACTGCCTGGTTTCCAGGGCAACAAGGAGCCCAAGCTATTGCACGGCTTTTGACGGGGGCTGCCAATCCTAGTGGTAAGTTGAGCATTTCGTATCCGCAATCCAGCGGTCAGTTACCTGTATACTACTATCAACGGGCTGCAGCTAAGCAGGATGATTATTACGATTTACCAGGAAAACCACTTTATCCATTTGGCTTTGGATTGAGCTATACGGAGTTCTCTTATCACAGTCTTGTAGCCAGTTCCGCTATTGACAAAGTAACGGTTTCCGTTAAAGTGGAGAATAAGGGAGATCGTATAGGCAAGGAAACTGTCCTGCTATTTGTGAAACTGCACGGTGGTCGTGTGATTCAACGGACCAAACTATTAAGAGCTTTTCGAAAAATTGTGTTGCAGCCACAAGAGGAACAGCTAGTTCAGTTTGATTTATCCGAAGCTGATTTTACTTATACCGATCTTGACAATCAATTGAAAACTGCTGAAGCGGTAACCATCTTTGTGGGCGATCAGCAGCTGAAGGTAACTAGGAGAGGATAAGATTTGGCTTCTATTAGAGAGGTAGCAGAACTGGCAGGTGTTTCTGTGGGAAGTGTGTCACGTTATTTGAATGGGCAACAGCTGAAGTCTGCCAATATGGTGAAGATTGCTGAGGCAATCAAAGCACTAGACTATAAAGAGAACATTATTGCCAAAGGGCTGAAAAATAATCGTAGTTTTTCGGTGGGGTTGTTGATGAACAGCATTTCTAGTCGTTTTGGTGCGGAAGTTGTATCTAGTATTGAAGAAATCATGGAGCAGCAAGGATACAGCTTGCTACTTAGTGGTTTTAAGAACGATGCAACTTTGATTGATAAAAAGATTGATTATCTATTAAAACATGCAGTGGATGGCTTGATTGCTTTCGTGGCAGATGATGAATGGCAAGGAATGGAACGTTTATCAGAGCTGGGAATCCCAGTGGTTGCAATCAACAGTCCCCAGCAATTAATTGGTGTAGATCTTGTTTCTTCTAATGATCGTGAAAGTGTTGCGACCGTGATGCGACATATTTTAGCCGAGGGACATAAAAAAATTGGCATCATTGCAGCAGCACAAACTGATTATGTAGCGCGGGAACGACTGCAGGGAATTTATGAAGTAGCAGATGGTCAGGCTGACATTTTAATTGAACTTGGTGATTATTCACGCCAAAGCGGTTATGATTGTACGGAAAAACTACTTGCTGCAGGGATCACAGCTCTTTTTGTCAGTAACTATAATATGTCTATTGGTGCTTTAGCTTGTTTAAACCAACATCAAATCAAGGTGGGCCATGATTTTCTATTTAGTCATTTTGATTATGAAGATCATGATGCCTTGGTATTACCAGCACAAGTCGTGATTCAGCAACCTACTCGAAAAATTGGGCAAGTTTGCGCAGAGTTGCTATTAAAACGGATGAAAGATCCATCCTCTAAGGCAGGCCAAGCGATTCAATTGAATAATCAAATTAGTGGTTTATGATAGTAAACAGACTTTACATATTGGTAAGGTCTGTTTTTTTGTAAAGAGGTTCTGCTGTTAGAGACTTCAACTTGGCGATAATTATGATTTTATAAGAAAGCATAACGAAATTTATAAAAAAGATAGTTACTATGAAAGAACTACAAAAAAATCGAGAAACAGTAACTCCCCTTAAAGATTACCTTCTAAAGTTAATCTTTAAGGGGAGCATAATATTTTGGAGCTGGTTTAATGCTGATCCACAATCTTTTGAACATCGTCATGCAGTTTTTGGAGCAGCTTGGCGGCGTTAGTTTGGAAGTCTGCGCTGAAGGTAGTAGTGGTTGGGGTGATTTCTCCGATTGGTTGTCCGATGACATCGAGGACTTGGATCTGGCGGTCTGGCTCGAGCCATTTGGCTTTCCAGTAGGCCCCTTCCAGCGCGCCATTTAGCATGTCTTGAGTATTATCCAAAATGGCTTGTTGAATCACCTCATTAAGGCTGGTAGCCTGTCCTTGTTGGGTAAACCAGTTGAACTTTTCAGTAGCTTCCTGCATATTAGTTGGGACTATTTCATACATAAGAATTCCTCCTCGTATCAGTTATACCGCGAATTAGGCGAAAATACGACTGATATGTTCTTCTAAAAATGATAAAAATAACGAAATAGCAGTGGGTTTGATATTTTAGATGCGTCCTTTAACTAAAGACGAGTATCAAGATTGTCTTCTTTAGCTATTTCTTATAAAATAACAGTATAGTGAGGAGTGAAATGATGTCGGAAGAATTTCAGTTACCGCATTGGCGGCGTAACATTTATTTATTTTTAAGTGGACAATTCTTATCGGGGATTACCAGTATGATTGTGCAATATTCCATTATTTGGTATTTGACGAATGAAACAGGTTCAGCTACGATTTTGAGTTTTGCTACTTTGTTAGGGATGATTCCCATGGTTCTTTTGAGTCCGTTTGTCGGTCCTTTTGTAGATCGTTGGAATAAAAAAGCCTTATTGATTATCACGGACATAATAGTAGCAATTTTTGCCATCATTTTATCTGTTGTCGGCTTACTTTCTGCCGAGTTTCCATTATGGCTGGTTTTTGTTTCGTTATTGATGCGCTCGATTGCCCAGACTTTTCAAATGCCTACGATTCAATCCATCTTGCCTACCATGGTACCTGAAGCGGAGCTAACGAAGATCAACGGGCAGTTAGGTATGGTTCAGTCGGCTAATTTTATTATTGCGCCGGCGTTAGGGGCCTTTCTATTTTCGGTGGTACCCATTGCTTATCTCATTTTATTAGATGTTTTGGGGGCGATTTTCGGGGTTAGCTTGTTACTGTTTGTGACGATTCCCAAGATTGTTTCAGAAGGGGAGGCAGTCCATGTGTTGGCCGACTCCAAGCTAGGCTTACAAAAGTTGATAGCTAACAAGGGCTTATGGCGAATTACGTTGATTGGGGCAGCCTTTACCTTGATATTTATGCCGGCAGCTAGCTTGTACCCCCTAATGACGATGGACTATTTTAATGGAACTGTCGGACAGGCTGGTTTGATTGAGGTGGTTTACTCCATTGGTATGCTAGCCGGTGGTGCCTTTATTGGTGTTTTTGGAAACTGGCGCGATCGCATGAAGCCAGTTCTTTTAGCCTATGTAGTGATTGGCGTGACGATTGCTGCTAGTGGTTTATTGCCTGGCACCGCACAAGGGTTCATCTGGTTCGCCTGTTTGAATGCTGGTGCGGGTTTCGCAACACCGTTCTTTAATACCTTACTGATGGCGATGATTCAACAAAGCTATGAGCCAAAATATTTAGGCCGGGTCCTAGGAGTGTTGAATGCATTAATGAGCGTTACAGGTCCCGTTGGCTTGATATTTGCGGGGCCATTAGCTGATGCAATTGGCGTAGAGAAAATGTTTGTGATAGCCGGTGTAGGGACGCTGTTGTGCGGGGTGGCTACTTTCTTGATACCAGCAGCGCGAGACTATGACAAAGGCTTACAGCAGCGACTGGCCGCAAAACAAGACTGATAGAGAAGAGTGGTGTTTTTTAACACTGCTCTTTTTGTTGTTAGGGGCTTGTTTCAGACAAGCGCTCTGGAATTTTGTAAAATGAAGGTAAGGAGTAAATAAAAGGAGGGGTCCTATGCGATGGCAAGGCGGGCGTAAAAGCTCAAATGTGGAAGACCGAACTACTGGTACTGGCGCTAAGGTAGCTGGTGGGGGTATCGGCGTAATTGTGATAGTGGTCCTCGCATTTCTATTTTCCGGCGGGGATCTGAATAGTGTGGTGGATGTTCTAAATCAATCTGGGGGTATTCAACCGGCTAGTTATGAGACTGAAAATGTCGGGACGCAAGAGTACACGGAACAAAAAGAGTTTGCCGCGGTTGTCTTTGGTTATTTGGAAGATTATTGGCAGCAGGAATTCACCGCAATGAATCAAACGTATACTGATCCTAAATTAGTGCTTTTTTCAGGAAGTGTCCGTTCGGCCTGTGGTCAAGCCAGCGCCCAAGTTGGGCCCTTTTATTGTCCAGCGGATGAAAGTGTCTACTTAGACCTTAGCTTTGGCGAGGAGTTGGCGCAACGATACGGGGCAACTGGGGACTTTGCCATGGCGTATGTATTGGCTCATGAGGTGGGCCATCATGTGCAAAATGAACTTGGTGTTTCTCGACAGGTGGATCAGTTACGGCAACAATTATCGGAGAAGGAATATAACCAGTATAGCGTGCGTTTAGAGCTACAAGCAGACTATTTAGCTGGTTGTTTTGCGAAATACCTAGAAGGTGAAACCTATCAAGGTCAGCCAATTTTAGAGGTAGGTGACATCGAAGAGGCGATTACCGCCGCCAACGCTATCGGCGATGATACCTTACAGAAGGAGTACCAAGGCTATGTAGTGCCGGATAGTTTCACTCATGGAACGTCACAGCAGCGGGTCGCTTGGTTCAAACGTGGGGTAGAGTACGGGGATTTGGCCCATGGAAATACCTTCCAAGATACAGCTGTTCGTTATGACTACTAAAATATTGGCTAGCCGGTTACCGGTAACTTTTTAATTAGCAAAACGCCTAGAGTTTTCCTTATATTGGAAAACCTTAGGCGTTTTTGAGTATTGTATCGGTTTAAATTCTAAAAAAGTTGGCCATAAAAGACGCCTTGGAAAAAGGAAAGGCTCAGCCAAATCAGAAAAAGTGCAAGTAGCCGCAAAGGTATTCCTTGAAGAAGTGCGGGGATCGGCGCATCTTGCGTACGTTCTTCGATGCCGGTCAAAAAAACACTACAAAAGAATAGGAACAGGCTGACGGCTGCAACTTGGATGAAGTAACTGGTAGTGCCAAAAGTGTGGGGTAGTGTTAAATCCAAGAGCACCGTCAAAGGTAGCAGAAAGCGGATTTCGCTTAGGGAACGTTTAAATAGGAAACATAGTAGACCACTGATCAAGCAGCTGCCTAATAGGAATAGCAGAAACAACATGACAGAGGCATTTCCTGGCAATGTTAATTTTTGCAGAAAGAAGAACAAGCTGCTACTAAGAACTACGCTAAGGCCAGCGACGACAGCACCCCATAGTGAACGGTTGAAAGGTGTGGGTTCAGGGTGCTTCAGATTTGCTGGCTGCTGATAGTAATGGGTCACTAGCCATAGACTACCAAAAAAACAGCACATAATACTTGTGATATGCATAAGATTCCCTCCTAATGGTCCAATTTCACGCCGAGAGTCTTAGAGCCTGGTTCCCCCAAAACGCGTCTGCGAATCAAGCGGTCGATTAAAGGAGTGGCACAATTCATCGTGAGGATAGCATAGCTGACACCTTCATAGGTCGCACCCCAAAAACGGAAGAGTAAAATAATCAGGCCAATTCCCAAAGCATAAAGATATTCTCCTAAAACCGTTGCCGGACTAGAGGCGTAATCGGTTGCCATGTAGATGCTGCCTAGAATCAGGCCACCACCTGTTAGGTGTCCTAAAACGGTTTGCCAGCTAGCTAATCCTTCGCCGGAAAATAGCCAGACACCGAGACCAACTGTTACAAAAATAGTTGCGGGAATCCGAATGTGGATGATGCCTTGCCAAAGTAGTAAGCCGCCACCTAGCAAAAGGAGTAAACTAGAGGTTTCGCCGATTCGACCGCCAATATCCCCAATAAAGGAAGACCACAAAAAGGAACCTGACAAGAGCTCGCCGTTGCGCAACAGCTCTAAGGGGGTGGCTTGCGTGACGACCTCAGGCGGAATCCGGTCAAAAGGTGGCGCTGACCAGCTGATTTTGAACATTTCCGAGAAGAAAAGTCCCACTAATAAAGCACGTCCACCTAGGGCGGGGTTTAAAAAATTATAGCCGAGGCCACCGAAAAATTCTTTGACTACGATAATGGCAAAAAAAGTCCCAATAACAGGAAAATACCAAGGAGCTGATGGTGGCAAGTTCATGGTTAACAAAAGTGCGGTTACCACAGCGCTCAAATCATGGGTCGCCGTTTTATTCGTGAATTTGAACCACAGGGCTTCAGCAACTAAGGCAGTTACAGTTGCCAGCAGATATAATAGCCAGACGCGTGGTCCGAAAAAATAGCCAGACGCTAGAATAGCGGGTAAAAGTGCTAACACCACCCAGCCCATGATTTTACGCGTAGTCCAGTCGCCACGCAGATGGGGCGAAGGTCCCGTTAAAAGACGTTCAGTCATTGGCAAGCTCCTCCTTTATTGTGGCGACTTTATTGCCAGCTGCTACGATATTAGCGGCAAGATTACGACGGGCGGGGCAAACGTAGGTACAACAGCCACAGTTGATACACTCCTCGGCTAGTAATTGTGCCACGCGAGCATAATTGCCGCTACGGTAGGCTAAGTCGATATGATGAGGCTCCAAGCGAATTGGACAGACCGTTACACAACGATTACAGCGGATACACGGAGATTCTTCTGTTTTTCCGTCGTGAGCATGATTCAAAACCACCAGTCCATTACTCCCCTTGGTTAAGGGAACCTCTAGATTTGGTAAGGTTTTTCCCATCATGGGTCCGCCATTTAAGATGCGGGAGGGAGCGCCGTTAAAGCCACCACAAAAGTCAATCAACTGTTCAGCGGTGGTGCCTAAGGGGAATTCCACAATTTTAGGCGTCATCACGTCACCGGTAACAGTTACATACCGCCTGGTTAGCGGACGCCGCTCATCCACTGCATCGGCAACTGCTTTTGAGGTGGCCACGTTGGTAGAAAAAGCCCCTGTAGCAATGGTCCGATCGTGCATCGGTGACTCAACCCCTAGCAAGGATTCTAAAATTTCCTTTTCGCCTCCTTGCGGATAGATAGTAGGCAAGGTAACGACTTCAATATCTGGAAAAGGGGCGGCTGCCTGAGCCATGGCGGCGATCGCCTGCGGCTTGTCGGCTTCGATTCCTACTAGAATTCGCTTCGCTCCCAATAGTTCCTGCATGATTCTGCCGCCGCGTATGATTTTCTCGCTTTCACGAATCATTAACAGATTGTCCGACAGGAGGAAGGGCTCACATTCGGCACCATTCAAGACAACGGTATGTACAGTAATCTCAGGGTCTGGATCTAATTTTACATGGGTAGGAAAGGTGGCACCGCCCATCCCTACGATACCAGCATGGCGGACAGTTTCTAATGGGGACATTTCTGATAGGCGCACCTCCTCGGCTGGTCCACGTTGTATCCGGATAGCCAATTGCTGTTCGCCAAGTCCAGGGACCTCTTTAATAGCTGTCACAATACCGCTGATGGAGGCGTGAACGTAGCCGCTGACTGCAGCTGAATTGCGAGCAATCAATTGTCCTTCTGCTACTTGGTCACCAACCGCCACTAATACTTCATTAGGGGCACCAATATGTTGGCTAACGGGAATCACAACATAATCCGGTTCAATCCTAGTCAATTCTAGTGGTGCTTTAAATAGCTTTTTTAATTCTTCAGTACTAGGGGCTAATTGGATGCCACCGGAAAATTTCTTTTTCATAGAAAGTCAGCTCCTTTCTGTGCTATAACAATTCCTATTTTAATGGTAACAGAAAAAACAGACAGGATAAAGAAATAACACAAGAGCTAGCCTCGGAATGAAAGCGATATCTTATTGTTTGTCCTCTAAATTATTTTCTTGCTATACTAAAAGTAATTACGATAAAGGAGATGAGTGGATGCAAGTGGATAAAGGAAAATGGTTAGATGAGGCCTATCAATTGTTGATTGATGGTAAATGGACAGAAGGTAGTGAAGGAAAAAGACTGACAACCAAAAATCCTAGTACAGGAGAAGCTTTAGCAACTTTTATCAGTGCAACAGAAGCAGATGTGGACCGGGCAGTTGAAGCAGCGCAGAACGCCTTTCCTGACTGGAGTAAGACCAGTGTGGAAGAGCGCAGTAGCATACTGCTCATGATTGCAGATCAATTGGAAGAAAATGCAGAACGCCTTGCTATGGTTGAAACTTTGGATAACGGCAAACCAATCCGTGAAACTAAAAACGGTGATATCCCGCTCGCCATTGACCATTTTCGCTACTTTGCCGCACTTGTTCGCTCTGAAGAAGGAACCATCAAAGAACTGAACGAAGAAACCTTGACAATGGTCTTAAAAGAACCAATTGGAGTGGTAGGGCAAATAGTTCCTTGGAATTTCCCATTGCTGATGGCGGCCTGGAAAATTGCACCAGCCTTGGCTGCTGGGGATACGATCGTGATCCACCCATCTTCCTCAACGCCACTTAGTCTTTTGGAAGCAGCTAAAATCATGAATGATCTTTTACCTAAAGGGGTACTTAATATCATTACCGGGAAAGGATCTGAGTCAGGAAATTATATGCTGACTCATCCAGGCTTTGCAAAACTAGCTTTTACGGGGTCAACAGAAGTTGGCTATAAAGTGGCAGAAGGTGCGGCGAAAAATCTAATCCCGGCTACTTTAGAATTAGGCGGTAAGTCTGCGCATATCATTTTTGATGATGCTGATTTTGACCGGGCCTTAGCTTTCGCCAAGAGTGGGATTTTGACTAATCAAGGGCAAGTTTGCTCGGCTGGAAGTCGTCTGTTAGTTCATGAGGCCATCTATGACCGTTTTACGGAGGCTCTAGCGAAAGAATTCCAACAAGTGAAGGTAGGATTGCCATGGGAAGAGGCAACTGAGATGGGGGCTCAAATCAATGAAGGACAGATGGACACAATTTTGGAATATATCAAGATTGGCCAAGAGGAAGGTGCTGAAATTTTAACAGGTGGTGCACGTTGTGAAGGCGAACTGGCAAAAGGTTCCTTTATGCAGCCAACAATCTTAACGAATGTGACCAATGATATGCAGGTTGCTCAGGAAGAAATTTTTGGTCCTGTATTGGTGGTTATCAAATTTACAGATGAAGCGGAAGCCATTCAAATTGCTAATGATTCCGACTACGGTTTAGCAGGTGGCGTCTTTACTGAAAATATCGACCGAGCTTTCCGGGTTGCTCGTGCTGTTCGTACAGGGACAATGTGGATTAATACCTATGGTGAACTGCCAGCTGGGACGCCTTTTGGTGGGTATAAAAAATCTGGGATCGGTCGAGAAACCTATAAGACAATTTTAGACGCTTATACACAGGATAAAAATATTTATATGCATATTAATAAATAAAAAAAACTTCGGCAACACATTCCATTCCAAGTTAATCTTTGGAAGTGTTAGCCGAAGCTTTTTTCTGATAGTTATTCTTCACTGCCCATCCATTGGCCTAAGAAAGCAGCGATGGCACTACCAACAAAAGGTGCCAACAAGTAGACCCAGTAGTGGCTCAAAGCAGAACCGCCGGCAAATAGAGCTGGTCCTAAGCTACGAGCAGGATTTAGGGAACCGCCGGTCAAATTCAACGCAACAATAATCAAGAAGGCTAGCGTGATCCCGATTGTTAGGGGCGCCATCGTACTGTTGCCAAATTTTTGGCTAGTAACCATCAAAATAACAAAGACAAACAAGAAGGTAATCAATGTTTCCACTAAAAAGGCAGTACCTGCCGAAATATTAGGGAAATCTGTTTGGCCGTAGCCATCGCTTGGTAATTTCAACGCATGAATAAAAATTGATAAAACACCAGATGCAGCAATGGCGCCTAATGCTTGAGAAAGCATATAGAACAAGCCATCTTTAACGGATAAACGTTTGTTAAAAATCATTGCAAGTGAAACCGCAGGGTTAAAGTTCCCACCAGAAATACCACCTAGGCTATAAGCCATAATAGTGATGGCTAGTCCAAATGCTAAACCGATTGTTAAGGTATCCCCTTGTGCCACAACAACTGTACCTGTACCTAAAAAGACTAACATAAAGGTACCTAAAAACTCTGCCACATATTTTCTCATTACCAACAACTCCTAAATAGAAATAGAATAAGTACAGAGATATCATACGCGCTGTTTTTTTAAAAATAAAACAATTTACCTCAAGCTGCTTCACAAAAGTAAAAGACCGGTACTCTCAGAAACGAGTAGCGGTCTTTTGGTTAGTTCAACAAATAATTATGATCGAAGACAACTTCGACTTGGGTCAAATCAAATTCATCTGCTAAAAAGCGTCGAATCCGGTCTAATAATTCTTGGTCTGTGAAACGACAATTTTTAGGCACGACCACATCAAAGGTCAAGCGTTCGCCTTCCGCTTCTCGGAAGAGGCGCAGGTCATGAAGACTGAGACCGTCATCTAGGTAGCGTAAGAATCGTTTCAATTGCTTGCGGATTAGTTGGCGCCGGTGGTCATGGAGGTCAACAGGATCTAGATGACAAACTAGTTGCACATTCAGTCCTTCTTGAAAATCGCGTTCAATGCGGTCGCTGACGGCATGAGCTTCTTCAAGAGTCAGTTGATCATCTACCTCGATGTGCACGGTAGCAAAGCGTTGTGTCGGGCCATAAGCATGGACCATTAAGTCATGATAACCAATGATTTGGGTGTAACGATCTAATCGATCTTCCATATCCTGGATTTCCTCGTCAGTTGGCCGGGTCCCCAGTAACTCATCAATAAAGCTTTTGATCATTTGGACGCCACTGAATAAAATGTAAAGGGCAATCAAAAGACCAATATAACCATCCACGCGCCAGCCAGTGGCCAATTCAACACCTGCGGAAAGCAAAACCACGATGGTCGTCAAAACATCGTTGCGGCTATCTTGGGCTGTAGCGGCAAGAGTGTTCGATTGAATGGCGGTGCCCATTTTAGTATAGACTGTACTTTGCCATAGTTTGATCAAAATCGATAAGACCAAAATCACGAAAACAATCGGGCTGATTTTGGTACTAACAGGGTCAAGAATTCGCTCAAAGGAGGTTTTCAAAAATTGAAATCCGACAAAGATGATCAAAAGTGCGATGAAGAGACCACTAATATATTCAAATCGTTCATGTCCATAAGGGTGTTCTTTATCAGCTGGCTTACTGCTAACATGAAAGCCCAACAGCGTCATGACCGAAGAGGCTGTATCGGAAAGATTGTTGATGGCATCTGCCATAATTGAGACGCTTTGTGTGATTAGTCCTAAAAACATTTTAGCTATAAAAAGCAATAGATTAGTGCCTAAGCCGATCAAGCCGGCAGAAATGCCAATTTTGGTACGGAAGACTTCTTGTTCAGGATAACGCTGTTGAAGTCGCTGAATCAATGTGCGAATCATAAGAATGCCTCTTTTCAATAGAGTATAATGCCATTATGCAGTTGCTAGGTTCACTTGTCCAAAATTTGGCAAGAAACAGAACTACTTTAGCGAAAAAAGACGACTTTGTCTAGTGAAAGCCAGCATTTCGCTAGTAATATCTAAAATAACTCCTATGGAAACTGGCTAAAATGAGGTTGCTTCTACTTTCACTGTTTATTCGGAAGGAGTCTGGGCCATAACTTAAAAAGTTATGGTCCAGACTCTTAAGCTAAAACTCGTTGGGCAATTCGATCGGTTTCTTGGAAAAATTGTTCATTGACACCAGGTCTAGGACTAAGCGCGGTTAAAAAGTGGTAGCCTTCAGTAGGAATACCCGCTAAAAAAAGCGTAGGTTGCGGCTGACCGTCTGCCGCCAACAAGCGACCATCTGCATCAATCGCCAGCGCACCAGTTGCCGTGTCAGCCAATTGATGTAAACGCGCAAAGCCTCTATTTAAAAGTGCTTGGGTCAGTGGATTTAAGCTTTTATCAGCTTGAATGCCAGGTAAACGCGCTTCTACTAATTTCGTTCCCCGAAAAGTTTCTGGATAAGTAGAGGTGACTACAAAGGCATCGCCATCATGGGTAACTTGCATATCTGGTCCTGTGAACGTGACGACACCAGCTGCTTGTAAAGCCGCTAGTTCGAGTCCTTTGTGACTTGGTGGGCCGATGGATAGAGAGGCGTTGATACCAACGAACTCGCCTAAAAAGCATTGTGAACGCTCTTCCTCAGAGAGTAGCGTTATCATCAAGCGGACCTCATCACGCAAATCTTTTAAGGCATCAAGGGCGCTAGCTAACGGACCGTTCAAATTGCCTTTGCGTGCTTCGCGGGCATCTTGTAGTAAGAAAGTCTGCAGCTGGGCCTGAAAATCTGCTAAATCAGTGGCTTTGACCGGCTCAAGTACGTTGTCCCAAGACCAGGTAGGTAAGGTGAGCTGGTAGGCTTGTTTAAACTGTTCTGGTTGTTGACGAGAGTCTTGATAGTGTTGATAAAAAGCGGTTCGTGAGCCAGCTGCTAGCGGTACTTTTTGACAATGAGCCGTCCAGTAGTAGCAAGCTTCGATTTCGATTTGTAAAAGTTTCCATAACTTAGTATAAGGCACTGGTGCGCTTAAATTTTGCAGCGTCTTTTTTGTGAAAAAGACTGGCTGATAACTTTCGCCATACCGCTTTTGGTTGTCTCCCCGCACGTGGTAGGGCAGTCCGGAACGAGAACTAGCCAGGATGAGGGGGTCTTCACCAGAGGGAAGGTAGTGCAGCTGTCCTGCTTGCCACGCAAATAAACCGCCGCGTCCTTGGGTTAATAGACTGAGATAGTCAAAAAAACTTAGCCCTAGTCCCCGCAAGATGACAATATCTGTTTTTTGAATTGTCTGAAGATCCACCTGGGTGGGCACCTGAGCCGGAAAATAAACGGGTGTCGTTTTATTTAAGGCGAAAAATGCCTGTTCCTCAGCTTTGAACTCATTGGGAGAATGTCCCAATGTTAGGATGGCAGCATCTACAGTCAAAGGCTCGTTACTAGCTAACTCTAGTACGACAGGCTGGGATTGGCGTATATCAGTTACTGTGTCTTTTAGGACATGAAAGGTCACCTGTGGGTAGCGCTGCTGTAATTTTTGGAAAAACCATTCTTGATAAACACCATAGAGTGCTCTGGGAGCTGGTTCATCTGCTGTCAATTGACGAGCGGCTGCCTGTAGCGTCTTGGGCAATGTGTGTGACTCTGTTTCTTGTAACCATTGATATAAGTGAGGACCGTCAATGATAGGGCCGTCTAATTGGCAACTGCTATCAGTAAATAGGGTTACTTGCTGACTGATAGTATTCATAAGAAAATAAGGGGATTGCTCTTTTTGCCAAACGATTCCGCCAATCCCAAAAGGGTCGATCAAGTAAAGTGTCAAAGTTTCATGACGAGCACATAGCCGTTCAGCGACTGATAAGCCACGCGGGCCGGCGCCAATGATTGCAATCTTCATAAGGTCACCTGTCGAGACTCAAGAATGAATCTCGCCTTTCCTATAAAATTAGAAGAACAATTTTGAAGAAAACGTCATCAATGTATTGTAAGCATAGCATAAAAAGTAGACAGAACCTACTAACACAAGCACGAAATATTCAGTGGAAAAACGGAATATTCTAATAGTTATATTATCTATATTTAATGTAAGCGCTATCTATACGTGCTATTCTATTGGTGGTTGACAGAGACGAGAGAAAGGCAACCTCCTAGTTGGAGTTTGCCTTTTTTTGCGTTTTCAAATAAGGAGGGAAACGATTTGGTAAAGATTTTTGTAAGTCCATCAGATTTTGTATTAGGCAGTGACGTACTAAAAACAGGGAAAGACTTTTTAGTAAAATTTGGGAACAAGCCTTTCCTATTGGGCGATCCATTTATTATGGAAAATGTCGGCAAAGACTTTGCGGAGTACCTGACAGATGAAGGCATGAAGGTGACATCGGTATCTTTCACAGGTGAAGCGACGATGGCAGCGATTGACAGTGTGGGCAATCAAGCGAAAGATGCAGATTGTGATTTCTTGATTGGCTTAGGAGGCGGCAAGACGATTGATACTGCTAAATCGGCAGCTAGCAATCTAGGGATTCCGTTAGTAATTATCCCAACATTGGCGTCAACAGATGCCCCGACTTCCCGTTTGGCGGTCATTTATAAAGAAGATGGTAGTTTGGAGAACTATTTAGGCTTCAACGCTAATCCAAACTTAGTCTTAGTAGACTCCAAGGTAATCGCTGGCGCACCAACGCGATTCTTAGCAGCTGGTTTTGGTGATGCGTTATCTACTTGGATAGAAGCCCGCGCTATTAAACGTGCTTTTGGTAAAACAATTCTTTCTGGTCATCAAACCTTAACAGCCTTAGCAATTGCAGAAAAATGTGAGGAAGTTATTTTCGAATACGCTTTTGAAGCATTAGAAGCTAACGCGGCAAATGTTGTAACACCAGCGTTGGAGTATGCGATTGAAGCCAACATTTTAATGAGTGGTCTAGGGTTTGAAAGTGGTGGTACTTGTGCTGTCCATCCAATCCAAAATGCCTTTTTAGTATTGGGACGTGGGAAAAACTTGATGCACGGGGAGCGGGTTGCTTTCGGCATTCTTTGCCAATTAATGATGGAAGGTGCACCGAAAGCAGAATTTGATCGGTACCTTGATTTCTTGATTCGTTTGGGGTTACCGACAACTTTAGAAGACCAAGGCTTAGCTGATATTACCGCTGAAGAGTTAAAAATGGTTGGTGAAACTGCTAATGCTCCATGGGAATCAATTCACCAATTACCAGCTGAAGTCACACCAGAATCGGTTGTCAATGCGATTGTTGCCGTGGATAAATATGCGACAACTTACAAAAAAGAACACGGATTTTTAAACTAAAAGAGATTGACAGCGCTTTCCTTTAAAGGTACAATTTTTAAAAACGATAGGAGCGCTAACATGTCTAGGATCAAAGATTTAATCGAAGCGAATCCTGTGATCCCCGCTATCAACCGTCTTTCTCAACTACCAGAAGTTATTGAGGGAGATAGTGAGGTAGTATTCATCTTAACAGGGGATATCATGAATCTACCTAAAATAGTCGAACGATTAAAAAAAGCCGGCAAGACAGTGTTTGTTAACATCGATCTAATCGATGGTCTTTCTGGAAAGAAAATTGCGATTGAGTATATCAAGAAAGTCACAGCGGCAGATGGTATCATTACTTCAAAAGCGGTCTTGGTGGCGGAAGCAAAACGGGCCGGATTGATGACGGTTCACCGCTACTTTATCTTAGACTCGCGTTCATTGATTGCCTTAAAAGGACAATACCAGATTTCCAAAGCCGATGTGGTGGAAATCATGCCTGGGCTAATGCCTTCTGTTATTAAGCAGATTGCTCAAGCTGGCGCAACACCTGTAATTGCCAGTGGTTTGGTCTGTGATAAGGAAGATATATTAGCGGCTCTTAATAGTGGAGCATTAGGCATCTCCACTACCAATGAGGCATGCTGGTCTATTTAAAACAAAATATAAATTTGATGTGGTTGCTAGAAAATGAAGAGAAAAGCAGGCTCTTATAGGAGTGTGCTTTTTTCTTTGTCTTAAGGAGGAATAGAGATGGGAAAATATATTTTATCAATCGACCAAGGGACACAATCAACAAAAATTAGCATCTTTGATTTTGAAGGCAAGGAATTGATGTCGGCCAAACGACCATTAGCACCAATGGTTACTGCACTCGGCGGTATCGCGGAACAACATGAGGACATTTATGAGAGCGTCGTAAGTACGATGCATGATTTAATGGAAAAATTCGAGGGCGATCCCCAAGAAATCATTGGGATTGGCTTGGGAAGTATTCGTTTTGACCGGGTCTTGATGAAAAAAGACGGTACACTAGCGCAACCTATTCAAACCTGGATGGACGAGCGGATTGGGTCCCCTTATGCGGAAACAAATCCAGAGATTGCTTATATCGCCGCAGATACAGGGTACCTGACAGTCCGCATGACAGGAAATTTTGTCGATACGTTCTCCAACTATGCCGGTGCTTGGCCAATCGACCCAGAAAAATGGGATTGGAGTACTAACCCAGATGTTTTAGGCTACTTCAATATGCCTCGAGAAATGCTTTTAGACTTGAAATTACCAGGAGATACTTTAGGAACACTATTGCCGGAAGAAGCTAAGCGCATGGGCTTACCAGAGGGACTACCAGTTATTGCAACAGCTAACGACAAAGCGGTAGAAGGCTTAGGCGCAGGATTAATCGATGATGAGACGGTGTTAGTTTCATTAGGAACCTATATCTGTGCCATGATTGCCAATAAATACACACCGTTTGATCCTAACTTGCCATACTGGCCTAATCCCGCATCCATTCCACATCGTTTCTTAAACGAAAGTGGCGGTATCCGGCGTGGTATGTGGATGGTGAGCTGGTTTGTTAACGACATCTTAGGCAAACCTTGGCAGGATTTAGCTGAATCAGAAAAAACAATTGTTGAGCAATTATTAAATGAAGAAGCAGCCGCAGTGCCAGCCGGCAGTGATGGTCTAATGACCGTTATGGATTGGCTGCCACATCAAGCAGCGCTTTATCGTAAAGGCTCGATCTTAGGCTTTGACGAACGTCATACCCGCGCCCATGAATACCGTTCTATTTTAGAAGGAATTGCTTATTCAATTAAATTGAATGTGGATGCTATGCTCTCAGCCCAAGGATTGACCCGTAAGCGCCTAGTGGTTTCAGGTGGCGGTTCTAATAGTGATTTGTTTATGCAGATTTTTGCCGATGTCTTTAATATGCCAGCTTGCCGCAATGTTATCAATGGTGCTGCTAGCTTAGGGGCAGCGATCAATGTAGCGGTGGGCTTAGGTATCTATCCAGACTATGAAACAGCTATTGCCAAAATGGTTCGAGTAGCAGATACTTTTGAGCCAATTGCCGAAAATGTTACGGTCTATCAAAAACAAACAGAATTATACGGCACCATTCGGAACTTTACCGATTCATATTATAAATTAGCCAATGGCGAACAAACAGCAGAATAGGAGCGAATATTATGTCACAAATTGTACCGGATATTGAAATTCAAGCAGCAAAAAATCAAACAATCACCCATGAGGAGATCATTGTTTATTTAGAATCTATCGTTGGGAAAAACAACGTAGTCGTAGACGAGGCAACTCGCGAAGAAAATAGTATCGACTTATACCGTAAATGGCAAAAGGCGAAAAAATCCTATACACGTCCCATTCCAGAAGCTATCGTGATGGTTCATTCTGCTGGAGAAGTAGCAGAAATCTTGAAGTATGCCGATCATCATGGCATTAACGTAATCCCAAGAACGGGTAACTCAGGTATTGAGCAAGGTTTGGAGAGCGCGCGTAAATTATTCATTATTTTAGATGCGTCTGAAATGAACGAAATCTTGAATATTGATATTGAAAATATGCAAGTAACCGCACAAGCTGGCGTATCTTTAGAATTAATGGAAAACTTGCTACGGGAAAAAGGCTATACTACTGGCCATTCACCGCAATCAAAACCAGCTGCACAAATGGGGGGCTTAGTGGCAACTCGCAGTATCGGTCAGTTTTCAACTTTGTATGGCGGGATTGAAGATATGATCGTTGGTTTAGAAGCAGTCTTACCAAGTGGTGAAATCGTGCGCATCAAAAATGTTCCACGGCGCGCAGCAGGGCCAGATATCCGCCACGTCTTTGTGGGGAATGAAGGGGCGATCGCCTATATTACCGAAGTGACAGTGAAATTATTTAAATATATGCCTGATAATACTGAGTACATGATCTGGAACTTTGAAAATTTGGAAAAAGGTTGGAAAATGCTGCGGGAAGTAATGGTTTCAGGTTACCGTCCAGCAGTCGCACGAGTTTATGATGCAGGCGATGCGGGCATCCATTCCTTCTCCAAAGGCGTTGAAGGCAAACATATTTTGATGTTTTCAACTGAAGGAAATAAATTGATTGCTGACGCAACGGCGCGTGGTATTCGCGAAATCGTGGCTCAAGATCCTGAATTTAAAGAAATGCCAAGTGAAGTGCTAGCTCATTGGTTGGCAAACTTAAATTGGGATCATAAACGTATTCAAGATGAAATTACGACCTTTGGCAAGGAAGGCAATGTCGGCTATACTACTGAAATTTCAGCTGGCTGGAGTGAAATCCATAATATCTTTGAAGCAGTTGTGGCTCGTGTAATGGCAGAAGTGCCAGATATGCAGGGGATTGGCGGTCACTCTTCTCATAGCTATATTAATGGGACCAATATCTACTTCGTTTATGGCTATTATGTGAAGTCAGATGATCCAGAAGATGAAGTAACGAAGTACCATCATTTGGTAAATAAAATCATCGTGGAAGAAACCTTGAAACGCGGCGGCAGTATGTGTCACCACCATGGTATCGGGAAAGCTCGGGCTCCTTATGTGAAGGATGAGTATGAATCTTCTTACATCGTTATGAAGAAGCTAATGAAAGCCTTCGATCCAAACAACACGATGAACGCGGGAACCATCATTCCGATTCCTTTCTTTGAAGAGGCGGATGAGTAAGTCAAATAAAAGAAATGAGGAATGGAGATGGAATGGGCAACACTCTTTTTAATGGCTTTTGGCGGCGGCGCATTTGGTGCATTATTTGGTGGTACAACGATCTTCATCATCATGGGGTTCTTTATTTTAGCAGGCTCGGGCATCGCTTTAGCAGGGGGTGGTGACGCCTTCCTGTTAAATGTCGCTTTTGGTACGACTTTCGCCCCCCACATTTCCTTTGTGGGGGGAGTTGTGGCGGCAGCCTTTTATGGTCGTCACCGAACGGTTTTATCTCACGAAGAGGAATTTGTGGAAAGTACTGGCGCGTTTTCAGGAGCGGATACCATTACCCCCCTCTTTAAAATGAAAGATATCAGTACGTTGTTCGTTGGTGGAATCTTTGGAATGGTGGGCTTAGCACTAGTCACGCTGTTTACCAATCTACACTTGCCGCTTGATCCTAGCGCTCTAACGGTAGCCACAACGGGGATCATTGCCCGTTTAGTATTTGGTAAAGCCGGTTTATTAGGCAAATACCCAACAGAAGAAAAACGCTATGATCTATCACCTAAACATTTAGCCTTTACGACCTTTTGGGGAGCGGTGCTCGCAATCGTTAGTTATCAAGTAGCGACTGTTACCCAGATTGATGTTGTGATGTTTGGCTTTAGTGCTTTATCACTAATTGTGTTGTATTTTGGACTGGAAATTCCCGTGACCCACCATATTACGTTGATTTCTGGCCTGGCTGCGTTGACCTTTCAAAATATCTGGCTGACGATCCTCTTCGGTATCTTGGCGACCTTCTTAGGAAACTTCTATCAGCGTACTTTTAATACTCATGTTGACAGTCACTTGGATAACGCGGCATTGACTATTGCCACCTGCTCCTTGATCATTGGACTGATTGCATAAGTTAGCAAAGAGTCTAGGGTTAAACCTAGACTCTTTTTGTGTCCTAAAGACATCAGAAGAGCTTTATTAGGAAAACGCTAGAAGTAGTTCTTGCGGAAATAAGGAAAAGCGCTTATGATAGATGTACGTACAACTATTATGAGGTGTTCAAATGAAAGCAAAATATCAACAAATCGCTGATGAACTACGGTTTAAAATAGTCAATGGTGATTATCCCCAAGGCGCCGTGATTCCCCCAGAGATGAAACTACAAGAAATGTATCAAGTGAGCCGCCATACGATCCGTCAGGCGATTGCCTTATTAGCGAATGAAGGTTATTTGCGAAAAGAGAAAGGCAGTGGCACTTACGTTGATCAGCCCGCGGTACCTAATACAGGGGCGCGGCGCAAAACGATTGGTGTGATTACGACTTATTTATCGGACTATATTTTTCCTTCAATCATTCGAGGCATCGAAGCGGTTTTACGCGATAATAACTATTCCCTTTTGCTAGCCAGCACTAGCAATGATCCTGAACAAGAGCGCAAGTGTTTAGAATCTATGCGGAGTCAAGGGGTAGATGGTTTAATCGTGGAACCCACTAAAAGCAATTTGTATAATCCTAATTTGTCCTACTACTTACAGTTTAAAGAAGCAGGAATTCCGGTGGTAATGCTGAATGCCGGCTATGAAACCTTGGATTTACCGGTGATTCGTTTAGATGATGTCCGGGCGGGTTTTTTAGCCACAGACTATCTGTTGAAACAAGGTCATCAAGAGCTAGCACTGATTACTAAAATGGACGATATTCAAGGGAAATTACGGATGAAGGGCTTTATTGAAGCTCATGAGACGGCGGGACTTAGCTTTGATTCTAGCAATATTTATACGTACACCACAGAATCTAAAACAGAAGTCATCCAGACAGCATCAGTACAATTACTAACAACTTCTGTTACCGGGGTTGTCTGCTATAATGATGAAGTTGCCAATTTATTGGTGCAAATTCTCTCCGATAAAAAGGCCATTCCGCAAGAATTAGCAGTGATTGGTCAAGATGATTCTTACTTGAGTACAGCCGGAGAAATCCCGTTAACTACGGTTTCTCATCCGAAAGAACAAATGGGCCGGGCGGCAGCCGAATGGATGCTGAAGGCGATTGAAACAAATGAACAGCCAGCGGATATTATTTACGAACCGAAGGTGATTCCACGAACATCCGCTTGAAAACATACGTACAAATTTTAAATATATAGTTTACTTGTACGTACATACCTGTTATAATTCTTCTTGAAGAGAGGCTCTTTAAGAAGAATTTTTTTTGACTCTAAATGAAATCGCATACAGGAGGGATAAACTTGACGATAAAGGAAAAAATTCAACAAGGTCAAACAGCTTTAGGTATTGAGTTAGGTTCTACACGAATTAAAGCCGTATTGATCGATGACCAGCAAAAACCCATCGCTTCAGGTAGTTTTGAATGGGAAAACCAATTAGTAGATGGCATTTGGACCTATGACTTAGAAACGGTCTGGCATGGCTTGCAGCAAAGTTACCAAGCTTTAGTAAAAGAGGTAGCAGCCCAATATCAGGTGTCGTTAACGACGATTGGGGCCATTGGCTTTAGTGCCATGATGCATGGCTATTTGGCTTTTGACGCTCAGGACCAATTACTAGTGCCATTTCGAACATGGCGCAACGCGATTACGGCGGATGCTGAAAAGGAACTGACAGACCTGTTCCAATATAATATCCCGCAACGCTGGAGTATTGCTCATTTGTATCAAGCTGTTTTGAATCAAGAAGCTCACGTACCAGAAATTGCCTTTTTCACGACCTTAGCAGGCTATGTTCATTGGCAGCTAACCGGTGAAAAGGTGCTAGGTGTCGGTGACGCTTCTGGGATGTTCCCGATTGATCCTAAGACCCATGATTATGATGCTGCGAAAGTTGCTCAATTTGATGGACTGATTGCGGATAAATATCCTTGGAAATTGACGGAGATTTTGCCCAAAGTCTTAGTTGCAGGTGAAACAGCCGGGACGCTAACCGCAGCCGGGGCCCAATTACTAGATCCAAGTGGTCAACTGCAAGCGGGTATTCCTCTATGCCCACCAGAAGGGGACGCCGGGACTGGGATGGCAGCTACGAATAGTGTGGCGCGCCGCACGGGAAATGTTTCGGCCGGAACTTCAGTTTTTGCCATGATTGTCTTGGAAAAAGAACTGCAACAAGTCCATCCGGAAATCGACTTAGTGACTACGCCAGCTGGCGATTTAGTAGCGATGGTCCATGCCAATAACTGTTCGTCAGACATCAATGCTTGGGTCAAGATTTTCCGGGAATTTGCTGAAGCCAGTGGGTTTACCATCGATACAGACCGTTTATATGAAGTATTGTTTACACAAGCACTACAAGGTGATGCTGATGGTGGCGGTTTATTGACCTATGGCTATTTTTCCGGAGAAAATATCACGAAGATTCCGGAGGGCCGACCGCTATTTGTACGGACACCAGACAGTCATTTTAATCTAGCGAACTTTATGCGGGTTCATTTATTCTCCGCATTTGGTGCCTTACACATTGGTATGAAAATTTTGGCACAAGAAAATGTGGCCATTGATAAAGTTTATGGCCATGGCGGCATCTTTAAAACCGCTGGTGTGGGACAAAAAATCTTAGCAGCGGCGATGGATACCCCTGTCTCCGTTATGGAAACTGCGGGTGAAGGTGGTGCTTGGGGTATTGCCGTGTTAGCCGACTATTTACAATATCGCGAAAACTTGTCGCTAGCTGATTATTTGAATCAAAAAGTCTTTGCCGATACTGAGGGAACCGAAGTTGCCCCTGATCCGCGAGATGTGACCGGCTTTAATGATTTTGCGGCTCGTTATCAAAACGGTCTGCCAATTGAAACAGCCGCTATCGAATTTTTGCAATAAGGAGGAAGACACGTGTTAGAACAATTAAAGGAAGAAGTCTTTCAGGCCAATCTAGAGTTACCTAAACAAGGTTTGATCAAATACACTTGGGGCAATGTCAGCGGCATTGACCGGGAAAAAGGCTTGTTCGTCATTAAACCTTCGGGCGTTGACTATGAAACATTGAAACCCAGTGACATGGTGGTTTGCGATTTAGAGGGCAAAGTGGTGGAAGGTGAATTGAATCCTTCTTCCGATACACCGACCCATGCGGTACTTTATCGCCATTACCAAGAGTTAGGCGGCATTGTGCATACGCACTCTACTTGGGCGACGATTTGGGCGCAAGCTGGTTTAGATGTACCCGCCATGGGCACGACTCATGCCGATACTTTCTACGGAACAGTTCCTTGCGCGCGCTTTTTGACGCAGGCGGAAATTGACCGCGGTTATGAAGAAGAAACAGGTAATGTCATTATTGAAACTTTTAAAGAACGTGAAATCGAACCACTAGAGATTCCTGGAGTACTGTTACATGGTCATGGGCCCTTTACTTGGGGCAAAGATGCCAATAGTGCCGTGATGAATGCGGTGGTTTTAGATGAAGTTTGTAAAATGAATCTCTTTGCACGGCAACTGAACCACTTTGCGAAGGAATTACCGCAACGAATTTTAGATAAACACTACTTACGTAAACATGGCGCTAATGCCTATTATGGACAAAAATAAAGGAGCGGATCATATGTTAACAATTGGAAAAAAAGAATTTTGGTTTGTGGTAGGTTCTCAACATCTTTATGGAGAAGAAGCCCTACAAGAAGTAAAAAGTCATGCTGAGAAAATGGTAGCAGCGTTGAATGACAGCGGCAAATTACCTTATCCTATCGTGTTACAAGAATTAGCGGTAACGCCAGATGTCATTACGAAAATCATGAAAGAAGTCAACTACCGTGATGAGGTTGCCGGCGTGATTACCTGGATGCACACCTTCTCACCAGCAAAAATGTGGATTCGTGGGACGAAATTATTGCAAAAACCATTGCTACATCTAGCTACCCAATACAATGAAAGTATTCCGTGGTCAACGATTGACATGGACTTCATGAATTTGAACCAATCAGCTCATGGTGACCGCGAATACGGCTTTATCAATGCACGTTTGCAAAAACAAAACAAGATTGTAGTCGGCTACTGGCAACGAGCAGAAGTTCAAAAACAAATCGCTGAATGGATGGATGTAGCGGTTGCTTATAATGAAAGCTTCGGCATCAAAGTTGCTCGTTTTGGCGATAATATGCGCAACGTTGCGGTGACGGAAGGCGACAAAGTTGAAGCACAGATTCAATTTGGCTGGACAGTAGACTATTTTGGCATCGGCGACTTAGTGCAGTATGTGGATGCAGTGAAAGAAGATGAAATTGAGGCAGTCTTTAACGAATATAAAGAATTATATGACTTTGATTATGGTGATTATGACCATCAAACTTGGGAAGATCACGTGAAAGTCCAAGCACGTCAGGAAATTGGTTTGCGTCGTTTCTTAGAAGCCGGCAACTACACGGCCTTTAGTACCAACTTTGAAGATTTATACGGGATGCAACAATTACCAGGCTTAGCAGTGCAACGTCTGATGGCAGAAGGGTACGGCTTTGCCGGCGAAGGTGACTGGAAGACAGCCGCCATTGACCGCTTATTGAAAATTATGGCGCACAATCAAAATACTGGCTTTATGGAAGACTACACGTATGAATTGGCAGCCGGTCATGAAGCGATCTTGCAGTCTCATATGATGGAAGTTGATCCAACTTTAGCAGTTAATAAACCCAAAATTGTGGTATCACCATTATCGATGGGGGACCGTGAAGATCCTGCACGTTTAGTTTTTGATGGCAAAGCTGGTGACGGTGTCGTTGTTTCAATGGCTGATTTTGGCACCCACTATAAATTGTTAGTGAACGAAGTCGCTGCCTTTGAACCAACTGAAGCAGCACCAAACTTACCTGTCGCACGGGTTTTATGGGAAGTGAAACCAAACTTCCAAGACGGCGTCCAAGCATGGATCGAAGCTGGTGGTGGTCATCACACGGTGGTATCCTTGAGCTTAACAACGGATCAAGTATTAACTTGGGCCAAATTAGTAGGTTTAGAAGTTACCGTTATTAAATAAACAAGTAGATTTGGCCGTCTGACGGGCGGTCAAATCTTTTTCTAGTTCATTTTAGTAAAAAATACCAAAAAAGCCTTTTCATTAAATGAAACTACTGTTATAATCAAGAAGAGAGTTTTGGTAAAAAATACTTTTTTATTTCAAATTATTTGTGAATAAAAGCACAAGGAGGAGCAATTCATGACACAGACAGATTCGCAGAATTATTTAGACAAGGTAGATGCTTGGTGGCGCGCAGCCAATTATATTTCCGTGGCGCAGATGTATTTGAAAGACAACCCATTATTAACCCAACCGTTAGAAGCTAAAGATGTGAAGGTTCATCCCATTGGTCACTGGGGCACGATTGCCGGTCAAAACTTTATTTACGCGCACTTAAACCGAGTTATCAATAAATATGATTTGAATATGTTTTATGTAGAGGGCCCTGGTCACGGCGGCCAAGTGATGGTTTCCAACTCTTACTTAGATGGCAGTTATACTGAAATTTATCCCGAAATTACGCAAGACGAGGCGGGTTTAAAAGAATTATGTAAAATCTTTTCTTTCCCAGGCGGAATTGCCTCCCACGCAGCACCAGAAACACCAGGCTCTATCCATGAAGGTGGCGAGTTAGGTTATTCGCTTTCTCATGCTACTGGCGCCATTTTAGATAACCCCGATGTGATTGCGGCAGTGGTTGTCGGCGATGGCGAAGCTGAAACAGGTCCGTTAGCGGGTAGCTGGTTCTCTAATGCTTTTATCAATCCAGTCAATGACGGCGCTGTTTTACCGATTCTTTATTTAAACGGTGGTAAAATTTCCAACCCAACGATTTTGGAACGGAAGTCAGATGAAGATTTGCAGAAATATTTTGAAGGTCTAGGTTGGGAACCAATCTTTGTAGCGGGTACTGATCCGGCTGCTGTCCATCCGGTCATGGCCGCAAAATTAGACGAAGCAATCGAAAAAATTCAAGCAATCCAAACAAAGGCACGCCAAGGTAAAGCCGAAGAAGTAACAATGCCAGCCTGGCCGGTGTTAATCGTGCGCACACCTAAAGGTTGGACGGGGCCAAAAGAGTGGGACGGCGAACCTATTGAGGGTGGTTTCCGGGCGCACCAAGTGCCAATTCCAGTGGATGCTCATCATTTAGACCATAGTGCAGCCTTAGTAGAATGGTTGAAGTCTTACCGTCCGGAAGAATTATTTGATGAAAATGGAACTTTTAAAGCGGAACTCCGGGACCTAGCACCAAAAGGTGACCGCCGCATGTCAATCAACCCAATCACGAATGGCGGTATCAATCCGCAGCCTTTGAAGATTACTGATTGGAAGCAACATGCAGTGGATACTAGTACACCTGGAGCTGTCATAGCCCAAGACATGATTGAATTTGGTAACTTTGCGAAAGATTTAATTGTAGCCAATCCTGATAATTTCCGGATTTTTGGTCCTGACGAAACGAAATCTAACCGTCTCAATAAAGTTTTTGACGTGACGAATCGCCAATGGTTAGAAGCTCGGAATGAGGCTTACGACGAATGGTTGGCACCAGCTGGCCGCGTGATTGACTCACAATTGTCTGAGCATCAATGTGAAGGCTTCTTAGAAGGTTACGTTTTAACGGGCCGCCACGGCTTTTTTGCAAGTTATGAAGCCTTCCTGCGGGTAGTCGATTCTATGATCACCCAGCATTTCAAATGGTTACGTAAAGCCAAAGAACAAACTTGGCGCAAACAGTATCCCTCTTTGAATTTGATTGCCACCTCAACGGTCTTCCAGCAAGATCATAATGGCTATACCCACCAAGATCCAGGTTTATTGACGCATTTGGCAGAAAAGAAACCGGAATTTATCCGGGAGTATTTACCAGCCGACACGAATACCTTGATGGCAGTAATGGCTGAAGCCTTAAGCTCTGAAGAACAAATCAACTTAATCGTTTCTTCTAAGCATCCACGGCCACAGTTCTATTCAGCAGCGGAAGCTGAAACTTTGGTTCGCGATGGTTTGAAGATTATTGACTGGGCCTCCACTGATGGGAATGAAGAACCTGATGTTGTCATTGCTGCAGCCGGGACTGAACCTAACTTGGAAGCTTTGGCCGCTGTGACTATTTTAAATCAAGCCTATCCTGATTTGAAGATTCGCTTTATCAATGTTTTAGATATCTTGAAATTACGTCATCCGAGGGTTGATCCGCGAGGCTTAAGTGATGAAGAATTTGATACCTACTTTACCAAAGAAAAACCAATCGTCTTCTGCTATCACGGCTATGAAGGCATGATTCGTGATATTTTCTTTGATCGTCACAATCATAACCTCCATCTGCATGGCTACCGTGAAAATGGCGACATTACAACACCATTTGATATGCGTGTGATGTCTGAAATGGACCGTTTCCACGTTGCGAAAGATGCGGCAGTGGCAGCTTATGGGGAAACCGTAGCTGAATTTGCGCAAAAAATGGAAGACACGATCACTTTCCACCATGACTATATCCGTGAAAATGGCGTTGATATTCCTGAAGTGGAAAACTGGCAATGGGCACCACTTAAACGGAAAGAAATCCATTTTAATTAAGAGAATAGATGGGAACCTATGGCTGGAAACAGGTCATAGGTTCTTTTTGAAGGCGGTGGTGAGCCCCAGCGATGCTTATTTTGAGATTGTACTTTGTTAAAGGGTCTTATGCTATACTGAGAAACGAGGAGGGAGACGTATGCCTATTTTTGAAGGACAAGACACTAAAAATTTCTCCAGTACTGATTTAGCTATTTATCAATATATTTTAAGTCATTATGAAAATCTGCCTCAAATGCGGGTGCGGGAGATTGCCCAAGCTTCCCATACTTCAGCGTCTTCTGTGATGCGTTTTATCCGCAAGATGGGTTTCAATAGCTATCCTGAGTTTCGCGCTTCAGTCCGGCAAGTGATTGCGGCTGAAAGAGAGCAGGGGGCTGATTACCGTGATCGTGTGCTAGCTTCCCTAGAGCCGCAAAATTTTTCCTTTGATTTTGAGGAAAACGTGCGGATTCTAGCTGACTTAATTATTCGTTCCGATAATATCGTCTTCGTCGGAATCGGTATTTCCGGGATTTTATGTGAGTATGGCGCCCGTCGTCTAGCCACCTTAGGCTTTAACAGCTTTGCAGTAACTGATCCGTATTATCCACTACGACCACGCTTGTACAATACGACGGATAATTTGGTGATTGCGGTTTCCAATTCTGGTGAAACGCCGGATTTAGTGGATATGATTGCTTATTATCAGCCACTACAGGATTATCAGATCATTGGTATTACAGGGAACAGTGCTAGTACATTAGCCAAAATGAGCAGTATGATTATTGCTCATGAATATACTGAAGCCCGCAAATACGGCTTTTACGATGCCAGTAGTCAGATTCCCACCATGTACATCATGGAAAAGATTTTAGATGCTTTAGAACAGCATCCGGATCTACCTAAGCAATAACCGAAAAGAAGCACCTAGCGTTCCGTCATGGAAACGTTAGGTGCTTCTTTTTTTATAGTATTTTAGGCTTGGCCAGCAGCTTGTTCATTTTGGTATTCTTTATTGTCAGCGACTTTAAAGAATGGGTACCATAGCGCAAAGTTGGCTACTAATACGACTAATGCGATAACCAGGAATTTCCAACCACCGACGATTGCTGCGGTGATCGGTGTTGGCATGGTCCAAGGTAATTGCAGAGCTGCATTGTAAGTTTGGATATTTAATAAAGCAGCCAGCCCCCAAGCGATACCCCCTTGAATGATGGGACCTAAAACCATTGGGAAGAAGAAAATTGGGTTTAGCATGATGGGCATCCCAAAGACTAAAGGTTCGTTGATATTGAATAAAGAGGGTGCGGCTGAAAGTTTAAATAATTCTTTGTAACGAGCAGAGCGCGAACGGAACATGGAAATAATTAGACCGTAAGTCCCACCTTGACCGCCCAATGCGTTAGAGGTGAAGACGTAAACAACTGCCATCATCAAGTGAGGAACTGCCTCGCCATTGATATAAGCGTTGGTATTGGCAGTGAAGTTCGCCATTAAGATTGGTGTCACAATGCCGTAAACGACATTGGGATGGATCCCAAAGAACCAGAAAAGGTTGGCTAATGTATAAATAAAAATGATACTGATTGGTGAGGCCGTTAAGCTTTCCAGTGGTGCTTGCAGGACGCCGTAAATCAAGTTGAAAATATTACCGAATGGTGTATAAGCTAAGCCAACACGAATCACGAAGAAGAAAGCGAAAATCAAGCCAGCCACAAACGTTGGGCTTAGGGACTCAGAAACATTCGGTGGCACTGTTGCGGGTAATTTAATCATCAAGTTACGTTTTTTCAGCGCTAGATATAAGACTGAGGTCAAATACCCTACGAAGATTGCCACGATTAAACCAGGACCACCTAGTTGAGCAGTTTGGAAAGCTTCCACTGAATTAACAGCAGTGACAGTAGCGGTTGCTGGAAATTCAGTAACCGCTGATTCTAGAGCGGGTACTTGGATGATTTGTGGTGCTAATAATAAGAATGAAACGGCAGATAATAGCCCTGGCGTTAAGCCATTTTCGTTTTGATTTTTAACATAGACATAAGCAAAGTTGAAAGCTACAAATAAAGCTAACACATTGAAGCTGGCGCCGACTACGGCCGCAAAATGGGCGGATAAGCCGGTTTCATTTAGCCAGATCAACCATGGTGGGATTGGGAAATTCCCTAAGAGCATTAGGAACGATGCCCCCAACGTGATTGGTGTCGTTCGCATAAAAGCTTCCGCTAAAGCGGAGAAAAATTTATTTTGGCTCATCCAGTTGGCGATAGGGCCTAAAAGTTTGTCTAAAACGATTTCTAGACTTTTCATGAATCGAGTCCTCCTTGTTGGATTATAGTTTGGTACCAATAAAAACTGTCTTTCTTATAACGAGCTAAGTCTTTCAAATCAAAGTCAGCGCGGTTAACATAAATGAAACCATAGCGCTTGCGCATACCTTCATGGGTACTGATAACATCAATGGCGCTCCAAGGGCAATAGCCAAAAACATCGGCACCTTCTGCGATAGCTTTTTCCATTTCACGAATATGGGCGCTTAAGTAATCAATCCGATATTGATCATGAATGGCACCGTCCTCTACAATATCACGACCACCTAAGCCATTTTCCGTGACAATCATAGGCAAGTGATAGCGCGAGTAAATTTCGTGAATCGTGGTGCGGAAACCAACCGGATCAATTTCCCAACCGAATTCTGTCATAGGCAAGTGGTCATTGCGGTGACTTTGGAAAAAGCCAGGAATGCCAAAACCACCTTGTTGGTCGCCTTCTAACATTTCTGCGTCAGCGGGATATGCTTTGACAGTATTGGTGTTGTAATAGTTAAAGGCGATGAAATCACAACGGCCCGCGGCTAAGATTTCTGCGTCACCTTCGGCAAAAATAGGCGTAGCATCAAGAGCTTTCAGCATATCCCAGGCTTGATGGTTGTAACGACCAAAAACCGGCATATCCAGATAAAGCCAGTTACGGATAGCATTAAAACGTTGGGCTGCTAACACATCTTCCGGGTCAGAGCTGGCTGGATTGATGTAGGCAATATTAGGAGCCGGTCCAATTTTACCAGGATAACCTTTGTCATGGTAATCTTTCATGACTTGGGCTTGCGCTATGAGCATATGGTGGTTTTCTTGGAAGTTCTCTTGTAACGTTTTTGTTCCGGCTAATACGGCTGAGCTTGCTAAAACCATCATATTTTGTTCGTTGATAGTCAACCAATAGTTGATACGGTCACCAAAATGTTCAAATAAGACATTGCAGTAATGCACGAAGGCATCAATCGTGGCGCGATTGCTCCAACCGCCTTGTTCTGCTAGCTTCGCTGGTAAATCAAAGTGATAAACCGTGACAATCGGCTCAATACCGGCAGCCAACAGTTCGTCAATCAAGTCTGAATAAAACTGTATCCCCTTAGGATTGACCGCGCCGGTGCCATCGGGCAAAATTCGCGTCCAAGCGATGGAGAAACGGTAAGCTTTTAAACCCAGCTCTTTAAATAAAGCGACGTCTTCTTGGTAATGGTGATAATGATCAGCTGCGACTTTGAAGTCACTGGTATTTTCGGGCAGCTTTTTGATGTCTTGGACGGACAAGCCTTTGCCATCTTCGTTCCATGCGCCTTCTACTTGATAGGCACTGGTGGATGCGCCCCATAAAAAATCTTTTTGTACCACAGTGTTCCCTCCTTGTTTTCTTCAATATAGCACGCTTTTTAGAAAAGTGAATCCCCTTCCAAAGAGTTGGGCAAGCTGGTAGTGAAAACGGTTTTTGTGCCGCATTTGGTACGATTTGTACCAAAAAAAGCCTGACCACAAAGGATCAGACTTTTCGATAAATTGTTATTATTAAACCGCGAATTGGCTGTTGTATAGATTGGCATAGAAGGATTGCTTCTGCATTAACTCTTGATGGGTACCTTGCTCGATAATATCGCCATTTTGCATCACTAGGATTAAATCAGCGTTTTCGATCGTGGAAAGTCGGTGGGCAATGACAAAGCTAGTTCGGGCTTGTGTCAGTTGCGCCATCGCCCGTTGGATCAATTTTTCCGTGCGGGTATCTACGCTGGAGGTTGCCTCGTCCAAAATCAACAACTGTGGATCAGCTAGAATTGCACGGGCGATTGTCAGCAGTTGTTGTTGCCCTTGGGAGATGGCGGTGCCGTCTCCAGAAATGACCGTGTCGTAGCCTTGGGGCAGTGTGCGGATAAAGTGATCACATTGGGCTTTTTTGGCTGCAGTTACGATTTCGCTGCGTATTGCAGCGGGTTTGCCGTAGGCGATGTTTTCCGCTACCGTGCCTTCAAAGAGCCAGGTGTCCTGCAGAACCATGCCAAAATGTCGCCGTAAGTCAGCCCGGCTAAATTGGCGGGTATCTTGACCATCTAAAAGAATCTGACCACCAGTTACCTCATAAAAACGCATCAAAAGATTGATCAAGGTCGTTTTGCCAGCACCGGTAGGACCCACAACTGCAACCGTTTGTTGGGGTTGCGCCGTAAACGAGACATCTGTCATTAGTGGTTTGTCAGCTTGATAGGCAAAGGCCACATGTTGGAAACGCACTTCTCCTTTTAAATCTGGTAGAGGTTGAGCGGCTTCCTGCTTTTCCTCGGGCAAGTCAAGAATCTCAAAGATCCGCTCCAAGGCAGCTAAGGCGCTTTGCAGACTGTTGATGACGTAGGCGGCTTGTGTGATGGGTTCCGAGACTTGGTTAACGTATTGCAAATAAGCTTGCAGTACCCCAATCGTCAAATTACCTTGTAAAACCAAGTTGCCTCCTACGACCGCACTAACGACAAAGCCTAGTTGATTGACTAAACGAATTAAGGGATTGATGGCATAACTGACAAACTGAGCTTTTTTAAAGGCTTCGTATTGGGCATCGTTTAAAGCCGCCATTTTCGCCTTGACTTGTTCTTGCTGGTTAAAGGTTTTAATCAACAAGTTGCCGGTAAAATATTCTTCGGCTTGGGCGCCAACTGCCCCCAAAGTCCGTTGATTTTCAGCAAAATAGTGTTGGTTTTTAGCTGCTAAAAAGCGCGTCAGCAGGCTGCTGCCGACTAGTAAAACTAAAATGCCAGCCGTTAGCCAAGGACTGATAAAAAGCATTAAGCCGAAGCCAATTGCGATACTAAAGACGGCGGTAATCAGCTGCATCAAGCCCACTTGCAGGACTTCCGAGACCTTATCTAAGTCAAGCGTGGCACGCGTCAGTAAGTCACCCGTCTTATAGGTATCATAGAATTGCATGGGTAGTCGGTTTAGCTTGGCCGTCAATTCCTTACGCAGGGTCAGTGTCAAGGTTTCGCTGACGCTAGCCATCGTATTTTCCTGTAGAAAGGAGAAGAGACTAATAGCCAGCCAACAGCCTAGTAGCGCAAAAAGTGGTGCTTTTAAGACCGTTAGCAGTTCGTTGGTAGTGCCAGTTTTGATTAAGTGGATTAGCTGATCCAAGCCCCACCCCAGTAACAAAGGGGTCACGGCCATCAATAGGGCGAAACACAGGGCCGAGGTGAGAATCACTAAAAACTTCTGTCGCTGCTGTAATAATAGTTGCAACAAACGCTTGCTAGTAGCGGCGGTTGCTTGTGGTTTTTCTAACTCAACTTGCTTGCTCATTGCTAGCTCCTTTCAGCCCTTGAGACCGGGCAAATTCTTGATACACGGCGTTGCTGGCCATTAATTCTTTATGGGTGCCGGCGCCAACGATGCGTCCTTGATCTAAAACGATGATGTGGTCCGCCTGCATAACGGTAGCTAAGCGCTGAGCGACAATCACCACGGCTGCGTCCTGTAAATAGCTCTTTAACGCCTGTCTTAGGGCGGCATCGGTTTGATAATCCAAGGCAGAGAAGCTGTCATCAAAAAAGTAGAGATCCGCCGGCTTCATCAAGGCCCGGGCGATGCTTAGGCGCTGTTTTTGCCCGCCAGAGAAATTACTACCTTTTTGACTGACCGCTGCTTCAAAGCCGGCGGGCTGTTGGTGAATAAAATCCGCAGCTTGCGCCACCGTGGCCACTTGCTCCATCTTAGCTAGGTCAGCCTGCTGATCACCGTAGCGTAAGTTGTCGGCAATAGTGCCGCTGAATAAAAAGGCTTTTTGGGGGACATAACTGATTCGTGCTCGTAGATCCTGTTGTTTCAGGGTCCGGATATCTTGCCCGTGAAATAAAATGCGACCAGTGGTGACATCTTTTAAGCGTAGTAAAGCTTTAGCGATCGTGCTTTTCCCTGAACCAGTACCTCCAACAATGGCAAAGGTTTGCCCGCGATAAATTGTCAGGTCAAGGTCTTGCAGAACAGGTTCTTCGGCACCGCTATAGCTAAAGTTGACATGTTGGAAGCGCACGATGGCGGACTCGCTACTTGGTTGCAATTGCCGTGCGCCATCTTTGATTTCGGGCGTCTCTTGAATGACCGTTTGAATCCGTTCATAGGAAGAGAGGGCTTTAGGAATCATCACGATTACCATAGCGGCCATCGTTAGAAACCATAGACTTAAAATCGTATATTCACTGATAGCCGTTAAACTACCTACAGGAATCGTGCCGCTGACGCTAAGCCAGCCGCCAAAAGCTAAAATTGCTGTCATGCCAAGTCCCATAACTAGGTTGACGGTTGGATTCAAGACGGCAAAGAGCCGGTTGACTTTGATCATGATGGTGGCATACGCGGTGAAGCGCTGATCAGTCCGTTCTTTTTCAAAGGTAGTCTTATCGAAAGCGCGGATGACCTTAACCCCTGTTATCAATTCCCGCAAAACCTGCATCATCTGATCCATCTTCACTTGCATGACATGGGCTAAAGGTGTAGCTTGGCGAATCACCATGAGCGCAACCAAAGAAAAGCCTAAAATGGTAGCAATTGGAATCCAAATCAATTGCCAAGACACCATTCCGGTTAAAATGATGGACGCTAAACAGACTAAGGGAGCCGGTAAAATCATTTGAAAGCTCATCATGGCGATTTGTTGCAGATTGGTAATGTCACTAGTTGTGCGCGCTAATAGTGTTGGCGTGCCCAATTCATCGACGGTTGTAACCGAAAGGGTCTGGATTTTTTCAATCAGCTTGTTTCGCAGAAAATGTCCGAAGCGACCTGCTAGGACAGCGGAATAGTAGCTAGCTGCAATTGCCGTCAGACCCGTTAGAACCGCGACCCCTAGCATCAAACCACCATTTTGCCAAATGGTAGAAAGTGAGCCCTGTAAAATCCCCTCATCAATGATGGCAGCTACGTAGTAGGGCACCAGTAAAGTCCCAACTGCCTGTAAAATCATAAAAAGCAAGGTCAAGGTACTTTCCTTCTTATGTAGTTGATAAAATTGTTTCAACATTGTTTGTTCCTCCTCTCGACTATGCTAGAATAAACTGTAACGTAACGTTACAGTCAAGGAGGTTTTTCATGAAACGTCTACTTTCTATTAGTGAAATGGCCGCTTATGCCGGCGTTAGCCGCCGAACACTACTTTATTATGATGAAATCAATCTATTTAAACCCACTCAAATTGGTGAAAATGGCTACCGCTATTATGGAATTGAGCAGTATGAGGAGTTAGACCTGTTACTGATTTTGCGGGCTTTAGGTATGCCGCTACAGGATATCCGTCAGTTTTTGAAAAACCGCAATCCGGCCTACGCACAAAAAGAATTTACGCGGCAACGGGCAAAAATCGATCGAAAGATCCAAAAATTGCAGGAAACGAGAACGGCCATTGATGGCTATTTGGCTCGTTATGAAAAATTAGCGCAGCTTGATTTTGAGGAATTGACCTATAATTATCGCCCAGCTGAGTATTTTCTGGCTTCAGAATGGATCGAGAATGTCGATGAGATGAATACCTTTGAAGTGTATACGCGCTTCTATTCGTTGGTAGAGGCCCGTGACTTATTTAGCGGACATCCCATCGGTTTTATGTCAGAAGGGCGCTATTTCCAGCAGCAGAATTTTCATGCTGCGCCTTATCGTGCTTTGGTAAAGCTGCCGGAAGAACGGTTATCTCGCTATCCTAAGGAGCAGATCCTGCAGCGACCAGCCGGGACCTACGTTTCTGGTTTTACGCGGGATGAACTCCACCAGCTAACCACCTTCAATGACCGTTTCCGGCGTTATCTAGAAACCCATGAATTAGTGATTGATGGCGATATTTGGGAGCTTTTGTGGCAAGATGAAACTGCCGCAGCCAACCGCGAGCAGCAAGTTTTTGAGGTGATGTTGCCGGTTAAGCCTCGCAATCAATGAATCTTTGCTAGCTACTAGCCCGCTCTTTTGCTACAATGAGTGAGGATCATAACCAACAAAGGAGAATGTAAAGATGATTGCAGCAAGTGATTTAAGAGCTGGTATGACATTTGTCCAAGACGGCAAATTAATCAAAGTATTAGATGCCAGCCACCACAAACCTGGTAAAGGGAATACCGTTATGCGTATGAAATTACGCGACGTTCGGACTGGGGCGACTTATGACACAACTTTGCGTCCTGACGAAAAATTTGAAAAAGCCCATATCGACACGAAACCGGTTCAATATTTGTACACAATGGACGATATGGCGTTCTTCATGGATCTAGAAACCTATGAACAATATGAGATCCCGGTGGAAACCGTAGCGGAAGAAATGAAATATATCTTGGAAAACATGGAAGTGAAGATCCAATTCTTCGGTAGCGAAGTGATTGGTCTGCAACTGCCAACGACGGTGGTTTTACGCGTAGTTGAAACGCAGCCATCCATCAAAGGCGCAACGGTTACCGGTTCTGGTAAACCAGCCACAATGGAAACCGGCTTAGTAGTCAACGTGCCAGATTTCATTGAAACGGATGAATTGTTAGAAATTAATACACAAGAAGGTACGTATTTAAAACGCGCCGCTAAATAACAAAAAGTCTTGGGCCATTATAGTGACCCAAGACTTTTTTCTATTTAGGAGCAGGGGCGATGCCTTTTAACAAAACCTCTACCCATTCGGCGGTATACGGTAAGATGCGGGAATAGATCAAAGGTGAAGAGAGCCCTTCAACGAGTGCTTGGAAATAGAGCAATAGAAATTCATCGGAATATTTTAGGTCTACCTTGCCTTCTTTGCGGCCACGGTGGAATAATTCTAGCATGACTTGGAGACTTTGCTGGGTGTATTCCTCATGGATTAGGGTTTGACCTTGGGGGCCTTCCGCCGTCAAGGTGTCCATTAAATCAATAAAAAAACGGCGTTGGGTTGTTTCAAATTTATCCAGTTCGTAACGGCTAGTAGCCATGATGGTTTCTTCAAAAGGTAATTGCGCGTTGATAATTGCCATAGATTCCTGTTTCATAGTCTCTAAAAAATCCTTAAAGACGGCTTGAATCAAATTTTCTTTGCTTTGAAAATATTTGAAGACGGTTGCCTTTGAAACGTGGGCCAGCTGGGCGACTTTATCCATAGTCAGATTATCGACGCCGCTTTCCGTATTCATCAATTGAAAAGCCGCCTCTAAAATCTGGCGTTGCTTCGCAGCTGCTCGTTTTTCAAAACCATTCATTAGAATTCGCCTGCTTTCATCAATAGTTGGAAAATCTCTTCCTATTATATAAGAGATATTATGAACTGTAAATGAAAAAATAGTTTAAAATACTTGCTGTTTTCGTTGACTAGTCTGCTAGAAAGAGATATTATGAACTCGTTAGATGGATATAGTTTAAAATTAACGGATCATAGAACGAATATCAAGGGAGTCTTAAAAATGGGAGAAATGGTAAAAGTTCAAGGGCTGCAAAAGAAATTTGGAAAATTTACGGCATTGCATGATGTGTCATTTTCCGTCAATCCGGGAGAAGTGGTGGGCTTCATCGGTCCCAATGGTGCGGGCAAATCAACCACAATTCGCACACTTTTAGGGATTATTCAGCGGGATGCCGGGGAAGCAACTATTTTTGGTAAAGATGTTTGGCGGGATAGTCTTGCTATCCACAAAAATATTTCTTATGTACCGGGAGACGTGTCTTTATGGGGCAGTTTGACTGGTGGCGAGATTATTGATCTATTTATGAAACTGCATGGTCAAGGGGATCCGGCTAAGCGGGATTATCTAATTGAACGTTTTGAGTTAGATCCCAAGAAAAAAGCCAAAGGTTATTCAAAGGGAAATCGCCAAAAAGTGGGCTTGATTGCGGCTTTAGCAGTAGAGTCTGAATTGTATATTTTTGATGAACCAACTTCCGGTTTGGACCCATTAATGGAGGCTGTTTTCCAAGAAGAAGTAGCAAAAATCAAACAGGCAGGCAAAGCCATCTTATTGTCTTCCCATATTTTAAGCGAAGTCGAACGGCTGGCCGATAAGGTGGTTATCATTCGTCAAGGACGGGTGGTAGAAACTGGTGCTTTAGAAGAATTGCGCCACTTAACCCGTTCGACAGTCACAATTGCCGCTAAAGGGGACTTGAATACCTTGGCACAAGTTCCGGGAGTTCATGATTTGAAATTGACCGCTAAACAGGCGACCTTCTCGGCAGATAACCAAGAAATCAATGGAATCCTAGCTGCTGCCGCAAAACTTGATGTGACGAAATTTGAAGCTGTGCCGCCGACACTGGAAGATCTTTTCATGCGGCATTATCAAGGTTAGCGGGACGGAGGAAGAGACATGACGGAAAATTTTGCTCGTTGGAGCGTACTGCTATGGCAGTATTTAAAGCGTGATTGGAAGAAAATACTATTTTGGATAGCTGGTCTAGGTCTTTTTACCGGCGGCTTTGTGCCGGCCTTTGAAGAGCTAGCCAAAGGTCAAGGCTTGCAGGGAATGTATGAGACAATGCAAAACCCCGCGATGGTGGCAATGATTGGACCTTCGCCGGTGACACAAGCTGCAGATTATACAGTTGGTGCCATGTATGCCAATGAAATGCTGCTTTTTTCAGGATTATTTGCCATGATTATCAGTGCCCTGCATGTGGTGAGTCATACCCGTAAAGAGGAAGACTTGGGCTTAACGGAATTGGTTCGCTCCTTCCAAGTAGGACGTTTAGCCAACTCCTTCGCCGTTTTGGTAGAAGTAGTGTTGATCAATCTACTATTGGCGGCCTTTATTGGCACTTTAATGACTAGCTTTGGAGTCACTTCCATGGAGGCGGGTGGCGCTTATCTTTTTGGGGCCTCTGTTGGTTTAGCGGGCCTTTTAGGTGGGGTAATTGCGCTAGTATTTGCACAAATCATGCCTAATAGTTCTGGCGCTACCGGAGTTAGCCTGGCCATTGTGGGCGTACTCTATACGTTACGAGCTAGTAGTGATGTCACGAATATCGACTGGTCTTATTGGAATCCCATGGGGTGGACTTATTTAACCCATCCCTTCACCAATAACGATAGTAAGCCACTACTTTATGGCTTAGTATTCAGTGTAGTTATGACGGGGGTTGCCTTTCTGTTGGAAAGTCGTCGTGATATGGGGGCCGGCTATTTGCCTGAGCGGGAAGGGCGCGCCCACGCGAAAGCGACCTTGCTTTCAGTACCAGGTCTACTACTACGTCTGAATCGAGGCGTTATTATCAGCTGGTTAGTGGCCTTTGTCTTATTAGGGGCAGCCTATGGGTCGATTTATGGTGATATGCAAACCTTTTTGGAAAGTAATGATTTGCTAAAACAAATGTTTACGCAGTCAGGCGTTTCTCTAGAAGCCTCCTTTACTAGTACGATTATGCTGATCTTAGTGGGCTTAGCAGCTATTTTACCAATTGTTTTAGTCAATAAGTTAGCAGCTGAAGAAAATCGCGGCCACCTTAGCCAGTTATTTGCGACAAAAGTCAGTCGCGGTAAGTGGTATTGGACCACCATTTTCTTAGCAATTGTGATGGGAGCGCTGGGTATTCTGTTGACGGCAGGTGGCTTAGGCGGCGCGGCTTTGGCTGTGATGGGGGATAGTACCTTATCCATGTCAGATTTTCTAGCCGCGGGCTTCAACTTCTTACCAGCTGTCCTCTTCTTTACTGGTTTGGCGGCGGTGTCCTTAGGTTGGCTACCAGGGGCCGGCAAAGTAATTTATGCTTACTTAGCCTATTCACTATTGTTGAATTACTTTGATGGTATCTTGGATTTACCTGATTGGTTTTTAAAAACGGCGATTCAAAGCTGGTTGCCGCAGCTGCCAGTAGCTGATTTTGAATGGGTTCCCTTTGTAGTGATCACTTTAATCAGCATTGGCCTTTTCCTATTAGGTTATGTTGGCTACCGACAACGGGATCTTTCAGAAGGCATCTAATCAAACTGACTGCCAGGCAACAAAAGTAAGGTTGGGACTTGACTTTCCTGACACTATCTTGTAAGTTTATAAATAATATCAAGATTCAGTGAAAGAAAGAGTAGTTATAGGGCGTGCTTAAGAGAGGACCTGCCGTGGCTGAAAGCAGGGACATGTATTCTTTATAATGAAAGACATTCTGGAGAAGAGTGTGTGCAAAGCCACTCCGTTCACGAGCGTTAATCGTAAAAGAGGGGATTTTTTCCCAATTTAGGTGGTACCGCGTGTGCATTGTCGCTCGTCCTTTGTTTAACAAAGGACGGGCTTTTTTGTATTCACAGAGAGGATGAAGAAAATGAATTATCAACGACCAAAAGGAACCAATGACATTTTGCCTGGCGCTTCGGAAAAGTGGCAGTTTATTGAAGAAACGGCCCGTTTGTTGTTCCGCGACTATCAATACCAAGAAATTCGGACACCCATTTTTGAGCATTACGAAGTGATTGCCCGTAGTGTCGGGGATACGACCGACATCGTTTCAAAAGAGATGTATGATTTCTATGATAAAGGGGAGCGTCACGTTACCTTGCGACCAGAAGGCACTGCCCCCATCGTTCGTTCGTTTGTCGAAAATAAATTATACGGTCCCGAGTATACGAAACCCTACAAAATGTTTTATGTTGGGCCTATGTTCCGCTATGAACGTCCGCAAGCTGGCCGTTTGCGACAATTCCATCAAATCGGGGTGGAAGCCTTTGGTTCGGCTAATCCCGCGGTGGATGTGGAATCAATGGCGATGGCGTTAGACTTTTTCAAGCAATTAGGCATTAAACATGTTTCCTTAGTAATCAATTCATTAGGAGACAAAGAAAGTCGGCAAGCCTATCGGCAAGCGCTGATTGATTATTTATTGCCTTTTGAAGCGGAATTAAGCCAAGATTCACAACGACGTTTGCGGGAAAATCCGCTGCGCGTTTTAGATAGTAAGGATCCTAAAGATAAAAAAGTCGTGGCGCAAGCGCCATCGATTTTAGACTACTTAAACGAAACCAGCCGGGCGCATTTTGAAGCGGTCAAGAGTATGTTAGCGAGTTTGTCGATTCCTTTTGTGGTGGATAGCAACATGGTGCGGGGCTTAGATTATTATTCCCACACAATTTTTGAAATCATGAATGATGCCAAAGGGCTAGGGACCCAAACAACGATTTGTGCTGGTGGCCGTTATGATCACTTGGTAGAAGAGCTAGGTGGCCCGGCTACCCCAGCCTTTGGTTTTGCCATGGGGATTGAACGGGTCTTGCTGACTTTAGAAGCAGAAGAAGTTATTATCCCAGTAATTGAAGAATTAGACGCTTATGTGGTGGGCTTAGGTGAAGCCACCAACATGGAAAGCTTGAAATTAGTTCAAGCAATTCGCGGCTTCGGCTTTTCGGCTGATCGCGATTTCTTGAACCGCAAAGCAAAAGCCCAATTTAAGACAGCCAATAAGTTAAATGCAAAGTTGGTCTTTACTTTAGGGGAAGATGAACTAGCCCAAGGCCAAGTCAAAATCAAAAACATGACTTCTGGTCATGAGCAAACCTATGCTTTAGCGGACGTTTATGCAACCTTTGATGAGATTTATGACGAAATGACCACCATCATGTTTGAATAGGAGTGAAGAAAATGGAAAGAACCGTTTATTGTGGCGAAGTCAGCCAAGAGTTAGTCGGACAGGAACTGACATTAAAAGGATGGGTGCAAAAGCGCCGTGATTTAGGTGGCTTGATTTTTATCGATTTGCGCGACCGCGAAGGCATTGTCCAAGTTGTCTTCAATCCTGAGCATGCTAAAGAAGCTTGGGAAGTCGCTGATACTTGTCGGAGCGAATTTGTCTTAGAGGTCCGCGGCAAATTAGCTAACCGGACGCCAGAAGCTGTTAACAACAAGATGAAGACAGGAGCCTTTGAGCTGATTGCGGACGAGATCGTGATCTTGAACCAAGCGAAAAACCCGCCATTCCTAATTGAAGACGACAACAATGTTAATGACGACCTACGGATGAAATACCGTTACTTAGATTTGCGCCGTCCCTCTATGCTGCAAAACTTTAAGCTGCGCCACCAAGTGACGAAATCAGTCCGTCATTATTTAGATGACCATGATTTTATGGATGTGGAAACACCTTACTTGGCGAAATCAACGCCAGAAGGTGCGCGGGACTACTTGGTGCCTTCACGAATCCATGCGGGGCATTTCTATGCATTGCCACAGTCGCCTCAAATCATCAAACAGCTATTGATGGGGGCCGGTTTTGACCGCTACTATCAAATTGTTAAATGTTTCCGTGATGAAGACTTGCGGGGGGACCGACAACCAGAATTTACCCAAATCGATATTGAAACGACTTTCTTAACGCCAGAAGAAATTCAAACCTTCACAGAAGAAATGTTAGCCAAAGTGATGCGGGAAGCCTTGAACGTGGAAATTCCACTGCCATTCCCACGTATGAACTATGACGAAGCCATGAGCCGTTATGGTAGCGACAAACCAGATACTCGTTTTGAGATGGAACTAGTAGACTTATCTGAAACAGTTAAAGACGTTGACTTTAAAGTATTCCAAATGGCGCTGGAAAATGGCGGTCAAGTTAAGGCAATCAACGCCAAAGGGGCGGCTGCTAACTATTCTCGTAAAGATATGGATCAACTAGGCCAATATGTCGGTCAATTTGGCGCCAAAGGTTTAGCTTGGGTCAAAGTGGAAGCCGATGGTCTAAAAGGACCGATCGCTAAATTCTTGACTGAAGCCGGTGACGCCATTGTAACTGCCATGGACGCTGAACCAGGCGATTTACTGATGTTTGCTGCTGATCAACCAGCCATCGTGGCTGCGGCTTTAGGCGCAGTACGGACTCGTCTTGCTAAAGAGTTAGGCTTGATTGATGAAAGTAAATTCAACTTCTTGTGGGTCGTTGATTGGCCGCTTTTAGAATACGATGAAGAAGCCGGCCGCTATGTGTCAGCACATCATCCTTTCACTTTGCCAAAAGCGGAACATATTCCACTATTAGCCACAGATCCAGGGAAAGTCCACGCAGAAGCCTATGACGTTGTCTTGAATGGTTATGAATTAGGGGGCGGTTCTTTGCGGATTTATCAGCGTGAAGTCCAAGAGCAAATGTTTGCTACTTTAGGCTTTACGAAAGAAGCTGCCGAAGAGCAATTTGGTTTCTTATTAGAAGCCTTAGACTATGGGTTCCCTCCACACGGCGGTATTGCCTTGGGATTGGACCGTTTAGTAATGTTGTTGGCAGGTAAAGATAATATCCGGGAAGTCATCGCGTTCCCTAAAAATGGCAAAGCCATGGATCCTATGACGGAAGCACCAAGTCCGGTTTCACCATTACAATTATTTGAATTGAACTTAGATGTAACCTCAGTGGAAGAATAAAAGAGTCCCGCGCAAGCGGGCTCTTTTTTTAGTAGGGTATTTCACTTATGGAAAATAAGCAAAGTGCGGTATCATAAAGGTGAGGTGAGACAGATGAAGAAAAGATATTGGTTGGCTGGCTTAGCTTTAGGTGGTTATTTGTGGAGCCGCCTGCCTCAACACCCTAGCCCTAAAAGCCGCCTAGTGGAACAAGCCGTTCGCCATTTACCGATTTTTCCTAAGCGCTCGTATGCTGAGTCTTTTGAAAATAGTTTAAGGGCTTATGAACTGCCTAAAAGCGCCCGCAACTATCCTTACAAGCTTTATCGTGATTTTCGGGATACCTTTGAATTAATCCCTTATAATGACTGGTCAGAGTATACAATTTTTTACTTACACGGCGGTGCCTACTGGGCTCCACCGGCTAGTTTTCATTTTAAGTGGCTGAATCAAGTGGCAGAACAGCTGCAAGCCCGCATTATTTTGCCGGTTTATCCGAAGGCGCCCGCCTATCATGCTCAAGATGCCCATCGCATGGTAATGGAACGCTATCAAGCGCTTTTGGCTGAAACCCCGGCGGAAAAAATTATTTTGATGGGGGATTCTGCAGGGGCTGGTTTAGGCTTGGCGCTATTACAACAATTACGGCAAGCAAAGCTACCTTTGCCGCAACAAGCCATTTTCATTTCGCCCTGGTTGGATATTACCATGACAGATTCGTTGATTTTACAATTGCAGCCTAATGATCCTATGCTGGAAGCGGATCGGTTACGGGAGCAGGGGGCTATTTATGCTGAACCACTAGCGCCAACGGACCCTTTAGTGAGTCCTTTATATGGTCCGCTGGCTGATTTGCCGCCGGTGACAATTTTTACCGGTACCCATGACATCTTACATGGTGACGCTTTGCGTTATCAAGAAATAGCGCAACGGCAGCAATTACCCGTCAAGGTTTTGACCTATCAGGATATGATGCATGTTTTCCCATTACTACCAACCCCAGAAGGCGCCGATGCGACGGAGAAAATCATACAGTTAATTCGTCAAAGCTGACTTAACGAACTGCCGAAAAAAGGGTATAATGACCGCGAGGTGATGAAATGGAAACCATCAAGATAACGAGTAAAGAATATATCACAGAAGGTGGCTGCAATGCTTGTGGTCCTATCAACTACAAGAATTATGTGTTGCATTTTGAGGACGGCAAAAGTATGACGGCTGAAGGCTTAGAGGTGGCAGCTCTAGTCATGACCCTCGCGCAAAAGAAGGGCTGGCGGACAGAGCTGAACTTTGATAGCGAAGAAGATGTAATCTTGTTTACTAAAGATGCACGCCAAGTCGCTTTAAACGAAGGCTACAATCAAATCATGCTAACATATCAAGCTAATGGTCAAACCATTAAGACTAAAAATAGTCTGGCGGAGGCTGAAGTATTAGCGAAGACTCAGCAAATTTTCCAAGAATTATTCCAAGAAGCTCCGGTAACATTTGAACTCAGTGAAGCTTAAAAAGCTGAACGCCTGATAAAAAGGCGTTCAGCTTTTTTTTAGTAATAATTGACGAAACTCTTGGAAAGAGGTGATTTTTAAGAGTTGGGAGTAGGTCTCGGGATGATCAAATAGATCAATGACCGCCTCGTAAATATCAAAAAACTGTTTGCGGTCAAATTCATTTAAGGCGGTTAGCAGTACGATATGGACCTTTTTATCTTGCCACTTGATGCCAGCTTTTGATAAGGCCACAGCAATGGTGGTTTTATCAGCTTCCGTGTGGATTGAGTGAGGAATTGCAATAGCATCATAGGCGGTTGAAGCGGCTTGTTCCCGCTCTTGAACATGCTGATAGAAACCAGTTGGGACGACTTCCTGTTCCTGTAGGCGCTGGCACATAACCTTTAGCAAAGGATCCCGTTCTCTTTCCGGGGGTTCCAACCAAAAAACACTTTCCGAAAAGTAGCGGTCAAAGTTTTCAAATAAAATTTTGCGTTTTTGAAATGACCGAATCGTCGCCAGTTCACTGATTAGATGATTCTTTTGTTCTTCATTGAAGATAGGTGAAAGCTGCACGGTATGATAGTGATTTGTAAAAGGCGCATCCAAGGTCGAAATCAACAAGTCAAAGTCCAACGCAGCAACCTCCGTTAATTGTGGGACGACAGCAATGATATTCAAGGTATTGTTGAAGTGCTTTTCGATTTCTTGATAGAGTTTGACATCGAGATCCATATATTTGGGACAAAGTAAGACGGTCCGAATCTTGCTTTGGTTTTTGCGCTGTTCTTCTAGTTCAGAGCCAATATGTAAGGCTAAATAGCCGCATTCATCTTCTGGTATCGTGACGTTATAAGTTTGTCCCACTAGTAAAGCCACGTAAACGGCAATGGCATAAACGATAGGGAAATCCTTTTTGATGGAAGTTAGCATGGGGTTTTTAATAAAATTCTGTTCTTTGGCCCGCGCTACTAGTCCACTTAAATGGAGGGCAAATGAAACGGTAAAAGCTTGACTATGTAAGTTGATGCCATAATTTTCATGGACCTTTTGGACGATATAGTCCACTTGCTGGAGTAACTCTGTCCCTTCGACCGCCTGGATTTTTTGGAAATCATTGGTTGGTAAGTAATTAGTATTTGCTTGAAATAGCACGTGCATTTCTTCCCGTTCGGAGGCATTTAAATGGATCGTAAAGGCCGCTTCCAAATCAGCAATCAGATAATTCACTAATTGGGCTTGCTCTGGTCCTAGCCAAACACTAGAAGTTTCCCGCGCCACCAAAACGTGACCATTGCGGACAGCTTCCACCAAGATTAATAGGTGCAGCACGAGATTCATAAAAGCAAAATCGTTCAAATAATAGTTGGTTTTTTCGGTGACTTGCCGGATTAATCTAACGATTTTTTGAACATCCTCAGGACAGAAATTCTTCTCTAAAATCGCCATGTCAATAAACTGACGCGGCATTTCCTCAAAAATCACCAAGGACATTAAGCGGCGTTTTTCTTTCTCTTCCCCTTCAATCACCAGCGTCTCATGACGAATGGCAAAGCGCAGCTCCTCGGAGCCAAAAGTGCGGCTCATTTTTGTTAAATCACTACGTAAAGTCGACTCGCTGACGAATAATTCAGTTTCGATTTCCATAATGGTCAAGCTGCGATGCTTAATCAAGGCTTCTTTAATCATATAAAGGGCCCGAGCTTTAAAGGAGTCAGGCAATTCTCGTGGCACTGGTTCCAATAATTGTAAAACAGCTTCCCGTTGAACGCAATACCCCTTGTTAGTGGCTTCAATCATCTCGGGAGCTATGGTATTCAACTCGGCGATGTAGTTTTTGACGGTGCGTTTTGAAATGCCTAATGCCTGGGCAATAGCCGTGGAAGAAATAACAGTATCCTGTTGCAATAAAAACAGCAATAATTCACGTTGCTTTTCTTTCATAACAAAACGCTCCTCCCTTTACAGACGTATACAATCTTATTATAGAGGTTATAGATAACGGTTTCAACCGGGTTTTGTCTTTTGTTTGATTTGCACTGCACCGGTGCAAAAGTCCATTTGAAAGATAACGGAAAAAAATCAATAATAAGAGTGTAAACAACGACCGGTTGTCATAAAAAAACAAAACTTGGAGGTATGGAAAATGGAAGCGATTCACTTAATGTTATGTTGTGGAGCAGGGATGTCAAGTGGGTTTTTAGCACAGAAAACACGTAAAGCGGCTAAAAAGCGTGGGATTGCCGCATCAGTAGAAGCAAAAAGTGAAAGTGAAGCAACACAATACTTTGATAGTATCGATGTCTTATTACTGGGACCACACTACGCAGCTTATCAAACAGAAATGCAAGAACAGGCACAACCTTACAATGTGAAAGTAGCTGTTATTCCGCAAGATATTTACGGCATGTTAGATGGAGAAGGTCTACTGGACTTTGCTATCGAACAGGTCGATCGCTAAAGGAGGCGCATCATGAAAAAATTTATGGATTGGCTAGCAAATTCTTTTGCACCAAAAGCCAAGATCTTAACTCAAATGCCAGCGGTGGCGGGACTTTCCAGTGCCATGCAAAAGTTGATTCCCTTTATTTTAACGGGCTCACTAGTCTTCTTCTATAATGTATTCCGCTCATACCTACCGGCCTTGCCGGATCTAGGCAATATTTCCAATTATTCTTTCGGGTTGATCGGCCTGGTGGCAGCCTTCATGGTAGCCAACCAATACATGGAAAAATTCAAACATCCAGGCTATACCATCACAGCTGGGATCGTCTCCATCTGTTCCTTAATGATGTTCCTACATCCAGTCGGAGCTGAAGAAGGCGTTTATGACATGGGACGCGTAGGACCTTCAGGTATTTTGATTGGGGTCATCGTCGGAGCCGTGGTAAGTATGATTTTCCACTTCTACGCAAAAATCGGTTTATTCAAAAATAGTGAAGCTCCTGACTTTATCATTGAGTGGGTCAACAATATCATTCCTATTTTTGCTAGTTTAGGTTTCTGGTCTGGCTTAATTTTCGGTCTGAAAATTGACATCTTTGAAGTAATCATTGGCTTGTTCGCTCCAATTCAAAATTTTGGTCAATCTTTGCCGGGCTTGATTTTACTGGTGTTGATTCCTGCTTTCTTCTATTCAATGGGTATCTCTACTTGGTTATGGTCAGCCATTCAAAATCCGATTTTTATCGCCGGTATTGCCGCTAATACCTTAGCCGTGGAACAAGGCTTAGTGCCAACTAATATTGTCACGAACGAAGTGGTTTACAGTATTGGCTTGATCATGATGGGGGGCACAGGGGCGACCTTGGCCTTGAACATTATGATGATGTTCTCGAAAGCCCGCAAGTTGAAAACCTTAGGACGCATCTGTATCTGGCCTTCTATTTTCAACATCAATGAGCCTTTAGTTTTTAGTACGCCAGTTGTGATGAACCCGTTGCTGATGATGCCAATGTGGATCAACTCGATTATCGGTAGTTGTGTCATTTGGTTTGTCATGAAAGGCGGCTTACTGAAGATTCCTTATGAATTGATGCAATTGGCTCAAATTCCCGCACCAATCTCCAGTGTGATTCTAACGAAGGATTTCCGGGCGGTGATCATTTACTTGGCGCTATTCGCGGTCTACTTTGGCGTCTGGTACCCATTCTTTAAAGTGTATGAAAAAGAAGTTTTAGCAGAAGAAATCCAAGAAAAAACCGTTGATCAAGCAAAAGCAATCAGCGAGATGGCATAAGAGGTGAAAAAAATGGAAATGATGGAAGATAACGAATTGATCCCCGTGGCGATGCAGATTATTCTACACGCCGGTAACGGTCGCACTAAAGCGCAAGAAGCAATCAAACATGCAAAAGTAAGAAACTTCGCAGCCGCTAAAGACTGCCTAAAAGAAGCTAAAGATAATATCGTTTTAGCCCATAAGTCGCAAACTTCAGTAATTCAAAATGAAGCGGCTGGCAAAAGCTATCAGCCGTGTCTATTGTTTACCCATGCGCAAGATCACTTGATGACCATCACTAGCGAGGTCAATATGACGCGTGACTTGGTCGACCTATTTGAAACAATCACCGTGGCAGCGGTCTAGTAACTAATGAACACTCTGACGAAGTCCGTTATTGACTCATCTTCAGAGCAAAAAAGATGATGAGGAGCAGAAAAAAATGACTAATACATTTCCAAAAGACTTCCTATGGGGAGCAGCAACTAGTGCCTATCAAGTAGAAGGAGCAGCAGAAATCGCCGGTAAAGGCCTTTCTCAGCAGGACGTAATCAATCGCGAGCGTAACCAGCAATTCGGTTTTGCGGACGCTAGTGTGGCTAGTGATCATTACCATATGTACAAAGAGGATATCGCACTCTTTAAAGAAATGGGCTTTACCAGCTATCGTTTTTCCATAGCTTGGTCCCGAATCTTTCCAGAAGGAACTGGCAAGGTCAATGAAGAAGGCGTTCAATTTTACCGTGACTTAATCAATGAATTGAAGGCTAACGGAATCGAACCGATTCCGACGTTATATCACTACGATTTGCCTTGGGCTTTGGTGGAAAAATATGGGGGCTGGTTATCACGAGAAGTCGTGCAAGACTTTGAGGTTTTTGCTAAATATGTCGTTAATGAATTCAAAGATGACGTAAAATACTGGATCACCATCAATGAGCAAAGTATCATCGTGCAATACTGGACACAAAAATGCTACATTTTGCCAGAGTATCGCGATCAGAATCAACTACGCTACCAAATCAACCATCATATGAACCTAGCACAAGCCATCGCTTGTAAATATATCCACGAAGCAGGTGGTTTAGCAGGACCAGCCTTAGGCTATGCACCAGTTTACGCTCGGACTTGTAAGCCGGAAGATCAATTAGCGGCCTTAAATGCGAATGACTTGCGCAACACGTACTATTTAGATGTCTATTTCCGTGGTCATTACAATGTCGCAGCTTTGACTTATTTACAGCAACATGGACTGGCACCAGTGATGGAAGCGGGCGACGAGGAATTGTTTGCAGAAAACCTTTCTGACTTCTTCGCCATTAACTACTATGACAGTCAATGTGCCCATGCTTGCCCGGCAGAAATTACAGAGCATAGCTGGTCAGGTTATAACTTGACTGGGAAAAAAGGCGATATGTCTGGTTTTGAAACCCATCCTGGTTTTTATCAAATGTGCCCAAATCCGGAATTACGAACAACAGATTGGGATTGGGCCATTGATCCAATCGGCTTAGAATATGTCTATCGTGATCTTTATACACGCTACCGGGTACCATTTATGATTACTGAAAATGGCCTAGGCTCGTATGATGAACTGACTCCTGAAGGTCGCGTTCATGATAGCTACCGTATTGATTATTTAAGTGAACATATCCAAGCAACGAAACGTGCCATGGATCTAGGGGTTGAAGTTTTAGGCTACATGCCTTGGTCAGCGATTGATTTACTGTCTACAAGTAATGGCTACAAAAAGCGTTATGGCTTGGTCTATGTTGACCGGACGGATGAAGATCCTAAAGCATGTCAACGAATTCGGAAAGATTCCTTCTATTGGTATAAAGAAGTTATTGCCAGCGATGGTGCGAACTTAGCAGTCGATAACTTTATGACAACCGTTTAATTACCATGAGGGTGGGACAGCAGCGTCTAACTCAGAAAGATAAGAAGTTGCTTCTGCTTCCACCGTTTATTCGGATAGGAAGCGTCTGGGACATAACTTTTTGAGTTATGTCCCAGACGCTCTTTTAGGAGGAAAATCATGATTAAAAATTTTATTCTAGGCTTATTATTTGCGTCCTTAGGTGCCGCTCTTTATAGTCAAGCAGGGCTAGGCATGGATGCTTTTAGCACCTTTTCCTTAGGAATTGCCATTCAGACCGGTCTTTCTTTTGGCACAGCCTGTCTGATTAGCGGGCTAATGCTTTTGGCAGTATTATTTTTGTTAGATCGTCGGCAGGTTCGCATCGGGGGTGTTTTATACGCCTTTGGGTTAGGCTTGTGTATCGATGGCTGGCTGTGGGTGCTGAACCATTGGGGCATCGAGCTGCCTTCCCTATTGATGCTGATGGTGGGGGTGGCATTATTCGCCTTAGGTATCGCCCACTATATTCGGGCGAATATCGGCAGTGGTGCTGTCGAAGCTTTCGTGACTTTTTTGTGCGGCATTTTTCAGAAGAAGATGTGGCTAATGCGCATCATCGCCGACGCCGGTTTTCTAGTGGCGGGGATCTTGTTAAGCGCCCAATTTGGTTGGGGTACGGTTATTGGCGTGGTGGCTATGGGTCCGTTAGTGAACATCTTTTTGACCATGCTAGCGAAAACACCACAGTTTGTCCGGGAGACTTCTGATTAGTTGTGTTTCTCCCAGCACTCTTGTATGCTAAGGCAAAGGAGTGGTTCCATGAACAGTATGGAAAAAATTAATCAATTTCGTGATGAACGCAACTGGCGTCCCTTTCACAATGAAAAGGACTTAGCGTTATCGCTGACATTAGAAGCCGCCGAATTACTAGAGCTTTTTCAATGGAAAACGGCAGACGAAGCGATTCAAAATACCGAGCGCTTAAAGGAAGAATTGGCGGATGTCTTGATTTACGCTTATATGTTGGCAGATAATCTTGATTTTGATATTGATGAGATTATTGCTGAAAAGCTAGTAAAAAATGCGATTAAATATCCTGCACCAACTGCCTAAACGCGAAAATGATCTCACTGCGAGGTCATTTTTTTCTTGCCCGTTGTTAGCATGGTATAATGAAAGTAGTCAAGATAATGATGGTCGTATCGTTTTTTGGAAAGCTCGTATCGTGTTAAGGAGGATGATGAAGATGACAGAATCAGAATTTCTTAAGCAAGCCTTTGGTCGGGATTTATTGGTAACCTTCCCCAAAGATGATCGTTTACCAGCGGTGGGCAGCTATCCCAAACTGGCAAAATTAGGCCGGTATGTGACGCATGAGTTGGCTGGTGGCGTCATTAGATTAAACAGCACCACGCCTAAAGCAGAAATCCAAAAAATATTTTCAGAAGAATTGCAGCTGCCTCTTTCAGAAGTAACCGTCACTGATACGATTCCGACAACTTAGACGATAATTTTCGATGTGACATAAGCGGAATTTTTTTTGAATCAGATTCAAAAAAATTGCAGGTTGTTGAGGCTTTTAGTAGGAGGGAAGCACTATGTTTGACCAGTTGAAAAAGAAACAAGCTGAGCGACGGGAGCTAAGAAAACAACAATTACGTAAGAAAAACTTTGAGTTGCGGCAAGTGGGTAAAGATCCGCTGAAGGGCTGGCATAAAATGATTGATACCGGCATGAGCGGTAGTTGTATGCGGGGCGCAGTGGTCATTGTTGATATAACCGGCAAGAATTTGGAGACGTATAACTTTTTTAGTGAGGCCCAAAAGCAGCTTGCTTACGAAGTGAACCGAAGCAACCTTTCTCACCAGGAAACAGGTAATTGATACTCAACTGTTTAGGAGTAGTATCTAGATAACGGCTGTCTTTAGCTAAGGGATAGCGTTCATAATTAGGTACACTTTATTTAAAAGTACAGCAAAACCGCCGATAAACTGCAATGTTTGTCGGCGGTTTTGTTGTCTAGTCAAATTTTGAAAAGTATTTGCTTATGCCTCGTCTGCATCAAGGACAGTCCGCTTCTTTTTCGCTGCAAAGAAGAAGATTAAAACGGCAGCTACGAGAGTCATCACGGTAGCGATAATCAAAGCTAGAGAGTACGAGCCAGTGGCTTCTTTGATTCGGGAAGCAACAGAAGGTCCCATGATTGAGGCGATACCATAAGCAGTAAACATCCAACCGTAGTTGGCGGCGGCTTTGGAGGCGCCCCAGTTTTCGGCCGTAATGCCAGGAAATGAACCTAAGAGTCCGCCGAAAGATGAAGGAATCAGAATAAGTCCTAAAATACCCGCCATACTGCCTAAACTAGTGTTGAAATTCAGCAGTAATAAGCCGAGAGCGGAAGCTAAAAACATTAGGAAGACGGTGATATAGCGGCCTAATTTGTCTGAGATGGTGCCCCAAGCGATGCGGCCCACCGTGTTGGCAATGCCGACGATCATCACAATCATAGTCCCACTACCTAGTGAGTAATAGGCAGCTAGGCTGGCGGCATGACCAATAATCATCATACCACTAGTCGCCCCAAAGACATAAACAACCCACAGTAACCAGAAATTTCCTTCTTTGAGCATTTCCTTATAGTTTTTATCTTGATTAACAGTTTGAATCGTTGTCGTAGTAGGAGCTTTGGCCATCCAAAACGAGGCGCCGCACACAATCACGAGAATCACCAAGCCAACGATTTTAAAGGTGGTTGCCACACCTAAAGATTGAATCATATTGGTAGCTAGCGGTGCTAAAATAATGGAACCTGAACCAAAACCAGCTGCTGTTAAACCGCCAGCCAAGCCTTTTTTATCAGGAAACCATTTGACGGTTAGTGAAGTGGCTGTCCCGTAACCCGCGCCATTACCTAAACCAACGATAATACCGTAAGTGAGATAGAGCATGGGAATACTGGTAACAAAGCCTGTTAAAAACATGCCCATACCGGACAAAATACCGGAAGCTAACACGACTTTTTTGCCACCATACTTATCAATGATAGGGCCACAAATAATCATGCTAATAGGAACCATTGCAAAGGAAAGACTAAAAGCTAATGAGGTCTGACTTAATGTCCAATCTGAATGAACTTCTAATAAAGCGGCTTGAAAGACCGACCAAGCATAACCAGCTCCTAATGAGATATTGACCATGATTGCCGCCACCAAAATTGCCCATCTGTTTTGTACTTTTTCCATAATTCCCTCCTATTTATAAAAAACGCTTACAATCGGACTTTTAGTGTAAAAGGAATTTGACTGTACGTCTACCAAGACCTGCTAATGCTCGCTATAAGTAGCGTTAATACAAAGGCAATTTCAGCCATCTGGGCATGATTAAGCTATGCTTATAGATCAGCTTTCTGACTAACGAGTTTTCATAATGGCAAAAGGTGTTTCTGAAGGACGAATACAAAATCTTATAACCTGAAGGCGCGTGATAGCAATAGCGACAAGAAGATCAAAAAGTCAATTAAGTAAATTCTTAGGGAATCCTTTTCATAAAAACGACATATTTAGAAAAAAGTGTGGTAGAATGTGTACGCTGTTTGTTGAAACTTTTCATGTTTTTTGAAGGAAGGATTTACATGTTGAAAGAGAAAAAGACTTGGATCGAGGCGTTCCACGCAGTCTTGCCTTTATGTCTGAGTTATATACCTGTGGGATTGGCTTGCGGGGTATTGTTGCAAAAAGTTGGATTTAATCCTTTTTTGACCGCTTTCTTATCGATTTTAGTTTTTTCCGGTGGCGCGCAATTTTTGCTGGCCTCCATGTTGACCGTCCATGCTTCGGCCATGTCGACGATCTTGATGACCTTCTTTTTAGAATTGCGGTATGCACTGCTGAGTTCCAGCATGTCTCTTTATTTAAAAAAGGAAAAACGTTCTTTTTTAGCAGTGTTTTCGCAATCATTAAATGATGAAAACTATGCTGTTAATTACTTGAAATACTCTACTGACCCGACGTGGAATCGGGACAAAGCCTTGCTGGTAAACTGGATGTCACTAATCTCTTGGCTAATCAGTAATGTCACCGGAACGGTGCTGGGCTCCTTGATTCATATCGATGCAGATTTAGTACATTTTGCTTTGACATCGATGTTTATCTTTATGTTCGTGATGCAGATGAAGGATGCTTTGCTCATCGTATCGGGAATTTTTTCTGGTATTTTAGCTGTCATTTTTATGTTGGCTTTTCAAAATACTTTTGGGTTGATTTTGGCAACGGTGTTGGCTTCTTTAGCTGGCTTTGCGCTGGAACGACTTGTGAAAAAACACCGAGTAGCGGAACCGCAGGGAGAAACCAATACACCGCTATTCCCATTCCAGGAGGAAGATCCACATGACTAGTTCCTTGATTTTACTGATTTTAGGCTTATTTTTAGCTTCCTACTTACCACGAGTGATTCCGTTATTCTACTTTTCTCGTCGTCAAGTGCCTGTCTGGTTTAGCGACTGGATGAAATATGTACCGGTTGCTTTATTCGCTGCATTATCCTTTAAAGATGTCTTTATTACCCATGATCACTTGGACTTAGCTTGGAATGTCAAAATTTTGGCCATGTTGATTGTTGTGGGAGTTGCTTACAAATCCCGCTCGATGGCCTTGTCGGTTTTAACCGGCTTAGGCGCTGTCTTTTTATTAAGTATGATTTGATTTGCAAGATAATTAAATAAGTAAATGAAACTGTTTGGTCATTGGCCAGACAGTTTTTTTGTAGCGAATTACGCAGCGATGCGAACTGTAAAAAAGAACTTTCACATTTTCAAGCAAATTTAGTGACACTGTGTCACCAAAAGAGTATACTCAGCTTCGTACTAAAGAAAAGGGGCGAAGATATGTTTTTAGCTTTAAAAGAAATGCGATACTCCAAACTCCGTTATGGCTTGATTATCGGCATCATGTTTTTGGTAGCTTATGTGGTGTTTATGCTATCGGGATTAGCCAGCGGACTTTCGGAAGAATTTAAAAAAGGTATTGATGACTGGGATGCGCAACACATCGTCCTCTCAGAAGATGCCAATAAAACCTTTGCGGCATCTTCGTTAAAGCGCCAAGATGTAGAGCGAGTAACTGGTGAAAAAGCGCCAATTGGTTTATACAGTGGCGCTATCAGTGAAGGTGATGAAAAAATCAACATTACGGTTTTCGGGACGAACCAAGATGCCTTCTTGCTACCAAAAGTAACAGAAGGTACGTCCTTTACTAAAGCTGATGAAATTATTGTTTCCCAAAACTTGGCAAATAAGGGATACAAGGTAGGCGATAAAGTCAAAATAGGGAACGCTAAGAACGAGTTGACTATCGTGGGAATTTTCCCGGAAACATTTTATGCCGTAACGCCGGTGGTTTACACTTCACTCGATACGTGGACGGAGTTAAAATTCGGCACCCAACCATTTGTTAGTGATGAAGAAAAACCAGTGAATGCCATCGTGACCAAAGGACAGGCTCAAGTCGATAATGGTGAGGGTACGAAATTGCAAAAACTAACAATTGCCGATTTCATTGAAAATTTACCGGGCTTCTCTGCGCAAAATCTGACGTTAGATGCTATGATCTACTTCCTATTTGTGATTGTTGCCGCAATCATTGGGATCTTTATGTATGTGATTACGTTACAAAAAACGGCGATTTTTGGGGTTATGAAAGCTCAAGGGATCGGTAACAGCTTTTTGGTCCGTTCAATCGTGGCCCAAGCCTTTATCGTAGGCGTTATTGGTGTTATCAGCGCCTTTGTTTTAGCCTATGGCACCAGCTTTGTCTTGCCAGAGGCGATGCCATTTGCCGTTATGTTGGAACGCTGGCTCCTGTATAGTGGTATTTTGATTATCGTGGCAATCTTAGGCGGCTTATTCTCAATTCGGACGGTTACAAAAGTTGATCCAATTACTGCGATTGGAGGGATATAGCAATGAAAGATGTATTAGTCATGAAAGATATCGTTAAAAAATTTGGACATGCGCATACTGAAGTCACCGCCCTAAAAGGGATTGATTTTACGGTGAAGCAAGGTGAGTTTGTCAGTATTATTGGACCTTCTGGTTCAGGGAAAAGCACCTTTTTGACAATTTCGGGAGGATTGCAAAACCCTAGTTCCGGGGAGATTATTATCAATGATATTAACTTTACCCATTTATCTGAAAAGCAACGAGCAAAACTGCGCTTTAAAGAAATCGGCTTTATTTTACAAAGCTCTAACTTGATTCCATTTCTAAAGGTCAAGGAGCAGTTTACCTTGGTAGATAAGGTAGCCAAAGAAAAACGGAGTGAGGAAGTTGACGGATTGCTACAATCTTTAGACATTTTAGCATTGAAGGAAAAATATCCTCGTGATCTTTCGGGTGGTGAGCGGCAACGGGTCGCTATCGGACGGGCACTCTTCAATGATCCTAGCTTGATTCTGGCTGACGAACCAACAGCTAGCTTAGATACGGACCATGCCTATGATGTGGTGAAGTTACTAGTTAAGGAAGCTCATGAGAAACAAAAAGCCACCGTCATGGTAACCCACGATCCGCGTATGATCCAATGGAGTGACCGAGTCTATCGGATGGAAGACGGACAATTAATTGAAGAAACCAAGTAATTAGTAACAGGCGCCCCCCTGCTTAAAGCAAGGGCACCTGTTTTTTTGTCAGCACTTCTAAATATCCCTCCATAAAAAAAGGCGAAAAAGTAGCTTAGTGTATTGTTTTCTGTTAAAATCAATACACTAGAGAGAAAGGGTGGTTCACTTGTCTAAACGGATGGAACGGATTTTTACCTATGTTCAAGAACAAACTGCGCATCTTACCGAAGACGATATCCACTTAGGCAAGGGCGTCACGACCAAAGAAATCGCTGAGGCTTTAGAGCTACAACGTAGTAATGTTAGTAAAGATTTGAATCAGTTGGTGCGTTTGGGACGGACGAAAAAAATCGAGGGACGACCTGTCCGCTATATCGATGCCAGAATCCACTGGCACCAGCCTTTGAAAAAACACGTCAAAAGTTATATGGAAAAGCCGGTAGTTAAGCCGGCTACTTTAATGAAAGAAACCGATATTTTCCAACGTATTATTGGGGCTTCCGGCAGCATGAAAAATGCCGTGGAGCAGGCGAAAGCGGCAATTCTCTATCCGCCTAAAGGACTGAACTGTCTAATAACCGGTCCCACTGGTTCAGGGAAAAGCTACTTTGCGCATGCGATGTTTCAATTTGCGCAAGTTAACGGCATTATTGCCGAGGATAAAGAATTGGTGGTCTTTAACTGTGCCGACTATGCCCATAATCCTGAGCTTTTAATGAGTCATCTGTTTGGTTATGTTCAAGGTGCCTTTACTGGAGCCACCACTGATAAGGATGGGATCATCCAAAAAGCGAATGGCGGCATGCTCTTCTTAGACGAGATTCACCGTCTACCCCCTGAGGGTCAAGAAATGATTTTTTATTTTATGGACCATGGCACTTATCACCGTTTGGGGGAAACGATGGATATCCAACGAGCCGATGTTCGCATCGTGGGGGCTACTACGGAAGATCCTTCTTCAGCCCTGCTAGCAACTTTTGTTCGCCGCATTCCCATCAACATTCAAATGCCAGCCTTTACCCAGCGCCCGGCGCGAGAACAGGTGGATTTAGTCAAAATTATGGTGGCTTTAGAGGCTAACCGTATTCAACGGCGTATTTCTATGACGGAAGATGTTGTGAAGGCTTTGATTGGGAGTGTCAGCTATGGCAATATTGGTCAGCTAAAATCCAATATTCAGCTTGTCTGTGCCCGCGGCTTCTTGAATCATATGACCCAAGAAGAAGTGACCATTGTGATTGAAGATTTATCGGAAAACCTGCGTGGCGGGCTGATTCAATTGGCGGCTAACCGCGGTACATTATCGGATTTATCGCAATTTTTGGAACCTAAAATGGTAGTCTATCCTAATGATGGCTTAATGCGGCTGAATTCGGATTCTTATGAGCTGCCTTATAACCTATATGATATTATTGGCGACAAAGCCGCTATTTTAAAAGCGGATGGCTTGGACCAAGAAGCGATCAATAATTTTATTACCACCGATATTAATATCCATTTGGAATCATTTTATAAAAATCATGGTTTTACCTTTGATACTGAGAAGAAGCTGTCAGAATTTGTGGATCAACGCATCATTGATTTGACTAATGAGATTTATGACATCGTAACGGAACATTTAGATGGTGAATTTCACCATAATTTCCTTTACGCCATGAGTCTCCATATCAGTTCTTTCTTGAAACGGCTACATAGTGGCGATCAACGTCATATCAATGACAATATCAAACAGATGGCCGACGACTTTCCGCAAGAATTTGCCGTAGCGCGCATTGTACGACAAAAAATCGAGACTAGTTTAGCAACGCCGATTCCGCAAAGTGAAGAGTATTATCTGACAGTCCTGCTGGTTTCTTTACGCAAACAAGGCACCGGGCGGATCGGAGTAGTAGTGGCCGCCCACGGTAACAGCACGGCCTCTAGCATGGTGCAGGTGGTGAAGCAATTATTAGGTGCTGACCACGTCAAGGCTGTTGACATGCCCCTGGAGATGCACCCGCGGACGGCCTTGGACAAAATTGTCGCAGCCATCTTAGAAGTTAGTGAAGGCAGTGGGGCAATGCTTCTGGTGGATATGGGCTCATTGTCTTCCTTTACAGAAGAAATCCAGCAACGAGTTGGTCAACCCGTTCGCACTATTGACATGGTGACGACAGCCGTTGTTTTGGAAACTGTTAGAAAAACCTCCGTGATTGGTACAGATATTGAAGAATTATACCAATCGCTGCGTCATTTTCACGGCTATGTCGATACTACCTTTACCCCGCCGCAATTGGAAACATCGCAAAAACATAAGGCGATTGCCGCCGTTTGTGCTTCTGGTGAAGGGACGGCTCGGCGAATCAAAGAAATTATTGAAACACAGTTAGATGATGGTCAAATCAAAGTTTTTAGTATCTCGGTAGTTGATATGCATCGCGAACTGGCCAAAATCCAACAACGCTATGACTTAACGGCAGTTACTGGTATTAAAGATCCTGAGATTGAAGTGCCGTTTATTCCCTTGGAGGACTTTTTCAATGGACAGGCGCAAGATATTTTGGAACAAATCCGCCAAGAAAGCCAGTGGCTTACGGCGCAACGCATGGAAGTCGATGAAGAGACAGCCCGGCGGATTTGTGTGGAATATATGAATGATAACTTTACCTTTATCAATCCGTTGAAAGTGATTGATGCCTTGTGGCAATACGCTACCGCCACCGATGAGCATTACTTAGGAAATAGTCAGGGCTTTAGTTTCCGCATCAATTTTGTAATGCACATGGCTGGCGTTTTGGAGCGGGCTCTAAGGCAAGATCCGCTGTCAGTGACTGATGAGGCGGTTCTACAGACGATTTATGAACCTAATTATAAAGAATTAGTGAAAGGCGTCGTTAGTTTGGAAGAACAATTCCGCTTGGCGATTCCTGCAGCGGAGCGTTATTATATAGCCCAACTAGTGGATGCAGTAGCGATACAGTAATAAAATAAATACACAAAAACGATACACTTTAAGTGTATCGTTTTTGTTGTGTATCGGTAAAAACAGCTGTTTTATAAGCTTTTCTTACGTTTTGAAAGTTGGCACGCCACTTGCTTTATATACTAGTGAGCAGTGCTCATAGTGTGTTTCGTCATGTTCTGTGAAGAGGAGGCGAGGTTATGTTAGATATTCAGCTTGTCCGGATCGATGATCGATTGATCCATGGTCAAGTGGCGGTAGTTTGGACGAAGGAAACGAAAGTAGAGCGAATATTAGTAGTAAGTGATGAGGTTGCGAGAGACAATTTGCGGAAAACGCTTTTGCAACAAGCTGCACCACCTAATATTAAAGCCCACGTGATTCCGGTAGACAAGCTATTGGATGTAAATCGTGATCCTCGTTTTGCCGGTGTTAAAACGATGTTGTTGTTTACGAACCCTCATGATGTTTGGCGAGTGGTTCGGCAGGGTCTTTCATTAAAGACCATCAATATTGGCGGGATGAAGTTCACTAGCGGCAAAAAAATGATCACCAACTTCGTTTCAGTGGATCAGCAGGATGTAACAGACTTTCAGTATCTGCATGATCATGGTCTCGATTTAGAGATTCGGAAAGTACCAGCGGACAAAAAAGTTGATTTGATGGAATTGTTGAAGAAGGAAAAGATGTTGGCATAGCCTTCTCACCTGTTGTTGCACTTATTTTATTTGTCTAATGGTCAATCAAATTTATGGGAGGGAATCACATGGTAGGAATTATCCTGGCTAGTCACGGCGAATTCGCAAACGGAATTCTGCAATCTGGCGCCATGATCTTCGGCGAACAAGAAAACGTCAAAGCAGTGACGTTGATGCCGAGTGAAGGGCCTGATGATGTGAAAGCCAAAATGCAAGAGGCCATTGCGTCTTTTGACAATCAAGATGAAGTATTGTTCTTAGTTGACCTATGGGGCGGTACGCCTTTCAACCAAGCCAATACACTGTATGAAGAACACAAAGATAAATGGGCAATCGTGGCTGGTATGAATTTACCAATGGTCATCGAAGCTTATGCATCTCGCTTCTCCATGAACTCAGCGCAAGAAATTGCCGCACATATTTTAGAAACAGCTAAAGAAGGCGTCCGCATTAAACCGGAAGATTTGGAACCTGCTACTGCCGCAACAGTAGAAGACAATCAACCTAAAGGCGCTTTACCACCAGGTACCGTTTTAGGCGATGGCAAAATCAAGATCGTCTTGGCACGGGTTGACTCTCGTCTATTACACGGACAAGTTGCCACTGCTTGGACAAAATCAGTTAATCCTAGCCGAATCATCGTTGTATCCGATGCAGTAGCTAAAGACGACTTACGTAAAAAATTGATTGAGCAAGCAGCTCCTCCAGGCGTAAAAGCTAACGTTATCCCGGTTGAAAAAATGATCGAGATTTCTAAAGATCCGCGCTTTGGTGATACAAAAGCCTTGCTGCTGTTTGAAAATCCTCAAGACGTGTTACGTGCAGTAGACGGTGGCGTTGATATTAAAGAAGTTAACGTTGGTTCTATGGCCCACTCAGTTGGGAAAGTCGTAGTAAGTAAAGTATTGTCAATGGGTCAAGATGATGTAGCCACTTTTGAAAAATTAAAAGATGACGGCATTACTTTTGATGTACGGAAAGTACCAAATGACTCAAAAGACAACATGGATGAAATTCTGAAGAAAGCAAAAACAGAATTAGCGAATGCTAAGTAAAAATAGGAGGTAAGAAATCTTATGGGCGATTTGAATATTATTCAAATGTTATTGGTCATCCTAGTAGCCTTTTTAGCTGGGATGGAAGGGATTTTGGATGAATTCCAATTCCACCAACCATTAGTGGCTTGTACATTGATTGGTTTAGTAACAGGTAACTTAGAAGCATGTATTATCTTGGGCGGTTCATTACAAATGATCGCATTAGGTTGGGCAAATATTGGTGCCGCTGTTGCGCCAGATGCAGCGTTGGCTTCCATTGCATCCGCAATTATTTTAGTTTTAGGTGGTCAAGGCAAAGCTGGTGTTGATACTGCGATTGCCGTAGCCATTCCATTAGCTGTTGCAGGTTTATTCTTAACAATGATCGTTCGTACTTTAGCTGTGCCAATCGTTCACTTTATGGATGCGGCGGCTGAAGAAGGTAACTACAAGAAAATCGAAATGTGGCACATCATTGCTGTATGTATGCAAGGGGTTCGGATTGCAATCCCAGCAGCTGCTTTGTTGATGATTCCTGCTGATGTTGTTCAAAATTTCTTGGAATCTATGCCAGCTTGGTTAACAGATGGTATGGCAATCGGTGGTGGTATGGTAGTGGCCGTTGGTTATGCAATGGTTATCAACATGATGGCGACCAAAGAAGTATGGCCTTTCTTCGTGATTGGTTTTGTAATCGCCGCTATCTCTCAATTGACGCTAATCGCTATCGGTGCCTTGGCAGTAGCTATCGCGTTGATCTACTTGAACCTATCTAAAATGGGTGGATCATCTAACGGCGGTGGCGGCAATACTGGCGACCCACTAGGCGATATCTTGAACGACTACTAGGATTGAAGGAGGAGAAAAACATGGCAGAAAAAATCGAATTAACGAAAAAAGACCGACTAGCCGTTGCATGGCGCTCTACCTTCATCCAAGGATCTTGGAACTATGAACGTATGCAAAATGGTGGTTGGGTGTTCTCACTGATCCCAGCGATCAAAAAATTATACAAAACAAAAGAAGACCGTTCTGCGGCGTTGAAACGTCACTTGGAATTCTTTAATACTCACCCATATATCGCTTCCCCAATCATCGGGGTTACCCTAGCTCTTGAAGAAGAACGTGCTAATGGCGCACCAATCGATGATGTTGCGATTCAAGGGGTAAAAGTAGGGATGATGGGACCATTGGCCGGTGTCGGTGACCCAGTATTCTGGTTTACGGTTCGTCCGATGTTAGGTGCCCTAGGTGCTTCCCTGGCTTTATCTGGTAACATCTTAGGTCCAATCATCTTCTTCGTTGCTTGGAATATCATTCGTTGGGCTTTCATGTGGTACACACAAGAATTCGGCTATAAAGCTGGTTCTAAAATTACCGATGACTTATCCGGCGGTTTGTTGCAAGATGTCACTAAAGGGGCTTCAATTTTAGGGATGTTCGTACTAGGTTCCTTGGTACAACGTTGGGTAAACGTGAAGTTCACACCAACTGTCTCTGAAGTTAAATTAGCCGATGGCGCTTATATCGATTGGGATAAATTACCAAGCGGTGCCCAAGGAATCAAGGAAGCCTTGATTCAATCTGGCAACGGCCTTTCATTGACTGATACGAAAGTAACGACCTTGCAAGATAACTTGGATCAATTGATCCCAGGTTTAGCAGCATTACTATTGACGTTAGCATGTATGTGGTTATTGAAGAAAAAAGTTTCTCCAATCATCATCATTATTGGCTTGTTCGTAGTAGGGATCGTACTTCACCTATTACACATCATGTAAGACGAAATGCTCGGGCTTGGTCCCGAGCATTTTCTTATAGTATAATCAAAGCTAAAGGAAAAGAACGGAGCGTGAAGCATGGTTCAATCGCTGAATACGAAAGTCGATTTGACAATTAAGGGCACGTCTTATATGGGAATGTCCGATTATGGTCAGATTATGGTTGGGGATAATGCCTTTGAATTTTATAATGACCGCGATGCGAATAAATTTATTCAGATTCCGTGGGAAGAAGTGGATTATGTCGTGGCGTCCGTCATGTTTAAAGGTAAGTGGATTCCTCGCTATGCAATCCAAACAAAACGAAATGGGACCTACTCCTTTGCCTCAAAAGAGCCTAAAAAAGTGCTGCGAGCAATTCGCGAGTACGTCGATCCGGATCGTATGGTTCAATCACTCAGCTTCTTTGATGTTGTGAAGCGTGGGGTACAATCATTATGGAAAAAGTAAATTAAAAACTCTGAAAGAAGCCTATTCTTTCAGAGTTTTTTTGTGTCTATTTTAGACAGATATGAATTTCTGTCTAAACGCCTGCGGTTATCTTTTGACCCTTTACTGAAAGCAGTCCTATACTGATTTTGTAAAGAAGTTTCCAATATGCAAGGAGGAATACACTATGTATTATAGCAATGGAAATTATGAAGCATTTGCTCGCCCTAAAAAACCGGCAGGTGTCGATCACAAGTCAGCTTACCTAGTAGGCTCCGGGCTGGCATCATTAGCTGCAGCCGCTTTTTTAGTGCGTGATGGGCAAATGCCAGGGGAAAATATCCATATTTTAGAAGAATTGCCTTTGCCAGGTGGTAGTTTGGACGGAATCTTGAATCCTACTCGCGGCTTTATTATTCGTGGTGGTCGCGAAATGGAAAATCACTTTGAATGTTTGTGGGACTTATTCCGTTCCGTGCCTTCTTTAGAAGTAGAAGATGCATCGGTTTTAGATGAATTTTATTGGCTGAATAAAGAAGACCCCAACTATTCAAAATGCCGAGTCATTGAAAATCGTGGCGAACGGATTCCAACGGATGGGAAATTCACCTTATCAGATAAATCATCCGAAGAAATGGTGAAATTATTCTTAATGTCAGAAGATCAGCTTCAAGATAAAAAAATTACGGATGTCTTTTCAGAAGAATTTTTTGAATCCAACTTTTGGCTGTATTGGTGCAGTATGTTTGCCTTCGAAAAGTGGCATTCTGCGATGGAAATGCGTCGCTATATCATGCGCTTTATCCATCATATCGGTGGCCTGCCTGATTTGTCAGCCCTAAAATTTACTAAATATAATCAATATGAATCACTGGTCTTACCGTTAGTTGCTTATCTAGAAGCCCATCACGTCCATTTCCAATATGATACAGTTGTGAAAAATATCTTAGTTGATACAACAGCTGGTAAAAAAGTTGCCCATACATTAGTCATAACAGAAGGCGGCGTTACGAAAAATATCGAGTTAACGACCGATGATTTGGTTTTTGTCACCAATGGTAGTATCACGGAAAGTACGACTTATGGCGATGACCATACCCCAGCTCCTGTGACCCATGACTTAGGCGGCAGCTGGCGTCTTTGGAAGAACTTAGCTGCCCAAGACCCAGCCTTTGGACGTCCAGAAAAATTTTGCGAAAATCTGCCTGAAGAAAGCTGGTTTGTTTCGGCAACTTTGACGACTTTGGATGATAAAATCGCGCCTTATATAGAACGTATCAGTAAACGCGATCCGTATGCCGGTAAAGTAGTCACCGGCGGTATCGTGACCGTTAAAGATTCTAATTGGTTGATGAGTTATACTTTGAACCGGCAACCTCACTTTAAAGCCCAACCTAAAGATCAACTAGTGGTGTGGATCTACGGGCTATTATCTGACCGACCAGGTGATTATATCCATAAGAGTATTACCGAATGTACGGGAGAAGAAATCGCACAAGAATGGTTGTATCAAATTGGTGTCCCTGAAAGTGAAATTGCTGAATTAGCGCAACATTCTGCCCACACAATTCCTTGTTATATGCCATTTATCACGTCCTACTTTATGCCACGTGCCAATGGTGATCGCCCATTAGTAGTGCCAAAAGGTTCCCAAAACTTGGCCTTTATTGGTAACTTTGCTGAAACCGAGCGGGATACGGTCTTTACGACGGAATACTCCGTGCGGACAGCGATGGAAGCTGTTTATACTTTGCTAGATGTTGACCGTGGTGTTCCTGAAGTCTTTGCCTCAGCCTTTGATATTCGCACACTCATGAGTTCCACTGCGCGACTATTAGATGGTAAAAAATTGACCGAAGTCAAAGTACCATTCTTGGTAAAACAATTAGAAAAACGAGGTATTCAAAAATCAAAAGGTACTATGATTTATGAATTGCTCCAACAATCAGGCTTGATTTAGCAGCGCGCATTCAAAATAATAATAATACCACGGCTAAGCCGCTGGCGAGAAAAGGGACGAAGGGAATGCGTCCTTTTTTTTGCTGCCATAAAAGCCAAAGGAGCGCACTAAAACTGGCCAATAATAGAAGCCATAAAAAAAGTAGGAGTGGTAAATAAAAAGCCCAAAATGTTACTAGTAGCACGTCCCCCAGCCCCAGCCAGTGGCGCTTTACAAAAATCAATAAGCCCACCAATACCAAAAGCCCTTGCCAAAGCTGAATTGCTGGTTGCCACAGCCAGAAGCCTAGACAGCTGAACCAAAAAACACGATTCTCCAGCTCACCATAATAATAATCCGTCAGGCTAAAAAAGAGCGCCAGTAGCAGCAAGACACATTCTGGTATCGTTAACCAAGCTAGATCGCCCGCTAGAAAAATCAAACCACTAAGAGCTTCGCCGACGAAGCAGGACCAAGAATAGCGTGCTTGACAATAGCGGCAGCGACTATGCCCTAAGCATTGTGAAACTAACGGAATTAAATCAACCCAGCGTAGTTCTTGACCACAGTGCTGACAAGCTGAACGTCCGTAAAAAATGGTTTTGCGTAGTGGTAACCGTTCCGCGCAAAGAGTTAAAAATGAACCGAAAATCGTGCCATAAATAAAGTACAACATCTCCTCACCTCAAAGAAAGATACGCAAAGAGAGGTCCAGCTAGACTTTTTGGCAAGAATTTTCGATAATGGAAAGGAGAGGTGGGAAAAACATGACAGTATCGATTGGTGTCGATATCGGCACGACCCAAGTAAAAGCCGTCGCTTTTGACGACCAAGGCACAATCAAAGCAAGTAGTTATCAACGTTATCCTTTATATCAAGCAGCTGATGGCATGGCCGAGCAGGAGATTACCGCTATTTATCAAGCAGCTTTAAAGGTTTTGCAAGAGGTCGCCGTTACTGTGGCAGGCCCGGTTGAGTGTGTCGCTTTTTCCACCGCTATGCACAGCTTGATTGTGCTGGATGAGGCCAAAAAACCACTGACAAGAGTCATTACTTGGGCCGATAACCGGGCGGAGGAAGCGGCCGAAGAATGGCGTAATACGCCATTGGGCACACAAATCTATCAACGAACAGGGTTACCGATGCATCCCATGACGCCTTTACACAAAATTCGCTGGCTGCATAAAAGTCAGCCAACCTTGTTCCACCAAGCTGCCTATTTTGTGGACATCAAAGCGTATATCTTCCAACAATTATTTGGCGAGTTGGCCACGGACTATGGTAATGCTTCGGGAAGCGGCTTTTTTAACATTCGCAATTTCACTTGGGACCGTTTAGCGTTGGAGCAGATTGCCATCACTAGTACCCAACTGCCCCATGTTTATCCGCCGACACAAGCCTTTACGGGATTGTCGGAGGAGCTTGCTACAACACTGCAGCTAGACCGTGAGACACCTTTTATTTTAGGTGGTGCGGATGGTCCGCTGTCTAATTTAGGATTAGGGGCCATGCAAGAAGGCGTCGCAACATTAACCGTCGGAACTAGTGGGGCGATTCGTTATATTGTAGATCATCCGTTTTTGCATCCTCGCGAAGAGACCTTCTGTTTGGTGCTGGACGAAACGCACTGGGTCATTGGCGGTGCCACCAGCAATGGTGCCGGTATTTTTGATTGGGCTTGCAGTCAGTTTTTACAGGAAATGCAAGCACAAGCACGTCAAGCCAACCAAAATCCTTATGACGCCGTCTTAGCAGAAGTTGCGCGACAACCACTGGGAGCGCAAGGGTTATTGTTCCATCCTTATTTATTAGGAGAACGGGCGCCGTTATGGGACGCAGATGCGACGGGGGCCTTTTTAGGCTTGCGTCGGGACCATACGGAAGCCCACATGATGCGGGCTGTGATTGAGGGAATCTGTCTTAACTTAGCCCGGATTTTGACGGAAGTAGAACAAATCGGTGGCGTAGTTAAAGAAATGCGTGCTACCGGCGGCTTTGCGGCTTCACCAGTTTTTCAACAGATTATGGCAGATGTATTAGGACGTAGCTTGACCTTCCCAGATAATATTGAAGCTTCAGCTTTTGGGGCAGTGTTATTGGGTTGGCAGAGCTTAGGGAAAATTACTTCGCTGGAAGAAAGTCAAGAACTGGTGGCCATCACACAACAAGTGGCACCGCGCCAACAGGCTAGCTTCTTTTATCAGCAGGAACGCGCCTTATTTAGTGAAACGCAACGGGAACTTAGTCGTTTTTATCCACAATTGAAACGGCTGCGGCTAGCAAAACAGGAGGAAAACAAATGAAAAAAATCGGATTACTGGCAATCAGTCTATTATTTTTAGTTGGCTGTACCCCGAAGGCCATTCCAGTGGAAGAGGCGGCCCAGCAATTGACAGACCGATTAGTCTATCAAAAGCAAGCGGCAGAATTTGAAGAGAATTTTGTCGATGGGGCTACCTTAGCGAAATCTTTGGATCAAAATAGTGCAGAATTTGAACGTAGTTTTGCCCAAGGATTGGCCGTAACTGGAGGGACCATTCCTCAAGAGCAGGCCCAAGCGCTGACGGATACCCTCATGAAACAAGTGCGGGAAAAGACAAGCTTTACCGTTAAAAAACTTTCTGAAGAGGACGGAATTGGTAAGGTCGAAATCGAGGTTAATGGCTTAGATTTTGTCAGTGTTATGGGAACAACCGCCAAGGAGCTGACAGACAAGATGTTGAAGGACGCTGCCTTTGCCAAGGACGATCAAAAGGTATTAACTGAAACTGTGACGTTGTTGGAGAAAAATTTGCAGGCAGCTTCTGCTAAGGAGGAGGCGCAAGCATTGCCTTTGACCTTAGCAAGTAAAGACGGTAAATGGCAGATTCCGGAAGATCAGCAGCCGGCGGTGGAAAATCTCTATCTAGCATTTATTTCAGGAGAGAAGGATCAGAGTGCCTTAAGTGCAGCGATGGCGGAGATGGTGCAGGAAATTGCTAAGGAAATTCAAAAATAACGTTCACAATCACTGAAAGATATTCTCAATTAGCCCTTTACGTTGTACATTTTTTCAGAACTTCGCTATGATTTTAATTGTAAGAAATATAAGGAGGAAGATATGATGAAATTCAAACAAACCAAAGAAATCTTAAACCAACTTGTGGCTGACTTAAGCCAAATGTCCATGGTGATTCACCAAACCCATTGGTACATGCGCGGCCCAGGCTTTTTAACACTGCATCCCATGATGGATGACTTTATGGATGATATCAACGACCAATTAGATGAAATCTCTGAACGTTTAATCACTTTGGACGGTTCACCATACTCTACTTTAAAAGAAATGGCTGAACAAACTAAGATTCCGGATGAAGTCGGTCGTTGGGACCGTTCGATGGAAGAACGCTTGGCAACTTTAGTCAAAGGCTACCGCTACTTAGCTGACTTGTATCAAAAAGGGATCGAAGTATCTGGAGAAGAAGGCGATGATCCAACACAAGATATCTTCATTGAATTCAAAACAGCAACAGAAAAACGCATCTGGATGATCCAAGCCCATTTAGGCAAAGCGCCAGAAATCGACGCTTAAGCGGATTTTAATTGTAAATAGTAAAAAGCAGAAGTCTTAAGAGGCTTCTGCTTTTTTGCTATTGGAACGCATACTTTTGGAATACTTTTTCTAAGTCTTTTCTGAACAGCTACTCAATGGGGATTTTGCGACTTTCAGGTTCATCATGTGAATTTTTTGGCAGGTTCAGTTGTAAAACGCCGTTTGCGAGTTTAGCCGTGATGGCGTCTTCCTGAATGTTCTGCATCGTGAACTGCCTTTGGAAGGAACTGGTTGAACGCTCTCGTCGCAGGTAACGACCTTCCGTTTCACTGGTGACTTCATGAGCAGCACTGATGCTCAACAAGTCATGGGCATATTCCACCGTGATTTCTTCTTTAGTGAAGCCTGGTAAATCAGCAAAAAGCTCATAAGCTTGCGGAGTTTCTTTGATGTCGACTTTAAAATACTGATCCTCCCAAAAACGGTTCATGATACTGCCAAATAGTTCTTCGTTTTCTACGCTATGATGGCTAGGGGTGGTCATGGCAAAGCCTTCTTTCCTAGTTTGATATTTTTATTTTAGGAGCATTTTTTGCAGATTTCAAGTAAAGTGATTTTAGAAAATGAAGTAACTATGAAGGCTTCATGGTTCGTAAATGAGAAAATTTGTAAAATGATTCACTTTCTACTGAATAATGATAAAATAAGACTGTTTATTGGACTTATTCTAATTCGTGAAAAGAGGGGAACAATGGCTTATAAGGATCTACAAGAATTTATAACGACCCTGGAAAAGCAACAGGAACTGCAACGGGTGCAAACACCGGTAAATGCCTATTTAGAAATTACTGAAATCACGGACCGAGTATCAAAAGCCCATGGTTCGGCGTTGCTGTTTGAGCATGTCAAAGGCTCTGATTTTCCGGTATTAATCAATGCAATGGGCTCGGAAAAACGGATGGCCTTAGCCCTAGGGGTGGAGGATCTGGATGAGATTGGCGAACAAATCGGCGAACTCATTAACTTATCTAATTACAGCGGTTGGCTGAATAGTATCAAACAAGTACCGAAACTTTCGCGGATGGCGGCGGTTTTTCCCATCAAAGTCACGAAGGCTGCTTGTCAAGAAGTCGTGAACCATGACCCAGACTTGAACCGTTTACCGATTTTGACTTGTTGGCCGAAAGATGGCGGTAAATATATCACGTTACCATTGGTAATGACCCGCGATCCAGAAACGGGACAGCAAAATACTGGTATGTATCGTATGCAAGTCTACGACAAAAATACCACCGGCATGCATTGGCATTGGCATAAAGACGGTCGGGAAATCTATGAAAAATATCGGCAGCTAGGGGGCAAAATGCCAGTTTCAGTTGCTCTTGGTGGCGACCCTGCGATTACTTATGCTGCTACCGCACCACTACCAAAAATGATTGATGAAATGATGTTGGCGGGCTTCTTACGGAAACGTCCGGTTAAAATGGTCAAAAGTATCACGAATGATATTTATGTGCCGGCAAATTCCGAGTTTGTCATTGAAGGCTATGTGGATGTGACGGAACCGTTACGGACAGAAGGACCTTTTGGGGATCACACCGGTTATTATTCATTGGAAGACGACTATCCGGTTTTCCACGTGACCTGTATCACTCATAAGAAAAAGGCGGTCTACCCGACGACAATCGTGGGACAACCACCGATGGAAGATGATTACATGGCGTTAGCAACCGAGCGGGTCTTTGTCCCATTACTGAAAATGATGGCGCCTGAGATTGTGGATTTGGCGATGCCTTTTGAAGGGGTCTTTCATAACTGCGTGATCGTTTCAATTAAGAAAAAATTCCCCTACCATGGTCATAAAATCATGAATACATGTTGGGGCATGGGACAGATGATGTATACGAAGATGATTATTGTGGTGGATGAGGATATTGATCCCCATGATTATAGTACGGTCGCCTGGAAGGTCTTCAATAATATTGACGGCAAGCGGGATGTAGTCATGAATGATGGACCGCTAGATGCGTTGGACCACTCTTCACCGAATCCCTTCTATGGCACTCGGATTGGCATTGATGCTACCCGCAAATGGCCGGAAGAAGGACATACGCGCCCTTGGCCAGATGATGTGACGATGGATGAACGGACCAAAAAGCTTGTATCAGAACGGTGGTCAGAGTATGGCATTGATCTCTAAAATCGGGCATAAAATTCATGATTATGGTGTTTTGGTCATGTTCCAGCATACAATTTTTTCCTTTGCCTTTGGGCTTGTTTCGATGCTCTTGGCAGCTGACGGGCGGCTAGTGTGGTCTAAGCTAGTTTTATTACTAATTGCGTTGTTAGCCGCGCGCACTGGGGCTAATGCCATCAACCGTGTGATTGATGCGGAAATCGATGAGGCTAATCCCCGCACGCGGACGCGCCAAATTCCGCAAGGAAAAATGACCAAAAGAGAGGCGTTACTGTTTTCCATCATTTGTTTTGCCATCATGTTAGTGGCAGCGGCCTTTATGAACCGGACTTCCTTGTGGTTGGCACCGGTGGCTTTATTCTTTATGGTGATTTATTCCTATACCAAACGCTTTACGGCTTTTTGTCATTTAGTTTTAGCCTTTACTTGTGCCATGGCTCCGGCGGGCGCTTGGATCGCTATGACGGGTACCGTTAGCTGGACCGCCATTTTCCTAGCTGGTGCCAATATGTTTTGGGTCGCCGGGTTTGATATTATTTACGGCGCACAAGATGTTGACTTTGACCGCAGTCACGGCATCCACTCGATTCCGGCGGCACTAGGTGTGGCTGGTGGTTTATTAGTGGCCAAATTATTTCATGTGATCGCCTTTAGTTGTTTGGTGATCGTTGGCTTACTGGTACCGCAATTTTCATGGATTTATTGGGGCGGCTTATTAGTGATTGGGATTCTGCTGATGGTGGAACACGCCGTTGTGCGACCGGATCATTTAGCTCATGCCGAGATTGCCTCATACAATGTAAATGAGCTCGTCAGTGTTGTTTTCTTACTCACTGGCGTCTTAGATATTTTTATTTAATAAGGATTAGAGAAGGGAAGTTTCAAATGAAAAAGATTTTAGCAAGTTTAGGTATTTTAGGATTAGGCTTAACTTTAGCAGCCTGCGGCGGTGGTAACGGCGCGGCTTCAACTGATAGCACGACAGAAGCGAGCGGCAATGGACAGCCGGTTACTTTGACGTTAGGTGTTATGCCCTCAACGGATAATATTCCTTTGGTTTTAGCTCATGAAAAAGGCTTTGATAAAGCTCATGGTGTGGATATCAAATTGGAAACCTTCAAAGCAGCGAAAGACCGTGATGCGGCCTTTCAAGCAGATAAAGTTGACGGCGTTAGCACGGACTTAGTTGCGATTGCCATCTATCAACAAGGCGGCATGGATGTAAAAATCACAGGGACTACCTTTGGTCAGTTTGACTTGTTGACCGGGGACGACAGTGTCCAGTCTGTTAAAGATTTAAAAGGCAAAACCGTGATTCTTTCTAAAAATACCGGTACGGAATATTCTGTTAATAAAATGCTAACGGATGCGGGCTTGACTATGAAAGATGTCAAAGTACAAGAAGTACCGCAAGTACCAACACGCCTAGAGTTGTTGAAAAACAAACAAGCGGCTGCTGCAATTTTACCAGAACCCTTTGTTACTATGGGGAAAGCTGACGGTCTACGAGTGTTGCAATCAACTGTTGATGTAGGAATCAACCCATTTGTTATGGGCATGAAACAAGAAACCATCGATGCGAAGGCAGAGGCTATCCGCGGTATGTACGCTGCTTACAATGAAGCAGTGGAATACATCAAAACCCATGATAAAGATGATTATATTGATTTATTCATTAAAGAAATCGGCTTCCCAGAAACATTGAAAGACCAAATTGAAATTCCAGCGTATACAGAAGCAACCCAAGCAACAGATGCCGATGTAGAATCAGCATTTGCTTGGGCAACAGAAGTGGGCTTATTGAAAAAAGATTTGAAACCAAGCGATGTTTTAAGCGATGTCAACTTCAAATAATCTTTCACTGGAACAAGTTAGTGTGGCTGTCGGCGACAAACCCCTGATTAAAGACGTTAATCTGGATTTTGAGCCGGAAAAAATCTATACGATTATCGGCCCCTCTGGCACTGGTAAGTCAACCCTGCTGAATTTAGTAGCAGGGTTGCTTCCTTATACAGGGGGAAACGTCAGCTATCAAGGTCGACCATATGATCCTAAAGCCCAGGTCATTGGTCTTGTGCCGCAAAATTACGGCTTGCTTCCTTGGGAAACAGCTTGGAAAACCGTGACAGCTAGCTTGGAGATTCGTAACGGTCATAAAGTGACTGGCGCAGAAGCCGCGGTGGTCCAGGATATTTTTGAAAAAATGAACTTAACACAAGTGATGCACGCCTATCCCAAAGCCATGAGTGGCGGCCAGCAACAACGCGTTTCCTTGGCCCGAGCGTTTGCGATTGCGGGAGACTTTTTACTAATGGATGAGCCATTTTCAGCCTTAGATGCCTTTACTCGCGAAAAACTCCAGAAGCTCTTTTTGACGATTTGGTCAGAGCATCCGCAGACGACGCTGTTTATTACCCACGATATCGAAGAGGCCCTCTTGCTAGGTCACCGCATCATTATTATGAATGGCCAACATGGCCGCGTGACGCAAGTCTTGGATAATCCGCTAGGCGAACCGACTTTTGATACACAAGCTAGACGCCAAGACCCAGAATTCTTTGAATGGGTCAACCGTTTGCGAAAGGAGATCTATCAAGATGACGAACCGACTCAGTAAACGCTTTTTAGGTCTGATTTTAGCAACGATCGTGATCCATGTTGTTTGGTGGTTAGCTAGCGTTTTGATGAACCAGACGGTTTTACCTAATCCTATTTTAGTGTATGAAAATTTCCCTAATCTGCTGCAAAATCAAATCGAGCTACATCTTTTAGTCAGCTTGGGACGGGTCTTTGCTGGGATGGGTATCGCGCTGCTGTTAGGGGTAGCCTTAGGTCTTTTGATGGGACGCGTGCAACGATTCAATTTATTATTTGATCCCATCTTGTATTTGACTTATCCGATTCCTAAGATGGCGCTCTTGCCGATTGTGATGCTGTTATTTGGTTTAGGTGATGCCTCTAAGATTATTATGATCGTCTTAATTGTCTTTCCGCAGGTGGTGTTAGCCGTCCGGGATGCCGTGCGCAATATTCCCGATCACTATTATGATATTTACCAATGTATCGGCGCTAGCCGCTGGCAGTTATTCCGCCGAATCACGTTACCGGCCACTATGTATGCGGTGCTGAGCACGAGTCGTATCTCACTAGGAACGGCGATTTCGATTTTATTTTTTCACAGAAAACTATGGAACAGAATACGGGATGGGTTACTACATCATGGATGCTTGGTTAAGACTGGACTATCCATCAATGTATGGTGCCATCATCCTCTTAAGCTTAATGGGCCTGATTTTGTTCTTGCTAATCGACGCCATTGGCTGGTATGCCATGAAATGGGAAAGGAGCTGATTGGATGCGTGAATTTAACGGACGCCCAATCGAATTATTAGCACCTGCCGGCACCTTTGCAGATTTTCAGCAGGTAATCAAAAGTGCAGCGGATGCCGTTTATCTAGGTGGTAAGCAGTTCAATATGCGGATGCACAATCCGCAACACAACTTGACTAACGAGGAAATCGCGCAAGCGGTCAAAATCGCCCATGATTTAGATAAAAAAGTCTATGTGACCTTCAATAACATGATGACGGATGCAGAACTAGCTGCCGCGGAAAGCTTTTTACGCTTTTTAGCAGAGGTGGAAGTGGATGCCTTAATCATTCAAGATTTTGGGGCTGTAAAGCTGATTCGTGATTTGGGCCTTGATTTGGAGCTGCATTTAAGTATTATGGCCAATACCCATAATGAGGAAATGATCGCGGCTGCCAAAAAATTAGGCGTCACACGGTGTGTTGTATCTAGGGAAGCCAGTTTAACGCAAGTCCATGAGTTTGTGGAGACCTTCCCAGAAATGGAGTATGAATATTTTATCCATGGAGATATGTGTATTGCTCACGGAGCCCAGTGTTATGCCAGCGGCGTCTTCTTTGGTAAAAGTGGGAACCGCGGCTTGTGCATGAAGCCTTGCCGTTGGGCTTATGAAGGGGAAGAGGAGCCGTATTATCCCATGGCGGTCAAAGATATGTCTCTTTATCAGCATATTCCAGAATTGATTTTATCGGGAATCAATTCCTATAAAATCGAAGGACGGATGCGCAGTTCAGAATACTTGATTAAGGTCATCAACTTGTACGGGGAAGCAATCGACCGCTTTTTAGCGGATCCCACTGGCTACCGTTTGGATCAACAGCAATCTCAGTATCTCGAAGAGAATCGGGTGCGGGATCTATCAACGGCTTATGCCTTACACGTCCCTGGAATCAATAATATCGCTTTGGATGGTAAGCGTGAACCGCGCGTTTTTTCACATCCACAAGCGGAGCCTGAGATCAAAGCAAAACGAGTCGCAAAACTGTTGGAAGACTGGCAAGTTACCTCCAAAACACCACGTATACGGGTGCTGGTGGATAATGAAGAGCAAGCGTTGGCAGCCTTAGCAACTCCGTTAGACAGCCTTTATCTTTCAGGAGAAGTATTGGCCCCAAATGAGCCTTTCACCAAAGCTGCGATTCGCCGGATTACTGAGCTGGCGAAGAGTCAAGGGGTTCCAGTCTTTTATGGACTACCACGTATGACGACTAAGGCGCAATTAGAGCGGTTAGATTGTTTAGTGCACGAGCTAGCAGTGCTAGGAGTGACCGGGTTATTATGCCATAACATTGGTGAAATCAATCGGTATCAAACAAGCGGCCTCGAGCTGCGGGGTGACTATGGCTTAAATGTTAATAATGCCCAAAGCGCGTTGTTTTATCAACAACAGGGCTTAACTAGTGTCACGTATTCGATTGAAGCGCCTGGGGAACAGTTAAAAGATTTAGTGAAAATGCCCTTGCCAACGGAAATGATCGTGCAAGGCAGTCCAACATTAATGTATATGGAACACCGTTTCCGTTTGGCGGAGAGTCAACGGACGGGTGCTGATTGGCAAGATGGTCAAAACGGCAACTTGGATCTGCGGGATGCCCGCGGCTATGTGCGAAAAATTCGTGAAGATCAGTATGGTAAAAATCATCTGCTACCTACGAAAGATTTCAATTATGTCGCGCTAGCACCAGAATTAAGTGGCAGTGATGTCATCTTGCGTATTGAGGCTAAGGAATATGAGCCCGCGCAATTGACGGCACTTTTGGTAAGCTATGATCGTTTTGCCCGACAACCAGCTGCTACGATTCCGGAACGAATGGCGTGGGTGGCGGAATTGACCAAGATTTTAGACAATCCCCAAAGTTTACAAACACTTGTCTATTAAGGAGGAACTTATGAGTTATCTAGGACCAGAGGGCGTATTAGCCAAAAAGCAAGCTTATTTTGTCCCTTGTGTGAACCACTTTTATCAAAATCCGCCGGAGTTCGTTCGTGGCGAGATGCAATATTTATTTGATTCTACTGGTAAGCAATACTTGGACTTTTTTGCGGGAGTTTCGGTGATGAATTGTGGCCATAGTAATCCAGCCATTATCGAACCCATGATTCAGCAGCTGCAACAGCTGCAGCATGTCTGCAATATTTACTTAACAGAAAATGGCGTTAATTTAGCTGAAAAATTAGCTGAGGTGACGCCGGGTAAATTAAAGCGGACCTTTTTTGTCAATTCGGGCACGGAAGCTAACGAAGGGGCTTTGCTGGCAGCAAGCCTCCATACCGGAAAACATGAATTTATCGCTTTAGACTTGGGGTTGCATGGCCGCACCCAATTAACCATGAGCTTGACAGGAATCGGTATGTGGCGGACGACAGATGTCCCTAATGGTGGCATTCATTTTGCCCGTAATCCGTATTATTTCCGCGATGGGGAAGGCCTGAGTCAAGAAGCTTTTGAAGACCAATGTGTTGCCGATGTTGCGCGAATCTTAGCCCGGAGAACCTCACGGGTAGCAGCCATGATCCTGGAGCCGATTCAAGGAAACGGCGGCATTATTACGCCAACACCGCATTACTTTAAAAAATTGAAAGCCTTACTGGAAGAACACGAAATTTTATTGATTGTAGATGAAGTCCAAACCGGCTTTGCGCGGACAGGTAAGATGTTTGCGATTGAGCATTTTGGAATTGAACCGGATATTTTAACGATGGCTAAGGCCTTAGGCAATGGTCAGCCAATTGGGGCTTACATCACCACCGACGAGATCGCGGCTAGCTTTACCCGGCCGTCGGCATCGACGCTAGGGGGCAATCCCGTTTCAGCAGCAGCCGGCTTAGCGGTACTGGATTATATTGCTAGTGCTGATTTATGTCAGCGGGCAACGACATTAGGCAAACTGTTACGTACTGGTTTAGAGCGTTTGCAAAAAAAACACCCAGTAATGGCGGATATCCGTGGACTTGGCTTAATGCAAGGGGTAGAATTAATCAAAGAGGGCAAACCAGCGGCCGATTTGACTGACCGTGTCTTGGAAAAGATGAAGGACCGCGGGATCTTAGTCGGGAAAAATGGTGAGATGCGCAATGTGTTAGCTATGCAGCCGCCGTTAGTCATTACCGAAGAGGATATTGCCCACTTCTTACAAAATTTAGATGAAGTATTGCAGGAGGAAGCGTAAATGAAGTATCAATTTCCAGCCGATTTTTGGTGGGGTTCCGCCGCTAGCGGCCCACAAACGGAGGGTGTCATTCCAGGTGATGGTAAAGGCGAAAACGTCTGGGACCACTGGTTTAAGGAAGCCCCAGAACTATTTTTCGATCAAGTAGGACCTGCTAAAGTGTCACAATTTTATACTCGTTATCCAGAGTACATCCAACAAATGAAAGCAACCGGTCATAATTCTTACCGGCATAGCATTCAATGGAGTCGTCTGATTCCCGATGGCGTAGGCGAAGTCAATCAAACAGCGGTAGACTATTACAATAAGTTAATTGACGAAATGCTGGCTAATGGAATTGAGCCCTTTATGAACTTGTATCATTTTGATATGCCGTGGCCTTTGCAAGAGCAAGGCGGCTGGGAAAACTATGACGTGGTCACGGCTTTTGCCCGCTACGCCGAAGTTTGTTTCGAGTTATTCGGCGACCGCGTGAAAAAATGGTTTACCATGAATGAGCCGATTGTGCCAGTGGAGGCCGGCTATCTAGGCGAATTCCATTATCCGCAAGTGGTTGATATGAAGCGCGCTGCGTTAGTTGGTTATCACGAAGCGTTAGCCAGCGCGAAAGCTATTGCTGCGTATCGCAAGTTGGGCTTATCGGGTGAAATCGGCATTATTTTGAATTTGACTCCAAGCTATCCTCGTGATGCCAAAAATCCAGCAGACGTTAAAGCGTCACAAATCGCAGATGCTTTCTTCAATCGTTCTTTCTTGGATCCAGCTATTTTAGGGACTTTCCCAGAGGAATTGGTGACAATCCTTAAAGACTTAGATATGCTGCCAAAAACGTTAAATGAAGCAGACTTGGCCATCATCCAAGACAATACGATTGATCTTTTAGGCATCAACTATTACCAACCACGCCGCGTAAAAGCTAAAGAAACACCGAAAGGTCCGCAGCCGTTTCCAACAGATTATTTTGACTTTTATGAATGGCCTGAACGGAAGATGAACCCTTACCGCGGCTGGGAAATCTATGAAAAAGGAATTTATGATTCCTTGATTAACATCAAAGAAAACTATGGCAATATTCGTTGCTTTATCTCGGAAAATGGGATGGGTGTCGAAGGGGAAGGCCGCTTCCTGGAAGAAGGTCAGATCCAAGATGGCTACCGAATCGAATTTGTCAAAGATCACCTGAAATATGTTCACCAAGCTTTAAGCGAAGGCTGTAACGTGTTAGGGTATCACATGTGGACTTGCATGGATAACTGGTCTTGGCTGAATGCTTACAAAAACCGCTATGGCTTTATCTCAATTGATTTAGCCAATGATGGCGCTGCTACTATCAAGAAGAGTGGCGAATGGTTCAAACAAGTGGCAACCAATAACGGTTTCGACGACTAATAAAACGCCCAGTCACGCAGTAAATGCGGAGCTGGGCGTTTTATTATACTTCTATTTGGGTAGTGGCTTTACGACGTAGCCACCATTGATAGAAAATGAAGAGAGCTAGACAAAGCACGAAAAGTAGCGCGCCTAAGGTAAAGCCCTGTGGTAGAAAGACAAAGCGGACTTCATGCGTACCCTTGGTTAGCGGTAAAGTTACGAGAGCACCTTCGAAATCTTTGATGGCAACCTCTTGGCCATCAACATAGGCACGCCAACCTTTATCATAAGGGATCGTTGTGAATAATACTCCATCTTCAGCTAAAGTTACACTGCCTTCTGCTTTGCGACCGGCGACCTGCAAGTCAGCTGCTTGTTGCTGTAATTGCTGCATCGTTGCAGTATAGTCATTTAAATTCAACAATAAAACTTTTGGTTCAACAAAGCTGACTTGGCTAGTGCCATAAAAACTAGCGGTAAAGGTGACAGTAGTGTCGGTATCATAGCTGCCAAGGTTGTAATATTGACCAGTAATGTTGATTTGGGACTTAGTCGCGATACCATTTACCGTGATGGTCACTGTGGAACTTTCCAACTCGTTGAAATTAGTTGGGAAAAGGCTAAGATAAGCTTGAGTATCTTTGGGCACGTGAACTTCCCAAGTGATTTCTTTGGCTTTATTAGCCGCTTGTTCCTTATAGGTGACTTGATTGCCCGTCGTGACGATTTCGGTATTTTCTTTACCCGTTACTTGTGGAGTCGCAAATTGATAATACTCTCTAGTAGTACCGGTCAGATGATTCAAAAGATCGGTCTGTGAGCCTAAATTGTCAGTGTCTAGTGCTTTCGCATCATAGACTGTTTCTGGTACCGTAAAGGCTAAGGGTAGTGCATATTGATTTTCATATAAGTGATAATCACCAGCGGCCGCGATTTCGGTAAAGCCAAACTTCTGCGGATTACTTTTGCTGATGTTATAACGGACACCGAAAAGACTGTCCATTGGCAACGTGTTATTAGGGTAACGGATATTTAAGTTAGTTCCCCGTGAACGAAAACCCAGTTCATTCAAATAGCCAGAGGAATTGCGGTTCCGAATAGAAGAAAACATACTGATACCGCTATAACCGTAGTTAAAGCCATCGTTAGCAGAAACAGGATCGAGATTTTCTAAACGAGAGAAGGCGGGATCTCGTTGATCGACCAGTTTTTTGATATCTGGATAAGGATCGGTGTAAAGACTGCGAGAAGCGTAGTTCCAATCGTCTAAAATCCCATGGACCATGCCATTCGTGTTGACGATAGCCTCAGCGCTCACGATGAGCAGCAGTACCAATGCCAACTGCTTTAAAGGTAACTTCTGCAATTGGTAGCAGACAAAGCTAGCAAGGTAAAGGGCTAAAAAGACAAAAGTCAGAATCATAGAGAAACTGTCAATGTAATCATAGCTATTCTTAGGAATCGTGCCAATAGCTAGAGCAAAAGCGGCCATAATCAGCAAAATTGTCGATGACAGGGTTAATAGATCTTTGCGCTGATAGCTTTGCCAACCATAGCCGGCAGTCATGACTACTAGGAAGGAGAACAAAAAGCTATAACGGAAGAGAAACATGTTGGGTGCGTGCATTCCGTGCCAAAATAGATTTAGCGGTGTTAGATAAAAACTAGCGATTAGGATGCCGAATAAAAGTGCCGTAACCAATTTATCGCGCCAATTAATACGACGTTGTACGAAAAAGAAGACACAAAGGACTAGCGGTAAGAGCCCAACGTAGATAAACGGAATCGAACCATATTTAGTGGTATCATAGACCGCTACCATATTTTTCATAATAATGTCCCAAAAAGAAGTAGCAGCTGTTTTCAGTGTGGTGATTTTCGTCAGCTCTTCACCATTGGTGCGCAAATCTAAAACCGCGGGCAAAATGATAATCATGGAGGCGCCGCCGGCTAAAAGCGAAGTAATCAAGTACATAGGAACCTGACGTATCGTTTCTTTGAAACGAACTGCGACCTTTAAAAAGAAGTATAAAAAGGAGAAGACACCTACCATGAAGCCCATATAAAAGCTGGATAAAAACAAGAGTAAGTAGCTGACAAACAACAGCGTTGGTTTCCGTTGGGTCAAGATACGGTCGATACCCCAAATAATAAGCGGCAGGTAAACGAAAGTATCGAGCCACATAATGATCTCAGAATGGGCAATGACAAAGGACATTAAGGCGTAACAAACACTTAATGTTACATGCCCTAATTTAGGAATCTTAAACGTATGCCGTGCGTAGAACCAAAAGGCTAGCCCGGCACTGCCTACTTTCAGTAAGGTAAGTACATATAAGGCGTCTGGCATCAACTGATTACTAAAAAAGAAGACTAGAGGTGTGAACAGTCCCCCTAAATAGTAAGAAATCAACGCGAGATAGTTGAGTCCTAGCGAAGCATTCCAAGAATAAAACAGACTCTGCTTTCCGTGGAGCATATTATGAAAGCTGGCATGGAAATTGGAGAACTGTGAAAAAGCATCACTGGCTAAAATGCTGCGATCGCTACCGGGATAGATTCCGATACTTAAATAAATACCCGCTAAGATCACCAAAGGAATAAAAAAGCTTAGTGCCATATATAGGCGTTCTTTCTTTAAAAAATTACGTATCATAAAAGCAACCTCACAATTGTTGGATTCTCTCATAGTTTAGCATAAAGGACCTAAAAGGGGAGAATTCTACCTTGAAAGTCTTAGAAATTTCAAGACTTTTCTTGTTTGAAAAGAAGTTGGTTAGTTGTTTCTTTATAAGTGAAAATTTCTGAAAATGAATTGACAATTTTTACCAGTTTCAGCTATACTCTAGGACAGGGAATGAGGTTCTCCCTTGGTTCATACCTAAACTGCTTACAAAGCTGATGACTTCTGTTTTTTAAACAGAAGTTGTCGGCTTTTTTTATTTATAATTATTATAATTTAGAAGGAGAAGTGACGGAATGCGACAGCAAATGGAAAAAGTGAAGATTTTTGGATGGTTAAGTGGGGCTGGTTTGGTGATTGGCGCGGTAGTAGGGAGTGTGGATGCCCTCTTTGGACGCGTTTTGTTGGCTATTACGGATTTCCGAATGAGCCATGTTTGGCTATTGCTCCCTTTTTTGGCGCTAGTTGGTGTAGGAATCGTTTATATGTATCAGCGGGTTGGCGGAGAGGCCGCTAAAGGGATGAACCTCGTTTTTGAAGTCGGGCATGGGGAGGAAGAAGTGATTCCCAAACGCTTGATTCCTTTGGTTATTCTAGGGACATGGCTAACGCATCTATTTGGTGGCAGCGCTGGGCGCGAAGGAGTAGCTGTGCAAATAGGCGCTACTTTTGGTAACTGGTTTGAACGACAACTGCCTATTACCTTGAAAAACGGCAAAACGATTTTTTTAGTGGCCGGTATGGCGGCGGGCTTTGCTGGCTTGTTCCAAACACCAATCGCGGCGATCTTTTTTGCAATGGAAGTACTGGTGGTGGGCTTTCTTCATTATCAAGCATTGCTGCCAGCAGTAGTAGCAGCTTTTACTGCCAGCAACGTTTCCCATGCCTTAGGTTTGGAAAAATTCACTTTTCCGTTACAAGGAGCAGTGGTATTAGATTTAGCTACAATGGGTAAATTAGTCGGCTTAGGTCTCCTTTTTGGCATAGTGGGAAAACTGTTTGCGCACTCTTTAAAACAACTCAAGACCTGGCTAACGCAAAAATTAGCGAATCCATTGCTTCGAATCGCAGTCGTTGGTGCCGTGCTAAGCGTGCTATTACTCTTGTTGGGGCAGGGACGTTACAGCGGCTTAGGCACAAATTTAATCAGTGCTAGTTTTACTGGGACGATTTATGAATGGGACTGGCTTTTGAAGCTTGCGCTGACCGTTTTAACTTTGGCAGCTGGTTATCAAGGTGGGGAAGTGACGCCGCTTTTTGCCATTGGTGCGACACTAGGGGCAGCGATTGCGCCGCTGGTTGGTTTGCCACTACCTTTAGTAGCAGCGTTAGGCTATGCGAGTGTGTTCGGGGGTGCCACTAATACTTTTTTAGCACCGCTTTTTATTGGGGCTGAAGTTTTTGGCTTTGCTTACTTACCCTACTTTTTTATCGTGTCGAGCTTTGCTCATATCGTCAACCGGCAACTGTCAATCTATGGGCTACAAAAAGTGGTGCATGGCAATTTAGAAATGAAGCGTGGCGAGTAGTATGGGGACAGAAAAACGACGAATTCTTTTAAAAGGGTAACTTCAAGGAGCGTATGAATATGATTTACCCAGCCGTAAAGGTCTAGTGGTTTATGATTTGTATATCAAGCAGGGGCGCTTGCGACTGACCCACAGTGTCTTTGAACCCAGTGGGACTTGGTCGGATCATGTACGCGATGACCGGATTCCGCATTATGATTTAAAAGCAGGTGAGCATTACCGCATCGAAACAACGATTCGCGAAAGTCACGGTCATTTGGATCGTCTCTATCTGCTCAATCCATCCTTGTGGTGCACCGCAGAATTTGAGATCCAACCAGGGATTAACTGAGGGCTTGTTAAAAATTGAGCAATAACGCTCGTTAGAATAAAAAAATGTGAAAGAACTGTAAATTTCTTCTCACAGCCAGGGAAAATATAGCAGAAACAATTGTAAAAAATAACGCAGTCCTTTATATTGTGTTCACAAGCTACGACATATTTTCTTCTTGCTTAGCAAGAGCACATATACCTTTAGGGCAAAAAAAGCGGAGAAATCTCTCCGCTTTTTTTGTCGATTCATTTAAAGCCAAGTCTGCGCCCAATCATAGTGGCGGCCGATATCTGCCAGCCCATGACTATCAGAGCCGTAGACCAATGGAATTTTTCGTGCTTGGGCTAAGAGCAAAATATCGGTTGAAGGATAGCTTTGACGATAAGCCGGTTTGTCAAAACCAGCCGTATTCAGATCTAATTCATAGCCTGCTGCTTGGATTTCGTCTAAGAGAGTTTCCAGCAATTGATTAGTGGCAGCATCCCGCTTAGTATCTGTAAATTCTTGTTGGAATTTTTCGCAAAGAGTGATGTGCCCTAAGCGTGTTGGTTTAAAAGGTCCTAAATCCGCCAAAAGTGACGCGCGAACCGTCTCGAAGTAGCGTTTTTGAGCAGCTTGATAACTGCCTAGGGGGGTAACTACCCCTTCACGCCATTCTTTGGCGTCATAATCTACCCCTCGTAAGCCGCCCGCACCTGCTACAAAGTGAACTGACAGCACCCCATCACTAAGCAAGGGCCCATATTCATTCAGAAAGTCACGCGTCCAATCCTCATAGCCTGGTAAGTAATCGACTTCAAAGCCAATTTCTAACTGGATATCAGCGGCATATTTTTTTTGAAGCCGTTGCATTGCTTGAAAATAATGATCGACATCCTGCATTGCCATCGCCGCTGTTTGCCATACAGCATCAGGGCTGCCAAATTGAACGAGCCCTTCAGGTAAAGGCATATGCTCGGTAATACTATATTGCGTGAAGCCTTGTTGAATCGCTTTTTGAATCAGCAGTTCTACCGGCTCACCACTACCATGGGGGCAATATTCCGTATGGGTATGTCCGTCTCTTTTCATGTGCGTCTCCTTTACTGACGAATCTGACCTTCGCCGTAAATAATATATTTGGTGGAAGTCAGTGCTTCTAGACCCATAGGTCCTCTAGCATGTAATTTTTGCGTACTGATACCAATTTCAGCACCAAAGCCAAAAACAAAACCATCTGTGAAACGCGTTGAAGCATTCACATAAACTGCCGCCGCATCGATTTCGTTTAAAAAGCGTTGCGCGTGGAAATAATTGTCGGTGATGATCGCCTCTGAATGTTTTGTATTGTAGTGATTGATATGGGCAATTGCTTCATCAAGGGAAGCCACGACTTTGACCGCTAAAATGTAATCTAAAAACTCAGTACCCCAGTCAGCTTCCGTTGCCGGTACAGCTTGCTGCAAATAAGTGATGGCTCGTTCATCAGCGCGTAACTCGACGTTGAAAGGCGCCAATGCGGCTTCAATCACAGGTAAGAATTCAGCGGCGACGGCCTCGTGAATCACCAAAGTCTCAGCGGCGTTGCAGACAGAAGGACGTTGTGTTTTAGCATTGACGATGATGCGCGTGGCCATCGCCAATTGGGCAGCGTCATCGACATAAATATGGCAGTTGCCGGTGCCGGTTTCAATCACGGGAACGGTCGCCGTCGCCACCACAGTTTTAATCAGGCCGGCCCCCCCGCGAGGAATCAAAACATCGAGATAACCATTCAGGCGCATAAAGGCTTGCGCTGTTTCACGGGAAGGGTCATCAATAAACTGAATGGCAGCGGGGTCTAGCTCAGCCTCCCGCAAGCAGTCTTGCAATAAGGTAACTAAGGCTTGATTGGAATGAAAAGCCTCTTTGCCGCCACGTAAAATCACCGCATTCCCCGTCTTGAAACATAAACTAGCGGCGTCGGTTGTCACGTTGGGCCGAGATTCATAAATCATGCCAACGACCCCTAAAGGAACATGTTGTTTGCCGATTTGCAGACCGTCCTCGTTACGCCACATTTTGTCTACTTCACCAATTGGATCTGGTAAAGCGGCTACTTGTTCAAGTCCTTGCGCCATCGCTTCGATCCGCTCAGCGGTCAGACGTAAGCGGTCCAACATTGTTTCTTTGACCCCATTTGCTTGCGCTTGGTCTAAGTCTCGCTGATTGGCGGTTAAAATCATTTGCTGATTTTGACGTAGTTTTTGCGTCATTTGTTGTAATACGTGGTTTTTTGTTTGAGTACTTAAGAGTGCTAGACTGCGGGCGGCTGTTTGTGCTTGCTGCCCCAGTTGTTGTAAATTTGTCATGATTGAACCTCCCTGCTAATTTGCGGAAAATAAAGTGCCAATAGGTTCGCCGGCTAAAATTTGAGTAATAATCGCGGGATCGTGCCCATTAGCTAGGACCATTTGCTGTTGCTGCTGCAAAATCCGTTCAGCTGCTTTCAGCTTGCTGGTCATTCCGCCAGTCCCAAAGCGGCTACCGCGACCACCGGCAATTTGGTAATGAGTTTCAGTAATGGTTGTTATTTCTGAAAACAGGGTGGCCTCGGGATCAACGTGAGGATTGGCTGAAAAGAAACCATCTATGTCTGATAGCATAATCAGCAGGTCCGCTTGGACTAACTGGCTGACGATGGCGGATAGTTGATCGTTATCGCCAAATTTAGTGGCGTGATCTAGTTCTTCGACTGCCACCGTGTCGTTTTCATTGATAATGGGGACAAGCCCCATCTGTAATAACTGCTCTAAGGTATTGATAACATTTTTGCGGCTTTCTGGAAATGCTGGTACATCACGTGTCAGCAAGACTTGTGCCATTTTTTGACCGTAAACGGCAAAGCGCTGATTGTAGATATTCATCAGCTCGGCTTGACCTACCGCGGCTACTGCTTGTTGTTCGGGAATCGTAGTTGGACGTTCTGTCAACATCAGTTTGTTGAGGCCCACGCCGATGGCTCCGGAAGAAACTAATAGGACTTCTTTTCCCTGGTTTTGCAGATCGCTCAAAATAAAGGCCAATTGGTCAATCGCTTTTAAATTGATGGCCCCATTTGGATAAATCAATGTACTAGTGCCCACTTTGACAACGATTCGTTGGGCTTGTTGTAATGTTGTTCGCATGTAAATACCACCTTTTGTTGCATTGTAGACTTTTCTTAGAAAGAGCGCAACTAAAATAAGCCTAAATCCCTAGTAACAATGGGCTTTAGGCTTATTTTATACATGTTACTGAGGACTTTCAAATTCATGGAGAAATAATCCACTTAATAACTTTGGTTCAAACCAAGTAGATTTAGGCGGCATAATCTCGCCTGCATCTGCCACTTGCAATAGCTGGTCCATGGTTGGCGGCGCTAAGGCAAAGGCGACCGTTGCTTGGGCTTGGTCTACGGCCTGGGTTAGCGCCGACAGTCCGCGAATACCACCAACAAATGTGATTCGTTCATCTCGGCGCACATCCTTGATACCAAAAATTGGCGCAATTACTTCTTGCTGGAGCCGGCTAACATCTAAAACCTTTGTGGGATCAGCCGTAGTTAAAGGCTTTTTGAAGGTTAACTGATACCATTTTCCGGCGACGTACATTTTGATTACTTGCGGTTGAGGCTTGGTATCATTACTTTCTTTAATCTCTGCAATTGCTTGCAGATCAGACCAAAAAGTATCTGGTAGTGGGGCGGTGATCAGTCGGTTGTAGTCCCAGATATTCAATTCATCTTTAGGGAAAAGTACCGCTAAAAAGTAATCTGATTCCCGGGCTGCTTCGGGAAACCGTATAGCCAGGTCTTGTCCGACCTTTACAGCCGATGCGGTTCGATGATGACCATCAGCGATATAAAGAGCGGGTACTTGGTCAAAAGCGGCTACTAAAGATGCAATGTGCTGAGACGCCACTGGCCAAACTTGATGTCGAACCTCATAGAAACTTGTGAAGTCATAAAGCGGTTCGGTTTGAGTGCTTGCTAGTAGCAGCTGTTGGATAGTTGGCTGGGGTCGATAGGTTAGGAAAACGGGGCTGGTGTTTGCATCGCAGGCTTCACTATGGCGAATACGATCCAGCTCTTTGTCTGGTCGAGTCAATTCATGCTTTTTAATCCGGTTGGCCACATAATCAGCGATTGCGGCACAAGCCACCAGGCCCGTCTGTACATGATTGCCCATGGTCAACCGGTAAATATAAAAGGTCGCCTGCGGATCTTTGACTAACCAGCCAGCCTGTTTAAAATCCCTCAAATTGTCCGCGGCTTGTTGGTAGACTAGTGGATTATCGGGTGCTGTTTCTACAGGCAAGTCGATTTCGGCTTTATCGATATGCAAGAAAGAATAGGGCGCGTCCTGTGCCATCGCACGAGCTTCTTGTGTATTCAAAACATCATAAGGGAGTGAGGCGACTTGCGCAGCCAACTCTTTAGCGGGCCCTAAATTTTTAAACGGACGAATCGTAACCATTAATCTGACACCTGCCTTTGATTTTTAATAAAGCGGACACGAATGACGTGGTCCAACTCTTGCAATTTTTGAGATAAAGCGGGGCTTTTTTGCGGAATGTTTGATACATCAATCATAGTGTAAGCATAATCGCCACGGCTATTATTGATTAAATGGTCAATGTTCAAACCAAAATCTGCAACGGTAGTGGAAATCTGACCTAGCATATTAGGGACGTTTTCGTGAATGATTGTAATCCGTAAAGGCGAATTAAAGGCCATATCTACGGTAGGAAAATTCACTGAGTGGGTGATAGCTCCGGTTTCCCAAAAGCGGACTAAGGATTTAGCCGCCATTTTGGCACAGTTGACTTCAGCTTCAATAGTTGCAGCCCCCAGATGTGGCAAGACTAGAATGTTCTCTTGCTGCAGCAAAGCTTCTTCCGCGAAATCTGTTACGTAACCCTTTAAGCGATTCTCAGCCAAAGCGGCTAACAGTGAGGGAGTATCCACTAACTCACCGCGGGAGAAATTTAGTAAAATCGTTTTTGGTTTGATTTTTTGCAGCAGCTTAGCGTTAATAAAATGGCGCGTCTTGTCTGTTAGAGGCATATGAAGTGTAATAAAGTCACAGGCCAGAATCGTCGATAAATCTGCCGCTCGGTGCACGCGGCGCGAGATATTCCAGGCAGTGTCTACCGAGACGAAGGGGTCATATCCCACGACTTCCATACCAAGACGATAGGCATCGTTAGCTACCAAGGCACCAATCGCACCTAGACCAATCACGCCTAATCGTTTTCCTTCTAACTCCGTTCCGGAAAACTGCTGCTTTGCCTGTTCAACTTGAGAACTAATATCTCCCGTTAAGGTCTGGACCCACTGGGCACCTTTGAGGATTGGCCGAACCGATAATAAAAGACTTGCCAGGACCAGTTCTTTCACTGCATTGGCGTTTGCCCCTGGCGTATTGAAGACGACGACGCCCGCGGCAGTAGCCCGCTCTAACGGTACATTATTAGTCCCGGCGCCGGCACGAGCAATCGCCAGTAAGCTGCTAGGCCATTGCCAATCATGGAGTGGCTGGCTGCGGACTAAAGCTGCTATGGGTGCTTGCGTCTGGTTGAGGGTGAAGCCTGCCTGCTGAAGTTTAGCTAGCCCTTCTTTGGCAATCACGTTAAACGTTTGGATATCAGGGCTCATTGATTAACCTCCTCAAAGCGGGCCATAAAGGTTAATAAAGCATCGACGCCAGCTTCTGGGAAAGCATTATACAAGCTAGCACGCATACCGCCGACCGTGCGATGGCCTTTCAAGTTCATGAAACCCGCTGCTGCGGCTTCTTGAATAAAGGTGTCGTCTAGTTTTTGGGAGCCGGTGGTAAATGGAATATTGGTGAGAGACCGATTTTGGCGCACATAGGCAGAAAAAAGCGGACTATGATCCAAATAATGATACAATTTACCTGCTTTACGCTGACAGGCTTGCGTCATGGCAGGAATTCCGCCTTGGGCTTGGACCCAGGCAAGCATAAGATTGACTACGTAGATACCGAAGGTGGGTGGCGTATTATAAAGTGAAGGCTGCTGCGCTTGCAGACGATAATCCAGCATGGGAATGGCACCTTCTTTTTCTGGAAGAAGGTTTTTATCAACAATCACGATGGTAACCCCCGCTGCCCCTAGGTTTTTTTGAGCGCCAGCGTAGATCAAACCGAATTCGCTGACTGGATAGTCAACCGATAAGATATTGGAACTCATATCTGCTACTAGGGGTAGACTACCATGATCTGGTAGCTCGGTATACATGGTGCCAACAATGGTATTGTTCGTAGTTATGTGCAAATAAGCGCCCTCAGTAGGTGCTGGTTGGAAGTGGGGGAGCTGATGATAGTGCTGTTCTTTGCTGGAAGCTAATATATGAACGTTGGCCACTTTTTGGGCCGCTTGTATGGCTTTCGCACTCCAAATACCGGTATCGTAATAATAGGCAGTCTGTTGCCCTGCTAAATTTAGTGGCACCATAGAAAATTGTAGGCTGGCACCTCCCTGTAAAAATAGCACGGCATAATGGTCGGGAATCGTCATTAGCTGTCGTAAACGACCTTCCGCCTCCTGCAAGATCTCGCCAAATAAGGCTGAACGATGACTCAGTTCCATGACCGACATACCGCTACCATGATAATCTAGTAGTTCTGCCTGTATCTGCGCTAAGACGGGGGGCGGCAGCGTGGCTGGCCCCGCTGAAAAATTATAAACAGTCGTCATTTTCCCACATCCTCTCGGTAAAAGTTGTCTCCTATTATAGCAAATCCACAAGATTAAAAAAAGATTAAAAAATATTGAAGGATTGTGCCTCTTAGTAACGAGACGAGCCAGAAAAAAGGATGCTTCTAAAGGCTCTCGTCAAGAAATTGAAGAAAGTTTGAAAAGTAAGAAAAGATAAAGAAAGTTTCCATATTTCTAAAAAAGCGTAGCTAAATATGGTAGAATAAAGCTAACTTTGAAAGGAGTTTTTCCATGAAAATTCGCGGTTTTGAAATCGTTTCGTCCTTTAACGGACAAGAGCTCCATCTACCAACTCGCGCAACGAAAGACGCGGCGGGTTATGATTTTGAGGCTGCTGCAGATGTCGTGATTCCCAGCATTTGGAAAACAGGTGTAACGGCGGGGATTGCTCAAGTAACAGCCCATCTAAAAGGGGAAGCAGTCACCAAAGACCTAAAACCAGTCTTAGTACCAACTGGCATCAAAGCGTATATGGGCCAAGAAGAATATTTACAACTAGCCAATCGTTCCAGTAATCCCCTCAAACGCTTTTTGCAATTAGCTAATGGTGTGGGGGTCATTGATGCCGACTATTATAATAATCCCGACAATGAAGGCCATATCATGTTTCAATTTTTGAATTTTGGTTTAACGGATGTCGTGATTAAAAAAGGGGAACGGATCGGCCAAGGAATCTTTTTACCGTTTTTAAAAGCGGATCAGGATCAAGGAGGTCAAACGCGAACCGGCGGCTTTGGCTCTTCTGACACTGTTGAGAAGGGGTAATTGCATTGGCAAAAGCAAAAATTCAATTTGTTTGTCAAAACTGCGGCTACACTTCACCTAAATATCTTGGTCGTTGTCCCAACTGTGGGCAATGGAACACGCTGGTAGAGGAGAAAATCCAAGATTCCTCAGATCGGCGTTCCCGGGTTGATTTAAGTGGGCGCAAAGTCCAACCGCAAAAATTGACAGAAATCATTCCTAAAAAAGAACCCCGAGTCAAAACTAAACTAGAAGAGTTAAACTGTGTTTTAGGCGGTGGGGTGGTGCCGGGTAGTCTGATTTTGATCGGGGGGGACCCCGGAATTGGCAAGTCCACTCTGCTATTACAAGTTTCCCACCAGTTGGCGGAAACCGGGGGGACGGTTCTCTATGTTTCCGGTGAAGAAAGTGCTGAACAAATCAAAATGCGCGCGGAACGGTTAGGTACTGGTGGCACCGACTTTTATTTGTATCCGGAAACGGACATGCGGGAAGTGCGGCAAGCAATCGAAAATCTACAGCCGGATTTTGTGGTGATTGACTCGATTCAAACCATGACACAGCCGGATATTACCAGTGTCGCAGGTAGCGTCAGTCAGGTTAGAGAAACCACGGCGGAGCTACTGCAGCTGGCTAAGACCAATCAAATCGCGATCTTTATTGTCGGTCATGTGACTAAAGAAGGCTCTATCGCAGGTCCTCGGATGTTGGAGCATATGGTCGACACTGTGCTGTACTTCGAAGGGGAGAAACACCATACGTTTCGGATTCTACGAGCCGTAAAAAACCGCTTTGGCTCGACCAATGAAATTGGTATCTTTGAAATGCGGGAGCATGGCTTAGAAGAAGTGTTGAACCCATCGCAAGTCTTTTTAGAGGAACGCTTAGACGGGGCTACCGGTTCTGCAATTGTGGTAGCCTTAGAAGGCAGCCGTCCGATTTTAGTAGAGATTCAAGCGCTAGTGACCCCGAGTATTTTCGGAAATGCTAAGCGGACGACTACCGGCTTAGATTTTAACCGAGTCTCGTTAATCATGGCAGTCCTAGAGAAACGGGCCGGCTTGTTACTGCAAAATCAAGACGCCTATTTAAAAGCCGCTGGTGGTGTCAAATTAAATGAGCCTGCCATTGATTTAGCCGTGGCGGTCAGCATTGCTTCCAGCTACAAAGAAAAAGGCACCCGACCGACGGAGTGTTTTATCGGAGAAATCGGCTTAACTGGTGAGATTCGGCGGGTTAGCCGTATCGAACAGCGCGTCCAAGAAGCGCAAAAGCTAGGTTTTACCAAAGTCTATCTGCCTAAGAATAATTTAGGTGGTTGGACGCCACCGCAAGGCATCGAGATTATCGGTGTTACCACATTAGGGGAGACCTTGCGGAAAGTTTTTCCAAATTAATACAACTCAGTTAGCGGTGGCCTGAGCCACCGCAACTATTTAGGAGGCATATCATGCAGAGACGCGTTATCATCGTGCTGATGGTCGTCGTAGGAGCCAGTCTTGGCATTTCCTTTTTACCGATGGCTTGGGGCATGGCGAATTTAGACCACAATCAGTGGCTCAATAATACCTTTACTAACAGTTTGATTGGTGCCATTATTTTCTTTTTATTATCCCTACTGTTAGCAAAATATATCGAGCTGGGTATCAAAAAAATGGAAAAGACATTAAGTGAGATGAGCTCGACTTACTTGTTGTTTGGGAGTCTGGGGACGATTCTTGGGCTAGTGATCGGTGTGTTGATTTCTATCCCGTTATCAAATATTGGTCTGCCGCTATTTAATAGCGTATTGCCCATCGTCATCATGGTGATTTTTGGCTACTTCGGCTTTCGTATTGGGACGACCCGTATCGAAGAATGGAAAAAACTATTTGCACCTAAGCAGAAAAAACAAAACGATCCCGAAGCAGAGTCTGGGGAAATGTTAGAACGTAAAGCCGATGATCATTTCCATAAATACAAAATTTTAGATACCAGTGTCATCATTGATGGTCGTATCTATGATATTGCCAAGACCGGTTTTATCGAAGGGGTCTTAATGATTCCTAATTTTGTCTTATATGAATTGCAGTATATTGCTGATTCCGGTGATAGCTTGAAACGGGTACGAGGACGCCGCGGCCTGGATATCTTGAATGCCTTGCAAAAAGAAGAGGATATCGAGGTAGAAATGTACGAAGGCGACTTCGAAGATATTAATGAAGTGGATAGTAAATTAATCAAGCTAGCTAAGATGCTAGACGGAATCGTTGTCACCAACGACTACAATTTAAATAAAGTTTCCGAGTTCCAAAATGTCCCAGTTTTAAATATCAATGCGTTGGCTAATGCGGTTAAACCAGTGGTGATTCCAGGTGAATCTATGAATGTAACAGTGGTCAAAGCCGGAACTGAACGCCAACAAGGTGTGGCTTACCTTGATGATGGGACCATGGTCGTCGTGGAAGATGGCCAGCACTATATGAATGAGCATCTAAGTGTCATTGTGACTAGCGCCTTGCAAACGGCTGCGGGTCGCATGATCTTTGCAAAACCAGCGCATTCAAGCCGCGGTATCAATGACCAAGGTTCTGGGAAAAAGAATGGCTAACGGTTATGAAGCAATCGTTTTGGCAGCGGGGCAGGGTCGGCGGATGCAGGCTAGCCGGAACAAAGTGCTGCTGCATCTGCAAGGTCGTCCCGTACTAAGCTATTCTGTAGAGACTTTTTTGAAAGATCCAGCTTGTCAGCATGTCATCTTGGTGATTCAAGCAGAAGAAGCTGAACTGATTCGCCCTATCATTAAACGCTTGCCTTTTAAGCATCAGACGGCCATTTCGGTAGTGGTGGGAGGCAAGGAGCGGCAGGATAGCGTCTTTGCTGGTTTACAAGCGGTGAAATCCCTTGAACGGATCGTGATGGTCCATGACGGGGCCCGCCCCTTTGTTACCGCGAAGCAGCTACAGGATTTGTACCGACGGGCATTAAAAAGCGGGGCGGCGATTTTAGGCGTACCAGTGAAAGACACGATTAAGAAGGTCCTTGATGGCAAAGTAGTAGAAACGATTCCCCGAGAGACTTTGTGGCAAGTCCAAACGCCACAGGCCTTTTTGGGGACTGAACTGGCTTTGGTCCACCAGCAAGCCCAGGCCGCTCATTATTTAGGTACGGATGACGCTTCGTTAATTGAAGTTTTTAGTGAACGCAGCGTTGAGATGGTGCTTGGCAGTTATGAAAATATCAAACTGACAACGCCAGAAGATATGTTTATTGGCGAAACGATTGCAAAGAGAAAGTAGGAAAAGAGCATGATACGAATTGGGCAAGGTTTTGATGTCCACCAGTTGGTACCCGGGCGCCCGCTGATTATCGGCGGTGTTCAATTGCCTTTTGATAAGGGTTTGTTAGGACACTCTGACGCGGATGTATTGTTACATGCCATTACGGATGCTTTATTAGGGGCGGCTGGCTTGGGTGATATCGGGCATTTATTTCCAGATACCGACCCAACCTTCGCTGGAGCCGACTCACAAGAATTATTGCGTCAAGCCTATCAAGAAGTTCAGACTTGCGGCTTTACTATTGGCAACATTGATTGTACAATTTTAGCTGAGCGACCAAAGATGAAACCTTACTTATCTGAGATGAAACGAAATATTGCCCAAGCTTGTCAAATCGAAGTGGCCCAGATCAATCTGAAGGCTACTACGATGGAGAAAATGGGCTTTATTGGTCACGAAGAAGGTCTAGGTGCCATTGCAGTGGCGCTATTAGAAGGAAAGAGGAATGAAGAATGACAAAAGTACGTGTACGTTACGCGCCAAGTCCTACGGGTCATCTCCATATCGGAAATGCTCGTACGGCTCTTTTCAATTATTTATTTGCCCGCCACAATGACGGCGATTTTATTATTCGTATTGAGGATACTGACCAAAAACGCAATATTGCTGACGGTGAAAAAAGCCAGTTGGAAAACCTTGCTTGGTTAGGTATGGAATGGGATGAATCTCCAGCTAATCCAGGTGCCTATGGTCCTTACCGTCAATCTGAACGGAAAGATATCTATTTACCTTTGATTGACCAACTGTTGGCTAGCAACCGGGCTTACAAGTGTTATTGTACCGAAGAAGAGCTAGAAGCAGAACGGGAAGCACAACGGGCACGTGGGGAAATGCCGCATTACTCTGGTAAATGTGCGCATTTAACCCCAGAAGAACAAGCAGAAAAAGAAGCGCAAGGCTTACAACCGGTTATTCGTTTCCGTGTGCCGCGTAATACCTCTTACGAATTTGACGACATGGTTAAAGGAGCAATTACCTTTGAATCAGATAGCGTTGGGGGCGACTTTGTCATTTTAAAACGTGATGGCATGCCTACTTATAACTTTGCCGTTGCTGTAGATGATCATATGATGAAAATCACCCATGTTTTGCGGGGAGATGACCATATTGCCAACACACCAAAACAGTTGATGGTTTACGAAGCGTTTGGTTGGAAAGCGCCAATCTTTGGTCATATGACGTTGATTATTAATTCCGAAACAGGTAAAAAATTATCCAAACGTGACGAAACGATTCTGCAATTTATCGAACAGTATCGGGAGTTAGGCTACTTGCCAGAAGCCATGTTCAACTTTATCGCACTATTAGGCTGGTCGCCAACTGGGGAAGAAGAAATCTTCTCCCAAGCGGAATTAATCAAGATTTTTGATCCAGAACGCTTGAGCAAATCACCGGCTGCTTTTGATGCGAAAAAATTAGAATGGGTCAACAACCAATACATGAAGCAATTCAACTTAGATGAGTTGACCGATATGTCATTGCCTTATCTAGTGGCTGCCGGCCGAGTGGCAGCAGAACCAGATGCTGAAACGATTGAATGGGTCAAAAAATTAGTCAGCTTGTATCAACAACAAATGAGTTATGCGGCAGAAATCGTGCCGTTGACGACAATGTTCTTTGACGAACATCCAGTATTAGATGAAGCGGCCAAAGAAGTTTTAGCTGGTGAAACGGTGCCAACAGTTCTGGCAGCCTTCAAAGCACAATTAGAAGCGCTAGACGTTGTAGATGCCCCAACAGTCAAAGCGGCAATCAAAGCGGTTCAAAAAGAAACAGGCGTTAAAGGAAAAAATCTTTTCATGCCGATTCGCGTGGCGGTTTCTGGTCAAATGCATGGCCCTGAATTACCGGATACGATTGAATTACTAGGTAAAGAAAAAGCTTTAGCACATTTGAATCAAGTACTATAAACACAATGAACAGAAGAAGTACAAAAGGCAAAAGTTCAGAGAGAACGTGGTTGGTGCGAACGTTCCTTGCGCTTTTTGGAAATGCATCTGGGAGTGGCTTAAACGACAAGTAGTTTGAGACGGTTCACTTACGTTACAAGTTAGAGGCAGTTTACTGCAAACAAAAGTGGAACCACGTCTAGACGTCTTTTGAGCTCAGCTCAAGAGACGTCTTTTTGTTAGAAAGGAGGAACTTTATGGGATGGTGGCAGAAAAGTATTGCTGCAGCCAAACGAAATGATCCGGCGGCACGCTCGACTTTAGAAATCGTGCTAACGTATCCTGGAGTCCATGCCTTATTTTGGCATCGACTTTCCCATTTTTTATTTACTCATCAGCTGTACTTATTGGCAAAAATCAACGCCCAATTTTGGCGGATGATTACAGGGATTGAGATTCATCCGGGGGCGGTAATTGCGCCGGGCGTTTTTATTGATCATGGGATGGGATTAGTGATTGGCGAAACCGCCGTGGTAGAAGCCGATGTTGTACTATTTCATGGTGTGACCCTCGGGGGAACTGGCAAAGAGGATGGTAAGCGTCATCCCACCATCAAACGCGGTGCTTTGATCTCCGCTCATGCTCAGATTTTAGGCCCCATTACGATTGGGGCAGGGGCTCGGATTGGTGCCAGCGCTGTAGTGATGAAAGATATCCCCGCTGAAGCAACCGCAGTCGGGATTCCAGCTAAGGTTGTTAGAATAAAAGGAAAAAAGGTGGAACAATGATCAAAATTTATAATACCCTTTCTCGGGAAAAGGAAGTTTTCGAGCCATTAGAGGCCGGCAAGGTCAAAATGTATGTCTGCGGACCAACAGTCTATAACTATATCCATATCGGGAATGCCCGCAGCGCGATTGCTTTCGATACGATTCGCCGCTATTTTGAATATCGTGGCTACCAAGTGGACTATATTTCAAACTTTACCGATGTTGATGATAAAATCATCAAAGCAGCTAAGGAGTTAGGTATCACTGCCCCTGAAGTAGCAGATCGCTTTATCGCGGCGTTCAAAGAAGATACTTCGGCCTTAAACGTCAAACCAGCAACTGCTAATCCGCGGGTAATGGACCATATGCCCGACATCTTAGAATTTATCGCGGCCTTGATTGAAAAGGGCTACGCCTATACGGCTGACGGGGACGTCTATTACCGTACTCGTAAGTTTGGCAAATATGGTGAATTGAGCCACCAATCTTTGGATGAGTTAGAAGTGGGTGCTAGTCAACGAACTGGAGAAGAGGCTATCCGCAAAGAAGATCCGTTAGATTTTGCTCTTTGGAAAAAAGCCAAGCCCGATGAAATTTTCTGGGAATCACCATGGGGCCCCGGTCGCCCTGGCTGGCATATCGAATGCTCGGTGATGGCCACCAAGCACCTAGGGAATACCATCGATATTCACGGTGGTGGTCAAGATCTGGAATTTCCCCATCACGAAAATGAAATTGCGCAAAGTGAAGCCAAAACCGGCGAACGCTTTGCTAATTACTGGATGCATAACGGCTATGTCACAGTTGGAGAAACCGATGAGAAGATGAGTAAATCTTTAGGAAACTTTGTAACCGTTCATGAAATGCTAACGAAATTGGATCCGCAGATTTTACGCTTTTTCATGGCGACAACTCAATATCGCCGACCAATTCGCTACAGTGATGCCACCATCAAAGACGCGGAAAGTAATTTGCAAAAACTAAAAAATACGGTGGAGAATCTACAATTCCGTTTGGAGACAGCCGGAGCAGTAGCCGACCCAGAACGATCAGCGGTCATTAAGGAATACAATGAACGGTTTATTTTTGAGATGGATGATGATTTTAATACAGCCAATGGTATCACGGTGGTCTATGAATTTGCTAAGTGGATCAATCAGTATTTGACAGAAACCACGGTTTCAGCAGAAGTCTTGAACCAAGCGGCGCAACAATTGCATGACTGGTTGGCCATTTTTGGGATCTATTTCACGCAAGATGAATTATTAGATGCAGAAATCGATGCGTTGATGCTGGAACGAGATCAAGCTCGCCGGGAGAAAAATTTTGCCCGTAGCGATGAAATCAGAGACTTACTGAAGGAACAAGGGATCGTGTTAGAGGATACACCTCAGGGAACCCGCTGGAGAAGAAGCTAATGGCAAATTATGAACAATTAAATGGTTTAGCGTTGGCCTATGTGGGCGATGCTATTTATGAAATCTATGTCCGTGATCATTTAGTCAGCACAGGCGAAACGAAACCTAACCAGCTCCATCGCCGCGCTACTTATTATGTTTCGGCAGGGGCACAAGCAATGCTGATTCAAGGTATGTTGACAGAAGAGCTGTTAACAGAAGAGGAAGTCGGCATCTATAAACGCGGCCGGAATGCGAAGAGTCATACTAGCGCGAAAAACGCGGATATTATGACTTACCGGACCGCTACGGGCTTTGAGGCCTTGATGGGCTACTTGCATCTGTTAGGACGTCAGGAGCGCTTAGAGGAGTTAATTAAATGGTGTATTACGAAAGTAGGTGAACAAAATGAAGAAAAATAAACGTCCCACTAGAGATCGAGATAAAAAACCACGTCGAAACCGGGAACGGGAGCCAGAAGTAGCAGCTCCTGAGACGCCAGAACAGACGGACTTTGTTTTTGGCCATCATGCAGCGGTGGAAGCTATGCAGCAACATCGCGGTAATAAACTATTTTTACAGGAAGATGCAAAAGGTGACCGGATCGAAGAACTTAAAGCTTTGGCGCAACAAGAGTCGGTGCCAGTTAAGTGGGTACCTAAAAGCAAGCTAGATACTATGAGTGATCACGGGGTCCATCAAGGAATGGTCTTAGCTGTTACGCCCTATGAGTATTTGACTTTAAATACATTGCTAGAGCAAGCGCCAGCCGATGCGTTCTTTCTAATCTTGGATAGCTTGGAGGATCCGCATAATTTTGGCTCTATCTTGCGAACCGCCGATGCAACGGGTGTGGCGGGAATTATTATTCCAAAACATCGAGCGGTGGGGGTGACGTCCATCGTGACTAAAACCTCAACCGGGGCAGTCGAATATGTTCCCATTGCGCGCGTGACGAATTTGGCTCAGGCTATCGGGCAATTGAAGGAAGCTGGTTTCTGGATTTTTGGTACCGATATGGCGGGCACTGATTACCGTCAGTGGAATGCCACTGGCAAAACGGCTTTGATTATTGGCAATGAGGGCCGAGGCATGAGTGCCGGCTTGAAGAAAGCCGTGGATGGCTTGATTACGATTCCGATGGTAGGTCATGTTCAAAGCTTAAACGCTAGTGTCGCAGCTGGCTTACTAATGTATGAAGCTTTCCGGCAACGACACCCAGGAGGCGGTGGGCAATGAAGACACCCCTGTTGATCGTCGATGGTTATAATATGATTGGCGCGTGGCCTGAGTTGTCTCAGCTGAAAAAACAAGATCGTTTAGAAGAAGCCCGCGACCGCCTACTACACCGTTTATCCAATTACGCGAAGTACGAAGACCTCGAAACAATTGTGGTCTTTGATGCCCAGCTAGTGCCAGGAATTCAAAAAAGCTATAAGAAATATCTGTTAACCGTCGTTTTTACTAAGGAAGAGGAAACTGCCGACAGTTATATCGAGCGGGTCGCTGGTGAGCGCAATACAATCACGACCCAAGTAACAGTAGCCACTAGCGATTTGGCTGAGCAGTGGGTGGTTTTTTCACAAGGTGCTTTGCGTAAATCGGCAAATGAACTCTACAAAGATGTTCTTAAAACAGAGAAACAAATTGCGGAACATTCAAAAGAATTGTATTTTGAGCAGTATCGCCGCAACTCTCCTTGGTCGGAAGATCAACTTGCAAAACTTTCCCAAAAGTTGGAAGATTTGTCACGAGACGTGTAATAAACGTATGTTCGCTAGGAATACCATGACTTTCTTTTTATCATAAACGTAACAATAGTCGACGATTGTTAGTTTGGATAGAAAGGAAGTCATGGTTTTTGCATTTAGATGGTTTGGAATTAAAAAAACAGTATCAAACATATTTGCCAGTAGTACTAAGTTTGGAGAAAAAGTATTATATTCCCGGCTGGGATCATGAGGATTGGTTACAAGAAGGGTTTGTTAGTTTTTATCAAACTCTCCAGACCTTTGATGCAGGCAAAGGTCCAACCTTAGGTGCTTATTTCAAATTAAATTTTAATCGTCGTCTGATTAGCGAGGTTCGTTATTTCAATGCTGCTAAGCGGCGCTCAGAACAGCCGCTGATTCCCTTAGAAGAGGCCGGACTGCATGAGACGGTGGCAGACTATCAGGCGTTACAGCCCTTTTATCAGGAAATATTTGCAGATTTTACAGGGAAGTTATCTTTTCAGGAGTTGGAGACTTTGGCACATTATTTAATGCGTTCGCCCATCAACGAGGCTGAAGAAAGTAGTCAGCGCAGAATTTTGTATCGAGTTCGCAGCAAGCTGAAACGACATTTACAAGAAGGCGAATATTAGAGTTGTTAAAGGCAAAAATAAAAAAAATCATAAAATGATTGATTTAAAAATAATGTTATGGTAAACTTGAAAATTTTATTATTTTATGTTATACTATGCTTCGAGGTGAAGCAGATGCCAACAACTTTAGCTACGATCAAAAAAGATTTAGAGTGCCGTATTGGAAGCGAGATCCTACTAGTCGCACAGACTGGTCGCAAACGTCAAACAGAGCGTAAAGGCGTTTTGACAGAAACTTATCCATCTGTTTTTGTAGTCGATCTTGATCCGGAAGAAAATTCATTTGAACGTGTTTCATACAGCTATTCCGATGTATTGACTAAAACCGTTGAGATCGAATTTTTGGGAGAAGCAGTATAATATAGAAGGAGCAGCCTAGGCTGCTCTTTTTCTATGTCCAAAATGTTGGCATAGGGATGAATTTTCCTTTAAAATGGGCTATAATCAAGCAGTTAGTTTAAAGATAGGAGTGCAGATCGTGGAGATCATTGAGAAAGCACCAGCAAAAATCAATCTGGGGTTAGATGTTGTCGGCAAGCGCGCGGATGGCTATCATGAGTTGGAGATGGTTATGACGAGTGTTGACTTGGCAGATCACTTGACCTTCACCCCCTTGCCGCAACCACAGATCCAATTGGAATCCAATTTGGCTTTTTTGCCGACTGATCGTAAAAATCATGTCTACCAAGCAGCCGAATTGTTGATGAAAAAGGCTGGGATTACAACAGGCGTACATATTTATATCGATAAGCATATTCCCGTAGCTGCTGGCTTAGCTGGTGGCAGTAGTGACTGTGCAGCTGCTTTGCGTGGCTTGAATCGGCTGTGGCAGTTGGGCTACTCTAATGAAGAATTAGCAGCCTTAGGAGCCGAAATTGGATCGGACGTTCCTTATTGCTTGTATGGTAATACGGCTTTTGTGACAGGGCGGGGCGAAACTGTGACACCTTTACCAGCTTTTGGACCTTGCTGGATTATTTTGGTGAAACCACGGATGGGTGTCTCGACGGGCTCGGTATTTAAGGAGTTAAATTTGGCGACGATCCCACATCCGCCAGTGAGAGACTTAGAGCGAGCGGTTATAGCGCAGGATTATGCTGCCATTTTGGCGGCGATGGGCAACAGTTTAGAAGCGGTCACGATTCCCCGCCACCCCATTATTCAGAAAATTAAGGACCGAATGATGCGCTACGGAGCGGATGCGGCTTTAATGAGTGGCAGTGGCCCAACCGTGTTTGCTTTATGCAAGCAGCATAGCCGTGCCCAACGCGTGTACAATGGCTTAAAAGGGTTTTGCGATGAAGTACACTTAGTACCAGCTTTGATGACGAGAGATTGAGAATTTTTTCTTAGTCTCTTTTTTTGTTGACGTTGGTCCGTTAGTCTGCTAAATTAGTTCTTACTGCTAAATCGTAAATGTTACGATTTGATCACGATAAATCGGAATGAGGGAATATAGATGAAGAAATTATTAGGACTAGCCATAACCGGCGCAACGCTATTGCTATTAGGCGCCTGTGGGCAACAAAATAAAGCGCAGAATACTGATAATGAAGAATTAAAGGTGATTACGACTTTTTATCCAATGTATGATTTTACTAAAAATATCGTCGGAGATGCGGGGAATGTTGAATTATTGATCCCAGCTGGGACTGAACCCCATGATTATGAGCCCAGCGCCAAAGATTTAGCCAAAATTTCCGATGCTGAGGTATTTGTTTACAATAGTGATGAAATGGAAACCTGGGTCGCTAAAGTGTTGGATAATATTGATCCGAGCAAAGTGAAAGTCATTGAAGCCAGTGAAGGCATTCAATTGATGGAAGGTGGGGCGCATGAGCATGAAGCGGATGCTGATCATGACGCCGACCATGATTCGGAGGAGCATGATCATGAGGCAGAGGATGCCCACGAGCATGAATTGGATCCTCACGTTTGGTTAGATCCCGTCTTGGCCAAACAGGAAGTAGCGACGATTGAAAAAGGGTTAGCTGAAGCAAAATCAGCTGAAAAAGATACCTTCGCCAAAAATAGTACTGCCTACCAAGCCAAGTTAACTGATTTGGATGGGGAATTTCAAGCTGCTTTCAAAGATGCAAAAGAACGGACATTTGTGACGCAGCACGCGGCCTTTGGCTATTTGGCCCGTCAATATGATTTGACGCAGGAATCTATTTCAGGAATCTCACCGGATCAAGAGCCTTCGCCTAGTCGAATCGCTGAATTAAAACACTATGTGGAAGATCACGGCTTAAAAGTGATTTATTTTGAAAAATCTGCTTCATCTAAAATTGCGGAGACCTTAGCGCAAGAAGCGAACGTAGAATTATCAGTTTTGAATCCGCTGGAAAGTTTGAGTCAAGCAGAACAAGACAAGGGTGCTGATTATCTTTCTGTGATGCGGGATAATCTAAAAAATCTGCAAAAAAGCATCCATTAATTTGCGAAGAAAGGAAGCGTCTTATGCACTATATTGAAGTAAAAGACCTGACTTTTTATTATGATGAAGAGCCAGTGTTAGAAGATGTCTCTTATTATGTCGATCCTGGTGAATTTGTGATCTTAACAGGTGAGAATGGTGCGGCTAAATCAACATTGATTAAAAGTACGCTAGGTTTATTAAAGCCCACCAAAGGCGAAGTAACGATTGCCAAGACCAATGCCGCAGGAGCGCCAATTAGCGTTGGCTATATTCCGCAGCAAATTGCTTCCTTTAATGCCGGCTTTCCTAGTACCGTCTTAGAACTGGTCCGTTCGGGTCGTTATGCTCGCGGACGTTGGTTCAAACCGTTGACTAAGCGGGACCAAGATCATGTGGAACGAGCTTTGAAAGCAGTTGGTATGTGGGAAATGCGTCACAAGCGAATTGGCGAATTATCTGGTGGTCAAAAGCAACGTATCAGTTTGGCGCGAATCTTTGCCACAGATCCTGATTTGTTTATTTTAGACGAACCAACTACTGGCATGGATGAGGAGTCACGGAACGAGTTTTATCGGTTGCTGCGGCATAATGCTCATGTTCATGATAAAGCGATTTTGATGATTACCCATGACCATGAAGATATCAAGCAGTATGCCGATCGGCAGATTCGTTTAGTACGGAAGGAGGATTCACAATGGCGTTGTTTTCATATGAATTCATGAGACGGGCATTTCTAGCAGCGGGTTTTATCTCGGTGATCGCGCCATTATTGGGCGTTTTCCTAGTCATTCGGCGCCAATCGCTAATGGCCGATACATTATCCCACGTTTCCTTAGCTGGGGTCGCACTAGGCTTCTTCCTTAATTGGAATCCGAGCCTTATGACTTTAGTCGTTGTGGTAATTTCGGCCGTCATCTTAGAGTATTTACGTATGATCTACAGTACCTACTCAGAGATTTCGATTGCAATCTTGATGTCAGGCGGCTTAGCGTTAGCGTTGGTTCTCATGAACTTAACCGGAGGTAATTCTGCCACCAGTATTCAGCAGTACCTTTTTGGTTCCATCGTTACGATTACTTGGGGACAGGTTTGGACCTTAGGTATTTTATTCGTCGTCTTACTGGTTGCCTTTTTCTTATTCCGGCGTCCGATGTATGTACTGACCTTTGACGAGGATACGGCCCATGTAGATGGGTTACCGATTCATTGGATGTCAATGGCCTTTAATGTCGTGACCGGTGTGGCGATTGCCATGATGATTCCAATTGCTGGTGCTTTGTTGATTTCAGCCATCATGGTCTTACCAGCTGCAATTGGGATGCGTCTGGGACGGGGATTTCAAGCGGTGATCTGGATCAGTATCATTGTTGGCTTTGTGGGTATGATGTCGGGGCTGACTTTCTCTTATTCCTGGGACACACCGCCTGGTGCGACCATTACCCTGATTTTTATTGGTTTATTCTTGCTAGTAAATGTCTTAAAAAAATTAAGAGTCATGTTACAAAGAAGGAAACAGCTGCGCTAAAGCGTGAGAGGAAATTGCGAAAATTTCCTCTCTTTTTTTGTTGTTCTGCTGATAAATAGCGAACAATTTTGTAATTTATTAAGAAAACACTCGCTTTTTTCACGGTTACTCCGTATAATGAAAGACGAAAATTTGAAAGGAAGTGACATGTGTGAAAGTACGTCGAAGTGAACGTTTGATCGATATGACGCAATATTTATTGGATCACCCTCATACGCTCGTCTCATTGACTTTTTTTGCAGAACGTTATAGTTCAGCGAAATCTTCTATCAGTGAAGATTTGGCTATCATAAAAAAAACCTTTAAAGAAAGAGGTACTGGTAATCTGGAAACTATTCCAGGTGCCGCTGGTGGGGTGCAATTTATTCCTGAGATTCCCTATGGCGATGCCAAGGAATATATCTTAGAACTTTGTGACCGCTTATCGGAGCAAGACCGCCTGTTGCCAGGAGGCTATGTTTATCTCTCTGATTTATTAGGTCAACCAGAATTGCTACGCAAGGTAGGTCGCATCATCGCTAGCAAATATTTGGACCAAAAAGTGGATGCCGTTATGACGGTGGCAACAAAAGGGGTACCTATCGCCCAAGCAGTTTCTTATTATTTGAATGTGCCGTTTGTGATTGTCCGTCGTGATTCAAAAATCACGGAAGGGTCCACGGTTAGTGTTAATTATGTTTCCGGTTCTTCAGAACGAATCGAAAAAATGGAATTATCTAAACGCAGTTTGAAACGCGGTTCACGGGTATTAGTCGTGGATGATTTCATGAAAGGCGGCGGTACCGTTAATGGTATGAAGAGCCTCATTGAAGAGTTTGAAGCAGAATTAGTTGGCATCACAGTCTTTGCGGAATCTAAATTTAACGGAGTTCGGGCAATTGATGATTATACGTCACTATTGTTCGTCCAAGATGTCGATACGCGGACTAAAACCATCAATGTGGTACCTGGAAATTACTTCCAATAAAAGTAAGCTCGCCGCCCGCCCATGTTAGTTGCTAACAATTGGGTGAGCGGCGTATTTTATAAGACCTAGACCAATTATCCTTTGAGTCGGGACTTCTTGAATAATTACAGGGAGTAGGCTACACTTGAAGGCGAAAGATAAATTTGAAGGAGTGGACTTAGTGGCACGATACGCGATCATTTTAGCAGCGGGCAAGGGCACCCGTATGAAATCAAAATTGTACAAAGTATTACATAAAGTAGCAGGTAAACCAATGGTGGAATTGATTCTGGAGCAAGTTTTAAAAACGGATCCTGCCGAAGTCGTGACCATCGTAGGTCATGGGGCTGAGTCAGTCAAAGCGCAGTTAGGTGAGCGTAGCCAATATGCTTTGCAAGCGGAACAATTAGGGACAGGACACGCTGTTTTACAGGCGAAAGAATTTTTAGCTGGTAAAAAAGGCACCACCTTAGTGATTAGTGGCGATACCCCCCTACTAACAGCAGAAACATTGGAAGACTTATTTGATTATCATCAAGGCAAGCAAGCGAGCGCGACGATCTTAACGGCTACAGCGGCTGACCCTACTGGTTATGGCCGGATTTTACGCGACCATGTTGGTATCGTTGAGAAAATCGTCGAGCAAAAAGACGCTACTCCGGAAGAAGCGCGGGTGACTGAAATCAATACCGGAACTTACTGTTTTGATAACGAAGCGCTTTTTGCGGCTTTGGAAAAAGTTGGGACCGATAATGCGCAGGGCGAGTATTATTTAACGGATATTATTGAAATTTTGAAAAACGATGGCAAAACGGTAGCGGCCTTCAAGTCTGAAGACTTCAATGAATCTTTGGGTGTGAACGATCGGGTAGCGCTAGCAGAAGCCAACCGCTTGATGCGTCAACGTATCAATACGGAACATATGCGCAATGGAGTGACCTTTGAAAATCCTGCCGCAACGTATATCGATGCTGGTGTGGTGATTGGTTCTGATACGATTATTGAAGCAGGCGTACACTTGAAAGGAAAAACCGTAATTGGTGCCGATTGTTTTATTGGGGCTAATAGTGAGATTGTGGATAGTGTCATTGAAGATGCGGTGACCATCACTTCTTCTGTGGTGGAGCAAAGTATCGTGCATAGTCAAGCTGATGTGGGACCAATGGCACACTTGCGTCCAAATTCGGAATTAGCAAGTCAGGTCCATGTCGGGAATTTTGTTGAAGTTAAAAATGCCCAGTTGGGAACGGGAACTAAAGTAGGCCACTTGACTTACATTGGCGATGCAACTTTAGGGGAAGATATCAATGTTGGTTGTGGGACGGTCTTTGTGAATTATGATGGCAAAAATAAGCACCACACGAATGTGGGCGATCGCACTTTTATCGGCTGTAATGCGAATCTAGTGGCACCGCTTGAAATTGGAGCAGATAGTTTCATCGCGGCTGGTTCTACGATTACCAAAGATGTGCCGGCGGAAGCCTTAGCTATCGCCAGAGCACGGCAAGAAAACAAAGCAGACTACGCAAAAAAATTACCTTATCACCAGTAAGTATTGGAAAACACTTGATTTTTCTGTGAAAAATGACTACTATTTACAAGGAAGTACGTGTACGAACAATAGAAAGCGGAGGTCTCCATGTCTAAACATTACTTTGATCCCAGATTAAAAATCTTTTCGTTGAACTCGAATCGTCCTTTGGCGCAAAAAATCGCCGATGCCGTGGGCGTTGAACTAGGTCGTTCATCTGTTACCCAGTTCAGTGACGGCGAGATCCAAATCAACATCGAAGAAAGTATCCGTGGATCACATGTGTACCTGATTCAATCTACTAGCAGCCCAGTCAATGACAACTTGATGGAACTTTTGATTATGATTGATGCCCTGAAACGTGCTAGCGCTAAAACGATCAATGTTGTGATGCCTTATTACGGCTATGCTCGTCAAGACCGCAAAGCTCGCGCGCGGGAACCAATCACGGCTAAATTAGTCGCAAATATGTTACAAACGGCCGGTGCAACACGCTTATTGACACTAGATTTGCATGCCGTTCAGATCCAAGGCTTTTTCGATATTCCTGTCGACCACTTGATGGGGGCTCCACTGATTGCGGATTACTTTATGGACCGTGATATCCAAGGGGATGACGTCGTAGTCGTTTCACCTGACCATGGTGGTGTGACACGTGCACGTAAATTAGCAGAATATTTAAAATCACCAATTGCTATCATTGACAAACGTCGTCCACGGGCAAACGTGGCAGAAGTCATGAACATTATTGGGGAAGTCAAAGGGAAAAAATGTGTCTTGATCGATGACATGATCGATACAGCCGGCACCATCACTTTGGCGGCAAATGCGTTAAAAGAAGCTGGCGCGACAGAAGTTTATGCTTCTTGTACACATCCAGTCCTTTCTGGTCCAGCGTTGCAACGTATCCAAGACTCTGCGATTGAACGCTTAGTTGTAACAGATTCAATCTACTTGTCTGATGACCGTAAAATCGATAAGATTGACGAAGTAAGTGTGGGCGCATTGATTGGCGATGCCATCAAACGGATCCACGAAAATAAACCAGTAAGTCCTTTATTTGAAACAAAACATCATTAAAATCTAAGAAGAGGCTAGCACATAACTTTTTGAGTTATGTGCTAGTCTTTTTTTGCACTTGTCGTTTTTCTTCACAGTTGGCGCCTTTTTTGTTACAGTTGAAAAAAGGGCAAGAGGAGGCACCATGGACCTACGGGCATTGTTGGGGAATACATTGAAACGGCAATTGATGCTGTTAGAGGCGCTACATACAAAAGGCGAACGCACCAGTGAGGAGTTGATGGCGGAATTAGATTGTTCACTGCCAGTCCTGCTGAATGACATACGTTTTATCGCACAGGAGTTGCCAGCCTTTGCAATTGAAAAACACAAAGGGTTTTATCATTTGAAGTTAGCTGAACAGACGGATTTTGGTCAAGTATATCGTTGGGCATTAGCGCAGTCACCCGAATGTCAAATCTTAGAAGTGCTGTTATATGAGCATTGCGAGAATATTGCAGAATTAGCTAAACAACTCTTTTTGAGCTTTTCCAAAACACAACGAGCATTGAAACGGGTAGAACAAGAATTGCAAAAATTGATGATTCAGCTGCATTACCGCCCGCTGCGATTGGGAGGGAGTGAGCCGGTCATCCGCCATTTGTATTATCGCTATTTTCAAGAACGTCAGTTAGGTCTGTCGCATCTATTTAGTGAACTGGAAGCGCGAGATATCACCCTGTTTGTTGATCAATTTTTAGAACAAAACGGTTTTCGTTATCAGCGGATTTTTGTGGAACGGGCTCGCCTATCTTTTGTCATTAGTATGTGGCGCATCAAACGCGGTCATCGGATCGCTCCTAAGCGCCGAACTTTCCAACTGCCTGAAGGCAAAACTTGGACAAATTGTTCACAGGCGCTACAGGCGCGGCTAGGTTTGAAATTATCGGAACGTAAGGCACAAGATGCCTTATGGCTCCATTATCATGATGAATTGATCTTTAGTGCGGACCATTTGGAACAGGCCCTTACGGATCCTATTTATCATCGTCGCTTTCAATGGCACAGGCAATTAATTGATTGTTTTGATCAGTTGTTACAGACGCCGCTTTCAGGGACAGAGCGAGAGCGGCTGACTGTTTTGTTGCAAAATGCTAGTTTTTTATATCCGGCTGCTTGTCCACCGTTGGATGTTTTACGGCGGCCACGACAAGATTTTTTATCGGTAGTCGCCCAGATGGACTTACAAGCTGTTACTGGTACCTATCAGATGATTGCCGCATTTTTAGCTGATAGTGGCTGGCATCCAGATTTTGGTGAGCTGTACACCTATCTTTTGTTATCGGGAACTAGTGAGGTGTTATTACGCCTGAAACAGCAAACTAGTAGTCAAATCTTGTTAGTTTCTGATTTGACGCCCACCGTTGAATTCTTTTTATTGGAACAGATTCAACGGTTGATCTATGGACGTTATCAGCTGCTTATTCAAAGTCACTATCAGGAAAGTGACCTAAGTCAATTGGTAATTGATGCCGTCATCACAACCGGACCAGATACCGATTTGGGTGTACCGACTTTGGTGATCGATCCAGCACTGTCCCCAGCTACTATTGCCAAGCTGCAGCAGTTGGTGAATCACCTGTCTAATCACAAAAATTAGCAGTCAGGATGTAAAAGGAGGTGATAAGGTATGAAAAAACAATGGTTGATTGGCGGAGTCTTAGGCTTATGCTTTACTGCTTTTCTTCTAAGTGGCCGTATCGCCAAACGCTACCATACAGAACCCGAAACGACTCTGAATGCGACTAATATGAATCCGGCTATTTTTGCACAAGACGCAGATCAGTTAGCCGAGCTGCGACCTTATCAGGAAGTTACCCAACAATTAGTGAAGGGGCCGTTGCCTAGTATGACCGTTTTACCGGGGCTCCTAGCAACGAAAACCTTGGCTTCAGGTGCGGTAGCTATGTGTACAGAAATGACCCCCCAAGGCGTTGTCGCAACAGAAGATTATGTGATTGTCAGTAGCTACTGTCACCATCATCAGCATAATTCTGTGTTGTATGTCTTAGAAAAGACCACGGGCACCTATCTTAAAACGATTATTTTACCTGGAAAACCCCATGTAGGGGGCCTCGCCTATGATCCTCAACAGCAACGTCTCTGGATTACGGGGCGCCGTAAGCAAAAGGCCGAGCTACTGGCCTTAGACTTGCAGACTATTGAAGCGTATCAAGGCGATCAACCAGTGAAAGTAACATTGCGCAGGCAGCTTCATGATATTCCGCGAGCCTCCATGTTGACTTATTATGAAGGCAGTCTGTTTGTAGGCTATTTTAGTTTGAAAAGTGAAGGGATCATTTTACAATACGAACTGAAAAATGGTGATCTTCAAGGGGACTCTGCCCGCAAATTGACTTTAGACTCTGCTGACTCGCCGATTGGACAAGTGCAGATTGAACGACGCATCCAGGGCTTGGCTTTTTATCAAGATAAATTACTGTTATCACAGTCTTATGGACCTTACAATCGCTCGAAGCTATTAGTCTATGACAATATTTATGAAAAAGATAATTTTAGTGCCCGCAATGCGGCCCATGTTTTACGATTACCAGCGCATTTGGAACAAATCAGTGTGGAGGGGGATGATCTGCTACTAATCTTCGAATCAGCTGCCACACCATATAAAGGCTTTGAATTTACGACCGTAGATCGGATTTTGCGAATGGATCTCGCGGGCTGGCTCAAGGCACAAAAAAACGACTAAGATGCCACTTACTAGCGGCGTCTTAGTCGTTTTAGCTATTTTGTTTCAGTAGGATCAGTGGTGGTTTCATCCTTTTGGGCTGCCAAAAGATCGCGGATTTCTTTTAAGTAATCTTCAGCAGTTGGTGCAGGTGCTTCCTCTTCGGCAGGTTCTTCTTTTGCCCGCATGTCTTTGGCTTTATTGGCAAATTTGACAATCATGAATAATACAAAAGCAGTAATGATAAAGGTGATTAAGGCACTAATAACAGAGCCGTAATTGAAAGGGACACCTTTGATTTTGACAGTCATCTCTGCCATTTCATCCAACGCTTTTGGATCATTAGTGATCGCCACAAACACTAAGTTGATCAACGGTGTAATCAATCCTGCGACGACATTCGTAACAATTGCAGTAAAGGCACTCCCAATAACAACCCCCACCGCCATATCTAACACGTTGCCACGCATCATAAATTCTTTAAATTCTTTGATCATTGCTCTCGCTCCTCGTATAAACTTTTCTATTAACAATTCAAGTATAGCGAAAAATTGTTTTCAGGGGAAATGATTCACTTGTGAAGGAAGGTTTTGCAAGCCGGTTTCCACCAGTCCCTATGGTATAATTGGACAGACGCAACCATTTTTGGAGGGAGAGCTATGACGATTCAATTACAGGAAGGCGTGCAACTGCATGTCCTGCCCACAACGAAATACAAAACGATCCGTATGATGGTCCGTTTTCGGGCACCATTAGATGAAAAAACGGTCACCAAACGGACTTTATTAGCAAATTTAATGGAAACTAACAGTCGAGATTATCCGACGCAAACCGAGCTGAGTGCAGCATTAGCAGACCTATATGGTGCTAATTTTGGCATTGGCATTAATAAAAAAGGTACACAACACTGGTTTAGTGCGACCATGAACATTACCAATGGCTCGTATGTTTCAGAGCCAACACTGCTAGAACAAGCCGTGACCTTTTTAGGGAAAGTGCTATTTGCGCCTAATATGACGGCCGGTGTGTTTGACGAAAAGACCTTTCAACGGGAAAAGGATAACTTACGCGCCTATTTAGAAAGCCTTTCTGAGGACAAGCAAACATATGCATTATTAAAGCTTCAAGAATTATATTTTGCAGATGAGCCTACGCAACAGATTCCTAGCTTCGGAACACCGGAATTGCTAGCACAAGAAACGCCTGCGACACTAGGTGCTTATTATCAACAAATGATGGCTGAAGATCAAGTCGATATCTTAGTGATTGGCGACGTTACTACCGAGGAAGTTCAAAAAGCTTTCGAAAAATTACCTTTTACACCACGTCCGCGCCGAGAAGAAACGATTTTCTATGATGCGCCTGTAAGAAATATCATTCGTGAAGCAGCGGAACGCCAAGATACCACGCAGTCGAAGTTGGATTTAGCGTATACGACCGATATTTATTACGGCACGCCAGAATATTTTGCTTTGCAAGTTTTTAATGGCTTATTTGGTGGCTTTGCCCATTCTAAGCTGTTTATGAATGTGCGGGAGAAGGAAAGTATGGCCTACTATGCTTCTAGCAGTGCCGATACCTTCCGCGGGTTGCTGTTAGTCCAAACAGGAATTGACGGCAAAAATCGCAATAAAGTTCTACATTTGATTGCGCAAGAATTGGAACAGATTCGCTTAGGAAAAATTACTGATTTGGAATTTGAACAAACAAAAGCGATGCTATTGAACCAATACTTGTTAGGTGAGGATAGCGCCCCTAATACCTTGGAAAAAGCCTATTTAAACGACCTCTTACCCCACACGCAATTAACAGCAGCGGAATGGGCGGGCCGTCTTGCAGCGGTGACGAAGCAAGATGTTGTAAAAGTCGCGCAAGAGGTTCACTTACAGGCAATTTATTTCTTGGAGGGAAAACAAGATGCATAAACACGAGTATCAACAAATCAATGAAACCCTCTATACAGAGGTTTTGGCTAATGGCTTGACTGTTCATTTACTACCTAAGCCGGATTATCACAAAACTTATGGCTTGTTTACGACTAATTATGGTTCAATTGACAATCACTTTGTCCCTTTAAGTGGGGAGGCTGCGGTAACTGTTCCTGATGGTATTGCGCACTTTTTAGAACATAAAATGTTTGAGAAGGAAACGGGCGATGTCTTCCAAGTGTTCAGTCAACAGGGGGCCTCTGCCAACGCCTTTACTAGCTTTACGCGGACAAGCTATCTTTTTTCTTCTACGGACCACGTCGCTGAGAATGTTGCGACCTTGATAGATTTTGTACAGGCACCTTATTTCACAGCCGAAACGGTTGAAAAGGAAAAAGGTATCATTGGTCAGGAAATCCAAATGTATCAAGATGAACCAAATTGGCGGCTCTTTTTCGGTCTGCTACAAAACCTTTATCCAGAACACCCTTTGCATATTGATATTGCGGGGACTGTTGCCAGTATTGCTGAGATCACAGCGGAAGATTTGTACACCTGCTACCACACGTTTTATCATCCCAGCAATATGAATTTGTTTTTAGTCGGTCGCTTCGAACCAGAAGCGATGATGGCACTGATTCGTGAAAACCAAGAGCAAAAAGAATTTGCTAAGCCACAACCAATTCAACGATTCTTTCCTGAGGGTGGTAAGATTGTACCGGTTTCGGAAGAACGGATGAGTTTGACACGTCCTAAAGTATTAGTGGGCATCAAAGGGACCGGGCAACTTCCGACAGGTCGCCAGTTACTAAAGTTTAAAACAGCTATCAGTCTCTTACTGCAACTGTTACTAGGTGATACTTCTCAGAATTATCTAGATCTCTATGATGAAGGCCTTTTAGATGACAGTTTTGGCTATGAGTTTTCACTGGATCGTGAATTTCATTTTGCAGATTTTGGCGGTGATTCCGATCAACCTGAACGTCTGGCAGAACGTTTGACGACGATTTTGAGTCACTGGCAAACGGATGCGGAAATTACTCCCGAAAATTTGGATTTATTAAAGAAACGCAGTCTCGGAAAATATTTCCAATCCTTGAACTCATTGGAGTATATCGCCAACCAATTTTCTCAGTCCATGTATGGTGATGCCACCTTGTTTGATTTGCCGGAAATCATTCAGTCGTTAACGCTAGCAGATTTGAAGGCGGCGGGTGAGCAGTTTATCCAACCAGAGAATTTCAGCACATTCTATTTGTTGCCGAAGGTCTAATTATGAAAAATGCGTTAATTTTAGGGGCTAGCGGAGATATTGGTCAAGCCATCGCCCGGAGATTGGCGGCAGATGGCTGGTCACTTTATTGTCATTATTACCAGCATGCCGAGAAAGTTGTAAGATTAGTCAAAGACTTACGAAATGGGTATCCTCAACAAGATTTTTTTATGGTATCCTTGAATATGCTAGACGAATCAGGCTTACCAGCATTTTATGACCAGCTGTTTCAAGTGGATGCGGTTATTTTTGCCAGTGGTTTTACCCATTATCAATTGTTAAGTGACATGACTAGTGCGATGCTGGAAGAATTATGGCAGATTCATTTGAAATTGCCAATCATGCTTTGCCGCGATCTGCAGACTAAACTCAGCCATAGCGGCTGCGGTCGGGTGGTCTTTATTGGGTCAGTGTATGGCCAGATGGGCAGCAGTATGGAGACGGTCTACAGTGCCGTGAAGGGCGGTCAGGAAGCTTTTGCCAAAGCATACAGTCAAGAAGTTGCCAGTCTGGGGATTACGGTGAATGTCGTAGCACCAGGGGCAGTTGCAACAAGTATGAATCGCCATTGGACAGACGCAGAGGTAGAGTCATTACAGGCAGAGATTCCGGTTGGACGTATGGGTCAACCAGAGGAAATCGCGGCTGCAGTAGCCTTTTTAGTAGCAGAACAATCAAATTATATAACAGGTATTACTCTACCGGTAAACGGTGGCTGGTACTGATTTAAAAGACTGGAGTAGATGACGCGTGTCAAGTGTCGGAGAGAAACTGCGGCAGGCTCGAGAAGCCAGGAGAATGTCGCTAGACGAATTACAACAAATCACCAAAATCCAAAAACGTTATTTAGAAGCCATGGAAGAAGATCGTTTTGATACGATGCCAGGGACTTTTTACGTGCGGGCTTTTATTAAGCAATATGCCAATGCGGTGGGACTCGACAGTGAAGAGTTGTTAGACCAATTAGATGGCAAACCAAGAAAAACGGTCACACCAGAACCGACGCCGGTTTATGAGGAAGTTCATGAATCTCGTAAGAATCTACATGAAGAATCTAAAACATGGACCAATAAACTGCCTATCGTGCTATTATCCCTCATTGCCATCAGCATTATTGCTGTCGTTTTTTGGCTGACTTGGGAAGATCGGCAAAGTAGTCCTTTGATTACAGAGCCTTCTAGCGTTTCTGTTGAAGGTTCCGTTGCAAGCAGCAGTCAAAGTCAAACGGAAACGACCGCCAGCACAACTGTTGAAACCACCCAAAGCTCCGAAAAACCTGCACCACCTAAAATGAGCTTTGACCTGGCCGATCCAGTTGTGGGTGCGAATAATAGCGCTAGTACAGAAATTGCGGTGAAGGATAGCCAAGACCCAATTACAGTGACTTTTGCCAGTGTTGATGGCGGCCGCTGTTGGGTGGGTGTCTACGTAGACGAAGCCTCAGTATTCGATAAAACGATTGAGTCTGGGGAAACCACCGATGTTAAATTACCGAAGGGTGCCAAAGACGTACGCATCCGAATTGGTTATGCACCAAGTGTTTCAGTGCAGCTCAATAAAGAAAAATTAGCATTCAACCCAGATAATCTGGGGGCGACATTATGGGATCTGCATTTTTCTATTGCCTATGCGAAGTCTTAGAGCTGGCGTAAGATTGAAGGGAGAATAAATATGAACCTACCAAATAAACTGACGGTCATCCGTATCTGTATGATCCCGTTATTTGTAATCGTTGTGTCCGCACCGTTAGCTTGGGGAACACTGACGATGCTTGGAACAGATGTTGAGGTGACGCAACTTATTGGAGCAATTATTTTTGCTGTTGCAAGTATTACAGATTGGTTAGATGGCAAGATTGCGCGTTCACGTGGGCTAGTAACTAATTTTGGCAAGTTCGCCGATCCGTTGGCAGATAAAATGCTGGTTATGACGGCTTTCATCATTTTAGTAGGTCAAGGCTCTGTCCCAGCTTGGGTAGCAGCGATTATTGTCTGCCGCGAACTAGCAGTTACAGGTTTGCGCCTACTACTGGTTGAACATGGTGAAGTAATGGCTGCAGCTTGGCCGGGTAAAGTTAAAACAGCGACTCAAATGGTTGCTATTATCTTATTGTTTATCAATAATATTCCATTTGCAGCTCTTGGTTGGCCGGTAGCACAAATTATGCTGTACCTATGTTTGATTTTTACAATCTATTCTGGCGTGGACTATTTTGTGAAAAATGCTGCTGTTTTTAAAGGCTCTATGTAAGGCTTGAGGATACGATGAAAATCGTGTCCTTTTTTAATTTTCAAGAAGATTGTGAGGACGGTGGCAAAGGCGTTAAGATCATACTGTTCGCTTGTCCAGAAGCGTGAAGAGCTTTCTGAAAAAAGAGTGTGTTAAAATAAAGCCATAAGACGTAATTAAAGATAAGAGGGATTAAATATGAAGGCGGAAATTATCGCGGTAGGAACGGAACTGTTACTGGGGCAGGTCATTAACACAAATGCAGCATTTTTAGCGGAGGAATTAGCCGACCTGGGGATTGAAGTCTACTATCAAACGGTCGTAGGAGATAATCCCCAACGTCTAGCGGAACTCATTACGGAGGCGGAACAGCGTAGTGAGCTTTTAGTTCTGTGTGGCGGCTTAGGACCAACAGAGGATGACTTGACTAAGCAAGTAGTGGCAACGCATCTAGGCCGCGATTTAGTACAGGATCAGCAAGGTTTAAAGAAAATGGAGCAACACTTCACTTTTTCTGGACGAAGGATGACGGAGAATAATCTGTTACAGACGCTCTATATCTCAGGTGGCACACCATTGGCAAATACGACTGGTTTAGCAAGCGGCAGCTTTATTACCGTAGCACAGCACCACTATTTGCTTTTGCCCGGTCCGCCTAGCGAATTACAGCCAATGTTTCGACTAGCAGCGCGACCGCTGCTAACGGCACTTTCGCCTGTGCAGGAACGGATAGTATCGCGCGTTCTACGATTTTATGGAATCGGCGAATCTCAGTTAGTCACTGAATTGGCTGATTTGATTGCTGGGCAAACCAATCCAACCATTGCCCCTTACGCTAAACCGAATGAAGTGACTTTAAGGCTGACGGCTAAAGCCTCGGATGAGTCGGTAGCTAATCAGCTATTACAACCAGTAATAGAGGAGATTTTAGCGCGCTTAGGTCAGTACTATTATGGTGAGGGGGAGACGACTACACTGGCACAAGTCGTAGTAGCACAGTTGCAGGCGGCCGGCCAAACTATCACTGCAGCAGAAAGCCTGACGGCCGGACTCTTCCAAAGTACCTTAGGGGACGTACCTGGAGTATCAAGTGTTTTTCCAGGTGGCTTTGTCACCTACTCGGCGGCCACTAAAATGGCCTTTTTAGACATTGACCCACAGTTGATTGAAATACACGGCGCCGTCAGTGAGGCTTGCGCTAAAGCTATGGCCCAGCAAGCCCGCGAAAAAGCCCATACCGATTTGGCAGTAGCCTTTACAGGCGTAGCTGGTCCGGAGCCGTTAGAAGGCAAACCGGCGGGCACAGTTTGGATCGCAGTGGCTTCTCAGCAAGGGGTGAGGGCCGAGTTATGCCATTTCAATCGCGACCGAGCGTATATTCGCCATAGTGCGGTTATGAAGGGCTTAGATATGGTTCGACGACAAAAATAAAAAATACGAATGTTTGTTCGGTTTTCGCTTGCTTTTTATCTCAAAAAAAAGTATGATATGTTTACTGAATATGACGTATTGACACAGAAATCTAAGGAGGATACATCATTGGCTGATGATCGTAAAGTAGCGTTAGACGCTGCGTTAAAAAAAATAGAAAAGAATTTTGGTAAAGGTTCTATCATGAAACTGGGTGAAAAGGTCGATCAACAGATCTCCGTTATCCCAAGTGGCAGTTTAGCATTGGATGTGGCATTAGGCGTTGGTGGCTATCCACGAGGACGGATTGTAGAAGTTTACGGACCAGAAAGTTCTGGTAAAACGACAGTGGCGTTGCATGCAATCGCTGAAGTTCAAAAAAATGGCGGTACGGCAGCCTTCATTGATGCCGAACACGCCTTAGATCCTCAATACGCGCAAAAATTAGGCGTAAATATTGATGAACTATTACTATCACAACCAGATACTGGTGAACAAGGCTTAGAAATCGCAGATGCGTTGGTTTCCAGTGGTGCCATTGACATCGTGGTTATTGACTCGGTAGCGGCCTTAGTACCAAGAGCCGAAATCGAAGGCGAGATGGGTGATACCCACGTGGGTCTGCAAGCTCGACTAATGTCGCAAGCATTGCGGAAATTGTCTGGGTCCATTAATAAAACGAAAACAATCGCGATTTTTATCAACCAAATTCGTGAAAAAGTCGGCGTAATGTTTGGTAATCCCGAAACGACACCTGGCGGTCGCGCATTGAAATTCTATGCAACAGTTCGCTTAGAAGTTCGTCGTGCCGAACAATTGAAACAAGGAACCGATATTGTTGGGAACCGGACGAAGATCAAAGTCGTAAAAAATAAAGTAGCACCACCTTTCAAAATTGCAGAAGTTGATATTATGTATGGCCAAGGGATTTCTCAAGAAGGTGAATTGCTGGATATGGCAGTTGAAAAAGACATCGTCGATAAGAGCGGTGCTTGGTACGGCTATAAAGAGGAACGGATCGGCCAAGGTCGTGAAAATGCTAAGACCTATATCCATGATCATCCAGAGATGATGGCTGAGATTAGCCATCTTGTACGAGATGCTTATGGAATCGGGGATGGTCAAACCTTAGTTGAAGAAGGCCAAGAAGAATTGCCATTAGATGAATAACTCTCAAAGACCATCGTTATAAAACGATGGTCTTTCTGTTATCTACAAAGTTGGAAGCTTTTTCATCCGGTCTATTTTAAGTTGACACGTAGGAGCCAAAACATTAGAATAAAGTTGTGCGATTGCACATATATGCAAGTAGGCATATTGATAATTTATGGTGAATGTTTTTTATCAAAAAAACTACAAAATAACAAAAAAATTAGATAGTTTGGAGGTGGATTCAATGACGCAATCAATTCTCCTCGCTATCGGTTTAATTGTCGGTCTGATTTTAGGGTTTGTGGTTGCCAAAACTCGTCATACTAAAGAAATTGATGGGGCAAAACTTTCGGCAGAAGGTATTTTAACTTCTGCGAAAAAAGAGGCAGAAACACTGAAAAAAGAAGCTTTGTTAGAGGCTAAAGAAGAAAATCAGAAGTATCGTTCAGAGATTGAAAGTGAGCTGAAAGAGAGCAGACTTGAATTAAAAGGCCAAGAAAATCGGTTGCTCCAACGGGAACAAACGTTGGATCGTAAAGATGATTCTTTGGAAAAACGAGAACATTCGTTAGAGGACAAAGAAACAAAACTTGGTTCAAGACAACAGTTACTTGAAGAGCGGGAAAAAGAAGTTGAAAAACTCATTGAACAAGAGCAACAAGAGTTAGAACGGGTCGCTGCGCTACCTAAAGAGGAAGCTCGCGATATCATCATGAAGACAACTGAAGAAGAATTGAACCACGAGTTGACGCTAATGGTGAAAGAATCGGAACAACGCGCCAAAGAAGAAGCAGATCGCAAAGCGAAAAATCTGTTGTCACTGGCTATCCAACGTTGTGCCGCCGATCAAGTTTCTGAAACAACCGTCTCTGTCGTAACACTGCCAAATGATGAGATGAAAGGTCGGATTATCGGTCGTGAAGGCCGTAACATCCGTACACTGGAAACCTTAACAGGGATCGATCTGATCATTGATGATACACCGGAAGCAGTAGTATTGTCCGGATTTGACCCAATTCGCCGTGAAATTGCGCGGATGACATTGGAAAAACTGATTCAAGATGGTCGTATCCATCCTGCCCGAATCGAAGAAACAGTTGAGAAATCACGTAAAGAAATGGATGAACGGATCCGTGAATATGGGGAACAGGCAGCATTTGAAGTAGGCGCGCATACTTTGCATCCTGATTTGATCAAAATCTTAGGACGCTTACGCTTCCGTACTAGTTACGGTCAAAATGTCTTGAACCATTCGATTGAAGTTGCGAAATTATCTGGTATCTTGGCGGCTGAATTAGGCGAAGATATCCAGCTAGCAAAACGAGCTGGTCTTCTTCACGATATTGGGAAGGCGCTTGATCATGAAATCGAAGGTTCCCACGTAGAAATCGGGGCCGAATTGGCAGCTAAATACAAAGAAAATCCAGTGGTCATCAATGCGATTGCCAGTCACCATGGTGATGTGGAAGCAACTTCCGTAATCTCTGTATTAGTTGCGGCAGCTGATGCGTTGTCAGCAGCTCGTCCAGGAGCCCGTAGTGAGTCCTTAGAAAACTATATTCGTCGTTTGGAAAATCTTGAAAATATCTCTAACAGCTTTACTGGTGTTGAATCTAGTTTTGCCGTACAAGCAGGTCGTGAAGTCCGCGTAATGGTGAAACCGGAAGAAATCAGTGACATGGATGCTGTACGTCTGGTACGCGACATTCGAAAACGAATCGAAGATGAACTAGATTATCCAGGACATATCAAAGTGACAGTTATTCGCGAAACGCGAGCAGTAGATTATGCAAAATAAGTACCAAGCATCACAGAATATTCTGTGATGCTTTTTTTAGGTAAAAGTTACTTTGACAGAAGCAGCTACCATCTGTTAAAATTAGAACATACGTTCGATTTGAAATGAGGTGAGTAAATGGAATTAGCAGAAAAAGTCGCTATTTTAGCAGATGCGGCTAAGTATGACGTTTCTTGTGCTAGTAGTGGTGTCACCGAAAATACGCGGTCCGGAACGATTGGCAGCACGGCGGCCTCCGGAATCTGTCACTCTTTTACAGCTGATGGCCGCTGTGTCTCTTTATTAAAACTATTATTGACCAATGCTTGTGTCTTTGATTGTCACTATTGTATCAATCGCTGCTCCAATCAGATTCCGCGGGCAACGTTTAGTCCACAAGAAATTGCTGATTTGACGATTGATTTTTATAAACGGAATTATATCGAAGGGCTATTCCTTAGTTCAGCCATCATCAAAAATGCCGACTATACCTGTGAGCTTTTAATCAAAACGTTGCGTATCCTGCGAGAAGAAAAAGGTTTTCGGGGCTATATTCACGTTAAGGCAATTCCAGGTGCTGATGAGTGCTTGATTAGTGAACTTGGCTTTCTAGCAGATCGTATGAGTGTCAATATTGAGTTGCCTTCAAAAGCCAGTCTAGAAAAACTGGCGCCAGATAAGGATCCGCACGCATTGTATCGACCCATGAAACAAATTGCTGTGCAGAGTCAGCAACCACTGGTCCAACGAAAAGGCCCGCGTTTTGTACCGGCCGGTCAATCGACCCAAATGATTATTGGTGCTTCGCCTGAAAGTGACTATGAGATCGTGACAATCTCAGAAAAACTTTATCAGCGTTATGGCTTGAAACGTGTTTACTATTCAGCCTATATTCCCGTTAATCAAGATCAACTATTACCGGCTGTGACGACCAAGCCGCCACTTTTGCGGGAACACCGTTTGTATCAAGCGGATTGGCTGTTACGTTTCTATGGCTTTAGAGCAAACGAAATCTTATCAGCAGACAAGCCGCATTTTAATCTTTATTTAGATCCAAAAGCCAACTGGGCGGTCCAGCATTATGAACACTTTCCAGTCGATGTGCAGACAGCTTCCTTGGAGCAACTCTTGCGGATTCCTGGAATTGGCCCTAAAAGTGCGCGAAATATTTTAAAAGCTCGTCGCTATTATCGCTTACATTTGAGTGACTTGAAGCAGCTGGGGGTTGTGATTAAGCGGGCGCAATATTTTGTTTCCTGTAACAAAGAGACGCCCATCGGTTTAACGAAAGACCCAGAATGGATTATTGCATCACTTATTTCTAAAAAGCAATTTCAGGCGTTACAGCAACAGAATACGCAAACGTCGGCGGAACAATTATCTTTTTTTGATACAGAGAAGCTGGCTTACTTAGAAGAGGTGCCTCATGAAAGTACATGAACTGCCAGAAAAAAGTGAATGCTGGTACTACGATGGTTCCTTTTTAGGCTGGTTGACGATTGTGGATCAAGCCTTTAGCCGCGGCTATCAGCCGTTTATGATTGCCCAAGAGGCCGACAATGTCTTCGCAGGAGAGTGGCTAGTAACGGACCAAGCCCGAGCACATAAAATTGCCAACAGGTTACAAATACGATTAGGGCTGGAAAACTGGTTGTTTTTACAGGAAGCTTTCTGTGCAAGCCTACCTGAGAAAGAACGACTATTGCTAACAGCAGTTAGCTTAGGGTTGGCAGGCGCCCACCTCCCTCAGCATTTAGGGCATCCGCATATTCTGGCTTTATCCAAGGGTTGTCAGGCTGTTCGGCGCGAAGTTCATGCTTATAAAGGTTTTTTACGTTTTCAGTATCGCCAAGAAGTTCTGTTTGGCCAAATCGATCCCGTGCATCAAGTGCTTCCAGCCTTATGTCAGCATTTTAGTCAGCGCTATCCGCAAGAGCAGGTGATGATCTATGATAATACCCATCAACAACTAGGTATTATGGAAGCTGGCACCATTCGCTACTTAGAGCAAGTAACACCACCTGACGCAGTGCCGGAGGACCAGTTAGCTGATGTTTGGCGCACTTTTTTAGCAGCCGTTACGATTAGCGAACGTGGAAATCTTGATTTACAGCGGAATATGTTGCCATTACGTTACCGGGGGAATATGCCAGAATTCTTCCAACCGCAGATACTGGAAGATTAGCCGCTTATTGGATTTACTTAAAACAATTACAACCTAAAAATGCCTCGGAGCCAATAAGTTGGAACCGAGGCATTTTTATTTAATTTATACCGATTAGAACAACAGACCAGTCATGATACTGCTTAAAAAGCTGACCAAAGTAGCACTTAGCAGGATTTTTAAACCATGTTTGGCTACGAGATTGCCCTTCTCGGCATTTAAACCTTTCATAGCGCCCGAAATGATGCCGATGGAAGAGAAGTTGGCAAAGGAAACTAGAAAAACGGACACGATTGCGGTTGTTCGTTCACTGAAATGCCAATTGCCTTGCGCTAGCTCTGTCATAGCAACAAACTCATTGGTTACCAACTTGGTGGCCATTAGACTGCCAGCAGCTACCGCTTCTTTCCAAGGGATTCCGGTTAAAAAGGCGAAAGGCGCGAAAAGATAACCTAACAATTCTTGGAAGCTGAAACCGGTGATACCGCTGAAAATCGCATTGATCATGGCAATCAAGGCGACAAAGCCAATCAGCATGGCGGCAACAGTTACCGCAACATGGAATCCATCTAAGATGTACTCCCCTAGCATTTGAAAGAAAGTTTGTTGTTCTTCTTCGATTTCAAACTGCTGGGTTTCCGGCTCGTAGGGGTTTACAACAGAGGCGATAATAAAACCACCAAACAAATTCAGCACTAAAGCGGTGATCACATAACGGGGTTCAATCAAGGCCATATAGGAGCCAACGATGGACATGGAGACTGTCGACATGGCGGAAATACTCATGGTCACCAGCCGTTTTTCCGTCAGTCGTGGCAGTTCGCGTTTAATCGAGATAAAAACTTCCGACTGACCAAGGATAGCAGAAGCGATACCGTTATAGGATTCCAACTGCCCCATCCCGTTGATTTTGCTAAGGCCGATCCCGACCCATTTCATGAAAAAAGGCAGTACTTTGATATAGCGTAAGATCCCAATGATTGCAGAAATGAAGACGATGGGCATCAGCACGCTGAGAAAGAAGGGCGCGCTCCCCTCATTGGCAACGCCTGCAAAAACAAAATTAACACCAGACTGGGCAAAAGTTAATAAGGCCGCAAATTGATCTGCTAAAAAGCCTACAACTTTAGTTCCTACTGACGTCCGTAATAAAATAAACGCAAACACGGCTTGTAAAACAAGCATCAGAGCTAACGGGCGCCAAGCAATTTTTTGCCGATCAGTACTGATCAAGAGACCCAGCCCTAAAACCACCAATAAACCAATTATTCCAATAACAATATGCATCATCTGTCACTCCTTAAAAAATATCCGTTATAGAATAACGCGTTTAGGCTGGCAGTGCCAGTAAAAAGCTACCCTTTCATGAAATTATTAAAGAGGAAACACTACCATCTTCATGAAAACGATGACGAAACGCAAGAAGACCCATCAAGGGAGACCAAATATGTTTCTGGTGTCCTTTGATAAGTCTTCGGTAACTCGTATTATCTTTACACTATTCTTCAATCATCACGACGTCAAAACCAGCTCCCGCCAAAATACGAGCAGAAGTATAGGTATTCAACCCCTTACGGAAGGTAATGTAGATTTTTTTGTCTTTTGGCAATTCATTCAAGCGATCCCGTAATTCATTCATAGGAATATTAGCCGTTGCTTCAATGCTGCCGGATTTGGCTTTGTCAGGTTCACGAATATCTAAGAAGAAGGCATTTTGTAAGTCTTCTGCCGGAATATCCGTGGCTTTGATTGTTGTAACGACATTAGATAATTGGTTAATAGCCACATAACCTGCGGTATTTAGTGGGTCGCGGGTTGTTGAATAGGGTGGTGAATAAGGTAACTCTAAGTCAGGTAAGTCAAAGACGCTGAGATTCCCGGTAATAGCTACGGAAAGCTCACCAATACGTTTGTCCACTCCGCGTTCGCCAACTGCTTGTCCACCAAAAATTTTACCGGTCTTTTCTTCAAAAATCAGTTTCAAATTCAAACGTTTGGCATCAGGATAGAAATAAGCGTGGTCAAAGGGTGTGATGAAGATTGTTTTGTAGTTAGTGATGCCCACGGCTTGTAGCATATGTTCCGTATAGCCCACATAGCTGGCAGTATAATCAAAGATTTTAGCGACGCCAGCGCCTACGAAACCACGGTAACGCATCGGATTGCCAACTAAAATATCAGCCAACATATGTCCTTGCCGATTGGCAGCGCTAGAGAGCATGCTAGGAACGGCTAAACCAGTGATGGCACTAGTCGTTTCAATGACATCCCCAATTGCATAAATGTCAGTGATGTTGGTGGCCAATTGGTCATCCACAATGATGTGTTGATCATCAGCTAATTTAACACCCGCTGCTTGGGCTACTTCATTGTTAGGTTTAACCCCGGTAGCAAAAATGATCATGTCTGTTGCTAAAGTATCGCCATTGGCTAAAGTCACCGTTTTACCATCGGACGTGATAGCTGTGACAGTTTGTTCCAAAATAACGTTGATATTATTTGCCACAAGTTTTTCATAAATCAAGTCAGCGATTTCGGCATCATAAGGGAAGGCTACTTGTGGTAGTTGATCGATAACCGTCACTTCCATACCGCGATGTTGGAAGTTTTCAGCTAGTTCCAGACCAGCGACCCCAGCACCTAACACGGTTACTTTTTTCGGTGAGTGTTGTTCCATAAAAGTTTTGATCTTATCTGCATCCGTCACACTACGTAGGACAAAGCCATTGTTGATGTCGTTAGCACCTTTGATTGGTGGCAAAGTTGGCCGTGCGCCGGCAGAGATAATCAATTTATCATAAGAATCGTTAAAGACTTCGTTAGTCATTAAGTTTTTAACCACAACTTGTTTAGCCTCTGGGTCGATTTTAATCACTTCATGTTGAATAAGAACATCGATATTATTTTTAACTTTTAAAATTTCAGGTGTCCGTTCGATTAAAGAATCACGGTCTTCAATCACGCCTCCTAAGTAATAAGGTAGGGCACAACTAGCGTAAGAAATATGTTCGCCACGTTCATACATGGTGATTTCAGCATTTTCGTCTAGGCGGCGCAAACGGGTGGCAAATGAAGGACCACCGGCAACGGCGCCGATAACAACAACTTTCATGAAATTTCCTCCTGTTTAGATAACCTGGTTTATTTGTAACACTTTAATCGTACTATTTGTTGGAATCAGCTGCAAATATTTATCCTCGCAAAGCGTGGTTTGCCAAGAAAGAAAGCAATTTCGTCAAAAAGAAGAAAACTTATTTTTAAAAAGTACGATTTAATAAAAAACATTCACAATCGAAGTGAGCTGAAAAATTTAAGAAACTCTTTAGAAACTTGGCGTGAGAATGCTTGCTATTCTCAAATAATCTCCGTATAGTTAACAACATATTAGTAGAAAAGATGGGTTATGATCATGAAGCGATTAATGAAAAGTCGATATATCACAGGATTTGACGGTATCCGGACGTTAGCCGTCATTGGCGTGATTTTTTATCATTTATTACCAACCAAAATGGCGGGCGGTTACCTCGGCGTGCCAATTTTTTTCGTAGTTTCGGGCTATTTAATTACTGACCTGTTGCAGCAAGAGTGGCAACAGAACGGTACAATCAAGGTGGGGCAGTTTTACTTACGGCGCATGCGGCGACTTTATCCAGCAATGGTGGTGATGCTGATTGCCGCCGCAGCGTATATTACCGTCTTCCAGCAGAATTTGCTAAACAATTTGCGGGGCGTGGTCCTCAGTAGCTTGCTTTATTATAATAACTGGTGGCAAATCAACCAGGGGCTGTCCTATTTTGACAATTTTAGTGGTGGCTCGCCTTTCACTCATATTTGGTCACTGGCGGTAGAGGGGCAGTTCTATTTATTTTGGCCGGTTGCTTATCTCCTGATGAAGAAATTTTTGAAGCAGAAGTGGATTCTGCGACTTTTAGGTGGGCTGACCTTGGTCTCAATTTTATTGATGGCCTTTCTTTACGCACCAGGAGCGGATCCGACACGGGTTTATTATGGTACTGATACGCGCCTCTTCTCGATTTTAATGGGAGGACTGTTGGCTTTTGTTTGGCCGAGTACCCATTTGCGCGAAAATATTCCGCGTCAGGCTAAAATGGTTTTGAATATTGCGGGAGCTGTTGCCTTATTAGGCTTAATGGGGTCATTATTTTTCTTAGCAGATCACTATGCCTTCGTTTATTATGGTGGGATGGTTCTGACTAGCCTTTTAGCAGTAATATTAGTGGCTGTAGTGGCTCATCCCGGAGCTAGTTGGAATAAATGGCTGACTAATCCAATCTTCACTTGGATTGGCAAGCGTAGCTATGGTATCTATTTGTATCAGTTTCCAATTATGATTTTCTTTGAGGATAAGTTGAAGAATTTAAGCGACCATGTCTTTTTGTATACGTTGATTGAGTTGGTCCTGATTCTGGGGATTAGTGAGTTATCTTACCGCTTGATTGAACGTCCATTTTTACGACGTGAGATCACATGGCAATCAACCTGGCAGTCGTTGCGTCAGCCGTTACAAAAAGGCGCGCGCTGGGTGATACCTACGCTGCTGGTCACGCTGATTGCAATCGTTGGCTTGGCAACTGCACCTAGTAATCAAGTTTCAGCGCAGCAACAAGCTTTGCAAGAACAGATTGCAAAGAATAAGCAACAAGCGGCGGAACGTAGAGAAAAAGCGAAGGCTGATGCGAAAAAGCAAACAACTGAAACGACAGAGACATCAGAAAAAACGGAGTCCACTGAAAAGCCGGATGCAGCGACGACCAAGCTGGCACAGTACTATGGCTTAACGGATGCGCAGTTACAGGAAGTCCAAAAGATTCCAATCACCGCTTTTGGGGACTCAGTTATGCTAGGCGCAGGGGCTGAATTACAGGAACTGTTTCCAAAATTAGTCTTGGACGCAGAAGAGGGGCGCCAACTTTATGCCAGTGTTGATGAAGTTAAAAAAATGGCAGATGAAGGCTTACTAACCGACACGATCTTAGTGGGATTAGGGACAAATGGACCTTTTACAGAGACACAGTTTGCAGAGTTTATGAAAGCCTTGGGGAACCGCAAAGTGTACTGGATGACCATGCGTGATCCTAACAGCCGCTGGCAAAACCAAGTCAATGCCAGCTTGCAGCAGATGGCTGATAAATACGACAATTTGACACTGATTGATTGGTATCAAGCTGCCAATGATCATCCAGAATGGTTTTATGATGATAGTGTCCACGTCAATGGTGAAGGGCGCGCGGCCTATGCCTCGCTGGTTGCCCAAAGTTTATTGAAGTAAGAAAAGGCTGATAAGCTGACTTGCAACGAGTCGAGCTTGTCAGTCCTTTTCTTGTAAGGTATGATGAAGGCACTATTTAAAGCGAGGTGTGAGATGGATACCGTTAAAGAAATTAGTGCGGCTTACTGGCGCCATGGAGAACTCTTTTTTACAACAATCGTCCCTATCATGATGATTGCAGCAGGTATCTTGGTCATGGTGGTGATTTTTGCTCTTATTTACCATTACTACCGTTACAGTAAGCAAGTGGCACTGCTAGCGGGGGTGTTGATTGTGGGGCTTTTGGGCGCATATTGGGGTATTGCCAACTATTACCAAACATTCGAAACATTGAATCGTGGCGTAATGCCGAATATTCGCGACCGAGAGAAGGTCTTTGTTGGTTACAAATACTATGATGACGATACGTTAGCCTCCTTTAGACGTATCCAGAATCGGGTGGGCATCGAAGCCTTAGGTATTTATGAAAAAGAGCCAGCCACAGAAGCAGTGGAATACTTAGGACAGGCTCACGACTCTTTTTACTTTAAGTTTCGTGGACAGATTTTATATTTGCGAGATCACGCGACTTTTGCTGAACAAGACGCGGCCGAATTGGTGGGTGTTCGCTACCAATTGAGTCGTTCTGAATTTGCAGACATCGGCTTTTTCCAAACAACGAATGATTTTTTAGATGAATTAGTGATTCCCGAAAAGTGGCAGGCACGTACCTATGAATCAGTAGATGGTGTCATTCCAAAATCCTTTACAGGCAATCAAAGTGTTTGGGCAACCCATGCCGAAGAAAACTAAACAACCACCAGTTTATTCCTCAAGGGAAAAACTGGTGGTTGTTTTTAAGTACTGTTCTTTTTGTCGCCGATTCAGCTTTTTAAACGCGGCCTCCGCCTTAGTGGCGTCGCTACGAGTGGCAAAATGTTCAAGGTGGATCATTTGTAAAGGGCGGCGTTTGGCTAGGCGCGTGTATCTTGCACCGACTCCGCGGTTATGTTCAGCGAGGCGACGCTTAGGGTCGGTGGTATAGCCGCCGTAAAAGGTGTCATCATGACAACGTAAAACATAAAAGTAATGATCAGCCATATAAAAGCTCCTTAACAGCTGGTGTATACTCATTGTCTTGATAGACCACTAGCGGTGGCAATACGCGAAAGCCGTCCTTTTTCCCATGACGAATGCCTTCAATCAGTAACATATTAGCTTCCTTACCTTCTTTTGGATAGACAAAGCAGGCCCGTTTAGGCGCAATGCCAGCTTGATCCATCGCTGCTATGATTTCTAGAAAACGATCAGGACGATGAACTAGCGCCAGTCGACCATTCATTTTTAAAAGCTTTGCAGATACTTGGATCACCTCTTGCAAGGTTGTATGCAATTCGTGGCGGGCGATTGCTAAATGGGGATTAGGATTTTTTTGGCTAGTTGGCGCTTCTTTGAAATAGGGTGGATTACAGACTACCAAGTCGACGGAATCGGGTGCGATGGCTTGAGTGGCGTCCTTTAAGTCTAGATTCAGCATCGTGACTTGTTCGTCTAATTGATTTAGTTGAATACTGCGACGGCCCATATCAGCTAAGCGCGGCTGTAATTCTACCTGCGTAATGTGGGCGTTTGTTTTATGCGCCATAAACAAACCTACCGCCCCGTTACCAGCACAAAGATCGACAATTTGTCCCCGTTTCGGTAATTGCGGAAAATTGGCTAATAAGACAGCATCTAGTGAAAAGGAAAACACTTCAGGACTTTGGATGATTTGGATATTTTGGGCGAAAAGCTGATCGATTCGTTCCCCGGCTAATAATTGTGGTTCCACGGCACTGACTCCTTTATCTAATCTTCGAAAACAGTATACGCACATTTCCTCAGAAAAGCAAAAAGTGCTTGTCAAAAGGGTCGTTTTTCGGCATACTATAGCGAGAAGGAGGCAGTGTGATGTTTTATCGATTTGCACGAGCAGCTGTTCGGATCATTTTATTTTTGATCAATGGCAATGCTCGTTACCAGAATAAAGAAAAATTACCTCAAGACGAAAACTACATTCTTGTTGGACCGCACCGTACTTGGTGGGATCCACTTTATTTCGCTGTTGCAGCGTCACCAAAAAAATTCAGCTTTATGGCGAAGGAAGAGCTTTTTAAAAATCCAATTCTGCGTTTTATTTTGACCCATGCTAATGCGTTTCCGGTAAATCGCGACAAGCCAGGACCAAGTGCGATTAAAAAGCCAATCAAATTATTGAAAAATACAGACCTTGGTTTAATTATGTTTCCAAGCGGCACGCGTCATTCAGAAGACTTGAAGGGCGGAGTAGCCTTGATTGCCAAAATGGCGAAGGTTCGTATCGTGCCAGCAGTCTATCAAGGGCCATTAACTTTAGGTGGCTTATTTAAACGTAAACGCGTAGTCATTCGTTTCGGCGATCCTATTGATATCAGTGATATTCCTAAAATTGACAAAGATGGTATTGAAGAGACAGAACGCCGCTTGCAAGCTGCCTTTAAGCAACTGGATCAAGAAATTGACCCTACATTCAAATACGAAATCAAATAGGAGAAACAGCGGATTAAGACCGCTGTTTCTTTTTTGTTCGTAGGATAGAGAAAATGATATAATGAGAGAAGGACTTTTTTAGGGAGAGAGGGAGAAGATGCGCTTTTTACATACAGCTGATTGGCATATTGGCAAGAAACTCCACGGTTATGACTTGTTACAGGAACAAGAGCAGGCAATTCAGCAGATTCGGCAGATTGCCGCGACAGAGGCGGTAGACGCCATCGTGATTGCCGGGGATCTATACGACCGTACCGTACCGGCGACAGACGCCGTAGAGCTGTTTAATAAATGGATCCAACAATTGAATCTTACGGATGGTTGGCCCTTATTAGCAATTTCCGGTAATCATGATAGCCCAATTCGTTTAGAAACAGGGAGTGCCTGGTTTAGCCAAAGTGAGTTTTATTTGCGCACAAAGTTAGCGGAGGCTTTCCAGCCAATTGAATTTCCCGATACGCAGGTTTTTCTATTGCCTTATTTTGAACCGATTGCGGCTCGTTTATATTTTGAGCAAGAGTATAAAACGATTCAAGCAGCGATTACTGATGTTTTGGCTGAAATGAAACAACAGTTTGATCCAGCCAAAGCACATGTCTTAGTAACACACTTTTTCGTCAGTGGCAGCAGTCGGACCGACTCAGAGACGACTTTGACCATTGGCGGCTTAGATGGTATTTCTCTTAGTGCCTTGGCGGATTTTGATTATGTGGCTCTAGGGCACCTGCATGGTAAAGATGCGCTTAAAGCCGAGCGAGTGCGTTATAGTGGTTCGCCGCTGAAATATTCATTATCAGAACGGACCCAGCAAAAAGGGGTGTGGATTGTCGATGTCGGACCGGATCATTTTGATTGCCAGTTCCGCGAAATCACCCCGCCTAAGGATATTCAGCTAGTAACCGCGAGCTTTCAGGAGTTATTAGATCCGGCTTACTACGAACTTATTCAACGAGATGCTTTTCTAGCGATTCAATTGACGGATCGCGCGGTCATTCCTAATATGATGAATCGTTTGCGAGCCGTTTATCCCTACATTTTACAAGTTGAACGTCAAACCCGCCAAACTCAAACGACGACCTTGGCTCAGCCGGTTCAGCAGTTAGCGCCCCCAGCGCTTTTCCAACAGTTTTTTACAAAAGCGACCAATGAAACACTGACGGCAACGCAAAGCGACTGGTTGGCTCGTGGCTTGGCGGCTATCAAGGAGGCGGAACAATGATTCCAGTAAAACTGACATTGAAAAATTTCGGTCCTTTTGTCGAGGAGACCATTGAGTTTGATCGTTTTCAGCAACAGTCGCTCTTTTTGATTAGTGGTAAAACGGGCGCCGGTAAAACGACCATTTTTGATGGGATGTGCTATGCCTTATATGGTGTTACCTCAGGAGATGAGCGGCAAGGTAAAGAGATGCGTTCAGCTTTTGCCCAACCGGACAGTCCAACAGAAGTGACATTTACCTTTGAACATCAACAACATACCTACCAGTTGAAGCGGACCCCGGAACAGGAATTACTAAAAAAACGCGGGTCAGGTACTCGCGTCCAGCCTAGTAAAATCAGCCTGAAAGTTTATGATGCCAGCGGTAAAGAGTTGCAGGAATATAGCAAAACTAGTGAAGTGGCAGCGTTAATCACAGAACTTTTACATTTGAATGCCAAGCAGTTTGCCCAAATTGTTTTACTGCCGCAAGGTGATTTTCGCGCCTTTCTTACCGCCACTAGCGACAATAAAGAACAGCTGCTACGGAACTTATTTGGTACGGATTTCTATCGGCAGTGGAGCGAATGGCTTAAAAATGAGGCAAAACAAACCCATAAACAGCTAGAAGCAGTCATGCAGCGGTTACAGGGGAAATTGGATCAAACGGAGTTAGCGTTGCCGGGTGTAACGGTGGCCGAGCAGTTGCTAGCGCTAGAGCAAGCCCAAGCTATTCATCAAGAGCAATTAACGCATTTGGAAGCTGAGCAGTTGACGCGGTTTCAGGCGATGGAAGCGGCCCAACAAGTTCTGCAGCAAGCCGAGCGCTTGACGGAATGGTATCAAGAGCAAAGCAAACGACAAGCCCAGCAAGCCCAGTTAGAACTATTGCGTCCTGAGCAAGAACAGCGTCTAGAACGGATCAAGGAGTTGGAATGGGCCGGTCAGCAGGAGGCTTTATTGGCTAAAACTACGGAGAGTCGCTTAGCTGTTACGAAACGTCAGGCTACGGTAGCAAACTTGCTGGAAAAACTACCGCTTGCCCAAGCAGTAGTGGCGGAAAAAACAGCCACTCTAGCCAAGTTACAAGAACAAGAAACGGAGATGCAAGCCCAGAAAAATGAAGCTCAGCGCCTGCAAGAACTGTTACCCCGTTTTCAACAGCAATCGGTATTACTAGAACAACAGCGAGAGCTCCAACAAGCTGCCGCCAGAGATCAGCAATTGTTAGCGACGTTGGCTATCACGGGACCAACTAATCAAGAGCTAGCCCAAGCCCAGGCTAACGTTTATGCCGCGCGAGAACAAGAGCAGGAAGTTGCTAGAATGGCTGAGAAGTGGCAAGCGCTGGCCCAGCAGCGAGATCAGTGGCAACAAGCTATGACGGGACTAGCAAAAACGCCGATTGCGACAGTAAAAAAACAGTTAGTTCAGCAAAAGCAACGAGCAACGGAGGCTGAGTTAGAAAAAACGAAACGACAGAGTGCTTGGGCGCAAGCTCAGATTGCGCGATTGGCAAAAGATTTACTGCCAGGGACTGCTTGTCCGCTATGTGGTTCTTTAGAACATCCCCAGCCAGCGGTGGCTACGGAAGTTGAGGAACAGACAGAAGCCCGTTTTCAACAAGCCGAAGCAGCTTGGCAGGCGGCGACAGCTGAGGTGGCCCGCCTCGAAACCCAGTATGCTAATTTAAAAGCGGCTTATGAAGAGAAAAGCCAAGAATTAGCCCGCCAACAAACGGCTTGGCTAGCCGAGTGGCGAGACTTTAAAAAACGGTATCCGCAACTGCAAAGTGAGCCAGCAGAACTTCAGGCTGAATTGCAAGCACAACTACAAACGGCTGAAAAGACACAACAAGCCGCGGCGGCTACATTACTTGAATTGGAGCAAGCCGCGGACCGCGCGCAGGCCCAAGAAGTGCAGCGCCAAGAATTAACCGAACGGAGTCAGCAACGGACACTTCAACTGGCGCAATTAGCCGGTGAGCTTAAAAGCCTGGCAACTCAATTGCCGCCAACCTCGCAAGCGGAGGTATTGGCGAAGGTAAAAGCGTTACAAGCGACCTACCAAAAATGGGAACAAGCATACGCTGAAGCGCAGCAGACCTTGCAGGAAGCCAGCGCTACGGCGACTCGTTTAGAAGTTGAAATTACGGCTGAACAAAAAGAATTAACGGCAGCCTTAGTTACGAAAGAACTGCAGGAAGAAAAAGTAACAGCGGTGTTAAATAGCCGCCAGCTAACAGAGACCACTTTACAAAGCTGGCTGACGGCGTTGCCGCAATTACCAGAGTTAAGAGAGGCCGCAGCAGACTACCAGCAGCAAGTTGCTTTGACTAATCAGCGGTTAGCTGAATTACAACAAAAAATTGCGCAACAACCACAGCCAGAATTAGCACCATTAGAAGCAGCGGTAACCACCGCTCGCAATCTTTGGCAAGAGCAGCAGGAGCGTTATTTAACTGAAAAAAATCGCTATGACCGTAACCAACGAATTTTTGAAGAGGTATCCGCGGGACTGGCGGCGAACCAGGCGGAATGGGCCCAGATGGCGGAGCTCCAGCAGTTAGCGGATGTGGCCAGTGGTAATAATCCATTAAAAACCGGCTTAGAGCGCTATGTTTTACAAGCGTATCTGCAAGAAGTCTTACGCGTTGCCAATCAACGTCTGGGGCAGCTAACCCATGGGCGTTATCAATTCTTGTTGAATGCTGAAGCGGGCAGCTATAAGAATCAGTCAGGTTTAGAGATTGATGTGTATGACGACAACGCCGGTGCTAGTCGTAGTGCGCATACCTTGTCTGGTGGCGAAAGCTTTATTGCTGCCCTAGCCTTAGCCCTAGCCCTAGCAGAAGTAATCCAAGCACAAGCGGGTGGTGTAGCCATCGAGGCGCTATTTATCGACGAGGGTTTTGGTTCGTTAGATGAAGAATCTTTAGAGATGGCGATGGAAGCCTTGGAAAGTATTGAAACGGAAGGCCGCATGATTGGGATCATTAGCCACGTGCGGGAGTTAAAAGAACGAATTCCGCAACAACTGCAGGTGATCACCAGCGGTACTGGTCAAAGCCGAGTAGAGTATAAAGTATAGAGGAGGGCCCCCATGAAGTGGAGTATTCCAGAAAAAACAATTGAACGCGGGCGCCAATACCTGAAAGAAGGTCGGGTCTTATCAGTGGAAGCTGATCAAGAAGCCCGTGTCTGGCATGCCGAGGTTTTAGGAACAGAACCTTATATGGTGGAGCTAGATGGAACAGCTAAAGAAAAAGATTATTGCGAGTGTCCCTATTGGCAGGAACACGGCTATTGCAAGCATACGGTTGCGGTGGAGCTGTATTTAAAAGAGCAGGGAACTTCGCGTATTATTACTGCGGCGACCGGTTTTGCCAAACTTACACCCGGTACGATGTTCACTAAAGGCTTCGCTCGTTTGTTGGAAAAGCCGAAACGTGGTCGTAAGCTAGTAGTTGAGTATCATGTAGAGCCCCATTTGTTCAATCCTTATCATCCGGAGGATAGTCTGCTATTGATCAGTTTGAAAATTGGTTATCAACAAACCAAACGCAATTATATCGTCAAAAATATCGGTGAATTTTTACAAACCTTTTTGACAGAAGGAGAGTTCACAACGAATCGGCTAGTCTTCCAGTTAGCAAGAGAAGCCTTTGCACCGCAAGATCAACAATTGTTGGCGCAATTAGCAACGATTCAGGCAAACAATCAATTACTGAATGTCGACCCCATTATGATTAAGGGGAAACAAGAGCGTCGCTACCTGCAATTGCCACTGGCAGGTCAGCCATTGCTGCAGGAACTAGCAGATACGGGCCGACTATTCTTTACTACCGAGACGGAAACGTTGCAGCAACTGACTTTCGAACCAGGTCTGCCACCTGTTGAGTTTCATTTGGTTACGACTGTAAATGGCGCAGAACTACGGATTTTAGACCAGCATACCTTATTTCTAGCGCCCTATCACTGGCTATTTTTTCATGGACAAATCTACCAGTTAAGCGTGCGGCAAGAAGCAATTTACCGCACCTTGCAACAGCTATTAAAGCGGATGAAGGAGCCTATAGTTCATTATGAGACTAGTGAGCTGTCAGCCGTCTTTACGGATGTGTTACCGGCGCTCAGGGAAATTGGCCACGTCCAAGTGGAATCGGCTATTCAAGCGCAAGTATTATCCGTACCTTTAGAAGTCCAGTATGTCTTGAAGAAACAGCAAGGGAAGATTCGTCTGCGAGTTGATTTTCATTATGAGCCGGCAGTCTTCTCAACGGACCCTGCTCATGAGGTAGCTGTGCAGCAAGAGGTCTTGCGGGATCGTAGTGGCGAGACGGCTGCGTTGCAGATTTTGCCTCAATTAGGTTTTACAAAAACGGCGACGGGCTACGAGAAAGCTTTGCCAAAAGAGGCCGCGCTTTATCAATTTTTTACCCAAGAGCTGCCCCTTTTACGACGTTATGGGCAAGTAAAGATGGGGAAAAAGCTGCGGGAACTCTTTCTAGATGCGCAACAATATCGACCAGAAGTGGCCGTCAATGATGAAGGTTCTTGGTTATCTGTGCGTTTTGACATTAGCGGGATTGAGGCTGAAGAGGTTGATGCTGCTTTGCGGGCACTCTTGCGAAAGGAAGCCTTCTATACCACGAAAAGCGGTGCCATTTTAACCTTTGACTCAGAAGAGTTTCAAGAGACGAGCCAAGCGCTGCAGCAATTGCGGGGCGGCGTAGTCAAAGACGGTGCCATCCAAGTGCCGCGTAATCAAGGCCTTTATGTCCAAGAAACCTTAGGGGGCCGAGCCACTTTTTCAGATAGCTTTGAGAAAATGGTAACGGACCTCAATGCACCAGAGCAGTTTCCGGCAGTATTACCAGAAGGGTTACAGGCGACGCTGCGGAGTTATCAAGTGACGGGTTATCGTTGGTTAAAAATGCTAAGTCATTATCAGTTTGGCGGTATTTTAGCTGACGAAATGGGACTAGGAAAGACACTTCAGACGATTGCTTACTTGTTGTCTGAGAAAACCGCAGCAACCCCGGCCTTAATCGTGGCGCCAGCCAGCTTAACCTATAACTGGCAAGCAGAATTTCGTAAATTCGCGCCGAGCTTAACGACAGTGGTAGTGAACGGGACCAAAGAAGAGCGGCAACAACTATTGGCACAATCAGCCAATGTTTGGATCACTTCATATGCCAGCTTGCGTCAAGATATCGAAGCATATCAAGGTCGGACCTTTGGCTATCTGATTCTAGATGAGGCCCAAATGGTCAAGAACAGTGCGACTAAAACCGCGCAAGCCTTGCGGACGCTGGCAATTCCCCATCGCTTTGCTTTAAGTGGGACGCCGATTGAAAACAATCTGGAAGAACTGTGGTCACTGTTCCAACTGGTTCTGCCGGGCTTGTTTCCACCTAAGAATCAATTTCGGGAACTTACGCCTGCGACTGTGGCTACAATGATTCAGCCTTTTGTGTTGCGACGCGAGAAAAAAGATGTCTTGAAGGATTTGCCAGAAAAAATTGAAAGTAATTTATATTCGGTCTTAACCGAAGAGCAAAAAACGGTCTACTTGGCTTATTTACGTCAAATGCAGGCGGAAGTGGCGGGGATGGATCAACAAACTTTCCGTAAAAATCGCATGAATATTTTAGCGGGCTTGACGCGTTTACGCCAAATCTGTGACGATCCGCGGCTCTTTTTGCCGGATTACGCTGGCAGCTCAGGTAAATTAGAACAAGTCTTAGACTTGTTAGAAACGGCCAAAGAAAATGGTCGGCGGGTCCTATTATTCTCGCAATTTACCGGGATGTTGAGTATTTTAGAAGCGGAATTGGCGAAACGAGGCCTTACGACTTTCTATTTGCGGGGGAGCACGAAACCCCAAGATCGAATCCAAATGGTGGATGCCTTTAACGCAGATGAAAAGGATGTCTTTTTGATTTCTATGAAGGCCGGTGGGACGGGGCTCAATTTAACGGGAGCCGATACAGTGATTTTGTACGATCTATGGTGGAATCCTGCGGTGGAAGAACAAGCTGCTGGGCGCGCTCACCGGATTGGTCAGAAAAAAGTCGTAGAAGTTTGGCGCATGATTGCTGAAGGAACGATTGAGGAACGAATGGATGCACTGCAACAGGAAAAACGCGAGCTGTTCCAGCGGGTTATCCAGGGTAATGAAGAACAACTGCAGCGTTTGACGGAAGAAGATATCCGTATGATTCTAAGCATGGGCAGTTAACTAAAAAGCGGCATCAAGTACGGCCTTATGTGTAGGTCGCATTTGACGCCGCTTTTTATTGCGTTAGACGGTAACCGTCCGAATTGAAAGAATGTCATCGTTTAAAGACAAATCTTCGATCATTTGTGGATACTTAAAGCCACGGGGAACATGTAACACGTAGACGCTGCGATAGACGGGTCCATCGGTACTTTGCTCCACAATGAAGTCCAAGTCATCCACGGTAATCCCGTGTTGGGCAAAATAGTTTTTTAAGAAGGCCTTAGTAGCATTCTTATTGCGGTACTTGATCTGTAAGCGTTGATGTACATTGACATGAATAATCTTTTTCAAGAAAACCAAGACCAATAATACTGCTACAAAACTTAAGAGAGCAATTTGATAATAGCCCATTCCTACCGCTAACCCCAGCCCGGCAGTCGCCCATAAAGAGGCTGCAGTTGTCAGGCCCCGGATTGAATGGTGGGTCACGATAATCGTGCCCGCACCTAGAAAGCCGACACCACTCACCACTTGAGCAATCAAACGGGCTTGATCAGACCGAATCACGGTGGCGATTTCTAGATTGTCTTTGGCAAATTCAATGGCTTGGGAGGCAATCTCTTGTTGGATCATGGCAATCACACAAGCGCCAATACACACCAACACATGGGTTCGCATACCAGCTGGGCGATTTTTTTGTTCTCGGTCATAGCCGATGGCACTACCCATGGCGATGGCGAGACCTAAACGTAATAATGCATGAGGTACTGTTACAGCAAACATCCGCATCCACTCCTTACTTCTACTTTAGCGCAAAAGGGGCGTGTTGCCAAAGATTTGCCGTTTTAAAACAACGCTTCGATGGTGGCTGGTAATTGACAAAAACTACTTAACTCCACATCATGCAGGGCTTGGGCATCAGTTGGCAGTTGTCGTTCGCGATGGTTAAACCAAAGGGCATGCCAATCACGACTTTTAGCACCAACGACATCATTTTCAAAGCTATCGCCGACATATAGGGTCGTCGTAGGCTCGAAGTTAAAAAGATTTTCTGCTAATTCAAAAATACGTGGGTCGGGTTTTTGATAGCCGGCCGCTTGCGAAATGATAATCCGTTCACTAGGAACCCATTTTTCTAAATTCAGTTGCTTGATTTTCTTGTATTGATGATCTGTGGGGCCGTTAGTGATCAAACCTAGCGGGATGTTTTGGGCTTTTAGATAGTCTAAGGTCCGTTCTACTTCAGGGTGCATCACGATTTCATCTAAAGCTTGTTCATAGACTTGTTGGAATGCCAACGCCGCCTCATCGGTAATATCTGGATAATCCAGGTCACTAAGGGAAGCTTTGATACGGAAACAGCGCATATAGGCTAACGTCCACTCGCCGGTGATCGTTTTTTCAAAGGTGGTATCACTATGATGGCGGAAACGGATATAAAGTGGTGCCATATCTTCCTCAGTAACTAAGGGAAATAATTGGTGGATGGAACGGCGGAAGGGCTCCTGTTGGTCGTAAATCGTATCATCTACATCAAACACTACAGCTTGAATCAAAAATCAGCACGCCTTTCAAAATATATTTCATTTTTTCAAAAAAATTTCACGGGTTCATTCTAGCCGAAAAATAGCTGTTTGAAAAGCCCTAAAAGCCCGTCAAATAAAGGTTTTTATTACCTTAAACGACTTAAAAAAACAGTAGGATTTACTGAAAATTGATAGTGCAAGGATTGACACCGTTTTTTGCGAAAAGTTTGAATTTTCCGTATAATGGGCAAATGAAAGAGGTGAGGGGATGCTGAAACGTTTTTTTAGCTATTATCGACCATATAAAGGTCTCTTTATTTTAGATTTTACTTGTGCTGTACTGGCAGGGTTATTGGAATTGACCTTCCCGATTGTGGTGAATCAGGTCATTGATAATATTATGCCGCAAGGAAATTTCCGGCTGATTGTGTTAGTTTGTATTGGCTTATTGCTTTTTTACGGGCTAAATACTGCTTTGCAATATATCGTGGTCTTTTTTGGACACAAGCTGGGGGTCAATATTGAAACGGATATGCGGCGGGAACTGTATAGCCATTTGCAGACGCAACCCTTTGAGTATTACGATAATCAAAAAACCGGTAAGTTGATTAGTCGCTTGACGACGGATTTATTTGAAATCTCAGAAGTGGCTCACCATGGTCCAGAAGATGTGTTTATTACGGTGATGACCCTCTTAGGTTCCTTTATTTTCATGCTAAATATCCACGCCAAATTAGCAATTGCGACCTTTGTACTATTGCCGTTGATCTCCATTGCTCTTTTATTCTTCAATAAGAAGATGACCAAGGTCAATACGAAAATCTACGACAATTCAGGGGAGTTTAATGCTGGGGTGGAGGCTTCTGTAAGTGGTATTCGGGTCACGCAATCTTTTGCGAACGAAGCTTTTGAACGGCGCCGTTTTGAAGGCCTGAATCAAGCGTACCGCCAGTCGAAGATCATGTTTTACCGGGTAATGGCGGTGAGTTCGTCTTATAATTACTTTTTGATTCGCTTGATCAACTTATTTACTTTGATTTTTGGCGCTTATTATGTCATACAAGGGGAATTGACCAATGGGCAGTTTGTCAGCTTTATCCTGTTTGCCAATGTCTTTGTGCGCCCGATTGAGAAGGTTAACAACATGATTGAAAGTTATCCGAAAGGCATTGCTGGTTTCCAACGATTGACCGAAGAGTTGGATAAAACACCGACGATTCAAGATCGCCCTGGGGCCAAAGCCGTGACCCATTTAGTTGGCAATATCCGCTACCAAGATGTTTCTTTTGCTTATAGTGACGGCCATAAAGTTTTAAGCCACATCAATCTGCAAATCGAACCCGGTGAAACGGTGGCCTTTGTCGGCCAGAGCGGGTCCGGCAAAACAACGCTATGTAATTTACTGCCGCGTTTTTATGAAGTGACTGATGGCGAGATCACTATTGATGGCATCAATATCCAAAAAATGACGTTGGCCTCCTTAAGAAGTCAAATTGGTATCGTGCAACAAGATGTCTTTTTATTTCCGGGAACGATTCGCGAAAATATCGCCTATGGTAAATTGGATGCTTCAGAGGCTGAGATTTTACAAGCGGTCAAATTAGCCCATTTAGAACCGGTAATTCAGCAGATGAGTGAAGGTCTGGATACGCTTATTGGCGAACGAGGCGTGAAATTGTCTGGTGGTCAGAAACAGCGGGTCGCCATCGCCCGGATGTTCTTGAAGAATCCGCCTATTTTGATTTTGGACGAAGCTACTTCCGCATTGGATACGGAGACGGAACAAGTGATTCAAGAATCGTTGAATGGTCTTTCCGCTGGGCGCACGACCTTGATCATCGCCCATCGTTTGGCGACTATCAAGCATGCCACCCGCATCATTGTAGTCAGCGAACAGGGCATATTAGAGGAGGGGACCCACGAAGAATTATTAGCTCGTGATGGCCACTACCGTCGTTTGCATGATGCCCAGTTTAGAAAATGAAAAAAGGTCCGTGATCATTGATCACGGACCTTTCAATTTAGTATTGAGGTTTAACGACGAGGCTTGCGTCCTAAGCCCACTGCGTTTTTCATCCGTTGCAAAGTCTTGTTAGCAACGAAACGGGCTTTGTCTGCACCAGTGTCTAAGATCTCATGGAGTTCATCTGAATTTAATAATTCTTGATGACGCGCTTGAATTGGCTCTAATAATGCGACCACCGCTTCAGCTAAGTCTGTTTTGAATTCGCCGTAGCCTTTGCCGGCGTATTGTTCTTCCAGTTCAGGAATGCTAAAGCTTGTTACGGAAGCAAAAATTTCTAACAAGTTAGAGATACCTGGTCGGTCTTCGGGATCATAGACGATTTCACCAGAAGAATCCGTCACTGCTGATTTAATCTTTTTACGGATAACATTTGGTTCATCTAGCATGGAGATGAAGCCTTTAGGATTTGCATCGGACTTACTCATTTTTTTAGTCGGCTCTTGTAAGCTCATAATCCGCCCATGTTGCGCAATTTTAACCTCAGGCATCACGAGAATTTCTTGGCCTGTTTGGCCATAACGTTTGTTAAAACGTTCGACAAAGTCACGGGTCAATTCTAAATGTTGCTTTTGATCTTCCCCAACAGGGACTAAGGTACTGTTGTAAAGGATAATATCCCCCACCATTAAAGGTGGATAGGTCAATAAGCCGGCATTGACACCAGTGCGTCCAGCTTTTTGAGATTTGTCCTTAAATTGAGTCATCCGTTCCAATTCACCAATACTAGTATTGCATTGAATAATCCAAGCCGCTTCAGCATGCGCGGCTACTTCGGATTGGACAAAAATTGTTGCTTTCTCTGGATCTATACCAACTGCTAAGTAAAGCGCTGCCAAGCTTAAAATTTGCTGGCGTAGTTTGCGTGGGTCTTGTGGTACAGTGATCGCATGCTCATCCACGATACAAAAATAACAATCTGCGTCATGCTGTAATTCAACGAACTGTTTCATTGCACCGATATAATTCCCAATCGTAGGGATACCACTAGGCTGAATACCTGAAAAAATTGTCTCCATAGTCACATCTCTTTCCTTTTTGAACTCGTTGTCTCTCTATTATACTGAAAAAAAACAAAAATTACACAGATAAAATAAGCTTCGGAAAAACATTTTGTCTCTTGTATTGTAACAGACGAGTGTTGTTTTAATACCTGTTTCAATATGATAAAACAATGAGGATAATCTCATTATAATTCTTATCAAATAGTGTATACCATTATTTAAAGTGCTTTTTTATCTTAAAATAACACTAATAATAAAAAATAAATTTCAAGAAAGCACTAGCTTTTCTATTTTTCATTAGATATAATGATTACAGATGGCAGAAAAAAATCTTCTGCTGTTTCAAAAAAGTGATTCAAATCACACGAAGGAGTGATGCCGAATGTTGACACTTTATACTTCCCCTAGTTGTACATCATGTCGCAAGGCACGTGCGTGGTTACAAGAACATGAGATTCCATTTGTGGAACGTAATATTTTCTCTGAACCATTGAACATTTCAGAATTGAAAGCAATCTTGCGAATGACTGAGGATGGGACTGAAGAGATCATCTCGACGCGTTCAAAAGTTTTCCAAAAGTTGAATATCGACTTAGACGAACTACCATTAGCTGAGCTATTGGATCTAGTTCAAAAAAACCCTGGACTACTACGTCGACCAATTATGATCGATGAAAAACGTCTACAAGTCGGCTTTAACGAAGATGAAATTCGTCGTTTCTTGCCGCGTGATGTTCGCCAACTAGAATTAAGACAAGCCCAATTAATGGCTGGCTTGTAAGAAAAACCGGAAAGAAGTGATTCTTTCCGGTTTTTTTCGTTAAGGAATGCTTACGTTTTCAAGCGGTCCCCTTTACTTTTAAGCTGAATTCGCTACAATGGACGTATATCAGCCAGAAATGAGGTGCGTAAGAATGGAAATGGAACACATCAATGAAAATACGATTCGTGTCACTATTGAAAACGAAGATCTGGCTGCCCGGGGAATTACGTTTTTGGATCTTCTGGGAAATCAAAAGGAAATTGAAAACTTCTTTTACAGTATTCTAGAAGAAGTGGATGTTGCAGATGAATTCGAGGGCAGTGATGCCGTTACGTTCCAAGTAATGCCAAAGGGCGACAGCTTAGAATTACTGATTAGTAAAAATCTCTTCAATGAAGAAGTCCAACAAATGGATTTCACCCAGTTAGAGGGCGATGAAATTGGTGAATTCTTAAAGAAACAGATTCAAGAGGATTTCGCAGATGAGCCTTCCAATACAGCTGTTTATGCTTTGCGAGATATGGAAGATATGATTTTGCTAGCAAAAGAGGTCTTTTTAGAGCGCGTGGTGACCAACCTGTATCAATATAAGGGTCATTTGTACTTAACAGTGGTTTCCCTAGAGGAAGAACTGTCAGAGGATGAGCAGGCAGTCTTATTAGAGTTTGCGGAACAAACCAATGTCACACCAGAGGTTTTGGAAGAATATGGCAAGCTGCTGATGGAACAGACGGCGCTAGAGACGACACGTTACTATTTTCAATAAACACTGAAGCACTGATGAAAATCAGTGCTTTTTTCGTAGGCTTTTGTTGGAGGTGTTGCGATGTTTTGCGCACAGAATGCTGCTGGTAAATGGGTGAACCTATTACAGGAGCAGACAGAAGTTGAAAAGTCCGATCAGTACACTTGTCCAGGTTGTGGACAACCAGTCTATTTAAAACGAGGTCAGCTGAAGCGGCCGCATTTTGCCCACTATAAAGAGGGCTGTGACTCGTTTGCGGAAGGAGAAACCTTGGAACACTTAACTCTGAAAGCCAGTTTTTTTCAGTGGGCGCAAGAAGCTGGCTACCAGCCGCAACTGGAAGCTTATTTACCTGAAATCGCGCAACGACCTGATATTTTACTAAATGATCGGACTGCCTTAGAAATCCAGTGTAGTCCACTAAAATTAGCGCGGCTTATAGAGCGGACCCAGCATTATCTCGAGGCAGGCTATCAAGTGATTTGGATTGGAGGAGAGCGTTTTGGCTGGCAGCGTCATTTGACCCAGTTGCAACGGGCATTTTGTCAATATACGCTTAAGCGCGGGGTTTATTTTTGGCAAGCGGATTGGCGAAAGGGCCAGCTGCATCTTTTTTATCATTTGAAACAAACATTGCAACGAACGTTAGCGCGACAACAGACATTTAAGCTACAACGTTCCAACTTGCGAACCGTTTTTGCTTATCAACCAGAGGTGGCGGAGACAGCAGACCGACTTACCGAGGTTATCGATTTTTATCGCGGTCTGCAACGCGGACTTCAGCAGCAAAAAACGTATGCTCGCAATTTGCAAATGGCCTTTTATCAACAGCACCAGCATGTGCTGTATTTGCCATTGGTCTATTATATGCAACCTAGATATGAAATATTTTGGCGGGAACCTGACCTCTATCAACGTTACCGCTGGTGGCGGTTTCAAGATGCAGCCTTTAGCGCAGCAGACCAGTACCAAATGCCGCAAATCACAGAAGCCCAGCGTTGGCGAATTTGGCAACAGGAAGTAGATGGATTGGCGACACTGCCAAAATACTTTTGGCTGCAAACCGCCACCGGTGATTCAACGGAATTACTGCAGCTTTTTTCGAAAGGAATGGGCGGTACTTCAAAAGGAAGTGTGATAAGATAAAACATATTGAGGATTTGGAGGAATGGATACCATGGCAAAACAATTACCAAAACGTCAAGAGGTCTCAGTAGAATTAACCTGGGACTTGACGAAAATCTTCGCAGACGATGCGGCTTTTGATACAGCATATGCGGCGTTAAGTGAAGAATTAACAAAAGCACCAACTTTCCAAGGAACCTTGGAACAAGGAGCGGCAGCTTTTCTAGCGGCGCTCACTTATATGCTAGATGTTTCGCAAAAAATGGAAAAATTATATGTGTATGCCCACTTGAAAAATGACCAAGATACTGCTGATGCGGCTTACCAAGGAATGTATGCGCGAGCAAGTGCATTGGCTGCTCAAACGGGTGAAGCCGTTGCCTGGTTTGAACCGGAAGTGTTGAGCTTGTCGGATGAACAGCTAGCCGCTTATTTTAATGAGGAGCCGGCGTTAGACTTGTATCGTCATTTTATTACCCAAATGGTAGATAATCGTCCACATGTATTATCAGCTGAACAAGAAGCGCTATTAGCAGGAGCTGGTGAAGTCTTTGGTGCTTCTAGTCGCACCTTCTCAATTCTGAACAATGCTGACTTGAAATTTCCAGTCGTGGAAGACGAAAATGGCGAAAAGGTTCAGCTTTCCCATGGCGTTTACGGCCAATTGCTGGAAAGCACTAATCGTGAAGTTCGGGAAGTTGCCTTCAAAGAATTGTACAAAGTGTATCAGCAATTCCAGAATACTTTTGCCAGCACACTGGGTTCTCATGTGAAGTATCATAATTACAATGCGAAAGTACGGCACTATGCTTCCGCTCGTGAAGCCGCATTAAGCAATAACCATATTCCAGAAAGTGTTTATGACACATTGCTGCAGGTGGTAAATGACCACTTGCCACTCTTGCATCGCTATGTCGCCTTGAGAAAACGTCTGCTGGCAGTAGATGAACTGCACATGTACGACATGTACACCCCGGTTTTAGGTGAGGCGCCTTTACGCTATACTTATGAAGAAGCTAAGGCCAAAGCGGTAGAAGCTTTACAACCGATGGGTCCGGAATATTTAGCAGTCGTAGAAGCGGCTTTTGCGGATCGCTGGATTGACGTGGTGGAAAACCAAGGTAAACGGAGTGGTGCTTATTCTTCTGGTAGCTACGATACCTTGCCATATATCCTAATGAACTGGGGCGATCGCTTAGATCAACTGTTTACCTTAGTACATGAAATGGGTCACAGTGTTCATAGTTTCTTTACCCGCAGCAGTCAACCATACGTTTATGGCGATTATTCAATCTTCTTGGCGGAAATTGCTTCTACTACTAACGAAAATATTTTGACGGAACATTTATTAGCGACAGAGACAGATCCGAAGGTCCGGGCTTATATTCTGAACCACTACTTGGACGGCTTTAAAGGCACGATTTTCCGTCAAACCCAGTTTGCGGAGTTTGAGCATTTTATCCACACAGAAGACGCTAAAGGAACACCGTTAACGGCTGAATTTTTAAGCAACTACTACGGTGATTTGAATAGTAAATACTATGGCCCTGATGTGGCTAAGGATCCAGAAATTGCTTATGAATGGTCGCGGATTCCACATTTCTACTATAATTACTATGTCTATCAATATGCCACTGGCTTTTCGGCGGCTTCAGCGCTGTCTGCTAAGATTCTTACAGAGGGCCCAGAAGCGTTAGAACGTTATCTAGCTTACTTAAAAGCCGGTAACAGTGATTACCCAATCGAAGTAATGAAAAAAGCTGGTGTCGATATGACACAACCAGCTTATATCGAAGATGCGATGAAGATCTTTGAGCAACGGTTAACCGAATTGGAAGAATTAGTAGATCAGTTAGCTTAAAAACTAGATGCGTGCCGCTTAGCGGTACGCATTTTTTGTCGGTTGTAGTAGTCAAAAAATGCCTGGCTTCGTGGTAAAAGAAGAACGGTCATCCTTAAAAGCAGTATGCTACCATAACCAACAAGGGGGAATGTCTATGATTCGCAGAGGCGAAATCTTTTTTGCTGATTTATCACCAGTAATTGGGTCTGAACAAGGTGGAATCCGGCCTGTAGTGGTATTGCAAAACAATCGGGGCAACTATTTCAGCCCCACTTTGATTATAGCGCCAGTTACAAGCCGAGCGCCACGTAAAAAGTTACCGACACAAGTGCCCATTGATCTTCATCAAAATAACAAGATCTCGACGGTACTCTTGGAACAAATCCGGACCTTGGACAAATCGAGAATAAAACAAAAAATCCGTTGTTTAACAGACGCAGAGATGCAAGCAGTGGAAAAAGCACTGCGGGTCAGTGTAGCGCTGACTTCGTGAAAGATCAAATTTTTGAAATTTTTGGCGATTGTGGGTATAGTCATGATAACAGTATCAGGCTGTGGAGAGGATGGATGAAATGATCACACAACACGTGGATTTAGATTTGGACGATCACGGGATGATTGCCACTTCAAAAAAAGGCATTAAATTACATTATGGAAAAGGGCATGATGAATTTAGCCCAGTAGAACTTTTAGTTACGAGTATTGCTGGCTGCAGTTTTGGTGTTTTACGCATTATCTTAGAAAATCGGAAAATTACATATGATGATATTCATGTCGACATTGATTACGATATGGTGGATGAAAAACCGCAACGAGTTGTCGCTGTTCGCATCCATTTTTATGTGAAAAATCCAAGTGCAGATATTGACGTAATGGGTCGAGTCTTGAATCAAACAATTAAAAGCTGCCCGGTGATTCAATCAGTCAAAGGCAGTATCGAAGTCAATGAACAGTTGACAATCACGGCCTAAGGTCTGCTTATGGAAAAAATCAAAATTGGGATTATGAGTGCGGCGAATATCGTGCCGCGAGTTGTAGCAGGTATGCGGGAAAGTGGAGTAGCTGAGCCAACTGCTCTCGCTGCACGTTCTCTTGAAAAGGCCACCGCCCTCGCTCAAAGCTTAGATATCCCCAAAGTTTATGAAACGTATGAAGAATTGGTGGCCGATCGAAGCTTGGATCTTATCTACATTCCAGTTTATAACCAGGGGCACTTTGCAGCAGCTAAAATGGCACTGGAGGCAGGTCACCATGTCCTTTTGGAAAAACCCTTCACGCAAACGTTAGCAGAGGCTCAAGCCTTGTTTCAATTAGCAGCGGAGAAAAAGCTCTTTTTGATGGAGGCACAGAAGGCTGTATTTTTACCGTTAACGCAACAAATCAAGCAGTTACTGGATCAAAAAGTGCTGGGGGAAGTTAAATATATTCGGTCCAAAACGGCTTATCCCGGTGCGGCTCAAAGAATTACTTGGTTTTTAGATCGCCAAGCTGGCGGAGGCTCCCTCCATTCTAGCGGTGTCTATGCGCTTCACTATTTACAATATTTATTAAACGAACCAATTGCCGAGCTGGCTGGCACCAGTCTGTTAGCGCCCGAACAGACAGATACTTCTTTTCAGCTAAGTCTACGTTTAGGGAATACCTTGGCTTCTATATTTAATACGACGGATTTGGCGACTGAAAATGAACTGGTGATTTTTGGAACGGAAGGGACGCTTACTGTTCCCTCTTTCTGGAAAAGCCAAACAGCCCAACTTGAGACATCAGCTGGAGTACAAACGATTTCAGCGCCATTTGCTAGCGACTTCGCAGACGAGTTTCGCCACGTAGCAGCTTGCCTGAAAAAGGGTGTTTTAACTAGTCCAATCATGACACCGGCAATCACCTTGCGGACAGTGGGGTTGATTGAAAAGACCTATCGTCAGTGGTATCAACAGACAAGTTTTCGTTTAGTTCCAGCAGAAAAACGATTACCTGAACTAGAGCAGCAGGTGAAGGCTATTTGGCCGGAAGTTTTCACGCCAATTTTGGGTGAAAAGCAAGTGACGTATATGTTGGCACATTATCAAAGTCTAACTAACATCAAGGAAGATATTGCCCGAGGTATTCGTTACTATTTATTAGAATTAGATCATGAAGTGGTGGGCTATACAGCAATAGAATGGCAAAGCGATGCGCTTTACATCAGCAAGCTTTACTTGCAAAATATTGCGCGTGGTCTAGGGCTAGCACGAGAAGTTTTTGATTTTTATGAAAAATTAGCGCTTAGTGAAGGTCGTGACCGTCTACGTTTACGTGTAAATCGCGAAAATCATCAGGCTGTGGCCGTCTATGAACATCGCGGCTTCACGGTGACGGTTACAGAAGATACGCCCTTAACAGAAGGCTTTTGGTTGCGTGATTTTGTGATGGAAAAAAGATTGTCCTAATGAGACTTTTGTGATATGCTAAGTCCCATGCGACGAGTTGACGCAATCGTGACGAAAGTCCTGCTGATTGCAGAGATTGCAGACAGCGGCACATGCCATTAGGCAACCGCCGGATTATGCGGTGTGCTGAAACAGCCGGTTGTGGAGCCAGCTGTTTGATCCAACAGGATTCTGTGAGCAGCGGAAGGGTAACCTTCTGCTGCTTTTTCTTTTGCCCAAAATTCGCTCTTTGGTACACTAGAAGTAAGAAAGGCGGGATTTAAGATGCGATTTGATGAGATCATGTTAGGAAAGCAAGAAAGACGAAAATTAGAACTATTTCAGGTAATGAGTAAGTTGTCCCTTGAACAATGTACCATCCATTATCTGCAAAGTCTGACGGTCCACTCTTATTCCCGTGTCAAAACATTGGTAGAAAGTATCGAATTGGATCTTCGGAATTTTTTTGCCTCAGATCTGCAATTATTGGATGCACAAGGAATTCAGTTAGCACGGTTGCAAGCTTTTCGCTACGAAGATTATTACAACAGATTGGTGCTATCGGGTGTTCCTTATATGGTGGTCAAAGCGATGCTAGTAGCGCCTGAGATGGACTTAAATGCTTTCTGCCAACACTATTATTACAGTCCTTCTAGCGTCAAGCGCAAAACGGCTGGTTTAGCAGCTTACGTTGGTGAATACGGGTTGAAACTAAATTTGGCGCAATTGGAATTAGTGGGCGATGAGCGTTTTGTTCGAATGGTATTTTACAGTCTATTATGGCTAGCTGGTAAACAGTTACCACCGGAAGAGCAACAAGTTGCGGGGCGACCAACGTTTATGGGAGCACTACAGCCATACTTGCCTAATGGGGAAAGTATTGCCGGCGAGCATCAATTAGGCCTGTTGTACGATGTATGCAGTTATCGTTTCCAAAAGGGTCATTACATAGAAACTCCGGCTAAATATGAGACCTATTTGAAACGTTTAGACTTTACCACCGTGTATCCAACTTGGCAGGCTACCACAGCTGTTCAGCAAGCAGAGACTGATTTTGTCCTCTATTGGCTGACGGCCATTCCTAATTTTTATGATTATACGGATCCGCGCTTAGCCAAAATGGTAACCTATATTACCCAGCAACCCCTGAATGGCCTGATTCAGCGCTTGGTAGATGCAGTGCGAAGTCAGTTTCCAGAAGACTTCTTCTGGCAGGATACTTGCTTTTGGGGCAATCTTACCAACATTGTGCTGTTGTATTATCAAGTAGAGAAGCCGGTTCCCATTATGTTTGATCTTGTGCGAGATATCGAGCGCCCGCATTTTCGAACATGGCATGAAGCGAAGCAGCTTTTCCAACTATTTTTTCAAGCAGAAGCGGAGCGAACGGATGCTTGGCTACGGGCTTGTTTGCCAGAAATGGCTGAATTATTGGCTGATGTTGTGGAGTATAGCCTGAAGCAAGCTGGGCAGACTAAAAAACTGCGGGTAGCCTTGATTGCGGAATCCAACGTGTTGATTACCGATCAGTTGCTGAACTTTGTTACGAACTTAGGTTTTGTGGAAATTACGGCTCTAAATCACGATAGCCAAGCAGTGGATGCCATTATTGCGACCTCAAGGCGTTTGATACCGAATATGTTTACGCAGCCGAGCTTTGTTGTTCAGCCGACCCGTCAAAAGATGCAAGATTTAGAGCTGTATTATCAGTTGGTAACTTTGTGGTATGAAAAAAATCAGCTCTAACCAAAAATAGCAGAGAAATTTATGCTTTTTGACAGGCAAGAAAAAAATAACGAAGGATAAAATCCTTCAGCTGAAAATACGACATGATAACGAGCGTTTCCATAACTTTTGTATACTGTTATTTATCTTTTTGATCCTAGAATCCAGTCCCTTTTTTAGCGTAATTTGTGTTATGATACAGTCACTATCACGCTTGAATTTTCAAGAAAGTAAGGAGGGAAGTTGGTGAAACGTTTTTTGTGGAATCGAACTTTCTGGGAATGGTTGGAAGAGGAACAAATTAGTGAGGACCAAGAGTGGACGGAACAAGAACAAGCGTGCTTACAGCAAATCTATCAATTATTCGAGCGAAAGGCCCAAGTGACCAGACAACTTTATCGACAGATGGAAGTTAAGCAGCTTATGGAGGACCCGCATTTTTCAGAGCTCGTTCAGTCGGATGTTTACCTGCAGATCTGTCTAGTCTATGCCTTGGCTCTTTATGAACATAATTTTATCTGCGGTGAGATCGAATCGCGAATCGAAGCTGATTTACAGTTATATGCCCGCGAATTGCCTATGCTGGAATGCCGCTATCGTTTTGAGCGGTCCGGTTTTTTACAGCAATTAAAACAAAGAGAATCCTAAAAAAGCAAGAAGCTAGTCAGTAGCTTCTTGCTTTTTTGTGTCTATCTAATTATCAAAACGGAAAAAGGCGACGCTGCTTCCTTGATCAGCCGAATGAAATCCACAGGCTTCATAGAAATGCCGGACATCTGGTGCCTCTTCCGTCATTAAAACTTTTTGACGAATGTGTGGGTAGCGAGTTAAAACACGAGTCATTAGCTCCTGCCCAATGCCTTGATTTTGATAGTCAGGATGAACCAATAAATCTTGAATATAGAGAATGGTTTCCTGATCGCCAATTGCGCGAATCAAGCCGACTAGCTGATTGTTTTGCCAGCAAGTAATGACGACTAATGACTGCTGAATAGCGCGCATTAGCCGCTCTGGTTCTTTTGTGTAGGCGCTCCAGCCGACACTTTCATACAAAGCCAGCAAGTCTGTCTGAGTTAAGGGTGTTTGTGTTCGAAATTCCATGGTATCACTCCTCTTATTTGTTGTACCAAAAAAGGGATGAAAGATAAAGCAATATGCCAGCTTGTAACAAAATAGCGGTATTTGCGCCACAAAATGAAAAGGCATTCTTTTTGTAAAAGTTCTGTGCTAATTTATGGAGGGAGTTATTTAAAAATATGTATTACGTTATCAAAACTGGGTGCTAACCCGCATACAAAGGAGAGTTTTATTATGGGAAAAGTAAACACATGGATTGAAAGGATTATTTTGCCGTTTGCCTCAAAGCTAAGCACTAACCGATTTATGGCTGCAATTCGAGACGCGTTTGTCTTAACCTTTCCAATTGGAATGGCGGCCTCAATTGTTGCTATGATCAATTCACTGATTTTAGATCCGTACGGCTTGATTGCTCAGCTATTATTCTTACCTAAATTTTTTCCGAACTTAGTGGAAGGTCAAAAAGTTTTTGCCAACATTAGTAATGGTACGCTAAGTATTATGTCCATCTTTATCGTCTTTTTAGTCGCGGAAAACCTGGCTAAAGTTCACAAAGCCGATTCCACAACAGTGGGTATCACGGCTATCAGCTCATTTATGATTATTTATCCTGTTCCGCAAATGTTGGAAAATGGCAGCTTCCTTTCGACAGAATTTCTAGGGGCTAAAGGTTTATTCGTTGCTATGATTATTGGGTCAGTTGTAGGAGAATTTTTACCTCGTTTGGCGAATACTCGTAGATTACAAATCCGCATGCCGGAACAAGTCCCGCCAGCAGTTAGTCGCTCCTTCTCTTCCTTACTGCCAGTCTTGATCGTCATCCTAACCTCTTCGATTGTCTCTTTCGTAGGCTTTTTGATTACACAAAATGGTTTTAATCAACTTGTTTATGATTGGATTCAAACACCATTGCGTAATATTGGGGCCAACATGGGCGGTGTCTTACTAATTACTGTCCTTTTGTCGGTTTTCTGGATTTTTGGGGAATACGAATTATTAAATGGAGAATTCTTATTGAACGGCGGTGCCTTGAAGGATGTCCCATATGCGCCAACTTACACTCAATTGACTGGTGTTTACGCCTATATGGGAGGTGCCGGTGTTACTTTAGGCTTACTGATTGCGATTCTTTTAGTTTCAAAACGGGGAGATTATCGGGAAGTCGCTAAGCTAAGTTTGGTACCAGGGATTTTTAACATTAACGAACCGGTGATTTTCGGGCTGCCAATCGTCTTGAATCCGATCTTAGGGATTCCGTTTGTTTTAGCACCCGTTGTTAGTGTCGTGATTGCTTACTTTGCTACTAATGTTTTCCACTGGGTCGTACCTGCAGCGATTGGGGTAGCCTGGACGATTCCGGGGCCATTGGGTTCATTCTTGGCAACAGGTGGTTCTATTCCCGGGCTAATCTTAGGTTTTGTTTGTCTAGCAAGTTCAGTTCTTGTTTACTTACCATTTGTTAAAATTGCTGACCGTCAGTTAAAAACCGTTGCTGAAACTCCTAAAGAAAAAGTAGTAGGTGATCCACATGAAGCGTCTAATTAGTGCCGATTACAGTCAAATCAGCCAAATGGATCGTCGCGAACTAAAGCAGGCGATTCAGGCCAGTGAAGGTCGTACCATTTTAAGTGAAGTCTCAGCCGTGGGCGGGCCGGCTGCCAATGATATCACCAATGCTGAAGTGGCAGCAGCTTATAGTGCGGATATGATTTTATTGAATGCCTTTGATTGTGATATGCCTTTAGTATTAGGGATGCCTGGCTTGTCCTTTGATGATCTTTTACAGATTTTTAATGGTGCCAAAAAACCAGATCCTACGGTGCTTCATCAGTTAAAAAAATTGATTGGTCGCCCATTAGGTATCAATTTGGAACCGGTTGATGCCAATGCTGTTACCATGGAAAAGATCGACACCATCGCTGCTGGCCGCTACGCCACTCGAGCAACATTGCAAAAAGCCCGTGAATTGGGAGCAGATTTTATCTGTCTCACAGGCAATCCGGCTACTGGTGTGACGCATAAAGAAATCATTCGCGCCATCAAGGAGGCAAATGAAGTTTTTGGTGGGTTGATCATTGCTGGTAAAATGCACGCTGCTGGTGTGGCTGAACCTATTTTGACGGAAGAACTGGTACAGGCCTATATCGAAGCTAGGGTGGATGTCTTACTTCTGCCAGCGGCTGGAACCGTACCAGGGATTGATCAAGAGACCTTGAAAAAGATGGTAGCATTAGCGCAGGCAGGTGGTGTGTTGACGATGGCCGCCATTGGTACAAGCCAAGAAAGTGCTGATCCAGAAACGATTCGCGAGATTGCGTTAATGGATAAAATGATTGGCGTAGATATCCATCATATTGGTGACTCAGGCTTTGGCGGGATGGCTTTGCCTGAAAATATCTACACGCTTTCTAAAACTGTCCGCGGGTTGCGCCACACAATGAATAAAATGGGTCGGTCGATTCGCCGATAAAAGGGGCTGTGATGCGTTCTGCTTTTGTGACTTAGTCAAACAGAAGCAGGCGTACCACAGCCTTTTACTAGCTATTAAGCATGAGGTTGGCGATTGCCGGGAAACAATTGTTGCTCCAAGATGCGGATCAAGAGTTCTAAGATGTAAATGGTCGGCATTTGCGAAGCGGCATCATAGATTCCATGATTACGGGGAATCGTGTGCTTGTGGACAAAAACATAATCTGATAGCTGGGCAATGGGACTGGTTTCATCGCTAGTGATACAGGCAGAGGTAAAATCGGGTAGCGGCTTAAAATAAGCAGCGCTGTCTAAAAGATCCACCGTTTTACCGGAATTCGTAATATAGATCAACATATTTTTAGGGGAATGCTGTAAGCGCGTGTGGAGGGGATAGTATAGATTGTCTAAAGCAAAGCTATTTAGCCCTAGCGTCGCCAAGCGCAGAGCGCCATATTCGGCGATGACTCCGCTGATACCGATGCCAATCAAGACGATGCTATCCATTTCTTGTAACTTCTGGGCAAAGGCAGTTAGGCGGTCCTCTAAATTAGTAGAAAAGTTATTTTGATCTAGCAGTTGCATAACCGCTGTCCGGTAATCAGGCTGTCCAGAATCATCTGTTTTAGGTTGATTTTTTAGGTAGGTCTTTAGTTCTGGAAAACTGTCAAATCCTAATTTGCGAATCAAACGCATGACCGATGACGTGGAAGTATGGGTCTCTTGCGCAATTTCCCGCAAGGTTTTTTCTGGAATCGTTCGGTGTTCCAGAATGATATAATTATAAATGGAAGCATCGGTTTCAGAAAATTGAGGGATCTTATCAAAATGTTCGAAAAGCATCAAACTCACCTCGTTCTAGTAGACTGTTCTGAGTGTATATGTAATAGCCGTGGTGCGGCTAATCTTAGTAGCATCATACCACATTTTTTTTAAGTCACGATTGCTTTATCAAGTAGGATAGAAAAAATTCACAAAACAATATAATTTTTCCGGATGATTTGTTATAATGTTATAAAAGAAAGAGGGTTGTATGATGTACGAGGTAGTGATCAAGCATGGTCGCACGATTAAAGGCGAGCCCTTAGAGATTGCCTTGCAGGGTGATAAAATCGTTCGGGTTGCCAGTGAGATCCCAGAAGCAGCGACAACGATTGTGGATGCAAGCGGACTGTACCTCTCTGCTGGCTGGATCGATGATCATGTCCATTGTTATGAGAAAATGACGCTTTATTATGACAGTCCTGATGAAATAGGGGTTAAAAAGGGTGTTACCACCGTCATTGACGCGGGGACGACCGGAGCAGAAAATATTGGCGATTTTTATCCATTAGCACAGGCTGCGCAGACCAATGTTTATGCGCTGTTGAATATCTCAAAATGGGGTATCGTCGCACAAGATGAGTTGGCCGATTTGAGCAAGGTACAAGAAGCGCTAGTACGAGAAGCTTTAGCAACCTATCCTGAGTTTATTGTAGGAATCAAAGCTCGCATGAGTAAAACGGTGGTAGGTCAAAATGGCATCAAGCCACTAGAGTTAGCTAAGACGATTCAAGGAGAAAATCGGCATCTGCCTTTAATGGTCCATATTGGTTCGGCTCCGCCAACCTTAGCAGAAGTGCTGGCACGTCTAGAAACTGGCGATATCATGACCCATTGCTTTAATGGCAAAACCAACGGCATCTTGGACCAAGAAACAGACCAAATCAAATCATTTGTTTGGGATGCTTACCGGCGTGGCATCATCTTCGATATTGGTCATGGTACCGACAGCTTCAACTTTCATGTAGCGGAGCAAGCGTTGAAAGAAGGGTTGAAGGCGACGTCCATCAGTACCGATATTTATCATCGCAATCGCGAAACAGGGCCAGTCTATGATTTGGCAACGACGATGGAAAAGCTCTATGTGGTAGGGTATGCTTGGGATGAAATCATTGACCGTGTGACGCGGGTACCGGCAGAAAGCTTCCATTTGCAAGGTAAAGGTAGTTTAGTAGAAGGCTATGATGCAGATGTGACCCTTTTCCGTTTAGTGGCAGAATCTAAAACGCTGACGGATTCCAATGGTGAGACCCGAGTGACTGATACGGTGATTCAACCAGTTAAAACGATTATTGGAGGAACGATTTATGACAATTGATTTAGCGAAGTTTGATTTGCGAGAAGTCATCAATGCCTCAGGCCGGATGACGATCTTAGGTGTTTCTAAAGTTTCTGAATCTGTTTTGGCAGCCCAACGTTTCGGCGGTGAACATTTTTTTGAAATGAGTGAACTGAGTGTCCAAACGGGTAAGTATTTAGCGCAGCTGTTGAAGGTGGAAGATGTGCAAATCGTTTCCTCAGCTTCGGCGGGAATCGCCCAAAGTGTAGCGGCAGTTATTGGAAAAGGTGACAGCTACCATGTTTATCACCCTTACAGTGAACGAATCAGCCAACGTGAGATTATCCTGCCTAAAGGACACAATGTGGATTATGGAACGCCGGTAGAAGTCATGGTAGCTCAAGGTGGCGGTAAAGTAGTGGAAGCAGGGTACGCGAATATGTGTACACCAGAGCATATCCAACAGATGATTACACCAGAAACAGCGGCAATTTTATATATTAAGAGCCATCATACTGTCCAAAAATCAATGTTGACGGTATCAGAAGCAGCCGAAGTTGCCCATCGCCATCAGTTGCCATTAATCGTTGATGCCGCGGCAGAGGAAGATTTGTTTAAATATACCCAAGCTGGTGCCGACTTAGTTATCTATTCTGGGGCTAAAGCAATTGAAGGTCCCAGTGCGGGGATGGTAATCGGTAACGGGAAACTTGTCGGCTGGGTTCGGCAGCAAGGTGCCGGCATTGGGCGGGCGATGAAGATTGGCAAGGATAATATTCTGGGCTTTACGCAAGCGGTGGAAGATTATCTCGCCCACGGTCCGGAAGATGGTGAATCCATGCAACAACGCTTGACACCTTTTGTGGAAGCCTTGGGGCAAGTCCCGCACTTAAGTGCTAAAGCGGTTCAAGATAGTGCTGGTCGAGAAATTTACCGAGCAAGTGTGACCGTCAGCGGTCCTAAAACTGCTAAAGAAGTCATCAAGGAACTAAAGGCGGAGGATCCAGCCATTTACACCCGCGAGTATCAGGCCAATAATGGCATCATCGAATTTGATATCCGCTCCGTCAATGCTACAGAAATGGAAAAAATCGTACAACGGTTACGAACAATTATGGGGGAATAGAAAATGTCATTAAGTCCAAATTATTTAGAAGAACGTATTTGTTTAAATGTATTAGCTAATTCAGTTGAAAATGCCCAAGCTTGCTATGCTGCTGCTGAAGGCCACGTTGTGTTAGGTGTCCTGTCTAAAAATTATGACAGCGATGAAGCGGCGATTGCAGACATGAAAAAGTATCAAGCAGTAACTAATAATGCTCTTTCTGTCGGCTTAGGTGCTGGTGATCCCAATCAAAGCCAAATGGTTACACGTATTTCAGAAGTTTTGCAACCGCAACATGTCAATCAAGTATTTACGGGTGTCGGGGCATCACGGGCTCGTCTTGGTCAAAAGGAAACAGTCATCAATGGTTTGGTTTCACCAACTGGCAAGGTTGGCTACGTGAATATCGCTACAGGTCCGCTAAGCTCACAAGCGCCAAGTGGTGAAGTGCCAATCGAAACAGCCATCGCGCTGTTGAAAGATATGGGTGGCAGTTCTATTAAATACTTCCCAATGAAAGGTTTAGCTCATAAGGAAGAATACCAAGCAGTTGCCGAAGCTTGTGCCAAACATGATTTTTACTTGGAACCAACTGGTGGGATTGATTTAGAGAACGTGGAAGAAATCGTCCAAATTGCGGTAGACGCCGGCGTGAAGAAAATCATTCCCCATATTTACAGCTCCATTATCGACAAAGAAACAGGCGATACGCGTCCTGAAGATGTGGCAACACTTTTAAACATCATGAAAAAAACTTTGCAAAAATAATTTGATTTCCCGTTTGCCAAGACAGGCAGGCGGGTTATTTTTTGCTATACTGGGGATAGTTTGAAAGGAGAGATTTGGATGTATGCAGTAACATGGGATTTGGATTCGATTTTCCCTGGCGGTAGTGATTCACAAGCCTTGAGAGAACGTCTAACAAAATTAGCGGCGCAAGTGGCGGAATATCAGGCCCTCGTCTCTGACTGGGAACCACAGCAGGCGACAGTCTTGCCAACACTGATAGAAAAACAAGCGGTGGCCCAACGAGGCTTTAGCCAATGCGGCAGTTTTATCAATGGTTTACTTTCGGCGAATGTCAATGATAGTAAAGCCAAGATATTAATGGGCGACTTGATGAAAATGACGCCAAAATTTCAATTGGCAGATACGATTTTAATGAAAAAATTCAGTGAAGTAGCAGATACAGATTGGCAAAAAGTTATGGCGGAACAAAGTCCCGGTTTAGCTTTTCGTTTGAATGAATTGCGCCGCGATGGAGCACGTTTATTATCAGAAACAGAAGAAAATATCATCAATACGTTAGCCCTGGATGGTTTGAATGCTTGGAGCCAACATTATGATACTTTAGTGGGCACCATCCAAATCCCTTATGAAAAAGACGGGGAAACGCAATGGTTGTCAGCTGGTCAAGCCTTTAACAAAATGATGGGGGATCCAGATAAAGAAGTTCGGGCTGATTTGTTTGCTAAATGGGAAAAAGCTTGGGGCGAAAAAACCGATTTATTTGCGGATACCTTGAATCACCTCGACGGTTCGCGTCTTTCTGGCTATCATTTCCACGGTATCGAGGATTATTTAGAGGAGCCGCTAGAGTATAATCGCCTCCAAAAAGAAACCTTAGAGGTTATGTGGGCGACGATTCAAAAGAATAAACAGCCTTTTGTGGATTATTTGACCCGCAAAGCTCAACTTTTTGGTAAAGAGAAAATGGATTGGCAGGATCAAGATGCTCCAATTATTTTGGGGGATTTAGAGGAAAAAACCTTTACCTTTGATGAAGCAGCCGATTTTATTATGACGAATTTCACTAAATTCAGTCCCAAAATGGCTAGCTTAGCTAAGACAGCCTTTGATAATAGCTGGATTGAGGCAGAAGATCGTCCCGGAAAACGTCCGGGGGGCTATTGTACTGAGTTTCCAGAAAGTCAGGAATCACGTATTTTCATGACCTACAGCAACTCTATCAATGAAGTAGCAACTTTAGCCCATGAATTAGGCCATGCTTTCCATAGTAGTGTCTTGTGGGATTTACCGCAATTAAACCAAGACTATGCCATGAACGTAGCCGAAACTGCCAGCACCTTTGCGGAGTTAGTAGTGGCGGATGCTACCTTGAAGGAAGCACAAACACCAGAAGAAAAGATCAATTTGATTGATACGAAGATGCAAAATGCGATTGCGATGTTTATGAATATCCACGCGCGCTTTATTTTCGAAAATAAATTTTATAGCGCCCGTCAAAAAGGTTTGGTCAGTGGCGAAGAGATTACCGAAATGATGCTGGCGGCTCAAAAAGAAGCTTATGCAGAAGGCTTAAACAGCTATCATCCGCATTTCTGGGCAGCGAAATTGCACTTCTTTATTGATGATGTGCCATTCTATAATTTCCCTTATACCTTTGGTTATTTGTTCAGCATGGGCATTTATGCGTACGCGAACCAACAAGGTTCGGATTTTGAAGACCAATATATCGCCTTGTTAAGAGATACTGCTTCTATGACAACGGAAGAGTTAGCTCAAAAACATCTACAAGTTGATTTAACGAAACCAGATTTCTGGCAAGCTGGTATCGACTTAGTTCTGAAGGATGTCGCCGATTTTATGGAATTGACGGAAAGCTATTTATAAGAAGTAAAGCAACCTATAACAAAAAATGGACCCGATCTTTGTGATCGAGTCCATTTTTTATGGTTAAATTATTCAGCTACTTTAACTTCGCCGCTTACAGAAGCGCCGTCTTTGTCAAGAACTGCTGAGTCTTTAAATTCTTGTTTGTCGAAAGTAATGTTACCTTCTACTTTAGAGCCATCTAATACAAAGCCGTTTGCTTTAACTTCAATGTCGCCTTTAACAGTTCCGTGAACGATGTTCAAGTTTTCTGATTCAACGACTACTTTAGGAGCAGTGATAGTATATTCAGCTGTCACTTTACGGTTTTCGTCTTGTGCATACAAGGCTAATTTACGGTAGATTGCGTTAGCAGCGTCCCCTTTGTCATGGAATTCGCCTGCGATAGTCAAATCTTTATCAAAAGTAATATCGCCAGTTACCCCAACAATCCAGTTTCCGTCAGCGCTTAATGCTTTTTCAATAACGTCTGCTTTGTCGCTTACTGAAGCACTTGTTGTTACGTCAGATGAAGCGGCTGTGCCTGATGATGCCATTTCAGTAGATGAAGCTGAAGAAGCAGATGAGTCAGAAGAGTTGTTGTTGCCACCACATGCTGCTAATAATCCTCCTGCTACAAATAATGAAGCTGCTAATGTCACTAATTTCACGCGTTTCATATAAAAGTCCCCTTTTACTATTTTTTACTGCACTTCTAGTGTAGCACGTCTGAAATAATAGTCCTAAAGGTATGCTTGCGTCAACTGAAAAGGTCTAGAACTTAAGAAAAAATATAGAAAGTTTTCTTTTGTGAAATCATTTGTGAAAATAGCGTTGCAATTCGCAATGTGTCATACTAACAGTGGAGGGAAAATATATGAAGATTTTAATTGATGGAGATGGTTCGCCAGTCAAAGAGGCGACGATTGCTTTAGCCAAGCAATATCAGGTGCCAGTCCAACTGGTCACGACCTTTGATCACTATAGTCAAAAAAACGCGGCGGAGGATGTTGACGTCATTTATGTCGATCGCGGAGCAGAGGCGGCTGATTACAAAATTGTAGGGCTGGTGCAAAAAGGCGACTTAGTGGTAACACAAGACTATGGGTTAGCTTCGCTAGTGTTAGCCAAAAAAGCACGGGCACTACATCAAAATGGTCAGGAATATTTGCCGGAAACCATTGATTTTCTACTGGTCCAACGCTATGAAAGTGCCATGATCCGTAAAGCGGGCAAGCATACCAAAGGTCCCAGAGCGTATACGGAAAATGACCGTGAACAGTTTAAACAAGCCTTGATCCAGATTTTAGAGGAGTTGACGGCTAAATGAAAAGAGACTATATAATCAGACCATTACGGGAAAATCCTGAAGAACTGCCTGTTTTAGCTCGCTGGTTCCATGAAAAGTGGCAGGTTCCCCTAGCTGCCTATGAAGCAAGCATGGCGCAAGTCGGAACAACTGGGATTCCTCAATGGTATGGTGTTTGGCAGGAGAACCAGTTGATTGCCGGAGCCGGTGTGATTGCCAATGATTTTCATGAACGTCTGGATCTAACCCCTAACATTTGTGCGGTTTACGTTGAACCGCAAAATCGTGGTGAAGGAATTGCCGGCGAATTATTAGCCTTCATTTGCGCCGACCTGAAACGCATGGGTTTTCAACAGTTGTATTTGTTGACGGATCACACCGATTTTTACGAACGCTATAACTGGCACTTTTTAGAAATGGTGGCCGAAAATGGTGATACCTTTGCGCGGATGTATCAAAAAAATTTGCTAGAGTAAAAAACGACTAACCCCTAGAGGTTAATCGTTTTTTTTAAACCTTAAAAGTTTCTCGCAAAATTTGATAGATTCGTTTAGTGTCTGTCGGTGTGCCTCGTAACTCATAGTCTGCCAAGACGGGTACAGCAAATTTTTCGGCGTATTGCTTAGCCGTAAGGCAATATTGCCAATTGAAATTTTTATTGCCACTGCCGACAATGCCTACGCATTGGGCCGCATTGGTGCCAAATTCGATATATTCACCTAGCGCATTGGTAATGATTTCGTCAGTACCGTTATCTAAGCCATTACCGCCATCTAAATAAGTCGGGACAAAAGCGGCGAAGGGTTCAGTTTCCTGCGCTGGGGGTGTTTGGTCGCTAATTTCAGTTGCATGAATCAAAGGTGCTTTTTCATCTTCCTCGTGGGCTTTTTCAGCGTAAGCGGTCAAGGAACGAATAAAGGCACGGGTATTGCCGGACATGGAAAAATATAAAATATTCATCAAAAAACGCCTCCTGTTCCAGATTGTACCATAGAACGGGAGGCGAGAAGCTTAATGAAGAATTTTCTCAATTTGGGTTAATTCTTCGTCAGAAAAAGTCGTATTTTTTAAGGCAGCTAAGTTATCATCAAAGTGCGGAATTGTCGTCGTACCGACAACTACTGAAGTCATGGTTTCTTTCCGTAAAAGCCAAGCCAGCGCCATTTGTGAGAGGGTTTGCCCCCGTTGTTGCGCCAAGTCATACAGATCATGGAGCCGCTTTTGAGTCTTCGCTTGACTGTCACCTTGTAAAATATAGGCGTTAGTCCGGTGAATCGGAAAATCATCTGGAATTTTTTGACTGAATTTATCACTTAAAAGTCCTTCAGCAAGTGGCCCGTAAGCAATGGCACCTAGCTGATGTTCTTCCAGCAAATCAAACAGTCCGTCCTCTTCCACTTCACGGTTCAGCATATTATAAGACATTTGATGGATCACAAAAGGCGTGCCCTTTTTTTCAAATAAGGCAATCATCTTTTTAGTATCTTCGGTAAAGTAATTGGAAATGCCGATGTACAATGCTTTTCCTTGGCGGACTAAGAGATCCAAGGTTTCGGCGGTTTCTTCAAAAGGCGTGTTGGGATCAGGACGGTGGCTGTAAAAGATGTCCACATAATCCAAGCCCATCCGTTTTAGACTGGCGTCCAAACTAGCGTAGAGATACTTCTTCGAACTAAATTCGCCGTAAGGACCAGGGTGCATGTAGTAACCAGCTTTGGAGGAGATAATCAGCTCATCGCGGTAAGGCATCAAGTCAGATTTTAGAATTGCACCAAAATTAGTTTCAGCACTGCCGCGACTAGGTCCATAATTATTGGCTAAGTCAAAATGAATGATGCCCTCATCAAAGGCGTGGAGAACTAAATCCCGCGTGTTGGCTAAAACACCTTGGTCACCGTGACCGCGCCAAAGGCCTAAAGAGACTGGTGGCAATAAGAGTCCGGAGTTCCCCGCTCGGCGGTAAGTCATGTGGTCGTAACGATTTTCGTTTGCAAGATACATCTTCATGCTCCTTTCTTTTCTCCCTTTAGTCTACCATGTTCCGCAAGAAAACAGTTGTCTGAAAATTTCTCCGTGTCCCTCAGGCAGATTTGTGCTAAAATGTGTTAGAAACTGAATAGTGGGAGGAAAACCTTTTGAAAATTGTGCTCTTATATGGCGGAAAAAGCGCAGAACATGAGGTATCAATCTTATCGGCTTTCTCAATCTTACAAGCCATAAGTTATAACTTTTATGAAGTCCAATTGGTGTTTATTGCCAAAGATGGCCGTTGGTATAAAGGGCCGTTGCTGACTGAAAAACCAGTGGACGATAGTGTGATGCAATTAGCGGATGGTCAGGAAATTGCCCCTTGTGCAATCAAGTCAGAAAATACGATTGTCTTTCCCGTCCTTCATGGACCAAACGGTGAAGATGGTACCATCCAAGGCTTCTTGGAAACGCTGGATATGCCTTATGTCGGTGGCGGTGTTTTAGCGAGTGCTTGTGGAATGGATAAAATCATGACCAAACACCTGCTGCAAGTAGCGGGGATTCCCCAAGTACCATACGTACCGGTGATCCGTAATGTCTGGCGAGAAAATCCAAAGCAAATCTTTGAACAATGCGAAGGTTCGCTAATTTATCCAATGTTTGTTAAGCCTGCTAACATGGGTTCTAGTGTTGGTATCAGCAAGGTTGAAAACCGGGAAGAGCTGCAAAATGGGTTGTTGGAAGCGTTCCGTTATGATCAACGAGTAATCGTGGAACAAGGAATCGATGCTCGAGAGATTGAAGTAGCAATTTTAGGCAACGAAGATGTTCGGACGACCTTTGCCGGTGAAATCGTTAAGGAAGAAGCCTTTTATGACTATAATGCGAAATACGTGGATAATACGATCAAAATGCAGATTCCGGCTGAAATTCCGGAAGAAGTGCAAACCAAGGCACGAGACTATGCCAAACGGGCTTATATGATCTTAGATGGGGCAGGCTTGAGTCGTTGCGATTTCTTCTTGACCCATAAGAATGAGCTGTTCTTAAATGAGTTGAACACCATGCCTGGTTTTACTGAATTCAGTATGTATCCCTTGTTGTGGGAAAACATGGGCATCCAATACAACGACTTAGTGGAAGAAATCATCCAATTAGGTCTAAACCGTTACAACCAACGAAAAAATTTAGTGATTGAACACTAATAGCACAGGCTGGACCAATAGGTTTGGCCTGTTTGATTATGGAGGGAAAACTGATGGAACTATCTTTTTATGAGATCGCGGGGGCAGTCGGCGCCACCAATGATTGGCAAGCTTGGCCAGATTTTTCAGTAACCGGCGCAGAATTCGATAGTCGCAAATTGGCTCAGGGGGGGCTTTTTGTCCCTTTAGCCGGTACCCGCGACGGGCATGATTTTCTAGCGGCGGCGGTAGCCAAGGGTGCCGCTGCAACCTTGTGGAGCCGCGAAACGGCGCCTGAATTACCTTATTTACAGGTGGAAGACGTATTGACGGCGCTTCAACAATTAGCAAAATATTATTTGCAAAAAGTCGCACCCCAAGTGATTGCGATTACCGGCAGTAACGGTAAAACTACCACTAAAGATATGACGGCGTCCGTCTTAAGTACCGCTTTTAACACTTATAAAACTCAAGGAAATTACAACAATCAAATCGGGGTTCCTTATACGATACTGCAGATGCCCGCTGCAACAGAATGCTTAGTATTGGAAATGGGCATGGATCATGCAGGAGAAATCAATGAGCTAAGTCGTTTAGCTGAGCCGGACATCGCCGCAATCACGTTAATTGGAGAATCTCATTTGGAACATTTTGGTAATCGTAGTGGAATCGCCAAAGCCAAGATGGAGATTGCCAATGGCTTAAATGAACTGGGGGTTTTGATTGTACCGGCGGACGAACCACTGTTAGCGCCGTTAATGGTGGATTTAACCCATCCTTTGATTACCTTTGGCTTAGATGAAGTGGGCGATGCCTCCGCAACGGTAACGGAACAAGCGCAGTTTCACACCAAATTTACCATGACGCGCTTTCCAGGGACAGAGTTCACTATCCCGCTACCTGGCGTCTACAATGTGCGCAATGCCTTAGTAGCCGGTATTATTGGCAGTCAATTAGGTCTGACGGCGTCGCAAGTTGCAGCCGGTTTAGCCAATATCCAAGTTACGAAAAATCGGACGGAGTGGGTCAAACGTCACGATGGTCTGGAGATTTTAAGCGATGTTTATAATGCCAATCCAACCGCAATGGCGCTAGTCTTGGATAGTTTCAGTGACATCGACGCCCCTGCTAGAAGAATAGCCGTTTTAGGAGATATGTTGGAATTAGGGCCGGATTCTGCAGCTTTACACGGTGGTATGGTGGATCACTTAACGCCAGAGAAGATTCAATTGGTCTATTTATATGGCCGGGAAATGGCGCATCTTTACCAACGATTAGTCCCCATCTATGGCAAGCAAGTGCAGCATTTCCTAGACAAAGAAGCGCTGATTGCTAGCCTGAAGACGGTTGTTCAGCCCACAGACCGCTTAGTGGTCAAAGCCAGCAATGGTATGGGTCTCAATGAAGTGGTGGCGGCTTTAATGGCGGAATGAAAATAGCTTTGAAAAAGATTGATATTTTCAAGAAAATATGTTAATATGATGTGTTGCTTATTTTTCAGGAGTATTCGTAGCGGACGAGTGCTCTCGGGCAGCTCGTTTCCAATCAGGAAATGGAAAAGAATACTTAGGAGGATAACATTTGAAATTTAAAGAACTTGGTTTACAACCAGAATTATTATCAGCAATCGAACGCTCAGGTTTTGAGGAAGCAACCCCAATTCAGGAAGCAACAATCCCTTTGGCTTTAGCAGGCAAAGACGTGATTGGACAGGCCCAAACAGGAACTGGTAAAACAGCAGCCTTTGGTTTGCCAATGCTTCAAAAAATCGACGCAACGGAAGCTGTTTTACAAGGATTAGTCATTGCCCCAACACGGGAATTGGCGATTCAAACACAAGAAGAATTATACCGCTTAGGTCGTGATAAAAAGATTCGGGTCCAAGCTGTTTACGGTGGTGCCGACATCGGCCGTCAAATCCGTGGCTTGAAAGACCGTCCACATATCGTTGTAGGGACACCAGGTCGTCTATTAGACCATATTAACCGCCGTACTTTAAAATTAGGAACTGTGGAAACATTGGTTTTAGATGAAGCCGACGAAATGTTGAACATGGGCTTTTTAGAAGATATCGAAAAAATCATTCATGAAGTACCGACTGAAAGACAGACGTTACTATTCTCCGCTACTATGCCAGATGCTATCAAACGCATTGGTGTGAAATTTATGAAAGAGCCTGAACATGTGCGCATCAAAGCCAAAGAAATGACGGCTGACTTGATCGACCAATTCTATGTACGGGCGAAAGATTACGAAAAATTTGATATCATGACCCGCTTGTTAGACGTGCAAACACCAGAATTGACTATCGTTTTTGGTCGGACAAAACGTCGGGTAGACGAATTAGCTCGTGGTTTGGAAGCTCGCGGTTACCGCGCAGAAGGTATCCACGGCGACTTGTCTCAACAAAAACGGATGAGCGTTTTGCGTTCATTCAAGAATGGTAACCTAGACATTTTAGTGGCAACAGACGTAGCTGCTCGGGGCTTAGATATCTCAGGCGTCACTCACGTGTACAACTACGATATTCCTCAAGATCCTGAAAGTTATGTTCACCGTATCGGCCGTACAGGTCGGGCTGGTAAAGGCGGGATGTCCGTAACTTTTGTTACGCCGAATGAAATGGGCTACTTACATGTGATCGAAAACCTAACCAAAAAACGGATGACACCTTTGCGTCCACCTAGTGAAAAAGAAGCCTTTAAAGGACAACTAGGCCAAGCAATGGAAGAAATCACGGATAAAATGGCAGAAAACGGCTTAGAACGTTATCTGAAATCAGCTGAAGAGTTGTTGGAACAATACAGCGCCGCTGATTTGACAGCATTATTGTTGAAGACGATCTCTAAAGATCCAGCAGATGCAGTACCAGTGAAAATCACGCCTGAACGTCCATTACCACAAACAAAACGCAGTGGTGGTAAAGGTGGCGGTTATAAAGGCCGTGACAATAATAAACGTGGCGGCGGTCGCGGTGGTAACGGCGGTGGCAGTGGTCGTTATCAAAAAGACAATCCTCGTGGCAAGGGCCGCAACTCTAACGGTTACAAGAAAAATAACCGTAAAGGTTCTGACAAAGGATTTGTAATTCGTAATAACGCACAATAGGAATAAGCAACAACAACAGTCTTCGTGAAATCGCGAAGACTGTTTTTTTGATGCAAAATAAGACAATGCCGTGGCTGACTGGGCAAGCATTGTCTTAGTAAGTTTATGGTGAGGCTTGTTATGGTGATTAGCTGTTCTTTCGCAGCACTGGCTGTTCAAAATGGCGATACAAGTGATGTCCTGCTAACCCGAAAAGGAGTGGGCCGGCTACTAGCCAGAGGCTTTGCGTATAATTACCTGCCATCATGGGTTCATATAGTTGGAAGCCCACCGCGACTAAAATCGAGGAGCAAACTGCTAAACTGAGGCAACATGCTTGATAGTAATGGCGACTTTTTTTCATAAAGAAAGGATAGCTAAAGGCAACCACAAAGTAAGGCAATGCCCGGGCGATATTGGTCATATAGGTTAATTGATTAAATAAGTGACTCATTAATGGATTATTTAGGGAAAGAATCAAAATGCCAATGGCGATGGCGGCCGCTTGGACCCATAAAGCAGCGGCTGGCATCTGTTGGGAATTTAGCCGAGTCCAACGAGTGGGCCAGATAGCTTTTGGTGTGCCTTGAATCAAACTTTTTAAAGGGGCATAGGTGATCGAGGACAAAAGTCCCAAATAAGAAATCACCAAGGTTAAAGCCGTATAGCGAATGAAAATTTGGTAAAGCAGTTGGCTGCTATTCGTTGATAAGTGCAGGCTAGTAGCTAACGACTGGGCCAGACTGCCCATTAAGCCGTACATTAAATTACCTAGATGTAGTTGATCCGTTTGTCTAAGAGAAGTTAAATCATTGGCGCCACTCCAAAGAATGATACCGGCAAAATACAGTAAAACAATGGCCCCAGCGCTAATAATCAAGGCCCGGGGAAACCGACGCTTGTCGCCGCCAGTTTTATCGGCCAGGCTAGCTACGGTGTCTAGCCCGCCAAAGGCTGTGATGGCAAAAATAAAAAACGGCAACTGCGAAAGTAAGGAATCGCCTGTTCCGGCAAAAAAAGTAGGTGCTTGAAAACTTTGTTGCAGATTACGCAAAAAGGAGGCCGGCTGTTGTACAATAAGGATAGCATTTGCCAGAGTTGAAAGTAGTAAAAGGCCCAGCATGACAATCCCACTGCGAAGTAAAAAGCGCAGGACGGTTTGAAAGCCGCGACTAATCAAATAGGTCAAGCTAAAGACCGCCGTGATGGCGAGAACCGCAATCCAAATATTGGTAGGCAGGCCAAACCAGGTGGCTTGCTGGGTGATATCTTGTCCAAAAAATAAAATTGATAAAGGAATCAATAGCTTCATAAACAAGCTGACGATCCAGGTGAAATAGCTGCAATACCAAAGAAAGGCGGTAATAAAGGCTGCTTTAGGAGATAAGGAATCTTTTAGCCAGTCATAGATTCCGCCCGCCTGTTTTGCGTAAGTGCGGGTATAGCTAGACACAATCAAAGTATACGGGATAAAATAGCAGCAACTGCTAATGAGGAACCACAGGAGAGACTTGGTCCCCATCATAAAGAAAGCTGTTGTCATACTTGAAAATGAAAAGACCGTCGTGGTGATGATCAACACGAGGGTTTGCATAGATAAGCGCTGATTCAATGCGGAAACCTCCAGGGAGATGATGCCCTCATCTTAGAGGGTTTTTACAAGAGAAGCAAGCGCGTTGGGAAAAATTAGGGAATTGGAGTAGTGAATAATGTCACAAATACAAAGCTGGCTGGATCAGCACCTTGCAGCAACTACATATGATTTTTTAGGAGTCGCTACCAATATCGCCCCGGCCGCTGCTCCGAAAGTGATTCGTTGGCAATATGTCGCCGGCAATCAATCCAGTGCCTATCAAGGGATTCGGCTGCAAGTCGGCCGCGGAATCGCCGGCATGGTATGGCGCACAGCCCGTTACCAATTGGATGAAGATATTTTTCAAGACCGGGAAAAATTGATTGAATATCCCATTGCCCGTTTAGAATCCTTAGATGCGGCTCTAGGAATTCCAGTGATTGTGGCCGAAGAAGTGGTGGCCATTTTTCTGATTGGGATGCGTACCAGCTATCACTTTACGACAGCTGAAATCCAACAAGGGCTGGTCTGGGCCAAGGAGCTGTCAGCTTTGTGGGAGGCAGAACATGCTTGATACTACGTTACTGACGAAACTGCAAAGTCCGGTATGGCTGTTACAAACCACGGGAACTTTCGCCAATCCAGCAGCCCAACAGTTTGAAACCCAGTATCTTTTCTCGATAAAGGCGGTCCTAAAAGCAGCCCAGGCCGAGAAAATAACCGCGTTACAGGAAGGGAGCGCCTTCCCGCTATTCTTGGAGAAACGCAATGGCGATATGAGCCGCTTTACTGCTTATTTGACACCAGTGGGGTCAGACACTTTGTTGGAGATTCACGGTTATCAAGACGGCCATCGTTTACTGGACCGGGTTATGATTGATTATATGAATGAGGCGCGGGAAAAAGAGCGGAAAAAGATTGCTCAAGATTTGCATGATGGCATCGCGCAGTCTATTTACAGTTTGATGCTGGAGACCCGTAACCTTCGCTGGACGGCGCCGGAGCAACAAAATGAACATTTTAAAAGCATTGACCGTCATTTTAGCGAAGTGTTAGCTGAAATCAAGCAAATCGCAAAGGAACTGCGGCCTACGATTCTGGATGATTTAGGTTTGATTCCGGCGTTGGAACAGTTGGTAGAGCAAGTCCGGGAACAAACGGGCTTTGTGATTGCCTTTGAGCGGCAAGGTGCTATTCATCCTTTGTCCAAAGATGCGGAAGTTGCAGTGTATCGAATCGTTCAAGAGGCCGCCAGTAATGCCATTAAGTATTCGGGAGTTAACGATGCGCGTTTGACCTTGTTTTTCCAAACGCAGCAGTTATTGATCAGTTTTACGGATCAAGGCCGCGGCTTTATCATCGATCAGCAACCAAGCCTAGGCTTACGTAATATGGAAGAGCGCGCTCATGCCATTGGCGGGACCTTTGCAATTGCAACACAGCTGGAAAAGGGTACTCATTTGACGATTACAGTCCCTTATCAGGAAGGAGAAGTAATATGAAATTATTCATAGCAGATGATCACGCGCTAGTGCGGAACGCCCTGAGTTTTCTACTGAATGCCCAGCCTGATATGGAAGTAGTGGGGGACGCTGCCGACGGACACGAAGTTTTCATGAAATTAGAACAGCTGCCGGTGGACCTCGTTTTGATGGGCATCAGTATGCCCCCTGGCGAGAATGGTCTACAAACGACGCGGCGCATCAAAGAAGTATTACCTAAGGTCAAAGTGCTCATTTTAACGATGCATGACGAAGAAAACTATGTCAAAGAAGCCTTAAATGCTGGGGCAGATGGCTATTTATTGAAGCATGCTGACGATGATGAGCTGCTGAAAGCCATTCGGACAGTTTACGCAGGTGGTCAATACTTTTCTGGGTATACGGAGGAATCCTTAGAAGCACTGGATCATGCGGAGATTGATCCTTTGTATGACTCCCTCTCTAAACGGGAAAAGGAGATTTTACCGTTAGTGGCCTTGGGCTATAATAACCGTGATATTGCGGAGCGGCTCTTTATTTCAGTTAAAACCGTGGAAGTCCATAAAGCCAATATTCGCAAGAAGCTGAAAGTCGACAGTTACGCCAGTTTGTTACAATACAGTCTGAAACATCATTTGATCGATTTTTAAGGAGGCGTCCCATGAAAAAAACAGGCATCTTATATGTTTTACATGGTCGCACCACGGGAACTGTGCAGCATAATGTGGCTTTAATCAAAGCGGTAATGGCTACTAGACCGGAACGGCAAGCCATCGCTTATCTGGAAGGCGAAGCACATTCGCTGGAGCAGGAAGTGAGCAATTTTAGCGATCTAGATGAAATTGTGATTTTGCCGGTATTACTATTTGCGGCTACCCATTATCGGGAGGATTTACCGCAACGACTGCAACAAATTTTACCAACCCATAACTGGCGTATGTTAGACGTCTTAAGTACCACGAAAGCCGTGGAGGACTTTGTCCAGGCGCAAGTAAAGCAGGCGCAAACGAAATGGCCGGAACGCGCTATTTTACTGGTGGGGCATGGCACGACGCACTATCTTGAACCTAGGCAGCAATTGGCCCGCTTGGCTGAAGAGGTTGTGAGTACCAAGCCTGTTGTCAGCGGAAATTATTTAGGCGAACCCTTTTATTTGACGCAACTGGCCCGCCTCAACTCACCGGTCGTCCTACCCTTGTTTCTGACTAATGGCTACCTGGTAGAGAAAATCAAAACACAACTGTTAGCGCAGGACCCAACAATTGTATTTCTACCAACTTTGGAGGACTCCGCTTTTTTAACCGCGGCTTTACTAGAACGATTGGAGGAGATTTGATGTATCCAATTCTTTTATCGCTGAAAGAACGCGCAATCCTAGTGATTGGGGCCGGCACAATTGCGACTCGTAAAGTTCGCGAGCTCATTACAGCTGGTGGTCAGCCTGTGGTGGTGGCGCCCACCGCTAGTCCTTTGATCCAAGAGTGGGCGGCAGCTGGCTTGATTCGCTGGCAGGCACGGCCTTTTCAGGTGAAAGATCTTAGGGGTATCCAATTGGTTTTTTTGTGTACCGCAGATCAGGAGGTCCAAAAGCAAGTCCTTCAAGCAAAATTGCCAGAGCAATGGCTGAATGATACCACGCAACAAGCCCATAGCGACTTTTTTAATATGGGGATACTGCGGGAACCAGATTTCTTGTTGGCCATCTCCACTTTAGGGAAAGATCCCAGCAAAGCCAAAGCACTCAGACAAGCGCTGCAAGTGTGGCTTAAAGAAAATGAATCGTTATTTTAAGGTATGCTTATTTTGTGAAGCATATCTTTTTTTGTATGCTTGTTGCAACTTTCATACCGATATGCGTTGTTTTATCGGTGGTAGATCTCGTGAAGGGCCATACAAAAAAATAGAGATTAGGCTTTTCCCTAATATCCATAGGTTATTTTTTATTGTATTGTGAAATTAATAACAATAGCCATGGAAGGGGCACACACATGAAAGAGCGTTTAGTCGTTATCGGAAACGGCATGGCCGGCGTCCGCACAGTGGAAGAAATTTTAGAACGCGATCCTGCGCGTTATGACATTACCATCATTGGAAAAGAGGAATATCCCAACTATAATCGGATCATGTTATCTAATGTTTTGCAGAACAAAATGATCGTGGATGAAATCATCACTAATCCCTATAGTTGGTACGAAGAAAATCAGATTCGTTTAATCAATCATGATCCCGTCACAGCTATTGATCATGCACAAAAAGTGGTAACCACGAAAGCTGGTATCAGCGTAAACTATGACAAATTATTGTTTGCCACCGGCTCACATCCCTTCATTTTGTCGATTCCAGGGGCCGACTTGCCAGGCGTTCTGGCGTTTCGAACCATTGAAGACACCGCGCAAATGCTAGATGCTTCAATCAAATATAAAAAAGCAGTGGTAATTGGTGGGGGACTTTTAGGTCTTGAAGCTGCCAAGGGGTTGCAGGACCAAGGAATGGACGTAACGGTAGTTCATTTGGCAAAATGGTTAATGGAAACCCAGCTAGATGAAAAAGCCGGCAAGCTACTACAAGCTGATTTGGAAGCGCAAGGGCTAAACTTCTTGATGGAACATGCCACTTCGGAAATTTTAGGCGAAGAACGGGTGACCGGCTTACGCTTTAAAGATGGTTCGGAAATCGCAACTGATTTAGTGGTTATGTCTATTGGTATTCGCCCAGCTGTTGAATTGGCTCGTGAGATTGGCGTTGAAGTCAACCGCGGTATCGTGGTTAATGACATGATGGCAACCAACTTACCGGATGTCTACGCTGTTGGGGAATGTGTGGAGCATCAGGGCATCGTTTATGGGTTAGTGGCACCCTTATTTGAACAAGGCAAGGTTTTGGCAGATTTATTGACAGAGCAAGCAGAAATCAAGCCTTATCAAGGCTCTAAGACCTTTACTTCTTTGAAGGTATCCGGTTGTGACCTTTATTCTGCGGGGAATATTTTAAATACCGAAGGCTTAGAAAGTATCGAAGCCTTTGATAGTATCAACAAAACCTATAAAAAAGTCTTCGTTAAAGATAACAAAATTGAAGGTATTGTGTTATACGGTGAAACCGAAGATGGTAGCCGTTACTACAATATGATGAAAAAAGGGCAAGAAATCACGGATCTGCAATCCATTGCCGTCTTGACGACCGCCGATGGTAGTGACGCCGGCGATGATGTGGTTACTTGGGCGGATGATGAAACGGTTTGTGGCTGTAACGGGGTAACGAAAGGCAATATTTTACAAGCCATCCGGGAAAAAGGTCTGACCAGTGTAGCCGAAGTAGGAAAAGTTACGAAAGCCGGGACTTCTTGCGGGAAATGTAAAGGTCAAGTTCAGAGCTTACTAGAACATGAATTAGGTGGTGTCGTGACAGCCGCAACAGGGATTTGTGGTTGTACCGATTTGAATCGTGATCAAATCATGACCCAAATCTATGCCAAACATCTAACGACCACCGCAGCTGTTTATGAAACACTAGCCTTTACCAATCCGGAAGGCTGTAACAAGTGTCGCCCAGCCATCAACTTCTATCTGGGAGTGGCTTGGCCCCATGAGCACCAAGATGAACGGGAATCCCGTTATGTCAATGAGCGGATGCATGCTAACGTTCAAAAGGATGGTACCTTCTCAGTGATTCCGCGGATGCGAGGTGGAAAAACTTCGCCGCAGCAATTATTGAAGATTGCTCAAGTCGCTGAAAAATACAATGTACCTTTGGTGAAAATCACCGGCTCACAACGCATCGGCCTGTATGGCGTCCGCAAACAAGACTTGCCAGCAATTTGGGAAGAGTTGGACATGGTAGCGGCACAAGCTTATGCGAAAGCCTTCCGCTCCGTCAAAACATGTGTTGGGAAGAACTTCTGCCGCTTTGGGACCCAAGATTCCATGGGCTTAGGTATTAAGTTGGAAGAGCGCTTCGAATATATCGATACACCGCACAAATTCAAGGTCGGTGTTTCCGCATGTCCTCGTAGCTGTGTAGAATCGGCAGTGAAGGACTTTGGTGTGATTGGTGTCGAAAATGGCTTCCAAGTTTATATCGGCGGTAACGGTGGGACTGAAGTCAAAGAGGCAGAATTATTGACGACTGTGGAAACCGAAGCTGAAGTGATTGAATTATGTGGCGCCATGATGCAGTATTACCGGGAAACAGGCATCTACGGAGAACGAACCGCGCCTTGGCTAGAGCGACTAGGGTTTGAATCTGTTAAAGCAGTCTTGCTAGATGAGGCGAAACGTCAAGCCTTAGTAGCAACTTTGGAAGAGGCAACAGCGGCTAAACGCCAAGATCCGTGGCATCAAATTACCGCAGATCGTGATTTGCGAGAAAAAATGTATTCCATCGATTATCGAGAATTAGTGGGAGCAGGTGAAAAAGCATGAGTGCGATTGTATTGACAGAAGTAACGAAATTAATGCCTAAAGTAGGGCGCTCAGTGGTGGTTAATGGTCAGAAAATCGCCGTTTTTCAAATGAGCAATGGTGAGATTGCGGCCTTAGAAGACTATTGTCCCCTGACAAATGGTCCCATTTTGGAGGGAACAGTTTCTGGTCACTATGTGTATGAACCAATGCGGGATTACAAGATTTCGCTATTAGATGGTCAAATCCAAGAACCAGATGAAGGACAAGTCAAAGTTTACCCGGTTTCCATCCAAGACGGCGTGGTCATTATTGAAGGGATTGACTTATGATTCATTTCGTTGGTGCCGGGTCGGGGGATCCCGAACTACTGACGATTAAAGGACAACGAATATTAGCACAAGCCGAGGCGGTCATTTATGATCGCCTCGTTCATCCTTTGCTGCTGTTTCATTGTCCTAGTAACTGTCAGTTTATTTACGTAGGCAAGACGCCCTATCAGTCCTCTATGACGCAAAGTGAGATCAATTCGCTTTTAGTAGCGACAGGACAAAAATATCAGCAAGTGGTGCGCTTGAAGGGGGGCGACCCGGGAATCTTAGGCCGTTTGACAGAAGAGCTGACGGCGGTAACGGCAGCGGACCTTGCGTTTACCATTGTTCCGGGAATCACCGCCGCTAGTGCGGCTGGTGCTTATAACGGCATTCCCTTAACTGAGCGCGGCACAGCAGTAGGCGTGACTTTCATGACGGGGCATTTTCAAAAAAATCAAAAACAAGACTTTCTGACCCTCACGCAAGCGCAAACCATCGCTTTATATATGGGTTTAGAGGCCTTGCCCGATTTTATTGCCACGCTTAAAACGCAAAACTTTGCTGAAACGACCCCAATTGCGGTGATTCGCTGGGGGACGCTAGGTCGTCAAGAAAAAGTGATGGGCCCGTTAAAGACGATTGTACAGCAGGTGGCAACGGCCGGTATCAAAAATCCGGCACTGATTTTGATTGGCAAGGTAGTCGGAAATAGTGAACGCTTTGCTTGGTTTACCCAGCAGCCTCGTTTTGGCGAGCGTCTGTTATTGGTGGCGACACGACCGCCAAAATTAACGGAAATCTATGACTATACGAGCCAAGGAATCGACCTGTGGTGGCACCAAGTGGGACCAGAGCGTGATCAGCGCTTTGATACCATTAGTGAGCGTTACTTAAGTGAACAACACTTTACCACAATCCAGTTTTTAGATGCGGAGGCCCAAGCTGCTTACGAAGCGTCTGGACTGGTCAAGTAGGCAACGAAAATCTATACTGAAGGCAGGAGGTGTCTTATGCGAAAATTAAAAGTAGGGACACGCAAAAGTCCCTTAGCCATGCGTCAAACTCAGCTAGTGATTGCGGCCTTAGAACAGGTAGCACCTAATATAGAAGTCGAAATCGTGGGGATTTCCACCAAAGGGGACCGGCTGCAGACAGCTTCTTTAACAGCGATTGGCGGTAAAGGCGTCTTTGTTAAAGAAGTGGAACAGCGCCTGCTGCGTCAGCAAATTGATTTTGCGGTTCATAGCTTAAAAGATATGCCCGCTATTTTACCGCCAGGATTGATTTTAGCGGCGACACCACCACGGGCCGATGCAAGAGATTGTTTAGTACTGAAGGAAGCCTGGCAAGAGGGGCGACCACTAGTGATTGGCTCTAGTAGCATGCGTCGCATCAAGCAATTGCAGCGCCCTAATTTTCGCTTTGAACCAATTCGGGGAGCTATTGAGACGCGCTTAGCCAAAATGCAAGCTACCATGGACGGGACTGTGTTAGCCTGCGCCGGATTAGAACGCATGGGCTACTTGGCAGAGTTGCCTTTTGCTTATCCACTAGCAGTAGAGGACTGTATTCCCGCAGTGGGACAAGGAATTTTAGCCGTGGAATGTCGTAGTGAGGATCACGAATTACAGGAGTTGCTAAAACAAATTGACCATGAAGAGACGCGGATTCAGGCCACGGCAGAGCGGCAATTTTTAGCCGCCATGAATGGCAATTGTGATATTCCACTGGGAGGACATCTCCGGCGGCAGGGGCAGGAATGGCAATTTGCGGCCTACTTAGCCGCCAGTAGTGACGCTGTGGGGCGGCAACTATTGCTCAATGGAACGGAGCCGGAACTATTAGTTAAACAAGCGGTGGCGGCGTTATTATGAGACCAATTTTATTGACCCGTGGCCGCGAGCTGAACGCGCCTGATCAAGCTCGTTTTGCAGCAGCTGGTTACCCCACAATTGAACTTCCTTTAACGGGTATTCGCATCTTAAGGGAAAACTTGGCCAATGCTCCCCAATTAGCCACTAGTGAATGGTTGCTATTTACCAGTCAAGCGCCGGTTAAAGCCACGCTGGCTCAGTTCAAGCCAGCAGAGCCGCCTAAAATTGCGGTAATTGGCCCTAAAACTGCGGCGGCAGTTGCAGCGGCTGGCTATCAGGTTAGTTTTGTTGGTCAAGAATCTAAAGCCGCTTTAGTCCGCGATTTCCAGCAGCAGTTTCCCCAAGCGGGCCGTATTTTCTATCCTAAAAGCCAGTTGGCAGATGACTATATTGAGACGCATTTAGCCAATGTCACCAGCGTCATTGCTTATGAGAATTATTTGCCACCGGCTAGTTTGGCTCAATTGCCACGGCTTTTACAGCAGCCACTAGCGGGTATCTACCTCACAAGTCCCTCAGCGTGGCAACGAATCAGACCGTTTGTAACCACGCAGCCTTTGCTTGCGATTGGTCCTACTACGCAGCAAGCGATAGCAGCAGAGGGCTTTTCCAGCCAATTAGTAACTGAATTTTTAGCAACGAGTTGACTAGCCGATGAAATGTCGCATAGTCAGCTCTTTTTTTGTTTTCTTGATGTCGGTCAAGTTCAACGCCGGCTAAGGCCTCTATACTGAAAGCATCAAAGGGGGAGTAAAAATGAAATTTCAACGAATGTTACAAACCTATCGGGACCCACTAATGGTACTAGCTGGCGTCATGATTTTATTAGCGGGGCTTAGTCACTTATTCGCGCAAGAGCTAGCAGCCCTGCTTTTATTGGCAGCCGCGTCGATTATTGGCTTTGTACCCATCGCCTTACATGCCTACCAAGCGTTGCGGGTTAAAACTATCAGCATTGAACTTTTAGTTAGTATTGCGGTGCTGGGTGCCTTTATGATTGGCGAATTTGAAGAGTCGGCGATTGTGACCTTCCTATTTGTCTTCGGCAGCTACTTAGAGCGCAAAACATTGGAAAAGACCCGTTCTTCCATCCAAAGTCTAACGGCAATGGCACCAGCTACGGCACTGCAAGAAACCGCAACTGGTGTGACGGAAATTGATATTGATGAGGTGGCAGTGGGCGATGTGTTGTTAGTCAAAACGGGGGCACAAGTGCCGGTGGATGGCGTCATTTTGACTGGCAGTGGCTATTTGAACGAAGCCAGTGTTACCGGAGAGTCGCAAGAGGTTAAAAAAACCACTGAAGATCATGTTTATGCAGGGACTTATTTAGAAAATGGCACGTTACGGATCGAAGCTGAGCGAGTGGGGGAAGATACCACCTTTGGGAAAATTATCGAATTAGTGGAAGAAGCCCAAGATACCAAATCACCGGCAGAAAAATTTATCGACAAATTCGCCCGTTACTACACGCCAGCAGTCTTATTACTATCCTTGGTGGTAGGCTTGATCAGTCGTGACATTCGTCTGGCCATCACTATTTTGGTGCTAGGTTGCCCCGGCGCCTTGGTGATTGGGGCACCGGTTTCCAGTGTGGCTGGCATTGGTAATGGGGCTAAAAATGGGGTGTTGATGAAAGGCGGCGACGTTATGAGCGCCTTTAGTCAAGTAGATACCCTGCTATTCGACAAGACGGGGACTTTAACGAAGGGGCAAACGGAAGTCGTAGCCCAAGAAGTAATCAGTGCTGATACCACTGTTTTAGCCATTGTCGCTGCCGCTGAAGGTGAATCGGACCATCCGTTAGCGCGCGCTATCAGCAGCTACCTTACGACAGAACCAGTGATGATTGAAGAAACCACCGTCTTGAAGGGACAAGGGTTACAGGTTAAGGCGTTAGGGAAAACCGTCTATATTGGCAATGAAAAATTGCTGACGGAAGCAGGGCTTTCCTTAACGGCGGTGCGACCACTATTAACGAAGCTTCAACAGAAAGGTGTTTCTACTGTTTTAGTGGGGGATGAACAAGTGCGCTATTTGTTTGGTATCGCTGACCAAGTCAGACCTGATGTTAAAGAAAATCTTCAGACCTTACGAGCAGCTGGCATTCAACATATGGCCATGCTGACGGGGGATAATCGCCAGACTGCCGAAGCAATCGCTGGTCAATTAGGTATCGACGAGGTCTATGCAGAATTGTTGCCGGAAGAAAAAGCGGCGATTGTGGCTGAGCTGGGCAAACAAGGCCGTCAGACTGCCTTTATTGGTGACGGCGTCAATGACAGTCCCTCTTTAGCGTTGGCAGATATTGGCATCGCTATGGGTAGTGGAACCGATGTGGCTATCGAAACGTCGGATGTTGTCTTGATGCGCTCCAGCTTCAGTGAATTGGTCCATGCTTTTCGTTTGGCTAAGAAGACTATGAGCAATTTACGACAAAATATCGCAATTGCCATCGCTACGGTGGTCTTTCTATTGATTGGTCTTTTAGCAGGCTATATCTATATGGCCAGTGGCATGTTCGTTCATGAAGCTAGTATTCTAGTGGTTATTTTAAACGGCATGCGGCTCTTAAAATTTCAAACAAAACCTGTAAAAATTGATACAGATCAAGTTCTTATGCGTGAAGACTCGCTAAAATAAAGTCAAAGAGGAGGAAGAAATCATGAGCAAAGTCGTAATGAAATTAGATGAACTAACTTGTCCATCATGTTTACAAAAAATCGAAGGGGCCTTAAACCAACAAGCCGGTGTCAAAACTGCGAAGGTCCTTTTCAACGCCGGGAAAGTCAAAGCTGAATTTGATTCCACCGCGGTACAAGCTGAACAGTTGGCTGATTTGGTAGAGCGCCTCGGTTATCAAGTACAATCTGTCAAAGTACAGGAGGAAATTTAAATGACCCCTAATGAAAAATATCAAGCTGAAATTGCGCAAAGTGAAATCGATCACCATACCCCAACTGCTGGGGCGATGACTGGCCATGTACTGGCTAACTTGGCAATTCAACAGACGAAACTAAAACAAGCGGCTTTTTATGGGCAAGGTCAGACTGCTAAAGCTGACTTTCGTGCATTAGCCCTTAAAGAAGCCCAGTTGTTTGACGAATTAGCTGAATTGATGTTAGATGAAGGGGAAGTGATTCCCACCACCACAGAGGAATTCACTCGTTATACTATGTTGCAGGAATTGGGAGAAACCAAGTATCAACCGACCACCACATTGCAAGCCAATCTGGTAGCCGATTTGGATACGCAAAATATGTTTATCACCCGCGCAATCAAATTAGCCAAAAAAGAAGACAAGTTTCCACTAGCCCACTTTTTGACCGAGTTATACAGCTTTAATCAACGGCAAATTCGGCTGTTGCAGGAAGCTTTACATCGTGATTTGTGGGAAGGTCGAGAGGAGTAAATTGATGGAAAAGCACCGTTGTGTCACCCTAGTACCACTGTTTAACCATTTAGGTGAAGCCGACTTAGCCAAAATTGATCAGCTAGTTGCCCATAAGACCTATCAAAAAGGGGAGCAAGTTATTTTGCCGGATCAAGATCCCCAACTGACCATTGTGGCCCGAGGTCAACTAAAAGTGTATCAATTGTCCGCCAGTGGCAAAGAACAATTACTACGGGTGGTGGAGCCTGGGGGCTACGAAGGGGAAAATGCCTTGTTTGGGGCGGCTAATGAAAACCTTTTTGGGGAAGCATTAGCGGAAACAACGGTTTGCTTTTTACGACATCAAGATTTTTCACAACTCTTATTGCAATATCCGCAACTTAGTTTAAAGTTATTGGAGATCAATGCTAAAAAAGCTGCCGCTACGGAACATCAAGCGCAGTTTCTAGTAATGGAGGCCGTGGAAAATCGTTTGGCAGCCTATTTACTAGACTTGTCGAAGGCAACCAATAGCGAAACTTTTACCTTACCGATGAAAATGAAGGAACTAGCGGCATTTATTGGGACGACTCCCGAGACGATTTCCCGCAAGTTCAAAAATTTTGAAGCTGCTGGCTGGTTAAAACGCCAAGGCCGAGAAATCCAGTTATTAGATTTAGAAGCTTTAGAAGATTTTTAAGCGATAGACGCTCTTCAGAGTAGAAACTGGCAAGAATCGCCGAGTCTACTTTGGAGGGTGTTTTTTGGTTAAATGCAAATCAGCTAGAAAGCTATGCTGCCAGTCGGTATCAGTAGGATGCTCTTTGCCGAAATCAACAATCCAGCCATGTAGCTCTTGCGCTTGTTGATTGGTGAAATCTGTGGGCAGCAGCAGTTGTCGCTGTAAATCCCGGTAATTTTTGCTGGAGACACCAAGGCGCAGAAATAACCGGCGTGCATAAGTGTCTGCAATAAAGACCACCTTATCAAATAAATAAACTAATAGGACATCGGCTGTCTCGTTGCCAATGCCCGGCAAGGCCAGCAGTTCTTGGCGCAAAGCGGCCGTGGCTTTTGTACGAATCTTGGCTAGATCATAGTCGTAGCTGGCAAACCAGTGACTGCCGGCAATCAGGGCACGGGCCTTAGCTTGGTAAAAGCCGCTAGAACGGATATAAGGAATCAGTTCGTCAATCGTTAAATTATGCAGGGCTTGGGGTGTTAGTAATGCGGCTTGTCGTAACTGAGTTAAGCTCAGCTCAACATTGTACCAACGAGTATTTTGCACGAGAATCGCACCAATCCAAATCTCCCACAAACTATTGCCGGGCCACCAACGTTCACCAACTGGATAGTGTTGGGCAAAACGCTCATATAGCGGTTGAATGGAAAACATCATACTTGCTCCTTTGGTGATAAATTCTTGTCTTTCGCTTAAATTTTACCGTAATAGGAGCTGATTGTGGTAAAAAGAGGATTTTTTGGTAAAATAGGACTGATTGAGACTGGAGGATGGCAAATGATCAAAGGTATCGGAATAGACTTAGTCGAACTTGAACGGATTGCGGATATCATCCAAAACCGCCCCAGTTTTATTCAACGAGTTTTGACCCCCAAAGAGTATGAGACGTTTCAAGGCTTAACGCCAAAACGTCAGATTGAATATTTAGGTGGCCGTTTCGCCTGCAAAGAAGCTTTTTCAAAGGCTTATGGGACGGGAATCGGCGCGGTTTCTTTACAGGAAATCGAGATTTTAACCAATAAACGCGGGGCGCCCCAAGTGACCCGCTCACCCCACAAAGGACCAGTTCATGTGAGTATTACCCACACGGACACCTTGGCGATGGCCCAAATTATTTTAGAGGAAGAAGGTCAGCAATAATGGCGATTGGTTGGCATCGAGCAACAGCAGCGATCATTGATACCCAAGCGATCGTAGCGAATATTACCAAAGAAAAAGAACGGCTTCCAGAGGATACTGAAATTTTTGCAGTAGTCAAAGCCAATGGCTATGGCCATGGCGCCATCCAAACGGCGTTGGCGGCAAAAGAAGGCGGTGCTAGTGGCTTTTGTGTTGCGCTGCTAGATGAAGCCATTGAGTTACGAGAAGCCGGAATTGTAGAGCCTATTTTGATTTTGAGTGTTGTAGAACCGGAATATGTACCGCTGTTATTGCAGTATGACTTGTCCGTTACCGTGGCGACTGCCGCCTGGTTAAAGGAAGCCGCAACGTTTATTGAAGCTGTGCCGCTAAAAGTTCATGTCAAAATTGACACCGGCATGGGGCGCATTGGGTTTCGGGATTTCCCAGAGTTGGATGAGGCGATTAAGCTTTTAAATCAGCCGGAGTTCGTCTGGGAAGGAATTTTTACCCACTTCTCCACAGCAGATATGGCTGATCAAGAATACTATGATAAACAAGCACAGCGCTTTAAAACAGTGCTGGACCATTTGGAAAAACGCCCCCGTTATGTTCACTCTAGCAACAGTGCAGCCAGCTTTTGGCATCAGCCAGTGGGTAATGTCATTCGGTATGGTGTGGCGATGTATGGTTTGAATCCTTCTGGAACTGTGTTGACGGATCCCATCCAATTAGAACCAGCCTTGAGCCTGGTTTCTAATCTGATTCAGGTCAAAGAGTTACCAGCCGGCGAAGGGATTGGCTACGGCGAAACCTACATTACGGAAGAGCCACAATGGATCGGCACAGTGCCGATTGGTTACGCCGATGGTTGGTTACGGAAAATGCAAGGTTACGATGTCTTAGTGGATGGCGAGCGTTGTCCTATCGTTGGCCGAGTCTGTATGGACCAGTGTATGATTCGGTTGCCGCGGCAAGTCCCCATTGGCACAAAAGTGACATTGATTGGTCGTGACCAAGGTGCAGAGATCACCTTACAGGAAATAGCTGACCGCTTAGAAACGATTCATTACGAAGTTGCATGTACGATTTCACACCGCGTACCGCGTATCTATAAATAAGGAGGGATTGCATGGTCAAACGCGGAGATATTTACTTTGCTGATCTATCCCCAGTCATTGGCTCAGAACAGGGCGGCATTCGTCCTGTCCTAGTGATCCAAAACAATTTAGGAAATCATTTCAGCCCTACGATTATCGTGGCGGCGATTACTGCCAAGATGGCAAAGCCTAAATTGCCGACCCATATTGGCATCAAGTCCAATCAGACAGGGATTGAACGAGACTCAGTTATTTTGATGGAACAAATCCGCACGATTGACAAATCACGTTTGAAAGAACGCGTTTGTCATTTGGATCAAGCCATCATGCTTCAAGTAGATGAGGCGCTAAAAATCAGCGTGGGCATTACGCCGCCGCAGCCTCAATTATCTTACATAGAAGAGTCGCACTCTTAGGCAAAAAAACCGCCCAAGCATTTTAGCGTGGGCGGTTTTTTTATGCTGCAGAAGCGAAGATAATCAAATTTAGAGTATCAGAGATACAAGTTTGTAAAGTAATCCGTTCGCCGCCACCGGTACCGGTAATCTCTTCCCAGTAATCCTTTTTCGTTTTGACCTCCATGCCGGTGTCATCAACCTGCACGATATTATCTACTTGGTAAGTGGTGGTTAGTCCTTCTACATCTGTAACCGAGATGGTACTGCCTAAGCTGACTGAGAAAAGTACGCTGAAAGCCCCAGGATTATGTCCGATAAAGTGGGTATTGGCCCCATCACTACCGGAGTAAGTCGCAGCGCCACCCCACGTGGCTACCCCATTACTGCTATCTGCGTCGATAACGGCTTGCCCACTGGCTTGTCCGCTATTTTGATAGACAATAGTTTGCCCGGCAATTTGCATCTGGGTCACAGGTGTCGCGGCAACCTCCTCCGTCGGTTCTTCTGCAACCGCTGCCGTAACTGCTTCTGTGTCAGCTGCTGGTTCTGTTTCACTGGTAGCTGTGGGCTGAGTTTCGCTACTGTTACTAGTTTCTATTGGTGTTGATTCAGCGGGTTCAGCTGGCAATACCGTAATAATTCGTTCTTTACTAGCTTGTTGCGTTTGGAAAGTGACGTGATAAAGCAAGGTATAATCGCCTGGTGTACTCGTATCAACGTCCCCTTCAATGGTCAAAGCCGCAGTGATATCTTCTCCGTCTGCTGTGGCGCTGACCTCTGCAAGTGGTTCAAAAGGGTCCCCTGCCGTAATGGTTTGGTCGGCTAAGTGAATTTCTGGAGTGATGGCTGGCTGAACTTCTACCATGACAATCTTAGTCGCAATATTACCGGCAGCATCAGCTGTTGCCAATACCGTTGGAAAAATGGCGGGAACAGTTGTGGAGAATGGTTCATAATGGAGCGTTAGCCGGTGGGTTTGGTTGTCCCATAACTGGAAATGCTGCTGAAAATCAGTCTGATCCGCATTCGCTGGTAGACTTACGTAGCTAGGTCCCGTGATAGTAGGGGCTTCGAAATCGGAGAAAAAGAATTCGCTGCTGGCATCGGCCGTATCACTGAATGCCCATAAACTCAATCCGGCTAAAAAGGTTAATAATAATTTCATGATGCTCCTCCTTGAACTTGTTGTTGCCTTTATTCTAGGAGCTTAAAAAAATAATTGAAGAAAACAGCTAATAAGATAACAACTGTCAGTGGAAACTTTCATGTGAAAAGCAAGACGGGCGAGGGATTTCCTGTTCCAATCATAAATTCCCCTTCTAAGAGAACTTTTTGGAGGGCTAATAGTACGTATTTTCCTGCGATGATGATAGAATTAGAAATAGATTGGAGGATGATGAGTATGGAAGAGCTGTTAACAGCTACCACCAAACGTCAGTTGAAATTATTGGAAATCATGAATCGTGAACAACGCTGGTTGACAGCTGCTGAAATCACTCGCCTACTGGATTGCTCCCTAAAAACTTTGCAAAGTGACTTGCGCTTTTTCGGTGAGCAGTGGTCGGAATACTTCACTGTAGAAGTCTCAAAGCAAAAAGGTTTGCGGCTGGTGTTGTCGAATAAAAATAAGATTGGGAATCTTTATCGGCAGGTTATCCACCAAAATGATGCCTTTACCTTTATGGAAGAATTATTTTTTGAACCTAATCAAGATAGCGACTATTGGCAGAGGCACTGCTATTTAAGCGAGGCTTCTTTTTACCGCATGGTTAATAAAGTAGAAAAGGCCCTAGCTCGGCGCGGTCTGCAACTAGAGCGCAATCCCTTTCGAATTACGGCAACGGATGAACGACGTGTCCGCATGTTTTTCGCCTATTATTTTATGGAAAAAAACCAGCTGCATGACTGGCCATTTCCTTTTGATCGTCAGCGAATGCTATGCCTAGTGATGCGTTCACTGACAGATTTTGAATGGACATTGGATGATGCCCAAATTTTAAAATTGAGCTACCTCTTTGCTATTACAATTATTCGCAGGAACCAAGGCTTTGCGCTCAAAGAATCGTATTTTCAAGAGCCGCTAGATGTGTTGGAACAAATCCTATTGAATAATACGGCAGCCGTGAAAGCCATCGTGGCCTTGGGGCAACAAGAACTGCCGCAGTTTTGGGTCAAAGAAGCCAGTCAAACTGTTTTCTACCAGTTTTATATTTGGGATAATCCTGAAGAAGAATTGCGAATCCAACGGCAAATTGCCCAAGCTTTGCATAAAGCCGCAACGGTAGCGGATATTCCGATAAAAATTACGGATGTGGAAAGTATCAGTGACCGCTTAATGGATCTTTATGGCAAATTTAAGGCCTACCCTTATCCACATTTCGTTTTGATGGACAAGTACGCGTATACGACGCAGGGCATTTATACGAATTACCCGGTGATGTGTGCCATCCTAGAAAAAGTATTGTATCAGCTTGAAAAACAAACCAATTTCCCTTGGTACAGTGAATTTCGTTACCGCTGTATCTACTGGATATTTATTAAATGGGATCGCTTGCCATTATTAGCCGAAGCCAAGCGACGCAAGGCCCATATCCTCATCGCCAGTGACTTAGGATATGAGCATGCTCAACTATTAGCGGATATGATCGAAGGAACCTTTCAACAGCGGGTGATTGTAGCAGTCAACCAAGAGTCGTTACTATTTTTCAACCAGGAAGAACTGCGGAAGTTTGAGGACTATGATATGATTGTCGTGAATAATCCCATGTCGATTTTCCCAGAAGAAAAGCAGTTAGTGGTAGAAAATATTCCCACCATCCGTAATTGGATTGAGTTGGAAGACCAAATCATGGCTTTTCAGCGAGTACCGTTAGGAATGATCGACTTCTTGAAGGAATGGAGTCAATATGGAGCAGTTGAAACAACAAATCATTGAAGCGAGTCAGCGGATTGGTATCGACAAGATTGGCTTTACCACGGCTGAGCCCTTTGCTTATTTGGAAGATAGTTTAAAAGAACAAAAGGCCGCTGGACATACTTCAGGTTTTGAACACCAAGTTTTGGAGGAACGCCTCTACCCGGAAAAGATTTTTTCACAACCGCGCACGATTATCGCGATTGCGTTAGCCTATCCGACTAAATTAAGTCAACCAGTGAAAAAAGGCCGCGTCAAACGCGGTCAGTTTGCGCGGGCCTCTTGGGGGCTGGATTATCACACGATTTTGCGGGAGAAGATGGCTGAACTGATTACAGCAATTAAAGAGCTAGTACCGGAGACAACCTTCAAACCAATGGTGGATACCGGTGAGCTGATTGATGTAGCCGTAGCACAGCGAGCAGGCTTGGGCTTTATTGGCCGCAATGGTCTTTTGATTACACCTGAATTTGGTTCTTACGTCTATTTAGGAGAAATCATTACGAATTTGGCGTTGCCACCAGATGAGCCGCAAGAAAATCAATGTGGCACCTGTACGCGCTGTATCGATTTTTGCCCACCGCAGGCACTCTTAGGGGATGGGCGTCTAAATGCGCCCCGCTGTTTGTCCTATCAAACACAAACGAAAGGCTTTATGGCTGAAGAATTCCGTCCTATGATCAAAAATGTGATTTATGGTTGTGATATTTGTCAGCAAGTTTGCCCTTTTAACAAAGGAAAAGATTTTCACTTTCATCCAGAGATGGAGCCGGTAGTAGAAGAAGTAATGCCAGAGTTACAACCGTTACTGACCATCAGCAATCGAGAATTCAAAGAACGCTTTGGCCGCTTGGCTGGTTCTTGGCGCGGCAAAAAGCCGTTGCAGCGCAATGCTATTATTGCTTTGGCAAACACACGTGATCGTAGCGCGATACCGGCTTTACTAGCAGCCATGGAGGATACCCGTCCTGTGATTCGCGGAACGGCTGCGTGGGCAATCGCAACCATCACTCGCCAAAGCAATCAGGAATTAGTGACCTTTATGGCAGAAAAATTACAGCAGGAGACTGATGAGGAAGCCGCTCAAGAAATCAGTCAGGCTCTTGCGCGGCTGAAGGAGACACTATGATGGGCTATTTGGTATTGATTATCATCGGAATATTGCTGATTTGGCAAATCTATAAAGGCTGGCAGCGATTCAAACAGCCTGTGGGGGAAGTCCTACCTGCCTTATTAGTCGAAAAAGAAAAACGGCAAATAGCAACGCAGCAAACAGATGGCACCCAGTTGCCAGATTATGAGTATTGGCTTCATTTTGAGTCCCAAAGAGGACGCCAAAGCTTTCAAGTTTCACGAGATATTTATCTAAAAGCCGTGGAAAAACGCGGTCAGCTTCATTTCGAAGGCGATTCGTTCCTCTCATTTGAGTAGGCGAATCGTCTGTTTTTTGTAAAAGGCGAAAAATGAAGATTTTTTCATGGAAATATAGGGAAAACAGTTAGTTTGATTCTTTGACAAAGAATTTTATTTTCTCTAAAATAGTTAGGAGGCGAACATTTTTTGAAAGGAGGCCTGCAGCTTGAAATCAGTGGGAATTGCGGTAAAAAATCTGTCTAACGAGATTTTTCGGTTTATCAGTGCAACCTTTAAGCAGCATTTTGCCGGTGAATATTCACCAATGCAGATCTTATTTGTTCATTACATAGGCAACAATCAACCGGCAGTTTATCAGCGGGATTTGGAGCAAAATTTTAATATCCGCCGCTCCACCGCTACGGGTATCTTGCAGCATTTGGAAAAGTCCGCGGTGATTGAACGAACTAGCTCACCAACAGATGGGCGCTTGAAAACGATTCAGCTGACAACAACGGGAACTGAGTTGCATCAGCAGTCAGTGGCGATTTTTCAAGAAATCAACCAGCAGTTGGCCCGTGATATTTCGGCAGCAGACTTACAGACATTCTTTCAAGTGATCGACCAGATTTATCAAAATACCGAGGAGGGGATTTAATGTTAAAAACCTTACTAAGTAATGTCAAGGAATATAAGAAGGAATCCTTCTTGACCCCCGTGTTTGTAACCGGGGAAGTGATTCTAGATATCGTGATTCCATTAGTGATGGCCATGCTGATTGACCAAGGAATCGAAAAAGGCGATATGCAGAAAATCCTGATGATCGGCGGACTTTTATTTGTTCTAGCCGTTATTGCCTTGTTTTTCGGGGCCATGTCAGGACGTTATGCGGCGATTGCCTCGGCTGGGTTTGCGAAAAATATTCGTAAACGACTATTTGGTGATATTCAGGAATTTTCTTTCTCCAATATCGACCGTTTCTCTAGCTCGAGTTTAGTTACTCGTCTGACCACCGACGTAACCAATGTACAAAATGCCTATCAAATGGTCATTCGTATCTTGATCCGCAGTCCGTTGATTTTTATTTTCTCTTTAGCGATGGCTTTTGTCATTAATAAAGAGTTGGCCTGGATCTTTTTAGTAATCGTGCCATTCTTAGCAGTTGGTCTTTTCTTAATCGTGCGTTTTGCCCATCCAATTTTTGAGAAGGTCTTTAAAGTCTATGACCGCTTGAATCAAGTGGTCCAAGAAAATTTGCAGGGGATTCGCGTCGTGAAATCTTACGTGCGGGAAGACTTTGAACGGGGTAAGTTTGAAGAAGTTTCGACGGAAATGTACCAACGTTTCTCACTAGCACAACGTATCGTGGCTTTTAACAGTCCTTTGATGCAATTGTGTATGTACACGACCATCTTGTTAATTTCTTGGCTAGGTGCGAAGCTGGTAGTAAGTAATAGCATGACCACTGGCGAATTAGTCAGCATGTTTACCTATGCTATGCAAATTCTGATGGCTTTGAACATGATGTCGATGGTTTTTGTTATGGTCATCATTGCCCGCGCTTCTGCTGAGCGGATTGTAGCGGTGATGGATGAAAAAAGTGATTTGACTAATCCGGAAAATCCGCTGTTTGATGTACCTAATGGCGATGTAGAATTTGATGACGTCTGCTTTAGTTATGCCAATGATCCAGAAAAATTGGCGTTGAAGCATGCCTCCTTTAAAATCAAATCCGGCGAGATGGTGGGGATCATCGGAGGCACCGGAAGCTCCAAGTCCACCTTAGTACAGTTGATACCGCGCTTATACGATGTCACCATGGGTTCTGTGAAAGTCGGCGACCACGATGTGCGGGAGTACGACCTGAAAACATTGCGGGATCAAGTTTCTATGGTCTTACAAAACAATGTGCTTTTCTCCGGCACTATCAAAGAGAATTTGAAGTGGGGAAATGAAGACGCCACTGATGGGGACATCGAACGGGTGGCGAAAATCGCTCAGGCGGATAGCTTTATCCAAGAATTTCCAGATAAGTATGACACGGTCCTATCCCAAGGCGGCACGAATGTCTCCGGTGGGCAAAAGCAACGGTTGACGATTGCGCGGGCCTTGTTGAAAAAACCGAAGATTTTGATTATGGATGATTCCACTAGCGCTGTCGATACAAAAACCGATCGCTTGATCCGCGAAGGCTTGAAAAAGGAAATTCCGGGAACTACGACCTTTATCATTGCACAGCGAATCAGTTCAGTGGAAGATGCTGACAAGATTATTGTGTTAGATCGTGGTGAAATCAATGCTATCGGAACCCCGGCAGAATTGATGGAAACCAACCAGATTTACCGCGAAGTATATGAATCTCAACAGAAAGGATTTGGTGAACATGGCGAATAAACGAACCAGTAAAAATCCTTTAGGTACCTTAAAACGTATCTTCAGCTATATGTTTGTTCATTACAAATTCCAGCTGTTGATTGTCTTTGCCTGCATTATTATTAGCGCTTATGCCAATGTCCGCGGCTCGTTATTCTTACAAGTGGTCATTGACGGCTATATTACACCGTTGTTGAATACCCCAAATCCGGTTTTTAGCGGCTTAATTAAAGCAATCGCCTCAATGGCCTTGATTTATGGGGTTGGGGTTGTCTCTACTTTGGCCTATAACTTGATTATGGTAAACGTCAGTGAAGGCACACAGAAATATATTCGTGACAGCTTGTTTAGTCACATGGAAACTTTGCCAATTCGCTATTTTGACCAACATACCTTTGGGGATGTTATGAGTCACTACACCAATGATATTGATACCTTGCGGCAAATGATCTCGCAAAGTATCCCCAACTTGATTGCGGCCTTAGTGACCTTTGTTAGTGTCTTTGTGGCGATGTTTACTATTAGTGTGCCCTTGACGATTTTCGTCATGTTCTCCGTAACTGTTATGTTTATGACAATCCGCTTTATAGCTGGGCGCAGTGGCCGTTTCTTTGGTCAACAACAGCGCGATTTAGGGATTGTTAATGGTTATATTGAAGAAATGATGCATGGTCAAAAAGTCGTGAAAATCTTCAATCATGAAGAAAAAGCTATTCAACAATTTGATGCAATCAATGAAGATTTACGGAAAAGTGCTACGCAAGCCAATGTCTACGCCAATACCTTGATGCCAATCATGATGAACTTGCTGAATATCCAGTATGTCTTAGTCGCCATCGTGGGCGGTTTGTTCTCCGTTTATGGAATCAGTGGGCTGACCATTGGGATGATTGCCTCCTTCCTACAACTAAGTCGCTCTTTGAATATGCCTATCAGCCAAATTTCTCAACAAATTAACTTTGTGATTATGGCACTGGCTGGGGCGGAACGAATCTTTGAATTGATGGATGAACCTTCCGAAGTAGATGATGGCTATGTCACGTTAGTCAATGCTAAGTGGCAAAGCGGTCAACTGGTCGAAGCACCAGAAAGAACCGGTCTTTGGGCTTGGAAGCATCCTCATGAAGACGGGACTATCACCTATACCGAACTTACAGGTGACGTGACTTTTGAAGATGTTGATTTCTCCTACGATGGCAAAAATATGATTCTGCATGATATCAATCTATACGCGAAGCCAGGTCAAAAAGTCGCCTTTGTGGGGGCAACTGGTGCCGGGAAAACCACCATCACCAATTTGATTAACCGGTTCTATGATATTCAAGACGGTAAAATTCGATATGATGGCATCAATATCAAGAAAATCAAAAAGCACTCACTACGCCGTTCATTAGGGATCGTTTTGCAGGATACCCACTTGTTTACCGGCACAATTCGCGAAAATATTCGCTACGGCAAGCTAGACGCCAGCGATGACGATGTATTAGCTGCGGCTAAATTAGCCAATGCTGATGGCTTTATTGATAATCTACCTGATGGTTATGACACCGTAATCACCGGGGATGGTGAAGGTTTGTCACAAGGACAACGGCAACTCCTAGCCATCGCTCGAGCAGCGATTGCTGACCCACCAGTGATGATTATGGACGAAGCGACGTCTAGTATTGATACGCGGACTGAGGGCATCGTTCAAAAAGGAATGGATGGCTTGATGCACGGGCGGACTGTTTTTGTTATTGCTCACCGTTTATCGACAATCCAAAACTCAGATGTCATTATGGTAATGGACCATGGCCGAATTATTGAACGGGGCGATCATGAAAGTCTGTTAGCCGAAAAAGGAATGTATTACCAACTGTATACCGGTGCAGTCGAATTAGCATAGAGGAAGCTGCGGTGCATGAAGAGCACCGCAGTTTTTTTGTGCGGATTAGTAGCGGGAGATCCTTTTAAGAGTGAGAAAAAATGGGGACAAAATTGCTGGAAAAGCAAGATAACGTTCGTCTATTTAAACTTTTTATAAGTTTTAGATAGACTTTTTGTCAAGGAGAATGCTAAGATAGAAACGTCTATGATATTTTGCAACAACTCCCTATTTTTCAGAAAGGAATCATTCAATGACTATTTTTATTATCGTAATAGGGATCTTGTTGCTGGGAATATCCGGTTACTTTTTGTATCAAAAGATTGAAGCGTTTCAAACAACTTTTGATGAACCGGAGTTGGATCGGAAACTGCGACTTTATCGCTTGACCCAAACCTCAGAACTGCAATTTGTCCTATTTGGCGGATTCATTCTGTTACTGCTTTTGTTTAGCGGTCTTTTCCTTTACCAACAGCAGCAGCAACAAGAACTCCGCACACAGATCACCGCACAGCAACAGCGCATCGAAGCGCAACAGCTGCAGCTAGATAAAGTGATCATACCCAAAGAAGAATTGACTACATACACGAAAGACACTTGGCAAACATTGTCGATTCCGTGGGAAGCCCTTTTGTTAGTGGATAACCAAGAAAAATTAGCAGACTACGAAAGTCAGATTGCGGAAGCCTTGACGCCTTACCTAGGTGACACAGATGTCCGAATTTTTGTGGATGCTAAAGAAAAAAACTATACGCTCTCACTTTACAGTCGTTTGATGGATGAGGAAAACTATCAAACTGTTCAAGCCAATTTTGAACAGCTGGCAGCCGATGCGGACCAAATCAAACCGTTAATGATGCTGGATTTTACTATGAATCATCAGAAAGAAAATCATCGAGTGAAGGATTACATGATATTTGTTCGGGAGAAACAGGGCGAACCACTGAAAAAAATTATGAATTAAAGCGAGGGAGTAGAGATGGCAAGTAAGAAAAAGTTGATCAAAAAAATCGGTGGCTTACAAACAGATACATTAAATGAGCTGACGGGAGAAACGGGACAGCCAACACAGGCTGCACCACAAGAAGATACTGTACAAGCATTAGAGCAAGAAAATCAACGTCTTCAACAAATTCGCCAAGAATTGGAAGCAGAACTAGCGCAGGCACAGACAAGTCCAGCAGTTGATACTGTTGAAACAGACAAGCTGCGTTTAGAGCTAGAGCAACTGCAAACGGAAAAAGCTCGTTTGGACCTTTCTATGACAGAATTAGAAGACGAATTAAAAGAACAGATGGAGAAGAATCGCCAATTGGAAACGAAAGCAAACAACACACCTAACCAAGATCGTACACAACAACTACAAAGTGAAATTCAACGTTTGGAAATCGAATTGACAGCTGAACGCAATCGCAATACCGCCGCTGAAAATGACAAAAAAGAATTAGAAGCGAAAGTGGAAGCGCAAAAAGACGCAGCTGAAAAAATCAGTGCCCTAGAACAAGAATTGACAACAAGCAAAGAAACTCAAGCTAAAGCACAAAATGATTTTGAAGCACAATTAGCTGCCTTGCAAACTGAAAAAGATAGCTTAGCTACTACTTTGCAAGAGCTGAAAGAAAACCAAGGTGTCGAAGACGTTGAAAAACTAAAAGAAGACTTGCTGGCAACGAAGCAACAAGTCAATGATTTGGTTGAACAAAATAAAAACCTAGTAGAGGAAAATGCTCGTTCCCAAAAAGATATCGGGGAAGTGTTGCTTTCTGCTAAGCGTGAAGCTAACAAAATCGTGGAAGATGCGAAAATCGAAGCAAACCACCTAATCAATACAGCGCAACTAGAATTCTTGAACATTGGAAATCGTGCTAAGGTAATCTCTAACCAAGTGGAAGAATCACGGGCAGAAGTATTGGCAATCTATGATGAATTACAAGATAGACTGAAACGTTTGTCTGGATTCGATGCTTAAACGAGTTATTGCTTTTTTAACGTTGTTAGTAATCTCTGTCAGTGTAGCGGTGACAGCAGTTGCGTCCAGTGCGGCCGATCCTCAATTGACGCCGGCTGAACAAACAGAAAAAATCGCAACAGAAGCGGCACAACAAGTACCAACAGACGCAACGGCAGAATCTGCCCAGCCTAAGGTTACCGAAAAAGTACAACAAGAGTCAGCAAAGAAAAAATCCGAAACAACTCAAAAGGCGGAAGTTACGGAAGAGCAAACCAAAGAGACAACTTATATAGTCAAAAGTGAGGATAATCTTTGGTCCATTGCACGGAGACATAACGTATCAGTTGAACGGCTAATGCAGATGAATCAGCTTCAGGATAGCCGCTTGTATCCGCAACAGCAATTGCTGATCCCATAACTAGCGTTGGTTTCTCGTAAATTTTTTCGCAAAACAAAAAAATAGAAAAATCGAACGGTTTTGTTCCGTTACAATAGAATTATCCTTTCAGTGGTTTCGCTTGCCATTGGGGGACCCACTAGATTTATCTACGGGAAGAAGACGCTTTCGGGCGTCTTCTTTCTTTTTGTCAAAAAAATGAAATTCACTTAATAAAAATGAGAAACAGCATATAAAGATATGCTGTTTTTTTGTTATCTAAAAAAAAGATGAAAAAATATGGAAAATTATGATGATAAAATAATTGAGTAGATAAATCAGATTACTGGAAAGGTGGGAAAACTATGTTAGGTTTTGGCAAAAAGAAAAAGTCGAAGAAAGACTATGATGAATTCGATTTTGATGACGAGGAGTTTGACGACGAAGACTTCGATGATGAGGATTTCGACGACGATGATTTTGATGAGGAAGACTTTGACGACGAGGACTTCGATGACGAAGATTTCGATGATGAGGACTTCGAAGAGGTTGAAAAACCTAAGGCGAAAAAAGCGAAGAGTAGCAAGAGCAACAAAACGACTTCAGATGACTCGCAAAAACGAATTCGTGAGCTAGAAGCAAAAAATGAACGATTAGAACAGGAGCTAGCAGAGGTTCAAGCTATCCCTAAGGATTACAGCAAGTTGAAGATGGAACGGGAAACGCAAAGTCATCGACTACGTGAATTAGAAGAGCAAGTTTCATTGGCGCAAAAACGTAATGAACGACTATTACAAAAAATTGCTCAATATGAAGCCGAGCTAAACGAACTCCAACAAGCAGTGGATAGCGGCACCGTCGACACTGACGAGGAAACCCAAGTGGATCATGAGAAATACGATCTACTTGAAAAAGAGAATATGAATCTGCGGCAACAGATTGCGACTTTCCAAGCGGGCACAGCCACAACAGCTTTAGTTAGCCAAGTGGATCCGTTGACTAAGGAAGAAATCGCCGATGTCTTCTTGGAAGCTAAGGCTTACGCAAAAGCCTTAACCCAAGGTGCTCAGGACCGATTAGTCGTACTAAGTCATGAGATTGATCAGAAAGAAGCGCATCTGAGAAAGCTGCAATTGATGGAGAACGACTACCAACGTTCTTACCAACGAATTTTAGAAGCCAAGGCAGAAACCGAGAAGGCTTTAGAAGATATGGCGAAATTACGCATCGATTAAAGGAGGCCCCAAGATGGAAAATACAACTAAACAAACACTTTTTCATCTAGGGATCCTAGGTGCATCGGTGATGACGGCCACAACAGTTGGTCCGCAGGTACAAGCGGAGCAAGTAGAGACGACAAGTTCTTCGTTAACTGCAACTAAAGAACTGGCTACAACTGAGTCAGTGGAATTAGTAACAGAGACCACGGAAACGACGGAGCCAAGTTCTAGCAGCACCACGGAAACTAGTCAGGAAAAGCCGCCACCAACGACCACCGAATCAAGTACGAGCACAAAGGAAAGTAGTGCAGAGTCTGCTAAAAAGCCAGAAACCTCTGAAACGAAAGAGACCACTAGTACTAGTAAAGATAAAACAAAAGAAACGACGAAAGAAACCACCACTAGTACTAAAGGTACAACCGCCACAACGGAGAAAAAGCAACCCGTAAAACAAGCTGCCGACAAGCAGGAAACGAGTAAGGATAAGAAGAGTCAGAAAAAGACGACAAAAGAAACATCTAAAAAGGAACAATCCGACAAAAAGAAAGATGATCAAAAAAAGGAAGAAGAAGTCTTTTTCGTTAGTCCCAACTATTCAACTCAGGCTTTTATCAAAACCATTGCCAACGACGCGCAAGACTTAGCTTGGAAACATGACCTGTATGCTTCTGTGATGATTGCACAGGCAATATTGGAAAGTGGTTCTGGCAATAGTCAGTTATCGGCGCCCCCTAATTACAATCTCTTTGGTATCAAAGGTTACTACGAAGGTGCTACCGTCCGTATGAAAACCGCTGAACATAAAAAGAGCGGTGAGACATACACCATTACCGCCGGGTTCCGTAAGTATCCTTCTTACCGTGAATCTTTAGAAGATTATGTGAAATTGTTACGAGGCGGTCTAGACGGCAGTGGATCCTTTTACCGAGGGACCTGGCGTTCTCAGACTAGCGGTTACCAAGAGGTCACAAAATTCTTAACAGGCCGATATGCAACCGATATCAATTACAATAAAAAGTTGAATGCCATTATCGATGCCTATGGATTGACTAAATATGATGGCAAACCGGGTAAAAAAGCCGTGAAAAAGGTCGTGGTGGAAACCAATGTTTTAGATAAGGTAACCGATAAAAAGGTAGCTGAGAAAGAGGCGGCTGTTGAAACATTAAAAGAGCCAACCTTGACGCAAGCACTGGAAACCGACACGGAATATCAACCAGAATATGAAGAACCGGAGACAAGCAAAGTCGAGTATGAGGAGGAATCCTCTGAAAACGAAAGCCTACAAGCGGCTCGCGTGATGCGAGAAGAAGAGATTCGACAAATGACACTTGCGCCGGTGATTGTAGACCGCAACTTAGAAACAACCCATTACTTAGAACAAGAGCATTACATGATAAAGGTGGAAGCAAGACGTAGAAAATCTTCTGGGTATTATGAAGTACAAGCGACCGATACGTTAGCTAGTATCGCGAAAAAATTTGACATTTCTGTTTCTTCGCTGCGAGCGTGGAATCATTTGGATCAATATTTCCTAACAGAAGGGCAGCTGCTCAGCATCGTGCCACCTTACTTTTTCATGATTTGACAGGAGGAGATATTGATGAAAAACATTGTCGATGTTTTTCTGCATCATTCAGCCCTCCCGGATTTAGGCGAAGTTCGTTTCTGCTTAGACAACGAAGAAGTCTTGACAGAAATCAAAGCGCTCTATGAAAGGGAAACGGGGCATAAGCTTAGCGCAGTAAATACCACCGCCGCTGAGCAGACCTTAAAACATATCCATATCAAAAAACATTTTGAGATTCAGATTTATCATGTGCAGCTGCACATGGATAGTTTAAAGGAATTATTAAATGAAATGCTGCCACAGTTCGTTTGGACCGGTATTTCGGAAGAACTGGAAGATGATTTTGCCACTTATTACTGCGAATTCATTCCGGTAGCCATTGATGGAGATAAAAATCCGTTGCTCTTCAATCTCGAAGCCAGCGTGCAGCAACAAGGTTTTATCATGAGCACACTGAGTCATGACTTGGCCCAAGATCTTTCAAAAATGATCAGCCAAGAAGGTTCCTCAGAAGGAATTCAAATCGAGTACGAACTAGATTTGGAACCAGAGCCAGAAACCTATGAAGTCATTGAAGCCGAGCCAGTCGATGTTGCCCCGCAAACCTCGCGGGAAGACAAAGATTTAATCTACCTGAAGGAAAGCTTGAAACGTGAACGGGCCGCTAAAGAACGTTTGCGGGTCGCCAAAGAAAAACTGGAGATTGAGCTTTCTAATGCGGAGCTGAGTATGTTAGCCAGCGGACTTGATCGCTTTGAACAAGCTGAGGACCTAGATGAGGAAGACAATTATAAAACCGTCAAACTCGATCTTATGAAATATGATGAACTTTACCGCAAGGCCAGATTCATCGAGCATTCCTGGAAAATGAATCGCGAACTTGTCACAATCAGCGAACGGATGACCATTCGCAAGGACGAGTTTATATACGAAAGGGCACGTGTTGAGCGGGTCAAAAAATCCGTCTCAGAAATCGAGTTGCAAAGCATGATGGAACAATGTCATGTCATCAACAATCGTGTCACCATCCGAAAAGGGTTTCTCTTTTTCAAGCCTGTCGTCAAAATGTACCGCGTTGATTATGAACAGTTGGAGAAAATAAGTGCTTTCTTCGACATCATACAAAACGAAAATCGATTGTTGGAGAGTGTCATAGACCAAAAACCTCTAAATGATTAGTGTAGCGGTACAAAAAATAGACAGACGCTGGAAAATTGAAATATAGATTTAAAAATCCCGAAACAGAGAGAAAGGAGTTGAGAATTGAATGAAAATCGGGAAAAAAGGTTTTGTTGCTTTGGCAGCAATTGTTGGGTTGTTGGGAGTAGGTAGTGTTGCAAATAGTTTTCAACCGATTTTTGCACGAGAAGAGACTCAAGGCGATGAAACTGTTGCTAGTTCATCAACAGATGTACTCAGTAATTCTGACATTTTAGAGAGTATCGATGAAACAATATCTTCTGATGAGCAACTACAAACATCAACATCTGAATCGGAAGAAACAAGTGAAACCGTTAGTGATGAAGGGAAACCGTCACGTGCGAGATTAATTAGTGCTCAAGCAGATGAAACAGCAGTCTGGGGCTCAGAAGCAGCCGCAACAAAAGTTATTGAAGTAGATAACTGGGCTGACTTTGATAAGGCAATTCGTAATGGATTTACAGGGAATGATGTAGGGAAAAATGATGCAGACTATATCAAAATAACCCAAAGCTTTGGGAATCCCCAAACTGGCACGTCTGCATCAGCCAGTAATATCACAATCCCTGTTAACCGCGTTGACTTTGTAGTCGATGGCATGAATCATACTATTGAATTTCATGGGACCTCGTATAGTTGGCGCTCTGATCGAAACGATGTCCGAAAAACTTATGTAAAAGATTTAACGATGTATGGGACGAATTATTACGGTCCATTTCGAATAGGTGATGCGACCTCGCTGGATTCGGAATTGGCAATTGAAAATGTCTACTATGAGGGTGGTCAGCTAACCGCTTCCTACCAAGCGACCATGCGCTTTATCGGAACCAATACTATCAAATCAGTTAATAGCTATGAAGACCCGTTTACCCCTGGCAGAAACATTTCGACTCAAGGGAATCAGTCGGGATTAGAGTCGTTCCGAGCAGTGTTTGAGGAAAATAGTAATACAGACGTGCAGGTAGAAAATGGGAACGGATTTATATTAGCAAGTTATATGGGAAATACTGGTTCTACGTCGGGTCAACCTGCATACGCCCTACTTAAGAATAAAGCTAAGGTAAATATTACAACTCTTGGGAGTACGGGAGAGAACTACGGCGTTGGTTATTATGTTCTAGCTTTAAATAAAGGAGACGTAACTGTTGAAGATGAGGCCGAATTAACCTTAAATACGGCAGATGGCACCACAAAAGGTGGGATTGAACTCGCAAATGGTACAAATATTGACATTTCAAATAAGGCTAAAGTGAATATTAATATCAATGGCCCGATGGGAGGAACTCGAAATGCTATTTCCATTGGGAATAATTCTAAGTTTAATGTGCGAGACGAAGGAGAATTACACATTAATCTGAAAAATCAAGGTACGGATGGTAGGGATGTTATCACCGCCGGCAATGATAGTACGTTTGAAATTGGACGGAAATCGATCTTTAATATTGCATTGCAAGATGGGACAGGCACAAGAAATTTGATAAATATTGGCGCTCGCGGAGCTTTCCGCTTTGCCGATGCGTTCTCAATTGATTTAGATGCTCGAGCTAATACGAATGCTCATTTGATTAATATGTCAAATCCTGGTCATTTTATTGCCGATGTTCAAAAGGTATCAACCTGGTTAAAATCAGATCCTAGCGTCTTGTACAAGTCATGGGCGCCGATTTATGGAGTAGATGTTACCTACAATGCTCGAAATCAGATTGGGTTAGCTGGTCAAAGTGTAACAAGTGCAATCACGAATGATTTCTTGGCAAATTATAATACGAGTGGTCGAAGTGGCAGCCAAGTTCCACCAGCAAACCATACCGGTTTCTCACGGGTCTTGTTTGAATTTATTGAGGATGTCAACATTGGATTAAATGAGATTACGGATAATCCAAATGAAGATACTCATAAGGAATTTAGTGGAATTGTCAATCCCGATCCGGAGTATGGAAATGGAACGGCTATTACTTTCTACTATGTTGATCGTGATGATTACACAGAAGATGACCCACCACCATTGGATCGCCCAGTAGGAACGCCATCTGTTGCCTCTCCTCTAGAAGGAGATGATCGTGTTTTCCATACGATTGCTGATTCGTTTACAGGTGATTATCACTTTGATGTTCCCGCAGAAGAACAAGACAAATTAGTCGCGGGTCAAAAAATAATGGCTGTTGGTTGGTTGAATGGTAAGGAAAACTATGTGATTAAGACAGTCAAAGATACTACAGCACCGACTGCCGATGGGCGTGAATATATTGTCGAAAAAGGCAGCACACCACCAGATGCTAGTGTTTTTGTAGAAAATGTACAAGACACTAATCCGATGGAGGACCAAGAATTCACTTATGCCTATAAGACGGATATTTCAGATCTAATTAATCAACCTAGTTTAGAAGGCCATACGATTGAAATTTATGTTACTGATGAGGCCGGTAATACCGCAACAATTCAAGCGAAGCTTATCGTTTATGATGTTGGTGCTGAAATTAAGGCACAGAACATTGAAATTGATGCATCTGAAATAAAGGATAAAACAGAGGATGAAATCAAACAATATATTTTATCGGAAAGTAATCCAACGGCTTTCTACTTGAGAGATGGCGCGGAAGTAGATGTTACATCAAATATTGAAATTGCCGATTTAGGAGGAATTACGACTACTCCAGCTGATTACACTGTCAAACTAATTGTTCCTGCTGACCCAGAGAATGGACTTGCAGAAAATATTGAAAAAGAAATAGTTGTGACGGTGAAAGATACAGAACCGCCAGTTGGGGTTGGTAAGCATATACTGGTACCATTAAATACACCAGAGTACCTTACTGGCAATGGGGTCGACTTATTCAAATTTTTAAGTAGCTATTCGGATAATGTAACGGAGTCGGAAGAACTTAAAATTCGTCTGGTGGAAAATGAGACCGAAATCAGTGATCTAGTCAGCTCTGTTGGCGATAAAGTGATTCATGTTATCTTGACTGATAAAGCTGATAATGACAGTGAATCCATTGAAATTCCAATTACGGTAGTTGACGGTGAAGTAAATGGCAGTGTTGCTGTCGGAGGAAATAGCTTTGTTACGGATCGTGCTGATTGGGAGAACGCTGAGAATCTGAATGATTTTATTATTGCTCAGGCAAGTGTCGTTGCGTCTGAAATGACAGAGACTGGCGTGATTAATGTAACAGATACCAGCAAGCTAACGATTGACACATCAGGTGTCACTGCAGATTCTGAACATGAAGAAACACCGATGGACATCATTCTTACTGTTTCAAACGGTGTGGATGAAGTATCTAAGACAATTACAGTAACATTCAATGACAAAACAGCTCCAACAGCTGACCCAGCGGAGGACATTCGCGTTCCACTAGGGGTACCATCTGCCATTACAGGGACGGAAGCTTCACCTAAGGATCCACGAGATTTCATTACGAATCTTAAAGATAATGTGAGTGCCGCAGATGATATCACGGTCACGCTAGATATGACAACGGAAGAAATTGAGGAACTTGTCGCAACAACGGGTACTAAGAGCTTGAAAGTCAAATTGACAGATGAGAAAAATAATAGCCAAACAATTGAAGTACCAATTACGGTCTTTGATAATAGTCTGACTGTAAGGTTTGTTGATGGTAGCGATACTGACATCGTAACCCCAGTGATGATTTCTGGTCATGCACCAGGTGATACCGTTGATTTGACGAAGGAAAAGGCGGTAACAGATAGTATTGATGCGGTTATCGAGCAAGACTATCAGTTGCTAACTAAACCGGAATCAGAGGATGCTGTTGAGGTAACTGATGATGGGAAAGTTGTTAAATATATTTTTGATGGTACTTTAATTATCAGTTCTTATCCAACGACGATGGATTTCGGTATTCGTAACGTAGGAATTTTCAATATCCGTGTGGGTAAGCCAGAAATTGATGCACCATTTACTATCAAAGATAACCGTGCGCTAAGAGATGACTGGAAATTAACGGCACGATTGGACAAAGTATTAACCTTGCAAACAGGAGATACAGATGATCCAAACTATATCTTGCCAGATGCATTAAAATACCAAACGGGTGCAGATCAAGCTTCCGAATTCACTTTAGATGGTGACGATCAAATTATTGAAACCGGAAAAAATGAAGACACTGAGGAGTACCGTTTAAGCGATGATTGGTCTGAAGAAGGAAAAGGCTTCAAGCTAGATGTTCCTGCCGGGACAGTTAACAAGCTTGGAGAGTATAAAGCAGAAATCGTCTGGACTCTTAGTGATGTCAGATAGAAAGGAAGTGGGAGAAATGCGGGTGAAGACTTTACTAAAAACGATTCTAGTGTTTTCTGTCTTTTCGATTTTTCTTACAACCTTGGGCATCACAGGGGTTGCAGCGGAGAACAAGAACCCTAGCCAAAAAACGCAAAGTGTGGTTACCGAGGGAGTTATTGTTTTTGAAGATGATAGTGTTGTACCGCCACAGTCCAGTGAAACACAAGAATCAAAAACGAGTGAATCACAGGCTACTGTGACGCCTACAAAACCATCACCAGGAAAACCTTCTGCCTCTGGCGGAGGCAAGTATCCGAGTACGGGTGAAGTTGTGAAAAAGAGTCTGATGTATAGCGGATTGGGGATTATCTTTTTAGTACTGATCCTCTTCCTGATTAGACGTCGTAAAAAGGAGGAATCACAATGAAGAAATTTGGTATAGCATTATTTTTCTTTGCTATGTTGATTCCGACTACTGCGTTTGCAGATGCGACACGCTCTCAAGGTGGAAAAGTTGAATTTGAGGATAAACAGGTGATTTATGATCCTGAAAATCCATCTACACCAGTATCCCCAGAGGGCGGAATCAAAGAGAATACTAATCCACTTCGCTTAGACTATGTCCCAGCTTTGAATTTTGGTTCGCAGCAGGCAAAGGTATCTGATCCTTATTCAGCGATTGCGCTATCTTTTTTAGATGATACAAGCGCACGGGCACATTTTGTACAAATAACGGACAATAGAGGTACTGCAGCAGGTTGGACCTTGGGTGTTAAACAAGAAACTCAATTTCGAACAGTTGCTGGGGATGAATTAGATGGTGCCATGTTGTCATTAGGGCATACTTGGGTCAACTCTATCCAGACAGAAGCGAGCACATTCCCTAATTTAAAAAATGATACGATTAATATGAAAATTGGGGAAGAACAAGAAATTGCGACTGCTAATCAGGGTAAGGGAGAAGGGACCTGGCTGATATCTTTTGGCCGAACAAGTCTAGAAAATTTCAAACCACTTATGGATGAAAATGATAATCCAATTTTACATCCAGAGTCTCAAAAACCGCTGTATGAAAATGGTTCGGTTACTTTAACAGTCCCTGAAAAGACAGTAAAGAAGATAGGAATACCGTATAAGACGGAATTGACATGGATATTGTCAGATGTTCCAAAGAGTAAGTAATTATAATGTCATTACTAATCCGTTATGGATTATTAATAAAAAACAAAAATTAGGAGGAAACAAAAATGAAAAACACACACAAAATTGCTGGAGCGTTGTTGTTAAGTACACTTGTTTTGGGCGTTGCAATGAATTCAGAAACAAAAGCTGCACCTGAACAGACAGGCGAAGGAAAGGTAGAATTTACTCAAAATACGGATTCATTAACGCCGCCAATTACACCGCCAGGAACAAATGAACCTGAAATTATTGAACCAGAACCAAATACAGATCCAATCCCATTGAAAATTGTTTCTGTAACAGACATGGACTTCGGTATGAAAGATATCTTAGCGGATGGACAAGATCAAACTTATCCAGTATTGCCTTTTGAAGCGGCAACAAAAGAAAATCCTGATGAGACTGTAACAATGGCTCACTTCGTACGTTATCAAGATGTTCGGGTTGACGGTGAAGCAAACCGTCATTCTATTACAGCTGCGTTAACAGATCAATTTGATAATGGTGGAACTAAATTAACAGGGGCTGACCTAGTGTACAAAAATGCACACTTAATGACGGCTAATAATACAGCGACTATGCCATCTGCTGCAGCACTTCAAACAACATTCCAATTAAAAGAAGACGGTGAAGCTGTACCAGTTTTGTCTAACACTGAAGAAGGAAAAGGGTTTGGTGTCTTTGATATCGCTTTTGGTGAATATGTAGAAGGTACTGATTACGATGGTGTTGATTTGAACGTTCCTGGTGCTACTGTTAAAAAAGCTGGAATTTATACTGCTACTGTAACTTGGACAATTGAAGATGCACGTACGCCAGCTCCTTAAAAAGTTATAAAAAATAGCAAAATCTGCGAGAAACTGTCTTCGGGCAGTTTCTCGTTAAAAGTTTATGAGGTGGAGAATTATGGGGAAAAACTTTAAGATTAGTCTAGTGATGCTTTACATATTCGGCTTGATTTTCGGTATGGGGACCGCAGCTTCAGCTGAAGAGGATCAACCTGATACAGGAGGATTTTCTTTTGAAGTCGTGCGGCCAGATAACCAAATCAATCCTAATGTTACCTACTACGATTTAGGTATGAAGCCTGGACAAAAACAAACAGTCGTCATGAAGTTAAATAATACATCAGATGAGGAAATCACCGTTTTAGTAGAAGCCAATCGTGGCATCACAAATAGCGGTGGTGTAATTGAATATGTGAAGATCGAAGATAAAGATCCATCATTGAAATTTGACTTTAGTGAAGTAGTCACTGTACCAGATGAAGTAGTTTTAGAACCTAATAGTAGCAAGGAACTCAACATAGAAATTAATATGCCTAAAACTTCCTTTGAAGGCTATTTAGCTGGGGGAATTCGGCTACAACAAAAAGATCAAGAATCGAATCAAAATGGCATGGTCATTAATAAATTCGCCTATATGGTAGGCATGTTACTGAGTGAAGGTAAGACAGATGGTATTCCTGAAAAAGTGGAATTTAACCGCGTCTATGCAGGAAGTTCTAACTATCGTAACACAATTTTTGTCGACTATTCGAATGTACAACCAAACTTCTTAGATAATGTTACGACTGATGTACAAATCTCTGCAGTCGATTCGGAAGAAGTGCTATATGAGGCGAAAAAGTCACAAATGAATATGGCGCCAAACTCAGCAATTAGGTTTCCTGTTAGTATGAATGGCCAGGAAATGATACCGGGCGACTATACAGCTAGAGTTTTAGTAACAACGGCTCAAGGCGGTCGTTGGGAATGGAAAGAGAATTTTACTATCACAGATGAAGAAGCAGATAAATTCAATGAGAGTGATTTGTCATTAGTGCAAGATCCTGGAATTAATTGGCGCTTGATTTTAATGATTGTAGGCGGCGCTGTCGCGCTATTTGTGATTATTTTGATCATTATTATGATCTTGAAAAAACGAAAGAAAGAAAAACAAAAAGCAGAGAGACGGAAAAGACAAGCAAAGAAAAAGACAAAAAAATAGGAATTGAGGAGGATGCAGGATGGAAATACTAGACTGGCTCTTCGTAGGACTCCTTTCCGCAGCTGTTCTTTTCGTTCTCTTAGCAATTTTATTTTTCGTGATTTGGATCAAAAATTCTGGAAAATTGAAAAAGAATCGCAAAAGGAGGCCTAGTAAAAGAAATAAGAAAAAGTGGATGAGACTGAATGCACGTTTTAAAAAGCGGGCACAGAAAGCTCGAAATCGATTTATTCTTATTCTTGTATTAGCGGGAGTGTTTTTTGCAGGTGGTTTCTACATTCGTTATTATCAATCGACTAACCTTGACGTGAAAGATCAGGAAGCGCTGGTGCAAGGGTATTTTATCATTGATGAATTGGAACAACGGATTGAAGCAATCAGTGACACAGACAATCCTCAAAAAGATCTCGCAACTATCTATGATCTTTCAGCTAGACTCGCTAATTATGGTGCTCGTGTACCAAACTCACGACTTTCCAAAGAGGGAAAAGTGATTATGTCGCAGCTGTTTGATCGGATGAAACGGCTAGGTTTAAACTTGTCAGGAATCTCATTGAAACAGTTACAAGAAGAAGAGATAGGAAACAGTTATATTGAGGATATATCTAAGGTCCAGGGATCCCAGGAAAAGGCGTTTGAGTTTTACCGTATCAACGAATCTTCACTGAAAAAATAGTGGGGTGAGCGGGATGGACGATAAACGAAAACAGAAAGCAAAACAACGATATATTGCAAGGAAAAAAGCCTATATAAGAGCAAAACGGCAGAAAGAGCGACGTAAGCAGCTTATCAAGACGATTTTGTTAGCTCTTATTTTGACGATGGGACTATCAACTGCTATTTTTTCTTTTTTATTTGGTGTGCAGAGAGTGGAGGGGTTTGGCATGACCCCCACTCTAGTGGATTCAGATTGGATCATGATATCAAAAAATAAGAAAATCAAGCGCTTTTCCGTTGTTTCCTTTAAAACACCAGGTAAAGAGAATAAATCATTTCGCCGAGTTATTGGTTTGCCGGGAGAGACAATTGAATATCGTGATGACACCTTATGGGTCAATGGGCAGGAGCAACCAGAACGATTTTTGTCAGAAGCGAAAGAAGAAGCTCGTGAAAATAACTATTCTTTGACTGAAAATTTCGATTTGAATGAAGTCACAGGTAGTCAGATGGGACAAATTCCAGCGGATATGTACCTTGTACTTGGGGATAACCGGACATTTAGTGCAGATAGCCGTAATTACGGGTTGGTATCAAAAGATGATATATTAGGTGTAGCGGAACTTTTAATGTTCCCGATACATAAGATGAGGAGCTTTTGATATGAAAATACCGGTAGAGGAAGCAACAGAGAAGAAAAAGGCGGTTCAGACGAAAAATAATAAGAAACGAAAGCGAAAAAAATTAACACCGAAACAAATTGAAAAATTAAAACGAAAAAAAAGAAGAAAAAAAATACAACAAATAGTGGAACTAGTGGGGCTTTTTATTCTGCTGATGGGTTGCTTGTGGTTTTTAATGACAATACGGTCACATACGGTGAATGGTCCGTCTATGTCACCAACCTTTGAAACAGGGGATAAATTGTTAACGAATAAAAATAAAAACGTGACACGCTATGATATTGTGACATTTTTCCATCCCGATACCAATGAAAGCTACTTGAAGAGAGTGGTAGGGATGCCAGGAGATAAGTATTATATCATTGGTACAAAAATGTATTTGTTTGCAGAATTAGATGAAAGTGTCGATATTCAAAAGCTCTATTATTCTAGTGAATTGAGAGACAGTACACAGATTTTTGAGCTAGATACAGCAGCAGCTAAAAAATTGAAATCAATGACGCAAATTCCCAAAAATGAATACTTTTTACTAGGAGATAATCGGAGCAATTCACAAGATAGCCGTGCCTTAGGCTTTATTGAGGCAGACAGTATCGAGGGGGTCGTTACACTTCGGTACTATCCACTGAACCGCTTTGGCGTTGTTCATTAGGAGGAGTGAATGAAAAAGTTAGGAATATTTTTAAAAAAAGAAGGACTAACGATTGTCTACAGTTTTGCTATTCCAGTGATTATTCTAGCGCTGGTTTATGCTCTTAGAGGGATTTTTCCGGGAGATTTATCCAAAACAATCATGGCAAGCGATAGTTATTCACAGTATTCAGTATTTCATGCTGCGTACAATCGCATGATCAAAGATGGAGAATCTTTTTTTTATGATTGGTCAGGTTCGTTAGGCCTCAATCGCTGGGCCTTTATTGCTTATTACCTCAGCGGCATTTTTACGCCATTAGTACTGTTCTTTAAAAATACACAAATAACTGATTTTCTATATTTCTACACGCTGTTTAAATTTGGGCTTATGGGTGTCAGCTTCGCGCTATTTTTAAAGTTTAATTTTGAACTAAAAAAGATAGTGCGGGTGGCACTAACAACTATGTATAGCCTCGTTGCATTTAGTGTAGCAACGTCAGAAGTAGTGATGTGGTTAGACGCTTTAATTTATCTACCCTTAATTATTTGGGGAATTCATCGCTTAGTCGATAAGAACAAAGTATTCTTATTATTCATTAGCTATTTGCTGATGTTTATTTCGAATTTCTATATGGCCTTTATTGTAGGTTTGTTTTCATTCTTGTATTACCTGGCTTATATTGCTATTGATTTTCGACAAAGAAAACGAACTATTGGACGCTATTTGCTAACTTCATTTTTAGCAGGGGGTGCGGCAATGCCCATCCTTTTACCTGTTTTATTTGATTTAAGAAATAATGGTGAAGGACTAAGCGTTATCGGGTCTTTTAAGACAGTAAATACCGGCTGGATGGATTTACTGATTAAAAATATGGTAGGGGTCTATGATTCAACGAAATTTAGCACGATTCCATTTGTTTATGTTGGATTGACTGCGCTTATTTTTACGATTTTCTTTTTTATAACAAAGAAAATCTGCCTCAGAGAAAAAATAGCATATGGTAGTTTGGTAGGTATTCTCGTACTCAGTTTCTATGTAGAGCCGTTGAATCTTTTTTGGCAAGGGATGCATACACCTAATATGTTCTTATTCCGCTATAGTTTTGTCTTTTCTTTTATGGTTATTTTCTTAGCAGCCAAAGGCTTGGTAGTAGTGCGTAAGGAAGATTTCGAACAGATTGCCTATATTGTAGTAGGATTGGTTGTTCTTTTCACATTGGTACGCTTTATAACAGATCGTGGTGAGTATAACTATCTCTATACGCAAAATTATAATTGGACTCTGATGTTTCTGTTGTTATATTTATTATTATTTTACTTGTTATGTAAGCAAACTAAGCACATAGTTTGGCTCTTACTATTAGGTGCAGTAATAATGGAAACAGGTTTTAACACTTTTGGTCTGATTCGAGGAATTGATAATGAGTGGGGATATCAATCCGGCGAAAAAATGATAAAAGAATATGAAGAAGTAACAAAACTACTAGCAAATAAAGAGACTGGTTTTATCCGTACAGAAAATCTTACACCACTTTCACAAAATGATGCTTTTTTATATGGATATCATGGCGTCGCAATGTTTTCATCTATTCGCAATCGCCATTCTTCTCAGTATTTGGATAGCCTAGGGTTTAATTCACGAGGAACGAATTTAAAGATTAGATATCGGAATAATACATTATTAATGGATACAATATTAGGTATTAAGCAAAATCTTTCGAAGGAAGATGTTCTAAAATATGGTTACCGCGAAGTCGAAAGTTTAGGTGATTATCGATTATTTGAGAATCAGAACGAAGCAAAGTTGGGCATTCTAACAGACGAGCAGATTTATGCGGAAAATGCGGTTGAAAATCAATCTGCTTTATTCAATCAACTTGCTAGCATGGATGAAGATTATTTTTCTTTTCAGGAACCTAAATTTCTTTCTATTGAAAATGGAAAATATGAGGAAAAAACAACTGAAGGAACCGAGGTCATCATGCTGACGCCAGATGATTATGGGGAGAAAATGCGTGTTACCTACGAACTAGATATCCCTCAAAATGTACAGGCGTATTTGATGATGAGTACCTATAATTATTATCTTTATAATGATGCTAATGTTCACTTTAAAGTGAATGGTAGTGATTATGTTAGTCAAGTCAATGAAGATGGTGCCTTTTATTCTGTGGGATATTTTGAGGAGAAAAATCAAGTAGAGATAACGCTTGAATTTACAAACTTAGTGAATAAATATACCGGGGAAAAGGAACCGCTAGTATTAAATTTGCCAAAACTAACACTTCTTGATATAGAAAAATATCAGGCAGGTGTAGAGGCTATTCAAAAGGAAAATGTTGATTTGAAAGTGAAGGGACGGAAAGTCTCAGGAAACGTGGAAACTAATGAGGAACGCGTATTATTTACGACGATTCCTTATGACCAAGGATGGACTGCCTTCGTCAATGGTGAGAAGACAGATATTCCATTATTTCAGGAAGCCTTCCTTACTTTACGATTGCCTGCTGGTAAAAGTAAAGTCGAGTTTGTTTATGTACCGCAAGGCCTAAAGTTAGGTGTTGTGATTAGCTTATTGTCTCTTAGCGGTTTCTTAGTATATTACTGGTTGGAGAAAAGATCTTTGTCTAAAGGAAGTTCAGGGTGATTGGATGAACAAAAGACAATCGGCATCTAATATAAAACCAGTAAACAATACGAATCATAGAGAAAAGAGCAAAAAACTATCACCCGAGCAAATTGAAAAGCGAAAAAAAATGGCACGTAAGAAACGACTCCTAGAGCTACGTGAGAAAAAGAAACAGCAACGTAAACGAAAAAAGATTCTCAATATTATTTTTAGTAGCATCTATTATGGATTGATGCTGGTAATAGCAGTAAGTTGCATTATCTTCTTTCTATCTCATAGTTTTCGAGTAGTAAGTGGTGAATCAATGGAGCCAACTTTACATTCCGGTGATCGTTTAGTAATTGCCAAGCCCGAAAAAGTTGAAAGGTTTTCTTTGATCACATTTGATGCACATGAGAGTAACAAAGAGTATGTCAAAAGAGTGATTGGACTACCTGGGGATGGGCTGATGATAGGGACCAACACTGTATCAATTATTCCAGGAAATGATCCTTCTCTAGGAGAGTATATCTTTCAAATTGATGAGACAGTTACTGATGATTTGACAGGGCTTAGAGAAATTCCAGAAGATCAATATTTCGTTATTGGTGACAACTTAGCAAATTCAAGAGACAGCCGAACCATTGGCTTGATTCATAAAGAGGATATTGACGGTATAGCAAGTTTTCGTTTCTATCCTTTAAAAAACTTCGGACCAGTTCACTAGGTCCAATCGGGGACGCCCCGCTTATATTGAGAAAAGTCGTTCTTCGGTGCTCCCCCAATCCACCTCGAGTGCCGGAGAAGGGCTTTTTTATATCGTTTAAACTGTCAATTGAAGCAAAAAAAGACTGCAGACAATCCAATGAGGACTTGGCTACAGTCTAAAATAATGGCTCTATACTTTTTGATGTTGGTGAATCTCACCAGCATCTTTTTTGTTGTAAAAAAGAAAAAGACATCTTAAAATCCAATTGAATCAATTTGGCGAACCAATTCAAAGGAGGATTTAAGATGTCCTATACTCAGCTTATCAAAGATACATTAGATATTCTAGATTTAAATATCATTTTTGAAAAAAATTGTTTAACAAAAGAAAAGTATAAAGGGGCTATCTGCATGATTTATCGTGGAAAGCTTTCTTATGCACCTA
>NZ_BCQJ01000003.1 GCF_001544375.1 Enterococcus canis NBRC 100695 | reverse complement strand
GCGTAAAATAGTAATAGGAAGCGTCTGGGACGTAACTCAAAAAGTTATGTTCCAGATGCTTTTTTTTAGACCAATCCTGAAAAGTGGAATTGGTCTGTTTTTTTATTCAGAAAAATGTCCTCTTTTACTTGATTTTGACCTAAAGTGGCACATTGGCACATAGAAGTGTGCCAAAGGTATAGGTGGTAGTTGTTGAAACCACTTTCTTTAGCGCTTACAATAAAAGTGTAGAAAGAATAAAGGAGGAAGAAAAATGGAACAAACAGCACAGGGTACTGGGCTAAAGGCCAAAATCCAGCGCTTAGGAAGTTATCTAAGTGGCATGGTCATGCCCAACATTGGCGCATTTATTGCATGGGGTGTTATTACAGCATTATTCATTGACACAGGTTGGATTCCCAACGCGCAGTTGAACGAACTAGTTGGACCAATGCTAACGTATTTATTGCCATTATTGATCGCTTATACGGGTGGTAGCATGGTTCATGGTCAACGAGGAGCAGTTGTAGGGGCAATCGCTACGATGGGGGTTATCGTTGGTTCGGATGTCACGATGTTTATCGGTGCCATGATCATGGGTCCTTTAGGGGGGTGGGTCATTAAGAAATTCGATGATCTTTTCCAAGATAAAATTCGGGCTGGTTTTGAAATGCTAGTTAACAACTTCTCAGCAGGTTTACTTGGTTTCGGATTAGCAATTTTAGGTTTCTTCGCAGTTGGACCAGTGGTTACCAGCTTGACCAATGTGATGGCAGCCGGCGTTGAAACCATCGTTAATGCTAACCTATTGCCGCTGGCTAATATCTTTATTGAACCAGCAAAAATCTTATTCTTGAATAACGCAATCAATCACGGCATTTTGACACCATTAGGAACAGAACAAGTAGCAGAAGCCGGAAAATCAATTCTCTTCTTATTAGAAGCGAACCCTGGACCAGGTTTGGGTGTCTTGTTAGCCTTCTCTCTATTTGGTAAAGGTTCCGCGAAATCTTCGGCACCAGGCGCGATTATCATCCAATTCTTGGGTGGGATTCATGAAATCTACTTCCCATATGTCATGATGAAACCATTGATGTTCTTAGCAGTTATCGGTGGTGGTGTAGCTGGTACTTTCACGTTCCAATTATTAGGTGCAGGTCTACAAGCAGCAGCTTCACCAGGCTCAATTATCGCCATCATGGCTATGACACCTCGTGGCGGCTACTTACCAGTAATTGCTGGGGTCTTAGCTGGCGCAGTTGTGTCCTTCTTGATTGGGATGGTGGTCTTAAAAGCGGATCACTCCGTGGAAGAAGATGCTTTTGAAGATACGGTTGCTGCAACACAAGCGGCCAAAGCGGCTTCTAAAGGCCAAACAATGACTATGACGGAAAAAATCGTAGCCGACAATGCAGCAACTTTCGATGATGTGACTCACATTATCTTCGCTTGTGACGCTGGTATGGGTTCAAGCGCGATGGGGGCTTCCATCTTACGAAACAAAGTGAAAAAGGCCGGCATTGATGTGACGGTCACCAACTCTGCTATCAACAATTTGAAAGATGAAGACGATGTTCTGATTGTGACCCAAGAAGAGCTGACGGAACGCGCAAAACAAAAAACACCACATGCCGTTCACGTTTCGGTAGAAAACTTCTTAAATAGTCCAAGATATGACGAAATCGTCGACAAAATGAAGAAATAAAGATACCCGTAGAGCAGTGGAGTTTCTTCACTGCTTTACGTTGTTTTTAAGAAGGGAGGTTGCCATGTACTTTTCATATCGCGAAAAAAAGATTTTGGAGTTGTTGGTGGAATACCGCAATGGCGTGACGGTAGAAGAATTGAAACAACTACTACAAGTCAGCCGCCGTACCATCTACCGAGAAATTTCCAGTATTGAAGCGACGCTAGCTCAGTTACAGATTCAAATCGTTAAGCCACGAGGCGCCGGTTACCGTCTAGTCGGCGAAGAATTTCAAATCGAAGAGTTAAAACGAAAGCTTTCACTGGATGAGGAAGAGGCTTTCGATACGGTAGAGCGCCAGCAAGCTTTGGCTGTAGTCTTATTACTAGCGGAAGAAGAACTGACGATGGAAGCCTTGGCAATTGACTTTGAGGTTAGTGTTAGTACCGTGAACGCTGATTTGACAGTGATTGAAACGACTTTTCCCGATTATCAGTTGCAGCTGGAAAGGCGCAAGTCGCGGGGCGTAATCGTGGTAGGTGGTGAAAAGGAACGTCGTCAAATCCTCAGCAGTTTGATTTATACACGGGTCAACGAATACGACTTTTTCCAATATATGCATCAATTAACCAGTGACGCGCAGCCACTGCCACAAAACTTTTTCCTACAACAAGTCTCACCACGTTCACTGTTTTGGGCTAAGCAGATTATTTTGCATAACCCCGACAAACTTTTTACAGAAGTAATTGATAACCAATTGCAGCAGATTTTGCTGATTTTAGCGATTTCCATTGACCGTATCGTGAGTGGTCATATGCTCTCTCAAACGGTAGATAGCCACCGGATTCGCAAAGATTCTTTACAGGTGGCGCGTCAAATCATGAATTTCATGGAACAACAGCTGGGGGAGACCATCAATGAGAACGAACGAAATTTCTTTGCCCGTCAGCTAGAAGGCTTGAATTACAAGATTCCTCAGAATATTTTTCTTGAGTCTTTTGATGTCGAGCTTTCCTATAAGATTAAAGAGTTGATTCGACTAACAGCCGGTGAGACGGGCATCGATTTTCGGAAAGATGAAACCTTGTTTTATGACTTAATGGCCCATATGGCAGCGGCCCTCAAACGACCGGTGGCATTGGGGCAGCAGCACCACAATCCTTTATTAGAAAAAGTTATTAATGAGTATCATCAATTATACTTAGGAGTCAAAAAAGCCCTAAAACAAGTTTTTCCTGAGCATGAGCTATCACAAGATGAATTGGGTTATATCGTGATCCACTTTGCGACCTCCTTGGAACGTAATCCTGGTAGTCGTGATTTAGCGGTTTTAGTTTTATGCTCTAGCGGGGTAGGGACAGCCAAAATTTTAGAAAGTCGGATTTTAAAATTCTTACCGGAAGTCGAGCAGGTAGAAGTTGCCCGCCTTTCACAAATGGAGCGGCTTCATTTTGAGCAATACGATATGATTTTATCGACGATTTTTCTACCCGGTTTCCAGTTGCCTTATAAAGTGATTTCGCCATTATTATTGGACGACGAGATTCAAGAGATCCGCCAATACATCAAACAAGAGTTTAACAGTGAATTGCCAGCCAGAAAAGAAGTCGTGATTCCGCAACAATCGGCAGAGGAATTTGACGATATTTATCAAACCATGAAGGTTGCCAATAATTTATTGAAACAGTTTGATTTGAAACAAGTTACGAGTCAAGCAACCTTAGAAGAAACACTCTTGGCTATTCTGAAAGAGCTGGAAGGTTTTGTCGTGACGGATGCCGAAAAGGTCGCTGAGCAGGTGATTCAACGCTATTTAGTGGCACCGATTGGTATTCCTAATTCCAATATTGCCTTATTCCACAGTGCCAATGCTTGGGTCAAAATGCCTTACTTTGGTATTTATGAATTAGATCAGACTTTCCCGATATTAGGCATGGATAAGCAGAGTATCGAACTGAAACGAATTTTACTAATGCTGGCACCGGATCCCTTATCACCGGAAGATCAACATTTATTAGGAAAAATCAGCAGTTCGGTCATTGAAAGCGACTTGAATACCGAGATTTACAAACATGGCTCTAAAGAAATTATTTATCAGCTACTTAGCTCCCTCTTCGTTGGGGAAATACGAAATATAGATTAGGAGAATGCCACATGAAGTTAGACACATCCATGATTTTATTAAACCAAAGCTATCCAACCAAGGACAAAGCTATTCAAGCCGCGGGACAGTTATTAGTTGATGCCGGTTGCGTTGAGGCGGCTTACGTCGAGGCGATGATTGAACGAGACAACTTAGTTTCTACCTATATGGGAAACTTTGTCGCAATTCCCCACGGTACTGACGAAGCCAAAAAATTTGTGAAGAAGACGGGGATCTCTGTGATTCAAATTCCAGAAGGGGTGGATTTTGATACAACCGGTACCGAAGAAAAACTGGCAATGGTCATTTTTGGGATCGCAGGTATTGGTGATGAACATTTAGACCTACTTTCTAAAATCGCGATTTTCTGTTCGGATGTTGAGAATGTGGTTCGCTTGGCGAATGCGGATTCGAAAGAAGCAATTGCCGCAATGTTAGAGGAGGTAGAAGCCTAATGAAAGCAGTTCACTTTGGCGCCGGCAATATCGGTCGCGGTTTTATTGGCGAAATTCTTTCGCAAAACGGTTTTGCTATCACCTTTGTTGATATCAATGAAACGATTATTGATGCCTTGAAAGCCCGCGGTACCTATGAGATTGAGCTGGCGGATGAAAAGAAAGAACGGATGACGGTGACGAATGTGACCGGACTTAATAATCAGCAGGAACCGGAAGCTGTGGTGGCGGCGATTGCGGCAGCCGATATCGTGACAACGGCGATTGGCCCTAATATTTTGCCTTTTATCGCAGAGTTGATTGCTAAGGGCATTCAAGAACGTTTCCGTCAAGGAAAGCCCGCTTTTGATGTGATTGCCTGTGAAAATATGATTGGAGGCTCGGCTTTTCTAAAGGACAAGGTTATGGCCTTTTTAGAACCTGCAGAGCAAGCTTACGTTGAGGAAACGGTGGGCTTCCCTAATGCGGCAGTCGATCGTATTGTGCCCATTCAACATCATGAGGATCCGCTATTTGTTTCCGTTGAACCTTTTTCTGAATGGGTGATTGATGAAACCCAAAGTAAAGGAGTGGATCTGCGCTTAAACGGTGTGCACTATGTGGCTGATTTAGAACCATATATTGAACGTAAATTATTCTCCGTAAATACGGGGCATGCGACAACGGCTTATACTGGCGCTTTCTACGATTATCAAACGATTGATGAGGCTATCAAGGATGAACGCGTCCTAACTCAGTTACAGGCTGTGCTGGAGGAAACAGGGGACTTGTTGATTCATAAGTGGGATTTCGATCCGGCAACGCATCAACAATATATCAATAAGATTATCGGCCGCTTTCAAAATCCCTATATTTCAGATGCGATTACTCGCGTAGCCCGCACGCCGATTCGTAAACTTGGCTACGATGAACGCTTTATTCGGCCAATTCGTGAGCTGCATGATCGTGGTTTGAACTATGATCATTTGGTAGACACAGTAGCGAAAGTTTTCCATTATAATGACCCAACTGATGAAGAAAGCGTCAAGCTGCAAACCATGCTTAAAGCACAAAGTTTGCCAGAAGTGATTAAAGAGGTCACTAAATTAACTGATCCAACATTACTGACCGCTATTGAAAAAGCAGTCGAGGCTTAAATTCACGAGTCTGAGGGATATCCTCAGACTTTTTTTGTATTTTTCGATAGACTAAAGCAAAGAGGTGAGGAAATTGGAAAAATTACAAAGCTATCAGCGAATTTTAGCCCTTGCTCAAGCGGGTTTAATGTATGGCAAGGATGTCTTTGATCAAGAACGCTATCAGGAATTATATGAACTGGCGACGATGTTATTGGCAGAAGTGGGGAAAACAGATGTGGCGACTATTCAAGAGCTCGTAGCGGATTCTGGTTACCCTACCCCCAAAGTCGATGTGCGGGGCTTTATTACAGAAGGCGACAAAGTATTACTAGTCCAAGACACTGCCAGCGGACGCTGGTCGCTGCCGGGGGGATATGCGGAGATCGGTGTTTCGCCCAGTCAAAATGTTCAAAAAGAAGTACTGGAAGAAACAGGACTGACAGTCACAGTCGCCGGTTTATTGGCCGTTTTTGATACGAATTTGCGTTCAGATATTCCGCAACTTTCCCAGTACTATAAATTGATTTTCGCTTGTGAACCAGTTTCTGGTCGCTTCATCGAAAACAGTGAAACGACTCAAAGTGCTTACTTTTCACTGGACAAGTTGCCGCCGCTATCGGAAAAGCGCACGACAGTTCAGCAGCTACAAAAACTATTTCAGCTCCGAGAAAAGGCTTTTTCCCAGTAATAAGGCAAAAAGTTGGTGATTTAGTTTATTTTTCGCTAGTCTAAAGGAAAAGGAGGGAATGCCATGAAAAACTTACGCTACAAAATCCCGCTAGAAGTAGGTGTCATTTTGCTAATGATTCTAGTCTTAGCACATAATTTACTCTTGTATCATTATGTAGATGGGCAGACGTTCTATTATGTAAATGTTTTGGTCTTGCTAGGTATCATTTTTGGGATGATGGGGACTTCACTTTTTGTCGTAATCATCTCCATGATCATGATGGCGATTGGCGCATTTATCCTCTATTTTTATCCCGTGGTTATGAGCCCTTGGTTGAAGAATTATCTGATTTTTATCGTGCCCGTTTTTTCATTGGTAGGTTATTGGCTTAAAACGGATATTTTTTTACGAAACCAGCTCATTGGCAATCGCCGCGATGTAGTAGCTTATTTAAAAAATACCGATGCTTTAACACAGTTAGGCAGTCTGACGGCATTTAATGAAACCTATCAACGATTCTTAACAAGTATTTCTCTGCGTCCCAGCAAGCAACGAAGGCTAGCGATCTCACTGTTTTTTGTAGACTTTTTGGATCAATACCGCTATCAAAGCGAATCACGTACCAATGAGCTATTGACGATTTTGGCGGATGATTTAACTGTGATCCGCTTGCCAGAAGAACAGCTTTTTTATGTCGATGAGGGAGCCTTTGTCGTGATTACCCCACTCTTTAATGCAGATTGTATTGGTGAAATTGAAGAACTGAATCAAGTGACTAAAACCCAGATGGGTCTGATCCCTTTTGATCATGACCAGGATATCACGATTCGCAGTGGGCTACTTGTGGTGGAGAGTGACAGCCAATTAACGCCGGAGCAGGTTTTAGGTAAATTGAACCGTCAAGCTGAAACGGATTTAGCAGAAGAATATATCGTATAGGAGGCCCTGATATGCGAATTTTTTATTGGTTGAGTATCATTGTGACCGCCTTGTTTTTTATCATCACTGTCGCGCTATTTATCTGCTCATTAGTGATCCAATCAAGGGTCTGGCGCTATTTCAAAAGGAGGAATCTCCGTGGCTAGAGGAATGTTGATTTTTACGATTGTTTCCATTTGGATCTCGGTTTTCTTCTCCTTGTTGACCTTGTTTGGAGCGGTGCGCTTTTTACTGACTCATTTAAAACGGCCCACGAGAGAATTGCCGCCCTTGTCCCGCTATCCCGTGGTGACCATCGTCGTGCCTGCTCATAATGAGGAGCTGGTGATCAAGGATACCGTGAAGTCAATTTTACGGATGAATTATCCAAAAGAAAAAATGGAGATCATGGTTTTTGCCGATAACTGTGATGACAATACCTATGCCGAGGCGCAGGAACTGATTTCGCGAGAGGAATACCAAGGCTTTAATGTTCGCATCATTGAGCGGACAGGAACTGGTGGGAAAGCTGGTGTGCTAAATGATGCGCTGGCGGATGCGCAGGGGGAGTGGCTTTGTGTGTATGACGCTGACGCCATGCCGGAGCAAAATGCCCTCTATTTCCTAGTCAAAAAAGGCTTAGAGGATCCGGAACGTTATACGGCTGTTTTCGGTCGGAATAAGACGCGGAATTATAAACAAAACTTTTTAACCCGTTGTATCAATTTGGAAGTTGTTACCAGTCAACGGATTCAACACACCGGCTTGTGGCAGTTGTTTAAAATTGGTCACATTCCGGGGACCAACTTTATTATCCAAACGCGCTATGCGAAAGAAATCGGTGGCTGGGATAATGGTGCCTTGACGGAAGACACGGCCTTGTCCTTTAAGCTGATGGAGAAAGGCCTGCTGATTGCCTTAGCACCTCAATCGGAGGCCTTTCAGCAAGAGCCAGAGACGGTCAAAGTGTATTACTATCAGCGAAAACGGTGGGCTAAGGGCAATTATGAAGTAATCACCAGCAATCTCCACCATCTAATAGATCGTAGTAATTGGCGCATCAAATGGGAAGTCTTTTATTATGTCAATACCTTCTTTTGGTTCAATTTTGCGATTGTCGTTTCCAATTTGATTTTTTTAGCAAATTTGGTGGTGATGTTTATGAATTTTGTCGGGATTCCGATGCAGCTACCCTTTACTTTTGGGGGAGGTAATCGGCAAATTGCCGCGATTTTGTTAGTTAACTGGGCCTTGATGTTCGCTATCTATCTGCTGCAAATCAACATTGCTTTAGTTAGTCAGTATGGACAAGCGACTACCGAGAATTTTCTTTATTCGGTGGCCTCGTATTTTACTTATTCACAACTGTTTTTAATGGTGTCATTAGTCGCCTTTTTCTCACTGATGTTAGACCGTATTTTAAAACGAGATGGCACAAAATGGTATAAAACACAGCGATTCAACGATTAAGGAGGGAGACCAGCATGAAACGAAAACCACTCGTCCTTTGGGGCATCGCGGCTGTACTGCTGGTCTCTTATATAGGGATCTTATTTATGAGTATTTCAGCGAATGATCAAAGAATTCAAATCAAAGCCTACGAAGATTGGCGGAATGCTTATGTTCGCCCAGCGGCAGTAGGCAGCTACGTCAATACCACAGCCGGTAAACAAACCGCCCTTTCCGAAGCGCAGGGCTATGGGATGGTGATTACCGTTCTAGCAGCCGAAAAAGGTTTTGCGACAGAAACGGAGTTTAAAGAGCTAGTGGCTTATTATCAGGCCCATCAACTTAGTGATACCAATGCTTTGATGGCCTGGAAGCAGGAAGAAACGAAACAAGGGTGGCAATCGGTGAGTCAACACAATGCTACTGATGGTGATTTGGATATTGCCTACGCCCTCGTGCTAGCGGCCGAACTTTGGCCTGATAGTGGTTATCAGCAGCTAGCGCAGCAGCTGTTAACCAGTATTCAGCAGTATAATTACAACCCTGAAACTGGTTTTTTGACGGTGGGGGATTGGGCGACTGTTGATAAAAAAGCTAGCACCTTGTTGCGCCCATCGGATGTGATGCCTAGCTATTTCGAAAAGTTTTATGACTTCACGCAAGACGCTTTTTGGCAGCAGGTCAAGACGCGGGGACTAGCGTTATTGACAGAACTTAGTGATGATAAAACGGGGCTGATCCCGGATTTTGCTTGGATCGGGGAAAAGGTGACGCCAGCTAAAGCCAATGAGGTTAGCAATGCCTATGATGGGGATTATTCAGATAATGCTTGTCGGATTCCGATGCGGCTAGCACTTTCCGACGATGAAGGCTCACGAAAATTGTTAGATAAAATGTTGCCATTTTTTAATGAGCAGACCGTTGTTTATGCAGGCTATACGCTAAAAGGCAAACCATTGCAGGACTATCAGTCGCTGGCCTTCTCGGCACCCTTGTTATTGGCGGGGAAACAGGATGCTGCTTATAGTGGTTTGATTACTTCGCAAAACTGGGTGATTGCCGAACCAATTCAAGGAGATAATTATTATAACGAGACACTGAAAGTTTTAGTGACCCTGTGGATGTATCCGGTGAAATAACTCGAAAAGCTGACTTTTAACGAAGTCAGCCTTTTTTTTGCAAAAATTTGGTCTAGATCGATAGGAAATACTAGTCAAGGCTGACGGTGCGTGCTATAATTGGGCTATACCAAATTGATAGGACAAGGAGCGGTAATTCATGAAAGTTATTCGTGTAAAAGACGCAGCAGAAGGCGGCAAAAAAGCATTTGAGATCATTCGCGACGGTATCCAAGCAGACGCAAAAGTATTAGGTTTGGCAACAGGTAGTACGCCAGTAACGATGTATAACGAAATGGTAGCAAGTGATCTTGATTTTTCCAATATGACTTCTATCAACTTAGATGAGTATGTGGGCTTAGGACCAGATGATGACCAAAGCTACCACTACTTCATGTTTGACCATTTATTCAACAAAAAACCATTTAAAGAAGTCTTTGTACCAAATGGTTTGGCAACTGATTTAGAGGCTGAATGCCAACGTTACGATGGCGTGATTGCAGAACATCCAATTGACATCCAAGTGTTAGGTATCGGTCATAATGGCCATATCGGTTTCAACGAACCAGGAACTTCTTTTGAAGAAACAACCCATGTGGTGAAATTAACGCAATCAACAATTGACGCTAACAAAGTTTACTTTGCCAGCGAAGACGATATGCCTAAAGAAGCTTTATCTATGGGAATCGCTTCTATTATGAAGAGTAAAAAAATCTTGTTGATGGCTTTTGGCGAAGGCAAAGCTGACGCAATCAAAGGCATGATCGAAGGACCTGTTACAACACACTTGCCAGCAAGCGTACTCCAAAATCATGATGATGTAGTGGTTATCATTGATGAAGCAGCAGCTAGCAAATTAAGCTAATGAAACGATAGATCTTCTAACCCGCTGTGGTTGGAAGATTTTTTTTTGACGCGTACCAGGGATTTGTTATACTGAGGGAGAAAGGTGGGGAACTGCAATGAATCTTGTAAATTTTCGTGATTTAAAAGGACTAAGGACCACTTCTGGGCAGGTTATCGGTAAATCTTTGCTGCGTTCTGGCGAAGTAGTAGCGTTAGATCAAGAAGCAACGGTGCTATTGTCTCAGCATGGTTTGACGCAAATTGTGGACCTTAGACGTCCCCGAGAACAACTGTTACGACCGGATGACAATTTGCCAGGAGTCAATCATCTGCCCATCGATTTGATGGCCACTATCCCCGATGATACTAGTCGTGAGAATTTTTTGAAGTGGGACATCGCAGTCATTGATGAAAAAATGCAAGCAATCTATCAACAGTTAATTATTGATGCAACTGCTCAAAAGGGGTTTCGCGCTTTTTTTGAAACATTAGCCAGTGGCGACACGGTTCTGTTCCACTGTTTTGCGGGTAAAGACCGGACGGGGGTAGCCGCAGCCTTGGCCTTAGAAGCGTTAGGCATACCTCGGACGCTGATTATGGAAGATTATTTAGTCACTAATCAGGCCCGTCAAGCCGCTAATGAAGTGGTTTTACAAGAGGCAGCTGCAGCAGGTGCTACTCAACGTCAATTGGCTAGCTTAAAAACAGCCTATGAAGTCAAAGCTGACTATCTGCAAGCAGCTTTTGCACAGCTAGACGAGACTTATGGCTCAATTGATGGCTATTTAGAGCAATTAGGGGAACCTAATATCAAAAAAGAACTACAAAAAATTTATTTGCAAGAGCCAGGTAAGTAAAACTGCAACGGTTAAGGACAGAAAATTGACACCATCATTATTCAGCCAAGGGAGTCCACGGACATATTGGGTGGGTTGTTGATGGTGTTTTTTGCGTTCCGTCAATTGGCCACAGACGCTACAACGATATTTTACTTGGAGCATTTCACCTAAAAGACTGTCCACAAACATGGCAGCTAGTCCAATGAAAACCAATGACCAAAACCAGCCAGCAGTGAAGGTTTCTCCCCTTAGCCAAAAACAGCACCAAGTCAATAAGGTCAGGAAGAATGCGCCAAAAAAGCCGGCAATACTGCCTAGCCAAGTGACACCACCCGAGAGCCCTGTTTGGGCTGGCTTGTGGGAGAGGATGTAATAAGGCGTTGCCAGAGATAGCCGTCCGATTTCTGAAGCCCAAGTGTCAGCCGTTGCGCCACTTAGTCCGCCAAAAAAGCCCCCTAGAAAAAGGGGTTGCTGCGTCGCTTGATAGAGAAGGAGGCTCAGTAGACTAGGCAGTAAATTCGCGCATACTTGCCAGCCATCACGCCTGTTGCCCTTTTCCGCAATGGTATCCTTAGCGAAATAACCTAGGATGCCACCACTGAGAAAGAAAAAACCCACCGCCAGCCAAGCTGGCCACGGCGCCAAAAGAAACAATAGCCAACCAAAAAAAACAGCAGTCACAGCGCCAGAAGAGGTCAATAGTTTAGCGAGATAAGCAGTGCCGGCAATGAGGGCACTCATGAACAAGTAAAGAAAAGTCATAAGATTCATCCTTTTTTTGAGAATTTGAACGAAAGTCGGGTCCTTTTTGTTACAATGAGAGAAAAGGAGGCGTGTTATGAACGTATCAAAATTTAAACAATCACGACTATTTTTCTGGACGGTAGAAATCGTCCTGACTATTATTGGGCTCTATTTTTTATTGAAGATGCCAAATGTATTTCATCCCGTGTTGGCTATGATTTCAGCAATCTTTATGCCATTATTGGTGGCGGGATTTCTTTATTATATGTTTGATCCGATTGTGGTATTTCTAGAAAAGCGCAATGTGCCGCGAGTAGTTGGTTTTCTGATTACCTTTTGTATCGTCTTACTAATTGTAATTCTGGCAGTGATGAATGTCATTCCGCAGTTGGCCACTCAATTTATGGATCTGAGCCAGTCAATTCCGGTTTATGCGGAACAAATCAATGACTGGATCGACGAAATGAGTCGTCATGAAAGTATTCGTAATTGGGATATCCAAGCACAACTTGAACAGATGAACCTCACTATCAGCAATGTTTTGAATATTGCTTTGACCACAGTTACCAACAGTGTAGCACGGATTGCTTCGGTCTTGTTGCAATTTATGATTTTGCTCTTTACCGTCCCGTTTATTCTTTTATTTATGTTTAAAGATGGCCATAAATTTTTAGATGCCTTAACGCCCTTTTTCCCTAGCAGCATTCGTAATGAGTTACGGGAAACAGTGCGAGAAATGAATACGACGCTTTCGGCTTATATTAGTAGCACGGTGGTGGATGCTCTGATTATCGGAGTCATGAGTTTTATTGCCATGACGCTCTTTAATCAACCCTATGCCCTCTTACTAGCAGTCATCTGTGGAATTACCAACATTATTCCTTATGTGGGTCCGTTTATTGGGGCGGTACCGGCCGTTTTAGTTGGTTTATTTATCTCCCCTTGGCAGGCGTTAAAAATTGGCTTATCAATTTTAGTTATTCAACAATTAGATGGAAATTTAATCAAACCGCTGCTGTTTGGCAAGTCACTGAATATCCATCCACTGACGATTATCCTCGTCTTGATTGCCGCCGGGAGTGTCGGCGGAATTGTTGGGATGCTGATTTGTATCCCTGTTTATGCGGTTATCAAAACGTTGGTTTTAAATATCCGCAAAATCTATCTACTGCGAAAAGCAGAGAGTTTTCAAGACGGTTCAATGGATTAAGACATGAGGCTGGGATAAGCGTTTATCCGGAGGAGTCTAGGACATAACTTTTTGAGTTATGCTCTAGACTCTTTTTAGTTGCTAGGTAAACGCTTGACGAGAAATTTTTTTCTCCGTATGCTGAATTTAAAAGGAGGCACGCTATGTACTCAATGCTGAAAAAAATCATTACGGAAAAAGATTTACACCGGCAAATTCGCTTGTTAGAGCAACTTCTGAATCAACCGCAAATCACGGCGAAAGAATTAGCGCAAGCGCTGGAAACTACGGAGCGCACCATTTTTGCCGACCTACAAGTGATACGGACCCAACTGCCGCCAGACTGGCAGATCCAAACAGATAGTAATGGTATTCAACTGCGAGCTAAGAAAGAGGCACTCACGAATAGCCTTTGGGAAATTTTTCTCTCTCAATCTATTGTGGTGGAACTTTTAAAGCGGTTATTGGTAAAAAAAGAGTTAGCTGTCAAACCTTTCTTGCGAGAAACCGGCGTCTCTTTTGAGACCTTGAAGCGTCATGCCCGTAAAGTCAATCAGCAGCTGACCGACTATCAGATCCAGATAGAATTGACGACCACTAAGGCCTATTTTTCTGGCGCGGAGAGTAGTGTTCGGATCTTTTATCAACGACTGCTAGTGCCTTTTACTCATAATAATTACTTTTTTGAAGACTACGCGGTACATGAAAGTCACTATTTTCAGTTTTTAAGACAAATCGAAAAAGCAGATTTGACAGCTGAAACGGAGGAAATCTTTGGTGTTTGCTGGTTCTTCATTAACACCATTCGCAGTAAGGCAGGTTGTCCTATCGAGCGAATTTCTTTCAAGGAAACAGATCCGCTATTTACAGTACACACGACTTTTCTAAAGACGCTCTATCAAAAGGAGGGCGTCTATCTGCAGCAAGAGGAACTCTTTTTTGTGTTTTTCTGTTATTTGGAAAGCTGGAACTACAATAATCATTTTGGCGCAAAGCTCAAAACAGCCCTAGTTCAACAATATCAGTTGCTGGCTGAAACACTTGCGGATTTTGTGGCAGATTTGGCGAGGATTACTCAGGCGAATCTAGCGGCAACGGCTCTAGCCGATAATTTACTTTTGTTATTGCTAAAATACCAAGAGTCCCCTGAATTGTCCGCTCAGTTTGAAGCAGATTATCAAGGTATCAATGCCAAGCGGGTCGTTGCAAGTCCGTTTTATAGTCAAAATCTGGCTTTATTAACGGCTCAGTTGACTGATAGCAAGGCGCGCCCTAGTTATTTACTGCATTTGATGACGCTTCTGCAGCAACAAGCACTGTTTGCCGTGAGGCCGGAGACACGAACTTTTTACTTTTTGTTTCAAGGAGAGCCCGCTTGGAAAGCCTTTTTGGAGCAAGAATTGGCGGACTATTTGGGTAAACGAATTGTGCTAAAGACGATTGAAGTGACGGAGTTGGCCCAACTGCCCGTAGCGGCTAGTGATCTGATTTTGTCTAATTTTCCATTAGATCAAGCACCACTGCCGGTTTTTTATTTGTCAACGGTGCCAACAAAAAATGAGCTCCGCCGTTTAGCAGAGCTCACCTTTGATACCTATTTCTAATGCTTACTGACGGATATCGCCAATAATGGGCTTTTTGATGAAGCGACGAGTGACTGCCTTCTCAATCTCTACAATCAAGAAGAGTAAGATAACATTACCGAAAATAATTAGTTGTTGGGTCACGCTAAGTCCGGTGGTTCCAATCAGTGCTTGTGCGAAAGGAACAAAGACAACCGTGGCTTGTAGTAAGAACAAGAGGCCTAACGAGATGAAGAGCGCTTTGTTTTGCAGCATACTTTTATTTAATGTCGGGTCCAATAACTCGCGGCAGTTTAGCATGTAGACCGCTTGAGCTAAGACGATGTTTTGTAAAAGAATGGTCTGTTGTAGAGCGGTACCGTCGAATTGAAGTGCCAAGAAGTATGCCGGTAGGACGATCACTAAGGAGACATAGACAATCCGGAAGAGACTATAGCCGGATAAAATGGGCTCGTTGATGGCTCTTGGCGGACGCTGCATCGTATCTTTACTAGCCTTTTCAAAGCCTAGAGCATAGGATAAGGTGATGGTAGTCACCATATTGACCCAGAGAATCTGCACAGGTGTCAATGGTAAGGGGCGATCCATCAGGAGGGCGATAACAACAATCAAGCCTTGCGAAAGCGCCGATGGTAAGAAGAAGTTGATAGTCTTTTTTAGATTGTCAAAAATCCGGCGTCCCTCTTTGACTGCTTTGGCAATAGTATGGAAGTTGTCGTCTGCTAAAACCATGTCAGCGGCTTGCTTCGTCACTTCGCTACCTTTGATACCCATTGCGATCCCGATATCTGCTTTCTTGAGAGCAGGCGCATCATTGACACCATCACCAGTCATACCAACGACTTCACCGTTATTCTGCAAAGCCGTCACAATCCGTAACTTATGCTCAGGAGTAGTTCGGGCAAAAATATCGACTTTTGGAACAATGCGGGCTAATTCCTCATCTGTCAATTGATCAATCTCGATACCCTCTAGCACCTGTGAGGTATGCTTCAAGCCAATTTGTAAACCGATTGCTTGAGCGGTATCTTTGTGATCCCCCGTAATCATTTTAACGGAGATACCCGCTCCTTGAGCCTCTTTAACTGCTTGGATGGCACTCTCTTTAGGTGGGTCGATGATTCCGGCAATGCCGACAAAAGTCAGCTCCTGTAAAGTCTCATGGGTCAAGACTGTTCCAGCTGCGACTTTTTTAGTCGCAAAGGCCAATACTCGTTGTCCTTTTTTCGCTAAGACAGAAATCTGCTCACGCCAGGTTTGTTTTTCAATAGCAGTTAATTGCGCTTTTGCTAGTAATACTTCAGGAGCGCCCTTAATAAAAATCTGGTTCATATCAGCAGCTGGGTGCATAGTAGCCATGTATTTATAGCTAGAGCTGAAGGGAATTTTACCCTGGACTGGCAGTAACGATAAATTCGCATCTGCTGCATACTGTAATAGTGCCAACTCGGTAGGGTTTCCTGTTAAGTCCGCTACCTGTTGTGAATCCTGTAATTTCAAATCTTGGCAGTTATTCATAATGGTCAGTAGCAGTTGTGAATCAGTGGTGTTGGTTTCAACCACGGTCATTTCATTTTTCGTCAAAGTACCAGTTTTGTCAGAACAAATCACTGTCATAGAGCCTAGTGTCTCAACGGAAGGCATACTTTTGATAATCGCATTTTCTGCCGCCATTTCCTTGACGCCTAATGACAAAATCATTGTCAGAACCGCCGGTAAGCCCTCTGGGATCATGGCAACGATTAAGGCAATCATTGCAGAGAAAAGCAGGTCTAGCTCCATGCCATAACGGAACGTAGTAAAGAAAACAAGAAACAAAATCAAGACCATAATGCCGCGAAAAATCTGTTTGTTCAATTGCTGCATCTTGCGAACTAAAGGCGTGGTAGTGCTCGTTACGGATTGCAAAGCCTGATTGATTTTACCAATTTCGGTCTCGTTTCCGGTGGCAACCACGATACCAATGGCAGAACCTGCTTGGACGAGGGTGCCTGAAAAGGCCATATTCTTTTGGTCGCCAGCCAGCGCCTCTTTGGCAATGGCCTTAGTAGTTTTTTCAACAGCCTCGGACTCGCCGGTTAAAATTGCCTCTTCGACGACTAAGTCATGGACTTCTAACAGGCGCAAATCTGCTGGAACCACATCACCAGCTTTGAGGGAGACAATATCGCCTGGAACGAGAGAAGTTGTTGCAACGGTCTTTTTATGCCCCGCTACTAAAACAACAGCTTCTTGGCTCATCATTTGTTTTAGACCGTCCAATGACTCTTCGGCCTTACGCTCTTGCCAGTAACCGACCAAGCCATTGACGATTACTACCAACAGAATAATACTGCCTTCCACCAAGTCGCCGGTGATAAATTTTAAGATGGCGGCGAAGAGTAGCACTAACATCAGTAAATCTGTAAAGTGTTTTACTATTTTTTGCCAAGGTTTGATTTGTTGGCTTTCGGCTATTTTATTTTCACCGTGTTCGGTTAGCCGCGTTGCTCTCTCAGCATCTGAAAGACCAGCGGCGTGACTGTTAAGTTTATTGAGTACTTGTTTTACCTCGATTTGATACCATTTCATGGGCATGTCCTCCTAATTTGTTGATACCTTTATTATAGGGAGGAGAAGACTTCAAAACGGGCGATAATTTCAGTGAAGACTGAAAAAAATGGGGAGCAATCGTTGACTACGTTTTCAAAAAGGCTTAAAGGTTAGATTTTTTAACTTAGGATAGTATTCGAGGAGTGATGGAAATGATAAAGATTACCGATTATTTAGCACAAGTTGCCCCAGAACATCAGGCGTTGATGGAGGAGCTGTACCACTATTTGCAGTCATTAATGCCAGTTGGCGTTACTGAAACAATCAGCTATCAAATGCCAGCCTTTTATTTAGGGAAGCCGGTGGTTTATTTTGCAGCTGCGAAAAAGCACTGGGGTCTGTACCCAACACCTGGACCTATCGCCCACTTTGCTGAAGAGCTAGCGAAGTATCCTACCAGTAAAGGAGCAATCCGCTTTTCCTATACAGAGCCGCTGCCTAAAGAACTGCTGGCAAAAATTGTTTCTTATCGGTTAACTGAAATTAAGGCTGCAAACTAACTTGATTTATTGGAAATTACAATTTTTTTGTGAAAAAAGGCTTGATATCAAAACTGATATCAAGCCTTTTACTTATTCTAATCCAATTAGATAATCGTCATCTTGCATCGCTTCCACATTCCCTAAAAGATAGCCATTGCCGACTTGGGAGAAGAAGTCATGATTACTAGTACCAGTTGAGATACCGTTCATTACGATCGGATTGACGTCATCAGCTGTATCAGGGAAGAGTGGATCCATCCCTAAATTCATCAACGCTTTATTGGCATTGTAACGAAGGAAGGTTTTGACTTCTTCTGTCCAGCCTAACTCATCATATAATTGTTCCGTGTACTTTTCTTCATTTTCGTAAAGTTCGTACAGCAGATTATACATCCAATCTTTTAAATCACTCTGTTCTTGCTCAGATAATTCGTTAAAACCTAGTTGGAATTTGTAGCCGATATAGGTTCCGTGAACAGATTCATCCCGAATAATCAATTTGATGATCTCCGCTACGTTGGCTAGCTTATTGTTGCCTAAGTAGTATAAAGGCGTATAGAAACCAGAATAGAATAGGAAGGTTTCTAGGAAAACACTCGCAATTTTTTTCTCAAGTGGTGTGCCATTTTTGTAGATTTCATTGACCATTTCGGCTTTCTTTTGTAAATAAGGGTTGGTGTTGGTCCATTCAAAAATATCGTCAATCTCTTTTTTAGTATTCAAGGTACTGAAAATCGAAGAATAACTTTTAGCATGGACAGATTCCATAAACTGAATATTATTTAAAACCGCTTCTTCATGAGGTGTACGGACATCGTCCCGTAGTTGGTCCATGCCGCTTTCAGATTGAACCGTATCCAAGAGGGTCAAGCCGCCAAAGACGTAGCCAACTGTTTGTTTTTCCAACTCAGAAAGCTTCCGCCAGTCGTCTAAGTCATTAGATAGGGGGATGCGGGTATCTAGCCAAAATTGTTCCGTTAATTTTTCCCATGTGGATTTGTCGATGATATCTTCAATCTCGTTCCAGTTGATTGCTTCATAATAAGTATTAGCCACGTTGTTTCCTCCTTAAATGACACAGCTTTCGCATTGATTGCTGCCGATTTCTTCCGCATCATCTGTAAAGGTACGGACGTAGTAAATAGACTTGATGCCTTTATTGAAGGCGTAGTGACGTAAGATATTCAAGTCACGGGTTGTTTGTTTCGTTCCATGCTTCCATTCGTAGATGCCTACTGGGATTTCAGAACGCATAAACAAGGTCAAGCTCATGCCTTGGTCAACGTGGGTTTGCGCTGCCGCATAAATATCAATAACTTTCCGCATATCCATGTCGTAGGCAGAAGTGTAGTAAGGTAAGGTATCATTGGCTAAATAAGGCGCTGGATAATAAACTTTACCGATTTTCTTTTCTTGCCGTTCTTCAATCAAACGCGTGATTGGATGGATGCTGGCGCTTGTATCATTGATATAAGAGATAGAGCCATTTGGTGCTACTGCTAAACGGTTTTGATGATACAAACCATATTTTTGGATGTCAGCTTTTAAAGCCGCCCAGTCAGCCGCACTTGGAATGAACATATCGCCAAACAAGGCTTTGACCTTGTCAAACTTAGGTTGAAATTCACCGGTAACATATTTATCGAAGTAAGAGCCGTCCGCATAAGCTGATTTTTCAAAGTTATGGAAGACCGCACCGCGTTCTTTCGCGATTTGATTGCTGGCCACTAAAGTCCAGTAGTTCAGTAACATGAAATAGATATTAGTAAAATCAATGGATTCTTCAGAACCGTACATCATGTGATTTTTAGCGAGATAGGTATGCAGACCCATTGCCCCTAAACCAATCGTGTGATTCAAATGGTTACCATTATTAATAGAAGGAACCACTTCAATATGAGAAGAATCAGTAACAAAGGTTAAAGCCCGCACCATCGCATCGATTGATTTACCAAAATCAGGACTGTCCATCAAATTGACGATATTGGTAGAGCCTAAGTTACAGCTAATATCGGTTCCCAAAACATCATATTCTTGTTGATCACCTAGTACGGAAGGTGTTTGGACTTGGAGAATCTCAGAACAAAGGTTACTCATAATGATTTTTCCGTCAATTGGATTGCTGCGGTTGGCAGTATCGATATTGACAATATAAGGATAACCAGATTCTTGTTGCAGTTTGCTGATTTCATTTTCCAAATCACGGGCTTTGATTTTTTGTTTGCGAATATTAGGGTTCGCGACCATGTTGTCGTATTCAGCCGTGATATCAACATAAGAGAAAGGTACGCCGTATTCTTTTTCAACACTATAAGGACTGAAAAGGTACATATCTTCATTTTTGCGGGTCAGTTCATAAAATTTATCCGGCACAATCACACCAAGTGAGAGGGTTTTTACCCGAATCTTTTCATCGGCGTTTTCTTTTTTAGCAGAAAGGAACACTTCAATATCCGGATGGAAAACATTTAAGTACACCACGCCGGCTCCTTGTCGTTGGCCTAATTGATTAGAGTAGCTGAAGCTGTCTTCAAATAATTTCATGACAGGCACCACGCCGCTAGCTGCACCATCATAACCTTTGATAGGTGCGCCGGCTTCCCGCAAGTTGGAAAGCGTGATTCCCACGCCACCGCCGATACGTGAAAGTTGAAGCGCACTGTTGATTGATCGGCCGATGCTGTTCATATCATCGGTTACTTGGATCAAGAAACAAGAAACCAGTTCCCCCCGGCGTTTGCGTCCGGCATTTAGGAAAGAAGGCGTGGCTGGTTGGTAGCGTTGGTGGATCATTTCGTCAGCTAAGCTCAAGGCTAAGGCTTCATCGCCATCTGCGAAATATAAAGCATTGAAGGCAACCCGGTCTTCATAGCTTTCCAAATATTCAGTCCCATCATTGCTCTTTAAAGCATATTGAGAATAATATTTATATGCCGCCATAAAGGACTTAAATTGGAAGTTTTGCTCATCTAGGAATTGATATAATTGCTCGATAAAGTCAAAGGAATATTTTTCAATAAAAGGTCGTTCGATATAGTCGTTATCCAGTAAGAAATCAATTTTTTCCCGTAAGGAAGCGAATTTTTTCGTCTTTAATTCGACATTTTCCTTAAAAAAAGCTGCCAGGGCTTCTTTATCCTTGTTTAGAGGAATTTGGCCATTGACAGGGCGGTTGATTTCGTTGTTCAGTTTAAAATAGGTTACATCATTCGTCATACTCGTCACTACTCCTTTTTTATCTTAAAAGGACAGGCTGTCTTCAAGGAAAACAGCCTGAAACCTTAACTAGCGAGTTGTTTCAATTGATCTGGTCGGAAACCAACGATCGTTAATTCTTTTTCCGCTGAGGTGATAACCGGCACGCTGCGGAACCCTTGGGCTTTTAATGAAGCAACGGCTTCGGGTTGTTCGTCAATGTTAATTTCTTCAAAAGGAATATGATTTTCAGTCAAATAGCGTTTCACCATTTTACATTGCATACAATTATTTTTAGAGTAAATAATAACCTGTTTCATCTTCATGACCTCCTTGTAATCTACAAGTTTTAGTATAAGGGTATTGAGAAAAAAGTCAATCAAGAAACACCATATATTGTGTTGCGGTTGTTATAACACACTAAGTTTTGTGTTTTTTGAAACAGATATGAAAACTTATCCCATGCTACTTTGGCATACGTGTCAAGTAAAAAGTGGTCAAAAAAAGTTTTTTTTCATGAGATTTTTTTCGCTTATATTGACTTTTGAGCGCGTCCCTCGTATTCTTAATGAAAACGATTCTCAATATCAGTTCTCTTTTTTTGAAGATCGTTGAACTTTTTTCACAAACGAGGTGGAAAGATGTTTTCTTTAAAGGAAGCAAAAATCGGTAAGGTCGTTGAAATAAAAGAATTGCACGTTTCAGAAGATGTGCTCAAACATTTACATAATCTAGGCTTAGTTCCTGGAGCCAAAATTGCTTTAGTCGCGCAGTCAGGAAAACATGCCATCATTTTGTTGCATCGTAGTCGCTTGGCAATAGATCCAGAAATGCTTCAAAATATTTTCGTAGCAGAGCCGGCAGTTGCCGAAAAAAATTGGTTGTCACTGGATCAGTTGGCAGTGGGTGAGTCGGCTACAGTAGTCAGCATCCACGGACAAGGGGTGGTAAAACGACGCTTAATGGATATGGGACTAACTCGTGGCGTGACGCTGCATTTGCGTAAAGCGGCCCCTTTAGGGGATCCGATTGAAATCACCTTACGAGGCTATGAGTTATCGTTGCGGAAGTCAGAAGCCCAGTTGGTTCTAGTTGCCAAGGAGGAGCAGGAATGAAAGAAGTCATTACTTTAGTGGGAAATCCCAACAGCGGAAAAACCAGTGCATTCAACGCCTTGACGGGCGCCAGTCAACGTGTGGGAAATTGGCCCGGCGTGACGGTGGAACGCAAGGAAGGCATGTATAAACAAAATAAAGACATCTTGATTCAAGATTTACCTGGTATTTATTCGTTGTCACCTTATACGCCAGAAGAAGTGGTGGCCCGGGATTACTTATTACAGGGGCGTCCCAATGTGATTTTAGATGTCGTGGATGCGACCAATTTGGAGCGTAACCTCTATTTAACAACCCAATTGATGGAAACGGGTACGCCGGTGGTCTTGATGTTAAACATGATGGACTTGGTGAAAAAGAATGGTCAGCAGATCAATCGTGAAAAATTAAGTTACGGGTTAGGGATTCCCGTGGTTGAGGCGAGTGCCTTAAAGGGAAGCGGGATGCAAGAGGCAGTGAAAGCGGCTGTTAAAGCAGCCAATGAATTTCCGCCGCAAGCCAGTTATCCTTCTTATGATGACCGTCTCGAAGCGGCCTTAGCTGAAATCAGCGACATTTTAGGTAATAGTGTTTTATCTGCCCAAAGTCGCTGGTACAGTGTGAAATTATTTGAACGAGATCCCAAAGCGGCTGAGGGCTTAAATCTGAGTTCTATTCAGAAAAAAGAAATCGAAGATGTCATCAAAATCACGGAAAAGATTTTTGGCGATGATAGTGAAACTATTTTGATCAACGAACGCTATGATTTTATTACTAAATTAACAACCCTTTGCTCCATGAAAGATGATATTCAATTTACGCAAAGTGACAAAATCGACCGCATCGTGACGAATCGCTGGCTGGCTTTGCCGATTTTTGCCTTGGTGATGTGGGGCATCTACTATTTATCAATTCAAACAGTCGGTACCATGGGGACTGATTGGATCAATGATGAGCTATTTGGACGTATCGTACCAGAAAACGTCAGTGGTTGGCTGGCAGCCTGGGAGGTAGCACCTTGGATGCAGTCATTGATTTTAGATGGAATCATTGGAGGTGTAGGGGCCGTGCTAGGCTTTCTACCACAGATTGCCGTCCTGTTCCTTTGTTTAGGTTTTTTGGAGGATTGTGGTTATATGGCCCGGGTGGCATTTGTCATGGACCGCCTTTTCCGTAAATTCGGCTTATCAGGTAAATCCTTTATTCCTATGTTGATTGCTACTGGTTGTGGTGTACCTGGCGTCATGGCTAGCCGCACGATAGAAAATGAAAAAGATCGCCGGATGACGATTATGATTACGACCTTTATGCCTTGTTCAGCGAAAATCCCCATCATTGCGCTGATTGCGGGGGCCTTTTTCCCGCATAGTAGCTGGGTGGCGCCTTCTGCCTATCTAATTGGTATGCTGGCCATTGTTTTATCGGGAATCGTCCTGAAGAAGACCCGCTTATTCAGCGGAGATCCAGCACCCTTTATTATGGAGTTGCCTAATTATCATATGCCGCAGCTACGTAGTGTCGTGCGCCATATGTGGGATCGTTCGGCCGCCTTCGTGAAAAAAGCGGGCACCATTATTTTTGTGTCTAGCATCTTGATTTGGTTCTTGTCTAGTTACAATTTCACTTTGCAATCAGTCAGTGAAGACCACAGCATTTTAGCTAGTCTTGGCCGAGTAGTAGCACCAATTTTCGCACCAATTGGTTGGGGCAACTGGCAGGGAACCGTCGCAACGATTACTGGCTTGGTAGCCAAAGAAAATGTCTTAGGTACATTTGGCATCCTCTTTAGTGGCCTGGCAGAGGTTTCTGAAAATGGTGCTGAGATATGGGCACCGTTGCAAGCCGCCTTTACGCCAGCAGCTGCCTATTCATTTTTAGTTTTCAACTTACTCTGTGCCCCATGTTTTGCAGCTATCGGCGCTATTCACCGAGAAATGGGCGATTGGCGTTGGACAGTCGGGGCAGTCAGCTATCAATGCGGTCTGGCTTATCTCGTAAGTTTTGTTTTTTATCAATTCGGCCATTTATTGGAAGGCGGACAGGTGAATATCATGACCGGATTAGCCGGCGTGTTAGTGATAGCTTTGCTTTATTTGTTAGTACGTAAACCAAAACAGACGGAGAAACCAATCGTCATTTTAGAAAGAGGGTAGTCCTATGGCAACAATTTTACTGAGTATTGTGATTTTCGGCAGTGCCGGTCTGATTATTTATCGCCGGGTCAAAGGCGGTAAAAGTTGTGAAGACTGCCATACTAGCTGCCCGGTAAAAACAGAACAACATAAATAAAAAAACGATCACCGTTACGGTGATCGTTTTTTGCTATTTATTTGTGAAACCTATATTTTAAAAAATGCGTACCATAAACAAAAAAAATGCCACCGCGTACGTTCTTTTCGAAACTACCGAAGTAGCCAAGAACGCACCGATGACGTGGGTTTGGCACCCAATGGGCCGTGAGGGGCTCGAACCCGCGACCCGCTGATTAAGAGTCAGCTGCTCTACCAACTGAGCTAACGGCCCATACCACAAAAAGTATTCTAGCACTCAAACGGCGTTCATGCAAGCCATATCTAAGCCTTACAGGTGAAAAATATTAGCAATAGCCAAGAGAGCCCGTAGGAACAACAAGTTATTAGATTGTAACGGCCGTTTTCACGACTGGGATTGTCTGCTATACTGACTTATAGTTAAGACTTACGAAAAAGGTATTTTCTACATAATGAAAAGTGTATCTAAACTAAAACTTATAACAGAGGTAAATTGTGATGGAAAAAGCTAGTACTGATATTATTGGTCAAAGTGATGGTCCAACAAGTATTTGGGTAGCCACATCAAGTTATTTAGTACCAGTAGTGGCGGTAGTCTGTTTGGCAATCGTCTTAACAGTAGCCTTCATAGTGGTAAGACGAAAAAAGAAATAGTAGTCTGAGAGCTTGCCGTAACGGCAAGCTCTCTTTGTTAGCGGACTAACTTTTGGGCTTTTTCGGTATTAGCAAAATGCAGCTTCACGTATTGGCTAAGGAGCGGCAGACCACCTTTTTTTAAGACGACAGCAGCGACTTGATCGGATTTACTGCCGGCGCCAGAAGGAACGGTTAGTCCTAATTCTTTGGAGGCTTCATCGAGCCAATCAAGAAAAGCTGCCCGGCTAACAATGGATGCGGCCGCCACTGCCAAATGATACTGTTCGCCCTTGGTTGTAAAATAGAGATTTTGCGTGACTGGTTGCGCTTCTTGTCGTAAATATTTACGATAATTCGCTTCTGGGGTGAACTGGTCAATTAAGATTGCATCGGGTGTTTGGGGTGCAATTTTTTGTAGTAACAACCGAATTGCTTGGTTGTGCAGAGCGACCTTCATGCGCACCGCATTGTATTGTGGTTGAATCTGGTTGTATTTTTCCGGCGCTACCACCAGTAATTGATAAGGAATGGCTTGCTTGATTTTTTCAGCTAAAATGCGGATTTGCGGATCGGTCAATTCTTTTGAATCCCGCACGCCTAATTCTTTCAAATAGGCTAAGTGCTCGCGGTCAGCAAAGGCAGCGCAAACGGTCAACGGGCCAAAATAGCTGCCATTGCCTACCTCATCACTGCCGATAACGGACCAGCCAGCAAAGCCGGCCGGCAGTCCAGCTGTTTTGGTTTTAGAGACAGCCTTGCCGCTACTGGCAGGGACTGTGGCCCATTTAGCGGCCTCGGCTTCGGCGTTACCACCTTGGAACATGACTTTGCCTGAACGATAAGCCGTAATCGTCACGCCGTTTTTTTTGGCGCTAAAGATACTATAAGGCGGAGCTTTGGGGGCAAGATGGGCTTGATAGGTAGTCTTCATTTTTTCAATGACGGCGGGGGTGACCGTAATAACGGCTTGACTCATGAAACATCCTCTTTTCTAAATTGGTTGTGTGTCTCAGTCTAGCATAAAGAAATGGGAGAGAAAACAGGGGGCTTTCCAATCAGAAGACTTTATTTTATAATAAGAAAGTCTTTTTTCGCGCTTTTTTGCGACAAGACGGAGAATTTCGTGGTAAAATGAGCGTTAACGGACTACAGGAGGGGACGATCGAAATGGCTCAAGAACGAAAACGATACAAAGCCGTGATCGCTAATCATACGTATACGATTATTGGAAATGAAAGCAAGCATCATATGGACATGGTGACTAAACTGGTCAATGAACAATTGACAGAGATCAAAAAAATGTCGCCACAAACCTCAGATGAAGATGCGGCTATTTTGCTGGCGGTAAATGCCTTGTCTGACCAGTTGAAAAAACAAGAACAAGTTTTGCGCTTAGAAAAAGAAGAAGCAGAATATAAGAAACAAGCGGTGCGGTTAGTAGAGCTGGAAAATCGGGTGAAACGCATCGAAGCAATCGAGCAGGAAGCTCGGCAAGTCTTAAAAGAGAACGGGGATGACCGTGAGATTCATAACCACGTGGAAGCCCAACAAATATTAAACGAAAATCGCAAACGTCAGATCCAACAAAAAGCGAATAGTTAAGAGAGGTTTCAATATGCTGACTATCCTGATCATTTTAGTTTTAGTGGTAGGATTTTATTCCGGTGTTCGCCGTGGCTTAGCCTTACAATTAGTCTATACAGGCGGGTATCTGCTGTCTTACTTGGCAGCCAAGACCTTTTATTTAGACTTAGCACCTAAATTAGAGTTATATGTACCGTATCCTTCTGCCACACCAGATACAAAGCTGGTCTTTTTTGATCAGACGATTACCCTGGAGTTGGACCAAGCTTTTTACGCGGCTGTCGCTTTTCTGCTGATTTTATTTATTGGCTGGCTGCTGACGCGCTTTGTAGGGATTTTGGTACGGGGACTGATGTATATGCCGATTCTAAAGCAGATGAATGGTTTAGCCGGTGGTATTTTAAGCTTTGCCGTGGTTTATATTGGCTTGTTCCTGTTGCTGAGTATCTTGTCGCTGATTCCGATGGATATGATTCAACACCAATTTGCACAAAGTGGCTTGGCACGCTTTATTGTCGAACATACCCCGATCTTTACGAAAGATATTTACCATATGTGGATCGAGCAAATGATTTAGCCAGGACAGCATGCTGCTACCTGGTTTCTTTTTTGTAAAGGAGTGAAAATATGAACGAACGAATTTTAAGAACCTTAGCTTTTGACCAAGTCAAACAGCAATTAGGACAATATTTGGTGACAGCGCAAGGACAAGAAGAAGTCTTGCACTTGGAGCCTTTAACAGATCAAAGTAAAATCCAAGAACGCTTGGACGAATCCGAAGATGGCTTGAAAGTCCAGCGGCTGCGTGGTGGAATTCCAGTGCCTAAGTTGGAAAATATTCGCCCCCACATGAAGCGAATTGAGATTGGTGCCAATCTTAATGGTATCGAGTTGGCGCAAGTCAGCCGTGTTTTACAAACAACGAAGGAATTAGTCGATTTCTTTGCAGAAATGCACGAAAAGGAAATCGAGTTCATTCGTTTATATGACTGGCAAGAAAAATTGGTGGCATTGCCGGAATTAAATCGACGGTTGCGCACGGCGATTGATGAGGATGGCCGCGTGACAGACGAAGCCTCGCCAGAATTAAAGGGCATCCGTAATCAAATCCGTCGTAGTGAACAAAATGTCCGGGAACAATTAGATGGGATCGTTCGCGGGAAAAATGCCCGCTATTTAAGTGATGCCATTGTGACGATGCGCAACGAACGTTACGTGATTCCAGTTAAGCAAGAATATCGCGGCGTTTTTGGTGGTGTCGTTCACGACCAAAGTGCTTCCGGTCAAACCTTGTTTATTGAGCCCAAACAAATTGTGGAGCTAAATAACCGTCTGCGGCAGCAACAAATTGCTGAGCGTCAAGAAATCGAACGAATTTTAGCGGAATTGTCGGCTGAGCTGGTGCCTTATCGCCAAGAGATTTTGCAAAATGCTTATGTCATTGGCCGTTTGGACCTGATTCAAGCGAAGGCGCGTTATGGTAGTGAAATCAAGGGTATCGTCCCTGCTATCAGTTCCGAAAATCAAGTAGTCTTTAAACAAGCGCGGCATCCCTTGATTGATCCTGATCAAGTAGTCGCAAACGATATTATGATTGGCAAAGACTATCAAGCGGTGGTTATTACCGGACCGAATACCGGTGGGAAGACCATCACATTAAAAACGCTCGGCTTGTTACAGTTGATGGGTCAGGCAGGTTTACCTATTCCTGCGGGGGAAGACAGCCAAATGGGCATCTTCCATGAAATTTTTGCTGATATTGGCGATGAGCAGTCCATTGAACAATCCCTCAGTACCTTCTCTTCTCATATGACGAATATTGTACAAGTCTTGGACCGGGTAGATGAACGCAGTCTGGTACTATTTGATGAACTTGGGGCGGGGACTGACCCGCAAGAAGGGGCCGCGTTGGCCATCTCCATTTTAGATGCTTTAGGTGCGAAAAGTGCCTATGTAATGGCGACTACCCACTATCCAGAGTTAAAGGTCTACGGCTATAACCGCCCCGGGACGATCAACGCCAGTATGGAATTTGATGTCGATACCTTACGACCAACGTATCGATTATTGATTGGGGTTCCGGGGCGTAGTAATGCCTTTGAAATTTCTAAACGTTTAGGTTTGGCACCGGATATTATTGAGAGCGCCAAACAGATCATGGACGGCGAAAGCCAAGATTTGAATGAAATGATTGCAGATTTGGAAAACCGTCGTAAAGCTGCGGAAACGGAGTATTTGGAAGTTCGACATCATGTCGCAGAGGCTGAAACCTTACATCAAGAGTTGAGTACGGCTTATGCGGCCTTTTATGAAGAGCGGGAAAAAGAGCTGGCTAAAGCCCGTCAAAAGGCCAATGAATTGGTGAAACAGGCAGAAGAACAAGCCGAACAGATTATTGCCGATATTCGCAAGATGCAGCAAGCGGGACAATATGGCGGAGTCAAAGAGCATGAATTGATTGAAGCTAAGACACGCTTGTCTGGTTTGAAGCAAGAGGAACATCTCCAAAAAAATAAAGTGTTACGTAAAGCGAAGGAACAAAAGAAATTAAAAGCCGGCGACGAAGTAATCGTGGAAACTTATGGTCAACGAGGGACCCTATTGAAAAAAGTGGGCAACGATTGGCAAGTGCAGCTAGGTATTTTGAAAATGACGGTTTCAGAGGACGATATGACGCCGGTTAGTCCAGCGCCAGAACCGAAACAACGGGTAACAGCGGTCCGTTCGACTTCGGCCAGTCATGTAGAAACACAGCTCGATTTGCGCGGCAAACGCTATGAGGAGGCCTTGAAAGAAGTCGATCAATATTTGGATGCGGCTTTACTAGCTGGCTACCCACAAGTGACCATCGTGCATGGTAAGGGAACCGGAGCACTGCGGCAAGGTATTACAGACTATTTGAAAAATCATCGCAGTGTTGCTAGCTTTGAGTTTGCGCCAGCCAATCAAGGCGGTAATGGTGCGACCATCGTGAAATTTAAATAAGCCTAAATAGGAATGATTTCTATTTACAAGCAGATTATTAGAGGAATCAATCGAAGCGTGCTACAATGCTTCTAGTAAAACATCAAAGGAGGAAGAACTATGTCACAAGCAATTACAGATAAAGACTTTGCACAAGAAACTGACAAAGGGCTTGTCTTAATCGACTTTTGGGCAACTTGGTGTGGCCCTTGTCGGATGCAAGCACCTATTTTAGAACAATTGGGAGAAGAATACGCTGAGGAAGAATTGAAAATCGTGAAGATGGATGTGGATGAAAATCCCGATACACCACGTGCTTTCGGTATCATGAGTATTCCTACTTTAGTCTTGAAAAAAGATGGCGAAGTAGTTGAAAAAGCGATTGGTGTTCATTCGAAAGACCAATTACGGACTATGGTTGACCAATACTTATAAAAAGTTCAAAGGAGTCTGCGGCAGTTATCGCAGGCTCTTTTCTTTTGGGCATTTTGACAGGTGATGATTGACGAAGGTGGTATAATAGAGGGATAGAAAGGAGTCCTTATGAACGAGAGAATCAAAAACAAACTGGCACTATTGCCAGATCAACCAGGCTGTTATTTGATGAAAGATAAAAACGGCACGATTATCTACGTTGGGAAAGCCAAGGTATTGAAAAATCGAGTACGTTCTTATTTCACAGGCAGTCATGACACCAAAACTGAACGCCTCGTCAGTGAGATTGAGGATTTTGAATATATTGTGACGGAATCAAATATTGAAGCTTTGCTGCTGGAAATCAATTTGATTCACAAAAATAATCCTAAATACAACATTATGTTGAAGGATGACAAGAGCTATCCTTTCATTAAAATCACCAACGAAGACTATCCGCGCTTGTTGATTACCCGGAAGGTCTTGAAGGATAAAGCCTTGTATTTTGGACCGTATCCCGATGTGGGGGCGGCTAATGAAACGAAAAAACTATTGGACCGCCTATTCCCGCTGCGGAAATGTAAGGTTTTGCCTAAAGAGGTCTGTCTCTATTACCATATGGGTCAGTGTTTGGCACCCTGCGTCTTTGATATTCCTAAGCAACGGTATACGGAGATGGTGGAAGAAATCAAACGCTTTTTAAATGGCGGTCATACTGCAATCCAAACAGATCTTGAGGCGAAAATGGCACAAGCTGCAGAAAACATGGAGTTTGAAAAAGCGGCGGAATACCGTGATCAAATCAAGGCCATCGAAACCGTCATGACACGGCAAAAAATGACCAATGCTGATTTGGTGGACCGCGATGTTTTCGGTTATGCAGTGGATAAAGGTTGGATGTGTGTCCAGGTCTTCTTTATTCGTCAAGGGAAGCTGATTGAGCGCGATGTTTCGCTGTTTCCGTTTTACGATGAAGCACCAGACGATTTTTTGACCTACGTGGGCCAATTTTACCAAGAAAATGAACACTTTATTCCTCGAGAAGTGTTGATTCCCAATGATATTGACAAAGCCAGTGTGGAGGCCATGCTAGCCACTAAAGTATTACAGCCACAACGGGGGGAAAAGAAAAAATTAGTGGAGTTAGCCAATAAAAATGCCCGGGTGGCTTTACAGGAAAAATTCGATTTGATTGTACGGAAACAAGAACGCACAATTGGTGCAGCTGAACGGTTAGGCGATGCCATGAATATCCCAACGCCGACCCGTATTGAGGCCTTTGATAACTCCAATATTATGGGGACCGATCCGGTATCCGCAATGGTGGTCTTTATTGACGGCAAGCCGGCTAAAAATGAATACCGTAAGTATAAAATCAAAACTGTCAAAGGGCCGGATGACTATGCCTCAATGCGGGAAGTAATCTATCGCCGCTATGCACGGGTATTAAAAGAAGGCTTACCTTTCCCTGACTTGATTTTGATTGATGGCGGAAAAGGACAAGTGGATGCGGCCAAAGATGTGCTGGATAATCAACTAGGTTTAGATATCCCCATCGCTGGTCTGGCTAAAAATGATAAGCATAAAACCAGCGAATTATTGTTTGGCCCAGATTTAGCCGTAGTACCGCTAGCCCGCAACTCACAAGAATTTTTCTTATTGCAGCGAGTTCAAGATGAAGTTCACCGTTTTGCCATCACCTTCCACCGTCAGCTTAGAAGTAAAAATAGCTTTGCTTCTAAACTGGATGAAATCGAAGGACTGGGACCAAAACGCAAGAAAAACTTGCTACGGACTTTTAAATCATTGAAAAATATGACGGCGGCTTCCGTAGAGGAATTAAAAACGGCGGGACTACCGCAAAATGTAGCTGAAAATGTTTACCGCAAGTTACATGAAGAAACCGAACCGGAACAAAATTAGCTGGAGTATAACTCCAGCTTTTTTTATGGAAAAAAGGCGTAATGGTCAGTGCTCCTATGCCAGTTGAAAAGTCGCCATGACACTGAATAGTAAAAAGATTCAGAAAAATCACTAGGTCTGATTATAATTTAAATTGACGAGTTATTAAAATACAGGTAGCATATGAGAAGAAACCAAGGTTCAAAGGAGGGTATTATGTTAGAAGTAAATGGGCTCGTCAAAACATTTGGCGACTATCGTGCGGTAGATGACGTATCATTTCGGATTCCTGATGGCAAAATTTTAGGCTTGATTGGACAGAATGGGGCCGGCAAAACCACCACATTTCGTTTGATTTTGAATTTTTTGACACCAGATAAAGGTGAGATTTTGTGGGATGGCCATCCCCTGACAGAAAAAGATTACAATATCATCGGCTATTTGCCGGAAGAACGGGGATTGTATCCGAAAGTTTCTGTGGAAGAGCAATTATTGTATTTTGCCGCTTTGCGGGGGAAATCCAAAAAAGAAATCGAACCAAAAATCGATGAATGGATGGAACGTTTCCAAGTTAAAGGCAAGAAAACGGATAAGGTCAAATCTTTGTCTAAGGGGAACCAACAAAAAGTCCAATTGATTGCCACCTTGATTCACGAACCAAAACTCGTGATTTTAGATGAACCATTTAGCGGACTGGACCCGGTGAATGCGGATCTATTACGGGACGGGATTCTTGAGTTGAAGGATAAGGGCTCGTGTGTTATTTTCTCCAGTCATAATATGGATAATGTTGAAAAAATCGTTGATCATTTAGTCATGATTCGCAGTGGCCAAATGGTCTTAGATGGTAAGGTTCATGAGATTCGTGAAAGCTTTGGTCGTACGAAATTATTCTTAGAATCCCCGCTTTCAGTGGCGGACTTGTTGACCTTTGACGGTGTCGAACGGGCTTTCGTTCGCCCTGACGGCATCACGGAAGTCACGCTGGCAGAACCAAAAGTCGGTGAAGAAATCTTTATGCGGGCCACGGCCAATGGCTATATCCCGATGTTCAATCAACAACCGCCGACCTTAGAAGAAATCTTCAAAATGAAAGCAGGTGCGCCAAATGAATAAATTTTGGATCATCGCTAGCGATGTTTATAAGAAAAATGTCAAATCTTGGTCATTTCTATTTATGATTTTAGTGCCTTTTATTTTGATGGGAATTGCTTATGCCGCTATCTACTTTGCCGGCGGACTTTCCGAAGGCACACAAGTAGGGGTTGTCGGGGACGCGGCTTTGACTGCTCAGTTTGAAGCTCAAAAAGGGGAGGAATTACACTTTAAAGCTTACCCTGATGAGAAGGCAGCCCAAAAAGCCTTAGAAGATGAAAAGGTAGACGGCTATTTGGTGGTTGCTAATCAACAGGATCAAATTTCTGGTAAGCTCTATGCTGAGTCTGGTTTAGGGAATACCAATGAAATGACGATCCAACAGCTGTTGAACACGATGCAAGCAGGCTTAAATGCTGGCAAGCTGGGTTTGACGAATGAAGAGGTAGCGACCTTAAGCCAGCCGGCCCAGTTTGAGAAAACCAAGATTTCCTTTAATGAAGACGGGCAAGCTGAAACTGGTGCAGATCATACTGGCATCCAATATGCCGTGGCCTACGCTTTAGTAATTGTGATGTTTATGATTATCATCACCTATGCTTCCATCATTGCCCAAGAGATTGCTTCGGAAAAGGGCACGCGGATCATGGAAGTCATTCTTTCCAGTACGACCGCCCAAACGCATTTTTACGGAAAATTAGTCGGCGTTTTATTAGTTTGTCTAACGCAAATCGCCATTTACGGCATTGCTGGGGTAGTGGCCTTTATGCAATTTAAAAACTTAGACATTGTCAAAGAACTATTGCAGACGATTGACTTGCAACAAGTTTTAGGCAGCTACTTGATTTACATTTTGTTGTATTTTATCATCGGCGTCTTCCTGTACTCGGTTTTAGCCGCGCTTTGTGGATCGTTAGTGAACAAGGCAGAAGATACCGCCAAAGCTGTCCAACCAATTACGTATCTAGCTTTGATTGGCTATATTATTGGTTTAGTGTTAGGCGCGAATGACCCACAAAATATTGTGGTGCGGATTACTTCCTATATTCCCTTCCTATCTTCTTATATTATGCCCGTCCGCTTGGCCTTTGATACGGCACCTACCAGTAGCGTCGTCATTTCACTAGTCCTATTACTCGTGACGGCAGTGGTATTGACGATCTTCTCAGCGAATATGTATAAATCAAATGTTTTAGTTTATAGTGAAGGTGGTTTCTGGTCTTCCTTGAAACAATCTGTTTCAATCATGCGTAACGAACGCAAGAAATAAACAAAATAATAGCGCCCCTCAGTGAGTTTAGCTTGCTGAGGGGCGCTATTTTTAGAGCTCATTAACGGCGTAGGCAAATAAAGCCTGTTCCTTTTCATCAAAGGGAAAGGAAAGTTCGGGATGCCATTGAACACCTAGTAAGCGTCTGGCAGGATCCTGGATAGCTTCCACAATGCCATCATCACTGTGGGCCGCAACGGCTAAATTTGTGCCCAGGTCCTTGATTGCTTGGTGATGGTAAGAATTCACCCGACAGGTTTGAGCAAAAATTGAAGCAAATAGTGCGTCTTCACTGATGGTGATATTGTGAGTGGCAAATTTTGGCTGGGTTGGCGCTTGTTCATGCTTGACCTGCCAGCCGCTATATTCACTAAGATCTTGATAGAGGCTGCCGCCTAAAGCGACATTTAATAGTTGCATACCACGACAAACGGCGAAAATTGGTTTTTGTTGGTTGATGGCGGCGGCAATCAACGCTAATTCGAAGCGGTCCCGCTGGGCATTAGTCTCGCCAATTTTCGGGCGTGGCTCTTCGTGATAAAATTGCGGTGAAACATCCTGTCCCCCTGCTAAAATCAATTTATCAACTCTTTGAATATAGGCGGCGGCCGTTTCCGGGGCACCAATCGGCAAGACGAATGGCAGCCCGCCAACTTGCTGAACGGCATCTACAAATCCTTGGGGTGTATAAGTGACTTGATTGCCGTGAAAAGCGGCTTCAGCTGTTAGTAATTGATTCCCAGCGATACCAATAATGGGTTGGGTCACAGAGATCCCTTCTTTCTAATTTTTTTCGAGTGTACCATAAAGCGCCAAAATCAGGAATTGAAAAGGTCTTGCGACGCGCCAGTCAGTAAAATTGACAATTCGTTGAAAAAAACTTGGTAGTTTGTCGTTCTTTTGTTATAATTTAACTACATGCGAATAGTAAAAGGTTGGGCGTAAGCTTCAAGGATCGAGCTTTTCAAGGGGTGAGAAAAGCAAGAATCAGTGGCTAGTCCTATTCATTTTGATCAACAGGAGGTGCTGATTATTCTTTAAGGAGGATATTTAGTACGTCCTTTTTTTATTCGCAAGAAGGAGGTGACCTTTTTGGCATTAGAAGCATTGGAAACAATCCACCAAGCAGAGCAAAAGATAGCCGCCGAAAAACAGCAAGCAAAAGCTGAAATCAACGACTATCAAGCAGAAAAAGATGCCGCCTTTCACCAAGCGGAGGCACAGAGTCAAGCATTGATCAGCCGTTTGTTGGAAGAATTCCGTACCAGTCAAACCAATGAACTACAAACGGAAAAAGATGAGCTGTTGGCAGACGCACGACAAAATGAACAACTTTTCCAACAGCAATATGAACAAAATAAAACGGACGCAATCGAGTATATCGTAGAAAGGGTGAAGAAACTCTATGGCGGTCACTAAAATGGAAAAAATGACGGTGATTGCTGCGGCTGAAAAAGAAGAACTTGTTTTACAAACTTTACAAGGTTTGCAAAATATCGAAGTCAAAAGCTTAGTAGACGGGCCTGAGCGCAGTTTGGTGGAAAAATATTTTTCTATCGATACACCAAGAGCTAATGAACGTCGTAAAGAGCTAGAAGAGATGCTTTTTCAGATTCAAGAAATGTTGCAATTCATCCGTCACTACAGTACGCCTAAAAAACAAGCTTTATCTCGACAAGTTTACACCCTTGAAGCTTTGGAAAGTCAGTATAATGAGGCCAATACGAAACAACAGTTAAGTGAGCTATTAGATTTGCGGGACCGTTTGGAGGCAGTTTTTGCCAAGCGAAAAGAATGCCTCGCACAAGAGGACTGGCTGGGACGCTGGCAATATTTGGATATTGATCCAGCCGCGGCTGATCAACTAGCTAGTGTCCACGTCACGATTGGGGTACTAAATGTCGGCAACCAGGCGGAATTTTTAGCTGAAATGGCAAAATTATCCGTTTATGTGGAAGAAGTTTATCACAGTACCAATCATTTGTATTATTGCCTGATTTATCCAAAGGAACTAACGACAATTCAAGAGGTGTTGAGTCGTTACAGCTTCGATGTGGTGACCTATCCCTATCATGAGCCACCTAAAGCGGCCTATCAAAGTAACAAAGTGCAGCTGGCACAATTGGTAGAGGAAGAAAAGGCCATCAAGCAAGCTTTAGGAAAATATAGTGCGTTGATCGAGCAACTGTTTTTAACAGAAGAAATGATCTTAGCCTATATCAACCGCGAGGCGGCTAAGCAACTGGTGTTGGACTCGGATTATCTTTTTGTAATCCAAGGTTGGGTACCAGAAGATGGCCGGGAACAAGTCCTGAATCACTTGTATCGGACGATTCCCTTTGATGAGGTCTTCGTGGAATTTGAAGAACCAGATCAAAAGGAATACGGGAAAGTTCCGACAAAATTACGCAATCATAAGGTGGTAGCACCTTTCGAAATGCTAACAGAAATGTACAGCTTACCAAAATATGACGAAATTGATCCCACACCGATCATGACACCTTTTTATATGGTATTTTTCGGCATGATGGTGGCCGATATCGGATACGGGCTCTTGATGTTATTGGCGACCCTGGTGGTTCGTAAAGTCTTGGTTTTACCACGAGGTATGAAACGCTTTGCTGATTTCTTCTTTATTTTATCGTTCCCAACGATCATTTGGGGCTTTATTTACGGCTCTTTCTTTGGGGCTACCTTGCCGCCAACAATTTTAGGAGTCGCTTCGCCGTTTCCAATCCTGTCCACAACGGACGATGTGAATACGATCCTCCTACTTTCGGTAATCTTCGGATTTATCCAAATTATGGTGGGGTTAATGGTGAACGGAATCGAATTAACGAAACGCAAGCAATATTTAGCTAGTGTCAGTGAGAGTTTTGCCTGGCAGGGGCTACTAGTCGGTATCTTGATTGCAGTGGTGGGGCAATTGCTGGTAAAAAGTAGTACCTTACTCTGGGTCGGAGCTGGCGTTGCGCTTGTGAGCGCCCTGTTAATCGTCGCCGTACCGGTTATTCAATCAAAATCAAAAGTCAAAGGTTTTGCAAAAGGTTTGTATGGTCTATATGGCCTGACAGGTTATATTGGGGATTTAGTCAGTTATACACGGTTGATGGCGCTAGGAATCTCAGGAGGCAGTATTGCCGCCGCCTTCAATATGCTGGTAGCCTTTATGCCACCAGTGGCTCGTTTCACCGTGGGGCTACTTTTGATTGTTGCGCTGCACGCGCTAAATATCTTCTTGTCGCTTTTGAGTGCTTATGTGCACGGTGCGCGACTACAGTATGTGGAATTCTTTGGCAAGTTTTATCAAGGCGGGGGCCGGCCTTTTGCGCCTTTAAAAACGGCTGAAAAATATATCAATATTCAAGCAAATAAACTGAAAAACGAAAAGTAATGGAGGAATTTTGAACATGATGGATTATTTAATTAACAATGGTGGCGGAATTGTTTTCGCGGTATTAGGAATGGCAACTGCTACGATCTTCTCAGGAATCGGGTCTTCAAAAGGGGTCGGTTTTACCGGGGAAGCGGCCGCCGCTTTAACGACAGAACAGCCGGAAAAATTCGGTCAAGCATTGATTTTGCAATTGTTACCAGGTACTCAAGGGTTATATGGTTTCGTTATCGCCTTCTTGATTTTTATCAATCTTAATGGGGATATGTCAATGGTTCAAGGCTTGAACTACTTTGTGGCCTCTTTACCAATCGCTTTCACAGGTTTGTTCTCTGGTATTGCCCAAGGACGCGTGGCTGCAGCTGGTATCCAAATTTTGGCTAAAAAACCAGAACATGCAACGAAAGGGATCATTTACGCTGCGATGGTGGAAACTTACGCTATCTTAGGTTTTGTTATTTCATTCTTATTAGTTCTGAATGTCTAATCAGGGAGGCACCGGCATGGATGCAATTGAAAAAATCATGCAGCAGATCCTAGCAAAGGGTCAAGCCGAGATCACCGAGCTGCGTCACGCCGAAAAGACGCGGATCGATGAAGCGCATAATGAGCGTCTGGTTACGCTGCAAGAACTAGAAAAGCAACAAATTGCTAAAAATAAGCAAGCAATCGAAAAGGAATTTCATCAGAAACGAAATCGACAACAGTTAGACGTTCGTCAGAGCGTGCTGAACCAAAAACAAGCCTACTTGGTGACGCTTTTTGAAGAGGCCGCGACAGCACTAGAAAGTCAATCAACAGAAGAGTTACAGGCTTTTGCGGAACAAGCTTTGAAATCGCTAAATTTAGCGGGAGCTGTTGTAGTGCCTGGCGCTAAATCAGCGGTGGCTTTAACGGCAGCTTGGCTGACTAATGTCAATCAAAAACTAGGAACGACTTACCAGCTGGGGACAACTGTTAGTGGTGAAGCCGGCTTTATCGTAGAGCAGGAAGGTGTCGAGTATAATTTCCTCTTTACCAGTCTAGTCCGGGAAATACAAGAAACAGAGAGCTTTCAAGTTGCGGAACGTCTGTTTCGTTAGGAGGGACCCATGAAAGACACAGCATATAATCAGATCAACCCGCTGATTCGTATCAAGGAATCGGCGCTGCTGACCAATGACCAATATGAGCGCTTATTGAAGGCGGAATTGGGCGGTGTCGAAGATATCTTAAAAAACACAGTGTATGGCCCTTACCTGACGATTGATTTTGCGGATCATATTGAAACGATCTTAGATCAAGAACAGCAAAAATTATTCAGTTGGGCCTATGAAAATGCACCGGAGAGCGATGTGGTGGCCATCTATACGATGCGCTATCTCTTCCATAATTTGAAGGTATTGACGAAGGCCGAAGTGACGGGGCAAAACCTCGATCATTTAGTCATCTCAGATGGTCATTTCTCACTAGCCGATCTAAAAAGCGCCATCAGAACGGGGCAATCTTCGATACTGCCAGAACATGTGATGGCCAGTATCAATGAAGTATTAGCCTATTTTGAAGATGCCAAGATCATGCAGGCCATCGATATCATTTATGATCGCACCTTTTTGACCGAACAACGCCGCTTAGCGGAAAAATTAGGTTACTCAGAATTGCTGCAAGAGGTGATTGCCTTTATTGATTTAACCAACATCACCACAATGGCCCGCGGTATCCTGCAAGGACAACACGCGACATTCTTAACGACGGTCTTATCCAGTTCAGGCAGTATCCCTAAAGAAACATTTTTAGCTTTTGCAGAGCATTCGTTAGGGGAATTTACTGATTTTCTTATGAGTACCAGCTATCATGAACTGTTACCTGTGAAAGAAAAGGAATTGGATGTGGCGGCTCTCGATAAGGTCAAAGATGACTATGTCACGAGCTTTTTCCAAAAGGCCAAAGTGATGGCCTTTGGACCGTTACCGCTATTGGCCTTTTTAAATGCAAAAGAGATTGAATGGAAAAATCTGCGCTTACTGATGGTCGGCAAACGCAGTGGCTTCTCGTTAGAACAGTTACAAGAAAGGATGCGGCTTAGCTATGTCTCATAAAATCGGCGTTATTGGCGATCGGGACTCAGTCATGCCTTTTAAACTCTTTGGCTTTGATGTGCGTTACGGCAAAGAAGCGATAGAAATCCGTGGGGCGATTGAAGAGATGGCCGCCGCTGATTATGGCGTGATCTACATCACAGAAGCGGCAGCCGTGACAGTTCCAGAAACCATCGAACGACACAAACAAAGTCTCAAACCGGCGATCATATTGATCCCGAGTCATAATGGAAGTTTAGGCATCGGCCTGGCACAGATCCAAGATAATGTGGAAAAAGCAGTCGGCCAAAACATTCTGTAGCAAAGGAGAAATGAATTTGCAAGTAGGAAAAATCATCAAAGTATCCGGCCCACTGGTGATGGCTGAAAATATGTCAGATGCCAGTATTCAAGATATTTGTCTCGTAGGTGACCTAGGGGTTATCGGAGAAATCATCGAAATGCGTGGCGATGTCGCCTCCATCCAAGTATATGAAGAAACCTCTGGAATTGGACCAGGCGAACCCGTAAAAACAACAGGTGAGGCTCTTTCAGTAGAGTTAGCACCGGGATTAGTCTCAGAGATGTTTGACGGAATTCAGCGGCCACTGGATACATTTATGCAAGTAACAAAAAGCAACTTTTTAACGCGTGGGGTCCAAATACCCGCGTTAGATCGTGAAAAAAAATGGACCTTTGTTCCAACAGCGGAAGTCGGCGTTGAAGTCGGCGCTGGGGATATCATTGGTTACGTTCAAGAAACCAATATCATTCGTCACCAAATTATGGTGCCTTTTGGTGTTAAAGGGACGGTCAAGGCCGTTTATCCAGGCGATTTTACGATTGAAGAGACGGTTTACGAATTAGAAACCCCTCAAGGACCAAAAGAATTCACCATGATGCAAAAATGGCCCGTTCGTCGAGGCCGCCCAATTTTTGAAAAAATGAATCCAAGCCAACCGATGCTTACGGGACAACGGGTTATTGATACCTTTTTCCCTGTGACTAAAGGGGGGGCGGCTGCGGTACCGGGACCTTTTGGAGCTGGCAAAACAGTTGTTCAGCACCAAATCGCTAAATGGGCGGATGTGGATCTAGTGGTTTACGTCGGCTGTGGCGAACGCGGGAACGAAATGACCGATGTACTGAATGAATTTCCAGAACTGATCGATCCAAATACCGGAGAATCATTGATGGAACGAACGGTCCTGATTGCCAATACATCGAATATGCCAGTAGCAGCCCGGGAAGCTTCCATTTATACCGGGATTACGATTGCGGAATATTTCCGCGATATGGGGTATTCCGTTGCGATTATGGCAGACTCGACTTCACGTTGGGCCGAAGCTTTGCGGGAAATGAGTGGTCGTTTGGAAGAAATGCCTGGGGATGAGGGCTATCCCGCTTACTTAGGTTCGCGTTTAGCAGAATACTATGAGCGTTCTGGGAAAGTAATCGCCTTAGGTAGTGACCGTCGGGAAGGTTCAATCACGGCCATCAGTGCGGTTTCACCTTCTGGGGGCGATATTTCTGAACCAGTCACTCAAAATACCTTGCGGGTTGTAAAAGTTTTCTGGGGGCTAGATTCTACTTTGGCACAAAAACGTCATTTCCCTTCAATTAACTGGTTATCCAGCTATTCCCTCTATTTGACCGAAGTCGGCCAATATATGGATCAGTATTTACAAGCTGACTGGGCAGCGATGGTGACGGAAGCAATGAGTCTTTTACAAGAAGAGTCACAACTGGATGAAATCGTCCGCTTAGTGGGGATTGATTCACTTTCTGACCGTGATCGCTTGACCTTAGAAGTTGCCAAACAAATTCGGGAAGACTATCTGCAACAAAACGCCTTTGATGACGTCGATACTTTTACCTCACGGGAAAAACAATACAAAATGTTGGATAATATCTTAACTTTTGCCCATGAAGGACAACGGGCATTAAAATTAGGTGCTTATCTGACCGAAATTATCAATGGCACGATTGAATTACGGGACCAGATTGCCCGCAGTAAATACGTTCCTGAAGAAGAATTAGCCCGCTTGGATGAAATTAAACAAGCAATCAAAACAACGATCCAACAAATCATTGAAGAAGGGGGCATGACGAATGCTTAAAGAATATCGTACGATTGGTGAAGCAGTTGGCCCCTTGATGGCGGTGGAAAAAGTCGCCGGTGTTAAATACGAGGAATTGATCGAAGTCCGGATGCAAAATGGTGAAATTCGGCGCGGCCAAGTATTAGAAGCCCAAGAAGATAAAGCGATGGTCCAAATTTTTGAAGGAACTGCCGGCATCAACTTGCGGGATTCCAAAGTTCGTTTCTTAGGACATCCATTACAACTAGGTGTCTCTGAGGATATGGTGGGGCGCGTTTTTGACGGTTTAGGCCGTCCTAAAGACAATGGGCCTGAAATCTTGCCAGAAAAAATGCTGGATATCAATGGGGAAGTCATCAATCCCGTAGCGCGTGACTATCCTGATGAGTTCATTCAAACGGGAATCTCCGCTATTGACCATTTAAATACCCTTGTTCGAGGACAAAAACTACCAGTTTTCTCTGGTTCAGGGTTGCCGCATAAAGAACTAGCGGCCCAAATCGCGCGCCAAGCAACGGTTTTGAATTCTCAGGAAGATTTCGCCGTGGTTTTTGCAGCCATCGGGATTACCTTTGAAGAAGCTGAATTCTTCATGGAAGATTTCCGGCAGACTGGCGCGATTGATCGCTCAGTGATGTTTATGAACTTAGCCAACGATCCAGCCATTGAACGGATTGCAACCCCGCGGATGGCACTGACTGCAGCAGAATATCTCGCCTATGAAAAAGGCATGCACGTGCTGGTAATTATGACCGATATGACTAACTACTGTGAAGCTTTACGGGAAATTTCAGCAGCACGTCGGGAAGTTCCCGGCCGCCGCGGTTATCCAGGGTATCTGTATACCAACTTGGCTACTTTGTATGAACGGGCTGGTCGCATTCGCGGGTTGAAAGGTTCTGTGACACAGATTCCAATTTTAACGATGCCAGAAGATGACAAGACCCATCCGATTCCCGATTTGACTGGTTATATCACGGAAGGACAAATTATTTTGTCTCGTGATTTAGATAAAAGTGGTATCCAGCCCCCAATCGACGTATTGCCATCCCTCTCCCGATTGAAAGATAAAGGAACCGGACCAGGCAAGACGCGGGAGGACCATGCGGCCACTATGAACCAGTTATTCGCAGCTTATGCCCAAGGGAAACAAGCCAAAGAGCTAGCGGTAGTTTTAGGAGAATCGGCTTTATCAGATGTGGATAAGATCTACGCAAAATTTGCGGAACGGTTTGAAAAAGAGTATGTCAATCAAGGCTTTTACACGAATCGTTCAATCGAAGAAACATTAGATCTTGGTTGGGAATTGTTGGCCATGTTGCCACGGACAGAATTGAAACGGATCAAGGATGACATGATCGACAAATACATGCCGAAAGGGGTGTAGGAAATGGCACGTTTAAACGTCAACCCCACGCGAATGGAATTGACGCGTCTGAAAAAGCAGCGAACCACTGCCACGCGGGGGCACAAGCTGTTAAAGGACAAACAGGATGAGCTGATGCGCCGCTTTATTTTGATGGTGCGAAAAAATAATGATTTGCGTCAAGAAGTAGAGGCTGAATTGTCCCAAGCTTTAGCCAGCTTCGTCTTAGCCAATGCGGCCTTGAACGAGAATTTCATCGAGGAATTGATGGCTGTGCCGGCTCAAAACGTCACCTTGGATGTCTACGAAAAAAATATTATGAGTGTTCCAGTGCCCGTCATGAATTTTCATTACGATGAGGCACTGGGGGAAGCACCGTTAGACTATGGCTACCTCAATTCCAATGTAGAATTGGATTTAGCTATGGAAAAGATTTCCAAGATCCTGCCAAAACTGTTAGAATTAACAGAGATTGAAAAAACGTGTCAACTGATGGCCGCTGAAATCGAAAAAACTAGAAGACGGGTCAATGCGTTAGAGTACATGACGATTCCGCAACTGGAAGAAACGATTTACTATATCCAGATGAAACTGGAAGAAAATGAGCGGGCTGATATTACACGCTTGATCAAAGTAAAAGATATGGGTGTCACTTCTTAGTGGCACTCTTTTCAATAGGAGATAAACGATGCGCAGATATAAAATCCAAGAAAGACGACGTTTTTCAGCCGTTCAGTTATTAGCTCTAGGATTCTTTTTATTGATCTTAGTAGGCGGTAGTTTACTATCATTGCCGATTTTTTCTCGTAGTGGCGAGTTCACCAACTATTTAGACAGTCTCTTTACGGCAACCTCAGCTGTCTGTGTGACGGGGCTAACTACCTTGAATACGGCTGAACATTGGAATGAATGGGGTCAACTCTTGATTATGGTTTTGATTGAGTTGGGCGGCTTAGGTTTTATGACGATGCCAGTCTTGATGTATTTCATCCTGAGACGGAAAATCAGTTTGCATACACGCATGCTTTTACAAGAAGCCTTGAACCTAGATGAGATGTCGGGGGCAATTCGTTTGATGCTTTACATCATTAAATTTGCGGCGACGATTCAAATTATCGGAGCCCTGTTATTGAGTATCCAATTTGTCCCAGAATTTGGCTGGCGTAAGGGCATCTTTTTTGGTATTTTCCATTCTGTCTCTAGTTTCTGTAATGCTGGATTTGACCTGTTAGGGGATAGCTTGGTGCCGTATCAGAAAAATCCTTTTGTGCTGTTAGTGGTTTCCGGTCTGATTATCGCCGGTGGTTTTGGTTTTATCGTTTGGCGTGATGTGCTAGGCTATCGTAAAAATCGCTTGCTTTCCTTGCACACTAAATTAGCCTTGTGGGTGACGGGGATTCTTTTAGCCGGAGGGATGCTGCTATTCTTCATCACTGAAAACAATGCGGCCAGCTTGACCACTGGCACGAACTTTTTTGAGCGTTTGGCTAATACCTTCTTTATGGCGGTGACGCCACGAACTGCCGGTTATTATTCTATTGACTATATGCAAATGACCAACGCTGGTTTAATCGTAACGATGTTTCTGATGTACATTGGGGGAACCTCAGGATCGACTGCCGGTGGGTTAAAAACCACAACTTTTGGGGTCTTGTGTATCCAAATTATGTCGATTTTCAAGGGTCGAAGTCGGGCAGAATTTCAGGAGCGAACCATTCGTTCAGCCGTCGTTTTTCGCGCCTTTACTTTATTTTTCCTAACCTTTTTCCTTTGTGTGGCGGCGATTATTATTTTGACAATTACGGAAAATATTCCTGAAACCTCTGGAGTAGAATATGTCGCGTTTGAAGTCTTCTCGGCATTTGGAACGGTAGGCCTGACAATGGGCTTAACACCGGACCTGACTGTAGTGGGTAAGTTGATTATCATGCTGTTGATGTATATTGGTCGCGTAGGCATCTATACAGTTGGTTTCTCTTTAATGACCAAGGCAAATCAGCAAGAAGCAAAATTCAAATACCCAGAAGAAAGTATTATGATTGGCTAAAAAAAGAAGCCTGGCAGCGTTAGCGGCTGTCATGCTTCTTTTTGCGTATCAGTGGTTTTTGTCTTAATTATTCATATTGCGCCCGAGGACCGCCAATCAGTTTTGGTCGGGAAGTCAAGGCTGTAACATGGGCGGCCCCTAAGGTTTTCTTCACAGGACGCAGCGGAATTTGAACGTGTTTAATGTGCATGCCAATCGCAGTATCGCCAATATCAAGGCCAGCTTTGGCGGTAATATGTTCAATTTCAACTGGGTCTTCAAATAGTTGGAAAGCTGCCACCGAAGCGGAACCACCAGCGTGTAAAGCGGGCACCACACTGACGATTTCAAAGTCCTTTTGCTCCGCCAAGGTACGTTCTACTGCCAAAGCTCGGTTGATATGTTCGCAGCCTTGCACAGCTAAATAAATACCGCGTTCCTTTAATAAGTCATAAAGTGTGTTGACAATCACTTCGCCGACTTCTTGGCTAGAGTTTTTACCAATAACGCCGCCAACAACTTCACTACTAGAACAACCTAATACAAAAATTTCGCCTTTTTTAATGTCGGATTTTTCAATAATATCTAACGTAATTTCCGTTAAGTCTTGTTGTAGGGTTTCTAAAAATGTCATGATACTCGATCCTTTCGTATACCTTGGAAGCGGGCCAAGCCTTTGACTACCGGCAAGGTCACTATGATTCCAAAGCCATTTTGAACGATGTTGCCAACAATAGAAGCTAGTCCAGAGCCTAAGCCAAACAGGAACCAGCCGGCAAAGAAGTAACCAACCACCATTACGATGCTGCCTAGAGCTAAACCAGTCATGTCGGACCCTTTAAAGGCTTTTTTAGCCAAACGCCCGGTAATATAGCCCTGTAAGCCGTGGATGATAATGGAAAAAAGTGCCCATTCGGGATAGCCGCTGATCAAATCAATCAGGCCGCCACTTGCGGCACCCACAATCATGCCGGGCACGCCACCAAATAACAGGGAAGTCGTGTAGATACCAACTTCAGCTAAGGTGACAAAACCTCGTGTTGGGGGTACTGGGATAATAAAGAAGATGGACAGTGTGACGGTTACAGCGATCAGCATCGCCAATAAGGGTAGTGAAATTTTTTTCATTAATGCGCCTCCTCTGTTTGCAAGCCATTAGGCCAGACATTTCCGAATCCTGGTGAAACGATGTAACCTTGGCGAATCGCTGCGTGAACAAATTTCTTAGCAAAGGTGATGGCCTCAATGGCTGTTGCACCTTTAGCCATCTCGGCCGTAATTGCTGCTGCAAAGGTACAGCCGGCGCCGTTGACGGTTTCGTGGGGCAACTTTTCTGCTTCTAACAAAGTGAAGGTACCGTCGAAAACCAAATCGACGGCTTGTTCACCCGCTAGACGATTACCACCTTTAATGACCACGACTTTAGGACCCAGTCGGTGGATTTTAAGCGCCGCCGCTTCCATATCCGCCACTGATTTAATGGGCATTGCCGCCAGAATTTCTGCTTCTGCCAAATTAGGGGTGGTAATGGTGGTTAGCGGAAATAATTCTGTGACAATCGCTCGGGCTAAGCCATTCTCCTGCCAGTTTTTACTTTCTTTAAAGGCGAAAACCGGATCGGCGATGACCGGTGCTGTTTGGCTTTTTAGAAATTTTTTGGTTTCTGCTACTGTTTCCTCGGTCAACAGTAACCCTAGCTTGATGGCATCCAGTGGCACCGCCGCTAAACTAGCCAGTTGTTCTTGGACTAAACTCGTTGCTAGGGGGTGCAGTTCAAATTGATCTTTTACGGTTGCGATGCAAGTCACTGCAGCCAGACCAGCCGTGTTTAGCTGTGAAAAGGTTGCCAAGTCGGCTTGTAGGCCGCCACCGGCAAAGATATCAGAACCAGCAATTGTTAGCACTTTTTTCATCGTTTCACCTCCTCAGAATACTATAGCAAATCCTGACACAGAAAAAAACAACCAATTGGATGTTTTAAAACCATCCAATTGGTTGTTTTTTAAGCGCGAATGACTTCGATTTTATAGCCATCTGGATCCATTACAAAGTAGTAAGAAGGAGCGGTGCCAGGCAGACCTTTTAAGTCAGTCATTTCAAAGCCAGCTGCTTTTTGTTCTTCGTGTAAAGCTTCCAGGTCAGCTACGGCAATCGCAATATGTCCATAGCCGTCGCCAAGGTCGTAAGCCCCGTGATCGTAATTGTAGGTTAATTCTAATTCGTAGTCATCCCCTGGTAAAGTTAAGTAGACTAAGGTAAATTTGTTTTCCGGGAAATCACGGCGACGACTTTCTTCAAAACCAAATGCTCGTTGATAAAAGTCTAGTGACGCCTCCAAATCCTTTACACGGACACAAGTATGAGCCATTTTCATATAGACATCTTCCTTTCTAGTTGTTGATTTTATCTTAACATAGCCGCTAGTCAAAGAAAATTTTCTGCCTGAAGCTTGTTGCAATGTGTGAGTTCAGTTAAACTTGTATGAGAAGGAGAGGGGAAAATGAAACCAATATTTGGGCAGCCTGAAGCAGGTAAAACTTATAAAACGCGTAAAGGTGTGTATACCGTTATTTCGCGGGAAGATCAAATCGTAATTGTGGAAGCTCCTAATGGCGCATGCTTTTTACCGGGGGGCGAAATTGAAGGAAATGAGACGCATGCTGAGGCACTAGCACGGGAAATGCTGGAAGAACTAGGGTTTGTAATTGAGATTGGGGCGTATCTAGGCGAAGCGGCGGATTATTTCTATTCTCGTTTTCGTGACACGTATTTTTATAATCCCGGCTATTTTTATATTGCTGATAGTTGGCAATCGGTGGCGGAACCTTTGGAGAAGACCAACAAGATTCACTGGGTTTCGGTTAAGGAAGCCCTCGTGCGCTTAAAAAGAGGGAGTCATCGTTGGGCAGTCTTACAATGGATCGAAAAAAATCGCTAAAAAAACGCTGAGAAAGTCGCTTCTCAGCGTTTTTTCGTGTCTGCTATTTTAGGACGTATTCTTGAATGATATGGGCTACACCATCTTCTTCATTAGAAGGGGCCACGATATCGGCGGCGGCTTTCACCGTGTCTACTGCATTGCCCATCGCCACACCAGTACCGGCGAATTCAATCATGGAAAGATCATTTTCGTTGTCGCCAATCGCCATGACTTCTTCCGGTGCTAATTGCAGGTGAGCGGCTAGTGCCTTTAAGCCTGCGCCTTTACTAGCATCACGATTCAAAATTTCATAATAGAAAGTATCGCTGCGAACCATTGTATATTTTTTAGCAAAATCAGCTGGAATGCGGTTGATGACCTCGGTTAGGTAATCTGGTTCGTCAATGTACATCATTTTGATGATATTTAATTCCGGAGTCATTTCTTGAACCGTCCGGTAACGTAACGGCATTTTCACCCAAAAAGCTTCATTCACCGTATAGTAGCTGATGTCGCGGTTGGCAGTGTAAATGGCCTCATCCGTAATCGTATGCAAATGCACGTTTAAACGCCGTGACATGGTTTCAATTTCTAGAAAATCTTCATAACTCAAGGTATGGCTGGAGATTTTCTTACCGGATAAGCTTTCTTGTACCAGCGAGCCGTTATAGGTAATGACATAATCATCATTGTCATTGAGCTCTAACTCATCTAAATAACGATGAACCCCTGGTAAGGGACGACCAGTACATAAAACGATATGCACGCCTTGAGCTTTAGCAGCGCTGATGGCGGACTTAACGGTTGGTGTGACTTCTTTGTTATCGGTGACTAACGTACCATCGATGTCGATAGCAACTAATTTGATTGACATAACTTCCTCCTAAAGCGACACGACCGCGCCATTGCGGATGTGTCTGGCAAATTCTTGGTAAACTTCCTCAAATAAATCGTAATGGTTTGCATGCAAAGGTGCAAGCATTTCTTTTGGAAAATAAAAACGGGTGTCTCCTTGACCTTGGCCGGCTAAGGCTGCCACCAAACTAGAAATTTGTGATAATTCCACTAATTCACCATCTGTTTTCATAATTTCGATCTGAGTGCGATGTCGATTCGTTTCAGGACGGTAAAAGTCATAAGGTAGATCAAAGCTGGAATTGATGGCGGTATAGTACTTGGTATTGTAGCCAACTTCGTCGATCAATGCCCGCATTTCTTCCAATAAAGCTTTATCTTCAGGATCTTCAAAGGTTGCTGATTTGAACGGCTTCCGACGTAAGAAGCGCCGAGCCAGATCGCTTAAAATGGCATCAGGAGCGTCCTGCCAAGCTAAAAAGTAGGTATTCAGTACCCCGTCATCCAGTTTTAGGTAATCATTTAACGTATAATCACCCCGGAAAAATGGTAGCAGAAAACGGGCTTCTTCCAAATACTCTTGCCCTTCTTCGTAAAGCTCCTTAGCTCGCTTCAATAAATGGTCTAGAATCACTTCCATGCCCCGAGATACAGGATGGAAATAGACTTGCATGTACATTTGATAGCGGCTGACAATGTAATCTTCCACAGCATGCATGCCATTCATTTGAAAGGCGATACCGTCTTTATAAGGACGAATGACTCGTAAAATTCGGGTCAAATCAAAGGTGCCGTATTCAGTACCGGTAAAATAAGCATCCCGTAATAAGTAGTCCATCCGGTCAGCATCAATCTGACTGGAAATCATCTGAACCACCTGCGGATTGGGATAGGTTTTTTGAATCACGCTGGCCACTTTTTCGGGAAAGCCTGCTTCCACCCGGTTCAAAATTTGATAGACTTCGGTTTCTGGCGAAGTTAGAATCGCCACCGTTACCTGTTCGTGATCCGTTTGAAAAATATGCTCAAAAGTATGGGAATAAGGTCCGTGACCGACGTCATGGAGTAAGGCTGCACACAAGGCCACTAATCGTTCTCCTTCATCCCAGCCGTCTGCGCCAATTTTTTCCTTTGAGTAATTGCGTTTGAACAAGTCGCAAATCCGGCGGGTAATGTCGTAAACCCCTAAGGAGTGAGAGAAGCGACTATGTTCAGCACCGTGAAAAGTAAAGGAGGACGTGCCTAACTGCTTGATGCGGCGCAAACGCTGAAACTCTTTGGAATCGATCAAGTCTAAAATTACTTGGTGTTGGACATGGATATAGTTATGGACTGGATCGCGAAAAACTTTTTCGATGGGGAGCATTTCATATTTATAGGTCATGCTTACAACTCCTCCAAAATTTGATTGCGGGCTAGCATACGGGTACGTTGGTGCTCAAATTCCGCTAGTAGTCCCTTGGTTTTCAAAAAATCAGACCAGTCAGCAGCAAGTTGTTGACCGGGCATAGTGGCTAAAAGCCGAGCTTTGACGGCCTCAATCGAGTCATATTCCGGTAGAAAATCAGCCAGGTTAGCCATGACGTTAGGATCCACAGGTGGATAGCCATTGCTGCCAAAGTCGGCCTGCAAACCAGCTTGGTAAAAGGCACGCATGGCTGCTCCACGAGCTAGTTGGTTGCCGTTAACGGAGAGATAGAGCATGACGGCAATGCCTTTTTTGATCCGTCGTTGCGCGATTCCGGCGATTTTTTTCCCATGGATACTCAAGTCAAAGGTACCAGGACAATAAGAATCAGGAATTTCATAGGCTTCAATTGGCTGTTCAGCTGTGGCGAAAGCTCGTTGCAGCCATTGCCACATTTGGGTATAGGCCTCGTCAATGGCGATTTTAGCCTCGCTAGGGTTGGGTAAAATCAAGCTGACATTTAAAACGCCGCTATCGCTAACCACGCCTAGACCACCGGCACTACGGACGATGGGTTCATAACCATGCTTCTCTAAGCTTGTCACAGCATCTTTCAAATGTGGCAGGCGGGTATCTTTCATCCCTAAAATCACGCGCTCTTCCATTTGCCAAAAGTGCAGCATTGTTTGGTTATGGTCACCGGCATATTGAATTAAGCAGTCGGTTAAAGCAAAAGGCGCAAAGGGGTCGGTAACCTTTTGTTGAAAGACTAGTTGTTCAGTCATGGGGCACCTCGCGATCTAAGTAATCCCTGACTTCCTTATTCATTTGGGCATACTCTTGCGAAAAACGGACGGGCTTACTAACAATCCGCATCGGTAGGCTGGTCAAAAAGTGGCTGAAATCCTGCCGGGCTTCCTCCGTCAAGCGTCCCGGTTTAGAAATCAGGCGTTCGTATAAATACTGGTGGAAGATCTTCATAGCATCAAGATCGATACTGATCTGGTTTTGACAAATCTGGCAATCGATACTGGCAATCTGTTGATCTAAATAATGGATGTGATGGGGTGTTTCTTTTTGACAGTGCATACAAAACAGCGCTGCCTGTTCTTCATAAAACAGCATATTGTTCACCTCCAGTTCATTATAAACGAAGCGGACCGAACTTTCAGCCTAGGAACTCCAAAGAATTCGTGAAGAAAGCGGGAACAACTTGCTTTTTACATGAAAAATCTTTAGACTTGGTAACAAATGATCAAGAGAGGAACAAATGTAAAGATGATCGAGATGTCTATCCAAACAAAAGCCGCACTCTCAGAGGAGCAATTGCGGCAGTATCTTGAAAAAATGGTGGAGATTCGCGTTTTTGAAGAAACAATCCAAAGCCTGTATGACGAAGGGGAAATCTATGGCACCATGCATTTATGTACCGGTGAAGAAGCTACGGCAATTGGCGGAACGGCTTTGTTAGAAAAAACGGATTGGATTACTTCCACCCACCGTAACCATGGTCACTGCATTGGAAAAGGGACTTCAGTGCGGGGGATGTTAGCTGAAATGATGGGCCGCACCACCGGCACAAATGGCGGTAAAGGCGGCAGCATGCATATTGCAGATATGGCAGTGGGCAACCTTGGTTCAAACGGAATTGTGGGAGCTGGTTTTCCGATTGCCACCGGCGCTGCCTTAAGTGCTAAAATGCAAGGAACCGGTCAAGTAGTAGTTTGCTTTGCTGGCGACGGCGCTACCAATGAAGGGAGTTTTCATGAAGCCTTGAATTTGGCTTCTATTTGGCAGCTGCCTGTGATCTTCTTTATTGAGAATAATCACTACGCCATGAGTAGCCCTATTGAAAAAATGGTGAATATTGACCACTTGTCAGAGCGCGGGGCGGCTTACGGCATACCTGGCGTGACGATTGATGGCAACGATCTCTTAACTGTTTTAGATGCGATGAATGATGCATTAGCTTATGTTCGCGGCGGTGAAGGCCCGGTTTTATTAGAGGCGATGACTTATCGCCATGCCGGCCACTCGAAGTCAGATAAGAATCTCTACCGTACCGAAGCTGAGATCGAAGAGTGGCAAAAAGCGAATGATCCTATTTTACGTTGGGCTGAAAAATTGCAGGCGGCGGGTCTAGCGGTGGATTTAGACCAGTTATACCAAGAAAAACGGACAGAATTACTGGAACTAGTAGCTGAAGTACGCCGCGATCCTTTTCCAGAGGCTGCGGCTCTGTACCAGCATGTCTATGCGGAGGCGGAAGTATGAGAGAAATCAGCTATTTAGAGGCAGTCACTGAAGCTCTGCGGGAAGCCTTAGCGGCTGACGAACGGGTGTATCTGATTGGGGAAGATATTGGCGTCTATGGTGGGGGCTTTGGTGCCACCAAAGGCCTAGAGGAGGAGTTTGGGGCAGAAAGAGTTCGCTCAACCCCTATTTCCGAAAGCGCGATTGCCGGCGTTGCTGTCGGATCAGCCATGACCGGCTTGCGGCCTGTTATGGAGCTGCAATTTTCGGATTTTATTACGGTGGCGATGGATCAGCTAGTGAACCAAGCAGCGAAGATTCATTATATGTACAACGGTCAAGCCAAGGTGCCACTAGTGATGCGTACGGCTGGTGGTTCAGGAACCGGGGCAGCGGCGCAACATTCACAAAGTTTAGAAAACTGGATGGCGCATATCCCTGGTCTGAAGGTCCTGCAGCCTAGCACCCCTTATGATGTCAAAGGGCTGTTACATGCTGCTATCAAAGATGAAAATCCCGTCATGGTCTATGAACACAAGTTACTGTATAAAGAAGTCGGCCCGGTACCTGAGGAGCCTTACGAATTACCACTAGGGGTGGCGGATTGTAAGCGAGAGGGACGCGACTTAACTATTATCGCTACTGGCCTAATGGTGCAAAAATCTTTACAGGCTGCTACCACCTTAGCAGCAGAAGGTATCGACGTGGAGGTAATGGATCCGCGAACATTGGTGCCGTTAGATGTTGCCGGCTTGCAAGCATCCGCTGCTAAAACCAAAAAGGTCTTAATTGTGACGGAGGCAGTTCAAGCAAGTGGCTTTTCGGCTGAACTAGCTGCCGTAATCGCAGAAGCTGGGGTGGCCCAAGTTCGTCGCTTAGGGGGCGCCTTTACACCGATGCCCGCCCAAAAGCAATTGGAGCATTTAGCGACTCCGCAAGTTGAAACCATTATCGCCGCAGTCAAAGAAATGGTAGGCACCGTCCATGAAGTACAGTGAAGACCATCGTAAATTAGTAAAAGTTGCCAGCTTGTATTATCAAGAGGGCTGGACGCAAGCAGAAATTGCCAAAAAGATGCAGATTTCGCGTCCCATGATTTCCAAAATTTTACAGGCGGCCCGCGAAAAAGGTATCGTCCGCATCTATTTAGATGATGAAACAGCGCATAGTACCGAACTAGCGCGCAAAATTGAGACGAGATTTCAATTGCAAGATGTCATTGTGGCGCCCAGTAATGACGTAGTAGACCCTAAGCAAGCTGTTGCCGAAGCGGCGGCGGGCTACTTACTAACGCAGCTGCGACCACAACTGAAGATTGGCTTGACCTGGGGGACGACTTTAGCAGCCGTTATTAATGAAATCCCCTTTCAAAATTATCCTGACATGCAGGTTTGTCCCTTAGTAGGTGGCGTCAGCAGTGAACACCTTTACTATGACACGAATCATCTTACCTTCCGCCTAGCGGAACGCTTGCAGGCTGATTGCCATTACTTCTATGCACCAGCTTTGGCAGAGTCACAGATTTTAGCAGATACCCTAAGAAGTTCACAAATGTTACAGCGAGCCATGAAAGCGGCTAAAAGTGTCGACTTGGCGCTGATTGGGCTAGGAAATCCGCTGGCTAATTCAACTTGGCAGACTTTGGGATACTGGCAAGATCCTTCCGATTTTGCTGACAAGGGAATCGTAGGGGATGTTGCGGCGTCTTTGTTTGACAAAAACGGTCAAACCGTGAACAATGAAATCAGTCAGCGGATGCTGGGATTAAAAGTGGAAGAGCTAACTGAAATCCCGCAAGTCGTCGTCGTAGCCAGTGGCAAAAATAAAGCCGACAGTTTATGGCCTCTTTTAGTAGCCCAACGTTGTACGACGATTGTGATTGACGAAGCACTAGCTGAAGAAATTGTAAAGAAAGCAGGGAGATAAAATGGACCTAACACAAGGAGTGCCCATTTCCATTCAATTAAAAACCACCGTCAAGCAGGAGGATACCCAAGATTTTCTCTTTGATTTGACCGGCCAAATCATCAAAATCGGTGATACGTTATACATACGCTATAAAGAAAAACAAGATGGAGTAGAAATTCCCGTAACCATCAAGGTGGAACCAGACGGAACGATTCAATTGATCCGTTCTGGGGAAATGCGGATGCGTTTGCGTTTCCGCTATCAAGAAAGCATGGAGACGACGTACCGGACGCCTTATGGCTTGTTCCACATCACTACCAAGACCCATAACTTGCGCTTTAGTTTGAAGGACCGCCCAGTATCCGGCCGAATCGTGATTGACTACGATCTCTTATCTCAACAACAATTGATGGGAAATTATCATTTAGAGCTGGATTTTACCGCTTGATTCGTCAGTAAGCATTGCTTTTTGACCCCGATTTTTGTATGATAGAGAGTAGACTGCGAAAGGACGTGTACCATTTGGAAATTAAAGTATTCGAAGACGCTAACCGCGACGAACTGTCCATGATCGAAGTTGCCCACGCGATTTTAGAGCAACATGGCGATGTAATGGATTTTTCTGATTTAGTAAACCAAATCCAAAATTATTTAGGTAAATCTGATAGTGATATTCGTGAAGCTTTGGCACAGTTTTATACGGATTTAAACATTGATGGCAGTTTTATTTCTTTAGGTGATAATCGTTGGGCCTTACGTTCTTGGTATCCAATCGATTCTATCGATGAAGAAGTAACGCATGGTGCTGATGAAGATGATGAAGAAACACCACGTCGTAAAAAACGGAAGAAAGTCAACGCCTTTATCATGGATGATGATGAAGCTATCGACTACAATGCCGATGATCCGGAAGATGAAGACAACTTGACGGATGACGAAGACGAAGACTTCGATGATGACGACGATGATGATGAAGAAATCGCCGCATACAATGCAGATCTACAAGAAATCGGCGCTGAGGATATCAGTGATGATGAAGAAGAACTGCCAGGCAATATTGAAGAAGATCTCACCATTATTGAAGATGATGATGAAGATGATTTCGACGATGATGACGAGGACGAAGAAGTTTAAGAGTGAAGAGGGGCGGCATGTAAATGTCAGCCTCTTTTTTTGATTTACAGAAAATGTTTGTGAAAATTTAATCCTTGACATTCAGTCGGCTTGCTTGTATTATGCTACTTGGGCACCTTAAAAGACCTTACAACTCCCTATCTTTGGATAGGGAGCTTTTATTATTTTCTGGTGCACGCTCTAATTCTAGATCGAGAAGGAGTTTTCGAACAAATGACGAAATATATTTTTGTAACAGGCGGCGTTGTGTCTTCTATCGGAAAAGGGATCGTTGCGGCATCTTTAGGACGTTTGCTAAAAAATCGCGGCTTGAAAGTCACGATCCAAAAATTTGATCCTTATATCAATGTGGATCCAGGCACGATGAGTCCTTACCAACACGGTGAAGTGTTTGTAACCGACGACGGGGCTGAAACAGATTTGGACTTAGGGCACTATGAACGTTTTATCGATATCAATTTGAACAAATACTCAAATGTGACGACTGGGAAAATCTACTCAGAAGTTTTACGAAAAGAACGTAAAGGGGAATACCTAGGGGCAACGGTTCAGGTTATTCCACATATCACCAATGAAATCAAAGAAAAGATTATGCGAGCAGCCAAAATGACCGATTCAGATGTGATTATCACTGAAGTTGGCGGGACAGTTGGCGATATCGAATCACTGCCATTCTTGGAAGCTTTGCGTCAAATGAAAGCTGACGTAGGGGCAGACAATGTGATGTATATCCACACGACCTTGATTCCTTATTTGAAGGCAGCCGGTGAAATGAAAACTAAGCCAACACAACATAGCGTCAAAGAATTACGTGGCTTAGGAATCCAACCCAATATTTTAGTTGTCCGGACTGAATTACCAGTTTCACAGGAAACTAAAAATAAATTGGCACAGTTTTGTGATGTGGCACCAGAAGCCGTAATTGAGTCGCGTGACGTTGACACCCTGTACTCTATTCCGTTGGCACTACAAGCGCAAGGTATGGACCAAATCGTTTGTGATCACTTGAAGTTGGAAACACCACAAGCAGACATGACCGAATGGCGTGCTTTGGAAGAAAAAGTCTTGAACTTGAAGAAAAAAGTCCGGATCGCGTTAGTCGGAAAATACGTAGAATTGCCAGACGCGTACATCTCCGTTGTGGAAGCCTTGAAGCATTCTGGTTTTGCTTATGATGCGGATATCGAAGTTGATTGGATCAAGGCCCAAGATGTGACTGCTGAAAATGTTCATGAAAAATTGAAAGATGCAGATGGAATCTTGGTACCTGGTGGTTTTGGTGATCGCGGGGTTGAAGGAAAAGTCGAAGCCATTCGCTATGCGCGGGAAAACGATGTGCCATTCTTAGGCATCTGCTTAGGTATGCAAATGGCTTGTGTGGAATTTGGGCGCAATGTGGTAGGCTTGGAAGATGCCGGCTCGACAGAAACATATCCAGATGCCCAAAATAACATCATTGATTTGATGGCTGATCAAGAAAACGTTGAAAATCTTGGTGGGACATTACGTCTAGGCTTATATCCATGTAAATTGAAAAAAGGAACCAAAACGGCAGCCGCTTATGACGAAGAAGAAGTTGTACAAGAACGTCACCGTCACCGTTATGAGTTCAACAACAAATACCGTCAAATGTTTGAAGAATACGGGTTGGTCTTCTCAGGCGTTTCACCAGACAACCGCTTAGTGGAAATCGTTGAAATTCCAGAGAAAAAATTCTTTGTTGGTTGCCAATTCCACCCAGAATTAATCTCACGTCCAAATCGTCCACAAAAACTGATCAAAGCTTTTGTAGGAGCTTCATTAGACAATCAAAAATAATTTCTATGAGGACTGTGGCTAAAAAGCCCAGTCCTTTCAGCTTTAGCATACGTTTTTGACAGGTTATGGCTGAGTATTTGCAAGCTACTCTAGGATGTTTTAGTAAAATTGGAACAGACCTTTGTGAAAATGAAAGCAAATTTTCTGAAATAAGTAATTTTAGTAGAAAAGTCTATAAATATTTGCTAAAATAAGAATGTTGGTTAAGCATGGCTTAACAAATTAGTTTTTACCAAAACTTAGGAGGAATTTTATATGCCAGTAGTATCAGGAGCAGAATTCTTAAAAGCTGCCCGCAAAGGCGGATATGCAGTCGGCGGATTCAACACAAACAACTTGGAATGGACACAAGCGATTTTAAAAGCCGCTGAAGCTAAAAAAGCGCCAGTCTTGATCCAAACATCAATGGGTGCTGCCAAATACATGGGTGGCTACAAAGTTGCAAAAGATATCATCACTGATTTAGTTGAATCAATGAACATCACTGTTCCAGTTGCAATCCACTTAGACCATGGTGACTACGAAGCAGCTTTAGAATGTATCGAAGTTGGCTACACTTCAGTAATGTTCGATGGTTCTCATTTACCATTCGAAGAAAACTTGAAATTAGCTAAAGACGTTGTTGCAAAAGCACACGCTAAAGGCGTTTCTGTTGAATGTGAAGTTGGTTCTATCGGTGGTGAAGAAGACGGAATCATTGGTGCTGGTGAATTAGCGGACATCGAAGAATGTAAACAAATGGTCGCAACAGGTATCGATTACCTAGCTTGTGGTATTGGTAACATTCACGGTGTATACCCTGAAAACTGGACTGGTCTAGCATTTGACCACTTACAAGAAATCGCAGATGCTGTTGGTCATGACGTACCATTAGTATTACACGGCGGTTCTGGTATTCCTCAAGACCAAATCCAAAAAGCGATCTCAATGGGCGTTTCTAAAGTAAACGTGAACACTGAGTTCCAATTGTCATTCGCTAAAGCAACTCGCGAATACATCGAAGCAGGCAAAGACTTAGAAGGTAAAGGCTTTGACCCTCGTAAATTATTAGCACCAGGTGTTGCTGCTATCGTTAAAGATGCAGAAGAACACATCGACTGGTTCGGTTCTGCTGGTAAAGCTTAATTCGAAACAAGAGAATGATCTAGGCGAAATTCGCCTAGATTTTTTTTATCTGAAAATTGTAATCGTTTTTTTATTGGTAGATTGTAAATTTTTCGGTAGAATATGGAAGAAGGAGCGGTGGACAGTAGCCGTTATCAGGAGGAGAAAACATGAGCTTTTTTGGAAATATTGATTTTAATGCGCTATCCGATACCGATCAAGCAATCTATCATTATATGAGTAGTAATGCCGACAAGATTCCCTATATGCGAGTACGCGATATTGCGCAAGAATCCCATACCTCGGCATCTTCAGTAATGCGTTTGATCAGAAAACTAGGGTATGAGAGCTATACTGAATTTCGGAGCCAGTTTAGTGTGAAGGAATTGGAAAATGAAAACTTTGATGCAGCCTTAAATATTCTAAATCGAGAACGTTTTCCACGAGATATTGAAAGTAAGCTGAATCAAATCGTGGAGAAAATCCAATACTGTGAAAATATCATCTTTTTTGGGATTGGCGCATCGGGTTCGATTTGTGAGTATGCCGCCCGTCGTTTTGCCTCTATTGGCTATAATAGCTATCCATTGATTGATCCGACATATCCGATTATGTCTAAGCTCCAAAATACTAGTGATAATATCTTAGTTACGTTATCTGTTTCAGGTATGACCAACGAAGTGGTAGAAGTCGCCAATGGGTTTCGCAACAAAGCAGATTTTTTGACGATTGCGATTACGGCAGACATTAACTCTACGTTAGCTAAAATGTCTGATTATGTTTTAGATTACCATGTCGGTGTACGACGAGTGAAAAAGCATGAGGATTTAACCAGTCAGATTCCGTGTATCTTTTTGATTGAACAATTAGCAGATCGCCTGCAAAATCGCGAATAATTGGTACGTATCGTTCCTTAAACATCGCTTTGGTACAACTTGTACCATTGTGATGTTTTTTTCTTTTTACTGGTTCTCATGCCATAGTCGCTCTGAAGTCTTGTGAGAGAAAACGTTACCACCTATACTGAGTCTATCAAAAGACGAGGTGAGCAATAATGAACAATCAATTTCCAAAAGATTTTTTATGGGGAGGCGCAGTGGCAGCCCATCAAGTTGAAGGAGCATGGGATGTGGCGGGTAAAGGAGTCAGCACAGCCGACGTTATGACGGCGGGAGCCAATGGCGTTGCGCGGGAAATCACAGCTGGCGTGATTCCTGGCAAAAACTATCCCAACCATGAAGCGATTGATTTTTATCATCGCTATCCGGAAGATATTGCCTTGTTTAAAGAACTCGGCTTGAAAGCATTCCGGACATCCATCAATTGGACGCGGATTTTTCCGATGGGGGATGAGACAGAACCTAACGAAGCTGGCTTACAGTTTTATGATGATCTATTTGATGAATTATTGAAAAATGGGATTGAACCTGTGATTACATTGTCACATTTTGAGATTCCTTACCATTTATATGAAATGTATGGGGGCTTTACCAATAAAAAGCTGATTGACTTTTTTGTCCATTATGCGGAAACCGTCATGACGCGCTACAAAGATAAGGTCAAATATTGGATGACATTTAATGAAATCAATAATCAAGCAGATGGCCAACACGAACTGCATACTTGGACCAACTCAGCACTCTTATTCAAAGAGGGCGATAATCGTGAGGAAATGACCTTTCAAGCGGGGTTAAATGAATTGATTGCAAGTGCTAAAGTTGTCAAACTAGGGCATGAAATCAATCCTAACTTCCAAATTGGCTGTATGATGGCCTATGTCCCAGTCTATCCTTATTCGGCTAATCCTAATGACTTAATGGCTTCTGTCAAGGTGATGGATCGTCGTTTCTTTTATTCAGATATTCATGCTCGTGGCGTCATTCCAGCCTACGCTGAAAAATACTGGGAGCAAAAAGGGTATCAAATTGACATTACTGAAGCTGAACGACAAGCCTTGAAAGAAGGAACGGTAGACTACATTGGATTCAGCTATTATATGTCGGGAGCGGTCACAACATTACCAGAGGTTGGAGAGGCAATCAGTGAGTTTCCTGAAGCCAAAATTGTCCGCAATCCGTATGTGGAGGCAAGTGATTGGGGTTGGCAAATCGATCCAGTGGGCTTACGCTATACGCTGAACATTGTGTATGAGCGTTATAATTTGCCACTCTTTATCGTAGAAAATGGGTTTGGTGCATATGATAAATTAGAAGATGGCCAAATTCATGACACGTACCGAATTGATTATCTTGAAAAACACATCCAACAGATGGCTTTGGCAGTGAATGTGGATGGCGTGGACTTGATGGGGTATACACCATGGGGCATCATCGACTTAGTCAGTTTTGGTTCAGGTGAAATGGAAAAACGCTATGGTTTTATTTATGTCGACAAAGATAATGCGGGAAATGGGACCTTGAAACGGCTGAAAAAGGATTCATTTGATTGGTATCAAAAGCTGATTCAAGAAAATTAGCTAGAAGGAGCAGCGATGGAAACAAATAAACTTAAAGAAATATTGGCTACGCTGACTGTGGCAGAAAAAGTAGGACAATTAGCGCAAGTAACCCCAGACTTTTTCGGTAAGTCTGGCGAGATCACCGGTCCAATGGCTCAGTGGTCGATGAGTGAGGAACAGTTGTACCAAATTGGCTCAGTGTTAGGGACTCACCGGGCAGAGGAAGTCCAAAAAATCCAAACCGAGTATTTAGCCCATAGTCGTCATAAGATTCCATTGTTGTTTATGGCTGATGTGATTCACGGCTATGAAACGATTTTTCCAATTCCCTTAGCTATGGCGGCTAGCTTTGATCCACTGTTGATTGAAAAAACAGCCGCTGCTGCTGCCACAGAGGCGGCTGCAGAAGGTATCCATGTAACTTTTTCACCAATGGCAGATTATGTTAAGGATCCGCGTTGGGGACGAGTATTGGAGAGTAATGGGGAAGATCCTAGACTTTCCAAAGTGTTGACGGAAAGCTATGTCAAAGGGTACCAAGGAACAGACTTAGCAAAAAATCCACAGCATGTAGCGGCTTGTGTTAAACACTTTATTGGATATGGTGCGGCTGAGGGGGGCCGCGACTACAATACGGTAGATATTTCCGATGTTGAAATGTATCAGAATTATCTACCGGCTTTCCAAGGAGCTATTGATCAGGATGTGAAGCTAGTCATGACTTCCTTTAATAGTTTGCGCGGAATCCCTGTTACCGGCAACAAGGAATTAGTAACAACGGTCCTTAGACAACACTTAGACTTTGACGGAGTGTTAATCTCAGACTGGGCAGCTGTGGCTGAGTTAATCAATCATCGAGTTGCAGCGGACCGTAAAGAGGCCGCTGCTAAAGCATTTAAAGCCACCGTTGATATTGATATGATGACGGATTCTTATCTGCAAGAGCTGGCAAAAATCGTAGCGGAAGAAGACGCGCTAGCCCAGTTAGATGAGGCTGTTTGGCGAGTGCTGAAGCTGAAAAATGACTTAGGCTTGTTCGAAAATCCCTATCGAGGGATGGATACCAAGGTAGACACAACCTCCTTGAAACAACTCAGCTATCAAGCGGCAATTCAATCTGCAGTATTACTAAAAAACGAACAAGTATTACCTTTAAAAACAACTGAAAACATTTTACTAGTTGGCTCTAAGGCAGTGACGAAGGACGTATTAGGTGCTTGGTCATGGATTGGTGACCCAGAAAAAGCGACCTCATTAGCAGACGGCATGTCAACGCGTTTTCCCCAACTTGAAGTACTTACGGTGGAAGAGGCCAGTGACCGGTCATTGATCAGTACCGCTCTGCAAAAAGCTGATAAAGTCGTGATTGCTGTTGGCGAAACTAGCGAAGAGGCTGGAGAAGCGGCCAGTCGAGCAGATTTACATTTGACCGATAGCGAAAAAGAACTAATTGAAGTCATTCATCAGCAAAAAGCAGCCGCTATTTTAGTCACCTTCAGCGGCCGCCCACTGATTTTAACCGATGTGGCAGACAAAGTGGCCGCCATCATCACAGCTTGGTTTTTAGGTACTGAAACCGGCTCCGCATTAGCAGCTCTTTTAAGTGGTGCGGAAAATTTCAGCGGTCATTTACCTATGAGCTTTCCTAGAAGTGTCGGACAATTGCCTTATTCATACCAAGAAATGTCAACGGGTCGCCCGCAAACACAAGCGAATCAACAGGAAAAGTATACCTCCCGTTATTTAGATGAAGAAAACGGTCCATTATACCCATTTGGTCATGGCTTATCCTACAGTGAATTTTCATTCAGCCAGCTGACGCTCTCTCAGCAGCAGCTTACAGAGGGACAAACTCTAACGGTACAGGTTACAGTAACCAATACTTCGCAAACAGCTGGTTTTGTCTTACCGCAACTTTATTTCCAAGATGAGGTCACCGAAGTAATCCGGCCTAAGCTAGAACTATTGAAGTGGCAACAGGTCTTTTTAGCTGCCGGTGAAGCAACAACAATTACGTTTGAAATTGCCGCTACAGAGCTGGCTTACGTTCATGCCGATTTGCATAGACGAACGGATCCTGGTAGGTTCCGGCTCTTTCTTGCTAAAAGTGCACGGGAGCTTGTCGCGGAAAGTGTCTTTGAAATTGTCTAGGTGGTACAAGTTGTACCACCGTGACGATTTTTCCCGAAAGTAGAAACGAATGCCAACAACTAAAAATGATATTGTGTTTGAAAACGTTTTTATTTATGATGAGGATGTCAAAAGAAACACGGACTTTTTTATTCAAAGAAAATAAAAACGTTTTTATTTGGAGGAAGGCATGAAAGAGAGAATAACCATACGAGAAGTTGCGCGGGAAGCAAACGTGTCAATCGCGACGGTTTCTAAAGCGCTGAATGGGGTCGATGTCGTCACGCCAAAAACCAAAGCAAAGGTCCTAGAGGCCGCTAAAAAGCTGCATTATACTCCTAATCTGCTGGGAAAAAATCTTAAAGCTAAGCAAACTAAAATGATTGGTTTTTATACCCATACGATTATTGGACCTTACTTTAGTACCTTAATTGAAGCAATTGTGGAAGAGGCCGAAAAACATCAATATGGGGTGAATGTGGTTATCTCCTCGGATAAGCAAATTCTGGCTTCACAATTATTAGGAAATATGGTGGATGGCTTCATTGGTTTTGAAGATCTGATTGATGAAGAAGCCCTTTCTACGGTTCGTTCTGAAGGAATTGATGCCGTTTTTATGGATCGGCAAATCAAAGATCGCAGCATTAGTAGTATCGTATTTGATTCACGTAAGGCAGGACGACTTGCGACGCGGGAATTACTGGAAAAGGGTCATCAAAAAATCGGCTTTTTACCGGGACATAAAGGGGTTTACGATAGTGATGAGCGTTACTGGGGCTTTAAGGAGGTCATGGCAGAGGCCGGACTTTCTGTGAATTCAGAGTGGGTGCTTCCAGGATTATTTGAAGAAAAAGCCAGCTTTGAAAACGTGAAAAAGTTTTTGGATAATCAGCAGCCGGCCTCGTGGCCAACCGCGTGGATCGCGGGAAATGACTTAAGTGCAATCGGCACGATAAAAGCGATTGAAGCTAAGGGACTTTCCGTACCGGAAGATTTTAGTGTGATAGGGTTTGATGACATTGAGTTGCTGAGATACTTTAAACCCCGCATCACCACGATTCAAAATCCGATTCGTGAACAAGGGCGCCAAGCTGTTTTGGAATTATTAGCATTAATTAATCAAGAGAAGCAGGGGGAAAACAAGATTTTAGATTGTCGCCTGATTGCGGGAGACACCGTAGTCAGCATCAAGTAAAAGTAACTATTTGAAGGATTAGGGGGAAGAACGGTGGAAGCAAAAGCGAAACCAACATTAAGTGAACGCCTCGGCAAATGGGGTCGGGAGTTCGGACGTCAATGGCAGCTGCAAACAATGGCCATCCCAGGCGCTGTTTATATGATCATTTTCAGCTTTATTCCAATCTATGGCTTAGTTATTGCCTTTAAAAACTATACCGTAGTCGATACGATTGACAGTGCTCAGTGGGTCGGGTTGGACAATTTCAAAATTATTATGGCGGATAAATATTTTTGGCAATCAGTTGTCAACACGCTAGGAATTAGCGCCTTGAAACTAGCCTTTGGATTTGTCTTACCTATCATTATTGCAGTGATGATTTATGAATTACGAGATAGCGTCTTTAAGCGGACGATACAAACAATCTCTTATCTACCTCACTTTTTATCCTGGATTATTTTAGGTGGGATGATTATCACTTGGTTCTCTTCAAATGGCATGATCAATGAGCTGCTTAACTTTATCGGCATACAAACGCAGCAAAATCATATGCTGGATGTCGGAAAATACTGGTGGATTGCCTCCCTTTCGGATGTCTGGAAAGAAGCAGGTTGGGGTACGATCCTTTATCTAGCCACGATGGCTAAAATCGATCCTACCTATTATGAAGCGGCTAAAATGGACGGGGCTTCTCGCATGCGGCAAATTTGGAGCATTACGATCCCTATGATTCGCAACATCATTTCTTTGAATTTGATTCTCAGTGTAAGCGGTTTATTCAATTCGAATTTGGACCAAACACTCGTTTTAATGAATTCTCAAAATCAGCCTAAAGCGGAAGTTATTAACTCATATGTTTATCGTGTTGGTTTGATGCAAGGGGATTTCTCTTATGCAACGGCAGTAGGATTAGGAATCTCGATTATCTCGGTTGTATTACTAGTTTTAACGAATATTGTCACGAAAAAATTAAACGATAACCAATCGGTACTTTAAAAAGGAGGGAATACGATGGAAAAAAGAAGTTTATCCTTATCAAAACCCAAAAGTAATGTCGTTCAAGATAAAGACAGCAAGATTTTCAACTTCGTTAATGTCCTGCTTTTAGTGATGTTCACCATCATTATTATCGTACCGGTTTGGAATATCGTTGCGTCGTCTTTTGCCTCCAGTGATGCACTAGCGAAAGGAGATTTTGTATTCTGGCCTTCTGAAATCTCAATGGACAACTATAAACGCGTTTTAGGAGATGCTTCCATTTGGCGAGCACTCGTCATCTCAGTTTCAAAAACTGTGCTGGGTGTTCTTGCCCATACAGCTTTCTGTGCCATCATGGCTTATGCCCTGTCTAAACGCAATTTAAGAGGCCGTGGTCTATATTCCACAATGGGTATAATTACAATGTTCTTTTCAGGCGGGATGATCCCCACATACTTATTGATTAAATCCTTAGGTTTGCTGAATACTTTCTGGGTCTACATTATTCCGGCACTATTATCTTATTACGATGTCATTATTTTAATGAACTTCTTCCGTGATGTTCCCACATCACTGGAGGAATCAGCCAAAATCGATGGGGCAAGTGACTGGGGCGTTTTCCTACGCATCTTCGTGCCACTATCAAAGCCAGCACTGGCGACGATTGCGTTGTTCCATGGCGTTTGGCAATGGAATGATTTTATGACCACCAAATTGTACGTGACGGATAAAGCACTCTATCCATTGCAAATGAAATTATACGAAATCATCACCCAATCACAGGCAGCATCTCAACAAGGCTTAAACGCAGCGGTCGAAATCAGCACAACATCTAAGGGGGTACAGCTGGCAACTATCGTGGTCACGACCGTTCCGATTTTAATTATTTACCCATTGCTACAAAAACACTTTATCTCAGGCATGATGCTTGGGGCAGTAAAAGAATAGGAGGAGCAATAAATGTTCAAGTTTACAAGTAAGAAAATCGTAGGTACTTTGGCAGTTGCCACAGCAGTTCTAGCGTTAAGCGCCTGTGGGGGAGACAAGCAGGAATCAACTGCTGATAAGAAGGTGGATCTACCTTCTATTGAAGACCGCTACACAGTGGATGAAAATACTCCAGCCTGGAAGTTAGATAAGAAGGAAGAACCTACCAAATTGACTTGGTATGTTAACGCAGACTGGTGGAACACTGAGTTTGGTAAAGACATGGTAACGAAAAAGGTTAAAGAAGATCTGAATGTTGATATTGAATTTATTACCGGTGATGATACTAAATTGAATACTTATTTTGCCGGCGGCGATATGCCGGATATCGTAACAATCTTTGATTCCAATTCACAAGTTGCCCGCAAAGCAGACTCTTGGGCCTTACCATTACAAGACCTTGCTGAAAAATATGATCCCTATTTTAACCAAGTTGCTCGTCAAGAAACCTTGAATTGGTACAAATTAGGCAACGGCAAATCGTATGGCTATCCAGATTACTCAAATACGCAAGAAGATTTTGACAGTGGTGATATCTTTGCCCGCGATGCATTCATTATTCGAAAAGATGTGTATGAAGCAATTGGCAAACCAGATTTCACAACGCCTGAAGGCTTTATTGATGGGATGAAGAAAATCAAAGAAAAATTCCCTGATTTGATTCCGTTTGGGTTCAACGATTTTGCCAAAGATGGTTCTTCTAACGGTTCAATGGATAGTGTGGTCCAAGATATGTTAGGTATTCCTTATACTAAAGATGGAAAATACTATGATCGTAATTTAGATCCTGAATACATCAAATGGATTAAAGCTTTCCGTCAAGTCCATCAAGATGGAAATATTTCTGATGATACATTTACCGACGATGGCGATAAATTCAAAGAAAAATTACAAACAGGTAAATATGGCGCCGTTATGATTGGATCATTTGTAAACCAAGGTATCCCACTACAAACGTTCAAAGCAGCAAATCCTGATAGTGAATACATTGCCATCGACGGCATTCAAAGCACAGAAGGAAATGCACCTACTTTAACACAAGCAGGTATTTCTGGCTGGATGATCAACTATATCAGTAAAAACTGTGCAGATCCTGCAAAAGCAATGCAAATCTTTACGTACCTTTTGAGTGACGAAGGGGAAATGCTGACAAACTTTGGTATTGAAGGCGAAACCTATACTAAAGATGGCGATAAAGTAAAATGGACAGACTCCGCTCGTAAGATTCAACAAGAAGACCCTGAAAAATGGCAATTAGAATACCGGATGGGTGAGTTTATCCAATTTGGCCATGACCGTTTCAAAGCGATGAATGATGATTCATACGTAGATGCAGTGAAACAAATGCAACAATGGGGCGAAGGCAAACTGACTTCACAATTCTTAACTGAAAATATTGGCCCAGATGCAGGTAGTCAAGAAGCGCGCGCTCTGAGCGCAATTCAAACTAACTGGAGTACAACGCTCGTAGGCATGCTGCGTGCGAAAGATGAAAGCGAACTAGATAGCTTGTTATCAGGCTACGAAAGCTTCCAAAAAGATAACAATGTAGATGCAGTTAATAAGGTTCGTAACGATAAGATTGAAGAAAACAAGAAAAAATTAGATATGTAAAAGATATTCAAGTGGAGGAGTGATACGCTTCTCCACTTACATAGTACGAACTATTTCAGCACATAGCGAGTAAGCATAAGGGACACAAGGGGGAGAGGAACATGCAAAGACTTTTTAGCACAGAAGGCAGAATCTATGGTGGGATGGAACGCATTTATCAAGTAATGCTACTAAATTGCTTATTCATCATCTCCTGTCTGCCGGTAGTTACTATCGGGGCAGCAATCACGGCCGCGTACGGAACGGCATACAAATTAGTGGATTATCGTGAGGGTATCTTATACAAAGAATATCTTCATCAATTTAAACTGAATTTCTGGCCGGCAACGAAAATCTGGTTGCTGCTGATTGGTCTGATTTTGGGCGGTTTTGCCATATTTCCCTTTATGCGTCCTTTTCTAGTGGGCAATCGATTAGCTTATTATGTAATGATGATCGTGATGACGGCTTTGGCCTTAACCGTTTTATATTTGTTCCCATTGACGGCGCGGTTTGACAATACCCTTTCAGGGACAGTAGTGAATGCGATGATTCTATCCCTCAAGCATTTGCCCATCAGCATTTTATTGTTTCTTGTAAGTATCGGTGGTGTTTTAGTCCCATTCTATTTTCCAAAATTATTATTTGCCTGGTTGTTTGTAGGAGCGGGTCTGGTTTTTTTCCTAAATGCCAAGCTGATATTAAAAGTTTTTGCACAATATGAGAATACAGAAGAGAGAAGTTGAGAATATGTATATTGGATTTGACATTGGCGGTACAACAGTAAAATATGGTGTTTTAGATGAAGCGGGAAATATTCTAGAAAAAAATGCAATGCCTACTAATTATGATTTAGCCGCCTTTTTAAACGAGCTCCACGAAATCGTGAAAGATGCGCAAAAACGGTATAGCGTCATTGATGGGATTGGTATCAGTGCGCCGGGAATTATTCAAAAAGATGGCTATATGTTAACAGCCGGTGCTATCAAACCATTCTACGGCGCCAATCTTAAGGTCGAGCTAGAACGTTTGACTGGTCTTGGCGTCTCGATTGAAAATGATGCCAATGCGGCGGCTATTGCGGAACGCTGGATTGGTAATGCCCAAGGGATGGACAATTACTTGTGCCTTGTTTTGGGAACTGGCATTGGTGGGGGCATCGTTATTAACGGAGAAGTTTTTCGTGGAGCCCATGGGATGGCCGGCGAATTTGGCTGGAGTATCATCGACCGACTGCCAGAAACAGGAGACATCGAGGAAGTTTCCTGGAATAAACGGGCAGCAACTGTGGGTGGCTTATGTTACCAATATAATCTGGCACAAAAACAAGTCGACGCTGCTGCGGAAGCTATTTGGGACGCCCGTGAGATTTTTCGACGAGAAGCGGCCGGCGAAGCGTTAGCAATTCAAATCGTTGACCAATTTTTAACTGATTTATCCATTGGGATGCTGAATTTGATTAGTTGTTTCGATCCAGAAGTTATTTTATTTGGTGGAGGTATTAGTTCCAATGAAGAATTTAATGCCCGCTTCCAAGTACGTTTAAACGAAATAATGGATCGACATGAATCAATCCACTATTTGAAAAATAAAACGATTGCCCCCGTCCTTCCGGCAAAATTACAAAATGATGCTGGTATGATTGGGGCCGTCTATCAAATCCATCGCCAAGTAACCACCCAGCAACTGGTTTGATGAGGCATGAGGGGAACGCTAATCTAGAGATTGGCGTTTTTTTCTTTTTAAACCAAGGGATTATTCGCCAACGCTTTAGAAAAAGCATGGTCTATGTTAAAATTAGCGAGTATGAATATGGTAACATTGCCGTGATATGCAAATTTTAAATAAACTTAGGTGAATATAAATGAAAAAAATCGTAATTAATGGGGCTCGGCCCCTTGAAGGTGAAGTAACCATCAGCGGAGCAAAAAATAGTGCAGTAGCGCTGATTCCAGCCGCTATTTTAGCAGATTCTCCGGTGACCTTAGAAGGTGTACCTGATATCAAGGATGTCCATTCTTTGATTGAAATTTTAGAAATCATGGGAGCGAAAGTCTCCTTTGAAAACAATACAATGGAAATCGACCCAACTGGCTTAGTTTCAGTACCTATGCCTAGCGGTAAAATCAACAGCTTGCGCGCTTCCTACTATTTTATGGGGGCGTTGTTGGGTAAATTTGGCGAAGGCGTGGTAGGTTTACCGGGGGGCTGCTATTTAGGCCCGCGTCCCATTGATTTACACGTAAAAGGGTTTGAAGCGCTAGGGGCAACGGTAAATAATGAACATGGCGCGATGTATCTACGTTCTGAAGAAGGCTTAACTGGTACTCGTATTTTTATGGATATGGTATCGATTGGGGCGACTATCAATGTGATGCTGGCTGCCGTGAAAGCTAAAGGACGGACCATTATTGAAAATGCCGCGCGGGAACCAGAGATTATTGATGTCGCCACCTTATTGAATAATATGGGGGCTAACATCCGCGGGGCAGGAACAAATGAAATTCGAATCGAGGGAGTCACTGAATTACATGGCTGCCACCACTCTATCATTCCAGACCGAATTGAGGCGGGGACTTATTTAGCGATTGCGGCGGCCTGTGGTACCGGCAAAGGCATCAAAGTTCGCAACGTGATTTATGAGCATTTAGAAAGCTTCATCGCAAAATTAGACGAAATGGGCGTTAAGATGACAATTGAGGAAGATGTCATTACCGTTCATCCTTCTCCTGATTTAAAGATGGCCAATGTTAAAACCTATCCTTACCCAGGCTTTGCGACGGATCTCCAACAACCCATCACACCTTTATTATTGAAAGCCACGGGGACTGGTGAAATCATTGACACGATTTATTCAAAACGGGTCAATCATATTCCGGAGCTTGTGCGGATGGGAGCTGACGCTACGGTAGAAGGGAACATGATTATCGTTAATGGCCCTGCAAAGCTACACGGCGCCGAAGTTGTAGCTAGTGATTTGCGGGCGGGTGCGTGCTTAGTCACGGCTGGCTTGATGGCAGAAGGCACAACGACAATTTTCAACGTGGATTACATTTTGCGAGGCTACGATCATATTATTGAAAAACTGACTGCTTTAGGTGCGGATATTCAAATGATCAAAGAGGAGAACGCATGAGTGACTATTTAACAATGGCGGAGCTTGAAAATCGTACCTTGAAAGAAATTTATCAATATGCGAAAGAGTTCAAGATCCCTTATTACAGTCAAATGAATAAGAAGGAATTAGCTTTAGCCGTGATTCGAGCGCAGGCTGAAAAGCAAGGCTTTTTCTTCATGGAAGGTATTTTGGATATCGTCGGCCAAGAAGGCTTTGGCTTTTTGCGGCCCATTAATTACGGTCCAAGTGCCGAAGATATTTATATTTCTTCTTCACAAATTCGCCGCTTTGGCTTACGAAATGGGGATAAAGTGGCCGGAAAAGCGCGACCACCGAAAGAATCCGAACGGTATTACGGCTTAATGCACGTAGAGTCCGTTAACGGGAAAGATCCCGAAGAAGCCAAAGAACGTCCGCATTTTCCAGCCTTAACGGCCCTTTACCCAGATCGACAATTAAAATTGGAATCAAAACCAGGTCGCCTAGCAACCCGCATGATTGATCTTTTTGCACCGGTTGGCTTTGGCCAACGGGGCTTGATTGTAGCACCGCCTAAAGCGGGTAAAACCAGTATTCTTAAAGAAATCGCCAATGGCATTACCGATAACCATCCAGATGTTGAGCTGATTATGCTGCTCATTGATGAACGTCCAGAAGAAGTGACGGATTTGGAACGCAGCGTCAAAGGGGATGTGGTGTATTCAACATTTGACCAACAACCGCAAAACCATACTCGCGTATCAGAACTCGTTTTGGAACGGGCGATGCGCTTAGTAGAAGACAAGCGGGATGTTGTGATTTTGATGGATAGTATTACCCGTCTGGCCCGTGCGTATAATTTAGTCGTTCCGCCTAGCGGCCGCACCTTAAGCGGCGGGATTGACCCAGCGGCTTTTTATAAACCAAAACGCTTTTTTGGTGCCGCCCGCAATATCGAAGAAGGTGGCTCCTTAACAATCCTGGCAACAGCCCTTGTTGATACCGGCAGCCGAATGGATGATGTCATCTATGAAGAATTCAAAGGAACAGGTAACATGGAATTACACCTTTCCCGTGAACTCGCAGAACGCCGTCTATTCCCAGCAATCGACATCAAAAAATCCGGTACTCGTAAAGAAGAACTGCTAATGAGTGCGCAACAGCTTGAGGAAACTTGGAAATTGCGGAACAATATGCGCGGGGATTCTTTAGAATATACCGAGCAATTCATCCAGTTCTTGAAAAAGACGAAAACCAACAAAGAATTATTCCAAGCCTTTCAAGATGTACACTTTGGAAAAAGCAAAAGAAATCCCAAAAGATAATTGCATGACGAATTGATCCATGCTATTATAGTACTGTTGTAAATTTTGAAAAAATCAACTCTGATTCAGCAAATGACTCAGGGCAAAGGAGCGAAAAAGACATGAAAGCAGATATTCATCCGGATTACCATCCAGTAGTCTTCATGGACTCTACAACAGGTTTTAAATTCTTGTCAGGTTCTACTAAAGGATCTCAAGAAACTGTTGAGTGGGAAGATGGCAATACTTACCCATTGATCCGTGTCGAAGTTACTTCAGACTCACATCCTTTCTACACAGGACGTCAAAAATTCACACAAGCAGACGGACGTGTGGACCGTTTCAACAAAAAATACGGTCTCAAAGACACAAACGCTGCGGAGTAATCAAAACAATCTATCAAGAATGTTTAACCGACTATCTTACAAGGATAGTCGGTTTTTTTTGTTTTGATCATACTTTCGTCACACGGGTGTAGATATCTATGGTCGTTTTAATATCGGTATGGCCTAATCAAACTTATACTTCTTTAATCCAAGCACCAGATTCCAAGAGCGGACTAAAATGAGTATGATAAAAGCAAAAATATTTATGAAACCGTTTTAATTTGTTATCGATTAATTTATAAAAGATTGTTAAACTTAAAATATACCGACTTTTAGAAAGGGATAGTGTTCGATTAAGGGCGATAAGTAACAATCTGGTGGATAAATGATTCTATTTATGCTTTATTCTTAACTAAAATCATTTATTAAATTTGTACTCTCATAAAATCAGTAAGTAACAATATACAAGGAGGACGCTCCAATGAATAAAAATGATATAGCCTGGTTTGGCTGTAGGGCCAATTAGATCGAAAAAAACTCAGTTTATGCTTCTGGCTGAAAGATTCACTTGAATTTAAACAATAAATATTCTTGTGGAATAGAGTCACGGTTAAAGGTAATACTCGTCGCCTAATTATCAATATTCATCTACCTACTTTTAGTCGGTACACTTTATTTACGAGGAGATGATTTGTAAATGAAACAAAATAAGGAACTGGTCAATATTGGTTTTGACATTGGAATTGCTTCTGTAGGATGGTCAGTTGTGAGTAAACAGAGTGGGAAAATACTTGAAACAGGTGTTAGTATTTTTCCAAGTGGTACTGCTTCTAAAAATGAAGAGCGGAGATCTTTTCGGCAGGCCCGAAGATTATTAAGACGCCGTAAAAATCGGATTAGTGACTTGAAGATACTATTAGAAGAAAATGGTTTTAGGATAGCTAAATTGAACCAACTGGTCACGCCATACGAGCTGCGAGTTAGAGGACTAAATGAACAACTTTCAAAGGAAGAATTGTCTGTAGCACTACTTCATTTGGTAAAGCGGCGGGGAATTAGTTATTCTCTCGAAGATTCTGAGGGGGAAGGTGATAATCAGACATCTTATAAGCAAAGTGTGTCTATCAATCAAAAATTATTAAAGGAAAAAACCCCCGGTGAAATTCAATTAGAACGTTTAGAAAAATATGGGAAAATTCGAGGTCAAGTGAAGGATTTACAAGAAGAAAATGCAGCTGTTTTAATGAATGTATTTCCCAATACTGCTTATGTTCGTGAAGCAGAGTTAATTTTATTAAAACAAAAAGAATATTACTCAGAAATTACCGACAATTTCATTAAAGAAGCAACAGCGTTGATATCTCGAAAGCGAGAATACTTTGTGGGACCAGGTTCCGAGAAATCACGCACTGATTACGGAATCTATCGAACTGATGGAACAAAGTTGGATAATCTGTTCGAAATATTGATTGGGAAAGATAAAATTTTCCCCAATGAATTTCGTGCAGCTGGTAATTCTTATACAGCACAACTTTATAATTTATTGAATGATTTGAACAACTTAAAAATAAAAACTCTAGAAGATGGCAAACTTACAAAAGACCAAAAATTATCCATCATTGAAGAGTTAAAGACAACAACTAAAAAAGTGAATATGATGCAGCTTATTAAAAAAATAGCAAAGGCAGAGGAATCAGATATTTCTGGCTATAGAATTGACCGCAATGATAAGCCGGAAATACATTCGATGGCTATTTTCTATAAAGTACGTAAAAAGTTTCTGGAGCAGGAAATTGATATTAACGACTGGCCAATAGATTTTTTAGACATTCTTGGAAGAGTTTTGACATTGAATACAGAAAATGGAGAAATCAGGCGATCACTAACAGAACTAAAAAAAGATTATATATTTTTAGACGAGACTTTGATTGAATTGATTATCAACTCGAAAGATAGTTTCAAATTAACCAGTAATCAAAAATGGCATCGCTTCTCTTTGAAAACTATGCAGCTATTAATTCCTGAACTGCTCAACTCTTCCAAAGAGCAGATGACAATTTTGACAGAATTAGGATTGTTACATGAAAATAAGCAAGATTATAGTAATAAAACAAAAATAGATGTTAAAAATTTAACTGAAAATATCTATAATCCTGTTGTAAGAAAATCAGTTAAACAAGCTATGGATATTTTTAATAGCTTGTTTAAAAAGTATCCCAATATAGCTTATTTAGTTGTTGAAATGCCTAGAGATGAAGCTGAAGATGAAGTAGAACAGAAAAAACAAGCACAGAAATTTCAAAAAGAGAATGAGGCAGAGAAAGAAAAATCCTTAAAAGAATTTCAAGAATTGGCTGGGGTTAGTGACTCACAGCTTGAGAATCAAATCTATAAACGTAGAAAACTTCGTATGAAGATTCGCTTATGGTACCAGCAACTAGGAAAATGCCCATATTCTGGCAAAACGATTGCTGCAGAAGATTTGTTCTGGACAGATCATCTTTTCGAAATTGACCATGTTATTCCCTTATCTATTTCTTATGATGATGGCCAGAATAACAAAGTACTTTGTTATAGCGAAATGAACCAAGAAAAGGGACAAAAAACGCCTTATGGATTTATGCAATCAGGAAAAGGACAAGGATTCTCAGCGTTACAAGCTATGCTGAAAAGTAATTCGAGAATGTCAGGAGCTAAGAAGCGTAATTTACTCTTCACTGAAGACATCAATGATATTGAAGTACGAAAAAGATTTATTGCCCGGAACTTAGTGGATACTAGATATGCTTCTCGGATTGTTTTAAATGAGTTGCAACAATTTACTCGCAGCAAGCAATTAGATACAAAGGTGACCGTAATTAGAGGGAAGTTCACTAGTAAATTAAGGGAAACTTGGCGATTGAATAAATCTAGAGAAACGCATCATCATCATGCAGTAGATGCCACAATCATTGCTGTTTCTCCAATGTTAAAATTGTGGGAGCGAAATGCTGAGATCATCCCAATGAAAGTAAATGAGAATGTCGTTGATATAAAAACGGGAGAAATATTAACTGATAAGGTTTACCAAGAAGAGATGTACCAACTACCATACGCAAGTTTGTTAGAAGATATCGCAGTGATGGAAAATAAAATAAAATTTCATCATCAGGTGGACAAAAAAATGAATCGTAAAGTTAGTGATGCTACGATTTATGCAACTCGCTCTGCAAAAGTTGGCAAAGACAAGGAGCCACAAAACTACGTCTTAGGAAAGATTAAGGATATATATGATACTAAAGAATATGAGAACTTTAAAAAAATCTACGATAAAGATAAGTCGAAATTCTTGATGCAACAACTTGATCCTATGACCTTTGAAAAATTAGAAAAAGTTCTAAAAGAGTATCCCGACTTTGAAGAAGTTCAACAAGATAACGGAAGAGTAAAGAGAATTCCAATTAGTCCTTTTGAACTATATCGTCGTGAAAAAGGTCCTATTACAAAATTTGCGAAAAGAAACAATGGACCTGCTATAAAATCAGTTAAATATTATGACAGTAAGATGGGCTCTGCGATAGATATCACTCCACAAACAGCTAAAAATAAGAAAGTTGTTTTGCAATCATTGAAACCTTGGCGAACGGATGTTTATTTCAATCAAGAAACTAAAGAATATGAAATCATGGGAATCAAGTACAGTGATATGCAGTATCTGAATGGAAATTATGGAATTACAAATGAGCGATATAAAGAAATACAAAGAGAAGAAGGAGTTGCTGATAATTCAGAGTTCATGATGTCATTATATCGTGGTGATCGCATTAAAGTTATAGACACTAATAGTGATGAATCAGTTGAACTGTTGTTTGGATCTAGAACAATACCCACGAAGAAAGGATACGTGGAGCTAAAACCAATTGAGAAAACAAAATTCGATTCTAAAGAAATTGTCAGTTTTTATGGTCAGGTAACTCCTAATGGTCAATTTGTTAAAAAATTTACACGGAATGGATATAGACTATTAAAAGTGAATACCAACATATTGGGGAATCCATATTATATCAGTAAGGAAGGAATCAATCCGAGAAACATTCTTGACACCGGTTTCAAAGGTTGATATGATTACGGTACGAGGGACGCTTCGTACCGTTACTGATTTTTTGAGAATCTACAAAAATAAGGCTTTATGCCGAATTTCCCACTCAATTTATTGAGTGGGTTTTTTATTTAAGGAGGGTCAACGATGACTTGGCGAATTATACATATAAAAGAGAGCGAACGAATCCAGTTGAAGCTAGACAACTTGGAGATACATAAAAAAGGCGAGAGATATTTGATACCATTATCAGATATTAGCATGGTAGTGATAGAGGGGAATACTTCTATTACCACTAATATTCTGGCACAGTTTACCAAGTTTAATATCGCTCTGATTGTTTGTGATAGTAAGTTTCTACCAACAGGATTGTTATTAAACTATGGAAATTATCATCATACTGCTAAACGAGTTCTAGAGCAGATAAGATGGCCTGAAGAACTGAAACAGAACATTTGGCAGGAAATTGTAGGGCAAAAAATCCTGAATCAAATTGAATTTGCCAAATATAAAAAGGTGAATGCAGACCGTTTAGCCGTAATGACCGATTTATTTAGCCAATTACGGCCTGGGGATAGTAGCAATCGCGAAGGGCATGTGGCAAAAGTTTACTTTAATTCTTTGTATGGAATGGAGTTTACACGAGAAGATGAGTGCATGACAAATGGAGCTATGAACTATGGTTACGCAATCGTCCGGGCAGCAATCGCGCGAATAGTTGTAGGACAAGGATTAATGACAATGGTTGGTGTTTTTCATAAAAATGAATTCAACTCTTTCAATTTAGTAGATGATTTAATGGAACCATTTCGCCCAATTATGGATTATTGGATTGATAAATATATTTTATCAGACTATGAGTATCTAACTTATGAGGCAAGACTGAAAATGATAGATTTTTTGAATCAACCAATGGTATATCGTTCGACAAAGAGTAGTGTGGATCAAGTTATGCAAAAATATGTCAGTAGTTTTTTGAAAGCAATGACTGCTAATCAAGAAATTCATTTTGTATCCCTAAAAGATTTTATGGAGGCAGAAAGATGAGGTACCAGCAAATGAGAATTTTATGTATGTTTGATTTACCAATGGAAACAAAAAAAGAGCAGCGAGCTTATAGAATGTTTCGGAAAGAATTACTAGCTAATGGTTTTGTAATGCTGCAATACTCCATATACTATCGAATCGTGCCAAATCGATCTGCTGGAAAGAAATATGAAACAATCTTAAAACGGATGATTCCTCGAACGGGAGAGGTTAGATTGTTATACGTTAGTGAAAAACAATTTGAAGAGATGCAACTTTTGGTTGGGACAAAGGGACATCAAGAACAGATTATCGGAAATCAAAAATTGGTGGTGATTTAATGGAGATTGCAATTGAGTACGAGCGGGGAAATTATCTTGAATTTGAAGGTGAAAACTATACTTTCATTTTAGGTGCTAATCATGAAATAAAATGGAAATTGTATCGTGGTTTAAAGCGGTTTTCAACTGGGAAAAGTCTTTCTGATCTTGAAGAAAATGTTTATGGCGATGACGGAATTGTGATAAAGTGTAATGACAAAAAAATGAAAGCAAAAGATCTACCAATTTATTTTTTGGACTGCCGAGAAAGCTTTCTTGAACAGTATCGCTATACCAAAGGTAGCTTAATTCAAAAATATATTGATAAAATGGAGGATAGTTTTGAAATCAATCGTCAAATCGAAAAGTTAAACGATAGTTTCATACAATTGGAGATAGAGCTACAAGACAGTTTTTCTAAAAATTTAGTACATGTCATTCCTAATGTAAAGCCGGCTAGTTATCAAGAGATGGTAAAACATTTTTTACAATTAAGTTTCTATGAAGATAATACCGACTTTCCTGTTGAGATGATGGATATTGAAAAACTAATTGATGATTATTGCACACTTATTAAAGAAGAAATTCTAAGAACTCAAAAAAATCATTGGTTATGGATCAATAATCCTAACGCATTTATCTCGAAAAAAATTCTATCAAAATTTATTTGTAAGTTAAGAAAGGTTTCGGATGATACAAGTCTGCTCCATATCTTTATTATGAGTGATGATTATCTGGAGCTTTCTTATGAATATGAAGATATTTCAAACACGGTTCTTCTTTATGAACGTTATCAACAATTACCTGATTTCGAGAACTTTTGTGATTCATTAGCTCGTTATTATCCAGATGAATTATGTATGGATAATAGACAAATAATTCAATCTTTATACCGAATTTTTCCATATGTAGGTTATCAATCTGATATGCAAGAAGTGTATCTAAAAAATCAAGATATGGTATTATTAAAAGTAGTTAGTCAACTTTTGAATTGCGCTTCCACTGTGAAATGTACGGATTTAGAACGTGCATTATCAATTTTGGAACACAAATTTTTAGTAAACTAACGGAAAAACGAAAATTTCGGATTGGAGACGTCCATTTGAGGTTTTTGTACTCTCAAGAAATCAGTAACGGTAAAACATCGCAATTCGCAAGCTAACGGTTCGTGGGGTTTTTGTACTCTCAAGAAATCAGTAACGGTAAAACCAAAAAACGGTTTTTCATCATTAGTATCGGGTTTTTGTACTCTCAAGAAATCAGTAACGGTAAAACAGCTTGTAAACTATCTGACGTAGTGTAGTTGTTTTTGTACTCTCAAGAAATCAGTAACGGTAAAACACAGACAAGCCCAAGCAAAATAGCAAGCCGTTTTTGTACTCTCAAGAAATCAGTAACGGTAAAACCCAGTTTACATTTTACCGCAACACACCATTGTTTTTGTACTCTCAAGAAATCAGTAACGGTAAAACCAGATGCTTACAATGCCGCAGTGAATGGGAGTTTTTGTACTCTCAAGAAATCAGTAACGGTAAAACTCCAGTCGCCATAGACTCTTGTAAGGTACGGTTTTTGTACTCTCAAGAAATCAGTAACGGTAAAACTTTAGTTGTGAAAATTGTTCAAGGTATTGGGTTTTTGTACTCTCAAGAAATCAGTAACGGTAAAACTATGATAGTTGATAGCACCTATCACCACGTGTTTTTGTACTCTCAAGAAATCAGTAACGGTAAAACTCAACGTCAGACGGATCTACAAGAGTATCCGTTTTTGTACTCTCAAGAAATCAGTAACGGTAAAACCGTTCATAGAGCGTGTCGTACACGTTCCCTGTTTTTGTACTCTCAAGAAATCAGTAACGGTAAAACTTAAAGATATTTCGCTCCGTAGTGTTAATTGTTTTTGTACTCTCAAGAAATCAGTAACGGTAAAACTCAAATTCCGTCTCAAATAAAAAACCATCCGTTTTTGTACTCTCAAGAAATCAGTAACGGTAAAACCTTAAAACAATTGCATCCTAAATTTGATTTGTTTTTGTACTCTCAAGAAATCAGTAACGGTAAAACCGTCCGCCACCATCTTATTTTTCTTGTACTGTTTTTGTACTCTCAAGAAATCAGTAACGGTAAAACACGCCCAACATTTCAGACAGCTCAACAGCCGTTTTTGTACTCTCAAGAAATCAGTAACGGTAAAACAAACTTGTGTACCGATCAAAACAATTGGCGGTTTTTGTACTCTCAAGAAATCAGTAACGGTAAAACGGTGATAATTCCCGTCAATTTCTAGGTAATGTTTTTGTACTCTCAAGAAATCAGTAACGGTAAAACTTTTTTCTAGTTGGCGAATAAGTTCCGCAGGTTTTTGTACTCTCAAGAAATCAGTAACGGTAAAACCGTAATAGGTCCCTACAGCTGTGACCACAGGTTTTTGTACTCTCAAGAAATCAGTAACGGTAAAACAAAAGTTACAACACGGTTACACAGGCAAAGGTTTTTGTACTCTCAAGAAATCAGTAACGGTAAAACTGCTGTTAGAGAAGTTACTCTAGGCAAGTAGTTTTTGTACTCTCAAGAAATCAGTAACGGTAAAACCCAAAATCATAGAACTGCATTACTTGACCTGTTTTTGTACTCTCAAGAAATCAGTAACGGTAAAACGCGCATAGACAGACGAATGTCAACAGTAGGGTTTTTGTACTCTCAAGAAATCAGTAACGGTAAAACTCTCGGTGGCTTCCATTGGTTCTTTGGTGTGTTTTTGTACTCTCAAGAAATCAGTAATGGTAAAACAACAAGGTTATTTGCTCCCTCGTCTGAGCAGTTTTTGTACTCTCAAGAAAACAGTATTAAAAACAGGCCTCCCAAAGACTACAAATTGTCGCGGGAGGCCTGTTTTCTATTTTCGTTCTGCCTTCTGTATTAGTGCAATCGGAATTGTTCCGAGTCCGGCTCCGAGAATAATTAAGCAGACATTTGCAAGAAAAAGAATCAGGGAACCGCTGAAAATAGCTGAGGATTGTGTGGCGATCCCAAAGCCAATGGTGGCTAAGGGCGGCATAAGTGAGGCGGCAATGGCGACGCCAGGTAAAATATTGCCGGAATCTTTTTTCGCAGAACCAATGATGGCTGCTAGTCCACCAAAGAAAGCTACGATGGCAATGCCGATAGATAAAGAGGTACGGTCAAGAATAGCTTGGTTCACGGTGGCGTCTGGCGCAAGCAAAAAGTAGATTGTAGAGGCAATAATTGCCACGACGATTTGTAAAAATAATAATAGACAACCTTTGAGAAAAAGTTTTTTGTTGCGAAGCACACCACCATAACCGATGCCTAAAAGAGGATCCATCAAAGGTGAAATCAGCATTGACCCAACAATGATGGGAGAGTTTTCTTCTGCTAAGCCCACACTGGCGATGACGATGGCACAAAAGAGGATCATAAAGTCGGACCAGTCTAAGACAAGATTGTCTGAAATATGCTTCTTTAAAGAATTTGCGCGTATAAATTGTTTATTTTGATGTTCATTAGTCATCACCATCACCTCTACCTGTTTTTTTAGAAAATTCCTTAATTCAAGTATAGCGAAAGATAATCGGATAGAAAAATAATTTACGTTGCACTACTAGACAAGCTGGCTTGAAAAGCTAGGACAGCTGTTCTTGATTGTAGCAGTGGGGTATAATTAACATCAAAACAACAAGCTTTCAAAGGGAGGTCCTCATGTTAAATACAATCCTAATCTTACTAACTGCGGCGCCGCTATTGTCTCAGCTTTTAGTGATGGTCTTGATTTTCATCAATCCTGTTGGTGGCAAACCGAAGATCCAGTCGCTAATATTTTATTCAATAGGTGCGGTCAATGGTTTGGCTCTTGTTTTATTAGGCCTTATTTGGGGCTACTTAAGTGATGCGTATTTGGTTACTGCTGGGTACTCATTTTCCATCATGGCTGGTTTAACGGTACTCTTGCTTGTAGTTAGCCTTTTGGGACTACTGCTTAACAAAACGGCACCAAAGCATATGCCAAAGCAACCATAAAAGCTGTTTCTCAAAGCCGCTTTTTAGCGGATAAGTTCGTTCTATGCTATACTTTTTAGACTAATAAAGTTCCGTCAAGAGGAGGATTCCTATGTCAATCTATGATTTTACTGTGAAGGATGCTACGGGGCAGCCGGTCGCATTGAAAGACTATCAAGGTAAGGTGTTGCTGATTGTGAATACCGCAACTGGCTGTGGCTTTACGCCGCAATATGAAGGCTTGGAGCAGATGTACCGCAAGTTTAAGGAACAGGGGTTTGAGGTGTTGGATTTCCCTTGTAATCAATTTGGGAATCAAGCGCCCGGCAGTAATCAGGAGATTCAAGAATTTTGCCAGCTCCACTATGACACCACCTTTCAAACCTTTGGTAAGGTAGATGTGAATGGTGAAACGGCGGATCCGTTGTATAAGTACTTAAAGGCAGAGAAAAAGGGTTTAGGAGAAGCCATCAAGTGGAACTTCACCAAGTTTTTAGTGGATCGTGAAGGGAATGTGGTGAAACGGTTTGGTTCTGCCACGACACCGGAAAAGATTGAAGCCGTTGTGGCGAATTATTTATAAAAAAGGCGTTGTCGACTAGTTAAAAGGGTCGACAACGCTTTTTGATTAGTTTTCTTGGTTCCGCAGGCTAGTCAGCTGTGTCACATAGAGCAAAAGTCGGTCCGCATAAGAAGGACTGTTTTGATAAGTTTTGATTTCGTCTTTTAATGTCGAGAGGTCATCGGTGATGATGCCATCAACATCCATGAAGAAGAGATTGTCCATTGTTGTGCTATCATTGACGGTCCAGATATAAACCTCTTTTTGAGCCTGATGGGCTTTGTCAATAAAATCGCTGTCTAAAGTAGTCTGTTCCATAGTATACGCGTTAGCGGGCGTTTGGGGATAGACAAAATTATACGGTAGGATAAAACTAACGAATAGCTCAGGCGCTTGCTCTTTTAAGCCAGTCACGACCTGATAGTCTAAGGAATGGATGCGGTGCTGATGCGCTAAAATCGTTGCTTGATAGCGTTCAATAAAATGCTGGAGCATCTTGGGCGAATCCATTTTAGTCGTTTTAATTTCAATTAGCAGTTTTTGATGATGCTGATTGGCGTAAGCTAAGTAATCATCAAAGCTAGCGATTTTGGCTTCATGACCATTTTCGTGAACGGTAAGTTTGGTCAATTCGGCTAGGGTCAGTTGATGCGGCGCTTTATTGACGCCAGCTAGTGCTTCAAGATTTTCATCGTGCATCACGACAAATTGTTGGTCTTTGGTTTCATGAATATCCATTTCAATGTAATCAGGTTTCGCTTTGATGGTTTCAGCCATCGCCGGAATCGTATTCTGAACGCCATTTGCACCGTTAACCCCCCGGTGTGAAATTGTTAAAGGAAAACTGGTCAAAGCACCGGTCAAAAAAAGGGCGTTGTAAATCATGACGGCAATGCCCAAAACTGCAATGACACTGATGGCTAAAATTCGCGTTGGCAGGCGACGGGCTTTGGCGGCGGGCATTGCTGGGAGTGACAAGTCCGGCATAATCAGCTGGAAGAAAACCACCATCGCCCACAGAGTAATGAGTTGGGTGGCAACTTCCATTACGCCTAAGTTTAAGGTTGCCCCCACTAATGGCCAATAGCTGGGTAGCTGATCTAAGCCAAGCTGGAGTAAGTACAGGCCAAAGACGATCACTAGGGTGAAGAGGACGGTTAAAAAATTCAACCAAAATAAGCGGAAAAATAATTTCAGTGAATGTCCCTTAGTCCGCTGCCAACTTTCCTGAAAGGCTGTTTTTGCGGGTAACTTTTGAAGAATCAAATTGGGCAAAAAGTATAAGGATCGGAGCCCCACGTATAACATTAGCAAAAAGAACAGCATAATTAGCACGAAATAGAGGGGGTTAGCACTTAGAAAATCTACGACAAAATCAGGAATCTTGATTTTCGACAGCAGGACACTTTGAAAAAAGAAATTGGCAAAAGGCAGAATTAAAAAGCCATAAATCAAGAAATAACCAAAGGTACGAAGAGGCAGTTGGCGCATTTGGCTTAAGCAGAAGCGAATCAAGGTGAGGGGCTTCAAGCTACCTTCTTGTTTGATCAAGGCGATGCCAGAGAGTAGAAAAGAGAACTGCCAGTAAAGGGCTAATAATAGTAGTAATACCACTGCTAAAAGTCCCAGTGCTACCAAGGGATGACCTAAAACTTCCGGTAAATTTGTAATGGTGAGATAAGGAATGTTCCCCAGTTTTAATACTTGCTCAGTCAGCCAACGAAGGAGCGGGATGACCAGCCATTCCAAGGCAAGGTTCATGGTCAATAGCAGGAGCACATAACTGCCCCAATGTTGTCGAAATTCTTTGGTACTGGCACGGATGGAATGATTCATAGAAATCTTCCTTTCTAGTTGGTAAAAACATCTGTTAAAAAAATTAGACCATTTAACAAAAGTCTTTGTCAACTAAAGGTAATTGTCGGCCGTCTTAAATGTGAGATAGCCGATAAAGATTCCAAAAAAACGTCGTTCTTTTTCAGAATAATGGTACAATATAGCTGTTGAAAAAATCAGATGAGGTGAAAGTATGCAATTGATTGAGAAACCTTTTGGTAAAGAGGCAACGCTATTCGTCTTGAAAAATGAAAACGGTATCGAATTGGCGATTAGCGATTATGGCGCGCGCATCGTTTCCTTGAAAGCACCGGTGAATGGTGTCAGCCGAGAATTGGTGTTGGGCTTTGATTCAGCTGAAGAATATGCGGACAAAGATCCTTACATCGGCGCTTCCATTGGTCGCGTGGCGGGGCGGATTCGCAAAGGGCAGTTTGTCATTGATGAAACGGAATACCAACTGCCAGTAGATCCAGAAAATGGCAATAATCTCCATGGCGGTAATGGCTTTGATAAACGTCTGTGGGAAAGTGAAGCGGATTTAAATGATGAGGCGGCAACGGTTACCTTTACACTAGTAAGTCCAGATGGTGATGAAGGCTTTCCGGGTAATCTATCCATAAGTGTCCGTTACACCTTGACGGCTGACAATCGCTGGATTATTGATTATTTTGCCGAAACGGATCAAGCTACTTTATACAATCCTACTAACCATGTTTACTTTAATTTACTGGGAGATCCTGGTCAGTCTGTAGGGGAACATACCTTGAAATTAGCGGCAGATCGCTTTATTGAGATTGATAGTGCCGTTTTACCAACAGGAAATCTGGTGGATGTCACGGCGACGCCCTTTGATTTTCGAGCTGGTCGTCCTTTGGAGCAGGTCTTTACGTCTGAACATCCGCAAAACAAAATCGTGTCTGGTTTAGATCATCCCTTCTTGTTAACGGGTGCGGGTCCGCAAGCAATTCTAACCAGTCCAGACGCAGCGGTGGCGATTGAAATGACTACCGATTTGCCGTCAGTCGTGATTTTTACGGCTAACTTTGGCGAGGAAGGCGTGCCAATGCGTGGGACTAAAATCGGCAATCACGGTGGTGTAACGCTAGAAACACAAGTGCCACCAGGGGCTTTGGAAATGGACGGACTGGGAGAAGTGATTTTACGACCAGCCGCAGATTTCCACACCCAAACTACTTTTAAAATTGTAACGAAGTGAGGCAATTTATGAAACTATATGGCAGTATTGAGGCTGGCGGCACAAAATTTGTTTGTGCGGTGGGCGATGAAGAATTGACTATTTTAGAAAGAGTTAGCTTTCCTACCACAACACCTGAGGAAACCATGGCGCAAGTCATTGCGTTTTTCCAACAATATGAACTAGCGGCGATTGGTATTGGTTCGTTTGGACCAATTGATGTCCATCGTGACTCGCCAACTTATGGCTATATTACCTCGACCCCTAAATTAGCTTGGCAGAATTATGATTTTGTTGGTACGATGAAGCAGCATTTTCCATTGCCGTTAGCTTGGACCACTGATGTCAACGCTGCGGCCTATGGAGAATATGTGGCAGGCGCAGGTGTCGGCCGGACGAGTGTGGTCTATTATACGATTGGCACAGGCGTTGGTGGCGGTGCTTTGCAGGAAGGTCGCTTTGTGGAGGGCTTTAGCCATCCGGAAATGGGACATATGTTGGTGAGAAGACATCCTGAAGATACCTTTGCCGGCAGTTGTCCTTTCCATCACGATTGTTTAGAGGGCATGGCAGCTGGTCCTGCTTTGGAAGGTCGTAGTGGCACGAAAGGGCAAGATTTAGCTGCTGATGATCCAATTTGGGCGATGGAGGCTTATTACATTGCGCAATGCTGTTACAATACCACTTTAATGTTAGCACCAGATGTGATTGTTTTAGGTGGTGGTGTTATGAAGCAACCACAATTATTACCAATGATTCGCACGGCCTTTAGCGAGTTGTTGCAAGGCTACGTCAAAACACCGCCTTTGGAACAGTATCTAGTGGCTCCTGCTTTGGCAGACAACCCTGGTACTATTGGTTGTCTAGCGCTAGCACGGGAAACCGCTTTGCATAGTTAAACCACGAGAATGGAGAGGGAAACCTCATCCATTCTTTTTTGTTGAGAATACGGTAAAATAGAAGAAAGCAGACTATTTTGAAGGCAGTGGCGGATATGATAAGATACTTACTAAATGTAAGCTGTATGGAGGGATAACGATGTATGAAATTAGAGGAATCCATCATGTAACAGGGATGACAAGCCGTGCGGAAACAGCTTATCGTTTTTTTACGGAGATTTTAGGACTACGTTTGATTAAGCGAACCTTGAATTACGATGATATTCAAACCTATCATCTTTATTTTGCCGATGATATTGGTACACCAGGCACTGATATCGACTTTTTTGATTTTCCAGACCAAGGTCCAGCGGTTTTAGGCAACAATCAAGTACGCATGGCCACCTTTCGGGTGCGTTCTGACGAAGCAATCGATTTTTGGCAGGAGCGCTTTACTGAATTAGGCATCGTGACGGCGGCACCGTATCTCTTTTTCGGTAAGAAGGTTTTGCCATTTGAAGATGGCGATGGGGCCGAATACTTATTGATTTCAGACGAATGGGATGCTGGCGAAGCCGGTGGTCGTCCGTGGGCCGAATCACCAGTTCCACCAGAATATGGCATTATTGGACTAGGTCCGGTGATTATGAAAGTAGCAGATGGTCGCTTATTAGATCTAGTCTTGCGGGATGTTTTAGCATTTGAAATGACAGCCCAAGAAGGAAACTATCTCTATTACGAAGTGGATGAAGGCGGCAATGGTGCCAGCTTAATCGTGGAGGAATCGGATGAAGAGACGGGCGAGTCTGGTTATGGCAGTATTCACCATATAGCTTTACGGGTAGACGACGAGGAATCCTTAGACTTTTGGATTGAGCGGATTCGTCATTTTGAGATTCAGGTAACCGATCCCGTCGATCGTTTGTATTTCAAATCCGCCTATTTTGGTGCTTCACCAGGTATTATGTTGGAGTTAAGTACTGATGGACCTGGCTTTTTCGTGGATGAGCCTTACGAAACAAGTGGCACTACCTTGAAATTGCCACCCTTTTTAGAAGAACAACGGGAATTTGTTGAACGGATGATCAGACCTTTGCAGTTAGGAGATGAATAAATGAAACATTTATTTGAAACGGGCGAAGCCAATGGCAAAAAATTATTACTGCTGCATGGAACAGGCGGCGACGAGCATTCGTTAGTGGATATCGCACGGTTTTTAGATGGTGCTTGTACGATTCTGTCTTTCCGTGGTGAAATCGAAGAAGACGGGATGAATCGTTTCTTTAAACGCGATGGGTTGAACCAGTTCAACATCGAAAGCTTAGAAGCAGAAACCGACAAACTCTTGGCGGCCATTGAAGAACAAAGTGCGGCCCAAGGCATTCCCTTAGAGGACTGGGTCTTAGTGGGCTATTCTAATGGCGCCAATATTGCGGCTCATTTATTATTAGAACGGGAAACGGATTTACGATATGGCTTGTTTTTCCATCCCATGTCATTAGGGGTGGATAGTCAAAAGTTTGATCTGTCAGATAAAAAAATCTGGGCTTCTTTTGGTGAAGGGGACCCCATCGTTTCACCGGAAAGCTTTAATACCCTAGTGAAGCAGCTGGAAGGACGCGGGGCTGAGGTTCAGGTGACCCAAACGTCTCAAGGCCATCAAGTCGTGATGCCAGAAATCACCCAAGCAAAAACCTGGTTGGCTTTGCTGTAAAGGCTATCTTTTGTCAATAATTCTAAGAAATGCTATCCTTTATGTAGAAAACTAAAGGAGGAATTAGAAATGGCAGATGTAAAAGGTCGCGCAGAAGATGCGAAAGATAAAGTAGTTGGTGAAACAAAAGCAGGTGTCGGCAAAGTAACGGACGACAAGAGTAAAGAAGCAGAAGGCAAAGCGCAATCTGCTTTTGCAGATGTGAAATCAAAAGCCCGTGATTTTGGCGATGACGTGAAAGAAGGCGCTGAAAAAGCCGGTCATGATATCAAAGAAGGTGCTGATCACGCTGGTGATAAAATTAAAGATGCCTTTGATGATGTAAAGAAAAAATTTAAAAAATAATGATGTGGCCGCTGATTAGCAGTTGTCCCGTTTGGCATGCAGGTTAACTGTTATGCTAAAGGGACAGCCTGCTGACAGCGGGCTTTTTTCTTTCGTGGAAGGAGGGGCCGCATGGATCAAGAGTTAGGCTCATTTTTAGAAGAAATGCTCACGGAAATGCAGCATAGTGTCACTGATTCCGGCAGTTTTTCCGGAAAAATCATGGTAACCGTGTTATTAGGGCTGCTCTTTCTTTTGTGCCAGTGGGGCCTGAAAAAGATTTTTATCCGTAGCGCAAAAGATATGAAGCGGGACCGCGTACTTTACCTGGTATTACACAATGTACTGCGGGCCGTATTAGTAGTGGCGATTTTGATTGTTTGGTTTAATGCATTAGATTCATTTTTACTGATTGTGATGGGCTTTTTGCTTTTGGCAAGTTTATCAATTAAAAATTTGATTATCAACTTGGCGGGGTGGTTTTTTATTGTCAGTCGGCACCACTTTCGGATCTATGACCGAATTGAAGTGGACGGAATCAAGGGTGAAGTGATTGAAATCAAACCGATGTTTTTTACGGTAATGGAGTTGGCCAACTGGTTTGATGCAGAGTCGCCTACTGGTCGGACGGTTAAACTGCCTAATAAGCTAATTTTTGAAGAGGCTATCTATAATTATACTGAACGGACCCATTTTATTTGGAATGAGATTCAGTACACCTTGACGTATGAGAGTGATATCGACCGAGCGCTAGCTATCATGGCTGACGTAGCCCAGCGTTATACAGCAGGCTTGAAGACGACGACTTTTTCTGAACCGGTAGATTTTGCGCGGGAATCGGCCCAATTTCCTTTATTTGACGGGAATCCTCAGCCGGTGACCTTAGTAGCCAGTGATCCTTTAGGGGTCATTGTAAAAGTACGTTACATGGTCTTTTATAAAGATGGCTCGACGGTCAGAACCCAGTTGGAGCAGGAGATGATTCAAGCCTTTCAAAAAGAATCAGCGATTCAATTGGCTTTGGATCAATTACGCATAAGAAAATGACGTTTCCCCACAGTGGCATGGAGCCAATTGGAGGGAAACGCCATTTTTATTTGCGTTCGAAGGGATCGCTGCTGATGCCCTTTGCCAAGACTTGGCGAGCATATTCTTGAGCTGAGAATAGCGAATGGTCGCGGTAATTGCCACATTCCTTTGCGGAAACGGCCGGTACAACTTCGGTAGTCGTGACTTTCTCTAACACGGTTACTAGGGCATCGCGAACTGCTTCAGGAGTGGCGCCATCCCACATGATCATATAGAAACCAGTCCGACAACCCATAGGTGAAATATCAATGATACCAGACAGTTCATCCCGTAAATAAGTTGCTAATAGGTGTTCTAAAGTGTGCAGTGCTGCAGTGGGCATAGCTTCTTGATTGGGCTGTAAAAACCGCAAATCATATTTTTGAACGACTGCGCCCTGATGTTCCTCACGGCCTGCCTGCCGCACATAAGGTGCTTTGACTAAATTATGGTCTAATTGAAAACTTTCTACTTTTGCCAAGATGATTCCTCCTTGTATTTTCGCTCCACTATAACAAGAGCCAGCGCGCCACGTCAAGAGGCGGTGAAGGACACTGATAAAATTCTTTTCCTTTTCAGAAAAATACAGTAAAATAGGTCAAATACACAAAGAACCAGCAGAAAAACTTTTCCCAGAGCATTTCATCGTGGGATTTGCCGTATTTTTAGGTGAACTATGGTAAAATGAAGAGGCGAGGTTTTCGGACCTAGGAGGAATACACGTATGAAAAATGGCTATCATGTTGCAGTGGTTGGCGCGACAGGCGCGGTAGGAACAAAGATGATCGAAATGTTGGAAACCACGACATTGCCGATTGCCTCCTTGAAACTATTGGCATCTAAACGTTCAGCAGGGCAAGTCCGTACTTTTCGTGGGGCCGAGCTAGTGATTGAAGAGCTGGTGCCGGCTTCTTTTGAAGGTGTCGATATTGCTCTTTTCAGTGCTGGTGGCTCTATTTCAGAAGCATTCGCACCGGAAGCCGTTAAAAGAGGCGCCGTGGTGATCGACAATACGAGTCATTTTCGAATGGATCCAACGGTACCACTAGTAGTGCCAGAAGTGAATGAGAAAGCGTTGCGGCAGCATCAAGGAATCATTGCTAACCCCAATTGTTCCACTATACAAATGGTGGTGGCGCTGGAACCGATTCGCCAAGCTTATGGCTTGCGTCGAATCATCGTGTCCACTTATCAGGCTGTCAGCGGGGCGGGTGCGAAAGCAATGACGGAGTTGAAAGAGCAGGCACAGACCTTTTTGGATGGGACGCCAGCAACCGAACTTTCGGCAGCTATCTTACCTAGTGGCGGCGATAAAAAACATTATCCCATCGCCTTCAATGCCTTACCACAAATCGATTTGTTTGCTGAAGATGGCTATACTTATGAAGAGTGGAAAATGATCAATGAAACCAAAAAAATTATGGCTGACACGGCGCTCTCAGTAGTAGCCACTTGTGTTCGCATTCCAGTCTTGACTGGCCATTCTGAGTCGGTTTATTTGGAAACAGTAGAATCAGGGGCAACGGTGGCTGACGTGCAAAGTCTTTTGGCACAAGCACCAGGGGTAACCTTAGTAGATGATCCTAGTCAGCAAAGCTATCCCCAAGCATTATTTGCTGTGGATCAAAAAGATACCTTTGTGGGACGCGTTCGCCAAGATGTCGACGTAGAAAATGGCTTTCATATGTGGGTTGTAGCTGACAATTTATTGAAGGGTGCTGCCTGGAATTCTGTTCAAATCGCGGAAAGTTTGCATAAATTAGACTTAGTCCGCATTAACTGATAGAAAATTTGTACGTGTACCTAAGAAGCAAAAGCAAAGTATAATAGAAGAGGTGACTATGTTGAGTAGTATTAAAATCATCCCACTTGGCGGTGTCCGTGAACACGGAAAAAATATGTACATCGCAGAAGTGGAAGATGAAATTTTCATTTTAGATTGCGGATTAAAATATCCGGAAAATGAATTGTTAGGAATTGATGTCGTGATTCCTGATTTCAGTTATTTGTTAGAAAATCGTGACCGAGTGGCTGGTATCTTTTTAACCCATGGACACGCTGATGCCATTGGGGCGCTTCCTTATTTCCTAGGGGAATTAGAAGTCCCTGTGTTTGGTTCTGAATTGACCATCGAGTTAGCGAAATTAAATGTGAATAATCATCAAGAAACGGCTAAATTCAAAGATTTCCACGTAGTTGATGAACATACGGAAATCGACTTTACCAATGCCACTGTTAGTTTCTTTAAAACGACCCATTCCATCCCTGATTCATTAGGAATCGTGGTGAAAACCAAAGAAGGCAGTATCGTTTACACGGGTGATTTCAAGATTGACCCAAGTGCCGTTCCAATGTATCGTACGGACTTTGGCCGAATCGCTGAAATTGGCAAAGAGGGTGTTTTGGCACTGTTGAGTGATTCTTCTAACGCAGAAAATCCTGCCCAAATCGCTTCGGAAAAGCAAATTGCTGAAGAAGTATTAGATACGATTCAATATTGGGAAGGGCGTATTATCGTTGCCTCTGTTGCTAGCAACTTGCAACGGGTGCAGCAAGTTTTAGATGCCGCTCATGTGGCGGGCCGTAAAGTTGTCTTGACCGGCCAAGATTTGGAACGTATCATTCGGACAGCGATGCGTTTAGAAAAAATCAAATTACCAAGTGAAGACTTACTAATCACCACAAAAGAAATGAAAAAATATCCTGATGAAGAGATTTTAGTGTTGGAAACGGGCCGAATGGGTGAACCTATCAAGTCCTTACAACGAATGGCAACCGGCAAACATCGCTCTGTTAGCATTAAAGAAGGCGACTTGGTGTATATTACGACAACACCAACCACGGCGATGGAAACGACTGTTGCAAAAACAGAAGATATCGTGTACCGTGCGGGGGGAACTGTTAAACAAATCTCGGATAACCTGCGGGTTTCAGGTCACGCGAACCCAGCTGACTTACAGCTTTTACTTAACATGCTGCAGCCTAAATTTGTCGTCCCAATTCAAGGGGAATATCGGCAATTAGCGGCTCATGCGGATATCGCTCATGAGCTAGGGATTCCTTATAAAGATATCTTCATTACTGGTCGTGGCGACATTTTAGAATACAAAAAAGGCAAGATGTCGGTAGCCGGTAGTACGCCAGCCGATAATATCATGATTGATGGAATTGGCGTGGGTGATATTGGCAATATCGTCTTGCGCGACCGTAAAATCTTGTCCGAAGATGGCATTTTCGTCGCTGTTGTAACCATCAGTCGACGTGAAAAAAAGATCATTGCAAAAGCACAAATCACTTCTCGCGGTTTTGTCTATGTTAAAACCAGTAAAGATTTGATTAAAGAAAGTGCCCATATTGTGGAAGAAGTTGTTGAAAAAACACTAGCCGGCAACGACTTTGAATGGTCAAAATTAAAACAAGACATTCGCGAGCAGTTGAGTCGCTACTTGTTTGAACAAACAAAACGTCGTCCCGTGATTTTGCCAGTTATCATGGAAACCTCACAACGTCGTCGTCAAAAATAAGCAAAAGGTCTGTTATCACGAGAGTGTGACAGACCCTTTTTGCGGAAAAAATGCTACACTAAGACTGCTTATTTTGTAAAGGATGTGAAAAAATGAATAGTTATCAAGATGATCCTATCGTACAGAAAAATCGTTGGTGGATCCTCGTTTCAGTGGCCATGTTTGCTTTTATGTCGACCTTAGATTCTAGTATCGTGAATATTGCGCTACCTACTATTTCAAAAGACTTAGCGGTACCGATGAATCAGGCTGAGTGGGTGGTGTCGATTTATTTGATCGCGGTCTGTGCCTTCTTATTGCTATTTGGTAAGATTGGTGACAGCTTTGGCAAGATCAAAGTGTATCGCATTGGTACGCTGATTTTTACACTAGGTTCGTTTCTTTGTGGGATTCCCCATTCATTAGGCTTTCTGTTATTTGCCCGCGTGATTCAAGGAATCGGTGCAGCCATGACGATGGCCACCAATTCAGGAATCGCTACCGAAGTGTTTCCTTTATCTGAACGTGGTCGTGCCTTAGGCTCTATTGGGGCCTTTGTATCATTAGGCTCCATTGCCGGACCAGGTATTGGCGGCTTACTGTTAGCCCATTTTTCTTGGTCCTACATATTTTGGATCAACGTTCCCGTGGGGATTATTACCATTTTGATTGGTGAAAAATTCCTGCCAAAAGATCTGTTGAAATCCAAGCAAAAAATCGATTTCCCAGGTTTTGCACTATTTGCGCTTTTTATTAGTAGTTTCTTTATGGCCGTTTTCTTAGGTCAGGAAGTCGGCTTCCTAGAGTTGACACCAGTGCTAGGTTTTCTAGTAGCTTTGGTGAGTCTGGTGGCTTTTATCATGGTAGAAAAGAAACAAGCGGCACCACTGATTGCCTTTAAAATTTTCAAAAATCGGTTATTTACTATTAGTTTGATGACGGCGGTGATGATTTTTGCCTCTAACTTTTTTGTTAATGTGGTGATTCCTTTTTACTTACAAAATGGCTTACAGCTGTCCGCTAGTTATTCTGGCCTTTTGATGATGGTCTTTCCATTTCTAATGGTTATCTTTTCACCTATCAGTGGCTATTTGACTGACAAGGTGGGCCCTGAAATTTTAACTGTGGCGGGGCTAGTCCTGTTGTCCATTACTTCCTTAATGTATATGTTTATGGGACTGACAACGCCGCTCTTTTATTACGTGATTGCCACAGGCTTAATGGGGATTGGCAACGCCTTGTTCCAATCGCCAAACAATACAACGGTGATGAGCAGTGTGGACAAGGAAAACCTAGGGATGGCTGGCAGTTTAAATTCCTTTGCGCGTAATTTTGGGATGGTCGCAGGGGTAGCCCTAGCGACAACGATTCTTTATCACGCTATGAGTGCGGCTTACGGGCAACATGTGACCACCTTTATTCAAGATCGTCCGGATATCTTTATCTTTGGGATGCGGGTCACCTTCTTTGGCTCGTTCCTCTTATGTGTTGGTGCGTTGCTTTTAACGACTTACCGCTACTTGAGCGTCCGTAAACAACGAAATTAATCACGAAGAACGGATCTGTTTTGAGATTCGTTCTTTTCTGTATCAAAATAAACGGAAAACTGTTATACTTTTGATAAAAGCGGTTTACATAGAGAAGGGAGTTTGGCGAGTATGGAAGTGATTTATCATGGACATTCATGTATTGAAGTTGTTTTTTCAGATGGACAACGCTTGATTGTAGATCCATTTTTAGCAGATAATCCTCTAGCAGATGTAGCACCGGAAGAGGTCAAAGTTGATTGGATTGTCATTACCCACGGACACAATGATCATATTGGTGACATGGCGGCGATTGCCAAAGCCAATGATGCAACGATTATTAGTGTGGCAGAAATTACTGACTTTGCTAAGAGCTTAGGTTTGAAAGGTCATGGCATGAATATTGGCGGCAAGCATACCTTTCCTTTTGGTGTGTTGAAACTTGTCCATGCCCAACACAGCTCTAGTTATGAGTATCAAGGTCAGACGCTTTATATGGGCGAACCAAGTGGTTTTTTATTGATGGCTGAAGGAAAAACACTTTATCATGCTGGCGATACGTCTGCCTTTGGCGATATGGCCCTGTTTGGCGAAGCCTATGACATTGATGTGGCCTTTTTGCCGATTGGCGACAATTTTACAATGGGACCTGAAGAGGCGGTTCGTGCAGCAAAACGCTTAAAAGCGAAACAGGTAGTACCAATCCATTACAATACATTTCCCGTGATCCAACAAGATCCCCACGCTTTTGCCGCGTTATTACCGGCAGGTCAAGGACAAGTAATGGCACCGGGAGAACGACTTACATTGAACTAGTTGGGGGATATTATGGCAACGAAACACGATCAAATACTTGATTATATCGAATCTTTACCGGTGGGAGACCGGATCTCTGTCCGTAGCATCGCCAAAAATCTCAACGTCAGTGAAGGTACTGCTTACCGTGCCATCAAGGATGCCGAGAACTTAGGGATGGTCTCGACGATTCAGCGGGTCGGTACGATTCGCATTGAACGAAAATTAAAGAAACATATTGAAAAACTGACCTTTGGCGAAGTTGTGCGGATTATTGAAGGCGACGTGCTTGGTGGACAGTCAGGTTTAGACAAAGTTCTGAATAAATTTGTGATTGGTGCGATGACGGAAGATGCCATGTTGCGTTACATTACGCCAGGCTCCTTGATGATTGTTGGTAACCGTGAAGGGGTGCAAAAGCTAGCGTTGGAAAATGGCGCAGCGGTCTTAATCACTGGGGGCTTTGATACCACCCAAGGCATTGCGCAACTAGCCGATCGGTTAGAATTGCCGGTTTTACGTACCACTTACGATACGTTTACTGTCGCAACGATGATCAACCGCGCCTTAAGTGATCAATTAATTAAAAAGGATATTATGCTAGTGGGGGACATCTATACGCCGCTAGAAAAAACAAATTACCTCTTAGCAACGGATACGATTGCAGATTATCAAAAATTATCCGCAGAAACGGGTCACTCCCGCTTTCCAATCGTCAATAAAAATATGCGGTTGATTGGGATGCTGACGGCAAAAGACGTCTTAGGTAAAGGCGAGCAGGTCATGATTGATAAGGTAATGACTCGAGATCCCAATGTTGTGAAGAAAAGCATGAGCGTAGCTAGTGTGAGTCACCAAATGATTTGGGACGGGCTGGAAGTCATGCCGGTAATTGAAGATGATTATGCCTTGCAGGGCATTGTGTCTAGACAAGATGTTATGAAGGCGATGCAGTTAGTACAGCGGCAACCACAGATTGCGGACACTATCAGTGACCAAATCAGCGGTGAAATCTTGACCGTAGATGAAGACAAGAACGGAAACCGCTTGGAAACACCTAATTTCCGATTTGATGTCACACCGCAAATGGTCAACAGTGTGGGGACGATTTCCTTTGGTGTTTTAAGTGAAATTATCGCCAATGTGGCACAACGGACGATGGTCTTGAATCAGCGGCGCAATGTGTTGATTGAACAGGTTAACTTGCATTATTTGCGCTTGATTCAATTAGAAAGTGAACTGGATATCCGTCCTCGGGTCTTGGAAATTGGGCGGCGTTCTGCCAAGCTCGATATCGAAGTATACTGGGAGAATACCATCGTTGGCAAAGCCATTGTAACCTGCCAAGTAATGGAACGGACCTAGAAAGGTAGAGAAGAATGACGGTTTTAGAAGAAATACTCGCAACAATCAAAGACTATGAGACAATTGTGATCCACCGTCACAAGCGACCTGATCCAGATGCTATTGGCTCACAAGTGGGACTGGCAGAACTTTTACGCCACTCTTTCCCCGAAAAGCAGATTTATCAAGTAGGCGGCCCGGTTGAAGGGCTGGATTATTTAGCTACTATGCAGGATGTACCAAATGAAGTCTATGCGGGTGCTTTGGTGATTGTCACCGATACTGCTAATTCTCCGCGTATCAGTGATGACCGCTATGATCAAGGCGCCAAGCTGATCAAAATCGATCATCATCCTAACGACGAGCCTTACGGGGATCTTGTTTGGGTCGATACGCAGGCAAGCAGTTGTAGTGAAATGATCGCCACCTTTGCGTTGACTTTTTCAGAGCTAAGCTTAAACGATGCAGCCGCACGCCTCTTATATGCCGGCATCGTTGGCGATACTGGCCGCTTTTTATACCCCGCTACGACACCTCATACGCTAGAAGTGGCAGCGCAACTTTTACGCTATGAGTTTGACAGTGCCAAGCTGAACCGTGAATTGGAACAAATTCCTATGAGTGTTGCACGGCTAGCCGGCTATGTCTACCAAAACTTAGAGATTGATCCTAACGGGGCGGCTCGCGTAATCTTGCCACAGAGTCTTTTGCAAGAATATGGCATCGTGGATTCACAAACGGCAGCGATTGTCAGCCTGCCAGGCGTGATTGACTCAGCTTTAGCCTGGGGCATTTTTGTGCAACAGCCTGAAGGGTATTACCGCGTGCGCTTGCGTTCCAAAGGGCCAGTTATCAATGAGCTGGCTAAAAAACATCATGGCGGCGGTCACCCACTAGCTAGCGGGGCCAATGCCCGTGATTTGGCGGAAGTTGAAACAATTTACCAAGAAATTCAAGCACTGTGTGCGGATTATCAAAAATGAGTTAAGAGACCGTCTTTCACAAGACGGTCTTTTGCGTGTGGTAAGAGGCTCAGAAAAGACACCTTTTCAAGTGAGCGAGAATCGGGTAAAATAAAAGCTAATCACTTTTAGGAGGAATGGAATGGAAACTTTACCAAATTGTCCAATGTGTCAATCGGCTTATACATATGAAGACCGCGGACTATTCGTATGCCCCGAGTGTGGTCACGAATGGCAGGAGTCAGATGTTGAAACAGGTTTGGATGTACGGGATGCAAATGGCAACCCATTAACCGACGGCGACAGCGTAACGGTCATTAAAGATTTAAAGGTTAAAGGCGCTAGTGGTGCAATCAAACAAGGAACGAAAGTTAAAAACATTCGTTTGGTGGAAGGTGACCACAATATCGATTGTAAAGTCGATGGCTTTGGTCCGATGAAGCTGAAATCTGAATTCGTTAAAAAACTATAATTATTGAAGTCTTGCATCTAATGGATGTAGGACTTTTTTGCTATTAAAAAGCGAAATTCACAGCTCCTTCAAAATCTGTTCGCCAATTTTTCGCGGATTCGTGCTACACTAAAAGAAAAAAGGGGGACATAAAGTGTACGGGTTTTATCCATTTTTCGATCCAACCTATCTATTAGTCATTCTAGGCTTAGTAATCTCAGGGATTGCTTCGGCCTATGTTAACAGCACCTACCGCAAATTTGATGAGATACGCAGTCAAAAAAACGTGACGGGAACACAAGCTGCACGCTATATTTTACAGTCGCAAGACATTGAGGATGTGGGTGTTCAAGCCATTTCCGGTAATCTCACTGACAATTACAATTCAGGTAACAAGACCTTGAGCTTGTCGCAAGCCACAGCTCAGTCGACTTCAGTGGCAGCCATTGCGGTGGCAGCCCATGAGTGTGGTCACGCAGTGCAAGACCATACTGGGTATAGTCCCTTGAAAATTCGCGCTAGTATCGTACCAGTGGCCAACTTTGGTTCCATGATTGCCTTTCCCTTGATTTTGATTGGTGTCTTAATGAGTTACAATCAAACCCTAATCAATATTGGGATCGTTTGTTTTTCCTTTGCTCTCTTGTTCCAATTAGTGACGTTGCCAGTAGAGTTTAACGCGTCAAACCGCGCCTTGAAGATTTTGGCGTCAGGGGGACTTTTAACGGAGGAAGAAATCCCTATGGCCCGTAAAGTATTGACAGCGGCAGCCTTGACCTATGTCGCTGCTACTTTAGCAACCTTTTTACAACTTTTACGGTTAGTGATTCTATTTGGGAATCGGAGCCGTGATTAGTCGAACCTTTGTGTTCGGCTTTTTTTGTGGGGAAAATGGGTGTCAGCAAAAGAGATGACGGCAACGCGACTACTATCAGTCTGTCAGAGCGACTAATCGTGGCAACGGCTTTTCTTGAGGCTTTGTGTTATCATAAAAGTAGTAAAAAAGAGGAGCTGAAGCAGATGAAAACATCAACAAAAATCACGATTGGTTTAAGTGTCGCAGCAGTAGCAAGTGTCAGTGTAGCAGTAATGGCTTCAGGCAAGATTATTGAAAAAGCCAAACACCTTGCGACCCGTAGAAAAATCAAACGCTTTGTGGACGATAAATTTAACGGCAATGAAAAGCTGTTAGATATGGTGGACCGCTTATCTGATGATGATTTAGACTCTATCGTAGGCATCTTAGGCAAAATCAAAGATGGTCGTAAAAAAATTTCCGTTTATGGGGATAATTTGAAGGACACGACGGAAGACTTGAAAGGTCGTCTGATGGATTTTGTGGACGGCGTCTTTTAAAAAAGAAGGACAAATGCAGCCTAGGCGAGCATTTGTCCTTTTTTAGCGCTTATTCGTTTATGGTAGTAGTAAATGGAGCAATACTAAGTGATCGAGATGCTTGAGGGAAAAACCAGTTTGTTGGTAAAAACGATCGAGACGATACTGCAACGTGTTGCGGTGCATAAACAATGCTTTGGCAGCCGCGCTGATATTGCCTTGATTTTCCCACAAGACTTGAATGATTTCCGGCATATCATCGTCGAGGGTAGCCTCTTGTCTTAAGTGCTGCATGAGAGGATTATGATGTAAAGCCTGCTTGGTGACATAGTGGAGGGCCACTTCGGCAAAGCTAAAGACTGTTTTACCAGAAGAGCCACGTTCTTCTTGAAAGACGCGTTCTTCCTCCTTAAATAAAGGTGCCACAGCTTGTTCACTATCAAAAGGTGAACCGACGAATACGTGGGTAGTGGTGTCAAAATCACTGTCTAATGTCAAAAAGACCCCTTCTAATTCTTCCAGGTCAAAGGAACGTTTGCTGATTCGTTCCACTAGCAACGCTCGTTCTTCGTCTAAAAAGAATAAACTTGCCAGTTCGGGGAACATGCCATGGATACTGTCAATCCAATCTTGCTTTAAAAATTCAGCTGGCAGCTGTAGTTGTAATTGAAAAACACGGTATTGGCCTTTTGTATCGGGCAAAGGACCTTGTCCGCGTAAATAAAGGAGCCAGGGATGTTGCTGCGGCAACTCTTGCGCCAAGGGAATCTGTTGTAATAAGACTTTTTCACTTTCCTTCAGTTGCGCTTCGGGAATCACTAAAAATTGCTCACCATAAGGCAACGCAAAGTAGCCTGTTAGGGGCGTTTCCTGGATTTGGGCGGCCGGATACAGGGCTAATAATTCTTCAACGGTCATCATGTGAAATTCACCTCATTGGTATTGTAGCATGGAACGATTTTTTTCGGGGAAAAACTTATCAGAACCCACAAACTATGGTAAAGTGTTGCCGAGGAGCGTGACCTATGGAAAAAGAAGACTGGATGCGAGAGGCCTTGCTAGAGGCTGAAAAGGCAGGCGCTATCGGGGAAGTCCCCATTGGTGCGATTGTGGTACAAGCAGGAAAAATAATTGGCCGCGGACATAATCTGCGGGAGGCAACGCAAGATGCCACGGCCCATGCAGAAATGATTGCGATTCGTGAGGCTTGCGAGGCGACTGGCAGTTGGCGACTGGAAAATGCACAACTATACGTTACGCTCGAACCTTGTCCTATGTGCAGTGGTGCGATGATTTTGTCACGGGTAACGGAAGTTTATTTTGGTGCCAGTGATCCTAAAGGCGGCACCGCTGGGACTTTGATGAATCTTTTGACAGATGATCGGTTCAATCATGTGGCAGCTGTGGAGGGCGGCATTTTAGCAGCCGAGTGCGGCCAGATTCTAAGCAATTTTTTCCGGGAGCTGCGGGAACGCAAAAAAGCTGCTCGCAAAAAAAATACTAGCAATTCTCTCGAAAATAAGGTAGAATAATTCTTGCCGAAAGGCTAGGACAATGGTGAGCTCGTGAAGCGTGTCAGATCTGGAAGGAAGCAGCACTAAGCTTGCCTCACCATGTGTCTGAAATTTAAAATTACCTCAAACAGGCTGATGCCTGTTTTTTTGTTATCTAAAGCAGCTGGTTTAAAGCGGATTTTATTAAGCAAAAGCTTGTTATAACGCCGATTTAGCTAATAATTGCCTGTCTGTTTTTACTAGGCTAGGTTGAAAGCTAACCTAGTAATTTTGGCCGTTTTGGCATATAATAAAGTTTAGTGAATTTACGGGAAAAGGGGGTTCGCAATGGCCTATCAAGCACTATATCGAGTCTGGCGCTCGCAACGATTTGAAGATATCGTGGGACAACAAGCCGTCACGCAGACGTTAAAAAATGCCATTATGCAAAAGAAAACATCGCACGCCTACTTATTCACTGGACCACGAGGGACCGGGAAGACCAGTGCGGCCAAGATTTTTGCCAAAGCAATCAACTGCCCTAACAGTCACGATGGCGAACCATGTAATGAATGTGAGATTTGCCAAGCAATCACGGAGGGGCGCTTAAATGACGTGATTGAAATTGATGCTGCCAGTAACAATGGCGTTGAAGAAATCCGCGATATTCGGGATAAAGTGAAATATGCCCCCACACAGGCAGAATATAAAGTTTACATCATTGATGAAGTCCATATGCTTTCAACAGGAGCTTTTAATGCCCTGTTAAAAACCTTGGAAGAACCACCGGAAAAGGTTATTTTTATCTTAGCCACCACAGAACCACACAAAGTACCGTTGACGATTATCTCACGGACGCAACGCTTTGATTTCAAACGTATTGCGACACAAGATATTGTGGAACATATGGCGCATATCTTAGCAGAAATCGACGTACCTTATGAAGAACAGGCACTCTATGTAATTGCTCGTGCAGCAGAAGGCGGTATGCGGGATGCGCTGAGTATCTTAGACCAAGCGATTTCTTTTAGCCAAGGTAGTTTGACAACGGATGATGCGATGCAAGTGACCGGCTCACTGACCTACGAGATGATGGATCAGTACTTAGCCGCCTGTACCGCCAAAGATGTCGAAGGGGCTTTGGAAATTCTAGAGAAGATTCTTGGTGAAGGGAAAGAAGCCCGCCGCTTTTTGGAAGACTTGCTGCTATACTGCCGCGACTTATTGATGTATCAACAGGCACCTAAGCTGTTACAAGAAAAGTCAGGGTCACTGAGTGAGGCGTTTAAAGAGTTAGCTAAAACACCTGCTGAAACGATTTATACCATGATCAAGCTTTTGAATGAAACACAAAACGAGATTCGTTTTACCAACCATGCGAATGTTTATTTGGAAGTAGTGACAGTTAAACTAGCAACTTTAAAAGGTCCGGTCGCAATTTCAGAACCTACGCAACCAACGACAAATGAGTCCGCTTCAGCAACCGAGCTAGCGGCACTGCAGCAACAGATAAATACTCTGCAGCAGGAATTGAAACAGCTGCGTCAAGAACCAGTAGCTACGAATAAGCCGGCACCAGCTCCGGTTAATCGTAATAATCGCAGTTATAAAGTTCCAACAGAACGTGTCTATCAGGTGCTAGAGGCTGCCACAAAGGGCCATCTAAACCGGATTCGTAATGTTTGGGGCGACCTCTTGATGATGCTTTCAGTCTCACAGCGGGCGATGCTCAAGGCTAGTGAGCCGGTAGCTGCTAGTGGCGAAGGGCTAGTGTTAGCCTTTGATTACGAGATTCTATGCCAACGGGCGATGGATGACACGGAACTACAGCTGGCTGTTCACAATAGTTTAAGTAAACTGGTGGATTTCGCACCGAATTATGTCGGGATTACCCACGAAGTTTGGCCGAAATTGCGGCAAGACTTTTTGGCTCAAAATCGCAATAGTCCGGCTGAAAATCTAGCCACGATTGACGAAGGTCCTATCGAGCTAGTACCAGAAGAAAAACCAGATGATTTATCCGAACCAATGCGGGCCCTCTTTGGGGAAGCCGTCGAAATAATAGATGATTAGGAGTGACGTACTATGATGCGCGGAATGGGTAACATGCAAGGCATGATGAAACAAATGCAGAAAATGCAAAAAGATATGGTGAAGGCTCAAGAAGCTTTAAACGAAAAACAATTTACTGGAGCAGCGACCAATGATTTGGTGACTGTAACGTTTACTGGTGATCGTAAAATGGTGGACATGAGTATTCAAGAAGCGGTCGTAGACCCAGATGATGTGGAAATGCTACAAGACTTGGTGATGCTAGCAGTTAATGACGCGCTAGCCCAAATCGAAAAAGAAACAGAAGCCACCATGGGCAAATATACTAAAGGCTTGCCAGGTTTCTAATGGTGGAGGATCGGGTGAAAAAGCGTGCTTTTTCCCCGTTTTCTTTTGTAGAGGAGTGAGAGGATGCACTATCCAGAACCAATTGCAAAATTGATTGAAAGCTACATGAAGTTGCCGGGAATCGGTCAAAAAACGGCGACAAGATTGGCTTTTTTTACTATTGATATGAAGGAAGAAGATGTCAATGCTTTTGCCAAAGCCTTGATTAGCGTGAAACGCGACCTGCATTTTTGCAGTATTTGCGGCAATATTACCGAGGAAGATCCCTGTGAAATCTGTCGGGACACCACTCGCGATCGTTCCACAATTTTAGTTGTAGAAGAGCCTAAAGATGTGATGGCGCTAGAAAAAATGCGTGAGTATCATGGCTTGTACCATGTGTTACATGGTGTACTTTCTCCAATGGAGGGGACGGGACCTGAGGATATCAATATTCCCGCTTTGATCCAACGGCTACATGATCAAGAAGTCCAAGAAGTAATCATTGCCACCAATGCCACAACTGAGGGTGAAGCAACTGCGATTTACTTATCACGTTTGATCAAACCAGCTGGTATCAAAGTCACCCGTTTGGCTCACGGCTTATCAGTGGGCAGTGACATAGAGTATGCAGATGAAGTCACGTTGTTAAAAGCGGTAGAAGGCCGCCGAGAATTGTAGCGATTAGACAGGTTCTCGAAATTCAAGTACAATGAGAAACATAGATGGAGGCGCAATCGTGAAGGGAATTTTTATCACATTTGAAGGACCAGACGGTGCTGGCAAGACCAGTGTCTTAGAAGAAGTATTACCAAGATTACAGATGGTGGCAAAAGCGCCATTAGTTAAAACTCGTGAACCAGGCGGTATTCCTATCGCGGAGAAAATTCGCACGATCATTCTTGATCCGAAAAACACTGCGATGGATGAACGAACAGAGGCCCTACTATATGCAGCTTCTAGAAGACAACATTTAGTGCAAAAGGTTTTACCCGCTTTGATGGAAGGTAAAATCGTGTTATGCGATCGCTTTGTTGATAGTTCATTAGCTTATCAAGGAGCTGGCCGGCGCATCGGCATGGAAGCAATCGCGGCCATTAATGAATTTGCCACCGAAGGAACGGTGCCGGATGCGACGATTTATCTAGATGTTGATTCGGATACCGGCTTGGAACGGATTGCCCGCAGCCGCAAGCACGATGTTGACCGTTTAGATACCGAGTCCCCTGAATTTCACCAACGTGTCCGGCATGCTTATTTAAAAATTGCTGAACAAAATCCGCAACGGGTAATTCAAATCGATGCTCGTATGCGTCTGGAAGAAGTGGTAGAAGCAACCTATCAAGCGATCGTACAACGTTTCCCTGAGTATTTTGCCTAGAATAGAAAGGACGGAAGAATATGAAAATCATCTTAGCTATTGTACAGGACAAAGACAGTAATCGTTTGGCGAATGAATTTATCGACGCCAATATTCGCGCAACAAAACTTTCCTCAACTGTCGGCTTTTTGAAGTCCGGTAACAGTACCTTTATCGTCGGAATCGATGATGATCGAGTGGAAGAAGCGCTAGAGCTAATCAAAGAAACGTGTCAATCACGGAAACAATATGTCTCAACACCCGTTACCCTAGATATCTCCTTGGAAGGGCAAGTGCCTTATCCCGTGGAAGTTGAAGTGGGCGGCGCAACGGTCTTCGTCTTACCAGTAGAAGGCTTCCACCAATACTGATATGAATGAAGCAGAAACTTTGGCTGCTTTACAGCCAATCGTTTATACCCAATTACACCATAGTATTTTGGAAAAACGGGTCAGTCATGCGTATTTATTTGAAGGACAAGCCGGGACTGGAAAACATGAATTTGCGCTGTGGTTGGCGAAAAGCCGCTTTTGCACAGCTTTAGTTGACGGAAATCCTTGTAATCAGTGTCATAACTGTACGCGGATCAATGAAGGCGAACACCCAGATGTCCATGTAATTGAGCCTGATGGTCAAAGTATCAAAGTGGATCAAATTCGCGAATTGAAAACCGCTTTTTCTAAAAGCGGTGTGGAAACCAAGCGTCAAGTATTTTTGATCCGCGATGCCGAAAAGATGTCCACTGGGGCTGCCAATAGTTTGCTGAAGTTTTTAGAGGAGCCGGATGGCGAGATTTTGGCTGTTTTAGAAACGGAAAGTGCTAGCCAACTATTGCCAACGATTCGTTCTCGCTGTCAATATATCTTTTTTCACGCACTAAGTGAGAGCGAAATGACCCGTCGGCTGGGAGCTAAAGGGGTGGGACCTCAGTCAGCCCAACTGTTGGCTCAATTGACCAACAGCTTAGAGAAAGCTGTTGAATTATCCCAGGATGAATGGTTTAATGAGGCTAAGGACACGATGCGTCAGTGGTTTACTTTTCTAACGCAAAAAGATTTGCAGGCTTTTGTTTATGTCCAAAAAAAGCTGGTAAAGGTCTTTAAAGAAAAAAGTCAGCAAGAACTAGCCTTTGATCTCTTATTGGCTTTCTACCGCCAGACGGTACGCCGCCAAACGCAAACAGAGGTTGAAGCTGTCTTAACCGCTCAGCAAAAATGGCACAGTAATGTGGCTTTTCAAGCCGTTTTGGAACAGTTGGCTTTGCGGATCGTGTTGCCACAAGAATAGGAGGAGCAAGATGGTAGAAGTTGTCGGTGTTCGCTTTCGTCAAGCGGGCCATATCTATTATTTTACTCCCGGAAAAGCAGATTATTTCTACAATGATCGTGTACTTGTAGAAACGCAACAGTCGAAACAGTTAGGAACAGTCGTCGTACCTAAAAAGACGATGGATCAAAAGGATTTGCCTGATGATCTAAAACCGATTTTACATAAAGCTAATGCTGCCGAGATCGAAACGGAAAGAAAAAATCTGACGGATGCTGAAGAAGCTTTTCGGGTCGCTAAGGTAAAGATTCGTGAACATCAGTTGGAAATGAAACTGATCCGTGTGGAATATACCTTTGATCGCAGTAAAATGATTTTTTACTTTACTGCTGATGGCCGCGTCGACTTTCGTGATTTAGTCAAGGATCTGGCCGCCTGCTTCCGAACACGAATCGAATTACGACAAATCGGTGTACGGGACGAAGCCAAAGCTTTAGGCGGGATTGGTCCTTGTGGTAGACAGTTATGCTGTTCGACATTTCTGGGAGATTTTATGCCAGTATCAATCAAGATGGCTAAAGATCAAGGGTTATCACTTAACCCAACTAAGATTTCCGGTCTTTGCGGCCGCTTGATGTGCTGTTTGAAATATGAGAATGACGAATATGAAGCAGCCAAAAAAGAGATGCCAGATTATGGTAAGGAGATCCAGACACCAGACGGCAAAGGTCGGGTAGTGGGTCTAAATCTCTTAAGCCGAATTGTCAAAGTACGTTTGGTAGGTCGTGAGACAGCCGTAGAATATGACTACGAAGAATTGAAAGAAGCCCAAGCAGTTGGGCAGGCAAAGGACGATGTACATGGATAAACGTTCTTTATATGATGGCTTGAGCCAGGTGGAATCAGAACTTCGCAGTACCTTGACAGAATTATCTGAATTACGGGAAGCACTGCATGAGCTGGTAGAAAAGAATACGACCTTGGAAATCGAGAATCAGCGATTACGGGAACACTTACAAGAAATCAATAAGCCAACAGACGGCAAGGCAAAAGGCCTATCTAAGTCACGAATGAACTTGGAAAAGCTTTATGAAGAAGGCTTTCACGTTTGTAACGTCCTTTATGGGTCGAGACGGGAAAATGATGAAGAGTGTGCTTTTTGCTTAGATGTGATTTATGGTGAACGTAAATAAAGGTCTGTGACATAGACTCGAATACATGATGATCAGATTCTTTGATGATTATGGTTGGGGCTTATGTCACAGCTTTTTTTTGGAAAAGGAGACGGGAAGATGCAAATACAAAAAAGTTTCAAGGAACCAGCTAAAGGAATCCTTTACTTAGTGCCGACACCCATTGGAAATTTAGAAGATATGACTATGCGAGGGATCCGAATCTTGCAGGAAGCCGACTTGATTGCCAGTGAGGATACCCGCAATACGCAAAAATTGCTGAATCATTTTGAAATCAAAACGCCGCAGTTAAGTTTTCATGAGCATAATATTCGCGAACGGATCCCGCAATTGCTGGAGAAATTGCACAATGGTGCAGTGATTGCGCAAGTCAGTGATGCTGGCATGCCCTCAGTCAGCGACCCGGGACATGAACTAGTGACAGCCTGTATCGCAGCAGAACTGCCGGTGGTGGCACTACCAGGCCCAACTGCTGGGTTAACCGCCTTGATTGCTTCAGGCCTGTTACCGCAACCCTTTACCTTTTATGGGTTCCTACCACGGAAAAAGAAAGAGCAGCGCGAAGCTTTAGAACAATTACAAGGAGCCCAACCGACACAAATTTTTTACGAATCACCCTACCGAATCAAACAAACGGTTACGTTGATGGCGGAGGTTTTTGGTCCGCGAGAGGCGGTTATCTGCCGGGAATTGACCAAAATCCATGAAGAATACTTGCGGGGGACTTTGACGGAATTAGCCGAATATTTAAGCGAGCATGAGCTTAAAGGGGAATGCTGTCTTTTAGTAGCTGGTGGTGAAGCGGCTGAGCCAGAGGCTGATTATGCAGAGCTGACTTTACAAGAACACGTGTTAGCCTTGATGGCTACTGGCAGCAGTAGTAAAGAAGCAATCAAAGAAGTGGCCAAAAGACGTAAACTGCCTAAGCAAGAAGTTTATCAGGCCTATCATGAACCAAAATAATCTGCTGAGCCGTGACGAGAATTGTCATGGCTTTTTATTATGACCAAGCGGCATGTTACCCTTCTTTTTGAAGCTAAATTGCCTGCTGGATTTTTTTAAATCTGCCTTTTATATAACTTGTGTCAGAACGAACGTTTGGTTATAATATGGGGGGAGGTGAGTCTATGACCGAGCTTCAGTTTCCTTTAAAGAAGGATACGTCAAGGAAAATTATTCATATTGATATGGATGCTTTTTTTGCTTCCGTTGAAGAACGGGATCACCCTGAGTTGGTGGGACATCCTTTGGTAATTGCCCGGCATCCTCACGACACCGGTGGCCGCGGGGTGGTCACTACTGCTAATTATGAAGCCCGCAAATACGGCATCCATTCGGCTATGAGTGCCCAAAAAGCTTATGAACTCTGTCCACAAGCAATTTTCAAGGCGGGAGATCATGAGAAATACAGCCGGATTTCCCAAGAGATTCGCGCCATTTTCCGGCGTTATACCGATGTAATTGAACCTGTTTCCATTGATGAGGCTTATCTAGATGTCACGGTGAACAAATTAGGAGCTAAGTCAGCAATTCGAATCGCGCGGCTAATCCAATACGATATTTGGCAAGAATTGCATCTGACCTGTTCTGCTGGTGTCAGCTACAATAAATTTTTAGCTAAATTAGCGTCCGATTTTCAAAAGCCCAAAGGTCTGACGGTGGTTATGCCAGAGGACGCCGAGGCTTTTCTTAAAGCCTTACCCATTGAAAAATTTCACGGTGTAGGAAAAAAGACGGTGCCGAAAATGCACGAGCTGGGTATTTTTACAGGGGCTGATCTTTATGAAAAAAGTGAAATGGACTTGATTCGGCAATTTGGTAAAATGGGCTATTCTTTGTACCGCAAAGTTCGTGGTATCCATGACTCACCAGTCAATGTCACCCGTGATCGTAAATCAGTGGGCAAAGAACATACATATGGCACTCCCTTGATTCATGAAGAGCAGGTGACGACGCAATTACGCCAACTGGCTGAACGAGTGGAGGTCTCGCTAAAACGCCATCAAAAACACGGGAAAACCGTCGTTTTGAAGGTGCGTTATGCAGACTATACGACCATTACCAAACGCGTCACCTTACCAGAATATATTTATAAAAAAGAAGAGCTTTTTTACCAGGCCAATTTGATTTGGGAAGAGATTTTAGGTCTTGAAAAAGGGATTCGCTTATTAGGGATCACCTTAACGAACCTAGATCCCATGACGTATGAAAATATTGTCCTCCCTTTGTGGGAAAAGACAGGTTATGATCAACGAGAAGGTTAAAAAAAGAAACGACTCCGGTGCCAACTGCTAACAGTTGCATCGGAGCCGTTTTATTATTGGGTCAATTCCAATAATTTGTTTTTCAAATCTTCTTCCATTTGGACCAGTTCAATCTCGGCAGAGCGCCGTTTTTCTTTGCCCTCTTTTTGAATCCGTAATGTTTCTTGGATTGTTTCCACTAAGTCGTTTTGTGTCTTTTGCAACGTTTCAATATCGACAATGCCGCGTTCGTTTTCTTTGGCGGTCTCGATAGCCGAAATCTTCAACATTTCAGAGTTTTTCTTCAACAAGTCATTAGTTGTTTCAGAGACTTGGCGTTGCGCCGTAACGGCATCTTTTTGTCGTAAAAGCGTCAAGGCAATCACTACTTGGTTTTTCCATAAAGGAATTGCCGTGTTAATGGAGGTTTGGATTTTTTCAGCTAAAGCCTGATTGGTATTTTGAATCAAGCGAATCTGTGGTGCTTGTTGGATCGTGATTTGACGCGCTAAGCGCAAGTCATGGGTCCGCTTATCTAACCGATCAAGGAATTGGGTATAGTCGTTAACAACTTGGACATCCATTTGATCCCCACTAGCTTCCGCTTTATTCATAGCTTCTGGGATAATAGTCGTCTGTAATTCCTCAATTTTGACTTCGCCGGCTGCAATGTAGATGTTTAAGGCATCAAAATAGTCCTTATTCTTTTGATACAGCTGTTCCAGCATCAAATTGTCTTTCAGCAAACCGTCTTTTTCGTGGTTTAATTTAACACCGATTTTGTCGATTTGCGCCCCAATTTTTTGATATTTAGCCGTTACCTCATAGATAGACTGTTTCACCTTGCCAAAGACACGTTTAAAGATATTGCCTTCTGCATTCAACTCTTCCGGATTGGCTTCATTTAGGCGGTACATCAGCTCATTTAAGGAATCCCCCACGGGACCTAGTTCCTGATTTTGAACATGGTTCAGCATAGATTGCGAGAACTCACTTAATTTTTGTTGCGCGGCGGTACCATAGCTTAAAACGGATTGTGAATCCTGTACGTCGATTTTGCTAGCTAACTCACGAGCCTGCGCTTGACGATCAGCTGGTAATTTATCAATCAAACGGGGAGCACGGTCCTGTTCTTTCAACGCGTTGATTTCCTGTTGCTGAGTTGTGGTCAGCGTATCAACGGGTGTGGAAAAAGGATTATTCAGTAGATCGTCTAATGTATTTTCAACGGGTTTAACGGGTTGATTTTGTTCGTCCATTCAAACTCCTCCTTTGTTCATCTATTCTTTATTATCTCCTTTGAGACTGTTTTTCGCAATTGATATCTCTACATCTAGCTCATCTAGATCGTCCGCCACCAAGCTTTGGTAATCTTGGATGATCAGTTTGGACATTTGATCAATAATTTGCGCACTTTCATCAAGCTTGACATAGGTTTGTTTGTTTTTGATCTCATGGTTGGAGATCTCAACATATTTATCGGTCAGCTCTACCAAATTTGGTAAGTGTGTGTAAAGGAAGTGATTGGCTTTGTGCAGCTTATCAGGTTCCTTCACCAGCTCTTTGAAAAGAGCTTTGCTAGTTCGCAACGTATCATTGCGCAAATCGATGGCTTTTAGCTTAGAGACACTATTGATGTTCTTTTGCAACTGCTGGATTTGTTGTTTAGTGGTATTCATCGTTTCACGGAAAAATTTGATCTCCGCGTCGCTCATGCCAGTTGTTTGGTAGTGAGCTTCCTTTTCTTTTGATAAACCGGGAAGTTCTTCTGGCTTAGGCTTGCCAAACTGCCGCATAATCATATAGACCAACAGCGCTAAGAGCCCAAATAAAATCAAGGCGAAGAGTGAATCACGCAACAACCAAAAAATACCTATCAAGGTTAAAATAAAGATAGGGGTCAAATATTTACGATTCATGAGATTTCCTCCTGTTCTTTGAACTGATCACACGTTTATTTTAGCACAGCTGATCCTAGACAGGGTATCCGTCCCAAGGTTGATTTTCACGATTTACAAAAAATATAAGAATCCTAAGAAAAATTGAAAAGGCGCCAGGGAAACTGTATCATGTATTCTGAGAGGTGAAAATTATGCGTGAAGAAGATTTTGAAGAAAAAACATTGGAGCGGCAAGAGATTTTCAAGGGGAAAATCATTGAAGTCGTATTAGATAAAGTAGCATTACCCAAAGGTGGCACGAGTTTCCGTGAACTAGTTTTCCATCCAGGTGGTGTAGCGGTGATTCCAATTACGGCGGATAATAAGATCATTTTAGTCAAACAATTCCGTAAGCCGATGGAACAAGTGCTACTGGAGATTCCAGCCGGTAAGATTGATCCGGGAGAACAACAGTTGCCAGAGGTTGCGGCAGCCCGCGAGTTGGAAGAAGAGATTGGCATGCGGGCGCAGGAATTACGCTTAGTAACGGCCGCTTATTTATCGCCAGGCTTTGCCAATGAAAAGCTGTATATTTATTTTGCGGACCAGTTAGAGCGAGTGGAAAATCCGCGCCCACAAGATCCTGATGAGGTGTTGGAATTACATGAGCTGACCTTGGCAGAGGCCAAAACAGCCATAGCCAGTGGCGCAATCTGTGATATTAAGACAGTTTGCGGCATTCAATACTGGGAATTGGAAACGCTAAAAAGGAGGCTAGGGAATGGGTCAGAAACCGCTGATCACGAGAGCTGAATTACGTAAACGAAAAGAAGCCGAGGAGCAGCAACAAGCGGAAGCCGCGCGGCAGGCAGAAAAAGAATATGAACAGCAAGAACGCAAGATTGACCAGTTTTATCGTAAGGAACAGAAAAAACAAAAGCCGGTTCAGAAAAGTCGGACTGGCGAACGAACGCGGTCACGGGAATTGAGCCGTTTTCTAGTCACCGCCATTATCGTGGTGGCAGTCTTGCTAGCTGTAGTGATGTATTTAGTCTTTAATTGGTAGGAGGAGACAGATGAAAATAGGAATTATTGGCGCCATGGATGAGGAAGTGGCGATTTTAAAAGAACGTTTAACAGATAAAATGTCTTGGGAGCGCGGGGGTGCTATCTATACTTCTGGGGCTATGGGCAAACACGAAGTAATCGTTGTCCGCTCTGGTATTGGCAAGGTAATGGCGTCCATGACGACCTTAATGCTGATTCAACAATACGGCGTTAATATGGTGATTAATACCGGATCAGCCGGTGGGATTGGGGCCGGTCTAAAAGTCGGCGACCTCGTGGTTTCTGAAAAATTGGCCTATTTCGATGTCGATGTTACAGGCTTTGGCTACAAACCAGGTCAGCTGCCGAATATGCCATTGTACTTTGAACCAAGTCGCTATTTAGTTAGTGAAATTACCCAAGCTGCTGAAAAAGCCGACTTTAATGTGCAGGAAGGTTTGATTGTTACCGGCGACAGCTTTATCAATGATCCAGCTAAAATCAAACAAATAGTCACTGATTTTCCTGAAGCACTAGCGTGTGAAATGGAAGGGGCGGCGATTGCACAAACAGCGAGCCAATTCAACATACCTTTTGTGGTAGTACGGGCTATTAGCGATACAGCTGACCACGAAGCAGCCACGACTTTTGATGAGTTTATCGTAGAAGCGGGTCGTCAATCAGCCGAAATGGTGGTAAAATTTGTCGAGCATATCGTTTAAGGAGGGAATTCCATGGAAGCCTTGATTTCAATTGATTATACCAATGATTTTGTTGCAACTGACGGTGCTTTAACAACCGGTGAGCCGGGACAAGCCATTGAGTCTACCTTGGTGGCTTTGACGAAGGAATTTATTGAAAAGGACCAATTCGTGGTTTTTACGATTGATAAACACGATCCTAATGATCCTTATCATCCTGAAAATAAATTATTTCCACCACATAATGTTGCGGGGACATCCGGACGCGCTTTGTACGGTACGTTGGCCCCTTTATATGAAGAAAATCGCGACAAAGAAAATGTCTATTGGATCGACAAACGACACTATTCAGCTTTTAGTGGTACAGATCTGGATATCCGCTTACGAGAACGCAAGATTACGAAGCTCCATTTAACCGGAGTTTGCACGGATATCTGTGTGTTGCACACAGCTGTTGATGCGTATAACCTTGGTTATCAGTTGGTGATTCATCAAGATGCCGTAGCCAGCTTTGACCCCGTTGGACATGAATGGGCTTTGGGACACTTTAAAAATACCCTCGGGGCAGAAGTGATTTAGGCTTAATTCTTTCTTAAGTAAACCTAACAAAAACTAAAATTTTCCGACATACTTTCTTCACAACTACTGGGTATAGTATAAGCATACCAACAAAACAACCCTAACAGTTTTCACGACTACCCATCGTGAGAACAACACTTTTTCATTTTTACTCCTCGTAAAAATAACTCCTTGCCGTCCGGCCACCCACCGGACGGTTATTTTTTTGTTTGAACGCTTATGAAAGGCAACTTAGCCGCCTTTTTGCTAAAATAGGAGTTAATGGAGGGGATATGAATGCCATTTTATACCTATCAATATTTGGTACAACAAACCCATACGGTCAATAAAATCCAGTGGGCCGTGATGGCGGTAATTTTTATTGCGTTGCTGATTATGGGCTATTTCTGGGTGCGGCGTCGTTTAGATTATCGTTTAAAAGAAGTCGGCGTGCTGCTGATTATTTTGTTGCTGCTTTTGGGAGGCGTCCAGCTAAACACCTATTATAATGAAGAGGCCAGTGATAATCAGTACGCTCAGCTGTTGGCTACGATTCAGGCGGCAGCAAAATCACTGGATGTGGATCCAGATGTGATTAAAATCAATCGCACCGATTTGAATGTCGATCCGGTTATCATGGCAGAAGAGCAGTTTTACATCTTACATATGTCAGATGATAAGCTGTCTTATTTGCTAGAAAAAATCGATGTAGGCAATCGTAGCGAGATTCAAATCACAGATGTAGAAGGGAGCGGTGAGTAATGTCATACATGGACATTGGCTTGAAGCTGGCGGTTGGTTTATTATGTTTAATCATTTTCATCAATATTTCTGGCAAAGGCAACCTGGCACCAAAAAGCGCGGCGGATCAAGTACAGAATTATGTATTAGGGGGAATCATCGGTGGGGTGATTTATAACTCTCAAATCACGTTGTTGCAATTTTTGATTGTGTTATTGATTTGGGGCACCTTAGTAACGGTTCTGCGCATCGCCAAGCTACATAATCCAGAGGTTAAGCGTTTAGTGGACGGGCAACCAATTCTCTTAATCGATCATGGCAAATTGATTCCTGAAAACTTTAAAAACGCTAATCTCTCAGCCCATGACTTTGGCACGATGCTGCGGTTACATGGGGTGGATTCCATCGACGAGATTAAAACGGCCCAGCTAGAGCAAAATGGCGATTTAACGATTGTGGAGAAGGGCGATCCTAATCGCGGCACTTACGTTATCGCAGATGGTCACGTGGTGGAGGATGCTTTAGAGGCTATCGATAAGGATCAAACTTGGCTGGAGCAGCAGTTGACGGACAAGGGTTTGACTGATATTACCAATATCTTTTTGGCGGAATATTTTCAAGGCGAACTACGGGTCGTCCCTTATAGCACTGAAAAAGTCGCTGCTCAATAAAAAATCAGAGTTGCTGAGGGCCCCTCGCAACTCTGATTTTTTTAGTGACTTAATTCTTCTAGTTCAAGGGAAAGGCTTTCCCATTCATCTAGCAAACTTTCTTGCTGCGACTGATAATGCTCCAGCTCATCATTTAAGCGAATCAATTCAGTATGGTCTTCGCTGACTGCCGGCTGGCTCATAGCATGCTGCGTTTCAGCAAGGGCGGTATCGACTTTAGCCATTTCAGCTTCCAGTGCTTCGATTTTTCGCTGCAAGCTGCGTTCTAGCTTTTGTTGTTCTTTAGACAAGGCATAGGCAGTCTGCTTGGTTTCTACGGGCGCAGTGTCTTCTGCTAGGGCGGCCAACTCTTCTTCTTCGCGTTTCTTTTCCAGATAATAGTCGTAATCACCCAGATAAACGCGACTGCCATTTTCTGAGAGCTCCACTACTTTAGTCGCAATGCGGTTAATAAAATAGCGGTCATGGGAAACGAAGAACAGGGTGCCTTCGTAATCAATTAAGGCATTTTCCAGCACTTCCTTGTTGTCGATGTCCAAGTGGTTCGTCGGTTCATCTAGAATCAAGAAGTTATCGTGGTCCATAGACAACTTAGCCAAGGCTACCCGTGCTTTTTCACCACCGCTTAGTAGCGGAATGGTTTTTTCGACATCCTCACCAGAAAAAAGGAAGCTGCCTAAAACAGAGCGGATATCTTTTTCCGGTGTCATAGGGTGCTCATCCCAGATTTCAGCCAGGACCGTCTTAGTGCTGTGGAGCTGGGCCTGTTCTTGATCGTAGTAGCCAATCTCAACGTTTGTACCAAGCCGGCTTTCACCTTGTAAGAAAGGCTGGGTACCAATAATAGCTTTTAAAAGCGTTGACTTGCCGATTCCATTCGGTCCGACTAAAGCAATGGCGTCCTGACGACGAATATCAAGGTTGATAGGGGCGGATAAGACTTCATCATAGCCGATGGCGGCGTCCTCCACCTGTAAGACGACATTGCCAGAAGGCTTGTCGATGGCAAACAGGAAATTTGCCGATTTTTCATCCCCTTGTGGTCGATCTAGTCGATCCATTTTTTCTAAGGCTTTCCGGCGGCTTTGAGCTCGTTTGGTGGTGCTGGCCCGCACTAAATTACGAGCAACAAAATCTTCTAATTTGGCAATTTCGGTCTGTTGCTTTTCATAGGCCTTCCATTGCGTTGCCAATTGTTCCGCTTTTAAGTCCAAATACTTGGAATAATTGCCCTTATACCGGTGGATTTTCCGGCGACTCAATTCGTAAACCTCCGTTGCAACCTTATCTAAGAAGTAGCGGTCATGGGAAACGATTAACAGAGCGCCACGATAATTTTGCAAGTAGCCTTCTAACCAACTAAGAGTCTCAATGTCCAAATGGTTGGTGGGCTCATCTAAAATCAAGATATCAGGCTTTTGCAGTAATAGCCGGGCGAGGGCTAGCCGGGTTTTCTGACCCCCAGAGAGTGTATTGATTACTTGCTCAAACATCGTCTCCGGAAACCGAAAACCATGGAGAACGGAACGAATCTCCGCTTCATAGCCGTACCCATTCACCTCAGCAAAGTCATGCTGCAGCCGGTCGTATTCTTTTAAAATCAATTGATAGCTAGGTGATTCGGGCAAGGCCTCACTAATCTCTAGCTCTAACTCCCGCATGCGTCGTTCCATTTGGCGGACTTCTTCAAAGGCGCCTAACATTTCGTTCCAGACAGTTTCCTCCGAGTCTAGTCCTGTATTTTGGGCTAGATAGCCAATAGTAGCTTGTTTATTTTTGGCAATTGTACCGGTATCAGGCGCTTCTAAGCCAGCAATAATTTTTAACAAAGTCGATTTGCCGGCGCCGTTCCGGCCAACCAGGGCGATGCGGCTGTGACTATCAACTTCTAGTTGAATATTTTCAAATAAAACCTCGGCGCCAAAATAGCGGGCTACCTGGTTAGCTTGTAGGATAATCATTGTATTTTCCTCATTTCTCTTGGATCCATTAGCTCCAGTTTAGCATATTCCCCAAAGGCTAGCGAGGAAAAAAGAACTTTGTGAATTTTGCTAAGATAACGGGGTGAATGATTTCGAAAGCGCATTCCAATCGCTATTTGACAACGATTAGAAAAAATTAAAAAATTCACAATTGTAGGCGGATAAATTGCTTTTTCCTTTACAATACTGCTATTATGTGGATAGTGAACGTGGAATAGATTCACTCAGGAGGGAATACAGTGAAAGAACAAAACATTCCAAAGGCGACCGCCAAGCGTCTGCCTTTGTATTATCGTTATTTGCGCATACTTCACAATACTGGTAAGACGAAAGTTTCTTCAACAGAACTTAGTGAAGCAGTCCAAGTGGACAGTGCCACCATTCGTCGGGATTTTTCTTACTTTGGGGAACTGGGCAAGCGCGGTTACGGCTATGATGTCGAAACCCTAATGAACTTTTTTGCTAAAACTTTGAATGACGACGAGTTGACTAATGTCGCTTTAGTTGGGGTGGGGAATTTAGGGAGTGCCTTACTGAAATACCGCTTCCATCAAAGTAATAGCATCCGCATCAGTTGTGCCTTTGATGTCAAAGAAGATATCGTGGGCCGCATTGTGGATGGCATCCCGGTCTATCCAATGGAAGATATGCTGGAACAAATCAAAGTTCAGCAAATCGAGATCGCGATTTTGACAATTCCGGCTTCACAGGCGCAAGAAACGGTTAATGAGTTAGTGGCCGCTGGAATCAAAGGTATTTTGAACTTTACGCCAGCCAGAATTCATGCCGATGCTGGTGTTTTAGTCCAAAATGTTGATTTGACCAATGAATTGCAAACGTTGATTTACTTTTTGCATCATCATCAACCAGAATAGGCAATACTAAAAAACATCCTGTCCAATGTCGGCACAGGATGTTTTTTAGTATTGAATTTTTTTTACCATTTACTGAGGTAATTGCAGAACACCAGCGTGAACCAGGAGCTGGGCAATCACCACTAAGGCGTTCATACCACAGTGAGTCAACATAGCCGTCCAAACTTTTCCCGTCCATTTATAAAGACCAGCAAACAATAAGCCTAATGAGAAGTAGACGAGAAAATGACCGTCAGCATGGGCTAATGAGAAGAGGGCTGAGCTTAGCAGGGCCCCACCGAGAAAGCCGATTTTTTTAGCTGACCAGCCGAGAATCGCCCGACGGAAAACAAATTCTTCCATGATAGGTCCCGCAATGGTGGTAGCAACAATAAAGGCTGGATTTTGTAAAATCAGTTGGATAATATTTTCGGTATTCTCTGACCCAACTGGCGCTCCAAATAGTTGACTTTCAATTAGGAAAGCAACATTTTGCAGTAACAATGAAGGGATGATAAAACCCAATCCAATCAAAATAATCAGGGGCGTTGCTAAAGGTTTAGCAGCTTGCTCCGTGATAACCGGCTCAGCACCACGGTAAAACCAGATCATGCCCAGTGCACCAATGATATAGAGCAAGGTGGCAATCAAGATATAGACGGTTTGTGAGGAGACAAAATGAACATAAAGTAAAGGCGCCAGCTGGACAAAAGCAAATAAGCCAATCGTTGCTAACGCGTATTTTCGAATAGACATAACAGCACTCCTTTCGATGATAGTATACCATAGGACGAACGATTCCCTTCTGCTGATGGTAGCCAGGATAGAACTTTTTTCTACGAGAGAAAATCAGAATCAAAAGGCTTGCATTTAGTAAGTGAAATGAGTATTATAAAGAAGTGGGTTAGCACTCATGAGTTGAGAGTGCTAACTAAAATCTAGATTCTTTTATGGAGGGATTCACGTGTTAAAACCATTAGGTGATCGTGTCATCATTGAAGTAGCAAAAGAAGAAGAAAAAACGGTAGGCGGTATCGTCCTAGCTTCTGCGGCACAAGAAAAACCGCAAACAGGAACCATTATCGCAGTCGGTGAAGGCCGTTTGTTAGACAACGGTGAAAAAGCACCCCTTTCTGTGAAAGAGGGCGACACAGTCGTATTTGAAAAATATGCTGGTACCGAAGTGAAATTTGAAGGAAAAGAATATCTGGTCGTTCACGAAAAAGATTTAATGGCGATCGTAGCGTAATTTATTAATCAATCCAATGAGGTGAAAAGGAAATGGCAAAAGAAATCAAATTTTCTGAAGACGCACGGGCAGCGATGCTTCGCGGTGTTGACAAATTAGCAGATACAGTAAAAGTAACCTTAGGCCCTAAAGGTCGTAACGTTGTGTTAGAAAAATCATTTGGTTCACCTTTGATTACAAACGATGGTGTTACCATTGCAAAAGAAATCGAATTAGAAGATCATTTTGAAAATATGGGAGCAAAATTAGTATCTGAAGTTGCTTCTAAAACCAATGATATCGCTGGTGACGGGACTACAACTGCAACACTTTTAACCCAAGCTATCGTACGTGAAGGCTTGAAAAACGTCACAGCTGGGGCTAACCCATTAGGGATTCGTCGCGGTATTGAATTAGCGACTAAAGCTGCTGTTGAAGAATTACACAATATTTCTGCTGTGGTTGATTCAAAAGAAGCCATTGCGCAAGTAGCGGCTGTTTCTTCTGGTAGTGACCAAGTGGGCACTTTCATTGCAGATGCAATGGAAAAAGTCGGCAATGATGGTGTTATTACTATCGAAGAATCTAAAGGGATCGAAACAGAATTAGATGTTGTGGAAGGAATGCAATTTGACCGTGGTTACCTATCTCAATATATGGTAACGGATAACGACAAGATGGAAGCTGTTTTAGAAAATCCATATATCTTGATTACGGACAAAAAAATCTCAAACATTCAAGAAATCTTACCTTTGTTGGAACAAATCTTACAACAATCTCGTCCATTGTTAATCATTGCGGACGATGTTGATGGTGAAGCTTTGCCAACCTTGGTATTGAATAAAATCCGTGGAACCTTCAATGTTGTCGCTGTTAAAGCACCAGGCTTTGGCGATCGCCGTAAAGCAATGCTAGAAGATATCGCTGTTTTAACTGGTGGTACCGTGATTACAGAAGATTTAGGTCTTGAATTGAAAGATGCAACGATTGAAAATCTAGGGAATGCTAGCAAAGTAGTAGTTGATAAAGACAATACAACAATCGTTGAAGGTGCTGGCGAAAAAGCAGCCATCGACGCTCGCGTACAATTGATTAAAAATCAAATCGCAGATACTACTTCAGACTTTGATCGTGAAAAATTGCAAGAACGTTTAGCTAAATTGGCTGGCGGTGTTGCAGTTATTAAAGTTGGGGCACCAACTGAAACAGAATTGAAAGAATTGAAACTACGTATTGAAGATGCCTTGAACGCTACTCGGGCAGCTGTTGAAGAAGGTATGGTCTCCGGTGGGGGAACCGCTTTAGTCAACGTCATCAACAAAGTTAGTGCCGTTGAAGCAGAAGGTGACGCCGCTACTGGTGTGAAAATTGTCTTACGCGCGTTGGAAGAACCAATTCGTCAAATCGCTGAAAATGCTGGGTACGAAGGTTCAGTCATCGTGGATAAATTGAAAAACGTTGAACTAGGCATTGGTTTCAATGCTGCAACTGGCGAATGGGTAAACATGTTGGAAGCTGGGATTGTTGACCCAACTAAAGTAACCCGTTCAGCTCTACAAAATGCAGCCTCTGTAGCAGCACTATTGCTGACAACAGAAGCTGTAGTAGCCGACAAACCAGAACCAGCAGCACCAGCTCCAGCTATGGATCCATCTATGGGCATGGGCGGTATGATGTAATTCACGACTGAATAAGAATGAGGCAAAGGCGACTTTGTCTCATTTTTTTCTTCTTTAATTTCCCTGAATTTCTTTGTTATTCCTACTTGACCTTGCTTTTAGAAAACGCTACCTTTAGGGTAGAGAAAATAACAGAAGGTGAGCTTATGGAAACACAAATGAATGAGCTGGCGGGAATCAATGCCGCGGCACAAACATTACAAAATTTAGCGATACGGACGCCGTTAGCACCTAGCAATATCCTCTCCCAAGAATATGATGGAGAAATTTTTTTAAAACTAGAAAATCTGCAACGAACCGGGGCCTTCAAATTCCGCGGGGCATATAATAAGCTGCATAAATTAAGCGAAGTAGAGAAGCAAGCGGGTGTAATTGCCTGTTCAGCCGGAAATCATGCCCAAGGCGTCGCGCTAGCTGCTTCACTTTTAGGGATTAGGGCGCGAATTTTTATGCCGGTTACGGCACCTTTGACGAAAATTGAGGCAACGAAAGGCTATGGCGCCGAGGTGGTGCTAGTAGGCGAAAGTTTTGATGAGACCAAAGAATTGACGATTCAAGAGGCCCAGCAAACAGGTGAAGTGTTTATCTCGCCTTTTGATGACCGCGATGTAATTGAAGGACAAGGGACGATTGGCTTAGAGATTTTAGCTGATTTACCAGATGTAGATAATGTCATTGTCCCCATTGGCGGGGGTGGGTTGATTGCCGGAATCGCTTTAGCCATCAAGGAACTACATCCTGAGACGCGCATCATTGGGGTGCAGTCTTATCAGGTCCACGGCATGATCAGCTCACTGTGGGCACAACAATTAGTTGTAAATCGAACCTCAAAAACCTTGGCGGACGGCTGTGATGTCGCCTTGGCAGGGGCTTTGACCTATGAGTTGCTACACAAGCGGATCGACGAGACCGTCTTAGTGGAAGAAGCAGATATTCAACGGGCTATCTTTTACTTAGCCTTGAAAGAAAAAGTCGTGGCGGAAGGTGCGGGCGCCCTTAGTACCGCTGCAATTCTCAGCGGACAAATCAATCATCTACTGAAGGGGAAAAAGACGGTGGCCGTGGTTTCTGGCGGCAATATCGATTTTTCCGTTTTAAAGGGTATTTTATAAGGAGGTTATGTGATGAAATTAATTGAGACACCGGTGAATTCAAATTTGAATCTTGCCTCTTTTTATCCTAACATCACGCAGTATGTATTTGGTGATAAGGCAATCAAGCTATTCAAATTCTATTCTTTAGACCGGACACAAATCATCTATGCAGATACGTACGATAAAGTCACGTTGATTTTAGTCAACACTAAGAAAAAAATTACAAAGCACGAGATTGATATCGCCATCAAGCGTTTGCTGCATACAACTAGGGAATATGTGTCCATTGACGTCAATGTTAAAAATGAAATGGTGGCCGCTGGGTTCCAATTTTCAGCACCACGAAAAGATATCATCCGGATTGAACTACCACTGGCAGAGTAGCCAAGGGTTGTCTCTTTGCCTGATTCACGAGATTTGGTAAAATGTAGCCAAAAGGAAGTGATCACTTGAAACTAGTCAAAAGTAATCTGAACACAACTGTGGCATTGCGTCGTGTCTATCCGATTATCTGCTCTTATCTGTTTCGCGACATGCGCATCAAAAGCTATGAAATCTATACATTGGACCGAACCACTATCTTAAAAGTGGATACCTTCGACTCCATTGTGTTGGTTATTTTCAACAAACGAACGAAAATTCGACCAGATGAGATTGATTTTATCTGCCGCGAACTTTTACCTGAAGTGCCAAAAGAAAATTTACTTCGAATCGATAATGTGTTACAAAAGATGGCAGAGGAAGAATTGTATTTTGAAGCCAAGGATTTTGTCGTGCTGCAAGCAGATGTCGACGAATAATTGTATGAATACAGCAAAGTTACCTCGTGGGGTCGCTTTGCTGTTTTTTAAGGAGCGCAAACTGTGAAAAAATATCGTGAAATTGTGATGTATCTTGTATTTGGTGTACTGACAACCGTAGTGAATTACCTGGTCTACTTTGGCTGTTTACAGTTAGGGTGGGATTATCGCCTTAGCAACGCACTGGCATGGTTTTTATCAGTGATGTTTGCATTTTGGACCAATAAATTTTTTGTTTTTGCCAGCGACAGTATGCACCGGAATACCGTTATGAAAGAGCTGCTGCTGTTTTATTGGTACCGCGGCTTGTCTTTTATCTTGGATATGGGCGGCATGATCTTGTTCATCAGTGTCTTGCACTGGTCTGATTTCTGGGCAAAAACCGTTGTTCAAGTCGTGGTCATTTTATTGAATTACGTCTTTAGTAAGTGGCTGATTTTTAAGGAAAAACCGCAAAATATTGAATGAAGAAGCGATTGTCAAGACAATGCTTCTTCTTTTTTGTTATAATAGTCCTTAAGTTTAAAGCCTAAAGGAGTAAACAGGATGAAAACATTTGCGGACGATAGTTTGACACTACATACTGATTTGTATCAAATCAACATGATGCAAACGTATTGGGAGTTGGGGCGCGCGGAGCGGCATGCCGTTTTCGAGTGCTATTTTCGTGAAATGCCCTTTAACCACGGTTATGCGATTTTTGCAGGGTTGGAGCGTTTTGTACATTATTTAGAAAATTTGACCTTCAGTGAGACCGATATCGCTTATTTACGAGAAATCGGTTATCCAGAAGATTTCTTAGAGTATTTAAAGGCATTTAAATTCACCTGTACGGTACGTTCAGCGGTGGAAGGAGAAATCGTCTTTAACAATGAACCTTTGATTGAGGTGGAAGGTCCCTTAGCACAATGTCAACTAGTGGAAACAGCCTTGTTGAATATGGTGAATTTCCAAACGTTGATTGCCACTAAAGCAGCCCGCATCAAATCAGTGATTGGAACAGATCCACTATTAGAATTTGGCACGCGACGGGCTCAGGAATTAGATGCAGCTGTCTGGGGTACGCGGGCGGCTTATATCGGTGGAGCGGATGCTACCAGTAATGTGCGAGCTGGTAAAATTTTTGGCATTCCCGCTAGCGGGACCCACGCCCATTCATTAGTCCAATCTTATGGCAATGATTACGAGGCCTTTTTAGCCTACGCTAAGACTCATAAAGATTGTGTCTTTTTGGTTGATACCTATGACACCTTGAAATCAGGCGTTCCTAACGCTATTCGGGTTGCTAAAGAGCTGGGCGACCAAATTAATTTCTTAGGGGTTCGTATCGACAGTGGTGATATGGCCTATATTTCAAAACGCGTACGGGAACAGCTGGACGAAGCAGGCTTTACAGCCGCAAAAATTTACGCTTCCAATGATTTAGACGAAACAACGATTCTAAACTTAAAGATGCAAAAGGCTAAAATCGATGTCTGGGGTGTGGGAACTAAGTTGATCACCGCCTATGACCAACCGGCGCTTGGCGCAGTTTTCAAGCTGGTATCCATTGAAGATGATGAAGGTGTGATGCAAGACACGATTAAACTTTCCAGCAATGCTGAAAAAGTAACGACACCAGGTAAAAAACAAGTATGGCGGATTACCCGCAACAGCGATGGCAAGTCGGAAGGCGATTACGTGACGTTATGGGACGAAGACCCTCGTGAAGAAGCCGAGATCTTTATGTTCCATCCCGTTCACACTTTTATCAATAAAACCGTCCGGAATTTTAGCGCACGTCCGGTCTTGCGGGAAATCTATCGTGATGGTCAGTTGGTTTATGAACTGCCTAGCTTAGAAGCGATTAAACAATATACGAAAGAAAATCTAGATTCCTTGTGGGAGGAATACAAGCGTGATTTGAATCCGCAAAAATACCCAGTGGATCTGTCAACGGATCTGTGGAATCATAAGATGAAACTAATGGAGACTGTTCGTAAGCAAGTCAATGAAAAAAATGTCAAGTTGGAGGGAGAAGCATGAAACCAATACAACAAGCCATTATTCAAGAATTAGGGGTTCAAGCTGTAATCGATCCGCAAGCCGAAATTCGCAAAAGCATCGACTTTTTGAAAGCCTACTTGCGTAAACATCCTTTCTTAAAAACCTTTGTTTTAGGTATTAGTGGGGGCCAAGATTCTTCCCTCGCTGGTCGCCTAGCGCAACTAACCATGACAGAGATGCGAGAAGAAACGGGTGATGACAGTTACCAGTTTATCGCGGTTCGTCTTCCTTACGGTGAGCAAGCAGATGAAGCCGATGCGTTACAGGCATTGGCGTTCATTCAAGCTGATCAGACGAGAAGAGTCAACATCAAACCAGCCGTAGATGCGGCGGTAGCTTCTTTAGCTGAGACTGAAGAAGTTATCAGCGATTTCAATAAAGGCAATATGAAGGCGCGGCAACGAATGATCATGCAATATGCCATTGCTGGTGAGCATCAAGGCGCGGTGATTGGAACGGATCACGCAGCTGAGAACATCACGGGATTCTTTACCAAATTTGGTGATGGCGGTGCCGATATTTTACCGTTATTCCGTTTAAACAAACGCCAAGGAAAACAATTATTAGCGGCATTAGGGGCACCGGCAGCGCTCTACGAAAAGGTGCCGACAGCTGATTTGGAAGACGGCAAGCCTTTAGTGGCAGACGAAGTGGCGCTAGGGGTCACCTATCAAGATATCGATGATTACCTAGAAGGAAAGGAAGTCGCACCAGCAGCGGCCGAAAAAATTGAAGGCTGGTGGGCTAAGACGCAGCATAAACGTCATCTACCCATCACAATTTTTGATGATTTCTGGAAATAGTCTTTAAAGAAAAAAACACATAGCGCAGATTTCCTACTTTGCAGAAAGTAGCTAGCTGACTATGTGTTTTTTTGCGCCTTTACATCTATTTCATGAAAGCATAAAATAGCAAGGAAAGGACGTCGCATAATTATGAAGAACTATTTAAAAAAACCGGCAGTAAAATGGAGTTTGATTGTTGTGGGTTTATTGTTGCTGGTTATTTTCAGCAATCTTTATTTGCAATGGAGCCAAAATGATCATTCTTACAGTTTAGCGTTTAAATTTGCCTTTTCTTGGCACACCGAAAAATTCTTTTTAGGCTGCTTTGTTTTAGCGGTCTTGCTACTGTTTTTGATTGGTCTTGCGGGCTCAGTTTCCGTGGGGGCCTTATTTTACAGTATCGCGATTGGCGTCTTAGGGGTGGCCGATTACTTGAAGATGTCTTACCGCACGGAACCAATCTATCCGGACGACCTGAAAATGATCACGGAATTCAGCTTGTTAAGAGAAATGGTGGGCACGGTGCCTTTTATCATTTTGGTGGGTGTCCTGCTGGTGGGCCTGATTGCAGTGGGTATCGCAATTTATCGCAGTTTCTTTTTACCTAAACGTCAGCAGATCGCTAGAGTTGCTGTCTTGGTACTATCCATCGGTTTATTGACGTATATCACAGATTTCAATAATCCGCAAAACTTAATCCGGAGAGCGTATAATCGGACCGCGCTGTGGATTCCCTATAGTCAAAAAATGAATTACTATAATACGGGTTTTATTGGGGGCTTTTTATATAACTTAAAAGTTGAACCAATGGCCAAACCGAATGGCTATTCAGAGGCTAAAATCAAAGAAATTACCGCTCGTTACCAAGCAGATCCGACTCAAAGTGAGAAACCGAATATTATTTATGTCATGAGCGAAAGCTTCTCTGATCCTAGCCATTTAAATGGAGTTTCTGTCTCTGGTGATCCATTAGCAGCCTATTATCAAGTGGCGGACCAAACCTTGAGTGGACGCATGCTATCGCAAAACTATGGCGGCGGTACGGCTAATATTGAATTTGAGGCTTTAACCAGTTTATCGATGGAACCTTTAAATGCACAGTTGACAACACCTTACACGATGTTGGTGCCTAAACTAACGGAATTGCCTTCACTGGTTTCCTTATTGAAAGGTCAAGCTTATCAGACGACAGCCATTCATCCCTATAATACCTCCATGTACAAACGAAAAGACGTTTATGATGTGCTAGGTTTTGACCAGTTTCTTAATGAAGATACGATGCAACATACAGATAAAATCGACAATAATCCTTATATCTCTGACGCGGCGGCCTACCAAGAAATCATGAGTCTGTTGAAGAGTAATGATCCTCAGTTTGTTCATCTGGTGACGATGCAGACTCATATGCCTTATGGCAGCAAATATACGCAGCATGAGGCGACGGTGCAAGCCCCTGGTGATACCAACACCATTGCGGATTACTTGCAGGATGTTTCTTATAGTGCTAAGGCCCTACAGGACTTTTTGAAGGAAGTCGATCAGTTGCCGCGCCGTACGTTGGTGGTTTTCTGGGGCGATCATTTACCAAGTATTTATAATGATGAAATCAAGCAAATGAATGATGAAGCGACTTTACATGAAACACAGTTTTTGATGTATGATAACCAGCACAAATTAGCTGACCAAAAGGACCACGAATTTGTTATGAGTCCTACCTATTTTGCGCCAGTGCTGTTTAAAGAAAGCGGCTTGCCTCTGACGGGCTTCTATCAGCTAGTGGCACAGCTCCATGACCAATTGCCGGCATTTGAAAAGAATTTTTACTATCAAGATGGCCAGTGGTTCAAGGAAATGCAAAAAGACGCCAAGCTGACCCAGCTTTATCAAGACTATCAAATGATTCAGTATGACTTAGTTGCGGGCAAACAATATAGTATTCAGGAACATTTTTTTGAGGAGGCCAAATGAGTTTTAAGAAAAAAGATAATCAACATTATTACAATCCCATCCGCCGGGGCATACTGCACCATGAAATGATTGCACCGGGGGACAAAGTAGCTATCGGTATGAGTGGCGGTAAAGACAGCACCGCGCTATTGTATTTTCTAGATATGATTCGGCGGCAAGAACGGTTGGGCTACTCCTTTGAGATTGTCCCCATCACAATGGATATGGGCTTTGACATGGATATTACACCGCTACGGCAGTTTGTGGAGGCGTTGGGGTATGAATTGACTGTACTCCCTACGAATATTGCGCAGGTAGTCTTCGATATTCGGGCCGAGCGCTCGCCGTGTTCTCTATGTGCTAAGCTGCGGCGAGGGATTCTTTATAACTATGCTGCGGAGATTGGCTGTAATAAGGTGGCACTAGGCCACCATTTAGATGATGCCATTGAAACGTATTTTATGAATTTTCTATTTCACGGGAAATTAGCCAGTTTTGAGCCTAAAAGCTATTTAAGCAAAACTGGTATTACCTTGATTCGACCTATGATCTACTTGCAGGAAAAAGAAATCATCAAGTTCGTTAAACGAGAAGAATTACCAGTGATCTTCAATCCTTGTCCCGTAGATAAGCAGACCAAGCGAGAAGAAATCAAACATGTCGTTAGTGGTCTGGCCCAACAATATCCTGATATTCGGGAGAAATTTATTATGGGTATGGAGCAAGGCACTGTGGGGGACTTTTGGAACTCACCACAGCTTTTGTCCGTCTAAAGGTGTCAAAAGGTTTTAACTAAATCAAATCAAAAAAAACGCGATGAACTCAAACAAAGTTCGTCGCGTTTTTAAATGTCTAAAGGGACTAGTTACCCCAAAAAGGGTTGTGAAAACCAAGCAAGAAGTGAAGTATCAGGTAGCCTTGCCAGAGTATCGTCAGAAGTAGGAGTAAAGTGGCGGCTAATCGTTTTTGCGGTCGGAGAACGAACCCGCAAATACCTAGAAATAGGCCTGATGTAAGCAAAAACGAAACATTGAAGGCATCCGCACCCAGGGGCACATTTAGTAAAATACCTAGCAAGATGCTGGCATAGCTTGCCAGCAGATACAGCCGAAAACTGATGGGTAGACTTTGTACAAACCGTTTCTCCAATAATTTGTAGAGGCTAGTAACAAAGAGAATCGTGCTTAATAGCGTGATAACTATCAGCGCGGCGTCACCTGTCAGCTGACCATGGCGAATGGGCTGAAAGTCGCTAGCTAGGAGCCGACCAAAAAGCACACCACTCGCAGTAAGTGCGAAAAAGGAAGTAGCAAAGACCCACATGCTTTTTTGAACCGCGTCAGCACGCATTTCCATAAAGGCATCTTGCAGCAGTAAATACTCTACTAAGAGCAGTAATGAGACCAAAATAATACTGTAAAGCATAGTGTCCATTGTGGCGAATAAAGTATAGTTAAATAAAAGGTCTCCAAAGTAGGTAGCGGCTAAGAAACCAATTAGCAGCCAAAAGGCTAGCAAAATGCCACGTGCCCGAATCTGTTGCTGTCGTTCATCAAATAATTTCATCATGTTTCCTCCCAAAAAAGCTCATCTAGTGTTTTTCCCAACGCTTTACAAATTTGGATACATAAGTGGATCGTAGGATTATAATTGCCCTTCTCAATAGCGCCAATCGTTTGCCTTGTCACCTGAACCTTTTCAGCCAGTTCTGCTTGGGTCAAGTCACAGGCAACGCGGGCAGCCTTTAGCTTTAAATTTTTCATCACGACACCTCGAGTTCATTTTAGCAGTTTTGACGGTGTATGCAATATATATTTTACATAATGTTCGTTTTGTATTCCATAAATAGTCGGAAACTCGTGAACGCCGTTCTTTCTATAAGTCTTTTTTCAGAAATAATGAAAAATTTTGGAAAAATATTGCCCAAATAACGGGTGCAAGGTATAATAGGAGACGTTGAGGCGTAATAGCGACTCAAGTCATGAGGGAGTAACTGGCAGCGGGCAGCTGTGGCAACATCACCAACAAGAAAGAAATTTCTGGTGTTGTCTTAAACGGTGAGACTTATGTATGTTCTGATTCGGCATACACAAGTCTATTTTTTTTTCCTTTTTCAGGAAAATCAGTAAAATGGACCTGTAGCCAAAAAATGAGGAGGAAGCACATGTCAGAAGAAAAGAAACAGCAATTATCCGAAGCTTTCTACGCGGAACCGGTAGAGACCGTTCTGGAAAAAGTAGACGCTTCAGCCGAGGGGTTAAGCAACAATGAGGCGCAGAAACGTTTAGCCTTATATGGCCCTAACGAGTTGGACGAAGGGAAAAAGAAATCGTTAGTCGCAAAATTCTTTGAACAATTCAAGGATTTAATGATCCTGGTCTTGATTGTTGCGGCAATTATTTCAGCCGTAGTATCTCATGAGGTAGTGGATTCAATCATCATCATGTTGGTTGTGATCATCAATGCGGTGATGGGAGTCATCCAAGAATCGAAAGCGGAACAAGCTATCGAAGCATTGCGGGAAATGTCAACACCAAATGCCAATGTCCTGCGGGATGGACACATTCAATCTGTAAAAAGTGACGAACTAGTGCCAGGGGATATCGTGCTTTTAGAAGCCGGTGATGTGGTCCCTGCCGATATGCGTTTGATTGAAGCGAATTCTTTAAAAATTGAAGAAGCAGCTTTAACTGGGGAATCGGTGCCGGTTGAAAAAGACTTAACAGTTTTAGAAGCTACGGATATTGGTATCGGCGATCGTTTGAATATGGCCTACTCTAACAGTAATGTGACGTATGGTCGTGGGAAAGGGGTCATCGTTAATACCGGGATGAACACGGAAGTCGGTAAAATCGCCGGTATGCTAGCCCAAGCCGATGAAACTGAAACACCATTGAAAAACAACTTGAACCAATTAGGGAAGTTCCTAACAGCTGCAATTTTAGTTATTGCGGTTATCATGTTCTTTGTTGGGACTTTAGTCAACCAGACGTCACCAATCGACATGCTATTGACGTCGATTTCACTAGCCGTTGCCGCGATTCCAGAAGGCCTACCAGCCATCGTAACCATTATTTTGGCATTAGGTACCCAAGTAATGGCTCGTCGTAATTCCGTGATCCGGAAATTACCAGCAGTCGAAACATTAGGTTCAACGGATATTATCGCATCTGATAAAACCGGGACTTTGACTTTGAACCAAATGACCGTTGAAAAATTATATACGGATAATCAACAAGTACCAGCAAGTGCGGATGTTTCCATGGACAACATGGCACTGAAAATTATGAACTACAGTAACGATACCAAATTTGCCCAAGATGGCACCTTGATTGGCGACCCAACTGAAACGGCTTTAGTCCAATATGGTTTGGATCACGGCTTTAATGTAGTCGAAAAAGTTGCTGCAGAACCACGGGTAGCTGAATTACCTTTTGACTCTGATCGTAAGTTGATGAGTACGGTTCACCAATTGGCGGATGGTCAATTCCTAGTGGCCGTCAAAGGTGCGCCAGATGTATTGTTGACCCGAGCTAACCGGGTATTATTGAACCATGCAGAAGTGCCAATGACCGAAAAAGAACGTCAACAAATTTTAGATAACAACACAGACATGGCGAAACAAGCCTTGCGGGTCTTAGCAATGGCCTATAAGATCGTTAGCGAAGTGCCAAGCGAATTAAGTACCGATACTTTAGAAACGGACTTAGTTTTCGCGGGTCTAGTTGGTATGATTGACCCAGAACGTAAAGAAGCAGCCGAAGCTGTCCGGGTTGCCAAAGAAGCTGGCGTCCGTCCTATTATGATCACTGGGGACCACAAAGATACAGCTGAAGCCATTGCCGTTCGTTTGGGCATCATTAAAGCCGGCGATGATGATGCCGTCTTGACGGGAGCTCAATTAAATGAAATGGATGACAATGAGTTTGCACAAAAAGTCCATGAATATTCCGTTTACGCCCGGGTTTCACCTGAGCATAAGGTTCGGATTGTAAAAGCTTGGCAAAAAGAAGGCAAAGTTGTTGCCATGACTGGTGACGGTGTAAATGATGCGCCTGCCTTGAAACAAGCAGATATCGGAATTGGTATGGGGATTACTGGTACGGAAGTATCTAAAGGGGCCTCTGATATGGTCTTGGCGGATGATAACTTTGCCACTATCGTCGTAGCCGTTGAAGAAGGCCGTAAAGTCTTCTCTAACATTCAAAAAACGGTTCAATACTTGTTGGCAGCCAACTTAGGGGAAGTTTTAACCTTGTTTGTGGCTACTTTACTTGGTTGGGACACGTTGTTACCAATTCATTTACTATGGATCAACTTAGTAACTGATACCTTCCCAGCGATTGCGTTAGGGATGGAACCTGCTGAAAAAGACTTGATGAAACAACCGCCTCGTGGCCGTAGCTCGAACCTATTCTCTGGTGGCGTGATGAGTTCCATCATTTACCAAGGGATTTTAGAAGGTGCTACAGTGCTGTTTGTTTATTGGTCTGCTATCCAATGGCCGGTTCATACAACCTACGACGCGATTCATTCAGATGCCTTGACTATGGCATTTGCGACACTTGGTTTCATGCAGCTATTCCACGCTTTCAACGTTAAATCGGTTCATCAATCGATTTTCAAAGTGGGACCTTTCCGCAACAAGTCCTTTAACTGGGCAATCTTGCTGTCCTTTGTCTTGATGGGGATCATTATTGTGGTACCAGGTTTGAATGATATCTTCCGGGTAGCGCATTTGGACCTTTACCAATGGGGCATCGTTTTAGGGGCTTCTGTTGCGATTATTCCAATCGTAGAAATCGTCAAATTCGTCCAACGTAAAATGGGCGCACATTAAGTATTTTAAGGATCATGGCCTTTGTCATGGTCCTTTTTTTGGCTAAAAAGTCAGTCAATGACAGTTTTTGGGGAGAGGAGGCCAGTAAGACTTCTTTTTGGGTGACTGTTCCTAGTATGCTAATTTATGGTAAAATAATCATGATCCCTTGGGGAAAAAGTTGAAGAAAGTAGGAAAAACAGTGAAACCCAATTTAGGTTACTATGTGCAGACAATCAATAATATTGTGAAAGATACGGAAGCCATCGGTGAAACATTGCACCCTTACTACGAAGAGATTCGGACAGCGATTGATAATGACAAGGTGGCAGACTTATCGACAGAACATTTAGCGGAGATTCAAGAAAAATTTGAGAGCGGCACCAAGGCTTATCATGCGATGTTAGAAAAAGTCAGCGGTTTACGACCGCCAGCGCGGGTTATGGGTATCCATAAAAAATTCGAACGTTCTTACATGAGCTATGTAGCTGGCTGTGACGAAATGGTCTTGGCAGTAACTGATGGTGTAGATGTTACTGGCTTTAATGCCGCGGAAGAAAAACAAGACAAAGCAACGGATGAAATCTCCTTCGCCATCTCTCGTATGACAAATATGTTATTGAAAAAATAAACAATCGAGTAATTTAAATGAACAAAGGTTATCTAATTTATTTCTCACGTTATTTTTAGTGGACGAATATCTATTGAGCGGTTATAGTAGTTACATAACCAACAACAACCTTTTTATTTTTCATTTTACTCGATATCGAGTAATTACTCCTTTTTCCACCAGGTCTAACCAGCCTGGTGGTTTTTTTGTTTTTATAAAGATTTTTCATTAATTTTGACAAAAAATAAAAACGCATGTTATGATTTGGGTAAGTGAGGTGAGAGATCCAAGTGGACCCAGACCAGAGGTACTTTTTTAAACGAAGATTCTATCAACGGGAGTAGTGCGTATTTTAGTGTGGACTAAAATAGGTGCTTATTTGTGTTAGATAGGAGCGAAATATAAAATGGAAAAAACAACACCAGATTATCAACTAGAAAGCCAAGAGGTACAGAATCGTTATCAAGTTGAGGATGCCTTAGTTGGCTTAGACGATGACGAGGCCCAGAGGCGATTGGCCAAATTTGGCCCCAATAAAATTGAAAGTAAACCAGTGCCAAAATGGAATTTGTTTTTGCGACAATTTAACAATATGATTATCTACATCTTAATGATTGCTGCCCTCTTAACGATGATTATGGGGCACTATTCCGATGCTTTGATTATTGCTTTAGTGATTGTGGCCAATGCAGTGATTGGTTATGTTCAAGAAGCCAATGCCAGTGATGCGATTGAAAAAATCAAATCGATGTTAGCTAAAGTTGCAACGGTTTACCGCAACGGTCAGCGCCAAGACATCCCTGCTGAGGAGATCGTTGTGGGGGATGTGGTGTACTTAGAGGCTGGCGATAATGTCCCTGCCGATTTGCGAATCGTAGACGAAGATAATCTGCGCATTCAGGAAGCCTCCTTGACGGGGGAAGCAGACTCTATTGAAAAAGTAACGAACGCCTTTAAACAGGAGCTGCCATTAGCTGAGCGTTACAACTTAGCCTATGCTTCCACTGCCGTGACCAATGGGACCGGTCTAGGGATTGTTACCGCAACTGCTGATGAAACCGAGATTGGGAAAATTTCCCGCGAAGTTAATAGCTTGAAGGGGCGTAAAACGCCTTTGATGCAAGAAATCGACGGCCTGGGGCGAGGCATTACCATCGCCATTATGTTAGCTTCAATCGTGTTATTCTTGATTGGGCTATGGTCCGGTGTTTATTCATTGTCCGCTTTAGCATTGGCGGTGGTGACAATGATTGTAGGTTCCGTGCCAGAAGGATTGCCCGCCACGACTTCTGTAATTTTGGCGATGGGCGTCAGAGACTTGGCGAAGAAAAAAGCGGTGGTTAAAACCATGCCGGCCGCTGAAACCTTAGGCTCAGTCGATGTTATTGCAACAGACAAAACAGGAACCTTGACTAAAAACGAAATGACCTTGCAAGAGATTATTTTATCCGACCGCACCATTGAAGTCACTGGTGTCGGTTATACGCCAGAAGGGACATTCCAAGCTGAGACTGTGCTTGACCCCGATACGGATACGGCCCTAAAGAATTTCTTAGTAGCAGGTTTTGAGGCCAATGACTCTGTTTTACAGAAGCAGGGAGATACCTGGCAGTTAAATGGGGAACCAACCGATGGGGCCTTTTTGACCGCCTATTACAAAGCCTTTGCAACAGAGCCAGCGGCAGTCGAAGTGGACCGCTTGCCTTTTGATTCAGATACTCGAATTGTAGCCAAATTAGTGGCTTGGCCTTCTGGCAAACAGGAACTATTACTAAAAGGCTCACCTGATAAGCTATTGCCCATGGCTGGTGTGACTGATGATTATTGGTTTGATGCTGTTTCCAAGTATTCAAAAGCTGGGAAACGGGTCGTGGCAGTAGCTAGTAAAGAAGTTGCGTCAACGGTGACAGAGATCACCTCCGCCTTATTAGCTGATGTGCAGTTATTAGGCTTGGCGGCTATTATCGACCCGCCACGCCCTGAGGTAATCACTGCCTTAAAAGAGATGCGTCAAGCAGGTGTCGCCGTTAAGATGATTACCGGTGACCACCCATTGACCGCCAGCGCGATTGGTTCAGCCTTAGGATTAGCTGATGAAATCAAAGCGGTGACAGGCCCTGAATTAGATAAGATGAATGAAACAGAATTAGCGCAAGCCGTTGCTGAAAATCAGGTCTTTGCCAGAACCACGCCTCAAAATAAACTGCAAATCGTGGAAGCCTTGCAAACGAATGGAAAAGTAACCGCCATGACCGGTGACGGGGTCAATGATGCGCCTGCTTTGAAAAAAGCCGATATTGGCGTTGCTATGGGGATCAGCGGAACGGACGTGGCCAAAGACGCTGCCGATATGATTTTGACAGATGACCACTTTGCCACGATGGCGGTTGCTATCAAGGAAGGTCGGCGAATTTACGACAACATCAAAAAAAGTATCCTTTTCTTATTGCCAACGTCCTTTGCTGAAGGCTTGATTATTGCCTTTACGATTTTGACGCAGCAGGAGATGCCGTTACAAGCAACTCAGCTATTGTGGATCAATATGGTCTCGGCCATCACCATTCAGTTTGCGTTTATTTTTGAACCAGCTGAAGCGGGTATCATGGAGCGGCCACCTCGGCAAACAGGTCAAAGCTTGATGTCAAAAGTGGATGTGGTGCAAATGGCCTATATTTCCATTTTTATGGCGCTAGTCAGTCTCTTTGCTCATGATTGGTTATTGGCACAAGGAGCGGACATGGCGACGGCCAGCACCATGATGGTGAATATCATGGTCTTGAGTAAGATTTTCTATCTTTTCAGTATTCGGACCAAGCAACCCGCATACAAAGAATGGACTACAAACAGACCGGCCTTTGTGATTATTGGGATTATGTTACTGCTGCAGCTTTTAATGACCTATGTACCCTTTATGCAACAGGCTTTCCATACAGTTGGTCTGACCAGCTTGGAGTGGGGCATTGCTACCTTGGCGGCCTTCAGTGTCTTGCTGATTGCCGAGCTTGGGAAGTTCATTCAACATCGTTTTCGTTAAACGCACATAGAAAGAGGACTTCGACAGCTGTCGAAGTCCTCTTCTTAACTTAATTTTCTACATTACGGACATAATCATCAAAGTAGCGAATCAAACTTTGCTTTAGCTCTTGATATTCTTCTTCCGTATACGTTTTTTCTTCGACCTTACCGTTGAAAAATGGCATTTCCAATTCTTCTCGTAACCGTTCTAAAACATCCTGTGCGTTCATTGGCTTCACACTCCTACTTGCTATTATAAGACATTGTAGGCTTTCGTCAATTCTTCAAAAGTCTCTTTCATGGTAAGTAACCGATTATAAAGTAAAGCCGTATCATCGTCTTCATTAAGGAAAACTTGCTTCAATTCAAAGTAAAAATCATCAAAGGCGCTTAAAAACGGCACTACTTCACCTTGATTCAACTCAGGATGCTCGAAGTAAAAGAGATTTGTTGTATGATACAACGTAAAAAGCTCATTGATGTTCAACACGACGCGTTCGTGGCTCGGCTTGGGGCGAGAAATCACCAATTCGTAGAGCGCCAAACTTTTATTATGGATCTCAGATAAATATTTCAAAAGAAATTCAATTTGTGGTGTATTTGTCATTTCAGGACCTCCTTTTCTTTAAGTATACCGAAAGTCCAACTATTTGAGAAACAGAAAGGCAGCAAAAAAGGACTGAGAAAATTCTCAGTCCCTAAAAATTAAGCAAATACAACGCAAACTGCTTCTGGTGCATAAACATCTTTTTGCAGTAAGCTCAACTGGCCAGATTCAGCGTCACGACGGTAAAGCGTCAAGTTATCGGAATTTTGATTGGCTGCTACTACGAATTCACCACTTGGATCTAAATTGAAGTCCCGCGGGAAATCCCCCTCAGTACTGATTAGCTGGATACGTTCCACGCTGTTATCTTTAACGGCAAACACGGCGATGGAATTATGCCCACGATTAGAAGCATAAACGAAGCGACCATCCTTTGAAATACGGATTGCCGCGCCACCGTTGAAGCCGTCATAGTCTGCAGGTAAAGTAGAAGCCACCATTTCTTCGGTGAAGCTACCAGTCGCAGCATCGTAAGTTAGCACGTTAACGGTGCTATTCAATTCGCCAAATAAATAAGCCGTTGTATGGTTTGGATGGAACACGATGTGACGCGGGCCGGTGCCAGGCTGTGCGGTAAAACGGGCCACCTCTGTTAATTTGCCTTCATTGCTAACGTCATAGGTGAAGACTTCGTCTGTCCCTAGGTCGCAAACGACTAAACGTCCGTCTGGAGTTAAGTCACTATAATGAGCGTGGGCTTTTTCTTGGTTTTCATGAGGACCAGTACCTTCATGTTGGGCTTTATCAGTCAACGTTAAAGTGCCATCAGCGTTGATTTTGTAAACCAAAACTTCCCCTTTGTGATAGTTAGCCGCGTAGACTAATTGCCGTTTTTCATCGACCGCGACATAACAAGTTGGTGCGCCTTCTTCTGTGATGGCATTGGCTTTTTGATAGCCTTCCGCTGTTTTATTGTACGCGGCGGTACCGCCTAAGCCGTCAACGGTAGTAACCGTGAATAGTTCACCACTTTGAGCTTGGGCTAAATAAGTTGGGCTGACCTCGTCGATCAGTAAAGTTAGATTTTCCAATTGCTGTGTTTCCGTGTTTAGGTCGATCTGATAGATCCCTTTGCTGTCACGGCGTGTGTAAGTGCCTAGATAAATCGGTAATGTCACAAAAAATCCCTCCAATAATCAATCTAGCCTCAGTATAGCACAGACTTTCCGAAAAATTGAGAAGGCTATCAAAAAACTTATGCTATAATAAAAAAGTATCAAAAAAGAAGGAGCTAGATGAATGAAAGCAACGATTACCCATATTGGATCTCAAGCCATTGATCCTAAAGAACCCATGCTGATCTTATTTGACGAGACGGCAACACCAGCTCTGCGGGAATACTCCGTAGTTCAACATTTTGCGGAGCCCGGCGAAATCACGTTGACACCAGGCATGACACTACGTTTCGATGATCAAGCCTACCAAGTAGCAGCTGTTGGTCGCATGGCCAATCAAAATTTAAATGAACTGGGCCACGTGACGCTGATTTTTGGCGATGAAGGGGCAGAAAACATTGCCAATGGCGTGTATTTGACGCCACATGTTTTACCAGAACTACACGTTGAAAGTCAAATCTATTATTCATAGGAGGGACTATGCCAGATAAAGAAAAAGAAAGCCGCCTTTCCTGGTTTTGGAAGTGGTTTTTAAATAATCAAGTGGTGACAGCGTTAGTAATCGTGTTACTGATTCTGTTGATTCTCTTGGTTTTCACCAAGGTATCTTATCTATTTGCACCAGTTTGGCAATTCTTAGCCATCGTAGGCTTGCCAATCATATTGGCGGCCATTCTGTATTATTTAATGAATCCAGTAGTGGATTATTTGGAGAAAAAGGGTGTCCACCGAATCATTGCCATTGTCGCGTTGTTTGTGCTAGTAGTGGGCTTGTTGGTTTGGGGAATCGTCGTGATTATCCCCAAAATCCAAGAACAAACCTTGAGCTTTGTCAATAATTTTCCGGGCTATCTCAACACGATCGATGCCACAATCCAAGATGTTTTAAAGGATCCGCTATTTGGTCAATTCCGCCAACAAATCGAATCAGTGGGAGACAACTTAGTCAGCAATGTGACCGAAGTGTTGAAAAGTGTTTCTTCTAATGCTTTCCAAGGAATCACTAGTATTTTAGGCGCCGTTACGACGGTCGTGGTAGCCGTAGTGACTATGCCGTTTATCTTGTTTTATTTACTGAAAGACGGCAAGCAGTTACCAAAATATATCGTTAAATTTTTACCGAATAAAATGCGTCAACCAACGTTAACCGTCTTACAGGAAATGAATCAACAAGTTTCCTCTTATATTCGTGGTCAGTTAACCGTAGCCTTCGCAGTTGCCGTAATGTTCATTATCGGTTTCTCAGTTATTGGCTTAGACTATGCGGTGACCTTAGGGATTGCTGCTGGTTTCTTAAATCTGATTCCCTATTTAGGCTCCTTTTTAGCGATGATTCCGGCGGTATTCTTAGGGATTGTAGCTGGACCAGTGATGTTGGTGAAAGTGATTGTTGTCTTTATTGTCGAGCAGACGATTGAAGGCCGCTTCGTATCACCGCTTGTATTGGGCAGCCAATTAGAGATTCATCCAGTGACGATTTTATTAGTCTTATTGACTTCAGGTAAACTGTTCGGTGTTGTGGGCGTCATTTTAGGGATTCCTGTCTATGCCGCTTTAAAAGTTCTGATTACCCATATCTTTGAATGGTATCGCAAGGTATCCTCACTTTATGAAGATTAAAAAAACGCTTCGCCGTAAGTCTACTGACTTGAGGGCGAAGCGTTTTTAGTCTGGCTATTTCGTACCGAATAAACGGTCACCAGCGTCTCCTAGACCTGGCACGATGTAACCATGTTCATTAAGTTTTTCATCAAGCGCGGCAGTATAGATGTCGATATCTAGATGAGCTTCTTGCAAGGCTTTAACGCCTTCAGGAGCAGCAACTAAACAAACAAATTTGATATTTGAAGCGCCACGTTTTTTCAAGGCGTCAATAGCCATGATAGCAGAACCACCAGTGGCTAACATTGGGTCAACTACAAAAATTTGACGGCTGTCGATATCTTCCGGCATTTTGAAGAAATATTCATGTGGTTCTAAGGTTTCTTCATCGCGGTAAAGCCCGATATGACCAACTTTGGCTGCGGGAATCAGTTCCAAGATACCGTCCACCATGCCGATGCCGGCACGTAAAATTGGAACGATAGCAACTTTTTTACCGGTTAACGTTTTTTGCGTGGTAGAAGTGATTGGTGTTTCAATTACGATATCTTCTAACGGCATATCCCGTGATACTTCGTATGCCATTAACATTGCGATTTCGTCGACTACTTCGCGGAATACCTTTGTGCCACAGTTTTTGTCGCGGATAATCGTTAACTTGTGTTGAATCAGTGGATGATCAATAACTTGAAATTTACCCATGATGTCTCTCCTTTTTTGGTCGTTTTTTCTTTCCTATTGTAAAACAAAAAGCGTCCCTTGACTAGTCAGGATGTTTTTAGACAAAAAAGGGAGCCGGCATCGCAGCCGGCTCTAAGGAGTTGAAAATGAAAAAGTTTGTTTGGGTTTGTTGGGTACATATTTATAGTACTAAGAAGGTGTGAACTTTTTGTGATGCACGTATTTCAAAATTATGAAACTCTTGCGATGAAAAAATGAAGGCTGTTTTTTAACGATGATTCAGTGGATAGGCTGATATGCGGGTGAAAGTAAAGTTTTTGTCAAATAGAAGAGTGCCACTTTCTTTTCTAAAACGAGACCGCTATAATAAGGAACAGTATGGAGATTTTCCAGATGAAAGGTAGAAAAGGGATGACACATGAATAGAAAAAATTTAGATAACCGCATTGATTACGGCGTGATCTTGCCGGTTTTCCTGCTCTCATTGATTGGGATGCTCTCATTATATGTTGCGCTAAGCCATGATCCAAAACATCCAGCAATTATGATGCCTTTATTGAAGCAAGGGCTTTGGTATTTATTAGGGGGCGTTGCCGTCATTATCTTGATGCACTTCAGCTCGAAGCTTTTATGGAAGCTGACCCCAGTTTTCTATGCGGCAGGTTTAGGCTTGATGGTTTTCTTACTACAATTTTATGACCGCTCATTAGCCGCCGATACCGGCTCTAAAAACTGGCTGCGAATTGGTCCACTGACCTTTCAGCCTTCTGAGTTGATGAAAATTGCCTATATCTTGATGATGGCCTATGTGGTGACGCAGCATAACGTGAAAAATCGCGTGCGGACTACCCAAAGCGATTTTTGGTTGATTGGTAAGCTCTTTTTAGTAACCTTACCTGTTCTAGGCCTAGTTCTAATGCAAAAAGACTTTGGGACTATGCTGGTATTTGTGGCGATTTTTGGTGGGGTTTTCCTGATGTCGGGAATCTCATGGAAAATTGTGCTGCCGGTTATTGGAACCTTTGTGGTCTTGGGAGGCTTGACGATTTTCTTAGTTACCACTGAAGGTGGTCGCGATATTTTGAATAAGTTTGGTTTCCAAGATTACCAATTTGCCCGTATTGATTCTTGGCTAGACCCTTTCCACGATACCTCAGGGCGTTCCTATCAACCGGCGCAAGGGCTGATTGCCATTGGTTCCGGCGGTATTTTAGGTAAAGGTTTTAATGTCAGTGAAGTTTATGTGCCCGTCCGTGAATCCGATATGATTTTCACCGTAATCGGCGAAAATTTTGGTTTTATTGGCGGTAGTTTCGTGATTTTGTTATACTTTATATTGATCTATCGTATGATTCGGGTGTGTTTCGATACCAACAACGAATTTTATGCGTACATCGCCACAGGCATCATTATGATGATCCTGTTCCACGTATTTGAAAATATCGGCGCTAACATTGGTCTTTTACCGCTAACCGGGATTCCGTTGCCTTTTATCAGTCAAGGGGGGTCTTCGATTCTAGGGAATATGATTGGTGTCGGCTTGATCCTTTCAATGCGTTACCAAAAGAGTGAAGCAGAAAGCGAGTGAGGCACGTGTATACGTTATACTGGTACCCCAAATGTTCTACCTGTAAAAAAGCGAAGGCTTGGTTGGAGAAACATAATGTCGCGGTCCAAGTCGAAGATATGGTGGAAAATCCACCAGCTAGCAGTCAGCTCTTACAGTGGATGCAGGCTAGTGATCTGCCGGTACGCCGTTTTTTCAACACCAGCGGAATCAAATACCGTGAACAGGGTTGGAAAGACAAGGTCAATGAATTGACACCAGAAGAAGCGGCGACTATATTATCTAAAGACGGGATGCTAATCAAACGCCCAATCTTAGTCAAAGACGGCGAGTTGGTGGCGATTGGATTCAAAGAAACCGACTATGAAGGAGCCAAATAGTGATGGATAAGAACATGAAAACAGTTGAGCATACCCTATGGGTCATGAAAACTGGGGACGAGTATCGTATCGGCCTAACCAATGATATTCAAGATGATCTAGGCGCAATCAGTTTTGTGAACTTGCCTAAATTAGGTGAGACGATTCAAAAAAATGAAAGCCTAGCAGAATTAGAAGCAGAAAAATCAGTTAGTGAACTGACCAGCCCATTGACGGGAACCGTTAGCCAAATCAATACGGAAGCCGAAGCAAATCCAAGCCTTTTGGATAATCCTGATAATAAGGAAGCTTGGTTAGTCGTTTTGACTGGCGTAGATGAAACGGAATTTGAAAAACTATAAAAACGTTTGACAATCCCAAAATAGGTTGCTATAATTTCAAGCAATACAGAAAGCTTTGAAAAGAAGAGTACATGTCGAAGAAATTTTAAGAGAGCCCCGTTTAGCTGAGAAAGGGCAATGGAATCGAGATGGAAGATGGTCTTTGAGCAGAATAGGTGAACAAATATGTAAGCCTATCACGGGAGTGCCCGTTACAGCACCACAGTATGCGAAGTGTTCAAGTACTGGCTGAGGTCATTTTTGCGAAGAAATGACGAAAAAAGGTGGTAACACGGAATTTATGCTTCCGTCCTTTTACTAGAAGTAGTAGAGGGACGGAAGCTTTTTTAGTACCTAAAAAGAAATTAGAAAGTAGTGAATCAAGATGGCATTGATCGAATTGCATCAGGTCAATAAGTCTTTTCAAGGAAAAGCAGGCACCATTCAAGCAGTTCAGCAAGTGAATTTGCAGGTGGAACAAGGCGATATTTTTGGGATCGTCGGCTACTCCGGCGCTGGTAAAAGTACGCTGGTTCGTTTATTGAATGGTTTAGAACAGCCAACCAGTGGTGAAGTAGTGGTAAACAATCATAATGTTAGTCAGTTAGCCGGTAAAGAGTTACGAACATTTCGTAAAAAAATCGGCATGATTTTTCAGCACTTTAATTTATTATGGAGTCGCACAATCTTAGAAAATATCATGTTGCCGCTGGAATTAGCTGGCGTTGAAAAAAATCGCCGTCGCCAACGAGCGGAAGAATTATTGAAGTTAGTTGGTTTGGAAGGTCGCGGTGACGCCTATCCCGCCCAACTTTCTGGTGGTCAGAAGCAACGGGTGGGGATTGCCCGCGCCCTAGCCAATGAACCCGAAATCTTACTGTGTGATGAAGCAACCAGTGCACTAGATCCCCAAACAACTGATGAGGTCTTGGATCTCCTATTAGAAATCAACCGCAAGCTACAACTAACGATTGTCTTGATTACCCATGAAATGCACGTCATTCGCAAGATTTGCAATAAGGTAGCCGTGATGGAATTAGGAACGGTCGTGGAAGAAGGGGCCGTGTTAGACGTTTTCCGTCACCCTCAACAGGAAGTGACGAAGCGGTTCGTGCAACAGGAAATGGAACCGGAGGAAGACCCGACGGAAGTCTTGGCTGATTTTATTCGCGAAAATCCTGAAGGACAAATCGTGACCTTGACCTTTAACGAAAATAATGCCAATGAGCCCGTCATCTCACAGGCTATCAGACAATTTGATGTGGATGTTAATGTAGTATATGGGAAAGTGCAGCAAGCTAAGGAAGGCTCATTTGGTTCATTGACCGTGCTTTTGACTGGCTCAGATGAACAGATTCAACAAGCCTTGACCTTCTTCCAACAACAAAATGTCGGCGTGGAGGTGATCAGTCGTGGATAAAGGGATCATGGAAACTTATTTCAACTTTAGTCAAGTCAACATGGACAATATGAAGCAAGCGATTGTGGATACGCTTTTTATGACGGTGGTTTCAATGGTCCTAGTAATTGTGATTGGTCTGATTTTAGGCCTGATTCTTTATACCGTGGGCCGTAAACAAAAACCATATGCCAAAATTTTATACGGTATTGTGTCCATTATCAGCAATGTTTTTCGCTCAACACCATTTATTATCCTACTGGTCTTGATTATTCCGTTTACCAAAATATTACTAGGTACCTTCTTAGGAGCCAAAGCAGCCGTGCCAGCGCTAGTCTTATCGGCAGCACCCTTTTATGCTCGACTAGTAGAAATTGCTTTTCGTGAAGTGGATGCGGGTGTCATTGAGGCAGCAGAATCGATGGGAGCCAGTTACTGGGAGATTATTTTGAAGGTCTTGATTCCAGAAAGCGTACCAGCCTTGATTTCGGGTATTACCGTTACCACCATCTCCATGATTGGCTTTACCGCCATGGCAGGAGCTATTGGAGCTGGCGGCTTAGGCGCGGTTGCTTGGCAAGAAGGCTATCAACGTGGCAACTACACCACGACGTTAGTCGCAACAGTCTTTATTTTAATCATTGTGTTCATCGTGCAGGGCGTTGGTGACGCGCTGACACGCAAAACAGATAAACGATAAGGGGAGAAAAAAGGATGAAAAAATTATTTGGATTTGCAACAATTGCTTTGTTGACACTTGGCTTAGCTGCCTGTGGCGGTAGCGGCGACACGACAGATAGTAGTAAAGCTGCGGAGAGTGGTGACTTGACTGTCTTAAAAGTCGGCGCATCACCAACACCCCACGGGGAGATTTTAGAGCACGTGAAGCCATTACTGAAAGAAGAAGGCATTGATTTACAAGTCGTACCATTTGATGACTACATTTTGCCTAATAAAGCTTTGGCAGATGGCGAAATCGATGCAAACTATTTCCAACATATTCCTTACTTGAACAAACAAATCAAAGATAATGGCTACGACTTCACCAATGCTGGCGCCATTCATATCGAACCAATGGGCCTTTACTCAAAACGCATTGATGATATCAAAGACTTGAAGGACGGCGCCACTATCTTAACCTCGAACTCTGAATCAGACTGGGGCCGGATTATTACTATCCTACAAGACGCTGGACTTGTCAAAGTCAAAGACGGGGTAGAATTGGAAACAGCGACGTTTGATGATATTGCTGAAAATCCGAAAAACTTGACCTTCAAACATGATATTGATCCTAATATTTTAGCAACTGCCTATGCCAATGATGAAGCAGATTTGATTGCCATCAATGCTAACTTTGCTTACGGCGCTGGCTTGAATCCAACAAAAGATTCTGTTCTGTTGGAAAAAGACAACTCACCTTATGCCAATGTGATTGCCGTACGTACAGAGGATAAAGATAAAGACAGCATCAAGAAATTGATTGAAGTCTTACATGAAAAAGACGTGCAAGATTGGATCTTGAATAAATGGGATGGCTCAGTGAAACCTGTGGCTGCCAACGCAGAATAAACGTAAAAAAATAAGCATCGAGGATGACCTGATGTCAATCAATCAGAAAAGACACGAACTCGTTAAAGTTCGTGTCTTTTTCGGCTTATTGTACGCGTGGTTCCCGCGCTTCGTTGATGTCTTGTTTCACATCATCCGCAGAATCGCTGATTTTGTTTCCAGCTTTATTCATTGCGCTTTTGGCTTTATCTGTTTGACGCGATGCAAACTCACCAGTGGCTTCAGCCGCATCAGATACTCGGTCTTGTACGGTTACTGAGTCTTCTTCATGCTGTTCCTTCGTCTTAACATCCACCACGTTGACATTGACTTCGATGACATCCAAGCCGGTCATTTTTTTAACTTCTCGAGCAATTACTTCTTTAATACGATCATAAATATTCGTAATATCTTTGCCATATTCGGCTACGATATCCAAGTCGACTGCTACTTGCTTTTTACCAACTTCTACATCGATACCAGAAGTAACATTATCGGTATTTACTAATTTGCCAGCTAGGTTGGAGAAGAAGCCGCCGTCTACTGTTAATAAACCATCAATTTCTTCTAGGGCGATACCTACGATTTTTTGAATGACTTTATCATCGAAGGTCAAATCGCCTTTGATACTGTTTACTGGTGGTTTAGGACCTTTGTCTGGTGTTGGCGGAGTTGGGGGTGTCGGTTGTTTCATCATGTCTTTGTTTTCCATTACAAGTTCCTCCTAAAAATAGTAGTTTTATTTTTATCTGCGAAATTGATCAAAAAAGCCGATCGAATGCAGATAGAAGCCTAAATATGCACCTAACAACGTAAAGATAATTAACAACATCGTTTTCAAAAAGCCGACCGTAATCAGAAGAATTGCCAATAGCAAGCCGATTCCACCAAAAATGATCGGATATTTATAGAGTATCCATAGCTCCTTCACTGGCTGTTCCTCCTTATTCGACCCGTGGCTGCTGCGGATTCCGTTTTTCATGATTGAAGTCCTTAAAGGTAACTTCTGTCAGAATATTTTCTTTGGTTCCCATCAGCATGGCGATGTTTTTTTGGATAGCACCAGTCAGTTCTTCTTGGCGATCGGTTAGTTGGAACACCTTTCGCATTTTACCGCTGACCAGTACTTTGATGCGATTTTTCTTAAATTTGACTTTTACATTAGGATCCGCAATAAACGGTTCCTCTTTCACTGTCTGCAATACAAAATTTTCCAATGCCTTCCGTTGAATAACTAAGCGACCATTTTCTTTCTCCAATACTAGTTCACTTTCCGCTTTCGGGAAAAATAGGATGATAAAGATGCCAACCACTAGTAAAATCATAAAGCCAACGCTAGTCCAAAAGAGAAAAGTCGGCATCCAGCGACCAACTAGCGGATATTCACCTAATGACATAAAGTGTAAGCTAGCGGAGCCTGCTGCCTGATTTTCAATCAAGGTAAAAAAGAGCGGAAAGAAAAGTAAAATCAAGCCTAGTATCAAAAGGATCTTGGTACTTTTCCGCATAAAGACCCTCCTTCCTAGAGTGGTTGGCTATTTCTTACCTAAGAAGAAAGAAACAACAGCGACCAGAATGACAGCACCTGCAATTGAAGGAACCAAAGCCATACCTGCTAGAGATGGTCCCCAGCTACCCAAAAGCGCTTGCCCAATTGCAGAACCAACTAAACCTGCAATGATGTTGGCGATAATTCCCATAGAGGCACCTTTACTAGTAATAGCACCTGCAATTGCGCCAATGACACCACCTACGATCAATGACCAAATAAAGCCCATCTTCAACACTCCTTTGTATTTATTTAATTAGGTCTATACCTAATTAGGACGAATGAACCAGATAAATCCAACGACAACAACAACGTTATAATCTATCCCTACTAAAAGCATACGACAGAAAGCGTTTTTTGAGAAATGATAAGGGTCGCTTTTTGTCAAAAGTTGACACTAAAGTGGTAACTTTTGACGTTAATAAGCCGATTAAATCAAGAAAAGGAAGTGGGAAAAAAGTATGAAAAAGGAAGCTTATATGAAAAAACAGGTCAGTTATTTCGAAAAAAATAAGAGAATAAGAGAAAATCTTATTTTATAGCGATTATAAACAGTGCGGATACGATTTTATAAGGAAAAGCGCTAAATTTCGTAAAAAACAGGCAGACTCGTTTGAATTTCATTCTCAATTAGTCTAAAATAGGTAGGAAAAGTATCTATCAAAAATCAAGTTGGAGGGAATCATACATGTCCGTTTTAGAAATCAAAAATCTACATGTTTCGATCGAAGATAAAGAGATCCTAAAAGGGGTCGACTTAAAAATGGAAACTGGCGAGATCCACGCCATCATGGGACCTAACGGAACCGGGAAATCAACCCTTTCGGCTGCCATTATGGGGAATCCTAATTATGAAGTAACAGAAGGCGAAATTTTGCTGGACGGCGAAAACATCCTAGAATGGGAAGTCGATGAACGGGCGCGTGCGGGTCTTTTCCTAGCAATGCAATACCCAAGTGAGATTCCTGGTATCACCAATGCCGAATTTATGCGGGCAGCCATCAATGCTAAGCGGGACGAAGATGACAAAATCTCCGTGATGCAATTCTTGAAAAAATTAGACGAAAAAATGGCGCTTTTGAATATGCCGGAAGAAATGGCAGAACGCTATTTAAATGAAGGCTTTTCTGGTGGCGAAAAGAAACGAAATGAAATCCTGCAATTACTGATGTTAGAACCAACCTTTGCGATACTCGATGAAATTGATTCTGGGCTAGATATCGATGCTTTGAAAGTTGTAGCTAAAGGGGTCAATGAAATGCGGGGCGACCAATTTGGTTCCCTAATCATTACTCATTACCAACGTTTACTGAACTATATCACTCCTGATGTAGTGCATATCATGATGGACGGTCGGGTGGTTATGACAGGCAATGCTGATTTGGCGAAACGCTTAGAGGCAGAAGGTTATGCCGGTATCAGTAAAGAATTAGGAATCGACTACAAAGAAGAAGAAGCGTAAGGAGGTCAAGGTGCATGACAGAATTTAACGATTATCTTGAAAACATCACGACTTTTTCTTTAACTAAAGGTGAACCAGAGTGGATGCTGAAACTGCGTCAAGACGCACTGAAGCTGGTAGATACCCTGGAATTGCCACATATCGAACGGGTCAAATTTCACCGTTGGCCGCTACTAGATTTTAAAGAAAGTGTCTGGCAGGGCGATAACTTTCGGGGCTACGTTGGTGTGCCTAGCTTTGATGAGATGGGGGACAACCCTTTAATCGTCCAATATGATCGCGATACCTTGTTTGAACAATTACCGCAACATTTAGTTGAGCAAGGCGTGATTTTTACAGATTTATTTACGGCAATGACTGAACATAGTGATTTAGTGCAACAATACTATATGACTAAAGCCGTGCCTTTTAATGAAGATAAATTAACAGCGGCTCACGCAGCCTTTATGAACAGCGGAGTCTTCTTATATGTACCAAAAAATGTCGTCATCAAAGAACCATTGGAAGCGATGTTCCGCCAACTCAGTGGTGACCATTTCTTCAAACACATTTTAATCGTGGCAGAGGAGCATAGCGAGTTTAGCTACTTGGAACGCTTTGGCTCAGAATTGGACCATAAAGCGGCTGCCAACATTGTGGTGGAAGTGGTTGCCAAAAATGGCGCTAAAGTGAAATTCTCAGCGGTGGACCAATTAGGTAAAGACGTCACAACCTATCTTAACCGCCGTGGTCATATTATGAAGGATGCTTCAGTGGAATGGGCAATTGGGGTCATGAATGACGGCAATGTCGTAGCTGATTTTGATTCTGACTTAGTGGGCGAAGGTGCGCATTCTGAGGTGAAAGTGGTGGCTATCAGTGGTGGCCGTCAAACACAAGGAATTGACACCCGCGTCACCAACAAAGCCCCCCATACCATTGGTCACATCCTTCAACATGGTGTGATACGTGAACGGGGAACGTTGACCTTTAATGGAATCGGTCATATTTTGAAAAAAGCCAAAGGGGCCGATGCCCAACAAGAAAGTCGCGTATTAATGCTTTCCGATCAAGCCCGTGGCGATGCCAATCCCATCCTTTTGATTGATGAAAATGAAGTAACCGCCGGACATGCTGCCAGTGTGGGCCGAGTGGATCCAGAAGAAATGTACTATTTAATGAGTCGCGGTTTGCATAAAACCGAAGCCGAACGCTTAGTCATTCGCGGCTTCTTAGGCTCAGTTATCACCGCAATTCCGATCAAGGCTGTCCAAACTGAATTTATTGAAACCATTGAAGGGAAGCTAAATGCATGATGGATGCAGAAAAATTGCGTCAAGATTTTCCCATTCTTTTTCAGGAAGTCAACGATGAGCCGCTAGTCTATTTAGATAACGCGGCCACGACGCAAAAGCCCAAGCAAGTCTTAGATCAGTTGACTGCTTATTATGAACAGGATAATGCCAATGTTCACCGTGGAGTGCATACTTTGGCCGAACGGGCGACCCACGCATATGAAGGCGCTCGGGAGAAAGTCAAAAACTTTCTCCACGCCAATGAAACAGCTGAAATTCTGTTTACCCGCGGCACCACTACTAGCTTGAATTGGATCGCTCAAAGCTTTGGCGACGCTTTTGTTGAGGCCGGCGATGAAATCGTGATTTCTTATATGGAACACCATTCCAATATTATTCCCTGGCAGCAATTAGCGAAACGCAAAGGAGCTGTCTTGAAATATATTGAGATTACGCCTGAAGGCTTTTTAGATATGGAAGATGCTCGCCAAAAAATCACAGCTAAAACCAAAATCGTTTCAATCGCTCATGTCTCAAATGTGCTAGGTGTAATCAATCCGGTAGCCGAACTAGCCGCCCTAGCTCATGAAAACGATGCAGTGATGGTGGTGGATGGCGCACAAGCGGTCCCGCATATGCCGGTTGATGTGCAAGCCGTTGATGCTGACTTTTACGCCTTTAGCGGGCACAAAATGTGCGGCCCTACTGGTATCGGCGTCCTCTACGGCAAACGCCAATGGCTTGATCAAATGGAACCCGTCGAATTTGGCGGTGAAATGATTGACTTTGTGCATCTTTACGACAGTACTTGGAAGGAATTACCGTGGAAATTCGAAGCGGGAACCCCCAATATTGCTGGGGCAATTGGTTTAGGTGCTGCTATCGACTATTTAGAAGCAATCGGTTTAGCGTCCATCCATCAGCATGAAGCCGACTTGGTAGCCTATGTGCTGCCAAAACTGCAAGCCATTGAGGGGTTAACCATTTACGGACCACAAGATCCTGCTGATCATACTGGCGTGATTGCCTTCAACCTAGAAGGTCTACATCCTCATGATGTGGCTACGGCACTTGACATGGAAGGCATTGCCGTCCGAGCAGGCCATCATTGTGCCCAACCATTACTACAATACCTGGACGTGCTGGCAACTGCCCGCGCCAGCTTTTACTTATATAATACTAAGGCAGATGCAGACCGCTTAGTTGACGCGATCTACGCAACAAAGGAGTTTTTCCAACATGGGACTTTCTAAATTAGATAATCTGTACCGCCAAGTGATTTTGGATCATTCCAGTCACCCTCACCATCACGGGAGCTTAAGCGATTCGACGCAAAAAATTGAAATGAATAACCCGACTTGTGGCGATGTGATTCAGCTAGAATTAGACGTGCAAGAGGGTGTTATCAAAGATATCGCCTTCAGTGGCAGCGGCTGTTCCATCAGTACCGCCAGCGCTTCCATGATGACGGATGCTGTGATTGGCAAGACAGTGGCAGAAGCAGAAGCCTTGGCTGCTGATTTCTCTCAGCTAGTGCAAGGAGAACCCGTAGCGAATGAAGAAGAATTAGGAGATGCCGCGATGCTTTCCGGCGTAGCGAAGTTTCCAACCCGCATCAAATGCGCAACTTTGGCCTGGAAGGCGTTAGGCAGAGCTATCGCTGACGAAGAAAACGGCAAAGGCGTCGCGCATCAATATCACAATAAATAAGGAGCGTGAGACCATGGGTGTACCAGAATTAGAAGAATATAAATTTGGCTTTCACGATGATGTAGAGCCAGTCTTTAGTACCGGCGAAGGCCTGACAGAAGAAGTCGTACGTGAGATCTCACGAGTCAAAGGCGAACCAGAATGGATGTTAGAATTCCGCTTAAAATCATTGGAAACCTTTAACAAGATGCCAATGCAAACTTGGGGACCAGATCTATCAGACATTGATTTCAATGCCATTAAGTATTATCAAAAACCAAGCGACCGTCCTGCCCGCGATTGGGATGATGTACCTGATAAAATCAAAGAAACCTTTGAAAAAATTGGCATCCCTGAAGCCGAACGAGCATACTTAGCCGGCGCTTCAGCCCAATATGAATCAGAAGTTGTCTACCACAATATGAAAGAAGAGTTTGAAAAATTAGGCATCGTTTTTACCGATACCGATTCTGCCTTGAAGGAGTATCCAGAACTCTTTAAAGAATATTTCTCAAAACTCGTACCACCAACAGACAACAAGTTAGCCGCCCTAAACTCAGCTGTTTGGTCAGGCGGAACCTTTATTTATGTACCAAAAGGGGTCAAAGTAGACGTACCATTACAAACTTATTTCCGAATCAACGCTGAAAATACCGGTCAGTTTGAACGGACATTAATCATTGTTGATGAAGGCGCCAGCGTTCACTATGTTGAAGGCTGTACCGCACCAACCTATTCCAGCAATAGTTTGCACGCGGCCATCGTGGAAATCTACACTCGTAAAGATGCCTATTGCCGTTATACCACCATTCAAAACTGGTCAGACAATGTTTACAATTTGGTAACCAAACGTGCCAAAGCCTATGAAGGCGCAACAGTCGAATGGATTGACGGCAACCTTGGTGCTAAAACGACTATGAAATATCCAAGTGTATATTTGGACGGCAAAGGCGCACGCGGTACCATGTTATCAATCGCCTTCGCTGGTGCTAATCAAATCCAAGATACCGGTGCCAAAATGATTCATAACGCACCCAACACTTCCAGCTCAATCGTCTCAAAATCAATCTCAAAAGACGGCGGAGAAGTCAACTATCGCGGCCAAGTCACCTTTGCCAAAGATAGTGCCGGCTCCATCTCCCACATCGAGTGCGATACCATTATCATGGATGAACTATCAAAATCCGATACCATCCCATTCAATGAGATCCACAATAGCCAAGTGTCCCTTGAACACGAAGCCAAAGTCTCCAAGATCTCTGAAGAACAACTTTACTACCTAATGAGCCGCGGCCTGACCGAATCAGAAGCAACTGAAATGATCGTCATGGGCTTTGTGGAACCATTTACCAAAGAATTACCTATGGAATACGCCGTTGAACTAAATCGTTTGATTAGTTATGAAATGGAAGGGTCTGTGGGGTAATAGAGAAAAATAAGCTAGGAATGCTGATACATAGGTATTCCTAGCTTTTTCTAATTCGTCAAAATGAAAGTAGCACCAATACTAGCACTAATGAGTATGGTAAGAAGAAGTCTTTTCGTGATTTTACTGGAAAGGTCTAAAAGAATATTTTGAGTATGTAGATTTTCTTATAACTGAAGAGTATTTTTGCTATCTTTCTAAAGAGCACGAGTGTACAACGAGGAAATCTAAGCTCGATAGGTATTCCTGCGATGAAGAACTTCTATCGTTCTCATATGAGGAGCGATGGGCAGGTGGTTGAATGATTCTAGAGTTATTGTTTATTTCAATCCACGCTCCCCATAAGAGGAGCGACTAGAATCATTGAGTGGTGGCGCGTTGGAGATGTTATTTCAATCCACGCTCCCCATAAGAGGAGCGACTTCTGTAGTATTTCATTATGTGAGTGCCGCCTACAATTTCAATCCACGCTCCCCATAAGAGGAGCGACATCCATTTCCTGACGATATTCCATAGTAGCTTTCTATTTCAATCCACGCTCCCCATAAGAGGAGCGACGTTGGATTAATCGATACGTACGTCTATGCCTATCTATTTCAATCCACGCTCCCCATAAGAGGAGCGACGACTACTGAGTCGAAACTGAAAATATTGAAAAATATTTCAATCCACGCTCCCCATAAGAGGAGCGACCTCCCATGGTAATTTCCAATCTCCTTTTAAAAACATTTCAATCCACGCTCCCCATAAGAGGAGCGACTTCCTAGCTGATAAATTCCGTCATTTTTTAGGTAATTTCAATCCACGCTCCCCATAAGAGGAGCGACCAAAACTCGTGAAGCTGAACTCGAACAGGCGATTATTTCAATCCACGCTCCCCATAAGAGGAGCGACTTTTTAGTGATATTCCCTTCATCCGCCAATTCTCATTTCAATCCACGCTCCCCATAAGAGGAGCGACCTGCTGGTGCGATGGCCGAATGGCAAGTGAAAAATATTTCAATCCACGCTCCCCATAAGAGGAGCGACACGAATGACGGAGTCCGTAGCATAGTGGGTATCAATTTCAATCCACGCTCCCCATAAGAGGAGCGACGTTGTTCGGTTAACGACCGATTTAACAGAGTGGGAGATTTCAATCCACGCTCCCCATAAGAGGAGCGACACGAAAGCGGCGGTCGTGAGGATAAGGCTTGTGCGATTTCAATCCACGCTCCCCATAAGAGGAGCGACTGCTTCTGCTGGAGCATTATGCTTTTTCAGAGATTATTTCAATCCACGCTCCCCATAAGAGGAGCGACCTATTCATAGGAGGAATCGTTATGGAAAACCAAAATTTCAATCCACGCTCCCCATAAGAGGAGCGACGACTATATTGACGATCCACTCATGCCACTAGTGATATTTCAATCCACGCTCCCCATAAGAGGAGCGACCACTAATTTTTTTGTTATAAACACCTAAAGCATATATTTCAATCCACGCTCCCCATAAGAGGAGCGACGCCAAAAGTGTGGGACGGTGGGGACTTGCACACAGATTTCAATCCACGCTCCCCATAAGAGGAGCGACTCAAACTTACTAATAATCACATCAGCTGACAATTATTTCAATCCACGCTCCCCATAAGAGGAGCGACTTATAGCGTAAGGCATTTACGTCAATAATCATGGCATTTCAATCCACGCTCCCCATAAGAGGAGCGACGAATTAATCAGCCCACTAAACTTGTATGTTACAAATTTCAATCCACGCTCCCCATAAGAGGAGCGACCGACGGCAACATCGAGGGGAGCTACTCAGCCGTTATTTCAATCCACGCTCCCCATAAGAGGAGCGACGCCATTTGGATTTACTACGAAAAGAGGCGTGAAATATTTCAATCCACGCTCCCCATAAGAGGAGCGACACCCCAGTGCCTGCACCAAAACCCGAACCACTCAAATTTCAATCCACGCTCCCCATAAGAGGAGCGACGATAAGCTACTGACGAACCGTGTCAGCAATATTGCATTTCAATCCACGCTCCCCATAAGAGGAGCGACACGTTGCTAATATCTAAGATTTTTGCCTTTTCAGATTTCAATCCACGCTCCCCATAAGAGGAGCGACGTCAGCTAAAACTTGTTTTAGACCGTTGACGTGTTATTTCAATCCACGCTCCCCATAAGAGGAGCGACAAGTAATTTTGCAAGCCCCCAACCAATATACCCTATTTCAATCCACGCTCCCCATAAGAGGAGCGACACTGTCACTTGTTAAGATAAGAATATCTTTCAAAGCGATTTCAATCCACGCTCCCCATAAGAGGAGCGACAATTAGGATATTCAAGGCGATACTCTTCAAGTTGATATTTCAATCCACGCTCCCCATAAGAGGAGCGACAAACAGATATGTTTTCATTAAGTGGTATAACTAATATTTCAATCCACGCTCCCCATAAGAGGAGCGACAGCTGTAATTGTTTGAGCTGTTCGTTCGTTGAAAATTTCAATCCACGCTCCCCATAAGAGGAGCGACCGTTTGGATCACTTGCCCATTGCCTACTACATGTGTATTTCAATCCACGCTCCCCATAAGAGGAGCGACTTATCTACATTCTTATTATAAACCCTATTGGGTCATTTCAATCCACGCTCCCCATAAGAGGAGCGACTGCAAAATAAGGCATAATTTCCTTATTTTGTTTAGTTTTTCTTTACTAAAATAATAAGAATTTTTGATTAGTAGCACGTATTTAACATATAGTTCTAATAAACTCTAAATTTATGGTGCGAATCACTAGGGATAATATGTGTACCTCAGGTTCGCACTAGCAGCTTAGTAAAGACTCAAAGTATGATAATTGGTATCCCTTACATATCAATTATAGCATTATGGAATCGATTAAATCTATTTACATAATTCTAAACGGAAATTTAGTCAGTGGTTATGATGCAGATGGGTTATATAACTATAAGTAAGAATCTTACCGTACTTGTGAAGGGGTGAATTTTATATTAGACTTAAAGAAAACGGTTTCTTTGAGAGCTTTATAAAATTACAGTGAGGTGAATAAATTGTATATAGCACATTTTAGGACAAGTGATGGTGCAAAACAGCCACTGGTACAACATTTAAAAGAAACGGCCAACATTTCAAAAGATAATGGCTCATCTTTGGGTATAGCGACAACTTGTTACTTAGCTGGATTATTGCATGATGCTGGTAAATATACGGATGCGTTTCAACAATATTTATCTGATGCTCATGCTGGTTTGGCTGTGGTACGGGGAAGTGTAGATCATTCGACATATGGTGGGAAAATCATTTTATCTATTAAGGCAACGAATAAATATGAACGGTTATCGATAGAAATGATTGCGAATTCTATATTTGCTCACCATAGTTCAAGAGGATTGCTAGATTTTATTTCAGGTGAAGGGGATGCTTCCGTCCCATTTAGTACAAGATATGAAAAAGAACTTCCTGAATATGACGACGTATGTGCCCACTTTTTTGAGGAAGTTGCGTCACAATCTGAATTAGAATCATTGGTACGAATCGCTGGCAAAGAGTTGGAAACAATAGCTGTTGAACATGATTGGAATCCCAAAAGTGATCAGTATCAGACAGATCAATTCTATTTTTTGAAGCTGGTTTATAGTGCTCTTTTGGATGGAGATCGTCGTAATACACAATTATTTGAAGAGTTTAATAGTGTTTCTCAGATTGACTCATCTGTGTTGTTTGAGTCACTAGCGAGCACACTTGAAACTACTTTTGAGACCTTTAGAAAAGGGCCAGAAACTAAAATCAATACGTTACGACAAGAGATGGCGGACGCTTGTCTACAAGCGGCAGATAGACCAACGGGAATCTATCGTCTTTCTATTCCGACAGGTGGAGGTAAAACATTGAGTAGTATGCGTTTCGCGCTTAATCATGCTACGAAAAAAAGGAAAAAACGGATTATTTATATTATTCCTTACAGCTCAATTATTGAGCAAAATGCTGGAGTATTTCGAAAACATTTACAAGATTCTGAAGGAGATTTTATTCTTGAGCATCATTCCAATTTGGTAAGCGAGCAAGATGATCAGTCTGAAGACAGCGAGCGAAAGCAAGCAAAGATGCAGGATAACTGGGATAGTCCTATCATTGTAACAACAATGGTTCGATTCCTTGAAAATGTTTTTTCTGGATCAACTCGTAATCCCAGACGTATTCATCAGTTGTTAGATAGTATTCTTATTTTCGATGAAATCCAGTCAATTCCTCCAAAGTGTTTGTCTATGTTCAATAGTTTGATTACTTTCTTGAAGGAGTACGGAAATACGACGACGTTACTTTGTACAGCAACACAACCTACATTAGAAAATAGGAAAGTGAAATTGCCGCTGGAAAGCGACGCTGAAATTGTACCTGACCTAGCATCAGCAAGTACGGCTTTTGAACGGGTCAAAGTCATAGATTATACGAAACCCACTTATTGGTCTGCCCAGGAGTTAGCAGATTTTTCGGAAAAACTGCTAGAAGATAATCGAAATTTATTGATTATCTTAAATACAAAAAAAGCCGTTCGAACGATTTTTCAAGAGCTTAGGGATCGAGGCAAGCAAGTTTTCCATTTGTCTACCTCTATGAGTCCCAATCATCGTACTTCCAAATTGGAAAGCATACGTGAAGCTTTAGATAAGGGCCAGGACATTATTTGTGTAACAACACCTTTGATTGAAGCGGGGGTAGATATTAGTTTTGCTACGGTTATTCGCTCCATTTCTGGTTTAGATTCAATAGCGCAAGCAGCGGGGCGCTGTAATAGAAATGGGGAATCAGACGTACAGCAGCCGGTTTATTTAGTAAATCTTGTGAAGGAACTGGAAAATATTGATAAAATGCGAGAAATTAAAACAAAAAGTTTAATCACAATGGAGTTACTTCAGGATCGCGAGTTTAATCATGAAGACTCTAGTTTATTGGATCCTAAGCTAATAGAACAATTTTTTAACCGCTATTATGCAAGAGTTGAGAAAGCTAATGAGTCGGATTATCTCTTTAATGGCGGGAAAAATAGTTTATACGAATTGATGGGGAAAAATCTTAATAGAAAAAAGTTTTATGTAAGCAAAATGAATGAACTTCCACCAACATTAATGGTTAGTAGCAGTCAAACAATTGCCCAACACTTTAACGTTATTGAACAGCAAGGTGATAGCGTGCTAGTGGAATTTGACGAAGGCGAGGAAATGATCATAGAGCTAAGTGGTTCAAAAGACGTTATTTTTGATAAACGATGGTATCAAAGGGCACAACGGAATAGTATCACCTTATATCAACATGAATTTGAGCAATTGGAAAAATCTGGTTTAATCACGCTAACTCCCGCGGGGATATATGTTTTACACCAGCAAGCCTATGATAAAGACTTTGGCCTAAACATTGAAGGCGATTCTCATGGAAGTTACAGTTTTTAAATTTAGAAAGCGCTTTTATATAGTTGGTGTCTTTGTTAGTATTTAAATAGAAAGATAAATTCATTTTACTAAATTCGAGAGGAGGAAATATACTTGAAAAATCAAATCAGTTTTCGTGTCTTTGGGAAATATGCGCTGTTTACAGACCCTTTGACTCGACTAGGGGGGGAAAAAAGTACCTATCCGATTCCGACATATCAAGCCTTAAAAGGCATTGTGGAATCGATTTACTGGAAGCCAACCTTGATATATTACATTGATGAAGTCCGCATTGTAAATCCAATCCAAATGGAATCAAAAGGAATGCGTCCAATGGTTTTCACTAATTTGAACAGTAGTAACCTAGCTTATTATAGCTATCTGAGAAATCCTGTTTACGAAGTGAAAGCGCACTTTGAATTTAACAAGAATCGACCAGATCTACGCAAAGACTACAACGAAAATAAACATTATCAAATTTTAAAACGATCTCTAGCGAAAGGCGGCAGAAGAGATATATTTCTGGGAACAAGAGAGTGCCAAGGATATGTCGAACCTTGTGAATATGGAGAAAAGCCGGGGGCCTATGATCAAGATAATTATCCGCAGTTTTTTGGCACAATGGTACATGGCTTAGACTATCCTGATGAGACAGGAATCGATGAGCTAAGGGTACGTCTATGGCAGCCTAAAATGGAGAAAGGGATCGTTCGTTTTCCGCGACCGGAAGAATGCGCGGTAGTGAGACCACTGAAGAAGATGGCTGCAAAAGAAATCACTTTGAAAGATATCCAGCTAGCTGAAGAGTTGATAGAAGAGCTGGAGGTGGATGATATATGACGTGGATTAGTGATTTGTATGAAACTTATGAGGATAATAAAGATCAGGTGGGAAAAGTCCTGATTCGAGGGCAACATCGCTTTTCTTTACTGCCAGTGGGACATGCCTATCGAAACATTCAAATTGAAGTTCAAGTAACTCCAGATGGACGTTTCTTTTCCGCTAGAGTTTTAAGTAAAGACGAGGCACCCACTATTATACCAGTCACGGAAGGATCAGCCGGCCGCGCAAATACGGCTGCACCTCATCCACTCCATGATGGACTAAAATATGTGGCAGGAGACTACAAAAATTTTGTTGATATGAAGAAGAAAAAGGATGATCCTCATGCACTCTACATGACTCAGTTGCAAAAGTGGTCAGAAAACAACTACAAAATTAACGCAATATACATCTACCTTCAAAAAAATAGTTTGATCCATGATCTGGTCCAACAAGGAATCTTATTTTTAGATAAAGAAGGAAAGTTGATTTTAAAGTGGTCAAAGGAGTTAACCGAAGAAAAGGGATTTAAACCAGAAATATTTGACGTTTTAGTTGGGGATCAATCAACAGCGATGATCCGTTTCACTATTCATGACCCAGAGGGAACAGACGAAGAAGTTCCTTTATGGGAAGATGAAGAGGTGATCAATTCTGCCATTGCTGAATTTTCAATAGGCAATGAAGGATTGGACTATGTTACAGGAAAAATGATGCGTATTACAGCAAATCATACCTCGGGATTGCGCTATGCAGGAGATATGGGAAAACTGATATCTGCTAATGACAATATCGGATTTACTTATAGAGGTCGTTTTTCTAAAAAAGAAGAAGCAGCTGGTGTTGGCTATGTTGTTTCGCAAAAAGCTCATAGTGCATTGAAATGGTTGATTGCAAAGCAAGGTATCATTCGTGATGGGCGAGTCTATTTGGTATGGGGGAAAGAATTACCGGAACAGCTTACTCCCTTAGCTGGCGGGAATGAGTTTGCTGAAGCAGACGAACTCGCTGAACTTTTTGCTGATGCGGTTGATAAAACACAAGAAGAATTTGCGGAACTTGTAAAAGCAACGATTTATGGGAAGAATAACGAACTGGCGATTCACGCCAAAGTGAATATCATGATATTGGATAATGCAACAAAAGGCCGTTTAGGAATACTCTATTACAATTCAACGGACCAAAAGCAATATTTACAACGAATTGAAAAATGGCATGAGCAGTCTGCTTGGCGGCATACTTATTTTGTGAATAAGAAACCAAATTATTATTATGGCGCACCAAACTTGTATGATATTGCAATAGCTGCTTTTGGTGAGAAGGCCAACGATGCCATCTTAAATAATGCAACAACAGCTTTATTCACCTGTGTAGTGGAAGGGAAAAAAGTACCTTTTGATTTAGTTCAAAAACTCGTTCATCGTGTATCAAATCCACAAAGCTTTGAACAAAACTGGCAGTGGCGTAAAGCACTGACAGTGGCCTGTTCCATGACGAACAATTATTACTTTAGAGAAAAGGGAGGATGTTCCGTGAGCTTAAATAAAGAAAGTAAAGAGAGAAACTATCTTTTCGGCAGATTGCTAGCTGTCTCGCATATTCTTGAAAAAGATGCGTTAAACGTGCAGGGTTCATCAAATCGTTCAACTAATGCAGAGCGATATATGAGCGCCTATAGTACCCATCCAGTAAAAACGTGGCTGATTATTAGAAAAAACTTACAGCCCTACATCAACCGATTGTCACCGGGCAAACAAATCTTTTACAATCGTTTATTTGACGAAATCATGGATGCTTTCACTGAAACGACCTATACAGATAAGGCCTTAGATGGTCGTTATCTACTAGGATATTATAGTCAAGAATTTGATATTTATCATAAATCACCTACCAAGGAGGATGAGTAAGATGAGTTTGGAGAACAAATACGATTTTAAAGTGGTTTTTTCTGTAAAAAATGCGAACCCTAATGGCGATCCCTTAAATGGAAACCGTCCTAGACAGGATTTTGAGGGGTATGGAGAAGTCTCCGATGTCGCAATCAAAAGAAAAATCAGAAATCGATTGCAAGATATGGGTGAGGCTATCTTTATCCAGTCAACTGATCGTTCAGATGATGGGTATACAAATCTGAAAGACAGGGCAGAAAGTGTCGAAGAGTTAAAACAAATCTTGAAGGATAAGAAAAAAGCAGATGTAGACGCCTTTGCTCGTATTGCGGCAGCACAGTGGTTTGACGTCCGCGCTTTTGGGCAAGTTTTTGCTTTTTCCGGCTCTCAGGTATCAGTAGGCGTCAGAGGACCAGTTTCTGTTCAATTAGCCGAAAGTATTGAGCCAGTTGAAATCAACTCAATGCAAATAACGAAAAGTGTCAACTCGGTTCCAGGTGATGGCAAGGGTTCAGACACAATGGGAACAAAACACTTTGTAACAAACGGGTTATATGTTTTCAATGGCAGTATCAATCCTCAGTTAGCAGCAAAGACTGGATTTAGTGATGAAGATGCAGAAAAAATTTTAGAAGCCTTGCAGTCATTATTCGAAAATGATGCTTCTGCAGCTAGACCAGAAGGTTCGATGGCGGTAGAAAAAGTTTTTTGGTGGAAACATCCAAGTAAATTAGGAAAATATCCTTCCGCAAAAGTTCATCGTTCTGTTCAGTTAACCAAGAAGGAGGAGATTGATGTACCACACTCAATTGATGACTACAATATCGTGGTAGACGAGTTAGAAGGTTTAGCAGTTCAGGAATTAGAAGGTATTTAATGATGTATCAAGAAGATGATTTTTTGATGATCTCAGGTATTCAACATTTTGTTTTTTGTAAAAGACAGTGGGCTCTGATTCATATTGAACAACAATGGGCTGAAAACATGTTGACAGTTGAAGGTAGTCATCTTCATGAAAAGGCAGATCAGCCATTTATACGGGAAAAAAGAAATGATCGTCTGATCGTTAGAGCACTTCCTGTACACTCTCGCGAACTTGGGATAAGTGGCATCTGTGACGTGGTGGAGTTTATTCGAGATGAAAAAGGTGTTTTCATACCTAAATATCAAGATAAATTTCGTGTGAATCCAGTGGAGTATAAAAGAGGAAAGAAGAAAATAGATTTAAGTGACGAGTTACAAGTGACGGCGCAGGCATTTTGCTTAAACGAAATGCTTGCGGCCGATATTACCGTTGGCGAATTGTTTTATTTTGAAACTCGAAATCGTCTATCAATCGATATTGATACACATAAAGTGGCAATGTTACGTGATATTACTAGGGAGATGCATACTTACTGGGAGAAGCGTTGGACACCAATTGTAAAAATCACCAAAAAATGTGAGCGTTGTTCGTTAAAGGATTTGTGTTTACCCGTTTTATCCAAAAAAGAATCTGTAGAGACATACATGAAACGGAGACTAGCGGAATGAAAAAGCTATTGAATACAGTTTTTATCACAACACCGCACCTATATTTACGCCTTGATGGTGCCAACCTAGTAGTATGGAATGAGGATACTGCAGTGGGAAGGATTCCCTTACATAATTTGGAAGGAATTGTCACTAATAACTATGTGGGAATGAGTCCAGCATTGATGTCGGAATGTATGGAACGAAACATTGCGGTATCTTTCTTATCCTCTAGCGGCAAATTCCGGTGTCGTGTTGTAGGACCGACCTTTGGCAATGTTCTATTAAGGAAAAAGCAGTACCTAATATCTGAAACAGAAATAGACAGTTTACCTATCGCAAAAAATTTTATTATCGGTAAATTATTCAATCAGCGTTGGATATTAGAACGCTTTACGAGAGACCATGCACTGCGCATCGACGAAGCATTGTTTAAAAGAATTTCTTGTGAGCTAAAGGAGGGAATAGTGACTATCCGAGAACAAATAGAAGACTTGGATGCGCTAAGGGGAGTAGAAGGCCAACTCGCTAGTAGATATTTTTATGTTTTTGATCAGATGATTCTTCAACAAAAAGAAGAGTTCCGATTTAACGGTCGAAGTAGAAGGCCGCCTTTGGATGCTGTAAACGCACTACTATCGTTATCTTATACATTGCTATCCCACGATTGTGCAGCAGCTTTAGAAGCGGTAGGATTAGATCCTTATGTAGGCTTTCTTCATCAAGATCGGCCAGGAAGACTATCTTTAGCCTTAGATCTAGTTGAAGAACTTCGGGGAGTATATGCAGATCGTTTTTGTCTCAATTTAATAAATAAAAAAATACTTACTGGCAAGCATTTTCTCAAAAAAGAGAGTGGTGCCGTCCTTTTGACCGATGAAGGACGAAAGATTTTTTTTGATTCCTGGCAGTCTAGGAAAAATGAAAAATTACAGCACCCATTTCTTGGTGAAAAAATTCAGTGGGGATTGGTCCCACATGTTCAAGCATTATTATTAGCGCGATACTTGCGCGGTGATTTAGATGAATACCCTCCTTTTTTATGGAAGTAGGTGGTTTTTTTTGATGATACTAGTAACTTATGACGTTTCAACAGTGGAAAAAGAAGGAAAGCGGAGACTGAGAAAGGTTGCGAAGATTTGTCAAAATTATGGAATTCGTGTTCAAAATTCGGTGTTCGAATGCGTCGTTAACCAGACGGAATATACGCAAATGAAAATCAAGCTTTTAGCTGTCGTGGATGATCAAGAAGACTCATTAAGAATCTATCGTCTAGGAAAACAGTACAAGAGTAAAGTGGAACATTTTGGAGCGAAAGAGTCTATAAATGTAGAAGAAACGTTAATTTTTTAAAAAAGAAAAGTGGTGCGAATCAAAGGTACACATAAAATTTCTAAGAGATTCGCACCATTAGTTTATGTGTTAGTTAGAGTATTATTAGAAAATACGGATGCTGAAACATCGAAAACAAATATAATATGAAATAAGAAACAAAAATATAGATGAAATTCTTTATTTTTGCGTCGCTCCTCACTTGAGGGGCGTGGATTGAAATAACGTCTGCCTTCATTTTCTCCATAAATTGGATTGGTCGCTCCTCACTTGAGGGGCGTGGATTGAAATACTCCACCACGTTTGGACAAATTAATTTAGAATCTGTCGCTCCTCACTTGAGGGGCGTGGATTGAAATCTTTTTAACGATGCAGATGTATCGTTGGGAGATTGTCGCTCCTCACTTGAGGGGCGTGGATTGAAATTCCTCCTACCTGATCCGTGGAACTGGTAGAAACGTCGCTCCTCACTTGAGGGGCGTGGATTGAAATTGTAAAGCATACAAATCACTACTAATCAGACTCTGTCGCTCCTCACTTGAGGGGCGTGGATTGAAATCGCCCACGCCCGTATCATAAGCGGCGGGTGGATAAGTCGCTCCTCACTTGAGGGGCGTGGATTGAAATCATTTCAACTCGCTCTTGGTAAGCATCCTCGGCGGGTCGCTCCTCACTTGAGGGGCGTGGATTGAAATGCTACTAAACGAGGTGGGTCAAGGCAAGTCAAAAGTCGCTCCTCACTTGAGGGGCGTGGATTGAAATCTGTGTGCAAGTCCCCACCGTCCCACACTTTTGGTCGCTCCTCACTTGAGGGGCGTGGATTGAAATTACTTCGTTTGAATCATCTAAGTTATTAGCGAGTGTCGCTCCTCACTTGAGGGGCGTGGATTGAAATTAAAAGGAGGTTTGATAGATGGTTAAAGTGTTTAAGTCGCTCCTCACTTGAGGGGCGTGGATTGAAATAACACGTCAACGGTCTAAAACAAGTTTTAGCTGACGTCGCTCCTCACTTGAGGGGCGTGGATTGAAATCCTATGCCCTTGGTGTTTACAATAAAAAAATTAGGTCGCTCCTCACTTGAGGGGCGTGGATTGAAATACCCAACGTAACCGTTAAACGTCAACATTTAAAGTCGCTCCTCACTTGAGGGGCGTGGATTGAAATAAACTGCTAACGATATTTTCGGGATGAACATTAAAGTCGCTCCTCACTTGAGGGGCGTGGATTGAAATGCCCATAATTGACCAATACCCCGCTGTATAATCACGTCGCTCCTCACTTGAGGGGCGTGGATTGAAATCATCTTTCTACGATTTTTTTGAGGTCATTTTTGGTCGCTCCTCACTTGAGGGGCGTGGATTGAAATCTGACGGCACGTTGCATAATGAGGTTAACGGTTAGTCGCTCCTCACTTGAGGGGCGTGGATTGAAATGTTTTGCAGTCAGTAAAAATAGCGTGCATTGCAAGTCGCTCCTCACTTGAGGGGCGTGGATTGAAATACCATTATCATAACCATTATGAACCGTGGTATGGTCGCTCCTCACTTGAGGGGCGTGGATTGAAATGGCTAGGAGCTTGGGACGTGGAAAACAACGATATGTCGCTCCTCACTTGAGGGGCGTGGATTGAAATATTTCAAAGAATTGAAATACGACGGAGAGAAAGAAGTCGCTCCTCACTTGAGGGGCGTGGATTGAAATCGAATACGAAAGGTTATAAGCCTGTACGCCTTGGGTCGCTCCTCACTTGAGGGGCGTGGATTGAAATTTGCCCTTGCGTATCAGCTCCGATTGAAGTATCTCGTCGCTCCTCACTTGAGGGGCGTGGATTGAAATTTCATTGTCGTCGTCCTCCTTTTTAACTTCTGTTGTCGCTCCTCACTTGAGGGGCGTGGATTGAAATAAAAATACCGTTGCCAATTTCTGACTTGTGCCAATGTCGCTCCTCACTTGAGGGGCGTGGATTGAAATTCATCCTTCGTGGTGGTGCGCTCAAAAAAAGTAATGTCGCTCCTCACTTGAGGGGCGTGGATTGAAATATCCGTATTGTACTTATAGCGTATTTGCTTTTGAGTCGCTCCTCACTTGAGGGGCGTGGATTGAAATTCTTTTAGCATTCATAAGAAGCCACCTTTCGATATCGTCGCTCCTCACTTGAGGGGCGTGGATTGAAATGGTATAGATGGGGTTGATTGCGCTTTTCAAAAAGTCGCTCCTCACTTGAGGGGCGTGGATTGAAATAAGATAGCTTTTGTGAGCTGGCATATTATCAATAAGTCGCTCCTCACTTGAGGGGCGTGGATTGAAATCCACTCGTCAGGTAAGTAGTCACTTTCTAAGGCGTCGCTCCTCACTTGAGGGGCGTGGATTGAAATTTTCATGATTCACCTACTTCCACCAAAAAAGAAGCGTCGCTCCTCACTTGAGGGGCGTGGATTGAAATATACTTCCTCCACACTCCCATCAACTAACGTAGCGTCGCTCCTCACTTGAGGGGCGTGGATTGAAATTCGTAACCAGATGAAAAGTAGGCCAAAGAAAGGGTGTCGCTCCTCACTTGAGGGGCGTGGATTGAAATCCAAAAGTATTCTAGGTTGTCTAACTCAGCAATCGGTCGCTCCTCACTTGAGGGGCGTGGATTGAAATAATTTCAAGCTTGTTGATTTTCATTGCCATATGATGTCGCTCCTCACTTGAGGGGCGTGGATTGAAATAAACGACTCAAGAAGGAAGTTATCAAATTCCAAGTCGCTCCTCACTTGAAGAGCGTGGATTAAAAATTTTTCTGCCCAATCCCTTGATATACTTAATTTTATCATCGCTATTCATACCAAGAACTAAAATAGAAATCATGCGTACTAATTACAATTCTATGACGTAATATTCACTCGGGTTACCAAAATGATAAACACATCTTCTCTATCTATCGTTAAGCCTCCAGAAAAAGAACCTCTTGAGGTTCTTTTTTGGTATCCACTGATAAACTTCTCATTTTTAAATTTCTAGAAAAAATACTATTCGTCAAATAATTCGATATTGTTTTCACAAACTAACGTAACTGGCAACTGCAAATTTTAATAAAACCATATAATTTGGTGGATAAGGATTACTTATGTTTCTGTAAGATTGTGAAACTTACTCAATTTATATAAAAGCTCCTACCAATTACACTTTGTTAATGAGTGTACGATAATAAAAATGATAAAAATATGAATGTTATCCATTTGTATATAAATACAAATGGAAAGTTGAAAATATTATAAGGATATACAAACTAGTTGTTGTTGAATAGGATTCCATCTGCTGTTTCTTCCAATAATTACTATTCATTTAATTAATCTTATTTTTTATTTAACGATCATTTTTAAGTGCGTAACAAAACAGATTGAAAACACATGAAAACTCTGTCCAAATACGGTTGTCAAAATTTTTTAGATTATAGTAATAATTTGAGAAAAACGATTGTTTATTCAACGAAAGAGCCTATCCTTATTAATGATGATGTAACTTAAGAATTATTATCAAAAAGGAGTGGGTTGAAATGAAGAAGGAAAAAATGCGACACCGATTGCTTTACGGTTTTATGAGTTTATTATTGATGATACAAGCGTTTATGCCCTTGATTGCGGTGGCTGAAACGGTCTCGCCAGATTGGCAGGTGGGCGCACTGGAAGAAAAAAATGCGCAACTGAATCTAGCAGTTAATATTCCGGAAGGAAAAGAAGCTGTTTTTCGCTATTCGAATTTAGATGTGAGTGAGGTTAGTTGGGCTTCAGGAAAAACTGAGCCTAAGCTGACCCTTGATGTTGATAAGAACGAGATTCACATTGAAAAAGCTGATAAGGCTCGTGAGGATAAATTAGTTTTACATGGTACTAGTGGCGATCAAACGGTCACGATTTCATACAATGACCAAAAAGCTGTCTGGCAGCCAGCTGTCTCATCAACGACTAACTCTGAGAGTCAAGCAACGACTGAGTCTAGTCAAGAGGCAATAACTGCAACAACCAAATCCACTGGGGAATCAGAGCCGGCTGAAACGACGGCTACCACAGATTCGTCTGCAAGTACAGAGTCTACTAGTTCTTCAACGACTTCATCTACGGATGCGACTGAAAAATCGGATTCTCCAAAGGATAAAAAGGCTCCAGCTAAGACAAAAGCGGCGGAGGGGACAGATATTCGGACGTATTTTCCTGACGGCGAGGGGACAATTTTAACAGACAGTAATATTTTATTTACAGACAAGGACGGTAAACCACTGACACCACCAATTCCAGCGGATGCCACCGTTCGTTTGACTTATGACTGGAAGATTCCAGAGGACGTCCGTAAACAAATCAAAGCGGGCGATTATTTTGAATTTCATTTGCCGGCAGAATTGGTACCCAATCGAGAAATGTCAGGGGCATTGAAGGATAGTGAAGGGCATACCTACGCGACTTATTTTGTGGGAAAAGATGGTACTGTCCGCTTTACTTTTACAGAAGATGTGACGGAGTCTAGCGATATTAAGGGTGATTTCTATTTTGAGAGTCATTTTGAAACGAACCATATTGATGGACCGGGAGACATCACAATCCATTATCCAACAGAAGATGACTTGCCACCGGTTGATGTCATCATTCGTCCCGCCACTGAGACTGAGATTGATAAGCAAGGCCAATTTGACCGCACCCCTAATCCAAGCCAAGTGGAATGGACGGTAGACATTAATCAGGCAATGAAGGATCATACCAATTTGAAAGTAACGGAGAATTGGCCTGATGGTATTGATTATCGTTCGGTGGAAGTATATGAGTTAGTGATGAATCTGGATGGCACCGTTAAGGAGGTCGGGACGAAGTTGCCAGCTGATGCCTACACGGTAGATGCTAACGGAAATGTCACCATCAAAGGCAAGACAAACAAGGCATATCGTTTAGTGTATCAAACAGATATCGCGAACAGTGCTATTCCAGATAAGGGCGGCAAAGTTCATTTTGAAAATGAGGCAGTTCTTACCAGCGATGAGCTGACAGATGGGATTAGTGCCGAAGCTACGGTGACTAATAATTACGGCAAATTAATCGAAAAGGACAAGGCCGGTTATGATTCGAAAAATCAAGAATTTTCATGGGAAATCAAATACAATTATGGTGAAAAAAATATTCGCCAAGACCAGGCTATTCTGACGGATACCATGAGTGATAATCTTGCATTTGAGCCGGATTCGCTAGTTGTACACAAAGTGGCATTTGACAAAGATGGGAATGAAGTCATAGGGGATCCGTTGAAAACGCCTGATGATTATGTAGTTGAATTTGATGAGGCCGAGAATAAGTTTGTACTGAAATTTCAACATAATATCGACTATGCCGTGAAAATCGACTACAAAACGAAAGTTGATACGTTAGTAACTGATGATACGAATGTTGACAATAAAGTCGTAGTTGATACCGGTGGCGATGGTCAAGAAAGCGGTAGTGATGGGACGGCAGTTCAGCAAAATATTGTCAAATCATTAGGCAAACCTGATTATGCCAACAAGACTGTTGACTGGACGCTAGAAGTCAACAAGAACGGGTACTATATGGAAGATGCTGTAATCACGGATACCTTTTCACCTGTACCGGGACTCTGGCTAACGCCTTCGCACACGACTGAAACGAACTATCAATTGACGATTGAAACGGCGGACGGCACAGAGCTTTTCGCACCGGAGGACTATGAATTACAAGTTCAAACCAATGAGCATCACCAGGAAATGGGCTTTACCATCAAGCTAAAGGGAAAGTACGCTAAAACAGAGGAACATTTTATCATCCGTTACACGACTGATTTTGATGTTTCTGATTTGGATCCTGATGGCGAAACCGGACCAGATTCATTTTTAAATCATGCGGGAATCGACTGGACAGACAAAGATGGCAATGAGCAACATTCAGAGGATGGAAAACCGTTTAAACCACATGATCCCTTCTCCTTAAACGCGGAAAAAGGTGGCGTTTATAACGCGGTGACTAAAGAAATCACCTGGACGGTTATTGTGAATCTTAGTGCGAATCAGCTATTGGGGGCAAAATTGACTGATCCAATTCTGGATAATCAAGCTTATGTCTCTGGAAGTGTGAAGGTCTATAAGGCACAAACCAATCCCGATGGAAGTGTTCATATCAGCGGAGAAGCTGTTAATGAGGATATGCCGTCGATTGTTGAACCGAAAAAGGAGAACAATCATACCTTGACGGTGGACTTTCCAGAAGGAGTTGCGCAGACTTATGCGGTGATTTTTAAAACGTCATTAGCAGATAAAGTTATTGATGGTTCTGCCAGCTACAACAATGTGGCGGACTATACAAATGGTGGCGATGACCGCAAAGTAACGGGGAAAGTATCTATCCAACACGGCGGTGAGTCTGTTCAAAAAGATGGTGTACAAGATCCGGATGATCCGAATTACGTTTTATGGCACTTAATGATCAATGGGGCGCAGTCGACTTTAGATGATGTGGTGATTACTGACCAGCCTTCTATCAATCAAGTACTAGATGAAAAATCAGTCACGATTTATGCAACAAAGGTTGATGCTGATGGAAATATCACACCAGACCGAGACCATCCATTGACTGCGGGAGAAGATTATACCGTTGAACTAGCGACGGATAATGCAACGGGACAGCAGACCTTAACAGTTAAAATGGCGCATATTGAGACTGCCTATTATATGGAATATCGAAGTTTGATTCTTTCCAGCGTCACCGGAAAACAAGACACGGTTTCGAATAATGTGCATATTAGTGGGACTGGTAGTAAGGTTATTGAAGGCGATGACGGGAAAGATGTCTTGGTTCAAGTGGACAACAGCGGCGGCAGTGCTAATGGTCAACGCGGTCGGATTGTGATTCAAAAAACCAGTGAAGATGGCAGTACACCATTAACCGGGGCACATTTCCAACTGTGGGATTTAGCACAGGAACATATCTTGCGAGAAGGGACCGTTGATGAGCAAGGCCGTATAATTTTTGGTGGTTTACCTTATGGCGACTATAAATTAGTGGAGACTGTTGCGCCGGCAGGCTATACGATTTCTGATGAACTAGCGGCTGGCAAAACCGTTACGGTTTCAGCGGATAGTTCTGCCGAAGCGGCACAGCCTTTAGTTGTCGTTAACGAGACAAACAAAGTCATTTTGAAAAAAATCGATGAACAAAAAAATACTTTGATAGGCGCGCGCTTTAAGTTAGAGCAATTGACCACAGAGATTACGGGTTCTTCCTTCTGGAAAGAAGTCCCTTTGCAAAATGATCAAACGGATCGCAACGGTCTTTTGGAAGTGGATCATCTGGCGCCAGGACTTTACCGTTTTGTGGAAATTTTTGCACCAGATGGGTTTATTCTAAACGAGTCACCCCATGTATTTTTCGTGTATGAGGAATCCAACGGTCAAATACCGGAAGTGGATATCACCATGACCAATTACCGTGGTAGCGCAAGTCTGGTGAAGGAAGACGCTGAAGGAAATGGTCTAGAAGGCGCAGAATTCAAGGTGGTTGATGCTAAAGGGCAAGATGTTCCGCAACAATTAGGCTTGCAATCAGATGCTGTGGGACTGGTCACAGCGTATGGCTTAGCGCCAGGTGATTACCAATTTGTTGAAACGAAAGCACCGCAAGGCTATATTTTGAACACAACACCTATTCCTTTTACAATTGATTCAGAACATGGTGGCAAACCTAATACAGTCATAGCTGCTGAACATTTCAAAAATTATCAAGGGTCGGCTCGATTAGTGAAAAAAGATGCTACCGGAAATCCTTTAAAAGATGCCGAGTTTGCGGTTTTGACATCTGAGGGCGCGGAAATTGCTAGTGGGCTGGTTTCCAATGAAAAAGGGGAAGTAACGGTCAACGGGCTAGCACCGGGTCATTACCAATTCAAGGAAACGAAAGCACCAACCGGCTATTTGCTTAATGATACCTTGCAACCATTTGAGATCAGCGGCTCTGCTGCAGGCGAGCCAACGGTGGTTGACGCCGGGACTTTTACTGACTATCAAGGGGCATTCAAGATTCGGAAGGTTGATAGTCAAGGACAAGAACTCTCAGGTGCTGAATTTACCTTATTGGATGAAAATCAACAACCAATTGAAAAAGCAACTAGTGATAGTCAGGGACAGGTCACCTTCAGTAAGTTAGCACCAGGTACCTATTATTTCCAAGAGACCAAAGCACCGCAAAACCATGACGGTGCGCCGTATATTCTTAATCCAGCGTTGATCAAAGTCGTGATTCCAGATCATTATACGGGGGATCCACAAGTCTTTGATATGGGCGATTTCCAAAACTTCAAGGGAAAAGCTGTCATTACTAAAGTTGGTTCAGCGGGTTCCGTTGCAGGTGCTACCTTTGAACTTTCACGGATCGTGAATGGGGAGGAACAATTAGTCCGCACGATTACTGTACCAAAAACCGGCGAATTAGATTTGGATGATTTAGGTGTTGGCAGTTATAAACTGGTAGAAACGAAAGCAGCGCCAGGTTATGTGCTGAATAGTCAACCGATTTATTTTGTCGTACAAGCTGAAGGAACAACCGATATAACGGATGAAATGGATTTTACAAACTATCAAGCCGAAGTTGTGGGACGGAAGGTTAATGAGGACGGTACGGCACTAGCTGGCGCCAAATTTGCGATTTACGTCGCAAAAGATGGTAAAGCAGTAGGTGATCCTCTAACGGTCCAAGACCGCGAAGGCCATGAAGTACAGGAAATCATTTCAAATGAGGCCGGCGAAATTTATGCGAAGGGTCTTTCAGTAGGCAAATATGTCTTAGTGGAGACGGCAGCGGCAGCGGGCTATCTTAAAGAAACCACTCCACAAGCTTTTGAAGTGACACCGCAGTTAGGCAATCCAGAACCTATTGAATTAGGTGATTTCGTCAATTATCGTGGTTCAGCGTTGCTAGAAAAAACAGATGATACAGGTAACCGCTTAGCGGGCGCCGTTTTTGATGTGGTGAATGACGCGGGTACAACAGTCGCAACGAAGCTGACTTCAGATGAAAATGGCCAAGTATCCGTCACTGATTTAGCGCCGGGAAATTACCAATTTATCGAAACCCAAGCACCAACAGGTTATATTCGGAATACGACCCCGGTGACCTTTACAATCGAAAAGGAAAGCGCCGGCAAGCCTAACACTATTAAGCTGAAGATGATTAATTATCAAGGCAGTGTAATCTGGCAAAAAACAGATGAAACAGGCAAGGTCTTAGCAGGTGCCGTTTTTGAAGTCACACATCAAGGCAAAAAGATCGCAACTGTTATGTCTGATGAAAAGGGCCAAGTCACGTTAGCGCATTTGGCACCAGGTGCTTACACAGTAGAGGAAACAAAAGCGCCTGAAGGTTATCAATTACAAAAGGAACCGGTTAACTTTGAAATCACGGCAGCTGCCGCTGGTGAACCGGAGCAAGTTGTGTTGCAACCAATCATCAATCGTGCCATACCAGCGAAACCAAAAACTGACAATAAGACCCCAAGAAAGCCTGGCCAATACCCGGCGACTAACGAGCAAAGTACTAGTCTCTATTTTGTACTAGGAATAGCGTTGATTGGGTTAGCAGTCTTTATCGGCTGGAAGCGAAAGAAAAATTAGGCAACGTTGTAAGGTCCCTTGACAAAATTTTTGTCGGGGGACTTTTTGTAAATTAATGCCGTATCCATCGCAATTTCTTCAACAATAAATGGTTTGATTATAAGGCACGGCGAAGTGATTAACTTAGTTAATAGGCTAAATGTTAGACACCTCTAAAAGGCTAATTTTTCAGAGTGCATGGTATAATAACTGAACTATCAGAAAGGAGAGGACGAGTCTATATGAAACGTAAGATTTGGCGGTGGTTAGCGTTAGGAGTTGCCATGCTGCTAGTAGCTAGTGGTCTATTTTTGGCAGCGAGTTTTCATCATCCAACGGAAAAGGCCGCAGAGGTTAGTCAAACAGCAATTGATCAAAAGGGATATTTGGCCTTTGAAGGCGGCGATAAGGTTCCGCTGATTGTGTATCCAGGTGCTTTAGTGGATTCCGCCAGTTATAGTATTTGGGCGCAGCAGCTAGCCCAGGCCGGACACTCGGTCTATTTACTGAAAGTTCCCTTAGATTTAGCTGTTTTAGCACCAGATCAGGCGGAAAAAGTTTTGGCTGCTTTTCCAGAAAAGGATTTTGTACTGGTAGGTCATTCGCTGGGGGGCGTCATGGCGAGTCGTTTTATCCACAATCATCCAGAACGAATCAAGGGCATGATTTTTTTAGCCAGTTATCCCGATGAAAAAGGCAAACTGCCGGAAAATTTGCCGGTCTTGTCGTTAACTGCTAGTCAGGATCAAGTTTTAAACTGGGAAAGTTATGACGCGGCTAAACGTTTTTTACCTAAAACAACGGTTTATGAGGAAATTTCTGGGGGGAATCATGCGGGCTTTGGCAGCTACGGTAAACAATCAGGAGATGGCACGGCCACGATTACGAACGCCACACAACAGCAAGAAATTGCCAAGCTGATGACGCAGTGGCTGGCACAGTTTTCAGAAAAATAACGAGGGCATTAAGTTTTCATAATGAACTCGCTTTCTTGAGTTTGACCATTTCCAAATGCAACAAAGGTATGTATAATGAATGAGGTAGAAGAAGGGGAGCGATGAATGTGACAGCAACACCAGCATTTCACGTGAGTATTTTAGCCAGTGGTAGTACTGGCAATTCATTATACATAGAAACACCAAAGAAACGGCTGCTGGTGGACGCAGGCTTAAGTGGCAAAAAGATTACGTCCCTGTTGGCAGAAGTCGGTCGTAAGCCGGAAGATTTGGATGCCGTTTTGGTGACCCATGAACATCGAGATCATATTCATGGTGTTGGTGTTATGGCACGGAAATATAAACTAGATGTCTATGCGAATGAACAAACTTGGCAAGCGATGGACGGGATGATTGGCAATGTCGCAGTTGAACAGAAGCATATTTTCGAAATGGGTAAAGTGTTAACCTTTGACGATTTGGACATTGAAAGTTTTGGCGTTTCTCATGATGCGGCAGCACCGCAATTTTATCGTTTTTATAAGGATAACAAGTCCTTTGTGATGTTGACGGATACGGGCTATTGTAGTGATCGGATGCGTGGCGTTATTAAGGGGGCAGATGCTTACCTAGTGGAAAGTAACCATGATTTGGAGATGCTACGAATGGGGCCATATCCATGGAGCTTGAAGCAACGTATCTTAGGCGATAAAGGACATTTGTCCAATGAAGATGGTGCTTTAGTCATGACCGATATTTTGACGGATCAAACGAAACGCATTTATCTTGGACACTTGAGTAAAGAAAATAATATGAAAGAGCTGGCGCACCTGACAATGGAGAACACCTTGCGGGAACATGACTTGGGTGTGGGAGAGACGTTCGAAGTTTTCGACACAGATCCTGATCACGCCACCGAGCTTTTTGCCATTTAAAAAAAGACCTTCAGCAACTAACGAAAACTAGTTGCTGAAGGTCTTTATCTTTTATCTTAGTCCTGTTTACGCGTCCACTACGCTGAAATGTTGTTGAATATGTTGCGGATTTTCGATTTCATCCACTAAAGCGATGGCGTAATTGCCCATACTAACTTCACTTTTACCAGCATGATTATGGATCATGCGGTCATCACTAAGCTTGAATTCACCTGTTTTAGCTCCATTAGGATTGAAGTAAGCGGCAGGGCTTAAGTAGGTCCAATCAAGATCCTGACTGTCCAAAAGATCCTTCAACCCTAACCACATATTATGAGCGGTTGGATAAAAAGGTGCATCTGGTGCGACACCGTCAATCATACGGTTGGTACGGTCGGCATCTAAGAACAAGGAAGAAGCACCACCAACGACGATTAGCCGTTTGCCACTGCCTTGCAATAGGTCAACTAAATGTTGGATAGAATCTTGATGAAGTGTTTCTTTGCCAGCAGGGGCATTAAACGCGTCCACAATGACATCAAAGGGAGCTAAATCGTCTTTTGTTAAAGTAAATAGGTCCTTTTCAATTGTGAGAACGTCTAGTTTTAGCTTTCCCTTATTGCGGACTACGGCAGTTACATCTAAGCCGCGGTCAACGGCTTCTTTCAAAATCTCTGAACCAGCATGACCACTGGCTCCAATCAAAGCAATTTTCATTCTTCTTCCTCCTTGGTTAAGCGACTTCCATCAGCATATTGATTTGTTCTTTTAATTTTGTTACTTGGACGAAGCGGGCCTCGCGAATGTACTCCTTACCATGGGCGAAAAACAGCACCGCGGGTACCGTCATAATTTCTAAACGGCTAGCGATTTGTGGTAGTTCATGCGCATCAATGCGGTAAGCCTTTAAGGCAGTTTCCTTCAAGGCGCTTTCTAATTGCGGCAAGAGTGCATGACAAACACTACAAGTTGGCAATGAAACATAGATCAGCGCGAAAGGTTCTGTTTCGATGACCTCATCTAAACGTTCCAAAGAATGGATCGGTTCAAACAATTGTAACGCCTCCTTTGCAATTAAAGCTTACTTCCTTATAAAAAGTAAGTCAATTTTCCTGCTTAAAAAAACAGTCGTGGTTAGCGACTGTTAGGGAAATTATGCTTTTCTACGACGCGCAAAATCAACGAAACGAAATTTGTCCAGGCGATGAATAGACTCAGTGTATTCAAAGCAGCGAGTATCGTCAAGATAGACTAGGCTGCGAACGGTGACCACATGGGTATCATCCGCGGGTAAATCCATTAGATCCCGTAACTCCTTATTAACAGGGTCGACCGTAATCTCCTTTTGAGCGTAGGCAATCTCCAATCCTAAATCTTGTTCAAAATACTCATAGATTGAATCTTCGGCTTTTTTTTCAGGTAAAGTCGGAATAATCTTAGCATCGAGGTAATCTTTGTCTAAAATCACGACCTCACCGTTGATTTTTCGTTGGCGAACTAGCTTCCAAGCTTCTGAGGCTACTGGCCAATCCGTAATTTTATGGAGAGTTGGTGAAACGGCGATTTTCCTAATTTCTACTACCTTAGTTTCATTAGAAATATGCTGGGCTTGTTGTAGTTCTTTAAAGCTTGTTAAACCGGAAATAGGAAAATCAAAGCGATTCAAATCTAGTACAATGGACCCTTTACCCTGCTGCTTTTGGATATAACCAGCATTTCGTAACAGGTTCAAGGCTTTCCGAATAGTTTCTCTGGAGACGCCATACATTTTGATTAGCTGATTTTCGCTAGGTAGCATAGTTTGAGGTGGGTATTCTTTTGAAAGAATCTTCTGTTCTAAGTCTAGAAAGATCTCTTTGAACTTATTCATCTTGCGCCTCCTGTCAAAACGTTTTCTCCATCATCCTATTTTTTCAGTAATTCGTCAATATCTAGTTTGGAAAAGCTAGGGACACATAAATCAGCTCTTGGCAGCTTTTCGTTAGATATAATTCCTACTGCATAAATTCCGGCCGCTTTTAAGCCTGCGATTCCTGCGATAGCATCTTCAAAGCCAATCGTTTCTTCGGGCGCAAGCCCTAATAGCTCGACAGCTTTTAAGAAAATTTCTGGATGTGGCTTACCTTTTGATAAGGTACTGGGATCGACAATGCCAATAAAATATTCATCAATTGCGAGCTTATTTAAGATGTAGTGGGCATTCTTTGAAGCGGATGCTAATACACAAGGGATCTGGCGATTTCTTGCTGCTTGTAAAAAGTCAGCCACACCGGGTAATAGTGAATCTGGTGTCAAATTTTCTAATAAAGCAACATAGCGAGTATTCTTTTGGGCAGCTAGCTGACGTTTCTCACGTTCATTGAGGTCTTCCTTTCCACCAAGGTGCAGAATTTTTTCCAAAGACTCTTCGCGACTAACTCCTTTTAATTCTTCGTTAAACATACGATCGATGGTGATTCCTACGCTTTCAGCTAGCCAAGACCATGCTTCGTAGTGGAATTCTGCCGTGTCAGTTAACACGCCATCTAGGTCGAAAATAAAGCCTTTCTTCATAGTACCTCCTTATAGAAAATCGTGGTTGCTTCTCCAGCATTTAAGGAGTAAGCAGTTTGATTTACTAATATAGTTGTCGGGTGACTTGGGCTGATTACAAGGGCATCATGGCTTACAGAAACCTTGTAGCGGATACCTTGGAAAGTCATTCTATAAGAGAGACTTTGCCAAGCTTGGGGCATCCGCGGCTGGAAGTGCAGTTGCTGTTCGCGAATATCCATCCCAGCAAAGGTGGTCAATGGGATAAATAGCGTTGCCGCCATCACGCCGGCGTGAATTCCTTCAGCGGTTGTGCCACCTTGAATGTCTTGGTAATCAGAGGTCAAAGCTTCTTGGTATAGTTGCCAAGCTAAGGCGTCCTCTTTTACCATTGCCGCTAACTGTGCATGAACTACTCGAGAAAGCGTTGAGCCATGAGAGGTACGAGCTAGATAGTAGTGCAGGTTTTTTTCAACATAATTGTCAGGTAGCTTATAGCCCAAATCATGTAGAATTCTATCTACTTGATTTTTAGCTAGGTTGTAAAAGATCATCAAACTGTCTGCTTGTTTGGCTACCTGATACTCATCGGCTGAACGACCTTCTGCATTTAAAATGCGGTCCATGCGGTAGACATTGCCGTATTTTTCGCGGTAGTAATCCCAGTCTAATTCTTGCAGCTGGAAATAACCTTCAAATTGAGCAATGATGCCTGCGGGGTCTATTTCTAGTTGTAATCTTTGCCGAATTTTGCCAATTTCGGCTAACTTTTCGGAAGTTAGACCAATTTGATTCGTAATGAGTGGTAATTCTTGAGGAAAATAATGCTGCAATTTTTCTACTTCTTCAAATAACCACACCACCATCATATTCGTGTAAGCATTGTTTTTTAAACCACCAGTTTTGCTATGAGGATAGCCTTCATGAAATTCGTCAGGTCCCATGACGCCTTCAATGATGTAGCGCTCTGTTTGAGGATCCCACTGGGCAATGCTCCGCCAAAAAGCAGCAATCTCTAACATTATTTCCAGTCCATAATCAATCATAAATTCGCGATCACGGGTGTTATGCCAATATTGCCAAACATTATAGGCTATCGCTAAGGAAACATGGCGTTGGCGGCGACTATGATCTTCTTTCCACTCCCCACTAATGGGGTTTAGATGTAACTCTTGTGACTCTTCAGAACCATCTAAGCCTGATTGCCAAGGGAACATGGCTCCTTCATAACCGACTTCGCTAGCCGCTTTTTTAGCGGCCGCGAGGCGATGATAACGATAAAGTAACAGCTGTTTAGCGGTTTCTGGGAAATGAAGAATATAAAAAGGCAGAATGAAGAGCTCGTCCCAAAAGATATGTCCGCGGTAAGCCTCGCCGTGTAGACCTCGGGCCGTGACCGAGGCATCTAGTCCTTGGTTGCCATTAGGCGACGCCGAACATAGCAAATGGTACGTATGCAAATTCAGTAATTTTTGTGACATGAGGTCGCCTTCAACTTTCAAACCGGCTTCCCGCCAAAGCTTTCGCCAGGCTTTTTTTGATTCGCTATATAAGGCATTGAAGTTAGGGAGACTCGCAAGGGATAGTCCCACGTCTGGTAGCTTTTCGTGAGGTCGCGCTTGGTAGACAGCCACAGTTTTTTCTAAGGTATAGGCGGTTCCTTCACTAGCTGAAAAGGTCAACTTTTGCTGGATTTTTTCGTCAGTTTGTTCAATGACTAAATTAGTTAAATCTAGCTCACTATGCAAGGTTGAATGCTGGCTAATAGTGATTTGTGACTGTTTTGTTTTAGCAACCAGCAAAGCGTTAGCGCCATTTGCTGCCAATTTATCAATCGTCAAATGTCGTTGTGTTAAGCTGCGATAGCGAGCAACATTATAGTTGTAAACCGCGCCATCGGCCTCTGCTACTAATGTGAGTGTTCCGGAAAAATTCACAGGAGTGACTTGATAACTGATACTGTAGTAATGTTTTGCGGCCATGCTGACGATTTTTTTAGAGGTAATCAAGACCTGCTTACCTTGCCGTGTTTCAATTAAGGCTTTTGATTGAAAGAGTCCTGTTCGTAAATCTAATTCCCGTTCAAAAGACAGTATATGATTATTAGCGATGTCAATTTTTTCATTATCAATCAGTAAATAAATTTTTTGTAAATTGGGCGCGTTGACAAAGTCCTCATTGTAAATCGTGCGATCGCCAACTTTCGAAGCAGCTTGATCGTATAAACTGGCCAAATAAGTCGCCGGATAATTTTCATCAGCAATTTCCATTTCAGGAGTAGTCCCTCGTAACCCCAGAAAGCCGTTACCAATAGTTAACAAAGATTCAACGGAGTACTCATCTTTACCTGGTGTGTAGCCACTGTAACGAAGGATCCATGGGAAATCTGCTTGGGCCTGAGCGAGATCCTCGGCTTGGTAAGCGAAAGGCAGATTCAATTGTTCGCTGAGCCAATGAGCGAGATCTTGCTGTCCGTTAGTCGTGGTTACATTGATAGGGCTGGACTCAATCGTGCCCCCAATAAGCTGTTGCTCGTCGCATAACTGTTGAATTACTTTAATGTTGGTATCGTCAAAAGAAATGGCTTTTTGATCTGGTCCTGTAAAGTGCAAGGCTTGCTCTATTACTTGAATCGTTGCGTGTTTCATATGCTCCCTCCTTAACTTGTCTATACATGTAAGTTAATCATAACGTGAAATGAAAGTGATTTCAATATTTATTTAATTATTTCAGTCGCTGGGCTAAAAGCAGTCCTGTTAATGTTTTTCATAAGTAATAGGAAGATTAAAAATTTTAATTGTTATAAAAACGTTGATATAACAATGAAAATAAACGATTAAATTTTTAGTCGTTTGGTCAAAGCAGACAAGATATTTTGTATTTTATTAAAAAAAAGTTGCATATTCATTTTGTAAGCGTTATTATAAAAGTAGCTCAACAACTTATATATACAAGTTAATAATTAGGAGGGGACAGAATGGGTAAGTATCAGCATGATGCCGAGCAGTTGCTGAAGGATATTGGTGGTAAGGAAAATATCGCAGCAGTTACACACTGTGCTACAAGAATGAGATTTGTTTTAAACGATCCGCAGAAGGCCGACGAAAAAGCAATTGAGGACATTCCTAGCGTAAAGGGGATGTTTACCAATGCCGGCCAATTTCAAGTTATTATTGGCAATGACGTTTCAACTTTTTACAATGAATTTACAGAAATATCAGGAGTTGAAGGTGTTTCTAAGGAGCAGAGCAAGTCACTGGCTAAACAAAATCAAAATCCCGTCCAACGTGCTATTGGGGTCTTAGCAGAAATTTTTACACCGATTATTCCAGCAATTATTGTCGGCGGGTTGATTTTAGGTTTTCGCAATGTACTAGAAGGAATTGACTTTGGTAATGGTACGATTGTTTCAAATTCGGTATTTTGAAACGGGGTCAATGATTTCCTCTGGCTACCAGGTGAAGCAATTTTCCACTTCTTACCGGTGGGTATCACCTGGAGTGTGACACGTAAGATGGGGACGACCCAAATACTGGGGATTATTTTAGGGATCACGCTAGTTTCACCGCAACTGCTGAATGCTTATGCCGTGGGTGGTACAGCGGCTGCTGATATTCCGTTCTGGGATTTTGGTTTTGCACAGATTGATAAAATTGGGTATCAAGCTCAGGTGATTCCAGCAATGTTAGCTGGGTTTATGCTGGCCTATTTAGAACGCTGGTTGCGCAAACGAATTCCAGAAGCAGTGTCCATGATTTTTGTACCATTACTGTCCTTGTTACCAACAATTTTAGCTGCCCATATTATTTTAGGACCATTTGGTTGGTGGCTAGGTAGTGGCATTTCGGCCATTGTAAATGCTGGTTTGACTTCATCAGTCAGCTGGTTGTTCAGTTTTATCTTTGGGGGACTCTATGCGCCATTGGTTATTACAGGTCTGCACCACATGACTAATGCTATTGATATGCAGTTGATTGCAGACTTTGGCTCAACTAATCTGTGGCCGATGATTGCCTTGTCTAATATCGCGCAAGGTTCGGCCGTCTTAGCGGTGATTTTCTTACATCGTGGCAACGAAAAAGAAGAACAAGTTTCGATTCCAGCAACTATTTCTTGTTACTTGGGTGTTACTGAACCAGCGATGTTTGGGATTAATTTGAAATATGTTTATCCATTTGTCGCAGCTATGATTGGTTCAGGTTTGGCAGGTATGTTCAATAATTTAATGGGCGTGCGGGCGAATGCTATTGGCGTTGGCGGCTTGCCAGGTATTTTGGCCATCAATGGTACAGAAGGTGGCGGTTGGCTGGCTTTTGGCATCGCCATGGGAATTGCGATTGTGGTTCCATTCGGCTTGACCGTGGTGTTCCGCCGGCAGGGTATCTTTAATAAAATCGATCCAGTTGATGAAGTTACTGGTAATCTGTACGCTGAAGAATTTGCAACAGCAGGTGCGAGTATTCAAAATGTGGCGGCTGGGTCTGCTACAACCACTGTCTATGCGACGGAAACAGAAAGAATTTTTGCACCAGCGGCTGGGGATGTGATTGCCATTGGTGAGGTAGCCGATCCCGTCTTTTCTAAAAAGATGATGGGGGATGGCTTTGCGGTTCGACCAACATCAGGTCAAATCTATGCACCGGTAGCTGGGAAAGTTACAAGTATTTTTGAAACAAAACATGCAATCGGCATCTTAACGAAAACTGGAGCAGAAGTCCTGGTCCATATGGGCTTAGATACAGTCAAATTAAAAGGCGCACCTTTTGATATCAAAGTTCGTGAGGGAGACGAAGTTACGCCGCAAACATTATTGGCAGAAATGGATTTGAAGGCGGTGAAAGCGGCTGGCAAAGCTACGGATGTAGTCGTAGTATTTACGAATGATGAAAAAATCAGTGGTTTGACCTTAGTAAAGACGGGAATAATCAAACCGCAAGAAGAAATTGGAACGGCTGAAATTCTCTGATAAGCGCATTTGAAAATTAAAAAATGGTATTACTGCACCGGCTTTCCAAAGGTTAGACTAACAGCTAACTTTTGGAAGCCGGTTTTTTTTATGATACAATCGTTATTTTGTGATATTTCTTACAGATAGTTTAAATTCATTTTGACGGACTTGCGTATTTGCAAAAAACGGCGTATATTTAGTTGAATTTTCAAGAATGGGAGGACCGCAATGTTTGATTTTTTACCCAGCTCCGTTTTGCAGATGGGCACGATTTTTTTGTCTATCGTCATTGAAGCCTTGCCTTTTGTCTTATTAGGCTGCATCATTTCGGGAGCCTTACAAGTATTTTTAACGCCTGAGCGGGTCCGGCGAATTTTACCGCAGAATAAATTTCTTTCAGTAGTCGTAGGCTGTGGTCTAGGCTTTTTCTTTCCCTCCTGCGAATGCGGGATCGTACCAATTGTTAACCAGTTTATGAAAAAAGATGTGCCGGCCCATACTGCTTTTGCTTTTATGTTGACAGCACCGATTATCAATCCAATCGTGATTTTCTCTACTTTTATCGCATTTGGTAATAATATCCAATTTGCACTGTGGCGGGTATTAGGTAGCTTTGTGGTGGCTTTAGTGATTGGCACGTGGTTGGCTTATTTCCGTCAAGAAAGCATTTTGAAGGAGTTGCCACCCGCACAATGCGCAGTTGTTCATGAAGAACCGCAAGCTGAAAGTATTGGCGCCCGGGCGTGGTCAGTGTTGACCCATGGCACGGATGAATTTTTTGATACTGGTCGCTACCTAGTCTTTGGTTCCTTAGCTGCGGCGGCCATGCAAACCTATTTGCCAACGGGCCTAATGTTGCAACTAGGCTCTACCAAGATTTTAGCGATTTTGGTAATGATTGTGTTAGCAGTGACGTTATCCCTTTGTTCAGAAGCGGACGCTTTTATCGGCTCTTCTTTATTGAGTTTGTTTGGTGCTGGTCCAGTGGTGGGGTTCTTAGTCTTCGGTCCAATGGTGGATATTAAGAATCTGTTGATGATGAAGCGTTACTTTAAAGGTAGCTTTATGTTGAAATTTGTTGGATTGACAGCTGCGGCAGTTACACTATACGCCGTGATGATTTAAGGAGAAGAAGATGATACGATTTTTTATTTTAGCTGGTTATGTTGAACTGATGATGTATTTGCAGTCTTCAGGTAAATTAGATCAATATATTAACGTTCATTACCGTTATTTGGCTATCTTGTCCATGATTTTGGCTTTTGTCTTGGCGTTGGTGCAACTGATCCAATGGGTTCGTAATGACCACGGGGAACATGACCATGAGCATGCGCATCATGAGGGTCATCACCATCACACTCCCAAAAAAGGTTGGCAAAAAATATTGGGCTACGGCGTGATTGCGGTACCCTTACTAGTAGGGCTGCTGTTTCCAACGGTTAGTTTGGATACCACCATTGTGGAAGCGAAGGGTTTTCAGTTTCCAGTTAGTAAAGAGTCAGTGGGGGACCCGGAAATGCAGACACAATATTTAAAACCAGACACCAGTATGTATTTCAACAAAGATGACTATAAAACACAGATGGATGAGGCCATGAGTCACTATCAAGGGGATACGTTAGAAATCACGGATAGTAACTATTTAGAAGTGATGGAGCTAATCTATAATTATCCTAGTGAATTTATGGGGAAAAAGATTCGTTATACCGGCTTTATTTATAAAGCGCAGCAAGAGGCGCGGACGGATTTATTTGCCTTTCGCTTTGGAATTATCCACTGTGTCGCCGATTCCGGAGTCTTTGGCTTACTAATTCAACCACCTAAGAGTATGGATTTTAACGACAATGATTGGGTCCAATTGGAAGGTACTCTGGCAATGAATTACTATGAACCATTTAAACGGCAAATACCGGTGGTCCAAGTAACCAATGTCACGCCGGTTGCGGCACCAGCAAATCAATATGTCTACCGTTCATTTTAAAAAGAATTCAGCAAACTGCGATGTCTCATTTGAGATGTCGCTTTTTTAATTGTTAAAAAATAACAGACGAACCAAAAGCGAGTCAGGTAGTAATGTTCGTTTTTTATTCGTTTTCATAAAGAAAATGACAAAAAAACCTCGAAGTTTTGTTGACTTCTCTTGAAATATCCCTATACTAGTGGATGAACATCATGATTTTGATGTTCCATTTTAAAAGCTAGGTGGCGAAACCTTGTACATCAAAAAAGTTTTTAATAACAATACTGTTTTGGTAGGCGATCATAAAGGGCTGGAACGGATCGTATTAGGTCGCGGTATCGCCTTTGGCAAGAAAACCGGTCAAGTAATTGACGAAAGACAGATTGAAAAAGTGTTTGTGGTGGATTCTTCGGAAACGCGTGAACGATTTGTGCAATTGTTGGATGAGGTACCTGTTAATCACTTGGAACTAGTTAATAAGGTTTTAAAACAGGCGGAGCAGGAGCTCCATTGCCAATTTAGTGAATTAACGTATATCGGACTGACGGATCATATTAATTATGCGTTGCATCGTTTTCGGGAAGGTCATTTAGTCAAAAATGCGTTATTATGGGAAATCAAAAAATTCTATCCGCAGGAATTTCAAGCAGCGGTGTCGGCGCTGGCGCTGATCAATTATGATGAAAATATCCAACTGCCAGAAGATGAGGCAGGCTTTATCGCCCTCCATTTTGTGAATGGCCAGCAAAAAGAAGCGATGGATCAAACCGTATTAACAACGGAGATCATTCAAAAAGTATCGCTTTTATTGGAAGATGCACTAGGTATTCAGCTAGATGAGGATTCCCTCAACTATATGCGGTTTGTCACACATCTACGCTTTTTTATTCAGCGTATCACCAGCCAAAAAGCACGGCTGAAGGAAGTACCCCCCATGTATGAACAGGTCCAAACATTTTATCCACAAGCAGCTGAAGCAGTGGCCTTGGTCACTGGCTACTTACAGGAAAAATTGGCCTGTGAGGTATATCCAGAAGAGGAAATGTATCTGATACTTCACGTACAGCGGTTAATGAAATAAGGGATTGTAACTGGTTAAGCAGGCAACACCCAAGTAAGAGAATTCGTTCTCTTATTTGGGTGTTGCCTTTTTTATATCACTCAGAAGGGATGAAGAAAATGAAATATCAACAATTGATCACATTTATCTTGCAACAAATTGGCGGAAAGGAGAATATTCTTACCGTGACCCATTGTATGACGCGGCTGCGTTTTACTTTGAAAAATGATGAGCTGGTTAAGGAAGAAGAGCTGTTGAAGTCACCAGATATCATGACGGCCCAGTTTGCCGGCGGACGCTACCAAATTGTAGTCGGAACTCATGTTGCACAAGTCTATCAAGAACTGCAACAAACCTTAGGACTCGCGGATAACGCACCCGAGGAGCAAAAAGGTTTTTTAAATAGCTTGATTGATACGATTACGAAAGTGATCACGCCAGTATTAGGTATTTTGACGGCTTCGGGATTACTTCAAGGAATTTTAGCATTGTTAGTTGTTTTGAATGTTTTGAATACTGATGATGGAGCCTATATTATTTTGCATGCAATGGGCCAAACGGTTTTCTATTTCTTGCCGGTAGCACTAGGCTATACCAGTGCAAAGGCGTTTAAATTGAACCCTTATGTGGGCATGATGTTGGGGGCCTCGTTGGTGATTCCCGAACTGATGACAAATTTAACCACCAATGAGGCACTGTATACCCTTTTTCAAGGCTCCTTTTTTGAAACGCCGGTTTATAAGACTTTCTTTGGGCTTCCGATTTTATTCCCAGCTAATGGTTATCAATATACCGTGATTCCCGTTATCTTTATGACCTTTGTTGGTGCTAAAGTTGAACGTTTCTTGCAGCGCGTGATTCCGGCAATCTTAGCCCATAATTTAAATGCATTTTTGACGATTTTGATTACCGTTCCTTTATCGATTTTATTTATCGGACCAGTGACCAATGTCCTGAGCCAATTGATTTCAGCTGGTGTTTCAGGTCTTTATACTATTTCGCCAATCGTAACCTCCATCGTCGTTGCGCTGTTGTATCAACCACTGGTTATCCTAGGTCTTCATTGGCCACTATCTGCGATTGGTATCAACAACCTAGCGACGTTAGGTTCTGATTACATTTTTCCTATGTCCTTTACCGCTAACTTTGCCCAAACCGCGGTAGTCTTAGCGGTCTTCTTGCGGACTCGCTCTAAGGAGACCAAGACGTTGGCAATTCCCGCGATGATCTCAGGGATTTTCTGTATTATTGAACCGGCCATTTATGGTTTTAGTTTACCTGTCAAAAAGCGATTTGCTTTCTCAATGCTAGGGGGTGCAGTTGGTTCGGTCATTTTAGCGTTATTCTCAGCAAAAATGTATACTTTCTCATTCGGAGCCTTAGGTTTTGTGGCCTTCATCAATCCAGAAACGGGCAGTATGACTGGACTATATCTAGCACTTTTAGCGACGGCAGCGACTATGGCCGTGGCGTTCTTGCTAACATACTTTACCTTTAGTGAACAAGTTGCCCATGAGCCAAAAGATTCCTTAATTCATAGTGAAGAGATTTTAGCGCCTTTTACCGGTACAGTGAAACCACTGGCTGCTTCACAAGACGCCACTTTTGCTAAAGGAGAAATTGGCAAAGGGATCGTCATTACACCGACTGAAGGGGAATTACGTGCACCTGTCAGCGGAACTGTTACGACTGTTTTTCCCGGCGGACATGCAATAGGCATCACTAGTTCTTCCGGTATCGAAGTTTTGATCCATGTGGGAATTGATACGGTTGAACTAAAGGGTACTGGTTTTGCGGTGGAAGTAGTGCCAGGCCAAAAAGTTCAGCAAGGACAGTTGTTAGGCACAGTTGATCTAGCTGCTATTTTGACTGCTGGTTACGACACCGAAACCGTTATTTTAATTACTAATGCTCAAGAATATTTAGATGTGATGATGACCGAACAAACAAAAGTCAAAAACACTGACTTGTTGTTAACGGTGATTCCTTTTGCTCAAAATAAGGAAATTGCATTTGCAGTGGAGGGCAACTAAGATGATGAAAGAGCGAATTTGGGGTGTCTTAGTTGGCGGTGCGTTAGGGGACGCCATGGGAATGCCAACGGAGTGTTGGTCGCAAGAAAAAATCTTTCGTCTATATCCAGAAGGTATCAAGGAGCTACTACCTTCAGATGAACATGATGCCTTTGGCCGCAAAATGGTGGCAGGAGAAGTGACGGACGATACCATCAATACGGTCATGATTTATGAGATGATTGTGGCGAATAACGGGCAGATTAACGCACAGGCTTATGTCAATCAGTTGCTAAAGTGGAACAATGAATCAGGTGTTTCAGCATACGTATCTGGGCCCTCGACATTGAAAGCCTTGGAAAAGATTGCCAAGGGCATGCCGCTAACCGAAACCGGTATTGCCGGCACTACTAACGGAGCTTCCATGCGCATCGCGCCGGTGGGCATCATTAGTGATTATCGTCAGCTAGAACAGTTAGTAGAACGGGTTTATCAAATCTGTTTACCAACGCATAATACTAAAATTGCCATCGCTGGGGCTAGTGCAGTGGCAGCGGCGGTGAGTTATGTAGTCCGGGGTGGCACTTCAATGACCGAACTGTGGCAGCTAGCCTATGATACCTTAGCGGTGGCTGAAGCGTATGGCTATGATTTTCCTGCCGCATCGCTTCGGTTTAGAATGCGACAAGCGCAAAGAATCTTGGCAGAGGAAACGGATCAACGCACCATTTTAGCACGCCTGTATGAAGAAGTAGGTAGTGGTGTTGAAACCATTGAAACGATTCCTTGTGTCTTTGCGATTGTCCAAATGGCTCAAGGAGACCCACTTAAAACCGCACAGCTGAGTGCCTCTCTTGGCTGGGACACGGATACGATTGGCGCCATCAGCAGTAGTATCTGTGGTGGGATGAATCCCAATTTTTCAGCAGAAACAGTGACACAATTAGAAGCAGTCAATCAGTTGAACTTTAAAGAAATGGCCGCTAAGTTGTTGCCTTATTGTTCTTAAAAGAAAGCGAACGAGCGGACTCGTTCGCTTTCTTATAGAAGTGTCAAGTTATTGGGGGCTTTTCGATAAGCGGACGGGGTTAAACCAGTTTCTTTTTTGAATACCGTGGTGAAGTAATTGGCATCTTCAAAGCCAGTTTCAAACGCAATGTCTATAATTTTATGCTGAGTATTTAATAATAAATACTCAGCTTTTTTTATTCTCGACTCATTTAGATATTTGAAAAACGACATCCGAAAATTTTTTTTGAAGAAGCGACAGAAGTATTCTTTACTAAAACCCATATGGTTGCTAATCATCTCAAGAGAAATATGTTCTTGATAATGCTCTTCAATAAATAGAACAATTTTTTTGCAGCGATAAGAGGTGAGTTCATCTTTACTTTCATAATATAGATCAAAATTAAATAAGTTGTCTTTTTCTCGATATATACAACGAAGAAACTGTAATAGATTTGCTTTTAACGATAGCTCATAATAAGGCTCTTTTAAAGCAAACTCTTCGATTATAGCTGTAACAGACATGCGCATATCTTCAATTGACATTAAAGTATCTGTAGCTTGGAAAATATGTGAGGTGGTGTGTTGAATAATCGGATCAATATAAGACTGTTGGACGATATCGGAAAAGTGACTTTCGATAAAAAATGAATCAAATACGATTGCAAAAAAAGCACAAGGATTTTGTTCAAAATTTATAGCTTCATGTAATAGATTGGGAGGGATAAAAATAATGTCATCTTTTTCGGCAATAAAGTGCTTCCCTTCAATAATGACTTCCATTTTACCACTTGCAATGTAAAGTATCTCTATTTCTCGATGCCAATGAGTATGAATCATATTTTTTCTATTAGGTTCATGATTCGTATAGTGGACGGCAATAGGAAAAAGACTATTGCCATGTTCGGTAATTTCTTTAAGAGAGTGATCGATATCTTTTTCACTGGGATTAGGTGAAAAAACATGAGTTTTGGTCATAAAAGTCTCCTTCAAGCTCTAAAAGTCAATATTTTAATATATTTATACTAAGATAGCGATTACATGTCAATAACTTAATCAATATAATTGGAAATGTCTTTAAAAGAAATATTGGAGGGGAAAAAATGAAGAAGCGATTATTTATATCAGCAATTGCAGTAGCATTACTAGGATTGACAGGATGTGGAAGTTCAAACGAAAGTGGTAGCGAAGGAAAAACCACCTTGGAAGTATTCAATATCAAGACGGAGACTGCGGAGCAAATGGATGCTTTAGTCGCTAAGTTCGAACAGAGTCATAGTGACATTGAGATCAATATGACAACGGTTGGTGGTGGCACGGATGCTACGGCTGCTATGCAGTCTAAGTTTTCTTCAGGTGATGAGCCCGATATTTTTATGTTAGGTGGTTTATCCGACACGCAAACATGGGAACATAAATTGTATGACTTAAGCGATACCGAGCTTGCAAAAAATGCTATTGAAGGAACACTGGAGGGTGCAACCCTCAATGACCAAGTTCTAGGGGTTCCAATGAACATTGAAGGATACGGTTGGCTTGTTAATAAAGAAATTTTTAAAAAAGCTGGTATTGATGTAGCAAACATTAAATCTTTTTCAGATTTTGAAGCAGCCGTAAAAACCTTAGATTCTAAGAAATCTGAATTGGGCTTAGAAGGAGTTTTTGCTTTTAGTGGTGGAGAAACGTGGGTTACTAGCCAATTTAGTTCTAACTTTATTGCGCCAGAATTTAAGGATAGTTTGGTAGATACCTACGAAGCAAAAGAGTTGAATTTTACTTATGGGGATCAAATGAAACAATATATTGATTTAGCCGCTAAGTATAACGCTGGACCATTAGAGTCAATGGACTACAGCACTTCAGTAGAAGAACTATTTGCTGGTGAAAAAGCAGCAATTGTGCATCAAGGTAACTGGATTGTACCGACATTAAATAGTTTAGACCCAAGTTTTGCTAAGGAAAAACTTGATATCGTGCCAATGTTTGTCGCCAATCCATCAGAAGGAAAGGTTGTGGCAGGACCTGCTTGGTATTGGGGCGTTAATAAAGACAAAGATCAAGAAAAAATTGATGCTGCGATTGAGTTTTTAACTTGGATGTATACCGATAGCGAGGCGATGGATGTAATCATTAATGATTTTGAGTTTATTCCAGCCTATACCAACTTCTCTAGTGACGCTATCACCGACCCACTATCTAACAAGATTTATAGCTATCTAGCAGATGGCAAAACAGTTCCGTGGGTTCACAATTCATATCCTGATGGCTTTGGACAGAATGTGATTGGTGTACAGATCCAAGCATATACTGCAGACCAAATTACTTGGGATGAATTCAGTAATACGCTAAAAACAACATGGAAGGACGAACGTGAATAGAAAGCTGTTGAAATAGATAGCGACAGGTTCGTCTGGTCAAAAATCTGACGAACCTGTCACTTTTATTAACTGAGATTAGCAGACTTCAATTCTAAAAGGTGGGACAACAATGTTAACAAATAAATCAAAATCATTTTGGCTCTTATTATTGCCAGCGCTAATAGGCTTGGGCATCGTATTATTCATTCCTCTTGTGGTTGGTTCTTATTACTCATTGACCGATTGGAATGGAAATACTGTCGGCAACTTTATTGGCATTGATAATTATATAAAAGCATTCAAAGATCAAGGTTTTATTGATAGTCTCCTATTTACCGCAAAGTTTTCGGTGGTCAGTGTAATATTGATCAATGTGATTGCGTTAGGACTTGCCACGTTAGTAACGCAAAAACTTGGCCGTTGGACCACTGTTTTCAGAACGGTCTTTTTTATGCCAAATTTGATTGGCGGAATCATTCTCGGATTTATCTGGCAGTTTATTTTCAATAAAGCATTTACAAGTATTGCTGATTTGACCGGAATCGATTTTTTTAAGGGCTGGCTAAGTACCCCTGAAACAGGGTTTTGGGGATTAGTGATTCTATTTGTCTGGCAAATGAGTGGCTATATGATGTTGATTTATGTGTCATTTATTAACAACATTTCGGAAGAGATTTTAGAAGCTGCCGATATGGATGGCGCCTCCCCTTTGCAAACATTCTTTAAAATCAAACTGCCTATGTTGATGCCGGCATTTACGGTAACACTGTTTTTAACGTTATCCAACGCGTTTAAGATTTATGATCAAAACTTGGCATTAACCCAAGGTGGACCTTATAACTCTACCCAAATGGCAGCAATGAATATTTACAATGAGGCATTCACTATGCGAAAAATGGGTTTTGCACAATCAAAAGCAATTATTTTTCTAGTGATTATTGTCATTATATCAGTGATTCAGATTTCAATTACTCGTAAGAAGGAGATCAGTGCTTGATGAAAACAAAAAGAGCATACAAAAAAATTGCGGTGATCTGTACAGGGATTATTTTTTCACTTATTTGGTTCTATCCCTTTTTCCTGATTGTAATCAACTCATTTAAAACAAAAGCAGAGATTTTTCAAAATACATTGAGTCTGCCTAAAGGAATCGATTTCAGTAATTATACTACTGCGATTGATAAGTTAGACTTTCTGAGAAGTGCTATGAATTCTCTCTTAATTACTGTTGGGTCGTTAATCCTTATTATATTTGTTTCTTCTATGGCAGCGTATGCGTTATCAAGAAACACAAGTAGGCTGAGCGGCATCATCTATTTTGTGATTGCTATTGGGCTATTGATTCCATTTCAAGGAATTATGATTCCCTTGATTTCGCTGTTTGGTAAGGTAAGCATGCTAAATCGCCCGGGATTGATGATTATGTATTTAGGTTTGGCAACAAGTATGGCCACTTTTATGTATTATGGTGCATTACGCGGTGTACCCAAGTCACTCGATGAGGCGGCAATCATCGATGGGGCAAGTACATTTCAAATTTATTGGAAGGTTATTTTCCCACTGCTAAAGCCTACGACAGTTACGATCATTGTATTGAATTCCTTGTGGTTCTGGAATGATTATTTGCTACCATCATTGAGTATCAACAAAGAGGGAATGTATACGATACCTTTGAAGATGTTCTATTTCTTTGGTGAATTTAATAAGCAGTGGCATTTAGCATTAGCAGCATTAGTAATTGTCATTTTACCAATTATCATTTTATTCATATTATTACAAAAACACGTCGTTAAGGGAATATCTGATGGGGCGGTTAAATAGGAGGAACTCATGAAATTTACAGAAGGATACTGGCTGACAAAACAAGGCTATACATTGAACTATCCGAAAGAATGTCGAGATTATCAAATTGATGAAGATAGCCTTACCCTGTATTTACCGTATAAAAAAATCGAACAACGGGGCGATACGCTGAATATTGGCATGACAACGTTGAAATTAGAATCTCCGCAAGAAGACATTATCAAGGTTCAGCTTATTCACCATGATGTTAACGATCTAACCCCTGATTTCAATCTGAATAATCAACAACCACAAATTGAGATTTTAGATGAGACGGATAGTTTGATATTCAGATCTGGTAATATTTCTGCACAAGTCGCTAAAACTGGTGCATTTCAATTAGATTTCTTTGGGCAGGATAGACTGTTAACCTCTTCTAAACCACAAGCCCAGGCGGAAATTTCAGGAATAGATGGCAAGCATTATATGCGGGAGCAGCTATCTCTAGATCCCTATGAATATGTTTACGGCATGGGAGAGAGATTTACAGCGTTTACTAAAAATGGTCAAACTGTTGATATTTGGAATGAAGATGGTGGCACGGGCAGTGAAAAAGCTTATAAAAATATTCCCTTCTATCTAACAAACAAAGGCTATGGGGTTTTTGTTAATCATCCGGAGAACGTTTCTTTTGAGGTAGCCTCTGAAAATGTTTCGCGCACACAATTTAGTGTTGAAGGTGAAAAACTTGAATATTACATTATTTATGGACCAACAATGAAAGAAGTTTTACAGAAATATACAGACTTAACAGGGAAACCAGCATTGCCACCTGCTTGGTCGTTTGGACTATGGTTATCTACTTCTTTTACGACGGATTACAGTGAAGAAACAGTTATGAAATTCATCAATGAAATGCAAATGCGTGAGATTCCTTTTGATGTCTTTCACTTTGATTGTTTTTGGATGAAGGAATTTGAGTGGTGTGGTTTTGAATGGGATCGCAAGATGTTTCCAGATCCTCAAGGATTATTACAAAAAATACATGACAAAGGTTTGAAAATTTGTGTTTGGATTAATCCTTATATTGGGCAGAAAGCCACAGCTTTCAAAGAGTGTAAAGAAAAAGGCTACTTTTTGAAAAAAGCTGATGGCAATGTTTGGCAATGGGATCTTTGGCAAGCTGGCCAAGGAATTATCGATTTTACGAATCCAGAAGCTAGAGCATGGTACAAGGAAGAGCTAAGAAAATTGGTTAACATGGGTGTTGATTCATTCAAAACAGACTTTGGAGAACGTATTCCGACAGACGCAGTTTATTATGATGGTTCAGATCCAGTAAAAATGCATAACTACTATGCCTATCTTTATAATGAAGTTGTTTTTGAACTGTTAGAAGAAATAAAAGGGGAAGGCAATGCGGTTGTTTTTGCACGATCAGCTTCTGTGGGATCACAAAAATTCCCAGTTCATTGGGGTGGCGATAATTTATCTGTGTATTCATCTATGGCGGAATCCTTACGTGGTGGACTTTCTTTTGTCATGTCTGGGTTTGGTTTTTGGAGCCATGATATCGGCGGATTTGAAGAAAATGCCTCAGAGGACATCTACAAGCGGTGGACGCAGTTTGGCTTGCTATCAACACATAGTCGGTATCACGGGAATATTGAATACCGAGTGCCTTGGAATTTTGGAGAAGAGGCAGCGGCAGTTACCCAAAAATTCTCGAGCTTGAAAAACTCTCTGATGCCGTATATCTATAAAGAAGCGGTAGTTACTTCTAAGACTGGGGTACCGCTGATGCGGCCATTAGTTATGGAGTTTGAAGGTGACTATACTGTTCATACGATAGACAAACAGTATATGTTTGGCGAAAATCTTATGGTGGCCCCTATCTTTAACGAAACAGGAAATGTACAGTTTTATCTGCCTGCCGGTAGCTGGACGGATTTTCTGACGAATAAACAATATAGTGGTGCCGCATGGTACCAAGAAAATTACGACTATTTCCATCTCCCGCTATTGGCTAAGGAGAACAGTCTAATTGTTGTGGGGAATGATGAGACCACTGCATCATATGATTATGGAAAAGATATTACTGTTCACGCATTTGAAATTACTGAAAAAGTTTCAACTACGGTATGCGATAATACTGGCAAATTAATTGGAGAGATTACGATTGAGCCAACGACGGATAGCTATAGTGTAGAATCTAAAAATTTAGAAAACGTAACTGTTATTTTTAGAAATAAGAAGTTACCTAGTATGCAACAGCATGCACTAGGCTCGCTTTACCGAACTTAATAGAAAGCAAATAAGTCTAAACTGAAAATATGTGTCCTATTAGTATTTGAATATACTGATAGGGCACATATTTTGTTTCGCAAAATATTTATTCGCCGACGGGAAATAGATGTTACTAAATGTCTAATTTATACATAAAGATGTCTCCTTTGTTGGTAATCATCATCTGTAAATCATGATACTTTATAACTTATAAAGGAGGCGCTTACATGAAGTATGAAAATCCAATATTAACAGGATTTTATCCTGATCCTAGCATCTGTTTAGTAAAAGAGGACTATTATCTAGTTACGAGTTCATTTGAATATTTTCCAGGTATCCCTATTTTTCATAGTAAAGATTTAGTGAATTGGCAACAAGTTGGTCATGCAATCACACGAAAAGAGCAGTTACAACTATCGCAAAAAATACCAAATGCATTTGGTTTGTATGCACCTACAATTCGTTATATTGCTGGTAGGTTTTATATTATTTGTACGAATGTCTCTCCAGATATGCCTAAGTCTGGCAATTTTCTGATTTGGGCAGAGGATCCAACCGGTCCATGGTCAGATCCGATTTGGTTGGATCTGCCAGGTATCGACCCTTCACTTTTCTTAGATGATGATGGGAAAGTCTATTATTGTGGGGCATCAGAAGGAATCTTTGCTTGTGAAATTGATCTAACAAATGGTCACTGTTCCTCACCTAAAAAAATCTGGAACGGAACCGGAGCGGCTGATCCTGAAGGGCCACATTTGTATAAAAAAGACAACTTTTATTACCTTTTGATCGCGGAGGGAGGAACTGGCTATGGACACATGGTCACCATGGCTAGAAGCAAATCCATCTACGGGCCATATCAGAGCTGTCCAAGTAATCCAGTACTAACAAATAGAAGTTTGCCAAATTCAATTCAAGCGGTTGGCCATGCTGATTTATTTCAGGATATATTGGGAAATTGGTGGGCTGTCTGTCTAGGTATCAGACCATTACCCTTTTTCCCAAGAAAGCATTTGCTAGGACGAGAAACAAATTTAGTACCTGTTGAATGGTATGGTGACTGGCCTAAGTTTGGCAATGAGGGCAGCCTAGAACAAGTTGTCGAAACAAGTGCTATTCAGTCGGAGCAGAGTTTAGAGACTGTCCACTATGATGACTTTCAAACCACAATTGGCATGGAGTGGAATTCGCTGTATGAGTATGATAAGAAAAATGTCCATCCTTCTTCAAATGGACTAGTACTGCAAGGTCAGGCTGCTGATCTCAACCAAGAAGCAAACGTATCTTGGCTGGGTCGTCGTCAGCAACACTTTGATTTTTCTGCTACTGCAAAATTCAAATTTCCAGATTTGATAGATAAGGAAGAGTTTGGTTTAAGCATTTATTTGAATCGACAAGCGCACTACGATATTTTCGTATGCAAAAGAGATGGTAATTTGCTGGTTGGTACCAGACAACAGGTTGGTCCTTTTTCTAATGTAAAAATGGAAGAATACTCTGGTGAATCAGTTTACCTTAGAATAGTAGGAAGTACAGATAGCTACCAGTTGTATGCTGGAATGGACAAAAATAGATTAACGAAGTTAAGTGCTGGAGAAACAAAATACTTAACAACAGAAGTTAGCGGTGTTTTTACAGGGCCCTATATTGCCTTGTATGCGACAGGAAATGGTCAAGATATGAAAGCACCCGTGTATTGTGAATGGTTTGAATATCAGCAAAGAAACGTACAGGAGGAAAATCATGTATCATAAAAAACTAGATGTATTTCCCGAAAATTTTTTGTGGGGTGCTGCTTCTGCTGCTTATCAAATAGAAGGCGCTTGGAGGGAAGATGGGAAGGGGCCGTCTATTTGGGATGATTTCGCTCGTATTGATGGTAAAACCTTTGAAGGCACGAATGGCGATGTAGCGGTAGACCATTATCATCTTTTTTTGGAAGATGTAGCATTAATGAAAAAAATGGGGCTAAAAGCTTATCGATTCAGTGTCGCTTGGAGCCGAATCATTCCAGATGGGGATGGTGAAATCAATCCTCTAGGACTAGATTTCTATGAAAAGTTAGTCGATGCGTTAATTGAAAATAATATTGAACCAGTTCTTACTCTGTATCATTGGGACTTGCCAGCATCATTGCAGGAACGCTATGGTGGTTGGGAGTCACGAAAAACAATCGATGCATTTGTAAAATACTGTCGGGCGCTTTATGAACGGTTGGGGAATAAAGTCCAGTATTGGGTTACAATGAATGAACAAAATGTTTTCATTCCATTGGGTTATCGTTGGGCTGCTCATCCACCAGCTGTTACAGACCTAAAAAGAATGTATGCCGCAAATCATATAGTGAATTTAGCAAATGCAGCTGCCATTAAGTTATTTAGAGAGCTTGTTCCTCAAGGAAAAATTGGCCCTAGTTATGGGTATGGTCCTATCTATCCCTTGACTGCAGACCCTAGTGATGTGTTGGCGGCGGAAAATGCTGAAGCCTTCAACAACGAATGGTGGTTATCTGTGTATTGTACAGGTAAATATCCTAAATTCGTCATGAAACAATTGAAAAATCTAGGCATTGCCCCGGAAGTCTCACCCGAGGATGAAGTTCTTTTACAGAGTGTACGACCAGACTTCCTAGGTATTAACTATTATCATGGCGGGACCGTTAAAACCAATAGATTAGAAAAAAAAGATGATACGGAGAAGCAATTTTCGAAGACCGATCCCTACTTGATGCAGCCTAAATCCCAACAAGCTTTGACTCCAGAAACGCCGATGTTTAATGGTGTAGAAAATCCATATCTAACGAAGACGGATTGGGGTTGGGAAATTGACCCTGTTGGATTCAGAATTGCACTTAGAAGAATCCAATCACGTTACGATCTACCTATCTTTATTACGGAAAATGGGCTAGGTGCTGCTGATTTGCTAACTCCTGATAAGCATATTCACGATTCTTACCGAATTGCATACTTAGAAGAACATTTATTAGAACTGGAAAAGGCGATTACAGATGGCGTTGAAATCATTGGTTACTGTGCTTGGTCCTTTACAGATTTGCTAAGTTGGCTCAATGGCTATAAGAAACGTTATGGTTTTGTTTATGTTGATCGTGATGAACATGATGAGAAGAATTTAGCACGTATACCTAAGGATAGTTTTTATTGGTACCAAAAAATTATTGCTACAAATGGGGAATTATTACAGGAGGCTGAATCATAAAATGTCCTATTTCAAAAATATGCTATTTGGTGGGGATTATAATCCGGAACAATGGCCGGAGGAGATTTGGTTAGAAGACATGAGAATATTGAATTTAGCATCGATTAATTCTGCTACAATAAACGTCTTTTCATGGTCTCAATTACAACCAAGTGAGGAACAATATGATTTTTCTACGTTAGATAAAATTATCGAGATGTTGATAGCTCATAATTATCAAATCGTTTTAGGAACGTCCACTGCGGCCTTACCAGCCTGGATGAGCCATCGCTATCCCAATGTGAACCGCACTGATTTTGAAGGTAGAGCACATCGCTTTGGTCATCGACATAATGCTTGTCCCAATAGCCCAGTATTCCGCAAGTATAGTGCGCAATTGGCCGGAAAGTTAGCGGAACGTTATGCAAACTTGGATAATCTCGCTTGTTGGCACATCTCCAATGAATATGGTGGGGAATGTTACTGCGAAAATTGTGCTAAAGCGTTTCGCGTTTGGTTAAAGAAAAAATATACGACGCTTTCCGCCTTAAACAAGGCATGGAATATGACGTTTTGGAGCCATACTATTTATTCGTGGGAGGAAATCGTAGTTCCTAATGCACTGGGTGATGCGATTGGAACTGAAAAAACCGCTTTTGCGGGAATTTCTCTAGACTATCGCAGATTTATGTCAGACGCTATTCTTCAAAACTTTAAAGATGAAAAGGCTGCAATACGTGCCTATGATTTACTAACACCAGTAACAACTAATTTGATGGGAACGTATAAGGGACTAGACTATTTTAAGTTTGCCAAAGAGATGGATATCGTCTCTTGGGATAGTTATCCTAGTTATAATACGCCAGTAAGCTTTTCTGCTATGACTCATGATTTAATGAGAGGGTTAAAATCAGGGCAACCTTTTATGCTTATGGAACAAACCCCTAGTCAGCAAAATTGGCAACCATATAACTCCCTCAAACGGCCGGGACAAATGCGCAATATGAGTTATCAAGCTGTCGCTCATGGTGCAGACACGGTACAGTTCTTTCAATTGAGACGTTCAGTAGGTGCGTGTGAAAAATTTCATGGGGCAGTTATCGATCATGTAGGGACTGAACATACTCGTGTTTTTGGTGAAGTGGCACAACTAGGTACCGAACTTGCTAAGTTGGGAGATACGTTATTGGATAGCCGAACTCCTGCCAAAGTGGCAATTATTTTTGATTGGCCGACATACTGGGGACTAGAGTATGCTAGTGGACCAACAGTAGAGTTAAGATATGTGGAACAAATTCATCATTACTATCAGAGCTTCTATGAACGAAATATTGATATTGATATGATTGGGCTTCATGAAGACTTTAGTAAGTATACGCTTGTGATTGCACCATGTTTGTATATGATAACCAACGAACAAGCAGCTAAAATAACCGATTTTGTTATGAATGGTGGTCATTTTGTAACAACAATGATGAGTGGTTTAGTGGATGAAACGGATAATGTTCATTTAGGTGGTTATCCTGGTCCTTTAAAAGACCTTTTGGGAATCTGGGTTGAAGAGTTTGACGCGTTGCCTCCTGAGCGAGAATATCAGGTTATTTTTAAGGATGGTACGGAATCTGGTTGTCGAATGCTCTGTGATATTTTGCATTTGCGAGGGGCGACTTGTTTGGCAAAATATGGGCCGGGGGAATTTTACCAAGATAGTCCCGTAATTACAGTCAATCGCGTTGGCGCGGGTCAGGCCTACTATGTTGGGACCATGTTGACGGGTACCGGAATGACGTATTTAGTTGAACAAGTTCTAAATCAGCTGGATATCCCTGAAATCAACACTCCGACTGGAATTGAAATTAAACATAGGGAAAAGAATGGTCAAACTTTTTCTTTTGTGTTGAATCATTTAGATCAGAATGTAGCATGCACATTACCTTTTGACGGAATCGATTTACTTACTGGGAAAAATATTGAGAGAGATATTGAGCTGGCACCTTATGATGTCAAAATCATTGTAAATAAATAAATAAAGAGCATCAGAGCAAGTGTAGTGCCCCCCAAAAGTTAGACTATGAATCTTACTTTTGGGGGGCGCTTCAGTTTATAAATGCTCTGATACTTTTTTATTGGAATGAAGTAGTCATTATTTTTATCTGGAGTCTGACCGTGGTTCCGTCATTAAGCTGACTACTAATCTGCATACCATATTCTTTACCATAAAAGAGTTTAATTCGATTATTAACATTTCGGAGTCCAATGTTTTTGGTATTTTCAAGATCATTTTGCTCAATATCCTTTTGTAAGCGTGTTAAGCGTTCAGCTGGGATGCCGCCACCATTGTCCGTAACAGTAATGATCAACGTTTCCCCATCCTTCTGAATTTGCAGAAGAATTTTTCCAGGCCGTGTTAATCCTTCGAGTCCATGGCTAATGGCATTTTCTATTAAAGGTTGTATCAAAAGCGGCAAAAGTACCATTTTCGTGGGGTCAATTTGTTTATCAATTTGATAATAGAGATTAACGCGATCACCAAATCGCATTTTCTGGATAGCAGCATATACTTCAATTGCCTGAAGTTCATCCGCCAGAAGGGTGATTTTTTTTCCTTCATTATCTAATGTATACCGCATAGATTTAGATAATAACTTGATTGAGTCTGCAACTGTTCGATCTTGATTTTTCAAAGCCGTCATACGAATCGTTTCTAATGTATTAAAAAGAAAATGAGGATTGATCTGACTAGCTAAAATACTAAATTCCATCTGCTGTTGCTGGTTTAACAGCTCTTGTTCATGGATTTGTGATTGATAAATCGCTTCTTCGTTCTTTTTGATTTTTTGGACAATCGTATGAAAATCTAAAGAAATTTTTGAAATTTCATCATTTCCAGAGATATTGCCGAAGAACTCATAGTCTTCAAGCGCGGCATGGTAGACGGCTGATTGTAACTTTTTGACGCGATCAACAAAGAAATTCGCAAAAATTAATACTAGAATAAAAGTTGTAAATAGTACAAGACCTAAAAGACTAGCCCACTTCAAAATATTACTTTGTAGGTTAGCGTAAGCTAGTCGGTCAATCGAGTTGATATATAAAGTGTCAGTATCGTTTCCAAGTGAGAGTGCTGTCGAGGCAACTAGTAGTTGTTGGTTATTAACTTCAATAAATTGAGTTTGGTCAACTTTGTCTTTGGTGACTTTAACAGGCCTTTCCCCTAGATTATGCAAAAAATCACTATAAAAAAGATGTGAACTATTTAAATAAATCTGATCTTCATAGTTAGAATTATTGATGCGATTTCGCAGAAAATTGTAATCCATCGTAATAGCTAAAATGGCTTTTTTATCTGAGAGAGGCAAAGGTAGTGCTTTGTATAAAATCAGCCGGTTTAAAGAATCTGTGGAGGGCTGCAGACGCCAAAATTCATCAGAACGAGCCGAAGCTTGTTGAAACCAAGTTGATTTCTTATCAGCATCTGTCAATAAAGAGAAATTTTTATGATTAGCTAAAGTAGTATTACTAGTGTAAATTTTCAAGCTATGGATTGAAGTTTCTTGAATTTGCAAGCGATCAATATATGTATAGTGATTAATAGCTTGAATGGCTTCCCCATAATCTTGATAGTTATGACTCAATAGATTTCGGAGATCAGTATCTGTAGACATCGAATGCGCAATATTCTTGAATGTATTAGTTGATTCAAAAATGACGGAACGGACGCGTAGTGCATCAGTCATAGCTAAATCTTGATAACTATTTTTAAGCTGTTTATAGGAATCATAAATGAGATTTCCACCAATCACTAAGGTTGAAAGAAAAATAATTGGTAGATAAATAATAAACAGCTGCTGGCGAATGGAATAGTCAGATAAAGAGCGTATCCATTTTCGTTTTATCATATTAGCAGTGCTCCTTTAGCTGTGCTGTTGAAAGACTGAAAGCAGTAAAAATGCACTGCAATAAAAGGAAAAGGCAAATCCGACTGATAGAATCGGAATTTTAAATCCAGGCATTAAAATCATTAAACAAAACAGTGTCAGGGGAATCAAAAAGAGTGCACCGATTTTCACTGGATGAGCAATTGGAAGCAGTAGCGCATTTTTTAGTAGCTGTTTGATGGGCGTTTCATAACGAACAACTAGACTAGTGGCTACTAGCCAGCAGATAAAAAAATACACCGCGATGAAAGCAGCTAACAGACCAATAATAGTGCCCAAGATATTTTGTAAGGAAAACCAGAAAAATGAGGCAAGAACTAGCAGAACGATGGGAACTCCAAAGCAGGCAAAGATGATGGTAGCTCTACGCCAGTTTTTTATAAAGCTATTAAAGTAGCCTTTTAAAAGATACCCTTGTTCGTGATCTGCATATCGCAGACTGACATCCAGCATAGCCGCTGTGGCGGCACCAATTGTTAGGACTGGAAGGCAGCTTAAAATAAACAGAAAATTAAGTGCGATAAATTGACTAGCAAGTGTGATTCCTTTGAAAAAGGAACTGTCAGGATTGAATTTCATAGTTGTGTCACCTCTTCTAAAAGTTGTTTCCATTTTAGCATCTTTAGACGTCAATTAGAATTGTCTCCCTTTTAAAGAATACCTTTTACAAACGCTTACAACCCAATACTTTGGGGTGTTTGAGCTTATTTTTATAGCAAAAGAAGTCTATTTTGTATGGTAAACAAGTACTATTTTGTCGGGTGGCAGTGTGAGAAGTAGATGATATTATCATTTATGTAAAGCGGTTACAAATGATGAGGGGGAGAAAAGATGGAACTGCAACAAAAAATCCCAAAAAAGAAAATTAGCAAACGAGTGAGTCGCGAAGGTAAAATCATGTTCTTTACGATCGTACCATTTCTGGTACTTGTTTTCTTGTTTGCCTATTTTCCACTTCATGGGTGGATTTATTCTTTGTATGATTATAAACCGGCATTAGGATTATCAGGAAGTGAATTTGTAGGTCTGAAGTGGTTTAAAATGTTGGTATCTAGTCAAACGCAGATTGATCAAATTGTGCAAGTGATGAAAAATACTTTTGCAATGAGCTTTTTAGGAATTGCTACCTCAGTTTTACCGGTAGGATTTGCAATTCTTTTAAATGAAGTAAAATGTAAGTGGTTTAAAAATATTGTTCAGACACTTACAACCTTACCAAACTTCATTAGTTGGGTACTGGTTTATACCATTGCATTCAGCTTGTTTTCTAACACTGGGCTAGTCAATACATTATTACAAGAATGGGGTTTTGTTACGGATCCTTTAAAGTTTTTGGATAGTGACAATCATACTTGGTTGATGATGTGCTTATGGAATGTTTGGAAAGGACTTGGCTGGGGGGCCATCATGTACCTAGCGGCAATTGCAGGAATTGATCCGGAGCTATATGAATCGGCTCGAATCGATGGCGGCAATCGTTTTCAATTGATGCGACACATCACTCTACCGGCTCTTTTACCCACCTATCTTGTTATGTTGATGCTTTCTATCGCTAATTTATTGAACAATGGAATGGATCAATATTTTGTTTTTCAAAATGCTTTCAATAAAGAACATATTCAAGTTCTAGATTTATATGTATACAATATTGGTCTTGGCGGAAATAGTTTATCGTTGGCAACGGCTATTAGTATGCTGAAAAGTGTAATTAGTGTGGCATTATTAGCGGTTGTAAACTTTGCCTCTAAAAAAATCCGTGGCACATCAATTATTTAGTAAAGGAGTAGAGAAATGGAAATATCATTAAAGCAAGGGCATAGTAAAAAGAAAACTGCAAAAAAAGTCACTCGTACCAAAGAAGATATCCTATTCAATATTCTTAACTATACATTTTTTGCGGTAATTACATTGATATGTGCGTATCCATTTTATTATCTGATTATCAACTCAATCAGTAATAATGAGTTAAGCGCATTAGGCGATATTCGTTTTGTGCCAGCGGGTATTCATATTGAAAATTATAAACAAGTCCTTCAGTTAGATGGGTTAAGTCTGGCGGCGGTTGTCTCTCTAGCTCGGACAGTAATTGGGACGGCTTGTACCGTTTTAGCTTCTGCTTTTCTAGGGTTTATGTTCACACAAGAAAAAATGTGGAAACGGACTTTTTGGTATCGTTTCATTATCATTACTATGTATTTTAATGCTGGTCTAATTCCGATGTTTATTACGATGAAGACTTTAGGATTGACGAATAATTTTTGGGTCTATGTATTACCTGCAATCGTGCAGCCGTTTAACATTATCTTGGTAAAAACCTATATTGAATCGATTCCGCGCTCTCTACAAGAGGCTGCAGAAATCGATGGAGCCAACATCCTACAAGTATTTTTTAAGGTAATTTTACCTAACTGTACCCCTATCCTGGCAACAGTCGCAATTTTCTCGGCGGTTGCACAATGGAATTCGTTCCAAGATACGTTAATTTACATTACAGATCAAAAATTATATTCGCTTCAGTACCTGCTATACACCTATATCAATCAAGCGAACTCGTTAGCACAAATGGTGAAAAACTCTGGCGGCGCAGTGGCTAGTATTGCTTCGGCTGCAACCGCTCAGACGCCAACGTCGATTCGAATGACTGTTTCAGTTATTGTTGTATTACCAATCATGTTCATTTATCCGCTTTTCCAACGTTACTTTGTTAAAGGTATTATGTTGGGTGCGGTGAAAGGTTAAAGCGAAAGGGAGAGAACAAATGAGAAAAACATGGGCAAAAATTGTAGCAGTAGGTTTATTAGGCTTAAGTTCTTTAACGGGACTAGCCGCTTGTAGCACTGGCGCATCGGGGAAAAGTAGTAGTTCAGTAGACAAAAACGAAACGTTGACAATTGATGTATATGATAGTGTTGCCAACTATATGGGAATTCAAAAGGGTTGGTTTGCTAAAATTGTTAAGGACAAGTTCAATATCGAGCTTAATATTATCGCGCCCAACGTAGCGGGGAATGGTGATACATTATATCAAACGCGGACCGCAGCGGGGGATTTAGGAGATCTGATTATTATCAATACAGGAAAAGAATATAATGAATTGGTACAAGGCGGCCTATTATACGATTCTTCGGATCTTTACGAAAAAATGTCTAATCTGAAAAATTATGATGGAGCAGTGAAACATCTAAATAAAGACCAAGATGGCGTATACGGATTTCCAACTGAGGTATCAAATTTACCTGCAAATACTCCTTCTGAAGGCTTAGACTTGAACATCGGTGCTTACTTGCGTTGGGACTTATATGAGCAACAAGGATATCCAGAAATGAAAACGTTGGAAGATCTCTTGCCTGTTTTGGCTGATATGCAAAAAGCAAATAGCGAAACAGAAGCAGGTAAAAAAGTGTACGGTTTCTCGCTCTTTAGTGACTGGGATGGAAACTACATGTCTAGTGCAGTTCAATTAGCACAGCTATATGGTTATGACACAGTTGGCTATACTCTAGCGAAAGCAGACGGTTCTGACTATCAAAGCGTTTTGGCGGACGACTCCGAGTATATGCGGGCACTTAAACTATATTTTGATGCTAATCAAATGGGACTTGTAGACCCAGAATCAACAACACAAAACTACGATACGTTGTTCTCAAAATTCCAAGCAGGACAAGTTTTATATTCATGGTTCCCTTGGCTAGGTCAATCGGCTTTTAACTCGACGGAACGAATGGATCAAGGAATTGGTTACATGTTGGCACCTATCAAAGATCAAACAATTTACTCAAACGGTGCCAAAGCTAATGGCGGAAACTTATTCATCGGAATAGGATCAAAAGCAGACGATCCTGAGCGCATCGCTGAATTTGTTGATTGGTTATATTCTCCAGAAGGAATTATGGATAATGCTTCTCAAACAGTAGGCGGTTCTGGACCTGAAGGCTTGACTTGGGAAAAAGGCGAAGATGGTAAACCGCAACTGACAGATCTTGGGAAGAAAGCTTTGATTGATGGTGACGCAGACGTGCCAGAAGAATTTGGCGGCGGCAGTTATAAAGATGGCGGATCTGCATTAAATGTGAATACAGTATTATTGATTGATGAAAATCCTGATACCAAAGCACCATACAATTTCAATCAATGGGATAGTTATGCAGCAGCAACAACGAATAAACTAAAAGAGAATTGGTCGAAAGAAATGGATGGCGCAGTTAATGCTGTAGAATATCTTGAAAAGACAAAGGAAATTGCAGTGGCTCCAGGTGCCAGCTACGTTACACCAGAGGACAGTTCTGAAATTGCCACGTTACGGAATCAAGTAGGCTCATCAATAAAAGAATATTCATGGAAAATGATTTTTGCCAAAGATGAGTCAGAATTCAATAAACTGAAAAAAGAAATGCAAGATACAGCAAATGGCTTAGGCTATGAAGATGTTTTAGCAGTCGATATGCAGAATGCTAAGGATCAAAATAAAGCGCGAGAAGAAGTTATGGCAAACTAAGAATATCTTTTAAGAATAGATTATGAGGCATTGAGCAGTTACAAACTGTTTATACGCCTCATGATCTTTCTTTGCAGAAAAAGATAACGATATTTATTGGAGGAACGGACAGATGATGACAACTAATCGTGATCGTATTCTTTTTGTGGGGGACTCTATCACGGATGCAAATCGTAATTATGAGGCAAAGCCAGGAACTTGGTCCTCATGGGGAGAAGGCTATGTTAATTTAATTAATAGTATTACAACCGCTTTTTTTCCTGAAAAAGAGCTAATGATTATCAATAAAGGTGTGAGTGGTGACCGTGTTACTGACTTATTTGAGCGCTGGGATACTGATGTGACAGCTTTGAATCCAGATATTGTTACAATCATGATCGGAATAAATGACGTTTGGCGACACTTTGACAGTGTTTTTAGCCAGGAGTCACAAATTTCGGAGGAGATGTTTGCAGAAACAATTGCTAAAATAATAAGAAAGGTTGATAGAGATAAAACAAAAATCATTTTTTTATCTGCCTTTATGATGGAAGCCAGTTTAGATGATCCAATGCGTAAAATGCTGACTAAATATAATCAAATTACTGAAAAAACGGCATCTGAATACAAATGTCAGTTTATTAATGTACAAGACGCAATCGATCGATTTTTACAAGTGCAATCATCTTATGTACTTAGTATGGATCGCGTTCATCCTTCATTAGCTGGTCATCAATTGATTGCGAAAAGTTGGTTAGAGGGAATGGGGTTAGCCTATTGAAGTCGGAAGCTGAATATAAGCAAGAGATATTGAAAGTAGCTCATCAAGGTCCATTCACGCCAGAATGGCAAAGCTTAGCTAAATTTCAAGTTCCAAGCTGGTTCACTAAAGCAAAATTTGGTCTTTTTATCCACTGGGGTTTATACAGCATTCCTGCGTTTAATAATGAGTGGTACTCCAGAAATATGTATATCCAAAATTCACCGGAATATTACCATCATCGTGAAACATACGGCCCGCAAGATCAATTTGGCTATCAAGATTTTATCCCCTTGTTTACGGCAGAGAAGTTTGATCCAGAAGAGTGGTTAGATGCAATTCAATCAGCTGGTGCACGTTATTTTTTTCCAGTAGCAGAACATCATGATGGCTTTCAGTTATATCAAAGCCAGCTATCTGAATTTAATAGCGTAAATATGGGACCACATCGAGATATTTTGGGAGAATTAAAGCAGTCAGCTGAAAAGCGGAATATACACTTCTGCACTTCCTCCCATCGAGCGGAGCACTGGTTCTTTTTTGGACATGGCAAAGAGTTTAATAGTGATGTAACAGAGCCTTTAAAAAAGGGTGATTTTTATTGGCCGGCTATGCCAGAACCAGATAATCAAGAGCTATTTAGTCAACCATATCCGACACAAGAATTTTTAGATGATTGGCTGTTACGCACTTGTGAAATTATCGATCAGTACCAACCTGAATGCTTATATTTCGACTGGTGGATTCAACATGAAGCATTTAAAGAAAATCTAAAAATCGTTTCAGCTTATTACTATAATCGCGGAGTAGCATGGGGCATACCTACAGCTATTTGCTATAAACACGACGCCATGATGTTCGGCAGTGGTATCCCAGAAATTGAACGAGGGAAATTTGCGAATGCGCAACCCTTTTATTGGCAGACGGACACAGCCATTGCACGTGATTCTTGGTGCTATACAGAAACGTTAGATTATAAGTCAGCTAAAGAAATCTTACAAAACCTAATTGATATTGTCGCAAAAAATGGCAATATGTTGCTGAACATTGGTCCCAAAGGAGATGGTTCTCTCCCGCTAAAGGATCGGGAAATATTAGAAGAAATAGGAAAATGGTTAGCAAAAAATGGGGAAGGAATCTATGAAAGCAAAGTATGGCGCTGCCAAGGTGAAGGACCAACGCTAACGTATGATGGGCAATTTCTGGAACAAAGCAGGACTATTTATTCCGAAAAAGACATTCGTTTTACTAGCAACGGTGACTCGGTTTATGCTTTCTTTATGGAACCCCCAACGACTGAGAAGGCAGTGATACGCGCTTTAAAAATAACATCCGACCAAAATTCACCTGGATTTCATGGTATTATAAAAGATGTTCAATTATTAGGTAGTTCTGCAAAGATCCGTTGGCGTCAGAATAAAGATGGACTTGAAGTAACTGTTCCTAATATAGAAGAAGATTATCCTATAGCTTATCAAATAAAAATTGAATGAGGAATAACAAAATGATCAGAAAAACCATTCCTGTCGTAAGTGGGAATCATGAGGCACAATTAGAGTCATATATTATTGAGAATTATGCAGAAATGGATTTAGAGCGAAAAAGACCCGCTATTGTAATCTGTCCTGGGGGTGGTTATGGGATGGTCTCAGCTCGGGAAGCAGAACCGATTGCGAATGCAATGATCGGAAAGGGACTGCATGCTTTTGTGCTAACATACAGTGTTGCACCAACTGTTTTTCCCACAAGCTTGCGACAATTGGCTAAAAGTATCCAGTTGATTCGCCAGCATGCTGCAGAATGGCATATAGATCCCGACAAAATTATTGTGGCTGGGTTCTCTGCTGGGGGACACTTAGCTGCTAGTCTTGGTGTCATGTGGCAAGACGAAGTTTTGAGTGATTTAAACTTTCCAACTTGTCGTCCAAATGGTTTGTTACTCTCTTATCCTGTGATTTCATCAGAACCATGGGGACACCAGGATTCGTTTAAAAATCTTTTAGGCCGCAACTATGAAAAAGATAGTCATGCCCAGTCATTAGAAAAATTGGTCTCACCTGACACTCCGCCTACTTTTTTATGGCATACTGCGGAGGATGGACTGGTTGTAATGCAAAACAGTCTAACATTTGCGGAAGCATTGCAGCAAAATGGTGTTTCTGTTGAATTGCATATTTTTGCTAAAGGAGGACATGGGCTTGGTCTAGGGACAACTGAAACGATGACTAAAGAAGGTTATGGTATCGAACCTAATGTTCAGTCTTGGATCAATTTATTCGAGACTTGGCTTCATGTAATGGGCTTTTTGTAATAGCGAATCATGGGGGATAAAAATGAAAAAACTATTGATTATAGACGATGAAGAGGCAATCAGAGAAGGCTTGAGATGGATTGTTGATTGGGAGTATTATGGCTATCAAGACATTAGAGTAGCAGAAAACGGACGCAAAGGATTAAAAGAAATTCGAGAATGGCAACCAGATCTGGTGATTACAGATATCCGAATGCCAGAAATCGATGGTTTACGAATGATCGAGCAAGCAAAAGAAGCTGGCGCAAACTTTCAAGCCATTATTCTTTCAGGTTATTCAGATTTTGAATACGCACGCAAGGCAATCCAATTAGGCTTTGTTTCTTATCTTTTAAAACCCGTGGATGAGGAAGAGCTAATGGCGTTGTTAGATAAAATAGCACAACAAGACGCGCTTATGAATGAAGAACACTTAAAGCATCAGTTATCTGCTAAACTTTTTGGCAATGATCAAACGGGGCTAGATAACTTTGAAGAGCTCTACTGTTTTAGTTTTAAAGGGCAATTGCCTAAAAAAACATATACAAGTCTAGTGGAACGTTATCCTGTGGTAATGCTGAATAATTTTGGTTGCAACTATTTGATTCTACTAGCAGAGAATCAAGCTTTAGAAGAGCGCTTGTCCCTGAAGTTTCCTCATGGAGATTCCATAGTGGGAATTGGTTGGGTCTCGGCAAAACAAAGTTTACAAGGATTGGCAGGTGAACTCAGACATCTTAGAAAAATGGAGTTTCTTTTCCCTCACCAGCTAATTACGCCGGAGTTCCTTGTGAGAGAAAAACAATCCGTAACGTATAATGACAATTGCCTTCTGGAGCTTGTTGAAGCGGTTTTAGCCAATACCGATATCCCCGTGACATTAAGGTCTTATTGCAATAATTTTATTTACGATTTAGCTTATGAAGAAGATCTCAAATGGCAGGTTAGTCAGGATATGAGTCAGTTGCTAAAAGAGCTCCAGAAACATACAACTGAAGATTTACCGCTTTCGGATAAACAGCTACAAACAGAATTGTTTGAAACTGAAAATTTATCAGAGTTGTTTGAGTTATTACAAAATACGCTTGAAAAACTTTCGTGGGAGATTGCTCGTTCTCTGAATAATGTGGATATTATCACAGATATCTTACGATTCATGCTAGAAAATTATCAACAAGATATGAATTTAAAATCAGTAGCTGATCAGTTTGGGTATAACAGTGCCTATCTTGGGAAAAAATTTAAGAAAAAGACTGGTGAAACATTTTTGGGTTATCTAGAAAAGATTCGTATGGATGAAGCCGGGGCATTATTAAAAAACTCAAACTTGATGGTTTATGAAATCGCGGAACAAGTAGGCTATAAAAATGTGGACTACTTCTATAAAAAATTTAAACAGTTTTATCAACAATCACCCAATGACTTTCGAAGTAAGTTGTAATCGATAGTCTGACAGCAGCTTGTCAGTAAGCTGCTGTTTTTTTATGACTAATTTTGACTGAAACAAGACTAATATAGTCGGTATAAATGGAAGTTGAAAATTCAGTATAATCAGTTTGTAAAGCGCTAACATTATAAAGGAAGGAGATTCCAAGATGACGTATGTCTGCTTTGATATAGGTGGCACGTTTATAAAATATGGAGCCTTTGATCGTTACGGAACAGTCATTGTGAAAGGAAAACTAAAAACAGAGCAGGCGACTAAATCTGCTTTCTTCTCATCGCTAGCCCGTATAATAGCACAATTTGAAAAGAATTTTTCAATAGAAGGAATTGGGATTAGTTTTCCAGGATTCGTTGATCCTGTATCAGGAGAAGCTATTCTAGCGGGGGCTTTGACGTCCCTACATGGAACGAATGTTAAAAGAGAATTATTAGCAGTTCTAGATTATAGCTACCCTATATATATAGAGAATGATGCGAACTGCGCTGCTTTAGCCGAAAAGTTTAATGGGGCTGCTCAAAACAATCAAAACTTTGTGTTAATCACTCTCGGAACTGGAGTGGGTGGTGCAATCTATGTAAATAATGAAATTCTGCATGGTCAGTCTTTTCGGGCTGGCGAATTAGGAATGATGATTACTGATTTCGGTAATTCGGGCTATAAAACCATACATGACTTAGCTTCAACTCGAGCCTTAGTAGCGAGATATCAAGAAATTCATTCAATAGAAAATGTTACTGGGGAAATGATTTTTGCCGATAATCACGAGAAAACATTAGATATGATTCAGGATTGGGCAGATCAAGTTGCAATAGGTATTTTTAACATTGTTGTCAGTCTGAATCCAGAGAAAGTTTTGATTGGCGGTGGTATTAGCCAAAATAGCCGGCTTGTGCCATATATTGAATGTGGGTTAGGCAAAATTCCTTATTGGCAAGATTTTAAAGTGCCAGTTACAACTTGTTTTCACCATAATGACGCAGGATTGATTGGGGCACTTTATCTTATCACACGAACGGAGGAAAATTCATGAAATATTCAGATGGCGGCTGGATGATCCAGCCGGGTTATGATGTAAAATATGCAGTTCATGTATATGATATGTTAGTAAAAGAAAATAAGATGGTATTCTATTTGCCATACTCTTATATTGCACATCGTGGGGCAACTTTGGATGGGGGTCTCTTGACAATGGAAATCTCTACTCCTCATGAAGATGTTATTGGTGTAAAACTTTACAACTATAAAGGTATTCAACCAAAAACACCCGATTTTGAATTGGTGACTCGCGCCATTACACCAGATATTGAGGAAACGGCGGAGGTCTATCGTTACTCATCTGGGGACCTAACAGTTGAGATCACTAAAGGAGAATCATTGACTTCGACCTTTTACTATAAAGGTAAGCGAATTGTTTCTAGTGATCCGCGAGCGAAAGCATACGTAACAGACCCGTCGAAAGGGGCTCATATTAGCGACCAGTTATCAATTGGTGTGGGCGAAAAAATTTACGGATTAGGTGAACGCTTCACCAATTTTGTGAAGAACGGTCAAACAATTGATATTTGGAATGCTGATGGAGGTACTGGGACCGAACAAGCATACAAAAATATCCCGTTTTACGTTAGCAATAATGGCTATGGTGTATTTGTAAATTCCCCTGATAAAGTTAGTTTTGAAGTTGGCAGTGAAAAAGTATCGAAGGTTCAGTTTAGTGTACCGGGTGAAAGCTTAGAATACTTTGTGATTGCTGGGGATACACTGGAAACAGTTTTAAATAATTATACTGATTTAACTGGAAAGCCAACCTTGCCACCAGCATGGTCATTTGGTCTATGGTTAAGTACATCCTTCTTAACTGATTATGATGAAAAAACGGTTAATTCCTTTGTTGATGGGATGATTGAACGTGACATTCCTCTCGAAGTTTTTCATTTTGACTGTTTGTGGATGCGAGAATATGAATGGTGTAACTTTACTTGGGATGAACGGACTTTTCCGGAACCAGTTAAAATGTTACGTCGTTTGAAGGAAAAAGGGCTGAAAATCTGCGTTTGGATCAATCCTTATATTGGACAAAAGTCTCCATTATTTGACGAGGGTATGGAAAATAACTATTTCTTAAAACGACAAAATGGCGATGTTTGGCAGTGGGATAAGTGGCAAGCTGGAATGGCCATTGTTGATTTTACAAACCCAGAGGCTGTTGCATGGTATACTGGCAAACTAAAAGCACTTTTAGATATGGGTGTCGATTGCTTTAAGACAGACTTTGGCGAACGGATACCAACAGATGCAGTCTATTATAATGGAGCAGATCCTGAAAAAATGCATAATTTTTATGCCTTACTTTATAATCAAGTAGTTTTTGATTTATTGGAAGAAGAAAAAGGGGTAGGGGAAGCGGTGTTGTTTGCGCGTTCTGCTTCTGTCGGATCACAAAAATATCCCGTTCATTGGGGCGGTGATAGCACGTCTGATTATCCTTCAATGGCAGAATCATTACGAGCAGGTCTTTCGTTTGGTCTTGGTGGTTTCGGCTATTGGAGCCATGACATTTCGGGATTTGAAGCGGGTGCAGATCCTGATTTGTATAAACGCTGGACTCAATTTGGTTTGCTATCTTCTCATAGTCGGTACCACGGTAGTTGGCAGTATAAAGTGCCATGGCTGTATGGCGAAGAAGCCGTAGATGTTTCACGAAGTTTTACTAAGTTAAAACTTTCCTTAATGCCATACCTTCAAGCTGAATCTGTTAGAAGTACGAAATATGGCAGTCCAATGATGCGTCCAATGGTCTTGGATTTTGTAGAGGACCGTACTACACATGATTTGGATCAACAGTACATGCTGGGACGTTCGCTATTAGTGGCACCTATCTTTAATAAAGAAGGCCGTACTGATTTTTATGTTCCTAAAACTTCGAGCTACTGGACAGACTTTTTAACTGGAAAAAGTTATGAAGGCGGAAAATGGTACTCTGAGACTTATGATTATTTCCATTTACCGTTGCTTGTTAAGCCTAATAGCATAGTGGTTGTAGGTATGGAACCAACACAAGCAGAATATGATTATCGTAAAAAGGTAGCCGTTCATCTTTTCAACATAGAGGCAGGAGCGAAGGTTGCTCAAAAAGTTTATGATACTCATGGGAACGAAGTTGCAGAGATTATTGCGAGTCGTTCTGAAGGTAAGATACAGGTCAAAGCAACCGGGTTTGAAAACGCAACAGTTTACCTGCACTCTGACGGGAATGAGACTCAGACGCAAACACTTTTAGCAGAAATGACACTTTCTATTTAATAAGAAAACTTGCAGAAGAATACAAAAAGACACTCAAGGGACAGATGTAATAATCTCCTTGTGTGTCTTTTCTTTTTAGTAGCCGTTAAAAGTAATTTTTAAGTAATCTTACCGCACATGCTGTTTCCCAATTATATATTGAGGACGCAAGGTGGTAATCATAACCTGCTGCAACATTTGGGGTGGAATCGACATCTTCTGGGAAGGTGTTAATTGCTGTAGCATGGTGTGCATCACTTTCTGCTTGGTCGCTTCGTCATTGACCTTTTCTAAGTGTCCCTGTAGATAAACTGAGGCGTGATTGTGGGTTCGTTTTGCTTCATTGATTCCCAAATCTTCTACGATCAAATAGCTGACAGGGACAGTTAAGCCTGTTAATTTGTAGCCAGTCAAGGCAGAATGGAAATACAATTGGCCTTCTAACCAGAGATGATTGAGGGCAACGCTATAAGGAATCCCATCGGCGGTAAAGGCCAATACACCATAGGCAATCTTCTGAATTAGGGCCTCGCTTTCTTGCCAACTTAGCAGTTGTTTACTACGACGATTTTTCGTTGCAATAGGAAACCGTAGCAGAGATTCAAAGTCCTCTTGATAAAGATAAGTATATTCAGGGTCTGTTGCTTGTCTTTCATAGCTGTCTTTCATGACATATACGGGCTGTGATACTGTGGTATCTTCCCTTTTAAAGGTATAAATTAAGGCCTCTTGCCATTTTTGATTCATAAGGGTCCTTTCTTGCTACTATTTTAAAACTAGACAAAATCGAATCAACGTTAAAATTCCAGCGTCCGATCCACTCGATTTTTCTGGATATACAGATTTCGTAATTTTTGATAGAGCTCTAAGACTTCGGTGTCCTGATCATTAAAATTCCAGATGATAAAAGGAATTTGAGGGTGTTCTTTTCGCAATTGCTGCGAAGTGCTGATAATCAAATCGTAATGCTCGACTTCTTCTGGGGCATATTCAAAAATTTCAGTAAAACTCAAGTCTTCCAATAGATTCACTAGGGTCACTACAATCAAATGATTATGCTCCAATGCCAGTGCAACATTTAACTTAGAGTTAAATGGCAACGCGAAGTAATAAGGCGATAGGAGGTTGCGATAAGATTTACACATCTGTTCAGCTGGTTTGCGGTACACTTGAAATGCTTCCTGGGCTAATTTGTCTTCAAAAAATCCCAGAACTAGCTGCTGCAGATGGCGGGTGCTATTGGATTGCGGTCTTGGTCTTAACATCAATGAATGCATATTAGGAAAGCGATTCTCAAAAATATAGAAAGCTAGGGTGATGTTTAGTAAATTACCTAGTAATAGTTCTCGTTCGGCAGCTAGCTGATCCGGCGTTAAGACAGAAGTCTCTACGAAATCGAAAAAGGCTTTGGAAAAGTCCCATACGACATTGGGTTTTCTCGCAAAATTTGCCAAGGTATCTTGCAATAAGGGATCCTTGTTGGTGGTAAAATAAGGCGCAAAATGAGCGAGAAAGTAGATGAAGCTAGATTCGCCCTTCGCCTCCTCGGCGGAGAGACCCTTATAATCATTCAAACTAGTCATATCAAAATAAGGGGTATCTTCCAAAAGAAAATCAAATTTATGATCATAAGCTACTAAGTGATTTTGCGAAATCCGCAATTCGAAAATCGTAGCAAAATACAGTAGTTCTTGTCGTCCCATAAAACTATTTGCCATGGAGAAATAGCGAATATAGTGATCTGACAAGGGATAGACTTGCTCCTTAGGAATCGAAAAAGGCCAAGCAACGCCGCGTGTTCCTAGCCAAGTAAAATAGAAAAGCGTGATGCGAATCATACGCTCATCTCCTAACAGATCAACAGGATTATATGAAAAGCGCATACCGTAATCCGCTAGGTACTGGTTGATTTTTTTCAGCTTTCGATTGACGGTGGAGCGGCTGACAAAGTTTTGCTGGCAAAAATCTTCAATCGTACCTTTTTCATTATGTAACAGGTAGAGAACAAACTGAAAAGGAAGACTTTCCAGTAACAAAGCATAACGATACTCGTCCAACGTTACGTGGAGTTTTCGCAGATCAATTCGCCCATTGCGAATCAGTAAAGGAGCTTGTGTGGCATCTAACTGACCTAGTTCAAAATCAATCTCCGTCAATAGATTATAGGTTTGCTGATAAGTATGCTGAAAACGTTCTGCCACCGCATTGACCTGAATAACGTCAGGTTCTTGGCTAGAAAGATATTGAAACAAGTAATATTTTGCCAATGTGGGATTATCCATCATGATTTCTTCATAAAGCATGCATCCATCTCCTTTACGCTAAAATTCGATGTTCAAGTTGTTGCCAATTACGTTCTGTTGGCAAGTCGCGGATCAATAAAAGCGGCTTTTCGGTCACTACTGGGTAATTAGCGACGACCAAATCGGCTGCTTGTTCTGTCGTAAAACGGATGTTGCGTCGGGTACCAAAGCGCCGTAGTACTTCTTGTTGCCACCAAGCTTTATAGCTATGGTCCCGGTCGTGGAGTAAGCAGAGGTTAACGAAAGACGCTCCTGTCTGCCAAAGACCATCTTTTTCAAGTAAGAAATAGTAATGATATAGCAGCATATCCAGAGGCTCATCTGTCGCTTGTAACAGTTCCTTCAAAAAGGCTTGTAAAACGGTATAAGCTTGGGGTGCTTCCTGTTCAATCACTGTTGCGTAGTCAATAGGAAAAAAGAGCGAAGGCTGCCCTTTAGACATATTCGTGTATTGATAATGTATGCGATAGAGCTCTGCTTTATTGTCCTCGAAAGGGAAATGGGGAAAATAATGGGAAATAGCCTCTTGAAATCGCTCCGTTAACCTAAGGGCAGGGATTATTGAGCGCATGGTAGCAAACTGGGCCAATAGCGCATCAAATGACTGGCTGCCTAGAAAGCCTAACATTGTTAAATGTTCATAAAGCCAGTGGATATCAGTCAAAGGCAATACTGGTTGCAAAATTTTTTGAAATTCTACTGGCGCAAATGTTCCTGAGGAAAGCGCCTCGAAATGCTGCCCTTTTCGTTGTAGTGTAATGGCCAACCAAAAAGCCACTTGACGTTCTTGGAGTATGTTCCAAACCTGATCACTGAGCGCCATTATTTTTTTCACTAGTAGCTGAATTTTCGATTGCTCTTGCGGAAAGGGCCAACTATCGCGAAAGGCCGATTCCCAGTAAAAAAAGTAATAAAATGCACGCAAATGATTTTCACTCCCCCGCAGCTGCAATAGACTCTTACGAAACTCCAGCTGGTAAGGCGCTAAAAATTCCGGTAGCAGGCGTGCATAGCGATAGATGGTGGAGGTACTTGTATATTCTTCTTCAGCCAAATCCTCGATACTAGCCTTGGGATAGCGAAACGACCAGTCAATGAGCTTATAATTATAGGAATCACGATAGTATTGTAAATAAAGCTCGTCAACGGCGGCATCATCAGTTCGGTAAAGGTAGATGCGGTTTTCCTGCTGTTGGAGTTGGAATTCTGGGAAAGGTGCCAGCCGTGCTGCAAACTCATGGAGATAAAGTTGGACGGTCTTTTTGGACACGCTTAACGCTTGCGCAATACTTTCTATATGTAAGGCGTCATCTGATTCCAGCAAGAGATGAATCAGTTGCACTTTCTTTTGATCAGCTTTCGATAAAAAAGTAGCCATTTAAGTAAACTCCTTTGTACTCTTGTCTTCATTTTAACGAAGATTTGTCATTTCGTCACTTATGGATACAGCACTGGGGAAAAATTCTTAATTTTTTTCGCAGTAAGAGAAGAAAATTAAGAAGAGGTGCAGGCTTTTTCTCGGTATACTAGAAAGGCTGATGAAAGGAGTAGAGGAATAATGATGAGAAAACAAGCGATGCAACAAGAATTGATCGCCGGTATTACATCCTTTTTTGCGATTTCATATATTATGGTCGTTAATTCATTGATTTTGACTGAGGCAGGTATGCCGCCGTTACTAAGTATCTTTGCTACTATTTTTGCATCGATGGCGGGGACTTTTTTAGTCGGCATCGTAGCAAATACCCCGATTGTGATTACACCAGGTATGGGCGTTAATGCTTTTTTTACCTACACGTTAGTTAGCTCGATGGGCTTTACTTGGCAACAGGCACTGGCAGTGAGTCTTGTGGCAGGGCTCCTTTTTGTAGGAATCACTTTGACTCCATTAGGAAAAATCATCAATGAAAGTGTGCCGGAGAGTTTAAAACACGGTATTACTAGTGGTATCGGATTATTGTTAGTGATGATTGGAATGGAAAAAGGACATCTACTTGTGGCAGGCGAACATAGCTTTTTAAGTATTGCGCCATTAAATCAAATTGATACCCTGTTAACCTTATTAGGCTTTCTATTCGTGGTGATTTTGGTCATGAAAAAAGTTCGCGGTGGGATGTTTATTGCTCTTCTAGTGATTACTATTGTAGGAAATTTATTGGGGATTCAAGCAGAAGGTTTGGCCGGAGCTAGCTTGTCCCACCTTGGTGATTATGGCCAGTTACTGTTTGCGATGGACTTTCAATTTGTGGGGACAGGCCAATTTTGGCTAGCAGTCTTTTCATTATTAATGATTTTGATGTTTGAATCGCTCGGTCTACTAAACGGCTTACTATCGTTTTTACCAAAAGAAGAAGTAGAAAAAGCCTATCGTTTAACGGGCGTATCAGTGGTGATTTCTAGTTTGTTAGGCACTAGTCCAACAATTCCCGCGGCAGAAAGTGCAGCAGGGATTGAAAATGGCGGACGTACGCGGGTCACATCGACCGTCGTCTTTGTTCTTTTTGGATTATCGTTGTTTTTACTGCCATTTTTATCCTACATCCCTGACCAAGCGATTGCGCCGCTGATTATGATGACGGGCTTCTTGATGTTACAGGATTTACGCTTACTGAACTTTGCTGATTTCTACGAGTGGTTTCCGGCATTATTTTTATGCTTGATGATTCCTTTATCTGGGAGTATCGGCGATGGCTTGGCTTATGGATTTATTGCTTACACATTACTGCAATTGGTCGGCGGGCGTGCCCGTCAAACAAAACCAGCTTTACTTGTGATTGCGGCCCTTTTCTTGGTTAATTTGATCGTAACAAACTTCATGTAAAAAAATGCTGCTGGGAATAGTTTCTCAGCAGCGTTTTTTTTATAGTTGTTGATCAAACAGCTCTTGTAACTTTTTATATTGCTCATCGGTTAAGTAATTGCGGGCATCATTTAAAAACTCCTCTTGATAGTCTAGTGGAAGCGAATCAAGATTGTCAGCCACTTGCTGATAAAATTCTTCAAAATCTGCATCGGAAAGGACCGCCTCAGACAGGTCAGTATCTGTTGTGTCAGGCTCTGCTAAGCCAGTACTGTCAAATAGCCGTTGCACCTCTGTTTCCGACACGATTTCGTCTGCTTTCGGTAAGGTAATCGTACCGCTGACAGCTTTTGGAGTTACAGCGATTTTCATGGCCAGAGTGATGCCAGCCTCCGCATCGGCCAGATCGATTTTTAAAGCTAAGGTTTTCTTATCCTTGATGGTGGCAATAACGGTTGCTTGTTCTATTGTCGCTTGTGTCTCTTCATCTAAAGAATCACTGGTTGCGAACTCAGTCAGCTCTTCTTTGGTGAACGTATGAGACAAGGTAGTGCCATCCTTTTTAAATTGATCATCTGCAGCCTTTTTCATCATTTCAATAAAGGCTTTTTGATTTTCTTTCCCTTCTTGGACCGCTGCGGTAATATCCAGACTACCATCCGCGTCGGCTGATTCCACCGTAATATATTTGCCAGACAATGCTGTTAATTGGGCTTGATCGACATCCATCGGAACACCAAAGCCATTCATGACGTTGACCATTCCTTCAATGAAACTAGTAGAAAGATATGCTTCCTCACCTTTACCGCTGATTTCTAAAGGTAACTGTTGACCCAGCGCTTCTAGAGTCATATCCATAGCGTAGCTGTTATCATCTGCGATTTGGTAAGAACCCTTTACATTCATATTTTTGATACTTTCACCCAATAGATTCGCCCAAGCGGTTCCCGTTGTATCTGTCATCTGGAAGTCATCAAAGGTCAGCTCAAAATCGCCACCTTTTTGGGCGGACGTACTCAGTGCTTCATAGGCATCAATAAACTCATTTTTCGGACTTTTGCTGCAGGCCATCAATACAAAAAGTGCACTTACAAATACTACCCAACGAATACCCCTTTTCATTTTCATCTCCTCCTCGTGTTACTTTCAGTATATAATAAAACTTGTCATTTTTTTGTCATAAAATTTGATTTATTTATAATTTGTGACAGAAAGTAACCTCTTGTAAGGGAAAACTCTAATTCGTGAAAGAACGCACGATAGGACTTGTTTTCCCTCGTAAAGCGCAGTATGGTAAGAATGATTCTCAATTAGAATCAATTGCTATGAGGAGGCAGCTGTTTTGAAAGAACTTGATCTGAATCAATCTGTCTACGCCTTAATTAGCCAATACCCCGAAATTAAGACGATTATGGTGGGGTTAGGCTTTAAGGATTTAGAAAACCCGGCAATGCTGAATACCGTGGGGCGATATATGACGCTTCCCAAAGGAGCGCGGCTTAAAAAAATCCCATTGCCTGAAATTATTGCCACATTCGAAGCACAAGGCTTCGTCATTATAGGAGGACCTGATGGAAACCAACACAGTAGCACGTCAGAAAAAAATCGTTGAAATATTGCAACTACTACACGCCGGCGGTGAATTTGAAGAGGCGAAACGCCTATTTAATGAATCCTTTGATGGTGTTGATGTCACCGAAATCACGGCAGCCGAACGCGAGCTGATTCAAAGTGGCTTAAATCCCAGTGAAATTCAGCGTTTATGTAATGTGCACGCTGCAGTCTTTAAAGGCTCAATTACCGATATCCATCGTTCCAATTACGAACATGAACAACCAGGACATCCGGTTCACACGCTGAAGCTAGAAAATAAAGTGATTCAGTCACTAATTGATGATGAGATCCGCTGGACATTTGCTAAATTAGAAAAAGGCGACTGGTCAGTTAAGGAACGGTTATTGACAGCCCTAAAGGATTTGCAACAGATTGACAAGCACTATACTCGTAAAGAAACGCTGATTTTTTCTTACATGGAAAAATACGGTATTAGCGCACCGCCCAAAGTTATGTGGGGTGTCGATGACAGTATTCGTGAAGCCCTTAAAGAAGTAATTGCCTATGGGGAAAACGAGCGGGCGGCAGTGAATCCACTGAGAGAAAAGCTGGAGGCCGCGTTGACCGAAATTGAAGAAATGATTTTCAAAGAAGAAGAAATCATGATTCCTATGACCCTAGATGTCTTTTCTTTGGCAGATTGGGAAAAAATTGCCCGTGATAGCGAAGACATTGGCTATGCTTTTATTCCAGAACCACTACCATGGAAAGCCAGTGCAGCGGCTCTGGCAAAAGAAAAGGAAGTTGAGCCTGAGCGACAAGCAGCGATTCAGCGGGCAAAGATGACGACGGAAGCCATTAAAGAAAATCTTTCTGAGCCAGAAGAGCCTCATTTTGATTGGGAAGCAACACAAGGAAGCCAAGATAGTATTGTCTTACCAACGGGCGTATTGAAAATGAATCAATTGATTGCTATGTTTCAAACCTTGCCGGTGGATCTGACCTTTGTGGACGCCCAGGACCGGGTGCGTTTCTATTCAGAAGGGAAAGAACGGGTCTTTCCTCGTACGAAATCGGTTATTGGTCGCGAAGTGGTGAATTGTCATCCACCAAAAAGTATGCACATGGTCCAACAAATTTTGGATGATTTTCGTAGTGGTGTCCGTGATACCGCTGATTTTTGGATCGATATGCGGGGTAAAAAAATCTATATCCGCTACTTTGCTCTGCGGGAAGCTGATGAGTATTTAGGTTGTTTAGAAGTGACGCAAGAAGTTTCTGAAATCATGAACTTAGAGGGACAAAAGCGTTTGTTAGATGAATAGGCTGAAGCTAAAACGACTCTACTGAACCAATTAGTAGAGTCGTTTTATAAAAAAATAAGGCAGATATTTCACTACTAGTGAAGTATCTGCCTTATTGATAAGTATCAAGACGTTCCGATGTAGATTTTGCGTCCAAATATTTTTACCATTGCAATCCCTCCTACATATAGATACGCAAGAGAGTGGATAAAAAAAAGGAAGTCATTTGGCACATATTTGGCACACGCATAAGGTAAAGTGCTGATATGAAAGACTTTTGGACGTTTAAAAACGTTCCAGGAGGGATTCGAACCCCCGACCGTTCGCTTAGAAGGCGAATGCTCTATCCGGCTGAGCTACTGGAACAGACGCAACATGAATATTATAGAAAAACAATGCCGTGATGTCAATCAAGTTTCTATGTTTGGCTGTTATTTTTCTTTAATAGGTTGCCTGCATAGCTGAAAATCGAAAGCAGTTGACGTTGCAGGCTAATTTTGATATGATACTAATGTTGTAATTGTGGACTCCACAGCTACAACCGCTCAGAACAAGTATTAAGCACGGAATGTCACTTGGGATGGCGAGTCTAAGTCTAATGAAGGAGGTGCTTTACGCATGTACGCAATTATTAAAACTGGTGGTAAACAAGTCAAAGTTGAAGTTGGTCAAGCAATCTACGTTGAAAAATTAAACGTTGAAGCTGGCGAAAAAGTAACATTTGACGAAGTAATCTTAGTTGGTGGTGAATCTACTAAAGTTGGTGCGCCAACTGTAGCAGGTGCAACTGTTGTAGGTACTGTTGAAAAACACGGCAAACAAAAGAAAGTCGTAACTTTCAAATACAAACCTAAAAAACACTCTCACCGTAAACAAGGTCACCGTCAACCATACACAAAAGTTGTGATTGACGCGATCAACGCGTAATTTCTAAATTCTTGTGAAAGAAGGCCTTCCTATGATTAAAGGTTCTTTTAAACGTAATGAGTCAGGACACATCACATCGTTTGAGTTAAGTGGCCACGCAGAAGCGGGTCCTTACGGAAGTGATATTGTCTGTGCTGCTGTTTCTGCTTTAGCTTTCAGTACCGTAAATGGGATTGAAGCGTTGTCTGGTATCGAACCATTGGTAGAGATGGACAACGAAAATGGTGGTCAGCTCTATGTTGAAATGCGCCGTGACATCACGGGAGAACAGACCAACATTTCACAGATCTTATTAGAAAATTTATTATTGGGATTACAAGCTGTCCAAGCGGAAAATCCTGAATTTATCGACATTAAAACAATCCATTAGGAGGTGCAGACCTATGTTAAAAATGAATTTACAATTCTTCGCCCACAAAAAAGGGGGCGGTTCTACTTCCAACGGTCGTGATTCTGAATCCAAACGTCTAGGTGCTAAACGCGCTGATGGCCAAACCGTTACAGGTGGTTCTATTCTTTACCGTCAACGCGGTACAAGAATCTATCCAGGCGTAAACGTTGGTATTGGTGGAGACGACACATTGTTTGCTAAAGTTGACGGCGTCGTACGTTTTGAACGTAAAGGCCGCGACAAAAAACAAGTTTCAGTTTATCCAGTAGCACAAGAAGCTTAATTATTAAATAGCTCTAACTCTTGATATATGAGAGTTAGAGCTGTTTTTTTTGCTATATTCTTGCTATTCTTTCCAGAAGTCACTCGAAACTGATAAATACATCATATTTACGAAAAAAATTCTCTCTTTTTAAATAAAACACGTTATAATAAAGGTGAGGAGGGAGTGTCATGACAGCAGTTTATTTAGTGGCGTTAGATGGGTCGCAGCAAGCAGATAAAGTGGTGAGAAAGGCAGTAGCAGAAGCGCAACGGTCTAGGGCACGCCTGATTTTATTTAGAGTATTGGAAACGCCAGATTATTTATTTGAAGTTACTGGTTATCCTAAAATCATTCAGAAAACGCGTGATTTCTTGGAAGAGGCTTTAGCAGACTTGCAACAAGAGCTGAAGCAGCAATACCCAGAATTAGAAGTGAGCTATTATCTACAAGAAGGTAAGCCTACCCGCTGTATCCAACAGTTCGCGGCAGATGTGGAACCTGTGGATCGAATTATCATGGGTATCACGGGAGAAAGCGAGCAAAATCTTACGGGATCAACCACGGCCTATATCGTTAACCATGCCCCTTGTGATGTATTAGTGGTCAAATGAAAAAAGCCATCTTACCGCGGTAGGATGGCTTTTTTTAGATTCCGGTAATAATACCAGCTAGCTTTAGCAGATAGACGACAAAAATCGCCAAATTGCCTAGTAGCGAAAACATAATCAGACCAAAGCGTAATGTCCAAATAGAGTACCAGCCACCATCATAGCTACGGCGCGAGCGGGGACCATGGTAAAGAAAGGCAGCGATAATCGTAAATAGTAAAAGCGCACCTTGAATCACGCAGGCCAGAATCAAAGGGATCGTAGCATTGGTAACGAAGCTGTAAAGAACTAGCGCAGCAATGCCGGTAATGATTGCAATCAGTGTCAATAGACTCACTCCTTAATAGAGAAAGTATACCATGCAGCGTTACTTTTTGGGAGAATGAGGCTGTTTTTTTGCTGATCGTAGGGCGCCTACAAAAGTCAGTACAAAAAGGAACAAATTGAGATAGCCCAAAGGAATGCAGAAAAAAGCTGGTTCTACTAACATTCCGTTAGGATCGATATGACTTCCAACTAAAGCGGAGGTTAAGAAAAGTCCAATTGTTAATAGCAGAAAAACGAGCGAGAGCCAATATTTCATAGGGAGTCCTTCTTTCATTTTGAATGAATGCGGTGAACGTGGATGGCAGGAATCGAACCTGCACCTAATAAATGAAACAATGGGCTTTGTCTCATGAAGTCTAACACCAAGTTTCATCCACCAATTGATTATGTGCTAACTATAACCAATAAAACTAAACGAAAGCTAAAAAATATGCGAAGAGTTTTTGAAGATGCTTAAGAAAACATGAAGAGAAATTAACTTAAACTTGAATCGTTTCAAGTTATCGTTTATACTAAGCTTGCGAAAGGAGGCGTTGGCATGGCGACAATTCAAGAGGTTGCTCAGCATGCGGGAGTCTCGGTAGGCAGTGTCTCCAACTATTTGAACGGGCAGAAACTTCGGGCGCAAAACGCCGAAAAAATTAAACAAGCCATCGAAGAGTTAGGCTATCAAGAAAATTTTTTTGCGAAAAGCTTAAAAGCCAATCACAGTATGACCTTAGGACTGCTGGTGCATAATCTCCAAAGTCAGTTTAGTGCTGGGGTAGTTGGGGCAATCGAAAAGGTTTGCGATGAGCATGACTATGGTTTATTGATTACAAGTCATAATGGTGATCCAGTGCGGGCCCAGGCTAAAGTAGCATTTTTAGAATCTCGTGGTGTAGATGGTCTGATTACCTTTGAAACGGAAGATCATTGGCTTACCACTAAGAAAAATGTCGGTGTTTCCATCGTTAATCCAGCGCAGCAACTCTTTCCTAGTGTGTTGACAAATGAGCGGGAAAGCGTGGCACAAGTCATTACGAAGATGATTGCAGTTGGCCATCGTAAAATTGGTATCATCGCATCTCCACAAAGTGATTATACGGCCCAAGAACGTTTGAAAGGGTATTATGATGCGATGGCACAGGCCGAGCTACCAGTAGCTTCAAAGTGGGTAGGGTTTGGTGATTATTCTCGCCAAAGCGGTTTTCAAGAAATGACGAAGCTGTTAGCCGCCGGTGTCACTGCTGTTTTTGTCTGCAACTATAATATGTCGTTGGGAGCCTTACGGGCAATTAGAGAGGCGGATATTCCCATTGGGACCGAGCTATCTTACGCTAGCTTTGGCTATTTTGACGCCAGTGAGCTGTTTACGCCTAAGTTGACGATTATTCGGCAGCCGTTAAATGAAATGGGTCGTCAAGCGACGTTGATGGTTTTGGCTCAGCTAAAAGGTGAGCAACCCGTTACGGTTACACTACAAAATGATATTCTTTGGCAGGAATCAATCCAGCCGATTTAATATAGGAGGAACCAACATGAAACAATTTCCAGAAAACTTTTTATGGGGCGCAGCTGCCTCAGCACCGCAAACAGAAGGCCATAGTTCTAAAAATGGCAAGTCACCTTCAACTTGGGACAAATGGTTTGAACTAGCACCTGAAAAATTCAACGCTGATCAAGGGCCTGAAAACACGTCCAACATGTACGAGTTTTATGCTGATGATATTAAGCGGATGCGGAAAATCGGCATGAATTCTTTCCGGACGTCGATTGCCTGGACCCGTTTATTACCTGATGGTAAAACGCTAAATCCAGAGGCAGTCGCATTTTATCGAGACTATTTTACCAAAATGAATGAGGCCGGCGTGAAACCAATCATGAACCTGTTCCATTTTGATATGCCGTGGTGGTTGATGGAAAAAGGTGGCTGGGAAAACCGGGAATCTGTCGAGGCCTTTGGTTTTTATGCCAAAACAGCTTTTGAACAATTTGGTGATTTAGTTGATATGTGGACGACATTCAACGAACCAATGGTGCATATTGAATCCGGTTATTTGTACGGCTACCATTATCCCGCAATTCATGATTTTAAAAAAGCTGTCCAAGTTGGCTATCATACGTTGATGGCGCATGTTGCGGCAGTTGAAGCTTTCCGACAAGTAATGCCAAAGGGCCAAATCGGTATTATCCTGAATGTTTCGCCAGCCTACAGTCGTAGTGACGAGCCGGCTGATTTAAAAGCGAAAGAAAATGCTGATTTATTAAATATCAAGAGCTTTTTAGACCCAGCTGTTTTTGGGACAGTACCGGAAAAATTAGTGACACTTTTAGCTGAAAATGAGCTGTTGCCGGTAACGGAAGCGGCAGATAAAGCACGGATGGCAGCGAATACTGTCGACTTTATTGGTTTAAACTATTATCAGCCAGGTCGCGTACAAGCACCGACGAATCCTAAACAGCCAGCCCAAGACGTGAGTGATTTATTTGCACATTATGACTGGCCGGATAAGAAAATCAATCCTTACCGCGGCTGGGAAATCTATCCAGAGGCGTTATACGATGTCGCAATCATGATGCGAGATGAGTACCGAAATATTCCTTGGTATGTTTCTGAGAATGGGATGGGTGTCGCTGACGAGGAGCGCTTTATGGATGAGTCAGGAGAAATTCAAGATGACTATCGCATTGAATTTATGATCGACCATCTAAATTACCTGCATCAAGGGATTGAAGCCGGCAGTCAGTGCTTTGGTTATCAAGCCTGGACCTTTGTTGATTGCTGGTCATGGCTGAATGGTTACCGTAATCGTTACGGCTTCTACCGTGTTGATTTAGAGGATAATTATAAACGGACCGTGAAAAAAAGCGGTCACTGGTTCAAAGAATTAGCAGAGCGTAATGCTTTGCCAGAATAAAAAGTTTTCGCCTTCCGTTAGTCGAAGTCTAACGGTTGGTGCTCACTGTTGAACGCTACCTGCCGGGTGGCGTTTTTTTGTGTCCTGAATAAACCGTATCTTTCGAATTATTTAAGCCTCTACGATACAATGAAGGAGTAGTCTACATTAGCAGATTATTGAAGACAGGAGGCAATTATGAATTCATTGATACAAACCTTTACTGAACGTAAAGAACAATTGGCAAGTGCCTTAATTGAACATATTAGTATCTCGCTGATTGCATTACTTTTAGCGATGCTGATTGCGATTCCCTTGGCGATTTGGCTCGTACGGTATAAAAAAATGGCCGAAGTTATGCTGCAAGTCACTGGTGTTTTGCAGACGATTCCGTCACTGGCGTTACTAGGGCTATTGATTCCCTTTGTAGGAATCGGAACGCCACCAGCTATTATTGCGTTAGTGATTTACGCTCTATTACCAATTTTTCAAAATACTTATATTGGCTTAAGTGAAATTGATCCATCCTTAGAGGAGGCGGCGGATGCTTTCGGGATGAGCCGCATGCGGAAATTGCGAAAAGTAGAGCTACCAATTGCGTTACCCGTGATTATTTCCGGGATTCGGACTGCGTTGGTCCTAATTATTGGGACAGCTACTTTAGCGGCTTTGATTGGGGCTGGCGGTTTGGGGACCTTTATCCTACTGGGAATCGACCGCAATGATACGAATCTGATTTTGATTGGGGCGATTAGCTCCGCTTTATTAGCAATCATTTTCAGTACAGCTATCCGTTTGCTGCAAAAAGCGCGTCCTCGGACGACCTTAATCAGTTTAGCGGCACTGTTTCTCTTATTAGGTGGGATCGGGTTATCTCAATCACAGATGTTCCAAAAAGAAACCGTCACGATTGCCGGCAAACTGGGAGCAGAGCCAGATATTTTAATCAACATGTATAAAGAATTGATTGAAGCGGAGACAGAAGATGTGACGGTCGAGCTGAAGCCTAACTTTGGGAAGACTTCTTTTCTTTTTAGTGCGTTGGAGCATAATCAAATTGATATCTATCCAGAGTTTACAGGTACCGTGCTGGAGTCGTTAGTTGAGGTTCCTAAGGCCCAACAAGGACAGGTTTTCAGTTCGGAGGAGACCTATGAGCTAGCCAAAAAATTGTTAGCTGAGCAATACCAGATGGACTTTTTGGCTCCGATGGCCTACCAAAATACCTATGCTTTAGCTGTTAAGCGGAGCTTTGCAGAAGAGCATGAGCTAAAAACAATTTCAGATTTGATTAAAGTGCAGGATCAGCTGCATGCCGGTTTTACGTTAGAGTTTATTGATCGTAGTGACGGCTACAAGGGTATCCAAGAAAAATATCAATTGAATTTTGAAGTCAGTTCAATGGAACCGGCATTACGCTATACCGCCATTAACAATGGCGATGTCAACCTCATCGATGCCTACTCGACTGATAGTGAAATCAAGCAGTATGATTTAGTTACCTTAGAAGATGATCAGCATCTCTTCCCGCCATACCAGGGAGCTCCCGTATTACGGCAAGATTTTGCGGAAAAGCATCCTAAAATCGTAGCTAGTTTGGAAAAATTAAAGGGACAGATTACCGAGGATGAGATGATTGATATGAACTATGCGGTCAATGTAGAAGGCCAGCAACCAGACCAAGTAGCTCATGATTATTTAGTGAAAAAAGGCTTGATCGGAGGTGGTCAGCAATGAAAGAATTGATTGTTTTTGATCATGTCGGCAAAACATTTAATGGCAAAAAGGCCTTAGCTGACGTTTCCTTTGAAATTAGAACCGGTGAAATTTTTGTCTTAGTGGGCTCATCTGGTAGTGGCAAAACGACGTCACTTAAAATGATGAATGCCTTACAAGTACCGACGGATGGCGATATTTATTTTAAAGGCAAGCGTGTCAAAGAGTACGATATTCAAAAACTGCGTTGGCAGATGGGGTATGTGTTGCAACAAATTGCGCTTTTTCCGACTATGACGGTTTTGGAAAATATCGAAGTTATCCCCGAAATGCTAGGCTGGTCCAAAGAAAAACGCAACGCCAAAGCGCGCAGTCTCTTAGAGGCGGTCCATTTAGAACCTGACGTTTATGCCAAACGCATGCCAAGTGAACTATCAGGTGGGGAACAACAACGAGTCGGGATTTTGCGCGCTTTGGCAGCCGAACCAGATGTGGTCTTGATGGATGAACCTTTCAGTGCCTTGGACCCGATTTCCAGGGATCAGCTGCAGAATTTATTGTTGGATCTGCACAAACAATTTAAAAATACCATCGTCTTTGTCACGCATGATATGAATGAAGCGATGAAATTAGGCGATCGCATTGCGGTGATGCATGAAGGAGAGTTGATCCAGTGTGATACGCCTGAAAATATCGCGTTACACCCTAAGAGTGCCTTTGTAGCAGAATTTTTCAAAGGAACAGAAAAAACTTGGCAACCAGAAGGACAACCCGTAAGCTTTTTACAAGAGCAAGGTTATGTTAGTCACGATACGGCTAGCGAGCTGCCACTAGCTCAGACTACGACCCCAATTAGCGGATTATTTAGTCAACTGGCCCAAGCTGGCGGCGTACGCCTGGATGCAGAAACGGTTCTGACGGCGCAAGATGTCTTACGTTATTTAGCAGATTCAAAGGAGGATGCGCAATGAAAAAAGTTGATGTAGCCATTATCGGTAGCGGACCAGCGTGTTTATCGTTGGCCTTCGATCTAAAAAGTGCCGGTAAGACAGTAGCAGTGGCAGAAGAAAATCTCTGGGGCGGGACTTGTCCTAACCGAGGGTGTGATCCTAAAAAAATCTTGATGGCTGCGGAAGAAGCACGAGGGAAAATTCAGCACTTAGTTGGGAAAGGTTTTCGGGAAGTTCCGGCGATTGATTGGTCAGAGTTAATGGCTTTTAAAAAGACTTACACGGATCCTATTTCGCCCGATCGAATCAAAGGCTTTGAAGAGAGCGGCATTGATCATTACCAAGGACGTGCTGTCTTAAAGGATGCCCACACAATCCAAATAGGTACTGAGGAACTGACAGCGGAAACCATCATTTTAGCAACGGGACAGCGGGCACGGTTACTAGATATTCCTGGAAAAGAACATTTTCTTACCAGCACAGATTTCTTAGCTTTAGCAGAATTGCCTAAAAAAATCGTCTTTTTAGGGGCCGGTTATATTAGTTTTGAATTAGCCGCCATAGCCAATGTCTGCGGTGCTGAGGTAACCATAGTTCATCATAATGCGACACCATTGCGGGGCTTTGATCAAGAGTTGGCTGAAAAATTAGTAACGCAATTGCAAGCAGCAGGTATCCATTTTCGCTACAATGAACAAACGGAAAGTCTGGAAAAAACAGCCACTGGTTTCCGTTTAAAGACCGATCAAGCAACTTACGAAGTGGGCGCTGTTGTCTGTGCAACTGGCCGGATTGCCAATGTAGACGGTTTAGGTCTAACGGCATTAGGCATTGAGCATAGCGCTAAAGGCGTCGTTGTCGATGAATATTTACGAACGACGCAACCACATATTTTTGCCATGGGGGACTGTATCGCCAAAAAAGAACCCAAGATGACACCTGTTGCGGGCTTTGAAGGTCGCTACCTTAGCCAATACTTTGCCGGTAATACCGAACCAATTCACTACCCACAAGTTCCGACTGCCGTCTTTACGGTTCCAACACTGGCGCAGGTGGGGATTACCCGGCAAACAGCTGAACAAAGCGAAGAGTATACGATTTCTTCAGTGGATATGACTAGCTGGTACAATTATTTTAGAACAAATGACCCAGCGGCATTTGCCACGATCATCAAAGATCAGGCTGGCAATATTGTCGGCGCAGCTACCCTAAACGAAAAAGCAGATGAATGGATCAATTTAATGACCATGATCATCAATTTGAAAGTTCCAACTGAAAAAATCAATCAGCTGATTATGGCCTATCCTTCGGTAGGAAGCGATCTGCAATATTACTAAGAATCTGGATCCGAGGCTTGTCAAGAGTCGCGGGTCCTGCTCTTTTCTTAAGTATTTATAACGAAAGTAAATGATTACTAAAAGACTGCCTGAGTTCGTGGCAATTTTCCATAGGTTCGTTATGATAAAGAGGAGGAGTGTGATTTATCATGAAAAAAATAGTATTAGGCGTGGCTGCCCTACTTTTAATAGCAACCGCGGTTCCCACCAGTCAAGTTTGGGCGGATAGTCAGGACAGTCAAACCACCGCAATCGATGAGCGCTGGGGGAAACCAACATTTGTAGCTGGTGCCGGGCTTTCACAAAGCCAAATCGACGAAACCATGAAATTATTAGGGATTACTAAAGATGAGGTCAAAAGCGATACGGCGACTGGCGCTGATTTGATCCATTATCTTGGTTCAGGTAGTGGCGATGATAGTGCCATGATCAGTTCCGTGGTCGTAAAAAGAGAAGACAAGGGCAAAGGGATTAACGTTGAGATTGTAACCCCTAAAAATATCACAGTCATTACCGCTGACCAATACAAAAATCCCCTAGTAACCGCCGGTATCACGGATGCTACGGTTAAAGTCGCCAGTGTTGTCCCTGTCACGGGAGAAAGTGCCTTAACGGGGGTTTATAAGGCTTTCCAAGTCAATGGAGAGACTGTTGATGCAGACCGGGCTCAGTTGGCCCAAGATGAGCTGGACACGACAACTGAAGTTTCTAGCAATATTATTGATAAGGCAAATTCTGAAAATAGCGATCTAAGTGCTGATGAAAAAGCGAAAGCGGAAGAAGCTTGGAAAGCGCAAGTCAGTCAAGCTTTAGTAGACATCAAAAAAGAATTAGCTGAAATCAAAGAAAAGCAAGGCGAACTAGCCACCAAAGCTGACATTGAAAAAATCGTCAATGATGCGTTAGCTAAAAATAATCTTAGCCAATATGCCAGTGAGGCAGATATACAAAAATTGACGACCTTAGCTGAAGGATATCAATCAACCGATGGTGTTTTAGATAAAGAATCGTTAGCTCAATTGGATAAAATCAGCGAAGGTTTTAAAGATACCGTCAATCAATTGGGAGACCAATTAGGCTCCTTTGGTGAAAAGCTAGAAGGAACCTTACAGGATAATCAAGGTTTCTTCACCAATCTTTGGCAAGGAATCCAAGACTTCTTTAGAGGCCTTGGCAATTGGTTCAGTAATCTTTTCTAAATAATAAAAAAACTGTCAGGAACGTGCTGTTAAAGCCGTACCTGACAGTTTTTTTAGTTTAAGAGACTCTTTTTCACGTCTTCAATCATTTTAGTATTGGCAATTGGACCATTGTATAGCCAGCTTGATTCTGGACCAAATTCATGCACATTGCCAGCTTTAACGGCCGGAATATTTTTCCAAAGATCCTCTTGGAAAAGACTGGCTTTAGGATCGCTGTTGACGATGAAAAGGTGATCGGCATCAAGTTGCGATAATTTTTCTAAAGAAACAGCATTCCAGTCAGCAGTGGCTTCTTGGCTGATTTCTTTGACAAGTCCAGGAACGGTCATCCCCAAATCACCGTATAAAACCGCCCCACTAGAACGTGTTTCGCTCACCATAAAGGCTTGATTATTGACAATCCATAAAACAGCCGCGGATTGATCGCCTTTTTTCTCAAGGGCTGTTTTAGTTTCTTTCGCTAAAGCGTCATAATCAGCTTCGACTTGTTTTGCTTCGGTTTCTTTCCCTAAAACTTTTCCGACATCGGCTAATTGTTCACGCCAATTGACAGTTTCGCCATTTTTAACCACGTAAGTTGGCGCGATTTTGCTATATTCATCATATTTGCCACCCTCTACCAAACCGGAACTGCTGATTAAAAGAAGGTCTGGTTCAAAACTTAAAACATCTTCATAAGGTAAGGCATAGTCAATCGTGGGAATATCTTTTAATTCATCTTGTAGATAGAGTTGGATACTGCTATTGTTGACTGTCCATTGTGCAACGGGCTTTTCATCTAACGCAACTAGATAATCCTCCAAATAACTCGCGATGATGCGCTTCGGTTTTGCTGGAACAGTGACTTCGTGTCCTAGACTATCCGTCAAGGTGCGCTCAGTAGCCGCCGAGCTTTCAGTGGTGGAGCTACTAGAATTACCAGAACTACCAGCGCCACAACCGGCTAAAAGTAAGGCGCTAGCTGCAAACGCAGCAATCCCAAATACTATTTTCTTCATAACAAACTCCTCTAAATTTTTTAATTGATAACGATTCTCATTATCTATTATGGCGGAAGAAAAGTCAATTTGTTTTGGAGTTTAGCTCAAATTGCTTTTTATCCCAGGCTCTTTTATAATAAGGCGAGTATTGAGAATAATTCTCAATGTTGTACATAATTGTAAAGGATGACTTTTTGTGGATATTTTATCGATCAATCAATTAGAGACTGGCTATGATCGGACAGTTGTAAGTCAAGGGCTGGACCATCATTTTGAAAGCGACACAATTACCAGCATTATTGGTCCGAATGGCTGTGGCAAAACCACATTGTTAAAAACCATTGCTCGAATTTTGCCAAATTTGTCAGGCTCAGTCTTATTGAATGGTAAGCAATTGAATCAATATTCTAGTAAAGAAATTGCCCAAGAGTTGGCAATCTTGTCACAGACTTCTGAGACGCAAATCGACTTATCAGTTTTTGATTTGGTTTCTTTTGGTCGTTACCCCTATCAATCTGGTTGGCACAGTTTAGATAAGGAAGATGAAAAGGCGATTCAATGGGCTCTTGAGGTGACGGGCTTGACGGCCATTGCGCGGCAATCGGTAGCAACTCTTTCAGGAGGACAGCGGCAACGGGTTTGGATTGCAATGGCCTTAGTGCAGGATACCGACATCGTTTTACTAGATGAACCGACTACTTATTTGGACCCGGCGCATCAATTAGAAGTTTTAAATGTGTTGAAGATGATCAATATGGAACGGAAAAAGACAATCATCATGACAATCCATGACATTAACTTGGCTTCACGTTTTTCTGATCAGATTATCGCCATGAAAGAGGGGCGGATTGTAAAAGAAGGGACACCTGGTGAAGTGATTACTGAGCCCTTGTTAAAAGAAGTTTTTGATATTACGGCGGAAATTATTTGTCATGCTAAAAGTCAGCGTCCGCTTATGGTGAGCTACGAAGTGGGGTCGACGGTATGATGCGAGAATGGCGCAGCAATCTGGCTTTATGGTTGCTGGTGGGGCTTGTTTTATTAGCTGTTTCTAGCATTTTGATTCTGGTGAATGGAGCAGTTAAAGTGCCAACGGCAGAAGTCTGGCAGTCCTTCACTGACTTCGATAAAAGTAATCAGCTTCATCAGATTATTCGCAATCTGCGTCTGCCAAGATTATTAGGTGGTATGTTAGTTGGCGCAGCCTTGGCCACTAGTGGCACCTTGATGCAGGGAGTTACGCATAATCCTTTGGCGGATGCAGGTTTGTTGGGCATCAACGCTGGTGCGGGCTTAGGCCTGGCCTTAACCTTCGTTTTTTTTCATACCCCTTCGCAAAGTCTGGTTTTTGTGGCTGCCATTCTGGGAGCCGGGATTAGTGTTGGCTTGATCTTTTTTGTAGCCAAGCAGACGAAGCTCGGAATGTCACCCCTACGAATGACATTAGTTGGTGCCGGTATCAGTGCGCTATTTGTAGCCTTAAGTCAGGCACTAGCCCTACAATTTGATTTGGGCCAAGATTTACTGTTTTGGACGTTAGGCGGCGTGGCTGTTATTACCTGGTCACAATTACAAGTGGCAGCACCTATTTTTATGGTTGCTCTTTTATTGGCAGTTATGAATGCTTCTTCCGTTACCATTTTACGATTTGGTGATGAGGCGGCCATCAGTCTGGGGAAAAACCCTCAACGTCTGCGGTTGTTGCTAAGCTTGGTTGTCTTATTGCTAGCGGGGACGGCAGTAGCTTTAGTCGGTGCTATCAGTTTTGTCGGGTTGATCGTCCCTCATTTTTTGCGCCGCTTAGTGGGGGATAATTACCGGAAATTAGTGCCGCTTTCGATTGCTGGCGGTGCGTTGTTGGTGATTTGGGCTGATTTTTTAGCACGGATCATCAACCCGCCTTTTGAAACCCCGTTTGGTATCTTAATTGCGGTGATTGGGATTCCTTTCTTTTTATTATTGTCACGTAAAGGAGGAATCGGCGGATGAAAAAAGCTTGGCTTTTCGGTAGTGTGCTCTTGATTGGGCTCTTGATTGTAGTTAGTTTAACGCATGGCAAGTTGGCAATTTCCTTTTCAGCTTTGCTGCAAGTTTTTCTGGGTGAGGGCACTAAAGCGCAACAGCTCTTAGTCATTGATTTTCGGCTACCACGGATTTTGATTGCGATTCTGGCGGGCAGTGCCTTAGGTGTCAGTGGCACGATTCTGCAAAGTATCACACAGAATCCATTGGCGGATTCAGGTATCTTAGGGATTAACGCGGGGGCTGGTTTGGCCGTGCTGCTATTCATCAGTTTTGTTGAAACCAGTGGCAACGTCCCCTTATTACTCCCTTTCGTTGCCTTAGTAGGGGCATTGCTTAGTGCTGGGTTGATTTTTGCGGCTGCTTATAAACCGCGGATTGGCATCACACCCTTGCGTATGGTTTTGACAGGGGTGGTGTTAAGCATCGGGATTACAGCCATCAGCTTATTAGTGACGAGTCAGATTGACGCAGAAAAATATCGGTTTGCGGCTTTGTGGCAGGCCGGAAGTATTTGGGGAAGTAACTGGACCTTTGTTTGGGCTTTGTTACCTTGGTTGCTTGCGCTGTACCCATTAGTTTGGCGCCAACACCGAGTGTTAGACATTATGCAATTAGGGGACGAAACGAGTATTTCTGTTGGCATAGCGGTGAAAAAAAGTCGGAGTCGTTTACTATTACTGGCGGCGGCCTTAGCTGGAGCAGCCGTTTCAGTGGCAGGTGGCATCGGTTTTCTAGGCTTGATTGCCCCTCATATCGCCCGTCGTTTAGGCTTCAAAAAACATTGGGAGCTTTTTCCAGCGGCGGCTATTTTAGGCGCGTTGATTTTGTTAGCTGCTGACACAGTCGGCCGCCTTTTGCCGGGAACTGGCGAACTTCCAGCAGGGACAGTCGTGGCGATTATTGGGGCACCTTATTTCCTCTATTTGATGGTCAAAGAAACAGTTTAAGTGTAGCGAGACAGAATGATTGCCAAAAAGCTTACTTCGTAGTATAGTTGCAAAACGGAACAATTACACTTTATAAAGAAGGAGCTTTTATGGCAAAAAAATCAAAAATTGCAAAATTTAAAAAACAACAAGCTTTAGTTGCTCAATACGCTGAATTACGTCAAGAATTAAAAGCCAACAAGGACTATGCTGGTTTAGCAAAATTACCTAAGGATGCTAATCCTAATCGTTTGAAAAATCGCGATTTGATTGATGGTCGTCCGCGTGGTTATATGCGTAAATTTGGTATGTCTCGGGTCAACTTCAGGCAACACGCTCACTTAGGTGAGATTCCTGGCGTCAAAAAAGCAAGTTGGTAAAAAAACGACTGTTCACTGAACAGTCGCTTTTTTTATAGGTTGATATCGAAGCATTCAATGCGAGGAGGCACTCCAAAACGTAGTGGTAACGCGGTAGTACCGATACCGCTGGAAACGTAAAGCTTGGTAGGTTGAGGTCGTTCTAATGTGTAAAAGCCTGCAGTATAGTGTTTGGCTAACTGGTTTTTGACGGTAAAGAAAGGCAGTTTGACTTGACCACCGTGGCTATGTCCTGAGAGGACCAGCTGAACATTCTCGTTAGTCAAGTAGTCGGCTAAATCGGGCTCATGGGCTAATAAAATACTGTAATCACTTTTGGGCATTGTCAAAAAAGTTTCCTGTAAGGCGGCATTGCCTAACAGACCATCATCCACGCCCGCTAAAAATAGCTGGTGCCCGCCAGTTGTCGCGACTGTCCGTCCTTCATTTAAAAGGACCGTAAAACCGCCGGCATTCATTACTTGGTGATATCCTTGAGCGGCGCCCCCACCATAATCGTGATTCCCGTAGACGGCAAACTTGCCTAAGGGTGCATTTAACTGTCCTAGCAAATCAGCTGCTTCGCTAGGACCATATTGACTGAAATTGTCAAAAAGATCCCCGGTAAAAACAACGAGATCAGGCTTTTGAGCATTTATTTTGTGAATAACTTTTTCAAAATCGTTTAAAGTGAAGAACCGGCTAAGATGGACATCGGAAAACTGAACGATGCGCACCGTTTCACTGGATTGTTTGTTGGCTGTTAAGGAATGTTGCCCCACCACAAGTCGTTTGGGTTCAATAAAATGTGCGTAGAGGATGAGACTGCATCCTACTAGCAGCAAGCTAATAATTAGCGTCATAATCTGTCGTCCTTTCATAAAGACCTCCTTACTTTAAGCATAAGCTAACCCTAAGATCTTGTCACTGGACTTGGTTCTTTCTTAAAACTTTTAAGAAAACATACAGCTTCGGACAACTCTTTCCCCTTAAAACGCGAAACTTTGTTATAATAGCCATGAATTGTTTAAGAGAGGATGGAGAATATGTACCGAGTAGATAATTTACGTAAAGCAATGAAAAAAGATGGGTTGGATGCTTTTTTAGTGACTAGCATGTACAACCTGCGTTACTTGACTAACTTTACTGGAACAACTGGCTTAGCCGTTATCACCCAAGAGAAGGCTTATTTTGTCACTGATTTCCGCTATACCGAACAAGCGGCCGCCCAAGCACAAGGCTATGAAATCGTGCAAAACCAAGGACCTATCTTTGATGAAATCGTAAAAATTGCTGAACAAGACCAACTGAAAAATTTGGCTTTTGAAGAAACTCAAGTGACTTTTGCGGCGTATAGTCAATTAGAAGAAATCGTTCCTTGCGATTTGATCCCAGTAGCGGGCATGATTGAAGGATTACGGGAAGTCAAAGATGAAGACGAAATCGCCATTATTGAAAAAGCTTGTGCGATTGCGGATCAAGGTTTTGAATATGTCTTGAAGATGATTAAACCAGGCATGACTGAAATCGAAGTGGCGAACCAACTAGATTTCTATATGCGTTCTTTAGGTGCCAGCGGCGTTTCCTTTGACACGATTGTCGCTAGCGGCTTGCGTTCGGCTATGCCTCACGGGGTTGCCAGTGAAAAAGTCATTGAAAAAGGCGACTTGATCACGTTAGATTTTGGTTGCTACTACCAAGGGTATGTTTCTGATATGACGCGGACATTTGCTATTGGCGATCCAGGCGCAAAATTGAAAGAAATTTACCAAATCGTATTGGATGCTCAGCTAAAAGTTCTAGATGCGGCGCAACCTGGCTTAACTGGTGTCCAATTAGATGCCATTGCGCGGGATTATATTACTGAAAAAGGTTATGGAGATGCTTTTGGTCACTCCACTGGTCATGGTATCGGGTTAGAGATCCATGAAGGTCCTAACGTTTCTCGTTTGGCTGAAAAACAATTTGTTGTTGGCAATGTCATCACAGATGAACCCGGAATTTACTTACCAGGTATTGGCGGCGTTCGGATTGAGGATGATTTGCTAATCACAGAAACAGGGAACCAGGTCTTGACACATTCACCGAAAGAATTGATCATTCTCTAAGGCACCTTTCGTTATAGCGTGTTATCTGAAGAAATGGTAAACTAAGAGGGTAGGAGGCAGTCTGCTGCCTAGTCGGAGAGTAGGAGGAAACGATCATGATTTCAGTAAATGATTTTAAAACAGGTTTAACTATTGAAGTTGATGGCGGAATTTGGCGTGTCGTAGATTTTCAACACGTGAAACCCGGCAAAGGAGCTGCTTTCGTCCGTTCGAAATTAAAAAATTTGCGAACAGGTGCTGTTCAGGAAAAAACATTCCGCGCCGGTGAAAAAGTGGCAAAAGCCCAGATCGATAATCGTAAAATGCAATATTTGTATGAATCTGGTGGCAACCATGTGTTTATGGATTTAGAATCTTATGAACAAATTGAGATCCCAACAGAACAAATTCAAGATGAGTTGAAATATATGTTAGAAAACATGGAAGTCAATGTCATCATGTACGGTTCAGAAATTTTAGGAGTAGACTTGCCAAACACGGTGGTGTTGGAAGTCGCTGAAACAGAGCCAAACATCAAAGGGGATACGTCTTCTGGTGGAGGAAAACCGGCAACAATGGAAACAGGCTTGAATGTCAACGTGCCATTCTTTGTAAACCAGGGCGATAAATTGATTATTAATACAACCGACGGGACTTACGTGTCTCGCGCATAGGAGGATCAAGATGGCAGAAGAACGTAACTTAGTCATTGAAAATAAAGACAACTTGGGCGAAATCGTCATCGCGCCAGAAGTCATCGAGATCATTATTGGGATCGCAGCTTCTAAAGTTGAAGGTGTTTATGGGATGCGAGGGACATTTGCTTCCAATGTGACCGAATTGTTGGGTCGTGCTTCCCACGGTAAAGGAGTCTACTTGAAAATCGAAGAAGATGGTTTGAAAATCGACATCTATTGCTACCTAAACTATGGCGTTTCAGTGCCTAAAGTAGCACTGGAAATGCAAGAACGAGTGAAACAGCAAGTTCTATTTATGACCGATCTCGATTTAGCAGAGGTCAATGTTCATATCGTAGCTGTTGTGCCAGAAAAACTAGCAACACCTGACTATGATGAATTATTCAATGATGAAGAGGAAGAAAATGAGTAAAGAATTAAGCCGTCACGAAATTCGTGAGAAAGCCCTACAAGCATTGTTCCCACTGGATTTCAATGTGGACTTATCAAAACAAGATGCGATCCGGGAAGCACTTTTGCTGGATCATGAAGAATTACTGAATGAAGAAGGCGATGCTTTTGTCCCCGTGTACTTGGATACATTGGTAGGCGGCGTTTGTGCAAAGCAGCATGAATTGGATGAAGAAATCACGAAGCATCTAAGTGCTAAGTGGACATTAAATCGTTTAGCTAAAATGGATTTAGTGATCTTACGCATGGCTATTTTTGAAATGCGTTATGTGGACGATGTGCCCGCTACGGTCGCTCTAAACGAGGCCTTAGAATTGGCTAAAGAATTCAGTGATGATCAATCACGCCGCTTTATCAATGGTGTGTTGTCAAATGTAATGAAAGACTCGGAATAATTTCGAGTCTTTTTTCGTGACCTGAAAAACGGAGTTTCTTAATGAAATTTGGAATAAAGGCGGTATTTTAACGCAACTTTATCTTTTTTCTAGGAAAGCTATGATAGAATAAAGCCATTAGTTGAGGAGGTGTCGCTGCATGACGATTATGAATGGCCGCGAACTAGCGGATAAAATGCAAGCAGAGATGAAAGAAGAAGTACGCGCGTTGGAGAAACGCGGAATTCGACCAGGATTGGTGGTCCTCCTCGTGGGACAAGATCCTGCTAGTGAGATCTACGTCCGTAATAAGGAATTAGCTGCAGAAAAAGTTGGGATTCGTTCACGCGTGGAACGTTTGCCGGAGACAATTTCAGAAGCAGAATTATTAGCTGAAATCGACCTTTACAACAATGATCCAGCCTTCCACGGAATTCTAGTACAGTTACCCTTACCAAAACATATCGACAGTGAACGGGTTTTACTAGCCATTGATCCTCGAAAAGATGTGGATGGCTTCCATCCCGTCAATATGGGGCGTTTGTTGATTGGAGATCCTGATAAGATTCCTTGCACGCCTTATGGGATTATGAAAATGTTGGCGGCCTATAATGTCTCTTTAGCAGGGAAACATGCCGTGGTAATCGGTCGGAGTAATATCGTCGGAAAGCCGATGGCACAACTGTTACTAATGGTAGATGCCACCGTTACTATGACTCATTCCCGTACGAGAGATTTACCAGCAGTTGCGCGAGAAGCCGATATTTTAGTTGTGGCTATTGGGAAGGGACGCTTTGTTACCAAAGAATTTGTTAAACCGGGGGCAGTGGTCATCGACGTGGGCATGAACCGGGATGAAAATGGCAAGTTGATGGGAGATGTGGCGTTTGACGAAGTGGCCGAAATCGCCAGTCTGATCACGCCGGTCCCTAAAGGCGTTGGACCGATGACGATTACGATGTTGTTAAAACAGACGATTGACGCAGCAAAGTGAGGCAATTATGGCACAAGATTATTTAACCGTCACGGCATTGACGAAATACCTAAAACGAAAATTTGAAGCAGATCCTTATCTTGAGCGCGTATATCTTACGGGGGAAATCTCCAATTTTCGCCCGCGGGCCAATGCGCATCAATATTTCAGCCTGAAAGATGATGGTGCTAAAATTTCAGCCATCATGTTTAAAGGCGCCTTTCAAAAAATTAAATTCAAGCCAGAAGAAGGCATGAAGGTGCTGGTAGTTGGCCGTATTTCCTTGTACGAAGCCAGTGGTAACTATCAGATTTATATTGAACATATGGAGCCAGACGGTGTGGGGGCTCTTTATCAGGCTTATGAGCAATTGAAGGCCAAGCTGTTACAAGAAGGCTTATTTGATTTGCCTAAACAGCCACTACCACGGTTTCCTAAACGAATCGCAGTAGTGACTAGCCCTAGTGGTGCGGTGATCCGAGATATTATTACCACTGCCCGGCGGCGGTATCCCATTGCTCAAATCGTCCTATATCCTACCTTGGTTCAAGGGGAGCAAGCGGCAGATGATATTGCGAAAAATATCAAGCGCGCAGATGAAGCGGACTTTGATGTCATGATTATTGGGCGCGGTGGTGGTTCAATTGAGGATTTGTGGCCCTTTAATGAAGAACTAGTGGCACGAACGATTGCCGAGGCTAAGACGCCCATCATCTCTTCTGTCGGTCATGAAACAGATACCACCATTGCGGATTTAGTGGCAGATGTTCGAGCGGCTACGCCTACCGCCGCAGCTGAATTAGCGGTACCGGTTTTGACGGAAGAGGTCGTGAAGATCAAAGAAAAACGTACACGTTTAGAACAAGCATTGCTGCATTTAATCAAACAAAAAGAGCAACAATATCAACGCTTGCGGGATGCTTATGTCTTTCGGCAACCGGAACGGCTTTATGAGGCACAAAGTCAAAAGCTGGATCAATTAGGCTTACGTTTAGGCCAAACGATGCGCCAGCTGTTTCTCCAAAAGCGTGAGGATTGGCAACTTGGTAATCATCGCTTGCAATTAGCGACTCCTAAAAACCGAGTTTTAGAAAATAAACAGCGCACCTTATATGCTGACAAGGCTTTACGAGATGCGATGGAGCGACTTTTAGAAAAGAAAAAGGAAGCATTTTATCAAGACATTCAAGCACTGGATCTCTTAAGTCCCCTCAAAATCATGCAACGGGGCTATACGTATACGACGAAGGAGAGCCAAGTATTAAAAAGCGTTGCGGAGCTTGCCGTAGCTGATGAAATCACGGTTCATTTTGCCGATGGCCAAGTGCAAGCACAAGTAATGGAAAAGGAGCAAAATCATGAGTGAACAATCATTTGAAGCCTCTCTAAATGAGCTAGAGCAAATTGTGACCCGTTTAGAAAAAGGCGATGTGCCGCTAGAAGAAGCTTTAGCAGCTTTTCAAAAAGGCATGGAATTAAGTAAACAATGTCAAGATACCCTTGAGAAGGCTGAAAAAACCTTAGCTAAAATGATGGACGGACAGGAAGAGGTTCCTTTTGAAGGAGCAGAAGCATGAGCTTGACTAGCTTTCGCCAAGAACAAATTCCTAAAATCGAAAAGGAAATGCTGTCTTTTTTACAGGAATATAGTCAAAGTCCGCGGCTAACGGAAGCAATGTCCTATTCTATTGAGGCGGGTGGCAAACGACTGCGGCCCTTATTAGTCTTGACCACCGCTGCTAGTTTTCAAAAAGAATTGACGGTGGGCATGTATCAAACGGCAGCAGCTTTAGAGATGATCCATACCTATTCTTTGATCCACGATGATCTACCAGCGATGGATGACGATCAATTACGACGCGGCAAACCGACCAACCATGTCGTTTTTGGCGAAGCTACCGCTACTTTGGCCGGGGATGGCTTGTTAACGGCGGCTTTTCAACAGTTATCGTTGGCGATTTTACCAGCAGAACAGAAAATTCTTTTGATTCAGCAATTGTCACAGGCGGCAGGTATTGGGGGCATGGTAGCCGGCCAAATGGGTGATATTTTAGGTGAAGAGCAGCAGCTGGATCTTGAGGCGTTGATGGCGGTTCATGAAGGCAAAACCGGTGCATTATTACGTTTTGCTTTATTAGCGGGTGGTATTTTAGCTGAGCAACCGGAAGAAGTCGTTCAACAGCTGGCTAATTTAGGCGCAATTATTGGACTAGCGTTTCAAATTCGCGATGACTTGTTAGATGTCTTAGCTAGTTCAGCGGAGCTAGGTAAAAATACTGGACGTGATGCGGAATTGACCAAAAGTACCTATCCTAGTTTACTAGGAATCACTGGTGCTAAAGAGGCATTACAAGAGCAATTAGCTAAGGCCCGCCAACTGGTTCTGACTTTAGAAGAGGCACCTAGTTTTCAAGGCGAGTTGTTACGAGAAGTTTTACAGGAATTGGAATTGAAGGAGTATTGAGATGAAAAAAGAACGTGTCGATGTATTGGCATTTGAACAAGGTTTGTTTGAAACAAGGGAAAAAGCCAAACGCGGCGTGATGGCGGGACTTGTGTATAACGATAAAAATGAACGTCTGGACAAGCCGGGGGAAAAAATTGCTTTGGAAACACCCCTTCATACTAAAGGCGGTGGCTTAGCGTATGTTTCCCGTGGTGGATTGAAGCTGGAAAAAGCCTTAAAAGTTTTTGGCATTGAGATGCAGGATAAGACTGTTTTAGATATTGGCGCTTCTACTGGCGGCTTTACCGACGTGGCACTGCAAAATGGCGCAAAAATGAGCTATGCCCTAGATGTCGGCTACAATCAGTTAGCTTGGAAGATTCGGCAAGACCCGCGGGTTGTGGTGATGGAACGGACAAATTTCCGTTACAGCCAACCGGCAGATTTTGACCAGGGTGCCCCAGATATCGCGACTATTGATGTGTCCTTTATCTCACTGCGCTTAATCCTCCCCCCACTTTTTGCCATTTTAAAAGAAGGTGGTTCCGTCATCGCCTTAATCAAGCCTCAGTTTGAAGCCGGCAAAGAGTTAGTAGGGAAAAAGGGCATTGTGCGTGATCCTGAAGTCCATGAAATGGTCATCAAAGAAATTATCGCCTTTGCGCAGCAAACCGGCTTTATGGTTCAAGGCCTAGATTATTCCCCCATCACAGGTGGTGAAGGGAACATTGAGTTTTTACTGCATTTAGTGAAGCCAACTGCCACCGATGAGGAAGTACTGGTTGATCCCTCGCAAGTGGTGCAAGCGGCACACCAATCTTTAGAAAAATAAACGCTAACCTTCGTCTGTCCTGCAACTTATGGCAGAAACGAAGGTTTTCTTTTTGTTTAAACAGTCATAAAAGCAACCGTCGCAGCTTTCCTTCTGTATAAAAATACGTTATGATAAATGCGAGAATGAAGTAAAGGAGCGGATGACATGCGAAAGAAAGATCGACATCGCTTGATCACGCGATTATTATCCGAGTACGATATACAGAAACAAGAAGATTTTGTACGTATTTTAAAAGAGCAGGGTATTGAAGTCACCCAGGCGACAATCAGCCGTGACATTAAGGAAATGAAATTAGTCAAAGTACCGGGACCAAATGGGAGCTATCATTACAGTTTACCGGCTGAAACCAAGGAAGATGTGACCCAGCGCTTAGAGAAAATCATGCGGGATGCCTTCGTGGCCGTTGATCAAATGGAAAAGTTTGTCGTGTTACAAACGATTCCTGGTAATGCTTCAGCTATCGCCAACTTAATTGATAAACGTTTTGGTGAGCTGTTATTCGCCTCCGTGGCGGATGATGACCATATCTTGATGGTGGCGCGTACCGAAGAGGGCGCTGAGAAGTTGAAAAATGCGTTTTTGGAATACCTATAATGAGGTGTTGAAATGTTAGAAGAATTATCTATTAAAAATTTTGCCATTATTTCTTCGTTACAGTTGAGCTTTCAGCAAGGTATGACCGTTTTGACTGGTGAGACGGGGGCCGGAAAATCAATTATTATTGATGCGATGGGTTTATTGGCTGGTGGTCGTGGCTCGGCTGATTTTATTCGCCAAGGCGCCAGTAAATGTACCTTGGAGGGGCTATTTAGCCTACCGCAAAATCCAGAAATCAAGAATCTATTAGTGGAGCTGGGGATTGAATTTGATGAAGACCAATTGGTGGTGCAGCGGGATATTACCGCCTCTGGCAAGAATGTCTGTCGCGTCAACGGTCATTTGGTAAATATTGCCAATTTACGCCGGATTGGTGAATATTTAGTCGATATCCACGGACAAAATGAGCACCAAGAGCTGATGCATGCGGATCGTCATTTGGCGATGCTGGATGAATTTGGTGGCAAACCACTCCTACAATTGAAGGAACGCTATCATATTGCCTATGAAGAGTTGCAACTGATTCGCAAGAAAGTCCGGGATCGTCAAAAAAACGAAAAAGAATTTGCTCAACGCATGGATATGCTGCATTTTCAGTTAGATGAGATCACCAGTGCCGCTTTGACAGTTGGGGAAGATGACCAGCTAATGGAGGAACGGGAAAAACTAGCGAACTATCAACGAATCGTTTCAGCTTTAGCGGTTAGTTATGAGGCCCTTAATAGTGATAGCAGCAGTCTGGACCAGATTGGGGTTGCCATGAATGAAATGAGCAGCATTGAAACCCTCGATCCTGCTTATCAACAGATTTCAGATGCAATCCAAAGCAGTTACTATCAACTGCAAGAAGCGGCGACGGACCTTTCGCGGCAGATGGATGGACTAGAGTGGGATGAAAATCGTTTGAATGAGGTGGAATCCCGTTTAGAAGTCATTCGCTTATTGAAACGCAAATATGGCGACAGTATTCAACAAATCTTAGATTATCAAGAAGAAATTTCTCGTGAATTGGCTGATGCGGATTTTCTGGAAGGCAAGACAGAACAGCTGGCCGCTTTGTTGGCAGAAAAAGAGCAGCAAGCACAGGCTGCTGGAGTGGCGTTACGAAACTTACGTCATGAAATTGCCGGACACTTAGAAAAGGATATTTTGCGAGAACTACAAGAGTTGTATATGGAGCGAACGGTGTTTGAGGTTCGTTTTTCGGCTGTTCCTGAGGGTGAGTTTCATGAGGACGGCTTAGACCAAGTCGAATTCTACATCACCACAAATCCGGGGGAACCTTTGAAACCCTTGGTGCGGGTTGCTTCAGGTGGGGAATTATCCCGCGTGATGCTAGCGTTGAAGACGATTTTCTCTAAAAGCCAAGGTGTTACCAGTATCGTCTTTGATGAAGTCGATACTGGCGTTAGCGGACGCGTTGCCCAAGCAATTGCAGACAAGATTCATCAAATTGCTGAGAATTCGCAAGTCTTATGTATCACCCATTTACCTCAAGTTGCGGCGGTGGCTGATGCACAATATTTTATTGCCAAAGAAATCACCGGTGAGCGGACGGAAACTCGCGTGCATATTTTGAAACCCCAAGAACGGGTAGGGGAAATCGCGCGCATGTTGGCAGGGACCGAAATCACGCCATTAGCATTAGAACATGCGCAAGAATTACTCGATTCGGCTCATTCTGCGTAAGAATAGACCTGTGACAACGATTGTCGCAGGTCTTTTTTAGAAGAATTTTCAGCAATGATTCGGTGCTAGAACTGTTTTTTTGTTGGACTCTCCCCGTTATCATCCGCTCCATTTTGTTATCTTTTGAAAAAGTTTTCAAAGTAGCGTAAGGTAGAATATGAGAGGAGTGATCAAATGTTATATGGGAAAAGCGACCGCCAAGAAGCGGATTATTTAGAACCGATTTTTGGCTCAGAAATGGAAGGCAAGGATCTACCAAAATATCGGTTGAACGATCAATCAATTGAACCGCGGATTGCCTACCAATTGATTCAAGATGAGTTGTTGGATGAAGGGAATGCGCGACAAAATCTGTCAACTTTTTGTCAAACCTACATGGAACCGGAAGCTATCCAGCTCATGAGTCAGACCTTAGAAAAAAATGTGATTGATAAATCCGAGTATCCTCGTACGGCTGAGATTGAAAATCGTTGCGTCAATATGATCGCCAACCTATGGCATGCACCAGATGATTTTACTGGCACTTCTACAATCGGCTCATCAGAAGCCTGCATGCTGGCAGGCATGGCGATGAAATTTAGATGGCGGGAAAATGCTCAGAAACAAGGCTTAGCAATGGATCGTAAGCCTAATTTGATTATTTCATCAGGTTATCAAGTCTGCTGGGAAAAGTTCTGTGTGTATTGGGATATTGAATTACGGACAGTTCCCATTGACGAAGCGCATTTGTCACTGGATCTGGATCAAGTAATGGATTTAGTGGACGATTATACAATCGGTATCGTAGGAATCTTAGGAATCACTTATACTGGCTGTTACGATGATATTAAAGGCTTAGATGCCTTAGTGGAGGCTCATAACCAAACAAGTCAGTTCCCTCTTGGTATCCATGTTGATGCAGCCTCAGGCGGGTTTTACGCACCCTTTCTGTCACCTGACCTTGTTTGGGATTTTCAGTTGAAAAACGTTGTGTCTATCAATGCTTCGGGTCATAAGTATGGCTTGGTCTATCCAGGTGTTGGCTGGGTGATTTGGCGCGAGCAACGCTTTTTACCGGAGGAACTGGTCTTTAAAGTCAGCTATTTAGGCGGCGAATTGCCTACCATGGCCATCAATTTCTCCCATAGTGCCTCGCAACTTTTAGGACAGTATTATAATTTTATCCGCTATGGTTTTGAAGGGTATCGTTTGATTCATGAACGGACGCATAAAGTGGCCCTTTACCTGGCGCAAGCCATCGAAGATACGGGCTTTTTTACGCTCATCAATCGCGGAGAAGAGTTGCCCTTGGTTTGCTATCAACTGAAGGATCCGGACAAGATTCAATGGACGTTGTATGATTTAGCCGACCGTCTCTTAATGCGTGGCTGGCAAGTACCGGCGTATCCGCTACCTAAAAATCTCGATCAATTAGTGATTCAGCGGTTAGTAGTTCGCGGTGATTTTGGTATGAATATGGCCAATGATTTTATCCAAGATCTCAACGCGGCTTTGGCAGAATTGCAGCAGGCGCATCTACGTTACCATGAGAAAAAAGAGATTAAACGTTACGGCTTTACACATTAGCAAAAAACACAAGTACGGTCAGAGGACCATACTTGTGTTTTTTTACAGTGCGTTACGTTTGATAAAGGTGTACGGGACTCGCAGATGCTCCTGGCTGTTGGTAATAAATAACTTAAAGGCATATTCGCCGCAAAGGGGCAAATGGTGATCAATGGTGGTAATGTTTAGAAACTTACTAATAATCAGATTATCGCGTCCTACCAAAAGTGGTGCAGCTTCCTCAAGTGTGTCCACGATACCAGCTGCAACGCCATCCCCATTGGTAAAAATACCATCGACACCCTTATTGGCAAAATAGTTGCCGGCCCTTTGACCATCAGCAAAATCCAAGCAGTCCCATAAAATATCTTCCGCTTGAAAATTTGGTAGTAATTCCTGACAAAGTCGGACCGTGATTTTGGAGTTCTTACTTAATTTGCCACTCCGCCCTAACGTGACGCCGATTTTTTGACAACCTTGGTCCCGGAGATAGAGTAAGCCTTCGCGGATGGAGCGTTCTCGGTCAATGAAGACACACCCGATATTTTCTTCGTCTAGATCCTCACAAAAAATAATCGGACCATATTGTTGATAACTCAGAATTTTTTCAAAGGCATTCGCTCTAGACGTAATGATTAAGCCATCAAACTCTTTGGCGGCAAACTGATCAAGATAATCGGTTTCAATTGCACTATCGTAATTCGTGGGCAATAAAGTGACTTTATATTGTGACTCAAAGGCAGCTTTCGTGATCCCGCTTAATAGCTGGTCAAAATAAGGGTGATTCGTAAAGGGGATAATCACGCCAATATTTTTCGTTTTGCCATAGCTTAATTGGCGCGCGGTGGAATTAGGAATGTAATTTAACTCCTTCATAACCCGCAAGATATGCTGCCGCTTTTCTTCACTGACATAGGGATGCTGATTGATCACCCGCGAGACAGTAGAGACGGAATAGCCAGTCAAACGAGCGATATCACGAATATTTGCCATTTTCTTCACCTACAGATTGAGACTTTCTACTAAATAGTCTACCACACCTAAGCCGCATTCATAGAAGGTATAAAAATTTCCTTCATATTGGAAAGTAATCCGTTGCCCACCCCAGAAGGTATCTTTAGTAAGGCGTTGGATGGCGGTTAAGGGAATCACTTCTTGATAGGATTTACGTAGAGGATCGGTATTGGTTATATGCAGTTGACCATTTTCACAGGTGATTTGTGCGTAAAGCAGGGTTTCCTTTGGTCCGTCGATTTTAAGATAGGTGTTCATGATAGTGCCTCCTCTTTATTGGTAGCCTTAGTGTAAAGTATGAAACGCGTCCCAGAGCAAGCAGAAAGTATGAGAAAAATAAAATAAGTTGTGTCTGTTCAAAGTGGTGTTTTCAGAATATTTTCTGTATACTATTGCTTATTACGACAATATAACTAAAAAATGAGCAAGGGAGCGAGCAGGTGACAACAAAAAAATTGAAACGTGAAATTGGCTTTTTAGGCGCTTTTTCAACCGTGATGGGGACGGTTATTGGTGCCGGAGTCTTCTTTAAAGCAGCGGCAGTTGTGGCGTTAACCCAGTCAGCCAGTATGACGCTATTAGTCTGGCTCTTAGCCGGTTTTTTGACAATCTGCGCCGGCTTGACGGTAGCTGAGTTAGCAACGGCTATTCCAGAAACTGGTGGTGCCATCAAATACATTGAATTGACTTATGGTAAATTGCCCGCTTTTTTGCTAGGCTGGGCGCAAATGATTGTTTATTTTCCAGCCAATATTGCGGCACTTAGTATTATTTTTGCCACCCAACTACTTAACTTGTTTGGCTGGTCCCTTGGCTGGCTAATACCTTTAGCCATTCTTACAGCCGTCAGTGTGACCGGCATCAACCTACTAGGAACGAAAGCAGCGTCTTGGGTCCAGTCAGGCACTTTGCTGATTAAACTCTTGCCCATTGGCGCCATCGTGATTGCCGGCTTACTGTTCGCTCCTCAAACGCCAGTGACTTTTTCACTACTACCTGCCGGAAATTCTTGGGGCGGTCTGAGTGGGGCTTTACTAGCAACATTATTTGCTTATGATGGTTGGCTGGGGGTAGGAGCGATGGCTGGCGAGATGCGCCGACCAGAGAAAGACTTACCACGAGCGATTATTATCGGCTTGAGTTTTGTGACGTTCGTCTATCTAGTCATCAATTTTGTGTTTTTGCGGACCCTACCATTGAGTGCTATCAGTGGCAATCTAAACGCCGCCTCTGATGTGGCTGTCCGTCTATTTGGTACACAAGGTGGGAAAATCGTCATGATTGGTATTCTGATCTCCGTCTATGGTGCATTGAATGGCTACACCATGACTGGAATCCGTGTACCTTACGCCATGGCTTTGGAGCATGAATTGCCTTTTAGCAGTTTTTTAAGCCGACTGAATCGGTTTGCGGTTCCGCGTAATACCGCCTTGGTCCAACTGACAATTGCGATAATTATGATGTGTCTAGGCAGTTTTGATCTTTTGACGGATATGTTAGTTTTTGTCATGTGGCTCTTTAGCATTTTGATTTTTATCGCGGTCTTTCTTTTAAGAAAACGAGAGGCTGATCGCCCGAGACCTTATAAAGTCCCACTTTATCCGGTAGTCCCATTGATCGCAATTGGTGGAGGCCTCTTTATTTTGGTGATGACATTGCTGAAAACGCCCCTTTTAGCGTTAACAGGCATTGCCTTAACTTTGATTGGGATACCAATTTACTTTTTCAAAAAATAACAGTAGATCGTTTCTGATCGACATTGTCAAGCAACTTGAGGGGAGCTTAGTCGATTAGAAGCGATCTATTTTTCGATTTTTTCTGTGAAATATTGAGATTGAGAGCGGTGTCGCTCCTTGGTAGAATGAGTTGTTCATAACATCACAAGGAGGAAGAAACATGAAAAAACAGGTTGGATTAGGATTAGTCGCATTGCTAAGTGTTGGGTTATTAGCAGCATGTGGCGGAAATGATAAGGGAACAGCTTCAACGGCAGAATCAACAACAGCGTCTAGCGCTGCCAGTGGTTTGCCAGCGATGACGGAAGCCAGTGCTTCTGATATTGCTTATAAGGATGGCACGTACAAAGCGACCTTCGACCGGACCGATGTCCGGGACTGGCAGGCATTTGTCGAATTGACAGTTAAAGACGGTAAAATTGCCACGGCAAAATATGATTATACGAATGCCGATGGCGCAATTCGTTCTGACGATAAAAACTATGAAGAAGCTTTCGCAGCAGCTAACAAATTCACACCGAAAGAAGCCTTTACTCGTTTAGGGGAAGAATTAGTGGCAACCCAAGATGCTAACCGCATTGATGTAGTCAGCGGGGCCACTCACTCGAGCCGTAACTTCGATACATTAGCTAAAGCAGCAGCTAAAAATGCTGAAGCAGGTACGACTGATGAAGCAATCGTACCGTTATATCAAGATGGCACTTACAAATTGACTGCACCAGAATTCAGCGAACAAGGCTGGAAAGACTTTGTCGAATTGACCATCAAAGACCATAAAATCGCTGCCGTAACTTTCGATAGTGTCAATAAAGACGGTAAATTGAAATCAACAGATGCAGATTACAAAGCCAATATGGAAAAAGAAACTAAAACATATCCTGAAAAATATAGCAAAGAATTAACCGATGCCTTATTGAAAGACCAAAAAGTTAGCGCAGTCGAAGCCGTGACTGGAGCAACACATTCTTCTGATACCTTCAAAAGCTATGTAGAAATGATTTTAGACGACTACGCTGAAATCGGCAAAACCGGTGAATTTGAAGCAACACCAGCGGAATAATAGGGCGCTAAGCTTACTTAGATTTTTTTAAAACAGTTTATTCGTTATGCTTTTGAGCAACGAATAAGCTGTTTTTTTATTGGCCTGAGAGAGTTTGCTAAGGAAACCCTATAATCTTTCTAATTCTGATTGACACCATATGGAGAAAGCGCTATCTTGAAAAAGATGGGAGGTAGTGGTATGACAGTAAAGTTTGGTATTATCGGTTTGGGTAACCGCGGCTATAAATACACATTACGAACGATTCAAGCACATAAAGATGTGGAAATTAAGATGGTTTGTGATGCGTTAGGCCACCATTTTGATTTATTTCCAGGGGTCCTTAACACTACGGACTACCGAGAAGTATTGGCAAATCCAGAAGTTGATGCGATTTTTATTGCAACGCCAGATGATACGCATGCCGAGATCATTTTGGCAGCAATCGAGGCAGATAAGCACATTCTTTGTGAAAAACCGTTAGAAATCAGTGATGAAAGAATCACATTGATTGAAGAGAAATTACAGGGCTATAATAAGGTATTTGAAGTCGGCTATGTTTTACGCTATGCGCGGACTTTTAGTAGAGTTAAAGATTTTCTAACTAGTGGGATCATTGGCAGAGTTATTATGGCAGATGTCATTGATCATATTCAGTATGGTGGCTATGCCTTTTTTCATGATTGGCATCGTACTAGAGCAAAGGCGACCTCGCTTTTGTTACAAAAAGCGACTCACTCATTAGATTTAATCAACTGGTATTTAGATAGTGATCCGAAAAATGTTGTAGCTTTTGGAGATTTGGCTGTTTTTGGAGAAGTGGGGGCCATTGAAAAATTTGGCCGGCCGGTTCCTGATACGTTGCATTGTCATGAATGTGAAATCCGTGATGTCTGTGAAGAAAGTATTCAAAATTTAGCCAAGGAAAAAAATATCAATTGGTCTGATAATTGGCCTGATAGTTGTGTCTTCAACAGTGAAATTGATGTAGATGATCATCAAACTGTGATGATCCGATATGAGAATGGCGCGAAAGCGACTTATCAGCTTTGCCAATTTGCGGCTTATTACAAGCGAGAATTCCATTTCTTTGGGACCAAGGGAGAACTGTATTTTGATGATGTTACCAATCAAATTGTGATCCATGATCGTCTAAAAGCAGAGACGTTGACCTATGATAACCAGCACTTGGAGCAACAAATGGAACCAGGGGATGAGGAACAGTTGGCAGACTTTTTGGCGGCTATCAACACTGGGAAAAGTCCAGTTTCCAATCTGACTTCCAGTGTTCAAGCTGGGCGTTTGGCCTTAGCAGCCCAACGATCTATCGATCAAGAAACGATTGAACATATTTAAAGTAACTAATGACGGGTGCAAAATGAGAAATTAGCACCTGTTACTATGAAAAATGCGAGCTGATTACACTTAAAGATGTGGTCAGCTCGCATTTTTATTTGCACTTATTGGACTAGATGCTTCAAGACTTATTTAGCTATTTTTTGTCAGTCGCTTGGGTAGCTGACAAAGTGATTAATTGTTTTTGTTGGACAGATTGATACGCTAAATTAGCTATTTCTACTGGATAAAGACCATCGGCACCATTAATTGTCTCAGGAAGATCTTCGTCAATACACCGTCGGAAGTCCTCTAACATGGAGTAGTCCATACTTTTTTCATAAAAACTATAAATAGGTAACTTTCCTTGCTGATAAACTTCAGAACGACGACCAAAGCCATCGACATAAAGGTAACCCTTTTCGGTAATGATTTTCATGGCAGCATCTCCCCAAACAGGATAATTATCTGGTCGATTCCAAGATGTATCAAGACTCATAAAAACATCATTGGTAAAGTTGATATGCAGTAAGGCAGAATCCTCAATATCTGAATAATTGTGACAGTTAGTCCGGGCATAAACAGATTTTATGTCAAAATGAAAGAGCCATTTTGATAAGTCGATGATATGGACCAGATGATCCAGCAAAGCGCCTCCGCCGGATAATTCTTTGTCCAAAAACCACCCGCCTGGATTTTTGCCGTGATTGGTTCCAACAATGGCAATGATTTTACCCAACTCGCCACTATCAAATTTTTCTTTTAAATCAATGATAGTTTGAGCATAGCGAACAGGCTGTGCCACGAAAAGCTTCACACCATTCTCCTGACATGAAAGAATCATGCGTTTAGCATTTTCTGGTTCTAAGGCTAGCGGCTTTTCGACAATGACATGCATCTTATGAAAAGCGCAGGCGAGGGTATAGTCGTAGTGCAGTGAATTTTCTGAACAAATCAGGGCTGTATCCATGTCGGTAGTTAAAATCTTTTCTAAACTTTGAAAAAATGGAATACCTAATTCTTTGGCGAATTTAGTGCCACGCAATCGGTTACGGTCAAAGACCCCGGTTACTGTAACCCCCATTTCTTGTAAAACTTCACAGTAGGTTTTGGCTTGCATATGAGCACAACCGATAATCCCAACTTTCATAGGGTTCCTCCTAAATAGATGATGCTATCCGTTTGGATACTTTCTTGAATTTTTTCGACCAAACCTGATAGCCATAGATTTTCCAATGAGTCTTCTTGAAATTGTGGCTGATAGTTGCCCTCTTGTAAGAAATCAGAGGAAAAGCCACGATTAAACAATGAATTATACTGATAGATACCATTTGGGCCTACCATCTCAATTTGTTTGGTGTAGTGCATATTATGCTTAGGAGAGCCGTCAATCAGTAAATTAGCTAAACTTTGATTTTGAAATTGTAAAGTCACTAGGTAAACATCAGGGTCGAGGTGCCTCGAAGCGTACAACGTCTCGAGGTTATTTTGATGACAAAGTGCTAAAAACTGCAAGGCTTCTTTAAAAATTTTATCTAGATGAGTTACCGACATCAGACCTGTCGCCACTTCATAACGCGAAAACGTGATTTCGCCAAATTCGTCTTGTTGGATTCGATTTAAAATATCGCGATGTTCTAGTTGCATAAGGGCCTCCTTCATTATGTATCTAATTTTGTTTCGATTGCTTGGATTGATTTTTTATAAGCAGTGGGACTTAACCCGGTATATTTTTTAAATGTATTAGAAAAATGGTGGATCGTATCATAACCTAGTTGCGCTGATATCTCTGTAAACGTCATGGCTTCCTCACGAATCCAAAATTTCGCTTTTTCCATTTTTAAAGTACGATAGAAATTGATGAGACTAAAACCAGTCTCTGTTTTAAAGAATTTCTTGATATAGGAAGGGCTTACATAAAAATGGTCAGCAAATTCAGTCACTGAAATATTTTTATCCAAATTTTGTTCCATGTACTGGATGATGTCATCTACTACCTTTTTACCGAAATGAGTTTTGATAAAATTTTTTTCGGTTTCTTGGGGTACATTTTCTTGGCTGGAGCGAGCAATAATGATCAAAAGTTCAGATAGATAAAGATAAAGCAACTCTTCAGCGCCTAGGGGAATTTTTTTAAGACGATCTTCCGTACGAAAAACATTCAATGAAATCTGCGGAAAGACAGTTTTGGCCTCGTGTAAAATTTTGGCAAATAAACTACGGGTCGTATTTTTTAACAGGATCGGGCGCTCATAAACTGCCTCTATTAACTTAGTTGGAGTTTCAAATCCAATAATCATCATATTAACTGGATTATCCTGTGTTTCAAAAGAAAAATCTTTGCCCGGTGCTGAAAGAAAGCATATACCTTCTTGTAAATGATAGCACTGTTCTAGTACAGATAACTCTACTTCGCCGTAATCGACAAAACAAAGATTCCAATAGTTCAACTTACTAATGGCAAAAGTCATTTTAGGAGAGAATTCATAATAGGATATGTTTGTTATGTTATCAATCATACTAGTCATTATTTTTCCCGAATTAACGTGATTTGTTTTGTTCATAAGGCGTCTCCAGAATCATATTTGTGTTTTTCGTACCCTCATTATGCCATATATTAGAGAATTATGTAATATTTCCTCATAGCGAGTCTTTTTTTGTAAATTAAGGATACTTTTATCTAAATAGTCGTAACAGTTTCTCCTGTATTCTAACAGCAGATAAAGAAAGCGCATTCATAAATGAGTGCTTGGAGGTGCTGAAATGGAATTAGTGCAAGACATCGAAGAAATCGTGGCACAAAAAGAAATCGGTACTTTAACATTTTTACGTATTTCTTTTTATGATCACCGTTTTAAAGAAGTTGAACAAACGAAAATAATCCATGAGATATTGCGAATGGTTTTTAGATTAAAAAACGAAGAACCAAGTTCTTACTCGGTATTAAAAAATGAAGATAGCCTATTAGTTACCTTGAATTTGCAAGACGAGTGTTTAGTGAACTTAGCATTTGCAAGCTGGGATGAGCCGCAAGTACCAGTTTTCAAAATAGAGTTGGTTGGAAAAAATGGGATGATTCAATATGATTCGCAAGCAGATAATGCTTTTAGTGGTACCTATACTAGCTCGCCAATCAAAATCAACGGGAAGAAAGTTTCAGCTGAACTAGAACAATATATCATCGACTTGGTTGAAGAAATCCAACAGGTTCAACAGCGGGAGGTAAAGGTAGGATGAAAATCGGGATTATCGGTGTAGCCCATATGCATGTCTACAGTTATTTACAGCAATTTAGAGATCAGCAAGTACAGATTACGGGAGTTTTTGATCATGATCAACCTCGGGCAGAATGTTTTGCTGAAGAAAAAAAATTAGTTCATTTCACAACCATCGTGGCATTATTAGAGACAGACTGCGATACTGTTGTAATCTGTTCTGAAAATATTTTCCACAAAGACTATACCTTACAAGCTTTAAAAGCAGGAAAGCATGTAATTGTTGAAAAGCCAATGGCCTTGAACACTGTTGATGCACAGGAGATGATCATGGCCGCCCAAACGGCAGAGCGTTTGTTGATGGTAGCACACCCTGTACGTTTTGCAGAACCGGTTCAAAATCTAAAAAAAATCTTGGATGAAGGAACTTTGGGAGCGTTAAAGCTGATCAATTCTTCCAATCATGGTAAAAATCCAGGCGGTTGGTTCATTGATCCTAATCTTTCTGGTGGAGGTGCGTTGATTGACCACACGGTTCATATCTCCGATTTAGTAAATTATCTGTTTCGACTACATCCCAAGGAAGTTTACGCATATGCAGCAAAAAGCCAAGCAAATTTACCAGTTGAGGATATAGGTTTAGTCCAAATTGCTTTTCATGAGCCGGTGATTATGTCACTTGATACTTCTTGGAATCGACCAAAATCTTACCCAGTGTGGGGTGACGCAATTTTGGAATTAGTTTTTGAAAAAGGACAACTAACGATTGATGGCTTTGGTCGTAAAGTCAAAGTCTTTAATGATGAAAATCATAGTATTACCGATTTCTACTTTGAAGAGGACATGGATTCTTTAATGATCAAAGCATTTATTGACGCGGTAGATCAGGGACGACCAGCACCGGTTTCTGGTGTTGATGGCTTATACACAGTTGCGTTGACTGAAGCAGCTTATGCAGCTGCTACTACGCAACAAATTATTTATTTGAAGGAGGAGATACACGCATGACCTTATTAAAGGGAATGAATGTCTGGTCATTACCAGCAGGGCTATCGTTAGAAGAGCAGTTTCAACTGACTAAGGACGCTGGTTTTAATACGATTGAATTAAATCTAAGCGAAAACAATGCTGCAGAAAACATCGTAACTGGCGATTTGGCACTTTCGGAAAAACTAGATTTGACTTTAGATAGTACTGCAGAAGATCTAGCAGGCATTAAAGCCTTAAGTGAAAAGTACCAGCTACCTATCAGTAGTATTTCCACGGCTCTTCATTGGAATTATCCATTGAGTGCCAATGAACCTGAGATTCGAGAAAAGGGAATCGCTATTGTTCGCAAGATGATTGATGTCTGTCAAGCACTGGGCGGCGATGCTGTGTTAGTTGTGCCAGGTCTGGTAAAACAGGATGTTCCTTATGACATTTGCTATGACCGGTCATTAGCAGCTTTTAAAGAATTGGCTCCCTACGCCACAGAACGACAAATCCACATTGGAATCGAAAACGTCTGGAACAAATTCTTGCTAAGTCCTCTGGAGGCTCGTCAGTTTATTGATGCTATTGACAACGCTTATGTGGGTATGTATTTTGACGCAGGCAATATCTTACAATTTGGTTTCCCAGAACAATGGGTCCACATTCTAGGACCTCGTATCAAGAAGATTCATGTGAAAGATTTTAAAGTAAGTATCGGGAATATCCAGGGCTTTACCACTTTATTAAATGGGGATGTAAGCTGGCGACCATTAATAGAGGCGTTAAATGATATCGGTTACAACGGGCCGCTGACCTGTGAGTTGAGCGCCTACAAACAAAATGGGCAACAATTGGCTTATGACACAAGCCGAGCATTAGACTATATTGTAAATCTTTAAAGCGGAGGGAAATTATTATGTTAAAAGTTGGGTTAGTCGGATTAGGCTTCATGGGAAGTTCTCACTTAAGTATTTATATGCGTTTAATGGAAGAAAAATTTCCAGTCAAAATCGTGGCAATCTGTGACGTAAATGAAGAAAAAAAATCAGGAAAGCTAACACAAGGAAATATTGATGTCAGCGATCAAAGTATCGATTTTACACAATTTAATTTCTACACTGATATGGATGAAATGATCGATCAAGAAGAATTAGATTATGTGGATCTATGTTTACCGACTTTTATCCACGCACCATATGCAATCAAAGCGATGGAGAAAGGTTTACATGTATTCTGTGAAAAACCAATGGCCATTTCAAGTGAGGCGTGTCAAGAGATGATTGATGCAGCAAAAAAATATGATCGCTATTTAATGATTGGTCAAACTTTACGCTTCTTTCCTTCTTACAACTATATTAAAGAAACTTTAGATAGTGGTCGCTACGGTAAGATGACTGAAGCTAACTTGTTCCGTGGTGGCACGACCCCGTTCTGGTCATGGGAAAACTGGTTATTGACCAAAGAACGTTCCGGCGGTTGTCTATTAGATCAACATATTCATGATGTGGATACGTTGAACTGGCTATTGGGTACACCAAAATCCGTCAGCTCAACGGGCCGCGTTGTTTTTGAAGGCAGTGGTTACGACATAGTCTCTACTAATTATCACTATGATGGCATTGTAGCCAACGCTTCTGATAACTGGACCATCAACAACAATGACTTTGGCTTTGAAATGCGTTTCCGTTTTGTTTTTGAAAAAGGCAGCATCATTTTAGAAAAAGGGAAATTAGTTGATTATCCTAACGATGCTGAAAGCTTTGAGCCGGAAATCAGTAAAGAAAGTGGCTATTATATCGAAATCAAACACTTCGCGCAATCTATTTTGGATAATGTTGATCCAGCAATCGCGTGTCCTTTAGCTAGCACGATGGAAACGATCCGCATCGCTGAGGGTGAAGTGAAGTCGGCAGATACAACTGAAATCACAGCATTATAAAACATAAATTTGGAGGGAAGAAGATGAAAAAGAGCATTATTGGAGCAGTTTTAGGAATGGCGAGCTTAGGATTAGTCTTAGCTGGTTGTGGCGGCGGAGATAATGGTGGCGGTAGTAGCAGTGGGGATGAAAAGCAGACGATTACTTACGGCTTATGGGATAAGGCGCAAGCACCTGTTTATGAAGAAATCGCCAAAGATTTTGAAAAAGAAAATCCTAATATTACTGTGAAATTTGAGATTACACCTTGGGCCCAATATTGGACAAAATTAGAAACAGCTGTAACTGGTCAAAATGCTCCTGATGTTTTCTGGATGAATATCCCTCGTGTAGTGGACTACATCGACAACGGTGTCTTAGAACCATTAGACGATCTAGCTTTCAACAAAGATAAGATCCATGACCAATACTTACAGGCATACACCGGCGCTGATAGTAAATTGTACGGTGTACCGAAAGACTTTGATACCAATGGCCTTTGGTATAACAAAAAAATGTTTGATGATGCAGGAATCGCATATCCAGATGATACTTGGACTTGGGATACTTGGAAAGAAGTTGCCCAAAAATTAACCGATAAAGATAAAGGTATTTATGGTATGGCTGTGCCAGCTACTTGGCAAGGGGGCTATTACGAAACGATTTACCAAAATGAAGGCTCACCATTTAGCGAAGATGGGAAAGCATCTGGCTTTACCGAACCGGCTACGATTGAAGGGGTAGAATTTTGGTATGATTTCGTCAAAGACGGTTCTGGGACACCAATCGAATTGATTACTAATACTAACCAAACTGAATTGATGCTTTCAGGCAAAGTTGCAATGGCAGTGGATGGTTCTTATCAAACACCAGTTTTCTTTGAAGAAGAATACGGAAAAGAAAATATCGATGTTGCGCCACTACCTAAAGGTAAAGTTAGAGCGACTACTTCTAACTCTTTAGCTAATGTAGTCTACGCAGGGTCAAAACACAAAGAAGCAGCGAAAAAATGGGTTGAATATTTGACGACTGAAGAATCTATGAAACATGTAGCAGAATCAGGAACCGTTATTCCGGTTTATGAAGGTTCACAAGAAGCTTGGGTTAATGCTTACCCAGATAAAAATCTACAAGTGTTTGTTGATGCCGCTGACTATGCAGTTGCATTGCCAAACTACAAAAACTCATCCGCAGCAATCGCAATTGAACAAGATTCAATTAATAAAGCTTGGACAGGTGAAATCACCGTTAAAGAAGCTTGTGAAGAAATCGCTAAAAAGGCAGATGAAATCTTGAAGCAGTAAGTCATAAAAGGGGGACCCGGATATGGAGACGATTCAACTGAAAAATACTAAAACCGAAAGTAAACAGAAACCAAAGAAACGCAGCTTTTTCCAACGCTATAAGAAAGATCAATTGGTAACGGCGGGGCTATTTATAGCCCCACTGTTCACCGGGATTATTATTTTTTACTTGATTCCAATGTTTCAAAGTATTTTTTATTCATTCACTGAATGGGGCATGTTTGGCGGTTATAAAGTCATTGGTTTTAAAAATTATCAACGATTATTTACAGATCCAGAAATTATTGGTGCCTTGAAAAATACATTTACATATGCATTATTCACTGTACCAGTTGGTATGTTTATCGCTATTTTTATTGCAGTTTTACTAAATGCTAAAATCAAAGGAAAAAGTTTTTATCGTGTCATTTACTTTTTGCCAGCGGTTACGATGACCTCGGCAGTAGCGATGATTTGGAAATGGATTTTTAACTCTGAGTTTGGGATTTTAAACCAAATTTTGGCAGTATTTGGTATAGATGGGCCTAATTGGCTGACGGATCCTAAATGGGCAATGGTTGCTTTAGTAGTGGTGGGAATCTGGAGTTCTTTGGGAACTTCTATCGTAATTTATTTAGCCGGATTGCAAGGAATTTCCTCAACTTTCTATGAAGCAGCTGAAATGGATGGGGCTGGTCCTATCCGGAAATTTTTCAGTGTAACATTGCCTTTGTTAACACCAACGATTTTCTTTACATTGATTACCTCTATAATTTCGGCTTTACAGGTCTATGATTTGATCTATCTGATGTATTCAGAAACAAATCCAGCCTTGAAGAGTGTGCAATCAGTGGCGTTCCTATTTTATCGTAACGCCTTTGTCTTTAATAATAAAGGCTATGGTGCAGCAATTGTTGTGGTACTGTTATTGATTACATTAGCTATCACGGCCGTCAACTTCTTGTTGCAGAAAAAATGGGTTCATTATTCTAGTTAAGGAGAAAACGTTATGACTAAAAGTAAATCACACGGCAAAATTGTCGTACACTTATTACTAATTTTAGGTTCCGCTATGATGTTGTTTCCGTTTATTTGGATGATTTTGACAGCACTTAAAACTAAAACCGAAGCGATTCAGGTTCCTCCAAGTATTTTGCCGGAAGTGGCGCAATGGGGCAATTTCGCACGAATTTTTGAGATTTTCCCTTTTGGTAACTTCTACGTGAATACGATTCTATCCACGATTGTAATCACTGTTGGTCAAGTATTCTTTTGTGCATTAGCGGCCTATGCTTTTGCTCGCTTAGAGTTCCCTTTCAAGAATTTTCTATTCCTATTATTACTATCAATTTTGATGGTCCCAGGCCAAATTTTCTTGATTCCACAATACTTGATCATTCAAAAATTAGGACTTTTGAACTCAATACCAGCCTTATTTATGCCTGGTCTCTTCTCAGCCTTTGGGACTTTCTTATTGCGACAGTTCTTTATGACGATACCAAAAGAAGTCGAAGAGGCGGCTATTATTGATGGCGCTTCACGAATCCGTATTTTCTTCACAGTGATCCTGCCGTTATCTAAATCAGCCTTAATTTCATTATCTATCTTTACTTTATTGTATGGCTGGAATTCATTGTTATGGCCGTTGATCGTCAATACCTCCACAGAAAAAATGACGCTTTCAGCTGGTTTGGCTTCCTTAAGTGGCCAATATGGAACTGATTTCCCAATGGTAATGGCTGGTTCATTCCTGGCTTGTATCCCATTGATCATTGCCTTCTTGATCTTCCAAAAACAATTTATTGAAGGTATTGCGTTGTCAGGTGGTAAATAAAAAATGGTTACAACAAAAAAAGGAATTACAATTGATATTGAACATGCTTATGAACGTCTGGAACCAGTGGTGATCAAAACACCATTGGTTCCTAGTAATATTTTGTCAGAAGCAAAACATGGATGCGTTCATTTCAAATTGGAAAATTTGCAACGAACGGGTTCATTTAAAATCCGTGGTGCCTATAATAAATTAGCTCTCTTAACAGAATTAGAAAAGTCACGGGGAGTAATTGCCTGCTCTGCTGGAAATCATGCACAGGGCGTGGCAATCTCTGCAAAAATGTTAGGTATCAAGGCACGTATTTTTATGCCAGTGACTGCTCCTAAAATGAAAATTGAGGCTACTCGTAAATACGGAGCAATGGTAGAATTAGTAGGAGAAAATTTTGATGAGGCCAAGCAAGCCTGCTTAAGTGCTAGTTTACTTTCAGGAGAGGTATTTATTCCGCCGTATGATGACCCTGAAGTGATTGCTGGACAAGGAACAGTTGCTGTTGAGCTTTTCCAACAATTACAGGAAATTGATAATATTCTGGTGCCAATTGGCGGTGGGGGTCTTATCACAGGTATCGCAATGTTTGCTAAAAATCTAAATCCTCAAATAAAAATTATTGGTGTTCAGACTTATAGTGTGCATGGGATGGTTCGTTCGCTATGGAATCATACAATCACGGCTAACCGGCAGCAACGTACGCTAGCAGACGGCTGTGATGTTGCAGTTCCGGGTAATCTGACTTTTGATTTATTAAGTGATTTGATTGATGAAACAGTTTTAGTGGAAGAAGATGAAATTAAACGTGCGATTACTTATCTGGCTTTGAAAGAAAAAATCATTGCAGAGGGTGCAGGTGCCTTGACAACGGCGGCAATCTTAAGTGGTGCAATCGATCATATACTGAAAGATCAGACGAGTGTCGCTATAGTCTCTGGGGGCAACATTGATGGTGATACTTTTAAGGTAATCATTTAGTACCTTCTCATTGACAAACTAAAGCTCATCCCGTACAGTAAAAGTATCAAATACGAAGTGAGGGATCGCGCATTGAAATAAGCAATCAATTATTGAAGCTGCATTTAGATAGTCTTTTTGGGTTCTACCAAGGGGTCTGTGTGCAGGTTTTCAGGATTGGCTGCATTCAATGTGGGGTCTTTTTAGATGCTTAGGCAAAGACTCTTTTTGACCAGTCCTGAAAATAGGACTGGTCTTTTTTTAAAGGGTGAGATAAATGTCTAAAATAGAAATCAAACAATTATCCTTCGAATATGGCGGTCAGACCACGCCATTATTCGATCATGCGGAGCTTAATCTGGATACTGGCTGGAAGTTGGGGCTAGTAGGGCGCAATGGTCGGGGGAAAACGACGCTGCTGAAACTGCTACAAGGATCGTTGCCATACACTGGAACTATCCAACACAGCTTGGATTTCGTCTATTTTCCGCAAAAGCTGCAAGATAAAACGCAGCTAACATTTTATGTATTGACTGAATTAGGAAACTTTGAGCAGTGGGAAATTGAACGAGAGTTGAACTTACTAGGGGTTGATCCGGATATTTTGTGGCGACCTTTTGATTCATTATCTGGTGGTGAAAAGACCAAAGTGCTGTTAGCTCAGCTTTTCACGGATGAGCAACACTTTCCTTTGATTGATGAGCCAACGAATCATTTGGATATCGCAGGCCGGGAGCAGGTGGCTACCTATCTGAATCGTAAACGGCAAGGCTATATTGTAGTTAGCCATGATCGCTTCTTCTTAGATCAAGTGGTGGATCACATTTTAGCCATCGACAAGACCAAGTTGCGCTTGTATCAAGGGAACTTTTCAACCTATGAAGAACAAAAACGTCTACAAGATGAATTTGAGCAGGCGCAGAACGAAAAATTACAACGCGAAATCGGGCGACTGAAGCAGACAGCGGCTGAAAAGGCTGAATGGTCCCGTTCTCGTGAAGGTGATAAAGCTAAAAAACGGACAGGTTTTATTGATACGGAAAATCGGCGAGTCAATAAAGGTGCAGTAGGAGCTGATGCAGCTCGTACTATGAAACGTTCCAAAGCAATCGTGCAGCGCTTGAACACTCAGGTAGCTGAGAAAGAAAAATTACTGAAGGATATCGAGTATGTGGAACCATTACGCATCAGTTATCAGCCCTCCCATCATCGTCAGCTACTGCGGGTGGAAGATTTAAAGTTACGTTATGCAGAGCCCTTGTTTCAGCCCTTGACCTTTGAGGTTAATCAAGGAGAGCAAGTCGCCTTGGTGGGTCGCAATGGTTCGGGAAAATCTTCGATTATTCAAGCACTATTAGGGACTTTTACGGGCGAAGTAACTGGGACAATCCATTTGCCGCCAGTCACTGTTAGTTACGTCCGGCAAAATTATGAAGATAATCGCGGCAGTCTCCAATCGTTTGCGGAAGAGAACCAACTGGACTATCAAGATTTTCTGTGGAATTTGCAGAAATTGGGGATGGAGCGGGAAGTTTTTACGCAATTGATTGAGCAGATGAGTATGGGACAACGAAAGAAAGTTGAACTAGCAAAATCCTTAGCTACACCAGCTGAGTTATTTATTTGGGATGAGCCGCTGAATTATTTGGATGTCTTCAACCACCAGCAAATTGAAGCGTTATTACTGGATGTTCGGCCTACCTTATTGGTAGTAGATCATGACCAGAGCTTTTTGCAAAAAGTCGCGACCCGGGAAATTCAGCTAGAGCAATAGTGTTCTTGGTTTTTTGGGGGAAAACCGCTAGAATGAAGGCAGGAGGCGAGACTATGAAAATTGTCGTGTTAGATGGCTATGCCTTGAATCCTGGCGATTTAAGCTGGCAAGCACTGGAAGAAAACGGCGATGTCACGATTTATGAACGTACGTCCTATACAGATGAAGCGGAGATTGTGGCACGAATTGGTAATGCGGAAATGATTTTAACTAACAAAGTACCCATTACGGCTGAGATTTTGGCGAAGACGCCGAAACTGCGTTACATTGGGGTCATGGCCACCGGATATAATATCATTGACCTAACTGCCGCGGCTCAGCATCATATAGTGGTGACTAATATTCCAGCTTATAGTACGGAGGCCGTGGCGCAATTTACTTTTGCGCTACTTTTGGAATTGACAAGTCATGTAGGGCTCCACAATCAATTAGTTCATGAAGGCGAATGGACCCATTCTCCAGACTTTACTTTTTGGCGGGCACCTTTAGTAGAATTGTCAGGGAAAACATTGGGCTTGGTGGGTTATGGTAAAATTGCCCAAAAGGTTGCGGAAATCGGACATGCTTTGGGCATGGAGATTCTGTATACCAATCACCGACCTAAAGCACCACAGGCGGAGTGGGCTCAGCAAGTAAACGCGCCTGAACTCTACAAAAGGGCTGATGTCATTAGCCTCCATGTTCCTCAGACACCGGAAACAACGAAAATTATCAATCAAGAAACCTTGGTACAGATGAAAGCTACCGCGTTGTTAGTGAACACCGCTCGCGGTGGATTAGTTGACGAAGCCGCGCTAGCTAAAGCCCTAACTGAAAAACGATTAGCCGGAGCCGCGGTGGATGTGGTTTCTAGTGAACCCATCACAGCCGACAATCCATTACTGCAGGCTCCTAATTGTATAATCACGCCTCATATTGCCTGGGCTCCTGTGGAAACACGCCAGCGGCTGATGGACATTGCGGTGGCGAATGTACAGCAGTTTTTAGCTGGTAGTCCGCAAAACCAAGTAGGAGGTAAAGCATGACACTATATGTTGCACGCCACGGTGAAACAGATCATAATGTAAAACGGCTGATTTCAGGACGGGTAGATGCCCAATTAACTGAAAAAGGCTATGAACAAGCCGCAGTTTTAGCAGAAAATGTGACACAATTAGAACGGCCAGTCACACAAATCATTCACTCGCCCTTAACGCGGGCGAAGGAAACAGCCCGGATTGTAGCAGAAGCAATCAAGCTTCCGCTTATCCAGGATGAGCGACTAATGGAGATGGACTTTGGAATTTATGACAGTCAACCAATCCCTACCACCGCTTTTCAACTGACTCGCCCAAACTTTACCTATCGTTTTCCAGAAGGTGAAAGCGTGTTGGATATGGCAGCACGGCTTTATCCTTTGTTAGCTGAGTGTCGGGAAAGTGATGAAACGATTCTGCTCGTTTGTCACAATGCGGTCATGCGAACGATTCATACGTATTTTGAGGATATGACGAACCAGCAGTATTTCGACTTCAATGTCCCCAATACTGGTCTGATGCAATACGAGTTTAACTAAAAACGCACAAGCTCTGCGTAATAATGAAACGACCTCCGAAACTTGATTTTTCGGAGGTCGTTTTATCACAATGGGAGCTTGCACGTTTTTTATTTTACAACGGTCCATTCATCAATGGATTTTCCTTGATCATCAAGAAGCTCTAACCAACTATTGGTACCACCAAAGTAAAGAAAGAGGCCGACTTCGTTAACACTTTTTAAGATAATGTCTTCCGTTGTCACAAAGTCAGTGAATTTAGTTGCATGTTCGTCACGTAGCTTTTGTGCAAAGCGTGCGCTAAAACCAACGGAGCCATCTTTGTTCAAAGGGACTTCGGCGGCCATTTTGGCACCTGCTTTGATTAGCATTTCATTGCGCTTTTGCCAATAAACAGTCGCTTGACTATCAGGACGATTCACATGGAAAGCAATCGTACTGACGGCCTTGGCCCAACGATGCTGTGCTTTGGCTGGTTTTTTCTTAGCGGGTTCCATCAAGTAACCTAATTTATCCAGCAGTGGCAATAACTCTTTTAAAAAGGCTGCGACAGCTTTAGCTGGTCCTTCGGGCAGCGTGGTATCCTCTGCTGTCTTTAAGAGACCATTCGCTTGGGCATGCTCTAATAAGGCTTTGGCTAAATATTGTGGTTCTAGCTCCCAACTGGGCTGAATCGTAATAAAACGCTCGCCAGCAGTTGCTTCAGTCGTAATAGCGGTTAGTTTGCCGCCAGCGTAGACGAGAGTAACGGCTTGCGTTAAAGCGGGAAACGTATCGGTAATCCAAACTTCTCCTTGCTCGTTTGGCAAAGTGAAAGCTAAGCGGTCTTTCGTCAACTCTGTGTTGATGTTTACCATGATGGTCACTCCTTTTTTCTCATTATAGCAAGGGTGAAATCATTTCCCTAATCTTCTGCCCCTAAAATCAGCTCATAGGCTAGCCGACGACCATGAGGAGTCGGTGCCACGTAAATAATCCCGCAATAATGAAAGTCCAGAGCGGTAATCAGCTCTTGCATGCGCAGGTTTTGTTGATGAGTATCGATACGCAGGGCCCGAAAGCCTAAACTGTAAGCCCGACTGATTAGATTAGAGCAGAAATAATGAGCTAATTGTTGGCCTCGATAGTTGCTGGCAACGGCAATACGGTGAATCGTGGCATACGGCAAGGTGCTGCGCCAAGCACCAGCTTCAATTTCAGCATAGTGGGGGTCTGGTTCAGTCACCAGAGCGGCTGTCCCTACGATTTTGTCGCCTAAGATTAAGACATAACTTTGCTGTTTTTCGATGTCAGCTAATAGCTGGGCTTGACTGGGGCTGCCATCTTGCCACTGCGGGCTGCCATCAGCTTTTAAAAGGGCCTTAGCATCGGCAATGATGGTCAACATGGCGGGCAAATCAGCTTTAGTAGCTTGACGGATATAACGTAATGTCATAGGAACTCCTTTCAGAATAACGGGCTAGTGGGAAATGACTAATCGTTTAGTATGCTGAACGATTAGACGATAATCTGATCCTTGATAACTTCTAATTTTTTGATCAAAATTTTACGGTCACGAATCTCAATAGCGCCAACGTCCCGTAACTGCTGCATCATTCGATTGACACTGCTAGCGGAGGTGATCCCACAGAAATGCGCGATGTCTTCATTGGTCACCACAAAATCGATTAAGGTACCTTCCGTCACGGGAACGCCAAAGGTTTCATATAATTCATAAATTTGCGTACAAACGGCCCCAAATTTGCCATTCATGAGCATTTGTTGCATTTTTTTCATGGAGTGGAGCAGCCGGACCCGATAATATTCTTTGACATATTGCTGTAGGTCAATGTCGCAATTAATATCTCGCCAGAACTGCACGCGATCGATGCGGTATAATTCGGCTTGTTTGGATTCAATCCGAATATTGAAAGGGGCATCAGTGAACTGTGAATACTCATCTTTCAATAAGGAAACAATCTCCAGCTGATTGATGTAGCGAAAGTTGAACTCGCGGCCGTCAGGGGAGATAACGCTGGTTTTAATGACGCCGCTCTTTAGGATATAGACATATCGATCCTGCAGCCCTTCATAGGTCAAATATTTTTTTTTGGTTTTGATAATGACGGGAAAATGATGCTGATCGAGATATTGTTGCAGTGTTTGATTGTCCATCATGGGGTGTTGCATCCTCTCAATTTGGTCTGGGGCTTATGTAAAGAACTCGCTATTTTCAGAAAACGCCCTTTTGTTCCTATTTAAGCGAATGTGATAGCAAAAAGCAATAACAAATGTTAATAAAATTTGTGAAAAAGAAAAGTACCTAACAATTTGCGTACACATAGCTCATTTTTTTATTTTCTGAAATTATTTATAGTTGTTTTCACAACCGACTGTGATGGTGAAACAGGAGACAGCACAGTGGGAAACTAATGGGAAAGCGAGTAAATGTGTCTATGGAAAATCAATCGAAATTATGGAATAAGGGGTTCATCAGTATTACCTTGATCAATTTTGTCGTCTATCTAGTGTACTATTTGTTGATGGTAATTATTGCGGTGATTGCGCAGGAAGACTTGCACGCCTCTTTAGGGCAAGCTGGTTTAGCTTCAGGTATCTATATTATCGGGACTTTATTAGCCCGCTTATTTATGGGCAAGAAATTGGAATTATATGGTCGTAAAGCGGTGTTACGCTATGGTGCAATTTTTTATCTTATTACTACCGTCGCTTATCTATATATTCCGAATATTACCGTCCTTTATGCGATTCGTCTGTTGAACGGCTTCGGTTATGGCACAGTGTCCACCGCGACAAATGCCATCGTGACCGCCTATATTCCTAAAAAGAAACATGGCGAAGGCATCAATTATTATGGTTTGAGTACCAGTTTGGCAGCGGCGATTGGGCCATTTATCGGGATGATGCTGTTAAATTATACCAATTTTTATGTAATTATTCTGGTTTCAATTTTATTGATTTTAGCAACGACAATTGCTTGCTTTATCATTTCCGTCCACAATATCCAATTGACCACAGCACAAAAACAAACCTTATCTGCTTGGACAATTGATAGCTTTATTGAAAAGAAAGCTTTATTTATTACCTTCATCGCCTTTTTAATGGGCTTGTCTTATTCCAGTGTGTTGTCGTTCTTGTCTTCTTATGCCAAAGTCATTGATTTAGTTGCGGCTAGCTCTTATTTCTTTGTGGTTTATGCCTTGGTGATTACCGCAACTCGGCCACTATCAGGACGAATTTTCGATGCTAAGGGTGAAAATGCAGTCATGTATCCAAGCTACCTATTTTTGACGGCCGGTCTCTTTTTACTAAGTGTTACAAATTCTAGCTGGATGTTATGGATGGCGGGCGCTTTTGTGGGTCTTGGATATGGAACCTTCATGTCTAACGGCCAAGCGATTTGTTTAAAAATGGTCCACAATCATCGCATCGGGATTGCGCTGTCCACTTATTTTGTCGGCTTGGACTTAGGTTTAGGTGTAGGACCTTATTTCTTTGGTGAACTGCGGGCTTTATTATCTTTCCAAGGTATGTATCTAGCCGCTGGTGTCATTCCCATCATTTGTATCGTGTTATATGCGCTCTTTTACAAGAGTAACGCTATTGAACCTTTGGAAACTACGGAATACGAAATTGACCGCGTCGAAATTTAATTGTGGAGGAACAATCATGAACGAAACCTATGTAAAAATTTTAGAGGAAACCTTGACTAAATTAGAAGAAATCAGTCATAAACTAGAGCATATTGAAGAAAATACGCATCAGATTGACCAACATCAGACTGAACTTGATCACAGTATGCACATTTTAAAATCAGCAGTAGATAATGACAACTTCATCTAATAAGTTTGACTAAAGGAAAACTACCAGGGACCAGCGATTCGTTGGACCTTGGTAGTTTTTTCACTTTTTTACTTTTCAAGATAGACAAGTAACGGCTTCTCACGTAGGCTAAAGGTGGAGGTGTTTTATGACACAGCACAAAGAAATCACGTTACGTCCATTTAGAGTGGCCGACCTGCCAATTTGGTGGGCGCTTAGCTATAGTCCTCAAGCAGATTTAGAGTGGATGAAGTGGAATGGCCCTTATTTCCAAGATCCTGTTTTGTCTTGGCAGGAATTTTTGGAGGGCTTTGGCGGTGCTTCAATCGAACTACCGGATCGGCAAGGTATTTTTTTAGATGAGAATCTGGTAGGAATGGTGAGTGCTTATTATGAAGATGGTGATTTATCTCGCTGGTTGGAAGTGGGGATTGTCCTTTATGATGCTGCGATTTGGGGACAAGGCGTCGGCCGCCAAGCGTTGACACAATGGCTGACGTTCTTATTCAAACGCTACCCACTGCCGCATATTGGTTTGTCCACTTGGTCAGGAAATGAACGAATGATGGCACTAGGCGAACGAGTCGGCATGCAACAAGAAGCGCGGATTCGTCAAGTGCGCTATGTAAATGGTCAATATTATGATGCCATCAAATATGGTGTTTTGAGAGAGGAATGGGAACAGCATGAAAATTGAACATATTGCTTTATATGTAACAGACTTGGAAGGGGCGCGCCAATTTTTTGAAACGTATTTTGCGGCCCAAGCTAACCATAAATATCATAATCCTAAAACTGGTTTACAAACTTATTTTCTCTCCTTTGAAGATGGGGCGCGGCTCGAAATCATGGCGCGTCCTGAAGCAGTGAATAAAAACGAAGAACTTTACCACTTAGGCTTCACTCACATCGCCTTTAGCTTAGGTTCAGAGGAGGCCGTCCGAACCCTGACCACCCGTTTAAAAGAGGCTGGCTATCGGGTTTTATCTGGCCCACGAACCACAGGTGATGGCTATTTTGAAAGTGCTATTTTAGCCTTTGAAGGGAATCAGTTGGAATTGACAGTCTAAAAAAACCTCCCATACTAGGAGGTTAGGTCGGGAAGCTCATTAGGAAAAGCTTCCAGTTCGAATGTATGATCGTCTGCTTCATCATAAAAAGTGTAATGTTCAGGCTGCTTGGTCAAAATCAAATGATAGCCATAACTGTCTTGTAAAACGAGACGTTGGGGTGTCAGTTCAATCAGTTGATAGCGCAAGGGCCGTTGATCAATCAACACTGTTCCGTCAGCGCGGACTTCCAGTGAATGTTGGATGCCCTTTTGCCGGTTGATAAACCACCATTTGCCGCTATGATCTGCAAATGAGATGGGTTTGTCTTTCTTTGCCAACAGGCTCAAAACACCAGCAACTAGGGCGACACCTAAAGCAATAGATATTTTTTTCCGCATATGATCACCTCTTTTTTTTTACTATATCATGAAAGAAACGCAGAATTCCTCTTTCCTGTTTATCCTTAAGAAATCTTTGCTTTCTTTCAGCTTTCTTATAGTCTAACCAATAATCATGAAAATTCACTCCGTCGAAAGCCGTATTCTTTCGTTTTTTTCGAAAATTTGTGGTATCTTTTGTGAAGAGGAGGGGTGCTGCTTGTATCATTACCCACAAGTCCAAGTAGGACGGTTTATCGACCGCCCCAATCGTTTTATTGCCCATGCCTTAGTTGCTGGGAAAGAAATTACCGCTCATGTTAAAAATACGGGACGCGGCAAAGAAGTGTTGCTACCTTTAGTAGAAGTGGCTTTGAGCTATCAACCGTCGCCTAAGCGCAAGACGGATTATGATTTGATTGCGGTCAAGAAGGGCACAGACCCGGGATTTTGGATTAATATTGACAGCCAAGTGCCCAATGCCTTAGCCGCTGATGGCATTCGTAGTGGTCAAATTTTATTGCCAAAGCTAAAGGGAAATATCACGTTAGTCAAACGCGAAGTTGTTTTTGAAGATTCGAAATTCGATATTTATATTGAAACGGATCAAGGCGAGCAGGCTTTTGTTGAGGTTAAAGGCATGACATTGGAAAACAATGGCCTAGGGGCTTTCCCTGATGCGCCGACCTTACGTGGTTTAAAACACGTGGAGGGGTTGCGGCGAGCAATCCAGGCGGGCTATCAAGGCTATGTTTTATTTATTATTCAGTTTGAGCCAGTCACTAGTGCCACTATCCATCAGCAAATGCAGCCGGCTTTAGCTGCGGCAATTTTGAGCGGTCAACGTGAGGGATTGACTGTTTTAGCGTATAATTGTGTTGTGACCCCTGGCACCATTGCCGTGAAAGGTTCTATACCTTTTGAGCTGGACCAGGAATTTATAGATCCCAATGACTAGAAAGGTTGTGGAAGTATGTTGAACTTAGGTGTTATCGGAACAAACTGGATCTCCCATCAATTTGTGGAGGCAGCTTTAGCAACGAAAAAATATGAATTAACAGCCGTTTACTCACGGACGTTAGCCAAGGCCCAAGAATTTGGGGCAAAATATCCTGGCGATACGGAATATGCTATCGACTTGGATACCTTCTTTGCCATTGAGCATATTCATGTGGTGTATATTGCGTCGCCTAATGCTTTACATTTTGAACAAGCGAAAAAAGCTATTTTAGCCAAAAAAAGTGTCATCGTTGAAAAACCAGCTTTTTCAACACCGGAAGAAATGGCTGAGATTATTGAGTTAGCCAATCAACAACGGGTCTTTTTCTTTGAGGCAGCCCGTAATGTCCACGAAGCCAGCTTTAAGAAAGTTGCCGACTTTTTACCTGCAAAAGATGAAATTCTAGGGGCAAACTTTACTTATATGAAATATTCTTCCCGCTATGATCTTGTACTTGATGGCAAAGAACCAAATATCTTTTCTCCGCATTTTTCCGGTGGCGCCATTATGGATCTGGGTGTTTATCTAGTCTATGCTGCCTTGGCTTGGTTCGGTATGCCGGACGAAGTACATTACTTTGCCCGTAAGATTCCTACTGGCGTTGACGGGTTAGGGACAGCTGTCTTGCGCTATGATCTCTTCGATGTCACCTTGCAAACCGGGAAAATTAGTGATGCATATCAAGGTTCAGAAATTTATTTAAACAATGGGACGCTAGTTATGGACGGTGTGAATGCGATTCAATCAGCTGAATACCATGACCGGGCGCACAAACGCATTGAAGGCTTACCAGTGACAGCCCAAGCAAATCCGATGGTGGAGGAAGCTATGGATTTTGCTAATGTAATGGAACATCCTGATGATTCAAAATGGGGCGTTCTATATGAAGAATGGGTGGAATTAGCCCGCAACGTTAACCAAGTATTAACCGACTTGCGTAAAGACGCCGGCATCGAGTTTGATGCGGATCGTCGTTGACCTTTTGCTTTGCTAGAAAAAAAGGTATACTACCAATAGAATGTAAAGAGGGACTGCATTTATCATGACAGTCCTTCTTTTTTTGAGAAAAGGATGAAAGATATGTTGAATGAATTATTACCAGCTTGGCAAAAGATGTGGGAAGAAAATGGGTTTGGTGCCCCCACGGCTATCCAAGAGGCCGTCTTTACCCCACTAAAAGAAGGCACTTCCGTTTTGGGTATCTCACCCACCGGCTCCGGTAAAACACTGGCCTATTTATTGCCACTCATGACACGAGTGCAAAAAGGGGCGGGCAATCAATTGCTAGTGCTAGTTTCTTCTCAGGAGTTGGCAATCCAGATCACCAATGTGGCTCAAGCCTGGAGTGCGCCTTTAGATTTGAAGGTTCAAAGCTTGATTGGTGGCGCAAATGTGAAACGTCAAATCGAGAAGCTGAAGGAACGTCCAGAAATTCTCGTTGGTACGCCGGGACGCGTCTTAGAGTTGATTAAACAGAAAAAACTGAAAAGCCATCTACTAGAGATGATTGTGATGGATGAAGTGGATCAGTTGTTAGCCGAAAATCATTTCAATTTGATTCAAGATATCCTGCGCAGTGCCCCTAGAGAATACCAGCTCGCCTTTTTCTCAGCCACTGCGGACCGTGTCTTGACCGAAGTTACCACCAACTTTAGTAACGTGGCCGTCATTGACACCAGAGAGGCTGATCAATCGGCTGGCGAGGTTCATCATTATTATCTAGAAACTACCGTGCGTAAAAAAGTCGATCAATTAGCACGTTTAAGTCGAATTGACGGATTTCAAGCAATGGTCTTTTTCAATCAGTTGGCCGACTTGGGTGCCGCGGAAGATAAATTATTGTACGAAGGAGTTCCCGTTGTCAGTTTAGCTTCTGACCAAAATAAACAACTACGGAAGATGGCAATTGACCGCTTTAAAGACGGGCAAGCCAGCTTGCTTTTGACTACCGATTTAGGTGCCCGAGGATTAGATTTTGCCGCATTACCTTATGTGATTATGTATGAGCCACCGCTGTCAGTTGAAAGTTACATTCACCGCTCTGGACGAGTGGGCCGTATGGGAGCTGCCGGCACGGTGATTACACTCTTAGCTTCCCATGAAAAACGCGACTTGCAAAAAATCACCAAGGAAGCAGGCGTGGCACTACAAGCCGTCTATTTACACAGTCGTCAGTTAACCACAACTCGGCCAGAAAAGGAAACCGTGGCTACACCGCTAGTCAAGGAACGCCAGCCGAAAGAAAAATTACACACTGTTACACAGAAAGTAGAAAAAAAACAGAAAAAACGAAAAAAGAACCAAAAAAATAAAGGATTACGGCGCAAATAAGCGCCGTTTTGTGTTAAAATCGAGCTAGCGTGTAACACGCACGTTAGGAGGTTTCTGATGAAATCAAGAAAAGAAGAGATTCTAAACCTTGTAGAGACAAGTAAAAAGCCGGTTTCTGCTAGCGAAATAGCCAATTCATTGGCGATTGACCGCACGAATGCCAGCCGTTACTTGAATGAACTCTTCAAAGAAGAAAAAATAACAAAAACAGAGACTAGACCAGTCTTGTATGGTGCCCGTTCAATTGAGGAAGTCCATGTGGACCATTCTACTGAAGTCACCTTTGAGAATTTGGTAGGGGTCAATGATTCATTAAAAGTTAGTATCCAGCAAGCGAAAGCTGCTATCTTATATCCGCCACGGGGATTGCATACCATTATTTTTGGGCAGACCGGTACCGGGAAGTCACTTTTCGCAGAATGTATGTATCATTTTGCCATCGATTCGCAAACTTTGAATGCGAATGCTCCTTTTATAAGTTTTAACTGTGCTGATTACGCACAAAACCCGCAACTGCTATTCGGCCATATTTTTGGCGTAAAAAAAGGGGCTTTTACCGGTGCCTCAGAAGATCGTGTCGGCTTGATTGCGCAAGCGAATGGTGGGATTTTGTTCCTAGATGAAATCCATCGCTTGCCACCAGAAGGTCAAGAAATGCTATTTACCTTTATTGATAAGGGTGTCTATCGGCCTTTAGGGGAAAGCAGTCAAGTTCATGAGGCCTCGGTTCAAATCATCGGAGCAACTACCGAGTCTTCTGAAAGCTTTTTAACCACCTTTAATCGGCGGATTCCTATGGCTATTACATTGCCTTCCTTAGAGGCGCGGTCATTAGATGAACGTTATGAGATTATCAGTCTATTTATCAAACAAGAAGCGAATCGGTTGAATCAACGGATTGATGTAGAACGGGAAGCTATTTTGGCCTTCATGCTCTATCAAGCTGAAGGAAACATTGGTCAAATCAAGCGTGATCTGAAACTTGTTTGTGCCAAAGCCTTTCTTCATTACCGCACACATAATGAAAAAAGTTTGGTGATTCGTAAAGAAGACCTCAGTTTGAATGTTCAAAAGGGATTGCTGCGAATCAAGGAACTCCCTGACCGGATGGATCGTTTTGTGGAAAGTAAGAGTAATTATCTTTCCTTTGAGCCAGGGGCTAAAGAAGTCGTTTGGTCACAAGATCCTACGCGAAATATGCAGGTCTACAATGATATTGAAGAAAAAGTTTCTTCATTAGCAGAAGACGGCCTGGAAAGTGTCGATTTGGAGCAGTTGATTTCAAGAGATGTCGATGCGTATTTCCAAACGTATGTGGAAGAGTTGACGCAAAATCCTGTGCATAAAGAATTGATTCCTGAAAAAATTTGGGAACTAACCAACCGTTTGTATGATATTGCGGAAGAACGCTTAGCTCGTAACTATAATGAAAAGGCGCGTTTTGCCTTCGCCCTACATTTGCAAAGTACCATTGAACGAGTGAAGGAAGGGCATTTAATCGTCCATCCAGACCTCAACAATGTCCGTAAGAATATGAAACAGGAATTCCAAACTGCGTTGGATCTTTCTGCTATCATTGAAGAGGAAAATGAAATTGAGATTCCTTTTGATGAGATCGGCTTTATCAGCATGTTCTTGTCCATTAATGTCGGTGATATGGAAAAAGTTCAAGAAAATCATGTGGGGGTTGTAGTTTTGATGCATGGTAATTCCACCGCTTCCAGCATGCTAGAAACGGCGCAGGAACTTTTAGGGACTTCTACGGGAACGGCTATGAATATGCCTTTAACAATGGAAGTTCAAACCATGTACGAGAAGCTCCGCAACTATGTGGACACTAACCGCAGTGCCCTCACAAATGGGATGTTACTACTAACCGATATGGGTTCCTTAAACTCCTTTGGTAATATGATTTATGAAGAAACCGGTATTCGGACAAAAGCCATCACCATGAGCAGTACCATGATTGTCCTGGAAGCAATTCGGATGGCGACAGTTGGTCGGAGCTTGGAAGATATCTATCAAAATATTCAGATGTCCTTTGAAAGTATCGTGCGGGAGCAATTCCGGAATGGAACGCGTCAGCGCGAGGGCAAAAAAGCAGTAGTTGTCACTTGTTTTACTGGCGAAGGCGTTGCTACCCGGCTGTATCAACGAATTCGTCCGGTGATTGATCCAGATAAGGTGGAAATCATTCAGATGCAGTTTCTAGAACGAGAAGCCTTCAAAAAACATATTGATAGTTTAATGGAAGAATATGAAATCAAGGCCATTGCCGGAACGGTAAATGTCGAGTATCAAAATATTCCTTTCTTTTCCGCCTATGATGTCTTTGATGATGAAAAGCTAAATATGCTGAAGCGGATTGCTTCTGATGAAGTACCAGTCGAACAAATCGTGCGTTCTTTAAATGGGGCTATCACTACCGTGGATTCCATTCAAAAATTAATTGTACTTTTACAAAAAGTGGTTCATCAGATTCAAAGCGACCTGCATGTGATTGTTGAGCCTGGTGTAGATGCCGGTATTGTGATCCATCTGGCCTTTTTAGTGGACAGTATTCTAAATGGGCAGCCAGCGCGGGAGTTTGATCAGCTAGCCAAATTCATAAAAAAACATCGCTTGGAAACGGATGTTATCCGCACCAATCTGATGCCCTTGGAAAAATACTATCGTATCAAGGTATCAGAAGGTGAGATCGCCCATTTAACCAATATGTTTTTAGAGAATAAAATAAAGAGTTCATTAGATTTCACACACAACAGCTAGTGTGCATTCTCATTTTGTTGAGTGTGTACACAATGTGTATAGACCAAAACCCTAACATTATAAGGTTTTGGTCTATTTTTATTTTGGCACGGTAATTGCTTTATATAATTAGTGTAAAGCACAAAATAAGAAGGGAGTGTAACAAAATGGCAAAGAAAACAATTATGTTAGTTTGTTCTGCTGGTATGAGTACAAGTTTACTTGTAACAAAAATGCAAAAAGCGGCTGAAGCCCGTGGTATGGATGCGGACATCTTCGCAGTATCTGCTTCTGACGCGGACAACAACTTGTCGGCTAAAGATGTGAACGTTTTACTATTAGGCCCTCAAGTTCGTTTCATGAAGTCACAATTTGAACAAAAGCTGGCACCTATGGGCATTCCGTTGGACGTCATCAACATGGCAGACTACGGTATGATGAATGGTGAAAAAGTGCTTGATCAAGCGATCCAATTGATCGGCGAATAATCAAGTAAACAGCGAGAGGAGCTTATTTAAGTTGGAAGATCAAAAAAATCTTGAAGCCATCATGGGGTTGATCATGTATGGTGGAAATGCAAAAAGCGATGCAATGGAAGCGATTCAAGCAGCGAAAGAAGGAAACTTCGAATTAGCTGATCAAAAAATCGCAGACGCAGAAGCTTCATTAGTACAAGCACATCATTCTCAAACAGAGATGTTGACACAAGAAGCACAAGGAAATCATGTAACTGTGACACTATTAACAGTTCACAGCCAAGATCACTTGATGACTTCAATTGCTTTCACTGATTTAGCAAAAGAAATCATCGATTTATATCGTCGTCTAGACGCTAAATAGAACTATGGGATTTTGAACGGGTCCCATCCCTTTTGATGTAAAGAGCAATCTTTATATAAATTATTTTTATAGGAGGAAGAAAAATGAACGCTTTAACAGCATGGCTTGAAAAACACATCTTGCCAGTAGCCGCTAAAATCGGGGCGCAAAAACACTTAGTTGCTTTGCGTGATGCTTTTATCGGTACAATGCCAGCTACTATGGCCGGTGCGATCGCCGTAATGATCAACGCTATTATTCGTGATTTACCGCCAGCATTCTGGCCAAGCTACGATGGGAACACGATTCCAGTAATCAAACAAATTATCGGGGTCAACGGATATGTATGGAATGGTACATTAGCCATCGCCGGTTTGATTTTTGCCTTTTCATGGGGCTACAACTTAGCACGTGCATACAATGTGCCGGACTTAGCCGGTGGTATCGTATCACTTGCAGCATTTATCCAAGGGATCAGCTTTGGTCCAAGTAACACTGCCGCTTTAGGTGTAGATGTACCGCAAAACATTGCTGATGCAATCAACAACTCTGGTGTTGGTGCAACAATCGCTGACGGTAACATCTCTGTTGGTCTATGGGGTTGGTTGAAACTAGACCACTTAAACGGGAATGCTTACTTTACCATCATGATTATCGGGGCTTTAGCAACGATTATCTATGCGAAATTAATGTTAGCTGATATTACTATCAAAATGCCTGAACAAGTACCTCCTGCAGTATCTAAAGCATTTGCGGCTATCTTGCCAGCATCTATTGCTTTATATGTAGTTGCAATCATTAACTTTGTTGTTGCACAAGTAACTGGTGGTCAATTGATCATCGACCTTGTACAAAAATACATCGCGGAACCATTCTTGGGCTTATCTCAAGGTTTTGGTGCCTTAGTAATCGTGCAGTTGGCAATCCAATTGTTCTGGTTCTTCGGTATCCATGGTACCAACGTAATGGCACCAGTACTAGAAGGTATCTGGGGCGTAGCACAATTGAAAAATATCAACGTCTTCCAAGAAGGCTACAATGGTCTTAAAGGGACTGACGCTGTCTTAGCCGCTATCAAAGATGGCCAAGCTTATTACTGGGTACGTGGTTCATTCGATGCCTACACAATGTTTGGTGGATCCGGTGGTACGATCGTCTTGATCATCGCCATCCTATTATTCTCTAAACGTGCTGACTACTTAACAGTTGGTAAATTGTCATTAGGACCTGGTATCTTCAATATCAACGAACCTATCATGTTTGGTATGCCAATCGTATTGAACGCAATTATGTTCATTCCTTTCTTGGTAGCACCAATCGTGACAACCGCTATCGGTTACTTCGCAACTACCGCAGGTTTAGTTGCACCAGTATCACAACAAGTACCATGGGTAGTACCACCAATCTTGCTGTCATTCTTGGCAACAGGGGCTGACTGGAGAGCACCAATCGTAACAATTATCTGTATGGTTGTGTCATTCTTCATCTGGGTACCATTCGTTATCTCTGCTAACAAATTGGAAGCAGCTGAATAATTGTGTTAAACTAAATAAAACCTATGCAGTTGCTTTCGCTTAGCGGAAGCAACTGTCATTACATAAAGGAGCGGAAAAAATGATTGAAATTAGCGTAGCATTGAACCAAGACCAAGTAATTGAATTATTGAACAAATATGATCAAGACGGTATTACTTTTACTTTTAAAGAGAAAAAAGGTATTAAATTATACTTTGAAACAAGCGCAGATGATTTGGAAGCAGCTGCTAAAGCAGCAAAAGCTGAAATCAAAACACAACCATGGGGTAGCGTATTGTACTTCCAATCTACACCGGCAAAATAGAAAGAGATGAGAGAAATGGTCAAAAATGGCTTATTTATAGCAAGTATCGGGTTTATCATCATCATGCTAGCTGTGAACCCAACGTCTTTGGAATATGATCTATTGAGTATGACGACAGGCGTCTTTTTAGTAGCGGTTGGCGGCTATTTCTTCTTCAAAGGCCGTAAGAAAGATGCAGCCGAAAAGAAGAAGGTGAATAACTGATGGAAATCGTTAAAGAAATGAATGTACCCGCTACTTTCTTCTTTGATAAGGTGACTGATTCTGTTTTATATGATATCCAAAAACAGACAGGAAAAGCCGTCAATAAGAAGCAACTAAATAATTTTGAGTATGTGAAAGAATTTTCTCAAAACAGTCGCGCGAAAATCACCATCGAGAAGTTTGTTGAAAATGAAGCTTATCATTTCCGCACTTCTACTACGAGAAATGATTTTCTAGTGGAATACGATGTGAAACGAATTGATGACCGTCGTTGTCAAGTACGTTACCGTGAAACCATGAAGTCTTACGGTTTCATGCAACAAATGAACGATATGGTCCTAGGTGTCGTCGTAGGCTTCTTAAGAAAACGTCGTTTCAAAAAAATGTTGCAGATGATTGAAACGTCTTATTAAATCTATGAAAGTAAGGGTGCCCTTGTAGGCTCCCTTTTTTCATGAAAAAAACACGACCTTTGGCAGGCCGTGTTTAGTCATTATTCTTTTTCAGACTTAGGGTCTTCCTTTTGTTCTTCTTTGTCGAGGGCATCCTTGATAATCTCTTTGGTCTTTTTTTGCTTCTCATCAATACGTTCCGTAAAGATTTCTTCTTTTGACTTATCCTTATCCATGCTGTTTCCTCCTTTTAGTTACTACTTTAATGATAGCATAGGCAGCGGATGATGATAAATGATTTGCCTTTGATGGAAAAGCATTGACACAATATAGGGAAAAATCTACAATAAACATTGTCTGTTCCCGTAGCTCAGTAGGATAGAGCGAGCGCCTCCTAAGCGCTAGGCCATCGGTTCGATTCCGGTCGGGAACGTAAAAAAGGTGGGTACGCATCATAGCGTATCCACCTTTTTTTGTTATACTGCTTCACCATGGTCAACTGGTTTATCGAATTCGCCAGGTGCATCATTGTAAATATCACCATAGATAATAACCGGTAGACCATCGGGGGCTTGTTCAAAGATTTTTTTGACTTGATCGCCAGGTGTGTTGATACAGCCGTTACTGCCTAAGTTGGTCTTATAGGCTTCTTTGTCTCCAAAAGCTTCGGCTTTATAATCAGCATCGTGAATCCCAATTTGGGTAACGACCCCACCATAACTTAAAAGTGGCATCCAGTATTTTACAGGAACACTATATTTCGTACCATCTAACATAGTACCTTCTAAACTAGTGTCGGTATCATGGTACATGATGGTATGGAAACCGGGTACCGTAGCTGTCCCTTTATTATAGCGACCTGTTATCACATCAGTATCGACGACTTTTTTACCATCTTTAAAGTAATACATTTTTTGATCGTTCAAATCGATTTCAATATAGTTGTTTTTTACTTCGGAATTTTGGCCAGTGTAACCAACTAACGGAGCATCAATCGTTTTAGTCATTTCTTTGCCTTTAACGGCATCTACTAAAGCAGTCTTTGTTTGATCGGTATCCATTCCCCAACCATAAGCACCATTATTTTTATATTTCTTAGTATCTCCATGGATATTAGTGAAAATAATTGGTTTGTTCAAAGAGCTATATTTAGCATTCAGTTCGTCCACCCAGTCATTTAAAGGGGTAGCATCAATGGAACCATCTTCCTTAAGAGAGGATTTCAAAACATCTTTAGGGAGGGACGCCTCGTTACCATTGATTGTCAGCGTGATATTCTTTTCCATTGTTTGGTTAAGCTTATCTGCTTGAGCAACTAATTTTTCATCCTCTTTAGTGACTTCAGGTTTTTTATAGAAGTCACTTGCTTCGTAGCGATCAGCCTCTTTTTCAGAAGCGGCCTCTTGTAAAATCTTGTCGATTAAAGCAGCCTTGTCAATCTCAGTCCCTTGCTTTTCTGGTTCAATGACGAACTTGTCATCCTTATAAATCAGTTTTGCATTTTGACTGGCTTCGCCTTCTGGAAAGGCTAGATTTTCCAATTCACTCTTTAGCTGAGTCTCAAATTCTTGGTTATTTTCCAATTTTACATCGAATTTTTTCACTTGATTTTTCAAGGAATTTTCTTCGATCTGGAAGCGTTTAGGTAGTTCTACTTGAAATTCTTGTCCATTAGCCTCAATCGTGACAGTTTTAGGTGCATTGAGTTTTTCTAATTTTGCTTTGGCATCCGCAACGGTCATCATCCCAATATCAATGGATTCAGCTTTGGCAGTTGGTAAGAAACGAGAGTCGAAAAAGACATATCCGCCGACCCCAGCAATCGCCACTGCCGCAACAGGAATCAGCCACCATTTCTTACGAGATTTTTTATGTTTTCTAGTCATGAACAGACGAACCTCCATCCGTAAATTTTCAATATAGTGTCATTATTATAGCATAGAAGCCAGTGGAAAAGGAGCTTGGTCGCGAGCTTAATAAAATTTTGACTATTTAAAAATAGCACGTTTTAAAGATTAAATGAAGTTTTCTGCTTTGGCAAATTTCTTTTGTTCTAGGCGCTTTTTTGATAGGTTAAGTAAGAGGGGGAAATCAAGATGAGATTAGATACTTTGCACCATATCGCCGTGATTGGCACCGATTATAAACGAAGTTTAACTTTTTATCAGAAGCTGGGCTTTCAGGTGGTTCAAGACCAAAAACGGCCTCATGATCGTAAGATTGACTTGCATTTAGGGAAAATCCAGTTAGAACTCTTTATCAAGCCAGCGGCACCTAAGCGCCCTAGTTATCCGGAAGCGGCGGGCCTAAGACATGTTTCTTTCTTTGTGCCAGATGTAAAGGAAGCAGTGGCATGGCTTAGCAGTTTAGGTATCAGCTGTGAACCGCTTCGCATCGATCCCGATACCCAAACTGAAATGACTTTTTTTCACGATCCTGATGGCTTACCTTGGGAACTCCATGGATAAAAGGCTGAACTTGACCGATAAAGCATTCTGCGTTATTATCTAGTAAATTAGTAACGCAGTAATTTAGTAAATTACTAAAAGGAGAATGACAAATGGAAATTCCTACAAATTTGAAGCACAAACCAGTAATTGTTGTGGAAGACTATGAAAAAGTTGATGGCCGCCGCGCATTTGATACTGATGCAAAGGGACTTTCATTAGGGTTAGCCCAATGGAATGAACGAGGAAAAGTTGATATATCTGGTAAAGTTTGGCGACATACAGGCGAAAAATGGTCTCGTCAGTCAGAAGAACTACCCATCAACCGCATTTTAGATTTGGCGATTTTAACCGCACGTACCTCCCTTTATTTACAAGATGCGTATCGGTATGAAAAATTTTATGACCCTGAAAATCCTCAAATCGATATCATCGGAGTTCAAGGAAATCGCATGACTGTCGAAGTTGATACGAAAAATCCTATGATTGATGAAGATATTTTGCTCTTGCACGATGCTTTTCAACAAGATGGTGAACTATTAGGGGAACGTTATCGCATTTTGAAACGCTTATTAGAAGAACTAGGTTATTAAGGAGGAAGTCGCATGGATACGATTCTGACCCATGGACGGCAATTTACAACGGAAGAACAAGCCATGATTTGGCAAAAGCCTGCCAGTCATATTGATAGTCTGGAAGAAGAGCGGATTGCTGAGGAAATTGCCCTAAACTGGCAGGATCCTGAAATGAAACTGATGAATATTTTATTAGAAGGCGATGCCGGTTCTGGTAAGACACAATTAGCTAAAGCATTATCCGCCGATTTACAGCTGCCTTACACCAAAGTAACTTGTTTTGCGGATATGGATAAGTCCGATGTTTTCGGCGCACTGTTGCCAGTGATTGCCACGGATGAAGTAGCAGACCAGGCTGTCTTAGAGGCCATTTATGCCACTGATAGTTTGGAGGCAGTCATTCAATTTTTAATGACGACTTATGATCTGCCGCATAACGCTGCTAAAGAACGTTTTGCTGAGCTGGTGGATCGTTTGGATGATGAGTCCACCGTGGAGTATAAGTTTTATCCATCGGAAATTGTTCGGGCTTTGGAAAAAGGCTACCTTTTAGAAATTCAAGAACCATCTGTTATTCGCGATGCTTCTGTTTTAGTGGCGCTTAATTCAGCACTAGAGCCTAATGGCAGCCTTAATATTCCTACTGGGATCGTACCACGTCACCCTGATTGTGTGGTGGTGGTGACGACTAACCGTAGTTATGAAGGCAATCGTCCATTGAATGAATCTTTACGGGACCGGATGCAGCATGCTGAAAAGATGAATTTGCCGACACTGGATACAATGGTTGAGCGGGCGCAAGGGAAAACAGGCTACCAAAATCAACCGATTTTAAGCAAAATGGCGGAAATCATTACCTTGTTAGACACCACGGCGAAAGCCAATGGCATCAAAGGTGTTGCTGGGATGCGGTCTTATCTTTACTGGGTTAATACCGTTAAGCAAGAACAAGATCCGCTAGATACCATCTGGCCGAAAGTTTTGTATAAAATTTCTACCGATGATGCAGAGATCATTATTTTACAAGAAGCCCTAGATCAATCGCGGCTGTTAGTGGAGCTGCGCGAACTTTGGATCGGTGCAGCTACCGCCATTCGCACGCAGCAATTGACACAGGGGCGTCTGCTTTCAGAAGAAGAAGCGGCAGAACGCGGCGTCGAAGCTACGGACACCTTAGTGGGTGAGTCGGAGGAGAAGGAAACAGAAGAATCCGAGCCAGCAGGCACGCCGCGGGAACAGCCAGAAATGGAAGCTGAGCGCAAAGAACAAGCGGGGGCTAGCCAACAAGGGGAAGAAGTGGAAACCAACACTGCCGGTACGCAAGCAGCACCTGAAGAAATCAAAGATGAGAAGCTGCAAAAAAGAGAACTGAACCGGGAAGCGCGGGAGATTTTGAAGGATTCCGTCCACAAAAAAGAGGGGCTGATCGTTCATCGACCTGAGGCTACGCCGGCAGATGAAACAGAAGCTGCTAAATTTATGCGGGAGATTTTACCCACGGTTGAACAGCTTTCTCGTAAAGTATTAGCATTGCTAGAAAAAGAAGAACGGGCTGGTTATCAAACAGGCAAGTATTATGGTACTCGCTTTAATGCTAGTAAAGTAGCGCAAGGCGATTACCGCTATTTTGATAAGAAAAATCCGCCTAATATCCAACCTTCTTTAGCGTTAGCTTTACGGGTGGATGAATCAGGCTCCATGTTACGGGATGACCGTATTACCGCAGCAAAACGTGCCGCTTTAGCAGTCGCCGAATTTGCGGAACGCGTGGGGATTCCCTTCATGTTAAATGGCGATACCGCTGATTTGACGGCGAAGGAAAAGACCTCCATTTATTCTTATAAAGAGTTTACGGAAGATTATAGTGGTTTACCTGGGAAAATCATGACCATGAAGCCGCGGCAAAATAATCGCGATGGTGCGGTCTTGCGGGTGATTGCGGAAAAATTAGCGCGCCAGCAAGCCACCACTAAGCTATTGATCAGTATCAGTGATGGTCAACCTAAGGCGTTACCGGATTATACCGGAACAAAGGCCCGTGAAGATATCCAAGAAGTTCTGACGGACTATGAACGTCAAGGTGTTCTATTTTTAGCCGCCGCAGTGGGTGAAGATAAAGAACAAATCCGGGAACTGTACGGAGAAAATCATTTTATTGATATCACAGACTTAGAAACCTTTCCGCAACAGCTGATGCAGTTGATTGCCCGTTATCTCTAGCGGTTGGGACAGAAGTGTTTATTGGGATAGAAGGAGTATGGTATATAACTCAAAAAGTTGTATTCCATACTCTTTTTTTATCTAAAATCATCAATCGTTTGCTATAGATTTACGGAAAAATGTGGTCGACGCTTTCATTTTGAATCGCTTTCTGGTTATACTAGTTATAGAAGAAAAATGGAGGTTGTTTATGAAGGTTGTCATTGCAATGGATTCATTTAAAGGAAGTATCTCAGCGAAGGAGGCAAGCCAGGCAGTTGCTGAGGGACTGGCAGCTTGCTCGCGGGTTAGGTCAGTCGTTTTACCCATGTCTGATGGTGGGGACGGCGTATTAAGTGTCTTAGCAGAGTATGTAGAAGGAACCTTTCATCCAGTAGAAACAGTCGATCTGACTGGTACACCGCTGACTGCGACTTATTTTGAATGTGAGTGGAAAGGCATTACCACGGCGTTTATTGAGTCAGCCCAAATTGTTGGCTTACCGGCGAGCCCTTCGTCCACAACCGTTGCGAACGGTTCAAGCTTTGGGGTGGGCCAGGTGATTCGTCAAGCTTTTGCGGATGGCATGGAAGAAGTCATCGTTTTTCTTGGTGGCACGGGTGTTAGCGATGGCGGCTTAGGATTATTACAGGCATTTGGCGCTAAAATCTATGACCAAGCGGGTGACCTCTTACCGACTAATTGCAATACGCTACTGGAAGCAGCTCAAATGGATCTTAGTGAATTAATTTTACCGGACAAGCCGCTGATTGCCGCAGTGGATGTCGAAAATCCTTATTGGGGCAAGCAAGGGGCGTTTCAAATGTTTGCTGCCCAGAAAGGTGCCTCAGAGGAGCAGATTGCCCGGCTAGACAGTCAAGCAATCAACTTAGCTCAGTCGGCAAAAGAGTTAGCCTTGCTGAATGCATACCCCGGGGCTGGTGCTGCCGGTGGCTTAGGCGGAGGCGTCATTCTATTAGGTGGAACTATCGTCCAAGGCTTTCGTTTGATTCGTGAAGCATCTGGGATTGACCAGCATTTGACAGATGCGCACTGGGTGATTACTGGCGAAGGGCGGATGGACCAGCAGTCAAATTTGGGGAAAGTACCCTTTCAGGTGGCTAAATTAGGGAATGAGCACCATCTGCCGGTGACCGCTTTAGTTGGAGAAAAAGGGGAAATCGCGAATATTGAGGAGCTATTTGCCGGTGTCTTTGCAATCCAAAAAGGTCCAGTCGATCAGAAAGCAGCTATGGAAGCCAGCTATACACGACAAAATCTAGCAGAAACAGCCTTAGAATTATATCGTTTTGGCTATACGATTAGATAAGGAGGTATCGCAATGAAATCATGGAAAAGCACCCGCTGGATTGAATTTGTTGGGGGTAAAAACTTAGTATTTACACTAATAGTTCTGATCCTAGGCGCTTTAGCAATCTATCTTTTAAATATGATAAGTTTTATTTTTGATCCTTTACGCGTTATTATCGCCACGATAATTGGTCCCGTCTTATTATCGTTAGTGTTGTATTATCTTTTTAATCCGCTAGTTAATTGGTTGGAGAAACATCGCATTAAACGGCTTTATAGTGTATTAGGAATTTTTATCTTGATTTTAGCGGCACTCGTATTAGGGGTAATTCTCGTTGTGCCTGTTATCAGTGATCAAATCGAAAGTTTGATTAAAAATATGCCGGATTATGTGGAAGAGATCAATCATACTGTGACGGCCTTTTTCAAAGAGACGGCTTTTGCAGATCAATTGAATGAAGCCCTAACGAAGGTTGAGGACTGGATGCAGAGTATTTCTGACAGTTTGATTGATTATTTGGGCAAGGCGATGCAAGGAGCCTCAGCTGTTTTTTCTACTATTACCAGTATCGCATTGGTATTAGTGACAGCGCCTATCATGACTTTTTTCCTATTAAAGGACGACCAGAAATTTTTCAGTTTCTTGTTGGAAATCATCCCACCGCGGTTCCGGCAAGATGCCAAAGAGATTGGCGCTACCATGAATACGCAGGTTGGTGCCTATTTGAAAGGCCAGATTTTAGTTTCAATCGTGATTGGTCTACTGACCTTTGTCGGTTTTAAAATTGTAGGCATGCCTTATTCTGGTATTTTGTCGATTGTCGTGGGCATTACCGCCATCGTACCGTATATTGGACCATTTGTAGCCTTTGTGCCAGCCCTGATTGTTGCTTTTATGGTAAGTTGGGTGATGGTTCTGAAAATGTGTATCGTTTGGGTTGTAGTCCAAATGTTGAATGGTCATTTGATTGAGCCAGCCGTAATGGGAAAACATTTAATGATCCATCCTTTAACGATCGTGATTGTATTACTAGTGATGGGGGATCTGATGGGCATCTTTGGCTTGATCTTTGCCATCCCAATTTACGCCATTATTAAAGTCATTACGATTTATCTTTTCCGTAAGTTTAAAAATCGCTACAACCGCTACTATGGAGAAGAAGGCAAATACGAGGAAACCCATTTTTCTAAGGATGATTATTTAGACGGAAAATAAACGCGCTATTTCGCAGTTTGACCGCGGGCAAACTGTATTTTTTTTGCATAATGAGGTATGATAGAGAACAGCGAAGACGAGAAAGGAAGAACATGATGAAACAGGCAATAGTAAATCTGGCAAAAAGGTCCTATATGCAGTTGATTAGCAAACAGCGGCCACAGATCAATGATACGATTGCTTATCTCTTGAGCTTTCCCGAAAATAATCGTCAACTGTTGACGGAACTAATTGCAGAGTTTCCGCAACTGCGCATTTACTATACGAAAAATTGTCAGGCTGAAGCCCTGGACTATGCCCGTTTAGGCGCAATGATCCAGCCGCTTGAGCCTTTTGCCAAGTTACTAAAAAATATACCCGTTATCGCGGGTGCCCGTTTATTATTAGCAGACAACTACTTTGCATTTTTAGGTGCGCTAGACTTGGCGCAAACCCCAGTGATTCAATTATGGCATGCCAATGGCGCCATCAAGTCATTTGGTTTAGAAGCCAAATATGCTCAACAGGCAACGCCAGCAGACCGTTTACGCTATCAAGAAGTCTATCAGCGTTTTAGTCACTACGTTGTGGCATCAGAAACTATGGGACGTGCCTTCCAACGCAGTTATTTAGCCAAACCAGCACAAATCAAGCTACTAGGTACACCACGGACTGATCGTTATTTTGACGAATCCTGGCGTCGGGATGTCAAGCAGCGAGTGCGGGATGTTTTTGGGGACCAGCCGATAGCACTCTATGCTCCGACTTATCGGGAAACGGCCACAAGCATGCCCGATACGGCTTGGCTACAAACCAAAGATTATCGGATGCTCGTTAAGGCACATCCCCATGATCATGACCTGCGGCGACAAGTACCAGAACAGATGTTGGATTTGGCTGGCTTTTCCTTAATGGAGCTCTTGCCTAGTGTGGACCTTTTGATTAGTGATTATTCTTCAGTGCCTTTTGAGTACGCGCTGGCAAATTCTACTGGAAAAATGCTGTTTTACTGTTATGATTTGGAGGAGTATCAAGCGAAGGTCGGCATACAGCCAGATTTTGAAAAGTGGGCACCGGGCCCAATCTTTAAAGAGTTGACGACCAAAGAGCTGTTAGTCCCTCAACAAGACTTTCACCAGTTTAATGCGATGTGGAATACAATGAACGACGGGCAGGCGATACCGCGGGTCATCCAAGAAATAAAGGAGCTATACCATGGAGACTGAACGGATTCTAGGGCTGCCGGTAGATGCGGTGACCATTACGGATATCATCCGAGCACTGCCAGCGCATACCCCACAAAATAAAATGACGGCAATCAGTGTCAATCCACAGATTGCTTTATCAATTAAAGATTACCCTGAATTAGTACCTTTTCTCGAAAATAGTACCTTTCGTATTCCAGATGGCATTGGGGTTGTACTAGTATCCAAGCTGACCAAAGGAAAAGTTCGTGAACGCGTGGCAGGCATCGATTTAATGACAGCCTTTCTCGAGTATGCGAATCAACAAGGTCAACGGATTTTTCTTTATGGTGCAAAACCTGAAATCAATAAAGCAGCTGCTGAAAATATCCAGCAACAGTATCCTCATTTGACGATAGCTGGTCGAATCGATGGTTATACCCAGCTCACGGATGAAGAAATCGTCGCAACCATGAACCAAAGTAAGCCGGACTTTGTCTTTGTCGCTTTAGGCTTTCCAAGACAAGAAAAATGGTTGGCAAAAAATTATCAAGCTGTTGATGCGAGTGTTTTTCAAGACGTTGGTGGCAGCTTTGACGTCATGAGTGGTTACGTAAAGCGCGCACCAGCCTTTTTTGTGAATCTGCATATTGAATGGTTGTACCGTTCGCTCCAACATCCCAGCCGCTTTTATCGTATTTTGCAGCTGCCGGTCTTTTTATTAAAGGGTTTAAACTGGCATCGCCACAATCAAAAAGGAGTTTAAGATGGATCTGCAAACTATTATCAAAGAAAAAATCATTTCGCGCGTCTATCGGATGGGCTTTAATCTTGTCAGTTATCTACCAGTGAAAAAGAAAACGATTATGTTTGAGAGCTTTAATGGAAAGGTTCCTAGCGATAATCCCTTGGCGATCTATCAAGAGCTAAGTAAGGATGCCAGCGATTTTCATATTTACTGGAGTGTCAAAAATGCTTTTTTAGCGGAAGCACAGCAAGTGGTACCAGCTGCTTTGTTAGTGAAACGTTTTTCGCTAAAATGGCTATGGCTGACAGCGCGCGCCAATTTTTGGATTTTTAATGCGCGGATGCCACACTGGTTACGGAAAAATAAAGGGACGACCTATATTCAAACGTGGCACGGGACGCCTTTAAAACGTCTAGGTTTGGATATTGATGAGGTGGCCATGCCAGGCACAGATACCGCAAGCTATAAAAAATATTTTATTCAAGAAACGAGTCGCTGGGATTATATGATTGCCCCTAATCCATACTCTGAAGCGATTTTTAAAGAAGCCTTTGCCTTTCAAAACACCTTTTTAGAAATTGGCTATCCACGTAATGACCGGCTTTTTCAAGCGGATGCAGCCGAAGTACAAGCTTTGAAGGAACGCTATTTAGGGACTACCCAAGGTCGTGTGCTGCTGTATGCGCCAACTTGGCGTGATGATGCTTACTATACAAAAGGCCAATATAAATTTGAGCTGCCTTTTTCACTAGAAACGGTGGTGGCGCTGATGGCACCAGAGGATCGGCTAATTTTGCGTCCCCATTATTTAGTAAAAGATCAAATCGATATTTCAGGCTATGAAACGCAAGTCGTGATTTTAGCAGACGAGGAAATTAGTGATCTCTATTTGATTAGTGACTTGCTGATTACCGATTATTCTTCCGTCTTTTTTGATTTTGCTAATTTACGACGCCCGATGCTGTTTTATGCTTATGATTTGGATCACTACCGGGATCAATTGCGCGGCTTCTATTTTGATTACCAGCAAGTTCCTGGACCAATCGCAACCGAAGTCACGGAATTTTATTATTATCTTAAAGAATTTTTACAGGAAAACGCATTTTTAGCGGATACACTCAAGCTTGAAACTTTTGTTGAGGAGTTTGGTATTTGGGAAAATGGTACAGCCTCACAAAAAGTAGTGGAATTATTAGGAAGAGAGGGATCCCGTTGAATCAACCAAAATTATCGATTATTGTTCCGGGATACAATGTCGAAGAATATATAGAAGCTTGTTTGGATTCAATTTTAGCGCAAAAATTTACAGATTACGAAGTTCTTATGATCGATGATGAATCGCCCGATAGCACTGGTGAAATTATGGATCGATATGCAGCTGAACAGCCTAATTTTCGGGTGATACACAAGCTGAATGAAGGCATCAGTGCTGCACGGAATCTAGGAATTAATGAAAGCCGCGGTGAATATATCGCTTTTTTAGATAGCGATGATCTCTTGACGGAAACTGCTTACCAAGAGCTGGTGGGCTCTTTAGATCGTACCGGCTCACAAATGGCGATAGGTGGGGTCAAACGATTCAATTCACAAAAGGAAGTCTACTCATTCCTCCATCGGAAAGCCATCAAAGATACGGCATTAAAGACGACAATCCGGCAACATCCAGAATTGATTTACGATACCACCGTTTGGAACAAGGTCTATCGTCGGAAATTTTTAATCGATCAAGGCATCCGGTTTCCTGAAGGTGTGATTTATGAAGACATCTCCTTTACTTTACACGCGCACCTAACAGCGAAGGCTGTCGATATATTAGATACTATTGTATACAAATGGCGTTGGCGAGAAGGCGATAATCGTTCTTGGACGCAGCATCGTAATGATCTAGCGTTATACCAACAACGCCTAGTAGCCATTGATCAAGCACTGACCTTGGCTGAAGAGTACCGTGCGCCTGAACTAATAGAGCCTTTAAAAGTCAAGGCGTTGGAAGTTGATATTCCCCTTTTTATTCCGGAAAAGCACCATGCTGATTTAGATTATGTGGTGGAGTTTCAAAAAATGACTTACCGGAAAATTCATGAGTTAGGGCTTGAATACTTAGCGCAAGTTCGACCTGACAAACAGGCGCAACTAGTGGCACTGCTTCACGGTGATCTTGAGGTAATGGTTGACTTTGTCGACGGTGAGACCTGGAGTAGTCAAGTAGAGGAGCGCAAGGGCACTTTTGTTTTTGCTAACGAAATGTTAAACGATAAAGACTGGCAAAAAGAAATCCAGCTGGAACATTCGTTACCGTTAACGTCTAAAATTGGGACGATTGCAACGGTGAAGCAAAATCACTTTATGATACACGCTGCTGCCTTTGCTAAACATACCATGCATTTGAAGCCGTCTTTAGCTGATTACCAAGTCTTTTTAACCAACACCAACACCGATGAAAAAATCCGTCTACCATTTCTGCAAAAGCGGACTAAATTAGAAAAAAGTACGATGCGCTTACCCTTGAAGGTTGGCTTGGATATTGAATTGGATTTTAATCGACTGGCGGAGCAATTGACTGAGGGTATTTGGAAAATTGAAGTCTGCGAGGAACTGAAAAATATCACGTCTGTCGGCTTTTTGGGAAATCCACAAAAAGGCGCTGCTAAAATTGCGACTTTTTTACTAGAAGATCATGTGGTACGTCTGCATTACAACAATGATTGGCAACTAACTTTTATTGTGACAAAAGCAGAAACGCGTATCAGCAGTCTGGTTTTTTCACAGGACCGCTTAAAACTAAGTGGTCAACTGCCAGCCTTTGTTACCAAGGGGAGTCTCTATGATTTAGAAAATGATCATGGAGAGCATTTCTTTGAGTTGACCAAAGAGGGCGCGGACTTAGTTTCTGAACCGCTGACGCTACTATTTCATACAAAATATCAGTTAAAATTATATGATGATTTTTATAACGAAGTATTGTATATCAACCAACTGCCGGACTTGCCTAAACGAATTACAGCGGCGCAACCTATCGTATTGTATTCCACTGGGCTGACGAATTTGAAATTTGAGTTTTTGGCAGGCGTGGTTTCTCTCAGGGAAGCCCAGGTAGTGGATCAAAAACTGCAGGTAAGCTTGGTCTGTGAGAAAGTACCTAACGCTCGTTATCAGCTACGTTTGCTGCAGGAGCATAAAAAGTACCGCTATCAGTTGACAGAGTATCGTGAAACAGCAGCAGGTCTAGATTTCATTAGCGACTTAACACTGGAAGCTGAATTTTTGATTCGCCCCGGTAAGTATGACGTCTTTTTAGATGTTATTACCGACGAAGTGACTTCTTATCGAATCAGTTTAGATGGGATGGAAAAGCAGCGTTTAACGGAAATCGCTGGTTTTACACTAAATAGCTATGAAACACCTAATGGCTTTTGGCGTATTTCCTCCGTACAGAAATGGGCATGGCTTGATAACTCTCGTTTGAAGCGAAGAATCAGCTACTCCATTCTTTATCCTTTGATGCGCTTGTTACCATTAAAAAAGCAAACTGTTGTCTATGATAGTTTCTGGTCAGCCGCCATCAATGATAATCCTAAGGCAATGTATGATTACTTGCGGCAAGCTCATCCAGAATTAGAGCATGTGTGGTTACTTGAAACGGTTAATTTGCCCGTTGCTGGACCAGCCAAAAAAGTTCGGAAAAATAGTTTCCGTTATTGGTATTATCTAGCACGTGCCAAATATCTAATTGAAAATACTAATCTGCCAAATCAATACGCAAAACGGCAAGGACAAATCGAGGTTCAGACTTTTCACGGGACCTTTATGAAAACGATGGGCTTTGATGAGCCTTATTTCAAAAATGCGAAGAAATCGGTGCAAAACAACTTTGCTCGTCGCAATAGTCGCTGGGATTTGGTGACTTCTCCTTCGCCTTACATGACAGAGAAAATCAGTTCTGCTTTTGACTATCAACGTGAAATAGTAGAGAGCGGCTTCCCGCGGAATGATGTTCTTTATACAGAAAATCGTCCAGAAGTTATTGAGAAGCTCAAAATGAAGTTAGGGTTGCCGCCTGATAAGAAAATTGTGCTATATGCACCAACCTATCGCACCAAAGAAGGTTTTGAGCTGGCCTTAGACTTGCAGCAGTTACAGGAAAAATTGGGGGATGAAATTGTTTTATTAGTGCGCTTGCATTATTTTGTTTCTAATAATATCAATATCGAAAATTTTGCTCCTTTTGCGCGTGATGTTTCTAACTATCCATCCATTGAAGAACTCTATTTAGTGAGTGATCTCTTGATCACGGATTATAGTTCCGTTATGTTTGACTATGCCCATCTGAAGCGGCCAATGCTCTTCTTTGCCTATGATTTGGAAGAGTATACCCAAGATTTGCGCGGTGTTTACTTGGACTATGAAGAAATAGTGCCAGGACCGATTGTCCGTGATACTGCAGAAATTATTGAGGCACTAACTGACCCTCAACCGGATCAATATGCTGCCAAGCAAGCAGCTTTTTACGATCGTTTCTGTGTGTTTGGTCAAGAGGGGAATGCCGCACAGCAAGCTTCTGAAGCAATGTTGCGCTTGACGACTTCTGAAAGTGAGACCGAGCCGCTGATTCGGGAAAAATTCAAACGCCTGTTTAAATACAATAAATGGTATCCGAAATATTTGGAACACGTTGGGAAGAAACCAAAGAAAAAATTGATTGTCTTCGAAAGTTTCTTTGGTCGCAAATATAGCGATAATCCTAAAGCCATCTATGAGTATATGAGACAGCATCATCCAGAGTATCAAGTGGTTTGGAATATTAATAAAGAGTATGAGGCGTATTTTAAAGAACATAAACTTCCTTATGTAGAGCGTTTATCCCTACGCGGTGTCCGGACAATCGCGCGTGCGGAATATTGGGTTATGAATACGCGTCTGCCCTTGTGGATGAAGAAGCCCAAAGGCACCACCATGATTCAAACATGGCACGGGACACCACTGAAAACCTTGGGACGCGATGTTGAATTATTGACGATGCCAGGCTTGACAGCTGACAGTTATCATGCAGATGTTATCAAGGATTCTAATAAGTGGGATTATTGCTTGAGTCCCAATGCGTATTCAACAGAAATCTTCCAACGAGCATTTCGTTTGCGGTCGGAACAAATGATCAATAGTGGCTATCCTCGTAATGATATACTATTGGCCCACACCCCGACTGATGTACAGCGAATCAAACAACAACTTGGGATTTCAGTTGATAAAAAGGTAGTTTTATATGCCCCTACCTGGCGCGATAATGAATACTTAAAAGCGGATCATTACACAGCAAAATTGCATCTTGATTTGGCGCGCTTTAAAGAAGAGCTAGGGAAAGATGTTATCTTGTTGATTCGGACCCATTATTTGATTGCCAATAGTTTAGATATTGCCGATGATGAGCAAGTATTGGATGTCTCAGAGTATCAAGATATCAATGATTTATATCTAATCAGTGACTTACTGATTACAGACTATTCTTCTGTGTTCTTTGATTTCGCTAATTTAGAACGTCCTATGATTTTTTATGCCTACGATTTAGCTTCATACGCAGGGGAAATTCGGGGTTTCTACTTTGATTATAGTGAAGCACCTGGTCCGATATTGGAAACGGAAGATGCGCTATATCCTGAAATCAGAAAGCAGCTGCAACAACCGACTTTAGCACCAAACTTCGCTGAATTTAAAGAGAAGTATTGTGGCTGGGAGGATGGTCATTCAGCTGAACGTGCTGTTTCCTTTATCTTAAACGGCGAAAGCTATCAACATCGTACGTTGTCCCGCCTAAGCGAAGAAGCAGAACTAACAGCAGATATTGTCTTATGGTCTGACGTGATTGGTGAGAAAGGCTACCATATTACCAAAAACATTTTAGCCGAAGGGCAATCAGTTCAAATTCTTGAAAAAGCTGTTTTGATTGATCCTATCCAACGTAATTATGTGGGTACACCATGTTATTTAGTAGAAATTGATCAAGAAAAAGGCTGGATCACAGAGGCAGATTATTTTAACCTTAAAGCCTAAACGAGAACAGAAACGACAATCTTTTATAGATTGCCATTTCTGTTCTTTTTTGATTGTAAAGCAGCTTTTTTAAATGGTATAATCATTAAAAAGGAGTGATAAAATGAAAAAAGTGTTAAAAACGATTGGGTTAAGTTTATTAACGGCTTCTTTATTGTTAGCGGAAGCGCCGCTGGCATTGGCCGTTACCACCACTGATGTAACTACGACAGCTGAAAAAGCGCAGCTACCAGCTATTGAAGTTGACCGCTTTTATACAGTGGCTGAGCCGTATATCCATGAGTTTTCGGTAGCTGAACAACCCTATCTATTAAAAATTTTTTATGATACAACTTGGCGTAGTGAATTGTATACGTTTACGGAAACCGCCATTGATGAAGTCAAAATTGCTGAACAACCAGTGGCAAAAGAATTGTCTTATGAAATTGACAACCAAACGGTTCAATTTCAGGTAGCATTACCACCAACCAGCGAGGCAACGCCACCAACCAGCTCGGAAGAAACCGCAGCTTCTTCAAGCTCTGAGACTGCCACTACAACAACAGAGACTACCAGCGAAGAACAGTCACCAGCCGCTAGCGATACAGAGGAATCAGAGGAAGTCACTGCAGGTAGTGAAGCAAGTAAGCCGGCAGAAGCTGCGGCGCCAAAGCAAACTAATTCAAAATCTAATGCTTCGGCAGATAAACCAATTATTCAAGAGCAGGACTATTTTGCCACAAATCCACAATATATCTGGCTTAGTCAAGACGTTAAAGTTTATGCTAAAAATGATTTATCTGGCCAGCCTAAGCAGACGCTGCGTAAGGGCACGGTTCTTGCAACGGCTAAGCTTTTGCGAAATCCAGCTGGTGTACCGATTTTTCAAGTAAGCGGCGGTTATACTGCAGCCTTGAAAACAATCGGTACCAAAATCACTGGGAATTATAAAAATTATTACACCGATAATCCTGGTTATATCGTGATGCAAAAACAAGACGTTACCTACAAAACGGCAGATCTCAATGGCGGTATAGTGAAAAAATACGCAGCCGGATCAGTCTTGAAGGTAACGGGTGTGGTGTTGTCGAAGACCGGCTATCCTCGTTTTAAAGTAGCGGGTGGTTATATCACTGCGAATAAAAGCATTGTGGTAAAAGTAACGAATAACTATCAAGCCTACTATCTGACGGCACCTAAACAAGTAGTTATGAAGAAAAATGACGTGGTTTATAACAAAACCGAATTTGGACAAGCCCAAAAGGGACGTAAACTATCAGCTGGGAAAGTTGAAAAGGTTTCAGGCATTGTATTTAGCAGCAGTGGCTACCCTCGTTTTAAAGTAGCAGGAGGTTATTTGACGGCTAACAAAAGCTACGTTCAAACGGTTACGAATAACTATAATAGCTACTATTTGACCAATCCAAAGCAAATTGTCTTAAAGAAAAATGATGTTTTCTACCGAGACACAGCCTTCACTAAAAAAGGGGCCGCAATTAAAACCGGTACGGTGGTCAAGGTTCAAGGAATTGTCTACACGAGCGGTGGGACACCGCGGCTCAAAACCAGCAAAGGCTATTTGACGGCTAATAAGAAATATGTGAATAAAGTGGTTGCCAATTATCAAGACTACTACACCAGCAAACCGGCACGCATCAAAATGAAGGTGACTGACTGGTACTATAATGGTGTCGAATTCAACAAAAATGGTCGCAAATCCAAATTACCTAAAAATACGGTTGTTAGTGTTGAAAATTTAACCTTCACTAGTTCGGGGATTCCTCGTTTGAAAGTTCGAGGCGGCTATTTAACGGCGAATAAAAAGTATGTGGCGGCAACCAGTGCAAGCCCAACGATTCAAATGAATGTTCCTTTTTATAGTCAGTATGCCGTGGGGGCGCCTCAGGGCTGTGAAACAGCCTCGTTGTGGGAGACATTCCGTTACAAAGGCTATGCCAGCAACCAAAGCCTGCCAAAATTGTTAAAAGCTTTGCCACTCTCTAGTAACAATAATCCTTACAATGGCTTTGCCGGCACGCCGTTCAAAACGTTACCTGCCAGTGCAAATGTCCATCAAACGATTTTCCCTAAAGCCTTCGTTCCTTTTGCTAACAAGTATGCACCAGGTAAGATTGCGGATATTAGTGGTAGTTCGGTGACACAATTAAGAAATGAGCTGCTGCAAGGAAATCCTGTGATTATTTGGGCCACCTATTTGTATCAAAAACCGGTTACTAAAAAGTTCTGGTGGGGTACAGGGGTGACTAATCTACACGTGATGGTAGTGGACGGTTACAAAGATGGTCGTTATCATCTAACCGATCCAATCAGCGGGAAATTTTGGGTCAGTGAAGCACAATTATATCGTGCCTACAAACCAAAGAAGATGGCAGTAGCTGTACGTTAAAAAAACAAAGCAAGGGAGAACAGCAACAGCTGTTCTCTTTTTTTGTCATATAACTGTCATGAATTTGACAAAATTAAAGAGGCAATAATAACAAAAAGCCCGTTGCCATCAAATTAGAATTCGGTTATGCTTAAGGTAGCATAAATGAAAAAATGGAGTGGAATAGCAAATGAAAAGAAAATTTTGGGTAAGTTTGGTGGTTACATCCATGAGCTCGTTGGTTTTGGCACCCATGGCGACCTTTGCTGAAAGCAGTCTGGATTCAGGCTTGATCAGCGTAGCTCCTGAAACGGCTGAAAGCATTGAGTCCCTAAGCGATTTAGACAGTTCAAGCGAAGCTGGCGAGACAGATAGTGCTAGTTCAACACAAAAGCAAGGTTTTCCAACTGAATTGCCAGGAACGACAAATTCATCGACGGAAACCAGTGTATTAGAAGAATCAACCGAAACAAAGCCGGTGGTAGATTCTAGTGAATCAGAAACAACAGAATCTTCAACTACTGAATCGAAAGCAGTGAAAGAAACGGAAGCAACTAGTGAAGAGGACGCAGATACTTTTATCCCAGAAGATTATGAGCGTTCTGATTTGTCTGATGCGGAAAAGCCAGTTCATCGCATCCAAGTTCGTTCTTTTCAAGCACCGGTAGTTCAAAGTGCTGTCCGTTCTATTCCGCAGGTGGCGCACAACAATGCAAATACACCAACAAAAGATTTTGTAGATGTTTCTTCCCATAATGGTTATCTAAGTGTCGCAAACTATCAGTTATTGAAGGCTTGGGGTGTTAAAGGGGTTGCTGTCAAACTGACGGAATATACCACTTATCGTAATCCCTATGCACAGATTCAGATTCAAAATGCACAAGCAGCTGGCTTGAAAGTTTCGACTTACCATTACAGCTGGTTTACGACTGATGCGGGTGCGCGAGCCGAAGCACGCTATTATGCTAAATTTGCGAAGAAGCTGGGCTTGGCTGCTTCAACGATCATGGTCAACGATTTAGAAGATCCAGAGATTATGGGGACCGCTAATCATACCCGTCAATCTCAGATTTTTGCCGAAGAATTGAAGAAACAAGGCTATGGTAACACCGTTCACTATACTTATTTGGGCGCGATAACTGCTGGACAGTTAAACGCCAATACTTTAGGGGCAAAAAATATTTGGATCGCACAATATCCTTACTCTGTCAGCAAGAATCAAAGTCATACGCAATACGGCGCATGGCAATGGAATTCACGGTTGAAATTCCCCGGAATTGATTTTCCGTTTGATATTTCGTCAGATTATGTGAAAAAATTTGTGACTGTTCCGAAACCAGCCAACTATTATACGTCAAACCCAGGCTACGTGACGGTGTTGAAGGATGATTGCATTTATAAAGATGTGAACTTTAAAACTAAGAGCACGACCTATAAAAAGGGTACTGTTTTGAAAATCACAGGTATTACCAAGACTTCAGGTGGCACACCACGTTTGATCGTCAATGGTGGCTACTTAACGGCTAATAAGTCGATCGTTAGACAGATTACAGGAAACTATAAGAATTACTATACACAGCCAGCGACGAATTATATCGTTATGCTGAAAAGTGATACTTCTTATGGCGATGCTAACTTGTCTAAAAATCAAGTGAAAACAAAATATGCTGCCGGTACCGTCTTGAAAATTTCCGGTATTGTGTATAGCTCAACGAACTATCCCCGCTTTAAATTGAGTAATGGGACATATATCTCTGCAAATCGCAGTATTGTTTCCACTATAACTAATAGCTATGCGAACTACATGACGAAAGTGCCGAAGCAATTAGTCTTGCTGAAAAATGATTATTCTTATAAGAATGTGAACCTTAGCAGCAATCAGAAGAAAAAGTTGTATAAAACAGGTGCCAAGGTCAATGTAAAAGGCATTGCGTATACGAGTGGTGGGACACCGCGCTTTATCTTGTCTGATGGTTCTTACATTTCAAGTAACCGGACAATTGTGTCCACCCTAGTCACCAATTATCAAGATTACTATTTCACCAATCAAGGCTATATTGTCCTTCTGAAAAACGATTGGGCGTATAAAGAAGCTAACTTAAAAAATGGCAGTAAACAGTATAAAAAAGGTGATGTTTTGAAGGTAGTCGGCGTGGCTTATAGTGATTCTAACTACCCGCGCTTTAAGTTAAGTAATGGTACCTATATCTCTGCCAAGAAGACTATCGTTTCTAAAGTGACGGCGAATTATTCGCAATATTTTACTGCGGCTAAGAGTAGTGTTACGTTGAAGAAAAATGATTATTTCTATGGCGATGTCAATTTGAAAAATCGGAAGCAGGCAGTGAAAAAGAACACGAAAGTAACCGTCAAAGGAATCCAATTTACTGCCTCCGGTGTACCGCGCTTTGTTACGAACCAAGGCTATTTAACGGCTAATAAGTCCTACGTCAAATAAGCACTAAACATATCTTTTCAGTTATCTCTCCCGCTGTGCTAGTATGAAGGAAGAGATAACTGAAAAGATTTTTTATTTATGAAGGAGGGTTTTAGGATGTATTTGACTGTAACAGATGCTGCCCAAGCTAAACTGGAACCTTATATTGAAGCTGGCGCTAAAGTAGTGTTGGATTTAGATGATGGCGTGGGGGCCTATTCAAAAATGGGTGTCTGCTCCTTGGACACTAGCTTTCGAATTTTGATCTTGGATAAAGTGCAAGAAAGTAAAGACTATGCGCTGACTTTAGATAGCAATGTGGGTGAGGTCTTGATTAAGGACTATTCTAAAATGTATTTAGACGAAGATATGACGCTAGACGTCAAGGATCGTTTTAACACGTTATACCTAAAATCACCAAGTGGTGTCTTAGATGGTAATGTACCAATCGTCGATTTACGACCATAAAACAGAAAAACGCCTCAAGCTAAAAACTTGAGACGTTTTTTTATTGGGGCCGTTCTAATTCGAAAAAGTCACTGATATTGGCATAGTGATTACCCGCTAAGCGAGCAATTGGCGCAAAGCTTTCGGGTAAAATGTATTCCCGTTCGGCATCGAAGAGGGACTCGTCAAAATAGAAGTCCGTAATCCGAACCACAAAAAGATCAGTTAGGACCCGCTCGCCATCTTTAATAGGTAAATATTGGTGTAAGACAGCCTCCATCCGAATGGGGGCGGCAGTTAAGCCGGGAACCGCAACCGTTTGACTGGAAATTGTGGCCAGCTTATTCACCACGACTTCGCTTTCCTCAGGTGCTAAGTTGGCTGCCGTCTGATTCATGTCAGCTACGACCGTTTCGTTAACAAAATGAATCACCAATTCCTGCTGCTCTAAGATATTGCGGGCGGAGTCTTTTAAAACACCGTTTTTTCGTAAAATTGCAAGGGTGGCTAAGGGCAGCTCGTTAGAGGCACCTGAAAAGAAGCTAAAAGGGGCGGCATTAACGAGGCCATCCTGGTTTTGCGTCGTGATCCAGGCAATTGGCCTTGGAATGATAGCGCCCGATAAAAACTTGTACTGCTGCTTTTTTGTTAAATCATGACTAGCAAAATGCCGCATGAGATTTCCTCCTTTAAAAAAAGACTGGATGCGCGTGACTTCATCCAGTCTTTAGGGACTCTTTTACTTAATTAGTTACGTTTTTTATTTGCGTCAGAAGTATCGAAGGGGCGCACATAATCTTCAATTTCTTGACGTTTTGGTTCTAAAAATGGCGGTAAGGAAAGGATTTCCCCAGCTGTTTCATAGGTTTCATCTTGCAAGAAGCCAGGACCGTCAGTCGCTAATTCAAACAATACGTTAGGCGCAGCCATAAAGTATTCAGACTCGAAGTAGAAACGTTCAACAAATCCAGAATTTGGGAATTCTAATTTATTGATGGTATTAATCCAATGTTCCAAGGCTTCGCGGTCAGCTACGCGCAAGGCTAAGTGATGGACATTACCATAACCTTCTTGGGCAACGGGCAAGTCTTCACGATGTTCCACGATGATAGTGGCGCCATTACCGCCTTCGCCGATTTCAAATTGATGGAAGTTGCCTTCTGCATCAGTCAGTTTAAAACCTAAGACGTTTTCTAAAACCAATTGCATATGTTTGAAGTTTTGAACGGTTACAAAAACAGGACCTAATCCAATCAAGGCATGTTCTGCCGGCACATTTGAATTTTTCCAAGGTGTTCCGCCCGCAACACCGACATTTTTTTCGTCAGATATTACTTGGTAGCGTTGGTTATCGAAATCTTCAAATTCAATATATTTTTTACCGAAACGTTCTAAGATCTCACCATGTTCCACACCATTTTGATTGAAACGGTCAATCCAGTAGTCTAAGGAAGCATCGCTTTTCACACGGAAAGAGGTGCGCGAAATCGTATTGGTTCCTTTAGTTCCTTTAGGGATGCCTGGAAAATCGAAAAAGGTCATATCTGTGCCGGCTGAACCTAAATCATCTGTGAAGTATAGGTGATAAGTTTCAATGTCGTCTTGATTGACAGTTTTTTTGATTAAACGCAAACCTAAAATATCGGTAAAGAACCGGTAGATTTTTTCGGCGCTGCTAGTCATTGCGGTAACGTGATGTAATCCTCTAATTTGAATATCCATGTGTAAATACCTCCTACGGTAAAAAATATTTAACTTACTAAAAGTAAGTATAAAGGCTTAGGCAAAATAACTCAAGAAATTCGCTCATAGCTAAAATCATTTGCTAAAAAAACCACTGTGGAGGAGAAACTTCCTAGATAAAAGGAAAACAGCCGATTTTTTATGGTAAGATGGGAAAAAGGAGTGATGAAATGGTAACCAATATCTTTTTTGATTTAGATGGGACCATCATGGATTCTGAAGAGGGAATCATTCGCGCAATTCAATATGCAGTTGCTAAAAACGGCTTGGACAGCACATTGGTAGAAGACTACCGTGTCTTTATTGGCCCACCTTTACGAGAATCTTTTCAACGCTATTTTTCATTGGATGAAGCTAGCGCGCAAGAGGCAGTGGCAGCTTACCGAGAATATTATAGTCAGCGAGGGATTTTCCAAGGAACAATTTATGATGGCTTAGAAGAGGCGCTGCAAGAACTAAGCCAAACCTATACGTTATCAATTGCTACTAGTAAGCCAGAAATTTTTGCAGAGCGTATTTTGACCCATTTTAATCTAACGCGCTACTTTAAAGGGATTTACGGTGCAACGATGGATACGGAACGGACCTTGAAAGAGCAAGTGATTGCTTACGCATTGCAGGAGTCAAAGGCAACACCTACTGCAACAGTGATGATCGGCGACCGGGAACATGACATTCTGGGGGCCAAAGCCAATGGTTTGAAGAGTATCGGTGTTCTGTATGGTTTCGGTAGCGAAAGTGAGTTACAAGAAGGCGGCGCTGACAAAATAGTGACTCAACCCTCTGAGTTGTTAAGTGCTATTAATACTTTGGAGGAAGCCTAATGCCACAAGAAGACCGTGATTTTATCTTACGTCAAACAAAGCAGTTAGCGGAAGGCTTGGGGAAGTTTCTAGGAAAAGAATCAGTCGAAGAAATTCTAAAAGAAGATCAAGCAACGGCTGAGCCCAAAGAAAAAAAGCCTGAGGAACCTTCCGAATAAATCCGGGGATTTTTAGTACTAGTGATTGACAAATGATTGCTTATCCGTTATTCTATTTCTTGTGCTGATAAGCAATATGCCGCCTTAGCTCAGTAGGTAGAGCACCACCATGGTAAGGTGGGGGTCGTCGGTTCGAATCCGACAGGTGGCTTTTTGGGATCTTGAATATTCAAGATCCTTTTTTTGTCTATTTTTATAAAATAGGAAGGCGGGGCAGGGATGTATAATAGACAAGATATTCGCATAAAGATTGGCGAAAACGGGTTTGACGTTCGGGCCTGTGGCATCCTTTTAGAGGGTGAACAACTCTTAATCTCCAATGAACCTGATGGTAGCCGAACCTTAACCGGTGGCGCTGTTAAAACAGGCGAGACTACTGCTGAGGCAGTTATTAGGGAATTTCAAGAAGAAACGGGACTGGCGGTTGAGGTAGTTAAACTTGTTGCGATAATTGAAAATTTTCTTATTTATCAAAATGCAGACTACCATCAATTTATTTACGTCTATGGGCTTAAGCGAAAGATGACGGCGGTGGAAATGCCGGTTCTTGCTGGGGAAGAAAAGCTACTTCCGCAGTGGGTAAAGTTTGATAAATTAGAAAGCAAAGATTTGCGACCCAAAATACTGAATGAGGTTGTGGGCTACTATCAAGACCATCCACAAGGGGAAATAATTCACCTCCTTCAGCGAGAAGGCTAGCGCAGATTTATGTTAGAACTAAAAAGGTTGGATAAAACTGTTCCTACAGTTTTATCCAACCTTTTTATATGGCGTTTTAGTTAAAGGCTACGAAGCTGATCGTTGGCGGAAATTTTTCCAAGCTGTGATCACCATAGGTAATAAGGAAACAAAAATCACGGCTAACATAATCAATGAAAAATGATCATGAATCACCGGGATACTCCCAAGGAAGTAACCGGCACAAGTGGCTAAAACGACCCAGCAGATGGCACTGATAATGTTGTAAAAGCTAAAAGTACGCCAAGGCATTTTGGTGGAACCAGCGATAAAGGGAATCAGTGTCCGGATAAAAGGCAAAAAACGACCAATAAAAATGGTGTATTTGCCCTTTTCTTCAAAAAAGTGTTCCGCCTTTTGAACTTGTTGCGGCTTTAGAAAACGGCCTACTTTTTTTGAATATAAGACCGGGGTCCCCAGTTTATGCCCAAGCCAGTAATTGGTGGAGTTACCAATTATTGAGGCAAGGATACAGACCAATAGCAGCCAAGGCAGGGATAAAACGCCATTGCTGGCAGAAATCAACGCTCCTGCAGCAAATAAAAGGGAGTCTCCTGGTAAAAACGGAAAGACCACGACGCCAGTCTCAACGAATAAAATCGCAAATAAAAGGGGATAAATGCCAGCCCCATATTGCTGAATCAAATAAAGCAAGTGTTCATCTACATGTAAAATAAAATCAATAACAATCATCATTCTCCTCCTCTAGACCTTGGCCTGAACGCCGGTAATCATTTGGTAAATTGCGGCTGCCTGATCACTATTCAAATCATGACCCGGCGCTTGGTTTGTCATAAGAATGACCGCGTCACTGGCATCAGTGGCCACTATGGCGGAGACCTCCATTCCTTTTTCTACGCCGTGGGCTGTGTAGTAAGTACCGCGATTATAAAGCCCTGCGGCATAGGTATATTGATCATAAGGTGTCAATAAGCTAGTAACCTGCTGAGCCGTCAGCAGCTTGTCGCTAAGTAAGGCTTGATAATACGTATAAAGGTCGCCAGGAGTCATGGCGAGATTGCCGGTCCCCAATTCACGGGCGTAGGCGTAATCTGCTTCTTTTACAATAGAGCCATAATCTGCGCCAGCATCACTAGGTGCGTAGGCAACAGGATAGGCTTTGTCTTTAGTAAACGTTTGATAAAAGGCACTATGGGCGAGCGCCAAAGGGTCTAAAATTTGTTGTTGAACAAGTTGATAGTAATCATTCCCCGTCAATTGCATCAAAATCCCACTTAAAAGAACAAAGTTGACAGGCGAATAACGCCATTGTCCTAACTTTTCTACTTTTAGATGGTCGCAGGCAAACTGGATCAATTGTTGGTCATCCATGACTTTAGTGGGTTGTTTGGTTTGTACCAGCCCAGAATGCATGGTGAGCATTTGCCGAATGGTAATAGATTCCGCATAAGGGATTGTGGGATAAAAGGTCGCTAAGGACGTATCTAAAGACAGTTTTCCTTGCTGTATCTGCTGCATAATCAAAAGACCCGTTAGGTTTTTTTGAACAGAACCGATATTGTATTGAGTATTGATGTCGTTGACAACACCTTTTGCTAAATTGGCATATCCAGCACCTTTTTGATAAATGATTTTTCCTTCGTGAACGACTAAGGCAGTCCCGATGAAATCTCCCGCTTTGAGATACTCATCAATTTGAGCGGCTAAGGGCGAAGGACTGTTGCTGGCGTCAACGCGTTGCTGAAAGTTAGCATAGTGCGTATCAAAACCGAGCTTTTCTTCTGTCGGGTCCGGGGAGGTGAGGCTTTCACTGCTGGTGGCAGTGGTGCTGCTAGTATCCGCGGCAAAAAAAGTACCCTTTAAAATATAGTAATAACTGAAATACGCAGATAATCCTACTGCGCCGGTGGCCACAGTTAGGATGAGTAAACGACCAATCTGTCTACGAAATGATCGTTTGTTGCGACTAGCATGTTTTGCTTTCATAAAAATCCCCCCAAGTGTTACCATTATGCACTTCTCAAACTGATTCTACAATTTTTTATGACGAACAGTTTTGTAAGTTTTTGCTAAGTTGTTCTACGTCAAAGCACTTGTCGACTTGTCTCTTCAGTTCTTGCTACGATGCCCTGTGACAACATGGTACAATCGAGGTGGGAGGAGTTACCATGAAGATTTTTTTAGTTGAAGATGATCAAAAATTAGCGCATATGGTACAACAGCATCTGGAAAAATATGCGTATCAAGTCACCGCTGCTGCCGACTTTCAGCGTATTATCGCCGAATTTCAAAGAGAAGCGCCTGAATTAGTTTTATTGGATGTCAATTTACCCTATTTTGACGGCTTTTACTGGGCACAGCAAATCCGTAAAATTTCGAAGGTGCCGATTCTATTTTTGTCTGCGCGGGATAGTCAGATGGATCAAATTATGGCATTGGAATATGGGGCAGATGACTATCTTACAAAACCATTTTCTTTTGAATTACTCTTAGCGAAAATCAAAAGTCAGACTCGCCGTGTATACGGGGAACTGTCTTCTTTACAGGAACGCATCGTACAGGTAGGGGGCTTACATTACTTACCCGAACGGCTAGAAGTTACTTTTCAAGGCCAACAGGAAACGCTGACTAAGCGAGAAGGTGAATTATTAGAAGCCTTGATGACGGCATTTCCGCGCATTGTTAACCGAGAGCGACTGTTGGAAATTCTCTGGGATACAGATCAATTTGTGGATGATAATACGTTATCGGTCAATGTTGGTCGTCTCCGGAAAAAACTAGAAGCTTTAGGTTTGGTGACGGCTATTACAACGATTCGTGGGAAAGGCTATCAATTGAAGGTGAAGGAATGAAGCTGTTTTTACGAGAAAATATCATGAAGTGGCTCTGGCCCCTTTTGGCTTGGGGGCTAGTGAGCCTGATTGTGTGGCTCGATGGTTATCAACAGGTGGCGTTGTTAGGTTACGCCGGACTACTCATTTTGCTGTTAAGCAGTGTATATTGGCTACGGCGCTACTTTCTGGAACGCTCTCTTTATCGTTTGCTAGCAGAGGGCAGGGGACTGCCAGAAGCAAGAACCCCACTAGGCGAGCAGATTTTACGTCGCCGCCAACAAGAACTAGACCAGTTGAAGCTAGCCAACAAGCAGTTGGAAGAGCAGCAGCGGGAGCAAACGGATTTCATGGAGCTGTGGGTCCATCAAATGAAAACGCCTTTAGCGGTGCTAACGTTGTTGGCAGAATCAGATGATATCACGAAGGAAGAAGTCTTAGCAGAAACAGACCGCTTACAACACGGCTTGCAGACGGCCCTAACATTGGCTCGCTTGCAGGACTTTGCGTTTGATTTTCTAATTCGACCACTGGATCCAGAGGCGTTAGTTAAAAAGGCGATTGCAAAGCAAAAGCGCTATTTTATTCGTCAAGGCGTTTTTCCTAAGCTGACGATCCTCTCCCACGAATCCCTTTTGAGCGATGAAAAGTGGCTGCTCTTACTACTTGATCAGCTACTCAGCAATGCCATCAAGTATTCATCAGCAGGTCAACAAGTTGAACTGATTCTAAAGCCACAGCAGATTGACGTTGTAGACCACGGCCTGGGGATTCCCAGCAGTGACCAGCCGCGGATTTTTCAACGCTATTATACAGGGGAAAATGGTCGTAAATTAGGGGAGTCTACGGGGATGGGCTTATTTCTAGCCCAAACGATTGCGCAACGACTAGCAGTAGGTATCACGGTGCAATCAAAAGTTGGCCAAGGTACGACTATTACGCTACGCTTTCAAGATACAAAACTAGACTAGGCGGAAACGGGAGTGCATGTTTCAAGAAATTGAAGGCATGGGCTGCCGTTTTTTAGCAAGTGACAGTTTTGTAAGCTGGCTGTCAACTTAGTCCCTATGAGAAAAAAGGCCCGCTTGTTAGACTAGTCATATAGGAGGGATGACCATGTCATTTTTACAATTAGAGAATATCAGTAAGACCTATCCTGGGACGGTTCCGGTGGCGGTTTTGAAAAAGCTGCATTTGCAAGTAGAAGAAGGCGAATTTGTCAGTATTATGGGACCATCAGGTAGTGGCAAGACGACCTTATTGAACTTGATTGCAACTTTAGACACACCTACCGAGGGGACCATCAGTTTAGCTGGTCAAGAATTACGGCAGTTTTCCCCACAAGAATTGGCATTGTTTCGGCGCCGAGCATTAGGTTTTGTGTTTCAGCACTATAATCTGTTAGCGCCTTTGACTGTGGCGGAAAATATTATGCTGCCATTGACCTTGGATAAGGTGCCAGTAGCTGAGATGAAGGCGAAGACGGCGGCTTTATTAACAGAGCTAGGGATCACGGAGAAAAGCAGTAAACGGATATATGAGTTATCAGGGGGCGAGGCACAACGAGTGGCGATTGCGCGGGCTTTGATCCATGAACCGCAGTTACTATTAGCGGATGAGCCTACCGGAAATTTAGATTCCAAGGCAGCAACAGACGTGATGCGACTGCTATCAGAAATGAACCGGACACATCAAGTGACGACTATGATGGTGACCCATGACCCCTACTCAGCTAGTTATTCTAACCGCGTTGTTTTTATCAAGGATGGGCAATTTTATAATGAGCTGTATTGCGGCGAGGATCGGCAAGTCTTTTATCAGCAGATTTTAGATGTTTTGGCACATTTAGGAGGGCGAAGCGATGACCTTCAATCAATTGATCTTCCGTAATGTTGTTCGTAATGGTCGGGTTTATGCGACCTACCTTTTTAGTAGTTTGTTTTCAGTATTTATCTTTTATCTTTTCTCCATGCTGTACTTCCATCCACAACTAACCAAACGAATTGCAGCTAGCAGTGATACCATGAGTGAGTTGGCTGGAATTGGCCTAAAAACGGCGCAAGTCGTCATTATCATTTTAGCGTTGATTTTCTTATGGTATACTTTTATGGTTTTTTTAAAGGCTCGTAAGCGAGATTTGTCGGTGTATTTACTGTTGGGGATTGAAGAACGAGATCTACGCTGGATGATTTTTTTGGAAAATACGCTATTAGGGTTGATATCAACCGTTGGAGGTATCGGACTAGGCGTTTTATTTACAAAATTTGTCTTACTGATTAGCCAACAGCTATTATCATTAGCCGATGGTTTGCATTTCTATTTACCAGTTAAACCGGTACTGTTGACCTTCGGCTTATTCTTCTTGATTTTTTTATGGATTTCATTTGCCAGTTTGGTGTCACTGCGAAAAGTTTCACTGGTTTCCCTCATGAAAGCCGATGAACAGCCGCGACCTGAACCGAAAGCAACTTGGTATTGGATGGTTCTAGGTATTGGCTTGATTTTAGCGGGGTATGGCACTGTATTTTACGCAGTTTGGGTTGATATGCAGCTCCATTATCTTTTACTATGTGTCTTATTGACGATTGCTGGTACAATCCTGTTTTTCTATCAAAGCAGTGTCTATTTGCTAAAATTTCTTAAAACCCGTTCACTGGCATTACGAGGCACAAATTTACTCTCTATTAGTGAACTCATTTATCGAATGCGGGACAATGCGTTGATGTATAGTTTGATTACAATTGTTGCCTCAGTGGCGTTTGTGGGGATTGGCGTGTCGTGGGCTGTTGGAGGATCAGACTTTGCGGCGACCCAAGGGCCAAGTTTTTCCTATGTGCTAAACGGTTTTGGCGCTGACAGAGAAGCTGCCTACTTTGAAGGATTGGTGGATCAGGTGGAGCAGCTGGCTGAAGCCGAGGGATCGGCCACCACGAAGGAAATTATCCGACCAATCTATCTAGATTTAGGCGATACGCCGTTGCCAACAACCTCTGTACTGCCAATCACCCTAGCATTGCTGCCGGCGAGTCAATACCAAAGGCTGGCCAAGGCAACTGATTTGCCGCTGTACGAGCCACAAGGTCAAGAGCTAATTTTATTCGCTACCTCCAACACGGATGTGGCAGCGACAGAAGCCATGTCAGCGGCCGAACGCAAGGTGACGGTGAGCGGCGTTTTAGAAGAGAAGCCAGTCACCTTTGATGTAGAGAAAGTGACTACTCAGTTTAATTTAAACACCAACGCTATCGGTGTAATCGCAGATGATCTTTACCAGCAGTACGCGCTAACCGGTGAAAGATCCATGCTGGGAGTCGTTCAAGTGGCAGGTTGGCAAGACAATCCCAAGTTAGACCAAAGGATTCGCGCTTATTTGCAAAAAGAAACACAGTATAATGAAGAACATGCGAATTATGATGAGATATCAGAGACGGTGGGCCCTAATGAATTTGTAAAGCGTCAATTTTTCTATACCTCTCTTTATCAAGTTTGGCAGGAAAATCGGCAAGCTAACGGTCTGATTTTGATGATTGCCGTGTTGCTAGGTTCAGTGTTCTTTACTTTTGCCGCCTCAATTTTGTATTTCCGTTTATTCGGAGATATTCAAAAAGATGGCGCTTATCATCGGGCACTGCACGTTCTAGGCACAACGCGAGAGGAACGCCATCAGCTAGTACGCAAACAAATGCAGATTATGTATTTTGTGCCGCCAATTCTTGCTGCCGGGCACTTCGCCGTGGCACTTTTGGCCCTGCAGCAGTTGGCACCTTTACCAGTATGGCGCTACTATGGCTGGATCGTTTGTCTCTTTTTCGCTTTTCAATTGGTTTTCTATTACTTATCCAAACGACGCTATCTGAATCATTTAGACCATTTAGCGGAACCTTTCTAAAAAAACGGCTGCGGCCGTTTTTTTGTGCTTGGAGTCTATGAATAACAAATCAGATTATTGCAAAGAGTTATCTATCCTCTTACATTTGCGTAAAATCCGTTTGTTTTTAAGGTTTTTCCTCTATACTAAAAAGAGGAGGAATCATATAATGACACAAAAACGTGAGCCTTTTTTTGATAATGCCAAGTTCATTTTAATGTATTTGGTGATTGCGACTCATTTGTTACAACCTTTTATTACCCGCGGATTAGGCTATGAAGTCTTTTACTATGTCATATTCTTGTTCCATATGCCGGCCTTTATCATGATATCCGGTTACTTCTCAAAGAATTATCAGCGAAAAGATTATCTGAAAAAACTTTTTAAAAAGCTAATCGTTCCTTATCTTTGTTTTCAGGCCATTTACAGCTTGTTCTATTATGTAACTGGCCTAAATGATAACTTAGTCTTTTCGATTTTTGAGCCGGAATGGTCGCTATGGTTCTTATTAAGCTTATTCTTTTGGAATGCCGCACTCTTTGTTTTTCGACGCTTTAAAGCCCAAACTGCGTTAGGTGCTGCGTTGCTTTTAGGTTTATTAGTAGGCTATATTCCTTGGATCGATCAGCAATTGAGTCTATCTAGAACCTTTGTATTTTTCCCCTTCTTTCTCTTAGGACACTATATGACGTCTTATCATTTTCATTGGATGAGGCAGCACATGCGCCGAATCGCGCCTGCTCTATTTATCGGCGTGGCGCTTTTTATCGCAATTAATCCATGGCTTAATAAGTATTGGTTTTTTGGTTCTCAGCCCTATGAAGATTTTTTAGCAGTTCCAGCATTGGGTGCCATCGTCCGTTTACTAATCTATTTTTTAAGCGTGTTAACTGCTTTTGCTTTTTTTGCTTGGGTACCAAGGCGGCAGGCGTTCTATACAAAGTGGGGTCAAAACACAATCACGGCCTATTTACTGCAGGGCTTTATTGTCAAAGGCTTACGAGCAGTCGGTGTATCCAGTTGGACCTTCGGCTTTGGTTGGTTTTTACTATGGCTAGTAGCTGCCTTTGTCTTAACGAGCTTTTTAGCCAGCGGTTTGGTAGAAAATTGGCGGCAACAGCTGCTTCGACGCCTCAAAGGTCGTAAAGAACGCGCGCAATCAGCGAATTTTTCAAAGTCGCCCCTTGAGTTCAAAAACTAAGAAGCGTACAATGAAACTTGTATGAAAGTGAGGATGATAATTATGACAAAAGCAATCCAACCTGAAATGACAAAACGTTTCCGAGATGAATTTACCGGCGACGCAAAACAACGATTGGCACAAAATGCCGTTGTTAAAAACGGTATTACAGCTGCAGCCCAATTACCAGAAGGACCAGTTGCAAATGTACCCGTCTTTTCTATCGACTTGGCAACAGGGAAAGTAGCCAATCAAAAACAAAGCGGACGCTGCTGGATGTTTGCAGCATTAAATACCTTCCGTCACAAAATGTTGAACAGTTTCAAATTAAAAGACTTTGAATTATCCCAAAATTATACTTTTTTCTGGGATAAATATGAAAAAGCGAATTATTTCTATGAAAATATTTTAGCAACAGCAGAGGAAGAACTAACTAGTCGTAAAGTCGCTTTCTTATTGCAAACACCACAACAAGATGGTGGTCAATGGGATATGATCGTTTCTATCTTCCAAAAATATGGGGTCGTTCCGAAGAGTGTTATGCCAGAAAGCAGCAACAGTTCAAATTCACGTGACTTAAACAACTATTTGAACAAAATGTTACGGAAAGATGCCGTGACATTACGTCAACTAGTTGCTGACGGAAAATCTGAAGCAGAGATTCAAGCAGCAAAAGCAGATATGCTTCACGATGTTTATAACTTCTTGACGATTTCACTGGGAACACCACCAGAAACTTTTGATTTTGAATACCGTGATGAAGATAAAAACTATCACATTGATCGTAATTTAACACCACAATCTTTCTATGAAAAATATGTGGGCGTTGATCTTAATGACTATGTCAGCATTATTAACGCGCCAACGGCTGACAAACCTTACAACAAAACCTATACAGTTGAAATGCTTGGAAATGTGGTAGGGGGCAAAGATGTTCGTTATTTGAACGTTGACATGGATGCTTTCAAAAAATTGGCGATTGCGCAACTGGAACAAGGCGAATCTGTCTGGTTCGGTTGTGATGTAGGACAGTCTTCTACTCGCGACACTGGTATCATGGCAACGGATGTCTTTGATATGAACAATTTGTTTGATACAGACTTTACCATGACAAAAGCCGAACGCTTGGATTATGGCGAAAGCCTAATGACCCATGCGATGGTGCTGACGGGCGTGGATCTTGTCGACGGACATTCAACTAAATGGAAAGTTGAAAATAGCTGGGGCGATAAAGTAGGCGAACAAGGCTTCTTCGTCATGAGCGATGCTTGGATGGACGAATATACGTATCAAATCGTCGTTCGTAAAGAATTATTGACGGAAGAACAACAAGCACAATTGGAGCAAACGCCAGTCGTTTTAGCCCCATGGGACCCAATGGGCGCTTTGGCATAGCAAGCTGAATATGATAACAGCCGCTTTTAGATAATTCTAAAGGCGGCTGTTTTACAGAGGAGGGGTAGCAGATGGCGAAATTCAATGCACTATTTGCTTTTGTTGGTATTTGGATGCTTTACTTTTTCCCACTGTACCAAGGAGCGTTGGAGCTGTCCGAACCTAATCGCATCATCAAGAAATTTCAAAAAGAGGGCAAGGATTATCCCAAAGTCTCACCTTGGTATTGGCTTTTGCCGCCTTTAAAAATAAAAAAGGAAAAAGAACGTGGTATCCGTATTTTACAGGATAGTATTGCGAAGAAAGAAATCGACCAGCTGTTTCGCTATTTCAATAAAGCCGTGGCATGGTTTTATATTGCGGTTGCCGGTGTCTTAAACGGCGTAGTCGCCACCAATGATTTATTTGAAGCCTTTGGACAGGAGCAATTCTGGTTACGGCTAGTCATTGATTTACTATTGATTATGGGTGGTTTTTTCCATATTCGTTACCGTTTTGATCATCGTCGGAAGGAGCGAATCATGACAAAAATCTTCGCTCGTCATAAATAATTTACGCTAGTATATGGAAAAAAGACGCTTCCCTATGTTGACACAGTGTCACTATTTTTGCTACACTGATCTCAGTAACACAGTGTCACTTTTTGGGAGGAGTGGAAAATATGATGAAAAAATTAACACGTGTCAGTATGAGCTATATGATTATTGGCTTAGCCTTCGGTGTCTTTTACCGAGAATTCACGAAATTTAATGATTTTAGTGGCCAGACGCAATTAGGTGTTTTGCACACTCACACCTTAATTTTGGGGATGTTTTTCTTTTTAATTGTGCTTTTGTTAGAACAAAATTTCCAACTGAGTCAGCATAAAAATTTCAATAAGTTCTTTTTGTTTTATAACATTGGCTTGGGGCTGACTCTTCTAATGTTATTGATTCATGGAAGCATGACAGTTCTAGGCATCGAGGGCAATGCCGCCATCAGTGGAATTGCTGGCTTAGGGCACATCATTTTAACGATTGGTCTAGCTTTCTTTTTCAATGTGTTATTGGCGCAAACAAAGCAAGACTAATTTCTATCAGTAGAGACACCTTCTAGTACCGTAAGGGAACGAAGGTGTTTTTAGTTGATGACAGTTCCCTCTCAGAACTTGTGGTATAATTTTTTTGAGAAGGTGAGGGATTGTGATGGAACAGATCAAAACGATTCAAACGATTGAAAATCTACGTGGTTTAGGCGGCTATGAGGCAAATGGTAAGCAGGTCAAGTCCCAACGCCTGCTGCGGTCCGCCAGCTTAGAAGCAGTCAGTGACTCTGATAGCGAGGCGTTAGCCGAATATGGTGTTGCAACGGTTGTTGACTTCCGCTCCCCAGAAGAACGACAACAGGAACCAGATCAGAAAATTGGTACAAGTCAAAACTTGTTTATGCCTGTTTTTGCAGTGGATGAAACGCAGAACTCGTTGTCCATGAGGCAATTAGCTGAAGCTTTGGAAAATGGCTTGCCACCAGAAGAACAGATGATCAAAGTCTACCGTCATTTTGTGACTGAGCCCCATTCTTTAAAAACATATCAAGAATTTTTTGCACAGTTATTGTCCCAAGAATCAGGCGCAATCTTGTTTCATTGTACGGCTGGTAAAGATCGCACCGGCTTTGCTGCCGCGATGATTTTAGCGGCTTTAGGCGTTTCTCAGGAGACGATTATGGCCGACTATTTAGCAACAAACCAGTTCCTATCAAAAAAAATCCAACATATCCAACAACGAGCGCAAGAAGCTCATGCACCAGAAAAAGTGGTGCAAGGTATTCTTACATTGATGGAAGCACGCGAGTCATTTTTGGCGGCTAGTCTGCAGCAAATTCAAGCAGACTATGGCACCATAACCGACTTTTTGTCAAGAGGTTTGCAACTTTCCGCAGGAGATAGAACAGATTTACAACGACTATATCTGGAAGGGTGATGAAGATGCTGACGGCAATTTTTCAACAATTACCAGAAACGGTTGAGACCTATCGTCCCGTGGTTGGCGGGGATATCAATCAAAGCTATTACGTAAAAACCACCCAAAATGAGTATATTTTGAAGGTCCATCCGCATATGCACCGCGGGTTCTTTCAAGCCGAGATTGATGGCTTGAAAGCTTTAAAGCAAGCGGTCAGGGTTCCCCGGGTTGTTGCCAGCGGTCAGACCGAGTTGGCTGGTTGGTTACTTTTAGAGTGGATCGAGCCAGGTAGTGGTGCGGCCTTTCAGTTAGGTCAAGAGTTGGCGAAGCTACATCAAATAACCCATACGTCTTTTGGCTTTGAAACGGATAACTATATTGGTATTTTGCCGCAGTCTAATACTTGGCAAGCTGACTGGGTGACTTTCTTTATCCAGCAGCGCTTGAAACCGCAAGTGCAATTTGCTCACGAGCGTCATGTCTGGCATGCGGGGCGGGAGGCTAAATTCCAAAAGCTGATTCAAACCATCGAGAATGAATGGGCACATGACCAAACGCCAAGTCTGCTGCACGGTGATCTGTGGAGCGGCAACACCATGTATAGTCAAAACGGACAACCGGTTTTTCTAGACCCAGCTGCATTTTACGGCGACCGAGAGCTAGATATTGCGATGTCGCAACTTTTCGGTGGCTTTACGGAAGAATTTTTGCAAGGCTACCAGGCCGCCTATCCTTTGGCAGAAGGCTGGCAGCAACGCTTACCGACGTACCAACTCTATTACGCTTTGGCACATTTGAATATGTTTGGCGAAAGCTATGGCACGTTAGTGGATACATTATTAGAAGGATGAAGAATTTATGGGAAAACGTTATTCAGAAACAGTAGAAGTCCCGTTTTATCATTGTGATGTTAATGGGCATTTGACCTTACCAGCGATGCTAGGGATGGTCATCAAAACTTCAGAGGCACAAAGTGATGCCTTAGATCGTGGCAAGGAGTTTGTCACGAATTTTGGCTTGACTTGGGTCATTACAAATTATGAGATGACCATCAAGCGCTTGCCTGAAGTCGGCGAACAGATCACAATCACCACTGAGGCTATCAGCTATAATAAGTATTTTTGTTACCGGAATTTTTGGATTCATGATGCCAGCGGTGCCGAATGTGTCTTGATTGAGTCGACTTTTGTCCTCATGGATTTAGTCAATCGCAAAATGAGCAGCGTACTAGAGGAAATCATTGCGCCTTATGAGAGTGAAAAAATCAAGAAAATCCATCGTGGCGCCAAGATTCTACCGGTTGCAGCTGGGACTTTTCTACCTTACCGGGTCCGCTATTATGACATTGATAGTAACCAGCATGTTAATAATGCCATGTATTTCAATTGGCTGATTGATGTGTTAGGCTTTGACTTTTTAACGAAGCATCAACCAAAAGAGATTCATATCAAGTTTGAAAAAGAAGTCGAATATGGTCATGAAATTGAGAGTTGGTATGAGGTGGATCAAGAAACCTTAACCAGTCACCACGAAATCCGTATTGGGGATCAAATATATTGCAGTGCCAATATCTTGTGGTCATAGAGGGGGAAACACATGGCAACCTTAACAGATGTAGCGAAAAAAGCTAATGTCTCCAAAATGACTGTCTCCCGCGTTATTAACCATCCAGAACAAGTGACTGATGAATTGAAAGAGCTGGTCTATGCAGCGATGGAGGAGTTGGACTACCATCCTAATATCGCTGCCAAAGCATTAGTTACCAATCGGTCGCAAATCATTAAACTATATATTTTAGAAGAGCTGGATACAACGGAGCCCTATTACATGAACTTATTGATGGGAATTGCTAAAGCAGTTGGCAAAGCCCACTATTCCTTACAGCTAGTAACGAAAGACGGGGTTGATCGTGGGGCCTGTGATGGCTATATTCTCACTGGCTTCCGCCAAGAAGATTTTGATTGGATTCGCGGCTTGAAAAAGCCAGTAGTACTTTTCGGGGAAAATGATCAGAATATTGATTTTGTTGACAGTGACAATCATTATGGAACCGCAATTGCGACAAAATATGCGCTTGAGGCAGGCTATCAGCAAGTGATTTTTATCGGAATTGATGTGAATGAGCCCTTTGAAACAGCACGGGAAGCGGGCTATCAAGAAGTCATGACGGCGGCTGGTCTGCCAGCACAGATTTACCACTTGCCTAATCGTTCTACTAAAAGCGAGCATTTTATTGCTCAATATTGGGAAAATTTGAACCAGAATACTTGCTTTGTCTGCAGTTCTGATCGTTTAGCACTTGGAGTCGAACGCGGCTTGCAAAGCTGTGGCGCAGACATTCCGCAAGATTTTGGCATCATTGGGTTTGACGGGGTCTTTTTAGATCAAGTCAGCTCCCCAAAATTAACGACGATGAAACAGCCCATTATCGAAATGGGCGAGGCTTGTGGTGAAATGTTAGTGAAAAAAATTGAAGATAATGGTGCAACTCAGGGCTATCACCGCTTTTTACCGGAATTAATCGTACGAGAGTCAACACGTTAAAAGAAGCTGTAAGGGTATGATTCCCTTATGGCTTTTTCCATTAGTGATTCTGTTATCGCTAACAGAGGAAATTTGATTGAGAGAGAAATCGCTTTCGCCTAAGATAAAGAAGAGAGGAGATGACGCAATGCTAACAGCAGCAATCTATCACAGACCAGAGAGTGAATATGCTTTTTTGTATAAACAAGATAAAATGCGCATCCGTTTGCGGACCGCTCGTAGCGATGCACGCCATGTCGCTATTATTATGGGCGACCCCTATTTGATTGGTCAGGAAAAATGGTATTTAGAAAGAACAGATATGACCAAAACGCTAACGACCGATTTGCATGATTATTGGGAAATTGAAACAGGTGCACCTTTTGCCCGCCTTCAGTATGGCTTTTATGTAGAGGGAATGGATGGCCAGCAAGTTTTCTTCAATGATCAAGGGGTATTCCCTTATGATGAATCCTTTTTAGCTAGTGCCAAATTTTATTTTAAAATGCCGTATTTTCAAGAAATCGACCGATTCAAAGCTCCTGAGTGGGTAAAAGAGACAGTTTGGTATCAAATCTTTCCTGAACGATTTGCTAATGGTGATACGACAAATGATCCTAAGGGAACCTTGCCTTGGGGCAGTAAAGACCCGGACCGGGAGGACTTCTTCGGTGGTGATCTGCAAGGAGTCTATGATCATTTAGATCATTTGGAAGCCTTAGGTATTAATGGCATCTATTTCTGTCCAATCTTCAAAGCTACTTCTAATCATAAGTACGATACGATTGATTATTATGAAATCGACCCAGCATTTGGTGATAAAGCATTATTCAAAAAATTAGTAGATGAGGCTCATCGCCGTGGGATGCGCATCATGCTTGATGCGGTCTTCAATCATATTGGCGATGACTCTCCTCAATGGCAGGATGTCATTGAAAAAGGGGCGGACTCGCCATATGCGGACTGGTTCCATATCCATTCATTTCCGGTCAGCTATGAAATGACCAACATTCCAGAAACTGCGCGTGATTTGACTTTTGACACGTTTGCCTTTACGCCTCATATGCCAAAATTGAACACAGCCAATCCAGAAGTCCAAAAATATCTCTTGGACATCGCGACTTATTGGATTCGTGAATTTGGGATCGATGCGTGGCGCTTAGATGTGGCTAATGAAATTGATCATCATTTCTGGAAACTGTTCCATGAGAAAGTTTTAGCTGAGAAAGAAGACTTTTATATACTAGGCGAAATTTGGCATTCTTCACAGCGTTGGTTGCAAGGCGATGAGTTCCATGCAGTGATGAATTATGCGTTCACGGATAATATCAAGGAATTTTTTGTTGAGAAAAGTATTTTGCCGTCTAAGATGATCAGTGGTATGAATGAGCAGCAAATGTTGTATGTGGACCAAGTTAATGAAGTGACCTTTAATCTATTGGACTCTCATGATACCGCCCGTATCTTGACTGTTTGCGATGGAAATAAGGAATTGGTGAAAGCTGTTATGAGCTTTATGTTTTTACAAAAAGGCGCACCCTGTGTTTATTATGGCACGGAAGTCAGTATGACAGGTGGGGAGGATCCTGATTGTCGCAAATGTATGGTCTGGGACCCGCAAGATCAGGATCAGAAAATGCTGGCCTTTATGAAAGCGTTGATTGGCCTACGCAAGGCGCACACTGATTTATTCGCCTATGGTTCAATGGAATGGCAAGTTGATGATCAGCAACAAGTGATTTGGCTAAAACGAACGTATCAAGGTCAAATACTACAGGCCGTTTTTAATGAAGGAACCCAAGATCTGCAGCTAACCCACAAAACAGCTCAGTTATCTCAACAAGTCCGGTCAGCGGATGAAAAAGATTTTATCGGACAACATGGCTTTAGAATCGTAATAGAATAAGACATGATGCTTTTTAGAAAGAAGGAATCAAGATGACAAAATGGTGGCAACAAGCGGTGGTTTATCAAATCTATCCCCGTAGTTTTCAAGATAGCGATGGTGATGGTATTGGGGATCTACAAGGAATCATTCAGAGACTGCCGTATTTGCATAAGTTAGGTATTACAGCTATTTGGCTCTCGCCAGTCTATGCTTCTCCCAATGATGATAATGGCTATGATATTAGTGATTATCAAGCCATTATGACTGAATTTGGGACGATGGTCGACATGGAGGAGCTGATTGCCAAAGCTAAGGACTTGGATATTCGCATCGTGATGGACCTGGTGGTAAATCACACTTCAGACGAACATGCTTGGTTTGTGGAAGCCCGTAATCCTAAGTCGCCGTACCGCGATTATTATATTTGGCGAGATCCAGTTGCGGGTGATGTTCCTAATGGGATTCGTTCGAACTTCAGTGGCAGTGCTTGGCAGTTGGATGAAGGCAGTGGTCAGTATTATCTGCATCTTTTTAGTCAAAAGCAACCAGATCTTAATTGGGAAAATCCAACAGTTCGAGCAGCAATTTATCAAATGATGAATTTTTGGCTGGAAAAAGGCATTGGTGGCTTCCGCATGGATGTCATCGATTTGATTGGCAAACAGCCGGATCAGGAAATTTTAAGCAATGGTCCAAAACTCCATGATTACCTGCAAGAAATGCAACGAGAAACGTTTGGCAATTATGACGTCATGACGGTGGGGGAAACGTGGGGGGCGACACCGGCTGAAGCAATGGCTTATTCTGACCCAGAGCGAAATGAATTGTCGATGGTTTTTCAGTTTGAACATGCTGTCTTGGATCAAGATCCGGCTAAAGAGAAGTGGGATTTGCGTCCTTTAAATGTCGGGGAGCTAAAAGCTGTTTTGTATAAATGGCAGACGGCTTTAGGAACGAAGGGCTGGAACAGCTTATTTTGGAATAATCATGATTTGCCACGGATTGTTTCCCGCTGGGGTAATGATGGAAAATATCGCGTGGCCAGTGCTAAGATGCTGGCGATTTTACTGCATATGATGAAGGGGACGCCTTATATTTACCAAGGGGAAGAAATTGGCATGACTAACCGTACCGTGACGTCGCTAGCAGAAATCGATGATATTGAAAGTCGGAACATGTATCAAGAACGTTTGGCGGAAGGGTATGCTGAAGCAGAAATTCTTCGCTCAATCAATACTAAGGGCCGGGATAATGCCCGCACGCCAATGCAATGGTCTGCTGAAGCTCAAGCTGGCTTTACTACTGGGACTCCTTGGCTAGCTGTTAATCCCAACTATCCAGAAATCAATGTTGCAGCTGCCCTGGCAGATCCTGATTCAATTTTTTACACGTATCAAAAGTTGATTCAACTGCGCAAAGAACATGCTATCGTCGTTTGGGGGGATTTTATTCCTCATGAAGCCCCTGAAAAAGTCTTCTTTTATGAACGGCGCTTGGCAGAAGAATCATGGTTAGTGGTAGCCAATTTTAGTGAAGAACCGCAAATGGTCACAATACCGGCGGGGTATACAGAAGTGATTCTAGGAAACTATCCACAAACTGCCGTCGTGGGACAAATCACGCTACGCCCCTTTGAGGCAATGGTTATTAAATAGTTAAGCTACTTGTCATTTTGACAGCAGAAAAAGCACATCGACTTCCTCTGAATGGAGCGAGCTCCAAAAGCTAGACCAACGATCTAACTTTTGGGGACCACTACAGAAGAAGTGATGTGCTTTTTTAGTTTGTAAAGCTTTCATGCTAACTCGTAGTTTTAGCGTTTAATCACGGTTTCCCGTTTAATCAAGTGGTGAGGGACGACAAAGCGTACCCCGCTTACCGGAGTATCTTGCAGCTGCTCTAATAATCTTTGTACCGCGACACGGCCTAATTCGCTAACATCAATGTCAATACTAGTGAGGTAAGGATGCTGCAGTGTGGAGAAGACGGAATTATTGAAGCTAATCAGAGATAGATCTTCTGGGACCTGAAAACCATACATTTGTGCTAGCTGCATGACTCTTAGAGCAAAGACATCGTCCAGCACTACGGCAGCAGTCGCACCAGATTCTTTCAGTAGGTCCTCGAAATCAACGTAATTTTCTGTCGTAATCAAGGGAACCACTGGCTGATTGGCTAATCCGGCTAGCATAAGAGCTTTCTGATAACCGAAATAGCGTTCGAAGTAGACATTTTCCTGAATCGTATTGGTAATAAACAAAATAGTTTGATGTCCGTTCTGAATTAGAAAATCAGTGGCTAACTTACCTAATAATTGATTGTCATTATCCACATAAACGACATCTTCTTCATGTTCATAAGGCTGACCTACCAGTGTAAAGGGAACGTCTTCTTCAAAAAGATAATTGAAAACTGGATCATGCTGAGCGGCATAGAGCAAGACAAAGCCATCCACTTGTTTTTGCTGATGCATACGTTTGACGTTGTCCAATAGGGCAGACATATCCTTCGCCGCAGCCACGGCGGTGGTAACACCGCGAGCCATGCCTTCTTCGTTGATCGCCTCCATGATTTCTAAGAAAAAGGGATTGCCCATTTTTTCTTTTGAATCCAGGGGCGGCAGAATAATACCCACCGCGCCAGCCGTTCGCTTGCCTAGGCTTTGAGCCGTCCGATTGGGAACATAATGCATCTCTGCCATAATTTTGCGTACTTTTTTCTTGGTGGCTTCGGAAATGCTGGGATGGTCGTTGATAACGCGTGAAACGGTCGACGTTGCAACACCGGCTTTTTTAGCCACATCTTTTACAGTAATACTCATGTCCATCCTCCTCCTAGCCATCTTGCCAGAAAATCAGAAATGATTCAATCAGTGATTTTGCCAAACCTGTTCTAAAAAGGCGAATGTTAAAGACTTAGTGTCTGGTACCAGCGCAATGTCAGTGCCCAAATCAACAGGACTGCCCACACCGACTGGCAGGGCCCCGCTAGCCTTGATTGCTTCAATTCCGGCAATCGCATCCTCAATACCAATGCATTCTGCTGGTGCTAGTGCAACTTCTTGGGCGGCTAACTGATAAATATCTGGTGCGGGTTTACCATGAGCGACTTTAGCAGGATCCGCAATAGCGTCAAAATAAGAAGTCAGCGCCATCTGTTTTAATAAGAAAGGGCCATTTTTGCTGGCAGAAGCCAACGAAATACGAATGTCATGAGTCTTTAAAGCTTTTAATAGGTCCAAGATGCCAGGATAGACATCTTGGGGCGAAACATTGGCAATCAGCTGTAGGTAATGATCGTTCTTTTTCGTTGCCAGCTCCGAACGTTCGGCAGCCGAAAAGTCATCCGCCCGTCCACCATGAACGAGGATCCGCTCTAATGAATCATCGCGACTGACGCCTTTAAGCTGTTCATTAAAGGCACGGTCAATAGTAATACCAATGTCAGCTGCCAAGGCTTTCCAAGCTTGATAGTGATATTCAGCTGTATCGGTGATGACGCCGTCTAAATCGAATAATACGCCTTTAAACATGGTTAGTCCTCCTTTACAGCTACAGAAACTTGGTCGTCTAGGGTAATTATTTCATCATAAAGCTTCAAGCTCAAAGGTTCGCCTGCTAACAAACGGACCGTCACATGCTGATCCACTTGAATATCCAACAGGCGACCACGGTAATTAACGTGGAAAGCATAGCGTTGCCAGCCTTTAGGTAGAAATGGAGCAAAGCTTAATTCGTCGTTGAAGGTCTTCATTTGTGCGAAACCGTGGATGATAGCTAACCAGCTACCCGTCATGGAAGTAATGTGTAATCCATCTTCGGTATCGTTATTGTAATTATCTAAGTCTAAACGAGCCGTCCGCTGATACATTTCCACAGCTTTTTCTTCCATTCCTAGTTCGGCAGCTAAAATAGCATGGACACTAGGAGAGAGGGAGGATTCATGGACGGTCATTGGTTCGTAAAATTCAAAGTTGCGACGTTTTGCTTCCATATCAAACTGATCATTAAAGAAATATAGGCCTTGTAAGACGTCGGCTTGCTTGATAAAGCAAGAGCGCAAGATGCGGTCCCATGACCAATGCTGATTTAATGGTAGATCGTCTAACGATAACTCTGTGACTGGTTTTAAATCCTTGTCTAAGAAGGTATCATGTTGGACAAAAATGCCTAAATCCTCATCGGTTGGGAAATACATATTGTCAATAATGTCCGTCCAGTGCGCTAATTCATCACTGTCGATTTTGATTTCAGTTTCATGTTGGAAAGACAAATAACTATCGCGGGTATAGCGCAATACCCAAGTTGCTAGGTAGTTGGTATACCAGTTATTATTGACGTTATTCTCGTATTCGTTTGGACCCGTGACGCCGTGGATCATATATTGGCCTTTACGTTTTGAAAAATGAACCCGATCTGCCCAGAAACGAGAAATTTCCGTTAAAACAGCTAAGCCTTCATGTTTCAGGTAGGTAGTGTCGCCAGTGTAATTTGTATAGTTATAGATTGCATGGGCAATTGCACCATTTCGGTGGATTTCTTCGAAGGTAATTTCCCATTCATTGTGACATTCAATCCCGGTGAAGGTTACCATTGGGTACAACGCACCTTTGAGACCTTGCTGGCGCGCATTATAGTGCGCACCATCCAGTTGATTATAGCGATAACGCAACAAATTACGCGTGACGGTTGGCTGTGAAAGGGCTAAGTAAAGTGGCACAGCGTAGGCTTCCGTATCCCAATAAGTAGCACCGCCGTATTTTTCACCAGTGAAGCCTTTCGGACCAATATTCAGGCGCTCATCTTCGCCATAATAAGTCGAGAAGAGCTGGAATAAGTTGAAACGAATGCCTTGCTGTGCTTCGTCATCGCCTTCAATCACCACATCCGCTTGCACCCAACGTTCAGTCCAAGCAGAGGCCTGTTCTTCTAATAATTTATCAAACGGCAGGTCGTAGTGCTGCAACAAGACTTCTGCTTGCGTCAATTGCTGTGGTTCAGGAATATCACGACTAGTAACAATTACCACTTTTTTCTCTACGGTAGCGGATTCATTTTCCTTTAAATTAAAAACAAATTGCTGCGCAACCATCATCGGTGCCATTTGCGGACTACCGGTAGTTGTTGCATGATGTTGCATTAAACCTGTTACGCTAAAACGTTCAACACCAAAAGGATTCGGAACCGTTTGCGCGGTCAAGTAGCCTAATTCGCCCTGGAATCCGGTGGCCTTTTCTTCCCAGAAATGCTCGTCATAATTGCTATCCTCATTTTGAACGTTCCCGTCTAATTTAGAAACGACCCGCACAACTGGATTACCTGCTAGAACCTCGATTTGCAGCTGCACGACAGCTAATTCTTTTTTTACGATGCTGACGAAACGGCGGAAGGTAAACTGAACTTTCGCGCTGGCGGTTGTAATTGTAAAGCGACGTGTCAATAAGCCGTTTTGCATATCCAATTCCAGATAGAAATCTTCTGGTTGCTGAACATTTAGGTCTACGGCGATATCGTCAATGAAGAGATCCATCTCAACAAAGTTCATCGCATTGATGACTTTACCAAAGTATTCGGGGTAGCCATTTTTCCACCAGCCCACACGTGTTTTATCTGGAAACCAGACGCCGGCTAAGTAGGTTCCTTGATGATGGTCGCCACTGTATTGTTCTTCAAAATTGCCGCGCATCCCCATATAACCATTGCCGATGCTAGTCAAAGACTCCTGTAGTCGTTTGTTTTCTTTATCCAAGGTATGAGTGCTGATTTTCCATGGATGGATGTCAAATAAGCGTTTGATCTTTTTCATGCCCGCTCCTCCTTTTATGCTTAATTCAATAGTAAGCGCAAACGGTTGCGCAAGTCAATTTTATTTGCCAGAAAACTCTCTGATACCGGTAACAAAATGCTGATGCAACAGTAAGCAAAGAAAAAAGACAGGAACCTAGAAAAGTTCTCTGTCTTTTACGTACATTAACGGAATAAAGAATGCTTGTTGATTATTGGGTCACCATAAATGTTTTTAAATCAGCGCCCTTTAAAGGATGATTTAAGGCAATCAACAATTTAAGTCGCGCTTTTTGACTATTGATGCCGTTCAAAAATAGAACGCCCATATCGGCTAACTGCTTGCCCGCGCCATCATAGGCATAAACAGGCTCCACTACACCGTTGAAACAGCGGGACACTAAAACGATAGGAATCTCTTGGTCTAAGAGGCGTTTGATTGCCGGCAATGTTTGTGGTGGCAGATTACCAGCTCCCAGCGCTTCAATCACCAAGCCATCAATAGTGGCAGGGCTCAATAATTCAAATAACTCCTCGGTCATCCCGGCGTAGGCTTTAATAATGGGAATGTGACCGGCAACTGCATCAACTGCTAAACGGTCGTTAACAATCAGTTCTTGATAAAATAAGATTCGCTGTTTCGTTACTAAGCCAATAGGTCCAAAGGTTGGTGTCCGAAATGTCGCTACATTGGTGGTGTGGGTCTTTGTCACGTAGCGAGCAGTATGAATCTCATCATTCATAACGACTAAAACACCCTTGCCTCGGGCTTCGGGACAAGCAGCTACTCGAATAGCTGACTCAAAATTGTATAAGCCATCACTGCCTAATTCGTTGCTGGAACGCATTGCGCCAGTCAATACGATGGGACAGCCATCACCAATCGTCGTATCTAAGAAGAAAGCTGTCTCTTCCAATGTGTCGGTACCATGGGTAATGACAACCCCTGCAACATCGACCTCCTGAATGCGATTTTTCAACTGTAACATGTGCTCTGGGGTAATGTGGGGAGAGGGTAAATTAAAGATATCCTCTACGATCAGATTCACATCTGCTGGAATGTCCAAATGAGCATCCATTAAAGGATTAGTAGCTCCGGGGCTAACTTCACCAGTAGCATTTTCTTGCATGGCAATGGTTCCGCCTGTATGTAAAACTAAAATATCTTTCATGGTTTCACCTCAAGATTCTTTTTTGTCACTTGACTCGTGGTTATTGTATACTAATCTTATTAGAAAAAACAGGGTGGAATAAAAATGATTCGTATCGGCTTAACGTCCTTCAATGAACATGAGTATTTAACTGGCAAGAAGAATACCTCCTTATACGAATATGCCGCGCACTTACCGGTGGTGGAATTGGATACCGCTTATTATGGTATTCCTCGAAAAAGTAGTGTAGAAAAGTGGGTGCAAGAAACGCCCTCAGAGTTTAAATTTTTAGTCAAAGTCTATTCGGGCATTAGTTGCCAAGGGGACTGGCAGCAATATTACTCTTCGGAAGAAGCCATGGTGACCGCGTTTCTTGACGCAATGACACCGATGATCGAGTCAGGCAAGCTGTCGGCCTTTTTGATTCAGTTTTCGGCGGCTTTTGGCTGTACACCAGAAAATGTCCGCTATTTGCAAACACTGCGTCAGTGGTTTGGGGATTTGCCGCTAGCAATTGAGCTGCGGAATGGCTCGTGGTATCTAGACAAATACGTCAAACAAACGTTGCAGTTTATGACGGCAGAAAAATTTTCACTAGTAGTGGTGGATGAACCGCAAATTCCGCTGAATCCCGTGCCTTTTTATCCTTTCGTGACAAATACAGATTTTCTCGTTTTCCGCTTTCACGGTCGGAATGTTGCCGGGTGGCGCGCCAATGATAGTGAATGGCGCAAAAAACGGACCTTGTATCGATATAATCACGAAGAGTTGAGCCAATTAGCCGTGGCGGTTCAACAACTGGCGACAAAAGTCTCAGAAGTCACCGTCATTTTCAATAACAATTCTGGCGGAGATGCGGCGGAAAACGCACTACAGTTTAAAAAACAGTTGGGAATTGAATATGAACATCTAAATCCCAAACAACTTGATTTATTTTAAGGAGAATTATGATTAAAGCTATTTTATTTGATATCGATGGCACCTTAGTCACTAGCCAGGCAAAAACAGTTCCCTCAACACGACGAGCATTAGAGGCTGTTCAAAAGCAGGGCATCATTGTCGGAGTGGCAACTGGTCGCGGGCCGCATCGCCTGAATGAGCAGATCAATCAGCTGCCTTTGGATGTATTTATCACCTATAACGGACAATATGTGTATGACCGGGAACGAGTGCTGTTTGCCGATCCCTTTTCTCAAAGTGTGCTGAACCAAATCGTGGACTTTGCGGAGCAAGAACAACGGCAAATCATGTTTGGCGCCGCTGATCATATTGACGGCAGTAAAATTATGACGCTGGGCCAAAATGCTTATTTAAAACGCTTTGCAAAACTGATTCCTAAATCCTCGGTTCGAAGTATCAAACGACTCTTACAACGATTTAATCCGGAAAATCGTCCTGGACGCTACCGGGAATTAGCGATTTTAGCAGAGCCAATCTATCAATGTGTTTTACTGAGTCCGTCTAGTGAGGCGGGCAAGTTAGAAAACAAATTGCCAGAGGTACATTTTACCCGCTCTAATCCTTATACGGCTGACATGATTCCTAAAGGTGGCTCTAAATTACGAGGAATTGAACGTTTTGCAGAAGCTAAGGGGCTGGAGTTGCATGAAATTATGGCTTTTGGCGATAGCTATAATGATTTAGAAATGCTAACAGGCGTGGGGATTGGTGTGGCCATGGGCAATGCCCGACCCAAGATTAAAGAAATTGCGGATTACGTTACTTTACCGAATGACGAAGATGGGATTAAGCAAGCACTGATCCATTATGGCTTGTTGGAGGAGGGCTTTGATGAGGACGCCTTATGAGCAAACACAGGAATTTCATCAGATTTTTGATCCACGGATACCCAAACAGCCGACTGCCTTTGACGCTGAGTTGGCTGAACATCGGGCGGAATTTAAAATAGAAGAAATCACGGAATTTTTATACGCAGCTGTCGAAGGTGAGCCAGAACGTTTCGCCGAGCAGGTAGTAAAGATGCACCAAGCGCTTGATCGGGCGGCGGCCAAAATCGAGGGGAAACAGAAGCAAATAACCGATCCTTTAGTGGACGAAGTAGATGCTCTGACGGATCTTTTGTATTTGACCTATGGTTCTTTTGTCATGTTAGGTGTTGATCCAGCTCCAATTTTTACTATTGTGCATGAGGCCAATATGGGCAAGCTGTTTCCAGATGGCCAACCGCATTATGACCCTATCACGGAAAAAGTGTTGAAACCAGCCGATTGGGAAGCAAAGTATGCACCGGAAGAACGGATTCGCCAAGCCTTAACGGCCCAAAAAAATAGTCATAAAAATAAATCGCCACGGTCTTTTAGTTAGGCCTGTGGCGATTTATTTTTATGTCTATGGATAAAGCTAGCAATGGCCGTTGCCGCTGCTGTAGGCGTTAGTTGCGAATTATCTAAGACATAAGTCGGAATTTGCGGAAATAGGGTTGTTAGCTCTTGTGGCAGTGAAACTAAGCGATGTGTCGCATGGCTTGTTAATAATTCTGTTTGGGACGCTTCGATATCGCGTTTAGAAGGTTTAGCGGCAAGACGTTCTGACGTGGTGTTTCGGTGCAAACGTGTGTTTAAATCTGCCACTAATTCAACAAAATAGACTGGTAAATCCTGGGCCAGAAAGATATTGCTAATGTCAGCCAAAAATTCCTTATCAGCCGGATCATCGAAATTGATTAAAACACTAAAAATCAAGTGTTCACAGGTCCGTAGCTCAGGATGGGTAGCAAAGGCTTGAAATAATTCTTTTCGCATCCAATCTGACAGTTGGAAAGTGGGCGCCGAGTAGCCTAAAAAAGTGGCAAAAGGGTCAATTGTTTGATGATTATATAAAAGCTTGGCGTCCAATTGCTGCGTCAAAGCTTTTCCAACGGTCATTTTCCCTACTGCTTGTGCGCCCATCAAGACAATCAATCCCATATGAAGGCCTCCCTAATCAAAAAATGTATAGTATAACGCACGAATCGCTTTGGCTTTTTGCTCATTATGAATGGCAAACATGATACTTACCTCAGAAGAACCTTGATTGATCATCTCCAAGTTGATTTCTTTGCGGGCCAAGGCGGCGGTTGTTTCGGCGGTGACCCCGACCCGTTGGCGCATGCCTTCCCCAACTACCATCAAAATTGAGAGGTCATGGGTGATGCGTAGCTCGTCAGGATCCAGCTCATAGGCTAAGGTTCGTAAAAGTTCTTCTTCAAGAACAGGTGTCAATTGGTTTTCTCGTAAGATAATCGAAATATCATCAATTCCAGAGGGCATATGGTCGTAGCTCAAACCAAAGTCTTCAAAAATCTGTAAGACACGGCGACCAAAACCAACTTCACGGTTCATCAAATATTTGCTGATATACAGAGAGACAAAACCACTATCGCCAGCAATACCGACAACCGGTCGCGAGTGAGTAGTCCGGTCTAGCGTAATGCGCGTCCCAGGATGAGTGGGATTATTGGTATTTTTAATGACCACCGGAATTTTAGCTCGGTAGGAAGGCATCAAAGCCTCATCGTGAAAAACGGAAAAGCCAGCATAAGCCAACTCACGCATTTCACGGTAAGTCAGTTCTTCAATCATTTCAGGTTCATGAACGATGCCTGGATGGGCGACGTAAATCCCGTCAACATCGGTAAAATTCTCATAAAGATCCGCCGCGACACCCGCCGCTACGATAGAGCCGCTGATATCTGAGCCGCCCCTAGAAAAAGTACAGATCTGTCCTGTATCTGTGACGCCAAAGAAACCAGGAATCACTAAAATTTCCTGACTATTTTTCCACTTGGCCATTTTACTATAAGAAGAATGACGTATACGGGCATTGCCAGGCTCGGCAGTGACCAAAAGACCAAAGTCACGAGGATGCAAGTAGCGCGCCGTTAAGCCTGCCTGATTCAAAATGCCAGCTACTAGGCGGGCGTTCATATCCTCACCACTGGCTACGATGGTATCACGCAGAAAATCATTTTCTTCAATCGCGAGCTGGGAAAGCTTTAAAAAATGGTCGCGGATTTTTTTCATAATCTCGCTAGGTAATTGAAAAATATCTGCGATAGCTTGATAACGACTGATGACTTCTTCAATCAGCGTGCTAGCGTCCAACTCTTGAGAAAGCCGATCATAAATCTGTAGTAAAAGATCGGTTACTTTAATATCTTCTTCCGTGCGTTTTCCTGGCGCTGAGACGACGACATAGCGTCTTTCGGGATCTGCCTGCAAAATTGCGACGACCTTTTCTAATTGCGTAGCAGAGGCTAGCGAACTGCCGCCAAATTTTACGACCTTCATTTTATCCACGCCCCTTTCTAATGTTTTTTTCATTTTTAACAGAATACAAGAGATTTCTGGAAAAATCAAGCTGACGCGCACTTTCTTTCATGGATTTTCTGAAAGGAATCGTTGGGAGGTCTTTAAATTTTTATATTTTTTTGGTAAACTGATAGATGGTGTCTTTTAAGTAAGGAGGACAGACGAATGACGGTACAAGCAGTCATCTTTGATATGGACGGCGTGTTAGTTGATAGTGAAGGTTTTTACTATGAACGACGCAAAAAATTCCTTGCATCACAGGGAATTTCATTGGAGGCTTATCCGCCTAGCTATTTTGTAGGAGGAAACATGCAGCAATTTTGGTCTGAGTTTATCAAGGAACCTGCTGAGGTAGCGGCGATGCAAGCGGCTTACGAGCGTTATAAAGAAACGCATCCGGCTGACTATGTGACGCTTTTAAATCCTGATGTACCAAGCGTTTTGAAATCCTTGAAAGAACGAAAGCTTAAAATTGGACTTGCTTCCTCATCGCTTATGAGTGAGATCAAGCATATGTTGACAACAACCGGACTAGCTGGGTATTTTGATTGTGTCGTAAGCGGCGAACAGTTTGTAGAAAGCAAACCGCATCCCGCTATCTATCAACACACTTTGACGTGCTTGGCGGTTCTACCGCAGCAAGCGATTGCGGTAGAAGATTCTCCTAAAGGAATCCAAGCTGCTAAAGCAAGCGGTATGTCTGTCTTCGCCTTGAAACAAGCCCAAGAACTAGATCAGTCACAAGCTGATATCGTCCTAAAACGACTCCCTGAATTGCTTCAATATTTACCAAACTGAATAGAAAATCTTTAGAAAAAATCAACGTTTCTCCAAGGGAATTTTTTGATTTAGTTAGTGCTACCAGGTCTGGACTATGATATAATTTGCCATAGAGTTTTCAGCCTGTTAATCATAAAGAACCCTTTTTCTATGAACGAAAAAGTTGTCAATAGAAGAACTTTATTGGAGGAACCTACATGGGAAGCAATGTAATCATTGGAATTGTCATCGCAATCATCATTGTCGCGGCTGTACTTTATCTAGTCGGCTATTTTATGAGAAAGAAAAATCAAGAACGTCTGGATGTTTTAGAAAAACGCAAAGAAACCTTGTTTGATCTGCCTGTTATTGAAGAAGTCGATGAAGTGAAAAAGATGCACCTGGTTGGACAAAGCCAAAACACTTTCCGTGAGTGGAACCAAAAATGGACCGATATCTCCACAACCTCTTTTGCAGAGTTGGAAAGCCAAATCTTTGAGGTGGAAAACCTTAATGAAACTTTCCGTTTCCTAAAAGCGAAAAACGCGGTTGCAGAAGCTGAAACGACTATGGCTGAAATGGAACGCCAAGTCGAAGAGATCCGTAAAGGATTAAAAGAGCTTCGTGAGAGTGAAGAACGTAATTCCCTTGAGGTCCAACAGGCTCTTGATGTGTATGAAGAGCTGAAGAAACAGTTGAAAGAAGACAGCGCTAGCTACGGACCTGCCTACAGTGAACTCCAAAAGCAAGTGAAAAATGTCGAGATTGAATTTACCCAGTTTGTAACATTGAATACTTCAGGCGATCCGATTGAAGCTCGTGAAGTTCTCGAAAAAGCTGAACGCCACACTTATGAATTAGAAGATTTGATCAAACGTATTCCACCACTTTACACTGACTTGAACAAAACCTATCCAGATCAATTAAAAGAGATCGAAGATGGTTACAACAAGATGGTGCGCGATTACTATGTCTTCCCAGAGAAAAATTTTGCTGATGACATCAAACGTGTTCGCAACAAAGTGAAGGCAACAATGGGGGATCTAGAAAAAACGGAAGCTGATTCAGTTGAAGTCAGCAATCGTGATTTAGAAGCCGCTATTGATGGTCTCTATGACGTTCTTGAACGCGAAATGGACGCGAAAAAATACGTACAAAGCAATCAAAAGACGGTCGGTGAGTATATCGATCATGCGAAGAAAAACAACCGTCAATTGATGATCGAATTGGACCATACGTCTCAAAGCTACACCTTGAATCACAATGAATTGGGACGCTCCCGTGGTTTCCAAACAGAATTAGAAGAGTTGACTCGTCAATTTGAGGCGTTACAACCACAACTGGATGAACATACGATTCCTTATTCTATCGTTCAAAGCTTCTTAAAAGATGCTTACCAAATCCTCAACGATATCGAAAACCAACAAGTAGAAATCGACAGCTCACTGCATGATCTCCGTAAAGGGGAAAAAGTTGCGCAAGAGAAAATCGACCAGTTTGAATTTAAACTGCGCAACTTGAAGCGTTACGTTGAAAAACAACGCTTGCCAGGTCTGCCGGCAGATTATCTGGAATTCTTCTTTGTTGCTACAGATCGTATCGAAGAGTTAAGCAAAGAATTAAACAAAATCCGCATCAATATGGAAGAAATCAATCATTTAGTCGAATTGTGTGAAGAAGATCTAGAATTGCTAGATAAGAAAACCAACGACTTGGTTGACAGTGCGGCTTTGACGGAACAAATGATGCAATATGCTAACCGTTATCGTCATACCCATGCAAACATCCGTGATGCCATCGAAAAGAGCTTGGAACTGTTTAATAAAGATTACCGTTACCAAGATGCTTTAGATGAAATCGGAACGGCTTTGGAAAAAGTTGAACCAGGTGCTTTCAAACGAATTGAAGCATTTTACTTTAATAACCGCGATATGATGTAGAAAAGTCTTGGCGCAAGCCAAGGCTTTTTTGTTAGGCAATTTTTAGGTATTAGTTCACCCGGAAATGGCCAGTATAATAGACAAAGTGTTTTTTTATTGTATCCACTCTTGGTATATGCTACACTGCCCATGTAAAGTAGAATAGATTATCCACTAGGGGCGCCTTTGGCTGAGATAGATGAAAATCTAGTCCCTTAGAACCTGATTTGGTTAGTACCAACGTAGGGAAGTGGCAACGTACAAAACTTTTGTAGCGTTTCGCTTTTTTCTGTCTGTCAGTGGATATGAAAAAGGAGGAACGCTTTTTTTGATGGACAGAAAATTAAAGGAGAGGATGAATCACATGACAGAATGTTCACTAAGCAAAATAGATATCACAGGTTGCCGCGTCAGTCTCTATCCTATGAAAGACGACTACGCAAATACACTTCTAAAAAGTATCAATGAAACAGTGACGGAAGCCGTTTGGAGTCAAACTGATCTTTTCAGTACCTTGTACCGCGGGGAACAGGCAAGTGTTGTTGACGCGACCGCTGCACTATTTATCAACACCTATGAACCAACAACTCACATGGTAGGGGAGTTGACCTTTTCCAAAGGTTGTCCTGGGGACCAAGAGGGGGATAGTTATCTGAATGGTAGTCAGGCACAGCCTAATCAAGCTTTGATTCGTGAAAAAGGTGATTTTCTCGTCCATTGTAAATATTCATTTTACAGTTTTGGCCAAGACTATATGGAAGAGATTGCCCATATTGTGGCGCTAGCGCAAGAGATGGGCTTGGCTCCTCAATCGGCCCATTACGTTACTTTTCTGACTGGAACAGCGCAACAACTTTTTGCTTATTTTGAAGCGGCACTAAGTTATGCCCATGAGCATTTACCGCATTATGTCTTAGAGGCAACGATTTCTGTTAATAGTCCCTCATTAGGAGGTACAGCACATGTTTAAGTGGCAACTGAAAGATATCATTATGGTAGGTATCACTTCGCTGGTTTTTGGCGTAATCTACTTAGGTGCGGTCCATCTCGGTGTCTATTTAGGTGTTCTGTTAACGCCTTTTGGTCTATCTGTTTTAGCAAATGAATTCATTTTCGGCGTTTGGTTTATGGCGGCTGCTTTTGCTGGGTATGTGATCCAAAAGCCAGGTGTCGCCACTATCACTGAAATGATTGCCGCACTCTTGGAGGTTTTTATGGGGAACTTTTATGGTCCGATTATTTTTGTTAGCGGGTTTGTTCAAGGAATTGGTACCGAAGCAGGTTTTGCGGCCACCGGTTACCGCAAGGCGGGCTGGTCCTCCTTGTTCATCGGTGCAACGATGGCCACTATTACCAGCTTCATCTGGGGCATCTACCGCGCCAATTTTACCGGTCTGGCTTGGCAGCTGTTGTTGACGATTTTTGTGATCCGCTGGCTATCTGCCTTACTATTTTCCGGCGTATTAGTGAAAATAACGGTAGATCATTTAGCCAAAATGGGTGTTCTGAATCAATATAAAGTAGGCGTAAGTCAGTGAGCCTAACCGCAAAACTTATGTCGCAAGGTGTGGCAACCGACTTTTCATTGGCGCCTGGCGAGGCAAAAGGTGTGTATGGACCCTCTGGCTGTGGTAAAAGTACCTTGTTATTGGGCCTAGCGGGTCTGACACTACTCCCTGAGACTTCTGTCTGGGTGGATGATAAAGAAGTGACTGGCATGGCAGGTGGTGAACGGGTCCGCCATATCAGTATGATGTTTCAAAATCCCGACAGTCAATTTTGTATGGAAACCGTGGAAGAAGAATTACTATTTTGTTTGGAAAATATCCAGATAGAGCCCGATTTGATGGCTGAAAAAGTCATGGCAGCGCTAAGGTTTTGTGAGATCGAAGCGTTGGCCAAACGAAAAATCGTAACCTTATCTGACGGTGAAAAGCCGTTAGTTGCCTTAGCTTGCTGTGTCGCTTTAGAAAGTCGCTACCTCTTATTAGATGAGCCTTTTGCTAATCTAGATTTCGCCGCTGCACAGCGTTTGAGCCTCAAGTTGCAAAAATTGCAACAAAAGCAAGTCGGTTTATTGATTGTGGATCATCAAACCAGTCATTGGCAATGGCTTTCTGAGTGGTTGCTTTTGGAAGAAGGAACTTGGCTAACCACGGCGGAGCTGACGACCTTAGAACAGATTCGGCAAGCGGCACTACCCTTACCTGAGCCGCTGCAACCAGCAACGCCGCAATTAATTTTTGACGGCTACCGTTTACCGTTACCTACGGGTGAACTGAGGCTAGATTTGAGTTTTCGCAAAGGAGACTTGATTGGTCTTTATGCTCCCAGCGGTTTTGGTAAAACCAGTCTCTTAAAAAGTATTTTACAACTGCGGACTTACCAAGGAAGCATTTTACTAGCAGGTCAGCGTTTAAAAAAGCGTAATATCTTTCGTAACATCAGCTGGATCATGCAGAATCCCCAAGATCAATTTGTCATGACAACGGTGACAGCAGAACTAGGGACAACAACCGGCTTAAAGGAATTAGGCTTATGGGAAGCAAGGGACCGTTCTCCCTTTCAATTAAGTCAAGGACAGCAACGCCGCCTGGCAGTCGCCAGTTTTTTGCAGCGGGAAGTCGCCTTACTTTTGTGCGACGAACCGACATATGGTCAAGATTTAGAGAATGCTTGGCGCATCATGACGTTACTGCATCAAAAGGCTCAGCAGGGGACAACTGTTTTGGTAGTCAGTCATGATTTAGCTCTTTTAAACGTATTTGCTAGCCAATTAGTGGACTTAACAAATTACCGAGAGGAGGCAAGTCATGCGGACTCTCAACCCCACCGTCAGGTTTGGCGTGATCCTATTGAGCGCGTTAGTCGTCTCTTTTCAAAATAATCTGGTCTTGAACGTGGTACTAGCAGGGATTTTTTTAGTAGTTGTCAGCTGCTATCGTTCGTGGCAAGAGCTGCTTAAGCTGTTAGGCATCTTGACGTTAGCCGCAGTCGGCGTTTTCTTCAGTGGCTACTTTTATGGCACCGAGACAACGGCCGGTTCAGCAGGCCCCCTGCTTTACGGGTTACAGTTGGCATCGCGTATATTCTGTTTTGGGTTGTTAGGCAGTTCCTTTGCTGCCACAACGACGTTGACGGATTTTAGCTATTCATTGCAACAGCAATTACGTCTGCCTAGCACTTTTGCTTATGGTCTTTTAGCTGCCTTCCATATTGCCCCTTTGATTCAGATAGAATACCAGAATGTACGGGCAAGCCTAGCCGCCCGTGGTGTGACGGCTGTTGCGTGGTCGCCGCGCCTATTGGTACCTTTATTAGTCAAAGCGGTCCGTTGGTCGGAAACCTTAGCCGTCGCCATGGAGTCCCGTGGCTTTACGGAAGGTCCTCGAACTTATGCTAGGCGCTACACGATTACTTGGCGTGATGGGTTATTTGCGGGCTTTCTATGTTCATTGGTTCTTTTCTTTACTTATTATTTCTAAAAAACAGGAACTCTCCAAAGATTGGAAAGTTCCTGTTTTTAGGCTTGTTTCAACAAAGGTGCTGTGCGGTAGCTTAGTAAAATCACGCCGTAAAGACCCGCGGTAACGAGTGTTACAACCAGATTATTGGTAGCAAAAATGCCGCATAGAATGATTAGTAAAGCCAAAATTGCCAAACTGCCAATAGCTAGCTGCAATTTTTGTCCTTGTTGCTGAGCTAAGCGCCAAGCCGCAAAACTAATCAATAACCAAATCAAAAGGACTGAATAAGAAAGTGAACCGACTAAATAATTAAATAAATCATTTCCTAAGAAATAAGAGAACACTACACCAATATAAAGAGTACCTGTGCAGAACAAGACGGCCCGCTGTGGCACGCGATGACCATTCAGCTTAGTCAACGCTTGAGCTGGTCCATCAGTTCGGTCTTTTAGGCGGAAATATAGGGTACGAGATGAAGCATATACGCCAGAATTGATGGAGGAGAACAACGCCAATACGATCACAAAGTTCACAATATCTGTGGCAAAAGGAATGTGCATTTTTTGAAAGACCATGACAAAGGGACTAACCGATGTGTGAGCTAGTGTTTGCCAAGGATAAATCACCATTAAGAGAAACAAAGGTAATAAGTAAAAGGAAACAATCCGCCCCATAACGCCCTTAATAGCTTTCGGGATGGCCTTCTTAGGGTCGGCGGTTTCGCTAACTGTGATGGCAATCAATTCAGAGCCACCATAAGAATAAATCACGACTAACATGGCATTCATCAGGCCCTTTAAACCGTGAGGTGCAAATCCACCATTGGCAGTTAACTGTGCAAAAGCCTGCGGTCCTGTTTCAAAAAACTGTTGAATCACGAGGTAGCCACCAAACAAAATAAGCAAGATAATGACACTGATTTTAGCAAATGCTAGCCAATATTCGGTTTCGGCGAACAAACGAACCGAATACAAATTGATCATCGTTGTCAAGAGAGCAATCAAGAGCACGAATAACCAAACCGGTGTGTGAGGAAACCACAGTTGTAGAAAGCTACCTGCTGCGACGGCTTCGGCAATAATGTTGATCATCCAGAGTGACCAATAGACCCAATCAGTAAAGTGGGCAGCTCGACCACCTAGTAAGGGTTCAATCAGTCCTGATAAGCCGCTGTTATGCTGCTCTTGATGCAAGACCAGTCGCCCTAGTCCCTTCATGACGATAAAAAGGATAATGCCTCCCAATAAAAAGGCAATCATGACAGCCGGTCCGGCAATACCTATGGCTTCGCCTGCTCCTTTGAAAAGTCCGGCTCCAATCGCGCCCCCTAACGCTAACATCGTAATATGGCGAGAAGTGAGTTGTTTTTCTAGTTTATTTTCCATAATAATTCCTCATTTCAATAAAAAGGTGTTATTTTTTTGACTTGTCTAATAATAACAAATTTTCTGAAAATTACAATCACTATGAAAAATATTTAGGAAAACTCAGTAACTCTTCATTTTATAGAAAAAAACTAATTATGTATGAAAAAAACAACCAGTGGGAGGGTCGCTAAAAAATGACGCGACAGCCACTGATTGTCTTTAGGTTTTATGCTTTAGAAGGTAGCTGTATCAGGATCAGAGGCAGTTCCGGCCACGTCCTTCAATTCAGCGATTAACGCCATATCTTCACCAGATAATTCGAAATCGAAGATATCAGCGTTTTCTTGGATCCGGTTTTCATGAACCGATTTTGGTAATGGCAAGAAGCCCATTTGTAAAGACCAACGCAGCGCGATTTGCGCAACCGTTTTGTGATGTTTTTCAGCCAGCTCTTTCATTTCAGGAACTTCGAAAATTTTACCAGTTCCTAATGGGCTATATGCTTCTAGCAACATACCATGATCACGGCAATAGTTGACTAAAGCGGTTTGTGGATCCCCAGGAGTCAGACGAATCTGATTGACCATCGGCGTGATTTTAGCTGTTTTTAGTAAGGCATCAATGTGATGTTCACGGAAATTACTAATACCAATGGCTTTGATTTTGCCGGCTTCGTATAATTCTTCCATCGCTTTCCAAGAACCTGCATTGGCTTCTTCCCAGTTGTCGCGGAATTTGATGGGGTTGGGCCAGTGAATCAGATAAAGATCCAAATAATCCATCCCTAAATTTGTCAGAGTTTCATCAAAAGCCTCTAAAGTATTTTCGTAGCCGTGCATCGTGTTCCAAAGTTTAGAAGTGACAAAAATTTCTTCCCGCGGGATGCCACTTTCCTTAATCGCCCGACCCACACTAGCCTCATTTCCATAAGCTGCAGCTGTATCAATATGGCGGTAACCATTTTTTAAGGCTGCGCGCACAGATTCTTCGGCTTCGCTACCGTCAGGAGTTTGCCAAGTACCTAACCCCACGACTGGAATTTTGACACCATTTGCTAAAGTATACGTATCTGTCAATGTCATAAAATTTCTTCCCTCCATTTTTGTTCTCTCGCTAAGTATACCTATAAAATCCGCTGGAAGACAAGTGATTGAAACTAAGGGAGCAAAAGAATTAGCATTTGAAAGTCAGCAGGAAAAAATATATAATAGGTAGGAATTTTTTAAAAGAGGAGTCCTACAATTGATCTATTTTGATAATAGTGCGACAACGGCCATTTATCCGGCAGCACTTGATACATATGTAAAAACAAGCCAACGTATCATGGGCAATCCTTCCAGTCTTCATGATTTAGGTACCCAAGCAACACGGCTTCTGCAAGAGGCCCGCAAGCAGATTGCGCAAAGTATTGATAAGTCTCCGCAGAGCATTTTTTTTACTAGTGGCGGAACTGAAGGCGACAACTGGGTCATCAAGGGGACCGCATTAGCGAAACAAGCTTTTGGTAAACATATTTTGATCTCGGCAATTGAACATCCAGCTGTCAGTGAAGCGGCAGCACAATTAGTAGAATCCGGTTTTGAAGTCGAGACTTTACCAGTTGATCAACATGGCTTTGTCGACGTGACTATGTTAAAGCAAAAGATTCGCAAAGATACGATTTTAGTTTCGGTTATGGCAGTTAACAATGAAATTGGCTCAATCCAACCTATTCCTGCTATTAGCGAAGTGTTGGCTGAATACCCGACGATTCATTTTCATGTAGATGCAGTGCAGGCAATCGGTAAAGTGCCCCTGGCAGAGTGGTTAACTGAACGGGTTGATTTTGCCACGTTTTCCGCCCATAAATTTCACGGGCCTCGCGGTGTAGGCTTTCTTTATTGGAATCCTAATCGTAAGTTAGCGCCCTTGATGAATGGCGGCGGTCAGGAACAAAATCAACGGAGTGGGACTGAAAACACACCGGGGATCGTCGCAATGGCTAAAGCCTTGAACTTGTATCAAGCAAAAATTGCTGAAAAACCACGTCATGTGCGGTTGATTCGTGACTACTTACGGGCTGCTTTAGCTGAGTATGAAAATGTAACATTGTTTACGGAAGCTACCGATGCGTTTGCTCCTCATATTCTGTGTTTTGGGATTAAAGGTATTCGCGGGGAAGTCGTAGTCCATGCTTTTGAAGAAAAACAAATTTATATTTCAACTACTAGTGCTTGTTCTAGCCGCAAAAAAGTTGCCGGTAGTACGCTACACGCGATGCATGTACCGGGGGATATTGCCACGACCGCTGTCCGGGTCAGCTTAGATGAAAGCAACACCATGGCCGAGGCGGAACAGTTTATGATTATCTTCAATCAGCTGTATCAAAAATTTGCAAAACTAAACTAAAGGAGTTTTACAGTGAATTATTCAGAAATTATGGTACGTTACGGTGAACTTTCCACCAAAGGTAAGAATCGCCGAGTCTTTATCAATCAATTAGCTCAAAATGTTAAACGGACGTTAGCCGCGTTTCCAGATATCAAGATCCACGCCGATCGTGATCGCATGCATTTACTGTTGAACGGTTCAGATAGTCAAGCAGTGATGCCTCTGCTACAAAAAGTCTTTGGGATCCAAAACTTTTCTCCTAGCATTCGGGTTGAAAAAGAGTTGGAATCTATTAAAGAGATCGCCTTGGCTTTAGTTAAAGAGCGTTATCAAACAGGCATGACCTTTAAAATCACGGCTAAGCGTTCCGACCATAACTTTGAACTAGATACTCATGGACTGAATCTTCTCTTAGGTAATGCCGTAGTCGACACTTTCCCTGGCATTCAAGCGCAAATGCGTAAACCAGACATTGATTTGCGCGTAGAAATCCGCTTAGATGGCGCCTATCTTTCTTGTGAAACACTCAAAGGAGCCGGTGGTTTACCAGTAGGTACGAGTGGTCGCGGCATGCTGATGCTTTCTGGGGGAATTGATTCACCTGTTGCTGGCTACCTAGCAATGAAACGGGGCGTTGAAATTGAGGCCGTTCACTTTGCCTCACCACCTTACACTAGTGAACAAGCGCTGCAAAAAGCCAAAGATTTAACGGAGAAGCTAGCCCCCTACGCCGGTAGTATCCAATTTATCGAAGTTCCTTTTACGGAGATTCAAGAAGAAATCAAAAAAAGTGTCCCAGAAGGTTACTGGATGACCATTACGCGCCGCTTTATGTTGCGCCTAACTGATTTGATCCGGGAACAACGGAAAGGCTTAGTCATTATTAACGGCGAGTCACTGGGGCAAGTGGCATCACAAACTTTACCGAGTATGGTAGCTATCAATGAAGTAACGGCAACCCCCATTATCCGTCCTGTAGTGACCATGGATAAAACCGAAATCATTGAGATTGCCGAAGAAATTGACACATTCCAATTAGCCATCCAACCATTTGAAGATTGCTGTACGATTTTTGCGCCACCGCAACCTAAAACACGTCCTAAACTAGAAAAAGTATTGGCTTACGAAGAACGTTTAGATGTTGTGGGAATGATTGAACGTTCCTTAGCAGGACTTAAAATCGAAGAAGTAAAAGTTGGGAAGAAAGAAGCCGAGTTTGCGGATTTCTTTTAATAAAGCGAGAGGGAAACCTCTTGCTTTTTTTATTGTAAAAATCGACTAAGGAGATTTATTAGAAAATTAACGAAACCGATTGCTTGACAGATAGCAATAAGTAAGTTATTTACCTGAATGTCTAGACTAAACAAACTATGACATAATTTATGTTATCGGTAACATTGGAAACGGAATTGACACTTAGTGAAATCGGTTGCATAATAAGTGTGTAGAAAAGATTAGGAGGACGAAACATGAAAATGCAAATGTGGAAAAAAATTGGTTTAGTTTCTTTTACAGCTTTAATTGGGTTGAGCTTGGCTGCCTGCGGTAACGCATCAGATAATGCAGGTGGTACTGATAATAGTGCCAGTGGTGATAAAACAGAAATCGATATTTTCCAATTTAAAGTAGAGTTTAAGGATCAATTCGAATCGTTGGCTAAGAAATATGAAGAAGAACATCCAAACGTTAAAATTAATATCGAAACAGTTGGTGGTGGTAGCGACTACGGTGCAGCTTTGAAATCAAAATTTTCTTCAGGTAATGAACCAAATATTTATAATATTGGTGGGCCAGAAGATGTTAATATGTGGGAAAAGAGTCTAACAGACTTGTCTGATACAGAAGCTGCTAAGCAAGCATTAGATGGTACCTTAACTGGTTCAACCAAAGATGGTAAAGTTTTAGGGTTACCATACAATATTGAAGGGTATGGTGTGCTTTATAACAAAGAAATTTTTGAAAAAGCCGGTATCGATGCTTCTTCAATTAAAACATTAGAAGACTTAGAAGCTGCAGCTAAAACTTTGGATGAGAAAAAAGCTGAATTGGGTATTGATGCACCATTTGCATTAGCAGCTAAAGAACAATGGATTACAGGTTTACATGGATCTAATGCTTTTTTAAATGCTGAATTTGATAATGATGTCATGAAAGCTTATGAATCAAAAACTGTTTCGTTTAAATATGGCGATCAATTCAAAAAATATATCGACATTAGCAATAAATATTCTGTTCAACCAACTAATAGCTTAGACTACTCTCAACAAATCGAACAACTTTTCTCTAACGGAAAAGTAGCTATGACACAACAAGGTAACTGGGTTTACCCAACGATTGCTGGTATCAATGAAGATTTGGCAAATAACAATATTGGTTTATTACCAATTCCAATCGACGGCGTGACCGAAGGAACGATTCCTGTCGGTGTACCAATGTACTGGGGTGTAAATCCAAATGCTTCTGATGAAGAAGTTCAAGCTTCAAAAGACTTCCTAGATTACCTATACACAACGGATGAAGGTAAACAAATCGTCTTGGAAGACTTCAAATTTGTACCAGCCTACAAAGGTTTCGATACAGATAAAATCTCTGATCCATTATCAAAAGAAGTTTACACTTACTATACTGAAGGCAAAACAACTGGTTGGGTCTTCATGGGCTACCCTGCAGGTTGGGGTGAACAAACTGTCGGTGCACAAATCCAAAAATATGTTGCTGGCGAAGCATCATGGGATGAAGTTGTTAAAACTGCACAAGACAAATGGAGTGACGAAAGAAAATAAGTCTTAAAGTCTGCACGAGAGAGGGCTGGATGAGGCACTTTCTCGTGTTTTAGATTAGGAGGAGAAGACGATGAAACATCAAAAAAAGACTTGGTTTTACCTTTTTTCGGCGCCCGTCGTCATTGCACTGATTTTAGTCGTGATTGTTCCCTTTATTTATGGGATCTATTATTCATTTACTAACTGGGATGCAGTTGCACAAGGCGACTTCGTAGGACTAGCAAATTATCAACGGCTGTTTTCTGACGAAGGATTTTGGAATGCCATCTGGTTTACAACAAAATTTGCCGTTATTTCTATTATCTTGATCAATGTGATTGGTTTAAGTTTGGCAATGCTGGTTACAAGCAAATTCAAGGGTGCCAACATTTTACGAACGATTTTCTTTATGCCTAACTTGATTGGTGGGCTGATTCTGGGTTTCATCTGGCAATTTATTTTTATTAATGCCTTTTCAGCCATTGGTGATATGATTGGCAATCCCGCACTAAAAACGTGGCTATCAACAACAGAAACTGGCTTTTGGGCTATGGTCATCGTGATGTGCTGGCAGATGTCAGGTTATATCATGGTTATCTATATCTCATACTTACAAGGTGTGGACGAGTCACTGCTAGAAGCAGCCGATCTAGACGGGGCAACAGCTTGGCAAAAATTCTGGAATGTTAAGTTTCCTTTGATTATGCCTGGTTTCACAGTCAGCTTGTTTATGACTTTATCAAACTGTTTCAAATTGTACGATCAAAACTTATCATTAACCAACGGTGGACCATACAATTCTACTCAAATGGTGGCAATGAATATCTATAACACAGCGTTCTTGGAAAATAAAATGGGCTATGCACAGGCTAAAGCGGTAGTCTTCTTCATATTCGTAGCTATCATTTCCTTAACGCAAGTCTACTTAACTAAGAGAAAAGAGGTCGAAGCATAATGCCAAATAGCACACCCAAACAACTTGGACGCGCCCTTTTAGGATTGTTATTAGGATTAATTTGGTTGATTCCATTTTACCTAATGCTGACGAACTCTTTTAAAACAAAGCAAGAAATTTTTACAAATCCTTTAGGTGTGCCGGAAAACTTTACTACTGCCAACTATCCTGAAGCATTTACACAATTGGATTTTTTGAAGACTTTATTTAACTCTTTAGTTATTACGATCTTTAGTGTGGTATTCATTATAATTTTTTCAGCAATGTGTGCTTATGCATTGGAAAGAAGCAAAACAAAAATTAGTACGATTATTTTCATGGGCTTTGTAGCAGCCATGCTAGTACCATTCCAATCAGTTATGATTCCTTTAGTAAGTATTTTTGGGAAGGCACAAATGTTGAACCAAGTCGGGATCATCTTTATGTATCTAGGTTTTGGTGCAAGTATGTCGATTTTCCTTTATCATGGAGCATTGAAATCAATTCCTAAAGCATTAGATGAAGCAGCTATTATTGACGGGGCTAATCGTTTCCAAGTTTTCTGGAAAGTCATTTTCCCTATGTTACAGCCAACGACGGTAACCGTAGCAGTTTTGAATACAATGTGGATCTGGAATGATTATCTGTTGCCTTCATTGGTCATTAACTCACCGGATACACAAACAATTCCTTTGAAGATGTTTTTCTTCTTCGGACAATACACAAAACAATGGCATTTAGCGTTAGCGGGTTTAGTCATTGCCGTATTGCCAGTTATCATTTTCTACTTCTTCATGCAAAAACAAATTATCAAAGGCGTGGCAGAAGGTTCTGTAAAATAACCTGTCTAAATGGGATTGCTTACTTAAGCAGTCTCATTTTTTGTGGCGGTGTTATCTTAAAGTAAATAAAAAACAAAGCTGAATGAGGGAATCCTCATCTTTGTCGTTTACTTCACAAAGTTGTTGAAGGAATCTTGAATCCATGATACACTCGATATGTGAATAAATTAACAAAGAGGGATATCATATGACACCAAAAAGAGAAATTCCGAAAGCAACGGCAAAACGATTTCCGTTGTACTTGCGTTATTTAAAAATGTTAGGTGAATCAGGTGTAACACGTATCAAATCAAAAGAATTTAGCGATATGATCCAAGTCCCGCCAGCAACAATTCGGCGCGATTTTTCTCATCTAGGCGAATTAGGTCGTAGTGGCTATGGCTATGATGTACCTTATTTGATTGAGGTATTCAGTAGTATTCTGAATACGCAGCAAGAGAAATGTATCGCGTTAGTTGGCTGCGGTAATTTAGGCCGAGCTTTGATTAAAAATAATTTCCGCCGAAATGAAAATTTGAATATCGTTTGTGCTTTTGAAAACGATCCATGTGTTGTGGGCAGTGAAATTGATGGGCTCAAGGTCTACCCAATGGAAGATTTTACAAAAGTTGTTAATGAAACGGGTGCCAGTGTGGCGATTTCCACCGTACCTAGTCAGTTTTCGCAAGAGGCAATTGATGTCATCGTAGCTTCGGGGATTACGGCAATCTTAAATTTTGCGCCCGACCGAGTTATCGTGCCAAGTAACGTGAAAGTTCAGTACATCGACTTAACCACCGAACTACAAACCTTAATCTACTTTGACGACAAGTTTCCCGCACGAAAACTGCAAGACGTTTTAGAATAGGCACTTATTTTGTATTCTAAACATCCCTCCTCTATACTGAAGCTAGGAGGGATGTTCGTGAATATAACTAAAAAAGGCCAGACGGTCGCGTTAGTCGGTGAACCACCAAAAGTGGGAGAGAAAAGTCCCGACTTTCAATTACTGAATTTAAAAAAACAGGTCATCCAACTATCGGATTTGCTGGGAAAACCTATCTTGATTAGTGTGGTACCAGATATTGATACACGCGTTTGTTCTATCCAAACCAAGCGTTTCAATCAATTAGCTGGTGAATTGGCTACCGTGCAGTTTTTGACGATTTCTAATAACACTCGCGAAGAACAAGAGCATTGGTGCGCCGCTGAGGGAGTAGACATGCAAATGCTGCATGATCCTGAAAATCATTTTGGCGAAAGCTACCGTATCTTGATTCCAGAATTGAACCGGTATGCTCGTGCAATATTTGTGTTAGATCAAACCGGTAAAATTGTCTATGAAGAAATTGTACCAGAAATGTCACAAGAACCAGACTATCAACAAGCTTTAGCCGTTGCTAGCGCACTCTAGTCCTTGACTAACTTGATAGTGCATTGTAGAATAAGGCAAGACTAAGAACAAGAAGAGTAACTGGAATTTTGTTTTCAGAGAAGAAACGACTAGGTGAAACGTTTCTAACAAATACTAGTGAAGGTAGCTTGGGAGTCTTTATTCTGAACATCGCAGTAGGAATAAACGCCTTGCGTCCGTTAACACGCACAATGAGCGGCAGAAACATTCTGCAAATTAGGTGGTACCGCGTAGCTATTACGTCCTAAAATACAATCGTATTTTAGGGCTTTTTTGTTGCGAAACACAGCGATTGGCTCTCGAAGAGAGGCAGAGGTGATGTTGAGCAATACTAGTGGCGTATGCGAGTAGTGTCCGCAGCATTGAAACACAGCGATTGGCTCTCAAAGAGAGACAGAGGCGATGTAGAGCAATACTAGTGATACGCAACTCAATCCAATAACTGTGGAGAATGGCCGGCTCATAATTTTTACAATCAAACTTAGCACTAAAGGAGGAGCATTATGTCTGATAATTTATCAACCAAGTACAATCCGCAAGAAGTTGAAGCGGGCCGCTATGAATCTTGGCTTGAACAAGACTTATTCAAACCAAGTGGTGATCAAAACGCCAAGCCTTATTCAATCGTGATTCCGCCACCTAATGTAACTGGAAAACTGCATTTAGGTCATGCTTGGGACACCACTTTGCAAGATATGATCATCCGTCAAAAACGGATGCAGGGGTATGATACGTTATGGTTACCAGGAATGGACCATGCGGGTATCGCTACGCAGGCTAAGGTAGAGGAAAAATTGCGGGAACAAGGAATTTCTCGTTATGACTTGGGTCGCGAAAAATTTGTTGATCAAGTCTGGGAGTGGAAGGAAGAATACGCAGACCATATTCGTGAACAATGGGCTAAATTAGGCCTGTCATTGGACTATAGTCGGGAGCGTTTCACCCTTGATGATGGCTTATCAAAAGCGGTACGGACAGTCTTTGTTAAATTGTATGAAAAAGATTTGATCTATCGTGGCGAATACATCATTAACTGGGATCCACAAGCTCGGACCGCTTTATCCGATATCGAAGTAATCCATAAAGATGTCGAAGGAGCCTTCTACCATATGACATACCCGTTAAGTGACGGGACTGGTGAGTTGGAAATCGCAACTACCCGGCCAGAAACGATGTTAGGGGACACCGCGGTGGCAGTCCATCCGGAAGATGAACGTTATCAACAATATATTGGCAAAACCGTTATCTTGCCATTGGTAGATAAAGAAATTCCGGTTATTGCGGATGAATATGTTGATATGGAGTTTGGGACTGGTGTCGTAAAGATTACCCCAGCTCATGATCCTAATGACTTCGAGGTGGGTAATCGTCACGATTTACCACGGGTCAATGTTATGAACGATGATGGTAGCATGAATGAATTGGCTGGCAAGTATGCTGACATGGACCGTTTTGCAGCTCGTAAATTAATTGTTTCTGATTTGAAAGAATTAGGCCGACTAGTAAAAATCGAAAAAATGACCCATAGTGTCGGTCATTCTGAACGGACAGGCGTAGTAGTCGAACCACGTCTATCAACGCAATGGTTCGTTAAGATGGCGCCATTAGCTGAAAAGGCCATCGCTAATCAAGACACAAATAATGCCGTAAACTTTTTTCCCCCACGCTTTAATCAAAATTTCTTACGATGGATGGAAAATGTCCATGACTGGGTAATTTCTCGTCAACTTTGGTGGGGCCATCAAATTCCGGCTTGGTATCATAAAGAAACTGGCGAAATGTATGTCGGCATGGAAGCACCAGTCGATGCTGAAAACTGGCTTCAAGATCCGGATGTGTTGGATACTTGGTTTAGTTCGGCATTATGGCCATTTTCGACGATGGGTTGGCCAGATACAGACAGTCCTGACTATAAGCGCTACTTCCCAACGAATACCTTAGTTACGGGCTATGACATATTACCATTCTGGGTAAGCCGTATGATTTTTCAAAGCCTGGAATTCACTGGCGAACGTCCTTTTGAAAATGCTTTGATCCATGGCTTGATTCGTGATGAACAAGGACGTAAAATGTCGAAATCACTAGGTAACGGAATTGATCCAATGGACGTGATTGAAAAATACGGCGCGGATGCTTTACGTTGGTTCTTATCAAATGGTTCAGCACCAGGCCAAGATGTCCGTTTTAGTTATGAAAAAATGGATGCAGCTTGGAACTTTATCAATAAAATTTGGAACGCTTCTCGTTTTGTTATTATGAACGTGGAAGGGATGACGGTGGCTGACATTGATCTGACTGGCGATAAAACTGTCGCTGATCGTTGGAGCTTGACGCGTCTAAATGAAACAATCACCAAAGTAACCGATTTGTTCGATCGTTTTGAGTTTGGTGAAGCGGGTCGTCAGCTGTATAACTTTATCTGGGACGACTTCTGTGACTGGTATATCGAAATGAGTAAGGAAGTTCTTTATGGAGATGATGAAGCTTCCAAACAAACAACGCGTAGTATCTTGGTTCATACACTGGATCAAATCTTGCGGTTATTACACCCAATCATGCCATTTGTGACGGAAGAAATCTGGAGCAAAATTCCTCATGAGGGAACATCCCTGGTGGTGGCGGATTATCCAGTGGCCCACCCTGAATTTGATGACCATACGGCAGCTGATGGGATGGCTGTTTTGATGGAATTGATTCGTTCAGTCCGTAATATTCGCTCAGAAGTGAATACGCCATTATCAAAACCCATCACTTTGTTGATTAAAACGACGGATGCCAAAGTTAATACTTTCTTGCTAGAAAATACAAGTTATATTGAACGGTTCTGTAATCCAGAAGAATTAGTGATTGATAGTGAGATCACGGCACCAGATTTAGCGATGTCGGCAGTCTTGACCGGTGCAGAAATTTACTTGCCATTAGCGGGATTGATCAATATCGAAGAAGAAATCGCCCGGTTAGAAAAAGAATTGGCAAAATGGGACCAAGAAGTAAAACGGGTTCAAGGAAAATTAGCCAACGAACGCTTTGTTGCCAATGCTCCTGAAGACGTTGTCGCAGGTGAAAAGGCGAAAGAAAAAGACTATTTAGAAAAACAAGCTGCGGTCCAAGAACGGATTGTTAGCCTGCGTACTATCGAATAAAAATCGGCCGTCACGAATCATCGTGGCGGTCTTTTTCGCCCTTCTCGCAAAAACAAAGCGATTTCCCATGAAATAACTGATGGCTTTCGCTATAATGAAGTGGGAGTTGAGAAATATGACAATCGAAGAAGCAATTGAATGGATCCACAGCCGGCTGCCTTTTGGTTCAAGACCAGGTCTAGAACGGGTCCAAGCACTGTTAAAAAAGATAAATGATCCCCAAGAAAAAGTGACAACCATCCACATTGCCGGTACCAACGGTAAAGGTTCCACGGTTACCTATTTACGTTGCTTGCTGCAAGAACTAGGACTGAAGGTGGGAACTTTTACCTCGCCTTATATTGAAAGTTTTAATGAACGCATCGCCATCAATGGCCGAGCCATCGAGGATCGTCAATTAATCCAGCTTGTGGAGAAGTTTCAGCCACTAGTAAATGACTTGGACCAAGTACCAGCTGTTGCGGGAATTACCGAGTTTGAAACCTTAACGGCGATGGCCTTTGATCACTTTTTGCAAGAAAAAATCGATGTTGCCATCATTGAAGTTGGACTAGGGGGCTTGCTGGATAGTACTAATGTTGTAGCGCCGATTCTGACAGGTATTACGACGATTGGCATGGATCACACTGAAATTTTAGGGGATACGATTGAAGCCATTGCCCAACAAAAAGCTGGCATTATTAAGCCAGAGATTCCAGTAGTTACCGGTAATATCGTTGAACCGGCCTTAGCTGTCATCCAAGAACAAGCGGTAAAAATGAATAGTCCAATTTATAAGTATGGTGTGGATTACGAAACGCATTATTTGCACCCTGACGAAGAGTGGGGCGAAGTCTTTGATTTTGCCAATGAAGCAGGCAAGCTCAAGCATTTAAAAATTCCGTTGTTAGGTGAACATCAGACGGAAAATGCCGGCATGGCGATTGAGCTGTTTTTTGTCTTTTGTCAATTACAAGGGATTCGCGAGCCGCAACGAGTGATTGCTAGCGGCTTAATGCAAGCATTTTGGCCAGCCAGAATGGAGCGCGTTTCAGAAGAACCACTAGTGATTTTGGATGGGGCCCACAATGACCATGCCATGCGGCGCTTAGTCCAAAATGTGAAGAAGGAATTCAAAGGCCGCCGAATTTATTTTCTATTTTCCGCTATTCGCACGAAAAATATCCATGAGATGGTCGAGCTATTAAAGCAAATTCCTCGCTCACGGCGTTATTTGACGACGTTCGCCTATCCGAAGGCCGTGGATCTTGCAGACTTGCGGGATCTGGAAGATGAGGAAACAACGATCGTTTCATTATGGCAGTTTGGCTTAGCCGAAATTCTAGAAAAGATGGAACCAGATGATGTGTTGATTATCACTGGATCCTTGTATTTTGTATCGCAAGTGCGAGAACTATTAGGAGAACTGGGAGGTAACAATGGAGCTTAAGGGTGTAATTTTTGATATGGATGGTCTGATTTTTGATACGGAAAAATTGTATTATGAAGAAACACAAAAAGTGGCGGATGCCATGTCCTTCCCCTATGATTTAGATTTGTATTTGCGTTTTCTGGGTGTTTCTGATGCGGAAATGTGGGAAGAATACCATGTGATTTATCGTGATTTTGGTGCGGATAAAGTGCGAGAATTTATCGAACGAGGACATGAAGCCATCAAAGACCGTTTTATTGCAGGTGATGTTCAACTGAAACCAGGCGTTTTGACCATGTTAGATTATTTGGACGACTTAGGCGTTAACCGAGTAGTAGCGTCTAGTAATAACCGACCGGTTATTGAGCATTTGTTAGATCAAGCGGGAATTGCGCATCGTTTTAACGAGATTGTCTCAGCTGAAAATGTGGTTCGAGCCAAACCGGATCCGCAGATTTTTATCGAAGCTATAAACATCATGGCCAGTGAACCACAAACAACCTTAGTCCTGGAAGATTCCTTAAATGGTATCAAAGCAGGTCATGCGGCGGGGATTCCGGTTTTCTTAGTACCAGATTTATTGCCACCAACGGCAGAAATGAAAGCCAAAGCAGATCGTATTTTTACCTCTTTAGCAGAGATTCCTGCTTACTTAGGCTAACGAAAAGACCCAGTCATTGCGTAACTACTTGGTGAAAGGAGTAGATTTGCGATGAATGGGTCTTTTGTGAAAGAAGTACCAGCTAGCTCGCTACCACGGGAACGTTTAGTCGTGTTTGGCGAGAGAGCACTGTCGGATCAGGAGCTATTGGCGATTTTGTTACGAACAGGAACAAAGGAGCGAAATGTATTAGAGCTGGCGCGCGACTGTCTTTGCCACTTTGAAAATCTGTATCAATTAAAAAAAGCCACCTTGGAAGAAATCCAGGAGGTTGTGGGGATTGGCCAGATTAAAGCTATCGAGATAATGGCTGCGATTGAATTGGGCCGCCGCTTGTATACTGCTGGTGTGGTTAAAAATGGTCGGATTACTTCGAGTTTTGAATTAGCCCAGCAATTGATTGCCGAGCTGAAGGATCATGAACAGGAACATCTGCTAGTTCTATATCTGAATACTAAAAATGAAGTTATTAAACGAGCGGAATTATTCATTGGGTCATTAAACCAAAGTGTTGCGCATCCGCGCGAGATTTTCAAATTAGCCGTTAAATTATCGGCAGCTAGACTAATTGTTGTCCACAATCATCCCTCCGGTAATCCGCATCCCTCTGAGCATGATGTCGAATTTACCAAACGTTTGGTAAAATGTGGTGAATTAATGGGAATCCAAGTATTGGACCATGTTATTACTGGCTTTGATAGTTATGTTAGCTTGCGAGAAGAAGGGGTGATCTAGGGGGGATTTCTTGCAATCATCTTGGGGGTAGAGTACAATATATGTGTAATTTTGTTAGGGCTTCATAAGAAAAGATCCAGAACCGCTGTTTTCGGAACATCGTCATCTTTTTTTATTCACTCAGCAACAATTACGAACAGAAAATGCGCAAGACGCATGAGGAGGAAGAAAGATGGAAAACGGAACAGTAAAATGGTTTAACGCAGAAAAAGGTTTTGGCTTTATCCAACGTGAAGATGGTAGCGATGTATTCGTACATTTCTCTGCAATCAATGGTGACGGCTTCAAGACTTTAGAAGAAGGTCAAGCAGTAACTTTTGACGTAGAAGATTCAGACCGCGGACCTCAAGCAACTAACGTTGAAAAACAATAAGAAATAAAGTAGCGCCTCAGCTTTAGCTGAGACGCTCTTTTTTTATCAACCGGTCATACTCCGCTGATAGTTCTTGGGTTAATAAGTCTTTTAAAGAAGCCTCAAATTGCTTAGCTGTTTTACGATTGGCAAACTTACCTTTGATCTTTGTCTTCTTCGTTTTTAATTTTACTTTGGTTCCTTTACGCTTTAAAACCTCTGCAATAACCTCATCAATCAATTGTTGTTTCATTGTAACCACTCCTTTAGGATAGTGTACTAGAAAGAAGGGAAAAAATGAATGTTTATTTCGTTCGTCATGGCGAGCCAGATTTTGAGCCGGTCAACCAAGCAGGCTATGTAGGCTATGGTCGTGATTTAAGTGGCTTAACAGCCGCTGGTAGAAAAGATGCTCAGAAAAAAGCACAGGATGCCCGCTTAGCAAAGGCAACGTTAGTCTTAAGCTCACCCTATACACGGGCATTAGAAACAGCACATTATTTTGCGGAAGGACGTCAGCTAGTGGTTGAACTGGGCTTACATGAATGGCGTCCAGATAAGACGGGAAGACAGTTGACCTCTGGAGCAGAGGCTGTAGCCGCCTTTGAGCAATACTCATTAACGCCTGAACAGGTTCCGGCAGATTTTTTTATGACTTATGAAACCCGTCAAGAAATAGTGGCACGGGTAGAGGATACGTTGGCTCGTTATCAACAATACGAGCAGGTGATCGTGGTAACCCATGGCATTGTCATTCGAACCATGACTGGTCGCAAAGGACCGATTGAATACTGCGAGATTGTTGAATGGCATAACTAGAAAGTTAGGACAGGGGCTAATTGCGAGACCAGGTAGGTACTTTTCATCCTCAACTCTACCTGAGGCAATCGTTGTGATTGAAGGAGGCTAGTTCTGCTTAGCAAAGCTTAGCAGTAACTGTATGCGTATAGCTATTGCTCCTGCTTCCCCCGTTTATTTGGATATGAAAAGACTGGAACCTAACTTTTTGAGTTAGGTTCCAGTCTTTTTTTCTACATATTATCCGGTGTCATCAACATAGGTAAAATCATTGGATGACGTTCAGTTTGTTCAAATAAGAATGGTTGTAAAGCGCCTGTCATGGCATCGCGTAACTTGGCTTCCGTACAATTTTCTTGCTTCAAAGCATCACGCAAAGCATTGAAAAGGATCTTTTGTGCTTCATAAATCATTTCACCTGATTCACGCATGTAAATAAAACCACGGGATAAGATGTCTGGACCCGCCAAGACTTCTTTGGTTTCCAAGTTAACGGTAGCCACCGCTAGCACCAAACCTTCTTCAGAAAGAATTCGACGATCACGTAAGACCACGTTGCCGATATCGCCAATCCCACTACCATCCACATAAACATCGCCGGCATTGAAATGCCCTGCCCGGCGCGCACTATCTGCAGTTAAGGCTAAGACATCACCGTTTTCCATAATAAAACAGTTTTCAGCTGGAATACCAATATCTTGTGCCAAGGTAGCATGGATTTTTTGCATCCGAAATTCACCATGGACCGGCATAAAGAATTTTGGTTTCATCAAGCGCAACATCAATTTTTGCTCTTCTTGGCCACCGTGACCAGAAGTATGGACGTTGTTGATTTTACCATGAATCACTTCAGCGCCAGCTTCAGATAGCAAATTAATCAAATGATTGACACTCGTAGTGTTTCCGGGAATTGGTGAGCTAGAGAAGACCACGGTATCGCCGGGTTGAATCGAGATTTGTCGGTGGGTTCCGTTAGCAATCCGACTTAAAGCAGCCATCGGTTCACCTTGAGAACCGGTACAAAGAATCATGACTTCATTAGCCGGGAGCTGATTCAACTCATGAGCGTCCACAAAGGTTCCCTTAGGTACATTGATGTAGCCTAATTCTTGACCATTTACAATGGCGTTTTCCATGCTACGACCGAAAACAGCAATTTTACGTCCAGTTTGAACCGCGGCATCGGCGGCTTGTTGTAAACGATAAATATTTGAAGCAAAACTAGCAAAGATGATGCGACCTTCAATTTTTTCAAAGATTTTTGAAATTGAGCGACCAATCACTTTTTCAGACTTAGTAAAAGTGGGGATTTCAGCATTGGTACTATCAGATAAGAGGCATAAGACGCCTTCTTCACCGATACGGGCCATTTTGTGTAAGTCCGCCGGTTCTCCTACTGGTGTGAAGTCAAATTTAAAGTCCCCCGTACAAACGATGTTGCCTGGTGGTGTTTTGACGACGATTCCTAAAGGATTAGGAATACTGTGGGTCGTGCGGAAAAAGCTTACGGAAGTTTTTCGGAAACGAATCACCGAATCTTCATTGATTTCATGCAATTCTGCATCCCGTAGTAAACCATGCTCATCCAGTTTATTTCGAATCAAAGCCATGGCTAAAGGACCGGCATAAATTGGCACATTTAATTGACGCAAGAGGTAAGGCACACCACCAATATGGTCTTCGTGACCGTGGGTGATGACTAAGGCTTTGACCTTTTGCGCATTTTGGACCAAGTAACTGTAATCTGGGATGACATAATCGATCCCTAATAAATCGTCTTCCGGAAATTTGATTCCAGCATCGACTACGATGATCTCATCTTGGAATTGTACCCCATACGTATTTTTTCCGATCTCACCGAGTCCGCCAATCGCAAAAACAGCTGTTTCATTATTGCGTATGGAAAGTTTCATCTTAATACTCCGTCAATTTATAGTCGGCATTTTCTTGTTCATACGCAAGATGGTTGCCTTCTAATAATTGAATAAACTCGATATTGTATGGGGTGTTGGTTTCGACTAAGTGTCGAGCGGCAACTTCGCTTTCAGCATCAATATAAAGTGATTGTGTTTCCTCGCGCTTAGGATTGCGCACTTTTGTTTCTTGATAATAGACTTTGTAGATCATGTTCATTTCTCCTTCAATTCAATGTAGATTTTTAGAAAACCAAGTTTTCTTGAATCGTTTTTAAACACAACAAAACAGGGTGAAATCTTCACCCGTTTCATCAAAAACGGCTAGTTATTGATGAATAAGGAGCCTGCTGCCCCTTGGTCATGTGATTATCGAGCCTTCATCCGTCCGTGTGTTGTGTATAACAACAAGTATGTTCATTTTAGCATAGTTTCTGAAAGAAGTATAGAAAACGGCTGAGGGCTTTTTCAAGTAAAAAGGAAAAAAGGTTTTCCTTCATTTTTGGCTATGATATAGTGAAAAGTGACGAAAAAATAAGGGGGCGTTTAAATGAAATTAATGCTGCAGTATACAATGCGCTATAAAAAGCTGCTACTTTTTGACTTTTTATGTGTGTTTGGGTTCATTTTAATTGAACTGGGTCTGCCGACTTTACTGGCACGCATGATTGACGTGGGTATCGTCAATCAAGACTTTGAATATGTCAAAATGATGGGAATTTGGATGATCGTGATTACGGCTGTCGGAATTACCATGAATATTTTGTTGGGTTATTTTGGGGCACGTATCACTACGAATATCGTTCGGGATATTCGCGATGATATGTTTGCTAAGGTCCAAACCTTCACCCATCAAAATTATGAACAGGTTGGGGTTTCTTCTTTGATTACCCGGACAACTAACGATGCGTTCCAAATCATGTTATTTATGGGACAAATTTTACGGTTAGGCTTCATGACGCCTATGATGTTTATTGTTAGCTTATACATGGTCTTTCGGACCAGTCCGTCATTATCCCTCTATGTGTTAGGGGCCTTGCCGGTGTTACTATTAAGTGTTGTAGTGATTGCCAAAATTTCAGATCCATTGTCAACGAAACAACAGAAAAACCTTGATGGTATCAACTTGATTTTGCGGGAAAACCTTTCAGGGTTACGTGTTATTCGAGCTTTCGTTAATGAAAAATTTGAAGAACGACGCTTTAAAAACGTTAATGAAGAATATGCCAGCAGTTCTAAAAGTTTATTTCGGTTGATGGCCGCAGCGCAACCTGGCTTTTTCTTCTTATTCAATATCGTCATGGTGCTGATTATCTGGAGTGGTACGGTTCAAATCAGTGCTGGCGACTTACTGGTAGGGGATTTGATTGCCTTTATTGAATACATTTTCCACGCACTCTTTTCCTTTATGATGTTTGCTAGTGTCTTTATGATGTATCCACGGGCGGCAGTATCAGCCCGCCGTATCCAAGAAATTTTTGATATGCAACCAGAAATCGTAGAGCAAGCCGGTGTTACAGAAACCGCAACACGGGGAGTACTGGAATTCAAAGATGTGACCTTTGCTTATCCGGGACATGCCGAAACGCCGGTGATTCGTGATGTCAGTTTTGCTGCCAAACCAGGTGAAACGATTGCCTTTATCGGAAGTACTGGTAGCGGTAAGTCCACGTTGATTCAATTGATTCCGCGTTTTTATGATGTATCACAAGGAGCCATTTTGCTTGATGGTGTAGATGTGCGGGATTATGAATTGAAGGCACTACGAGAAAAAATCGGCTATATTCCGCAAAAAGCTTTGCTCTTTACGGGAACGATTCGCGACAATCTGCTATACGGCAAGAAAGACGCGACAGAGGCCGAGATGTGGGAAGCGCTAGATATTGCCCAGGCCTCAGAATTTGTGAAACAAAAACCTGATCAATTAGATGAGCTCTTGTCAGAAGGGGGTACCAATTTTTCTGGTGGCCAAAAACAACGCTTGGCTATTGCCCGGGCTGTCATTCGCAAACCGGCCTTGTACATTTTTGATGATAGTTTTTCAGCATTGGATTATCAAACGGACGCGAAATTACGGGCTCGTTTAAAGAAGGAAACCCGGGAGTCAACGGTAATGATCGTGGCACAGCGGGTTGGTACGATTATGCATGCTGACCGGATTGTCGTTCTGAATGAAGGCAATGTCGTTGGAATTGGCACACACCGCGAATTACTAGCTACTTGCCCGATTTATTATGATATCGCGGCTTCACAATTATCGAAGGAGGAATTAGCATGAAAAACGCTTTTGCTTCCATTAAACGGCTAGGACATTATATCCAGCCTTACCGAGGAACCTTTATCCTCGTGATTATTTTTACCGTGTTAACAGTCGGTTTTAATGCCGCTATGCCTTATGTTTCTGGGTTGCCAACAACGGAAATTGCCAAAAATATCGCCGAGGGTCAAGCAATCAATTTTGATTATGTTTTCCAATGTTTGATTTGGATTTTAATCGTGGGGGTTGGTTATTGTGTGGCCCAACTAGCTTCAGGGTTACTAGTTACCAAGGTGGTCCAAAATGCTATGCGCGATTTGCGTCGGGATATTGATGAAAAAATCAATCGTCTGCCGGTCTCTTACTTTGACCGCAACCAGCAAGGCAATATTTTATCCCGAGTTACCAACGACGTGGATGCGGTAAGTAATGCCATGCAGCAAAGCTTCATTGCAATCGTAACGGCTCTATTGGGAATCGTGATGGCGGTGGCGATGATGTTTTATATTAATAGTATGATGGCCTTGTTATCCTTGATTATGATCCCAGCTTCTTTGATCATTAGTCGAACAATCGTCCATATCTCGCAAAAATATTTTCAAGGGCAACAAAATGCTTTAGGTGATTTGAATGGCTTTGTACAAGAAAATATGACTGGCTTTAGCGTGTTGAAGCTATATGGTCGCGAGCAAGAAACCTTGCAAGGCTTTAAACAAGTCAACCACCACTTGCAGAGCTTTGGTTTCAAAGCAGCCTTTATTTCGGGCTTGATGATGCCGTTAGTTCAGCTGACTGCCTACAGTACCTATATCGGCATGGCTGTTCTAGGAAGCTATTACGTGATTCACTCGGTGATTGTAGTAGGGCAATTACAAGCCTTTATTCAATACATTTGGCAAGTCAGCCAGCCAATGGGACAAATCACGCAGCTATCCTCGGTCTTACAAAGTGCCTCAGCGGCGACGAAGCGCGTGTTTGAGATTCTCGATGAACCGGAAGAAATTTTAAATGAGACAGATATTCCGCTGCCAGAAAAGGTCGAAGGCAATGTGACTTTCCAGCATGTCTCTTTCAGCTATGATCCTAAAAAACCATTGATTCAGGATTTGAACTTTAGTGTTAAAGCCGGTCAAACAGTGGCAATTGTTGGACCAACTGGCGCTGGTAAGACGACGTTAATTAACCTCTTGATGCGTTTCTATGATGTCAATGAAGGAGCAATCAAAATCGACGGCATTGATACGAAACAAATGAAGCGTAGTGATGTTCGTTCCCAATTTGGGATGGTCTTGCAAGATGCGTGGCTTTATCAAGGAACCATCATGGAAAATATTCGTTTTGGGAATCTTGAGGCCACAGATTACGAAGTCGTCGACGCTGCTAAAACGGCCAATGTCGATCACTTTATCCGGACGATGCCCGATGGCTATGAAATGGCAATCAATGCTGAAGGCGACAATGTTTCCCTAGGGCAAAAGCAGTTATTAACGATTGCGCGGGCCATTGTTTCTGATCCTAAAATCTTGATTTTAGACGAAGCGACTAGTTCGGTGGATACTCGTTTGGAAGGCTTGATCCAAAAAGCGATGGAACGGGTCATGCAAGGCCGTACCAGCTTCGTGATTGCGCACCGGCTCTCTACGATTCGCGACGCAGATTTGATTTTAGTTATGAATCAAGGGCAAATCATTGAACAAGGGACGCACGAAAGCTTATTAGCTCAAGGCGGTTTTTATGAAAAACTATATAATAGTCAGTTCGCTGAAGAAGGCGATTATGACGCTTAGAATTGAGAGACTGGGGCATACCGCAAAAAGTTATGTCCCAGTCTTTTTCTATCCGGATAGACACTTCTTTCACAGCCTTTTTTGCTTATAAATGCTAAAACTTTTTAAAAAAATTTTGTCGTCATGCTTTTTGCAGTCAGTTATACTATAATGAAACAGTTGAGGAGCGTGACGAAAATGAGTTATTGGCAAGCAGAAAATGTTGATTTGATTGGTGACGTGACGCTAGGTACGGATGTCAATATTTGGTATCAGAGTGTTCTGCGTGGCGATAATGCCCCTATTACGATTGGCACTGCTACGAATATTCAAGATGGTACCGTTATCCACGTGGATGAGGACGCGCCAGTCAAGATTGGCGACTATGTAACAGTGGGGCATTTGTGCTTACTACATGGTTGTCGGATTGAGAATGGTGCCTTGATTGGCATGGGGAGTTTAGTTATGAATCACGCCGTCGTGGAAGAAAATGCTATGGTGGGGGCGGGTTCTTTAGTCACAGAAGGCCAAGTGATTCCAGCCGGTATGCTGGCGTTCGGCCGACCAGCCAGAGTGATTCGACCGCTAACTGCAGCTGAAATCGCTAAAAATCGGGCAAATGCCGAACATTATGTAGTGCACGCACAAAAGCAATTACGACAGGAGAGATAATCAGAATGGCCGAATTTGGTAAAATTTCTGAAGCAGAATTTCAAACATTTTCCCGGGAACAGGCGCTGGGAAACTTTTTACAAACAACAGCGATGGGACATTTAAGACAAGATCGCGGTTGGCAAAGTGAGTATGTTGCACTAAAAAAGGACGGCGCGATTTTGGCGGCGGCTTTATTGAGTAGTACTAAGATTCGCTTTGGCCGCTATTACGAAATCAATGGCGGTCCGCTCTTAGACTTCCATGATGCGACCCTTTTAGCGGAGTTCTTTCAGGCAGTCAAAAGCTATGTGAAACAGCAGGGCGGTCTTTATTTAACGATTGTACCGAATTTTGTTTACCAAAAGCGCGATGATATGGGAACGCCTATTGCCCCTGCTGAAACGAAAGCTTTTCAGCAGCTGCAACAATTAGGCTTCAAGCATCACGGCTTTACGGTGGGCAATCATAATGAAACACCACGCTGGATGTTTGTCAAAGACTTGGCTGGTATGGATGAGCAAGCATTGTGGGCTTCTTACAGCAAATCTGCCCAGTACTCCATTAAGAAAACCAAAGAATTTGGTATCACTTTACGGCAGTTGACCTATGAAGAATTACCTTTATTTAAAGAAATCACGGAACACACTAGTGAACGCCGCGCCTTTCAAGATAAAGATTTGGCCTACTATCAATCATTATTCCAAGAGTTTGGCGACCAAGCGCGGTTTATGGTGGCAGAGATCGATTTTGATACTTATATTGCTAATTTGGAAACAAAAAAGCAGGCGCTGGCAGAACGTTTGGCCGATATTGATGCTGATTTAGCCAAAAATCCTAATAGCCGTAAACGTCGTAATCAAAAACGTGAATTTGAAGACGAACGGCAAACCTTCGTGAAACGAATTGCAGAAGCTAAAGAATTACGCACTGGCCCTGGTCCGGTCGTTTTGGCTGGTTCACTGTTTATTTTACAACCACAAGAAGTAGTCTACCTATTTAGTGGTTCATATGACCAGTACAAGAAATTTTATGCGCCTTATTTACTGCAAGATGATATTATGCGGACGGCGGTAGCTGCGGGAATCCCTAAATATAATTTTTACGGGGTTAGTGGTGAGTTTGACGGGCACGATGGAGTCTTGAAGTTCAAGCAGTCTTTTAGCGGGTATACCGAAGAGATGATTGGAACTTTCGATTTGATCGTGCAACCTTTAAAATATCAAATTTATCAAACGTTACGTGGTTTGGTAGATAAAGTTCGCGGATAGACAATCCAAAAAGCGTCACAGTTTTCCCTACTAACAGGGTGACTGTGACGCTTTTCGCTTTGTCCAATTTAGCCGTTTAAGCAAGGCGTTCAACTGCTAGTGTTTTGCTTTGCGCAGCTTATAGGCGGTCTCACTTAAAGAGAAAAGAACTTTGTTGACGGGCAAGTCAAACTCGCCAATCAGTTCATTAATAGTAGGATTGAAATTTTGTTTAAACTGGATCAAGCCATCGTTTAAGCTGCCGTCCAAGCCGCCCATATTACAGCTAGTGCAGCCGCGGTCAAAGCAAGCTTGAATTGTATCGAACCAAGTCAAGTAAGCGGGCATATAGCGTTTGAAACGATCATCCATGCCAGCGTACAAAATCTCACTGGTAGAGCCGAAAGTTAGAGTCAAGGCACCGGCGACGGTTGCGATTGGTCCGTCAGTGGCAATCCGCTCTTCTAGTTCAGTCACTTCACGAGTCAAAGAGGCTAACAGTTCCTCTAAGTTATGGCGCTTTTTGGCGGCATTGGGTGGACAAGCGGCTAAATCTGCGGTTGCTTTATCAAAACGAGCTTTCGTCTCGTCATAAAGTTTTTGTTGGTCCAAACGAGCTAATGTGATAAAGGAATTATCAGGATACGTCGTTAGTAGTTTTTGGAAGTAATCGGCATTTCTCAAGGAAATATGCTTCCGTTCCGTAGTCGCAGCCATAATTTTAGCAAAGTCATTCACCGATTCGACGCCGACAAATTCGGTATACACGCCTTTTTTACGGGCAGTATTCAACCATTTACGCGTTTTCTTGCTTAGCTGCTCTTCACTAAAATCGGCTTGATAAATATTAGCTTGAAAACGCGGCTGAATAGTAGCGTCCATTGCCATGGTAAAGCCTTGATGTTTAGCACCAGCTTGCGCTAATGCTTCTAAGACCGCGGGAGCCTCTGGGTTAAGCAGCGGTTCTTCACCGACATGAAAATCATGGTAATGAACACCGGGATCCATTTTTAAAAAGAGCCCACGTTGTTTTTTACCATATTTTTTTAAGTTTGTTAGAAAAAATTGTACGAGCTCGGTATTTTGATAGTCCATGATAGGTCCCCGTGGGGTATACAACATGGTAAAGCCTAAGGGCAATCGTTTGATTAAAACTAGTGCTGAAGCGACTAGCTGGTCATTTTCATAGACCCCCACTAATTCGGAGCCCCAGTTGTCTTTAATTTTTACCCAAGCAGATGATTGCAACAAGGAGCATAATGGATGATTTGCTACAAATGCATCATGCGTTTTGGGGTCGATACCGATTTTAAATTGATACATGGTAGACATCCCTTCAATAGTCTGATTTAAACATTAATACAGTATAGCGGAAATAAGACGGTGTTTCAAATAAATCAGCCAGGCTTAAGCAAAAGTTTTACAGAAAATTTCCAAAAGTTTAACCGCATTCTAAAATGTGCTACAATAACGTCGACATCATAGAGGGAGAAATCAATATGCATATTTTAGCTATCGATACATCAAATGAACCATTGGCCTTAGCAGTTTGGGAAGATCATCAATTGTTAGGCCAATACCAAACAGCCAAAAATAAAAATCATAGTGTGACGTTGATGCCGGCTATCGATTTTTTAGTGAAGAATCTGGGACTAGTACCACAAGATTTTGATCGCTTTGTAGTGGCGCAAGGGCCAGGCTCTTATACCGGTCTACGTATTGGGGTGACTACGGGCAAAACGTTAGCCGATACCTTGAAAAAAGAACTTGTGGGAATCTCCAGCTTGGCCACTTTAGCTATGAACGGTCAGGGGGCGGAGTACATCGTGCCTTTGTTTGATGCTCGTCGGCAAAATGTGTATAGTGGCTTGTATCAGCCTACTGCAACAGGGGTAACCAACTTGTTACCAGACCAGCACGTTCCTTTAACTGAGTGGCTGCAGCAAATTGCTGCGGTTACGTCAGAACCGCTGTTTTTAGGTACCGCTGCGCAAACTTTTGCGCCAATCATTAAAGAAGTATTACCAAAAGCACGTTTCAGTGCAGAGCCGCTGCAAGATTTGCCTAACGGTTTTATGCTAGCTGAATTGGGCAGCTTTGCTGAACCAACGGACATCGCCTCTTTCTTACCCAATTATCTGAAACGAGTAGAGGCGGAAGAAAAATGGTTGGCAACTCACCACGAGGATACGACAAACTATGTGGAAAAAATTTAAGCAGGTACTGGCGGCCATCGGCTTCGTCCCAGCGGATTCGCCGCCTTTCAAAGCTAAAACCATCAAGATTGGCGAGCAGGAATTGGTGATTCGTGCGATTGAAGAGAATGATATTAAAGCGCTACTGGGAATTGAGCGTGAAGTCTATTTTGGCCAATTACCTTGGACAAAATCCGCCTTTTTGAGTGAACTGAATTCCCCACTTTTGCACCGCTATTTGCTGATTGAATCCCCTAAGCAAGTCTGGGGCTTTATCGGGTGTCGCGTTCGCGAAAAAGATTGTCATATCACCAACGTTGCCGTCAGCCCTAACCAGCAAGGTCAAGGTGTCGGCACTTACCTATTGGAAGAAGCCAAAAAATTTGCTATAATATGCGGCTGTGACACCATGTCCTTAGAAGTTCGCATTAATAATAACCAAGCGCAACGGCTCTACCGGAAGTTGGGCTTTGTCTCAAAAGCTATTAAACGCGGGTATTATACAGAGACCAATGAAGATGCGTTAGATATGCAACTCCAATTAAAAGAAGTGTGATGATATGAAAAAAAATGAGCAGCAGCTGGCAAAGCTGCTTTTTGAAATTAGTGAGCAGGCCTACCCGGAAGGCGCACCGTGGCATGAAAGGCAATTTTTGGCAGATTTACAGACGCCAACTGCTCACTACCTTTTCGTGACACGAGATTCAAAAATAGTTGGTTTTTTGAGTTATCAACTAGTCTTAGATGAGGCAGAGATCACCAATGTGGCTGTTTTACCAACACATCAAAAATTAGGCGTAGGGCAAGCTTTATTGGAACAATTTTTTGACGAGACCGCCGTTACAGTGAAGGAAGTTTTTCTGGAAGTTAGAAAATCCAACCTAGCGGCTCAACGTCTGTACCAAAAAAATGGCTTTGTTGAAATTGCCCAACGGCGTAATTATTATCAGCGTCCTTTGGAGGATGCCTTGATTTTTAAACTGAAACGAGGAGAAATTTAGATGGATACACTCATTTTAGCAGTTGAAAGTAGTTGTGATGAGACCAGCGTGGCAGTCGTCCGCAATGGTCATGAAATCTTAAGCAATATTGTCGCTTCGCAAATCAAAAGTCACCAACGCTTTGGCGGTGTGGTGCCAGAAGTGGCTAGCCGTCATCATGTAGAACAAATCACCATATGCTTAGATGAAGCTTTAGCGGAAGCAAAAGTAAGCGCAGCTGACTTGACGGCAGTAGCTGTCACCTTTGGTCCTGGTTTGGTAGGTTCCTTGTTGATTGGCATCACGGCTGCTAAAAGTTTTGCTTGGGCCCATGGGTTGCCCTTGATTCCAGTTAACCACATGGCTGGTCATATTTATGCTGCCCGTTTTGTTGCACCTTTAGAATTTCCTTTGATGGCCCTATTAGTCAGCGGGGGGCATACCGAATTAGTTTATATGGCCGAAGATGGCTCCTATGAGATTGTGGGAGAAACGCGGGACGATGCTGCTGGTGAGGCCTATGACAAAATCGGTCGAATTCTAGGATTACCTTACCCTAGCGGCAAAGAAATCGACCGCCTAGCCCATGAGGGTCAAGATAGCTATGGATTTCCACGGGCGATGCTTAAGGAAGATAATCTCGACTTCAGCTTTAGCGGATTGAAGAGTGCCGTAATCAATACGGTTCATAATGCAGAGCAACGTGGCGAAGTCTTAATTAAGGAAGACTTGGCAGCTAGTTTTCAAGCTAGTGTGGTAGAAGTCTTGGTGGCTAAAACCTTGCGGGCTTGTCAACAATATCCAGTGAAACAACTTATTGTGGCTGGCGGTGTGGCAGCCAATCAAGGCTTGCGGGAAAGTTTGACCACCGCTTTGGCCGAGGCTTTTCCAGAAATGAAACTGATTATTCCACCGCTATGCTTATGCGGTGACAATGCTGCCATGATTGGCGCAGCCGCTTATATTGAATGGCAAAAGCAAGCCCCAGCAGACTGGTCGCTGAACGCTGTTCCCGGCCTGAGCTTTAGTCATATGTAAATAACCAAAAACCACTTTGTAAAGCTTCTATAAGCTAGCAAAGTGGTTTTTTTAGTGATAAGGGATAATGGTCAGTGCTTGCTGGAACTCCTGCAGCATATGTGCACGACGAAAAGCCGTGAAGTCAGTCAAGTGGCGCATTTTTTGAAATCGGTGGGGAATATTTAACGGGTCATTCCAATCGTTTAAGCCCTTCAGCTCAGCAAAGTCATTTGTGAGCCGCCATTCTTTGATATAACCAAAAGGATGGCTGGCATAATTGATGCCAGCAACTTCTTGGTAGCCATAGCGTAGATGACTATGTCCAAAAACGACAGCCTGAATTCGGTCTTGATATTGTTGGAAAAGCTCGGCAAAACGTTGGCTGCCTAGATAAGCGGTCAACAAATCCCAACGCCCATTGTAGGCCCGGCTATAATTGACAAACGCATGATGGGGCACAAAATGCAACGCCAAAATCACTTGTTTATCCGTTTGCTCCAACTGGGTCGTTAACTTCTGCAAAATCATATCTGTAATCAAAGGGTCTGTTTCAGGGCGTTGGTAACGGCCATCAAACCAATAAACTCGTTTCATCGTCGCAAAATCTACAGTCTGGTCCGGTGCGAAGGAATAGTCGTACCAGCCATTAAAAGCTAAAAGCGCTGTTTGCGCGGATAGTGAGTAGGGTCGCAGATTGAGAAACCCTGGGTCTGGAAAAGCAATGCGCTCCTTTTCCGTCAATCTTAAATAGTCATGATTGCCCCAGTTGAAGGTAACAGGCAGCTTAGTCAGTCGTTGCAACTCATGGATGAAGGACAGACCAATCCGCTTGGCGTCATTACTAATGTCACCAGCTAGGTGGAGATGCGTCAAATCTTGGCTGCGTAAAAAACGCGCCAACAAAAAACGTTCGCCCTCTGTGATAGCGTTCAAATCAATATGCAGATCGCTCATGATGCCTAAACGATTCATGGAACCCCTCCTTCCGTTAAAAACAGTGTACCGCAATTTTTCTTTTGAGAGAATTTTTTTGTGTCGGATACTTGCGAAAATAGCCCTTTTCCGCTATACTAGCAAAGGTGTGAAAATATCACCAAATACCACATCTTGTCTGATGCGTGAAGAGGTGCTCCTAGGAGTTCTTCATACAGTAGAAGACAGGAGAGGAAAAAAACCAAACTGGAGGAAACAAAACATGGCAGTAATCTCAATGAAACAATTGCTAGAAGCCGGCGTACACTTTGGTCACCAAACTCGTCGCTGGAACCCAAAAATGAAGAAATATATCTTCACAGAACGTAACGGAATCTACATCATCGACTTGCAAAAAACAGTCAAATTAGTAGATGCAGCTTACGACTACATGAAAAATGTTGCTGAAGAAGGCGGCGTTGCTTTGTTCGTAGGAACAAAAAAACAAGCTCAAGAAGCAATTAAAGAAGAAGCAACTCGCGCTGGTCAATTCTACGTTAACCATCGTTGGTTAGGTGGTACGTTGACAAACTGGGATACTATCCAAAAACGTATCAGCCGCTTGAAACGCATCAACGCTATGGAAGCAGACGGCACTTTTGAAGTATTACCTAAAAAAGAAGTTGTTGGCTTAAACAAAGAACGTGAACGCTTAGAAAAATTCTTAGGCGGTATCGCTGATATGCCTCGTATTCCTGACGTGATCTACATCGTAGACCCACGTAAAGAACGTATCGCTGTTCAAGAAGCACACAAATTGAACATTCCGATCGTAGCGATGGTTGATACAAACTGTGATCCAGATGAAATCGACGTAGTGATTCCATCTAACGATGACGCGATCCGTGCCGTTAAATTGATCACTGCTAAAATGGCAGACGCATTTATCGAAGGTAACCAAGGTGAAGACCAAGTGGTGGAAGAAACTTTCGCAAACGCAGCTGACGAAGCAACTTCAATTGAAGAAATCGTAAACGTTGTGGAAGGCTCTGGCAGCCAATCTGTTGAAAAACAAGAAGCAGCTGACGCAGATACTGAAGCATAATTAAAGGAATGACGGAGCTGTCTCAAAAGCTAGGCTATGCCTCGAAACTCTTGAGACAGCTTTTTTTG
>NZ_BCQJ01000002.1 GCF_001544375.1 Enterococcus canis NBRC 100695 | reverse complement strand
GTTGAAAAACAAGAAGCAGCTGACGCAGATACTGAAGCATAATTAAAGGAATGACGGAGCTGTCTCAAAAGCTAGGCTATGCCTCGAAACTCTTGAGACAGCTTTTTTTAAAAATTATTGAGGAGGCCCCTTAAAAATGGCAGAAGTAACAGCAAAATTAGTAAAAGAATTACGCGATATGACAGGCGTTGGGATGATGGACGCGAAAAAAGCATTGGTTGAAGTAGAAGGCGACATCGATAAAGCCGTTGACTTGTTACGTGAAAAAGGTATGGCGAAAGCTGCTAAGAAAAACGACCGTATCGCTGCAGAAGGTTTGACTAGCGTATACGCAAACGGTAACGTAGCTGCTATCGTAGAAGTTAACTCTGAAACTGACTTCGTTTCTAAAAACGAAATGTTCCAAGAATTAGTAAAAGAAATCGCACAAGTAGTAGCAGAAAACAAACCTGCTGACATGGAAGCTGCTATGAAATTAGAAACAAGCAAAGGCACCATCGAAGCTGCTTTGATCGAAGCTACAACTGTTATCGGTGAAAAAATCAGCTTCCGTCGTTTTGAAGTTGTTGAAAAAAATGACAACTCTGCTTTTGGCGCTTACCTACACATGGGCGGACGTATCGGTGTCTTGACTGTTATCGAAGGCACAACTGACGAAGAAGTTGCTAAAGACGTTGCTATGCACGTTGCAGCTATCAACCCTCGTTATGTAAACGACACACAAATCCCAGAAGCTGAATTAGAACACGAAAAAACAATCTTGACTGAACAAGCCTTGAACGAAGGCAAACCAGCAAATATCGTTGAAAAAATGGTAGAAGGACGCTTGAAGAAATTCAAAGCTGAAATCTCTCTTGTTGACCAACCATTCGTAAAAGACCCTGACATGACGGTTGCACAATACGTTGCAACGAAAAACGCAACAGTTAACATGTTCGTTCGTTTTGAAGTGGGCGAAGGTATCGAAAAACGCGAAGATAACTTTGTTGAAGAAGTTATGAGCCAAGTGAAAAAATAAGCCTGTCTTCTGACGGTTGGGAACGCACGCTCTGTGCGCTCCCTTTTTTTAAGCAAAAGCGGATTTCCGCGAGAAGCGCTAGTTTTCTAGTAAGAATATGCTAAAATAAACATAGATTAAGTTGGAGGGACAGGAATGGTGAAGCCAAAATATCAACGTGTCGTATTAAAACTGAGTGGAGAAGCATTAGCTGGAGATGAAGGGTTTGGCATCAAACCACCCGTTATCAAAGAAATCATTCAAGAAATCAAAGAAGTTCATGAATTAGGCGTTGAAATGGCCATCGTCGTTGGCGGCGGCAACATTTGGCGTGGTCAAATCGGCGCGCAAATGGGAATGGAACGCGCCCAAGCAGATTATATGGGGATGCTAGCAACGGTTATGAACGCTTTGGCTTTACAGGACACTTTGGAAAACGTGGGCGTACCTACACGAGTACAAACATCCATCGACATGCGTCAAATTGCAGAACCATATATTCGTCGCCGGGCAGAACGTCATTTGGAAAAAGGTCGGATCGTCATTTTTGCTGGTGGTACCGGGAATCCGTATTTCTCTACTGATACTACGGCCGCTTTACGGGCAGCAGAAATTGGTGCTGACGTAATTCTAATGGCGAAAAACAACGTGGATGGTGTCTACTCAGCCGATCCTAAGCTAGATAAGACTGCGGTGAAGTTTGAAGAATTAACGCACATGGAAGTCATTTCGAAAGGTTTGCAAGTGATGGATTCTACGGCTAGCTCTTTGAGCATGGACAACGATATCCCATTAGTCGTCTTCAATTTAAATGAACATGGTAACATTCGCCGGGCGATCCTAGGCGAAAATATTGGAACTACAGTGAGGGGGAAATAAGAATGGCAGAAGCAATCATTCAAACAACACAACAAAAAATGCGAAAAGCAGAAGAAAGTTTGCAACGTGAATTAGGTCAGATTCGTGCAGGTCGCGCCAATGCCAGCTTGCTAGATCGTATTCAAATCAATTATTACGGTGTACCAACGCCCATCAACCAAATGTCGCAAATTGCGATTCCAGAGGCGCGGGTCCTAATGATCACACCGTTTGATAAAACGACCTTAGGTGACATCGAAAAAGCAATTTTAGCTAGTGATATTGGGATTAGCCCAACGAATGATGGCAATGTGATCCGTTTAGTGATTCCTCAATTGACGGAAGAACGCCGGAAAGAATTAGCTAAAGAAGTGAAAAAGATTGCTGAAAACGCAAAAATCGCGGTCCGCAATATTCGTCGTGATGCCATGGACGATTTGAAAAAGCAACAAAAAAATGGCGATATCACAGAAGACGATTTGCGCGGTCTTGAAAAAGACGTTCAAAAAGTAACCGATGATAGTATCAAAGAAATCGACAATATCACGGCTGAAAAAGAAAAAGAATTATTGGAAGTATAATAGCTTTTAGCTACTGCTCATCGAATTGATGGGCAGTTTTTTTTTCATTATTTTATTGAAAAACGCGTCTTTCTCCGCTAGAGTGTTTCTAGGAGGGGTAATATGAAAAAAATCAATCGACAAATTTATGATGCACTTTATGTAACAGCCGGTTCATTGGTCCTGGCGATTGCCATCAATGCCGTCTTGTTACCTAACAAAATCGTGGCTGGCGGCGCTAGTGGGATTAGCGTTGTCTTGAACCATCTGTTTGGCTGGAATCCAGCTATTGTTTTATACGCAATCAATATTCCATTATTAGCTTTATGTTTTTTATTATTAGGGAAAGAGGTCGGCATCAAAACCATCTATGGCAGCATGGTCTACCCATTTTTTGTTGGCATCACCGCCAATATTCCGACCTTGACGAACAATTTAATGCTGGCGACCTTGTTTGGTGGCCTTTTAACAGGTATCGGACTCGGATTAGAATTCAAAGGTAATGCCTCAACGGGCGGGACGGCAACACTGGCTCAGATCGTCAATAAATACTTTAAAATCCCCATGGGCGTTTCGGTCTTTGTAGTGGATGGCTTAGTGCTATTAAGTGCCTTTTTAGTCTTTGATACCGACATCGTACTTTTCTCACTAATCTGTTTATTCTTAATCGGCCGAGCAGTTGATATGATCCAAGTCGGTTTTATTCGCTCAAAGAATGTGTTGATTATTTCGCCACAGTATCAAGAAATTCGCGAAAAATTATTAGCCGAGTTGGACAAAGGGGTGACCTTGCTGCCAATCGAAAGCGGCTATGAAGGAAAACCAGGACAATTATTGATGACCGTGATTCGCGAAAAAGATTTGGAAAATGTCAAAGAGCTGGTACTAACTATCGACGAAGATGCTTTTGTCGTGAGCATGAATGCCAGTGAAGTTTATGGTCGTGGTTTTAGCTTGAGTAAAATTGCGGAGTCTCTGGGCGTAGAGATGAATTAAGGAACAACTTGCCCTTTTCGTAACAAAAAGATTGCAAATATTACTAAATTCGTAAAAAAACTATCAAACATAGGTTTTTTAGGCAGATATTGCTATAATAGTTGGGATAATGCTAGAGGAGGAAAAAGAATGTTTCGCTTCTTTCCACAAAAAGATAAATACATCCCAGAAACGTCCCTTTATACCTTTGATCCCGCCGGCGCGATTCCACAGCACATCGCCATTATTATGGACGGCAATGGTCGCTGGGCCCAAAATCGACGTCTGCCGCGAGTAGCGGGACATCAAGAAGGGATGAATACCGTCAAAACAATTACTAATTATGCCTCTAAGTTAGGCATTAAGGTCTTGACCTTGTACGCGTTCTCAACGGAAAACTGGAAACGTCCTACTGATGAGGTTAATTTTCTGATGCAGTTACCGGTAGATTTTTTTGATACATTTGTGCCGGAGCTGATTAAGGAAAATGTTAAGGTCCATGTGATGGGGTATGAGCAGTATTTGCCGGCTCATACGCAAGATGCTGTTAAGCGGGCCATGGACCAAACCAAAGATAATACAGGTATGGTGTTAAATTTTGCCTTAAACTATGGGGGGCGCGCGGAAATTACCACGGCTGTTAAGGCGATTGCTGCTGAGGTGGCTCAACAGCCAGAATTGGCAGACACAGTGGATGAAGAGATGATTGCGCAGCACTTGATGACGGGGTTTCTACCACGAGAATACCGTGATCCGGAATTATTGATTCGGACTAGTGGTGAGGAGCGCATCAGCAACTTTTTATTGTGGCAAATTGCGTATAGTGAATTATTCTTTACCGATGCTTTATGGCCGGATTTTTCTGGCGAACTTTTGGAGACGGCAATTGCGTCTTATCAAAATCGTAACCGTCGTTTTGGCGGCTTGGACAAGGAGGAAACAACATGAGACAACGAGTGATCACGGCAGTCATCGCCTTAGCACTCTTTATCCCCGTCATTTGGGTAGGCGGCATGCTGTTAGAAGCGGTCGCAGCTGTTTTAGCAGTGATTGCGGTCTATGAGCTGTTCCGCATGAAGGGGTTGACGATCTTGAGTTTTGAGGGGGTCGTATCAGCTTTAGGAGCAGTATTTTTAGTTTTACCAAAAGAGCATTGGTTCTTCTTTTTACCAGAAAATACCGACCCAAGTATGCTATTTTATGTAACAGTAATGATTTTACTAGGGGCTTCTGTTATTTCGAAAAACACGTATACAATTGATGAAGCCGGCTTTCCGGTAATTGTCAGCTTATATGCTGGTGTTGGCTTCCAAAACTTTGTAAATGCGCGTTTATCTGGTATTGTCGTGCTGCTCTTTGCTTTATTCATCGTTTGGGCAACGGATATTGGTGCTTATATGGTTGGTCGCCAATATGGCAAACATAAATTAGCCCCGCATGTGTCTCCTAATAAGACCTTAGAAGGCGCACTGGGTGGAATTTTGAGTGCGGTAGTGGTGGCAATCGTCTATTTACTATTATTCCCTGGTAAAGATTATTTTGCCTATGGTACCGGTGTATTATTACTATTGACGCCGATTTTATCAATTGTGGGACAGTTTGGCGACTTGGTGGAGTCCTCTATCAAACGCCACTATGATGTCAAAGATTCTGGTACAATCCTGCCGGGACACGGCGGCATCTTAGACCGCTTTGACAGTTTACTATTTGTATTTCCTATCATGCACTTGTTGGGCATTTTTTAAACGGAAGGGAAGGTGGAAAACTCTGATTTTTCAGAGTTTTTTTCTCTATGAAACAGATTGCTTTATTAGGTGCCACTGGTTCGATTGGCACCAGTACATTAGAAGTTATGCGGGCTTATCCAGAGGCATTCCGCTTAGTCAGCTTCAGCTTTCATCGTAATTTAACCGCAGCACGCGCTATTATTCAGGAATTTCAGCCGGAATATGTGGCTGCCGGTACTGAAAGCGATGCTGCTATTTTAAGCCAAGAATTTCCAGCAATCCAAGTTGGGGTAGGCGTGGCTGGTTTGGAAGCAGCGAGTGTTTTACCGGCAGTCGATGTTGTTTTGACAGCTGTTTCCGGCAGTGTTGGCCTCCTCCCCACCCTAGCTGCTATCAAGGCTGGTAAGGATATTGCTCTTGCGAATAAGGAAACGCTTGTCATGGCGGGAGAATGGGTTATGGCAGCTGTTAAAGCAGCGGGTGTAACTTTATTGCCGGTAGATAGCGAGCATTCTGCTATTTTCCAATGTTTACAAGGTGAGACGCAAAATCTAGACCGTTTGGTGATTACGGCCAGCGGTGGTAGTTTTCGTGATTTGAGCCGTGAGGATTTGACGCAAGTGACGTTGACGCAAGCACTGGCCCACCCTAATTGGTCCATGGGGAAAAAGATCACGATTGATTCTTCCACTATGATGAATAAAGGACTAGAGGTAATTGAAGCCCATTGGTTATTCGGGGTGGATTATGATAAAATTGACGTTGTTTTGCACCGCGAAAGTATCATCCATTCCTTAATTCAATTACGAGATGGCGCCTTTTTAGCACAATTGGGTCCTAGTGATATGCGGGAGCCCATCCAATACGCTTTGACATATCCAGACCGTTGGCCGATTGAACACGCGAAACCCTTTGAGCTAGCTCAATTAGGACAATTGCATTTTGAACCGATGTCTATGACGCGCTTTCCGATGTTGGCCTTAGCCTATGAAGTGGGAAAAAAGGGGGGCGCTTATCCTACGGTGTATAATGCCGCCAATGAAATTGCCGCACAAGCCTTTATGGATGGCAAAATCAGCTATTTAGCGATTGAAGCAGCAGTGACCCAAGCAGTTGCTGCCTTTCATGAAGAAGTGACAACGTTAGAACGAGTAATTGAAGTTGATCAAGAAACACGACAACAGGTTACAGCCTGGATCGAGGGAGGGAAGCTATGAAAACAATTATCACATTTATCATTGTTTTTGGAATTCTAGTATTGGTCCATGAGTTTGGTCATTTCTTTTTCGCCAAACGATCCGGCATTTTGGTACGGGAATTTGCTATCGGCATGGGTCCTAAGATTTTTTATCATCAAGGCAAAGACGGAACTGCCTATACGGTTCGCTTACTGCCTCTTGGCGGTTATGTCCGCATGGCGGGGGCTGGTGAAGAAGAGGCTGAGCTGCATGCGGGGATGGTTATCAGCTTAGCTTTGGAAAATGAGAAAGTTGTCAAAATTAATACGAGCTCCAAAGTCCAATTACCGAATGCAATTCCCATGGAAGTCAGCCGCTATGATCTTGAAAACGAGCTGACCATTACTGGTTTTGTCAATGGTAACGATGAAGTAGAAGAAACCTATCATGTACAACATGATGCGACCATTATTGAACAAGATGGCACTGAGGTACGAATCGCGCCGCTAGATGTGCAATTTCAATCGGCAAAACTTTGGCAACGGATGTTAACCAATTTTGCAGGGCCACTGAATAACTTTATTTTAGGGATTGTGTTGTTTATCATCATTGCCTTTATGCAGGGTGGGGCCTTAATCACTAATACCAATGCCATCGGTAAGGTACAGGCGGATAGCCCAGCGGCAGCCGCTGGTTTAAAGACTGGGGATCAGATTCTGACGATTGACGGAAAGACCATTCAAACGTGGGATGATATCACCAACCAAATCCGTAGCAAAGAAGGCGAAGCGGTCACCTTAGAGGTAGCCGGACAATCAGCTCCGGTGACCTTACAGCCTAAAATGGAAACTGTTAGCGGACAGAAAATTGCCCGCATTGGTATTGAAGTGCCGAAAGATACTAGCTTTTTCGGGAAAATCAAAGGTGGCTTTATGGACGCTATCAACAGCTCCTTGCAAATTTTTAAAGCGTTAGGCTCGCTTTTCACTGGTTTCAGTCTTAATAAATTAGGTGGGCCAGTTATGATCTTCCAACTTTCGTCACAGGCAGCAGCGATGGGGATCGTGACCATTTTACAATTGATGGCGATGCTGTCGATGAACTTGGGCATCATGAACCTCTTGCCAATTCCAGTGCTGGATGGTGGGAAGTTAGTCTTAAATATTTATGAAGGTGTTCGCGGCAAGCCATTAAGTCAAGAAAAGGAAGGTATCTTGACATTGATTGGTTTAGCCTTTATGGTGATTTTGATGGTTCTTGTAACTTGGAACGATTTTCGCCGCTTTTTCTTTTAAATCAGGGTGTTGGACAGAAGGAGAATGTAAATGAAACAATCAAAAATGTTAATTCCTACATTGCGGGAAGTACCAAATGACGCAGAGGTGCTAAGCCACCAGTTATTATTACGGGCGGGCTATATTCGTCAAATTTCAGCTGGGATCTATTCCTACCTGCCTTTAGCAAACCGCGTCATTGAAAAACTAAAACAAATCATGCGGGAAGAATTTGATCGTATTGATGCAGTTGAAATGTTGATGCCAGCACTTTTGCCTGCTGAACTTTGGCAGGAATCAGGTCGTTACGAAACATACGGCCCTAATCTATTCCGCTTAAAAGATCGTAACGAACGCGACTTTATCTTGGGACCGACCCACGAAGAGACCTTTACGGAATTGATTCGCAATGAGATCAACTCATACAAGCGACTACCATTGAATCTTTACCAAATTCAAACGAAGTATCGTGATGAAAAACGCCCACGTTCAGGTTTATTGCGGGGCCGTGAATTTATCATGAAGGACGGTTATTCTTTCCATGCTGATTATGACAGCTTGGATCAAACCTATCGTGATTACGAAAAAGCCTATGCGGAGATTTTCACCCGCTGTGGGTTAGACTTCCGGGCAATCATCGGTGATGGTGGTGCCATGGGTGGTAAGGACTCTAAAGAGTTTATGGCTATCTCTGCAATTGGGGAAGACACGATTTGCTACTCCACAACCAGCGATTATGCTGCTAACTTGGAAATGGCAACGAGCCTTTATACACCGAAAAAATCACATGAAACACCTTTAGAGCTTGCCAAGGTGGAAACACCAAATGTGGGAACCATCGAAGAAGTATCCAACTTCTTCAACGTGACACCGCAACGCATTATCAAATCGGTACTCTTTATTGCAGACGAAGAACCAGTCTTAGTACTAGTTCGTGGCGATCATGAAGTGAATGAAGTCAAGCTGAAAAACTATCTAGGCGCTGACTTCCTTGAGGAAGCAACGGCAGAACAAGCAGAACAATTTTTAGGTGCGGCTTTTGGTTCAGTGGGACCAGTGGCTTTACCAGAAAATGTGCGCTTATATGCCGACTTGCATATTCAAGACTTGGCTAATGCAGTGGCGGGGGCTAACGAAACGGGCTACCATTACACGAATGTAAATCCAGGTCGAGATTTTGAGCCAGTTGCTTATGAAGATTTGCGCTTTGTTCAAGAAGGCGATCCATCCCCAGATGGTGAAGGTGTTTTAGCCTTTACGAAGGGCATCGAAATTGGTCACATCTTCAAACTAGGCACCCGTTACAGCGAATCAATGGGGGCGACTGTGTTAGATGAAAATGGTCGTGAAAAATACGTAATCATGGGTTGTTATGGGATTGGCGTCAGCCGTCTTCTTTCAGCAATCGTGGAACAAAATGGCGACGAAAAAGGAATCAACTGGCCAAAAGGGATTGCGCCATTTGATTTGCATGTGATCCAAGTGAATATGAAAGATGAATATCAAAGTCGTTTAACTGCTGAGATTGAAGAAGCTATGACTCAAGCAAACTACGAAGTTCTAACAGATGACCGGAACGAGCGAGCAGGTGTTAAATTTGCCGATGCCGATTTGATTGGTTGTCCAATTCGAGTGACAGTTGGGAAAAAAGCGGTGGATGGTGTTGTCGAAGTCAAAATCAAACGGACAGGTGAAATGCTGGAAGTTCGTAAAGAAGAACTGGCTGACACACTGAAAATCTTGTTTAACGGCCAAGAGTAAGCCTTATTGAATAAAGTATCACGAAAGCTAAAGCTGGGAACTACGCCTAGTTTTAGCTTTTTGTTTGGATTCGTCCTCCCTAATTTTAATGAAAAATCAGCGGAAAAAGAGTATACTAGTTAGAGTTTCAAACAAGGAGGTCAAGTTATGCCAATGAACGGGCACGAACTTTTCGAAAAATTATTGGATCAAATCCAATTGCCGGCAACCGAGCGGCAGCATCCCCTGATTCAACAGGGTGCCATCACTAAAGTCCTAGTGCATCAACAAAGCCGCCGTTATGAATTTCAACTGCACTTTGCAGAGATTTTACCGGTCTTGCTTTACCAAGCATTAGTTCAGCATATTGAGCTGGCTTTTCAAAATATTGCCGCGACTAAAGTGGTCATCACCACTGAAAATCAAGGCTTTTCGCAAGAATTGTTAATGGGCTATTGGCCTTTAGCGTTATTGGATCAACAATGCGATACGCCGCTAGTGAAAAAGATCCTGCACGACCAAACTCCTATGATGGAGGACCAAAAAATCATTTTGGCCGTGGATAATCAAGCGGTGATTCCGTATCTTAAACAACAATATTTGCCAATTCTGGAAGAACGTTTTAAAGAGTTTGGCTTTCCAGCTTTTCGTATCGAACCGCGGATTGACGAGGAACAGGCTGAACGTGTTTTAGCCCTGTTTGAGGAACGCAAACGGGAACAAGAGGCGGTGCAGATGGAACAGGCCGCAGCCGCATTAGAAAAGAATGCCCAGCGCAAAGCGGCAGAACAAGCAGCCCCTGCCTTAGAAGGGCCAGTTCAATTAGGTCGAGCCATCCCTAAAGATGAACCTATCACACCAATGGATCAAATCATCGAAGAAGAACGCCGAGTAACAGTAGAAGGCTATGTCTTTGACAAAGAGATTCGCGAACTACGCTCAAAACGCAAAATCTTGATTTTGAAAATCACGGATTATACTTCTTCCTTTGCGGTGAAAAAATTCTCCAATGGGGAAAAGGATGAACAGATTTTTGAAGCGATTAAAGTTGGAAGTTGGCTAAAAGTTCGCGGTAGTGTACAGGAAGACACCTTTATGCGGGACTTAGTCATGAACGGGCAAGATATTGTGGAGGTCAAACACGATGTCCGCAAAGACTATGCACCAGAAGGGCAAAAACGGGTCGAGCTGCATCTACATTCAAATATGAGTACCATGGATGCTACGGCTAGTATGTCAGACTACGTGGCGCAAGCGGCTAAATGGGGTCATAGTGCGATTGCTATCACCGACCATGCGGGAGCCCAATCATTTCCTGAGGCTCACAGTGCTGGAAAAAAGCACGGCGTTAAAATTCTTTACGGAGTGGAAGCCAATGTGGTGGATGACGGAGTTTCTATCGCCTATAATGACCAGCATGTGGATTTAAACGATGGCACTTATGTTGTTTTTGACGTGGAAACCACGGGCTTATCCGCCGTCTATGATACGATTATCGAATTAGCGGCAGTTAAAATGCATAAAGGGAATGTGATTGAAACCTTTGAGCAATTTATCGATCCTGGGCATCCATTATCTAAAACCACCGTCGAGCTGACAGGAATCACCGATGAAATGGTTCGTGGTTCCAAATCAGAAGAAGAAGTGCTGCGCCTCTTTTTAGAGTTCTCTAAAGACACAATTTTAGTGGCCCACAATGCTTCGTTTGATATGGGCTTTTTAAATACTAGCTATGGAAAATATGGGATTCCTGAAGCAGAGAATCCAGTCATTGATACTTTGGAGTTAGCCCGTTTCTTATATCCTGATTTGAAACGCTTTGGCTTAGGCGTGCTTTCCAAAAAATTTGGCGTCAATCTCGAACAACATCACCGGGCTGTTTATGATGCGGAAGCAACCGGCCACTTAGCTTGGATTTTCGTGAAGGAAGCCATGGAAAAGCATGAGATGTTTTTCCATGACCAACTGAATGATCATATTGGCGAGGGCGATTCGTATAAACGCGCACGTCCTTTCCACGCGACGATTATGGCAACCACTCAAGCTGGTTTGAAAAATCTCTTCAAGCTAATTTCCATGTCTAATGTGGATTATTATTACCGCTTACCACGGATTCCACGCTCACAGTTGAAAAAATTACGAGAAGGCTTGATCATTGGCTCGGCCTGCGATAAAGGCGAAATTTTTGAAGCTATGATGCAAAAAGGGTATGACGAGGCGAAAAACCGTGCTAAGTTTTATGATTATATCGAAGTGATGCCCAAAGCCGTCTATGCACCATTACTGGAACAAGAGCTGGTCAAAAATGAGCATGACTTAGAAGAAATCATCCGTAATTTGATCCGAATCGGCGACGAACTGGAAAAACCAGTTGTGGCGACGGGCAACGTTCATTATCTAAATGAAGAAGACGCCATTTATCGCAAAATCCTGATTAATTCCATGGGTGGGGCCAATCCTTTGAACCGGCATTCACTGCCAGAGGTCCATTTCCGCACCACCGATGAAATGCTGACGGCGTTCCAATTTTTAGGCGCCGAAACCGCTGAACGTATCGTGGTAACCAATACTCAACTGATTGCCTCTTGGTGTGATACGATTACGCCGGTAAAAGATGAACTCTATACACCTAAAATTGAAGGGGCCGAAGATGAGATTACCAAACTCAGCTACGACCGCGCCCATGAACTCTATGGCCCTGAGCTGCCAGAAATCGTGGAAAAACGGTTAGAAAAAGAGTTGAAGAGTATTATCGGGAATGGTTTCTCCGTTATTTATCTGATTTCACAAAAATTAGTGCATAAATCTGTCAGTGATGGTTATTTGGTAGGATCGCGGGGTTCCGTTGGTTCCTCCTTTGTGGCTACCATGACCGGAATTACCGAGGTCAATCCATTAGCACCTCATTACCATTGTCCTAACTGTCAATATTCGGAATTCTTCGAAGATGGCTCTTACGGCTCCGGTTTTGACTTACCTGAAAAGCAATGCCCTAACTGTGGTCATCGCCTCTTTAAAGATGGTCATGATATTCCCTTCGAAACATTCTTAGGGTTTCATGGGGATAAGGTCCCCGATATTGATTTGAACTTCTCTGGTGAATACCAAGCTGAGGCTCACAACTATACGAAGGTCCTCTTTGGGGAGGAATATGTTTACCGGGCAGGGACAATCGGAACGGTGGCGGATAAGACCGCCTTTGGGTATGTAAAAGCCTATGAGCGTGATAATAATCTGCAGCTGCGGAGTGCTGAAATCGATCGCTTAGCGAAAGGCTCGACTGGGGTTAAACGGACGACTGGGCAGCACCCGGGGGGGATTATTGTTATTCCTGATTATATGGATGTTTACGACTTTACCCCCATCCAATATCCAGCCGATGATCAAGATGCAGAATGGCGCACCACCCACTTTGATTTCCATTCCATCCATGACAACGTGTTGAAGCTAGATATTCTAGGACACGATGACCCGACTGTAATTCGGATGCTGCAAGATTTGTCAGGCATTGATCCCAAAACGATTCCTACTGACGACGCCGAAGTGATGCGGATATTCTCAGGACCCGAAGTTTTAGGGGTGACGCCAGAACAGATTTTTTCTAAAACAGGTACCCTGGGAATCCCTGAATTCGGGACGCGCTTTGTTCGCGGCATGTTGGAAGAAACACATCCTGCGACTTTTGCTGAATTGCTGCAGATTTCAGGACTATCTCACGGCACCGATGTGTGGTTAGGAAATGCAGAGGAACTGATTCGTCAAGGCAAAGCAACTCTAGCCGAAGTAATCGGTTGTCGGGATGATATCATGGTTTACTTAATCCACGCCGGTCTGGATGACGGGATGGCCTTTAAAATTATGGAAACAGTCCGTAAAGGTCAGTGGAACAAAATCTCAGATGACCAACGAGATGTTTTCCTACAAGCCATGCGGGAAAATAACGTACCTGATTGGTACATTGATTCCTGTTCGAAAATCAAGTATATGTTCCCGAAAGCCCATGCGGCCGCTTATGTCTTGATGGCGCTGCGGGTGGCCTACTTTAAAGTGTATTTCCCAATTTTGTATTATTGTGCCTATTTCTCTGTACGGGCTGATGATTTTGATTTATTGGCGATGTGTAAAGGAAAAGACGCTGTGAAAGAACGGATGAAAGAAATCACGGATAAAGGGCTGGATGCCAGCGTGAAAGAGAAAAACCAATTGACTGTTTTAGAACTAGCCAATGAAATGCTAGAACGTGGCTACAACTTTGGCATGATCGACCTTTATAAATCCGATGCCACTAATTTTGTGATTGATGGTGATACCTTAATCGCGCCATTCCGAGCGATGGACAGTTTAGGGGCTAACGTAGCCAAACAAATCGTGAATGCCCGTCAAGAAAAAGACTTCTTATCTAAAGAAGACTTAGCAACCCGGGGAAAAGTTTCCAAAACCTTGATTGAAAAAATGAATGAATATGGTGTCCTAAAAGAATTACCGGATGAAAACCAACTTTCGTTATTCGATATGTTTTAAGGAAGAGGTTGCTTCTGCTTCCACTATTTATTCGGACAGAATCGGAGACATAACTTTTTGAGTGGTGTCTCCGATTCTTTTTGTTCAATTTGGGACAGATTCCCTTGAGTTTCTGCACTTGTGAGATTCTGCAATTATCGGTATAGTGGCTAATGAGGAGTGAAGTCCATGTTTGATTTATTTATTTTGATGATGGAGCGCGTCGGCTTGATCATCTTATTGGCCTTTTTATTAGTGAATGTCCCTTATTTTAAAAAAGTTTTGTTGAGTCGTAATAAATGGTCGTCTAAAGTTCAATTGATGCTGATTTTCGGTGTGTTTGCTATCATTTCTAATTTTACCGGCATCGAAATTACGGAGAATCAAATTGTTCCCAGCAATATTTTGACCAACTTAGCAGCTAATGCCTCAATTGCCAATACCCGCACTTTAGTGATTGGAGTAGCTGGCTTAGTAGGTGGTCCTGTCGTGGGTGGGGGCGTCGGCTTGATTGCCGGCTTGCACCGTTTTATTCAAGGGGGCGGGGCTAGTTTGTTTTATGTGCCTTCCTCTTTACTGGTGGGGCTGTTGTCAGGCTGGCTTGGCCGTCGTTTAACGCAGCAACAGACTTTTCCAGCGGCGGTGCCAGCGGTTTTGGTGGGAGCGCTAATGGAAACAATCCAAATGTCCTTTGTCTTATTTTTCAGTGGTAGTTTAGCGGAAGGCGTCAGTTTATTACGCCTGATTGCGCTACCCATGATTCTTTTAAATAGTATCGGGACCTTTATTTTTATGTCGATCCTCACTACCACGCTGAATCAAGAAGAGCAAGCGAAGGCCGTCCAGACCCATGATGTGCTGGCTTTGGCAGCTCAGACTCTGCCGTATTTTCGTGAAGGCTTGAAAGAAGGTCCTAGCCAGAAAGTAGCCGCTATCATTCAGCATTATACAAAAGTCAGCGCCATTAGTATCACCGATACCCACCGCATTTTGGCACATGTTGGGGCGGGAAGCGACCATCACATCCCTGAGATTGAAGTGATTACAGAGTTATCTAAACGGGTTCTAAGGACTGGCGAAATGACGATTGCTCATTCTAAATCAGAGATTGGCTGTTCACACCCTGACTGTCCCTTGGCAGCCGCAATCGTGATTCCACTATTTGCCCATCAGCGCATCGTAGGCACCTTGAAAATGTATTTTACCCAGCAAAGTCAGCTAACTCATGTGGAAGAACAACTGGCGGAGGGATTAGGGACGATTTTTTCTTCCCAGATTGCCTTAGGCGAAGCGGAGCAGCAATCGCAGCTTTTAAAGGATGCAGAGATCAAGTCGTTACAGGCGCAGGTCAATCCGCATTTCTTTTTCAATGCCATTAACACGATTTCGGCTTTGATGCGTAAAAATAGCGAACAAGCCCGCAAATTGCTCTTACAGCTAAGTACTTATTTTCGCGGGAATTTGCAAGGGGCGCGGCAGACGCAGATTCCTTTGTCGCAAGAATTGCAGCAAGTAGCTGCTTACTTGTCTCTCGAACAAGCCCGTTTTCCCGATCGTTATCAAGTCAACTTTGAAGTGGCACCCACAGCAGTCGAGGTGCCAGTCCCGCCTTACGCCGTTCAGATTTTAGTAGAAAACACCATCAAACATGCCTTTGGTAGTCGGAAGGAAGACAACCAAGTTGATGTCGTAATCACAAAAGACGCTGAACAGTTAAAAATCACGGTCACTGATAATGGGCAAGGGATTGCACCGGAACGTCTGGTTTTATTAGGCAAGCAGGCCGTTTCGTCAGAGCGGGGTACCGGGACAGCTCTAGAGAATCTCGAAAAACGACTGCGTAATTTATATGGCAGTCAAGCCGTGTTAAAAGCAGAGAACCGCTCAGATGGTGGTGCTCGTTTTACCTTATCTTTCCCAGTCAGGAGTGAACAGGATGCACGTATTGATCGTGGATGACGAGCCTTTAGCTCGTGAGGAGTTGCATTATTTAGTGGGGCAGCACGCCCAAGTTACGTCAGTAGCAGAGGCCGAGTCGATAGAAGAGGCGCTAGCTGCCATGCTGGAGCAGCGCCCGGATGTCTTGTTTTTGGATATCCATCTGACTGATGAAAATGGCTTTGAGTTGGCGGAAAAGTTGACCCGTTTTAGCCAACCGCCTTATTTGATTTTTGCTACCGCTTATGATGAATATGGCGTACAGGCCTTTCAAGTTAATGCCCGGGACTATGTCTTAAAGCCCTTTGAAGAAGAACGAATCCAGCAAGTGTTGGATAAGGCGGTGACCCAGCTGCAACCACCTGCGCCATTGGAGAAGGGACCTAAAAAACGCGAGGCAATCCCTATTCAAGGAGAGGACCGTATTTATTTAGTAGCGCCAGAGGACATTTATTTGGTTTCGGTGGAAGAAAAACAATTGAGTATCGTTACCAAGGAACAAACTTATCACATGTCGGGTAGCTTGACCCACTTGGAGCAAAAACTACCAGCGGATTTGTTTTTAAAAACTCACCGCAGCTTCATTTTGAATGTGACCAAAGTTCAAGAAATTCAGCCGTGGTTCAATCACACGCTACAAGTAACTTTAGAGAATGGCGCCAAGGTACCCGTCAGTCGTTCCTATATCAAAATTCTAAAAGAAACACTAGGTCTAGATTAAGAGAAGTTTCCTCAAGGTATTTGAGGAAGCTTTTTTTGCATTTAGGGAATAATTTGGCGCATTTAACGGCCAAACAACGCTATTGTAAGCCGTATCATTCTATACTAAGGGCAAGAAAAAAACGAAGGGATGTTTTATCAATGAAAACTTATTCTTTTTTGTACCAAGCCTTTATTTACGCATTGATTATGCTACTTGCCAATGGACTAGCGTTCTTATCGCCAATCCCGATTCCAGCCTCTGTGATTGGCTTGATTCTATTATTTACCGCCTTATCGACAAAAATCATTCGCTTGGAGCAAGTGGAAGGCTTAGCTAACAGCTTATCTAATGTAATTACTTTCCTATTCGTGCCTTCTGGAATTTCCTTAATCAATTCTTTAGGGATTATGCAAAGTGCTGGTATCCAGATTATTTTTGTTATTTTGGTCGCCACCTTGGCGTTGCTAGGCACTACCGGGTGGTCAGCTGCCTTTTTATTACATGTCAAAGACTCCCTCAGCCGTCGTAAAACTGAAGCCGGTACCATCGCGAAAGAAGCGAAGGAGGTACGGTCATGACCCCTTATGTTGGTATTATCATTTCATTAGTTGTTTTTGGAATCGGCACGTTTTTGTTCAAAAAGACGAAGGGTTTCTTCCTCTTCACACCGCTTTTTGTGGCGATGATATTGGGTGTGTTAGTTTTGAAAGTTACCGGTATTAGCTATGACGATTACAACCAAGGCGGGAAAATCATCAGTTTCTTTTTGGAACCTGCGACGATTGCCTTTGCAATTCCTTTATATAAAAAGCGTGATGTTCTAAAGAAATATTGGTTAGAGATCATGACTGCCATTACCATCGGTTCCTTTGGCTCCGTGGTCGCCGTCGTGTTAGCTGGCAAGTTGATTCACATGGACGACGCAATTATCGCTTCCCTATTGCCACAAGCTTCTACCACCGCCATCGCGGTTCCTTTATCCCAATCAATTGGCGGCGTTTCCGCTATTACCGCTTTTTCCGTGATCTTCAACGGGGTGTTAGTCTATGCCTTAGGCCGGGTTGTATTAAAGTGGTTCAAAATTGAGAACCCCATCGCCAAAGGGTTAGCACTAGGAGCAGCCGGTCATGCATTAGGCGTAGCGGTAGGTTTAGAGATGGGGGAAACGGAAGCTGCCATGGCGAGTATCTCAGTCGTCGTGGTGGGGGTTATCACTGTGATTGTCGTACCACTGTTTGCCACCATGATTGGGATTTAAACAAGATTAGCCACGTGTTAGCGTAATCCTTAAGAAAATGAGAAATGTCTTAAGAATGGCGACTTTCTTGAATTTTCATGAAAAGTATGTTATTCTAACAACAGTAATGATACCTATGTCGGAGTGAGCGGATTTCTGCTCACTCTTTTTAATGGACTAGGTTCTAAAGGAGGCGAATTTTTTGAGCAGTGTCGTTGAAACAGTGACGGAGTTAGTGATGCCTATTTTGGATGAACAACACTTTGAACTTGTGGAAGTTGAATTTGTAAAAGAAGGTAAAAGCTGGTTTTTACGTGTGTTCATTGATAAAGAAGGCGGAATTGACATTGAGGAATGTGCGTTTGTCAGTGAACGCTTAAGTGAGAAATTGGATGCTATGGATCCTGATCCAATTCCCCAAGCTTATTTCCTAGAGGTGTCTTCTCCAGGGGCAGAACGCCCTTTGAAGAAAGAGAGCGATTATGAAAAGGCTGTTGGTGAATATATCCACGTCTCCTTGTACCAACCGGTGGACGGCAGTAAAATGTATGAAGGCTTTTTAGAAAAGCTAGAGGCAGAAGAGCTAGTCTTAAAGATCCGGATCAAAACAAGAGAAACGACGGTGACGATTCCGCGAAAAAACATCGCGAAGGCCCGTCATGCGATTCAATTTTAAGCGTTATTCACAGGAGGAAAATAATTCATGAGTAAAGAAATGCTGAACGCCTTAGACGCATTGGAGGCTGAAAAAGGGATTTCTAAAGAGATCGTGATCGATGCGCTGGAAGCTGCTTTGGTTTCGGCCTACAAGAGACATTACGGACAAGCTCAAAACGTCGAAGTCGAATTCGACCAAAAGAAAGGCAACATCCACGTCTACGCAGTGAAAGAAGTAACAGAAGAGGTAATGGATTCACAACTGGAAGTATCTTTAAAGGATGCTTTATTGATCAATCCAGCTTATGAGATTGGCGACACGATTCGTTTTGAAGTAACGCCAAAAGATTTTGGCCGTATCGCTGCGCAAACAGCGAAGCAAGTTATTTTGCAACGGGTTCGGGAAGCGGAACGTACAATCATTTATAACGAATTCAGCGAATACGAAAAAGACATTATGCAAGGGATTGTTGAACGCCAAGATCGCCGGTATATCTACGTGAACTTAGGCAAAATCGAAGCCGTCTTATCGAAGCAAGACCAAATGCCTAATGAGTTTTACCAACCTCATGACCGTATTAAGGTTTACGTGTCACGGGTGGAAAATACGTCAAAAGGCCCGCAAGTTTTTGTTAGTCGGAGCCATCCAGACCTTTTGAAACGCTTGTTTGAACAAGAAGTGCCAGAAGTTTATGATGGAATCGTCGAAATCGTGAGCATTGCCCGCGAAGCTGGCGACCGTTCTAAAGTAGCGGTGCGCTCTAATGATCCTAACGTTGATCCAGTAGGAACCTGTGTGGGACCTAAAGGCCAACGGGTTCAAGCCATTGTGAATGAATTGAAAGGTGAAAACTTGGATATCGTAGAATGGAATGAAGACCCAGCTGTCTTTATTGCCAACGCGTTGAATCCTGCACAAGTAGAAGATGTCATTTTTGACGCAGCTAACCCAAGAGCTTGCACTGTAGTCGTGCCAGATTATCAATTGAGCTTAGCTATTGGTAAACGCGGTCAAAATGCCCGCTTAGCAGCCAAATTGACTAACTACAAAATCGATATCAAGTCTGAATCTGATATGGAAGCTCATTATGCGCAAGCAAATGACGGCGACTATGTGGATGAAACTGAAGTGTATGATGAAGCCATCGTGGAAAATGATATGACTGGCGATGACTATGAAAACATGGAAAAAGACCAAGAAACACTTGAAACCGAAGCGCCAGAGCAAGAATAAAAGGAGGACTGTGGTATGAAAAAACGCAAAATTCCTTTACGTAAATCGGTGGTTACCGGTGAGATGCTGCCAAAGAAAGAACTGCTGCGGATCACCCGTTCTAAAGAAGGCGAAGTTAGCATCGACCCAACTGGTAAACTGCCAGGACGCGGTGCTTACGTTGCCATTGAACCAGCGGAAGTACAGCTAGCTTGGGACAAGCGTATTTTGGACCGAGTTCTAGAGACTTCTTTAACTGACGAGTTCTATCAAGAATTGTTAGATTATGTCAGTCATCAAAAAGCCCGTCGCGAGCTGTTTGCCAATGACTGATCAAAAGGCACTAAACCTATTAGGATTAGCGATGCGGGCTGGTCAACTGATCACTGGTGAAGAGTTGACAGTCCAAGCCATTCGCAACGGGAAATGCCGCTTAGCATTCGTAGCTGCCGATGCTAGTGAGAACACCCGCAAAAAGATCCAAGATAAATGCAGCTACTATAACGTTCCTTGCAGGATAAACGTGACGCAAATGGAATTGAGTCAAGCAATCGGTCGCCCCCGCATGGTCGTGGGTGTCATGGAAGCTGGCTTTGCAAAGAAACTGCAGGAACTAATCAAAGATTAGGAAGGTGATTGCATGGGGAAAAAACGAATCTATGAATTAGCAAAGGAGCTTAACCAATCAAGTAAAGATGTGGTTGAAAAAGCTCAATCACTGGGGATCAATGTCAAGAACCATATGGGCGCCGTGTCTAGTGATGAAGAGGCTAAGCTACGTCAATCCCTTGGTGGCAACGCCAATCGACCTGCTGGTGCCAAACAAGCACCGAAATCCAATAATGGTCCACAACAAAATAAACAAAACCATCAACAACGTGCCACGCACGTCAATCAGCGACCAGCTGGTGGTAGTCAGGAGCATATGAACAACCAAAATCGTAATCAAACTAATCGTCCCGCTAACAATAACGGGAACCAAAATCAGAATCAAAACCGCAACCGAAGCCAAGCTCAAGGTGCGGGTCAAAATTCTAACCAAGGTCAAAATCAAGGAAACCAAAACCGGACGCAAAACAATAGTCAAAACCGGCCGAATAATGCGAATAATCAAAATCGCAACAGCCAAGGTCAAAACCGCCCTAACAACCGCAACAACCAAAATAATCAAGGAAACCAAAACCGCCCCGCAAATGGTCAAACACGTCCAAATCAAGGCGGACAAGGGAACCAAAGTCAAAACCGTCCCAGTGGACAAAATAACCAAAATCGCAATCAAAATACTAACCAAGGCCAAGGACAAAGCCAAGGAGCAAACCGTTCTAACGCAGGTACCGGTGGTCAAGGCGGTCAAAACCGTAACAACCAAAACCGAGGTGGTCAAGGCAACCAAAGTCAAAACCGCAACCAAGGTGGACGGAACAATTTCGGGAACAACCGTAACAATCAAAACCGTAATAAATTCAACAAAAAAGGCAAAAAAGGGAAACAGCAACAAAGCAATAAGCCTGCTGTACCACCACGTAAATTCCGTGAATTACCAGATGTATTAGAATATACAGAAGGTATGAACGTTGCGGATATCGCTAAGAAGATTCACCGCGAGCCAGCTGAAATTATCAAAAAACTCTTTATGATGGGCGTCATGGTCAACCAAAACCAAGCCTTAGATAAAGATACGATTGAATTATTAGCAACCGATTATGGTATGGAATCGCAAGAAAAAGTTCAAGTGGATATCGCGGACATCGACAAGTTCTTTGAAGCCGAAGAAGCCAACGAAGAAAACCTAGTACCACGTCCACCAGTTGTTACCATCATGGGACACGTTGACCACGGGAAAACAACCTTGTTGGATACCTTACGTCATTCACGAGTAACTAGTGGCGAAGCGGGCGGAATCACTCAGCATATTGGGGCTTACCAAATCGATATCGACGGCAAACCAATCACATTCTTGGATACACCAGGACACGCGGCCTTCACTAGCATGCGGGCTCGGGGTGCAAGTATCACGGATATTACCATCTTAGTTGTAGCAGCTGATGATGGGGTAATGCCACAAACAGTCGAAGCCATTAACCATGCGAAAGCGGCTAATGTGCCAATCATCGTAGCAGTGAATAAGATTGATAAACCAGGTGCTAACCCACAACATGTGATGCAAGAATTAAGTGAATATGAACTGATTCCTGAATCATGGGGTGGCGATACCATCTTCGTAGAAATCTCGGCAAAATTTGGTCAAAACATTGAGGAACTATTGGAAATGATTCTCTTAGTTGCGGAAGTGGAAGACTTGAAGGCTGACCCAACCCAACGCGCTTTAGGAACAGTTATCGAAGCACGTCTAGATAAAGGAAAAGGCCCAGTGGCTACTTTGTTAGTCCAAAATGGTACCTTGAAAGTCGGCGATCCAATCGTTGTCGGCAATACTTTCGGACGTGTCCGGGTTATGACTAATGACCTAGGTCGTCGTGATAAGACTGCCGGACCAGCAACACCAGTGGAAATCACTGGGTTGAATGATGTACCGCAAGCCGGTGATCGTTTTGTAACCTTTGAAGATGAAAAAACAGCACGGGCAGCTGGTGAAGAACGGGCTAAACGGGCCTTGCTAGAACAACGAGCTGCCAATAGCCGAGTAACCTTGGATAACTTATTCGAAAGTCTTAAAGAAGGCGAATTGAAAGAAGTTAACGTTATTATCAAAGCTGACGTACAAGGTTCAGCGGAAGCTTTAGCTGCTTCATTACAAAAAATCGATGTCGAAGGGGTACGCGTCAAGATCGTCCATTCAGCTGTAGGGGCAATCAATGAAAGCGACGTGACCTTGGCAGCGGCAAGTAATGCAATCATCATTGGCTTTAATGTTCGACCAACACCGCAAGCTAAACAGCAAGCTGAAACGGAAGAAGTGGACATTCGTCTACACCGGATCATCTACAAAGCTATCGAAGAAATCGAAACAGCTATGAAAGGGATGCTGGATCCAGAATTTGAAGAAAAAATTACCGGCCAAATGGTCGTTCGTGATACCTTCAAAGTTTCTAAAGTCGGCACCATCGCAGGTTGTTACGTTACAGAAGGCTATATCCGCCGCGACAGTGGCGTCCGTGTTATCCGTGACGGAATCGTTATCTATGAAGGCGTCCTAGCAAGTCTGAAACGCTTCAAAGACGACGTGAAAGAAGTCCGCATGGGATTTGAATGTGGCGCCATGGTAGAAAAATTCAATGACGTGAAAGTGGATGACATCATTGAAGGTTTCGTAATGGAAGAAATCAAAGTCGATTAATTAAAGGAGGCCGCTCAATATGGCGAACTATCGTGACCGTCGAGTCGGTCAAGAAATCATGCGCGAAGTCAATGATATCTTGCGTAAACGGGTCCGTGACCCGCGTGTGCAAGATATCAACATCACAGATGTCCATGTGACAGGTGATCTGCAACAAGCAACGATTTATTACAGCTTGTTGTCAGAACGTGCCAGTGATCGTCAAAAAGCTCAAGAAGGACTGGAAAAAGCTAAGGGACTAATTCGTCGTGAATTAGGTCAACGGCTGCAAATCTACAAAACACCAGAACTTTTCTTTGAACTAGATGAATCAGTTGCATATGGCAATCACATTGATGAACTGATCCGCAAACTGCATGAAGACTGAGTAAACAGAGAGAAGTAAAGACTTCTCTCTGTTTTTTTGCTATAATGAACGGGTTAATTAGGAGGCATAAAATGGACGGTATTTTAGCGTTATGGAAAGAACGCGGCATGACGAGTCATGACTGTGTGTTTAAGCTACGCAAAATTTTACATACAAAGAAAATTGGTCACGGAGGCACACTAGATCCTGACGTAGATGGCGTTTTGCCGATTTGTATCGGTAAAGGCACCAAAGTGATTGAGTATCTCGTAGACTCCGGTAAAGTCTATGAAGGAGAGATTACGGTGGGCAAGGCTACGGCGACTGAAGATGCCAGTGGTGAAGTCATTGCTGAAATGCCTGTGACGGAATTAAGTGAAGCAGCCGTTGATGCAGCAATGGCCTCTTTTATCGGCACGATTACGCAAGTTCCCCCCATGTTTTCGGCGGTCAAGGTCAACGGCAAGCGTCTATATGAATACGCTCGCCAAGGTCTTACGGTGGAGCGCCCAGCGCGGCAAGTGACGATTACTCGTTTTGAGCGGACCTCGCCGCTAACTTTTCACGATAACCAAACTGTTTCTTGGCGGTTTCAAGTCGCTTGTGGCAAAGGAACTTATGTCCGGACCTTGGCCGTGGATACTGGCGCCAAATTAGGGTTGCCGGCTCATATGTCCGATTTGACCCGTACCATGAGTGGTGGTTTGGCTCAAGAGCAAGCCGTGACACTAGCGGAAGTGGCGGAAGCTATGGAGGCGGGAACCATCAATCAGTTGTTGCAGCCGATTGAAACAGCGGTTGCCGAGTTTCCTAGAATCGACTTATCAGCAGAAACCTATCAAAAGGTCCGTAATGGGCAAGTGTTACTACAAAGCGAATTAGCAGCCCCCAGCGCCCCAATTATTGCGCTGTTTTATCAAGGGGAAGTTGTGGCTTTGTATGGTCCCCATCCGTCCAAGGCGGAATACTTTAAACCCGTAAAAGTTTTACGGAATTAGAACTTAGAACAGGGAAGAGGAACTAACATGGAAATCATTCGTATTCGTCATCCATATCAACCTGAGGAAATCCCCAATGAGGACGTAGTCTTAGTTTTGGGCTTTTTTGATGGCATTCATAAAGGACATCAGGCTGTGATCCAAAAAGGCAAGCAAATTGCGGAAAGCCGCGGCTTGAAGCTAGCGGTCATGACCTTCAACCAACATCCTTCGATTGTTTTTAAAAAAATTCAACCAGATACTATGAAATATTTGACCAGTCTGGAACAAAAAGAGCAGTTGATGGCTGAACAGGGCGTCGATATTTTATATATTGTGGAATTCACGTCAGCCTTTGCGCACTTAGCGCCGCAAGATTTTGTTGATCAATATATCGTGGGGCTACATGCGAAGGTAGCTGTTTCTGGCTTTGACTATACCTATGGGCCTAAAGACATTGCCGATGTGGCTCATTTACCTGAATATGCACGGGAACGTTTCGATATCATCACTGTGTCTAAAAAGGAACTAGATGGGTACAAAATCAGCTCAACCCGTATTCGGGAATTGATGGAAGCTGGTGCGATGGATGAAGTGGCAGAGCTTCTGGGGTACATTTATGAAATTGATGGAACGGTTGTTCACGGCGATGCTCGTGGGCGCCTGCTGGGCTTTCCCACCGCTAATATCAAAGTTAAAAGTACGGTGCGCTTGCCTAAAGAAGGTGTCTACGCAGTTGAATTGCGGATTGGGGACACTTGGCATGTAGGAATGGGGTCGATTGGCCACAATGATACCTTTGGCGCCGGCCGTGATCTGACCGTCGAAGTCTATATCTTAGATTTTCACGAAGACATTTACGGGGAACAAGTATCGGTTCGTTGGAATCATTTCCTGCGAGACCAAGTTGCTTTTGACGGGGCGGAAGGCTTAATCAAACAACTGAAGCAGGATGAACAAGACACTGCTGACTACTTTAAAAAACTGCGGGACTAGCTTTTAAGCAGCTGTTTTGAAATGGCGAGGCAGTGGTAGAAGATTGTCGCTGTTGCTTTCTTGCTGAAACTGTAAGTAGTTAGAGGTACCTTTAGAATCGGGGCAAAATAATGTTTTCCATCATTTTATTATTGTTTTTAGTTATTATTTTTAGTCGAAAGACCTTTGCTTATGAAAAAGTTACACGGGTGAGATTCTGGCTTATTCCCCTCTACGGGGTGGTCATGACCATCTATTCTTTTGACAGCCGCGAAGGCCAGCTGGGACTACTGTTTGCGGTGTTATTAGCAGCGATTGTGATTGGCTATCTTGAGACGCTATCGGCCAAAACCAGTAAAGAATCAGTTGATGTTTACGGCAGACCGATGATAAAGGTGAAAAAAGGCCTAAGTTTTATTATCGGCTGGTTGCTGGTTTTTATACTAGGAGCAGTGATTGAGGTAATTGAAGGCAAAAGCTTTGATACGAATACCTTTATTTGGAAAGTCATTGATGATATTGAATATGATACGATGTTTTACAAAGTATTCGCTACTCATAACACGAGTAGGATTTGGCTCTTAGTTTCTGTTTCAAGTTTAGCTTATCTTTATTTCCTAAACAGAAGGGAACCTGCGCTTCGTCAGGCAATTGGACGTAAACCAAAGAAAAGCACCTAAAGCAGGGATTGAAATGACGAAGGATAGGTTAGCGGTTGGGACAGAAGGGTCAGTGTTACTTGTTTTTGCACGTTGAGAGGAAAATGAAATTGGAAAAGAATTCATATGAAAACAGAGTGTCAGCCTATGTCCACATCCCCTTTTGTGAACATATTTGTTACTACTGTGACTTTAATAAAGTTTTTTTAGAAGGACAGCCCGTTGATGCGTACATTGAAATGCTGCTGCGGGAGACGGAACTGACTTTTGCGGCTCATCCAACGAACGAATTGGAGACACTTTATATTGGCGGCGGTACGCCCACGTCTCTTTCTGCAAAACAGTTAGACCGCCTATTAAGCGGTCTAAGAGAACGATTGCCTTTTGATGATCGTAATGAATTTACTGTTGAAGCGAATCCTGGCGATTTGACGCCGGAAAAGTTAGCCGTGATGCAAAATTATGGCGTGAATCGTCTATCAATGGGAGTCCAAACCTTTGATGACGTGCTATTGAAAAAGATTGGCCGGAAACACAATGCTCAAGATGTGTATGATACGATGGCCTTCTTAGAAAAAGCAGCTTTTGAAAATGTCAGTATTGATTTGATTTACGCCTTACCTGGACAGACCTTAGCAAGTTTCAGGGATACTTTGCAACGGGCGATCGAATTAGACCTACCCCATTATTCCCTCTATTCTTTGATTTTGGAAAACAAAACCATGTTTATGAACTGGGTGCGTCAAGGACGCTTAGAATTACCTGATCAGGACGTGGAGGGCCAAATGTTTGAAGAAACGATTCAGGCGATGGCTGTGGGGGGCCGTTATCAATATGAAGTCAGCAATTTTGCATTACCGGGAAAAGAAAGTCAGCATAATCTAGTCTATTGGAACAATGAACATTATTATGGCTTAGGGGCTGGTGCCAGTGGCTATGTCAATGGCACACGCTACCGTAATCATGGTCCAATCCAACACTATTTAAAACCGCTAGAAGCGGGCCTGCTGCCGATTTTAGAAACAGAAAAACTGACACTGAATAATCAGATGGAAGAAGAGATGTTTCTGGGACTCCGCAAGCGAACTGGGGTTTCGAAACAGCGCTTCTTTGAAAAATTTCAGCGAGAACTGAACAGTGTTTATGAGCCAGCTCTGCGCCGTTTGGAGGCAGAAGGTTTATTAGTGGAAGATGCTACCTCTGTGCGTTTGACAGAAAAAGGTCTCTTTATTGGCAATGAAGTATTTGAAGCATTTTTGATTGATGCATAGGATTAGCACTCTATTAGATAGAGTGCTAATTTTTTGTGCTTTTCCCTTGACTTTGGGGCCAGATATGCTATATTTATACTTGTGTTAGCACTTAAAAGATGAGAGTGCTAACGAGGAGTGAGGATGCATGTTAACAGAAAGACAAGAGCATATCTTGCGTTTGATCATCCAAAACTATACGACCACGGGCAATCCGGTGGGTTCGAAAAAATTGATGGAGGAAGGGATCAGCGCGAGTTCTGCCACAATTCGTAATGATATGAAGGTGTTGGAAGAACAAGGTTTGATCCAAAAGACCCATTCATCATCGGGCCGCATCCCTTCGCTACATGGATATCGCTATTATGTCGATCACCTGTTGCGGCCAACTAAAGTGGACCCTTCTGAGATGAATGTGATTCGCCATTCTTTTGGCAAAGAATTTCATGAAATCAACGAGATCGTCCAACAATCAGCTGAGATTTTATCCCAGTTGACCAGCTACACGGCGTTTTCATTAGGACCTGACATCAGAGAAAGACGGTTGACCGGGTTTCGGATCGTTCCTTTAAACGACCGCCAAATCATTGCCATTATCGTAACCGATAAAGGGAATGTCGAGAGTCAAGTCTTTACGATTCCTATCAGCGTCAGTGCGGGTGATTTGGAAAAGATGGTGAACATCATCAATGATCGCCTAGTAGGTGAGCCTTTGATGACCGTCTATCACCGTTTGCGGACGGAGATTCCCATGATCTTACATCGCTATTTTCAAACACCAGAAGGCATGATGGATCTATTTGATTCAATCTTAGGGAACGCATTCGAGGAAAAAATCTTTGTTAGTGGTAAAATGAATCTATTGGATTATGAGCCACAACAAAATTTGCAACAATTCAAGTCAATGTATTCTTTTATGAAGGACATGGATGAATTGACACAACTACTGACACCTGGGGACGGCGCCATTCAAATCAGGATCGGAAACGAGATTGGGAACGAGCTGTTGAACAATATGAGCTTGATCCAAGCTAGTTACGAAATTGAAGGACATGGTCGAGGCACGATTGCTTTATTAGGCCCTACCAGTATGCCTTATTCAAGGATGTTTGGCTTAGTGGATGTTTTCCGCCGAGAACTAGCAGAAAAATTAGCAGAGTATTATCGTTCGTTGGATTTACCAAATCGGTAGCGACGGCGATTACATAGCGGCTCTCTTAACCGTTAATCAGAGTAGAGAAAGGAAGGCAAGGTTGTGAAAGAAGAAAATATGGAATCAGTTGATGAAAGCATCGCTGAAAAAAACCAAGAAGCAATGGAAGCAGTCGATAGTGCCGGCGAATCTGAAGTAGAAGCGGAAGCTTTTCAAATCGCTGACTTAAAAGCACAGGTAGAGGAAACGGAAGACAAGTTCTTGCGTGCTCGTGCTGAAATTGCGAATATGAGCAATCGCTTTAAGAACGAGCGGGAGTTATTAGTCCGTTACCGTTCACAAGATTTAGCTAAAAAGTTATTGCCAGCTATCGATAACTTAGAACGCGCGCTAGCAACTGAAGTCGCGGACGAACAAGGCGCTAGCCTGAAAAAAGGAATCGAAATGGTCTTGGAAAGTTTACAACATGCCTTGAAGGAAGAGGGAATCGAGCCAATCCAAGCGATTGGAGAAACATTTGATCCTAATGTCCACCAAGCAGTTCAAACAATTCCGGCAACCTCTGAGCAACCAGCTGACACCATTGTAGAAGAATTGCAAAAGGGTTATCAACTTCATGACCGGGTTTTACGCCCTTCAATGGTCATTGTCGCACAATAAAACAACGAGTATTCGTTTACCATAATAATTACACAAAGGAGAAGATCAAACATGAGTAAAATTATCGGGATCGACTTAGGAACAACTAATTCAGCAGTCGCAGTATTAGAAGGCGGCGAAGCAAAAATCATTACGAATCCAGAAGGAAACCGGACAACTCCTTCTGTTGTCTCATTCAAAAATGGTGAAATTCAAGTAGGGGAAGTTGCTAAACGTCAAGCCGTTACTAACCCTAATACGATTTCTTCTATTAAACGCCACATGGGCGAAGCCGGCTACAAAGTCGAAATGGAAGGCAAATCTTATACACCACAAGAAATTTCTGCCATGATCTTACAATACTTAAAAGGTTTTGCAGAAGACTATCTTGGTGAAAAAGTTGAAAAAGCGGTTATTACTGTTCCAGCTTACTTCAACGATGCGCAACGTCAAGCAACGAAAGATGCTGGTAAAATTGCTGGTTTAGAAGTAGAACGGATCGTCAACGAACCAACTGCTGCTGCTTTGGCATATGGCTTGGATAAAACAGATAAAGATGAAAAAATCTTAGTCTTTGACTTAGGTGGCGGTACCTTTGACGTATCAATCCTTGAGTTAGGCGATGGCGTCTTTGATGTATTGTCAACTGCCGGCGATAACCATTTAGGTGGGGATGACTTTGATAACAAAATCATTGACCACTTGGTTGCTGAATTTAAAAAAGAAAACGGCATTGACTTAGGCAAAGATAAAATGGCTTTACAACGCTTGAAAGATGCTGCTGAAAAAGCTAAAAAAGATTTGTCTGGTGTTACTAGCACTCAAATCAGCTTGCCATTTATCACAGCTGGCGAAGCTGGACCTTTGCACTTAGAATTAAACTTAACTCGTGCTAAATTCGATGAATTAACGGCCGATTTAGTTGAACGTACGAAAGTGCCAGTTCGTCAAGCCTTGAAAGATGCTGGTCTTTCTCAATCTGAAATTGACGAAGTAATCTTAGTAGGTGGTTCTACACGGATTCCAGCTGTTGTGGATGCCGTTCGTAAAGAAACCAACAAAGAACCAAATAAATCAGTTAACCCAGATGAAGTAGTCGCAATGGGTGCGGCTATTCAAGGTGGGGTCATCACAGGTGATGTCAAAGATGTTGTCTTACTTGATGTAACACCATTATCTCTAGGGATTGAAACAATGGGTGGGGTCTTCACTAAACTGATCGACCGCAACACAACTATCCCAACAAGTAAATCACAAGTCTTCTCGACTGCCGCAGACAATCAACCAGCCGTTGATATCCATGTCTTGCAAGGGGAACGCCCAATGGCAGCGGACAACAAAACGTTAGGTCGCTTCCAATTAACGGATATTCCACCAGCACCACGTGGTATCCCTCAAATCGAAGTTACTTTCGATATTGATAAAAACGGGATCGTTAACGTATCTGCTAAAGACTTAGGTACTCAAAAAGAACAAAAAATTACAATCAAATCTTCTTCAGGTTTAACAGATGATGAAATCGACCGTATGGTGAAAGATGCTGAAGCAAATGCGGAAGCTGACAAACAACGTAAAGAAGAAGTTGACTTACGTAATGATGTGGATGCATTGTTGTTCACAGTTGACAAAACTTTGAAAGAATTAGAAGGCAAAGTTGACGCTGATGAAGTGAAGAAAGCGGAAGACGCTCGCGACGAATTAAAAGCCGCTGTTGAAGCAAACAACTTGGAAGACATGAAGACCAAACGGGATGCATTGAATGAAATCGTGCAAAATCTAACGGTTAAATTGTACGAACAAGCAGCGCAACAACAAGCTGCTGAAAATCCTGAAGCTGCTCAAGGCGGCGCGGATGATGTGGTAGATGCTGATTTTGAAGAAGTAGACGACGACAATAAATAATCTCATGCACAAAGTCTGGAGGCTGAGAGCGACTCGCTGGAGTTGTTCTCGGCCTCTGTGTCCGATTAGCTAAAAGAAACTCACAGGAAACATTCAGCTTTTAGCGATTTTGTGGTATGATGAACACGATTGTTTGTAATCAAACTGATGGAGGGAAGCCCATGGCGAAAAGAGATTATTATGAAGTGTTAGGCTTGTCCAAAGGTGCTTCAGATGATGAAATCAAAAAAGCTTACCGTAAGCTTTCAAAACAATATCATCCAGATATCAATAAAGAACCGGATGCTGAAGAAAAATTCAAAGAAGTATCAGAAGCCTATGAAGTATTAAGTGATCCGCAAAAACGAGCTGCTTATGACCAATATGGTCACGCAGGTGCCAATGCCAATTATGGTGGCGGTGGTTACGGCGGCGGTGGCTTCAGTGACTTTGGCGGCTTTAGTGGCGGCGGCAGCTTTGGTGGTTTCGAAGATATCTTCGAATCTTTCTTTGGTGGCGGCGGTGGTCGTCAAGCAGATCCAACAGCTCCGCGTCAAGGGGCTGACTTGCAATATAAAGTGGATCTGACTTTTGAAGAAGCGATTTTTGGTGTAGAAAAAGAAGTTCGTTACAATCGGGAAGATGTCTGTGAAACCTGTGGCGGGAATGGTGCTAAACCAGGCACGCAACCGCAAACTTGTCATAAATGTCACGGCTCTGGTACGATCAATGTCGAACGCCAAACCCCACTGGGACGCGTTATGACACGACAAACTTGTGATGTATGTAATGGTACAGGGAAAGAAATTCCAGAACCATGTCCAACTTGTCACGGTAGTGGTCATCAAAAACGGGCCCACAAGGTCAAAGTCAACGTACCGGCTGGTGTGGAAACTGGCCAACAAATGCGTTTAGCCTCTCAAGGGGAAGCTGGCTTGAATGGCGGACCTTATGGTGATCTGTATGTTATTTTCCAAGTAGAAGAAAGCAATATCTTTGACCGTGATGGTGCTGAAATCTATTATGAACTGCCATTAAGCTTCGTTCAAGCGGCTTTAGGGGATGAGATTCAAGTCCCAACGGTTCACGGAAAGATCAAACTGAAGATTCCGGCTGGCACGCAAACTGGGACAACTTTCCGTCTGCGTGGCAAAGGGGCACCGCGGTTACGTGGTGGCGGCAATGGTGACCAACAAGTCACGGTTAAATTGATTACACCGAAAAACTTAAGTCCTGAGCAGAAAGAGGCCTTGCGTGATTTTGCCAAAGCGGGCGGTCAGGATATCAATGAGCCAGAAGAAGGTTTTTTCGATAAAATGAAAGATGCCTTTGGCGGCAGCAAAAAGAAAAAATAATTTTTTAAGCACAGCCCATTCTTATGAATAGTGGGTTGTGCTTTTTTGTTCATCTTATCCTAGCAGGAAGGGCTTTTCTTAGACAGGTATTTCTCTTTTTAGTAGCATAAAGAGGAGGTGAGATAAATGAATGAAATGATTCGAATTCAGCATGCCCGCGAAAATAATTTAAAAGATGTCAGTGTTACGATTCCAAAACATGCTTTGACGGTTGTGACTGGTTTGTCAGGTTCAGGAAAGTCCTCCCTGGTTTTTGACACGCTGGCGGCCGAATCCAGGCGTGAACTCAATGAAACGTTTCCTAGTTTTTTACAGCAGTATTTGCCTAAATATGGTCGTCCCGACGTAGAGGCCATTGAAAATCTGCCAGTAGGAATTATCGTAGACCAAAAGAAATTATCGGACAATGCTCGTTCAACCGTGGGGACCTATACAGATATCTATACGTATTTACGCTTGCTATTCTCTCGCTTTGGTCAACCCAACATTGGCTATTCCGATGTTTTTTCTTTCAATCATCCGGAAGGCAAATGCCCGACTTGCGACGGACTGGGCTATGTGACAACGATTGATGTCCATAAGCTAGTGGATTTCAATAAATCGTTGAACGAAGATGCCATTGATTTTCCGACTTTCCATACCGGTTTTTGGCGCTGGAAGCGGTATGCTGACAGTGGCCTATTTGATTTAGATAAGAAAATCAAGGATTACACACCAGAAGAATTGCAGCTGTTTCTCTATTCGCCGCAAATGAAGCTAAAAAATCCGCCCGCCGCTTGGCCGCATACGGCTCAATATGAAGGGTTGATTCCACGTATTCAGCGCAGCATTTTGCATCGAGACGAGGGCAAACGCCATCAAAAGCAGCTGGATAAGTTTGTGACGACTGAGACTTGTCCAGATTGTCAGGGCACGCGTGTCAACCCACGGGTGCGCAGCTGCAAAATCAATGGGAAAAGCATCGCCGATGTTGTCTTGTTACCACTAGATGAAGTAGGGCTATTTCTGCAAAATATCGAGGCAGAGAATGCCAAAGAAATTCGCCGTGCTGCCGGTGAACGTGTCCAGTCACTAATTGATATTGGGTTGGGCTATCTTGATTTGGCACGAGGAACAGGCAGTCTATCTGGTGGCGAGGCACAGCGTATCAAGATTTCAAAATACATTACCAGCGCCCTCACGGATGTGCTCTATCTCTTAGATGAACCCAGTGTTGGTCTGCATCCTAAGGATATTGATCAATTAAAACAAGCAATTCGTCGGCTAAAGGATACTGGCAATACGGTGATTTTAGTGGAGCATCATCCTGAGCTGATCAAGATTGCCGACTATGTTATTGATATGGGCCCAGGTGCTGGCTTGTCAGGTGGCGAGGTTTTATTTCACGGTTCCTATCAAGATTTTTTGAAAAGTGATTCGGTTACCAGTCGTTGGCTGCAAAAACGCCTGCCCATGAAAAAAGCGTTTCGTCAAGCAACAGACTGGTTACCTTTGACCCACTTACACCGACATAACCTAAAAGATATTTCTCTTCAATTACCTTTAGGTGTTCTGACGGTTTTATGTGGAGTGGCTGGTTCGGGGAAGAGTTTGCTGATGGCCGAGATTCAACATGAATTATCAGATAAAGTCGAAGTTGTCGCAATTTCTCAGAAAAATATCGGCATCAATATTCGGTCAACGGCACTGACTTATTTAGGGGTTTTTGATCAGATTCGTAAATTATTCAGTCAGGCAACGGGGCTGAGTCCGGCTTATTTCAGCTATAATTCAAAAGGAGCCTGTCCCCATTGTCATGGAAAAGGAGTAATTGTAGCAGATATGTCCTTTATGGATGATATTGTCACTGTTTGTGAAGTCTGTCATGGGACCCGCTATGATCCGAAAATGCGCGACTATCAATTAAATGGCCGCTCAATCATCGACGTATTGGCGATGTCTGTGACAGAAGCGCAAGAGTTCTTTGATCAAGCACAAATCACGCGTGCTTTGGAGCAAGTGACGTTAGTGGGCTTAGGCTATATCGTCTTGAACCAATCGTTATCAACCCTTTCAGGCGGGGAGTTACAACGCTTGAAACTGGCCAGTCAATTACAAAAACAAGGAGCCGTCTATTTATTAGATGAGCCAACGGACGGGCTGCATTTATCAGATGTACAGGTACTTTTGCGGTTATTTGAACAACTTGTGGCGCAAGGGAATACGTTGGTTTTATCTGAACATCATTTAGAAGTCATGAAGCAAGCTGACTGGCTGATTGAATTAGGTCCAGCTGGTGGTGAAAAGGGCGGGCAGCTCCTATTTACCGGTACGCCCGCTGATTTACTTGCCAGTGATGATCAGATTACTGCTCCTTACTTACGGGAATAATCGGCTATAAAAAAACGGAGTCCATAATGGGCTCCGTTTTTTAGTACGATCAGATATTCAGTACTTTATCTAAGAAATCTTGGGTACGCGGGTTTTGCGGATTATTGAAGACTTGTTCGGGACTACCGTCTTCCAAGAAGTTACCCCCGTCACAGAATAAAACGCGGTTAGCTACTTCTTTCGCAAAGCCCATTTCATGGGTTACGATGACCATGGTCATTCCTTGTTTGGCTAGTTTCTTCATGACGTTCAATACATCACCGACCATTTCAGGATCAAGGGCGGATGTTGGTTCGTCAAACAACATAATATCGGGGTTCATCGCCAACGCGCGGGCAATTGCTACCCGTTGCTTTTGACCACCGGACAATGAGTCAGGATACATATCCTTTTTATCTGCCAAGCCAACTGTATCAAGCAATTTGATTGCCTTCTTTTCAGCTTCGCCTTTGTTTGTTTTCTTTAAATCCATAGGGGCTAAGGTGATGTTCTCCAAAACCGTCAAATGGGGAAATAAATTGAAATGTTGGAAGACCATCCCAATATGTTGCCGAACTTGGTTAATATCGGTACTTTTGTCCATCAAGTGGGCCCCATCAATAATGATGTCGCCACTAGTTGGTTCTTCTAAGCGATTCAAGCAACGTAAAAAGGTGCTTTTACCAGAGCCAGATGGCCCGATAACACAGACTACATCGCCTTCTTGAATACTGATGTTCATATCGTTAAGAACAGTATTGTCTCCATATTTTTTTACTAAATGTTCCACTAAGATTTTTTCAGCCATGCTTTACACCTTCTTTTCCAATAGTTTGGCTAGCTTCGTCAAAGCAGTAATCAGAATCAAATACATCACCGCAATAATCAAATAAACAGAGGAACTTTGCAATGTCCGAGCCACGATGATTTTTCCAGTTTGTAGGAGCTCGATAACACCGATCGCCGAGATAATAGTGGTGTCCTTCAAAGAGATAACAAATTGGTTTACGAAGGACGGTACCATGATCCGCACGGCCTGTGGCAAGATGATTTTTTGCATCGTACGGGTATACGAAAGGCCTAACGAACGGGAAGCCTCCATTTGACCGACGGGTACCGCGTTAATCCCGCCCCGCACGATTTCTGCGATATAAGCACTGGCGTTTAGAGTCAGTGTAATGATACCGGCCGTGAAGTCTGGAATGGTAAAGCCTAAAATGCCAGGTAGTCCATAGAAAATGAAGAAGGCCAGTACCATTAGCGGGATTCCACGAATAATATCAACATAAACACCGGCGATGGTGCGTAAGGCCCGATTAGGCGCAACACTAAAGAGTCCAAAAATGACGCCTACGATCAAAGCTAAGACAAAGGAAATCAAGGTCAACAAGATCGTTGTCCAAAGACCCTTTAGTAAGGTAGGATAGTTATTTTTTAGAATCCCCATAAAGGTAGATTCATCGGCTTTTTCTTCGTTGTTTTCAGCAATGTAACGACCGACAATTTTGTCATATTCACCGGTCCGACGTAATTCCTTCAGCCCTTCATTGAACATCTCAACTAATTCAGCGTTTTGGCCTTTTTTGACAGCGAAACCATATTGGCCGCCGGTTTCACGCTTGATTGGTGTTGCCAAATCTTGCCCGTTTTTAATGGCATAGCCAATCACAGGATAGTCATCCATCATGGCATCGATTTGACCAATTCGTAAGGAATCATACAAGTCATTGGCGGCATCATAGTATTTGATTTTATAGCCATACTCGTCTTCATGAGCAGCTAAGAAGTCGGCTGATTCCGTACCAACTTTCGCCCCCACTACTTTACCTTGTAAATCTTGATAACTTTTGATTTTTTTATTGTCTTTTTTGACTGCTAATTGAATCCCGCTGTCAAAGTAAGAATCGGAGAAGTCAAAAGATTTTTTACGTTCATCGGTAATTGTCATCCCAGCAATCATGGCATCTGCTTGCCCAGATTCTACCGCTTGAACTGCCGAAGCAAAGCCAACAAAATTAAACTTCAACTCAAAGCCCTGTAATTCCGCAATTCGTTTTAGCAAGTCTACATCAATACCAACATATTCACCTTTGTCATTTTGATACTCAAAAGGGGCAAAGGTCAAATCGCTAGCAATCGTGTATACCGTTTTTTTCGGTGTGATTTTTTTCATCTCACTGGCAGTATCCGTTTGACCACTGTCAATATATTTTGCCAAGATTTCATCATAAGTACCATCAGCTTTTAGCTTGGCTAAGCCTTTATCAAATTTTGCTAATAATTCTTGATTTTGGCCTTTTTTAACAGCAAAACCATAAGCACTGCCGACTTCTTTTTCACCAACTAGTTTCAGAGGTTGGCCTTGGCTGATAGCATAACCTAAAACGGGATAGTCACCGAAGATTGCAGCTACACTACCGTTTTCCAGTACTTGATACATAGTGTCAGCAGCGTCATAAGTTTTAACATCAAAGCCATATTTTTCTTGGTTCTTCTCAGCAAACGCCGCTGATTCAGTCCCAACCTTTACAGCCACGGTTTGGCCTTTTAAGTCATCATAGCTTTTGATGGAGGTATTGTCTTTTTGAACCGCCATCGAAATGCCACTATCAAAATAAGGGGCAGAAAAATCAAATGACTGCTGACGTTCCTCTGTGATACTCATCCCGGCAATCATACCATCTAGCTGGTCGGATTGAACGCCTTGGATGGCACTGTCGAAGCCTAAAGGCCGTAATTCAAACTTGAAGTCCTGATCCTTGGCAATAGCTGTCAGTAAATCGATATCGATGCCAACGTATTCTTTTTGATCATTTTGAAATTCGAAAGGGGGAAAGGTAAGATCGGTGCCGATCTGATAAACTTTCTCTTCCGCATTAGCCGGCTGGCCCCCAGCAAGCCCAAGGATCCCCGTAATCAGGATCAAGAGTGAGAAAAAGTATTTTTTCATAAAAATCCTCCTTAAATTAAATCATATGCTGAACATTATAGCCTAAGAATTCTAACAACGACAAGTCAATTGCGGCAAAATACGCAAAAAAAGTTGATTTTCTTACGTTTGATGTTAGAAGTTGTTACATGAAGCTCGCGCAGCAAGTAAAAACGGTCGTTTCAAAAAGTGGCGAAAATATGTTCGGTATGGTAAAATAGAACAGCTATAAAGAGCGAATGCTTTCCTATTTAAGTAGGAATTGATTACACTATAAATGAGGAGGTATTGCCATGATCGAAAGAGAAACCTCGAATACATTTGAACTCGTTTCACAGTATGAACCAGGTGGTGACCAACCGGAAGCAATCCAACAGTTAGTGACCGGTGTTAACGAGGGAGCCAAAGAACAGATCTTGTTAGGAGCGACCGGGACCGGGAAGACTTTCACTATTTCCAATCTAATCAAGGAAGTCAATAAACCCACACTGGTAATCGCCCATAATAAAACCTTAGCTGGACAGCTTTACGGTGAATTTAAGGAATTTTTTCCCAACAATGCCGTAGAATATTTTGTGAGTTACTACGATTATTACCAACCAGAGGCCTATGTTCCTTCTAGCGATACGTATATTGAAAAAGATGCTAGTATCAATGATGAGATTGATAAGCTGCGTCACTCCGCCACCAGTGCGTTATTAGAACGTAATGATGTGATCGTAGTGGCGTCTGTTTCGTGTATTTACGGATTAGGGGATCCACGGGAATATAGTGACCAAGTGGTTTCGATTCGAGTGGGCATGGAACTAGACCGCAACGAATTACTGCGGAATCTCGTGGATATTCAATTTGAACGCAATGACATTGATTTTCAACGGGGTCGTTTCCGGGTGCGGGGCGATGTGGTGGAAATTTTCCCAGCCTCACGGGATGAGCACGCCCTGCGTGTCGAATTTTTTGGGGATGAAGTGGAACGAATCCGGGAAGTTGATGCTTTGACAGGTGAAATCATAGGGGAAACAGAACACGTTGCGATTTTCCCAGCGACCCACTTTGTGACTAATGAGGATCATATGGACAAGGCCATTAGCCAAATCCAGGAAGAATTAGCTTGGCGCTTAGATGAGCTGCGGGGAGAAAATAAACTGTTAGAAGCGCAGCGTCTGGAGCAACGTACGAATTACGACGTAGAAATGATGAAAGAGATGGGGTATACCTCAGGCATTGAAAACTACTCTCGCCATATGGATGGTCGTAAAGAAGGGGAACCACCTTATACATTGCTGGACTTTTTCCCTGATGATTTTATGATTGTAGTGGATGAGTCCCACGTGACCATGCCACAAATCCGTGGCATGTACAATGGAGACCGCGCGCGTAAGCAAATGTTAGTAGATTACGGTTTCCGCTTGCCAAGTGCTTTGGATAATCGCCCACTCCGTTTGGAAGAATTTGAAGAGCATGTCAATCAAATCGTTTATGTTTCGGCGACACCGGGACCTTACGAAATGGCCCAAACAGATAAAGTCGTGGAACAAATCATTCGACCAACTGGCTTATTGGATCCGGTTATCGAAATCCGCCCAATTATGGGACAAATCGACGACTTAGTGGGTGAAATCAACGAGCGTGTTGAGAAAAATCAACGGGTCTTTGTGACAACCCTGACGAAAAAAATGTCGGAAGATTTGACCGATTACTTCAAAGAGCTAGGTATTAAAGTCAAGTATCTTCATAGTGACATCAAAACCTTAGAGCGGACCGAGATTATTCGCGATTTGCGTCTAGGAGAGTTTGATGTGCTAGTGGGAATCAACCTGCTGCGGGAAGGCTTGGATGTACCGGAAGTTTCCTTAGTTGCTATTTTGGATGCGGATAAAGAGGGCTTCCTGCGCAGTGAACGTTCCTTAGTGCAAACGATTGGCCGTGCCGCTCGTAACGCGGAAGGTAAAGTCATTATGTATGCCGATAAAATGACCGATTCCATGACGAAGGCCATTGAAGAAACCAACCGGCGTCGTGCTATCCAAATGCAGTTTAATGAAGAACATGGTATTGTGCCGAAAACGATTATTAAAGAAATTCGTGATCTGATCAGTATTACTAAGGTCGCTGAAGATGATGGCGACTATACAGTGAAGACCAATTACGAAGATTTAACACGAGAAGAAAAAGCCGATTTATTACTGAAACTAGAAAAAGAAATGAAAGACGCAGCCCGGGCGCTGGACTTCGAGACCGCCGCCACTTTACGGGATACAATCTTGGAATTAAAAGCAGGGGAGTGATTACATGGCTAACGATAAAATCGTGATCCATGGTGCGCGAGCACACAATTTGAAAGATATCGATGTAACGATTCCACGAGATAAAATGGTGGTAGTCACAGGTCTCTCTGGCTCAGGGAAAAGCTCCCTTGCCTTCGATACCCTCTACGCCGAAGGACAACGCCGCTACGTGGAAAGTCTCTCTTCCTATGCGCGGCAGTTTTTAGGACAGATGGATAAACCAGATGTCGATAGCATCGACGGTTTAAGTCCCGCTATTTCCATTGACCAAAAAACCACCAGTAAAAATCCGCGTTCGACGGTGGGGACTGTCACTGAGATCAATGACTATTTGCGGTTGTTGTTTGCCCGCGTAGGTCATCCTATTTGTCCCAATGATAATATCGAGATTACTAGTCAGTCTGTGGAACAAATGGTGGACAAGGTCTTAGAATTACCGGAACGGACGAAAATCCAAATTTTAGCACCGGTGATTGTTAAGAAAAAAGGGCAACATAAAAAAGTCTTTGAAATGATTCAACGAGAAGGCTATGTGCGGATGCAGGTGGATGGTGAACTGTATGATGTCAGCGAAGCACCTGAACTAGAAAAGAACAAAAAACATGATATTCGCATCGTTATTGACCGAATCGTGGTGAAAGAAGGCATTCGTTCCCGTTTGTTTGATTCCTTTGAAGCCGCTTTGCGCTTGGCGGATGGTTACGCCGTTGTGGATGTGATTGGCCAAGAAGAACTGCTCTTTAGCGAACACTATGCGTGTCCTTATTGCGGGTTTACCGTTGGCGAATTAGAACCCCGCTTATTCTCCTTTAATGCGCCTTTTGGGGCTTGTCCTGAGTGTGACGGGTTAGGTGTGAAGTTAGAAGTCGACAAGGATTTGGTGATTCCTGATGGCAGTAAGACGCTGCGGGAAGGGGCTATTTTGCCATGGAATCCGATTAGTTCTCAATATTATCCGCAAATGTTGGAGCAAGCCGCTACCAGCTTTAACATTGATATGGATACGCCTTTTGATGAATTACCGCAAGAGCATCAAGATATTATTTTGAATGGCTCTAATGGCGAACCGTTCCACTTCCATTATGAAAATGATTTTGGTGGCGTGCGCGATGTCGAAGTTCCTTTTGAAGGGGTGCTGCGAAATATCGACCGTCGTTATCATGAAACGAATAGCGATTTTACACGGGACCAAATGCGTCTGTATATGACAGAATTAACCTGCCAAGCCTGCGCCGGTTACCGTTTGAATCCGCAAGCGTTGTCAGTTAAAGTTGATGGCACCCACATTGGACAAGTCAGTGAGTTGGCTATCAACAAAGCCTTAGACTTTTTTGATGACGTTCAGTTATCTGAGCAAGAACAAATTATTGCAAAACCCATTTTGAAAGAAGTCGACGACCGTCTGACCTTCTTGAAAAATGTTGGCTTGGATTATCTAACCTTGAGTCGGGCAGCCGGGACACTTTCTGGTGGGGAAGCCCAACGAATCCGGCTGGCAACCCAGATTGGGTCCAATTTGTCAGGGGTTTTGTACATTTTAGACGAACCATCTATCGGGCTGCATCAACGGGACAATGACCGCTTGATTGACTCATTACGGAAGATGCGCGATTTAGGTAATACGCTGGTAATCGTGGAACATGATGAAGATACGATGCGCGCCTCTGATTATCTGATTGATGTTGGACCTGGTGCTGGTGAACAAGGCGGGCAAATTGTGGCCGCGGGTACACCAGATGAAGTTGCCAACGATCCTAATTCTTTAACCGGGCAATATTTATCCGGCCGCAAGAAAATTCCGGTGCCCACAGAACGCCGTCAAGGCAATGGTAAAAGCTTGAAGTTGACGGGTGCCAGAGAGAATAACTTGAAAAACGTTTCAGTTGAGATTCCCTTAGGCGAGTTTGTGGCAGTGACAGGAGTTTCTGGCTCAGGTAAGAGTACCTTGGTTAATCAAATTCTGAAAAAAGCCTTGGCCCAAAAATTGAATCGTAATTCAAATAAGCCAGGCAAATTCAAAAATCTCACTGGCTATAAAAATATCGAGAAGCTGGTAGATATCGACCAAAGTCCTATCGGCCGTACACCGCGTAGTAATCCAGCGACTTATACTAGTGTTTTTGATGATATTCGCGATTTATTTGCTCAAACCAATGAAGCGAAAGTCCGGGGCTACAAAAAAGGACGCTTTAGCTTTAACGTGAAGGGCGGTCGCTGTGAAGCTTGTAAGGGCGATGGCATCATTAAAATTGAAATGCATTTCTTGCCTGATGTCTATGTACCGTGTTCCGTTTGTCACGGCAAACGCTACAATTCAGAAACTTTGGAAGTTCATTACAAAGGAAAGAATATTTCAGACATCCTAGATATGACCGTGGAAGATGCAGTCGACTTTTTCCAACATATTCCTAAGATTCACCGGAAATTAAAAACAATCGTGGATGTCGGCTTAGGCTATGTAACTTTGGGACAACCGGCCACGACGTTATCTGGTGGGGAAGCGCAACGGATGAAATTGGCCAGTGAACTGCACAAATTGTCTACTGGGAAAAATCTTTACATCTTGGATGAACCAACTACCGGGTTGCATACCGATGATATCGCGCGCCTGTTGCAAGTATTGGAGCGTTTAGTCGATGCTGGGAATACAGTCTTGGTGATTGAACACAATCTTGATGTCATTAAATCTGCTGACTATGTGATTGATTTAGGACCAGAAGGCGGCGATGGCGGTGGTACGATTATTGCCACCGGTACACCTGAAGAGGTGGCGCAAGTCAAAGAAAGTTATACCGGACAATATCTGTCCCGAGTCCTCTAAATTGGTCTTGTAATTAAAAGACATCACATTTTTTGATTAGCTGAATTTAACGTTTTCTTAAGCAAATAACTATTGTCTTTTCAAAGGTTCTCACGTATTATTATGGATGATAAAAGTCACGCTGATTTAAATTGGTCTAGCTTTTTATCATCCTATAAATAACCGTTCAGAATGAACCTCCTGTCTTCAACCAACAGGAGGTTCTATTTTTATGTAAAGAGGAAAACATGGCACGCCCGGATTGCTTGTGGTATAATTGTTTGAATGCAAAGGAGGAATCCACATGGCTGAAAATTTACAACTTGTAATTATTACAGGGATGAGCGGTGCCGGTAAGACGGTAGCCATCCAAAGTTTTGAAGATATGGGCTATTTTTGTATCGACAATATGCCCCCAAGTCTAATCCCTAAATTTTGGGAACTAATTAAAGAATCTGGCAAGGTCACCAAAATCGCATTGGTGGTGGATTTACGTTCACGCGCATTTTTCCGTGAAATCCAAGAGATGTTAGTTGAATTGGAGAATACTAGTATTATTGATACCCAAGTGCTTTTCCTAGACGCAACAGATGAAGAGCTGGTTTCTCGTTATAAAGAAACCCGGCGGACCCACCCGATGGCGATGGACGGTCTGGTAACTGAAGGGATCCGTAAAGAACGTGCTATCTTGGAAGAAATCAAAGCGGATGCGCAAATCGTCATTGATACGACACACTTGAGTCCACGTCAGTTACGCGAGCAAATCACCAAAGAATTTAAGAGCCACGACACTCACACTTTCCGAATTGAAATGGTTTCTTTCGGCTTTAAATACGGGTTACCAATTGATGCTGATATTGTGATGGATGTGCGCTTCCTGCCAAATCCGCACTACATCCCTGAGCTGCGTCCGTTAACGGGCCAAGATCCAGCTGTCTATGATTATGTGATGGGTTTTGATGAGACCACTGAATTTTATACAAAATTCATGGATCTGTTACATACGGTTTTACCGGGCTATAAAAAAGAGGGTAAAAACAATGTCACAATCGCGATTGGCTGTACCGGTGGGCAACACCGTTCGGTAGCTTTGACCGAGCGGGTTGGGAAAGAGCTTTTAGAAAATTACCATGTCAATATCACACATCGTGATAAAGACAAACGTAAAGAGACGGTGAATCGGTCATGAAAATGAAGACCTACCGAATCCGCAAGCCTAAAATCGTTGTGATTGGTGGCGGTACGGGGCTACCCGTTATTCTGAAAAGCTTGCGTAACCAGAGTGCCGAGATCACAGCTATCGTAACGGTGGCCGATGATGGTGGCAGTAGCGGTGCGATTCGAGACTCTGTCAATATGGCACCACCCGGCGACTTACGCAATGTCTTAGTTGCTTTGTCTGATATGCCTAAACTTTATTCAGATATCTTTCAGTATCGCTTTAAGAAAGAAGATAAATTTTTGGCAAATCACGCCATTGGCAATTTAATTATCGCGGCGGTGGCCGAAATGCGTGAGAGTACCTATGAAGCAGTGCAACTTTTGGCACGGATGATGCACGTGGATGGTCATATTTATCCTTCTTCTGAAGAACCACTGACACTACATGCTACGTTTGATGATGGCACCGAGGTTAGTGGGGAATCACAAATTGCTAAGGACCGAAAAACGATTGAATACGTGCATGTTACCCGTTCCGATGGGAGTGGCGAGCAACCTAAAGCCGCTCGTAAAGTCATCAAAGCGATTGAGGAAGCGGACATGATTGTATTAGGACCTGGCAGCTTGTTCACCAGTATCCTCCCCAACTTGGTCATTGAAGAAATTGGCGACGCAGTAATTAAAACAGAAGCAGAAGTCGTTTATATTTGTAATATCATGACCCAAAAAGGGGAGACTGAGCATTTTTCTGATGCGGACCATATTCGCGTGTTGCATCGTCATTTAAAGACACCGTTTGTGGATACCGTCTTGGTGAATACACAGCCAGTACCAGAGAATTACATGGATCAAGAACGCTATGATGAATATCTGGTCCAAGTATCCCATGACTTTAAGGGGCTGCGAGAAGAAGGCTGTCGCGTGATTTCCACCGATTTTTTGGAGCTACGTGACCATGGCGCCTTTCATGATGGGGAAAAGGTTGTTGAAGAATTGTTCCGAATCGTTTTCGGAGCGAAATATTAAGAAAGGGTGGGGCAGATATGTCATTTGCAGCGGATGTGAAAAAAGAATTGACGACGTTAGAAGTGCATCGTGAACATGCCAAAGCGGAATTAGCCGCGTTGATTCGCATGAACGGCTCTTTGAGTATTGCAAATCATCAATTTATTTTGAATGTTCAATCTGAAAACGCCGCGATTGCGCGACGTATCTACTCGCTATTAAAAGATCATTATCAAGTTCGCAGTGAACTTTTAGTACGGCGAAAAATGAAATTAAAGAAGAACAATGTCTATATTGTTCGGTTAAAGCAGGATACCCAAAGTGTTTTGGCGGATTTAGACATTATGGATGGGGTGGTCTTTAATAGCCACGTTTCTAGTGAAATCTTGGGGAATGCTCAAAAAATGCGTTCCTATTTAAGGGGTGCTTTTATGGCAGCTGGTTCTGTCAATAATCCCGAAACTAGCCGCTACCATTTGGAGATTTATTCTCTTTATGAAGAACACAATCAAGATGTCTGCGATATGTTGAACTATTACGACCTCAATGCACGGACCCTCGAACGACGTAATGGCTATATCACCTATTTGAAAGGTGCCGAAAAAATTGCGGACTTTTTAACCTTGATCGGCGCCACCAATTCGATGCTGAAATTTGAGGACGTACGGATCGTGCGGGACATGCGGAACTCTGTTAATCGTTTAGTGAACTGCGAAACGGCTAATTTGAATAAGACCATCGATGCCGCCGCCAAACAGGTGGAAAATATCGCCTTTATCGAAAATACGGTTGGTATCGAGGCTTTACCGGAAAAACTGCAGGAGATTGCCCGCTTGCGTTTAGAAAATCCCGAAGTCAGCTTAAAAGAATTAGGTGAAATGCTCCCGTCAGGCACAATCTCTAAATCTGGAATCAATCACCGTATTCGGAAAATCAATGACTTTGCCGAAAACTTGAAAGAGTCTCATGTCGGTTAAGTTTAAAGAGTACGAAAAAATCTCCAAAAAGTCTTAAGGATAATCCTTAACTTTTTGGAGATTTTTTGTTACCAGTTACTCTTCGATATATTGAATTAACAGCTCTGGTTCGATTGCTTCATCAAAAATATGATCGTTGATGATGAGGGTTGGCACAAATTGAATATTGGCATTGTTGGCTTCAGTGACCACGTCTGTTAGTAACGCTTCATTTGCTTGAGGTGCCAATTGCAAGCGGTCCTCAGCAAAACGTGCCACTTCCTCTAAAGAGAGATCTTGCCAGTCTTTTTGTGTGATAAACATTTGCATTAAAGCGGCGTAGCCTTTCTCAGGCAAGTTGGTATCTAAATAGCGATGCATGACGTTGCCCCGTTGCAAGCTTTCCTTTTCTTTGTTAAAAGGTTTGATGATCCGTTGTAAACGACCCTCGGCAATATATTGATCCAATAGTTCTTTAGACTCTTCAAACCATTGTTTACAGTAGGGACAACGGACGTTGATAAATTCAACTAGTTTAACTGGTGCATCATCGGCACCGATTTTTAAACCTGTAGTAGTATTTGTTGCGGCTGCTTTGATGTTCGAAATATCCATGTTAGCCACCTCCTCTTTTTATTGTAGCGGGAAGGGATTAAAAAGCCAATCAATCAGTCCTATAAAAAAAGACTGATCATGAATCTGACCAGTCTTTCCAATTGCAATTTTAGTTTAACGCACTGCTGTTTTCCATCACGTCATCAATCAAACCATAATCTTTCGCTTGCTGCGCTGTCATATAATTATCACGATCAGTGTCGCGTTCGATAACTTCTAGAGGTTGTCCAGTCCGTTCAGATAAAATCGTATTCAAACGAGTACGTGTATCTAGGATGTGACGAGCAGCGATTTCGATTTCAGTTGCTTGACCTTGAGCGCCACCTAATGGTTGGTGGATCATGATTTCAGCATTTGGTAATGCGAAACGTTTGCCTTTAGTACCTGCAGTTAATAAGAAGCTACCCATTGAAGCCGCCATCCCTAAAACGATGGTTTGCACGTCTGCTTTGATAAAGTTCATGGTGTCAAAAATCGCCAAGCCGGCAGATACGCTACCACCAGGAGAGTTGATGTATAAGTAGATGTCTTTTTCAGAATCTTGAGCGTCTAAAAAGAGCAACTGCGCGATAACGGAGTTGGACACGTTGTCGTCAATTGGGCCGCTCAACATAATGATACGGTCTTTCAAAAGACGGGAGTAAATGTCGTAGGCTCTTTCGCCACGAGATGATTGTTCGATAACTGTTGGGATTAAATTCATGAGTAATTCCTCCTTGTCAAAATGTACAAAACCATTGTAGCACAAAGCTCGTTTTGTACCTAAGAGAAAGTATAGCGGAATGGTCAATAAAGGTCAAATAGTTTGATCAAGAATTTGCCAAGCAGTTATGTTTTGTGAGAAGATAAATATGCTATACTGATAAAAAAGGATGAAGGGTGAAACAAATGCTGTATTTCGTAATTGGGTTAATAGGCGTGGCAGTAGGGGCACTGCTAATGTTGGGTGCGGTAGTACTACAATCATCGTATGATCAACGTCGGGATGCCAAGCGTCGCGAGCTGGAACATAAAGTAAAAGAGATCGAAACAATTAATTTGTTAAACAAAAAAATCAATGAAATTCTGCAAAAGCGGACTCTGTTTTTAGAGGAATATGTGAGCTTTGATTCGTTTGATGACTGTTATATCACGATTGATGAGTTTGTTTATTTGCAAAGTTTTGCGGCGCAAAATAATTTCTATTTGCCAACCTATATATTAGAAGAGTTTTTTAAAAAGATTGCGCACCGTAAAGTTGTGCTGTCACCAGAAGAAGTAACCGAAATTGGCGGTTATACCTATAAAGGCGGCCGTGTTATCCTGGAAAACTTTTCCGACGACCTCGTGGAAATGATTGAAGAAAAGAAAATCCAACTGAAACGCATGAGCAACCGCCCGTTGCCCTATGTCAAACAATCTTTTTAAGACGAAAAAAAAGCGTTGGATTATCCAACGCTTTCGTTACGCGCCCTGAGGGAATCGAACCCCCGTCTCAAGAACCGGAATCTTACGTGATATCCACTACACTAAGGGCGCAAGCACGATTATTAGTTTAGCCTATCTGTCATAAAAAAACAAGTCGAAAGGGGAGAATTTTTTTGAAATTTCAACAACAATTTCAACAAAAGCAGCAACAGCAACAATCACAGCGCCTAGCTATGACTCAAGAGCTGCAACAATCCATTCAAATTCTCCAATATAATACAGAAGAACTGTGGCGTTTCGTTGCAGAAAAGTCCTTAGAGAACCCCCTACTAGAAGTTCAAGAGGAATCTAACGTGGCGGCACTGGCTAGTTCAGCGCCAGCTGGTGATAGTCAGACCTATCTAAGTCAAATTCCCGATCAGCATGGCTCCTTGTTTGAGTCTTTGATTGAACAGATTCATCTGAACTATCGTGATACGGAATTGCGGCGGCTAGTGCTTTATTTAGTTGAGTTCGTCGATTTGAATGGCTATTTGACCACAACGTTGGAGGAGGCCCAGAAGCAAACGGGGGCGACCCCGATTCAAATGTTAGATGCCTTGACACTGTTGCAACAATTGGATCCAGCCGGCGTCGGCGCCCGTAGCCTGCAAGAATCTCTAATGCTGCAAACAGAACGGGATCAACAGGCACCAGAGCTAGCCTACATTATATTAGAAGAAGATTTCGAACCCTTTGTTCAACGCAAGTGGCCAGAAATTGCTAAAAAATATCAGATTGATTTGCCGCAGGTTCAGTTGATTTTTGATTATGTCCGGTCATTGAGTCCAGCGCCAGGAGCGGCCTTTGGGGCACCGGAAGGGTTATACATTGTGCCAGATTTGACGCTTTTGGATACGCCAGAAGGCTGGCAACTGCGGTCCAACCGTCGGAGCATGCCCAATGTGAAGCTACAAAGCCGCTACTTTGAGAAAATGAGCCAAACCAACGATCCAGAAGTTCAGAAGTATTTGAAAGAAAAGAAACAGGAATTTGATTGGATCACCAAGACAATTGAACAGCGTGGGGATACGATTATGCGCGTTGGTCAAGCAATCTTGGAAAGACAGCCGAACTTTTTTGCTGAAACGACACGACCATTAAAACCGATGCAGTTGAAAGAAATTGCTGAAGAACTGGGTCTCCATGAGTCCACCATTAGTCGGGCAGTCAATGGCAAGTATTTAGAAACGCCATTCGGGGTATATGAGTTGCGGAGTTTCTTTACCCATGCTTCCGGTGGAGAAGACTTATCTGTTGATACCACCAGACAAGCCCTACAGGAGCTGATTGATGCTGAAAATAAGCAAAAGCCCCTGTCAGATCAAAAAATAGTCGAGCTGTTGGCGACTAAAGGTATCGAGCTATCGCGCCGTACTGTTGCCAAATATCGCGATCAGTTACACATCCCATCTTCCTCGAAGCGCAAGCGATTTGAGTAGTCACAAGAAAAGAGCAAAAAAAGCATGCTCTTTTCTTGTTTTTTTTACCTAAAACTGTTAGAATTACTTTTGTGAGATTGATAAAGATACTTTGATTTAATGCAAGGAAGAATGTCAATTTTATTTTTTTAAGGTTAGTGGGTCGGAAAAAGTCTACTGTGGACAAAAAACGACCAACGGAGGAGCAAATCATGCACAAAGATTTAAAATTGATCGAAGCTGTTGCTCCAGATTTGTTAGAAGTCCTACAGAAGCGTTTTGCAATTTTGCGTCATATCTATTGGATGCAGCCAATTGGCCGTCGCGCCTTGGCTCAAAAAATGGGTTCTACTGAACGGGTTTTGCGAACGGAAACTGATTTTTTGAAGTCGATCGGGTTGATCGATGCCTCAAAAAATGGCATGATGCTGACAGAAAAAGGCTTTACAGCTTATCAAAATCTGGAAGAAGTCATGGATCAGATGCTGGGGATGCAACAGATCGAAAAAGAACTAGCTGAACACTTTGGCATCGCCAAGTGTCTCGTAGCTGCCGGTGATTGTGATGTGCAACCGAAAGTTTTAAATGAGTTTGGTGAGTTACTGCAAAATAGTTTGGCAACGGTCTTACCGGAAGGTCAGAATATCATCGCGGTAATGGGCGGTACCACTATGGCAGTGGTGGCGGAATCCTTAGAACCATTGGAAACAGCACAGCGACACAACCTATTTGTACCAGCACGAGGCGGAATTGGGGAAGCCGTGACGGTGCAAGCCAATTCAGTTAGCGCCGTAATGGCGGCTAAAACTGGCGGACAACATCGTGCGCTGTATGTTCCAGAGCAATTGTCCGATGAAACTTATCGTACGTTGATTCAGGAACCTATGATCCAAGAAGTCTTGGAGCTAATCGGCAAAGCAAACGTAGTAATCCACAGCATTGGTCGGGCCTTGCATATGGCAGGGCGTCGAAAAATGTCAGCGGAAGAACTTGCAATGCTGAAGCAAAAAAAAGCGGTGGCTGAATCCTTTGGTTATTTCTTTGACCAGGAAGGCAACATCGTTTACAAAGTCCCGCGGATTGGACTAACACTCAGCAATGTCCAAAAAGTGCCACATGTCTTCGCAGTAGCGGGAGGCAAATCAAAAGCTAAAGCCATCGAGGCGTATATGAAGAGCGCACCGAAACAGACTTGGCTGATTACGGACGAAGCTGCAGCAAATTCGATTTTAGCGGCTAATGAATGATTTTAAGGGGTGACCCTTTAAAATAAATTTTTGATTTTCATAAGGAGGAAATCTTTAATGACAGTTAAAGTAGGTATCAATGGTTTTGGACGTATCGGACGTTTAGCATTCCGCCGTATCCAAGATGTAGAAGGATTAGAAGTGGTTGCAATCAACGACTTAACAGACGCTAAAATGTTAGCTCACTTGTTAAAATATGACACAACTCAAGGACGTTTCAACGGAACAGTTGAAGTTCACGATGGTTCTTTCAACGTTAACGGCAAAGAAGTTAAAGTATTATCTAACCGTAACCCTGAAGAATTACCTTGGGGCGAACTAGGCGTAGATATCGTGTTGGAATCAACTGGTTTCTTCACATCTAAAGAAAAAGCTGAATTACACTTAAAAGGTGGCGCTAAACGCGTTATTATTACAGCTCCTGGTGGAAACGACGTACCAACAATCGTTTACAACACAAACCATGAAACATTAACTGGTAAAGAAACAGTTATCTCAGGTGCATCTTGTACTACTAACTGTTTAGCTCCTATGGCTAAAGCATTAAACGACAAATTTGGCGTTATCGAAGGCTTGATGACAACTATCCACGCTTACACTGGCGACCAAATGACTCTTGATGGACCACACCCTAAAGGTGACTTCCGTCGTGCTCGTGCCGCTGCAGAAAACATCGTTCCTAACACAACTGGTGCTGCTAAAGCGATCGGCTTAGTAATCCCAGAATTGAACGGTAAATTAGACGGAGCTGCACAACGTGTTCCTGTTGCAACAGGTTCATTAACTGAATTAGTAACTGTTCTTAACACAGAAGTTACTGCTGACGAAGTAAATGCAGCGATGAAAGAAGCTTCAAACGAATCATTCGGCTACAATGTAGACGAAATCGTTTCTTCTGATATCGTGGGTATGACTTACGGTTCATTATTCGACGAAACTCAAACTAAAGTATTGACTGTTGATGGCAAACAATTAGTGAAAACTGTTGCTTGGTATGACAACGAAATGTCTTACACTGCACAATTAGTTCGTACTTTGGAATACTTTGCTAAACTTTAAGATTTTCTCTTAAAGACAGCTGAGGACGAAGCTTGAGCAAGCGGGGAAGCGACGCGCTTCTCCGCTTTTTCTTTGAAATCGGGTCGAAATCTTTTTCAGCCTGATTTCAAAGAGTTATAATAAAGCGTATGACCGGGCAACCGGATAAATATTTAGGAGGCAAAAGATTTATGGCAAAAATGACCGTAAAAGACATCGACTTAAAAGATAAGAAAGTCCTTGTCCGCGTAGACTTCAATGTCCCTTTGAAAGATGGCGTGATCACTGATGACACTCGTATCAAAGCGGCGCTACCTACGATCCAATACGTGATGGATCAAGGTGGTAAAGCGATCCTATTCTCTCACTTAGGTCGTGTGAAAACCGAAGAAGACAAAGCAGGTAAATCTTTAGCACCTGTAGCCAAACGCCTAGGCGAATTATTAGGAAAAGACGTAACCTTTGTTCCTGAAACTCGCGGTAAAGAATTGGAAGACGCAATTGCTGACATGAAAGACGGCGACGTATTAGTCTTTGAAAACACTCGTTTTGAAGATGTCGACGGCAAGAAAGAAAGCAAAAACGATCCAGAATTAGGTAAATATTGGGCTTCTCTAGGCGACGTATTTGTAAACGACGCTTTTGGTACAGCTCACCGTGCCCATGCTTCTAACGTAGGGATTGCTTCAACTGGTATCCCAACAGTAGCTGGCTTCCTAATGGAAAAAGAAATCAAATTTATCGGCGAAGCTGTCGAAGACCCTAAACGTCCTATGATTGCCATCCTTGGTGGTGCGAAAGTTTCTGACAAAATCGGTGTAATCGAAAACTTGATCCCTAAAGCGGACAAAATTTTGATTGGTGGCGGTATGACTTATACTTTCTACAAAGCTAAAGGAATGGAAATTGGAAACTCTTTAGTAGAAGCGGACAAAGTTGAATTAGCGAAAAGCTTACTAGAAAAAGCTGGCGACAAAATCGTCTTACCAGTGGACTCTATCACAGCTGCTGAATTCTCAAATGACGTACCAACTGAAGAACATACTGGTGACGTGCCAGTTGGTCAAATGGGCTTAGACATTGGTCCTGAAACAATCGCATTGTTTGCACAAACATTAGAAGGTGCAAAAACAGTGGTTTGGAACGGACCTATGGGCGTATTCGAAATGAGCAACTTCGCACGCGGTACAATCGGTGTATGTGAAGCAATCGCAAACTTGGAAGGCGCAACAACAATCATCGGTGGTGGCGACTCTGCTGCTGCAGCTGAACAATTAGGCTTTGCAGACAAATTCACCCACATCTCAACTGGTGGCGGTGCTAGTCTTGAATTATTAGAAGGTAAAGAATTACCTGGATTAGCAGCAATCAACGACAAATAAGTCAAATTACCCATTGATGGGAAAAGGAGTGCTTGATGCATGCGTAAACCAATTATTGCCGGAAACTGGAAAATGAACAAAACATTATCAGAAGCACAAAGCTTTGCGGAAGCAGTAAAAACTGCTGTTCCTTCAAAAGACGTTGTGGATTCTGTGATCGGTTCACCTGCTTTGTTCTTAGCACCATTAGCTTGGAGCTTGAAAGATTCTGACGTACAATTATCTGCTCAAAACTGCTTCTGGGAAAACGAAGGAGCCTACACTGGTGAAAACTCACCAGCAGCTATCGCTGACCTTGGCGTGCAATATGTGATCATTGGTCACTCAGAACGTCGTGAATATTTCCACGAAACAGATGCAGAAATCAATCAAAAAGCCAAAGCAATCTTCGCAAATGGCATGACACCAATCTTATGTTGTGGGGAGTCTTTAGAAACTTATGAAGCTGGTAAAACAGCCGAATGGATCGAAGGTCAAATTACAGCTGGCTTAGACGGCTTGACTCCTGGTCAAGTATCTAGCATGGTGATTGCTTATGAACCAATCTGGGCAATCGGTACTGGTAAATCAGCCGACGCTGAAATCGCAGACGAAATCTGTGGTGTGGTTCGTCAAACTGTTGCGAAAATCTATGATGGTGAAGTTGCCGACGCTGTTCGTATCCAATACGGCGGTTCTGTTAAACCAGAAAATATCGCAGAATACATGGCAAAAGAAAACGTTGATGGTGCTTTAGTTGGCGGCGCTAGCTTACAACCAGATTCATTCTTAGCCTTACTAAACGCGGTAAAATAAAACAATTGCACCAATTATCAATATCCACTACAATGGAACAAGGGACTTCCCTTAGTATATAAAACCAAAAGGAGAGACAAAACATGTCAATTATTACAGATGTTTATGCTCGCGAAATTTTAGATTCACGCGGCAACCCAACGATCGAAGTAGAAGTATACACAGAAAGCGGTGCTTTCGGACGCGGTATGGTTCCTTCAGGGGCTTCAACTGGTGAATACGAAGCAGTTGAATTGCGTGACGGCGACAAATCTCGTTACGGCGGTAAAGGTGTTCAAAAAGCTGTCGACAACGTGAACAACATCATCGCTGAAGGGATCATCGGCTACGATGTACGTGACCAAATGGCTATCGACAAAGCTATGATCGAATTAGACGGCACTCCTAACAAAGGTAAATTAGGCGCGAACGCAATCTTAGGTGTTTCTATCGCCGTTGCTCGTGCTGCTGCTGACTACTTGGAAGTACCTTTATATCACTACTTAGGCGGATTCAATACAAAAGTATTGCCAACTCCAATGATGAACATCATCAACGGTGGTTCTCACGCTGACAACTCAATCGATTTCCAAGAATTCATGATCATGCCTGTTGGCGCACCAACATTCAAAGAAGCGCTACGTATGGGTGCTGAAGTATTCCACGCATTGGCTGCTATCTTGAAATCTAAAGGTTTAGCTACTTCAGTTGGTGACGAAGGTGGTTTCGCACCTAACCTTGGTTCTAACGAAGAAGGTTTCGAAGTAATCATCGAAGCAATCGAAAAAGCTGGCTATGTACCTGGTAAAGACGTTGTTCTTGCTATGGATGCTGCTTCTTCAGAATTCTACGACAAAGAAAAAGGTGTTTACGTTTTAGCTGACTCAGGCGAAGGCGAAAAAACAACTGACGAAATGATCGCATTATACGAAGAATTAGTTGCGAAATACCCAATCATCTCAATCGAAGATGGTTTAGACGAAAACGACTGGGACGGCTTCAAGAAATTGACTGACGCTCTAGGCGACCGCGTTCAATTAGTTGGTGACGACTTGTTCGTAACAAACACTGAAAAATTAGCTGAAGGTATCGAAAAAGGTATCGCTAACTCAATCCTAATCAAAGTTAACCAAATCGGTACTTTGACTGAAACTTTCGAAGCAATCGAAATGGCTAAAGAAGCTGGTTACACAGCAGTTGTTTCTCACCGTTCTGGTGAAACAGAAGATTCAACAATCTCTGACATCGCTGTTGCAACAAACGCTGGCCAAATCAAAACTGGTTCTCTTTCACGTACTGACCGGATTGCTAAATACAATCAATTATTACGTATCGAAGACCAACTTGGTGAAGTTGCTGAATACAAAGGTTTGAAATCTTTCTACAACTTAAAAAACAAATAATCACCTTTAAAATACAACCTGTCTGAACCACAGGCGTGCCCGTACGCAAAAACCGCAGCTGAAAATGCTGCGGTTTTTTTATTATATGTATGAAAATCACCTGCTATGCGAGTGGTTCCAGAAAGCTTTCAGTCAAATCAAAACCTCAAGTTCACATTGGAGGCTATGATTCAATTTTGAAGAATAATGATTGCTTATATTAGCTCAAATAGCACAGCTATCAATCGGCTAAATAAATACTATGGGCCAGATGTATCATGCAGTGTACGCAATAATCTGTTAGAATTAAATCATATATTACTATAAAATAGAAAACGTAAATTTTATAATCAAGTTAGCCACCCAGAAAAAAATCATAGTGAAAAATCGTGTATTATTGGGGTTCCTACACCAAACCAATAAGGAGATTTTCACTATGACTTGTCAAAATTCTATCACACTTCGCCGCAAAGGTCAGCACCTAACAGAAGTTGAGCGCGGAAAAATCGCAGCTTGGCATTCTGAAGGGCTTTCCAATCGGAAAATCGCCAAACGGATCGGCGTAGCCCCGCAAACGATCCACAATGAGATCAAGCGGGGAGAATTAAAACAAGTCAAGAAAATCAACGGAAATTTACACTATTCCTACGGGTATAATGCTGAATATGCACAAAATCGATATCTGCTGAATCGTAAAAACTGCTGTCGGAAAGAGAAGTTCCCGTAAGTCCGGGCTTTCCTTTCTTACTTTGTGGATTGCTTCAAAACGAAGGGCTTCTCTCCAGATGCGGCAGTCGGTTTTGTGCGTCAGAACGGTCTGTTTGCCCCCCATGAGAGAATCAGTACAACGACACTCTACAGGTATATAGATGAACAACGTCTCGAGATTCGAAATATTCATCTTCAAATGAAAGTGACCCGTCGCACTAACAAAAAGCGCGTGGTGAAAAATCGCAAGTTGCTGGGAAAAAGCATTGAAGAGCGGCCACTATCAGTGGAATCTCGTGAAGAGTTCGGTCATTTTGAAATTGACACCGTCAATGGAAAACGTGATGGTTCGGAAACAGCTCTTTTAACGTTGACGGAACGAAAGACGCGTCTTGAGATCATTCGTGCAATCGATGCGAAAGACGCAGATTCAGTGACCTATGCGATCCAGCAGTTAATCAGTGAATACGGCTATTCTTTTTCTCATATATTTCGCTCAATCACCGCGGATAACGGCTCTGAGTTTGCCCAGTTGTCTGAGACGTTGACTGGACAATCAGAAGTCTATTTCACACACCCGTATACCTCGTGTGAACGTGGAACAAATGAGAATCACAATCGCATGATTCGACGTTATATCCCGAAAGGAATGAGTATCGACCAATATGATCGTGGGTTCATTCAACAGATTGCAGCAAAAATGAACCGGCTTCCCCGAAAGATCTTAAACTACGCAACTCCGGAACAATGCTTTGAACAAGCTCTTCAAATAGCGTTAAGTTGATTTGACAATGAGCCTCCTGCAGTATGCCCCCGTCTGGGAAGCCTGGCACTGCCAGCCTGTCCAATTCAGACTACCCTGCTGCAGCTCATAATCAATTCAACCACGGAATCTAGCAATAACACAGATATTTCACTTTTTTCGAAAAGTGGCTAACTTGTTCTTGAAATTTGGGGATTTATAATTAACTGCAATATTGATACAATTAAATTGTATTAGTGCAGCTGAGAGAAGAGAGCTTGCTGTATTTTTTAGCAAGTCCTCTTTTTTTATCAATATATTAAAATAAGGAGGCGCATTTTTTGATAGAGCCTTTAAGTAGTAAGTCAGATAACACTGATATAAATAATTTGTTACGACAATCGTCGAAGCTATTAAAAATTCTATTGATGGATCGAACGACCAATCGAAATATCATTTGGGCAACGAATACTTATGAAAAAATGGGTAAAGGGTATCGAGCAGCTGACAGCATCACGATGAAACATGTGTCGGGTGCTCAGTCCACGTTGATTCGTCCGCGTATCGAAAAAATGAAATATGAACAAAAAGACCGAACCAAAGGAAAAGCCGAAGTTTTTACCCCGACTTGGATTGTAAGATTACAAAATGATGTTGTCGATAAAGAATTTCAACATTTGTCATTAGAAGAATATGTTGAAAAAACTTGGCTTGAAATCACTTGTGGAGAAGCACCTTATATGGTGAGTCGCTATGATGCTGTGACTGGTCAGTTAATTTCAATTAGTGAACGTGTAGGATTTGTTGATCGAAAATTAAAAATAATCAACGAGGAAATTGATGATCCATCAGAATGGATTAGATTAGTGAAAAAAGCCTATCAAGCTAGTTTTGGTTACGAATATCAAGGTGATTCATTGCTAATTGCACGGGAAAATTTGCTATATACTTTTATTGAATATTATCAAGAAAAATTTCAGCATTTACCTGATGAAGAATTACAAGAAGAAATTGCCAAAATCATTAGTTACAATGTTTTTCAAATGGATGGGTTAAGAGATATTGTGCCATTAAGTGAGCTAAATAGTAATCTCGAGCAACTAGATTTATTTAGTGATTTTGAAGAATTTAAAGCATTGGATGAACCCAAAGGAATACCAGTTAAAATAAAGGACTGGAAAACAAATAGAATGATTGAGTTTCGGTCCTTGAAGGAGGAACAGAGATGAAGTTTGATGTAGTGATCGGGAACCCACCATATCAGGAAGAAGCGAAAGGAGAGAATACTGCGGGAATACCAATTTATCATAAATTTATTGATGAAGCTTATAAAGTTTCATCAATAACAGAATTAATTACACCAGCTCGTTTTTTATTCAACGCAGGCCAAACACCTACATCATGGAATCAAAAGATGTTGAACAATCCACATTTAAAAATTGTATTTTACAGCCAAGATAGCTCAAAAATATTTTCTAATACGGACATAAAAGGTGGCGTGGCAATTAGTTATCATGATGTAAATCAAAATTTTGGATCAATTGAAACTTTTATTTCTTATCCAGAATTGCAAAATATCATGAAAAAAGCTGCACCTGAAACATTATCGGAAAGTTTAGCTGAAATCATTTATACACAGACTAAATTCAATTTAGAAGAACTATATAAAAATTATCCTGAATATAAAAAAATTATTGGTAGTAAAGGGCAAGATAAACGATTTAGAAATAACATTTTTGAGAAGATCCCAGCTTTTACTGAAGAGCCTCAATCAGAAGACGATATCAAAGTTTTAGGTTTAGCTAATAAAAAGCGTGTATATCGTTACTTACCAAGGAAATTTGTAGATATGACGCATAAAAATCTTAATTTTTTCAAAGTTTTTGTACCTCGTTCTAATGGTTCTGGAGCTATTGGCGAGGTGTTATCGACTCCGCTTATTGGAGCTCCGCTTATTGGATATACACAAACATTTATAGGAATTGGTGCATTTACGAAAGAAAGTGAAGCAGAAAGTTGTCTGAAATATATAAAATCAAAATTTGCTAGAACTATGTTGGGGATTTTAAAAATTACTCAAGACAATAACCGAGATACATGGCGTAAAGTTCCTCTTCAAGATTTCACATTACAATCAGACATAAATTGGTCGCTCTCCATCCCAGAAATTGATCAACAACTTTACGCAAAATACGGTTTATCCGCTGATGAAATCAACTTCATTGAATCTAAAGTGAAGGAGATGAATTAAGTGAACATTACCCCGATGATTGAACCAAAGCGAGAAATCAAACCAACAATTTACGCTTATATTACTCCGACCAATACTGCTAAAGAAGGTTGGATAAAGATTGGTTATACGGATCGTGATGCGGATAAGCGGATTTGGGAGCAAACCCACACTGTTGGAATTGAGCCAAAAAAACTTTGGGCACACGAAGCACGTTTTAACGGTGGGGGTTACTTTTATGATCGAGATTTTCATACTTTTTTACAAAAAAATGGTGTAAGGCGCAATAAAGGAACGGAATGGTTCTATTTTAATGGGGAACCTGAAAAAGCACTAGCATTTTATCGTGAATTTGTTTTTAAAGATTACACCAAAGTTCAAAAAGAGCAACGGTTGACGTATCAACTCCGTGCAGAACAAGCCTTAGCAGTCAAGCAGACTCTGACATATGCAGAAGAAAATCCTAACGGTGAATTTTTATGGAATGCAAAGCCACGTTTTGGTAAGACTTTAGCTTCTTATGATTTAGTTCGTAATCTAGAAGCATTAAATGTATTGATTGTAACGAATCGTCCTGCAATTGCAAATTCTTGGTTTGATGATTTTACGAAATTTATTGCTTGGCAAACAGATTATAAATTTGTTAGTGAATCCGAGTCGCTAAAAGATCGTTCCCCAATGTCCCGTAATGAATATTTAGATTATGTCACAAGTAATGAAGATACAAAGCAAATTGCTTTTTTAAGTCTACAAGATTTGAAAGGATCACTATATTTTGGCGGTGGTTATGACAAGTTAAAATGGGTAGCTGATACAAGTTGGGATATTTTAATTATTGATGAAGCCCACGAAGGAGTAGATACCTTTAAAACAGATGTAGCTTTTGACAAGATCAAACGTCAATTTACATTGCATTTATCAGGAACACCTTTTAAAGCAATCGCCAAAGGAACTTTCAGTGACGATCAAATTTTCAACTGGTCCTATGAAGATGAACAAGCGGCAAAAGAAAATTGGGCTGAAGAGGATGAAGAAAATAATCCTTATGAAACACTACCGCAATTAAATATGTTCACGTATCAAATATCAAAAATAATTACCGAAGAAGTTAATCAAGGCATGATCTTGGAAGATGGTAATAATATCGACTTTGCTTTTGATCTAAATGAATTTTTTGCCACTAAAGAAGATGGGAAATTTATCCATGAAGCCGATGTAGTGAAGTGGTTAAATACATTGACTCAAAATGAAAAGTATCCTTTTTCAACTTCCGAGTTACGTAATGAACTAAAGCATACTTTTTGGATTTTAAATCGAGTAGCAAGTGCTAAAGCACTGAAAAAACTGCTAGAGAGTCATCCTGTTTTTGAAAATTATCAAATAATTTTAGCAGCAGGTGATGGGAGAGCAGAAGTTGAGGATGCAGCAGCAAATGAAACCGCTTTGAAGCGAGTGCGAGATGCCATTGAGAAGCATGATAAAACTATTACTCTTTCAGTAGGACAGTTAACAACTGGGGTAACGATTCCAGAATGGACAGCTGTGATGATGTTAAGCAATATGAAATCACCAGCACTATACATGCAAGCAGCATTTCGTGCGCAAAATCCGTATGTGTGGACAGAAAAAGTAAATGGTGAAGAAGTTCGTTATCAAAAACAAAATGCGTATGTTTTTGATTTTGCCCCTGAACGAACATTAATTATTTTCGATGAATTTGCCAATAACTTATCAACGCATACGGCAGCTGGTGGTGGTACAACTAAGGATCGTGAAGAAAATATTAAGCATTTATTGAACTTTTTCCCAGTTATTGGTGAAGATGCTGAAGGTAAGATGGTGGAACTGGATGCTGCTCAAGTCTTGACAATTCCAAAAGCAATCAAAGCAGCTGAAGTCGTGAAGCGTGGCTTTATGAGTAATTTGTTACTTGCCAATATTGCTGGGATCTTTCAAGCACCACAAGCAGCTTTGGATATTTTAGACAATATGGACTATGTTTCTCAAGGAAAAGTTACCAAACCAGAAGATAAAGCACCAATTGATACCAAAGAGATTGAAGTAACTGATGAAGGGCAAGCAATCGTTGAACCAGAAATCGTTATTACAAAAAGTGAAGCAATTTTTGGTGAAAAACAATATACAACGGAAAAAGTTCAAGATGTCATAGCCGAAACCCTAGTGCCTGTAGCTAATAAAAAGACTGCGGATGTTTTAGCTAAAAATATCATTCAATCTGTAGGAGAAATATTTAAGCCAAAAATTCAAGAAGTAAAAACTGAATATGGCATGACTACGGCAGCTACAAAAAAAATCGAGAAAAAAGTCGAAGAAGAAGTGAAGCGTTCTGTTGATAAAGCGAATGCTGATTTTATGATTGAAAAAGCTCATCTCGAAAATAACTTAAAAGAAGAAGTCAAAAAAGCGAATAATGAAGAAAAACGTGTAGCTGTAGAAAAAGAATACCAAGCGAAACTGGAAGAAGCTGTTGAAACCCATACAAAAGAGGTAGAAAAACGGGTAGTAGAAACAGTCGAAACAGTTCAAAAAGAAATTATTGAAACGCAAGAACGTAGAATAAAGAACCAAACAAAAACAGAAATCGAAGAAGATGTTCGCGGTCGTTTGCGCGGTTTTGCTCGAACGATTCCAAGTTTTATTATGGCTTATGGCGATGGCGGACTGACACTGGAGAACTTTGAGCAATACACTCCAGAAAATGTTTTTCAAGAAGTTACGGGCATTACCGTTGATCAGTTCTTATTCTTACGTGATGGTGGTGAATATGAAGAAAATGGCGAACAGCATTATTTTGCTGGGAAACTATTTGATGAAGTGGTCTTTAATGAATCCGTTCAAGAGTTCTTACGCAAAAAAGCTGAACTAGGGAATTACTTTGAAGAAAAAGATGAGGATATTTTTGATTATATTCCCCCACAAAAAACCAATCAGATTTATACACCAAAATGGGTTGTAAAAATGATGGTGGAAGATTTAGAGAAAGAAAATCCTGGCATTTATGATGATTCTAGTAAAACTTTCGCTGATCTTTATATGAAATCAGGACTATACATTACCGAAATCGTGAAAAAACTGTATAACAGTCCAATAATCAAAGCAGAATTTCCAAATGATAATGAACGAATCAAGCATATTTTAGAAAATCAAGTCTATGGTTTCGCTCCGACTGAGATTATCTACAAAATTGCGACGAATTTTATTTTTGGTAATTTAGACCAATCTATCAACCGTAACAACTTCTTACAAGAAGATACTGTCCCTTATGTAAAAAATGGCAGACTACAAGATTTAATTAACTCATCATTTGGAGAATAGGAGTAGGCAAGTGAAGGCAGATACAATTAAGTTTTTCGAATTTTTGGAACAAAAGAAAACCATTTTTAATATTCCCGTTTATCAGCGCAACTATGAATGGTCTAGTGAACAATGTACTCAATTGTTCGAAGACGTAGAAAAAATTATTCAGGATAATTTTTCTAGTAAGCATTTTTTAGGAACGATTGTATATGTAGACGAACGCGGACCTAAATTAAGTAAGTATTTTAATATAATTGATGGTCAGCAGCGAATTACAAGCTTTATGTTGTTTTTAAAAGCAATTGCGGATATTTCAAATGATGAAGAATTGTATAGTGAAATAGTCGATGATTATTTGAAAAATCCTAGAAGTGATGAAAACAACAAAATTAAATTACGTTCAGTTGAGAAAGATCGTTTTGTATTCCGCAAGATAATCGAGAATATGTCAATAGAAGAACCTTCTAAAGTCTACGAAAATTATCAACTTTTTGTAACAAAAATTAAAGCATCTGATTATGAACCACGAGACTTTTTTAATGCTCTAAGCATGATTGAAATTGTTTATATCGAGTTGAACGGGAATGATGAGTCAGAGAATCCACAAGTTATTTTTGAAAGTATCAATTCGACAGGTCTATCTTTGACTGCCTCTGATTTGATTCGTAATTTTCTTTTAATGGGAATCGATCACGAAACACAAAATCGTTTATATCAAGATTATTGGACTAAAATTGAAGAACGAATCCCTACCAATCAAATATCAACATTTAGTCGATTCTACTTAACGCTGAAATATGGTGCGACAGTTACTGAAAGTAGAGTGTATGAAGAGTATAAACGTTTTTTTAATTCAAATCGTTATTCTGCTGAAGTAGCTATCAAAGAACTTGAAAACTATTCTAAATACTTTCTTTGGCTAACTAGTGAAGAAATACCAGATAATATGGTGAATGAAAGAATTAAGAGAATCAATCAATTAAAATCAACAGTCACTTATCCATATCTAATGCAAATTCTAAAATTAGCAGATGATGGAGCATTGTCCTGGAAAGATGTAGGCATTATCTTTGAAACAATTGAATCTTTTTTGTTCCGGCGACTAATTACAGACAAGAAAACCAACGTTTTGAATAAAATGTTTGCTGCTTTGTCTCGTGAAATCTCGATTGATTGCGAAAAAGAACGCTTAATTCATGAGTTAGTAAGCAAGCGTGGAAATCAACTGTTTCCAAGAGATGAAGAATTTATAAATAGTTTTCAATCTATTGATATTTATAATCGTAAGAATAATTTAGTAAAATTGACTTTGGAAATGCTAGAATTATACCGCACTAAAGAACCTCTTGACTTTACTAAAATGCAAGTGGAACATATCTTACCACAAACGTTGACTAATGAATGGAAAGTGGAAGTCAAAAATGTAAATGAAGTAAAACTTAAATATGGTGATACAATTGGCAATTTAACTTTAACAGGGTATAATCCAGAATTATCAAATAAGATATTTAGTGAAAAAAGATTATTGTATAAAGAATCTAATATCTCGTTATCCCGAGACGTGGCTGAAAAATATCAGAGCTGGAACGCTTCGACAATTGAAAATCGGGGGAAAGAATTAGCTCGACAAGCATTGGAAATTTGGCGATTTCCTATACAGACGCAAAGTATTGAACAGCCTTCATTGTCAGGAGAACATTTTTTAGATGAAGAACTAAATATAACTGGTAGTAAGCCAAAGCTGCTGTCGATTGCTAACAAAGATCTAAAAGTTGATAGTTGGAAAAGATTATTGATAGGTTTCTTAGATTATGTATGGGAAATCGATAGCCAAACTTTTCTTAATCTAAAGAGAAAGGGAGCATTAAAACGTTTGTTTTCTAATAGGGATATTAGAAGTATTGGTAACCTGATGAATGGGGATACTGTAGAAACAAACTTTAGTGCAGAAACCATCCTTTCAATCATTAAAATTGTTGCTCTCGAATATAGTATATTCGATGACGTAAGTTATACAATTTGAGAAAGAGAACCATGACATACTTTGCCTATCAATGAGGAATAGTATCATTTGAAAATTTTATTATAAAATGAGCGTTTTACAAATAAATAGAGCGTGGATTAAGAATGTTTTATAATATATTTAGTTGAATTAGTGGGAGATTCTATTAGAATTTGTGTATAGAAGTGTTTCGAAAGATAAATTTTTCAGAGAATATTTCAGGGCTCTGACCAGTAATAGGGGCTTTTAGCTGAAGATAGAAGCCCCTATTTGCATTGTAGGTTTTGATTACTTAAATATCAGTGAATATTCATTGAATCAATCTGGTTCTGAGCCTTTACAATCAACATCATAGGTCGGCGTAGTTCATCTTTCATACCGGGTTCATCTAGCATGTTGGCAGGCGGCATCGGTTCTACTACGTCTAAAAGGGTAAAGTGATGTTTCAATAAGGTTTGTAGATAGGTCGTTAAAGTTCGGTGATACTTCATCACTTTTTCGCCTAAGAAGGTCGTTTCCCGTGAGCCTTCAAGAAAATAGGAATCAAGGGGATAGTGCAAGATTTCGCCATTATCATCATAATACCAATCTTCCGTACCTTCAGCGGTAAATGCGGGATGTTCTACAGAAAAAATCAGGGTACCTCCCGGTTTTAAATAGCTTTTGATATTTGCAATCAAACTGCCAAAATCAGCAAGATAGTGAATTGCTAGCGAGCTGATGACGATATCAAATGAAGCCGGCGGAAAAGTAACGGTGGCAATATCCGCTTTTAGGTAGTTTACCGGGTAGCCTTTGGTTTTGTCTTTGGCGACGGCCAGCATTTTTTCGGAGATATCGACACCCGTCACAGCCTTGGCATCGTGCTGAGCGGCATATTGACAATGCCAGCCATACCCACAGCCAAGATCCAAAACCGTTTTATCTGTGAAGTCGGGTAACAGTTTCTTTAGTGTTTGCCATTCTCCTGCGCCGGCTAAGCCTTTTTGACTGCGGGGCATTTCGCGATACTTGTTGAAAAAATTTTCGTCATCGTAAATAGTTACCAATTGTACTTCCTCCTTATTCTCTTGGTTGAATGATTGAACGAATTCTGACATTCTCACAGTCATCATGCTGATACAGCTACCATAATTTCATTATAACGGTTAACAAGCTCGCTTGTTATGCTAAAGATGCCATTATTTTGAAAAAACAGTGTTACTTTTGCCGCTCACGTAAGTAAGGTATACTATTAGCAAAGCGAAACTTTGATGAAGGAGGCACAATATGCTGATTGGTTTTATTATTCTTTTAGGGGCACTGATCGTCGGTCTGCACGTTTATGCAGGACATTTTTTTGCTCATGCAGCGCTGGAGCGGGATCACCCCTGGTATAAAGAAATGGGGCATAAGAAAATGAATCCTTCTGTTTATGAGGCAGGTGACCAAAAAATCGCGGCGATTGAAGCGATGCAGCAAGAACAGGGAGCGGCTTTTTGGGAGACCGGGGTTGATCTTACGATAGAAGAATCCGGCCAACTGGTTGCCCGTGTCTTTCGTCATCCGGAAAAACGCCCGTGGGTGATTTGTGTCCATGGCTATCGTTCGAATGGAAAGCGCGATATGGCCTATCCTGGTTATGAATGGTATCGCCGTGGCTATCAAGTGTTGATTCCAGATTTAAGAGCTCACGGGCGCAGCTCAGGCAAGATTATTGGCATGGGCTGGAACGATCGGCAAGATTTGATTGCCTGGTTGGCGGTGATTCGGAAGGAAGATCCTGAGGCGCAGGTGATTTTATATGGCGGGTCCATGGGGGCTTCGACGGTGATGATGGCAGCGGGAGAGTCACTGCCAACAGTTTCGCTGGTGATTGCGGACTGTGGTTATACTTCAGTCTACGAGGAATTTTATACCATGCTGAAGCAGGCCTTGAAGCTGCCACCGACGACGATTTTATGGGCAGCTGATCCGTTTATCCGCCAGTTAGCTGGCTTTTCGTTGAAGGAAGCCTCAGCAGTACGGAAATTACATCATTATCAAGGTCCTTTAATGGTGATTCATGGCACAGGGGATCATTTTGTCCCAGTGGAATTTGCCTATCAAGTGGTGGCGGCTTCTCAGGGGCCTAAAGAGTTGCATATTGTGGCGGAGGCGCCGCATCTTTCGGCTATTAGTTATGATCCGGCTTATTTTGACCGAATTGAGCAGTTTATCCGTTTGTACGGGACGCCAACCCCTTAGGATCACTACTCTTGACGAGTGTCAGGAGTGCCGGCACATAGAAAAGCCAGATCAATTGTTGAGGTATGCTAGTCAGGTCTAAGTGGAACAAATGGACCAGCGCGATGCAAGCGTCACAGGCTGCAAAACTCAGCATACCAAGTTTTAAATAGTTGGGAGCAAAACGCTGGGCAGCCAGCACATCCAGTAATAAGAAGCAGGCATAAAAAAGTGCGGCTCCGTAGTAAAGATTCCAGTGTAGAAAGAAGAAGGCTACTGGCACGCTGAGAAGTAGGTAGTGCCAATGAGCAAACCAACGACTGAGGTAGCACATATGGACGATACTGAATAGCAGCATCCCACTAACATTCGCCTGCGTAAAGAGCAGTAAAAAATCGGTTATGAGGGTCAGACCTAGTCCTACTTGAACGTAGCGTTTGTCAAGACTGGTTGCGGTGAGGCTGGTGACAAAGCAGACGATCACCACTGCGTATTTACAAAGATTACTGAGAAAAAGGGTGCGGGGGAATACTCCCAACACGACAAAAGCCAGTGTCAGACCGGCAATGATTTTATAAAAACGCATCTTCACCCCTCCGTTTCAACTTTTATAAATATTATAGCAAAAATAGGTCAAGACCGGTGGTAGCAAGGTCGCAGCATTGCACCTTGAAAAAGGTAAATAATTGCTTATTTCACAAGCGCTTGCTAAAATAAAGATAACAATGATTTTCTTAAAGGAGGTTTTGGTATGGACGGAAGTAAAATTAATGGTCAACCAGTGACCGAAGAAGGGTTAGTGGCTGCCGGCTATAAGAAATACAGCGGGGAAGACCTCGACATCTATTACAGTAAAGATATTTGTGCACACATCGGGAACTGCGTTCGCGGCAATCCGGATGTGTTTGAAGTAGGACGCAGACCTTGGATCATTACGGACAATGGGACAGTGGATGATGACATTCGAGTTATCAATACTTGCCCAAGTGGTGCTCTGAAGTATATTCGAAAGGATGGAAAATAAAAATGGAAATTAAAGAAGAAAAAAGTCGGTTTGTTTTATTAAATGATCAAGGTGAAGAAGCTGGAGAAATTACTTGGTCTAGTGCTGGTGACGATTTGATGATCGTAGACCATACATTTGTAGACCCAACTTACCGTGGTCAAAAATTAGCGGAAAAATTAGTGTTAGCAACAGTCGAAAAAGCTCGTCGTGACGATCAAAAGATTTTACCACTTTGCCCATTCGCTAAAAAAGAATTCAACGAAAAACCTGAATACGCTGATGTATGGCGTAAATAGTCTTTGAAGCGTAGAGATTAGAACAGAAGCGTCTATTTGGAAAGGGTCAGGGTCCGGGACATAACTTTTTGAGTTATATCCTAGGCTCTTTTTTTTGATTACCCCAATCGGAATTCACTAGAATTTGTGGGCGGGATATGCTAAAGTAGAATAGACAGATTCTGTAAGGAGGATAGCTGATGTATAACTTTTTGATTGGTGTGATTATTATCTTGTCTGTATTGATGATCATCACGATCATGATGCAGCCAAGCAAACAAAATAGTGCTGCCAGCGCATTTACCGGCGGAGCAGACAAACTTTTCGGTAAACAAAAAGCTCGTGGATTTGAAGCGGTCATGAAACGCTCAACTGCTGTATTAGGTGCAGCTTGGTTGATTGTCGCTTTCGTACTTGCCTTTTTATCATCTCGTTAATGAAGTCTCCTGTTGTAGGAGGCTTTTTTTAATGAAATTTGTCCAAGGTGTACAGTAACAAACCAAATTTCAAAAAGCAGATGCACAGGCGGAACGCTGAGAATATGATAAAATAGGCGGGAAGGAGTGGAATCGATGGAACGAAAAATCAATTTACCGAAACCCTTATTTGCACAACATGGCCCCCGCGCCGTTTTATTATTACATGCCTACTCTGGCAGTCCTAATGATGTTCGGATGATGAGCCGCTATTTAGAAAAATTAAATTACACGGTCTACTCGCCGATGTTCAGCGGGCATGGCACCTTAGATCCGCAGGACATTTTACATGAATCGCCTGAGCAATGGTGGCAGGATGCCCAAGCAGCAATTTCAAAATTAAAGACTGCTGGTTACCAAGAAATTGCGGTTTTTGGTCTCTCTATGGGGGGGATTTTTGCGATGCGTCTTTTGACGGAGGCCGATCCTAGCATCATCGGTGGCGGCTTGTTTTGTTCACCGATTTTCCCTACAAAGGAGACGCATGTACCGGAAAACTTCCTATTATACAGTGAAGAAGTGTTGAAGGTGGCGCAAGTGCCTGATGCCGATCAACGGTTAGCCGAAATCAAGGCAGCTCAGCCTGCGCAATTAAAAGCTATCAATCAGCAAGCGGCTCTGGCCGCTGCGAAACTTGCCACAGTCAAGGTGCCGGTTTTTCTGGCGCAAGCTGGGCAGGATGAAATGATCAATGCTTCTGGGGTCTTTGAAACCGCTGAGGCGCTGATTCAAACAGATTACCAATTGAATTGGTATCCTAACAGTACTCATGTCATCACGGTAGGAGTTGACCGGAAAAAATTAGAACGAGATGTCGCAGCTTTTCTAGCTGGACTTCCTTGGAATGAGGAAACGAAATGACAATAAAAACAGAGATTTTAACTTTTTTACAAACACATCCTAAGAGTTATTCAACCCAGGAACTGGCCCAAAATCTTGGCCTAAATAAAGCGAAAGACTTTAAACAGTTCGTCCAAACCTTAGCAACTATGGAGCGGGAACAGCTGATTGAGTTTAACCGTAAAGGCAAGGTTAAATTGCCTTTACAGCCTGTTTTAGTGGAAGGAACCTTCCGCGGCAATGAGCGCGGTTTTGGTTTTGTTTCCATTGAAGGGGAAGAAGAGGATATTTATATCGCCAAAGAAGATACAAACTTTGCCATGGATGGCGATACAGTAGCGATTGATATTTTACGTCCGCAAGACGTTTTTCATGACCGCGGCGCCGAAGGGAAAGTAGTCGAAGTACGGAAACGTGCGGTGGCCCAGTTAGTGGGAGAATTCACGGCCTATGAGCCTGAACAACAAGCGGAAACGGACTTGTATGGCGTGGTAGCGCCTAAAGATAAGAAACTAGGTGCTTTTAAGGTCTATATTGCGGCTGAGGGGATTAAACCGGTGGATGGCAGTATCGTGAGTGTCACGATTACCCACTATCCTGAAGAAGGCTATGCAAAAAGTTTGGAAGGCTTAGTGCTGAATGTAATCGGTCATAAAAATGATCCCGGGATGGATATTTTGTCCATCATTGTGGCCCATGGTATTCCCACGGCTTTTCCAACTGAGGTTTTACAAGCGGCGGATGCTATTCCTGATGAAATCGCGGAGGCTGATTTAAAAGGGCGCCGTGACTTGCGCGACCAAGTAATTGTTACGATTGATGGCGAGGACGCAAAAGACTTGGATGATGCCGTGACAGTCCGCAAACTGGCTAACGGTCATTATTTCTTAGGTGTTCATATTGCCGATGTTTCTCACTACGTCACTGAAAATAGTCAACTAGATCAAGAGGCCTATGAACGTGGTACCAGTGTTTATTTAACGGATCGCGTCGTGCCGATGATTCCGCAACGCTTATCAAACGGTATTTGTTCATTGAATCCTCGGGTTCCACGGTTGACCTTAAGCTGTGAAATGGAGATCGACAATCAAGGGCAAGTCGTAAAACACGAAATCTTCCCAAGTGTGATTCAAACCACTGCGCGCATGACCTATACGGCAGTTAATGGGATTCTAAGCGGTGATGAAGCCGTGCGCAGCGAGTATCAAGCTTTGGTGCCTATGTTTGAAGAGATGGCACAGCTGCATGAGATTTTAGAAACCATGCGGACCCGTCGTGGCGCAATTGCCTTTGAGGACCGTGAAGCAAAAGTAGTCGTAGACCCTAAAGGCCGTCCGTTAGAGATTCAACTGCGCAGCCGAGGTGTAGGGGAACGCTTGATTGAGTCCTTTATGCTGGCAGCCAATGAGACAGTGGCAAAGCATTTTGAAGATCAAAAACTGCCGTTTATTTACCGAATCCATGAGCAACCGAAAGAGGAAAAGATGCAGCGGTTCTTCGAATTTGCTGCAGCCCTAGGGATTGTGGTAAAAGGCACCAAAGAAGATATTCGACCCAAAGATTTGCAGAACGTGTTGAATTCACTTGTGGGCAAACCAGAAGAAGCGGTGCTGAATACGATGCTCTTGCGGAGTATGCAGCAGGCTCGTTATGCGGAAGACAATGTCGGTCACTATGGTTTAGCAGCAACGGATTATACCCACTTTACTTCACCAATCCGGCGCTACCCAGATTTAATCGTCCACCGTTTGATCCGCAGCTACGAAAAGGTGACGGCTGAGAAAAAAGCTCATTGGGAAGCAGTTTTGCCAGATATTGCCGATCATAGTTCAAAAATGGAACGTCGCGCCGTAGAAACGGAACGAGAAGTTGATTCCATGAAAAAAGCTGAGTTTATGGCTGAACATATTGAAGAAGAATTCGAAGGGATTATTAGCTCAGTGACCAAATTTGGTTTCTTTGTCGAGCTGCCTAATACCATCGAAGGCCTCGTGCATTTGAATCAGCTAAAACAGGATTATTTCCACTTTATTGAAAACCATTTAGCCTTAGTTGGAGAACGGACTGGCTTGACCTTTAAGATTGGTCAGCGCGTCAAAGTCAAAGTAACCAAAGCAGACCCTGAGACGCGGGAAATCGACTTCCAACTGTTAGAAGCGGAAGAGGTTGAACCCATCGAACGGAAGAATCCGAAAAAAGGTCGCAAGGATAAGCGGCCGCGTCGGGGTCAAAAAGACCAGAGCCACCGTGGGAAGCCAGAACGTTCGGCTGAAACTAAAAAAGGTAAAGGCAAAAATAAAGGGAAAAAACCTTTTTATAAAGGTGCCAAAAAATCTAAATCTAAAGGGAAAAACCGTTAGGAGGGACCGAGATGCCGAAAGAAGAAGGCAAATTGATCGCACAGAATCGTAAAGCGCGTCATGACTATACCATCATTGATACACTGGAGGCGGGAATCGTCTTGCAGGGGACTGAAATCAAATCAATTCGTAATAGTCGTATCAACCTAAAAGATGGTTTTGCTCGCATCCGTAACGGGGAAGCCTATTTGTACAACGTGCACATCAGTCCTTATGAGCAAGGCAATCTTTTCAATCATGACCCTTTACGGACTCGTAAATTGTTATTGCATAAAAAGCAGATTGCGCGTTTGATTGGTGAAACGAAAAATACCGGGATTACTTTAGTACCTTTAAAAGTCTATTTAAAGAACGGTTACGCAAAAGTGTTGATTGGACTGGCTAAAGGGAAGAAAACGTACGATAAGCGAGAAACACTGAAACGTAAAGATACTGACCGCCAGATTGCCCGTGCTTTGAAAGATCGAAATTAGTCATAGCCTCAAAATGTTCATTTGATTTGTGAGCATTTTGAGGCCTTTTTTTGTGAAAGGGATTTTATTTATTCTTTTTCGCATATTAGAGGACATTGCTTTCGCTTAGTAGTAAAATTTGATAGCATTGATAGCAACTGGGGCTTTTTCAGGGAATCACTGGTTCAGCCAGGGGGCGTTTTACTACCTTTTTACTGCAATTGTTCGTATAATTAAAGAGGATCTACCACGTGTCTTTCAACATTTTTGCAAAAATGTCAAATTTTCATGAAAATGTTTTGAAATTCTTAGATGATGGTGGTAAGATAGCCCATGGTTATTTCGCTAGTGTAGAAGAACTGGGAAATTCCTTGAAAAAATTGAGCCTTAAGAGGAAAAGAGGTGATACGATGTGGAAGAAAAGTCGCTGATTTTTCATATCGGACCGGTCTGGTTTGACGGTACCGTGTGTTTGATGGTCTTGCTAAGTTGCTTGATCGTATTCTTCACAGTATATTTCTGCACAAGAAATCTTCAAATGAAGCCAAAAGGAAAACAAAATGTGATCGAGATGCTGATTGATTTTGTCCGGGGAATCATTACCGATAACATGCCGCGTAAAGAAGTCAATAATTTTCATTTGCTAGCCTTTACGTTGTTTATGTTCCTACTGGTAGCCAATAATATTGGCTTAGTTACCAAAGTAGTAGTTGGAGATGATATCACCCTTTGGAAAAGTCCAACGGCTGATCCGATCGTCGATTTGACATTAGCCTTGATGATGATCATTTTGACCCATATGTTTGCAGTCAAACGTTTTGGAGTCAAAGGTTATATTGTCAACAGTTTCTTTAAACCTGTGGCCTTCTTGGCGCCGGTGAAAATTATTGAAGAATTTACCAACTTGCTAACACTGGCCTTACGTTTATACGGGAATATTTATGCTGGTGAAGTATTGCTGACCTTGATTGCGAACTTTGGTTCCGGTTTTGGTTGGACCATTCCGTTGGCGATCCCACTGGAAATGATCTGGTTGGCATTCTCAATCTTTATTAGTTGTATTCAAGCCTTCATCTTTGTCACTCTGTCCATGGTGTACATGAGTCATAAGATCGAAGTAGAAGAATAAAAAAGGAAAACAAAATTAGGAGGAACTAAACATGAATTATATCGCAGCAGCAATTGCAATTATGGGAGCCGCTATCGGAGCCGCTTATGGTAATGGTCAAGTTATTTCTAAAACGATCGAATCAATGACACGTCAACCAGAAATGTCTGGTCAATTAAGAACTACTATGTTTATCGGGGTTGCCTTGATCGAAGCTGTTCCAATCCTAGGTGTAGTTATCGCGTTACTTCTAGTATTTAGATAGTTAGTTGGAAGGCAGGGCGCCGCTTCGTCGGAGAACCGTCACTGCTTTCTTTCTATTTGTGAAAGGATGTGTAGCGAATGCTTAATCAATGGGTCGTTGCTGAAGTAGTTTCAGGACCTACGATGTTAGGAAATATCCTAGTAGTAACAGGTGCGTTTTTGATCCTCTTACTACTGATCAAAAAATTTGCATGGACGCAAATCAGCGACATGTTACAAAAACGTCAAGATAAAATCGCCAATGATTTAGACTCGGCTGAAAAATCAAAAATCGAAGCTGCACAGCTTGCGCGGCAACGTCAAGAACAACTGAATGCTTCTCGTTCAGAAGCTTCCGATATTCTAAAATCTGCCAAAGAAAGCGGCGAAAAAAGCCGTCAAAATATTTTGACAGAAACGAAGGACGAAGTTTCTCGTTTACGCCAAAAAGCGCAAACAGAAATCGACCAACAAAAACAAGAAGCTTTAGCTTCAGTTAAGGATGATGTGGCAGATTTATCTGTGAGCATCGCCGCAAAATTATTACAAAAAGAATTATCAGCCGATGCACATAAAGCGTTGATCGACCAATACATCACAGGATTGGGACAACAGCATGAAGCTCGATAAATATACAGTAGGCGCGCGTTATGGCAAGGCTCTGTTTGAATTGGCGCAGGCAGAGCAACAGACGGAACCCGTCTATCAAGAACTGATGCGCTTGCGAGCTATCTTTCAAGAAATCCCTGAAATCGGGGGCATCTTGACGGATAACCGCCTAGAACCAGATCAAAAAGCACACGTCGTCCAACCGTTGTTGGAAAACTTCGATGGCATCGTGCACAACTTTATCGGAGTCGTTTATAACTATAACCGGATGAACGACATTCCGTTGATGATCGCAGAATATGAGCGACGCTATGATGACTTCAATGGAGTTATCTTGGGGAAAGTCACCACCGCAGTTCCACTTGCTCCAGAGCAAAAAGAACAAATTGCGGCGAATTTTGCCCAACGTCTCGGTTATGAAAAAGCAGAGCTTGCAGAAGAAGTTGACGAATCCATCATTGGTGGGGTCATTGTAGAAGCCAACTATCACGTGGTTGATGGCAGTTTGAAAACACAACTGGCAAAAATCCACGAAGTACTGAAGCAAGCATAGTATACAAAGAGGTGAATTGAATGGCCATCAAAGCAGAAGAAATCAGTGCCTTGATCAAAGAGCAAATTGAAAATTATCAACAAGAGCTGTCTGTGGAAGAAATCGGTACAGTCACCTACGTAGGGGACGGCATCGCTCGTGCACACGGACTTGAAAATGCCATGTCAGGCGAACTATTGGAATTCTCTAATGGTTCATACGGAATGGCACAAAACTTGGAATCAAATGACGTTGGGATTATTATCCTAGGCGACTTCGAAACCATTCGTGAAGGCGATAAAGTCAAACGAACAGGTAAAATCATGGAAGTACCAGTTGGTGAAGCAATGATCGGTCGGGTCGTGAACCCTTTAGGTCAAGCTGTTGACGGACTTGGTGAAATCAAAACCGATAAAACACGTCCCGTTGAAGCACCAGCACCTGGTGTTATGGACCGTCAATCCGTTAAAGAACCAATGCAAACTGGTTTGAAAGCCATTGATGCCTTAGTTCCAATTGGCCGTGGTCAACGGGAATTAGTCATTGGGGACCGGAAAACTGGTAAAACTTCCATCGCCATTGATACAATCATCAACCAAAAAGGGCAAGACATGATTTGTATCTATGTTGCAATCGGACAAAAAGAATCAACCGTTCGGACGCAAGTGGAAACCTTGAAGAAATTCGGCGCAATGGATTATACCATCGTCGTAACTGCCGGTGCTTCACAACCAGCACCATTACTTTATATCGCGCCTTATGCTGGGACTGCGATGGGGGAAGAATTCATGTACAATGGCAAGCATGTTTTGATCGTCTTTGATGACTTGTCAAAACAAGCCGTGGCTTACCGTGAACTTTCCTTACTATTACGTCGTCCGCCAGGCCGTGAAGCTTACCCAGGGGATGTCTTCTATTTGCACTCTCGTCTATTAGAACGGGCTGCTAAATTGAATGACAAACTAGGCGGTGGCTCAATGACCGCTTTGCCATTCGTTGAAACACAAGCCGGTGATATTTCGGCTTATATTCCAACCAATGTCATTTCCATCACTGATGGTCAAATTTTCTTGGAAAATGATTTGTTCTATTCAGGTGTTCGTCCAGCCGTTGATGCCGGTTTATCCGTCTCACGGGTTGGGGGCTCTGCGCAAATCAAAGCCATGAAAAAAGTTGCCGGTACTTTGCGTTTGGACTTAGCCAGCTATCGTGAATTAGAAGCCTTTACGCAATTTGGTTCTGATTTGGATGCCGCTACCCAAGCAAAATTGAATCGTGGTCGCCGGACTGTTGAAATTTTGAAGCAAAAATTACATGCACCACTACCTGTTGAAAAACAAGTTGTGATTTTGTATGCCTTGACTCATGGTTTCTTAGATAGTATCCCAGTGAACCAAATCTTGGATTTCCAAGACCAATTATTCGACTCAATCGAAAGCAACCACAATGACTTGTTTGAAACGATTCGCACAACAAAAGATCTTCCTAAAGAAGAAGATTTGGATGCTGCAATCAAAGAATTCAAACAATTATTCAATGCGAACCAACCAGGAGCTAACACGTCTACTCGTGACAAATTGAAAAATATCGGAAATGCATAAGAGAGGTGAATCACGATGGGTGCTTCGTTAAATGAAATCAAACAACGAATCGCGTCAACGAAGAAGACAAGTCAGATCACCAAAGCCATGCAAATGGTTTCCGCTGCTAAATTGACCAAATCAGAAGCTGCCTCGAAGCATTTCCAACAATATGCTTCCAAGGTACGTTCCATCGTTACCCATATGGTTGCTTCTCAATTGGCTGACTTAGCTGATGCGGACGTTTCTGATGCCAATAAAGGGTATCACAGTATGCTAATCAATCGTCCTGTGAAAAAGACGGGCTATATCGTGATCACATCTGATCGCGGTTTGGTGGGAGGCTACAACAGCTCCATCTTAAAGCAAACGATGCAAATGATTGAAGACGACCATGAATCTGAAGATGAATTCGTCTTGATTACGATTGGCGGAACAGGTGCTGACTTCTTTAAAGCACGTCACTATAATATTGCGTACGAACTGCGCGGCTTAAGCGACCAACCTTCTTTCGATGAAGTGCGGAAAATCGTAACAGCAGCGACAGAAATGTACCAAAATGAAGTTTTTGATGAGTTGTATGTGTGTTACAACCACCATATCAATTCCTTGACCAGCCAGTTTCGAGTAGAAAAAATGCTGCCGATCTCTGACTTGGATCCAGATGAAGATAAAACCTATGAACAAGAATATATCCTGGAGCCTTCAAAAGAAGACATCTTGGATCAATTATTACCGCAATATGCTGAGAGCCTGATTTATGGGGCAATCATTGACGCGAAAACAGCGGAGCATGCGGCCGGCATGACAGCGATGAAGACAGCCACTGACAATGCCCAAAACATTATCAGTGACTTGACGATTTCTTATAACCGTGCCCGTCAAGGGGCGATCACGCAGGAAATCACCGAAATCGTTGCCGGAGCTGCGGCCTTAGAATAATGACTGGAGGATAGAACATATGAGTTCAGGAAAAATTGTTCAGGTGATTGGTCCCGTTGTTGACGTGGAGTTTTCATTAGATCAATCATTACCAGATATCAATAATGCCCTTGTGGTATATAAAAATGACGAATCAAAACAAAAAGTCGTCTTAGAAGTTGCGTTGGAACTAGGGGATGGTGTCATTCGCTCCATCGCCATGGAATCAACTGACGGCTTGCAACGGGGAATGGAAGTTATCGATACCGGTAAACCTATTTCAGTTCCTGTTGGGAAAGATACCTTAGGACGGGTGTTTAACGTTCTTGGGGAAACCATCGACTTGGAAGCTCCTTTCCCAGACGATGCGAAACGCAGCGGTATCCATAAAAAAGCCCCTGCTTTTGACGAACTTAGCACCAGTAATGAAATCCTGGAAACTGGGATCAAAGTTATCGACTTGCTAGCCCCTTACCTAAAAGGTGGGAAAGTTGGTCTGTTCGGTGGTGCCGGTGTTGGTAAAACCGTTCTGATTCAAGAGTTGATCCACAATATCGCCCAAGAACACGGTGGGATCTCTGTTTTTACCGGTGTTGGGGAACGTACTCGTGAAGGGAACGACCTTTACTACGAAATGAAAGACTCTGGCGTTATTGAAAAAACTGCCATGGTGTTTGGACAAATGAACGAGCCACCAGGTGCGCGGATGCGGGTAGCCTTGACTGGTTTGACGATTGCGGAATATTTCCGGGACGTTGAAGGCCAAGATGTGTTGCTCTTTATCGATAACATTTTCCGCTTTACTCAAGCTGGTTCAGAAGTATCTGCCTTGTTAGGTCGGATGCCATCTGCCGTTGGGTACCAACCAACATTGGCAACTGAAATGGGCCAATTGCAAGAACGGATTACTTCTACTAAAAAAGGTTCTATTACGTCAATCCAAGCGATTTACGTGCCAGCCGATGACTATACTGACCCGGCACCGGCAACGGCTTTCGCCCATTTGGATGCGACAACCAACTTGGAACGTAAATTGACTGAACAAGGGATTTACCCTGCCGTGGATCCATTGGCCTCTTCTTCAAGTGCCTTAGCACCTGAAATTGTCGGAGATGAACATTACCGCGTGGCAACAGAAGTTCAACAAATTCTGCAACGCTACCGTGAGTTACAAGATATTATTGCTATCTTAGGGATGGATGAATTGTCTGATCAAGAAAAAGTGACCGTTTCACGGGCACGTCGCATCCAATTCTTCTTATCACAAAACTTCCACGTTGCGGAACAGTTCACAGGTCAACCAGGTTCTTACGTACCAGTTGAAGAAACTGTGAAGGGCTTTAAAGAAATCCTTGACGGAAAATACGATGATCTACCGGAAGAAGCTTTCCGTAGTGTAGGTAAAATCGAAGACGTCATTGAAAAAGCGAAAAAACTAGGCTACTAGAAAGGGGTGCGACACGATGGATGATGTGTTAACCGTAAATGTGGTCACTCCTGATGGATTAGTTTATGATCACCACGCGCGAATCGTTGTAGCCAAAACGACTGATGGCGAGCTAGGTATTTTACCGAAGCATGCGCCAATCATCGTGCCCTTAGCCATTGATGAAGTCCGCGTAAAACGGACCGATGCAGATACTCACGTAGACTGGATCGCCGTGAATGGCGGTATTATGGAAGTTCGAGATAACGTTGTCTCGATCGTTGCCGATAGTGCTGAACGTGAACGGGATATCGATGTGCCACGGGCAGAACGGGCCAAGATGCGCGCCGAAAAATTGATCGAAGAAGCAAAACAAAAAGCCGATACCGATGAATTGAAACGGGCAACTGTTGCGTTGCACCGCGCAATCAACCGGATCAACGTGTCAAAACATACCTAATTAAAAAAGATGACAAACATTGCAGTTGTTTGTCATCTTTTTTACTATTTTCAGAAAAAGAGAACTTATTTTTTCTTTCTTTCATTTTATGGTAGAATACTTCTTGTGTATAAATAAAAAAGGAGGGATCTCGTTGCAGCTTTATGGTATTGACGCGATTGTTCGAATCGTTAGTCACTTTGCATTTATCTATCTTGCTTTTTGGTCACTGCAGTCGTTACGTACTGATACCGCGTTCAAGGCTTACCGAGTTCCTCAAGTACGGATCTTTTTTGTGTTGCTCTCCATCGCGTTAGGGTATCTGGCCAGCAGCTTCTTTTTGGAAGTTATCGCATTATGCCGCAACCTGTTTCTAGGTGGTTTGTAATAAAAAGTACCATTTTTTTATTAAAGGTGCTATAATAAAAAAGATTTTGTACATAAGATCGCTTCTTTAGAGGTTTTTGGGGGGAAAATAATGGAAGAGATTATTGTCCAAGGCGGTAATCGTTTAACTGGAACTGTAAAAATTGAAGGTGCTAAAAACGCCGTTTTACCGATTTTAGCTGCTACTTTATTGGCAGAAGAAGGCACCACAAAATTAACAAATGTGCCAATTTTATCTGATGTATTGACGATGAATGAGGTCATTCGCCAACTGAATGTGGATGTCGAATTCGATCAAGAACACAACGCAATGACAATTGATGCTTCACGTCAGCTTGAAAGTGAAGCGCCTTATGAATACGTGAGTCAAATGCGGGCTTCCATCGTGGTGATGGGTCCTTTATTAGCGCGTAATGGTCACGCTAAAGTGGCTATGCCTGGCGGCTGTGCGATTGGGAAACGTCCTATCGATTTGCATCTAAAAGGGTTCCAAGCTTTAGGTGCTAAAATTACGCAAAATAACGGCTATATCGAAGCTACTGCAGATGAATTGATTGGAGATCGTATTTACTTGGACTTCCCAAGTGTAGGTGCGACTCAAAATATCATGATGGCTGCAGTTCGTGCAAAAGGAACGACAATTATCGAAAACGTCGCTCGCGAACCGGAAATCGTTGATTTAGCAAACATCTTGAATAAGATGGGTGCTCATGTCTATGGTGCTGGTACTGAAACGATGCGTATCGAAGGCGTCGATCACTTACATGCAGTTGAACACTCCGTTGTGCAAGACCGCATTGAAGCAGGAACCTTTATGGTAGCGGCAGCAATGACCGAAGGCGACGTCTTGATTGAAGATGCGATTTCTGAACATAATCGTCCTTTGATTTCGAAGCTACGGGAAATGGGCGCAATCATTACGGAAGAAGACAATGGCGTTCGCGTCGTTGGACCGAAAGTTATTAAAGCAACGGATATCAAAACAATGCCACATCCTGGCTTCCCAACTGATATGCAAGCACAAATGACTGCTATTCAAGTAGTAGCAGCTGGGACTAGCACGGTGACGGAAACTGTTTTTGAAAATCGCTTCCAACATTTAGAAGAAATGCGTCGTATGAACGCTCAAGTGAAGATTGATGGTAATGTTGCCATCATCACAGGAGGACAACCACTACAAGGAGCTCCTGTTGTTGCAACTGACTTGCGTGCAGCGGCTGCCTTGATTTTAGCCGGTTTACGGGCTGAAGGTGTGACGCGCGTTAGCAATCTAAAATACTTGGATCGCGGCTATTATCAATTCCATAAGAAATTACAAGGCTTGGGTGCAAATGTTGAACGTGTAGGCACGCCTGCACCAACCACTCAACCAGCATAGGAGTGCTTATGAGTACAAAAAGATATATTTTGCGTACATTGATCATTATCTTCTCCGTCATCTTATTAATGATGCTATTGTTTATCATTGGCACCATGATTGGTTACGGCGTGATTGGTTCTGGCAAAGCGACAGATGTTTTCAATTTTAGCATCTGGCAGCATATCTTAGATTTTTTGAAATAGCATAAAGAGACCATGATTCAGTTCGTGGTCTCTTTTTTTAGGTTTAAAATCTGTGAAATATTCTTTTTTTGATTTGTCTAAAGTGCATTATAACGCCTGTTACTACCGTTATTAAGAGCCTTTTTTTGTGAAGAAAAGGGTTACGAAATTGCAAAGTTGCTGCCACGATTGTCATATGTTTGTCATATTGTGTTTTTTTCCGTTTTTTTAGTGGTTTATACTGTTTTTTTATGACATTCGTTGTAACATAGTATTTCACTTTGTTTTCTCATTATCTTTAGTCCGTTTAAAAAAAGATGATAAACACTGTTGTAGCAAGGAATTAGCGCATTGATTTATGAAAGAAATGAAGACTCTCTAATATATTACAAAAGTTTCATTTAAGAAATCGCTTTCTATTTCTGTGTCAATAAGCCTTAATAACGCTGTAACCCGAATGGTTGTTCCCGGTGGTACTATATCTCTCGTACCAAAACTAGGAGGGAATTACAACCAATGAAAAAAGAATGGCTACCGTTCTTATTGATAACCAGTCTGTTTGCGATCGGCAATGTCCTGCCCGTATATGCAGCTGAACAAGAACCTATTACAACAACTATTGCGACCGCTGATGCAGCGAAGTCATTATCTACTGATCTTATCAGTTTAACTACCGAAGGCGATGCCGTCAAAGCTGTCAAAGCTGAGATTGCTGCTAAGGAAAAAGCCGAAAAAGCGGCTAAAGAAAAAGCAGATAAGGAAAAAGCAGCTAAGGAAAAAGCGGCTAAAGAGAAAGCAGCCAAAGAAAAAGCTGCGAAAGAAGAGGCTGCCAAAGAAGCAGAGGAAGCTGAAGCAGCTGCGGAAACTAGCACACCTCAAGGAGAAACCATGATGATGGAATCTACTGCTTATTCATACGCAGAAGGTGACATTGGTGGGGGGACTGTGACGGCGTTAGGGCAAGACTTGACTCAAAATCCGATGGCAGTTGCCGTGGATCCAAGTGTCATTCCACTGGGGACCCGTTTATATGTCGAAGGCTACGGCGAAGCGATTGCTAGTGATACTGGTGGCGCGATCCAAGGGAATATCATTGACGTTCACTTTGCTGATCCAGGTCAGTTAAGCGCTTGGGGACGTCGGATGGTTAAAGTAACTATTTTAAGCTAAGTCAATTGTTAGGAGTGTTTCCACTTTAGGAGACGCTCCTTTCTTGTTTTTCCAAGCAAAAGAAGGTATGATAGCGTCAGCAAAGGAGCATGCAGTATGGGAAAAATTATTATCGGTCTGGTTCGGTTTTATCAACGGTTTATCTCACCAGGACTACCAAGGCGTTGCCGCTACCACCCGACTTGTTCACAATATATGTTAGATGCTGTACGGACCCACGGCGGTATCAAAGGGACGACGATGGGGATCGCCCGTATTTTGCGTTGTCATCCCTTCGTGAAGGGTGGCATTGACTATGTGCCTTTGACCTTTAGCCTGAGACGCAATCCAGATGAGACCTATCATGGGCCTTATGATCATAGGAGGTAAGCAATGATTCGCTATTTAAATGCAGCTGAACCGTTACCATGGGCGCTTTTGTTGGATGCTGACCCAGAGGAAGCACTGGTTCGTAACTATCTAGCAACGAGTCAGCTATTGGTTTTTGAAGAAGAACAGCAAATTTTAGGCGAAGTTGTTTTTCAACTGCGAGAAACTGAGGCGGAGCTGATGAATGTTGCCGTGGCGCCTTCAGCTCAAGGGAAAGGTATCGGTAAACAGTTGGTACAAGCTACTTTAAAGGAATTGCAGCAGCAGATTACTAAGCCAACAGAAGTATTGGTCAAAACGGGAGATATTACGGGTCCTGCTGTGGGCTTATATAAAAGCTGCGGCTTTCAGGAGAAGGCTCGTGTGGAGAATTATTTCGTCCATCATTATAGCGAACCAATCTATGAAGATGGTGTCCGTTTGAAGCATCAACTCATTTTGAATCAATGGTTAACACCAAAAAAGTAAAGTGCGATTGAAAGCACTTTTTTTTTGCGGTAAAATAAATGAGAAGTAGAGAACGGAGGATGTTACAATGGCAATCATGACATTTGATTTTGGCGGCTCAGCGGTAAAATATGGCGTTTGGGCTGATGAAAAATTAACGAATAAAGGAAAATTCACGACCCCCGCAACGTGGGCGGAAATGAAACAAAATATGGTGGATGTTGTTTCTACTGTCACTGATATCGAAGGCATTGCTATCAGCGCACCAGGCGTAGTCAATGTGGAGAAACAAGTGATTGAAGGTATCAGCGCGATTCCTTATATCCATCATTTTAATATCTTCTCAGAATTGGAACGACTTTTTGGTTTACCTGTAACCATCGAAAATGATGCCAACTGTGCCGGTATGGCTGAGATTTTCTTTGGCGCAGCCAAAGGTCATCAAGAAGTCGCTTTTGTCATCGCTGGGACTGGTATTGGCGGTGCGGTTTTCCATCAAGGCAAAATCGCCAAAGGTGCTCATCTTTACGGTGGTGAATTTGGTTTGATGATTTTGGACCAAGGCAAGACCTTTAGTGAGCTGGGAACGGCTGTACAGATGGCGTGGCGCTACTGTGACCGGACGAATGTCCCTCGTGGTACTGTTGAAGGCCAAGAAGTCTTTGAGCGGGCAGAAGCTGGCGATACCATCGCCCAAGAAGAAGTGGCGAAGTTTTACGATTATATGGCCCAAGGCCTATTCAGTATTCAGTACGCTCTAGATCCGGAAATCATCGTCGTTGGTGGTGGCGTTTCGGCTAAGGCTGGTCTATTTGAAGAAATCAACGCGCGGGTGGCAGAAATGAATGCACTGCGGAACTTAAAAGATTTTGTACCAAAAATCGTCCCATGTAAATATTTGAATGATGCCAATCTTGTGGGAGCTGTCGCTAACTTCGAAGCTCGTCGTAATTGGGAATAATTGAACAGACATTCCTAGCAGGGTCCGAATTCGGACTCTGCTTTTTTGTTGCTCTCTTCTTTAGATAATAATATAATGAGAAAAGGTTATTATTAATCTAATTTATCTAAATAAAAAGAATTATAGAAATATTCTGAAAATTCATTGACTTTACCATTGATATTCGGTATATTTTTAACAATCTTACTATTTGGTAACGAAATAAGGGGGAATTTGGATGAAAAAGCGAATGTGGATTGTGTTGGCAAGTGCGCTATTCTTGACGGCGTGTGGTTCGCCGGCACCTAAAGGCAGTGACTCAAGTGCGAGCGGAACTGGTGGCGATGCGGAAACCATCAATATTGGGATGAACATGGAATTGTCAGGTGCCGTAGCGGCATATGGTACCGCTGAAAAAGAGGGTATTGAACTAGCGGTTGATGAAATCAATGCGAATGGCGGTATTTTAGGAAAACAGGTCAAGCTTATCACGAAAGATAATAAATCAGATAATAATGAGGCTGCTTCCGTGGCGGCTAACTTGACCACGAAAGAAAATGTTGTAGCGATCGTTGGACCAGCGACTAGTGGTGCAGTAAAGGCGACTTTACCGAATATCACCAAAGCGCAGGTACCAGCTGTGACGCCTTCCGGGACAGATGATGCGATTACGGTCCAAAATGGTACCGTACAGGAATACATTTTCCGTTCTTGTTTCCAGGATAGCTTCCAAGGAATCGTGTTGGCAAAATATGCTGAGGAAAACTTGAAAGCTGAGAAAGCTGTGATTTTAGGCGATAATTCTTCTGATTATGCTATTGGCTTGACGAAGGCTTTCAAAGACACCTATCAAGGTGACATCGTGGCGGAAGAGAATTTTACTGCTGGTGATAAAGATTTCCAAGCAATGCTGACGAAAATCAAAGACCAAGATTTTGATGTCATCTATATTCCTGGCTATTATACCGAGGCTGGTCTGATCATTAAGCAAGCGCGAGAAATGGGTATCGAGCAGCCAATCATCGGCGCTGACGGCTTTGGTGACGAAAAATTGGTGGAAACAGCGGGTGCCAAAAATGTCTCTAACGTTTTCTACACAGGTCACTTTTCAACAAAAGCTCCTGCAAATGACAAAGTAGAACCATTTATCAAAGCTTTCCAAGATAAATTTGGCAAACAGCCTTCTTCCTTTAATGCCTTGGCTTATGACGCCGTCTACATGATCAAACAAGCGATTGAAGATCAAAATGCTGCGGATACAAAAGCTATCACTACTGGGCTAGCAGGTTTGAAAGATTTTGAAGGTGTCACCGGTACTATGACCATGGATAAAGACCACAATCCAGAAAAATCAGCAGTGGTCTTGGGTCTGACAGATGGCGAAGAAAGTTCAGCTGAAACGGTTGATCCTTCATAAAAACGTCCTCTTTATAAACGTTAGTAATCAAATGAGAGAGGAGATGGCATATCTTGGTCATCTCCCTTCTGTTTTTATCAAACGAAGGAAGTGAGGAGCATATGGCTGCACAAATGTTTATCCAGCAACTGATCAACGGTCTCTTTCTAGGTAGTATCTATGCTTTGATGGCATTAGGCTATACGATGGTATACGGAATTATCAAGCTAATCAACTTTGCCCATGGTGAAATTTATATGATTGGTGCTTTTATAGGCTATTTTTTATTGAATCAATTTCAAATGGGCTTCTTCCCTGCGCTGCTTTTAGCAATGGCAGGCAGTGCCTTGTTAGGTGTCTTGATTGAATTCTTGGCCTACCGACCTTTGCGGAAATCGACTCGTATCGCGGCGTTGATCACGGCAATTGGGGTCTCGTACTTTTTACAAAATATCATGATTTATTTCTTTAGCTCCGACACCAGACCCTTTCCACAGGTGATTGAATTGCAAAATTACCAAATTGGTTTTTTACGGATCAGCAATATTCAACTTCTGATTTTGGCGGTGTCATTAGTCTTAATGATTGTGTTACAACTGATCGTTCAAAAGACAAAAATGGGAAAAGCGATGCGAGCAGTAAGTGTGGATGCTGATGCGGCGCAGCTAATGGGGATCAATGTCAACCGGACGATTTCCTTTACGTTTGCCTTAGGTTCAGCTTTGGCGGCGGCTGGTGGCATGCTGATTGGCCTTTACTATAATTCCATTGATCCCATGATGGGCGTGGTACCGGGTCTGAAATCTTTTGTGGCGGCTGTGTTAGGGGGCATTGGAATCATCCCAGGGGCGGCCTTAGGCGGCTTTGTGATTGGCCTTTTGGAAACCTTAACGACGGCGCTAGGCTTCTCTGATTACAAAGATGCTGTCGTTTATGGTGTCTTGATTTTAATTTTACTAATCCGTCCAGCCGGAATCTTAGGTAAAAATGTCAAAGAGAAAGTGTAGGTGAGACCATGAAAAATCTTAAATATTCGTTGATCTGGCTTGCCTTAGCACTGGCTGGCTACGGCATCTTATATGCTTGTTACGTGATGGGCGCCATTGATTTGTTTTTAGATAATATTATTGTCATGATTGGTATCAATGTCATTCTAGCAACCGGTTTAAATTTAATCATCGGCTTTGCGGGGCAATTTTCATTGGGACATGCAGGCTTTATGGCAATCGGTGCTTATAGTGCCGCCTTGATTTCTATGCAAAACCAAACCTATGGCGGTTTTTATCTCGGCTTAGGTGTTGGAGTCTTACTTTCTGGTATCGTAGCGTTAGTTGTTGGCGTACCAACCCTACGTCTAAAGGGTGATTATCTGGCGATTGCGACGTTAGGGGTTGCGGAGATCATTCGTATCTTGATTATCAACATGAAAGACATTACCAATGGTCCTTCGGGAATCTTTGGCATTTTGCCCTATGTCGATTGGCAGATGGTCTATGTTTTTGTCGTGTTAACAACCTTAGTGATTGCCAACTACATCCATTCAGGGGCTGGCCGAGCGACTATGGCGATTCGCGAGGACGAAATCGCGGCGGAAGCGATGGGGGTCAATACCACGAAATATAAGGTAATTGCGTTTGTGCTAGGTGCCATGACAGCTAGTATTGCGGGCTCCTTATATGCCGGTTATTTGCAATCCATTGCACCAAAAGATTTTGGCTTTATGAAATCCATCGACATTTTGATTATTGTAGTTTTTGGCGGGATTGGCAGTTTGACTGGCAGCATCATTGCCGCAATCGTTCTGGGACTAATCAACATGTATCTCCAAGATTTTGGCGCCCTGCGGATGATCATTTATTCATTGGCGCTGATTATCATTATGATCTTTAAGCCAGGGGGACTATTAGGTACCAAGGAATTTTCTGTCAAAGCGTTATTGAAAAAGGGGGGCGACACAGATGTCACTACTGGAAGTCACTGATTTGACTAAAAACTTTGGTGGACTAGCAGCGGTCTCCAATGTCAATCTTCAGTTGGAAGAAAATGAATTGGTTGGTTTGATTGGGCCTAATGGTGCGGGAAAAACTACGCTGTTCAACTTGCTGACAGGCGTCTATGAGCCCAGCGAAGGCGATATCTATTACAGTCCGCTGGGACAAAAAGAGCGTCTCAACGGGAAGAAGCCCTATACCATCGCGGACCTAGGCTTGAGCCGAACCTTTCAAAACATTCGCCTCTTTAAGGATTTGACAGTACTAGATAATGTTTTGATTGCCATGAATAGCAAAAGCCGTGAAGGGGTTCTAAGTGGCATTTTTCGCTTGCCGGCTTTTTACAAAAAGGAACAGAAAATGGCACAGGAAGCTTTGCGTTTGTTAAGCATTTTTGGGCTCCAAGCAAAAGCCGAAACCTTGGCTAAAAATCTGCCATATGGGGAACAGCGGCGCTTGGAAATCGTCCGAGCCTTAGCCACTGAGCCACGAATCCTCTTTTTAGATGAGCCGGCTGCTGGTATGAACCCTCAAGAAACAGCCGATTTGACTGAACTGATTCGGAAAATTCAACGGGAATTCCAAATTACGATTCTGTTGATTGAACACGATATGAGTCTGGTGATGGAAGTTTGCCAGCGAATTTATGTGTTGGAATATGGTCGCGTTTTAGCTGAAGGGAAGCCCGAGGACATTAAAAATGATCCACGCGTGATAGCGGCTTATTTGGGAGGTGAGCTGTAATGCTGACTGTAAAAGGACTTTCCGTTCATTATGGCATGATTCAGGCAGTAAATGAAGTGGATTTTGAGGTACAACAAGGCGAGATTGTGTCGCTGATTGGTGCGAATGGTGCGGGTAAAACCACGATTCTACGGACGATTTCTGGATTGAACCGCGCTTCAGCGGGGACGATTCAGTTTGAAGGTCGTGAATTAAACAAAGTGGTTCCTCAAAAAATCGTGCAGGCAGGGATCTCTCAGGTGCCTGAAGGTCGTCATATTTTTCCCGGGCTAACGGTTCAAGAAAATTTGGAGATGGGAGCCTTCTTACGAAAAGATAAGCAAATTAGCGACGATTATGAACAGGTTTATCGCAAGTTTCCAATTTTGAAAGAGCGGCTGCAACAAGATGCTGCTACTTTATCTGGCGGGGAACAGCAAATGCTGGCGATGGGGCGCGCCTTAATGTCCAAACCAAAGCTGCTTTTGTTGGATGAGCCCTCTATGGGACTGGCACCGATTTTTATCAAAGAAATCTTTTCGATTATTCAAGAGATCAATGCCCAAGGGACGACGGTTCTCCTGATTGAACAAAATGCAAAAATGGCGTTGTCAATTGCCCACCGTGGCTATGTTCTAGAAACCGGCCGGGTCGTTTTATCAGGGACTGGTGCCGAGCTATTGGCCAGTGAAGAAGTCAAGAAAGCATATTTAGGAGGTTAGTTATGAGTGTACGGGATTTTATGTCGAGAGATTTAATTACCATTGCGCCGGAGACCAAGATTTTTGATGCAGTGGATATGATGCGGCAACATGACATCCACCGCTTGCCAGTCGTCGATGGGGAGCATTTGATTGGTTTGATCACAGAAGGTGTTATTCAAGCTGCATTGCCTTCACAAGCCACTAGTCTGAGTGTTTATGAAGTAAATTATCTATTGAATAAAACGACAGTCGCCGATGTGATGATTAAAGAGGTCCAAACTATTGCGCCAGATGCGCTTTTAGAGGATGCTATCTATCAAATGCGTCAGCACAATATTGGGGTCTTACCAGTAATTGAACAGGGACTACTAGTGGGCATCATCACCAATAATGATATTTTTGATGCCTTTCTTAAAATCACCGGCTATCACATGGATGGTACCCGCGTCACTCTAAGCATCAAGGAAGACCATACCGGTGTTTTAGCTGCTTTGACAGCTCTTTTAGCCGAACACGAGTTAAGTATCATTACGATTGTAGTAGACCGCAAAGAATTGGAAACAATTGTAGAATTACAGCTAGCGTCTCGCCAAGAGGAACTTATCAAAGAAATTCTGGAGGCTGCTGGTTATTTTGTGGTGCAGGTCGTTCGAACTAGTCAAGAAAACTAGTCTTTTACTGAGGGGCTGTGGTAAACTACCTGAGGAGGGAAGTTTATGGCAAAGAAAAAAGATATTGAAGTACGCGCGGAAGAAATCCAGCGTCAAGAAAATGGACAGCAAGTAACGGTTCAACAATTATTTATTGGTAAAAAAATGATCGGTGAAATCATTCCTGAAGGGACTCGTTTTACAGTCATGATTGATGGAAACCGCGAAGCAACAGTCAAGTCAGTCGATGAAGGTTTTGAAGAACTGATTCGTTATTGGAATCTGCATGAATAATAACAAAAAAATTTCACTTTTGACTTGCATTTTTTTCTAACCTTAGGTATTATATTGAAGTCGGGTTTGTTAAGACAAACCTCTCGGAGGAGTAGCGAAGTGGCTAAACGCGACGGACTGTAAATCCGTTCCTTAGGGTTCAGTGGTTCGAATCCACTCTCCTCCATTCTTCAAATATTGGGGTATAGCCAAGCGGTAAGGCAAGGGACTTTGACTCCCTCATGCGTTGGTTCGAATCCAGCTACCCCAGCTAACGAGATCAGTCTTCGGACTGGTCTTTTTTTATGTCTTTTTATCCAATTTAAAAGCGTTGGTTCACATCTATACGTCTATTATGAGAAATCATGCAAGCACTTCCTAGCTTTGCTCATTTTTATTTGGTTATATTTAATCCGCTATAAGCGTTTATAATAAACGGTTTGATCTGTTTTATATCCGTTATTTATAAAAAATAAAAGCAAAAAAGGGTTGCATTCTTAGTGATTATTCATTAAAATCTTATTCAACTTCAGAAAATAATAATTATTCTGAAAATTGCGAAAAGTAGGGGGAGTAGTATGGGAAAGAAACGATTTGGGATAATGATGGTGTGCGGGCTTGTCTTAGCTGGCTGTAGCACCGGCGGCTCGACAGACGGATCTGGAGCAACCACACAGACTAGCGGAGGTGGCAGCAATGTCTTCCGAGTTGTCGTGACACAAGAGATGCCAAGTGCAGATTTGTCTTTAGCCACCGATACCATCAGTTTTAGTGCACTGAATAATGTCTATGAAGGGCTTTACCGTCTGGACGCAGACAGTAAACCACACGCAGCGGGTGCCAGTGAAATGGCGGAAGTTAGCGAGGACGGTTTGGTTTATAAAATCAAATTACGAGAAGATGCCAAATGGTCCAATGGTGATCCAGTAACAGCCGCGGACTATGTGTACGGCTGGCAGCGGACGGTTACACCGGAGACAGGGTCAGAATACGCCTACCTCTATGCACCGGTAACCAATGCAGAACAGATCACAGCGGGTGAAAAAGATCCGTCTGAATTAGGAATCAAAGCGGTGAATGACCATGAATTGGAGATCACCTTAACACAACCTACCCCTTATTTTGATTATTTATTAGCTTTCCCATCCTTCTTCCCACAAAAACAAAGTGTGGTGGAAGAACACGGTAAGGATTACGCTTCGAATAGCGACAATGCCATTTACAATGGTCCTTTTACCTTAACGGATTTTGATGGACCAGGAACAGATACGGAATGGAGCTATACGAAAAACGACCAGTATTGGGATACAGACACTGTTCAATTAGACAAGATCAATGTCAGTGTCGTGAAAGAATCTTCTACCTCTCTAAATCTCTTCCAAGACGGACAGGCAGACGATGTGATTTTAACCGGTGAGCTGGCGCAGCAAATGGCCAATGATCCAGCCTTTGTTTCACAAAAGGAAGCGCGGACCTCCTATCTGGAATACAATCAGCGGGACGAAAATTCTCCTTATCGCAACGCAGATTTGCGGCAAGCAATCTCTTACGCCATTGACCGCGAGGCACTGGTGACCCAGATTTTAGGTGATGGCTCGGTGGCCTCAACTGGTTTGATTCCAGCTGAGATGACCTTCAGTCCAACAGGAAATAAAGACTTCACGGAAGATGCTGGTTCAGTAATTGCCTTTGATACAGCCAAAGCCAAAGAGCATTGGGAAAAAGCCAAGCAAGATTTAGGCATCGATTCTTTAAATATCGAGTTTATTGCTTCCGATGATGACGCTACGAAAAAAGTATTGGAATATATCAAGGGTGCTGTTGAAGAAACCCTCGATGGTGTGACGATGAATCTGACACCAGTCCCATTTGCGGTACGTTTAGATCGTTCCACAGCCGGCGATTTTGATATCGTTTTAGGAGGGTGGGGCGCCGATTATGCCGATGCTTCCAGCTTTACTGATCTATTTGTAACCGGTAATTCCTATAACCGTGGTCATTGGAGCAATGCTGACTATGATAAAGTAGTCAAAGCTTCTTCTACCACTAATGCCAATGATCCAGAAAAACGCTGGCAGGATCTAATCAAAGCCGAGCAAACGATTATGGCTGAGCAAGGCGTAACACCTGTCTACCAAAAAGCGGAAGCACACTTACGGAATACCAAAGTCAAGGGCGTCGTTGCCCATGCAGCTGGTGCAACCTATGATTACAAGTGGGCCTCTATTGAGGAATAACAGGAACTCAGCAGAGGAGGCTTGATTTGTCAATCTGAAAAAAATGCGGTAGAGTATAGTGGGAGGCGATTTCATGGGAATTAAAGATAAAATAACTGAAGCAGCTGAAAAACTATACGATATCGTACATGATGACCGTTATCAAGTAGTCGTTGAAAAGGATGGCAGTAAGCCAACCACTGTGAGTGTTTTGACGAAACGCAATACCCGCCACAACATCAAGTGGCAAGCCAAAAACCATTAAGTTGAATTTTCAAGAAAAAGAGCATCTGTCGCTGATTTCAGCGCTGCAGATGCTCTTTTTTTATGAAGTGAATCGTTTCCGGGGTAGTACCACAACAGCCACCAATACCATTAACACCCAATTGGATCAGCTTTTGGACGAAACCGGCAAACTCCAGCTGGCTGACTGGCAAGTGCCCATCATGATCCGGAATGCCGCGGTTAGGCTGAATATAAAGTGGGCCGGTCCAATGTTGGCGTAGATAGGCGGTACTTTGCAGCAGGGACGGACCATACTGGCAATTGATCCCTAGTACCGCAACACGACCTTGGCAAAGATGCAAAACAGAAGCCAAGTCATCCTCCCCTAGGAGGGCTACTGAAACCATGAGTGGTAAGGGGCAGCTAGTTACCGCCTCTAAGGCCAATGCTAGTTCAGAAATGGTATAAAAGGTTTCGAGAAGAAGAGCATCGGCGTTTTCTTCAACAGCAATCTGAGCTTGCTGAGAATACGTAAGCTGCCGTTCTCTTTGCGATTGTTCTGGCAGAGCGGGACCTAGGTCATAGGCCCACCATTTTGCACCTGCTTGCTTGGTTAATTGGCAAGCCTGCCGTGCGATACGGACCTTTTCATCAGGCGGAGCGGTGTCTAGCGAAAGCGCAAAGGTATTGGTTAAAATAAGCTCGGCTCCAGCAGCAACATAGTCTTGATGGGCATTTAAAATCAGTTTGGGCTGCTCTAAGTTGGCTTTGAGCAAGTGTTCATAGGCAATGTCAGGGGCTAATAAGGTTCCCATCGCCCCATCGCCAATCACAAAGTCTTGAAAAGCGGTTAACAAGTCAGATTTAATCTTTTTCAATGTCGACACCTAAGACCGTCAAATGACCGTTTCCTACTAGTTTTATGACTAACTTAGCTAATTGATTGGGGGTCATATCAGTCTCGCTAGTGATCCACCAATGAAGGGTCCCCATAAAAATCGAGGTCATATACTCAACGATAAAATCGATCGGTACTTCGATTTCATTTTCCGTAATTCGCAGCTGACGAAAGATCGTATCATATTTTTCATACAGAAGAGCGCCTAATTTTTTCCGTAAAAGTTCATTATTATTGCCTTCAGTGATGGTTAAAAAGAAAGATTTGTTCTTTTGAATATTGATGTAAATAGTCGTCAGCAGTTTTTCAATTTGTTTTACTTTGATGCGATTATTTTTTACCAGAGGATCTGAATCCAATACTGAGGTGAAAGCTCCCACCGCAAAAGAAAAAATCTGTTCGTAAAGGTCTTGCTTGTCTTTGAAGTGGGCATAAAAAGTAGCCCGGTTGATCATGGCTTCTTCCGCAATATCTTGAACGGTGACAGCCTCCATGCCTTTTTCTTCTACTAAACGGACAAAGGCTTCAATAATCATTTTGTGGGTGCGCTTGACTCGTAGATCGACTTTCTTTTTCATAAAAAATTCTCCTGTTATACAACAAAAAGTTGTAGTTTGTTGTTTATCTCACAAATAACGATTGTTTGCTTGTTGCAATTAGATTAAAATCTTTCTAAAATATACATGAGTATTATATCAAACAGTTTGTTAGATAATCAACAAGCTGTTGGGTAATGTACCATTACAGAAGGAGGGGCAAACAATGACATTACGAGCAGGTATTGACGTAGGCTCCACAACCGTGAAATTAGTCATTATGAATGAACAGAAGCAGCACCTGTTTGCAAAATACGAGCGGCATTTTTCTGATGTTCAAGCAGCCACCGTTAAAATTTTGCAAGAGGCAGCGGCTCTTTTAAGTACCGAACCCGTTACCATGGCCATTACAGGTTCCGGTGGCATGGGTTTAGCGGATGTTTTAGGAATTCCTTTTGTCCAAGAGGTGATTGCCTGTACCCGCACAGTCGAGGAAGTGATTCCGGAAACGGATGTTGCCATCGAATTAGGGGGCGAAGATGCCAAAATCACCTTTTTTGAAGGGGCGTTAGAGCAGCGCATGAATGGTAGCTGTGCAGGGGGGACTGGTGCGTTTATCGATCAGATGGCAGTGCTATTGAAGACCGATGCAAACGGAGTCAATGAACTAGCTAAGGATTACCATACTATCTATCCAATCGCTTCCCGCTGTGGCGTTTTTGCGAAAACAGACGTACAGCCCTTAATCAACGAAGGGGCAAACAAGGCCGATATCGCTGCCAGTATTTTCCAAGCTGTGGTTAATCAAACAATTGCCGGCTTAGCCGCTGGCCGCAAAATCAAAGGGAAAATCGCCTTTTTAGGAGGCCCTTTGTACTTTATGTCGGAATTGCGGCGTCGCTTTATCGAAACCTTGAATATTGCACCAGAAGACGTGATTTTTCCAGAACAGCCCCAACTTTTTGTGGCGATGGGAGCCGCCTTTTATTCAGAGTCAGCGCCGGTGATGACTTTAGCGGAGTTGTTGGAACGTTTGACCCATGAAAATAGTGAAAAGTTAAAGCCAACCGATACCTTGACACCTTTATTTCAAGATGAGGCAGAATTAGCGGCGTTTCGGGCGCGGCATCAACAGGCGCAAGCTACCGAAAAACCACTGGCTGCTCATACAGGTGCCAGCTATCTTGGAATTGATGCGGGGTCAACTACCACTAAAGTGGCGTTGATTGATGCTGAGGGTCAACTGCTTTTCAGTTTTTACGGCAATAACGAAGGTCAACCACTAGAGACATCTATTCGCGTGCTGAAGGATTTATACCGACAAATGCCCGCAGACGTCTATATTGCCAAAGCAGCGGTGACTGGTTATGGCGAACAGTTGATTAAAAATGCCTTGAAAGTGGATATTGGTGAAGTTGAAACCATGGCCCATTATAAAGCAGCCAATCATTTCCAGCCAGGCGTCGATTTCATTTTAGATATTGGTGGTCAGGATATGAAAGCCATGACCATCAAAGAAGGCGTTCTGTCGTCGATTCAACTAAATGAGGCCTGTTCCTCTGGTTGTGGTTCTTTTATTGAGACGTTTGCTAAATCCTTAAATTATAATGTGGAGGATTTTGCGCAAGCAGCCTTAGCGAGTCAAGCGCCAGTGGACTTAGGTTCTCGCTGTACTGTTTTTATGAACTCCAAAGTGAAACAAGTCCAAAAAGAAGGCGCCTCAGTGGGAGATATCTCAGCGGGACTTTCCTATTCGGTTATTAAAAATGCAATTTATAAAGTCATTAAAATTCGCCGACCAGAAGAATTAGGTGAGAAAATCGTCTGCCAAGGTGGGACTTTTTACAACGAAGCTGTGCTGCGCGCCTTTGAAATGATCAGTGGTCGTGGAGTGGTTAGACCTTCAATTGCCGGTCTGATGGGAGCTTACGGGGCCGCCTTGATTGCCATGGAAAATGCTGAATTAGAAGAAACTTCCACCATTCTAAACTTGTCAGAGCTGGATGCCTTCAATGCTGAGAAAGAATTTACCCATTGTGGCTTGTGTGAAAACAATTGTATGCTGACTGTGACGGTCTTCTCTGATGGCCGTAAGTTTATTACCGGCAATCGGTGTGAACGTGGTGCTCAAATCAAGATTAAACGTGAAGACCGTCGTGTTAACTTGGTGGATTATAAATATAAGCGTTTATTCAAATATCGACCATTACGGAAAGACGTCAAATACGGTGAAATCGGGATTCCGCGGGTTTTGAATATGTATGAAAATTATCCTTTGTGGCATACCTTCTTTACGGAATTAGGTTTCCGAGTCGTCTTATCGCCACGCTCTAATAAAGAACTCTATGAACAAGGGATGGAAACAATTCCCAGCGATACGGCTTGTTATCCAGCTAAAATCACCCATGGTCATATCCAAGCCCTAATCGACCAAGGCGTGCCGCGGATCTTTTATCCAGGGGTTGTCTTTGAGCGGCAAGAGGACTTGCAGGCGGATAATCACTTCAATTGTCCGATTGTACAAAGCTACCCCGATGTAATCCGCAACAATGTAGATGATATTCGCGATGGTAAAGTAGACTACCGTAATCCATTCTTAAATCTGGCTGATGAGGCCTCGGTGGCAAAAGTCTTGTACCATACCTTCCAAGATCTGGGTATCACCGAAGAAGAAGTGACAACGGCCTTGCGTCATGGCTTTGAAGAGCTAGACGCCTTTAAAGCGGATATCCGTCAAAAAGGCGAGGACACCTTGCGTGACCTTACTATGAAAGGTGAGCGGGGGATCGTACTTTCTGGCCGACCGTATCATTTGGACCCTGAAATCAATCATGGTATCGCCGAAGTCATCACGCAGGAAGGCTTCCACGTGTTGACGGAGGATAGTATCTCGCATTTAAGTGATGTGGGCAATCTGCGGGTAGTGAACCAATGGGTCTACCATTCACGGTTATATGCAGCAGCTCGTGTGGTGGCCAAATCAAAAAATTTGGAGTTGGTTCAGTTGAATTCCTTTGGCTGTGGGATTGATGCCGTCACAACGGACCAAGTTGAAGAGATTATGAGTCAATACGGTAAAATCTATACCGTGTTGAAAATAGACGAAGGGGCTAACCTTGGGGCGATTCGCATTCGGTTACGTTCATTGAAAGCCGCCGTTGGAGAACGGAGTAAACAAAACTTCGAACCGAAAAAACGATTTGAAGAGCCGGAAAAAGTTGTCTTTACGAAAGAAATGCGTAAAAAACATACACTCTTATTACCAATGCTAAGTCCCATTCACCAAGAAGGGTTAGTCGACGTTGCCTTGAAAGCTTCAGGATATGATGTGGTTTGTTTACCAGCTGAAGACCGGGAAGCAATCAATGTTGGCTTGAAATTTGTGAATAATGATGCCTGCTATCCGGCCATCATTTCCATTGGGCAATTAGTTGAGGCATTGCAAAGTGGTCAATACGATGTCAACAATACCAGTGTTATGATGACCCAGACTGGTGGTGGTTGTCGGGCAACCAACTATATTCCGCTCTTACGGAAAGCCTTAATGGATGCCGGTTTCCCACAAGTGCCAGTCGTCTCTGTTTCATTAGGTAATAAAGGGGTTGAATCCAATCCTGGCTTTAAATTCACCTTGCCAATGCTGAAACGCTTAGTGGTGTCTTTCTTATATGGGGATTTGTTTGAACGCGTCGTTTACCGGACTCGTCCTTATGAGCTGGAACCAGGTACAATAGACCGTCTCCATGCTAAATGGCTCAAGAAAATCGAAGGCAATGTGCGTAGTGGCTCATTGACTGGCTTTAACCAAAACATGAAGAAAATCATCAAAGAATTTGATACGGTACCATTACTTGATGTTGTGAAACCAAAAGTCGGGGTTGTAGGTGAGATTCTAGTGAAATATTCACCAACAGCCAACAATGATATCGTGCGCTTATTGGAACAAGAAGGTGCCGAAGCCGTTGTACCTGACATTATCGGGTTTATGAATTACTCCTTGTACAATCAAATTTGGAAATATGAAAATCTGGGCATGTCCAAGCAGAGCAAAAATCTGGCGAACTTTGCGATTCGTTTGATCGAAATCGTAGAAAAACCAATGGATCGAGCGTTACGCCGTTCGCAACGATTTGACGGGTTACATTCGATTCATGAGTTAGCTGAAGATGCGTCAAAAGTTCTGTCTATCGGTAACCACACTGGTGAAGGTTGGTTCTTGACTGGTGAAATGATTGAACTGCTGAAATCAGGGGTCGATAATATCGTCTGCATGCAGCCATTTGGTTGTCTGCCCAATCACGTTGTTGGTAAAGGGGTTATAAAAGAGCTGCGTTCTCAATACCCTAAAGCGAACATTGCCGCGATTGACTATGATCCAGGAGTTTCACTTGTGAATCAGCTGAACCGCATCCGCTTGATGATGGCAACGGCTAATAAAGCAATCCAAGTAGCAGAAACGCGTTAATATCGGAAGGAGAGGTTGGAACAGAAGCGTCTAACTCCGAGAAATAAGAAGGAATACAAGGAAATTGCTCTTCAAATTTTTGTGTATTCCAGCTTATTTCCGCAGGAGTTGCTTCTGGTTCCACCGTTTATTTGGATACAAAGAGTCTGGGACATAATTTCTTGTGTTATGTCCCAGATTCTTTTTTTGAACATCCAGTAGCTGCATTTTAAAAAAAGTTGTTTATAAGGTATATACCAGTTATAATATAGAAAAGGTTGGAAAAAGGAGGAGTTCATGTGGCAAACAATGTACCGGTCTATATACAGATCCATGACCAGATCAAAACTGAAATTGAAAAAGGTAAATGGAAGATAGGGGATCGGCTGCCATCAGAGCGGGAGCTTTCGGTACAGTTCAATGTCAGCCGCATGACCCTACGTCAAGCAATTCAGACTTTGGCTGATGAAGGAATCCTTGAACGGAAGATTGGTTCTGGGACTTATGTTGCCCGCAAAAAAGTCCAAGAAAAAATGTCGGGAACTACTAGCTTTACGGAAATCATGCTGTCGCAAAATCGCAAGCCTTCCAGCAAAACGATTTCTTATTTTGTAGCCAAACCTAGCTCTAGTGAGATGGAAAAGCTACACTTAGGCGAAGAAGACTCTATCGTCCGCATGGAACGGATTCGTTACGCGGATGATGTGCCCATCTGTTTTGAAGTGGCAAGTTTACCTTTAGACATCGTGGGCGAGTACAGCAAACAAGAAATCAGCCGCTCACTCTACCAAACCCTTGAAAGTAAAGGCGGTTTGAAAATTGGCCATGCCAATCAAACCATCTCAGCTATGGTGGCGTCAGAACGAATCGCGGAATATTTAGACGTAAAAAAAGGCGCGGCCATTTTGCGGCTACGCCAAGTGTCTTATTTGGAAGATAGCCGACCATTCGAGTACGTACGGACCCAATACGTCGGCAATCGCTTTGAATTTTATTTGGAAAAATAATCAATGTACCTGCTTAGTGCCTAGCCGCAAAGCAGGTATTTTTATTTTGCGACAGTTTGGTAAAGTGGCCAAAGCTCTTCTAAGACGGCAGTTGTCAGTTGTTCTAACGGTCGCTCAATGACTTCCTCCGGTCGCCAGACAACTCCTAATTGGATACTAGCAGTTGAAAGCGAACTGATTAATTGGTGTTGTTTTTCTGGAGATGTTAAAAAATCTTGCAGCCACCAATGAACTGCCCACTCTGAACTTTCATTCGTCCAAATTTGATAATGAAAATGCGTCTTTTCTGCCCAAGCAGGTAAGGCCTTCAGTAGGCGTTCGTTATAGTCTTGACGACTTACCAGCGTTTCATCCGCCTTATAGTGCTGCCACATCAAATAAACCTGTAACTGCTGCCGATTTAACAACTGGGCTAGTGTAGAAGCTTCTCCTTGGCGCTGGGATGTCCGGTAAGCACACCAAAAATGATTACGCAAATTCCAGCCGTTAGTCCAACTTTCGACCTTAGGGATGAGTGGGTAGTGAAGCTCTTCGTTAGTTGCTAGCTGCAACGCCTTCCAGTCTGTCCAAATATGTTTATACTGCTGCTTGATTTCGTTTAGTTGCTCTTCTGAATAGCGCTCTTTTAGTTGTTTGAAGGTAAATAGCGAACGGTCAAAAAGCGCAAAGTGTTCCTGCGTAAATTCCATGGAATCATTCTTTCTATTAAATTCGTTGTTCAAAATAACGAGTCGCACCTTCAGTAAAGGTGACTTGACCACTCAAAAGGTCCGTAATCATTTCTTGATAAGTAGTTAGTTGTGACTCTGTTACCATAACGGTAACCACCACTTGCTCCGTAAAGACAGTATCCGCAATCGTCAACTCTTGTAGCTCTAAAAAATTTTGCAATTTACCCAGCAATGGATAACTGATGGTGATAAGTAGTTCTTGTTGCAACTGCCCTTGGACAATACCAATAGCTGTTAAAGCTTCAGAAACAGCGTGGCTATACGCGCGAATCAAACCACCGGCCCCGAGTTTAGTACCGCCAAAATAGCGCGTAACAACAGCCGCTACGTTGATCAACTCATTCTTTTTTAGAACCTCCAACATTGGTATACCGGCGGTACCGCTGGGTTCACCATCGTCACTGGAACGTTGGATTTCACTACGTTCACCTAACAGATAGGCACTACAATTGTGGGTCGCTTTCCAGTGCTCCTTCTTAATTTCTTGAATAAACTCACGGGCAGCATCTTCTGATTCCACTCTTCTCAAGGTACAGATAAAGCGGCTTTTTTTGATCTCTATTTCATGCTGACCATTTTCAGCTAGCGTATAATAAGTGGGTAACATAAGCGCCTCCTTTTCCTTTAGTATAGAAAAAGGTAGCCAGAAAAACAATTAACTAACGGGATTCTTTTCACATTATCCAAAGTATGCGATAATCAAAGGGGGTGCTGTGATGAGTAAAGAACGACCAAAAAAATATGACGCGATTACGCAATATTTCCGCGTCAATGGCGGCTCACAAGTAACACTGACGTTTACCCAATTTGATGAACTCCTTTTTCCCAACAGCGGTTTGCCCAAAACAGCACGGATTGATACGGATTGGTGGGCCAACGATTACCGCCACCCTGAAAAAGGCGCCTATGGTTGGTTGAATGCCGGTTATGAAGTAGTACGAATCAATTTAGAAAAAGAATTTATCGTTTTTAATAAACTAGTGAAATCGACTTCATTATTTACGTAAAACGTAGGTTTTAAAAATGTAATCGTTGACAAAATAACAAAAATAAGTATAATAGATTTTGTAGCGAAGGAAGAATGACTCGCTAGTTTTTAAGATGAGAAGGGAAGAATTCATTATGTCAAAAAAAACAATTATGTTAGTATGTTCCGCTGGTATGAGTACTAGTTTATTAGTTACAAAAATGCAAAAAGCTGCTGAACAAGACGGTATCGACGCTGATATCTTTGCTGTTTCTGCTTCAGATGCTGACAACAACCTAGCAAACAAACCAGTTGACGTTTTACTTTTAGGCCCTCAAGTTCGCTTCATGAAAGGCGATTTTGAAAAACGCTTAGCATCTAAAGGTATTCCATTGGATGTCATCAACATGGCTGACTATGGTATGATGAATGGTGAAAAAGTATTACAACAAGCCTTAACAATCATTGGCGATAAATAAAAACTTTTGAAAGCTGTCTGTAAAAAGACAGCTTTTTTTATTTGGTACTTACCCAAAATCTAAGGGGAAACGCGGTTAGCCATAGCCCAGGTGCGCGCTCTGTGTTAGGATAATTTGGGGAGGGATCAGATTGGAAAGTTGGTTATTCTTAGGTTTGATTTTATTGATTGCATTTATTGCGAAAAATCAAAGTTTATTGATTGCGGCATTAGTTGTTTTGGTCATCAAGGCGCTGCCGGGAACGGATAAGTTATTGACAACAATTCACGGAAAAGGTATCAATTGGGGTGTGACGATTATTTCCATCACAATTTTGATTCCAATTGCCACAGGTGAAATAACATTTCGCGATCTATTACAATCCTTCAAGTCGCCTGTTGGTTGGATTGCGGTCTTTTGCGGCATTTTGGTAGCCGTGCTGTCTTCCAAGGGTGTGGGGCTGATTGCTGAAAGTCCACAAGTGACGGTGGCTCTAGTGGTGGGCACCATTATCGGCGTGGTCTTTCTGGACGGAATCGCGGCTGGACCGGTAATTGCTGCCGGTATGGCCTATTGTTTGATTCAAGTGGTGGAATTTGTTACCCGCTCATTTAGTTAGATATAGAGAAAGCCTCTAAAGGCTAGCTGTAAGCTAATCTTTAGAGGTTTTTCTGCGTTTGATCTAAAGTTTGGTTCATCCAGGCTAAAATATCGCGATAAACCAATTCATGATGGTTTTCATTCAGAATCTCATGGCGATACTCTGGATAAAGCTGGAGCCGAACGTGATGCTTGCTATCTCGTAAATCTTTTGCCGTTTCAATTGGACCTTTTCCCATATTGCCTACTGGATCTTGGGCGCCACTGATCACCAAATAGGGAATCATGGGTACTTTTTGCCCCCAACCCTTTTCAGTCCCCTGCATAATCAAGCTAAATAAGGTGGCGAAACCATTATTGGTAAAAACAAAGCCACTATTTGGATCGGCTTCATAGGTCCGCACATTCTCATGATTGGCACTAAGCCAAGCATTTTTTGAGCTTTCAGGAAAATAGTACTGGAAGGAGCCAAAAATCAGCTCTTGCAGCAGTTGATTGACGGTTGTCGGCGCCAACTTGGCGGGGAGCTGCACTAGTTTTTGTGCAAGCGCCAATTCTTTACGTCGACCGCCGGTTCCCATCAAGATTGCACCACAGACATTAGCGCTAACGGGTTGTTGCAAAACATTACGTAAAATAAAGGAACCCATACTGTGTCCTAACAGAATGATAGGTAGCTGGGGATAGCGCTGTGAAAGCTGTTCCGTCATCATCTGACTGTCGCGAATCAGTGCTGTGGGACCTTCTTCACAAAAATAGCCTAGCTGTCCAGCTTGGCGCCCGGTTTTACCATGCCCTAGATGATCGTGGCCGCCGACGATAAAGCCGTGCTGGTTCAGCCAAAGTGCAAATTCTTGGTAGCGGTCAATATGTTCTGACATACCGTGGATGATTTGAAGTACGCCTTTTGGCTGAGCAACCTCTGCCCAGATTTTACCAAATACAGGGGTGCCACTAATGGATTGAAATTGGATCTGCATTTTGTCGCCTCCTCCGTTTCATTATACAATGCTTTCTGTTTTTTGCGTACTTGTAGAAGAGGTGAGTGTATGGAACAACAGAACTATTTCGGCAGATTAGTCTTTTTGTCGGAATCTTTACCTAATATAGCCGGTCAGCCAGCCCTAAGTGTCAGAGGCAAGTGGGTTGTTTGTCAGCGCTGTGGCGAAAAAACGCTTAAAAAACAAGTTTTGCTGGCAACGGGGCATTACTACTGCCCTCATTGCTTGATTATGGGGCGAGTCAGCAGTGCGGGCTGGTTGTATTGGTTACCGCAGCCACTCTTCAAATTAAATCAATGGCAATTGACTTGGCAGGGAGAACTGACGGTAAAACAACAGCAGGTGGCAGATCAATTACTAGACTGGCATGACAAGCGGCAAAATGGTCTGGTCTGGGCGGTGACGGGAGCGGGGAAAACTGAGATGATGTTTCCGGTGATTCTGGCTGCGTTGAATCGAGGTGAGCGGGTGGCTGTCGCTTCTCCGCGAGTCGATGTCTGCTTGGAGTTACAGCCTAGGCTGGAACAAGCCTTCAATGGCAAAGTGATTCTACTTTATGGCGGTGAAGATTACCAATATGGCCAATTGACGCTCTGTACGACCCATCAGTTGTTGCGGTTTAAAGAAGCTTTTCAGCTATTGATTATTGACGAGGTGGATGCTTTTCCATATGTATCTGAAAAGATGCTGCAGTATGCGGCACAGCGAGCCTGTCAGCCACAAGGGACATTGCTTTATTTAACGGCTACGCCGACGACGGCACTTAAACGACAAATAGCCAAAAAAGAATTGTCCGTTATGATTTTACCGCGGCGCTTTCATGGTCAGCCTTTAGTAGTGCCGGAATTTTTATGGTGCGTTGGTTGGCGACAGTTGTCAGCGTCTGCCTTGAAAAAGATTATCAAACTTATCAATACTTGGCGCAGACAGGGGGAACCGTTGTTGCTTTTTTGTCCAGAGATTCGTTATATGGCGAAGCTAAAAACCGCATTGCAAGCTTTTTTCCCAGAAATCACAGCGGTTCATGCAGCAGACCCACAACGCCAAGAAAAAGTCGCCGCCTTTCGACAAGGCACGAATCATTTGCTGCTTTCTAGTACAATTCTAGAGCGTGGGGTAACCTTTCCCGGTGTTAACGTGTTAGTGATTGGTGCCAATGACCGCGTCTTTAGTAAGTCGGCCTTGGTACAAATAGCGGGGCGAGTGGGGCGCAGTTTAGCGAAACCAGATGGTTTTGTAGGGTTTCTCCACGATGGACTTAGCCTAGCCATGAAAAATGCCCGTCAGGAAATCCGCTTTTTAAATCGGTTGGACTAAATGATGTGCTTATTGTGTCAAAAAAAGATGCAGTGGACACTAGGTCAACTTCTTTTACCTAGTCACTTACGTCAACCCATCTGCCCAGCGTGTCGTGCGTTATTTACAAGAATCAGTTCTCCACATTGTCCTTTGTGCTGTCGGCCTGGTAGGGCAGACGTATGTGGAGATTGTCGCCATTGGCAGAAATGCTATCCTAAATGGCAATGGCAGCATCACGCCTTGTACTGCTACGATGAGGCGATGCAGGCGTATTTTCATCAATTCAAAATTTTAGGGGATCAGCGCTTGGCAGCCATTTTTGCCTCTGAAATCAAGCAAGCTTTGCCGCAAGCAGATTTACTGATTCCGATTCCGTTAAGCCGGGATCGGTTGCAGCAACGAGGTTTTAATCAAGTAACCGCGTGGTTAGAGCTAGCCAAGATTCCTTATGTAAAAGGCTTGTCTAAGGCGGAAATGACACCACAGTCACATAAAAATCGGCAGGAGCGTTTGGCAACACCACAGCCCTTTGAACTGTGCCTTTCACCAGAAAAGATAACAGGGAAAGACATCCTCTTATTAGATGACATCTATACGACTGGGCGGACGTTATTTCATGCTATGGAGATTTTGCAGCGTTATCACCCCCAGTCAATAAAAAGCATTTCTTTAGCCCGATAAATAACAAAAGTAAGAATAGCGTGAATTTGGTAGCGATTTACTTTGCAAAACGATGAGACTTCGTTATAATAGAGTTAAGAAGAGATGGCAAGAGTGGTCCTTGCCAGACTCTTTAGTTGTTAGATGAAAGGGGTAATTGTTATGTTTAGATATAACGTACGTGGAGAAAATATCGAAGTTACTGCGGCAATTCGCGATTATGTTGAGAAAAAAGTAGGGAAATTGGAACGGTACTTTACAGATGTTCCCGAAGCAACAGCTCACGTAAACTTAAAGGTTTACACTGAGAAGACAGCGAAAGTTGAGGTAACAATTCCTCTTCCATATTTAGTTTTACGTGCTGAAGAAACTTCACCAGATCTTTACGCAAGTATCGACTTGGTCGTGGATAAATTGGAACGTCAAATTCGGAAGTTCAAAACAAAAATTAACCGTAAATCTCGCGAAACAGGGATTGATACCGGGAAAGCTGCTGTTATCTTAAACGATGAACCAGAAGAAAATGATTCTGAATTAGATATCGTCCGCACAAAACGGTTATCTTTGAAACCAATGGACAGTGAAGAAGCCGTTTTACAAATGAACATGTTAGGCCATAGCTTCTTCATCTTTGAAGATGCAGAAACGAACGGGACAAGCATTGTTTACCGTCGTAAAGATGGCAAATATGGCTTGATTGAAACAGACTAAGAATGAACCAGCAAGAAGCGGCGTAAAGCCGCTTCTTTTTTTGAATAAAAAACAATAAAAATATTTCAAGAAGGCCTTTTTACATAGGGAAGTTATTTCTTTTCTTATAAACTAATGATAGAATAAGAAAGATGAAATACGAAAAAAATGGAGTATGAAGACAGGAAGGAATACGTAGATGGCTAATTTTCTTAAAAAGATGATTGAGAATGACAATCGCGAATTAAAACGCTTAGATAAAATCGCAAATCAAGTTGAAAGCTTTGCTGATCAGATGGCGGCTTTAAATGATGAACAATTACGTGGAAAAACAGAAGAATTCAAAGGACGCTACCAAAAAGGCGAAACTTTGGATCAATTATTACCAGAAGCTTTCGCGGTGGTACGTGAAGGTGCGAAACGGGTCTTGGGTTTATACCCATACCATGTTCAGTTAATGGGTGGGGTTGTACTGCACGATGGTAACATCCCTGAAATGAAAACTGGTGAAGGGAAAACCTTGACTGCAACAATGCCAGTTTATTTGAATGCTTTAACCGGCGACGGCGTTCACGTAGTAACAGTCAATGAATACTTGTCTACACGGGATGCTAGTGAGATGGGTGAGTTGTATAACTTCCTTGGCTTAACCGTTGGCCTAAACTTAAATTCGAAAAGTCCGGAAGAAAAACGGGAAGCCTATGCCTGCGACATCACATACAGCACAAATAACGAATTAGGTTTTGATTACTTGCGTGATAACATGGTGGTTTACCGTAACCAAATGGTACAACGACCATTGAACTATGCAATCGTCGATGAAGTCGATTCCATTTTGATCGATGAAGCCCGGACACCGTTGATTATTTCCGGTCAAGCCGAAAAAAGTACTGCTCTATACACACGAACAGATAACTTTGTTAAACGGTTGAAAGAGGAAGATGACTATAAAATTGATATCCAATCTAAAACAATTGGCTTAACAGAGGCCGGTATTGAAAAAGCTGAAGAAACCTTTGGCTTGGACAACTTGTATGATTTAGCCAATACAGCCTTGACGCACCATATGGATCAAGCATTACGGGCTAACTACATTATGATTCGTGACATTGACTATGTGGTTCAAGAAGGCAAAGTCTTAATCGTTGACCAATTTACTGGACGGATCATGGATGGTCGCCGCTACTCAGACGGCTTGCATCAAGCGATTGAAGCCAAAGAAGGCGTTGAAATTGAAGACGAAACGAAAACAATGGCTACTATTACCTTCCAGAACTATTTCCGGATGTATAAAAAATTGGCGGGGATGACCGGGACTGCCAAAACGGAAGAAGAAGAATTCCGTGAAATCTACAATATGCAGGTTATCCAGATTCCAACGAACAAACCAATTATTCGTGACGATAAAGCAGATTTACTTTATCCAACATTAACCAGCAAATTTAAAGCAGTAGTCCAAGATATCAAAGACCGCTATCGTAAGGGCCAACCAATCTTGGTGGGGACTGTCGCCGTTGAAACTTCAGAAATGCTTTCAGAAATGTTGAATGCTGAAAACATTCCTCACGAAGTATTGAATGCGAAAAACCACTTTAAAGAAGCGGAAATCATTATGAATGCTGGTCAAAAAGGCGCTGTTACTATCGCTACCAATATGGCTGGTCGGGGTACCGATATCAAGCTTGGTCTAGGAGTTGTTGAACTAGGCGGGTTAGCTGTTATCGGGACAGAACGTCATGAATCTCGTCGTATTGATAATCAGTTGCGGGGACGTTCAGGTCGTCAAGGAGATCCAGGGGTATCCCAATTCTATCTATCATTAGAAGACGATCTAATGAAACGATTTGGCTCAGAGCGGATCAAAATGTTCTTAGAACGGATGAACATTGATGAAGCCGATGCGGTAATCCAAAGTAAGATGTTAACTAAACAAGTAGAAGGCGCCCAAAAACGCGTCGAAGGGAATAACTACGATACACGGAAGAACATCTTGCAATACGATGATGTAATGCGGGAACAACGGGAAGTTATCTATAAACAACGTTTACAAGTGATTACAGAAGACAGCGACTTGTCAGAAGAATTATTGAATATGGTAAAACGCAGTATTGAACGCGCAGTAGACAGCCATACTCAATTAGATAAGGCTCAATGGAACTTGGAAGGAATCGTTGACTTTGCGGCGTCAGCCCTTGTTCACGAAGATACGATTTCTGTTAAGGATTTAGAAGGCAAAACGCCTGAAGAAATGAAATCTTATTTGATGGGTCGCGCCAAGGAAATCTACGACCAAAAAGCAGCACAATTAAATGGACCAGAACAAATGCTGGAATTCCAAAAAGTTGTCATCTTGCGCGTAGTAGATATGAAATGGACAGATCATATTGATGCGATGGACCAATTACGTCAATCAATCGGGTTACGGGCATATGGTCAAAATAACCCATTAGTCGAATATCAAACAGAAGGTTACAACATGTTTGAAGACATGGTTGGAGCTATCGAATTTGAAGTGACTCGTCTCTTTATGAAAGCTGAGATTCGTCAAAACGTTCAACGGGAACAAGTTGCGCAAGGCCAGCCACAGCAGGAAGATCCTGATGCAGGGAAAGTTAGCGCAGACCAGCGGAAAAAACCGGCTCAATCAAAAAAAGTTGGCCGAAATGATCCATGCCCATGCGGCAGCGGAAAGAAATTCAAGAATTGCCACGGGAAAGACCAATAAGAACGGTAGGCTGAAAGTTACGACATGTGCGTAGGTTTCAGCCTACTTGATTCTTATACGCTTTCTCGTTATAGTGAAGAAATAAACAATGAAAGAGGGATTCGATGGAATTAGCAGAAGTTCGCAATCGCTTAGATGAAATGCGCCACACAATCAACAGTTTTAGGGGGTCTCTTTGACTTAGATCAGTTGGAAGAGGACATCGCTGAAGGGGAAAACCGCATGGCGGAACCTAGCTTTTGGGATGATACGGAGGCTGCGCAGGCGGTTATCAATCAAACCAACGAGTATAAAGAGAAATACGAGCAGTTTCATACGATGGAGTCTGAGCTGGAAGAGCTAGAACTCATGCTGGAAATGCAGCAAGAAGAGTTTGATGAAGAGACGCAAGTCGAGTTGGAAGACCGTTTGCAAAGCTTGCAAGAGCGGCTATCGACGTATGAACTGTCCTTATTATTAGATGAGCCTTATGATAAAAATAACGCCATTTTAGAATTACACCCGGGTGCGGGCGGTACCGAGTCACAGGATTGGGGCAGTATGCTTTTAAGAATGTACACGCGCTGGGCGGAGGCTCATGGTTTTAAGGTAGAAACTCTAGATTACCAAGCTGGCGACGAAGCGGGAATTAAGAGTGTCACTCTTTTAATCAAGGGCTATAATGCTTATGGCTATTTGAAATCAGAAAAGGGCGTTCACCGTTTAGTACGTATTTCGCCTTTTGATTCAGCAAGTCGCCGTCATACTTCGTTTTGTTCAGTGGATGTGATGCCAGAATTAGATGGTTCGATTGATATTGAAATCAATCCTGATGATTTAAAAATCGATACCTACCGTGCTAGTGGTGCCGGTGGTCAGCATATTAATAAAACGGAATCTGCGGTTCGTATCACGCATTTGCCAACGGGTGTAGTTGTCTCTAGTCAGGCGCAACGTTCACAGCTGAAGAGCCGGGAACAAGCCATGGGCATGTTGAAAGCTAAATTGTACCAACTAGAGGTTGAGAAAAAAGAACAAGAGGCAGCAGCTTTGCGCGGCGAGCAAATGGAGATCGGCTGGGGCTCTCAGATTCGTTCTTATGTCTTCCATCCGTATTCAATGGTCAAGGATCATCGGACTAGTTACGAGACGGGTAATGTCCAAGCCGTCATGGATGGCGATCTCGATGGCTTTATTGATGCGTATTTAAAGATGAAATTGAACTAGGGACTTCACGAAATTGAAACAGAATTGTAACTAACTGAAAATGTATTGCAACATATTCATGTTATAATGTCTCAAGGTTCGAGTAAAGAGATGGAGAGAATGCCATGATTGAAATGAAAGATGTAATGAAAAAATATTCCAATGGTACGACGGCAATCCGTAATCTTTCTGTAAATATCGACCAAGGCGAATTTGTCTATGTGGTTGGTCCATCAGGAGCAGGAAAGTCGACGTTTATCAAATTGATGTATCGTGAAGAACGAGCAACGAAAGGCACATTGAATGTAGCAGGCTATGATTTAGTAAAAATCAAAAACCGCGATATTCCGCTTATGCGTCGTGAAATTGGCGTCGTTTTCCAAGATTACAAATTATTACCAAAGAAGACGGTTTATGAAAATGTTGCCTATGCGATGCAAGTTATCGGCCGTAAACCTCGTGAAATCAAAAAACGAGTGATGGAAGTATTGGACTTAGTGGGTTTGAAGCATAAAGTTCGGGTCTTCCCAAGTGAACTGTCTGGTGGGGAACAACAACGGGTCTCCATTGCACGGGCCATCGTAAATACGCCAAAAGTGTTGATCGCCGATGAACCAACGGGGAACTTAGATCCAGAAAATTCATGGGAAATCATGAAACTGTTAGATCGCATCAACGCTCAAGGTACAACTGTCGTGATGGCAACACATAATAGTACCATCGTAAATACGATTCGTCATCGGGTCATCGCTGTGGAGAACGGGCGTATTATTCGAGACCAAGCGGAAGGAGAATACGGCTACGATGATTAGAACCTTTTTCCGACACCTATTGGAAAGTATCAAAAGTTTAAAACGTAATGGTTGGATGACTATCGCCTCTATCAGTGCGGTTACCATCACCTTAACCTTAGTGGGGATTTTTCTAGGCGTTATTTTGAACGCGACGAAACTAGCCCATGATATTGAAAAAGATGTAACAGTATCCGTGTTTGTAGACATTGGTACATCAGATGCAGAAACAAAAGCGTTAGCAGCCCAGCTAGAAAAAATTCCCAATGTTGAATCGGTGAAGTTTTCTAGTAAAGACCAAGAATTGAAAAAAATTCAAGATGTCATGGGGGATGCCTGGAACCTATTCGAAGGGGACAGCAATCCGCTTTATGATAAGTATGAAGTGGCTGCCACACAACCAGAAGATACCAAAAAAGTTGCCGAAGCAGCGGATGAACTACCGAATGTCTTTCGGGCAGATTATGGGGGCGTTTCCTCCGACCGTATCTTTAAGTTAGCCGAAACGGTGCGAACTTGGGGATTAGGGGCCGCAATTTTACTCTTGTTTGTGGCGATGTTCTTGATTTCCAATACGATTCGGATCACGATCCTTTCGCGTCAGCGGGAAATTCAGATCATGCGTTTGGTAGGCGCGAAAAACGGCTTTATCCGTTGGCCGTTCTTCTTAGAGGGTGCTTGGATTGGTTTACTGGGAGCTATTGTACCAATCTTAATTGTTACCTTTGGTTACCAACAAGTTTATACCATGGTCAATCCGGAATTACTGCGTTCCAATTATGCGTTATTGCGGCCAGATGACTTCTTATGGCAAGTCAATCTGCTGATTGCTGTGATTGGAATGGTAATCGGTTCACTAGGTTCAACGATTTCTATGCGTCGTTTCTTAAAAATATAATCTCAAAAGCTGGGACTTGTTCCCGGCTTTTTTTATTGCCGAAATAAGGAAAAACGAGCGATTTCAAAATTATTTGAGGACGCTTGCACCGAACTTTACTTATCTGCGTAACTTCGATATGCTTGATTTGAAAGAGGAGGTGGCAAACTGTGGGGTTTATCTGGGACAATTTGTATATCGTGCTGATTATTGCGAATATGCTCTTATCATTGATTATTATTTTCCGAGAACGGCGGGAGACGGCGCAAACTTGGGCATGGCTGCTGGTTTTGATTTTTATCCCGATTCTAGGTTTCTTCCTCTATATTTATTTTGGTAGAGGCTTGTCCAAGGATAAAATGTTTGATGTGAAGATGCAGCCAAAATTGGGGCTGAATACAGAAATCGAGGCACAGAAGCGAGCTTTTGCTCGTGGCGTTTTTCCTAAGCCGCCGACAGATCATGTGGATGTCCGTCAGTTGATTTATATGTTGACGGTTTTTGAAAGTTCCTTATATACGACTAATAACGAGATTCAACTTTATACAGATGGTCAGGAAAAATTTGCCGCTTTGTTGGCAGATATCGACCAAGCTGAGCATCATATCCATTTGCAATATTATATTTACCGAGACGATGAATTGGGACGGAAGGTGCGGCAGCATTTGACGGCCGCTGCACAACGGGGTGTGGAGGTCCGGGTCTTATTGGATGCTTGGGGGAGTATTCAGGTTAACAAAACCTTTTTTGAGGAGCTGCGGGCAGCTGGCGGTCAAGTTATTTTATTTTTCCCTTTGTTTTTACCGTACCTCAATCCACGTAGTAATTATCGCAATCATCGTAAAATCGTAGTAATTGACGGAAAAATCGGTTATACAGGTGGCTTTAATGTTGGCGATGAATACTTAGGGTTAGTGGCAAAATTTGGCTATTGGCGCGATAATCATTTGCGCATCCACGGCGATGCGGTCTATTCCTTGCAAAATCGCTTTTTGATGGATTGGAATTCACAACATTCCAACGAGTTAACCTATGATCAGCATTATTTTCCTAAGATTGACTCGTTAGGGGCGATCGATGCACAAGTGATTACCAGCGGTCCTGACTCTGAACATGAGCAAATTAAGATGGCCTACCTGAAAATGATTTCACAAGCCAAACATGAAATTTTGATTCAAACGCCATACTATATTCCAGACGGGTCCATCCATGAAGCTTTGAAGCTAGCCCTTTTGTCGGGAGTTAAAGTACGGCTGCAAATTCCCAATAAGCCGGACCATATTTTAGTTTACTGGGCAACTTACTCTTTTGCAGCGGAACTCTTAGAGTACGGAGCCATCGTTGAGACCTACGAGATTGGTTTCATGCATGCCAAAACAGTTATTATCGATGGAGGAATCGTCTCTGTCGGCTCTGCCAATATTGACAATCGCTCTTTTCGCTTGGATTTTGAGGTCAATACCATCATTTATGATGCGGCTTTTGCCGGAAAGGTTCGCGACGCTTTTTATCACGACTCAACTAATTCAGAATTGCTAACGATTGAGAAATATGAGCTGCGCGGCTTTTGGATCAAGGTTAAAGAAGGCTTTGCGCGCTTGCTATCACCATTACTTTAACTATCTTTTTAATAAAAAAAGAAGACCAAAGCCATAAGCCTTGGTCTCCTAAGGGATGATAACAAATCATTTTTGGGGAAAATGATTTGTTTTGTGAAACGACAGTATCGACAGTTCGCCATGAATCGGGGATCAACGACGTCTGTATCTTACGTGATAAACTGCACATTTCAGCATCAGTATACCACAAAGCTAAAATCGGGAGTAGTCCTTTTTCTAACAACGCAAGAAAATGTAACTTGCGGTTACATTTTTGGAGCAGGTAATGTAAAATGTACTTGATTTGATTATTGGAGGAAAACAAATGAAGAAATTTAGCCTATTATTAATTTTGGCAACAGTATTCGTTTTAGGCGGTTGTGCTAGCTGGATCGATCGCGGCGAATCTATCACAGCCGTGGGTTCATCGGCATTACAGCCTTTGGTGGAAACGGCGGGTGAAGAGTATAGCAGTGAAAACCCCGGTCGTTTTATCAATGTTCAGGGCGGCGGAAGTGGGACTGGTTTAAGTCAGGTTCAAGCTGGAGCTGTTGATATCGGGAATTCCGATCTCTTTGCCGAAGAAAAGAACGGGATTGATGCGGGGCAGTTAGTCGACCACAAAGTGGCGGTAGTTGGGATCACGCCTATTGCCAACAAAGGTGTTGGGGTGAAAGAGATTTCCATGGAAAATCTGCGTAAAATTTTCCTAGGAGAAATAACGAACTGGCAAGAATTAGGCGGGAAAGATCTGCCAATCGTCTTGTTAAACCGTGCGGCCGGCAGCGGTACGCGAGCAACATTTGAGAAATGGGTTTTAAATGGTCAAACCGCGATCAAAGCGCAAGAGCAAGATTCCAGTGGAATGGTGCGCCAAATCGTAGCCGATACACCGGGAGCAGTTAGTTACACGGCCTTTTCTTACGTATCTGATGATGTAGCGACATTAGCTATTGATGGGGTAGAACCAACAGATGAGAATGTTACAACCAATAAATGGAAAATCTGGTCTTATGAACACATGTATACCAAAGGCGAACCTAAAAAACTTACAAAAGAGTTTTTAGACTTCATGTTGTCGGAGAAGATTCAAGGGTCAGTGGTGGAACAATTAGGTTATATTCCCGTTTCGAAAATGCAAGTGGAACGTGATTGGGAAGGCAATTTAGTTAAGTAGAGAAGCGAGTCGGGAACGCAGGATATAAATCTGGTTTCCGGCTCTTTTTCTTTACACAAAATTTACAATAACTCAATATTCTTTACATGAAGTTTATGCCAAATTGATGTTTAAACAGTAAACTAAGGTTGTCAGTGTTTGTTAAGGAGGAATTATCTTGGAAGATATTCAAAAAGAGTTATTAACAAAATCAAAACGATCCAAAATGGAGCAACGCGGCAAATTCATCAGTTTTTTATGTATCGCGCTGATCGTGCTCGTTGTGCTCTCGATTTTCTATTTTGTTGCCAGCAAAGGGCTTGCAACCTTTTTTACTGATGGTATCAATGTCTTTGACTTTCTGTTTGGTACGGATTGGAATCCTAGTGCTTTAGGACCCGATGGAAAACCAATGGTGGGAGCTTTACCAATGATTACGGGTTCCTTTATTGTGACCTTTTTATCAGCCATTGTGGCGACGCCTTTTGCGATTGGCGCAGCGGTCTTTATGACGGAAATCTCCCCTAAGACAGGAACCAAAATTTTACAACCAGTTATTGAATTACTCGTGGGGATCCCTTCGGTTGTTTATGGGTTTATCGGGTTAACAGTAATCGTACCTTTTGTTCGTTCCATCTTTGGCGGAACTGGTTTCGGGATCTTGGCGGGGACCTTTGTGTTGTTCGTCATGATTTTACCAACGGTTACGACGATGACCGTTGATGCTTTAAAAGCTGTCCCTCGTCATTACCGGGAGGCCTCTTTAGCCTTAGGAGCAACTCGTTGGCAAACGATTTACAAAGTGGTATTGCGAGCAGCGGTACCAGGAATTTTGACAGCCGTTGTATTTGGCATGGCGCGGGCCTTTGGGGAAGCTTTGGCAATCCAAATGGTTATCGGGAATGCCGCGATTATGCCAAGCAGTTTGACAACACCGGCTTCTACTTTAACTAGTATCTTAACAATGGGAATCGGAAATACCATCATGGGTACCGTTGAAAATAACGTCTTATGGTCATTAGCCTTGATCTTATTGCTGATGTCCTTGATCTTTAATATCGTGATCCGCTTGATTGGGAAGAAAGGAGCCTTGAAATAATGAATGCAAAACGCTCTGATAAAATCGCCACAGGAATCCTTTACGGAATCTCCGGGATCATCGTCTTGATTTTGGCGGCCTTACTTTTATACATTTTAGTCCGCGGCTTGCCACATATTTCGTGGGACTTCTTGACAAAACCCTCTAAAGCCTATCAAACAGGGGGCGGGATTGGAATTCAATTATTCAACTCCCTATATTTATTATTAATTACCATGCTGATTAGTTTTCCCCTATCATTAGGTGCTGGAATCTACTTATCAGAATATGCTAAGAAAAACTGGCTGACGGATATTATCCGGACCTCAATTGAAATCTTATCTTCATTACCTTCTGTGGTAGTCGGGCTTTTCGGATTCTTGATCTTCGTTGTGCAAATGGGTTATGGGTTCTCCATCATTTCAGGGGCCTTAGCCTTGACCTTCTTCAACTTGCCGTTATTGACCCGGAATGTGGAAGAATCACTCCAAGCTGTCCATTACACGCAGCGGGAGGCGGGGCTCGCTCTCGGTCTATCACGCTGGGAAACAGTTCTAAAGGTAGTGGTTCCAGAAGCAACGCCTGGCATTCTAACCGGGGTTATCTTAAGTTCTGGCCGGATCTTCGGGGAAGCCGCTGCCTTGATTTATACAGCTGGTCAAAGTGCGCCAGCGCTTGATTTCTCTAACTGGAATCCACTAAGTGTTTCTAGTCCAATCAGTATTTTCCGGCAAGCGGAAACGTTAGCCGTTCATATTTGGAAAATCAATACCGAAGGGACTATGCCAGATGGCGCGGCGGTTTCTGCTGGTGCCTCAGCAGTCCTAATTCTCGTGGTGCTGCTGTTCAACTTCAGCGCACGCTTTATCGGCAAACGTCTTTACCGCAAAATGACTTCCGCTTAAGGAGATAGAATCTATGAAAGAGTATAATTGGGATGATCGTTATCTCATCCAACTAGATGAAAAGCAACCCGAAGCTTTACATACCAATGACCTGCATGTTTGGTACGGCGACAACGAAGCAATCAAGGGTGTTGATTTACAATTTGAAAAGAATAAAATCACCGCATTAATTGGTCCCTCAGGGTGTGGGAAATCCACTTATCTACGTTCCTTGAACCGCATGAATGATAGTATCCCTAACACAAAGATTACTGGTGAAATCATGTACAAAGGAGTAGACATCAACGCGCAAAATGTCGATGTCTATGAGATGCGGAAACATATCGGGATGGTCTTCCAACGACCTAATCCCTTTAGCAAATCAATTTACGAAAATATCACCTTCGCTTTAAAGCAACATGGCATGAAGGATAAAAAGCAATTGGATGAGATTGTGGAGACCAGCTTGAAACAAGCGGCACTTTGGGACCAAGTTAAAGACAGCTTGGATAAAAGTGCGTTGGCTTTATCAGGTGGGCAACAACAACGTCTATGTATTGCCCGGGCTATCGCAATGAAACCAGACATCTTATTACTAGATGAACCAGCTAGCGCTCTGGACCCTATTTCGACAGGGACGGTGGAAGAAACTTTAGTTAATTTGAAAAAAGATTATACGATTATCATCGTGACCCACAATATGCAACAAGCAGCCCGGATCAGCGATTACACAGCCTTTTTCTACTTAGGCAAAGTGATTGAATATGATGAGACTCGTAAAATCTTTACACGTCCGAAGATCCAAGCAACAGAAGACTACGTTTCAGGACACTTTGGTTAGGAGGCTTCACAAATGGCAAAAGAAATTATTTCGTCCAAGGATCTTCATTTGTATTATGGAAAGAAGGAAGCCTTGAAGGGTATCAGCTTGTCCATCAATGAAGGTGAAATCACCGCAATGATTGGCCCCTCTGGCTGTGGAAAGTCGACTTATCTGCGCTCATTGAACCGCATGAATGACTTGATTCCTGGGGTGACTATCACTGGGAATGTGCTTTACAAGGGCCAAGATATCTATGGACCGAAGACGGATACCGTTGAATTAAGAAAAGAAATCGGAATGGTTTTCCAGCAACCAAATCCTTTTCCATTTTCTATTTACGAAAATGTTATTTATGGGTTAAAATTAAAAGGAATCAAAGATAAAACGAAATTAGATGAGGCAGTAGAATCTAGCTTGAAAGCAGCTGCAGTTTGGGACGATGTGAAAGACAAGCTGCATAAAAGTGCATTGTCACTGTCTGGTGGGCAGCAACAACGGGTTTGTATCGCGCGGGTTTTAGCAGTCAATCCCGAAATCATTTTGCTGGATGAACCTACTAGTGCGCTAGATCCAGTCTCCACTGGGAAAATTGAAAACATGTTATTGGAGCTGAAAGAGAAATATACCATGATCATGGTCACTCACAACATGTCACAGGCATCCCGGATCTCGGATAAGACAGCTTTCTTTTTAGATGGCAACCTCATCGAATTCGACGAAACACGTAAAATCTTCTTGAATCCTGGAAAACAGGAAACAGAAGACTATATCTCTGGAAAATTTGGATAAGGAGGATCGAAACAAATGTTGCGTACACAATTTGAAGAGGATTTACTGAAACTCCATAATCAGTTTTATGAAATGGGGATGATGGTCAGCGACGCGATCCATAAGTCAGTTCGAGCTTTTACAAAGCATGATAAGGAATTGGCCAAGGAAGTCGTGAAAGATGACGTGAACATCAACGACATGGAAATCAAGCTGGAAAAGAAAAGCTTTGAAATGATCGCCTTGCAACAGCCGGTTACAACTGACCTGCGCATGATCATTACGATTATGAAAGCCAGCTCAGATTTGGAACGGATGGGGGACCACGCGGTTTCTATCGCCAAAGCCACAATTAGGGTGAAAGGACAAACACGGATTCCTGAAATTGAAAAGGAAATCACTGCGATGTCTGATTATGTGAAGGAAATGGTGGATGCCGTCTTAAATGCTTACATTAAAGAAGACGCTAAGGCAGCTCGTGAAATCGCCAAGAAGGATGAAGAAATCAATGCGCACTTCAATAAAATCTATGCGGATACCATTGATTATATGAAGGCAGATCCAGAAACCATCGTCAGCGGAAACGACTACTTGCACGTTGCTAGCTTCTTAGAGCGGATCGGCGACTACGTTACCAACATCTGTGAATGGATTGTTTACTTGTCTACGGGTAAAATCACGGAGTTAAACACAAACCATTCAATGGATCAAATTTCCTAAAATTTGCTGTCGTCTTTAGAGACGGCAGTTTTTTTGTTTTTGAGTTAGCCAACGTGAAAGTCTGCTGTCGGTCGCGCTAATTGAATTCTTTGTCAAATGCTGTAATTCATGGAATAATAAGAAAAGAGACTTCTCTAACTGGAAACCTAGGAAGAAATCGTTCTTAGGTCCTATGACAAATCTCCTGTGAGAGGGCATAATGAGTATGTAATGAAGGCCACCTGTTAAATCAGGCGAATTATCCTTAAAGGAGGAACTACCCATGAAAGAACGCGAACGTGTCTTGGATCTTGTGAAAAAAGGGATCCTTTCAACTGAAGAAGCATTGGTTCTCTTAGAAAATATGGCAACTGAAAAGAATGAAACACAATTGAAACGAGCTGCCGATGAAGCAGCAACTCCTGAAGCTGGTAAAGTTTCAGATGAATTGATGGAAAAATTACGGGCATCCGAAGCAGAAGAACAGGAAACTGCTGAAACGCCTAAAGATCCTGAATCTGAAGATAAAGAACGCTTAGAAAAAATCTTAGACAATTTGGCAACGGAAGCGAATAAAGCTTCAGCTGAATTAGATGAAGTAAATGTCGAAATCAAAGGCTTAAAAATCGAGCTAACAGAAAAACGTGAAGGCTTGATGGAATTCAATACTAAAGAAGAATTGGATAGCCTATCGGAAGAAGATGTTGCTGATCGTGAAAAGATCGAAGCAGAAATCAAAGATTTAGAAGCATCTTTAGCTGATTTAGAAGAACAAAAGAATACTTTGGAAGAACAATTGAAGTCAATTCGACGGGAACGTTGGGAAGAACAAAAGGAAACAATCTCTTCCAAATTTGAAATTCCTGAAGACTGGAAAGACCAAGCAACAGACACTTTGAACCAAGTAGGCGAAAAGATGAGCGAAGCTGGTAGCCAATTAGGCAGTTTCTTGAAGAAAACTTTTTCTACTTTTTCAGAAGCAGTCAATGATAACATGGACTGGAAAGACGTGAACATCAAAGTACCAAGTGTGGCGTCTACTAAGTTTGAACACGAATTTAATTATCCAGCTCCCCAAGCTAGTCTGATTGATGTCAAAGTTGCAAACGGCAATATCGTTTTTAAAACTTGGGATCAAGAAGATGTCAAAGTGGAAGCTAAAATCAAACTATACGGCAAAATGCCTTCAGAAACACCAATGGAAGCTTTCTTAGAACGCAGCCAAATTGATGTGGATGATGAAGTAATCAGCTTCCAAATCCCTAATAAACGGATCCGTGCTGATTTAGTATTCTACTTGCCAGCTCGTGTATATGACCATGTTTCAGTAAAACTGTTGAATGGTAATATCACTGTGGAAACGTTAGAAGCCAAAGATGTCTATACTAAGTCTACTAACGGCAACTTAGTCTTCCAAAAATTGGATGCAACAATGCTGGAAGTGGAAGGTGTTAATGGCGAAATCAAAGTCATGAAGGGTACTTTACTAGATACCATGATTGAAACGGTCAACGGTAATGTGACGGTGACAGCAGCGCCACAAAACTTGAGCGTTTCCCTAATCAATGGTGATGTACGAGTTACTTTGATGAATGATGATTTACGGAAGGTCAATGCAACTTCTGTTAATGGGAACGTCAAGATTGCTTTGCCTGATGAAATCAGTTTAGAAGGTACTGCAAAAACGAGTCTAGGCAGCATCAATAGCCGTTTGGCCGACTATGAAGTGATTCGTGAGAAGAAAGAACGGACGAACCAATTGTTGCAATTCCGTCGTTCAGGCACGGATCAAGTAGCGGATATCTACGTTTCTACTACTACTGGCAGTATTTACGTCAAAGACGCCGGTAAATAATCCAAAATAAATAGAAAAGCCCCTCCGGTAACGGAGGGTGACTTTTCTCAACTGATAGATGTAGCAAAGGATGTGAGAGAGATGAAAAAACGTTTGACTAAATCAAATACGAATGTGGTGTTGACTGGGACTCTAGCTGGTATCGGTGAGTTTTTCGGTATCGACCCAACCATTATCCGTGTTTTATATGTGATCCTGATCTTCTTAGGAATGGGTAGCCCAATCCTGTTATATATCTTATTGGCAGTTTTGATCCCACGTAATCCTAACCGTGGTCACTATCAACATACGGATCGTCAATATGGCAATCCTTATGGACCTTCAGGTACCACTCAAAAGAACACCAAACGAAAGGAAGCCGAAAAAATCGACGATGATGACTGGAGTGATTTCTAATGACGTATTTTCAACGTCTAATCGTAAATACACTGACCTTCGTCTCATTGTCTGTGATTTTTCCTAATATGGTCCATGTTCAATCCATTTGGATGGCAATTATCGCCAGCTTTGTCCTGTCGGTGCTGAACATGTTAGTAAAACCAATCTTGACCATCCTATCGTTACCTTTTACGTTACTAACATTGGGCCTGTTTAGTTTCGTGGTAAATGCTTTGATTTTACGACTAACCTCCTTTTTAGTAGGTAGTGCTAATTTTGGCTTTGCCAGTTTCTGGTCCGCAATTTTGGTGGCGGTGATCATGTCGCTGGTCAATATGATTGTTAGCGAGCACAACTTAAATAAATATGATGATTAAGGAACGTTCTTGGCTTAGCCAGGAACGTTTTTTTAATTTGTAAAAAAGAGTGTTTACAAGTTGTATACATGGCGGCTGACTTTGTTAGTTACCGTGATATCGCCCTTATCATAGCGATGTCGTGTTTGAGAGTACTCGAAGGGCTGACCATTTTCTAAATACACCGTTTGCTCAATTTCCAGAACGGGATCATTTGCTTGGCAAGCCAGGTATTGCTGGTCATATTGGTCTGGACGGTCGGCTTTAATTCGACGATGAGACTGTCCCAGTTGTAGTTGTAACTGCTCATTGATATAGCGGTAGATAGAGCTTTTCAATACTTCTTCGGTGATTCCAGGGATTAGTAATACAGGCATGACCGTATATTCAAGGGCCAATGGTTCATCTTCAAAGATCCGTAAACGAACGATGTCATAGATGGGATCGTTCTTTTGAAGTCGCAATTTTTCTTGCTCGCGTTCATTTGGAAAAGAGACACCAAATGAAATGATTTGATTGCGAAGCTTACCTAAATGCCCTAGTTTTTTTGTCATACCGCCGTAAATTGACGCATCATAATCGTAGACTGATTCAGGTCCTTTTACATAAGAGCCAGAGCCTTGACGGCCTTCAATAAGACCTTCCATCTGTAACGTATTTAATGCTTTTTGGATGGTGACACGACTAGTCTGAAAAAGGGCAGCTAATTCAGATTGTCGCGGTAAACGACTGTCCTTTGGGTATTCACCACTAATTATTTTTTTGCGGAGTTCATTTGCTATAAGCTGAAAATAAGCCATAATTCATTCCTCCCTTATCTTTTTTAATTGTAAATAAAGAGGTTTACAAATTCAAGCGTAATCGATGGGCTAGGTTTACAAATCTGTAAAACTGCTATAAATTATTTTTGTAATCGGTTACTTAATTAGCTATTTTTAGGAGGAGTAAGAGATGAATGAAGGATCGTTTATGGATAAATTATCCAACGTACTGGGAAATGTAGCCTACAAAATCAACTCGTTACGTTATATCATGGTAATTAAAAATGCTTTTGCGGCACTGATTCCAGTTATTATTACGGGAGCATTCGGGACCTTATTTTCGGCAATGGTTTTTGATGCAGAAAACGGTTTGGCGAAAATCAGCTTTTTAAGCTTTTTAGCTGATTTGAAACCAATTGCCTCGACCGTTAGTTACGTCACCTTGAGTTTTCTGACCATCTACGCAGTATTTTTGATTGGGATCGAACTGGCTAAGCTGAATGAGATACAAGGCGTTTTCCCAGGTATCGTGGCCGTTATGTCCTATTTATCAGTTAATCCGACAACCTATTCCTTTTTGAGTGCTGAAAACAAAGATATTCTAGTTGAAAATGTTTTGGCAAAACAATATACGGATACAAAAGGTCTCTTTTTAGGAATGTTTGTAGCGATTGCTTCTATCGAACTTTATTCTTGGTTAGGGCGCCAAGAAAAACTGAAGGTAAAAATGCCGGATACGGTGCCGACGAATGTTGCGACTAGTTTTTCTGCACTATTTCCTACTATTATTACAATCGCCACTATCGCCACAGTTGGTTTTGCCATAAAGGCCATCACTGGCTCATACGCGTACGACATCATTTATAATATTGTTCAGAAACCATTAGAAGGTGTGGTTCAAGGTTTACCAGGTATTTTACTCTTAATGTTTATTGCTCAAGTTTTCTGGGTAATCGGGATTCATGGTAATCAAATGATCAAGCCAATCCGCGAACCGCTCCTACTGGCAGCAATAGCAGTCAATACGGAAGCCTTTGAAGCAGGAAAAGAAATACCCAATATCATTACCATGCCCTTCTGGGATATGTATATGAGTATGGGTGGCTCGGGTGTGACGATTGGGTTGTTAATTGCTATTTTATTGGTAAGCAAACGCGCCGATATGCGTGAGATTACCAAGTTATCATTGGCACCGGGAATTTTTAATATTAATGAGCCAGTCATTTTTGGAATGCCAATCATGTTGAACCCCATTTTAGCAATTCCTTTTATCTTAACACCATTGGTAACTGGAACGATTGGTTATGTTGCCACGACACTGGGCTTTGCTGCCAAGGCAGTGGTAATGGTTCCGTGGCCAATGCCTCCTATTGTGAATGCTTATCTAGCGACCGCTGGAGACATTGGGGCAGTCATTACGCAGATTGTCTGTATTATCGTTTCAATTTTAATTTATTTACCATTTGTAAAAGTATCGAATAAAGTGACGCATGAAGTCGCATAGTGGAGGAAATTAGTATGGAAATCACAATTCCCAAAAATTTTATTTTAGGAGCTGCTTCATCAGCTTGGCAGACAGAAGGTTGGCAAGGGAAAAAAGCCGGACAGGATTCTTTTTTAGATAGCTGGTACAAAAATGAAAAGTTTGTCTGGCATGACGGCTATGGGCCAGCAGTAGCTACTAATTTTATGGAAAAATATCCGGAAGATATTCATTGGATGAAAGAAGTCAAGCTGACGCATTATCGAACCTCTATCAACTGGGCACGTTTTTTTACCGATTATGAGCAACTGGTTGTGGATGAAGATTACGCTGAGCATATCAATCAAGTAATCGACGGCTTGATTGAAGCTGGTGTCGAACCAATGCTATGTTTGGAACACTATGAAGTTCCTAGTTATCTGTTAGAAAAATATGATGGCTGGTCTTCTAAAAAAGTTATCGAATTATATAAAGGGTATGCAAAAATAGCTTTTGAACGCTTTGGCGACCGAGTGAAGCAATGGTTCACTTTTAATGAACCAATCGTGACGCAGACCCGTTGCTACTTAGATGCAATTCGCTGGCCGCATGAACAAAATACTAAGAAATGGATGCTGTGGAATTACCACAAAGTTTTGGCGAATGCGGAAGCTATTAAAATTTTCAAAGAGGGCGGTTTTGAAGGACGTATCGGGTGTATTTTGAATCCAGAAATGGTTTACCCACGCTCTTCTTCTGTGGCGGATCAAAAAGCAGCTCAGATGTATGATTTGTTTTTCAATCGAATTTACTTTGATCCTATGGTGAAGGGTGCTTATCCAGAAGAACTACTGACATTATGTGACCAGTACGATATTTCTTTTGATGCAACGCCTGCTGAACTAGCTACCATCAAGAAATACACAGTAGATTTTCTAGGGGTCAATCAGTATTATCCTAAGCGGGTCCAGGCACCAAAGTATGCCTGGAATCCAGAAACGCCTTTTCATCCTGAAATGTTCTATGAACCGTTTGATTTACCTGGTAAGCAGATGAATAGTTCTCGTGGGTGGGAAATCCATCCCGAAATTATGTATGATATGGCGATGTATTTGAAAAAAAATTATGGGGACATTCCGTGGCTAGTAAGTGAAAATGGGATGGGCCGTGAACAGGAAGAACAATATTTCGATAATCAGGGGCAAGTAGCAGACGAATACCGGATTGATTTTATTGGGCAGCATTTATACCATTTGTTGCGGGCGGTAGCAGAAGGCGCTAATTGTGAAGGGTATATGTTATGGGCCTTTACTGATTGTGTATCGCCAATGAATGCCTTTAAAAACCGTTATGGATTGATTCGAATCGAATTGAATCAGGAACGCTCAAGAAGTCCTAAGCATTCGGCATTTTGGTATCGTTCTCTAATAGAGGATCGTAAATTCATCTTGCCAGACCCCATCAGTTATCGCTAAATGAATCATTAGATCAAGTTTTTAGACTTGATCTAATGATTTTTTTTATAAGAAATCAATAACAATCACTAAAAGTGACACCTTTGAAAGTTGTATTTATTTCTGCCTTGGTTATAATGAAAGTAATTGCAAAGAATGCAGATAAAGTTGAGTAAAAGCAAATTTAGCTGTGATAACGCGATATGATGTTGGTAAAAAGTGAGGTAAGACAATGACAGAAACTGTAACAGTACGAGAACTTGTAAAAGCGTTGCCATTGGAAATTATTAGTGGTAATGAAGCAAGCTTAGATCGTTTGATTGATACCGGAGATATTTCCCGTCCAGGGTTGGAATTGACCGGCTATTTTTCCTATTATTCCCATGACCGATTACAATTATTTGGCAGAAAAGAAATGACCTTTGCAGATCGAATGACACCGGAAGAGCGGCTGATTGTTATGCGCCGTCTTTGCGAAAAAGATACGCCGGCCTTTATTGTGTCACGAGGTTTAGCGGTGTTTGACGAAATGATTCAAGCGGCGGAAGAAAATGAGATCCCCGTTTTACGATCACCTATTTCTACCTCCCGTTTATCTGGAGAAATCTCCAGCTATTTGGATGGTCAATTAGCACCACGGACGAGTATTCACGGCGTTTTAGTCGATGTATACGGTCTGGGCGTGCTGATTCAAGGAGATAGTGGTATCGGAAAAAGTGAAACAGCCTTAGAACTGATTAAACGAGGCCATCGCTTGATTGCCGATGACCGGGTTGATGTGTATCAAAAAGATGAACTGACAGTGATTGGAGAGCCGCCTAAAATTCTAGAACATCTGATAGAAATTCGTGGTATCGGGATTATTGATGTTATGAATCTGTTTGGGGCCAGTGCAGTGCGGGGCTATATGCAAGTTCAGCTAGCCGTGTATTTGGAAGCTTGGGAAAAAGACAAAAAATATGACCGTTTAGGCTCCGATGAAACAAAAGTGAGCATCGCCGACGTTGATGTGCCGCAAATTCGGATTCCGGTCAAAACAGGGCGTAACGTCGCGATTATTATTGAAGTGGCGGCCATGAACTTCCGTGCGAAAACGATGGGTTATGATGCGACCAAAGCTTTTGAAGAACGCTTGAGTCGTTTAATTGAAGAAAATTCAGGACAATAGGAGATGGAAAACATGTTAGCACAAATCGATCCTATTGCCTTTCGGTTATTTGGATTACAGATACACTGGTATGCGATTTTTATTGTCAGTGGTATTGCAATTGCAGTTTATTTAAGTAGCAAGGAAGCGGTACGCGTTGGTATGAAAGAAGATGACGTGATTGATTTCATCTTTTGGGGACTGCCAATCGCCATCATCGGTGCCAGACTTTATTATGTGATTTTTGAGTGGCGCTATTATATGGAAAATCCTGGGGAGATCATTGCGATTTGGCATGGCGGTCTGGCTATTTATGGCGGCTTGATTGCAGGGATTATCACGCTGTTCTTCTTTACCCGCTCACGTTTCATCAATATGTGGACCTTTTTAGATATTGCGGCACCTAGTGTGATTTTGGCACAGGCAATTGGCCGCTGGGGCAATTTTATGAATCATGAGGCCTATGGTCCCGTTACCACCGAAGCTTTTTTGGAAAAGCTTCACTTGCCACGCTTCATCATTGATAATATGTATATTGACGGGGCATACCGACAACCAACTTTTCTTTACGAATCTGTTTGGAACGTCCTGGGCTTTGTCGTACTGATTCTCCTGCGACGTAAGCAGGACTTTTTGAAGCAAGGAGAAGTCTTCTTATTATATGTTGCTTGGTATTCACTGGGAAGATTTTTCATTGAAGGGCTCCGTACTGATAGCTTGTACTTATTTGGCGCAATTCGGGTCTCGCAGTTGTTATCTGCCGTTCTCTTTATTGGTTCGTTAGGACTGATTTGGTGGCGTCGCAGATCGGATAAACTACCGTTTTATCGTCGGGACTTGGCAAAATAAAAACATGAAAAAAAGCTGTACCTAAAGTTATCTTATGCTAAACTTGATTAGGTAAGGGAGGACACACAAATTGAAACAAACCGTAGCAGTATTAGGACCAGGTTCATGGGGAACCGCGCTAGCGCAAGTATTGGCGGAAAATGGTCATGATGTACGTATTTGGGGAAATAACCCCGCACAAATTAAAGAAATCAATGAACAACATACCAATAAACACTACTTACCGGATTTAAAGATCAATGAAAGCATTCGGGCGTATGAGGAACTAGGAGCGGCTGTTAAAGAGGCAGACGCGGTCTTGTTCGTAGTACCGACGAAAGCGATGCGGGCAGTCGCCCATGACTTTGCTCAAGTGGCAGAGAACCAACCAATGATTATCCATGCATCAAAAGGGTTAGAGCAAGATACGCATAAACGTATCTCCGAGATTCTTTACGAGGAAATTCCGGCAGAACATCGCCGCGGAATTGTTGTCTTGTCAGGACCGAGCCATGCTGAAGAAGTTGCCGTGAGAGATATCACCACCATTACAGCAGCCAGCGAACGCTTAGAAGATGCAGCGTATGTCCAAGATTTATTTATGAATGGCTATTTCCGCATCTATACCAATGATGATGTGATTGGTGTCGAAACAGGTGCAGCCTTGAAAAATATTATTGCCTTGGGAGCAGGTGCCATTCATGGACTAGGCTTTGGCGACAACGCGAAAGCGGCTATCATGACACGTGGACTTGCTGAAATCAGTCGTTTAGGAGTCGCAATGGGGGCTGATCCGCTAACGTTCATTGGACTTAGCGGTGTAGGTGATTTAATTGTGACGGGTACGAGTATCCATTCCCGTAACTGGCGCGCTGGTAACCTGTTAGGGCAGGGCCATAAGCTCGACGAAGTACTAGAAAACATGGGCATGATTGTCGAAGGTGTCTCAACTACCAAGGCGGCTTATGAGCTTTCTCGGCAGTTGAACGTAGAAATGCCAATCACAGAAACGATTTATCGCGTTCTTTATGAAGATGAAGATGTGAAGCAGGCAGCAAAAGAAATCATGCTGCGCGATGGCAAGACGGAAAAAGAATTTTAAAAAATCTTTTTAAAAACTGAGGAGGATGTTGAAATGCAAGTCAAAAAAGCGGTTATCCCAGCGGCAGGGTTAGGAACACGGTTCTTACCGGCAACGAAAGCGATGGCAAAAGAAATGCTGCCAATCGTGGATAAACCAACGATCCAGTTTATTGTAGAGGAAGCACTAAAATCAGGAATCGAAGATATTTTAATCGTAACCGGAAAAGCAAAACGTCCAATTGAAGATCATTTTGATTCAAATATTGAATTGGAAACGAATTTGCGCGAAAAAGGCAAAACCGAATTACTGAAGCTAGTAGAAGAAACGACAGATGTTAATTTGCACTTTATTCGTCAGTCTCATCCAAAGGGCTTGGGACACGCTGTCTTGCAAGCCAAAGCCTTTGTTGGTGATGAACCCTTTATCGTGATGTTAGGCGACGATATTATGGAAGACAAAGTGCCATTGACGAAACAGCTAATGAACGACTATGAAAACACTCATGCTTCTACAATTGCCGTGATGGAAGTTCCTCATGAAGAGACCTCTAAATATGGCATCATCAACCCAGGTGAAGAAGTGAAACCAGGACTATATAATGTAAAGAACTTCGTAGAAAAACCAAAACCAGCAGAAGCACCAAGTAATTTGGCAATCATTGGCCGCTACCTACTGACACCGGAAATCTTCCAAGTATTGGAAACACAAAAGCCAGGGGCAGGTAACGAAATCCAATTGACAGATGCCATTGACACCTTGAATAAAACGCAAAGAGTATTTGCTCGAGAATTTAAAGGCAAACGTTTTGATGTAGGTGATAAATTTGGATTCATGAAAACAAGTATTGAATATGGGTTAACTCACCCAGAAGTGAAGGATAACTTGCGTGAATTTATTATTGAGTTAGGTGCTGAGCTATCTGCGGAAGATCAAAAGAAAGCAAAAACAAAATAACTTTTAAAAGTTTTTAAAAAGACATTGAAAAGACGGCTGAAATCCTAGGATTTCGCCGTTTTTTTCTTTTTTTATGAAATGCTAAAACTTAAAGAGAAGTTCCAAAAGCTTTTTTTGCTATACTTTGTGTAAGCGGTTGGTTTTTGATTTGTGAAAATAAGGGTCAAATGTTATGCTAAATAAAAAGAGTTTGTAGGAGGTTATGCCATGTCAGGTGGAGAAATCGCAGCAATCATTGCCGCACTTGCCTTTGCGGTCTTGGTAGTGTTCATTATCTTGTTGCTGCAAAAAGTGGGAAAGGTCGTCGACAAAGCCGAAAAAACGGTGGATCAGGCCAATACAACAATCAATATTTTAACGAAGGATGTAGACATCTTGGCGAACCAAGTAGAGGGTTTGCTAGTAAAAAGTAACGAGTTACTAGGAGATGTCACACAAAAAGTGGAAACGATTGATCCGCTGTTTACTGCAGTGGCGGACCTTAGCGAAACCGTTTCAGAGCTGAATGATTCCAGCAAACATTTGGTTAACCGCGTTGGCTCGATTGGCAAATCAACAGCTAAAGCTGGTGTTGCAACGAAATTCGGTTCAACAGCGTTTAAAGCTTTCCGTACTAAAAAGGATTCAACAAATACAACAACAGAAGAATAAAAAATTTGGAGGGATTATTCATGGCTAAAAAAGGTGGATTTCTATTTGGAGCAATCGTTGGTGGGACAGCAGCAGCTATTGCGGCATTACTAATGGCACCAAAATCAGGGAAGGAACTGCGCGATGATCTTTCAGGACGTGCCTACGATTTGAAAGACAAAGCAAGTGACTATACAGAATATGCGAAACAAAAAGGGGTAGAGCTTTCTGAAATTGCCAAAGACAAAGCTGGCGATTTAGGTGCACAAGCAGGCCAACTAGTAGGGTCTGTTAAGAATAAAACACAAGACTCTTTTGATAAAGCGCAAGATATCTCAGACGATATGCTTGGTAATTTGAAACAACAAACGAATGATCTTTCGGACCGCTTCAAAAAAACAGCTGCAGATGTGAAAGCCCATGGCGAAGATTTAGGTGATGTGGCACAAGATGCTGCAGACGATATTATTATTGAAGTTAAAGACACCGCCAACCAAGCCAAAGATACGCTTAATGAAGGCGTGGCAGAAGGCAAGGCAGCAACCGCTGATGTGCCAGAAGTAGCGAAAGAAGCGAAGGAAACAGCGAAAGCCGAAGCTAAAAATGTAAAAGAAGATGTCAAAGATTTTGGCGAAGACGTGAAAAAAGAAGCGAAAGATACAAAAGATGAATTAACAAAATAATGAACGAACGAAAAAAGCGTATCAGGTCTGTTCAAGGCTTGATACGCTTTTTGTCATGCTAGATTGACAGCTGTTTTATTCGATAATTTGTAATTCTTTTGGTGTTTGAGTCAAGTTCTTAGCACCGTCTTTGGTTACGTAAACACAGTCTTCAATACGAACACCGACTTTTCCAGGGATGTAGATTCCTGGTTCAATGGAGAAGCACATGCCTTCTTCAATCACTAAATCATTACCAGCTACTAATGATGGAAACTCATGGACGGTTGTGCCAATACCATGGCCTAGGCGGTGATTGAAGTATTCCCCGTAACCGTAGGAACTAATAACGTCACGTGCCACAGCATCGATTTGAGCGGCAGTAACGCCAGGTTTCACGGCATTTGTGGCAGCAAGCTGAGCTTCTAACACGATTTGATAGATTTCTTTTTGGAAATCAGTGGGTTCCTTAAAGGCTACTGTCCGTGTGGCATCGCTGCAATAGCCGTCCCAAACAACGCCTAAATCAAATAGCACCAACTCATTAGGCTTGATTTTGGTATTTCCTGGCGTGCCATGGGGATTAGCGGCATTTTCACCAGCTAGCACCATCGTATCAAAACTCATGGCACTCACGCCTCTTTTCTTCAGTTGATATTCGATCTCTGCAATAACTTCTTGCTCGGTCGCATTTTCTTTAATAGCTTGGAAACCAATCTCAAAAGCAACATCGGCCCAATCGCCAGCAGCTAAAAGCTTTTTGATTTCACTTTCCGTTTTGATCAATTGCAGCCATTGAATGGTTGGCGTAGCATCAATGAATTGGCTCGCAGGGAAACGTTGAGCCAAAGCTTCCAGTCGTTCCACCGTCAAAGCATTCTTTTCAATGGCGATTTGACCGACTTTTGTACGCTTTTTCAAAAGCTCTGCTATAATGTCCCAAGGATTTTCGCTGTCTAAGTAGCCGAATACATCATATTGCCAAGCACTGTGCTGTGCTTCTTCGACTTCTAACGCAGGGGTAAAGAGAAAAGGATCACCCTCTAATGGAATAAATAAGGCTAAGATTCGTTCGTGGGGATCACTTTCATAGCCGCTAAAATAAGCGACGTGTCCGGGGTCGGTAATGTAAGCCAGGTCCGCCTGAGCATCGACCATCCACTGTTTTAATTCCGCGATTTTCTTCGTATTCATAAAATGCCTTCTTTCTATAAAGATACAAAATTATCATACCACAGGGGGCTTAAAAAAACTTGATTGATAAATTTTCATGAAAATAGAGTAAAACGGTTGCAAACTAAAAAGGAATTTGCTATTCTAAGGAAGAAATGTAAATAGGATTTTCTGAAAATGAAAAACTAAAAATGAATCTCAATGGAGGACTATTATGGAAAAGCAGACAATTACGATTTATGATGTTGCTCGTGAAGCAAATGTCTCAATGGCAACAGTATCCCGCGTAGTCAATGGCAATCCTAACGTAAAGCCAGCGACACGTAAAAAAGTATTGGAAGTAATCGACCGTCTTGATTACCGTCCTAATGCAGTCGCTCGTGGTTTAGCAAGCAAAAAGACAACGACTGTTGGGGTTATCATCCCAGACGTTAGCAATATCTTTTTCTCTTCATTAGCACGAGGAATTGATGATGTAGCAACGATGTACAAATACAATATCGTCTTAGCAAACTCAGATGGTAATGACCAAAAAGAAGTGAGCGTACTGAATACTTTGTTGGCGAAACAAGTAGATGGTATCATCTTTATGGGCCATCACATTACGGACGAAATTCGCGGCGAATTCTCTCGCTCTAAAACACCAGTTGTTTTAGCGGGCTCAATTGATCCAGACGAACAAGTTGGTAGTGTCAATATTGACTACAAAAACGCTACGAAAGACGCAGTAGATGTGTTAGCTAAAAATGGCAACAAGAAGATTGCTTTTGTTAGCGGCGCATTGATTGATCCAATCAATGGTCAAAACCGTTTGAAAGGCTACAAAGATGCCTTATCTGAAAATGGTTTGACCTACAACGAAGGTTTAGTTTTTGAAGCACCATACAACTTTAAAGATGGCGAACAATTAGCAGCTCGGATCCGCAATAGCGGGGCAACAGCTGTCTACGTTTCTGATGATGAATTGGCAATTGGTATCTTGGATGGCATGTTGGATGCTGGTGTGAAGGTTCCAGAAGAATTTGAAATCATCACAAGCAACAACTCTTTACTAACAGACGTCGCTCGTCCACGTTTGTCCAGTATCACACAACCATTGTATGATATCGGTGCGGTAGCAATGCGTCTTTTGACGAAGATGATGAACAAAGAAGAAGTAGAAGAAAAGACTATCATCTTGCCATATGGTATCGAACGTAAAGGATCAACTAAATAATCATGAAGAGATAAGAGATTGGGACATAACTCAAAAAGTTATGTCCCAGTTTTTTTATATCCGAAAAAACGGCGGAAGCAGAAGCGACAGCTATACGCATACAGTTACTGCTATTTGCTTTGAATCACAACGATTGCCTCAGGCAGAGTTGATGCTGAAAAATACCTACTTGGTCTTGGGGATAGAGGCTTCTACCCTAATCTCTTTCTTTATTGACGTCAAGTTAGTGCAGACTTGTATTCGCAAAAAACATCTAGCTTCTTCCTTGGAGGAAAAGGCTAGATGCTTTTACGTGGATGGCTTAGTGCTATTAGCTAGTCATCCTTTTTGTCGTCTTGTTTCTTATCGTCGTCTTTTTTGTCCTCATCCTTCTTATCCTCGTCCTTTTTATCCGAGTTATTAGAGTTGGAGGAGTTACTGTTTGAATTGTTATTATTGGTAGAAGGTTTAGGCGCAGGTGCGGCAGTATATTTCTTCCAATAAGAATCGTAGTTACTGTCTGTTCCAGCAATACCAAACTTAAAGGCTGGACTACGCGGCCCCCCTTCAGCATAGTAAGAAGTGGTGGTGCCGCCCGGTATTTTGATGGTACGACCATTGTAATCAACAGTCCCAGCTTGTTCACCAGTAAACGCTGACACCGTTTCTTTCTTCACATCGCCACTCAACTTAAAGCGTTGATCGGTTCCTAGAACTTTACCATCGGCATTATTAATGGCATTGACGAGAGCAGCCATGTACATTCCTGTGTATTGCGAAGAATTTTCGGTTAAGTTTTGATTTTGGTCATAACCAGTCCAAGCAGACAAAGTTACTTTTGGCGTTGACATTGTTAACCAAGAATCGTGATATTCATTCGTGGTTCCTGTTTTTCCGACCCAGTCGGCATTAGCGGCACTGCCAGAGAGACTGTCTAACACTTGGGTTGTGTTGCCAGAATCTAAAACGGAACGCAACAAGTCATTCATAATGGAGGCAGTCGCCTTTGAAAAGACTTGAGTCTCTTTAGGCTTGAATTCATAAATGATATTGCCGTGGTTATCTGTGATTTTATCAATCAAGTGAGCTTCAACATATTTTCCTTGATTTGCCAAGGTCTGGAAGGTATTGGCTTGCTTGAGGACCGTCATTTCAGTAGTACCCATCGGCGCTGCCCAATAGCCCCAAGAATCATCCTTGGGAATGCCCATCTTAGAAAGATAGTGGTTATAGCTGAATAAATCATCGCCTGTCTCGTTTTTCATGGCTTCATTTAAACTTACAACAGTTTGGTTAAAGGACCACTCTAAAGCAGTTCGAACATCTACAAAGGTATTGGGTTGAACTTGTGTAGAGTTTTGTAAGTTTTCATCCGTACCAGGAATTTTCATAGGGAAATTTGGTAATCTGCTAGCTGAACCAATCAGCCCCTGATCGATGGCTGGTGCGTAAGTCATAATTGGCTTAATAGTAGAACCTGGTTGCCGTTTGGAATAAAAGGCATTATTCACTTGACTAGCTTGATAGTCACGTCCACCAACAAAACCAAGGACAGCGCCAGTTTTATTATCAATCAAAATATTCCCGGTTTGAACATCATTGCTGGGGTTATCGTAGTCTAACAAGTAGCCATTTTTCTTGACAGCTTCTTGCATAGCGTTATAGACCTTTTCGTTGATAGTGGAATGAACAGTATAACCATTCCGGCGCAGACGACGTTCCGCTTGATCGTAATAACGATTATACAAATCTTCATTTCCATCTTTTTGCGCTTCCGCTAAACTCAGATCATCCTTCTTCAAATCTTGCGTCATGAGGACTAGAATGGCTTCGTGCAACACAGTATCGTAAAGGAAACCATTCTCGTTAGCGGAGGCTTTTCCTTGTTTCAGGAAGTCCTTCTTCAAGTCATACTTGATTGCTTCGTCATATTCTTCTTTTGAGATGGCTTTTTCGCGGTACATGCTGAACAGCACAAAATCTTTACGATCCAGTCCATATTGCAGATTCTCATCATCTTTAACCTCACCAGTGTTAGTGTAAGGACTATAAACAATCGGACTTTGTGGCAACCCAGCAATAAAGGCTGCTTGTGGTAAAGTCAGGTCATCGGCATTTTTGCCAAAGATTCCTTGAGCCGCTTCTTGGACACCGGCGATATTTTGACCTAGGTTATTACGACCGAAAGGTGAGACATTTAAATAGGTCGTAATGATCTCATCTTTAGAAAAGTATTTGTCCACCCGCATCGCCATCAAAATTTCATTGGCTTTTCGCTTAAAGGTGGTTTCATCGGTCAAGATTTGCTGCTTCACCAATTGCTGAGTCAGCGTTGAACCACCGGAAGAGCCACCGAGACCAGTAATGTCGGAAATAAGCGCTCGAATCAACGCTTTGGGTACAACCCCGTTATGTTCTTCGAAATACTCATCTTCCGTACTGATAATTGCTTTTTTCAATAAGGGAGACATTTTGTCAGAAGCGACAGTTGTCCGTACAATATCTGAACGGATAGTAGCGAAGTTCTTATCGTTGGCGTAAGCCAAATGAGAAACTTCTTCAATGTCATTGATTTCTTTTTCAAGCTGTTCTTTCGATGGCGGCTCGGTATCTTGGACCAAGTAGGCGAAATAGCCGGTCCCAATTCCTAAGCCCAACGATCCGCCCAAAAGGACGAGAACGACCAAAAACAAGAGAAGCGATTGAATGACACGGATGACGATATTGCCCGCCATCAGCCAGTTCGCTGATTTTCGTTGATGGTTAGGTTTTTTATTCAAAGGTTTCACCTCAATTTGACTATATTCCGTGATATTATAACAGAGTTTTTACTCATTAGATAGCGCTTGAGCAAGCAGGGTGGTTTTTGTAAACAAACTTTAATGAACCCGCCGTCAAAATCACAGGCAACCCTTTCTTTTCAAAGGGCTTTGGGGTAAGATGGAAAATGAATGATCATAAAGGAGGAAGTTACATGAGTTCAGACTTTTTTGGCGAACTAAAAGCCCGCGGACTTGTTCACCAAGTGACAGATGAAGCGGCACTGGAAAAACAATTAAATGAAGAGTCTGTGAAACTATATATTGGCTTTGACCCTACCGCAGACAGCCTGCATATCGGCCATCTACTGCCGATTTTAGTGCTGCGCAGATTCCAACAAAACGGTCATGTACCGATTGCTTTAGTTGGCGGGGGAACTGGGATGATTGGGGATCCATCATTTAAGGACGCCGAACGTCAATTAAACACCCTTGATACGGTTCAAAACTGGTCAGATAGTATCAAAAATCAATTAGCTCGTTTTATCGATTTTGATGATGACACAAATCCAGCCATTATTGCTAACAACTACGAGTGGTTAGGCGAGATGAAGCTGATTGACTTCTTACGGGATGTTGGTAAAAACTTTACCATCAACTACATGATGAGCAAAGAAAGTGTCAAACGCCGGATTGAGACGGGGATTTCTTACACAGAGTTTGCTTACCAATTATTGCAAGCCTATGATTTTCTGAAGTTGTATGAAACCCATGGCTGCCTGCTGCAATTAGGGGGCAGTGACCAGTGGGGTAATATCACTTCTGGAATTGAATTATTACGTCGTGAAAAAGAAGTGCAAGGTTTTGGTTTAACGATGCCTTTGATTACGAAAGCGGATGGCACCAAATTCGGTAAATCTGAAGGGAATGCTGTCTGGTTAGACGCGGAAAAAACCTCACCATATGAGTTTTACCAATTTTGGATTAATACCGATGACCGAGATGCGGTTAAGTTCTTGAAGTACTTTACTTTCTTGAGCTTGGAAGAAATTGACGCGATTGAAGCAGAATTCAAGGCGGCGCCAGAACAACGGGCTGCTCAAAAAGCCTTGGCAAAAGACATGACTACGTTAGTTCATGGGCAAGCGGCGTATGACCAAGCCGTGCATATTTCTCAAGCTTTGTTTAGTGGTGATATTCGCTCATTAACAGCGACTGAGATTTCCCAAGGATTCAAAGATGTACCAAGCCACACCATCGCTAGTGCAGACAGTCATCAGTTGGTAGATGTCTTGATTGCAGCTGGTATCGTCCCTTCGAAACGTCAGGCACGGGAAGACATCCAAAACGGAGCTGTCTATGTGAATGGGGAGCGGACGCAGGATCTAACCTATGAATTAGGTGAAGGTGACATGATTGAAGGTCAATTCACGGTAATTCGTCGTGGGAAAAAGAAATATACGCTATTAGAATACACAAAATAATCATAAGGATGAGACAATGACCCTGGGGGCTTTGCCTCATCCTTTTTTGAGGAGAAAAAAATGGGAACAGTCATCAGTAATGCACTAGGACTGCTATTAATGATCTTTTTAGGGTATTTGACCAAACGTTTGGGGATTTTGGCAAAAGCCGATGGTGGGACGGTAAGCCGCATTATTATTCACGTCACATTGCCCGCCGCAATCATTGTTAGCTTATCAAGCTTGACGCTTTCAGCGGAGCTATTAGTCTTTATATTGTTTGGTTTTATTTTGAATGTGTTAATGATTTTGCTTGGTGGTCTGTTTTCGACTAAAAGTGAACCGTTGGAACGGAAATTCATGATGTACAATATTTCTGGCTATAATATCGGCAATTTTACGCTCCCCTTTTTACAAAGTTTCTTTCCTATTGGAATTCCTTTTATTGCCCTCTTTGATATTGGCAACAGCTTTATGTTAGCTGGTGGTAGTCCAGTCTTGATCGATCGGATTGCCGGTGGCGACCGTAAAGAAAAGCAGAACGTATTTTATGTGTTGGCTCATTCGGTGCCGTTTGTCACTTACGTGGCGATGTTAGTGTTGCGCCTGCTAGATTGGCAGCTACCAGCTACGTTACTGGATATGGTTCAACGTATTGGCAATGCAAATGGCTTTTTATCCATGTTTATGATCGGTCTTTATTTGGATCTACGCCTCCCTAGAAAAGCCTGGCAAACGATTCAGCGGGTTTTATTGAGCCGTTACGCGGCAGCCCTGGTGTTGGTTTTACTGCTACAAATCTTACCGCTAGCCGCCACCCACAAAATCGTCCTAAGTGTCTTAGTCTTGGCGCCAATTCCAACGTTTTCAGTCATTAATAGTGTGCAAGCAGGCGTGGCAGAGGAAACGGAGGGGTTTATCTCTTCCTTAAGTATATTGATTAGTTTAGTACTGATGACGGCTGTGATGTTAATGAGCCTTAGGTAAAAAAGTTGCACCTAAGCGAGTTTTCTTTTAGAGTGAAAAGATAAGGAGCGTGTAAAATTTATGTTGATTGGTTCACATGTAAGTATGAGTGGTAAGAAGATGTTGCTTGGGGCGGCTGAAGAAGCGGCTAGCTACCAGGCGAATACCTTTATGATCTATACGGGAGCACCGCAGAATACGCGGCGCAAACCGATTGAGGAGATGAATATTGCAGCAGGGGAAGCCTATATGGCGGAGCATGATCTCCATGATATCGTGGTTCATGCCCCTTATATCATCAACCTGGGCAATACTATCAAACCAGAAAATTTTGGCTTTGCTGTTGAGTTTTTACGAGAAGAAATTCGGCGTAGTGAGGCTTTGGGAGCTAAACAGATTGTCTTACATCCAGGCGCGCATGTGGGGGCCGGAGCTGAGGCGGGCATCCAACAAATCATTAAAGGCCTAAATGAAGTGTTGCATAAAGATCAAACAGCCCAAATTGCTTTGGAAACGATGGCGGGTAAAGGCACGGAAGTTGGACGGACCTTTGAGGAATTGGCTCAGATTATTGAGGGCGTGACGTTGAACGAAAAGCTTTCGGTGACGTTTGATACCTGTCATACCAATGATGCGGGTTATAATGTCAAAGAAGATTTTGATGGCGTGTTAAGCGAGTTTGATCGTGTGATTGGCTTGGATCGCTTGAAAGTCATCCATTTAAATGACTCTAAAAATCCGATGGGGTCACATAAGGATCGCCACGCTAACATTGGCTTTGGCACGATTGGCTTTGAGGCACTAAATGCGATTGCCCATCACGAAAAACTAGCAGGTTTACCAAAGATTCTTGAAACCCCTTATGTGGGGGAAGATAAAAAGAACAAAAAAGCCCCTTATGGCTTTGAAATTGCTATGCTGCGGGCGCAAACCTTTGATCCCGATTTGCTGGAAAAAATCATGAATAGCTAAAATATAGTAGGAAGTCAGGGATAATTCAAGATTTATCCCGACTTCCTCTTTTCTTTTTGCATGCTTTCTAGTAAAATGTTTCATTGAGAACATGAGAGAAAGGAGCGAGAATCATGGTAAGTACCGGAATCGTAGTTGTGATCGCGATCATCGCCGCATTATTAGGCGCAGTGGGCGGCTTTTTCCTTGCCCGTAAATATATGCAAGATTATTTCAAGAAAAATCCTCCCGTTAATGAGGATATGTTACGGATGATGATGATGCAGATGGGTCAAAAACCGTCTGAAAAGAAAATCCGTCAAATGATGCAACAAATGAAGAGCCAAGCACAAAAATAAGCGCTCTTTTTTAAACCACTGCGGGCTGATTTTTCAGCCCGTTTTTTCATGACAGCTATTGTTTGATTTTTCTGAAAGTTTATTTAAAGGAGGTACCCATGAAAATATTTCAAAAACTCGGTTGGTTTTTCAAAGAGGAAAAACGCAGCTATTTGATTGGCGTTGCGGCACTCGTGGCAGTTGCCATCGTCCAGCTAGTCCCGCCCAAAGTCATTGGGATTGTGATTGACGAGATTGCCTCCCGTGAAATTGTCATCTCTACGATTTTAGGATGGGTCGCGCTATTAGCAGTTGCAGCAATCGCCCAGTATCTTTTCCGTTATATTTGGCGCCAGAATATTTGGGGAAGTGCAGCTAAGCTGGAAAAAAGGCTGCGACAGGATTTATTCCGTCATTTTACCTTAATGGACCAAAATTTTTACCAAAAGCACCGGACTGGTGATTTGATGGCACATGCAACGAATGACTTGAACGCCATTCAAAATGTGGCGGGGGCGGGAATTTTGACCTTTGCTGACTCGATTATCACCGGTGGCATGACGATCATCGCCATGGTGCTATTTGTAGACTGGCGGCTAACCTTGATTGCACTTTTACCATTACCACTTTTGGCAGTCACTGCCCGCGTTTTAGGGACAAAACTGCACGATGCTTTTCGGGAGGCTCAGGAGGCCTTTTCCGATATCAATGATAAAACCCAGGAAAGTATCACGGGTATCAAGGTCATCAAAACCTTTGGCCAAGAAGAGGAAGACATCGCGGATTTCCAAAGGAAAATCGACAATGCTATTGTAAAAAATCGCAAGGTCAATTTTCTAGACGCCTTGTTTGATCCTTTTATTACCTTGATTATTGGTGTTTCCTATGTGCTGACCATTCTGATTGGCGGCCGTTACATTATGACGGATACCATCACGATAGGTCAGCTAGTCTCTTTTATTAGCTACATTGGCATGTTGGTTTGGCCGATGTTTGCCATTGGTCGCCTATTTAATGTGATGGAGCGGGGTTCGGCTAGCTATGACCGCGTTTCTGAGCTATTGCAAGAGCGCTCGCATATCGTTGAGAAGCCCGACGGTATTAAACAGCCTGCAAAAGGTGCGATTGATTATGAAATCCGTGACTTCCATTATCCCGATACGGAAGCAACGGCGCTGACCAACATTAAATTTGTACTGGAAAAAGGCGCCACTCTAGGGATTGTTGGTAAAACAGGCGCAGGTAAGACCTCGATGGTTAAACTGTTTCTGCGAGAGTATGACGAATACCTTGGGAAAATCACTATTGGTGGTGTGGATATCAAAGACTACACCTTAGATGCATTGTTGGGAAATATTGGGTATGTTCCCCAAGACCATTTCCTATTTTCCATGACTGTCCGTGACAATATTCGGTTCGTTGATCCGCATTTATCACAGAAAGCCGTGGAGCGAGCGGCTGATTTAGCGTTTATTCATAATGAGATTACAGCCTTCCCTAAAGGTTATGACACCATGGTGGGGGAACGAGGCGTCTCTTTATCCGGCGGGCAGAAGCAACGAATCTCTATTGCCCGGGCACTGATTATGGATCCTGAATTACTGATTTTAGATGACGCACTTTCGGCGGTCGATGCTAAAACAGAGGAAGCCATCTTGCGGCACTTAAAAGCGTTGCGTCAAGAAAAAACGACGATTATTGCCGCTCACCGTTTAAGTTCAGTGATGCATGCCCAAGAGATTCTAGTCCTAGATGAAGGCCGAATCGTGGAACGTGGAACCCATCAAGAATTGCTAGCTCTTGGTGGCTGGTATAAGCGGATGTGGGATCGGCAACAATTAGAGGCAAAAATTGAAGGGAGTGAGCTAGATGGAACATCAATCTGAGTGGTCAAAATCGATTCCCTTAAAGGAACAGGCAACCATTGTCAAACGACTTTTTAAGTTTGCACGTCCATTTCGGCTGACTTTTTTGATTGCCATTATCTTTGCAGGAGCTTTAGCGGTGATGAATGTGCTGCTGCCACGGATCATCCAAACGCTTATGGACCAATATTTGACCCCCAAAACCGCCACTGAGCAAATCATTTATTTCTTTGCAGGTCTCTATTTATTAGGCGTTGTTTTAAAAGCTATCATTTGGTTCTTCCAATGGTTTCTTTATTCCATGGGCTCTTTGAAGACCTACCAATATATCCGTTCTGAGCTTTTTAAAAAGCTGCATACGTTAGGTATGCGCTACTTTGATCAAACGCCGGCTGGCTCCAACGTGTCTCGTGTTACCAATGATACGGACACCCTGTTTGAATTTTGGTATGTCTTTCTGATGGTTCTGAATGGCGTCTTTGCCATTATTTCTGCATTTATTGCCATGTTCAGTATCAACATAAAAATCACGCTGTTCTGCTTACTATTCTTACCGGTCTTAGCAGTAGTGATTTGGTATTACCAGCAATTTAGTTCCAAGATTTATCGTCGTATGCGGGAACGACTGAGTCAGTTGAACACGAAACTGAATGAATCTATCAGCGGCATGCAAATCATTCAGCAATTCCGCCAAGAGCAACGCCTAGAAGCCGAATTTGGCGAAATCAATGAGGAATATCTCAAAACACGTTTTGCCATGATTCGGACTAATTCGTTACTACTAAGTCCTATTATCAATTTACTTTATGCTTTGGCAGTGGCCTTATCCCTCACGTTATTTGGTTTCGATGCCTTACATTCGCCTCTAGAAGTCGGCTTGATTTATGCTTTTGTAACCTATATTCAGTCCTTCTTCAACCCCATGACCCAGATGATGGATTATCTAAGTGTCTTTACGGATGGGATCGTGGCGGGCAGCCGTATCTTAAAAATCATGGATACAGAAGAGGTAACACCGCAACAAGCTGAAGATGCCGACGGACAGATTACCGCAGGCAAAATTGAATTTCGCAATGTTAGCTTTTCTTATGACGGCGAACATAATGTTTTGAATAATATCAGTTTTGTCGCGCATCCCGGTGAAACAGTGGCGTTAGTGGGGCATACGGGTAGTGGCAAAAGCTCCATCATTAATGTGTTGATGCGTTTCTACGAATTCTCTGAAGGTCAGATTCTGATTGATGATCGCGATATTCGTGAGTATCCGATCACCGAACTTCGTAAAAAAATGGGCTTAGTCTTGCAAGATGCCTTCATGTTTTATGGAGATATTGCCGGAAACATCCGCATGATGAATCCCAACATCACGCAGGTGGAGATTGAAGAGGCGGCTGAATTTGTACAAGCTGATAAATTTATCAAAACCTTACCGCGTCGTTACGAAGCAAAGGTCATTGAACGTGGCGCCAGCTACTCTAGCGGTCAAAGACAATTGATTTCTTTTGCCCGCACGATGGTGACGGATCCGAAGATTTTGATTTTGGATGAAGCAACGGCTAATATTGATACCGAAACAGAAGGCCTCATTCAAGAAGGACTGGCTAAAATGCGTCAAGGCCGGACTACAATAGCCATTGCCCACCGGCTGTCAACGATTCGTGACGCTAACTTGATTTTAGTGCTGGATAAAGGGCATATCGTGGAACGTGGCAATCACGAAACGTTATTGGCCCAAAAAGGCTTATATGCCGATATGTATCAATTGCAAAGCAGTGACGTGTAAGCTTAAAAGATGCCACTGGGAACATTTTGGGTTAATCAGAGTATCAGTCAAACAAAACTTCATGTACATCTTTTTGCAAGCATAACTATGGACAGAAGTTTTGTTAGGCTGTAAAGTGAAGTCAGTTTATAAGTTGGAGGGAAAGTACATATGTATGATGTGATTGTAATTGGCGCGGGACCAGCAGGAATGACGGCTGCGCTATATGCCTCACGGTCGAATTTATCTGTATTGATGATTGAACGTGGTGCGCCAGGCGGACAAATGAATAACACGGCAGAGATCGAAAACTACCCAGGATTTGAATCAATCATGGGACCAGAGTTGGCCTTTAAAATGTATGAAGGGGTTAGCAAATTTGGTACGGAAAACGCCTACGGAATTGTAATGGACATCAAAGACCAGGGTGACCATAAAGAAGTGATTTGTGAGGACCAAACCTATAAAGGTAAAACCGTAATTATTGCTACGGGCTGTGTGCATCGTAAATTAGGCGTTAAGGGTGAAGAAGAGTTTTCTGGACGTGGCGTATCTTATTGTGCTGTTTGTGATGGTGCCTTTTTCCGTAACAAACGTCTTTTAGTAATTGGCGGTGGGGATTCTGCTGTGGAAGAAGCGATTTATTTAACTCAATTTGCTTCCGAAGTAGTGATTGTTCATCGTCGCGATGAATTACGGGCTCAAAAAATTATTCAACAACGAGCATTTGATAATGAAAAAATTTCTTTTGAATGGGATACTGTTTTAGAAGAAATCGTAGGCAATGAAATGGTTGTGACCGGTGGGAAATTACGCAATCTCAAAACCAATGAAGTGAAAGAAGTTGCCGCAGATGGTGTTTTCATCTATGTTGGTCTGGATCCATTGACTGAACCTTTCGTTAAAGCTGGTTTAACCAATGCTGCCGGCTGGATTGAAACCGATGGCGAAATGAAAACCACCATGCCTGGTGTCTTTGCTATTGGCGATGTTCGTGAAAAAGACTTGCGTCAAATCACCACCGCCGTTGGTGAAGGCGGGATTGCCGGCCAACAAGTCTACAAATATCTAGAAGAAAACTAATCAATGAGGGACTGCCTTTAAGCAGTTCCTTTTTTTATTGGCTAAGGCTCAGGACACCGATTATTTATTTTGTCAGTAAAATGAAAAAATATTAAACATTCTCATTTTTTTGTTATTTTCTTGCTTTTTCTGCTTTTATCACGTATGTAAGAATGATATACTTATTTTGTAATTTAAAGATGAGAGAGGTGTTATTTCATGACTTGGGAACAAGTATATGAGCAATGGGTAAACGAAGAAAATCTTGATGAGAACATGAAAAAAGATTTAGCAGATCTAGGAGCAGATCCTGAAAAACGCAAAGACGCTTTTTATGCGCCTCTTGAATTTGGGACAGCTGGGATGCGTGGCATCTTAGGGGCTGGGATCAATCGGATGAATATTTACACGATTCGTCAAGCGACCGAAGGATTGGCTCGTTTTATGGACAGTCAAGATCCTGAAACAAAACGTCGTGGGGTTGCCATCGCTTATGATTCACGTCATATGTCACCGGAATTTGCCATGGAAGCTGCCAAAACATTGGCTCACCATGATATTCCATCTTTTGTATTTGAAAGCTTGCGGCCGACTCCAGAACTTTCTTTTGCTGTCCGCTATTTGAAAACCTTTACAGGTATCATGATCACTGCTTCCCACAATCCAGCTGAATATAACGGCTACAAGGTTTATGGCGAAGATGGTGGCCAAATGCCGCCGCATGATGCCGATGCGTTGACAACATATGTTCGCGGCGTTGAAAATCCTTTGAAAGTGGAAGTATTGTCTGATGAGGAAGTAGAACACAGCGGCTTAATCAACATTATCGGTGAAGAAGTCGACACAGCTTATTTGAAAGAAGTTAAAACCGTCACGATTAATCAAGCGCTGGTGGATGAACTGGGGAAAGAATTGAAATTGATTTACACGCCACTACACGGAACAGGCAAAATGTTGGGAGAAAAAGCCTTGAAACAAGCTGGCTTTGAAAAATTCCAATTAGTACCAGAACAAGCCGTGGCCGATCCTGATTTTACAACCGTAAAATCACCAAATCCGGAAGAACATTCAGCTTTTGAATATGCCATCCGTTTAGGTGAAAAAGAAGATGCCGATCTGTTAGTTGCAACGGATCCGGATGCTGACCGCTTGGGGGCAGCTGTCCGTTTACCAGATGGCACTTATCAAGTATTGACAGGAAACCAATTAGGGGCACTGATGATTCATTATATCTTGAAAGCTCACTGGGATGCCGGTACGTTACCAGAAAACGCGGTGGTATTGAAATCCATTGTTTCCAGCGAATTGCCAACAGTCATCGCAGAAAGCTATCAAACAAAGATGGTCAATGTTTTGACGGGCTTCAAATTTATTGCTGAAAAAATCAAACAATACGAAGTAGATCATAGTCAAACCTTTATGTTTGGTTTTGAAGAAAGCTATGGCTATTTAGTAAAACCATTTGTGCGGGATAAAGATGCTATTCAAGCACTTGTCTTGTTAGCGGAAGTAGCGGCCTTTTATAAAAAATCAGGGAAGACGCTTTATGACGGCCTACAAGATATTTTTGAAGAGTATGGCTACTACACTGAAAAAACAATCTCTGTGACTATGAGCGGTATTAGCGGCAGTGAAAAAATCAAAGCCTTGATGAAAAAATTCCGCGAAGAAGCCCCAACTGAATTTGGCGGCATTAAAGTAGCCTGCAGTGAAGACTTCCAAAGTCTGACACGCCGTTTTGCTGACGGAAAAGAGGAAAAACTCGAAACAGGGGCCTCTGATGTGTTAAAATACTTGCTGGAAGATGGTGGCTGGATCGCGGTTCGTCCTTCGGGAACAGAACCAAAGATCAAATTCTACTTGGCAACAAAAGCAGACTCGCAAGCAGCTGCTGATGAAAAAATTGCGAAGATGGAAGCAGCAATCAAAGCAATTACCGCAGAATAATCAAAGGATGAGCACTATGCAGACTGATATTGATAAAATAAGCCGCTTATTTAAAATGCTCGGCGACCCGACTCGGTTGAAAATTCTTTTATTTTTAAAGGGTGGGGAACAAAATGTGACAGCGATTGGTCAAGAACTAGCAATGGAGCAATCAGCAGTGTCGCATCAATTAAAATTGTTACGAGAAGCGGCGGTGGTTCGCTCCAGACGAGATGGTAAAACCATCTATTACTCCTTGGATGATCACCACGTCTTAGACATTTTAGATCTGACATTGGCGCATATCCAACATAGCTGATCAAAGCGACCAGTCTTTTAGAAAATCCTCTAAAAGACTGGTTTTTTTCGATAGAGTTCGTTATACTAATACCCATATTTATTAGAAAAAGATGAGTCCTTTTTAATGTTCTGGAAGGGAGCAACCTATGACACAACTAACGATTGGTCTTTTAGGCACGGGTACAGTCGGTACTGGCCTCTTAAACCATTTGCGCGATCAAACGAAATCTGCAGATTATGCCCAGTTTACAGTGAAAAAGGCGCTAGTCCGAAATATTGCCGCAAAGCAGGCCTTAGCTGCGCAATATCAGCTGGAACTAACCACTGATATTCGCGACATTGTCCAAGACCCGACAATTGATATCGTGGTGGAGCTGCTAGGAAAAATCGAACCAGCCCGTCAATATATCAAAATGGCCCTAGAAAATAGGAAGCATGTAGTGACCGCCAATAAAGATCTGATGGCCCTTCATGGAGAAGAATTGATTGCGCTGGCGCAGGCCCAAGGATGTGATTTGTACTACGAGGCTAGTGTGGCAGGTGGCATTCCTATTTTACGGACCTTAGCCGAAAGTTATCCTGGGGATACGATTCAAATGGTTCAAGGAATCGTCAATGGCACGACTAATTATATGCTGACGCAGATGTTTGCTGAGGGTCGTCAGTATGAAGAAGCACTCCAACAAGCACAGGAATTAGGCTTTGCTGAATCTGATCCTACGAATGATGTGGACGGTATTGATGCAGCTTATAAAATGATTTTACTGGGAGAGTTTGCCTTTGGCATGACCTTGCCATTTTCCGCGCTAAAAATTGCTGGAATCCGTCAAGTAACTTTGGCTGATGTTCAGCTAGCAGACCAGTTAGGTTATGTCATCAAATTGTTAGGCACCGTTAGCGAAACTGCCAGCGGGATTTACGGCGAGGTGATGCCGACACTTGTGGCGAAGACAGCTATTTTAGCGGCGGTTCAGCAAGAATTCAATGCTGTTGCGGTCACTAGCCAGGGGATTGGTTCGGCCTTGTATTACGGCCCTGGTGCGGGCGCTATGCCAACTGCTGCCAGTGTGGTAAGTGATTTGTTGAAAATCGCCCAAAATCAGGCAACCGCTAATCATGGCCAGCCCTTTAATGGGTACCACCGGCCGCTAGCTATTAGTCCAAAAGCGGAACGACTAGCGCGTTATTACTTAGCGTTAACGCCAGAAGCAGACCCTACGCAACTAACCACTATCTTAGACACAATCGGCATTTCATTACGTCAATTGATTGAAGGCGAGCGAACCGTCTTATTGACAGAAATCATCTCAGAAGTACAATTAGAAGAACTAACAACGCAGCTTTCGTCTACGCGAATCCAGTTGCACAATATCATGAAAGTTGAGGGATAGCTATGTATGAAGGATTATTAACACGTTATAAGGAGTATTTACCCATTACAGAAAATACCCCGTTGATCTCGCTAGCGGAGGGAAACACGCCCTTGATTCGCTTAAACAGTTTATCTGATGAGTTGGGAATCAATCTTTATGGAAAATATGAAGGCTTGAATCCGACAGGCTCTTTTAAAGACCGGGGGATGGTGATGGCCGTGGCCAAAGCCGTTGAAGCAGGAGCGAAAGCTATTATTTGCGCATCTACTGGTAATACCAGTGCGGCTGCCGCGGCTTACGCAACGCGAGCTGGCGTAAAAGCGTACGTGGTGATTCCTGATGGCAAGATTGCACTAGGCAAATTGGCGCAAGCCATCATGTATGGTGCAGATATCATTTCAATCCCTGGGAACTTTGATGAAGCACTAAAAGCGGTACGAGATATCGCTAATACAGAAGCGGTAGCCTTAGTTAACTCCGTCAACCCTTATCGTTTAGAGGGTCAAAAAACAGCGGCTTTTGAAATCTGCGAACAGCTTGGCAAGGCACCAGATGTTTTGGCGATTCCCGTGGGAAATGCTGGAAATATCTCAGCTTACTGGAAAGGCTTTAAAGAATGGCATGACCAAAAAGGAACGCTGTTGCCAAGAATGCACGGGTTTGAGGCAGAAGGGGCGGCAGCCATTGTGCGTGGAGAAGTGATTGAGCAACCGGAAACGATTGCGACTGCTATCCGAATTGGGAATCCAGCTAGCTGGAAATTGGCGGAAGCTGCTAGAGATGAGTCACATGGCTATATTGATTCTGTTACAGATGAAGAAATCCTTAATGCTTACCGCAAGGTAGCCGCTCAAGATGGCGTTTTTGTTGAGCCGGGTTCTGCGGCATCCCTAGCAGGCGTTATCAAGCATATTGCTAGTGGTCAAATCAAACCAGGAGAAACAGTCGTTACTGTCTTTACTGGTAATGGGCTGAAGGATCCTGATACGGCAATGTCCTCAGCCGATATCAAGATTCAGAAGATGGATGACGTGGAAGCCATGCGTCAACATCTACGGGACGGAGTGGCACAACTATGAGAATTAGAGTTCCAGCAACAACGGCTAACCTAGGCCCGGGCTTTGACTCTTGCGGTTTGGCTCTTTCCAGCTACCTGTCAATCGAAGTGATTGAAGAGGCGGATACCTGGCAGATTCAGCACCACTTAGGGAGTGAGATTCCCAGTGATGCTGAAAATTTGTTGGTTCAAACGGCTCTTAGAATCGCGCCAGAACTGAAGCCGCATGTGTTAAAAATGACCTCCGACATTCCACTGACGCGAGGTTTGGGCAGTAGTTCTAGTGTTATCGTTGCAGGTATTGAGTTGGCCAACCGCTTGCAACAGTTGAATTTGCCGCTGCATGAAAAGATTCGTTTAGCTACGGTGATAGAAGGACATCCTGATAATGTGGCGCCGGCTTTTTGCGGTAATTTAGTAGTGGCTGCTTACGTTGAGGATACTCTACACTATGCGACCCATCATTTTCCCGAATGTGATGTGATTGCTTTTATCCCTAAAAGACCCTTGGCAACCAGTGAGAGTCGTGGCCGCTTGCCACGAGAACTGCCATATAAAGACGCTGTTGCTGCTAGTGCCATTGCCAATGTGATGGTGGCGGCCGTTTCTAACGGTAATTTACCATTAGCAGGTCAGCTGATGGAGGAGGATCGCTGGCATGAGCCTTACCGAGCAGCCTTAGTTCCGTGGCTTTCTCGGATTCGTGACCTAGGTCACCGCCATGGTGCTTATGGGACTTTTTTAAGCGGGGCGGGACCAACTGTTTTGATGCTGACACCTAGCGAGGTTACGGCATCCCTGCTAGCGGCTTTAGCCCCTTTAGCCGAAGAAATCGATGCGACTGTGGAATCCTTATCTGTCGATCAAGAAGGCGTCCAAGTCTTCTAGCAAAAAAAGCCTAACATCACTTCTGCGGAAGTAGTGTTAGGCTTTTGGCATATCCGTTGTTTAAGGTTATTTACGATTTTCCATATCCTGATTAAAATAACTGTGATCTTCTAAATCAAGGGCATTTAAAATCATTGAAGCTGTTTCTTCAATGGAAAGCTGCGCGACATTAATGACGACACAACCTAATTTTTGATACAAATCATTGGCGAAGGCTAATTCCTTTTTGATTTTGTCTATGTCTGAGTAGGCGGTATCGGGATTAAGTCCGTAAGCCCGCATCCGTTCTTTACGGATACTGTTTAGAATTTCTGGATCATTGGTCAATCCTACGATTTTTTTAGGGTCAACTTCCCAAATTTGTTTTGGAATATGCGCCTCAGGAATCAAAGGTAGATTAGCAACCTTCAAGTTTTTATTGGCTAAGAACAGACTGAGAGGGGTCTTGGAAGTCCGCGAGACACCTAATAACACCACGTCTGCTTCTAAAAAGCCGCGGGGATCTTTTCCATCATCATATTTCACTGCAAATTCCATCGCCTTGATCCGGCGGAAGTAATTTTCGTTTAAATGGTGAAGGGCGCCTGGTTCCCGCGTAGGCAACACGGCACTGCGTTCTTCAAATTCCGCTACGACAGGTGTCAAAATATCGTAGCAAAACATGCCATTTTCTTGGCAGAAATCATTGGCAGTTTTGACTAACCCGGGGTCAATGATGGTATGCAGGACTAAGGCATTTTCCTCTTTGGCTTCGTTCAAGGCCTTCAGCAGAACCTCCTCATCATTCACAAAGGTTCGGCGGAACAGACAAAACTCCACGGATGGATACTGTGCCATAGCTGCTTGGGCTAATTTAGAGGCCGTTTCACCGGCGGAATCGGAAATGACAAAAATCGTGATCAAGTTATTTGTTTCTTCTGGGGTCATTAAAACGTTCCTTTCTTGATTTTTTCATAGAATTATTATACCATAAGTCACGATGAAGTTCGTGGACCTTTTGAAAGGATGAGAAAGATGAGTCAAACCAATCTAATTGAATCCGCCTTAGAGACGATGAAGGCCAATGGCTTGAAGTATACCAAAAAACGGGAGGCGATGATCAGTTTCTTGATCCGACGCAACCGTTACGTCTCTGCTCGTGAAGTCTATGACTTTATGCAAAATGATTATCAAGGAATCAGCTATGATACGATTTATCGTAATTTACATGATTTTGAGACGCTGAACCTTTTAGAAGAAACTGAATTGAATGGCGAAAAAAAATTCCGTTTCCAATGTTGCCAAGGTGAAGTGGGACATCATCACCATTTTATTTGTACTGTTTGTGGCAAAACCAAGGAGATTCACATGTGTCCCATGGACTTTTTCGCCGAGCAATTAGCCGGTTGTGAGATCGAAGGACACCGCTTTGAGATCTTTGGCCGTTGCGAAGACTGCCGTTGAAACTTACAGAAACAACGATTTCACGAAAGAAGTCGTTGTTTTTTTATTTATTTTGTCAAGGATGGTTGACGGTAAATTAAGCATTGGCTATAATATTTAAAGGACGGTGTTCTTTACTGATGTATGAAAACAGAAAAGAAAAACGGTTACTTTTTGAGCTCGGAGGGAGGGAATCTTAACATGTCAAAAACAGTCGTTCGTAAAAACGAGTCTCTTGATGATGCTCTTCGTCGCTTCAAACGTTCCGTTTCTAAAGCTGGTACGTTGCAAGAATCACGTAAACGTGAATTCTACGAAAAACCAAGCGTAAAACGCAAGAAAAAATCAGAGGCAGCTAGAAAACGTAAAAAATTCTAGTTGATGAGGAGTTGGTAGTATGTCATTACTAACAACGTTGAATGAAGACATGAAAACCGCGATGAAGGCTAAAGACAAAGAATCTCTAACCGTTATTCGGATGTTAAAGTCGGCTATTCAAAACGAACAGATCAAAGAAGGTCGCGAATTAAATGACGAAGAAGAATTAACGGTTTTATCTCGTGAGATGAAGCAACGTCGTGATTCTTTAGCGGAATTTGAAAAAGCGGACCGGACGGATCTGGTAGAAAAAGTTCAAAAAGAGATTGTTATCGTTGAAAAATACCTACCAGCCCAATTATCAGAAGCTGAAATCCGGGAGATCGTTCAAAATGCGATTGATCAAACTGGTGCGACTTCACCAAAGGAATTTGGCAAGGTGATGGGTGCTGTCATGCCAAAAGTCAAAGGCAAAGCAGATGGTAACCAAGTCAATGCAATCGTCAAAGAACTTTTAAATTAACGCATAAAGCCTGTGACTAAGTCACAGGCTTTTTTGTGTCGCTCAAGTGCTGAAGCGGCAAAGAGCAAACCTTCCCTTGGAGAACAGTTGCTGTGCATCAAACAGAAATATGGTATTATTGTAGGGAATGAAACGAAAAAGGAGATGTACTTTTTGACTGCGGATTCGCTAGAGATAAAATTACAAGATACAGATGATGTCAGCATGCTGTTAGGCGCGCATGACAAGCATATAAAATTTTTAGAAGACAACACGGGGATCGTCATTAACTCTCGTGGAGAAACGATTCAGCTAGTAGGCGAACTGGATAACATTCAATTGGTGGCAGCCGTCATCAAACAACTGCTAGTTTTGATTCATCGCGGTATCAAAATTGGCACACCTGATGTGGTAACGGCCCTGAAGATGGCAAAAGCAGGCACACTGGATGCCTTTTTGACAATGTATGAGGAAGAAATTTTAAAGGACCGTAATGGTCGCCCCATTCGCATCAAAAATCTTGGTCAGAAAAAATATGTCGAGGCCATCAAAAAGCATGATGTCGTCTTTGGCATCGGCCCTGCCGGAACCGGGAAAACCTTTTTAGCAGTGGTAATGGCCATTGCGGCTTTAAAAAAAGGCGAAGTTCAGAAAATTATTTTAACGCGTCCAGCAGTTGAAGCTGGCGAAAACCTCGGGTTCTTACCAGGAGATTTAAAAGAAAAAGTTGATCCTTACTTGCGACCAGTTTATGACGCCCTTTATCAGATTTTTGGTCTGGAGCATACAAATCGCTTAATGGAACGCAATGTAATCGAAATTGCCCCGCTAGCTTATATGCGCGGTCGGACCTTGGATGAAGCATTTGTTATTCTTGATGAAGCACAAAATACGACAGTCGCTCAAATGAAGATGTTTTTAACGCGGCTGGGCTTTAATTCCAAGATGATTGTTAATGGAGATACTAGTCAGATTGATTTACCTAAAGGGGTAACCAGTGGGCTAGTCCATGCGGAGCGAACTTTAAGCAATATCAAGAAAATTGATTTCGTTAATTTTGAAGCTAGTGATGTGGTACGACATCCGGTAGTTGCAGAAATAATCCGGGCGTACGAAGAGGACAGTTTACGACACTAGGAAAGGAGTCGAGCCATGCGCAGAACGCTTTCGCAAATACAAGGAAAAATGGGTAAATGGTTTACACCCACCGTACTGGTAATTTTTAGTCTGTTTTTGTTTCTGATCATGTTTACTAGCGTACGGCAAAAATCCATTAACATTCAAGTGGGTCAGTTGGCAGAAGAAACCCTGCGAGCGAATAAAACCATTGAGAATACACATGAAACCGAGCAGAAAAAGCAATTAGCTGCTGAGGCAGTGACCCCTGAATACAACTATCAGGAAGATCTTGGGGCAACCCAGCATGAACGAATCCAAAACCTTTTCACCATGATAGGGGAAGTCAACAAAAAGGCAGACGCTGATTACCAGGCTGCCAAAGATAAGGCTAAAAAGGATCAAACGGTCCCTGAGCCAACGGTAGAGGAGAAAGTTGCCGCCCTGAAATCTCGTTTTGAATCCTTAAACCAAGATGATATTGCCTTTTATCAAGCCTTACCTAATGCTTTTTACGAAAGTATCTTTGCAATGAATGATGCTGATGTAAGCAAGGTAGAAACAGAAAGTCTTAAGCTTGTGGACGGTGCAATGTCTGAACACGTTCGCAGTACGAATCTGGATCAGTTAAAGCAAAATGCCAACGACAAGATCCAGTATCTAGATGCTAGCTCGAATATGCAACAGGCAATCCGCTATTTAATCAATCAAGGGATTGTTGTCAACGATGTCTATAATGAAAAACGAACCGAAGAGCTGAAACAACAGGCTAGAGATAATGTACAGCCCGCCATGATTTACCAAGGGGAAATCATTGTCAGAGAAGGTGTCCAAATCGATCAAAAAGCGATGGAAAAATTGGAACTCTTAGGGATGACCAATCAAAATTCCTCCTTCTTTCCAATCGTTGCGTTGATTTTGGCAATCTTGTTACAAGTTTTTGTGTTACTGTATCTCATTCGACAAATGTCAGATGTCGAACAGCGTTACTTATTATTGGTCTTTTACACAGTTGCTATGGGCTTGAGCCTCTTGCTTATGAAATTCTTCCAGATTTTCCAAACAGAGCAAATGACCTTTATTCCGCTGTTTTATCCAGCCGCCTTCACGCCATTAGTTTTAAGTATCTTTATCAATCGGCGGGCGGGGATACTGGGAGCCGTGTTCCAAGTTCTTTTCGCCATTTTCGTTTATTATGATTCAGTAGGAACAAACTTTTTAACAGTCGTACTAGTCGCCTACTTATTTGCTGGTACCATGGCCTCTATGCTGAAACGCCAGCGCATCGGCGACCAAGGGATTCAAGCACTAGTCTGGGTAGTAGTGATTCCGACATTAGTCAATATCGTCTTAGTCATCTACCAAGGGATGTCCCTAACGGAAGGCCGTACGTGGACCACGTTGGCTTGTGCCGTCGCCGGTAGCGTTCTATCCTATCTGTTAACGATGGGCTTACATCCTTATATTGAACTATTGGTAACAGATGACAGTATGATTGTCTTGAATGAGTTGAGTAATCCTAACCATCCATTATTAAAACAGTTATTGGAAGAAGCACCTGGCACCTATCATCACAGTATGATGGTAGCTAGTCTTAGTGCTAACGCCGTCGCAGAGATTGGTGGACGCTCGCTATTGACCCGTGTGGCTTGTTATTATCATGATATTGGTAAAATTAAACATGCCAATTTCTTCGTGGAAAATTTACCAGCCGGCGCTGAAAATCCGCATAATTTCTTGTTGCCAGAGGATAGTAAACAAATAATCTTTGGCCATGTGATTGATGGAGCTAAAATTTTAGAAGAGTATCATATGCCCCAAATGGTGGTAGATATTTGCCGTCAGCACCACGGGACGACCTTAATGAAATACTTCTTCGTGAAAGCACAGGAACGCAATCCTGAAGTGACGGAGGAGGAATTCCGCTACCCTGGACCAAAACCGCAAACGCGGGAGGCCGGTATCGTGAATATTGCCGATAGTTGTGAGGCAGCCGTACGGGCGATGGATCATCCAACAAATGAAAAAATTCAAAAATTTGTGCATAACCTAATTGCCGGTCGGATCAAAGATGGCCAATTGGATGAATGTGGTTTGACGATGAAAGAGATTCGGATTGTGGAACGCTCAATCATCAATGGTCTCTGCTCAACCTTCCACTCACGGATCAAATATCCGAAGATGAAATCTGAAGCGGAAAAAATGAAAGAAGAACAAGAAAAGAGTGAAGACTAATGGATATCACTATGGTAGATGAAACACAAGAATTAACAACAGAACAGATGGCCAATGTCGAAAAACTGTTGGATTTCGCAGCTGATTTCTTGAAAATTGCACCAGATACAGAGATGTCAGTAACTTTTATGGATAATGCCGCGATTCGTGAAATCAATCGTGATTACCGAGGAAAAGATGCCCCAACAGATGTCATCAGCTTTGCCATCGAAGAAGAAGGCGAAGATGAAATACCTATCATTTTTGAAGATGAGGCCGATATGCTGCCACGTAATTTGGGCGATATTATGATTTCCGTAGAACGGACCCATGAACAAGCAGAAGAATATGGCCATTCCTTTGAACGGGAATTAGGCTTCTTAGCACTGCATGGTTTCCTGCACCTCAACGGGTATGACCATATGGAGCCTGAAGATGAAAAAGTCATGTTCGGTTTACAAAAAGAAATTCTTGATGCCTATGGACTCAAGAGATAAGCGAACAGAAAAAAATAAGACGTTTATTGCGTCGCTAGAGTTTGCCTTGCAAGGCGTCCGCACCGTTTTTGAGGAAGAACGGAATATGCGTAAGCATGTGGTTTTAGGTGTCTTGACGATAATTGCGGGGCTCTTCTTTCAGCTGACCATTTTTGAATGGCTGTGGCTTTTATTAGCCATTTTTCTCGTCTGGATTGTGGAAGTCATTAATACGGCGTTTGAAAACGTCGTAGATATGGTGACTGATTTCCATTTCCATGATATTGGCAAAAAAATCAAAGACATGGCAGCAGGAGCAGTGTTAACAACGGCCTGTTTTGCTGTGATCGTAGGCGTCTTGATATTCGGTCCCAAAATTTGGACACTCATTACACAAATCTTTTAGGAGGTACTTATGACAGAACATAAATCTGGTTTTGTTGCAATCGTTGGTAGACCTAACGTCGGCAAATCAACTTTATTGAACCGCGTTGTCGGTCAAAAAATCGCCATTATGAGCGACAAAGCCCAAACTACTCGTAACAAAATTCAAGGGGTGTATACCACACCAGAAGCACAGTTGATTTTTATTGATACACCAGGAATTCATAAACCAAAACATCGTCTAGGCGATTTCATGGTGGAGGCGGCCTATAGCGCTTTACGTGAAGTAGATGTGGTACTGTTTATGATTGCAGCCGACCAAAAGCGTGGCAAAGGGGACGATTTCATTATCGAACGCTTAAAGCAAGTTGAAGTTCCCGTGTTTCTATTAATTAATAAAATCGATAAAGTACATCCGGATGCATTACTGGAAATTATTGAAGACTACCGGACGCAAATGCCCTTCGCAGAAGTGGTGCCGATTTCAGCTACGGAAGGCAACAATGTCGATCGCTTAATGACTACTTTAGTCAATGAAATGCCGGAAGGCCCACAATATTATCCAGATGATCAAATCACAGACCATCCAGAATATTTCGTTGTCTCTGAACTGATTCGTGAAAAAGTGTTGCTGTTGACGCGCGATGAAGTTCCTCATTCTGTGGCTGTAGTGGTGGACTCTATGAAGCGTAATGAGAACGATAAAGTTCATATCCAAGCAACCATCATTGTGGAGCGTGATAGTCAAAAAGGCATCATTATCGGTAAGGGCGGTAAGATGTTGAAGCAGGTGGGCACAAAAGCTCGTATCGATATCGAGAACCTGCTAGGGGATAAAGTCTTCCTTGAATTATGGGTCAAGGTTCAAAAAGACTGGCGGGATAAAAAAGTTTATCTGCAAGATTTTGGGTACCGAAAAGACGATTATTAAACTGAAGCACAAGTCAAGCCTAAGGGCGGCTTGTGCTATTTTTGTGAGGTGAGAAGATGCGCTATGAGAAAATCGTACCAACTGAAAACTATCCTTTTAAAATTTTTGTCTTTCAAATGAAGAGTCCTGACCGATTAGTGCCCTCCCATTGGCATGAAAGCGGCGAACTACTCTATTGCCTGTCCGGTGAGCTGGAGGTAACATTTCCCAATCAAACATTTAAATTAGCGGCGGGTGATCTGCTTTTCATCAATTCAAATATGGTTCACTCCTCACGAAGTCTGGTTCCTGGCCACTGTCTAGCCATCCAATTTCCCCTGGAATATTTGCAGACAGAAACAGAAGGCGAATATGGTCAACGCTTTTTATTTGATGTGACCCCAGACGTTCAAAATCAAGGCATCGCAGACCTACTAGAGGAGATCATTACACAATTTAAAGCAGGTTCGTTGAGTCAGCATTTATTTGTAAAAAGTAAGATATTGGCCCTGCTAGCAGAGCTGTGTGAGAGCTATACAATTCCAGCTGCACAGATTCAGGATGTAAAGTCATTAAAGCATTTGGAACGTCTCAAAATTGTTAATGAGTATATTCAGGAGCACTTTCAGGAAGAATTATCAATCCAAGAGGTGGCAGCGGCTTTTAATTATAATGCTTCCTATTTTTCACGTTTTTATAAAAAATATATGGGGATCACCTATAGCGATTATTTGACTTCACTACGCTTAGAGGCGGCTTACCGCAGTTTGCGGGATACCGATGCGACTATTTTAGAGATTGCTTATCTTAGCGGCTTTGCGACCGTTAAGGCTTTTTATAATAGTTTCAAGAAGAATTACGGGCTATCACCGCAGCAATATCGTGTGAAGTACTTTAAAAAAAGTCATTAAACTTCCGATTTTTCGTCAGCAAAAGCACCGATATGTAATCGTTATCAACGTATACTAAAGGCACAAATCATTTGGAGGGAATCACATGAAAGAAAAAATTACGGCCTTTTTTGACCGGGTCAGTCCTTGGTTCGACAAAATGGGGAACAATCCTTATCTGCAAACGATCTCTGGAGCAATGATGTCTACTTTGGGGCCGGTCTTTATCGGTTCTATCGCTGTTTTACTAGTTGTTTTGATGAACATGGTCCCAGCCCTGCAAGGACTAACCCAATTGACTGCTGTGTTAGGTAAAGTTAACACCATGACGATTGGTAGCCTGGCTATTTACATCGCTATTTTAATGGCCTATCATTTGGTACGCAAATTGGATGAGAATGAAGATCCTATTTCAGCAGCCGTTATTTCATTATTGAGTTTCTTAATCATTACACCAATCGGCCAAATGACAGACGAATCTACCGGAATTCCAACCACTTGGTTAGGGGCACAAGGAGTCTTCTCTGCAATGATCGTTGGGTTAGTTAGCGCACGTCTTTACTTAGCCATCAAACGGAAAGGCTGGACAATTAAAATGCCAGCTGGCGTTCCACCAATGGTAACGCGAATGTTTGAATCATTGATCCCAACTGTTTTGATTGGCGTTTTGTTTATCGTAGTTGATTTACTATTCAACATGACTTCCTTTGGCAGCATGCATCAATTCGTCTACACTGTTATCCAGGAACCACTAAAAGGTATCGGCGGCTCACTAGGCGCAATGATTATCTTGAGCTTGTTACAACAAATCTTGTGGTTCTTCGGAATTCATGGGACTAACGTTATCTTGCCATTAGTGACACCACTTTGGATGGCGATGGACGTCGAAAATCTGAATGCAGTTCAAGCGGGTCAAATGCCGCCCAATATCTTAGGTTTAGCGTTCTTCAATATCATTACTTTTGGTGGGATGGCTCTGGGGTTGGTTCTACTAATGCTACGCTCAAAGAGCAAACAATATCGCGAGGTTGGTAAAATTTCCATCGTTCCAGCTTTGTTCGGAATCACTGAACCAGTCATCTTCGGGACACCACTCGTATTGAATTTTGATTTGGCCTTCCCATTCATTACCAACAATACGATTGCTTTAGTTTTGGCCTACTTCTTGACGAAAATCGGTCTGGTAGCGCGCTTCACAGGAGTACAGGCAATCTTTGGCTTACCGGTCGGGTTCCATGCCGCGGTCCAAGGGGCATTATCGATTATCTTATTACAATTATTCATTCAATTTATCTTGTCTCCAGTCTTATGGTATCCATGGTTCAAACGCTTGGACATGAAAACATATAAAGCGGAACAAGAAGCTAAATAGGAGGTCTCCATGAAAGAGCAGGCATTACGCGAATTACAAAACACGCTTACGTGGCCAGAAAAAATCGGCCAATTGATCCAATTATCAGGGGACTTTTTCCAAAGTGAAGCTTTGGCAGTCGGTCCGAAACAAAAACTAGGGATTGATCAAGATACAGTCGATATGGTTGGCTCCGTTTTAAACGTAACAGGAGCAGAAACAACAGAACGGATTCAAGAAAATTATTTGGCCAATAGCCGCCATAAAATTCCACTATTGTTCATGGCCGATATCATTTATGGCTACCGCACGATTTTTCCAATTCCGCTAGGCTTGGGAGCGACTTGGAATCCAGCGCTTATCAAACAGGCTTATCAAGTAACCGCTACAGAATCACGGGCGGCAGGCGCTCACGTTACCTTTGCACCCATGGTGGATCTAGTACGAGATGCTCGCTGGGGTCGCTGTCTAGAATCTACGGGAGAAGATCCTACCCTGAATGCAGATTATGCCAAAGCGATGGTGGAAGGCTTGCAAGGGGAAAACCTTGAAGGGATTGCCTCTTGCGTGAAACATTTTGCCGCATATGGGGCAGCTGAGGCTGGACGTGAGTACAATACGGTGGATATGTCAGAACGCCGATTACGTCAAGATTATCTTAGTGGTTACCAAGCGGCGGTTGATGCTGGTTGTAAATTAGTCATGACATCTTTCAACACATACGATGGCATGCCCGTTACCGGAAATGAATTCTTGTTGAAAGAAATCTTACGGAAAGAATGGGGCTTTGATGGTGTGATCATCTCAGACTATGCCGCGATTCAAGAACTGATTGCTCACGGGGTAGCCGCAGATGACCGTGAAGCTACTCAACTAGCAATGGAAGCAACAACCGATATCGATATGAAAACCAGTTGCTATGCAAAGCAGTTAGAACCACTGATCAAAGATGGACTGATTGATCCTCAATTGGTGGAAGATGCGGTTTGGCGTGTCTTGAAATTGAAAAATGATTTAGGCCTTTTTGAAGATCCTTATCGTGGGGCATCAAAAGAAAAAGAACAAGCGACATTACTGTCAGATGAAAATCGGGCATTATCACGGCAAGTGGCTTCAGAGGCAGTTGTGTTATTACAAAACAAAGACAACTTATTGCCCCTAACCCCAAATCAAGAGAAGATCCTATTAGTTGGTCCTTATGGCGATAAACAAGATTTGATTGGATTGTGGGCCGTCCACGGAAAAACAACGGATGTTACTACGTTGAAAGAGGCGTTAGCAAATGAGTTGACACCGGACTTTTTCAACTATGCTAAAGGATGCGATATGTTAGCTGACTACTCCTTCTTAGGCGAGTTTGGTGCAACAAAAGAACAAATTGCCTCAATCGGTCTATCAGAAGCAGAGCGAGAGGCAGCATTGGCAGAGGCATTGGCGTTAGGTGAAACTGCGGATGTAATCATCTTTGCTATGGGCGAGCATACCATGCAAAGTGGTGAGGCTGGCAGCCGGACCGATATCACGCTCCCTGAAATCCAAAAAGACTTTATGGAGCAAATGGTCGCTTTAGGAAAGAAAAATATTTTGATTAGTATTAGTGGCCGCCCGCTAGTTTATACAAAAGAAGTTGCCCAGATGGATGCTATCTTGCAAGCTTGGTTCCCAGGAACTGAAGGTGCTAATGCCATTGCAGACTTACTGTTTGGTAAAGCGAATCCTTCTGGCCGTTTAAGCATGAGCTTTCCTTATGATGTGGGGCAGTTACCTCTTTATTACAATGAGTTTAAAACCGGTCGTCCGCTAACGAGTACGACGCATAAAGGTCGCTTTGTCTCAAAATACTTAGACAGCCCGAACCAGCCGCTATTTCCGTTTGGCTTTGGTCTAAGCTACAGCCAAGTCGTTTATCAAGAGCTAAAACTAAGTAGTACAGAGATGACTGATGAATTGACGGTAACGGTAACGGTAAGCAACCAATCAGATCGTGACTGTCTGGAAACCCTGCAGCTCTATCTACAGGATGTAACAGGCTCAGTTGTTCGTCCAGTGAAGGAACTGAAGAAATACCAAAAAATTGCTTTAGCAGCCGGTGAAACCAAAACGGTATCATTTGAACTAACGCGAGCAGATTTGTATTACTACCAACGTGACATGAGTTTTGGTGTCGAACCAGGGGAATTCCTAGTGTTCGTAGGCCCCAACTCAGAAGAAGTTTTGGAAGCAAAATTTGATTTACGATAAACGAAAGGACTCTGCTATTGGCGGAGTCTTTTTCTTTTTAGGGGAGAGATGCTATAATAAACCTCGAAGTTTTAAGACGGGCGGGAAGAACCATGCGGACCAATATTGGGGAAACAAAAGGGATTATCCTTTTTACACGCAACTATAAAGAGAAAGACAAACTGGTAAAAATTTTTACGGAGTCCTATGGCAAGTTGATGTTTTATGTTAAAGGTGCTAGTCGCCCTAACAATCCCTTGGCGGCAGCAATCTTGCCTTTTTCAAAGGCAACCTTTGTGGGGGATTTTCGTGGTGAAGGCTTATCCTTTCTGAATAGCTACAAATTTTTAACCAGCTATACTAAAATTCAAGAAGATATTTTTATCAGCGCTTATGCCACCTATATTCTGGGGCTTGTAGATGCGGCAATTGATGATCGGGTATATGACCCAGCGTTATTTGGTTTTGTTAGTGAAGCATTGGCGCTATTGAATGAAGGTCAGGATCCTGAAGTGATCACCGCTATCTTTGAAGTGCAGATGTTAGAACGCTTCGGTGTGCGGCCAGTTTGGGATCAATGTGCGGTTGGTGGCGAGAGAAGTGGCCGTTTTGATTACTCCTTTAAATACAATGGCGTTATTTGTGAGAAACACTTTGCTTTAGATCCTCACCGGCTACATGCAGATCCTCGTGCTATCTACTTTCTGCGGATGTTTTCTGCAATCCGTTATGATCAGATTCAGTCAATTTCGGTTAAGCCAGCCACGAAGCAAGCTATTCGTAGCGTCTTAGACCAGTTGTATGACGAGTATGTGGGGATTCATTTGAAGAGTAAAAAATTTATTGATGACATGCAAAAATGGGCGGATGTCATGAAACGTCCAGAACAGGAAGAGGGCTAAACCAAATGCATATGACACACATGGCACATATGATGAGAACTAGTATGATGGAGGGCGGCCACTTTCCTTGGCGACTGCTGGGCTTGTTAGTCCTCGTTGGCTTACTAGCTTGGGGAATTCGCCGTTACAATCATTCAGTAACCAGCCACCATCAATATCCTTCAGCTTCAGATAGTTCAGATAACGAGGAATGGACGGATTTTTAGTGAATGTGTGAATAGAAACTAATTGACAGCTCTTCCCGTTGTAAGCTATTATAAGGAAGAATTGAATATCCTACACAAAGATCAAGCACAGTAAAAGTAGCGCAACACAAGCGAGTTCGGGAGAGTGTGAGCCGAATGTTAGCGGATTTTGAAGAGGCACTTGGGAGTGTAGCCAATGAAGCTGCCGATGGATTCATCGGAAGTAGGGTGGAACCGCGAATTTTTCGTCCCTATGTCGTAATGACATAGGGACTTTTTTTATTGGAGAGGAAGTGAACAGAATGCCGTTTGATATGCTGATTGAAGCAAAAGAATTCAGTGAAAATAAGTTAAAAGTCTTATCCCCAGCAACGCTGCAAGTACGGGTCCTAGCAGACGGAAACGAATTAGAACGTTTTGAAACGAATCCCAAAGAGACGATCTATACGTTAAAAACGCCTTTGACTGAAGAAATGCAAGTGGAAGTTACCTTAGTTCCCGGGCAAGTCGTCGCTTTTTATCCCGTTGTGAATGCTTTATAAGTAGGAGGAAATTATGAAAAAAACACTAACCGTGCAGGAAATGATCCTGACTTTGCAAAAATTTTGGTCCTCTAATGGCTGTATGCTGATGCAGGCCTATGATACGGAAAAAGGAGCGGGTACCATGAGTCCTTATACCTTTTTACGGGCGATTGGACCTGAACCTTGGAACGCTGCTTACGTAGAGCCTTCTCGCCGTCCAGCAGATGGTCGCTATGGTGAAAATCCCAACCGTTTGTATCAACATCATCAATTTCAAGTTGTGATGAAACCATCACCAGAAAATATCCAAGAATTATATTTAGAAAGTCTGCGTTTACTAGGAATCGAACCGCTAGAACATGATATCCGTTTTGTTGAAGACAACTGGGAAAATCCTTCGATGGGTTGTGCCGGTCTTGGCTGGGAAGTTTGGTTGGATGGTATGGAAATTACGCAGTTTACCTATTTCCAACAAGTTGGTGGCTTACCATGTAAACCAGTTACTTCCGAAATCACCTATGGTATCGAGCGTTTGGCTTCTTATATTCAAGAGGTGGAAAGTGTCTATGATCTTGAGTGGGCAGACGGCGTCCGTTATGGTGAGATTTTTAAACAACCAGAATATGAACATTCAAAATATTCATTTGAAGTCAGCAATCAAAACTTATTGCTGCAATTGTTTGATGAATATGAGAAAGAAGCCAAACGTTGTATCGCAGATAGCTTGGTCCATCCAGCCTATGATTACATTTTGAAATGTAGCCACACCTTCAATTTGTTAGATGCTCGCGGAGCAGTTTCGGTAACTGAGCGGGCAGGCTACTTGTCCCGAATCCGTAATATGGCAAAATCAGTGGCGAAAATCTTTGTGGCAGAACGTGAAAAATTAGGATTCCCATTATTAAACAAGGAGGCGAACTAAAATGGCAAAAGACCTATTACTTGAAATTGGCTTAGAAGAGATGCCGGCACACGTGGTTTCGCCTACTAGTAAGCAATTAGAAGCAAAAATCATTGCCTTTTTAGATGAAAATCGTTTAGGTTATGAATCTGTCCAGTCTTTCTCAACACCTCGGCGTTTGGCGATTCGGGTAACGCAGATTCCTGATCGTCAAGAAGACACACAAGAAGAAGTTAAAGGACCAGCGAAAAAAATTGCCCAAGATGCTGAAGGCAATTGGTCGAAAGCCGCCGAAGGTTTTGTTCGCGGTCAAGGTCTAACAACTGACGCCATCACTTTTCGTGAGGTCAATGGGGTGGAGTATGTCTATGTCACGAAATACCAACATGGCTTAGAAGCAATCGAAGTATTAACCGGCTTGCGAGATATTATTATGGGCTTAACCTTCCCAGTTACGATGCATTGGGCTAACTACGATTTTGAATATATCCGCCCAATTCATTGGATTGTAGCTTTATTAGATGAAGAAGTGATTCCATTTGAAATCTTGGATGTCACTACTGGCAAAGCTAGTCGAGGCCATCGTTTCTTAGGCGATGACGTGACTATCGACAATCCTAGTGAATATGAAACAAAAATGAAGGAACAATTCGTCATTGCGGATGCGAAAGAGCGGGAAACCATGATTGTGGCGCAAATGAACGCCTTAGCTGCTGAGAAGGATTGGCAATTACGTATCGATCCAGACTTATTGGAAGAAGTCACCAACTTAGTGGAATACCCAACTGCTTTTGTGGGCAGCTTTGAAGAGCAATATTTATCGGTACCAGAAGAAGTCTTAGTGACTTCCATGAAGGAACACCAACGTTATTTCGAGGTTCGTTCGGCTAATGGACTATTGTTACCACACTTTATCTCGGTACGTAACGGGAACAATGTGAAAATCGAGAACGTCGTAAAAGGGAACGAAAAAGTTCTCACGGCACGCTTGGAAGATGCTGAGTTCTTCTATAATGAAGACAAGAAGTTAACTATTGCTGCTTGCGTTGAAAAATTGAAGAGCGTAACATTCCATGAAAAGATTGGTTCAATCTATGAAAAAATGGCGCGGGTCCAAGTGATTGCGGCAATTTTAGCAGACAAAGTAGGCCTTTCTGATGAAGAAAAACGTGATTTACAACGTGCTAGTGAAATCTACAAATTTGACCTAGTAACCAATATGGTAGGCGAGTTTCCTGAATTGCAAGGAATCATGGGGGAAATTTATGCTTTGTCACAAGGGGAAACACCGGCTGTGGCGCAAGCAATTCGTGAACATTATCTGCCAATTTCTAGTGAAGGAGAGCTGCCAGCTTCTAAAGTGGGTGCAGTCTTGGCCATTGCGGATAAATTGGATAGTGTCTTTACCTTCTTTGCTGCTGGGATGATTCCAAGTGGTTCTAACGATCCATATGCACTGCGCCGCCAAACATACGGCATCGTGCGCATCGTGGATCAAGAACAATGGGCTTTCCCATTGGCAGAATTGGAATTAGAGATTCAGGCGGCCATTAACGCTGACCCAGAAACCTATGGCATTCAATTGAACAGCGGTCAAGAAGAAGTGCTGCAGTTTGTGAAAGCTCGTTTGCGCCAATTACTGACAGCCCGCAATGTGCGTCACGATGTGATTGACGCAGTCATTTCTTCAGAACAAACCGATTTGACGAAGGTTTTTGTCAATGCGGATGTTCTGAAAAAACATTTGTTGGATGATGACTTTAAACCATCTATCGAAGCCTTGACGCGTGTCTTGAATCTAGCGAAAAAAGGCCGGGAATTATTGACGGAAGCTGATATGACAATCAATCCTAAGCTTTTCCAAAATGATTCTGAAAAAGAATTATATCAAGCAGTTGAAAAAGTAGCGGCTGATTTTGAGGGACAAACGGCGGCAGAAAACTACGAAGCACTACGCAGTTTGCGTCCTTATATCGAGCATTACTTTGATGAAACGATGGTCATGGATGAAGACCCTAAAGTAAAAGAAAACCGTTTGAAACAGCTGTTGAAGATTGCTGGAATGGCATTATCTATCGCCAGTCTGGATGCGTTGATCGTAAAATAAAGCACTACAGTCTGAGGTTGGGACAGAAGCGTCTGAATAGATGCTCCTATCCCAACCTTTTTTGAGCAAATCATTGGCTGCTTTTTTTAAAGATGCGTATACTATGTCTGAGGAGGTGAGTGGATGGAAATCACAATCACACCGGCAGCGCAAGTGCTAATTTTAGCACATAAGCCGGCTCAAGCAAAATTACTCTTAGATCGTGAAGATGGTCGTGGACCTTACACAGAAGGTATGATGTGTTGTGCTTTAGAGCTGAGTTTCCGCTTACTATGGGTTCCTGATAGCGAACAAGCACTGTATCCCACTAAAATTGAGACAGCGGTTGGGGCGCTTTACTTAAAAGAAGGCGCGGTGCTGTTCCTAGATAAAAATTTGGTATTGGATGTCAATCCTTCTTCCGGAGTACTTTACTTAAAAGGGAACGGTGGTCGGATTGCTAACCACGTGCGGGTTGAAAGCATGATGAGCGTATAAAAAAATCAGAAGGAACGCAGTATTTGCGTTTCTTCTGATTTTTTTTATTTTCGTTGTTGTTTGCCAGCGTTACGGCCGTTCCCGTTCTTTTTAGGCGGTGCTGCCACTGGTTTAGCTGGTTTTGGTGTAACGTCTTTGCGTGGTGTCACTACGGTTTTAGGTGGATTCTTTTTCAATTCTTCTTGGATTTGAGCTTTGATCCGTGGTTTTAAGATAATGTTGGTGATGAAGGTTTGTAAACAACTGAAAACCCCACCGACAACCCAATAAAGCGCGACCCCAGCAGGTGAACTGAAGGACATGAAGACAATCATCAAAGGCGATACAATCAGCATCGTCCGCATGGTTTTCTTTTGTTCTTCTGGAATACCAATTGTAGATAGGTAGCTTTGGAACAAGTAAGCAATCCCTGCTAAGACAACAAAGACCAAACTTGGCTGACCTAAGTTGATGCCGAAGAAGCTTGCTTCATTGATCCCGGGAGTATAACGTGCCGCGTAAAACAAGGCCGAGAAGATTGGCATTTGGATCAGTAGCGGTAAACAACCAATACCACCCATCATGCTCATGCCATTGTCTTTGTAGACTTGCTGCATTTCCGTTTGAGCCTGCATTTGTTCTTCACGAGTAGTTGCAGCCTTTAATTTAGCTTGAGCTGCGTCAATTTGTGGTTTCAAAGCGGCCATTTTTTCCGTTTGAATCATCGATTTACGTGATTGTTGTAAACCTAACGGTAAAATAACCAGACGAACGATAATCGTAATAAAGATGATCGCCCAACCATAGTTCCAGTTAAAGTTTTGAACGAGATAGGTAATGGCATTTGCCATTGGTTCAACCAGCAGTTTGTAGACCCAGCCTTCACCAGTAGGTTGGCCGTCTTTTGTTTGGACACAACCGGATAAAAATAACAGTAGAGAGAGTGCTGCTCCGCTAAGGGCCCATTTTTTTAGTTTATTCATTCGATTCTTCCTTCTATTAAATAATTTAGACAAAAATAACTATACTTTAAAAAAAACATTTTTTCAATGTAAAAAGGAAAAACGATTTCGTTTTTCCTCAACCTGTCACTTTGAAATTTTCATAAGTCTGCATTAACGAGTCGTCTTGAACGTCCACGTAAGTAACACGCCCCGATGGACTAGGGGATGCTTTGACTTGGCGGATGAACTCTTCCATAGTTTCCTCATCGCCTTGTGCTTCGATTGTGACGGAGCCATCTGTCTCATTGCGAACCGTTCCGGTAATGCCTAATTTATCTGCAACCATTTTAGTCATATAGCGAAAGCCGACCCCTTGAACACGGCCTTGAACATTCAATCGTACTTTTCTCACGACGGACCCTCCTCAGTAAGTAGTTATATTCATCATAACGAGTTTTTTTCAAGCTGACAAGCAAAAGCATAAGAAGTTTTTTTCTGCTATAATCAAGAAAAACATGAGGGAGCATACCATGAAAGCTATCACGTCTACTAAAAATGATCAAATTAAACAGTTAAAGAAATTACACCAACGAAAAGCGCGCGAAACAGCGCAGCAATATTTACTAGAAGGCTTCCACCTGATTGAAGAGGCGGCTCAAGCAGGTGTTGTTTTAGGTGATATTTTTGTTACCCCACGTGGTGAACAGGAATGGCGGGAATGGCTGTCAGAGCGGGACTATACTCTCGTTAATGAACCAGTCATGAAAGAATTATCAACATTACCGACTCCTCAAGGCATGATTGCGGTGGCGCCCATGTTGACTGCAAGTGTCCCAGATGAGCTAACGGGTGCCTGGTTATTGTTGGACCGCATCCAAGATCCGGGGAATTTAGGAACTATGATTCGTACTGCCGATGCCGCAGGTTTTACTGGCGTAGTATTAGGCACAGGCACGGTTGATTTATACAACGGGAAAGTCTTACGGGCACTTCAAGGTAGCCAATATCATGTAACTATCGCCCAAGGAGATTTATTGGAGTGGATAGATCGGTTCAAACAGGCTGTAGTCCCTGTCTATGGCACCGAATTGAATCCTGAGGCTAAAAGTTATCGGGAAGTTACACCTAGTCGCGATTTTGCACTGATCATGGGAAATGAAGGGCAGGGAACTGCCGCAACACTACTACAACAGACGACACAAAACTTGTTTATTCCCATGAAGGGGCAGGCAGAATCATTAAATGTCGCAGTTGCTGCTGGCATTTTAATGTTTCAGTTGGCGCAATGAGCGTGAAATGTTCGGAAATATGTGAAAAAATTCTTTAAGAAGTTGTTAAACTTTGAAGGCCTTTTCGAAAAAGGCTAGTATTTAAAAAAATGGCGTGCTATACTTTACCCACGTTTAAAAAATGAAGGTGGCAACCAATTTATGACAAAAAACTGGCAAGAGGATCAAGAATATCTTTCATATGTCGAAGATTTATTGGCAACAGAAGCCGTACAACGTCTTGCAGACTATAAACAACATGTCAATTCTACACGCTTGGAGCATTCCATTAGTGTGTCTTACCATAGTTATTTATTAGCAAAAAAATGGAACGGCAACGCTCGCGCCACTGCACGCGCCGGTTTGTTGCACGATCTTTTTTATTACGACTGGCGGACGACTAAGTTTGATGAAGGATCACATGCGTACATGCATCCCCGCATCGCTGTAAAAAATGCGGAAAAAATTACAGAGTTATCTGATTTGGAACGGGATATCATCATCAAACATATGTGGGGGGCAACCATTGCACCGCCTAAATACAAAGAAAGCTTTATCGTGACGATGGTAGACAAGTATTGTGCTTGTCAAGAAGCCTTTAGTCCAATGAGCGCCAACATGAAGAAAAAATGGCGAACTTGGTTTAAAAAAGCGAATAATCCAATTTAGAGTAAAGGACCGACATCCAATGATGTCGGTCCTTTTTTAGCCGATGAAAAGGCTGGTGATTGCCAAGAAAATACTGAAGAAAGCGATGATACCAGTCACAATCATATGGCGGCGCTTATTCATGACGACGATTGCGATGAATTCCCGTAAAAAGGCATTAGGCAAATAATAGAAGGCAGTTTTAGCCCCAATTCCATCTGCTTTTAAGCCTGCCTGACGAGCAAACATGCCGGCTCTAAAAATATGATAATTATTAGAAACAAAAATAGCTCGGTAATCGGCGTCCTCTTGGACAATGATTTCCTTAGAAAATTGCATGTTTTCTAGCGTATTCGTCGAGTTGCTTTCCAATTGAATCGCATGCTCGGGAATCCCTTGCTCAACAGCATAATTGCGCATCGCCACTGCCTCTGGAACCTTTTCATCAGCTCCTTGGCCCCCTGACATCAATAGCACAGGTCCTTTACCTGTGGCGCGTTTTTGCGCTTTGTAAAATTGAATTGCTTTATCGATTCGTTTCGCCAGCAGTGGAGTGACGCGCTCGCCATCAATTAACCCGGCGCCCAACACAATGATGTATTCTTGTTGATACTTTGGCCGGTTAAATTGATACAAGACCGATACAGTAAGAAAATTGTAAAAGACCAGCGCAAAGTAAAATGTCATAGTAGGTAACATACCAATTAAGGCATCCAACCATTGCGGAAAGACCTGATTAGCGGATAACTGACTGTAAATCAACAAAAAGGTGAGAAATAAGGCCAGTAGCAAAGTCAATAGGTTAGCTAAGGAATGGCCCTCTTTGCGGAAGACCACCGACGCATTCCAATAGAGGAAAACGATTAACACAATCGCACCAAATAATAACCCTAAAATAAACAAGATTCCCAAAATCCCTAATAACCCATATAAAATCAGACTTTCACTAGAAAAAGTCAAAAAAATCAAATAACCGCCGAAACTCATTAAAAATAAATTGAACAATAGTCCATTCATAAGGCGGCATTTGTCACGAAAGTAGCTGAAACAAAACACCCCTAGGAAAAACAAGGGCACTAAAATCAGAAACCCTACTGAACGGATATCAAGAAAAACCAGATAGCCTACTAGCCAACTGCCAAACCAGCAGACTTGGTAGAAACGGGCATCATTGTGTTTCCAACGTTTAATGACGAAAAAACCTAAAATAAAAATAATTCCAAACACAATAGTCATTACATCCAACCAACATTCACTCCTCACTATTCGTTTTTAGTATAGCGAAGAATCAAACAGACTGCAAAAAGAAGTCGCTTGCCGAGTAGGATTTTTTCTCTTCTAGAATAGAAATCGGTATAATGAAGAGAGGAGGCGATGGCATGAAAGGGATTGAACGAATAAAAAAAGACGGCTTTACCGTCATTGGAAAAAAGGGCTTAGGCAGAGCTGATCAGGGCTCTGAATGGGTACCACCACTTTGGGATCAGATGAACGAAGAATTTGATGAGCTCATTCCGGTGATCAAAACAGATGAGGAAGGTTCAATCCTTCATATGTGGGGCTTGATGAGTGATGCCGAAACGTGGCTGTTACCATGGCAAGCAGAAGGATTATATCTAGCAGGAATCGAAGCAGATCCAGCTGCCGAAGCACCTCATGGCTTTACTAAGTGGGAATGGCCGGCGTTTGAATACTTTACGGTCAAAACCGACATGGACCATTATCAAGAAGCCATGCAAGTGATGCTGACTGAAGTTCTACCAGATGAAGGTGAAAAACTTGTGGGACCGGTGATTGAGTTTTATCGGCCTAGTTTCGCAGAAGATGAATTAATGTTATATTTTCCCATCAAAAAATTGTAAGGAAGACGCCACAAATGATGGAGTCCTTCAAAGCAGAGTCAGCACGCATAGTGAGGGCTCTGTTTTTGCTTAAACAAATGATGGATAGCTTACAGAGAAGGTATCTTTTTTTCGTAAATAAATGAGCGTGAATCAACAGAATAATGCTGCTGGCCAATCTTCTGAAAGCCGATTTTCTCATAAAAGTGTTGGTTGCGGCAGGAAGATGACGGTGTTTCTAATCGCCAAGTTCCTGTTTGAACAGCTTCAAAGGCTTGCCAAGCTTGTGTGCCTAGCTGTTGATTAATGAAGTCGGCATGCAGGCAAAAGTAATGTAGCCAGTTGGGCGAACCAATACTGAAGGTTAAAAATCCGCAAGGCTGTGCGTCCTTAAGAATCAACCGGCTAATCAAGGTAGGATCAGTTAAAAGTTTAGTGGCCAACCGACCATCATTGTAACCAGGTGGACCGTCTTCCGCTCCTGGCCCATAGCTCAACGCGGCGTCAGCATTAAAAGAACTTACTAATGTTGCTTGCAAAAAATCAAAATCATCATTGGCGATAGAACGAAAGGTAATCATCTAAAAGCTCCTCTCAAAACGTAACCTTTTGTAGCTATTTTATCATGTACCAGTAGTCGTGAGATGGCTTCTTTACTAAACAGCTAAACTTTAGCAGCAATCAGCAAATCGAAATCTTTTCAAGGATATTGGATAGAGGTTTAAATAGTGTCTGCTAGTCTGCTATGGTATATTTTGTCTAAAGATTATTGTCTGAAAAGCAAGTTAGGGTAAGGAGGAGTTTGCATGAAAACTATACTGAACATCATTACGGAGTTTGTTGGAAACTATCTATTCGTCATTATTTTGATAGCCGCCATTGTCCTCAGTCGTCGTTCCTTTATACAGCGAATTGATCAAAAGAAACGTCTACGAGTTGTTTACGTCACGGTAAGTGTCTGCTCCTTGTTGGTGGTAGGGTATTTCAGTTGGCTATTTACACATTGAAGTAGAACCTCGTCTGGACTGAGGTTCTTTTTTGTCGGTAAGAGTTAAAATTAAACGGAATCAGAGAGTAGTTTTTTACTCAAAAACTAGTTTCTTACCTTGTTCTTGATGTTAATCACGTTCCTGCTCTTTTTCGAAAGATTGCGGTATGATGAAACCGTAATCAAAAGGAGAGGATGATACAAAATGGAAAACACGGCGAAAAGCAGCCGCAAAGCAAAATTTCTAAACGTTTTTGAAATGTTTGGGCGGTCGTTTTTACTACCTGTTTCGGTTTTGCCGGCGGCAGGGATTTTAAAAGGGTTAGGGTCAGCTTTTACCAATTCAAGTACGATTGAGATGCACCCTTGGATGGGGAATGAAATTCTGCAAATTGTGATGGGATTTTTGGAGATGTTGGGGAATGTCGCCTTTAACAATCTACCAGTTATTTTTGCCGTTGGGGTCGCAGTTGGTTTAGCGAAACAAGAAAAGGGATCAGCGGCATTATCTGGACTGCTTGGCTTTTTAGTTTTGCATAATACATTGAATTTTTTATTAAAAGCCAGTGGAACTTTAGTCGACATGAGTGCTGAAAATGCAAGTGAAATGATGGCACGACATATGCAAACGACGGTTTTAGGAATCCAAACAATGGATTTGAATGTGTTTGGTGGTATCATTACCGGGGTTATTGTCTATTTAGTTCATAAAAAAGCAATTAAAATTCAGGTTCCGCAAGTATTTGGCTTCTTCAGTGGTCCGCGGTTAGTTCCTATCATGATTATTCCTGTAATGGCAGTGGTAGGGATGGCCTTCTTTGTTATTTGGCCTTTTGTACAAGCAGCTATTACAGCACTTTCAGTGGCAATCTTAAAATCTGGTTATGTGGGAACTTTTGGGTACGGCGTAATTGAACGCCTATTGTTGCCATTTGGACTACATCACGGCTTGAATTGGCCTGTGAGAACAACCGAGCTTGGCGGTATTTTTATGATTAATGGCAAGGAGTACGCTGGAACGATCAATGCCTACATGGCAGCTCTTTCTAGTAATAGTCCTATTGATCCAATGATCACTCGTTTTTCATCTGGTAAATTTATCTATAATATGTTTGGTTTGCCTGGTGCAGCTTTGGCAATGTACGTTACAGCTAAACCTAAAAATAAGAAAACAGTCGGCTCTTTATTATTAGCAGCTGCATTGACTTCTTTCTTAACGGGTATCACAGAACCGTTAGAGTTTACCTTCCTATTTGTAGCACCTGCATTGTATGGAATTCATGCGGTATTAGCAGGACTTACCATGCTAGTGGCTAATGTGGCTGGTGCAGCCTTCTTGACACCAACCGGGCATGGTTTGATTAATTTCCTAATTTATGGTGTGCTCCAAGGTGCTCGTACCAAATGGTGGTTGCTACCAATTATTGGTGTCTTCTGTTTCGCAATGTACTTTATCGTCTTTACTTTTGCTATCAAGAAATTTGATTTCAAAACCCCAGGACGTGAAGATGATCCAAGTACAATTGCCTTACATGGGAAAGACGAAACTCGTAAAAAAATGGGCGTTAAGACATTGAAAGATCGAGATAATGAAGACGCTGCAGTTCCAAGTGGCGCAAATTTGACACTGCACGATCAGGCAGAAGCACTGATTTCAGCTCATGGTGGTCCGGAAAATATTGAGAATGTAGATGCCTGTATTACACGTTTACGGATAAACGTCAAGGATGATACGGTAGTGGATATCAATCAGATTACACATGATTTAAATGCGATGGGCTTTAATAAATCTGGTATGCAAATGCAGTCCATTTATGGTGGTCGTGCTAATCAGTTGAAGGTAGAAATAAGAGAAATATTAGGATTGGCGGATTGATAGCCATGGAAAAGGAAATATTTGTAACAGATTTAGATGGAACTTTTGTGAAGGACTCTCGCGAAGTAACAGCTGCTGATCGAGAAACATTGAAACAATTGAAGGCTACTATGCCAATTGCCATCGCCACAGGTCGCTCTGTTAAAGAGATTCATTATATAGAAGAACAAGTTGGTCTAGAAAGTGATGTTCAGATTGGTTTTAATGGTGGTATCATTGAGATGGATGGTCAAATCATTTTTGAACGGCCTATTGAGCAAAATATTTTGCAGGATGTCTTAACTTTTATCAAGGAAAAAGAGATCGTATTTGATGCCTTAGATGGCGAGCAGCGCATTGGTACGCATAAAACAGATGATTTAGCTAAGCTATGGAATATGGAATTGGTGGAACCGCCAGAATTATTTCAAACGATTGCTGGTAAAAAAATATATAAAATCAATATTCGACCAGAAAAAGGACAAGCTGATCAATTGCTAGCTGATTTGAAACAGCAATTCCCGCAATTGGCAATTTGTAAAAGTGGTGAGAAACGTATTGAAATTACTCCTCAAAATGTTACTAAAGGACATGCCTTAGAATTTTTACGGGAGCGGTACGGTGTGGATTTCATATCTGCTGGCGATTCAGAGAATGATATCAGTATGTTCCATGAATCCAAACGATCTTTCTGTATGGCTCATGCCGCTGATATCGTAAAAGAACAGGCAACAGATATTGTAGAAAACTTTTATGAAGTAGTTGAATTGATCGCATAAGGAGTGTGGCAAAAATGTTATTTGGTAAGAAAAAAGGGATATTTGCACCAGTAGCTGGCACATTTGTTCCCATAACTGAAGTTAATGATCCCGTTTTCGCCCAAAAAATGATGGGGGACGGCGTTGCGGTTATTCCTGAAACAGACGAAATTGTTAGTCCAGTAATCGGAACAGTCAAAACCATTATTGAACAGAAACACGCTTTAGGAATTGAAACGGCTAACGGCCAAGAAATTCTAATTCATATGGGATTGGATACGGTGGAGTTAGCAGGTGAACCCTTTGAAATTTTAGTGCAGGTAGGGGATAAAGTGGATGTTGGCACTCCTTTAGCGCATATGGATCGTAAAATGGTAGAAGCCAAAGGGAAAGATACGGTCGTTTTAGTGATCGTTACGGGTCAAGAGCTTGCCTCACAAAAGTATTCGACTAAAACTCCCGTTTCAGCAGGAGCAGAGCTAGCAAAAATGTAAAAAAAGATGTTTCTCCTTTTTAAGAAGGGGAAACATCTTTTTGGTTTTTGGCTAAGAGTAAAATAGTTTCAAAAATGACTTCTGAAGCTACGGATAGCATCAAGCGTGAACGAAGTTTTTTGCGGTTTTGAACAGATTGATGACACATTAAGGCAATGTCACTTAGCGAAACGATAGGATTGCTGGAAAAGCCTGTGACGGAAATAATGTGACAACCTTTGACCTTGCATTCGGATATGACTTTAACGATTTGCGATTCGGCACCGCTAAGTGAAAAAACGATAATGCAATCTTCTGCTCGTGCAATATCCGGAATATCTCGGATGGGAAATACCTCCGTATAATCGTTTGACCATAAACCCAAATTTTTCAGCTTATGGTTAAAAGCATTTGCAACTGTTGCAGAAGAACCAATCCCAACACAAAAAATACGTCTCGCTGATAGTATAGTAGCAGCGATTCCTTTTACGGTTTTCTCTTCCATCATAGCAAGAGTTTTATCAAAATCTTCTTTCATAACACTTAATGTTGCTTGATAATCTGCCTCAGAATTCAATTCAGCTTGTCGATTATTCTCATTTAATAGAGCATACTTAAACTCTGTAAAGGATTTGAAATCAAGCTTTTTAATGGCACGAATGATGGTGGGGGCTGAGATGTGCAAAGCATCCTGGATAATCTTTAATTTTAAATGGTCTAACTCTGGATATTTTAAAATATAATCGATTGCAAGCTGTTCGGTACTTGAAAGCTCCTCATAATTATTTTGGATATGGGTATAAACAGAACTCATAAGGACCTCCTTTTATTACTATATTATACGAGTTGTTTTCATTGTAGCACGAAAACGTTCTCTTGGGTTCAAAGCTTGCGGGGGAGTTGGATCTAATTCAGTTAATAAAAAGAAACAGAGGATACAAAAAAACCACAAGACCAAAGTCTTGTGGTTTGACAGTTTAGGAATTAAGCTTTAACAACGTTAGTTGCTTGAGGGCCACGTTGACCTTCTTCGATATCGAAAGTAACTGTTTGACCTTCTTCTAAAGTTTTGAAGCCGTCGCCTTGGATTGCTGAGAAGTGAACGAATACGTCGTTACCAGCTTCTGTAGTGATGAATCCAAAACCTTTGTCTGAGTTAAACCATTTTACTGTACCTGTTTCCATAATAAAAAATCCTCCTTGTGTTTTACACACATAATATTGCAATTATTGAATGGTGAAAAATGTGGAAGATGTTTATGTGAAACATGTACCGCAAATTACCGAACAAAAACTACAAGACTTACTATAACACAAGGAGGAAAAGAAGTACAGTATTTCAGAAAAGAAATGTCTTAGTACCGTAAAATCGCGACTAAACTCTTTTCATCAGGTGCGTCGGTTTGTTCTAGGACGTGGACGACACCGCCTTTTTCAATAACGTTATCCGCGATATTGTTCAACACTTGGCGACGATCGTATTCTGTTTCAGGATCTTCACCAAAGCCATCCACCAAATTAGAAGTCGCAATAAACATTTCACCGATACGACCTTCCTCGGCTGCTGGCACGATGTCCACCAATTGGTCGATGAATTTTTTATCCATCGCCTTGTTGTATTTACCGATTTCTTCTTTCGTCAACGCATCGGCAATTTCATTCAAATGGCTTTCAATATCTTGATCAGATAATTGAGCTGGTGATTGGGCGATGCTAGCCTTGTCGCTATAAAATGGTGTTTTCGCCACTTTTTTGAACATGGTTTGATTTTCAGGTAATGCGAATAGGTAAAGCGGTAGATTTTCTGGATTATCTAATTCTTTCAAGAAAGCATCGACTGCTTGATAATAATTAGTCCAGTCGATTTCCACTTCTTCATCTTTCGTATTAATCCCGTGGTAAGAAATGCCTTCTTTGCCGCCGCCATTATAGCCGCTGCCGCCTTTTACGGAATAGTTAAGGTTCCCACCAGTCAACTCGTCACCAAGGGCTTTTTCTAAAGTATCAGGGGCATCCTCTGGTAAAGTGATGGCTGAAAGCTTCCGGTTGCTGACGCGGTATAATTTGAAGGAATCTCGATTTAGTGCGAGTAAGAAGTAATCGTAATTGAATTGAGTATTCTTAATGATTGCTAACAAGTAAGGCTTGTCAGCCACGTAATATTGATTGTCGACACGAATCGCCAAACGGTGAACGAAAGTATCTTCGGCATTCAAAATAATCGCGACACTAGTTGTTGCCCGCCGCCAGAAATCTTGATCGGCTAGTAAGGCATCGATTTTTTCTTGGAAGGGAATCCAAGCTTTTTCTGAATATTTTTTCTCAAATCGTGCTTTGGCTTCTTTAGCAAAATTTTTGAATTGCAATTGATCTTTTTCAACGTTTTGGTGTCCAACATGAGTGTTCAACATAATCGTTACGAAAGGTCCAGTTGCGTTTCCTGCAGTTAACGCTGTGATAATGTTTTTTCCTTGACTCATCATATAAAAACCTCCTACGTAATAAGAACTTTTACTACAATAATAAGTGTACCATAGTTAAAAAGAAGCATAAAATAAAAGGCTTTCAGTAAAAAAATCATTTTGAAAACGGCTGTCTTTGCGCACAGCTGGTGCTATACTGGCGGTGATCCTAAAAAAGACGAAGAGATTCAAAAAGGAATCTCTCGTCTAATAGGCTATGTCGCTATTTACTCCAGTGAGTTATTGGCAAAGTAAGACAGCGGGACTTGAAACAGCTCGCTTAAACAAAGCAATGCTTCTATGTCGGGGCGGCGCAGATCATTTTCATAGTTGGAATAGGCGGATCGCGATAAAGATAAACTTTCCGCAACTTCTCGCTGTGAAAGTTGACGAGATTGCCGTAGTGCTTTCAATTTTGTCCCTAACATAGTCTTCAACACCTTTCTGATCTTATTTTAGTCGGAAAAAGCTGAGAATAATAGTAATATGTAAAAGTTTGTACCGTTATTAAATGATTACAAGAGGAAGAGCACCATGAACGAAACTTTACAGCAGTTAATGAACCACCGAACTTATCGCCATTTTGACCCGCAACATCAGCTGAGTGACGCAGAATTAGCACTGATTCTGAAAGCGGCAAGACAAGCCCCAACGTGGATGAATGGTCAGTTCTATTCTATCGTTGTATTGCGGGAGCCAGCTTTACGCAAACAACTAGTGACTTGGAACCCCGGCAACCCGCATATGGCCGAAAGCTCGATCTTTTTACTTTTCGTGGCTGATTTAGCGCGGACAAAACAAGTCAGTGAGCTGAAGAAGGTTCCATACGATTGGGGAACGAGCATTGAGCCGCTATTAGTGGCGACAACTGATGCCGCTTTGGCATTAGAGAATACGATTGTGGCTGTAGAAAGTCCGGGTCTAGGTTCTGTGGTTGTGGGGAGTATCCGTAAACATGCAGAGGACATCATCCAATTGTTGGAACTGCCCGCTTATACCTTCCCCTTGTTTGGTTTAAGCATTGGCAAGCCAACGGTTGAAATGAACATCAAACCACGATTACCGGAAGCTGCCGTTGTTCATTACGATGGCTGGCAAGCGTATCCTAATGAGTTACTACAAGAATATGATGAAACAATGCGTATTTTTGGCGAGGCGCGAGAAACGAAGGATTGGACCCAAAAATTTGCCGACTATTTTCAACAGTTAACCCCTAAAACGCGGGAACTCTTGAAAAAGCAACAATTGCTAAAATAGAAAATAATTGAAAATTTTCATTTTCCTTTTGACAAATCTGTTTTTGTTGTCTATGATGAAGGTGAATAAAATGTATTGTTAGGTGAGGCTCCTATACAGAAATAAGCTGCTGCCGCGAAAGGATCGAGAGACCCTTAGTTGGTTGAACAGGAATGATCGTGAAGGTCATTCATAATGTAGCTGATGATTTCTATCTACGCTGTATAGTGCTAAAGCTCAACGATAGAAGACTATTTTCGTGCGCCAAGCGTCCTCTATTGTTGAGGGCGCTTTTTTGTGTTTAAGCGTGAGGTGTCTCATGAGAAAGGATGAGTTATTTTGGAAAAGAACCCCGAACCCCAGCAAGTGAATAGGATATGCCCTGGGAGGTAATAACTCACGCCTCCTAGGGAACGAAGGAGGAACTGACGATGTTAAACAAAGAAGTAAGAAAAACGACAAAAGAACAAGAATTGAAAAAACTAGCATTGCTGAGTGAACGTGAATTATATATGGAATTACGGACGTCTGATAAAGGCTTAACCACCACCGATGCCAAAGAACGCTTGGAAGAATACGGCTTGAATCAAGTCAATGCACAAAAGCCAACCCCTGCTTGGTTATTGTTTTTGGAAGCTTTCAATGATCCTTTTGTTTATGTATTGCTATTATTAATGGTGGTATCTGCTATCACGGGGGATTTTGAGGCGGCTATCGTAATGGGCACGATGATTCTCTGTAGTGTCGTCATCACCTTTATTCAAGAATACCGCTCGCAAAAAGCTAGCTTAGCACTCAAGGAACTAATTGAAAATACTGCTGCTGTGACGCGAGACGGCGCCACTAAAGAAATTCCCATGGACGAAGTTGTACCTGGGGACATTATTACCTTAGCTACCGGCGATATGATTCCAGCGGATGCTGTTTTAATTTGGACGAAGGATTTATTCGTGAATCAGTCTTCTTTGACCGGTGAATCAATGCCAGTAGAAAAATTTGTTGACGCTGGCATTGAAAATAAAGCGAATATTTCGGCGATTGATATGCAAGATTTGGTCTTTATGGGGACGGATGTCATTAGTGGGCAAGGCCGCGCGATTATTTTAAAGACGGGGCAAGAAACCTTTTTCGGTGATATTGCTAAGAATGCTACGACCCAAAGAGGTAAAACCGCTTTTGATGTTGGCTTGGCCAAAGTCAGCAAACTACTATTGCGGATGGTTATGGTTCTTTTTCCTATCGTCTTTTTAATCAATGGTGTCACAAAGGGTGACTGGGGCAGTGCCTTCTTCTTTGCTATTGCAGTAGCGGTTGGTTTGACCCCAGAAATGTTGCCGATGATTGTCACTAGTAATCTGGCCAAAGGAGCAATGTCGCTTTCCAAACATAAAGTAATCGTCAAGGAGCTAGCTTCCATTCAAAATTTAGGCAGCATGGATGTCCTTTGTACGGATAAAACGGGCACGATCACAGAGGACCGAGTAGTGTTGGTGCAACATTTAGATCCGCTAGGTACGGAAAATGAACAAGTTTTGGATTTGGCCTTTTTAAACTCATCCCAACAAACGGGCTGGAAAAATCTAATGGATATTGCGGTAATCAATTATTATGAAGAAAACAAACGGGCTTTGCCTTATCAAAAGGTCACCAAAATTGATGAAATTCCCTTTGATTTTTCTCGTCGCCGCTTAACAACAGTAGTCAATGCCGATGATCATCAACTGATGATTACAAAAGGCGCGGTGGAAGAAATGGCTGACGTTTGTGACCGGGTCTCAATCAACGGCAAGGTGATCCCCTTAACGCCTGAGCTGCGAGAACAAATGCGTGAAGTCAATGTCCGTATGAACGAACAAGGGATGCGGGTAATTACCGTTGCCATGAAGGCCGATGTCCATTCCGAAGCCATTTACAGCGTCGCAGATGAAAAAGACATGATTTTGATGGGCTTCGTGGGCTTCCTAGATCCAGCCAAAAAATCGGCAATCACGGCGATCAGCTCGCTACATCAACATGGCGTCAATGTTAAAGTATTGACGGGAGACAATGCCATCGTGGCCAAAAAGGTTTGTCAAGACGTTGGCATCGAAGTCAGCCATACTTTGTTAGGAACTGACATTGAAAAAATGGATGATGAAACGTTACGTAAAGAAGTGGAGTTAACGAATTTATTTGCTAAACTTGATCCGATGCAAAAATCACGGATCATTGATATGCTACAAAAAAACGGGCACACTGTGGGCTTTATGGGAGATGGCATCAATGATGCACCGGCTTTGCGCCGAGCAGATGTTGGTATTTCCGTTGATACAGCCGCCGATATTACCAAAGATGCTAGTTCCATCATTCTGTTGGAAAAAAGTTTGAATGTGCTGGAAAATGGTGTGATTGAAGGCCGCCGCGTCTTCAGTAATATGATGAAGTACATCAAAATTACCATCAGCTCAAACTTCGGGAATGTCTTCTCGATTTTAGTTGCCAGTGCCTTTCTACCATTTCTGCCAATGCTTTCAATCCAACTATTGGTGCAAAACTTGATTTATGATTTTGCGCAATTGACGATTCCTTGGGATAATGTGGACGAAGAAGAGCTTGCGAAACCTGTTCGCTGGGCGATTACCGGGTTGTTGAAATTTACCGTTTGCCTAGGTCCAGTCAGCAGTATCTTTGATATTCTGACCTTCTTAGTGATGTGGTTTGTTTTTGGCGCTAACAGCGTGGCTAGTCAAGGTCTGTTTCAAACGGGTTGGTTCATGGTGGGCTTGGTAAGTCAAACCATAGTTGTGCATATGGTACGAACGAAGAAAGTACCCTTTATCCAAAGTATTGCGGCACCACCAGTTATTATCACCAGCTGTTTGGCGATTACAGCAGGACTTGTGCTAGTCTTAACACCATTACGCAGTCTATTTGAATTTGTGGCGCTGCCAGCTGGCTACTGGCCATGGTTCTTCGCAATCATCATTGGCTACCTCATCACTATTGAAATAGCAAAACGTATCTATATCCATCTGACGAAGGAATGGATCTGATTTTTGTAAAGCATTGGGAAATTTACATCTCCCAGTGCTTTTTTTTGCTGTTATAAGAAAATAATACACAGGCTTCAAATGGCATAAACTGTTTCATAGCAGTTTTTTTAACAAATGACAAAAAGCACAAAATGAGAAAAACAATTGTTATAACGGTTAAGACAAGGTTGTAAGCGAAAACATTGGAAACTGTGTGAGAGTTTTCACGTTCTCTCTCATTGTTTCCATAGGGCATTTTTAATTTATTCCTAGAATTTTGCATAGCATATTTCTTGATTAAACAGCATGAAAGTGATAGTTTAGTAATGTAAACGATTGAAACTGATACAGTTTTTGTGTCTGTTTTAAACATGATTATCTCAAGAGAGAGGAATGTGTGACAAAATGGCGAAAAAAGAGAAGAAAGTTATTGATTTCGAGAAATTGATGGACGAAATCAATGGCGAATTCCCGACGTATCAAGCACTTGATAAAGAGGGGAATGTCGTAAATCCAGATCTTATTCCGGATTTGTCAGATGATGAATTAGTTGAATTGATGAGTCAAATGGTTTGGTCTCGTGTATTGGATCAACGTTCTACAGCGTTGAACCGTCAAGGACGTTTAGGTTTCTATGCACCAACTGCTGGTCAAGAAGCAAGCCAATTGGCAAGTCATTTTGCAATCGAAAAGGAAGATGTGCTGTTACCAGGTTACCGTGATGTACCACAATTGATTCAACACGGCCTACCAATGACAGAAGCATTCTTATGGTCACGTGGACACGCGGCTGGGAACGTTTATGCAGATGATTTGCATGCGATGCCACCACAAATCATTATTGGGGCACAATACGTTCAAGCAGCAGGTGTGGCGTTAGGCTTGAAAAAACGTAATAAGAAAAACATCGTAATTACCTATACAGGTGATGGCGGTTCATCCCAAGGGGACTTTTATGAAGCAATCAACTTTGCTGGGGCTTACCATGCAAATGCAGTCTTTGTAATCCAAAACAACGGTTTTGCTATTTCCACACCACGTGAAAAACAAACCGCTGCGAAAACATTGGCGCAAAAAGCTGTTGCAGCTGGAATTCCTGGGATTCAAGTAGATGGTATGGATGCTCTTGCTGTTTATACAGTTACGAAAGCAGCACGTGAATGGGCAGCTAACGGAAATGGTCCAGTTTTAATTGAAACCTTGACTTACCGTTATGGCCCACATACCCTTTCCGGGGATGACCCAACTCGTTACCGTTCAAAAGATCTTGATAATGAATGGCAACAAAAAGACCCATTGATCCGCTTCCGTAAATACTTGACAGATAAAGGTCTATGGTCTGAAGCAAAAGAAGAGGAAGTCATCGAAGCAACCAAAGAACAAATCAAAAATGCGATTGCTGAAGCTGACCGTGTACCAAAACAAAAAGTTTCTGATTTCTTGAAGAACATGTTTGAAGTACAACCTCAATCAATCAAAGAACAAATTGCATTCTACGAAGCGAAGGAGTCGAAATAATCATGGCACAAAAAACAATGATCCAGGCGATTACAGACGCCTTAGCTCTTGAAATCCAAAACGACGAAAATGTGCTAGTTTTTGGTGAAGACGTAGGGAAAAACGGTGGGGTTTTCCGTGCTACTGAAGGTCTTCAAGAAAAATTTGGTGAAGACCGCGTTTTTGATACACCATTAGCAGAATCAGGAATTGCTGGTTTAGCTTTCGGGATGGCTTTAGAAGGCTTCCGTCCTGTTCCTGAAATCCAATTCTTTGGCTTCGTATTTGAAGCAATGGATGAAATCGTAGCACAAATGGCGCGTACTCGTTACCGTATGAGTGGCACACGTAACATGCCAATCACAATTCGCTCACCATTTGGTGGCGGTGTGCATACACCAGAATTGCACTCAGATAACTTGGAAGGTTTGATTGCACAATCTCCTGGTATCCGCGTGGTTATTCCATCAAACCCATATGATGCTAAAGGATTACTAATTTCTTCTATCCGCAGTAACGATCCAGTCGTGTTCTTGGAACACATGAAACTATATCGTTCTTTCCGTGAGGAAGTGCCAGATGAAGCATATGAAGTTCCTTTGGATAAAGCAGCAGTAACTCGTGAAGGTTCTGATATTTCTATCATTACTTACGGCGCAATGGTGCGTGAAGCAATCAAAGCGGCTGACAACTTGGCAAAAGATGGTATCAACGCTGAAATCATCGACTTGCGGACAGTTGCACCACTAGATGTTGAAACAATCATCGCTTCTGTTGAAAAAACAGGTCGTGTAGTTGTTGTTCAAGAAGCTCAAAAACAAGCAGGTGTTGGGGCGATGGTCGTTTCTGAAATCTCAGAACGTGTTGTTTTGTCATTAGAAGCACCAGTTGGTCGTGTTTCTGCTCCCGATACAGTCTTCCCATTTGGTCAAGCTGAAAATGCTTGGTTGCCAAATGCAAATGATATCGAAGCTAAAGTACGCGAAATCATGGAATTTTAATCAGGAAGGGAAGAAAACCAATGGCTTATCAATTTAAATTACCGGATATCGGTGAAGGGATCGCAGAAGGCGAAATCGTAAAATGGTTTGTTAAACCAGGCGATACCATCAATGAAGACGATACCTTATTAGAAGTACAAAACGATAAATCTGTGGAAGAAATTCCTTCCCCAGTAACAGGTACTGTCAAAAATATCGTGGTGCCAGAAGGTACTGTTGCCAATGTTGGCGACGTATTAGTTGAAATCGACGCACCAGGTTTTGAAGGAAATGAAGGCGACAGCGGTGTTGCTGCCCAAGAACAAACACCGGCACAACCGGCAGCCGTTCCTACAACAGAAGCAGCACCAGCAGCTGGCGGATTCTATCAATTCAAATTACCAGATATCGGTGAAGGAATTGCCGAAGGTGAAATCGTAAAATGGTTTGTTAAACCAGGCGATACTATCAATGAAGATGACAGCTTATTAGAAGTACAAAACGATAAATCTGTGGAAGAAATTCCTTCTCCAGTAACAGGTACTGTCAAAAATATCGTGGTTGCAGAAGGTACTGTTGCCAATGTTGGTGACGTATTAGTTGAAATCGACGCACCTGGACATAATGGCGCAGCACCAGCACAACCTGCTGCGACACCAGAAGCAGCACCGGCACAACCAGCCGCATCTGCAGCTGCAGCAACAGTGGTAGAAGCAGCTGATCCAAACAAACGGGTCTTGGCAATGCCATCTGTTCGTCAATACGCTCGCGAAAAAGATGTAGACATCTCTCAAATAACTGCTACTGGTAAAGGTGGCCGTGTTACAAAAGAAGATATCGATAAATTCGTAAGTGGCGGCGCACAACCTGCGACAGCTCAAGCAACGGTAACAGCTTCAACTACAACAGAAGCACCTGCTGCTAAGGCGGCCGCACCACAAGCCTTCAAGTCTAACTTAGGTGACATGGAAACTCGTGAAGCAATGACGCCAACACGTAAAGCTATTGCCAAAGCAATGGTCAACAGTAAACACACTGCCCCTCATGTAACGTTACATGATGAAGTAGAAGTTTCTAAACTTTGGGATCACCGTAAGAAATTCAAAGACGTTGCTGCTGAAAACGGTACGAAATTGACATTCTTACCATATGTAGTGAAAGCTTTGACTGCTACAGTGAAGAAATTCCCAGTCTTGAATGCTTCAATTGATGATGCAGCTCAAGAAATCGTCTTTAAACATTACTACAACATTGGTATCGCAACTGATACTGACCACGGTTTGTATGTGCCAAATGTGAAAAATGCTGATACAAAAGGCATGTTCGCAATTGCTGACGAAATCAATGAAAAAGCAGCTCAAGCCCATAATGGCAAATTAGCTGCACAAGATATGCGTGACGGAACCATCACTATCAGTAATATCGGTTCAGTTGGTGGGGGCTGGTTTACACCAGTTATCAACTACCCTGAAGTGGCGATTCTTGGTGTGGGTACAATCTCACAACAACCAGTAGTCAATGCAGAAGGCGAGATTGTCGTTGGTCGGATGATGAAACTTTCTCTAAGTTTCGATCACCGTATCGTAGACGGCGCAACTGCCCAAAAAGCAATGAACAATATCAAACGTTTATTAGCTGATCCAGAGTTACTATTGATGGAAGGATGATTAAATAATGGTAGTAGGAGATTTCGCCATTGAGTTAGATACAGTTGTGATTGGTGCTGGACCTGGCGGCTATGTTGCCGCCATCCGCGCTGCGGAAATGGGCCAAAAAGTGGCTATTATTGAACGTGAATACATCGGCGGGGTTTGTTTGAACGTCGGCTGTATCCCTTCTAAAGCCTTAATCAGTGCAGGTCATCATTATCAAGAATCACTTGATTCTAAATTGTTTGGTGTTTCTGCTGAAAATGTCAAATTAGACTTCAGCGTAACCCAAGACTGGAAACAAAACCAAGTCGTGAATAAATTAACTTCCGGCGTGGAAATGTTATTGAAAAAACATAAAGTGGAAATCTTACGGGGAGAAGCTTTCTTCGTAGATGAACATACCTTGCGTGTGATTCATCCAGATTCTGCTCAAACTTATTCTTTCAATAACGCAATTGTCGCTACTGGCTCTCGTCCAATCGAAATCAAAGGCTTCAAATTCGGTGGTCGCGTGTTAGATTCTACTGGCGGCTTGAATCTTGAAAAAGTTCCTGAAAAATTTGTCATCATTGGTGGCGGGGTTATTGGTGCTGAATTAGGTGGCGCTTATGCAAACCTTGGCTCTGAAGTGACAATCATTGAAGGTACTGACTCTATCTTGCCAACTTACGAAAAAGATATGGTTAAAGTCGTATTAGATGACTTCAAGAAAAAAGGCATTACCGTCGTAACTTCTGCAATGGCGAAAGAAGCCGTTGACAATGGCGACAGCGTTACTGTGAAATATGAAGTAGGCGGCAAAGAAGAATCTGTTACAGCTGACTACGTAATGGTAACTGTTGGTCGTCGGGCTAATACAGATGATTTAGGTCTAGAACAAGCCGGCGTTAAAGTTGGCGATCGTGGTTTGATCGAAGTAGATAAACAAGGCCGCACGAATGTGCCAAATATCTACGCAATCGGCGACATCGTACCAGGCGCTGCTCTAGCACATAAAGCAAGTTATGAAGCTAAAATTGCTGCAGAAGCAATCTCAGGCAAGAAAGTGGCAGTTGATTATAAAGCAATGCCAGCTGTTGCCTTTACTGACCCAGAATTAGCTAGCGTAGGAATGACGATTGCAGATGCGAAAGCAGCTGGAATCGATGCAAAACAATCTAAATTCCCATTCGGCGGGAACGGTCGTGCGTTGTCATTAGCCAAAACGGAAGGTTTCTTACGTTTAGTTACGACAAAAGACGACAATGTGATCATCGGTGCGCAAATTGCCGGTGTTGGCGCCAGCGATATTGTTTCAGAATTAGCATTAGCTATCGAATCAGGTATGAATGCTGAAGATATCGCCTTGACGATCCATCCTCATCCATCTTTGGGTGAAATTGTTATGGATGCTTCTGAATTGGCACTTGGTTTGCCAATTCATATTTAGTATCACTTTTGTCACACAGAGGAAGCTAGGCTGCCATTGCCTAGCTTCTTTTCTTTTGCTTTCTTTTCCCATATGCTACACTGAGTGAGAGGTGAACCTGAGTGAAAAATTATCAATATCCATTAGAATTAGATTGGACAACGGCAGAAATGATCACAGTTACGCAGATGTGGACGATGGTGGAAAAAGCTTATGAAGAAGGCGTCGCGACTAGCGCATTTAATGAGACCTATCAGGCGTTTAAACAAGTGGTAAAAAGTATCGGGGAAGAAAAAAGATTAGGTAAACAATTTGAAGAGCTGTCCGGCTACTCGCTTTACCGCACAGTTCAAGCTGCCAAAACAGCTGGCAAGCGTTTCAAGATGAAGGGATGATTCTATGGAAGCCACAGCACGCTTAGTAAGAACATGGTTAGAGGAGGCTGGTGCAACTGTTCGATCAAAACTGCGGGGTCAGGTAGAAGTCACTGAAAAAAGTAGTCGTACAGATCTCGTAACGAATATCGACAAGGAGAATCAAGCCTTTCTCGTTGAGTGTATTCAGCAACATTTCCCAGAAGATCAAATTCAAGCTGAAGAGAATGGTTTCGATAATCTTACCAATCAAAGTGGTCGCACGTGGATCATTGATCCTATCGACGGTACCTTAAATTTTGTGTTAGAGCGTGAAAATTTTTGTATGATGATGGCCCTATATGAAGCAGGCCAGGGTCGTTTGGGTTTTATTTATGATGTCATCAATGAAAAACTTTATTGGGGTGGACCAGAGCTTGGTCTTTTTTGTAATGATGAACCGCTGCCAACACCTGTTAATAAGGACCTGTCAGAAGGTTTATTGGGGATAAATGCGTACATGTATGCCCATAATATCCATCACGCGCAAGAAATCGGCGAGGCTAGCATGGGCGTGCGCGTCAGCGGGTGTGCCGGCTTGGAATTTATTGCGATTTTAAGAGGCAAGCATATTGGCTATTTGTCAAATCTCAGTCCTTGGGATTACGCTGCGGGGAATGTTTTGCTAGATACCATAGGGTTTACCTATCGAAGTTTAAGTCATGAAAAGTTGCAGTTCGAAGGTCGCGAATATTATGTTGGTGGCACACCTTCAGCAATGCAAACAATGCAAACCATGCAAGCAAAATAAACGCTGCTTCCTCTAAAAAGAGGGAGCAGCGTTTTTTAGTCAAGTAATTGCAGGGAATGGTTAAAATAATGGCGATAACTGCGGTAGCCAGCAATAATCGCTCCTAAGCTTGTAGTAGATAGAAGCATAAAGGTTACCATGATTTGATATTTGATTGCATGGACGGGATCAACACCGGCGAAAATCAAGCCGGACATCATACCGGGGAGACTCACAAGCCCTACCGTTTTAGCAGAATCAACAGTCGGCTGCATTGCGGTGCGGATGCTTTCACGCAAAATCGTCTGCGCCGCTTGTTTGGCATCAGCACCTAAGGCTAACTTTTCTAAAACCTGTTGTCTTTGGTCACGGAATTGGCTGAACAAGGTGCGGTAGCATAAGCCAATGGCAACCATCGAGTTACTGGCAATCATTCCGCTGATGGGAATGATTTGCGAGGGGATAAATTGAATCGCTCCCGAGAGAATCAACACCCCCATCGTTAAATAAGTGCTGAAAAAAATGGCCAAAAGTGAATCTAAAAACTGTTTATAGGGATGTGGATTACGCTTATGAGCGTTCCAAGCAGCGTTTAGAACAATAAAAAGACTCATGGCGGCTGTGAAAAGGGCGTTATCTAATTGGAATAAATATTTTAAGACATAGCCAACAATGGTTAATTGCAGAATAGCTCGTGCCACGCTCCAAAAAATATCCTTTGAAAGTCCAATTTGTTCTTTATAGCTAATGACGACTGCCACTAGGACGAGAGCAAAAGCTAGTGCCAGTGAGGTGTTGCTAACGGTCAGCTGGTCCATTGGTTACACGTCCTTTCTCAATCCAGATAACTTGTGATGCTTGTGCAAGTTCTTCGGTATCATGGGTCACTTCCATAATAGCGACACCGGTTTCCACCAGCTCTTGAATAAAGCGTCGGACAATCCTTTTGTTGGTTTCATCAAGCCCCGCAGTAACTTCATCCAAAAGTAAAACTTGCGGTAAAAATAAGGTATTCCGCAGCAAAGCAACCCGCTGGCGTTCACCACCGGATAACTCCGTAATCGCTTTGGTGAGATAGTCAGCAGGGAGTGCCACACGCTGTAATTGTTGTTGCGCGAAAGCGGCGTCAAAGGTCTTTTGGCGAATCGTATAAGGAAACTGAAGATTGTCTAAAACCGTCTTACCAAAAAGCGTCGGCTGTTGGAAACAATAGGAGACTGCCTGGCGGTAGAGCGTTACAGGGTAGTCGGCTTGGTTTTTACCGGCAAGTAGAATTTGACCACTACTAGGCGTCAGTAAAAGTGCGCAGAGCTTCAGTAAAGTACTTTTGCCACCACCGGATGGACCAGAAATTGTTAAATAGCCTTTTTCCGGTAATTGCAAGGTGACTTGATCTAAAATCGTTTGGGCTTGGACCTGATAGGACAAGGCCTGAATATCTAAAAGCATAACGAGACTCCTTTTTATCTAACGAAAGTTTATGGAAATACTATGAAATAAGTATAGCATAATGAAAAAAATAAGCGTTCATTTAGTCATTGATTGAAACATCGAAAAACAGGAGTGTAGTATAGTAAAAATTTTCTTGTTGCCAAGTCTTATAAATGCCACCGTATTCGCTAGTGATCATTTGAACGTTTTTTATGCCAATCCCTTCTGTTTGGCGGTGCTTTCGCGAGTTTAATTCCTTTGGATCATAGGGATTGCTGACTTCAATCAATAAATCGTTTTGAAAAAGTTTCATTTGCAAATGGACTTCGCCATGGTCGGGTAAACGCTGAACGGCACTAAAAGCATTGTCTAAAACGTTGCCTATTACAACAGCGAGAATTTTGCTAGGAATTTTTAGGGTTTCAGGAAGTAAAATTGTTGGGGTAAATAATAGCTTCTTCACTTTTGCTTCTTTAGCCTTTTCGTTTAGAAAAAAGTTCAATGTCTGATTTGATGTATAGAAGGTCTCTAAATCTTCCATTTGAGTATATTTTTGCTTTAAATAAGAAAGTGCATCATCAACATGCTGCGTTTCTAGCATGCTGACGATAGCGAGATGCTCATTCCTTAAATCGTGCTTTAATTGGCGCAATTTTTCATATTCTTCTTTTGAACGATCAATTTCCCTGACTTGAGCTTTAAGCGCACGAGCTTCTAATTCAGTTTGTCTCAAATTTAAATAGAAGGATTCTTGGACACTGTATAAGACTAGAACTAAGACATCAATTAAGATGACGACCGAGATGACGATGCTCAAATTAGTAAAAGAATATAAGCTAGAATAAAAAATATCGCGGACAAAGAAAACTAACAAAAGATAGGAAAGGACGGTGATGCCTATCAAGGCAAGTTGTGAAGAAGCGCTTCGTAGACTAGAGGTAAAGATAGGCCGAAACCATTTCTTTATCATCCACGCGAAGGCTCCTAATAAAAATAGTTCAACTAGTCGATGGGTAACAGATGAAAATAAGACGGGATGTGTTCCCCCAATTAGTTGTGTATGCAAAAATTCAAAAAATAGATTGGTTAAAGCATTTGCAATCGTGTAAGTGAGGACCAAAATGCTGATCCAGAAAATACTTTGTAAAATAGATGAATGTATTTTATATAGAAAGAGACTGCCGAGACCAATCAAAAAGAAAGTATCAATTAAAAAAGGCGGCTGTAATCGCCATATTTTGGTCAAAATAGAATAGAAACCATTTGGCAAAATAGCAATGAAAAAGTGTTGTATTAACCAGTACAAGCAGAAAAATAGGAGGAGTTTAATGAGCGTATTCAGCTTCTGCTCCTTTAGGTTTATATGGAAAAAATAAATTGCATAAGCGATTAACCCAATGGGAGTAATCAAAAAATCTAGTCCACTAGTATTAAAAAATGAAAAGACTAATTCAATATTACTCATCCAATAATCTCCCTTAGTTGCATCAAAATCGTATCTTTTGCGGATTTTGAATACTTTCTACTTAATGGTAGCTTTTCGCCATTCGCCAAAACAACCTGCTGTTTTTCGAATTGCTGAAAATGTCGGCTATTAATTATGTAAGAATGATGAATCTGGATAAATTGGGGAGTTAGGCTATCTAAAAGCGTTTGTGTTGTCATCAAGGTTTCAAATGTCGCCTGTTGGGTATGAATTAAAACCGTCCGTCGTTTCTTTTCAAAATAATAGATTGAGGAATAAGGTAAGCTATGTGTTTCCTTGTTAAAGGTAAAAACAAAGCGGGTCTCTTGACTATTTAAATAGTGTAATAAGCGCTCAATCACGCTATCTAAGTCTGTTGCTTGGATAGGCTTGATTAGATAGTCAAAAGTTTGGAGACGAAAAACTTCTTCCATATATTGTTTGTAACTAGTTAAAAAAATGATAGGATTTTGATTGCCGCTAGCGCGTATTTTTTGCGCCAATTGGACCCCGTTTAGTTCGGGCATTTCAATATCAAGGAAGAAGGCATCGTAGCTATTTAAAGCGGGCGCATTAGCCAATCGAAGGGGATTATTGTAAACCTCTATCTCAAATTTTCCTCGTTGTGAGTGCAAGATTGCCATTTCAAGTTGATGGGCAGTACGCGAATCGTCATCGCAAATTGCAATTTTCATAACAGAAAAGCCTCCTGATGTATGTCTATGAAATTTTTGGGAATAGTTGTCAAAATATCTCCGTTAGTTTACCACAAATTTAATTGATAACGAGAACATGGACTGAATTACCAATAAAATGGCATAAATGTCCCTTTTTTCAGGGTAAAAAGTGCTACTTATTAAGTTTTCATTGAAAGTGAAAACTTTTTACTATATTTCATGAAAAAAATTTGGTATAATAAGCCGTTGAAGTTTGTACCGTCATGTATAAAGAAGGAGTTAACCTACATTGAATTACCGAAATGATATCCGCAATGTCGCAATCATTGCTCACGTTGACCACGGAAAAACAACTATCGTGGATGAATTATTGAAACAATCTGATACTCTAGACAGCCATACGCAATTGCAAGAACGCGCAATGGACTCAAATGCCTTGGAAAAAGAACGCGGGATCACAATCCTAGCGAAAAACACGGCCGTAAACTATCAAGGAACCCGCATTAACATCATGGATACACCAGGACACGCGGACTTTGGTGGTGAAGTAGAACGGATCATGAAAATGGTTGACGGCGTATTGTTGGTAGTCGATGCTTATGAAGGAACGATGCCGCAAACCCGTTTTGTATTGAAAAAAGCGTTGGAACAACATTTAACGCCAATCGTTGTTGTCAACAAAATCGACAAACCTTCCGCTCGTCCAGAAGAAGTTGTGGATGAAGTATTGGAATTATTTATTGAATTAGGGGCAGATGACGATCAATTAGATTTCCCAGTGATCTACACTTCTGCTATTAATGGAACATCTAGCTTGTCTGATGATCCAGCAAACCAAGAACACACAATGGCACCCGTTTTTGATACTATCATTGAACACATCCCTGCACCAGTCGACAATAGCGACGAACCATTGCAATTCCAAGTGTCATTATTGGACTACAATGATTACGTTGGTCGTATCGGGATTGGCCGTGTCTTCCGCGGTAGCATCAAAGTTGGCGACCAAGTTGCCTTGTTGAAATTAGACGGTTCTGTTAAGAAATTCCGTGTAACAAAATTATTCGGTTTCTTTGGCTTACAACGTTTGGAAATCCAAGAAGCCAAAGCAGGAGAATTGATTGCTGTTTCTGGAATGGAAGATATCTTCGTTGGGGAAACAGTTACACCAGTTGACCACCAAGATGGACTTCCAATCTTGCATATTGATGAACCAACTTTACAAATGACTTTCCTAGTCAATAACTCACCATTTGCTGGTCGTGAAGGGAAATGGGTAACGGCTCGTAAAATCGAAGAACGTTTGATGGCCCAATTACAAACAGATGTCTCTTTACGAGTTGATCCAACTGATTCACCTGACCAATGGACTGTTTCAGGTCGTGGGGAATTACACTTGTCCATCTTAATTGAAAATATGCGTCGTGAAGGATATGAATTACAAGTTTCACGTCCAAAAGTGATTGAACGCGTCATTGATGGCGTGAAATGCGAACCGTTTGAACGTGTTCAAATTGATACTCCCGAAGAATACATGGGCAGCATCATTGAATCATTAGGTCAACGGAAAGCTGAAATGCAAGATATGATCCATACAGGAAACGGTCAAATTCGTTTGATCTTCTTGGCACCAGCTCGTGGTTTGATTGGTTATACGACTGAATTCTTGTCTATGACACGTGGTTACGGCATCATGCACCACACCTTCGACCAATACTTGCCAATGATTCAAGGCCAAATTGGTGGTCGTCACCAAGGTGCATTGGTATCAATCGATACTGGTAAAGCAACCACTTACTCTATCATGAGTATTGAAGAACGCGGGACTGTCTTCGTTGAACCAGGAACCGAAGTCTATGAAGGAATGATCGTTGGAGAAAATAGCCGTGACAACGACTTAACGGTCAACATCACGAGAGCAAAACAAATGACCAACGTCCGTTCTGCTAACAAAGACCAAACTTCTGTCATCAAGAGACCTAGAATTTTAACTTTGGAAGAATCTTTGGAATTCTTGAATGATGATGAGTATTGTGAAGTTACGCCAGAAAGCATTCGCTTGCGGAAACAAATTCTGAATAAGAGTGAACGTGAAAAAGCATCGAAAAAGAAAAAGGTCGTTACTGATTAAGATCCTTTCAGCAGTTGTCTCATAGAGGCAGCTGCTTTTTTCATGCAAGAAATTACAGCTCTTTCGTAAAAGTTGGTCAGCTGGTTTCTTATAAAAAGGCTTACATATTAAAATGATTATGTTATGATTTAAAATGTAAAAGATAGGAGTTGAAAAAAGTGAATATAGCATTAATCATAACGATTGTGTTGGTGATGGGGGTCATCTTCGTCAATGGGTGGACGGATGCCCCTAACGCGATTGCCACAGCGGTTTCGACACGCGTTTTGAAACCCAATGTGGCCATTGGTATCGCAGTGGTGATGAATTTTTTTGGGGCTTTAGTGATGACTTATTTCAATGCACAGGTCGCCGAGACGATCTCGAATATTGTCAGCTTTGATGCCCAGGGGAATGCTTCCCAAGTTGCCTTGGCTGCCTCGCTGTTTTCAATTGTTGTGTGGGCCGTCGCCGCTTGGTTTTTTGGCATTCCTACTAGTGAATCCCACGCACTCATTGCCGGATTGACCGGTTCAGCGATGGCTTTAGGTGGCTTAAGTGCTGTTAATGGCGGAGAATGGCTGAAGGTATTGATTGGCTTGATAGTTTCAACCGTAATGGGCTTCGGTGGGGGCTACTTGATTACCAAAGTTATTGTGCTGATTTTTCAGGGAGTTGCTAGAAGAGCTGCTAATAAATTTTTTACGGTTGGTCAAGCAGTGGCGGCTGCTGCAAATGCCTTCTTACATGGCGCACAGGATGGCCAAAAATTTATGGGAGTTTTTATGCTGGGTCTTTTTTATAACGGTCTTGCAGAAAAAACAGGTAATGGGTTTACGATTCCCATTTGGGTGATGGTGTTGTGTTCACTCACGATGGGTCTGGGGACATCCGTTGGTGGTATGAAAATCATCAAATCAGTTGGGATGGATATGGTGAAATTAGAAAAATATCAAGGTTTTTCGGCCGATGTTAGTGCAGCCATCTGTCTGTTTCTAGCCTCTGTTTTTGGCATCCCAGTCTCAACTACACATACTAAAACTACCGCCATCATGGGTGTTGGCGCAGCTCGTCGTTTGTCTAGCGTTGACTGGCAAATCGTAAAGGAAATGATGATTGCCTGGATATTGACTTTCCCTGGCTGCGGTGCGATTGCTTACTTTATGGCAAAGTTCTTTATTGCAATTTTTTAAGGAGTGGAAAATATGGCACGAAAAAAACAATTTGATTATTTTGGTTCTTTGGACCATTTAGCGAACAATGGTTATGAGGCTGCGGTCATTTTACATGATTTGTTACATGATTACTCACCTGCACGCCTGACAACGGAAGCGGAGCGTATCCACGCGTTAGAGCGGGAAGGGGACCAATTGGTTCAAGCCATCGTCAATGAGCTATATGACGCTTTCATCACCCCCATTGACCGTGAAGACATCGTCCAGATTATGGATAAATTGGATGATATTTTGGATGGCTTGAATGCCACCACTTACCTTTTAGAGAATTTGGTGATTACCTCGATTCGCGAGGGCATCGAACATTTTGCCCAGCTAATTGTTGAAGCTACGGCCGGTGTCAAAACGGCTACGAAAGAGTTCTCGAAGTTTAAAAGTTCTAAAACCTTAAAGAAGATGATTGAAGAAGTCAATTCGATTGAGGCACAAGCAGATAAGCTGTACAGTCAGCTGACCAAAGATCTCTTTACTAATGAAAAAGATCCAGTTGAAATTATTAAATGGAAAGATATTTTGGATCAGTTAGAAGATATTATTGACGATAGTGAAGACGCCGTTGATAGTATTGATAGTCTAGTCATTAAAAATACTTAATAAAAGACCCACCCTCAACGGTGTGCTCCCCATCTAAGGAGTCCGTTAAGGGTGGGTCTTGCTTTTAGTAGTTTTCCGCTAAATATTGCAGTAATTCTGGTGCAATACTGATAGCTGTCATGTGATTACGGGAGTCCTCAATAAAAGTTAGGATCGCATATTTTTGACTTGCCGCATCATAAGCGTAAAGGAAACTATTTTCTTGTCCGGTAGTATCTTGTTTTTCTTTGATCTCTGCCGTTCCTGTTTTCGCACCTAAGGACACGCCTAAACTTGCTAAAGGGTGAACGAGGCCGGTTGGATCAGTGACGCCAGTTTGTAGGTCTTGATCTACTTGCTTGGCGGAATCGGCTTTGATAACCGCTTTGGTCTTAGGCTGCTCAGACTTCTCAATAACAGGATATACGAGTGTACCGTGATTAGGTACAAAGGAATACATCGTTAGCTGTTGAATAGGACTAATAAGTAATTCGCCCTGACCATAGCCGGTATCTGCTAGCAGAATTTCCGAGCCAAACGTGTCTTCATTGGAAATTTGGGCCGGTGTCATGGCAATGGGCAGATCTAACTCTTCACCGAAAATAAAGTTGTTTAGGCCTTTACGGAAAGTATCTTCGCCCATTTTCAACGTTTCTTGGGCAAAATAGATGTTGTCAGAATAGATTAAGGCATCCAACAAATTGACTTCTGGTACATCTTGGACGCGGGTGGCCCAGTAGTCGCCCCATGAAGCGTCTTTTTGCCATTTTAAGCCAGAGATGGCGATTTTTTGTGAAGGATCAATAGTGCCAGCATCTAAGCCAATACCAGCCGTGATTATTTTAAAAGTGGAGCCAGGAACGTAGCGGGTCGCAAAACGACTCGTAAAAGGTAACAAAGGATCATTATTATAAGCATCATAATCTTTTTGTGAAATGCCTTGTGTCATTTTATTCGGGTCAAAGCTGGGCGAGCTTGCCGCCACTAATAGTTCGCCTGTTTGGGGATCATGGGCGACAGTGGAGCCGGGTGCTCCAGCCAGACTGTCAAAAGCAATTTTTTGGGCCTTCGCATCGATCGTCAGCCGGATTGTTTCACCATCGGCTTCCTCGACTTCTTGCAGAACCTGTTTAACTGTGCCATTTTCATCAGTAATGGCTAACCGTCCTCCGGCTTGACCGCGCAGTCGTTTATCATAAGCCATTTCTAGACCACTACGGCCAATTTCACTGTCAGCAGACAAGGCTGGATTTTTCTCAATGTCCTCAGCGGTAACTTTTCCAAGATACCCTACTAGTTGCGCGCCAGCATCTTTTAATGGATAGTAGCGACCCTTGACTGTCTGTGTAGCCAACCCGGTCATTTCTTTTGGTTCTTTTTCGACGATTTTTAAAGGCACAAAATAATCAGGCTGAACCCAATCCTGTGCGAGGGCTTTTTCAATCGTTTTGACTTCAATACCATAAGCGTTACTGATAGCTTTAAGATTGGCGGCCTTGTCAGCGCCGTCGCCTAAGTCTTTTGGTACGACTCCGATTTGATAAAAGTCTTGATTGATAGCAAGCCCGGTACCGTTACGATCCAAAATCTCGCCACGAACTGGTTCGGAAGCAGTATAACTAATTTTATCCTTGCCTGTCATGCCAGGGAGAATCAAGCCAGGATACCATTCGATTTTTTCGTTTTTCACCAGTCCATCATATTGCAGGTCCGCTAGCCGTCCTAAACCAGTGGAAAAAGCTAGTTTAAAGGAAAATTCAAAGCCGTCTTCTTTAGAAGTAACGGTTAGATCACTAACCTGCATATCACTGGCACCGATACCAGTCAAAATAGCTGCATATTTCTGTTGGACCTCATCTTCGGTGAATCCGTTACGTTTTAGCGCATCGGCGTCAAGTAAAGTCGTCAATTGATCGGTTTTATTTTTAGTGAAGACCTCGGTAAACTTTTTAACGGTAGTTTCAGCCGCCGCCAGCGCTTTTTGCTGAGAGTAGTACTGCCAACCAAACCAGCCACCGGCAGCGGCTATGACTAAGATACTACTGATAAGTATTAAAGGCCATTTCTTCTTTTTTTGACTTCGCAATGGTTTGCCTCCTAAGGAATAAATTATGAGCAGTTTATTATAACAAACTATTTTGAATAGTTTATGTAAAAATACTAATAGCGTACTGAGAGAAATTTTAGTAAAATAAAGAGAGAGTAGGAGGGTGCATTTTGTGGAAATGGTTTGAAGGGATTGGCTGTATCTTGCTGGGACTAGCCAATATCTGGCTGTTTCGCAGTAGTACCTTTTGGCTCTTAGGCTTTCTGTTGTTGGCGTACGGGATCTATGTATTAACTAGGAACCAGCACTAAGGAGGAAACCAAAATGTCGATTTTTGAAGATATGGAAAAAACCATGCAGCAGCGACGAATGGAAAAAAGTGAAAAGTTGCGGAAACGCAACGCACAGCTGCGGGCGCAAGGGAAAGAACCGATTAAAAGCGGGTGGGGTCCCATGGTAGATACTGGTTTAGGCGGCTTGAATCGCGGCCCTAAGGGTACGGTTGATTTGACTGGCCAAAATCTTGGTACCGAAAATTATTTTTCAAACGAACAACGTGATGTTGCGGAAAAAGCGACACAGCGAGCGGAACGAATCAAGCAAAAAGAGGAAGATTAAGATTTCATAAACGCAGCCGTTATGGTTGCGTTTTTTTGCTACAATGAAGAGGGAGGTGTGTAATGGAACTACTAATTCGGCAAGTCACTACTTTTTTGACGGAGGCTGGCCTGGACCATACATTACGTCATTCATTGGCAGTGGCAAAAGAGGCTGCTACTATTGCGCAACAGTATCGATTAGACCCTAATAAAGCGTATGTTGCTGGCTTGCTCCACGATATTAGCGCCGTGATTCCCAACGATGAACGCCTTCTTTTTCAACAAAATCGGTCAGAATTGATTTATCCAGCAGAGAGGACGTTACCCATGCTGTTACATCAGCGACAATCTGCCATCATTGCTAAGGAAACCTTTGGCATACAGGATGGCGAGATTTTGGAGGCAATCAGCTGTCATACCACCTTAAGAGATCACGCAACACCGCTAGATCTTTGTCTTTTTGTAGCGGATAAAATTAAATGGGACCGCTCTGAACCTGTTCCTTATTTGACGGAAATCGAAGCGGCCTTAGAAAATTCTTTGACGAGTGCAGCCCGGGTTTATTTCGCCTGGGGGCAGCATGATTTTCAAGTCCTTCATCCGTGGGCGAGAGCGGCGATGTGTTGGCTGGAAAGACAAGCGCCGTAGCTGCTGATTTTGGAATCTTTCTGAAAATTTGGCATTAAAAATACACTAAAATTATGCTATAATATGTAAATTAAGATGGGGGTGAAAGCACACATGGAGATTATCTCAAAAGAATTAGCAATGAAATTATTACTGGAAGATGCTGAACGAATCCAAATGCTCATCCGTAATCAAAAAAACAACTTATGTATTTCTCAATGTAAAGCATTCGAAGAGGTCGTGGATACGCAGATGTATGGTTTCTCACGGCAAGTGACTTACGCAATTCGCTTAGGCATCATTACTGAGGCGGAAGGTCAGAAACTCTTGAGCGAGTTGGAGAAATCCTTAAATAATTTGTATACCGAAGTATACGAAGAAACTGAACATAAAATTGGCAAGGAGGGCTAGTCTTGCCAAAGCAAATGAAAAAAAGACATTTGTTGGACTACTCGATTTTGATTCCTTATCTAATTCTTTGTAGTGTCGGCATCATCATGGTTTATAGTGCCACAAGTGTCAGTTTAGCAAATTTGAATTTGAATCCAATGTCAACGGCTATCAACCAAGGCGTCTTTTGGGTCTTGAGTTTGGTAGCTATTACCTTGATTTATAAGATGAAAACGAAGGTGTTTCAGAATAAACGCTTTATTTTATCGATTCTTTCCATCATTTTCGTCTTGTTACTACTCGTACGTTTTACACCGTTAGGACAAGTCCGTGGCGGAGCTAAGGGTTGGATTATTATTGGTAGCTTTTCAATGCAGCCGGCTGAATACCTTAAAATTATGATCGTATGGTATTTAGCTTATATCTTAGCGCGACGCCAAACAACCATCAAAAAAGATTTTTGGGGTGTTGTCTTACATCCGCTAACCATCACAGGCTTTATGATTGGTTTGGTACTAATTCAACCTGACGTGGGGAATGCCGCGATTTTGACGTTGATTACGCTGGTTATGGTATTAGCTAGTGGGACTAACTGGTTTTACAGTGTTTTGGTAGGGGGGATTGGTGTAGTAGGAAGCGTCGGCTTGATCCAGCTATTTGCAAGTGTGGGTCAGAAGATTTTTCCGGCAAATTTCCAATATATCGCCCGCCGCTTTGAAGTTGTTCACAATCCTTTTATTGATGAAAAGGATGCTGGGCATCAAATGGTCAATTCTTATTATGCCATTTTTAACGGTGGTCTCTTCGGTCGCGGCTTAGGTAATAGTATCCAGAAAAAGGGGTATCTCCCTGAAGCCCACACAGACTTTATGTTTTCTATTGTGGTAGAAGAGCTGGGCCTGATTGTTTCTTTGATTTTATTGGGCCTGTTGGTTTTTCTAATTGCCCGAATCTTTTTAGTAGGAGTACGAGCTAAAGATCCTTTTAACGCATTAATGTGCATCGGCTTAGGCGCGATGTTTTTGATCCAATTGTTCATCAACTTAGGGGGAATCTTGGGAATTATTCCTTTAACTGGGATCACTTTCCCATTCTTAAGTCAAGGCGGGAACAGTTTGTTGATCCTGTCAGTGGGTGTCGGCTTTGCGCTGAATATCAGTGCAGATGAGAAAAGACGCCGTTTTGAGCAACAATAGAAGGTAAAAAGGTAGGAGTGGTGACATGAAAAAGGTCTTAGTAGCAAATCGCGGTGAAATCGCGATCCGTGTTTTTCGCGCGTGTACAGAATTAAATATCCAAACTGTCGGTATTTATGCCGCCGAAGATGAGTATTCAGTTCATCGCTTTAAAGCAGATGAAGCCTACCTAGTGGGCGCTGGTAAGAAACCAATCGATGCCTATTTAGACATTGAAGGGATTTTACAAATCGCGAAAGCATCGGGAGCAGACGCGATTCATCCAGGGTATGGTTTTTTATCAGAAAATCTCGACTTTGCAAGACGTTGTGAAGAAGAAGGGCTGATTTTCATTGGTCCTAAATTACATCATTTAGATATTTTTGGTGATAAGATCAAAGCCAAGGAGGCAGCTTTAGCGGCGGGTATTCCCTCTATTCCAGGAACAGATGGTCCCGTAGCGGATGTAAATGCTGTGCTTGATTTTGGTTCTGAACACGGCTATCCAATCATGATCAAAGCTGCTTTAGGCGGCGGTGGCCGTGGTATGCGGGTCGCTCGTGATGAGAAAGAGGCCCGGGAAGGCTTTGACCGCGCCCGTAGCGAGGCGAAAGCCGCTTTTGGTAGTGATGAAGTGTATGTAGAGAAATACATCGCAGACCCTAAACATATCGAAGTGCAAATTTTAGGCGATATTCACGGAAATGTCTTACACCTATTTGAACGGGACTGTTCCGTTCAGCGGCGACATCAAAAAGTCGTTGAGGTGGCGCCATGTGTCTCCCTCTCTCAGCAGCAACGTGAAGCAATTTGTGATGCGGCAGTGAAGCTGATGAAACATGTTGGCTATGTCAATGCCGGCACGGTAGAATTTTTGGTAGAAGGCGACCATTTCTACTTTATTGAAGTTAATCCACGGGTCCAAGTCGAGCATACCATTACGGAAATGATTACTGATATCGATATCGTGATCTCACAGTTACTGATTGCGCAAGGTAAGGATTTGCACCAAGATTTGAATTTACCACAGCAACAAGACCTAAAAATGACCGGGACTGCAATCCAATGTCGCATTACGACCGAGGATCCGTTGAACCATTTTCTCCCAGATACCGGCAAAATCGATACGTATCGGTCACCAGGCGGCTTTGGTGTACGTTTAGACGTAGGAAACGCCTACTCAGGCGCGGTGGTAACGCCTTATTTTGACTCCTTGCTAGTCAAGGTTTGTACCTATGGCTTTACCTTTGAAAAAGCGATTCAAAAAATGCAACGCTGTTTGAAAGAATTTCGGATTCGTGGGGTTAAAACCAACATTCCATTTATGCAAAATGTGATTAGTCATCCAACTTTCCAAGAAGGGGACGCTAAGACAACCTTTATTGATAATACACCGGCCCTTTTTGAATTTCCGAAAGTAAGGGATCGCGGTAATAAAACCATGAAATACATTGGCGAAGTCACGGTCAATGGGTTTCCGGGTATCGAAAAAGGGACCAAACGCCATTTTGAAGCACCGCGAATCGCCACAGACTTGACCGTTGTTTCTAAACAAACAGCCAAACATGTTTTAGATACAGCTGGTGCGGCAGCAGTTTCACAGTGGATTAAGGATCAGGATCACGTGTTATTGACGGATACGACCTTTAGAGACGCCCATCAGAGTTTGCTGGCAACCCGTGTTCGAACACAGGATTTCGAGCGAATCGCCCGTTTAACTGATGCGGCGATGCCAGAGCTTTTTTCTAGTGAAATGTGGGGCGGTGCTACGTTTGACGTAGCCTACCGTTTCTTAAATGAAGACCCATGGCAACGTCTCCGTAAAATACGCCGACTAATGCCAAATACTCTGCTACAAATGCTTTTCCGTGGTTCAAATGCCGTCGGATATCAAAACTATCCGGATAATGTAATTCACGAGTTTATTCAAGAGGCGGCTAGCCAAGGAATTGACGTGTTTCGGATTTTTGATAGCTTGAATTGGGTTCCGCAGATGGAAAAAAGTATTCAAGCAGTGCGGGATACCGGCAAAATTGCCGAGGCAGCTATTTGCTACACCGGCGACATCAATGATCCATCACGAGCAAAATACAATGTGCAATATTATAAAGACATGGCGAAGGAACTGGAACAATTAGGGGCCCATATAATCGCTATCAAAGACATGGCGGGCTTATTGAAACCCCAAGCAGCCTACCGTTTAATCAGCGAATTAAAAGAAACGACGGACATCCCTATTCATTTGCACACCCATGACACTAGCGGTAATGGTATCATCACCTACTCAGCGGCCACTAAAGCTGGCGTTGATATTGTCGATGTGGCTATGAGCGCTATGAGTAGCAGTACAAGTCAGCCAAGTATGTCGAGCCTTTACTATGCGTTAGTTAATGGCCCACGGACACCTGAAATCGACATTGAGAATACACAAAAGCTCAACCATTATTGGGAAGATGTCCGCATGTACTATCAGCCCTTTGAAAATGGCTTGAATGCACCACAAACGGAAGTGTATCTACACGAAATGCCCGGGGGACAATATTCCAATCTGCAGCAGCAAGCCAAAGCAGTCGGTTTAGGCCATCGTTGGGATGAAATCAAGCAAATGTATCACACCGTCAACCTGATGTTTGGTGATATCGTCAAGGTAACGCCTTCTTCAAAAGTAGTGGGGGATATGTCCCTCTTCATGGTGCAAAATAATCTAACGGAAGAAGATGTTTATGAAAAGGGTAGTGAACTAAGCTTCCCTGAATCAGTCATCAGCTTCTTCCAAGGGGACTTGGGACAACCAGTAGGCGGATTCCCAGAAGAGTTACAACGGATTATCTTAAAGGGGCGGCCAGCTTTCTCTGTTCGTCCAGGTAGTCTAGCCGAGGCAGTAGACTTTACGCAAATCAAAGCAGAATTAGCTGAACAGATTGGTTATGAGCCGCGCCAAGATGAAATTTTAAGCTACTTGATGTATCCGCAAGTATTTCTTGATTATCGCAAATCCTACGAACAGTTTGGCGATGTGACCTTATTGGATACGCCGACCTTTTTTCATGGAATCCGCTTAGGCGAAACTGTTACGGTCCAAATCGAAAAAGGAAAGACCTTGATTATTCGGTTGGACGAAATTGGCGAGCCTGACATTGAAGGCAATCGGATTCTTTTCTTTAACTTAAATGGCCAGCGTCGAGAAATCAGTGTCAAAGATACCAGCATTATCAGTACGGTCCAAACCCGTAAAAAAGCAGAACCTACTAATAAAGAACAGATCGGCGCTACAATGTCTGGTTCTGTTCTCCAAGTTCTCGTTCAAAAAGGCGATAAGGTGGAGAAAGGCCAACCATTAATGATTACAGAGGCGATGAAGATGGAAACAACCATTGAGGCCCGCTTTGATGGCGTGGTGGAACATCTCTATGTAGCCGATGGGGAATCGATCGATTCGGGAGATTTATTGATTGAGATCAAAGAAAAATAATACAACTAGATTAAAACGAATCGGCGCTTTTACATTGATTTTTTTCGGTGTGTTAGCAGTCTTTTACGGACAGCCGATCTTATTTCCGGCAGCTGCACCACCGCCGGCTGATGATTTAGCGCGTCAGCGGGAGCATAGTGCATTGCCTTATACCGAAATCAAAGCAGCAGGCACTGCCAATTTGGTTGGAGTCACTAGTAGCCAATTAGTAGCAGAGTGGGGCGAACCACGTGTGGTGTTGCCTAGCGGCTATACGTACGAAACTTGGATCTATGGCGCTTTGGATGAAGAATATGCCGAGGTTTTAGTAGAAAATGATCAAGTACGAGATATCAAGGTTTTCGGCAGTAAATTGGCGACGGCACCTTTTTCGTTGAACATGACCTTAACAGATGTCGCCGCAATCACAACAATCTATTCAAACTTCGATGTGAGTTATGATGATAAACAATACGCTATTGAGTTGATGGAAGAGGACATGAATTATCGGCCGTTGATTGCCTTTGATAATGGGACATTTGCGATTTTATACTTTAGTCAAACGAGTGGACGCTTGATGGCTATTGACTATTTAGATAAAAAGACGCTTTTGACGGTTATGCCCTATCAGCTGAATGCCGGCTCGCCTTTACCTGTTACCATGAGTGGTCATGCTGATTGGCGCCAAATTAATGAGAGCAATCAAACGCGAATGCTGAAACTCCTTAATTTAGTTCGAAATCGTGACCAGCTGGGGAATTATCTATTAGGGGCTGATTTAGGAACGACGGCTAGTGATTTATTAGCGACATTCCTGCAAAGCCCGGAAGAGTATATTCAAGTTCGCATAGAGGATTGGCGCAACCGACAAGTTGCCCAAACGATTCCGCCAACTTTTATCATGAATGGGGACGAAGCCGCCGCCCTACTTGAAACGCAAAGTAAGGAGCATTGTCAGATTTACTTTGCGACACCGGTCTACGATGTAGGCACAACCGTTTTGAATATATTCGCTGATAGCTTGTACTACTCTCGCTTCAGCAATAAGGAACCAGAACGGATAGGCATTGCCTTTTCAAAAGAAAATGTGTTAGTCTTGTTAGAGGAAGAAAATGAAACGGAGGGAAGTCAGTGATCATCAATGAAGAGCTTTTTCGTCTAGAGGACCAAGCAGTCCATTTAGCTGAAGTGATTTTGGCTGGAAAAGTCGTAGCAGACTATCGCCATGCTAAAGATGCACTGGCCAACCCAGCCGCTAAAGCGAAACAACAGGCATTTCAAAATGCTAAAACGACATTTGAACGAATTGAACCGTATGGAAAATACGCACCGGATTTTAGAGAAAAGCAACGAGCGCTGCGCCAAGCAAAACGCACCTTGGATTTAGACGAAACAGTTGCGGCTTTTCGGTTAGCTGAAACCCAGTTGCAAGATATCTTAGATCAGACGGGTCAGGCGTTGGCACAGACGATCTCGGAAGAAATCAAGGTAGATGCGGGAAATCCTTTCTTTACGACTAAAGGATGTGGAGGTGCTTGCCATGCAAGCTAATGCTAGTGAATTTACGATCGTGAAACGCCGTTCACTGATCGTTTGGGTATACAGTTTAAAACAAATGAAGCAACTGCGTCGTTACGGAATCGTCCATTATGTGTCGCGTCGTATGAAATACGTGGTGTTGTATATGGATGACGATCAGATTGAGGAAACTGAGAAAAAGCTCAACAGTTTACACTTTGTTCGATCTGTCGAACGTTCTTACCGACCAGACATCGAAATGAATTTTGCAGAAAAGATAGGCACAAAAGCGGCTTATCAACAGGATGATGGCTTTGAAATTGAAGAGGCCAATACTCAAATCCGGTTAGCAGAAGATTTATAGAATGATGAAAATGGGCGATAACTTCAAACATTTTTCATCATTTTTTTGTGGCTGTTTTGGTATAATGTGAAAACGAAGAGGTGAGGAAATGCGCGTTATTTCTGGAAAATACAAAGGACGCCGCTTGAAGTCTTTAGAAGGCTCCAACACGCGTCCAACAACCGATAAAGTCAAAGAGTCGATTTTTAATATGATTGGTCCATACTTTGATGGGGGAGAAGTGTTAGATTTATTTGCTGGTAGTGGTGGGTTGGCAATCGAAGCGATATCTCGAGGAATGGATCATGCGGTCTTAGTGGAAAAAAATGGCCGTGCGTTGCAAGTTATCAAGGAAAACGTTCAACTGGTGCGTGACGTCGATCAATTTGAGGTTCGCCGAGGAGACGCTGACCGTGTTTTGGCAGACTTAGCTGCTGAAGGTCGCCAATTTGATTTGATTTTCTTAGATCCTCCGTATGCACAGCAGAAAATAACCCAGCAAATCACAAAAATGATTGCAGAGGGGCTGTTGACGGATACTGCTTGGATTGTCTGTGAGACCGATAAGCAAGTGCTACTGCCGGAAAATATTGAAGGTTGGCGCCAATACCGACGGCAAGAATACGGGATTACGGCTATTACGCTGTTTGAAAAGGAGGAAACACAATGACAACTGCGCTATTTCCAGGCAGCTTTGACCCATTTACTATGGGCCACCTGCGAACCATTGAACGAGCTGCCGGTTTATTTGATAAAATCATTATCGGTGTTTTTGTTAATACCGGCAAAAAAGCTTTTTTAGAGCCGATTGAACGTGTATCTGCAATTAAGGCAGCAACTGCCCACTTGCCCAATGTCACGGTATTGACCCAAGAAACCAAACTGACCGTCACGATTGCCCAGGAGCTTGGCGCAACACATCTCTTGCGGGGGATTCGTAGTGTGAAAGATTATGAATATGAACGAGATATTGCTGAAATGAACCGTCATTTAGCTCCTGAGTTAGAAACGGTCTTTCTCTTATCGGAGGAAAAGTACAGCCATATCAGCTCCAGTTTACTGAAGGAAGTCTGGCAGTTTGGTGGCGATATCTCCGAATATCTGCCAACCGCAGTCTATCAAAGTATGATGAGGAAAAAAGATGAACAATAAAGTCCCGATTAAACGAATTTTATTATTTCTTGTTGCCTTACTCGCAGTCGCAGCAGTTTTTCTGCCTGTCCCTTATTATATCGAAGGCCCAGGAACAACTGAAAACCTTAAGAACTTTATCAAAGTTGACGGGCAAGAGGACCAACAATCCGGCGCTTTTTACCTTACAACGGTTTCGATTAGACAAGCAACAGGACTCCGCGCATTGCAGGCGTATTTCAATTCCTATGAAGATATTGTCTCCAGACAAGAACTGATGGGCACAAGTACTAGCGAAGAGTATAATCAAATTCAGCGCTATTATATGGAATCTTCACAAAATATGGCAATCGAACAGGCTTTGAAGTTAGCTAAAAAGCCCTATGAGATGACTTATAAAGGGGTCTATGTGATGTCTCTGCAACCCAATTCTGCTTTTAATGGGAAATTGAAAGTTGGCGATACCGTTACCGGGGTGGATGGTCAAACCTTTAAGGATAGTGCTAGCTTCATGGAATATGTTAAAAAGCAAAAAGTCGGTCAAACGGTTACTGTCAGTTACTTACGCGATGGAAAGACGGCTGAAGCTAGTGGTAAGCTTGTTGAACTGGCCGGAGAAAAGAAACCGGGGATTGGAATTAGCCTAGTAGATCATACAGAAGTCGATTCTTCCGTGCCAATCCAAGTGGATGCGGGGAGTATTGGAGGCCCTTCGGCGGGGTTGATGTTCACTTTGGAAATCTACAGCCAGTTAATGAATCAAGACCTGCGTAAAGGACACGAAATCGCCGGAACAGGGACGATGAGTTCTGATGGTACAGTAGGACGTATTGGTGGTATTGATAAAAAAATCGTGACTGCCAACAATGAAGGCGCCGAAATCTTTTTTGCACCCGATGATACGATTACGGACGAGATGCGTCAAGCCGAACCTGGAATCGAAAGTAATTACGAAACAGCTAAAAAGACAGCTGAAAAAATTGATTCTAAGATGAAAATCGTTCCGGTAAAAACAGTTCAAGACGCTTTAGACTACTTAAAAAACTTAAACTAATTTCCTCACTATTGAAAGGTGGTGTCACAGATGGAAAAGAAAGATACCAAGGATACAAAAGAAAAAATGTTGGAATTGATCAAACAGAAACAAGGCGGCGGCCGTTCTAAAAAAATGAGCGCTCCTAAAAACGATCGCAAAAACATGCGTAAAGGACCAAAGATTTTTAATAAATAGTGAAAAAGGCGCTTCTGTTTCCACCGTTTATTCGGATATGAAGAGAGACTGATACATAACTTTTCGAGTTATGTATCAGTCTCTTTTTTATTTCTATGAGTATAAAAATCAATAAGATAGTTATTAATTGCTAACTATAGAACATTTTTATTTTAATATCTTGATCATAGTTACCAAAACCTTTTCCAAATAATGTACATCCCCCAGCGTTTTTTGCATCCTCTTTTACTTCAATTCTTAAATGCCAGATATCCTCATGGGTAGGCAAATCATCGATGGTAATATCTGATAATGGAATACCATCCATATTCGTTAGGTGCTTACTGATACGAATTGTTTTAAGTAATCCGTATTGGTTGAGATTATCAGGATACCAAGCAGGTGTGTATTTACCTCGGATATCTGCAAAATCACCAGGACTTGTCCAAGTTCCTAGCTCGATATCATTTAAAAAGAATGTGATATCAGACGGCCAATTATCATTATAGAAAGGAAATTCCGAGGAGATTTCCATTGATATCTCTAGCATTTCCAATTTTTCTGTTTTTTCTAGATAATTGATTGCTTGGTACTCTACAAATCCCTTGGTAAACCAAAGAATTCGAGCATCCATCCGTCTAGGATCCATGAAGTACTTAGGTTCATCCACATCACCTATAAACTCAGTCAGTGTAGCTAAGCCACAAGTAGGTTCAATGGAATAATTAGTATAGTGGCCGACAGGTATTGATGTTTCTTTTGTATCAAAAGCATTGAATATTTTTTCTGGGAAATTGATTTCTATCTTATCAACACGCAAACTAGAGATTTTATTCTGAGCGACTTTTTCAGTTCTAATAATATTTGCTTCCTCTAGTTTCTTTACATGCATAGTTACGATGGCACTACTCAGATTAAGTTCTTTTGCTAATTCTTTGATATTCATCTTATTTTTTGAAAGTAATTGAATAATTTTTAGACGTACATTACTAGCTAATGCTTCATATACTGGTAATGATTCTTCAGATATATCTAACTGCAATAAACTCCCCTCCTTATTCTTCTACTAAATATTAACATAAACATTAATTAATGTAAAATATATAATATATTATCAGCTTATATTAATATAAATGTTTATTTACTTTTATATAGATAATTATAATTAATAAATATATTGTTGACAGCGTTTTCTATGTCTGTTAATATTTGCTTGTAAGTTAAAGGAGGAGTAAATGTTGCAATCCAAATTAAAAATTTCCCGTGATTTGATATTAGCTGAAATTGATCCACGTATATATGGATCATTTATCGAACATATGGGAAGAGCTGTTTACACTGGAATTTATCAACCTAACCATTCGGCAGCAAATGAATCAGGCTTTCGACAAGATGTAATGGAATTAGTAAAGGAGTTAAAGATTCCATTAATTCGATATCCGGGTGGAAATTTTTTATCGGGTTACAATTGGGAGGATGGGATAGGCCCAGTTTCGGACCGACCCAAACGACTAGATTTGGCATGGCGCTCACTTGAAACAAATGAAGTCGGAATACATGAATTTTATGAGTGGTCGCAAGAAGTGGGTGCTGAGATTGATATGGCAGTTAACCTAGGGACCCGAGGAATCGATGCGGCTCGTAATCTAGTAGAGTATTGTAATAGCGACAGTGATACGTATTGGAGTCAACTTCGAGTGAAGAATGGTCATAAGGAACCGTTTAATATTAAGACATGGTGTTTGGGAAATGAAATGGATGGCCCTTGGCAAATTGGGCATAAGACGGCTGAAGAATATGGACGTTTAGCGAATGAAGCTGGTAAAGCAATGAAACTGGTAGATGATTCTATTGAACTAGTTTTATGTGGAAGCTCTTCCGGACAAATGCCGACATTCGGCGATTGGGAATTAACAGTCTTGGATCATGCCTATGACACTGTTGATTATATTTCTCTACACCAGTACTACGGTAATCAGGATGACAATTTAGCGAGTTATTTGGCCCGTTCATTGGATATGGATGAGTTCATAAATGGTGTTGTTGCAATGTGTGATGCAATTAAAGCAAAACGACATAGTAAAAAGGAAATTAATTTATCATTCGATGAATGGAATATTTGGTATCACTCGAATGAACATGATCAAACTGTTAAGCCATGGCAAGTTGCGCCACCAATTTTAGAAGATCACTACAATTTTGAAGACGCTTTATTATTAGGCTGCTTGATGATTACGCTGTTAAAACATGCTGATCGCGTTAAAATAGCTTGTTTGGCACAATTAGTAAATGTGATTGCACCCATTATGACGGATCCTGAAGGAGAAGCATGGCGGCAGACTATTTTTTATCCGTTTATGCAGATGTCAAACTACGGTCGAGGAAACGTGCTGACACCCTTAGTTGAATCTGATACGTATGCTACAGCTGATTTCGAGGCGGTTCCGTTTCTAGAAACGATTAGTGTGGTAAATGAGAATGAACTGGTTATTTTTGCAGTCAATAGAGGAGAAGAACCATTAGATTTTCATGTAGATTTAGGAGATTTTGTAGTAAAAGGTATTCGAGAATTTTCGCAAATGTCAGGATTTGATATCAAAGCAGTAAATGATGCTAGAAATGAAATAGTCCATCCAAGTGAAAATATAGAATACGAATGGAATGATACAAAGTTGGATGTAAAATTAGCACCTCTATCATGGAATATGATTCGGTGCGAATTATAAGAAAAGGGGAGAATCTCATGAAATTGAAAAAATTACTTGTTGGAACGGCGGCTCTTGCTTTGGGAATGTTGTCATTAACTGCATGCGGTGGTGGAAATAGTGGCTCAGGAACGGATAAAGATGGAACAACCACATTGACTTTTTGGAACGGATTTACAGCTTCTGATGGAGAAATTCTACAAGAGATCGTAAACCGATTTAATGATGAAAATGACAAAAATATCAAAATTGAAATGGATATTATGATGTGGTCAAATCTGAATGAGAAACTGCCACCAGCAATTTCCTCTAAAACGGCACCGGATTTTGTTGCACTAAATTATTCTGATTTTGCACAATACGTTAAAAATGGAGCTGTACAACCAATTGATGATTTTTGGTCCTATGACGGGGTTGATAAAAATGATTTTGCCAGTTCAGCTGTTGATCTAGGAGTCGTAGACGGCAAGCAATATTACGTACCAATGCAAGTTCAAGGAATGTATATGTACTGGAATAAAGACTTATTCAAGGCCGCTGGGTTAGATGAAAATACTCCTCCGACAACTTGGGAACAATTAACTGAAATGGCACCAAAATTGACAGATGCTTCTAAGAATGTTCATGGTTTCATTTTCAATAAAGATGGTACGGCGCCTCTTTATAACTGGATCTTAGCGAATGGTGGGAAAGTCATCAGCGATGATTATACAAAATCTGAGTTTGCATCACCAGAAAATCTGAAGACATTGCAAGCAATTCAAAAAATGATACATGTAGATAAAACGGGGCCTGAGTCAATCTCCGGTGCTGAAATGGACAATGTCATGAATGCTGGGCAACTAGCAATCGAATTAAATGGACCTTGGTTAAACAATGGTTTGAAAGCAAATGAAATCAATTATGGTGTCACTACGATTCCACAAGGTTCAGGCGAAAAAACAGCTATTTTGGATGGCGTAGGATATGCGATTCCAGCAAGTACTAGTGAAGATAAGAAGGAAGCAATTTATGAATTTCTAAAATATTGGAATACTGCGGATATTGGTAAAGAGTGGAGTATGCGGAACGGTTTTCCTGCTTATCTAAACTCTGTTGGCGAAGATGAAGAAGTTAAAAATGATCCAATTGTGACTGAGCTATCAAAACAAATGGAATTTGCTAAACCATTTTTACCAGGATTTGATCAATTACCAACAATCAATAACGATATTATCAATCCACTGATTGAAAAGTTGCTGGCTGGTGAAGATGCCGAAAAATTGATGAATGACGCTGATAAGCAAATTAATGATCTTTTAGCAAACTAACTATTTGAGCTAGGATGAGGATCGACTTCTCCTAGCTCAAATCACTATATAACAGAGGTGAAAAAAGTGAAAAACAAAAATAGTTCAATTGCTGCTTATTGGAATAAACCAAATCATGCGGCTTATCTATTCTTGCTACCGTCTTTTTTAGTATTATTGGTCTTTACAGTGGTTCCTCTGATTGGCACATTTGGACTTAGTTTTACTAACATGAATATTTTCTTTACAGCAAAAGACTTTGTAGGGTTAGAAAATTTTCAGAGGATATTCCAAGATGAACGGGCAGTCAATGCAGTTCTACATACTTTGTACTTTACGCTGTTAGAAACACCTGCTCAAATTATTGTTGGATTGTTATTTGCAGTCCTGTTGTCAAAAGATAATCGGTTCAATAAATTTTGTCGGTCTACATTCTATATTCCAGTTATCTGCTCCTTAACATCGATTGCCATTATTTTCTCGATGCTATTGGATCCAAATATTGGGGCAATACCATATCTATTTTCTCAAGCGGGCTTGCCCATTCCTCAGTTTTTCCGCGATCCAACTTTGGCGATGCCAACAGTTGCGTTTATGACTGTTTGGAAGAATTTCGGAGTTACGATGACCATTTTACTTACTGCGATACAAGGGATTTCACCTTCGCTTTATGAATCAGCAGCAATGGACGGTGCAACGACACGACAACAATTTTTCAATATTACACTACCACAAATTGTCCCTTCATTAGGTTTTTGTATTTTGACCAATTTGATTGGCTCAATGCAAGTATTTGACCAGGTATACGTAGCAACAGGCGGAGGACCGCAATTCAAAACGGAAACTGCAGTCCAATATATTTATAGTCGAGGATTCACTGCTCCATACGAATTAGGTTATGCATCAGCTCTCTCCAGTGTACTTTTTGTAATCATTGCGATTTTAGCTGTTACGGCAAACCTTTACATGTCACATAAAGAAAAGCAAATGAAATAGGAGGAAGGACATGGAATACAAACTAGAAGCTGCAAAAATGACCAAAAAAAATCCAGTTAGCGGGAAAAGTATTGTTCGAAAAATCGCCTTGATTTTAGTCTTGCTATTAATTGCCTTCCCCTTTATTTGGTTACTGATTTCTTCATTTAAGTATGAAAAAGATATTATTTCTTACCCACCCAAAATTTTTGCAGATAAGTATACGCTTGAAAATTATTTAAAGGTCTGGTCAACAATTCCATTGTTAGACTATATCAAGAATACCGTTATATTTGCTGGTGGTGTTATGGTCACATCTGTATTTTTTGATTCTTTGGCTGGCTATGCCTTAGCACGAATGGATTTTAAAGGGAAATCTGGATTTTTCTACTTTGTTTTACTAACGATGATGATTCCATTTCAAGTATTCATGATTCCTTTATTTATCGAGATCAATCTAATGGGTTTACTGGATACTTATCCTGGTTTGATTATTCCTAGAATGACAACCGGTTTTGGTATCTTTATGATGCGTTCTTTCTTTGTTACTTTGCCTCGAGATTTAGAAGAAGCTGCTAGAATAGACGGTCTGAGTGAATTTAAGATTTTCTTGAAAATTATTTTGCCGTTGAGTAAGCCAACTATGCTTTCACTAGCAATCTTCACATTGATGAACAACTGGAATGATCTATTATATCCATTGATTCTAACTAGTAGTTCAAAAATGAGAACGCTGCCTGCTGGATTGGCCCTCTTTACAGGACAAAATATTTCTTTTTATGGGCCAGTAATGGCGGGAACAGTTATTTCCATGTTGCCATTGTTGATCATTTATATGTTTGCACAAAAATATTTTATTCAAAGTACAGCAATGTCAGGAATGAAGGAATAGATGATGATGAAATTAGTTCAATCACGTTGGTATGCTAATTTGATAACAATTTCAGATTACATTTTATTAGGTATTTTGTGGGTACTCTGCAGTTTGCCATTAGTCACAGTAGTAGCTTCAAGTAAGGCTGCGTACTATACCATTAATGAATGGCGTATTACGGGTACGGGTAGCGTACTTAAAACCTTTTGGGTAGGTTTCAAGCATCGTCTCTTGATAACTTTGCCAATTAGTTTAACTTTTATTGCTATTTTTGCAGCATTGGAGTCAGCAATGCAACAAATGGAATTGCTACCCCTGCCACTTTTGGTTGCATTCATTGTATCCGGTGTAATCGTGGCGATGTTTTTTCTATGCCTAATACCAGAATTAGTGCACATATCACAGCAGTCTATAATTGAAAGTCTTCAAAATACTGCAATTTTGGTTATTGGTTTCTTGCCACAAAATCTATTAAAAGTATTTTTGACATATGTCTTCTTCTGTTCAGTTACAATTTTTCCACCATTCATTTTCTTATTTGCCGGTGGATTCTGGAAACTAATAAGTTTGTTAACACGTCAGAAATAAAGTTGGAGGCTATTAAATGAACACAAACATTACGATAAGCAAGCACTTTATTAAAGGAGATATTAGTCCACGACTGTTTGGTTCTTTTGTTGAACATATGGGAAGTGTCGTATATACCGGAATTTTTGAACCTGGACACCCACAGGCAGATAATCGCGGATTTCGGTTGGATGTCTTAGAAAAAGTTCAAGCACTAAATTTGGGTGTCATTCGTTATCCGGGCGGGAATTTCACATCTGGTTATAACTGGCTGGATACAATCGGATCAACTGACGAAAGACCTCGAAAAATTGATCTTGCTTGGCGTGGCATCGAACCAAATACATTTGGATTAAACGAATTTTTTGAATGGTTGAAAGAAATCAACGCAGAACCTATCATGACCATTAATTTAGGAACGAAAGGAATTGATGATGCTCGTAATATTGTTGAATATTGTAATTTTCCAGGTGGCACTTATTGGAGTGATTTGCGGATTAGTCATGGAGTGAAAGAGCCACATAGTGTGAAGCTGTGGTGCTTAGGAAATGAATTGGACGGTCCGTGGCAAATCGGGGCAAAGTCAGCTTATGAATATGGGCGACTAGCTAATGAAGCAGCTAAAGTAATGAAGTGGACTGATGATACAATTGAAACTGTATTAGTGGGAAGCTCAACACCGCGCTTGGAAAGTTACCCTGAATGGGACCGCATCGCTCTAGAGCAAGCTTATGACAATGTGGATTATTTAGCATTACATAATTATATTGACAAGTATGATGAAGATGATCTAACTAGACCACCTAAAAATGAACGGGATGATACTCCCACTTATTTAGCTAAATCGCATCGCTTTGATCGCCAAATCGAAGAAATAATCGCCACCTGTGATTACGTCAAAGGGTATGTTAGAAGTGATAAAACAATGTATTTGGCCTTTGACGAATGGAATGTTCATAATCAACCACAAAAAGAACATCACGATTTTGAAATAGGAAGTCCAGTTGACTGGTGCTATTTTACTATGGAAGATACGCTCTTGTTTGGTTCGTTGGGATTATCTATTCTCCGACATGCTGATCGTGTAAAAATAGCGTGTCAGTCGTTACTAGTTAATACGATCCCACTGATTTTGACAGATGCTAATGGAGCGTCTTGGGTCAATCCTACTTACTATGTAATGCAACATTTATCGAAATACGCTAAGGGTCACGTACTACAGCAAAATGTAGTAGGTCCCACCTATAATGTGGAAAAGATGCAAAATGTGTCTTATTTGGATACCTGCATTACAGAATCAACAGACGAAATTGTTATTTTCTGCGTAAACCGCAGTGAAGAAAAACAAGTGATGCAAGTAGAGACTGATTTTGAATTATTGAAAGTAATCGAACATATTGAAATTAGTCATCAAGATCTGCAAGCAAAAAATACAAGAGAGACACCAAATCAAATTGTTCCAAAACAAATTTACGATAGCATTGAAATGCAATTGACTAGCTGTCACGCATATTTAGCGCCGTACTCTTGGAATATGATTCGTGTACAGAAGGGATAGAGAAACTAATGACATTGTACAATAATCCAATTGTGATTGAGCGTGCTGATCCATGGATATTCCGTCATACAGATGGTTACTATTATTTTATGGGGTCCGTTCCAGGCTATCAAGAAATTGAATTGCGCCGTGCGCGCCATCTAAATGATTTAGAAAATGCAGAACGAAAAATAATTTGGCGAGCGCATGAATATGGTGAAATGAGTCGTCTTATCTGGGCACCGGAGATTCATTTTCTAAATGGTAAATGGTACGTCTATTTTGCTGCTAGTGATGATGAAGAAATTCGGGATCAGCATCATCACCATCGCATGTTTGTCCTTGAAAATTCTGAAGCTGATCCATTTAAAGGTATTTGGACAGAAAAAGGAAAAGTCAACACACAATTTGATAGTTTTAGCTTAGACGGTACTGTTTTTACACATAAAGGCATGTTGTACTATGTCTGGGCACAACTTGATCCAGCTATACCAGGAAACTCTAATTTATACTTATCTAAAATGGAGAATCCGTGGACGCTAACAGACAAGCAAGTACTTTTATCAATTCCAGAATATGATTGGGAAAAACGCGGATTTTGGGTGAATGAAGGACCAGCCGTGATAGAACGAAATGGCAAGGTTTTTATTACCTACTCTGCTAGTGCAACAGATGAAAACTATTGTATGGGATTATTGTGGGCAGAAGCTGATAGTGATTTATTAGACGGTTATTCTTGGCATAAAAGTAAAGTACCCGTTTTTCAAAGCTCTGAAGAGAATCAGCAGTTCGGTCCTGGACACAACTCATTTACTAAAGCAGAGGATAACGAGACAGATTTAATTGTGTATCATGCAAGACCCAAGAAAAATGATATGGAGGATCCGTTGAATAATCCAGATCGCCATGCACGTGTTCAAGAATTTAAATGGAATGAAGAAGGCTTCCCCATTTTTGGTGAACCAGTCGCAGATTGAGTCGAGTACGAGCTAAGAAAATCCGACATTTTAATATTTAAAAGATAAAACAATCGCCGCAACCCTACAGTAAGCGTAGAGTTGCGGCGATTTAGTTTTTGTAAAATCCTATGAATCATATTTTTTAATAAATTTCCTTTTAGAGATTTGCAGTAATTCCCGTAACGCAGTTTCTTTAGCGGGGGTTAGGGACCGGATACGGATACAAGATTTGCCTAAGTTGCTTTTACCGAATACATCTGTATATTGACTGGCAACGGGTTTGCCATCGAAGAAAAGAAAAAGATAGATGTTGACAGTTTTGGGATAGGCTTTAAGGGATAGCCAAGGATCACCATCTGGTGGGAAAAGCCAGCCAATGCCGCTAAATTTTCCCACAGAATAAGGAGTTCCGGCTTGGCCAAGTTCGTCTTCCATAAGTTGTTTAAGAGTTGTAAATAGTTCTTCCATTAGAGCCGCCTTTCACCGCGCGTCTGTTGCTCACGATCTTTTCGTTTTAACTCACATGTTTCTGTTGAACTAGCTAGTTGTCCGCTTGTCAATTCAAGCTGTCCCCATTGACGGTGACTAAAAAGTCTAAATACCGCCAAGAATCAGGGTTGTTTTTGAGCTAAGACCCTTTTCATAAATCGTCTAGTTCTATTATTTTACCATGGCAAGCTGATAGTTGCACAATATACGCAAGTATCGCGTTGGTTGACTAAATGTTCGGTAAGTATACAACCGCTCCATTGTTTCCCTCGCTCAATGGGGTTAAAATAAATGTAAGAGGTGAGATCATGTTACTAAATATTGGGGAAACCTTAGCATTTTTACGTAAAGAGAAAAAAATTACGCAGCAGGAATTAGCGGACTTTGTGGGAGTGACAAAGGCCTCTGTTTCCAAGTGGGAGAACGGTCAATCTTATCCGGATATTACCTTATTACCGTTATTAGCGGCTTATTTTGATCAAACGATTGACGAGCTATTAAACTATCAGCCGCAGCTAACCACACATGAAATTCAGCGCATCTATCATTCGCTGCAAGGGGATGTAAAGAAGGCGCCAGCTGAGACCTTAGTTCGATTTCGTAACTTAGTGAAGCGTTATTATTCATGCTATCCTTTTTTAATTCAGATGAGTTTATTTTTACTTAATCATGGGGATCAGTTACCTTATGAAGAAAAAAATGGTTATCAATCAGAAGCCCAGCAACTGTTGGATCATGTGATACGTCAGAGTCAAGATCCGCGCATTGTAGCGGAGGCCGAAAAACTTTTGGGCTATATTAGTTTGATTACTGGCGAAAATGAACGTGTTTTAGCTCTTTTGGGTGAGTGGCCACCAGTTGAAATGCCGGCAGCACCGCTAATTGCCGCGGCCTATCAGCAGCAAGATCCAGTGAAGGCGACGGCAGTCATGCAAAGTGCTATCTACCAAGAATTAGCAATTATGATGAGCTTTTTAACGAACTACTTACAGATTTTGGGACCTGATCCTGTGAAGACCAAAGCAACTGTGCAGCGGGGGGAACAACTAGCGATGCAATTTGAACTGGCATCATTAAATCCCATCAACTATCTGAATTTTTTAGCTGCTGCAATTGTTAGCCAAGCTTTGGTTGGCAATAAGAGCGAGTTGACGCGGTTATTGCAACAATTTATCACGCTGTTAGAGACGACACCATTTCCAACCGCTTTACATGGCGATGCGTACTTTGACCAAATTGAAGGTTGGCTGGAGGAACAAGCAAGTGGCAATCAATATCCGCGAGAAACTACGCTAGTGAAGCAAGATTTTCTGACCATTATCGAATTTCCAATGCTGCAAGTCTACCAAGCAGATGCCGAAGTCGGACCATTATTGAAGACACTCTCGGCGATGAAAGGAATGTGATTAAAAATGAGTACCCAAATGTTTATTGAATATTTACCATTTTTTATTCCACTGATTTTATTGGAAGTAGGATTGATGATTGCAGCGGTGATCCATGTCTGGAAACACCCTCAGTATCGTTTTGGTAATCGCCCGTTTTGGCTGGTGGTGGTGATAGTGTTCCAACTGATTGGTCCGCTGCTGTATTTTGTTGTGGGAAGAGGGGAAGCATAATGGCGCTCCTTGAGCTAGAGCAGATAACTAAAAGCTTTCATGGTCAAAAGGTTCTGCAAGACTTGACGTTCTCTGTGGCGGAGGGGAGTATTTACGGTTTTGTTGGTCGTAATGGTGCTGGCAAGACAACAACCATGAAGCTAATAACCGGCTTATTAAAGCAAGATGCTGGTGCGATTCGTGTTAATCAGAATTTGGTAACATATGGTCAAAATCAAACCAATCAATTTATTGGCTATCTGCCAGATGTACCAGCATTCTATGATTATTTGACCGCTAAAGAATATTTAAATCTGTGCGGGGAGATTGCTGGTTTGAAAAGAGAACGCTTCAAACGCAGTGAAGAGCTGTTGCAGCTAGTAGGTCTAACTGCAACGCAACGGATTGGCGGCTTTTCTCGTGGAATGAAACAGCGTTTAGGAATTGCTCAGGCTTTGGTAAATGAACCTAAATTACTGCTGTGCGATGAACCCACATCAGCCTTGGATCCAATCGGGCGCAAAGAATTTTTAGATTTATTGGCCTCTTTGCGCCAAAAGACAACGATTTTATTTTCGACCCACATTTTACATGATGTGGAGCAAATCTGTGATCATGTTGGTATTCTCAATCGGGGTGAAATGCAAGTAACGGGTACCCTAGAGGACTTAAAGCAGCAATATGGCAAGAAACAATGGTACGTAGATTTTGATTCTATCACCGCCAAAAACAAATTTTTAAGTATGCTATCTGAAAAAGAGACCTTTGTATTTCAGAATAATGAACAAAAAAGTGACGTTCTTCTCACTGTTTCAGATGATCAGCAAGAGCAGTTGTGGTACATTTTGCGCCAACAAGAAAAAATGCCTGTGAGTCTGCAGCAACAAGAAAGCACGCTAGAGGACATCTTTTTGGAGGTGACGAAATGAGCGGCACTTGGATTTGGTTCAAAAAAGAGTGGCAGGAAGCCTGGCGAACAAAACGAATTTTGATTCTGCTAATTGTCTTTCTATGCTTTGGTATCATGAGCCCACTCTTAGCAAAGTTAACACCAGAAATCATCAAAATGAGCTTCGCCGATTTTGCTGGCAAGATTCCCAAGCCAACTTCATTGGATTCGTGGGGACAGTTCTATAAGAATATGTCACAAATCGGTATTTATTTAGCTGTAATTCTATTTAGTGGCAGTGTCAGTCGAGAAGTTCAAAAGGGCACATTCCTGAATTTTGTCACGAAGGGTCTTTCGCGTAGAGCAATCATCTTAGGGAAATGGTTTAGTATCAGTCTGCAGTGGCTAGGAGTCACAGTAGGGGCATTTCTAGTCACGTTACTTTACACATTGATTTATTTTGATGATGGTAAAAGCCAAGCAGTCTTGTCGTCACTTGTTTGTCTCTTACTTTTTGGAATTCTGCTTTTGACGGTTACATTGTTTGCCTCTACCCTGCTCTCCAATACCGGTGGCTTATTTCTAACAATCGGTGTAATGGTCTCACTATACGTCCTAAATTTATTCGAAGGGTTGAAGGATTGGAACCCAGTCTCGTTGATTTCGATTCAGCCCGCACTCCTAGATGGCAGTGCCCAATTAACGACGTATACGCCCGCTTTAGCGGTCACTATTCTTGGGATAATTCTTGCCTTAACTGCGACTTTAGGCGTTTTTGATAAGAAGGCACTCTAATGTAAGGTAGTCATCTTTTTGGTTAGAAAGAGACTGGGAATGATCAACAAAATCAAGACAACAACAGAGGCTGCGAAACCGGCTTGATAGCCCTTCAGTGGGATAAGATTTGTTGAGACTACCGTAGTAATCAGCGCCGAACCAAAACTAGAGCCTAGATTTTCTATCATATTGATGCCTACTCCGGCTTCTGGCAATTGTGTGTCCGCCAGACCGGTGTAGGCATCTGTCGTTAAAGGCAAATTAATGCCACCCACACTAGCACCGCGAATAAACAAAATGACGCTAAGTAGCACTAGGCTGGTCTTTGGTGTCAAGAATGCTAGGGGGATGGAGCCAAGCAGCGCTAGAACTAAACTAACCAACACCACGTAGCGAGCACCAATTTTATCGATCATGCGACCAATCACTGGACGGGTCAACAGCATACCAATCCCTTGGGGAATCAGCGCAAGGGCCGCTTGCATGGCGGTATAGTGGCGAAAGGTTTGGAAAAATAACGGTAAAATCAGCATAGGACCCATAATTGCGATGTTGGCGAGAAAAAGTCCAATACTCGCAATGCGAAAAGGCTTGTGGGTGAAGAGCGTGAGCGGCAAAACGACTTCGTGGTGCTGTTGATGATCGTGCCAGAGATAGGCAACTAGCAAAATAAGGCCCATCCCGACTGTTGCCACTGTTTCTTGATTAAAGAATGTGGCGTGGTCAGCAGCCTTTGAGATACCGAAAATCAACAGAGCGCTACTGATAGAAAGCAACAGGATTCCTCGCCAGTCTAAACGGGCTTTGGGGTTAAAAGGGGCAAAGTGCGGAATATAGCGGATCATTAGGGGCAAAGCAATCAATAGAATTAGCACATTGATAAAGAAAAGCCAACGCCAATTGGCTATTTCTAAGATGAAGCCACCTAAGACCGGACCCAAAATTGGCCCGAAGATCATTGGTGTGGTGACAATAGAGATCACTTTACCGATATTATCAGGTCCCGCCGTTTTAACTAGCAAAGTGGACATTAACGGTGTGATGATGCCGGCACTGAAACCTTGGAAGAGGCGGAAAATGATAAAACTAGTGATATTCCAACTGAATCCGGCAATGAGCGAGGTAAGACCAAAGATAGCAACGGCCGTAATAAAGACTAGTTTGCCATCAAAGCGATTCATCAGCCAGCCTGCGATAGGAACAGCGATAGCAAGGGCTAAAACATAACCGGTAATCGCCCATTGGACTGTACTGAGACTAGTGGAAAAGGCGGTATTTAATTGCTCAATGGCAATATTCATCATGGTTGAGTCTAGCATCGGAGCGATGGCGCCTAACGCGATTGCCCAGGCAGCACCTAGGACACCTTGCGGTAATTTGGTTGATTGTGACATAGAAAACTCCTTTCTCACCGAGGAATGATTAATAAAGTTTCCTCGGAAACAAAAATGAGTATAACGCCGTTTTGTTTCCTTGTCAACAAAAAACAAACCACAAAAAAATCTGGCATGTACCAGACTATTTTGTGGTTTGTTCTTGGATCAGTTGATCGAGATGCTGGGTATAGTGTTGCATAAAGCTCAGCATAGCAGTCAATTGTTCATCAGAAACTTCTTGGAAAACCTCTTGATCACGTTCGCGTAGTTGTTGATGCAACGCCTCATGAATCTCAAAAACAGCTTGTCCTTTTGGGGTCAAACGGAAGTAGACTTCTTTTTTATTTTCTGGTTTCTTATAGCCAGTAATGGTTCCTTTTTGTGTCAACTTGCGGACGAGTTTACTGACAGCACCTCTGGTTAAAAAGAGTGTTTCCGCTAGCTGTGTCGCGTTTGGTTCAGCTAATTTTCCAATGGCTTCAATACAATGGACTTCGCTTGAAGTATAGCCCTTCAATGCGGGTTCCATCATCAGTTTATCCAGCCAAACACGTTTATTATATAGGTCGCTAAAAGCGGTTAATAGTTGTTCTTCTTTATCCATCATAGCCACTCCCTCGTTTTTAGTATAGAAGAAGTGGTCCACCATTTCAACTTGAAGAAACCTTTTTCTTTCTGCCCATACGACAGAATTTAAGCTTTATATTTTGCAACACCGTGCTCAATGAAAGTAGGCACGTTATTGTGAATGAAATACCTATTTGAAACAACTCAAAAATCATGACACAAGTGCAATAAAAAGGGAAAATAGCGAGAATGAGGCATGATATACTAATAAGAAATCAGAGATTTTGACTTTGAGGATGGAAACCTCAAGGGGTTAAAAATTATTAGAAATCTAGCCCGTCATGTCGATCGAAACGTTACCACTAATTAATGAAACCAAAACTTAATTTGGGTAATAGTACAAAAAGTCTAAGAAGGTTGGAGAGGGGGGAGCCAAATGAAGCATGTAGAAGAAGCCAAACCTGTCACTTGGCTATATGGATGGGTAATCGTATATGTCCTCAGCTGCTACTTATTCCCGTTTATACCGAGGTTCCTCCAAGTGCCGGATACCCTTACGCACGCTGCTGCTCTTAATAATTCAATCGCAACCTCTGCACTTTACGTCCCCCTTATCTTTACTGTGCTAAACATAGTGATAGTTGGCTTTCAAAGGAAAAAAGTTAGTCGAGAGCAATTCCTGATCTGTACGCTGATTATTAAATATAGCCTAATACCTCTCTTTTTAGTGGGAGGTGGTTTAGTAGTGTTATTAATGCTACTGACTTTTTTGCCAGTACCAATCATGATTTTCGTAGGACCAATTGGAGCGGTGGCAGTCACGGTTTTTGGCTGGATTATTTTACTAGGTTCTGCACCATTTGCTTTTGCCTATTTAACGAAGTCGAAACAGGCTGGCATCCAAAGTAGCTTCTTAGTAGGGGTTGCCAAGCTCCTCCAATTCTTCTTTATTTTCGATGTAATCGCAATTATGGTATTATCATTGAAAGAACGTAAATGGCAAAAACTGACTGTGATAGTGTTGCTGCTACTGATGGTACTACTGGCCGTGTTGGTGGTCCTTATCAGAGGTGTTTTGCCTTTGCGCTAGTCTTAGCAAGAATACAAATGAGGAGGATTTCATGGCACGAAAAGCATTGTCTGATATGAGCTTTGCAAGCATTTATCCACTTTATGTCAAAAAGGCCGAACGTAAAAGTCGGACTAAGGAGGAAGTGGATCAATTGATTTTTTGGTTGACTGGCTATGACGCCACTAGCTTAGCAGAAGTATTACAAAACGAATCCGATTTAACGACCTTCTTTGAACAGGCACCACGTTGGAATCTGAATGCGGAAAAAATCACGGGTATCGTTTGTGGGATTAGAGTTGAAGATATAGAAGATCCCTTGCTGCAAAAAATTCGCTACCTAGACAAAATAATTGATGAATTAGCTAAAGGCAAAGCCTTACCTAAAATCATGCGTAGCTGAAGAGAAGGAGAAAAAATGTTAGATAAATCAATTCCTTATAAGGAAATTTGGATGAAACGCCCCCTTGACCTGGCATTGCCTGACTACGTATTACCAGAGGGATACCAGCTGGTATTTTATCGAGCTGGTATGGAAAAGGATTGGGCCAAAATCGAGACAGCGGTATTAGAATTTGCTGAAGTAGCCGAAGCCCAGGCCTATTTCCAAAAAAGCTTTGCACCTTATCCAGATCAGTTAGCAAGGCGAATGTTATTTGTTGAAGATCCAGCTGGAAAGCGAGTGGGGACTTGTACGGCTTGGTTCAGCGGTGAAAAACCATTGATTCACTGGGTAGCGGTAATACCTGAAGCGCAAGGCCAAGGCTTAGCCAAAGCGCTACTGGGGAAAGCCTTGCGCATCTTTCAAGAACAGGATCAGTCTGATTTTGTTTACCTTCATACCCAAACGTGGAGTCATGATGCGATTGCCCTCTATCAAAAATTAGGATTTGTTATCATGTCCGAAAATCTAGATGGTAGCACCAACGAGGATTATCAAGATGCAATGAAAATTCTCGCTGCCTTTGAATAAGAAAAGACTGTTCTGCTGGGAATCACGGTGAATAACCAGAACTTCCAGTCGAACAGTTTTTTTGTACGTTTAGCTGACAATTGTGTTGGCCCGTTGCGTTTCGTCATTTATCAAAATCGCAGCATATTCTTTGATAAATTCAGCTAATGGTTTCCCAGTCGTGACACCATGCTGGCGGAGGTCCTTATATAAAGCTTCTGGGTGCCGTTGATAGTCGTTCATTTGTAGAAAAGCTTGAATAATTGGGTCTGGTACGCCATGAGCTTTCAAATTTTCTTGGTATTGTGCATCAGTAATTTCCACATAATGTAAGTCATGCCAACCAGTTTCTTTTGCCAGTGCATCAATGAAGTCGGCTCCGTTGAAATAGTCACTCATAGCATAGTGAACGGTGTGACCAACAGGTGTTTTTTCCAATAAAGGCTGAATAATGGCAGCAATGTCCTCAGGTGCGGTCCAATATTCAGACGTCAACATGGGAATGTTCGCATAAATTGCATGTTCTGCGCGCAACGTATCTAAATGTGCAAACCAGTTTGCGTAGAATCCTGTTGGTCGAACAAACGCAACTGGTAGATTCAATTGCCGTAAGTGGTTTTCAAGTAAGTGATAAGCATATAGAGAACCCGCCTCAGGGCCAGCGTCAGCCCCAATACTGCTTAGCTGAACGACACGTGAAACACCAGATTTTTCAATAGCTGTTTTGAAAATTTCCGCTTGTTGTTGGATGGCAGCAAAAAGATCTGGACTTGGCGCGCCAGAAATCATTAAATAGACCGCATCTTTTCCTTTAAACGTTTCAGCTAAAAAGTCAGCATCCGTCATAGTACCGATTGCTGGGATACCACCTAGCGCCTGAATGTCAGTGGCCCGATCTGCCTGTGTACTTACAATAGTGACTTCGTGCCCTGCTTGAATCAAGCTAGGAATCAAATAGCGGTTAATTGAACCAAGTGAGCCTAATAATGCGAATTTCATAAAATCGTCTCCTTTTATAAAAGATAAGTTTATCTTTTTAACGTTACCCACTATAAAAGATAGAGTTATCTTTGTCAAGCTTGAACTCTTCACCATTTTTAGTTAGACTAGGCTCATGAGAAAAAAAGATGAAACCAAACGAATAAAGATTTTAGACGCAACTGCTGCGATAATTTTGCGTGAAGGCGCCGCTGCGGTTTCAACAACTAAGGTAGCACGGGAAGTCGGTATTGCGCAGTCTAACGTATATTTATATTTCCAGAACAAAGATGAGCTCCTGCAAAGCGTGTATGAACGAGAAATGATTCAGGTGAAGGAGGCACCTGAAATGGAGCAGCTGCTAGACTTATCGTTGTCCATTGAGGAGCGAATCAATCATTACTTCAGTTCACTCTATCATTATGCTTTAGCCAATCCGGAAAGTTTGACGCTAATCGAACAAATTAAATTTCTACAACATGGAGATGAAAAGAGATTAGATGAGTCAACCTATCGCCCTGTTGAAGAGCTACTGACCGCGGGAGTTAGTGCAGGTATAGTCGAGGACCTGCCAGTAGATCTATATATGACAGCTATTTTTTCAACGCTGCATCATCATGCGAAGAATATCAAGGCGGGAAAATATCCAGAATCTGCGTACCCGTATCAAAAAATTCATGTCTTACTTTGGGCGATCATTCAGAAAAAATAACGCGCGTCAATGAGAACGAAATAAGGTTAAAATGAGCAATCCTCATATTGTAATTCAAAATTGTCAATATTAAAAATTGATGAATAAATAATTAGCGTAATGATTGCGCTACCTTTTCACCCTTGCTAAGATAAAGGGGAGGAGGTGGTTTGATGAGCCAATTTCGTCGACTACTCGAGAAATTTTCCGCAAACATTCAAAAAGAAAAAATTGCAGAGGCTGCTTTGACACCACCGCCACCAGTTGAAATTTGTGTCCATAATGAGGCAATTTTCTGCCCGATAGCGGGCCATGCACAAGCCTTGTCTTCAATCCCCGATAAGGTTTTTGCTACAGGAATGATGGGAGAAGGACTGGCAATCCATCCCAAAGACGGCAGTATCTATGCCCCATTTGATGGGAAAATCGTTTTTGTAAGTCCCTGCGGTAATTCTTTTGGTTTTACCTCCAATCATGGCGCGGAAGTTATCATCCACATCGGCTTTCGAACAATGGAGCTGAATGGTCGTTATTTTATGCCGAAAAAAGTTCAAAATGAACGAATCCGTCAAGGACAACTAGTTGCAGAATTTGATCTTTTCGGTTTGGAGGACGCCGGCTACGATCCCTATGTGGTGGTCGTAGTCCCCAATCATCGCTTTTATAAACGCCTATTTATTGCAAATCACGGAATTGTCGAAGTAGGCGACCAAATCATTTATACGAATACCTAACGTCTCTGCGGAGGCGTTTTTTTGACGAATAATACCGCTCTAATATTCTTTAAAAACGAACAATAACTCGATTATATGTATATTCGTTAAGAAAATGCTCAAATCATGTGAAGTAATATGCTATACTTGAGAAAAATACCGAGGGAGCGAAAAATATGCGAGCAGTATTAACAGTAATTGGAAAAGACAAGGTGGGTATCATCGCAGGCGTGGCTAATCAATTAGCAGAATTAGATATCAATATTGTAGATGTGACCCAAACGATTATGGACCATTACTTCACCATGATGATGATGCTTGAATTACCAGAGTCACATGATTTTGAGAAAATTCGGGAGGCCCTGCATCAGACAGGGACAACCTTAGGTGTGAAAATCAATATTCAAAATGAGGCCATCTTTAACACGATGCATAAGCTCTAGGAGGACGAGTATGGAGACGACACAAATATTAGAAACTATTCGGATGATTGAAGAAGAAAATCTGGATATCCGCACCATTACAATGGGTATTTCTCTTTTAGATTGCATTGATAGTGATAGCCAACGAGCTTGCGAAAAAATCTATCAAAAAATTACGACAAAAGCCAAAGATCTAGTCAAAGTAGGACGCGCAATCGAATTGGAATACGGGATTCCCATTATTAATAAACGTATTTCGGTAACCCCCATCGCGCTAATCGCGGCGGCAAGCCAAAATCAGGATTATGTACGTTATGCTAAGGTTCTAGATCAAGCAGCTAAAGCTGTAGGCGTTGACTTTATTGGTGGATTCTCAGCGCTTGTTGAAAAGGGCTATCAAAACGGCGATGTCACTCTAATTAATTCGATTCCAGAAGCATTGGCAGAAACTGATTTTGTTTGTTCCTCTGTAAATATCGGTTCGACTCGTGCCGGTATCAATATGGATGCAGTTCGCCAAATGGGATATGTCATCGAAAAAACCGCTTCACTTTCTGAGATGGGTTGTGCAAAATTAGTGGTATTTGCTAATGCCGTGGAGGATAATCCTTTTATGGCGGGGGCCTTTCATGGCGTTGGTGAGGCTGATTGTGTGATTAATGTCGGGGTCAGTGGACCTGGTGTTGTAAAACGTGCCCTTGAAAAAGTGAAGGGTGAACCATTTGATGTGGTGGCAGAGACCGTCAAACAAACCGCCTTTAAAATTACACGGATGGGGCAGATGGTGGGGCAAATCGCCTCTGAACGTCTGCAAGTTCCTTTTGGAATTGTAGATCTTTCCTTAGCCCCAACGCCAGCAGTTGGCGATAGTGTCGCTTATATTTTAGAAGAGATGGGATTGGAAAGCGTGGGAACTCATGGTACCACCGCCGCGCTGGCACTACTAAACGACGCAGTGAAAAAAGGCGGCGTCATGGCTTGTAACCACGTTGGCGGATTATCAGGCGCGTTTATTCCTGTTTCTGAGGATGCTGGGATGATTGCAGCCGTGCAGAATGGCAGCTTGAATCTTGAAAAGCTTGAGGCAATGACGGCGATATGTTCAGTTGGCTTGGACATGATTGCAATTCCAGGTGAGACACCTGCGGAAACCATTGCGGCTATGATTGCGGATGAAGCGGCAATTGGCGTCATTAACCACAAAACAACGGCCGTGCGTATTATTCCTGCTAAAGGGAAACAGGTAGGCGAAATGGTGGAATTTGGCGGGTTATTGGGCCGTGCGCCGGTGATGCCGGTGAATCAGGCAGCATCAGTCGACTTTATTACGCGGGGCGGCCGCATTCCAGCTCCAATCCATTCCTTTAAAAACTGAGGTGAGATAAATGTGGCAAAATTATTTATGGGATTTCGATGGGACATTGTATGATTCATATCCCATGATGACCGAAGTGGCTTTTGCGACAGCGCAGGAATTTGGTCTAACGTTGACGCCAGAGGAGCTTTATTATTGGATGAAAAAGGAGTCGTTACGTTACATTGCCCAAGAATTTGCCCAAGAACGTTCAGCAGAATTCTTGGCCCGTTTCCATCAGTTAGAGGCACCTCGTTTGGCTGAGCCGCGTCCATTTCCAGAAGTACCAGCCGTTCTACAAGCATTGACCAACAAGGGAGCGCGTCATTTCATCGTGACACACCGGGATCATTCAGCCTTTGATATGTTAGAACGAGATGGCTTAGCAAAATTGATCACAGATGGTACGACAGCCGATGACCATTTTCCGGCAAAACCGGATCCAGCGTCATTGCGTTATTTAGTTGAAAAATATCAACTAGTACCGGAACAAACGGTAATGGTAGGGGACCGCTTATTAGATGTCTTGGCAGGTAAACGAGCTGGTTTGGCTACTTGTCTGTATGAAAAGGACGATTTTTTAGGGGCGATACCAGCTGACCGAATCGTTGAAGATTTACGGCAATTGCTTTGAAAAAAACGCGCTCTTTTTTCTCAATATGTTATACTAAAATAGAAGATAAAAGGAGGTCATAGAATTTGGAAATCAAACGTCAAAAAGAAATCGTGGAAGCATTTCACTATGATATGCGCCGCAAAGATTCAGAAGATAAAACGGAGATTCGCATTGGTTTTTCACCTTTAAAGGTGGAGGATGAAAACTATCCTAAAGAAAACAGCGTATTAGGTGCGCGTTTGGAATTCCGTTTGGTTTTTGAGGAATATATTTTGGCAGGTCGCGTTAGCCAAATTAATCACGTCATCAACCGCCAAATTGAAAATCAAGAAGATATCAATCAAGATGAGATTGATGAACTGGTGGCACCGTTATTTAAAATCGTGGAGCGCATGGCTTATGAAGTTACCGAAATAGCCCTAGATAAACCAGGTGTGAAACTGAATTTTCAACAACAACAAACGGAAGAACAAACAGAAGAGTAAAAAAAGTCGCGATAGCTTGAAGCTATCGCGACTTTTTATGTATATCGCATCACAAGCGTTTTTCCATTGGCTTTTTGAAAATATTCGGTATGATGAGAGTGTCTTTGAAAATTTCATGATTCAAGGAGTATTTTGCTGGCGGGTAAAAAGCCGCAACAAAAAAAGGAGGAACCTCATGAATACCATCATGACTATTATTGTACTGATTGCTTTTGCACTTCTTTTATATGTTTTTCATCGGTTGAATGTGAAGCACATCAAATTCTCAACGCGGGTCTTTAGCGCTCTGGGTGTAGGGATTGTTTTTGGCGCTTTGCTTCAATTAATCTTCGGCACACAAAATGACGTCGTAACACAAAGTATGCCCTGGATTAACATTGTAGGGGATGGCTATGTTGCGTTACTACAAATGTTGGTTATGCCGCTTGTTTTCATTTCAATTGTTAGTGCTTTTACTAAGCTGAAGGTGACAACCAACCTGAAGAAAATCGCTTTTTCAGTGTTGGGTACGTTATTGGGAACAACCGCCATTGCTGCTTTGATTGGATACGGCAGCACGATTCTGTTTGGCTTACAAGGTGCAACTTTTACTCAGGGCGCTGCTGAAAGCGAACGAATCGCTGAATTAGCAACTCGCCAAGAAACTGTTTCAAGTTTAAGCTTGCCAGAACAAATCGTCTCTTTTATTCCGAAAAATGTCTTTGCTGACTTTGCCGGTACGCGAGCTACCAGTACCATTGGTGTAGTAATCTTTGCCGCTTTTATTGGCGTAGCTTACTTAGGCGTTAAACGCAAAGCAGAAAAAGAAGCGGCTTTCTTTGCCGACTTAGTAGAAAGTTTATATAAAATCATCATGCGTATCGTAACGCTAGTCCTACGCTTGACTCCTTATGGCGTGATGGCATTAATGACGCGGGTCGTTGCAACCAGTGACTTTGATGCGATTTTGAATCTAGGCAAATTTGTCGCAGCATCATATGTGGCCTTGATTGCGGTCCTAATTGTTCATTCAATCATTTTGATTGGCAATAAAGTGAGTCCAATCAACTATTTCAAAAAAGCTTTTCCTGTGTTGAGCTTTGCCTTTACTTCTCGTAGCAGTGCGGGTGCTTTACCACTGAACATTGAAACTCAAACGAAGGCGTTGGGTGTGGACGACACTACCGCTAATTTTGCTGGAAGTTTTGGTCTGTCGATTGGGCAAAATGGCTGTGCTGGTGTGTATCCAGCCATGTTGGCGACGATTGTGGCGCCGACAGCTGGCATTGACGTTTTCAGTCCTTCCTTCTTTTTGATGTTGATCGCCATCGTGACGATTAGCTCGTTTGGAGTAGCCGGAGTCGGCGGTGGGGCAACGTTTGCTTCATTGATCGTTCTTGGTGCAATGAATTTGCCAGTGGCGATTGTAGGGCTTGTTATCTCCGTTGAACCATTGATTGATATGGCGCGGACACTTGTCAATGTGAGCGGTAGTATGGTTGCCGGTGTCACAACCAGCAATGTAATCCACGAGTTGGACCGAGACCGTTTAACTGACCCTGAATTTGTTGTCGAATCATAAGAATCAGCGTATAGTGATACTATCAAGACTTGTGCTTGGTAGTATTTTTTTAGGAGGAGCACTATGTTTAGCAAAGAATTAAAAGTGATGCTGTATGTGGATGATGTAGCTGCGGCCGCGCATTTTTGGCAAAAAGTGGGCTTTTTGGAAGTTTCACGGGAAGAAATGGAAGGCACCTTGATTGTTGAAGTAACCCCACATGAAGATGCGACAACGAGCTTCATGCTATATGACCGTCAATTTGTTCTGCAGCATGATCCCGAAGCTGCGGCCGGAAACCCAGCAATTATGTTCACAACCCCAGATGCGTTAGCTCTTTATGAAAAGATGAAAGCTGAACATGTGGAGCTTGGTGAACTATTACAGTTACCGGACGGCTTAGTATTCAATTTCATGGATAGTGATGGAAATTACTTTGCGGTGAGCGAAGGTGAGTAGCTAGCAGAAACGGCTGAAGGCATTGCTTTTAGTCGTTTTTTCATTTCCTCAAAAGTTACGCAGATGGTGAGCATAATTAGACAGATTCTTATTTAAAAAATCCGCTAAACTAGAATTAAGGAGATGAGAAAATGGCTAGAACAGTTCGCTATTCAAAAGATTATTTGTTGATCCGTGCCCAAGATTTTTTACTGCAATTTTCGCCTGAGGAATATACCATTCGAAAGTTTGCACGTTTTGCCGGCTGTTCCACCCAACCGGTCTATAAGCAGTTTTCGTCATTTGAAGAATTGATGCGGCAAGCGATGGAACGCCAAGGCAGTCATCACTTCTTTTCTATTATCCAAGAAGGACAGGTTCCATGTGAATATGATTGGTTTGTTTATTATGCTCAAATGTTGACGTCTCATCGTGACGGAAATTGGGGGGAGATGAAGAACAATCCCAATTTTCTAGAAATTGCCAAACGCATTGCTTGTTCTTCCTATTATAAATTACAAATTTTTGATGCTAGTGAACGTTTTCCTTTTGTTTGGGCGCAGATTTTAGCCTATGCAAGTCACTGCAATTTCAGTGATAGTGGGCAAGAACAGCTATTGCCTCATTATTATCATTTAATTAAAAAGGTCAAGATTGAGACAGTTGCCACAAGCAGAGAAATTTCCTCATAGCGCACCCTTCGCTATACTACTAGCGAAAGGGGAATGAACATGGACTATGAAGTATTGCTTTACTATAAATATACAACGATCGAAGACCCAGAAATTTTTGCACAAGAGCATTTGGCTTTTTGTAAAGCGTTAGGTCTCAAAGGTCGTATTTTGGTAGCTAAAGAAGGGATCAACGGTACCGTCTCGGGTTTGAAAGAAGCTACGGCAGCCTACCAACAGGCATTAGAGGCAGATCCACGTTTTGCCGGAATCATCTTTAAGGTGGATGAGGCAGAAGGACATGCGTTTAAAAAGATGTTTGTTCGTCCACGCCAAGAAATTGTATCACTGAAACTAGCGGAGGATTTAGACCCCAACGATACCACTGGCAGCTATCTCTCTCCGCAAGACTTTAAAGCTGCGTTACTAGATGAACATACAGTGGTGATCGATGCCCGCAATGACTATGAGTATGACTTGGGTCATTTTCGTGGTGCCGTTCGGCCTGATATTCGCAACTTTCGTGAACTGCCACAATGGATTCGTGACCATAAGGATGAATTTATGGAAAAACGAGTAGTGACTTACTGTACTGGTGGAATTCGTTGTGAAAAATTCTCTGGTTGGTTGGTAAAAGAAGGTTTTAAAGATGTGGGGCAATTATCTGGTGGGATTGCTACGTACGGGAAAGACCCACAGGTCCGTGGCGAGCTATGGGACGGCATGATGTACGTGTTTGATGAACGGGTGAGTGTGGAAATCAATCATGTCGATAAACAAGTGGTGGGCCGTGACTGGTTTGACGGTACACCTTGCGAACGCTATATCAATTGCAGCAATCCTGAATGTAACCGTCGTATTTTAGCATCAGCAGAGAACGAAGCGAAATACCTTGGTGCTTGTAGCGATGAATGCCGCAATCATCCACGGAATCGTTATGTAAAGGCGGCCCAATAGGCTTAAAATCGCAATAATAAATTTCAGTGGTCGGCGTAAGCCTTTGGTTTAGGGAAGTATATCAAATTTAATCTAAAAGCGACGACTATAAGTTAGCCTAAAACTAGCTTGTAGTCGTCGCTTTTTATTTATCGCAGTTAGACGCTGCTGTCCTAACTTTAGTCTCTAGCTGCTAAGAAAGTTTTAGGAAAATACCTGCTTCAAACATGATCTTCATAAAGTCAGGCACGGTATCTCCACGATTCCAGTCTCGTTGCAATTCGCAGGCTAACTGTGCAATGGATGTTAACTGTGCGCCAGCTTGTTCAACACGACGTAACGCCGTTTCATGGGCAAGAACGGAAGTGCCACCCACAGCATCCACGATTGGATAAACTTCATAGCCTTCCTTTAAAGCATCAAGAGTTGGGAAGGTTAAGCAAGCTTCTGTCCATAAAGCGGTAATCAAGATTTTTTTACGACCGGTGGCTTTAACAGCCTCTTGGAATTCTTTGTCTTCCCACGCATTAATGGAGGTGCGGTCATAAGTCGGAATGTCTCCTAGAATCGCCTTTAATTGTGGGATCGTATCCTGGTTGCGACCAGTTGCGACATTGACAGTGGATAAAATGGTCGGAATCTTATAAGCTTGGGCCATTTTAGCGACAATTTGAATGTTTTCCATCAATTGATGCCGATTCATAGAATTGATGGAATTGATTTGAGTTGGTTGATAATCAATAATGACTAAAACGGTGTTATCAGGGTTCAATAATTCATCTTCTGCAGTTCTTGGTGCTAGACTTGTCATGAAAAATTCCTCCTTTTAAGTACTCTTTAAGTATAGCACTCACAAGAAAAAAGCGGGTGTTAGACGAATCAAAAAAACAGCGACACCGAAGCGCCGCTGAATCTGATAAGTATGGTATTGAAAAGATAGTGATTATTCGTAACGCAAGGCTTCAATTGGATCTAGTTTGGCAGCCTTACGGGCTGGGTAAACCCCAAAGAAGATACCAATAGCACTAGAGAAGAGCAAGACCATCACCACAGCGCTTAGTGTGAAGTGGGCAGTGATATTCAGTGTGCTGGCTACCGTAATCGCTAAGGTAGCACCCAATGTCAAACCAATTAGCCCGCCAATTAAGCAAAGAATCACAGATTCTGTCAAGAATTGGAACAGGATATTGTTATTGGTAGCACCTAAGGCCTTTCTAGTGCCAATTTCCCGGGTACGTTCCGTAACGGAAACTAACATGATATTCATGACACCAATACCGCCTACTAGTAACGCAATCGCAGCGACTGCCGCAATAAAGTTGATAAACAGTCCTAAGACGTTATTGACTTCATCTAAAGCTTGCAGGAAGTTACGAGCGGTGTAGGTATCTTCACCCACCGTATTGTGACGAACATTTAAGATATTAACAATTTGTTTAGAAATCGTTTCAATATCATCTTTCGACTTTGCCACTACCGTCACGTTACTGATTTTAGTTGCACTGGGGTCCAGCGCAGTTAGGGCCGTTAGTGGAGCGGAAATCATCCCAGGCATTTGTTCCGTGTCAAAAGAGCCTACCAGTTTTTCCATCGTGCTTTTAGTGACACCGATAATCCGCAGACTTAAGGGATTACCACCACTTTTTAACGTGATTTTTTCCCCGACGACATTATCCCGACCATTGAAAAGCGAGCGAGCTGTATCGGCACTAATGACCGCCACTTTGGCGCCCTCTTGGTACTCGGTTTGATTGAAATAGCGCCCATAAACGATTTGTTTGTCCATCGTTTGATTCGTGAATTGTAAATCAGGCGTCCCGCCACTGATCATGGTCATTTTTTCTTTTTGATTGGCAGTTGCCATGGCTTGCGTTGTGTAATCAGGAGAGATATGGTCGATATCCGGAATACTCTTTTTCAATGCCTGGATATCTTGGCTCGTCATTTTTTGATCTTCCGTGGCATTTTGACTAGTAGAGACGGAAATCGTAGAGGCACCCAAGTCACTAAAGGTTCCGGTGATTTCGTTAGTGGCACCACCACCGACTGCTAAAATAGCAATAACAGCAGCAATCCCAATAATGATTCCCAGCATAGTCAAGAAGGAGCGCATTTTATTGGCTAAAATACTGTCGATCGCCATTTTTAAACTTTCTAAAAATCCCAAAGTAATTGCTCCTTTCTAAAGTGTTTTTCGTTCCGCTACCGGATTGTCATCAATAATCTGACCATCACGGAAAGAAACGATTCGTTTCGTATATTGCGCGACATCGGGTTCATGGGTAACCATGACGACTGTCGTGCCGGCATCATTTAAATCTTGGAAAATCTTCATGATTTCTAAGGTCGTTTTGGAGTCCAAGTTACCGGTAGGTTCATCTGCCATCAAAACTGCAGGCTGATTGACGATAGCTCGTGCAATGGCTACCCGTTGCTTTTGCCCGCCAGAAATAGCGTTGGGCCGGTGATGGACACGATCGGCTAGGCCGACTTGTTCAAGGGCAACTAGCGCCCGTTCTTTCCGTTCATGAGCGGGAACGCCACCATAAACTAAAGGCAATGCCACGTTATCTAAAAGAGTCATGCGAGGCATTAAGTTAAAACTTTGGAAAACAAAGCCGATTTCCTTGTTACGAACGCGGGCACTTTCAACGTCGCTTAAATGGGTGACATTTTGACCATTTAAGAGGTAAGTACCTTCGTCAAAACGGTCTAACAGGCCAAGAATGTTCATCATCGTTGATTTACCAGAACCACTAGGACCCATGATGGAAGTGAATTCGCCTTCTGCAATATGCAGGTTGACGTGGCGCAAGGCCATTAATTCTTCGCCACCCGTCCGATAGATTTTGACAACATTTTTTAAATCAATCATTTTTTCACCTACTCTGCTGTGACAGCTGTACCGTCTTTTAATTCACTGCCTGGAGATAAGACCACTTTATCACCACTTTGTAAGCCTTCGGTAACTTCGACTAAAGTATCGGACTGAATCCCGATTTTAATCTTGGTGATTTTGATCTTGCCATCTTTCAAGACATAGACTAACGGTTCATTTTTATCGTTATAAGTCAGGGCTTCAATCGGCATAGCCACAACATTTTCTGCGATATTTGTGGTGATGTCCACGTCAACATCGAAACCGGCATAAAGATCTTTTGGTGCCTTGTCAAAAGTGACAACAGCCGCTAAAGAAGAAGTTACGCCAGTGGCACTTTGATTGGCAGTTGCGACAGGGTCTTTTTGCGCTACCTTACCAGGGAAAGTCGCCGAGCCACTAGTGATAGTCGCTTTTTGATCGACCTTGACTGCTTGTGCTTCTGAATTAGACAGGTTCAATTCCACCTTCAAGGTAGAAAGGTCATCAACGACAATCGCCGCTTTACCAGCTTGTGAGCTAGTATCTGGTTGATTTTCTTTAATGTTGACCTGCGTCACCGTACCATCAAAAGGTGCTTTTAATTCCATGCCACTGTCATAGGTCGCTAGCACGTCATCCTTTTTCACGGTATCGCCAACCTTGACATTTAAGTCGGTCACGTTGCCAGTACCTAAAAGACTTTGGCTTTGATTGGGAACCAATTGTCCCGAAGTCGCTAACGTTTCCACGACGTTTTCGGTTTTGACCTCACCAGTGGAGACGCTGATTGTTTCTTCTTTCTTGCCTTGACCTAGCCAAACGGCACCGCCGATAGCAATCACGGCAACTATTGCGATGCCGATCCATGTTTTCTTTTTCATACAAAAAATCCTCCGATCATTTCTTTATGACAGGTTGTCACTTGATAGTATAAACTGTTTTCAGAAAGAAGTCCAAGTTTTCAAATCAAGCTAATTTGCAGTATACTGTTTATAAGAATGAAAGCGATTGAAATGAGGGGATAATATGCCGAAGTTAGCGTATGCTATCAGTGATATCCACGGCGAATATCAATTGTTTAAAGAATTACTTAAGTTTTTTGATCCAGAGCTGCATCAACTAATCTTAATTGGTGATTTGAATGACCGCGGTCCGCAATCGAAAGCGTGTCTTTTGTTGGGAAAAGAACTGGTGGAAAAGTATCAGGCCGTATACTTACGAGGAAACCATGAAGAGTATTTACTGCAGTTTTTGAACGCGCCTGAAGAGTGGTATCCTAGCTACCTGCGCAATGGTGGCAAAGAAACGATTGAAAGTTTATTGCACAAGGGCGCAACAGAAGAATATTCACCTACTGAAATGGCCATGATGATTCGCAGCCGATACGGCGAGCTGGTAGACTTTTTGACACAGCGCCCTCTGTATTATGAGTGGGGCAAGTACCTTTTTGTGCATGCGGGCGTTGATTTGACTAAGAAAGACTGGCGCGACACTAGTCCGCGAGATTTCATTTGGATTCGCGAGCCTTTTCATGAAGGGAAGAACCAGACAGGAAAAACCATTGTCTTTGGCCATACAATTACCCCAATGCTGCACGGCGATATGCAGACGACAGATTTGTGGCTTTCTGATAATAAAATTGGAATTGATGGTGGTGCGGTTTTTGGCGGCTCCGTTCATGGGGTAATCTTTAATGAACAAGGAATTTTACAAGATATTGAGGATCAAAATATGAATGGCCCGTGGCAACCATCCTTTTAAGTGGGCTTAAGAGACTCTCTGACAAGAAGCTTGTCAAAGAGTCTTTTTTTTGTATAGTGGCTCCTTTCTTTTAGTAAATTGTTGGAATACCTTCCATAGTATTAAAAATAGTCGCAGATATTTTCAGATGAACTGGTTCATTTCCAGAAAGATATTGCAGTATATATGAAGGTAAATGAAGACGCTTTTTCTGAAAAATTGCGATGGAAATAGCAAAAAAATGGTGGTCTATGCTAAAATAATGAGGATCGTAGAAAAGAGGGAATCTAATGGCAGAAAATTATTCACAAGAAATCCTGCAATTATTGCAAAAAGAATTGACTACTTATCGTCTTCCGCAAATGACGACGGTCTTGAACTTATTAGCAGAAGGGAACACTGTTCCGTTTATCGCGCGTTATCGGAAAGAGATGACAGGAAGTTTGGATGAGGTCCAAATTCGCGAAATCGAAGAACGCTACCGCTATTTAGAAAATTTGGAAAAACGTAAATCAGAAGTCTTACGTTTAATTGAGGAACAAGGAAAGCTGACGCCAGAATTGGCCCAAAGCATTCAAAAAGCCGTGAAAATGCAACAGGTTGAAGACTTGTACCGTCCGTATAAACAAAAACGACGTACGAAAGCCACGATTGCCAAAGAGCAAGGTCTGGAACCTTTTGCTGAATGGTTATTGGGATTACCAACAACAGGTGATGTAACGGCAGAAGCTACTGGCTATATCACGGAAGAGGTCCCCACTGTCGAGGCCGTATTAGCGGGAGCCCATGAAATCATTGCTGAAAAAGTCAGCGATGAAGCAAAATTCCGCAAATGGATTCGCGAGTTTACTTGGAAAAATGGCGCATACACCAGCAGCGTTAAAAATGAAGAACTAGACGAAAAAGGCACTTATGAAATGTATTACGCCTTTTCTGAACCATTGCCGAAGCTAGTCTCTCACCGAATTCTTGCCACCAACCGTGGTGAGAAAGAAGACATTCTAAAAGTTGTGATTGAAGTGCCAGAAGAACGCATTATGGATTATTTGGAAAAACAATTAATCTCTACTGAGACAATTGCCTCAGATGTGATTCAGGCAGCCTTTGAAGACAGCTATAAACGATTTATCGGGCCGGCAATCGAGCGCGAACTGCGTAATGAACTAACCGAGCAAGCGGATGAGCAAGCCATCAAAATTTTTGGCGAAAATCTGCGCAATCTCTTGTTGCAACCACCTTTGAAGGGGAAAGTTGTTCTAGGCTTTGACCCGGCTTACCGAACTGGTTGTAAGCTGGCAGTGGTGGATGCGACGGGTAAAGTTTTGGCAATACAGGTCATTTATCCTCATAAACCAGCCTCTCAGGAAAAACGGAAAGCAGCTGGACCTGCTTTTCAAAAACTGATTGAGCAGTACCAAGTTGAAATGGTGGCAATCGGCAATGGTACAGCGAGCCGTGAATCAGAATTATTTGTAGCGGAACAATTAAAAGCTTTGAAACGAGAAGTATTTTACGTGATCGTTAATGAAGCAGGTGCTTCTGTCTATTCTGCCAGTGATGTAGCTAGACAAGAATTTCCTGATTTGCAAGTGGAAGAACGCAGCGCCGTCAGCATTGCACGCCGTTTGCAGGACCCATTGTCTGAGTTAGTTAAGATTGACCCGAAAGCTGTCGGCGTCGGCCAATACCAGCATGATGTTTCGCAAAAACGTTTGGCTGAGCAATTGGACTTTGTGGTGGAAACCGCGGTTAACCAAGTAGGGGTCAATGTCAATACCGCCAGTCCTCAGCTATTACAATATGTCGCTGGCCTTAATAAAACCACGGCTCAAAATGTGGTGACCTATCGAGAAGAGAATGGCGCCTATACAGCTCGTACGCAATTGAAAAAAGTTCCTCGCTTAGGACCAAAAGCCTATGAACAAGCAGTCGGCTTCCTGCGAATCAGTGGGGGCAAGAACATTTTGGATAATACCGGGATCCATCCTGAGAGCTATCCAGTTGCTAAAGCCGTCTTGGCTAAAGCTGGCGTTGCGATGGAAGAGTTAGGAACTGAGGCAGCGATTCAAGCACTGAAATATGTCGACACTCAAGCGGTGGCTAAAGAAGCTGAGGTTGGTTTAGAAACTTTGGCGGATATTGTAAAAGCCTTGATTCAACCAGGTCGGGATATGCGGGATGAAATGCCAGCACCGCTATTGCGGAAAGATGTTCTTTCAATGGAAGATTTACGTTCAGGTATGGAATTACAAGGGACCGTCCGCAACGTTGTCGATTTCGGCGCCTTTGTTGATATCGGCGTCAAACAAGATGGCTTGGTGCATATTTCAAAACTCAGCACCAAATTTATCAAGCACCCGACTGACGCAGTAGCGGTTGGCGATGTGGTGACGGTTTGGGTTGAGGATGTTGATGTTAAAAAAGGTCGTATCAGCTTGACCATGATTCCTAAACAAGAAAAATGACCGAACAAGAATTACAAAACTTGGTGATGACGATTTCTCAACGTGACTTTGGCCGAGCCTTTCGTCATCAAGCCCGCTTCAACGGGCGTTTGCGGACAACGGGCGGACGCTACCTGTTGCAAAGTCATCACATAGAATTCAATCCTAAGGTCTATGAACAATATGGTATAGAGGAACTGGTTCGGGTTATCAAGCACGAGCTTTGCCATTATCACTTGCATTTAACGGGCCGCGGCTATCAACACCGCGACCGTGATTTTAAAGAATTATTGCAAAAAACTGGCGGAAGCCGTTATGTACAGCCTTTGACAGAGGCAAATTACCGAACATACCGCTGCCAAAAATGCGGGAGTCTGATTCAACGAAAACGAAAGGTGGATACCAAACGCTATGTCTGCGGTCGCTGCCGGGGCCGTTTGGTCGAAGTGGAGGAATCTAAATGAATCATTGGAATACAGTTATCTATTATTTAGCTGATGCCGATTTTACGAATGAGCAGCTGCCAACCTTTGAAGCAGCAATCTTAGCTGGCAATAGTCTGCCTTTTATTGCCGATCAAGCCGCCGCTCTTTTGCTGAAGGGGAAAGTCAAAACGTTGGTTTTGTCCGGTGGTGTGGGGCATGCTACCCAATATTTAGTTGAAAACTTTGCCAAAATCGGCTGGCAGCCAACGGCCAAAACTGAGGCAGAAATGGTGGCGGAGTACTTACAACGTTTTTATCCAATTGCGGATGAACAACTAATCCTAGAAACAAGCTCAACGAACTCTGGTGAAAATGCGGCCTTTTCATTGGCACTATTACAGGAAAAGGGGTTAATGCCCTTTGAGCTATTACTTTTACAAGACCCCTTACTCATGCGGCGGACTAGGGCGACCTTTCAGCGGCAGTGGCGTGAAGAGCTGACTAGTTTTGCGACTTACGTTCCATTTCAACCTAGCGTCACTGAACCCTTTGAGTTGGACACAGAAAGTCGTCAGTGGTGGTCACCAGCTTATTTCCAACAACTGGTTTTTGGTGAAATGCGCCGCTTACAAAATAACGCTGATGGTTACGGACCTTTGGGACAAGATTTTATCGATGAGCTGGAGATCCCAGCAGAAGTTTTAGCAGCTTTCCAGCAGCTCCAACAAGAATTTCCAGAAATTAGTCGCTAGAGGTTTGACTTTTCAGTACCGGTTTTATAGAATATAGAAGTTGATGATTTTCCCTAGAAAGTCATCAAACGCGGAAGTGGCGGAATGGCAGACGCGCAACGTTGAGGTCGTTGTGAGCATTAGCTCGTGTGGGTTCGACTCCCATCTTCCGCATTAAAGTAACGCAACGGTTATCTGGCGGTCATGGTCGAAAGCTCTTTTGATTATGACCGCCAGAATTGCTTTTGGTTCTATCCAAGTTTGGGTAGGCTTTTTTTGTTTAGTTTGATTTGTGTGGTAAAAGGATTTACAGCGTATTTATAAGTTTTGTAATCAGCTGAAAAGATCGGAAACAGCTAGCAAAATATTCTTCAAAAAAAACTTTTTTCTGCGTAGTCTCTTAGCTGTAAATATGTCATAATAAAAAAATAGTATAACGAAATGAAAGAAAAAGAATTTACGATAAAGTCAGTATTAATACGGACTCAACCATTCGTTGAGTGTTGTTTTATAAAGGTAAACTCATGGTTGCTTGTCACAATAGGTAGGGGAGGATAACCTGATGGTAGAGGTTGGAACAAAAATCAGAGAATTGCGCGAAGATAAAAAGATGACACAGAAAGAGCTGGCTGAAAAGCTCAATGTGACACCTCAGGCAGTTTCCAAATGGGAACGGAATAAAAGTTATCCCGATCTCGATATGCTTATTCAAATGAGTAAGCTCTTCCAAGTATCCACAGATACGATCCTAGGGACTGCTAAAAAATCATTTTTCGCATCGCTATTCTCTAAGAGAGAAGGAAATGAGATGAAAAAAGTAGAAAAAGAGATACCGGCGGGAACGATTCCTAAGGCAGTTAAAGCAGAAATGATGGCGAATTTTTTGAAAGTGACATTTGCACATGGTGTCGTTAGATATGTACGCACACATTTTAATCAAGATTTAGTCGATGCTTTTTCAGCTAAAGAGGGGAAAGGCAAACGTCTCAATATTCTAGCGAGTAATCGGAATTCATGGATGGGTACAACCATTAAGATTGAGTCTGATGGAACAGTGGTGCTAAATGATGAGGATCGCTATGAACCCGCGGAGCTGTGGGAAAAAAGTAAAGAGCATATTTATGAGTTTTAGAGCGCTAGTTTGTCAAAGCTAATAATAGTGTCTAAAGCCGTTATCCACTTGTCTACATTATTAGCAAATCTTTTGTAAAGCGGCTTAATATAGTAGAATGTATTCATTAGCAAATATCCCCCTAAACGGAGGAGTCGAAAAGCTAACATTGCGGTTGTCAAAAGAATTAATCTTAGGGGCTTCGACGACTATCATCTGTGTAGGACTAGGGGAATGTACCGAAAACGGTGGATTTCTTTTTTGCTAAAAGTGGAAAGGAAGATGGACTTGAATACAAAATGGTTGGCAAGACTGCAAAAGTGGCAGCTGAAGACCCAACAAATGATGCGCGGGCGTTATGGCCGCTATGATCAGTTGAATAAGGCGTTGGTGATTCTTTCCTTAATCAGCTTATTACTGGGCATGTTTATCGGTGGCGGCGTGCTCCGCGTTTTAGCTTTACTTTTACTAGGATTGACGTACTATCGCTTTTTTTCAAAGAAGATTTATGTCCGTGCCAATGAAAATACAAAGTTTATGCGCTTTTGGCGACCAATCGCTGGGAAATTAAACTTGTTGAAACGAAGTGTGACGGATCGACAATATCGTTATTTTCAATGTCCTGCCTGTCACCAAACTATCCGCGCACCTCGCGGTAAGGGGAACATTCGGGTAACCTGTCAAAGCTGTCATCATCAGTTTGTTAAAAAGGTTTGACCTAACAAAACTGTTCGTTTCAGATGGGCCTAGAGACCGAGGTCTTAGGCTGCTCCTTTCGTTAGACTGTTATTAGTAAAGGAAAGGAGCAAATAAATGAAACTTATAAAAGGACTTTTAGGACTAGTAATTATTGGCGGGGGGCTCGTTGCAGGGAGTATGTTTTACACCAAGCAAGCATCAGGCGAATTCGCTCAGATTTTGGATCGTATCAATCCCTTAGTTAAGACCGGCCACGTATATGTAAAAACAACCAAACCAATTGAAGTGAATGGTTACGGAACGGCTGCTTATGAACAAACGGCCGTAGATGAAACGGGACACACTCGGCCAATTGCTTTCAGTGGTATTTCAGAATTAAAACGAGACCGTTATTTGAAATTAACAAATAAAGGCGCTTTTGTTGAAACCTATGAAGAAGTAACAGCGGAAGAATTGCCAGAAAAAGTGTTAAAAGAATTAGGGTAAAAAGACCCCATCATGATTCGGTCATATTCCTAGAGTTATAAAAACTTTTGGAATCACCGATCATGAGGGGCCTTTTTTAGTTATTGGGTGGATTTTGAGCTTTCCAGACGATATCAGAAACCGTGCTGATAAAGTCTTCGGCATCCCCAACACCATCAGTATAAACAACTAAGACATATGGTTGGTCCGTTAAAAAGAGACCGATATCGTGGATATAGCTTTCACTTGACCCAATTTTATGGGCCAAATGGTCTTTTGTTAGCGTTGTTTCTAAGCGTTCATGAAAGACGGTTTCTTGCATATGCTTCACCAAATCAGCATATTTTTCTTCGTGCTGATACAAATAATCCAGAATAGTAGCTGCTTGCTTGGCTGTGATAACATTTTCATCGGTTTGATTATTTTGGTTTAGATATTGTTGCCAAATATAATCCCGCACAGCTTCTCGACCACCTAGCAAACGCTCTAACATGTTTTTAGCAATATTATCTGATTGTGTGATCGCCACCTCGGCTAGTTCCTTGACCGTATACTCATCCTGCAAATCATTTTGCAAAATACCTGTTCCTTCTTCGTAATCCTCCTCAGTATAAGCAACTTTTTGTGTCCAAGAGAGGTCTCCGGACGCTACTTTATCGGTTAGCATCATGACGATGGGGACTTTAATGGTGCTAGCGGCAAAGTATTCAGCATTGGGCCGGTAATAACTAGTTGCATTTGTGGTTAGGTCGATGAACATATAGCTGGCGTTGCCCTCAGTTTCATCAAATAGTTTTGTTAATTCCGCGGCAAAGATTGGCTTTTCAGGCGGTGCCACTGTTGAAGATTCAGTCGTCCGTGTTTCTATGATCTGTGTTTCAGTCGTCTGCGTTGGATGACTGCTTTTTTTGGTAGATTCTGGTTTGGGGATCAAGACTGCTGCGACGATCAGTAAGAGGATCAACGCGATCCCTTGTATCTCCATCCATTTTTTTTCTGTCATTTTCATGGAACACATTATACCAAAAAGTGGCGGTTACGCGCGCGTGTCATGAAAAAAACAACTTTCTGAAAACTCAAATAATTTCATCGGAAAGTACGGAAACATGCTATACTAAATTTATTCAATTTAATTGGGACGGAGAAATTTATGGGATTTTTGGAAGAATGGCGCATGGTGTGGCGCAGACGCCGTACGTGGCTGGCTTTGTTGGCAGCAATCATGATTGGCATCATTTTTAGTTTAGTTTTAGCGCAACAACCAAACACCATGCAGGAAGAAAAACGGGGCGAATTGAATCAATTACAAGCGGTGTTGAACAGCTATGGGGATAACGTCAATGATCCACGAGTAGGAGAGGACCCGCTTTATCAACTATTGTTGACCCAAGAGACGCTTTTACGGCGACAGAATCAGAATTTAATCATGGAGGACTTAGAAAGTTTTCGCCAAGTAGACTATGAGTTACGCTTGAATGAGCAAAAATTATGGCAGCAAGAGGGGCAATTGACCTCTACCTTTTTTCTGCCGCCAAAGTATCAAGTCACTCAAAATGTCTTAGTTGATAAGACCTTGATTCAGGGGGCGCATAGGGTAGAACTGAATAGTCGTTCAGCTGCCCGTGCTGGTTATGATTGGTTAATCTATATTACGTTAGGCTTTTTCATTTTAATTGTTTTTAGTGCGCAGGGGAATCTGCTGGAAGAATTTCAGCATGAAACTATTTTGCGTGGATTCCCCAGTTCTTTATACAGGCGGCTAAGCGGCCAACTGTTAGTGCGTACCTTATGTGCATTGGGCCTTATCCTACTAAGCTGGCTTTCGGTGGCAGGGAGTATGGCGCTGATTAACGGCTGGGGAGATTTCACGTACCCCACCGCTTTACCGTGGCAGAATCATTTTGTCATTTTACCGCGTTGGCAATTTTTATTGATTCTTTTAGGCGTTTTTCTGCTGGTTGGTTTCCTTGTGAATCAGCTAGTTGCTCTCATAAACAGCTATACCCGTAATGGTGCGGTCACGGTGATTTTATTATTAGGCCTTTATTTTTCGGCCTTCGTATGGCAAGCAACCCTGTGGCCAGGAACGTGGTTTCAGTTAGATAAAATCATGACTGGCGCCTATTTTGACGGGCACCCACTAGGTTTAGAACACTTTGTCGTTTACTGGTGTGTCCTTATTATCGCACTACAAGCCTGGCTATTTATACGACTGCAGAAGGCGACATTGTACAGGAGGTCTGCCTGATGAATTATTTTTTGATTGAGCTCAAACAATTCTTTCTGCACAAAAAGACCTTAACGATTTTACTAGCTGTCTGTCTAGTCGCGGGCTTTTTAGGGCTCTCTGAAAAAAATCAGCGCCCGATTGAACGAATTGATGTATCTGAGATGATGGCCCGTTACGAAAGTCGACAATATTTTCTGGATCATTTTGAAAACACCCCAGGGACAGATGGGGGCGAACTAATGCTTTATGATTGGTTTACGCAGTGGAATCCGGTTGAAAAAGAACGGATCGAAGCAGCCAAAAATCATGATTGGCAACAATATGCGGCGGCCTCGGCTCAGTGGTACCGTTATGGTCTGCAATATACTGGGGGACAAATGGTGCCTATGCCACCTGAATACTATACCTTTGGCAATCTTTATCCTGCCTATGATTTTTATTACCATTACAGCTATACAGAAGCGTTATTGACAGCTTTTGCGAAAGAGCAACCAACCAAGGCAGCTTTAGAAGAAAAAACAGGTTTGCAGATTTTTTTAAAGGTGATGAATGGTTGGCTACCATTCTTTCTAATTTTAGCAACCACCTTTTCGCTGACTGATTTGCTGCTAAAAGACCGGCACCATCGCTCACTCGTTGCCGGCTATCCGTTATCGGTAACCCGCATTTTATTAGCCAAAACGGCTGTCGCCCTATGCGGGGCGGTAACAGTCTTTGGCCTAGCCTTGTTGACCATCGTGGGCGTTAACCTTGACCAAGGGATAGGAAGTCTAGCGTATCCCGTACCAGTCTTACGCCTAACTGCTGATGTAACACGACCAATCGTTGGTTTTGAAAACTTCGATATTCGTTCAATCGGCAACTTATTGGGCCAAGAGTTTCTATTATATATGCTGATCTCTTTGGTAATCATTCGTTTAAGCTGGTTGGTGGCGCTATGGTGGAAGCAAGAAGGACTGATTTTACTACTGACGGCGGGGGCCATTTTAGCAGGGCCGCTACGAGAGCGCCGCTGGTATTCGATTATAATTGATCGCAGTAACGACCCGACCCTTTACTTTGGCTTGGGACAAATCGTCACCGGTTATCGCCGCTTTTTTTACGGATCAGCGAATTTCACTTTTTTCAAAGGCTGTCTTCTATTTGGCGGAATTTGGCTAGTACTAGAGCTGATTTTATGGTGGTGGACTCATCGTCGCCGTTTTCAATTATTGGCGTAAAGGAGAATCTATATGCTTGAAGTAAAGAATATCAATGTCGCTTTTGGCGCAAAGAAAGTCCTAGCAGATATTTCCCAGGTTTTTGTTCCAGGAGAAATTGTCGGGCTAGTGGCACCGAATGGCATGGGCAAATCGACTTTTTTAAAAGTACTGATGAATTATGTTCATCCCAGTAGTGGTGCCGTGTACTATCAAGGAAAGCCCTGCTATGGAAGCAAAAAGCAGGAGGCAAATAGCCATCGTTTAATCACGTTTTTCCCCGATCAGCAAGATCTTTATGAAGACTTAACGGGACGCGACCATTTGCAGCTTTACGCTAAAATGTGGCAAAGCAATCCGGCACGAGTCGAGGCGGTCGCCCATCAGTTACAAATGACCGGTTATTACAAGCAGCGCGTTGGAACCTATTCTCTTGGCATGCGGCAACGTCTGTGCTTTGCGATGCAAGTCGTGGCAGATACCGAAGTATTGCTTTTAGATGAAGTGATGAACGGTCTCGATCCAGTGAATGTCTCACTGATTTCCCAGATTCTTCAAGAGCAGCGGCAAGCAGGAAAAATTATTTTAATTGCTTCCCATCTTCTGGATAACTTGCAAAGCTATGCGGATCGCGTTTTATTTTTAAAAGATGGGGCTTTTATCCACGAGTATCACAAAGAGGACCAAGGTCAGCGTTTTTTGAAACTGACAACAGCCGTCACATTACCGGAACTGCCTTATGTAGAAAAAATCCATTTAAAGAATGGTCAATTACTGATTTTGCCGGAGGATAAAGGTCGCTGGCTGTCAGAATTGGCGGTTTTAGATCTACCCTTTGCATACGAGACCTTATCTTTAGGGGAACGCTACCGATTGTATTTTGAGAACTAAAGATTCGGACAATTTTTTCATGAAGGATTGCTTTTTTTAAAAGACTAGAGTAACGTAACGTTATATCATGCCGTAGGGCTTTTGGGGGACTAAGTATGAGAGAATTTGATAAATCGTCTAAATTAGAAAATGTCAGCTATGATGTCCGAGGACCAGTTTTGGATGAAGCCGATCGTATGCAAGAGGCGGGAATTCGCATCTTGAAATTGAATACCGGCAATCCGGCACCATTTGGCTTTGATGCACCAAACGAAATCGTTCGAGATATGATCATGAATGTCCGTAATTCAGAAGGATACAGTGATTCAAAAGGTATTTTTTCAGCACGTAAAGCAATTGAACAATATTGTCAGCTGAAAAAATTTCCTAATGTGACCATCAATGATATTTATACCGGAAACGGCGTCAGCGAGTTGATTACCATGAGTATGCAAGGCCTTTTAGATACGGGGGATGAGGTATTAGTACCTATGCCAGATTATCCGCTATGGACAGCATCGGTTTCTTTGGCTGGTGGGACACCAGTTCACTATGTCTGTGACGAACAGGCTGAATGGTATCCTGATATTGACGATATGAAGAAAAAAGTCACGTCACGGACCAAAGCCATCGTCATCATCAACCCTAATAATCCAACGGGAGCACTTTATCCAAAAGAAATTTTGGACCAAATCGTCGAGTTAGCGCGCGAGCATGGCTTGATTATCTTCTCTGATGAAATCTATGACCGCCTAGTGATGGATGGCTTAGTGCATATTCCTATCGCAACTTTGGCACCAGACTTACTGGTAGTGACCTTGAACGGCTTATCGAAATCTCACCGGGTAGCGGGTTTCCGTTGCGGTTGGATGGTGCTTAGTGGAGATAAGTCTCATGCTAAGGGCTATATTGAAGGGTTGAACATGTTAGCAAGTATGCGTCTATGTTCAAATGTGTTGTCACAACAAATCATTCAAACAGCGTTAGGCGGCTATCAAAGTGTCGATGAATTGTTACTGCCAGGCGGACGTATTTATGAACAACGAGAATTTATCTATAATGCTATCAATGATATTCCAGGCTTATCAGCAGTGAAACCTAAAGCGGCCTTTTACATTTTCCCGAAAATTGACATTGCCCGCTTTAATATTGTGAATGATGAGCAGTTTGTTTTAGATTTTCTGCATAAACATCATGTTTTATTAGTACATGGTGGCGGTTTTAACTGGAATCAGCCGGATCACTTTAGAATTGTCTATTTACCGAAAATTGAGGATTTGAAGTTTACGACAGATAAGATGCGGGAATTTTTAACAACGTATCGCCAATAAAAGCTGGAAGAGGTTGCTTTTGCTTCTACCGTTTATTCGAATATGAAGAGACTGGGGCATAACTTTTTGCGTTATGTCCTGGTCTGTTTTTTGTGTATTTTTACAACTGATTATAAGGGAGTGCGAACTGGAAAGAGTCTCGAGTAATTTTATTCGAAAAAAGAATGATTTTGTGCTAAAACTACACTTGAGGGGAGTGAAGACCATGAACATTCCAGAAGCAATTACTCAAATCAAAGAAGCCCAAGGCTGGCAATCTCAAGATTTAGCCGATATGCTGCAAGTGAGTGCCGCTGATGTAGATGCTTGGGAACGCAAAGAGAAACCAATTGATGAAGTCAGTGAGGCATTGATCAAAAGCTTGATCAAAGGCGGCTTTTGCGGCTTTTAAAACAAATAGCCAAACGCTCCGGCAGCTGTTAGCAAGCGGAACGTTTGGCTATTTTTTTGACGCAGCAGACTGCTTAACTCGCACGACACTCTTTTTTACTGACAATCATGCGATTTGTAAATTTCTCATACATCTCATCACTAGGGGCGATAACCTCTAGCAGATAAGCATTTTCATACTCTTTTTCAATGATTCCTTGGTATTCTTGATCTTCCCAAGAAAACGAGACGGTTTTTGTTTCCATCTGGAACCCTCCTTTATCGTCATTCGATGCTAGTTGGATCGTGGAATTTAACTTGAAACCTATTATGCAATAAAGTACAATGACAGCATAATGCAAATTCGCATATTTTGGGAGGGCGTATGAATTCGTTTGGCAGTGTGATGAAAGAAATCCGAAAAGATCGTAAAATGACACAGAAAATGCTGTCACAGGATATTTGCTCTCAAAGTGTGTTGAGTCGCATCGAGAATGATGAAGAGTTGCCGAATGTCATGGTGATGCAGCAGCTGTGCCAACGACTAGGAGTGAGCATGGATCAGGTGCTGACCTTCAATTCTGAGCGGGTGCAAAAAATCAATGAGTTGATGGAGACCTTTGCCTTCTATTTTCGCCATAAAGAGTATCATGCTTTATATCGCTCATTGGACCATGTAGAGGATATTTTATATTTAGAATCGGACTTGCAACGCTACTATTACTATCGCGGCAGTTGTCAGTATTATCTTTTCCGCGATAACGAGCAGGCACTTCAGGATTTGCGCCATGCACTGGATCTGTCTTATCACCGTAATAAACCGTTTATTACTGACTGGGAAATCCAGATTATGAGCTGTATGGGAAAAGTCTTTATGTCTCTTGGAAATCAAGAAAAGGCTCGGCGCTTTTTAGAAGAAAGTATCCATCAGTTTTATACGCTGCCATCAGAACGGATTCATGTGGAGTTGGCGAAAATCTTTTATAATTATGCCAGCTTTTTGATTCAAAATCATGAGCCATTAAGAGCGCTGGAACAGGTAGATCAAGGCATCTCTTGGTTACGTCAAAAAAATAGTTATTATTTCTTGCCGGAACTTTTCTGTTTGAAGGCCAAATTAATGAACGATCCAGAAGAAAGCCGAAAATATGAAAAATTTGCGGAATACTTAGAATGGATTCATACTGTAAACTAATGAAAGAGGTTGAGACATAACTTTTTGAGTTATGTCTCAACCTCTTCTTCAGAATAAACGGTGGAAGCAGAAGCAACTCCTTCGGAAATAAGCTGGAATACTCAAAAATTTGAAGAGCAATTTCTGTGTATTCCTTCTTATTTCTCGGAGTTAGACGCTTCTGTCCCATCCTCATTGTTATTGTGGATAGTATGCTTTCACGTAGGCATCTACTGCTTTTAAAGCATCCACGATGTCTTCTGCTGAAACCTCGAAGGGCATGTTATGGATTGTTTCGCCTTCGATTGTAGCCTGCTCGCCAATAGCCAACAGTTCTTGCTCACTGGCGTTGGCCAAGTACATCTCCTCTAAGGTTGTAGGTAAGTCTAAGGCTTGATACAGGTCGATATAATCATCTAATACTTCAGGGTCCGCGTTTTCCAACATTAGTTGTGTCAAGGTACCATAAGCGACTTTTTCACCATGGCTTAGGTGATGGATGTCACCTTCAACAGCTGTGAAACCATTATGGATCGCGTGGGCTGCTGCTAGACCAGCACTCTCAAAGCCTAAGCCGCTTAGCAATGTGTTCGCTTCAACGATGGCTTCAAACGCCGGTGTTACAACGCCGGCTTGGTTAGCTTGATACGCTTTTAAGGCATTTTCAAATAGCACCTCTTCACATTTTTCAGCAATCGCCATGGCGGCAATTGGTTGCGCGCCTTCCACCATATTTTGACTGTGACTTTGCGCGACAGCACGAGCTTCGACATAGGTAGCTAGGGCGTCTGCGATACCCGCTGCCAACAATTTAGCCGGTGCTTTCGCAATAACGGCAGTATCCACCAATACTAGCTCAGGATTTTTATCATAAAAACGGTAACGCTCAAATTTTCCATCATCGCTGTAAATAACGGATAAGGAAGAGGTGGGTGCATCGGTTGAGGCGATGGTCGGTAGCACCGCAATCGGCAGCTCCGCGTCATCTGCGACAGCTTTTCCTGTGTCAATGGCTTTTCCGCCACCTAGTGCAACAATAACCTCAACTTTCTCTTTTGTGACGATTTTGCCAATTCGTTTGATTTCTTTCTCAGATGCTTCTCCTGAGAAGATTTCTTTGACTGGATCCAGCTCAGCTTCTTTCATCGTGTCAAACAGCTCGGCACCGACTAATTCCCAAATTGTTTCATCTGTTAAGAGGAGTGCCTTTTTCCCTAAGTCTTTGATGTATGCCATCCCCGTTTTGAAAACATCTTTTCCCTGGACATAACGAGATGGGCTTGCGAAGATTCGTTCCATTGCATTGCCTCCTTATAGTTGATAAATTTAGTATGACATAAAAGGACAACGCTTACAAATATTACTAAAAAAGTTGCAAGATTACACAAATGGTATACACCATTCTTGACTTTTTTAAGGGAACAGAGTACCTTTAAGGTAACAATGAGAGAAAGAAGGATGATCATGCGTACTTTTGTTTATGCGGATAAATTCTTTTACACAACAGATGTAAAAGGTCCTGGTTATTTAGAGATTACAGATGGGATTTTTGGTGATTTCCAGAAAGAAAAACCAGCTGGTGACGTGACAATCATCGATCAAAGTGGAAAATGGATTGCACCAGGCTTAGTTGATACCCACATTCACGGGTTTATGAATCATGATGTCATGGATAATGACGCAGAAGGCTTGAAAGTGATGTCAGAAGGTTTACTTTCTTGTGGTGTTACTTCATTCTTACCAACAACTTTAACTTCTACTAAAGAACGCTTGCGTGACGTAGCTGAAACAATCGGCAACACCTATCAAGAAGTACCAGGTGCGAAAGTACAAGGTATTTATTTTGAAGGCCCGTTCTTTACTGAAGAACATAAAGGGGCGCAAAACCCAAGTTACTTTGGCGATCCTGATTTGGATACTTTCCATGAGTGGCAAGAAGCTTCTGGTGGTTTGATCAAAAAAATTGCTTTAGCACCTGAACGTAAAAATGTGAAAGAGTTTGTTGAACAAGTAACAGATGAAGGTGTTGTCGTAGCATTAGGACACAGCAACGCAACGTTAGAAGAAGCGCAAACAGCTGTCGAAGCGGGTGCTAGTGTATTCGTTCATGCTTATAACGGCATGCGTGGCTTGAATCACCGTGAACCTGGGATGGTAGGTGCTTTGATGTCCTTGAAACACGTTTTCTCAGAGTTGATTTGTGATGGTCATCATGTTCATCCAAATGCAGCCGATATTTTAATGGAAAAAGTCGGTCATGATCACGTTGCTTTGATTACCGACTGTATGATGGCCGGCGGTATGCCAGATGGTCACTACAACTTAGGCGAATTCCCCGTTGTGGTGGCAGAAGGAACTGCTCGTTTGGAATCAGGCAATTTAGCTGGTAGTATTTTGAAATTGAAAGAAGCGATTAAAAATGTAGTGGAATGGGAAATTGCAACTCCTGAACAAGCCATTATGATGGCAACTTGGGTACCGGCAATTTCTTGTAAAATCGAAGATAAATGCGGCATGATCAAAAAAGGTCGTGAAGCAGACTTTATCGTTTTAGAGCCAACAATGGATCTAGCGGCAACTTATTTAGATGGTGTCGAACGTTACACAGCTTAAGGATAAAAGTACGATCAACGTTTCCTAAAAGGAGGCGTTGATTTTTTTTGAAACAAATAGTAAGGTACTTGACTAAATAGGCAGGTACCTGTATAATTCTTTTTGTAAGGTACCTTAACGAAACAAGGAGGAATTACCATGAATGAAGAATTATTAGATGAGTTTTTAAATTTTGAGATGTTACTAAGACGCTATCAAGCATGGCAACGCAAAGGACATGGTCCTTTTGGCAATCCACATCGTGGTCAAGGACGTGTGCTCGCTTTATTGAAGATGCAACCTGAAATCACCCAAAGAGAGCTGACTTATTTGTTAGATATGCGACCACAATCTTTGGGAGAATTACTGAACAAGCTGGAAAAAAGCGGCTATATCACTCGCGAACCTTCAGCGGAAGATCGGCGGGTTATGGTAGTACGCTTGACAGATAGCGGTCGCGAGGTTTCTGAAGAGCAAGAAGAAAACATCTTTGCAAGCTTGACTGAAGAGGAGCAACAACAGTTTCATGATATCTTGACTAAATTAAGCAAAGCGATGGAAGAACAACTACCGGAAGAAGCACTAGGTGGACGGGGCGGCTTTGATGCAGAGATGCGCCGTAAATGGATGGAAAAGATGAAACAAGGTCAAGGCGGATTCCACTTTGATCCTCGTGATGGCAGTCGTCGTCATCATCGTGACTTTTTCTATGGTTTTGACGAATAAGGAGCGTGGATGCGATGTTGTCTATGATTTTATGGATACTATTTGGCGAAAAGTTAGAGGCAGATATGCAAGAAGTCCTCAAAAAAAGCGGTGCGAAAATTCGTACCGCTTTTTCTTAGCTTTCGGGAATGTAGTTAGAATGTAAGGTTCCTTGATCAATCTGTTGAAAGAAAGGCACGATGGGAAGTTCGTAAACTTCGATATCTGATTGATACAGGCTGCTGGGGATAACACGCGTACGTTCTGTGTCAGCTCCGATAAAGTCGCCATCCATGGTTTGTGCAACAACCAGAAATCCCGCTTCTTGCCACGTTGCGATTTTTTCGGCGCTTAAGGTGGCAGTGGAGGCTAAGAACTGCGCATTCTGTTGTAACTGAGCCGTATTATCGGCAAAAATAATCCCGCGGTATTCGGTTTCACCCATTGCCGCCAGAAATTCTTGGGGCGTTAGGGTTTCTGTTAATTCTTGAAACATCTGCAACACCTCACTGTTCATTCAAAATTTCGACATGGAAGTTTACCTCAGGATTCTTGCCCAAAGAACGAGCTTCCATTACGATTTTTGTACATAATAACTGACTACCCTCATAAACCGGTGTCACCCGGTAACGAACTGTTTGACCATCTTCTAAAGCCTGACGAATCATATTTTCATATTTGGTCATGTACGGTGTATTGACGGGATTTTGATATAAGGTGGTCAGGTTGCGAGGATCATCACCAGAGCCGCCCATTTGCCGGCCAATCAAGTGACCGCGGGAATGGTTGTAGGGCGCCTTTCCGCTCACAAAGCCAGGTGGTCTGATGTCACTGTTGGCACTGGTACCAGTATTGATCATTTTTTTAGTTAGTAAAGCATCAGCACCCGTCGCTCTGCCTAATGAATCGAGGGCGTGATACTTAATCCAACCTTGACCACTCTTCAACTCGTCACTTGTAAAAGCGGCTTGACCTAATTCAATCGGTCCAGGATTATTCCCTTTTACCACCTCGGTTTTTGGTTCATCTATTCCTAATATCTGCTGCCAATCGTCTGGTATTTGGATACCTAAAACGCCTAAAAAAAGGACGACTAAGACGCTAACGATCCAGACAGCCGGACTTTTCGTCGCGGTTTTTTTTCTTTTTGCCATAACAAACCTCCTCCACGATATTCTACTAGAAAACGCCAGATAAAAAAAGGAAAGATGCGCAACCGGTAGGGATTTTTACGGGAGTATGATAGAATTTAGTGAAGAAGAAATTTGAGGTGAGACGATGGCATATATAGAAGTGATCGATGAATACAAACGATATCACATGGGGGATTCCACCATTGTGGCCAACAATGGTATCAATTTTGAAGTCGAAAAAGGTGAGTTAGCCGTTATTTTAGGTCCAAGTGGTGCTGGAAAATCGACTGTGCTAAATATTCTAGGAGGAATGGATTCCTGTGATGAAGGTCAGGTGATTGTGGATGGTACAGACATTGCGACTTTTAATAGTCGCCAATTGACGACGTATCGCCGCAATGACGTAGGGTTTGTTTTTCAATTTTACAATTTAGTCCCTAACTTGACGGCCAAAGAGAATGTCGAGCTGGCTTCTCAGATTGTATCCGATGCTTTGGACCCAGATGACGTATTGCTCTCTGTAGGCTTGGGGCAACGTTCGCAAAACTTTCCAGCCCAACTATCTGGTGGCGAACAGCAACGGGTCACAATCGCACGGGCTCTAGCCAAAAAGCCTAAATTACTGCTATGTGACGAGCCAACAGGGGCTTTGGACTATGAGACTGGTAAACAGATTTTACAAATTTTGCAAGATACCGCACGGGATACGGGGACAACCGTGGTAATTATTACCCACAATTCCCAAATTGCGCCGATGGCTGATCGAGTAATCAAAATCAATGATGCCAAAGTTCGCGAGATGACGATTAACCCGAATCCTGTGCCTATCAGTCAGATTGAGTGGTAGGTGGTTAGATGAAAAAAGCACTTCATAAATCGGCATGGCGCGAAATCAAGCAATCAAAAGCTCGTTTCTTTTCCATTTTAGGCATTATCTTTTTAGGAGTGGCCTTCTTTGCGGGAATCAGTGCCACTGGTCCGGATATGTTGAACACGGCCAATCACTACTATGAAAAGTATGATTTGTACCATATGCGTGTTTTGTCGACATTGGGTTTGAATGATAAAGATCTTGATATAATTAAAAAGGCTGAGGCGGTTGCTGCTGTTGAACCGCGTTACACAAGTGATATCAATTTAAGCGCCGAAAATCAAGTCGTCCGTTTTGTTGGCTATGATGAAAATAATACCATTAGTCAATTTCGTTTGGTCGAGGGTCACTTACCAGAAAAAGACGATGAAATCGTTCTAGATCAAGCGGAGGCGAATCGCGGTGACTTTAAACTAGGCGATACTTATACGGTTGAAGAAAGCAAAGAAACAGAAGCGTTTTTTAAAAGATTCAAATTTAAAGTGGTAGGTTTTGCTAATTCACCTGAGTATATTGAAAACTATACGCGAGGTAACACCACCGTTGGTAAAGGCTCAGTGGATTATTTTGCCGTTGTACCAGTGGCAGCCATCAAGCAAGACACTTATACAGAACTTTTAATTCGTTTTAAAGACTTAACGGATCAGGATGGCTATGGCACGACTACGGAGAAAAAACTGGCTGCCCACGAAGCGTCTTTAAAAAAACTTTTAGCAGACCGCGGAACGGAACGCCTGCAAGAAATCAAAGATGAAGCTGAGACCAAGCTTAAGGACGCCCGTAAGGAAATCGCAGATGGAGAAAAGAAATTAGCAGATGCTGAAGAAAAACTACAAGCTTCTGAAAAGGAATTAAGCACTGGCGAGACTGAGCTAGCGCAACAGCAACAAACATTCGATGATAAAATTGCGGATGGACAAGCGCAACTTAATGAACAAAAAGATCAGTTAGCGCAAAGTCGGGCACAATTAAACGAAAAACAGCAAGAACTAGCGAATGCTGAAGCTGAATTGAAAAAGCATGAGGCAGATATCGAAAAGGCTAAAGGAACAGCGTTAGAGTTGGGTCAACAACAAAAAGCTGGCGAAGAAGGGGTTGCAAAATTAAAAGAAGCGGCTCAGGGCTACCAAGCAGTACTTGAAGGCATCAAGACCCTTGCTGCGAGTCCAGAGGAACAGTTTGCGGAAAATGCGCAAGTCATGATTCCCACCTGGTTAGGGGTAATCAAGATGATCAACCCTGAAGACCCAGCCTATCAAACAGCGGAACAATTGCTGCAAGCTCCGGATCCTAAACAATTACCTACTTTAGAAAAGGAAGTCAACGCTTCCGTTGCAAACATTACGCAACAGACGAGCGAAGCGGAGGCGGGCGTCACCAAGATTGAAGCGGCGTTAGCCCAAATCCAACAACAGTTAGACCAATTTGATGCTTCTCAAAAACAGCTAGCGGATGGCAAAAAACAACTGGCAGCTGGACAATCTCAGTTAGAGGCTGGTGCTGCGCAACTGACGGCTGCTGAAAATGAACTTGAGGCGGGACGGTTTGACGGCCAGGCGCAATTAGACGAAGCGGCGGCAAAACTTGCGGAAGGTCGCACTGAGTATGAAGAAGGCAAGACTGCTTTTGAAAAAGAGCGGGATGAAAATTTGCCCAAGCTGCGAGAGGCTAAAACAGAGCTAGAGAAACAAGAAAAAGAACTTGATGATATGAAGCCGGCTGAGTATTTCTATTTCGATCGAAGTGATAATCCAGGTTACAGTGAATATAGCCAAAATGCGGACCGAATCGCGGCGATTGCCACGGTCTTTCCGGTGTTTTTCTTCGTGATTGCAGCATTAGTGAGCTTAACCACTATGACTCGGATGGTGGAAGAAAAGCGGGGTGAGATTGGCACCTTTAAAGCGTTAGGCTATCGCAATGGTGAAATTGCGCAAAAATATATCCTATACGCAAGTATTGCTAGTTTGGTTGGCGCAATTTTAGGTCTGATCTTGGGCTATCAAGTTTTCCCAACCTTAATTTTTAATGCTTACGGTTCAATGTACAATATTCCGGATGTGCTTTTATCTTGGTATCCGCGCTATACCGTGATTTCATTGATTGTCGCGTTAGTATGTACAGTAGGCTCGGCCTTGGTGGTACTACGGGTAGATTTGTTGGCTAACGCCGCAATTCTATTGCGTCCGAAAGCACCGAAGCCTGGGAAACGCATCCTATTAGAACGGATGGGACCTGTGTGGCGACGACTGAGTTTTATTCAAAAAGTAACAGCTCGTAATCTATTCCGCTATAAATTACGAATGACGATGACGGTACTGGGGATCGCTGGGTGTATGGCCATGATCATTACCGGCTTTGGCTTACGGGACTCCATCGCAGATATTGTGAATATCCAGTTTGATAAGATTTTCCATTATCAAGCACTGGTGACCTTGGATGAAGATATAAGCCAAGATGCTGGCGAACAGGTTCAAAAGGATTTGGCAAAACTGACTGGCTATCAGGACGATATGGCTGTTAGTGCAGAAACAATGCAGGCCACTGGTGGCGATGTCACCAATCAAGATTTAACGGTCTATGTTCCAGCTAAGCCCGAAAATATTGCTGATTTTGTCTTATTCAATGACCGAATCAGTGGCGAAAAGTATCAGTTGACGAATGACGGAGCTATTATTAATGAAAAACTAGCCAAATTGTATGATCTGAAGCCGGGCGACACGCTGACTTTGAAACAGGACCAGAAAACGTATCCTATCAAAGTCGCTCATATCGCAGAAAATTATACGATGCACTTTGTCTATTTGACACCTGATTATTACCAAAGTGTCTTTGGCAAGGAACCTGTCTATAATAGTCAGTTCTTGTTGCTGAAGGAGCAGCCTACCAAGAAGGAGGAAGCTGCTTTATCAGAAGAAATCATGCAAAATAAAGATGTTGCCAACGTCACCTTTATGACCCAGATGGGAAGCGCGTTGAATGACACATTAAACAGCTTGAATGTCGTGATTTGGGTGCTGATTTTATCTGCCGGGATGCTGGCCTTTATCGTGCTTTACAACTTGACGAATATCAATATCTCGGAACGGATTCGCGAACTTTCTACAATCAAGGTGTTAGGCTTTTATGATAAGGAAGTAACTGCCTATATTTACCGTGAAAATATTGTCTTGACCTTCTTAGGGATTTTCGTTGGCTGTCTTTTAGGAAAACTACTTCATGGTTTTGTGCTGAATACGGCCGAAGTCGATGCCGTGATGTTTAGTCCGCAAATCCACTGGTTAAGTTATCTGTATTCAGCCTTACTTACGATTCTCTTTACGTTGATTGTAATGGTGATGATGCATCTGAAATTGAAGAAAGTCGATATGATTGAGGCTTTGAAATCAAATGAATAAGCAAAATGACTGCCCTTAACTTGTGGCAGTCTTTTTTTGCTCGCTAGTCGTCAGGTTCAATTCAGCTTAATTTTTTGCGATTATTTTATTAGGAGGATACTTATGAAGGGAAAATACAAACTGTGAAAAAATGAACTATCTAACAAAACTGACACTATGCAACCCTATACAAGACTGATACAATAGCTATAACAAGAAAGAAGGAGGGTATTATGATCTTTGGGTTAGCTATTACCACCGTTTATTTTTATTGTTTGATTATCTGTGCAATTATTGCGGTACTGCTGGTCCTCTTTGGTGACATTTTTGATTTTGATGGACCATTTGACCCGATGCTGATTATTCCATGGCTCGCCTTCACTTCATTATTTGGTTATTTGGGTGAGACGTTAATGGATTGGTCCCATTGGCTGATTTTCATTTTGGCGGCGTTGTTAGCCAGTGCATTGGTTTTCCTATTGAATTTTTATGTGCTGATGCCGATGCGGAACGCCGAGTCGACTATCTCAATCTCAGAAAAGTCTATGGAAGGTGCCATTGCCACCGTGATTACCACGATTCCTTTACATGGCATGGGGGAGATTCAGTATAAAAGTGTCACCGGTTCTATGAGCCGTCCGGCAAGCTTTTATGCCCCACAAGAGGAAGAGGCGAAAAGCGGCAGCCAAGTATTGATTATCGAAGTTCGTGAACGTGTGTGTTATGTCGTTCCTTATAAGGGAACGTTTGAATTATAGAGAGGAGAATGGAAATGGTGACAGTGGGGTTACTTATCCCAATCGCAATCGTGGTATTTGTCTTATTGATGTTGTTAATTGTTTTTGTATCAAAATATCAAACAGCGAAACCAGACGAGGCCTTGATTATTAGTGGGAGTTATTTAGGTAGTAAAAACGTCCATCAAGATGAGGGCGGCAATAAAATTAAAATCGTGCGGGGCGGCGGGGCCTTTGTTTTACCCGTTTTCCAACGCTCCAATCGGATTAGCTTACTGTCTAGTAAGCTAGATGTTTCCACACCTGAAGTCTATACAGAACAAGGGGTACCCGTGATGTGTGACGGGACTTCCATCATTAAAATTGGTTCTTCTGTGGAAGAAATTGCTACAGCTGCGGAACAATTTCTAGGGAAGACACGGGAAGAGTTAGAAAATGAAGCCCGTGAAGTCTTGGAAGGTCATCTGCGTTCAATTCTAGGCTCCATGACAGTCGAAGAAATTTATCAAAACCGCGACAAATTTAGTCAAAGTGTACAAGAAGTTGCCAGTGTCGATTTAGCGAAAATGGGTCTGATTATCGTCTCCTTTACGATTAAAGAAGTACGAGACAAAAACGGCTACTTGGATTCCTTAGGGAAACCACGGATTGCGCAAGTGAAGCGTGATGCTGATATTGCCGAGGCTGAAGCTTTGAAAGAAACACGTATCAAAAAAGCCGAAGCAGAAAAAGAATCACAACAAGCGGAGTTGCAACGTCAAACGGAAATTGCCGAAGCTGCCAAAGAAAAAGAATTGAAATTAGCCGCTTATAAAGAAGAACAAGATGTGGCGAAGGCGAAGGCTGACCAAGCTTATAACTTAGAAAGCGCGCGGGCGCAACAAGAAGTTGTGGCGCAGGAAATGGAAGTCAAAGTCATTGAGCGTCAAAAACAAATCGAATTAGAAGAAAAAGAAATCACACGTCGTGAAAAACAATATGATTCCGAAGTGAAGAAAAAAGCCGATGCGGATCGTTATGCCAAAGAACAAGAAGCGCAAGCCAAGAAAGCGGCGGAAGTTGCAGATGCCGAAGCAGAACAATATCGGATTGAGGCTTTAGCGACTGCCGAAGCCAATCAAACTCGACTTGCCGGTCAAGCGGATGCAGATGCCATTTCTGCTCGCGGGAAAGCCGAAGCGGAAGCTAAGCAAAAAATTGCCGAAGCCTTCCAAGAATACGGCGAAGCGGCTGTCTTGAGCATGATTGTGGAAATTATGCCACAGCTGGTTAAAGAAGCGGCTCAACCATTAGGCAATATCGATAAAATCTCAGTGGTGGATACAGGTCAAGGGGGCGAAGGCTCTGGCGCCAATCGGATTACTAACTATGCCACCAATCTTTTAGCTAGTTCACAAGAAACGCTAAAAGAAACCACTGGAATTGATGTGAAAGAATTGATTGAGAATTTCTCACAACGGGGTAATGTTCGTCAAGTAACAGTGGAACAACCAGAGACAAAAGAGGAATAAACAGACGCACAGGCTATCAGTTTGAGCGTTCACAAAGAGGTTGCTTCTGCTTCCACCGTTTATTCGGCTATAAATAGTCTGGGACATAACTTTTCGAGTTATGGCTCAGATTATTTTTTTGTGGAGAGAGCTGAGTAAAATCGAGAAAATGCCAATTTTTTCAAACAGTTAGCAAAATCCACAAAAATTTGCCCAATTTTCCCGGTTAGTTGTAAACCGTTTTCAAATCTTTGGTATAATAAAAATAACAGGAAAAGGAAAGGAGTGACACAATGCAAAAACTTAGATTTACGGAAACAGTTTTGCGGGATGCCCACCAAAGTCTAATGGCGACCCGTATGACAACAGCGGATATGGAACCCATCTTAAAAACGATGGACCAAGCTGGTTATCATTCCTTAGAGTGTTGGGGTGGTGCGACCTTTGATGCGTGTATCCGTTATTTGAATGAAGATCCTTGGGAACGATTACGCTTAATCAAATCTAAGGTGACTAAAACACCGCTGCAAATGCTACTGAGAGGCCAAAATCTATTAGGCTACCGTCATTATGGCGATGATGTGGTGGAGCGGTTTGTGGCGCTGGCGCATGAGAACGGCGTTGCTATCTTCCGAATTTTTGATGCTTTGAACGATCCGCGCAATTTAGTTGCAGCGGTGACCGCGGCAAAAAAAGTGGGAGCTCATGCACAGCTAACGATTGCTTATACCATCAGTGAAGTCCACACGTTGTCATACTACCGCGAGCTAGTAGCGACCTATGTGGAGATGGGCGCGGATTCTATTTGTATCAAAGATATGGCCGGAATCCTTACACCAGCTAAAGCTACGGAATTAGTCCAAGCGTTGAAAGAAACGACAACGCTACCTTTAGTAATCCATACCCACTGTACTAGCGGAATCGCCGAACTGACGTATCAAGCGGCTATTAGGGCAGGTGCCGATGTGATTGATACAGCTATTTCGCCTTTCAGTTCCGGGACCAGCCAGCCACCTACGGAATCATTAGCGATTGCTTTTGCTGAAGAGGGCTATGAAACGGGCTTGAATTTAGAAGTCTTGGAAGAAATTGCCGAGCACTTTCGCCCGGTGAAGGACCATTATCTAGGGAATTTGCTGGACCCTAAAATGCTGACGCCAGATCCGCGGGCCTTGTTGTATCAAGTACCAGGGGGAATGCTTTCCAATATGTACGCGCAACTGAAGCAGGCCAATGCAGTGGATCGTTATGAAGAGGTATTGAAAGAAGTTCCGCGCGTGCGAGCAGATTTAGGCTTTCCGCCGTTAGTAACACCCATGAGCCAAATGGTAGGGACACAAGCTACCATGAATGTGCTGACTGGTGAGCGTTACAAAATGGTTTCCAACGAAATCAAAAGCTATGTTTCGGGACATTATGGCAAAGCGCCAGTTCCCATCTCAGCAGAAATTATTCAGCAGTTGATAGGGACAGAACCCGTTATTACAGACCGGCCAGCCGATCATATTGCCCCGGAATTTCAGCAACTGAAGGCAGAATTAGGCACACTAGCTAAGACTGACGAAGATGTTCTAACATACGCTTTGTTCCCACAAATAGGGAAAGAATTTTTAGAAAAGAAGTATCAACCAAAAGTTGAGGAAAACCAACCAATTCGAATTTTTGCTCATAAAGGAGGCAGCCTATGACCATTACAGCAAGTATCGAACTAACCATCGTTGCGATGGCAATTGTTTTTGTGGTCTTGATTGGCTTAACATGCCTGTTGACTTTAATCGCAAAAGTGGTCAAAAAGCAGCCGTCAACACCAGTTCAACCGCCAGTGTCTAATACACCAGCCGCAGATAGCCTGGATTTAGGAGAAGAAGGCGATGTGGCGATGCTGATGGCATTGGTTCTAGCAAATGAAGATGCACAAGACAAACATTATGAAGTTGTAGAAATCAAACGAGTGAGGTGACAGAATGAAAACGTATGAGATCGATGTAAATGGCAAAGTCTATCACGTAAAAGTCAAAGAAATTAGTCCAGATCAGATTCCGCAAACGCCAGCATCAGCAGCTGCACCGCCAGTAGCTACGGCGGCACCTGTCAAAACAGTTGGGGAAGTTGGGATCGAAGCGCCAATGGCCGGCACGATTTTAGAAGTCAAGGTCAAGGTGGGCGACACGGTTCAAAAAGGACAAACCATCGCCATTTTAGAAGCGATGAAGATGGAAAATGAAATTGTGGCACCGGCTGATGGTACAATCACAGCGGTTCACGTAACGGCGAGTCAAGCGGTGGAATCTAATCAGCCGATCGTCAGCATGTAGGGAGGGAGTCAGATGCTAGATACATTACAACAGATGATTGATACCTCAGGTTTTATGAACATGAGTTTTAACAATCTGTTTATGATTGCCTTAGCCTGTCTCTTTCTCTATTTGGCTATCAAAAAGGAATACGAACCTTATTTACTGATTCCCATTGCGTTTGGTATTTTATTGGTGAATCTACCTTTGGCGGCTCTGATGGGGGAGCCTAAGGGCGGTGAACCAGGAGGCTTGTTGTACTATCTTTATCAAGGGACCACTTTAGGAATTTATCCACCGCTCATTTTCTTGTGTTTAGGAGCTTCAACGGATTTCGGTCCGCTGATTGCGAATCCTAAAACCTTGTTATTAGGAGCAGCGGCACAATTTGGTATTTTCGCAGCTTTCTTTGGGGCGATCGCGCTTGGAATGACGGGTCCTGAAAGTGCCTCGATTGGGATCATTGGCGGTGCGGATGGTCCTACGGCGATTTATTTGACAACCCGCCTTGCGCCACACTTGCTGTCAATCATTGCGCTGGCGGCGTACTCGTATATGGCCTTAGTTCCCATTATTCAACCACCTATTATCAAACTGTTGACGACCGAAGCAGAACGCAAAATCAAGATGACGCAGCTGCGCCCAGTTTCGCAAACGGAAAAAATCTTATTCCCCATTGTGACGACAATTTTCGTCGCCTTGATTGTGCCATCGGCTACTACGTTGATTGGCATGCTGATGTTGGGCAATTTGATTCGCGAAGCCAAAATCGTGCCGAAACTGACGGAAGTATTGCAAAATTCCTTTATGTATATCATTACGATTATTTTAGGAATCACAGTCGGTGCCAAGGCAGAAGGCGATTTGTTTCTTTCTGTTGAGACCCTGAAAATCATCTTTTTAGGATTATTCGCGTTTTCAGTTGGCACAGCAGCCGGTGTCTTGTTTGGGAAGCTTATGAGCAAATTAAGTGGCGGCAAAATCAATCCAATGATTGGTGCGGCTGGCGTTTCAGCAGTGCCCATGGCGGCACGTGTGGTTCAAAAAGAAGGAATTAAAGAAGATCCAAGCAATTATTTATTGATGCACGCTATGGGGCCCAACGTTGCGGGAATCATCGGCTCAGCAGTAGCAGCCGGCGTGTTGTTGGCATTTTTTAGCTGAATAAGGATAATAAAAAAACCTCCAAAGGCTAGGGGAACCTAACTTTTGGAGGCTTTTTCGTGGTCGATCTTTTGTTGAATCTGTTCCTTTAAAGCGGCCAGTTCGGCCTCTTTTTTTGCGAGGACCTTCATATCTTCATCAATTTCACGCTTGGTTTCTGGTGGCTTTGGTCGGATAAAATTAAGTGCAATCGCAATAAAAGTTCCGATAAAGGTATCAATGACCCGGTCTAAGGCATAATAGACGGATTCACCACGGGGAATGCTGAGAGAAATCAAAAGCATCGTCGCGATGGCGGAAATGATACCCGCATTGTTATTCAAGCCGTCCGACAATACAATCACCACTACCACTAAGGTGGGCAATAGTAAAAGCTCCACTAAAAAGGAGTTATCAAAGAAACGCTGTACTACAAAATAAACAATACTGAGGGCGCCACCTAAACTGTTGCCTAAAATTCGTGACTTGCCAAAAGAAACACTGGTGGTGAGATCCTGCCGTAATGAAAAAACAGCAGCTAAAGCGGCGATCATCGGCGCGCCGCGGTCGAGAAAATGGAATAATAAGATCGTGAGCATAACGGCAACTGCCGTTTTCATTGTGCGCATACCTAGGCGGAATCTTCCAAAAACCATGAGGATCGCTCCTTTCTCTTCTATGATAACGAATTTTTTGAAAAATGACAAAAAGAGATTAAGAAAACTTTTAGGCAAATTCCTTTAGAACATGTTATTCTTTTGAAGAGGTGAGAAAATGAGAATCGGGTTACGAACCGTCAAAACAGCATTAAGCGCGATGTTAGCGTATATCGTGGCTGATTTATTACATCTACTTTATCCAACTGCAGCCGGCATCATCGCGGTACTTTCGGTGACCAATACCAAGCGGTCGTCTTGGATAACTGGATTTTCACGACTAGCTTCTTTAGCATTAGCCACAGCAGTCAGTTTAGTGGTTTTCAATCTGTTAGGCTATACACCACTAGCTTTTGGCATGTATCTGTTATTGTTCATTCCTTTAGCAGTTCGGCTGGGCTTATCAGAAGGAATCGTAGTCAGCTCGGTTTTGGCGACCCACTATTTAGTAGAGCAACGGATGGACTTGGCGATTATTCTAAATGAGTTTTTACTGATGGGGCTGGGCGTGGGCTTTGCGCTGCTGATGAATCTTTACATGCCGGATGTCGAAAAACGGTTGAAGGAAAACCAGCAAGTAATCGAAAGTGAATTTCGGACGATTTTACGAGGGCTATCGGTATGTCTAACAAGTGAAGAGCCAGTGGATTTGACAGAAAACTGTGATCAACTACTATTGTATATTGATGAATCACAAAATTGGGCCGTTCAACATGCCGAAAATCGGCTTTTCTCATCAGGAAGCTACTACTTGGAATACTTGCAGATGCGCAGATTACAAATGCATACATTGCGTGATATGGTAGAAGTTGTACAGTTTATCTCGGCGGCAGCTCGGCGTGATCAGCTGCAAGTCAGTCAAATTGAAAACTTACAACAGTTGTTGTTGTTCACTGCAGAAAATTTGGCGGAAGAGAATGATAGTCAAGAATTTAAGGCGATGATTCAAGAGACACTAGCAGATTATCGGCAGCAACCATTGCCAACAACGCGAGAAGAATTTGAGATTCGAGCCAGTTTATTCCAGTTGCTGCAATTGTTTCAAAACTTCATTGAAATCAAAGTCAGCTTTGTTCAAACAACCGTTAAAAAATAAGCAAGCCAAAAGCCTAAAGTCAGCATGACATAGCATGTCGACTTTAGGCCTTTTCTAGTCGTTTAAGGATTAAGAAAATTTAGGCTTTTGCCCACTGTTGCTGCATTTGATCCAAAATAGTAATAACATCATGGGTCAAGAAGAGGGAACGATTTGGTGCGCCTTCAATGAAACCAATAAAATTCGCTACTTCATAATTCATGGCTTCGCTAGTACTTCCAGAAACAACTGTCTCTGTCGTGCCATCGTTAAAGAAGATCTCAGCTTGATCTGCTCGTGGATATTGGTCGATGACGATATAAGCATCTTCAAATGCGACAACTCCTAGCTTCGGCATTTTAGCCTGGAAGCTAAGTGAAACAGTAGCGATTTCATCTTCGCTATTGCGCAAGATTGTGGCGGATTGTTCATCGACACCTGTTGAAAAAGGCAGCATGGTGGTTGCGATAACCTCTGGTTGCGAGGTCAAAAAAGTCCGTGCAAAGGACACTGCATATGTCCCGATATCTAGCAATGCGCCACCTGCTAAATCAGGATTAAAGAAACGATTGCTTGGGTCTGGTTCTTTGTAGCTACCAAATGGCGCTTGAATCATTTTCAATTTGCCAAAACGTCCAGAATCAATTTGACGTTTTAATTCAGTGTATAAAGGCATGTTGAAAATCGTCATGGCCTCAGCCAAAACTAACCCTTTTTCTTCTGCCAAGGCCATAGCCTCCGTCAGTTCAGCTTGATTCATGGTGATGGCTTTTTCACATAACACATGTTTGCCTGCCAACAGGGCCTTTTTGATGTAGTCAATGTGCTGTTTGTTTGGTACCGCAACATAAACAACATCCAATTCTTCGTCAGCTAACATTTCGTCATAGTCTCCGAAAGCATTTGGAATGCCATATTGTGTTGCGAAGGCTTGCGCTTTTTCTAATGAGCGGGAGCCCACCGCATACAGTTCGCTTTGTTCATGATGAAAGACTTCGGCTAATTGATGCGCGATCTCGCCAAGTCCAATAATTCCCCAATGATAGATTTTCACAAAAATCGCTCCTTTCACTGCCATATTATAACAAATTTTTAGGAAAAAAAGCGGAATCATTAAAATAATCGAAAGAACTTTTCTCAGAGGTGCTTTTTTCGTAATTTTTCAGTAAAATAGAAGGGAATGGAGGGGAAGCAAATGCATCAAGTATTAGTAGACATTATTTTAGATGCGATTATTGAACGTTATCAAACTGAACAGCAGTTTTTAGAAGATGCTTTGGGTCTCGATGCCGTAAAATGGGACCTTTGGAAAGAAGGCCGCGGCACCCTCAGCGGGGAAGAAATGCAGAAAGTTAAAATGCTGTTTACGGATTATGAGTGGATGTTAGTCCAAAAAATCTTACGGCAAACCGTCTTATTTCCAGAGAAAAGGGCCATTGCTGTTTCGGAGTATCAACGGATCAAAACTGAAATAGCGAAAAAATGGCTCCAGTCTAGTGCCGGTCAAATCGAATTGGAAAAGCAAAAAAATAACGATGAACTGCGTGCAATCGACTTAAAAGTTTCAATTCATTACGGGGAATGGGGCTATGACGATATTATTACCTTCCGGCTACCTGCCTTATTGCAGCCACAGCTAGAAGGATCAAAAGTTGAGCTTTTAGATTGGGTCAACGAAAATCTAACGGAAACGTACGTGAAAGAGTAGGAATCAAAGTTGAAAAGAATTTTAGGTATATTATCGGTATTAGTAGTCTTGGGTGCAGTCGGCTATGTCTTTTTTGGACAAGAGAAGGCAGCCACCGCGCCAGCAACTGAAGTTACGCAGCAGTCTTCTTCAGAGGAAGACCCGCTGCCAGATGTCAAAACAAGTGATTGGCAACTACTTTTAGTAGGGCCTGACAATGCGCTGAAGGAAGATAATGTCAAACTGGCAACATTGCCAAATGGTATGGAAGTTGATGAACGCATCGTCGAACCATACGACCAATTGATCGAGGCTGCCAGTAAAGCGGGCTATAATTTGATGCTAGTCTCAGCTTACCGTTCCGTTGCCTATCAAGAACAAATTTACAACCAAAGTATTGCCGATATTATGGTCCAACAAGGCGTGGACGAAGCGGAAGCAACGAAACAGACCAAAGAATACTTCACGGTACCTGGACATAGTGAGCATCATACAGGCTTAGCAATCGACGTGGTAGACGATGCTTGGTATAATCAAGGCGGTGACGTCTTAACTGCCGCTTATGGCAAGCAAGACAGCGCTAAATGGCTGGCACAGCATGCGCGGGAATATGGGTTCATTCTCCGCTATCCAGAGGGAGCGGAAAAAACGACGAAGATCAATTATGAGCCTTGGCATTTCCGCTATGTTGGGAAAGACAGCGCCAAATATATCGAAGAACATCACTTGACGTTGGAGGCGTATTTGGAGTTACTAAAAAAAGCAGGTAAATAATGAGAAGAAAATCTTATCCTATGTTGTTGGTTAGCACCTTGCTCGTCGGTCTTGCCTTTATCGCCTCGATCTTTATCTTGGCAAATGCTGCCGCGCCTAAAGAAGAGGCGCAGACAAATGAAGAGGTCACAAAAGAAGAATTTATTGAACGAATTGCTCCTCATGCACGGGAACTTCAAGAAGCATATGGTGTGCTGCCTAGTATCATCATTGGTCAAGCGATTCTTGAATCCAACTGGGGGCAAAGTCAGTTAGCCAGCAAATATAACAATTTGTTTGGTATCAAAGCTTATGGTGATGTAAAAAAAATCTCTTTGAAAACACAAGAATTTGTGAATGAGGAGTGGATTACGACTGATGGCGATTTTCGAGTGTATGATTCATGGGAGGAATCCATGGATGATCACACGAATTTGTTTTTAAACGGCACCAGCTGGAATCCGCAACTTTATCAAGGGGTCATCGCAGCGGATAATTACCGGGCGGCTGCACAAGCTTTGCAAGATGCCGGCTATGCTACTGATCCAGGCTATGCGCAAAAAGTAATTGAAGTGATCGAGACCTATCAATTGAATAAATATGACTAGAGGAAGTGACAAGATGGTAGATAAAGAACAGTGGGTACCAGAAATCACAACGGAATTACGCCAAGATATTGTGCGTGTTCCAGCCGTCATTCAAAAAGCGAGTGGCATCATGATTTTCGGCAAGAAAATTCGTTCCATTATTTTTACGACAGATATTGCCATCATCCGCAATACCAATGCCAATGCGGTGATTGCTGTCTATCCGTTCACGCCACACCCGGCCATTACCCAAAGTATCATCCAAGCGGCTGATATTCCGGTCTTTTCCGGTGTTGGCGGTGGTCTAACTCAAGGAATCCGGTCTGTTTACATGAGTCTTTTTGCTGAATCACAAGGTTCTCTAGGCGTTGTCTTAAATGGACCTACCTCTCTTGATACGGTTCGCGATGTCTGTCAGGTAGTGGACATTCCCGTAATCAGTACTGTGACCTCCATCTATACACCGATTGATGAAAAATTAGAGGCTGGCGTTCGGATCATTAACATTAGTGCCGGTAAAGATACGGCGAAAACAGTGAAACATTTTCGCGAAAAATATCCAGATCTGCCGATTATTGCAACGGGCGGCCCAACTGAAGAATCAATTCTAGAGACGATTGAGGCGGGCGCCAATGCCATTACCTATACACCACCATCAAATGGCGAGCTTTTTAGCAAAAAAATGGAAAAATATCGGAAACAAGAGCGAGAAGCCGAATAAAAACGAAAAAATAAGAATGGAATATTAGGAAATTCTTACGAAGCAAGGGGTTTCATTTCCTTGCTTTTTTAATAATAATGTGGATAATAGAACTATTCAAATCACCTGACGAGCATCGCTCGCGCCGCTTATATATGGTCATAATATGGTTGACTGTCTCTACCCGACACCGTAAATGTCGGACTATAAGCAAAAAGGACAGTTGTACCTTTTTGCTTATGGCAAGAAGGTTTTTTTGTATCCACAATCTAATTTAGGAGTGAATCATATGAAAGAATTAGTAGAACGCATTCAACAAGATGGCCGTGTATTAGGCGAGGGAGTCTTGAAAGTAGATAGTTTTGTCACCCACCAAGTGGACCCTGTATTAATGGAACAAATCGGTGAACGGTTTGCTGAAGTTTTTGCCAATGAAGGCATCACGAAAGTCGTGACCATTGAAGCTTCAGGAATCGCCCCAGCCTTATTTGCCGCAAAAGCTTTAGGAGTACCGATGATTTTTGCGCGCAAAGCCAAAAGCTTAACCATGGATGAAGAGCTGTTGACAGCTTCTGTCTATTCTTTCACGAAACAAGTGACCAGTACGATTTCAATTTCCCGCAAATTCTTATCAGATGCGGATAACGTATTGATCATTGATGATTTCTTAGCAAACGGCCAGGCAGCGAAGGGCTTGATTGAATTATGTCGTCAAGCGGGTGCTGAGGTCTCAGGTATTGGAATCGTGATTGAAAAAGCCTTCCAAGATGGTCGTCAATTATTGGAAGACATGGGCATGCGGGTTGTTTCATTAGCACGGATCAGTTCTCTTGGGGATAGTCAGGTGACATTCACAGAGGAGGACGCTTAAGCGTGAAGGAAGAAAAAAATGGAAAAGCCGCGGTCTTAGGACTGCAACATTTATTAGCAATGTATGCAGGGGCCGTTGCGGTACCTTTGCTGATCGGAACGGGATTGAATTTCAATTCTGAACAAATGACTTACTTGATCTCTATTGATATTTTTATGTGTGGGGTTGCGACTTTATTACAATTAACGGTCAATCGTTTCTTTGGGATTGGACTGCCAGTTGTTTTAGGCTGTGCGATTCAAGCTGTCGCGCCACTGATTGCTATTGGCTCTGAGAAGGGTGTCGGCGCAATCTATGGTTCCATCATTGCTTCTGGTATTTTCGTAGTATTGATTGCCGGTTTCTTTTCTAAAATTAAAAAGCTGTTTCCACCACTAGTAACTGGTACAGTGATTACAGTCATTGGTTTAACACTGATTCCAGTTGCGGTCACCAAAATGGGTGGCGGGGACGCTACTGCTGCAAGCTTTGGTGATCCTGAAAGTTTGTTATTAGCCTTTGTGACGATTGCCTTGATTATTTTGATTCAAGTCTTCGGGCGTGGATTCTTACGTTCGATTGCGGTTTTGATTGGTTTGGTAGGTGGGACGACTTTAGCCGCCATCTTAGGGCATGTGAGTCTGGCACCAGTTGGAGAGGCTATGTGGTTCCATGTTCCCCAACCTTTCTATTTTGGTACACCAACCTTTGATTTATCTTCAATCGCGTTAATGATCGTTATCTCCATCGTCAGCATGGTGGAATCAACCGGCGTTTACTTTGCCTTAGGTGATATCACAGGGCAAACAGTGACTGAAGAACGCTTGAAAAAAGGCTATCGTGCTGAAGGTTTAGCCGTTATATTAGGCGGAATCTTTAACACCTTCCCATACACTGGTTTCTCTCAAAATGTCGGCTTGGTTCAGTTGTCCGGCATCAAAACACGTCGTCCGATTTACTTCTCGGCTTTCTTCTTGATTGCATTGGGCTTATTACCAAAAGCTGGTGCGATTGCACAAATCATTCCAGAACCGGTTTTAGGTGGCGGGATGTTGGTGATGTTTGGGATGGTAGCCATGCAAGGAATGCGGATGCTGTCTAAAGTGAATTTTGCCAATGATAAAAACCTATTGATCATCGCTGTTTCAATTGGTTTTGGTCTTGGGTTCAACATTATGCCGAGTTTGTTCAGTAAATTGCCAGAAACACTCCAAATGTTTACCGGTAATGGTATCGTTATGAGCAGTATCACAGCAATTGTCTTGAATCTACTATTCAATGGCTTGAATGGTGACGAAGCCGATAGCTCTGAATGGGCGGAAGCTAGTCATTAAAAGGCTCCTCAAGATCGTTTATACCGATCGTCAAAAGTTAGATTAAATCTAATTTTTGGCGGTCGGTATTTTTTATGATCCTGAGGAGGCACTTCTTATTAAGGTCCTAACCCATTGGTTTTACTCTTCTTTATAAGCAGCAAACAGCTGTAAAAATTCTTCAGAAACTAGTTTGACTTGGGGAGCCACTGGTTGAAAAGCTTCTTCAATATCAATAAATTGCCCCTGCTCATTAAACATTTCTTTGCGAATGTTTAAAGGTGGATTTACCGCCATGTTGTACATATTCAGTCCCTGCGTGACAAGTTTCATGGCAATCAGCCCTTGAAAACCGCCGTGATTGCCATATACCATAATACTGACTGGCTTGTGGGCCCATTCTGCATATAAATAATCCAGGGCATTTTTCAAAACAGCCGGATAGCCCCAATTGTATTGTGGAAACACGAGAACAAACCCATCATATTGTAAAATCAAATCGCGCCATTTTTTAGTATGCTCTTGCTGATAGTGACCTTTGGCTGGTATTTCTGGTTCATCTAAAAAAGGTAATTTAATTTTAGCTAAATCAATAATATCTAATGTCAGCTTCTCATGAGCCAGGGTTTTCTTGACCCACGCCGCCACATCTGGCCCAATTCTTGTGGGCCGGTTGGTGCCTAAAATAATGCCAATTTTTTTCATCGTTAATCGACTCTTTTCTTTGGTAATTTAGGTGCAATTTGCACATAATTATTGTATGCCTGTTATGCTATAATTGCAAATATGGACAATCAAATTTTTGACTCTTTGTTTCAGATTGTAAATTTTTTTAACGATCCCAAACGTGATAGCAATCTTTTGAGAGAGGCGGGCATTAAGGAAGACCGAAATTTATTACCAGTTATTGTTCGCGTGGGGATGCGACAAACAATCAGTGTTGGAGAGTTGGCAGACCAATTAGGGAAGAATCATTCCTCTACTAGCCGTCAAATAGATAAGTTTGAAAAGCAAGGGCTCCTTATGACGCGCTACAATGATCAAGATAAGCGGATACGGGAGATTATGCTGACGCCCAGTGGGGAGAAGCTCTATCATAAAATCACGGAGACGCGGCAAGCATTGTTTGCGGATTTTTTTAAGCAACTTCCTCCGGAACAATTGGCGCAAATTGACCAAAGTTTACGTTTAATCACGGCAGGATTGAATAACCTGAAATAGTGAAATGAGCTGATTCACGAGACAATCAGCTTTTTTGCAGTGTGCGCCCACTGAAAGGGCCTAAAAGTTAGGTCAGTATCAAGAAATTATCCTGATTTACGAGAAAAATCGTTCTTAATCAGCGGACACTGCAATAAACACGAACGATAACATTAGAAAACTATTTATTATTCGAATATTATTTTGACACGTTGGCAGGCTGTTGCTAAAATAAAGAAAAAAGGGGGCAAATGACGTGGAACCATTAGTTTCAGTTATTATGGGAAGTACTTCGGACTGGGAGACAATGCAGCATGCCTGTAGAATCCTGGATGAATTAAAGATTTCATATGAAAAGAAAGTCGTTTCGGCACATCGCACGCCGGACTTGATGTATCGTTTTGCAGAAGGCGCACGTGACCGTGGTATTAAAGTCATTATCGCTGGGGCTGGCGGTGCAGCCCATTTACCTGGGATGGTCGCGGCTAAAACGACATTGCCAGTCATTGGCGTCCCCGTAGAATCAAAGGCACTGAAAGGCTTAGATTCATTGCTATCAATCGTACAAATGCCTGGTGGGGTCCCGGTAGCGACAACGGCAATTGGAAAAGCAGGTGCAACAAACGCGGGACTACTTGCAGCCGAGATGCTTTCCATGTATGATTTAGTATTGGCGGAACGTCTTGAAATGAGACGAGACGAGATTGAAAAAACAGTTATGGAAAGTAGTGATCAACTTGGTTAAACCTCTACGTCCGGGACAAACAATCGGAATCGTTGGCGGCGGACAGCTAGGTCGTATGATGGCCTTAAGCGCGAAATCAATGGGGTTTCGGATTGGCATCTTGGATCCAACCGAAGATTGCCCGGCAGCGCAGGTCGCTGATTGGCAAATCATTGCAGATTATGCCGACTTAAGGGCCTTAGAACAAATGGCGACACGTTGCCAAGTCATCACCTATGAATTTGAAAATGTCGATGTAACGGCATTAGAACATATTAAACAAGTGGTACGTGTGCCACAAGGAACGGACCTCCTAGCAATTACTCAGGACCGCTTGCTAGAAAAATCCTTTTTAGAAGCCAACAATATCATTATTGCGCCTTATGCCACCATCGTACATCCAACGGATATCCAAGACTCTATCGACAGCATTGGCTATCCATGTGTATTGAAAACGACCCGCGGTGGTTATGACGGCAAAGGGCAATATGTGCTATATAGCCGTGCAGATTTGGCGCCTTCAATGGATCTGCTGCGGGAAGGAACTTGTGTCCTAGAGGCATGGATTCCTTTTGAAAAGGAAATCTCTGTATTAGTAGCTGGCAACGGTAACGGGGATATCACGGTTTTTCCAGTAGTTGAAAACGTCCATCGTAATAATATCCTGCATCAGACCATTGCTCCGGCGGCAATTGATTCAGAAGTTGCGAAAGAAGCCCAACGAATCGCTCGTGTAATTGCGGATGCCATTGGTTTAGCCGGCGTATTGGCGGTGGAAATGTTTGTCACACCAGCTGGTGGTATCTATGTCAATGAGCTGGCACCGCGACCGCACAATTCAGGGCATTATTCCATTGAGGCTTGCAGTATGAGTCAATTTGAAGCCCATATTCGCGGTGTAGCGGGCTGGCCTTTGGCGGAAGTGAAGTTGCTTTCGGAAGCGGTCATGGTAAATGTTTTAGGAGACGAGCTGGCAGAAACAGAAGACCTGATTGCCGAAAAACCTTCTTGGCATTTTCATTATTATGGTAAGCATGAGGCAAAGAATGGTCGTAAGATGGGGCATATCACCATCTTAACGGAAGACCGCGATGAAACATTAGAAGAAATCTATCAAACAAAAATCTGGGATTAGGGGTAGCAAGAATGATTGAACGTTATACACGACCTGAAATGGGTGCGATTTGGACAGAGGAAAATAAATACAAGGCTTGGCTAGAAGTGGAAATCTTAGCAGATGAGGCTTGGGCCGAATTAGGTGACATTCCGAAAGAAGATGTGGCTAAAATTCGTGAAAATGCTAGCTTTGATGTCGATCGTATCTTAGAAATCGAGCAAAGTACCCGTCATGATGTGGTTGCTTTTACGCGTGCCGTTTCTGAATCACTAGGGGAAGAGCGCAAATGGGTGCATTATGGCTTAACTTCTACTGATGTTGTAGACACAGCCTATGGATACTTATTGAAGCAAGCAAATGAAATCTTACGGGAAGACTTAGCGCGTTTTACTGCGATTATTGGTGAAAAGGCCAAAGAATATAAATATACCGTTATGATGGGACGGACGCACGGGGTTCACGCTGAGCCGACGACTTTTGGCTTAAAACTAGCGCTTTGGTATTCCGAAATGAAGCGAAACGTTGAACGCTTTGAACATGCCGCTAAAGGCGTGGAAGCCGGAAAAATCAGTGGCGCAGTGGGTACCTTTGCGAATATTCCGCCCTTTGTGGAAGAATATGTTTGTGGAAAATTAGGTATTCGTCCCCAAGAAATCTCCACCCAAGTATTGCCGCGTGATTTGCATGCTGAATACGTGGCGACGATGGCTTTGATTGCGACTAGCATTGAAAAATTTGCGACAGAGATTCGCGGCTTACAAAAGTCAGAAACTCGAGAAGTAGAAGAATTCTTTGCTAAAGGACAAAAAGGCTCTTCGGCAATGCCCCATAAACGGAATCCAATTGGTTCTGAAAATATGACTGGTTTAGCACGCGTGATTCGTGGTCATGTCGTTACGGCGTATGAAGATGTAGCTTTGTGGCATGAACGGGATATTTCTCACTCTTCCGCTGAACGGATCATTATTCCTGATACAACGATTCTATTGGATTATATGTTGAATCGTTTCGGCAATATCGTCAAGAACTTGACGGTTTTCCCAGAAAATATGAAACGCAATATGGACGCGACCTTTGGCTTGATTTACAGTCAACGAGTGCTATTAAAACTGATTGATAAAGGCATGACCCGCGAAGAAGCCTATGATTTGGTACAGCCAAAGACGGCCTATGCCTGGGATCACCAAACTGCTTTCCGGCCTTTGCTAGATGAAGATGAAAAAATCACGTCTGTTTTATCAAAAGAAGAGCTGGATGATGCCTTTGATTACCACTATCATTTAAAAAATGTCGATACTATCTTTGAACGAGTGGGTTTAGGCGAATAATAAGACAAAAACTGCGGCTATGTGTAATAGTCGCAGTTTTTGTACGCAGAAACGAAGAATATGCGATAATCAAAAGGGAGGTGTTAGGATGAAAGTTGAATGGCGTAAACAAGAGAAAGAATTTTACATCGCATCTAAAAAGGGTGCTTTACTGGAAATTCCCACCTATCAATACTTATTGATTGCAGGGCAAGGCGATCCTAATGGCGAAGGATTTGGCCAGGCAGTCCAAGCGTTGTATAGTTTTTCCTATGGCATCAAGATGGGCCTTAAGAAAAGAACATTACCGGAGGCAAACGACTACACTGTTTTTCCCCTAGAAGGTATTTGGACCACTACCAATGCCCGAGCTGTGACGGAGGTGCTGGATAAAAATGATCTGCAGTATCAAATCATGATCCGCCAACCTGACTTTGTGACAGCGGCGTACGTCGCAGAAATTCGTCAGGAAAAGAGCGGTACGCCTCTCATTGACCAAGTTCAGTTCACAACACTAACGGATGGACTAGCCTATCAAATGCTTCACATTGGCCCCTACGACGAGGAAGCGGCGACCTTTCAAAAGATGGAAGCTAATTTGGCCGAACAGGGTCTGAAAAAGCGTTTATTAGCAGGTTATCATCACCGGGAAATCTATTTATCTGACCCTCGGAGAACTGCCCCAGAAAAAATGAAGACAACTCTACGTTTATTTGTGGAGAGTCAGTAAAGAAACACCGGCTAAAGCAGGAGCGCTCCTAGCTTTAGCCGGTGTTATTTTTCTTGAAGGTGGCTAGCTACTGAAGAAGGGGCGATGCCAAATTGTTTTTTGAAGGATTTGCTAAAATGATAGGCATCTTGATACCCGACTGTCGAGGCGATTTCTTTGACGGTGAGGTGCTCATGGTGAAGTAACTCTTTGGCGCGATTCAACCGAATATTAATGAGGTAGTTAATGGGACTCATGCCTGTGGCTTCCTTAAAAATTTTCGATAAATAGGCTGGACTGATGTACTGATCGTGAGCTAGTCGCTCCAAGGTAATTTCTTCCTCGTAGTGATTTTCTAAATAATAAACTGTGTAGTCTACGATGCGTTGTTGCCGTTGTGCCGTTGCCGATAATTTTGGCTGCAATTGACAAATTCGGGCTGCTAAGCCTCGCAAAATCAAAACCAAAAGCTTCATAACGATGGCTTTTTGCATGATCCGAGCCTCAGTTTCTTCTTCTTGGGCTTCTCTTTGCAACAGCCAGGCCTGTTCCATGACTTGGTGATGAAATTTACCTAAGTCTACCAACGGGGCTTCGTTGGGCATAAAGTTACGGGAAAGTCCGGTGAGTGAGACATTGCGAATCCCAACATGCAGCTGATGGGAGCAGCCTTGAATCTGCGCTTCTCCGTGACGGAATCCCGGATTTAAGACCAACAGCTGACCAGCATGTAATGGAATACCACTCTCGCTTTCTAAAGTATAATAGCTTTCGCCTTCCAAAATGAAACTAAGCTCTAAAAAGTCATGATGATGGATGGGTGAGGATTGTCCCACCTCGCTCCAAGTATCACAAATATACAAAATCTCAGGATTGAAGGTTTGTGGCAGCAAGACCGACATGGAAAGCGCCTCCTTTTCAATGATGCTAATATTTTACATCAAAACGGCTAAGAAAAACCATTCTTTCTAAAAAATAATTCGCTAAGCTATTTTAAGAGGAGGGAGAACTATGAGCAATATAAAGTGGATCTGGCAATACGCCAAAGTCTATCGCAGCAAAATCGTGTTAGCAACAGTCTTTCTGCTGATTAATGCGTTACTGATCCTGATCAATCCCTATCTAGGTGGGATCCTGATCGACCGCGTCATCGATCAAGGACAGCAATCATTATTGATACCTATTTTAGCCATTATGATTGGGTCGACGTTGATTCGGACGGTTGTCCGTTACGGTTATCAAATTTTGTTCGAACGGGTAGGACAAAATACGCTTTTTCGTTTGCGGGAGGATATGTATCATAAGCTGCAAGAGTTAGATTTTGACTTTTTTAATCATACCCGCGTAGGTGATATTATGGCACGGATGACCGGGGATACTGATGCGATTCGGCATTTTGTTTCTTGGGTCGTCTATAACATTATGGAATGTATCGTCTGGTTTATTTCGGCTATTATTGTAATGGGCTTTATCAAATGGCAATTAATGCTGGCACTAGTGGCGATTACCCCGGTGATTTTTATCTTAACCAATCTAATGGCCAAAGAGGCGCACCCGCTTTTCTTTGAGATTCGGGAGAGCTTTTCGCGCTTGAATTCCATGGTGGAAGAAAATATCGGCGGAAATCGAGTAGTTAAGGCATTTGCCAGAGAAGATTTTGAAATCGAAAAATTCAATCAATACAATGACGATTTTAAACAACGCAACATGGATTCTGCCAAAGTTTCCCGTAAATATCTTCCGTGGCTGGATGGGATGGCGGGAGCTTTAGGCGCAATTGCCTTAATTGTTGGTGGCCTATTTGTGATCCAGGGCAAGATGACCTTGGGAGATTTGGTGGCTTTTAATGGCTATCTATGGATGTTAAACAATCCAATGCGCATGAGTGGCTGGTTGATTAATGATGTCCAACGGTTTGCGGCAGCCTGTGTTAAAATTCGCCAACTTTTAGGTACTAAGTCACAAATACCTGTTGAGCGGCCAGATGAAATCACGCCAATCAAGGGTTATGTGGAATTTCAACACGTTTCATTCCATTTTTCAGATGATCCCACCAATGTGTTGGAGGATATTACGTTTAAAATTGCACCTGGGCAAACCATTGGAATTCTTGGGGAAACAGGTTCCGGGAAAACAACCTTAGTCAATTTAGTTGGTCGTTTCTATGATCCCACCTCAGGGGTGGTACTGATTGATGGCAAGAATGCCAAAGATTATCCCGTTCGCCAGTTACGGGAAAATATCTCGATGGTTATGCAGGATGTATTTCTATTTTCCAATACAATCGCCGATAATATCGCTTTTGGGAACCCTTATGCCAATCCTGAAATGATTCAGCAAATGGCGGTCATTGCGGACGCAGATAGTTTTATTTCGCGGATGCCGCAGGGCTATGAAACGATTGTCGGGGAACGTGGTGTTGGTCTTTCTGGTGGTCAAAAGCAACGAATTTCATTGGCACGGGCTTTGGCGAAGGATCCATCCATTTTGATTTTAGATGACACGACTTCTGCGGTGGACATGGAAACAGAATCTAAGATCCAACAAGAATTAACTAAGTTGACCGAAGCGAAGACGACCTTCATTATTGCCCACCGCATCTCTTCTGTGCGAGAAGCGGATCTAATTCTTTTGATGGAGAAAGGCCGAGTGGTTGAGCAGGGGACTCATGCGGAGTTAGTTGCTGGTCGTGGTAAATATTATGAAGTGTATCAAAAACAATTAGGATTGACAGGAGGTGAGGCAGATGGCACGGAATAAATTTGACGTAGATGAAGAGCTGGAACAGGAATTTAGCTGGCAGGATTTTAAACGATTAGGTCGGTACATTCTGCCTTACAAAAAGCCTATTTTACAAGTGCTAATTACCATCATTTTAGCAAATGCTGCCGGAATGTTGGCGCCAGTTTTTACCAAACAAGCGATTGATGAGGCAATTCCGCAACAAGACATCCGGGGACTTTTAGTAATTGGGGCGCTTTTTTTAGGCACTTTGATTGTTATTGGCATCTGCATGCGTTACCGGATTTTTAAAATTACCGAAATCGGGCAAGATGTTTTAAAGGATATGCGCTTTGATATCTTTGAACATTTACAGCGGCTGCCATTTTCTTATTTCGATAATCGACCTCATGGTAAAATTTTGATTCGTGTCGTGAACTATATCAATACTTTGAGCGACCTCTTAAGTAACGGCTTGATCAACCTGATTTCTGATATTTTTAACGTGATTATTACTCTGATTTTCATGTTTGCGATCAATGCCAAACTAACCTTGTATAGTATGGCGCTGTTACCAATTCTCTTCTTGATGGTGTGGTTCATTAAAAATAAACAACGCGTGGCGTATCAAGTGCTGAGTAATAAGCAATCCAATTTGAATGCCTATATCCATGAAAGTATTGCCGGTATCAGGATTACACAATCTTTTGCCCGTGAACAGGAAAATTTTAATATTTTTCAAGAGGTAAGTGAGGAATACCGAACTTCTTGGATGAAGGCGGTCAAAATTCAGTTTCTGATGTGGCCTGGGGTGCAAAATATTGCGGTTATCACTACCTGCTTGATTTATTTTGTCGGGATTCGCCAAATCGGCGTTGAAGTCAGCACCGGAACCCTGATTGCATTTATCAGCTATATCAATAATTTTTGGAACCCTGTCATTAATATTGGTAATTTCTACAACTCATTGATTACGGCAACCGCCTATTTGGAACGTATTTTTGAAACGATGGATGAAATTCCTGATATTCAAGATGCCCCGACAGCTAAGACATTGCCCGCTATCCAAGGCAATGTTGCTTTCGAACAAGTGACCTTTCGTTATGAAGAGGGGAAGAATATTTTGCAGAATGTCTCCTTTGATATCAAAGCTGGTGAAAGTATCGCTTTGGTTGGTCCGACTGGCGCCGGTAAAACGACGATTATCAATTTGCTAAGTCGCTTTTATGATGTAAATGAAGGTGCTGTTAAAATTGATGGCTATGACGTTCGCGATGTGACCTTGCAATCACTGCGCAGTCAAATGGGCGTTATGCTTCAAGATACATTCATTTTTTCTGGGACGATTTTGGAAAATATTCGTTACGGGAAATTAGATGCAACCGAAGAAGAAATCATAGCAGCCGCTAAAATCGTTCGAGCCCATGACTTTATCAAGGATTTGAAGGACGGCTATCATACGGTAGTGGAGGAGCGTGGTAGCACTTTGTCAGCGGGACAACGGCAACTGCTTTCCTTTGCACGAGCCTTGTTGGCAGATCCGAAGATTTTGATTTTAGATGAAGCAACGTCTAGTATCGATACTAAAACGGAAGAACTGTTACAAGAAGGGTTACTGAAATTGTTGGAGGGACGGACCTCATTTATTATCGCTCACCGTCTTTCTACCATCAAAAACTCAGACCGGATTTTTTATGTGGCCGGTGGTACCATTGCCGAAGCAGGTACTCATGACGAATTAATGGCGCAACGTGGTCTTTATTATCGTCTATATCAATCCCAGTATGATCTTTTGCAGGCTATCTAATTCAAATAAATTGAGGGATGTTTCAGATTAGCCCATAGGAAAAGGACATAGACCGCGGCCTATGTCCTTCTTTCATTAGTTCAACGCACTGTCGGGAATACTCATAAGATAGGCATCAATCGCCGCCATTACATCGGTTAAGACACCCTTAGTAAACGGTGATTTAAGGTGTGCGGTTGCCACCAACTCAAGGAAAGTTTGCGAGCCGCCAACCTTGCAGATTGCCAAGTAATCGTCCCAAGCTTGCGGATCTTGGTCCACTTGAAATCTTTTCCAAAATTGGAAGGCACAGACTTGCGCTAACGTGTAGTCGATGTAGTAGAAAGGACTGTTAAAGATATGGCCTTGGCGATACCAATAGATTCCTCGTTCTAAAGCAGGGCTATCCTCATAATTTTTATGGGGATTGTACATTTTTTCTAGCTTACGCCAAGTCGCTTTACGCTCAGCTGGCGTCATTTCTGGGTGTTCATAGACTTCATGCTGGAAATGGTCCACTAAGACACCGTAAGGTAAAAATTGGACCGCATTACCAAGATGACTAAATTTGTATTTTTGCGTTTCGTCTTGGAAGAAGCCCTCCATCCAAGGCCAAGTAATGAACTCCATACTCATGGAATGGATCTCTGCACTTTCAAAAGTAGGGAAGACGATTTCCGGCTGTTTGATCCAACGGGACTCAAAGCATTGAAAGGCGTGACCAGCCTCGTGGGTCAATACATCAACATCGCCAGAGGTACCATTGAAGTTAGCAAAAATAAATGGCGCTTGATAATCGGCAATATACGTACAGTAGCCACCGCTTTGTTTGCCTTTTTTACTCTTTAAGTCCAACAACTCATGCTCCAGCATAAAATCAAAGAATGCCCCCGTTTCTGGTGACAGCTCATGGTACATCGCTTGCGCGTGCTCCAGTAACGCGTCATGATCTCCTTTAGGCGTTGCATTGCCTGATAAAAATTCTAATGGGAGGTCGTAGTAGGCTAATTCAGCCAGACCGAGCCGATCTGCTTGGCGCTCATATAATCGCTGTGCGACGGGGACGACTTGTTCTAGAATCTCTTTCCGGTAGCCTGCCACCATCTCGCGATCATAGTCAAAACGTTTCATGCGGTCATAGCTTAAGGCCACGAAGTCAGGGTAGCCTAGCTGTTGGGCGATTTTAGTCCGAACTTTGACCATATCGTCGTAGATACGATCAAAGGTTGCTTCGTGCTGCTCAAAGAACGCCGTGTGCGTTTGCGCCGCCGCTTTGCGGACCTGACGATCCTTACTTTGCATATAAGGTGTCAGCTGAGGCAAGGTTAAGATTTGCCCATCAAATGGCAGTTGTGCTGAGGCCACCAGCTTGCTATATTCACTACTTAGACGATTTTCCTCCTGCAGTAGCGGAATGATATCGTCGTGGAATACTTTTAACTCACTTTCAGCAAAAAGAAATAACGTCGTAGGGAAAGCTTCCTTTAATTCAGGCAGGAAACTATTGTTCAACAGTACTTGGTAAAAGCGGTTCGTCAGCGCCTGATAACGTGGAAGGTAATCACTCCAGTATTCGTCCTCTGCTTCGTAAAAAGCATCGTTGGTATTGATGGAGTAGCGGATCACCACCAAGTTCGTTTGCGTATCAATGAAGCTGCGCAAGTCATCCAATTTGCTGACTTGGGTAATAGCTGTTGCGGCTGAATCGGCATCCTCTAGCAACTGGACATGTTGCAAAAATTCCTCCTTAAATTCTTCATAATTAGGGCGTGTATAGACATATTCTGAAAATTTCATCTTCTCCCACCTTTCTTAAGTAATTTTAGCATAGAACCAAAGTGTTTGGAAAACGAGAACCAGTAACGAAAAACCGCAAAAAAATAAGTCAAAGTCGGCTAATGATGCAGATCACGAGACGATTTTGACTTATTTAGCTGCTTCAGGCGTACTTAAGCACTCACATGATAGCTGTGGACTGGCTCAAAAAGATCCCGCAATAGTGTCAGGATAGAACCCACTAGTTCATAACCGTATTCATGAAGATTATAATACACTTCAATACGATACGCATTGCGGAATAGCGCTTGTTCATGATACTGATTGATGACCAGCTCATCGCTGTGCATATTGCTGTAACGCAAAGTGCGTTTACAACGAGCAGCCCGGCCGCGCCCAAGTCTCCTTAAGTTACGAATGGTAAAGTAATCCGTGGCAGCATTGTGCCGGTGAACATCCTCTAATGCCAGCAGGTCGTTGAACAATTTTTTGCGATCGTCTTGCGGCAAGCCTGAAATAAACTCCTTAGCAACTTCCATATCTGCAATCATACAAATTCCTCCTGCATCTTCTCCTCTCAAGGATAGCATTGATAAGTTGAGTTGTAAATGCTTTCAAAAAGACTTTTCTCCTCAATATTTCATAAAAGATCCGCTAATTGTGAATAATTTAGCTAAAACACGAACGATACAAGAAAGTGTTGCTTTAAATATTCACGATAACGTTGACGCTGATTTGTTAGCTTGTTAAAATAAAAGCGAATAAAGACGAATGATTTTATGTATCTGGTTCTATATTGTACACGAAAAGGAGCGTTCTTGTGGAAAAGCAGACATTGTTATATGAAGGGAAAGCGAAAAAACTTTATCAAACAGACGAGGCAGGTGTGTTGTGGGTCGAGTATCTTAATCAAGCAACTGCGTTAAATGGTGCGAAGAAAGACACGGTTGCTGGCAAAGGTGCTTTGAATAACCAAATTACTAGTCGGATCTTTGAAAAATTAGCTGCTAAGGGGATCAATAGCCACTTTATCCAACAATTGTCAGAATCCGAACAATTGATTAAAGAGGTTACCATGATTCCGTTAGAAGTCGTCTTACGGAATATCGCTGCTGGTAGTTTTTCTAAACGTTTAGGAATCGCCGAAGGAACGCCGCTAACCTTTCCAATTATTGAATTCTACTTTAAAGAAGATGCTTTAGATGATCCAATGATCAACGATGAACATGTTCAAGTCTTAAACATTGCTAGTCCCGCCGAAATAACTGAGCTAAAGGCCATGACGCGGGCTATCAATCAGGCTTTAGTTGAAATGTTTCAAGAAATCGGTATTCGCTTAGTTGATTTCAAGCTGGAATTTGGCAAAACAGCTGACGGTACGATTGTCTTGGCAGATGAAATCTCCCCCGACACTTGCCGTTTGTGGGATGCTAAGACAAATGACCATTTAGATAAAGATCTGTATCGCCGCGATTTAGGCGATATCGTACCAGTTTACCAAGAAGTATTACGACGACTAGAAGCATAAGCAGAGGAGAGCGAAAAATGTATTTTGTAAAAGTATATGTGATGTATAAAGAGTCTGTATTAGATCCCCAAGGTGAAGCGGTAAAAGGTGCTGTGCATCGGATGGGTTATCAGGAAATCGATGAAATTCGAATTGGTAAATATTTTGAAATGAAGGTAGCTAAAAGTGAGCGTCCAGTTGAAGCGATGATTGAAGAAGTTTGCGACAAACTGTTAGCAAATCCCAATATGGAAAGCTATCGTTACGAGATCACGGAGGAAGCCTAATGAAGTTTGCCGTTATCGTTTTTCCAGGCTCTAATTGTGACATGGATTTGTTATGGGCTGTTAAAGACATCTTAGGAGCTGAAGCGGAATATGTCCGGCATGATGCTGATAGCTTAGCCGGGTTTGATGGCGTCTTGCTGCCGGGTGGTTTTTCATATGGTGATTACCTACGCTGTGGTGCGATTGCCCGTTTCTCTGCAATTATGGCTGAAGTTAAACGCTTTGCTGAAGAAGGTAAACCGGTCTTTGGCACCTGCAATGGGTTCCAAGTCTTGACTGAAGCTGGCCTTTTACCAGGAGCTTTGCGCCGAAATGACTCTTTACATTTTATTTGCAAATCAGTACCGCTAAAAGTGGCTAATAATCAAACCCTTTTCACTAGTGAATATGGCCAAGATGAAGTGATTGAATTACCTGTGGCTCACGGCGAAGGCAACTATTATTGTGACGATGAAACATTGGCTCGCTTACAAGCCAACAATCAAATCGTCTTTACTTACGAAGGGGAAAATCCTAATGGTAGTGTGGCTAATATTGCTGGTATTACCAATGAAAGAGGCAATGTATTAGGCATGATGCCCCATCCGGAACGAGCGGTTGAAGCCCTGTTAGGTTCTGAGGACGGCTTGCGTTTCTTCCAATCAATTTTAAAAAATGCTGAGGTGACAACGAAATGATGAAGGTACTGGAACCAACACCAACAGAGATCAAGGAGCAAAAAATCTATGCTGAATGGGGCTTGACGGAAGAAGAGTACCGCATGATTTCTGAGGATATTTTAGGTCGCCTACCCAACTATACGGAAACCGGTCTTTTCTCGGTAATGTGGAGTGAACACTGCTCTTATAAAAATTCCAAACCCGTTTTACGCAAATTCCCAACTAGCGGACCGCAAGTCTTACAAGGTCCTGGTGAAGGAGCGGGTATCGTGGATATCGGTGACGGCCAAGCGGTAGTTTTTAAAGCGGAAAGCCATAACCATCCTTCTGCGGTGGAACCATACGAAGGAGCAGCGACTGGTGTCGGCGGTATCATCCGTGACATTTTTAGTATGGGGGCTCGGCCAATTGCTGTCTTAGATTCGTTGCGTTTTGGCGAGTTAGACAATGAACGAACCAAGTATCTGTTAGAAGAAGTTGTGGCGGGGATTAGCGGCTACGGCAACTGTATTGGTATTCCCACAGTTGGTGGCGAAGTTGCTTTTGATCCTTGTTATGAAGGCAATCCGTTAGTGAACGCCATGTGTGTCGGCTTAATCGATCACAAAGATATTCAAAAGGGTCAAGCCAAGGGTGTTGGCAATTCTATCATGTATGTCGGCGCGAAAACAGGACGCGACGGGATTCATGGGGCGACTTTCGCCTCAGAAGAGTTTGTGGAGGGGGAAGAACAGCAACGTTCAGCCGTGCAAGTTGGCGATCCTTTCATGGAAAAATTGTTATTGGAAGCTTGTTTAGAATTGATTTTGGACCATGCTGATATCTTAGTGGGTATTCAAGATATGGGGGCAGCTGGCTTAGTTTCATCTAGTTCGGAAATGGCCTCAAAAGCTGGTTCTGGTCTGATTCTTTATCTAGACGATGTACCACAACGGGAAACCGGGATGACGCCTTACGAAATGATGCTTTCTGAATCGCAAGAACGGATGTTGATTTGCGTGGAGCAGGGACATGAAGCGGAAGTTGAAGCTTTATTCCAAAAGTATGATTTGGATGCCGTCACTATTGGTAAAGTAACAGATGATGGCCAATACCGTTTATATCACCACGGTGTCGAAGTTGCAAATTTGCCAGTTGATGCGTTGGCTGAAGACGCGCCCGTTTATCACAAGGCATACGCTGAGCCAGCCCGGATTCAAGAGTTCGCAGCCTTGCCAGAATTTGAACCCCAGGTGGCTGATGCCACGGATGTATTTAAACAACTTTTACAGCAGCCGACGATTGCCTCTAAAAAAATGATTTATGAAACTTATGATTCACAGGTTCGTACCAATACCGTGGTTCGTCCCGGCAGTGATGCCGCTGTTTTGCGGGTGCGGGGGACTGACAAAGCTCTAGCCATGACCACAGACTGTAATGCGCGTTATTTATACCTTGACCCAGAAGTGGGCGGTCAAATCGCCGTGGCAGAAGCAGCTCGCAATATCGTGGCTAGCGGCGGCCAACCGTTAGCAATCACGGATTGCTTAAACTACGGTTCGCCAGATAAACCAGAAGGCTTTTGGGAATTGTGGACTTCAGCCGATGGTATCGCCAAAGCGTGTGAAACTTTAGGGACACCCGTTATTTCCGGGAATGTGTCACTTTATAATGAAACCAATAACAAAGCTATCTATCCAACACCGATGATTGGTATGGTCGGTCTGATTCAACATACGAAAGATATTACTACCCAAGATTTTAAACAAGCTGGGGATTTGATTTATGTCGTGGGTGCCACTCATGATGATTTCAATGGAACTGAATTGCAGAAAATGCAACTAGGTCGGATTGAAGGGAAATTGATGAACTTTGATTTAGCTACGGAAAAACGCAATCAAGCCGCTGTTTTAACAGCCATCCAAGTGGGCTTAGTGGCTAGTGCTCATGACTGTGCCGAAGGCGGACTCGCAGTAGCCATTGCGGAAGCGGCCTTTAAACAGCGCTTTGGTGTTGATGTGGCCTTTGATTTACCAGCAAGTTGGCTTTTTGCGGAAACACAATCACGTTTTGTCTTGTCAGTTACGCCTGAAAACCAAACGGCTTTTGAAGAATTAATGGGCACGCAAGCAGCCTTAGTTGGTAAAGTGACGGCTAGCGGTGAGTTACGGATCCATGGTAATGATCAAAGCATTGAAGTAGCAACTGATACTGCGTTACGTCTGTGGGAGGATGCCATTCCATGTCTTATGAAGTAAGAAGTTTAAATGAAGAGTGCGGCGTTTTTGGTGTCTGGGGACACCCAGACGCCGCTCGTGTCACTTATTTTGGATTACACAGTTTGCAGCACCGCGGTCAAGAAGGGGCCGGCATTGTCAGCAACCATGAAGGCAAGTTAGATGGTTACCGCGACTTAGGACTTTTGTCAGAAGTTTTTCGTGACGATAAACAATTAGAAAAGCTGGTGGGAAATGCGGCCATTGGGCATGTGCGTTACGCAACAGCCGGTAATGGCAGTGTTGATAATATCCAGCCATTTTTGTTTAAATTTTATGATCAACAAGTGGGCTTGGCTCATAACGGCAATTTGACCAATGCCAAAACCCTACGGACTGAATTGGAAAAGGATGGTGCTATTTTCCATTCTAATTCTGATACGGAGATTTTGATGCACTTAATCCGCCGCAGTAAAAAGGAAAATTTTATTGAGCAGTTAAAAGAAAGCTTAAATACAGTTCAAGGCGGTTTTGCTTACTTGCTGCTAACAGAAGATGCCATGATGGCGGCGCTGGACCCTAACGCTTTTCGACCGTTATCGATTGGGCAAATGAAAAATGGGGCTTATGTGATTGCCTCGGAAACCTGCGCGTTAGAAGTTATCGGGGCAGATTTTGTTCGTGATGTGGAGCCAGGAGAATTGATTATTATCAATGAGGACGGCTACCGCGTGGAAAAATATACCGAGAACACGCAATACGCGATTTGTTCTATGGAATATATCTATTTTGCCCGACCAGATTCCAACATTGCGGGAGTCAATGTCCATACGGCACGGAAAAATATGGGCAAAAATTTGGCATTAGAGCAACCAGTCGAGGCGGACATGGTGGTGGGGGTACCCAATTCCTCTCTGTCGGCTGCTAGCGGTTATGCGGAGGCTAGTGGGATTCCTTATGAAATGGGTCTGGTGAAAAATCAATATATCGCCCGAACCTTTATCCAGCCTACGCAAGAATTGCGGGAGCAGGGCGTCCGCATGAAACTTTCAGCGGTACGTGGTGTAGTGGAAGGCAAACGGGTCATTATGGTGGATGATTCCATCGTCCGTGGTACGACTAGTCGCCGAATCGTGCGCTTACTGAAAGAGGCTGGCGCAAAAGAAGTGCATGTGCGTATCGCTTCGCCACCTTTGAAATATCCTTGCTTTTACGGCATCGATATTCAAACCCGCAAAGAACTGATTGCGGCTAACCATACGATTGCTGAAATTGGGGAAATGATTGAGGCTGACTCCATTGGCTTTTTAAGTGAAGCAGGATTAGTTGACGCAATTGGTTTAAATCTTGATGCCCCAAATACGGGGTTATGTATGGCTTATTTCAATGGCGATTATCCAACACCATTATATGATTATGAGGCGCAGTATTTAGCGTCATTAAAAGAAAAAGTATCATTTTTCTAAGGAGGAAAAGGGATTGGCAAATGCCTATGCAAAAGCTGGCGTGGATGTAGAAGCTGGTTATGAAGTGGTCGAACGAATCAAAAAGCACGTGAAGCGAACGGAACGTTTAGGCGTTATGGGGGCAATCGGTGGCTTTGGTGGTTGTTTTGACCTTTCGCAAGTGGAAGTGAAGGAGCCTGTCTTGATTTCGGGAACTGACGGGGTAGGAACAAAACTATTAGTGGCAATTCAAGCTGATAAGCATGATACAATCGGCATCGATTGTGTTGCGATGTGTGTTAACGACATTGTGGCTCAAGGTGCGGAGCCGCTTTATTTTCTAGATTATATTGCAACCGGTAAAAACGAACCAGCGCGCTTAGAACAGGTGGTAGCGGGGGTTGCGGAAGGCTGTGTGCAGGCTGGCGCGGCCTTGATTGGCGGTGAAACAGCGGAAATGCCTGGTATGTACGGTGCTGACGAGTATGATCTAGCCGGTTTTGCCGTGGGTATTGCGGAAAAAAGCCAGCTAATTACCGGCGCAACGATTAAAGACGGCGACGTGCTTTTAGGTTTAGCCAGCAGTGGAATTCATTCCAATGGTTATTCTTTGGTCCGCAAAATTTTCTTTGAGGAGCAAGGCTTGACTGGCAAGGAAGTCCTACCAGAATTAACCCAGCCTTTGGCAGAAGAGCTATTAACGCCAACACGGATTTACGTTGAAGCGCTCCTACCATTAGTGAAACAACAATTAGTGAAGGGCATTGCCCATATTACTGGTGGTGGCTTCGTTGAGAATATTCCGCGGATGTTGCCGGAAAACTTGGCAGCTGAAATTACATTAGGTAGTTGGCCGGAATTACCGATTTTTCAAGCCTTGGAAAAATATGGTCAAATTCCTCACCTGGAAATGTTTGAAATTTTCAATATGGGAATTGGGATGGTTCTGGCAGTTGCGCCTGAACAAGTAGCGGCCGTGAAAGCCCAATTCACCAACGAACCGATTTATGAGTTAGGGAAAGTGACAGCGAAAACTGAGGCAGCGGTCTCTTTTCGCGAGGTGTAGCATGAAAGTAGCGATTTTTGCATCCGGCAATGGCAGTAACTTCCAAGTGTTGGCGGAGTTGTTACCGGCGCAAGCTGAGTTGGCGCTGTTGTTCTGTGACCAGCCACAAGCAAAAGTGTTGGCACGGGCCCAAAAACTTCAAGTCAAAACGGTTTGCTTTTCACCAAAAGATTTCGACAATCGTCAGGCTTACGAGACGCAGATTTTAGCTGAATTGAAGCAGGCTGGTATTCAGTGGATCTTTTTAGCGGGTTATATGCGCATCATTGGTGAAACCTTACTGAATGATTATCCGCAACGCATTGTGAACATCCACCCCTCCTTGTTGCCGGCTTTTCCGGGACTGCATGGGATTCGGGATGCCTTTGAGGCGGGGGTAACTGAAACCGGCGTGACGGTTCATTATATCGATAGCGGCGTCGATACGGGGCCTATTATTGCTCAAGAACGGGTGACAATTACCGAAGCAGACACGTTAGCAACATTAGAAACCAAGATTCATCAAGTGGAGCATCGGCTCTATCCGCAAGTCGTGGCGGCATTGATTAATAAGGAGGAAGAAGCATGATAAGAGCACTTATTAGTGTGTCAGACAAAACAGGTATCGTGGCTTTTGCCAAAGGGCTGGTAGCTCAAGGAATCGAAATCATTTCAACAGGTGGTACGAAACAAGCCCTAAGTGAGGCTGGTGTGCCGACGATTGGGATTGAGGAAGTGACTGGTTTTCCGGAAATGATGGATGGACGGGTTAAAACGCTACATCCCCTGATTCATGGTGGTCTATTAGGCAGACGTGACTTACCAGAGCATCAGCAGGCCATGGAAGAGCACGATATTACCCCCATTGATTTTGTCTGTGTCAATCTTTATCCTTTTAAAGAAACGATTGAAAAAACCGATGTAACCACGGCGGAAGCTATTGAAAATATTGACATCGGCGGCCCCAGCATGTTGCGGAGTGCAGCCAAAAACTATGCTGCCGTGACGGTGGTCGTGGACCCGGCTGATTATGAAGTCGTTTTAGGTGAGCTACAAGCCTCCGGTAGTACTACGGCGGCAACGCGGGAACGGCTAGCGGCAAAAGTTTTCCGGCATATGGCGGCTTATGACGCTTTGATTGCAGGCTATTTGACGGAACTAGTCAAAGAAACTGAACCGGAAAAGCTGACCTTGACCTTTGAACGGAAACAGTCGCTACGTTATGGTGAAAATAGCCATCAAACGGCTGCTTTTTATCAAACGGCTTTACCAGAAAGTTATTCGATTGCCAGTGCCAAACAGCTGCACGGCAAAGAATTATCTTATAACAATATTCGCGACGCGGATGCGGCGATTCGCATTGCCAGGGAGTATCAAGCGCCAACTGTTGTGGCCTTGAAACATATGAATCCTTGTGGAATTGGTACTGCTGAGACAATTGAACAGGCTTGGGATTTTGCTTATGCCGCAGATCCAGTTTCCATTTTTGGCGGCATCATCGTGTTGAACCAAGAAGTAGACGCTGCTACAGCGGAAAAAATGCACCAACTATTCTTGGAAATCATTATCGCACCAAGCTACACGCAAGAGGCTTTTGCAATTTTGGCCAAGAAAAAGAATGTCCGTCTATTAGAGCTGGATTTCAGTCAGCAAGCCACGAAAGAAACAGAAAAAGTAGGGGTTCTGGGGGGACTGCTAGTTCAAGAGCAAGACTTAGTTCCAGAAGATCCGCAAACTTGGAATGTTGTCACCAAACGCCAACCGACAACTGATGAATTAGCAGCCTTGGCTTTTGCTTGGAAAGCTGTAAAACACGTGAAAAGTAATGCTATCGTAGTGGCCAATGCCCATCAAACTGTGGGGATTGGCGCTGGTCAAATGAATCGGATTGGTTCAGTCAAAATCGCCATTGAACAGGCCGGCGAGCGGGTTCAAGATGCGGTCTTAGCTAGTGATGCCTTCTTCCCAATGAATGACAGTGTTGAATACGCGGCTCAGCATGGCATTAAAGCAATTGTTCAGCCTGGTGGTAGTATCAAAGACCAAGATTCGATTGCTATGGCTGATAAATACGGTATTGCGATGGTCTTTACCGACATTCGTCATTTTAGACATTAAGCGGGAGGACGCTATGAAGAAATTATTAATGATTGGTAGTGGTGGCCGCGAGCATGCGATTGCCCGAAAGCTGCTGGAAAGTCCCACTGTAACCACGGTTTACTGTGCGCCAGGTAATCCCGGCATGACGCGAGATGGGATTGAGCTTGTTTCCATCAGCGAAACAGATCATACTAGTTTGATCCAATTTGCCAAGGGCCAAGAAATTGCTTGGACCTTCGTTGGTCCTGAAGTGCCATTGTTGAATGGCTTAGTAGATGATTTTGAAGCTGCCGGCCTTAAGGCGTTCGGTCCTAGGAAAGACGCCGCTTTGATTGAAGGCTCGAAGGACTTTGCAAAGCAGCTTATGAATAATTATCAGATTCCCACAGCCGCGCATGAGACATTTCATGACTTCAAGGCAGCCAAAGCCTATGTGGAGGCCCAAGGAGCACCAATCGTGATTAAAGCGGATGGCTTGGCGGCTGGGAAAGGTGTAGTAGTGGCAGAGACCGTAGCGGAAGCTGTGGCTGCTTTATCGGATATGCTGGAAGCTAACCGTTTTGGGGCTAGTGGCGCCCGCGTGGTGGTGGAAGAGTTTTTAGCAGGGGAAGAGTTCTCACTTTTGGCCTTTGTGGATCAAGAGCGGGTTTATCCTATGATTATCGCCCAAGACCATAAACGCGCCTTTGACCAAGACCGTGGGCCTAATACAGGCGGTATGGGAGCCTATGCACCGGTACCGCAAATTCCCCAAGAAATGGTAACAACGGCTATCGAAACGATCTTAAAGCCAGCCGCAGCTGGTTTGGTTTCAGAAGGACGTCCCTTCACAGGTATTCTTTACGCAGGTTTGATTGCCACTGAAACCGGACCAAAAGTGATTGAATTTAACGCTCGTTTTGGCGACCCTGAAACGCAGGTGGTCTTGCCTCGCTTGACTAGCGACTTTGCGGCTATTATTGACGCACTGTTAACAGGGAAAGAGCCTGAAATCACTTGGCAAACAGCCGGTGTTACTTTGGGGGTGGTTGTAGCCGCCGATGGGTATCCAGGGGAGTATGCCAAAGGACAGACTTTACCTGATTTTTCAGGGCTGAAGGATTTGACCGTAACCTATGCTGGCGTGGCCGAAAAGAATGGTCAGCTGGTGACAAATGGTGGCCGGGTCTATTTGATTGAAGGTTCGGCATCCACTGTGGCTGAGGCACAGCACAAAATATACAGCTACTTGGAAACACTAGATACCACAGGAACCTTTTACCGGAAAGATATTGGTTCTAAAGCTATCCAAGTCTAAAATTGAAACACACTTTAAGTTTGAAGAAGATCTAAAGCCTATTCTCTGGTTTTAGGTCTTTTTGACTTTCAGACGCTTTTTTTGGCGTTGTGGGCAAAGAAGGCTACAATAGAAACTGGAGGGAAGAAGATGAAATTAATTACACAAAAACGAAAAATTCACGATATTCCAGTTTTGGAAGTCGTAGCGGAAGAAAATCGCTATGAGGCAATTCCGCTATTGGTCTATTATCATGGCTGGCAGACTGGCAAGGAATTGGTGCTAACGCAAGCGCGTAAGCTAGCTCAAGCAGGTTTCCGAGTGATTGCTCCTGACGCGATGCACCATGGCGAACGTAAAACCGGTCCCGTTTCAGCGGTTCCAGGAGTCACTTTTTTATCCAGTATTCATTATAACTTGCTGGAATTTGAGTTACTGATCAACTTTTTCCAAGAGCTTCATCTGGTAACTGATCTTTATGTTGGAGGTGTTTCCATGGGGGGAATCACCACTTGCGCCTTACTGACGCAGTATCCGGAAATCAAGGCAGCAGCCTCGATTATGGGAAGTCCCCAGCCTACCCACTATGTTCAAATGATTATGACCCGGGCTCGCAGTTTTGGCGGCTTTATTCCTCGTGACTACTTTGCCTCACTACAATGGGTCACCAATGTTGATTTGTCTTTAGCGCCAGCTAAAATTGCGGGGCGACCTTTACTATTTTGGCACGGCCGTCAAGATGAAAAAATTCCTTTTGTTGAAACAGCTTCGTTTTACGAATCGATTCGCCAGGAACCTTATGCTACAAAAGTCGAGATGATTGAGTCTAACGAAGGTCATTTAGTAAAGGGTGAAACGATGGATCAAATTACCGCTTTTTCAAAAAAAGTTTAGAGAAGTAGTAACCGTTTTCGCTCGTTGTGGTAAACTAATAGTAGTTTGAATGTAGGAGGAAAATAAATGAAACGAATCAAAGTTGGCAGTGTTGACTTAGAAGCTTCAGCTGTTGTTTTAGGCTGCATGCGCATGAATGCTCTGTCTCAAAAAGAAGCAACAGCAGTAATCGAAACAGCGGTAGAAAATGGTATTGATTTCTTTGACCATGCAGATATATATGGCGGCGGCGAATGCGAAACCCTTTTCGGTAAAGCCTTGCAGGATAGTTCAGTAAAACGAGAAGATATCCTAATCCAAAGTAAATGCGGTATCGTACCTGGCAAGATGTTCGATTTTTCAAAAGAGCATATTATTGCTTCTGTTGAAGGTAGCTTGAAACGGCTAGGGATTGAGCAATTAGATGCTTTATTGTTGCATCGTCCTGATACCTTAGTGGAGCCTGAAGAAGTTGCGGCAGCTTTTGATGAATTAGAACAAAGCGGTAAAGTCCGTTATTTTGGTGTCAGCAATCAAAACCCCACGCAGATTGAGTTGTTGAAAAAGGCTGTCAAACAACCTTTAATTGCTAATCAGTTGCAATTTGGCATCATGCACACTGGCATGGTGGATCAAGGTATCCATGTGAATATGACCGACCAAGGCAGCTTTGACCATGACGGTGGTATCCTCGATTACTCTCGTTTACACGACATGACAATCCAAGCATGGTCACCTTATCAATATGGTTTCTTTGAAGGCGTCTTTTTAGGTAATGAGAAGTTCCCTGAATTGAATGCCGCCATCGATGAATTAGCAGCGAAATATGGCGTGACCAACACAGGTATCGCGACCGCTTGGATCTTGCGTCATCCAGCTCATATGCAAACCATTATTGGTACCATGAATAAACAACGAATCCAAGATGTGGCTGCTGCCAGTGAGTTAGTCTTAACCCGCGAAGAATGGTACAAGATTTATATGGCAGCCGGAAATATTTTGCCGTAAGGAAGGCGCTTTCACAGAAAATTCACATTTAGGCGTTAAGATAAATTTATACCAATCGTCCACACTTTTTAGTAAAGTGTGACCAACACTTTTTCATTTTAACTCCTTTTGCCCGCTTCCAGTTGAAGCGGGCCCCTTTTTTGCGAAAAAAGTTGTTGGTATATACCTTTGCAAGTGTGGTATTATGAACCAAAGGAGTTGGATGACAGTGGAAATCAAAGAAATGAGTACCTTAAATATAGAAGAAATGTATCGTTTGGCCATTTATGCCTTTCATATGGAAGATACACCTTTACGACGGGAAAAAATTGAAACGATGGCGAAAAATTCTTGGAATTACGGCGCCTTTTCCGATGGTCAGCTTACTAGCGAATTAATGGTTACGCCTTTTAAAGTAAACTTTCATGGCGTGACTTATGGCATGGGTGGGATCGGTTATGTGGCCTCTTATCCTGAATATCGCGGTGGTGGTGCCATCAATCAGATCTTTCACCAAATTTTAGCCGATATGAAAGAACGTCAAGTGGCTCTTTCATATTTAGCGCCTTTTTCCTATCCTTTCTATCGTCGTTATGGCTATGAGCAAGCCTTCGATAAAATTCGCTATACATTGAAAACCGAAAACCTACCACGCATCGGGAAAGTTCCCGGCACGGTAAAACGCGTGACTTGGGAAAATGCTCATGAAGAAATCGATTGTCTTTATCTGGAAGATCCCAAACATCAACGAGGCGGGTTAATCCGCGATGATTGGTGGTGGCATTATACAAAAGAACTAGGAAAAAAACCTAATTATGCCGTCTACTATAATGAAGCAGGGCAAGCCGAAGGATACGTGATTTATCAGTTCCAAGATATGACCTTTGATATTATGGAATGGAGTAGCCAATCTTATCAAGCTTGGCAAGGTCTAGCTCGTTTTGTGGCTTCCCACGGCGGAGCCTTCAGCGAATTTACCTACGCTAGCCCGACTGGTGAGGATCGCAGCTATCTGCTAGATTCACCGTTAGTAAAAATGGAAAAGGTCCCTGATATGATGGCCCGCATCGTTGATTTCCAAGCCTTTCTGAGCCGTTATCCTTTTGATGTCGAAGCTGAAGATACACTGGTTTTAGAAGTGTTAGATGAGTATGCACCGTGGAATAATGGCAAATGGCAGTTGACCTTAAGTCCAGGCAAACAACCACAAATTATGCCAACGGATGAAGCGGCCGACATTACGGCTTCAATCCAAGCGTGGAGCCAAGCCCTACTAGGTTACAAAGAATTGGTAGAGTTAGCAGCCTATGAACGCTTTACAGGTGATTGGAGCACCATTGACCGTTTGCAAAACTGGTTACCAAAAGGCAAACCCGTTTTGGCAGATTATTTCTAAAAAGCACCTCTTTTGAAGATAGTCAAAATAGGAAAGACCGATTGCAGTTATTTGGCTGCAATCGGTCTTTTAGTTTTGTATCAATGAGTTGCTTTTTCTTGGGCCAGCTTATTGATAAAATTTGCCAAGCCTAAAACATAGGGTGGGGGACCAATTAAAGTAAAACGGGCAATCTGGTTCTCTGTTAGTTGATACTGAAAACGACGCTTCTCACCGTCATAAACATCATTGTAATGAGCTACCACCTTTTGCACAAATTCTTCTAAATCAGCTATTGATGCTAAGGGAACATCTAGTATGAATAAGGCGCGAGTGTCGTCCTTCTCCTCTTCCAAAAAATGATGGATCAAGCTTTCTTTTCGATCATGACCAGTGAAATTGCTAACTTCTTCTGCGGTAAAACGCCATTGACCGCCAATCTTTTTTCCCTTTAAGCGACCTTCTTTCAAATAGTTGCGGATCGTTCTAGTCGTCACATTCAATTCCTCTGCCAAGGCTTCAACTGAATATAATTCATCCATAGTGAATCACTTTCCTATTTCAATTATTTTTGTTGCATACTGTTGCTTCTTTTTATCATGAGAGGTAAAAATGATGATTTTATCTTTTTTAAAGTTCAGGATTGTTTCAAAAATTGCAGTAGCTGAGTGTTCGTCAATACTACTAGTGCTCTCATCCATGATATACAAATCAGCAGAGGTAATCAAGAGACGAGCGGCGGCAATCCGTTGTTTTTCACCACCAGATAGATTACTACCATTCTCCACTAGCATCGTCTCCCAATTTTTGTTTTTTAGGATAGGTTCAAGAAGCTTAGTTTGGATCAAAAAATGCTTTTGTTCAGGCGTCAATAGATTTCCGTAACCAATATTCTTTTCTAAAGTTGTGGAAAGAATCGTTGTTTCTTGTGAAAGATAGGCAATTTTTTGCCGCAAGCTACGGTTCTCTAGTTGGTTGATAGGCAGATTGTTAATATAGATTCCTTCGGTAGGTCGAAATTTTAAAAGCAGTTTTAACAGCGACGATTTGCCACTGCCTGAAGGTCCTGATAAGTATACGATGTCATTCTTAGACAGAGTCGCGGTGATGTTAAAATCAAATTTTTTAGTTCCCTGCATAAATGTCGGCTTAGCAAAACGAATCGACTGAATACCTACTAGGTCCAAATGGCCATTTTTTTCTACTTTGTCATCTAGTTCATTTTGAATATATTGATTAGAGGTGTTTAAAGAGCGAAAATCCAGATTGATGCGATTAACTTCTGACAAAGAGTTGAAAAATAAAGGAAGTACAATACTTAAAACAATTAGATTTGTGATCTCTAGTTCACCTTTTGCAATCATCAGGCTCGTCCATAAATAGATTAATTGCTGACTTAACTGATTGATAAACCCAAGGATTGAACTAGTCGTCTGGGCAAATTTATTTGCATTAGCTAGTGCCACGTACATAGCTTCGATTTTATGTTCCAAAAGATAGTAGAGCATATCTTCATTTGCTTGTGATTTAATACCATCGACATTGGATAAAGTTACGGTTAAATCTTTTAAAGCGACGGCGGAACTTTGTTGCATATTTTCCATGCGCACGCTTAATTCCTTATTGATTGTTTTATAACCAAAATAATTGAGAGGGATCAACAATAGCAGTGTTATGGCGATTTTCCATGAAATGAATGAAGAGAAAAGTACTGAGAAAAATAGGAGTAAAGCTGTTTTAAGAACCTCTGGCAGACTATTGATGAAAAATAAGTATAGTGCATCAACTGCTTGGTAAATGCGATTGATGAGATAAGTCGGCTCAGCTTCTAAATAAGTATCATACGAAAGTTTACTCATTTTCTCTAATAGTTGAAAGAGATATTGGCGATTAAAATTAGCCGCATAATTCTCACGGTATAATTGGGCCGAAAGCTGTAAAAGAAAGGAAAGCGTCATTGAAATAAAAATAAGGAGAAACGTTTTGTTTGAGATGAGTAGCGTGTCGGATACATTTTGGACAATAAAAGGCGTTACCAACGCAGTTAAAGCAGATAAAAGCACAACCAAGCTAGTTAGAATCAAAAATTTTTTATTTGAGCATAAAAATTCTTTCATAGAAACCACCACTTTCGCTTTTGTTATCAATATACCCTTATTTTCCTAAAATTGCAACATTAGTTAGGAATATAAATGAAATAAAAATGTACAATTAGGAAATATTAGGAATGTGAAGTAGCGGGAGCGTGAATCATAGGAATAGGGAAGTTTAGTGATTTTTACTAGCTTAGCTGGTTCTTTCAGCAAACTCTGTTTGTTATCGTTCGTGTTTAAACCGTTTTACTATTGAAACGGGCAAAATATTCGTAAAAATATCGAATATTTTTTTGACATTCCTATTATAATAGTGTAAATTATCTTGGGCGCCAAAATAAACGAACCTTTTACCGAATAACGTTCGTGTTTTGACCCATTTATAACCTAGGAGGTTGCTCAAATGAAAGTATTTGACTATGAAGATATCCAACTAATCCCGAACAAATGTATCGTAAACAGCCGTTCTGAATGTGACACTACCGTTACATTAGGGAAACATCAATTTCGTTTACCGGTAGTACCGGCAAATATGCAAACGATTATCGACGAATCTATCGCTGAATTTTTAGCTGAAAATCAGTATTTTTATATTATGCATCGTTTTGACGAAGCGGCTCGTATTCCTTTTATTGAAAAAATGCAGGCAAAAGGCTTAATTGCTTCGATTAGTGTCGGCGTCAAAGAAAATGAATACCGTTTTGTTGAAGAGTTGGCAGCGAAAAAGCTGACACCTGATTACATTACTATCGACATCGCCCATGGCCACTCTAATGCTGTGATTGACATGATCCAACACATCAAAAAACATTTACCAGAAAGTTTTGTTATCGCTGGAAATGTCGGCACGCCTGAAGCTGTCCGCGAGCTAGAAAATGCCGGAGCTGACGCAACGAAGGTCGGCATCGGACCTGGTAAAGTTTGTATCACTAAAATCAAAACTGGTTTTGGGACTGGCGGCTGGCAATTAGCAGCTTTACGCTGGTGTGCCAAAGCAGCGCGCAAACCAATCATCGCTGATGGCGGTATCCGCACCCATGGTGATATTGCCAAGTCGGTTCGTTTTGGCGCAACTATGGTTATGATTGGCTCACTATTTGCTGGTCATGAAGAATCACCAGGAGAAACCAAAGTGGAAAACGGAGTTGTGCTGAAAGAATATTTTGGTTCGGCCTCTGAGTTCCAAAAAGGTGAAAAGAAAAACGTAGAAGGTAAAAAAATCTGGATCCAACATAAAGGTTCATTGGCCGATACGTTAGTTGAAATGGAACAAGATCTGCAATCTTCGATTTCGTATGCTGGCGGACGCGATTTAGAAGCAATCCGCAAAGTAGATTATGTCGTCGTAAAAAATTCAATCTTCAATGGGGACACTATTTAACAGACTTCATAAGAGGTTGGGACAGTAGGGCTTATTCAGATAGGAAGAGTCTTGGACATAGCTTTTTAAGCTATGTCCAAGACTCTTTTTTGCATTTTACTTTACCTGTCGTAGTAAAAGAAGTATAATTACTATGACAGACGTAGTATGATGGTCGTAGTAAAAGAAAAGTAGGTGATGGCATGATTAGTAGTGATGTGATTCGTGGATACAACGATCTTTTTATCCTTAGTTTGTTAGCGGAGGGGGATTCCTATGGCTATGAGATTTCAAAACAAATTCGTGAACGTTCCAATGAACTTTATGTCATCAAGGAAACAACGCTGTACTCGGCTTTTAATCGCTTAGAAAAACAGGGCTATATCACAGCGTACAGTGGTCAAGTAACTCATGGGAAGAAACGGACCTATTACCAAATCACGCCGGCCGGTCACGACTATTTGTTAGAAAAAGAGGCGGAATGGCAGTTAACACAAACGGTGGTTAACCGTTTTGTAGGAGGAGAGCATAATGAATACCATCAATAATTATTTAGAAAGTTTATTCACGGGCGTCCCGATGACGGAAGAAACGGCACAATTAAAAGCCGATTTGCAAAATCATATGGAGGATCGTTTTCAAGACCTTTTGGCTCAAGGTATTCCCGAAAACGAAGCTATTGGTACCGTGATTTCAGAATTTGGCAGTATTGATGAAGTATTAGAAGAGATGAATGTGAAACAACGAGTAGAGGCGGAAAGTGGGCAAGAACTTTCAGCTATTACCATGGGGGAAGCTTTAGAATACCTAGACAATCGCAGACGCAATAGCTTACTACTGGCTGGCGGCATCGCGGTTATCATCCTAGGACTGGCTGTTATGCTAACCTTTTTTGCAATGTTTGCTGGCGGTTTTGGTGAAATGCTGGGTATTGTGAGTCTTTTCTTTGGGGCCGCTATCGGGGTTAGTTTTATCATCATTGCCGGCATGTCCATGTCAACTACTGCTAAAAAACTATCTGGACGCTTTATTGCCCCTAAAATTAAACGTGTGGTTACAACTCAAAAAGAACATTTCAATCGTTCTTTTGTGACCGGCTTAGTCTTAGGTATTGCGCTGTGTATTATGTCAGTGGCACCGGTGATTGTGTCCAATTATCTGAGCGCCAGTGAACGGATGCAAAACTTGGGCATCGCCGTAATGTTTTTATTAGTGGCAGTGGGAGTCTTTTTGATTGTCTATTGTGGGGTCATTATGGGAAGCTTTACCAGTTTGCTGGAAAATGATTACTTTGTATTAGATGAAGAGGAAGAAGAAAAGGAAAAAGATAAACCACGGGTACTAATTTTTCTTGAATCTGTCTATTGGCCGCTCGTGGTGCTAATCTACCTCAGCTGGAGCTTTTTGACTGGTTCATGGGAAATTAGTTGGGTCGTTTTTCCAATCGCAGGAGTCTTTTTCGGAGTCGTCCGTAATGGTTTGTATGCACTCCGGCAAGATAAATAATATAAATGTAAGGGCAGTTTGTCTCAACCTCGTGTTGAAGGCAGACTGCCTTATTTTTTGCTTGTTTCTAATGAGAAACTTGGCTACCATAGAGGAGATGGAGGGGTCATGATGGCGAAAAATACTAAAATATATCCAAATTATGCGGTCTATTATTGATGGCGTCCAAAAAGGGCGACTACTTCCGGGAACGAAGTTGCCACCGGAACGTAAAATGGCGATTGATTTCTCTGTCAATCGTTCTACTGTTGTTCGTGCTTTGGAGGAATTGCAAAGTCTGGGAATCGTTCGTCGGAAGCAAGGTTCAGGCACTTATATTACCGAAACAGCCGCGCAACAACAGGCCGATTATGTTGATTGGCGTCAATATTTACAGCGCGAGTGGACCACCGAAGGGCAACAGCAACTGGAGCAGTTGAGCCAACAGCTAGGGATGCTAGATTTATACACTGGAGAGTTGCCACGCGAGCTGATTCCATCCTTCCGTTTTCCTTCATTTGATTGGCAAGAAATCTTAGCGGCTGAAAGCTTGCAAGATCATCGCGGCTATCAGCCATTAATTGAGACGGTTCAACATCACTTGCAAAAAAACTTTTCACTGCAAGTGGACACGTCAGAGATCATGATTACCTCTGGGGCGCAGCAGGCGATTTTCTTGATTCTACAAACGATGCTAGATCCAGGGGATGTCGTCGCGGTGGAGACACCTTCCTTTTTAACGGCACTACCGATTTTTCATCATTCAGGTATTCAGACCCAAGGAATTTCTATGGATGATGAGGGCATTGACTTAGCAAAATTAGAGCAAGCGATTTTACAACAAAAAGTTCGTATGATCATGGTAAACCCCAATTTCCAAAATCCTACTGGCAAGACCATGAGCCTAGCTCGGCGCAAAGGCTTAGTAGCATTGGCGCGGCAGTATCAGCTACCGATTCTAGAAGATGATGTCTTTGGGGAGCTGGCTTTTGATCAGCTGTTACCTTCTTTGAAAAAATTGGATCCGGAAAATGTGTTGTACACAGGTTCTATGTCTAAGATTCTAGGCTCATCAATCAAAGTAGGTTGGCTCGTGGCGCCTACGATTATTGCTGAAAAGTTGGCGAGCGCACGGCAAATGATGGACTTTTCCATGAGTATTTTTCCGCAAGTACTAACCAACATTGCCTTGACTGATCCCGCTTATGCTCGCAAAATGGCGGCGCTACGCTTGACGCTTAGCGAGCGAGCAGAGCAAATGATGACTTTGTTTGCTTTACAGCGAGACTGGCAAGTAGACCCAGTGAATGGCGGATATTATCTATGGGCAGAGCATCCGCAATTAGACGCGCAACACGTTCAGCAACTATTACAGGCTGGTTTGTTAAGCGCGCCGGCTGAGCTTTTTGGCAGCAATCAGCGTGCGATTCGCTTAAATTTTGCTCGTTTCTCCCCACAGGATCACGAGCGATTTTACACGATTATTTCAACTTTGAAGACATAAAAAAACCACCAAGACCGTCGTCTTAGTGGAAATGAAGGTTGTTATTTACTCTGGTAGGAGTAAGTATGAAAATACCAATTCGGGATAATTGGTGTAGCGTTATTCTAGAAAATCTGCCTAATAAGGACTTTAAACCATGCTATCTTTTTTGTAAATTTATCATGAGAAACTACTCATTGCAAATGAGGAACTGCGATTTTTCAAAAAGCCATGTGTGTAGTATAATCGCATAGATAACGAAAGTCGGTGAACAAATGACGCATACGACCTATGCGGTGGTGGATATCGAAACAACCGGCACAAAACCAGGACAGGACCGAATCATTCAATTTGGCTGTGTTTTGGTAGAAAATGGCGAGATCGTTTCTCGCTTTGCCACTGATATCAACCCAGAGCGGGAGATTCCCAAACAAATCGAAAATTTAACCGGTATCTCTACGAAACGGGCTCGTAAGGCCCCCCTTTTTGATGATGTGGCGCTTACGATCCAAAACTTGTTAGAGGATACGGTCTTTGTTGCACACAATACTCATTTTGATTCCAATTTTTTGAACGCTGCTTTTCAACAGGCAGGTTATCCACCTTTGACTTGTCCGAGAGTTGATACAGTGGAGCTGAGCCAAATCTTTTTCCCTACAGAGCCTAGCTATCGCTTATCTGACCTTTCGGAAAATTTTCAGTTGCAACACCAAAATCCCCATCAGGCCGATTCTGATGCCGCGGTGACAGCAGAACTTTTGATTATGATTATGGATAAAATTGCCGCATTGCCGCTTCTAACGTTGGAACAAATCGTTAGAATTGGTTCAAATGCCTTGACCATGGAAACTACCGATTTTATTCAAGCACAGCTAGCGGAACGCCAACAGGATGTCGGACCGTTGCCTGCTGAATGGCACGTAGTCGGAAATTTAGTCCTTCGCAAAAAAGACTACACTTACTTTGCAGAAGAACAGCAGGAGCTTACGTATCCTCGTAGTAAACGAGCCAAGCAGAAACTTTACGGGGATTACTTGCATTACCGGACAGAGCAAGCCCGCATGATGAATGCTGTATACGATCATTTTACTAAAGGGCCTAAAAATCTCTTTTTGGAAGCTGCCACTGGTATGGGAAAGACTATCGGCTATCTCTTACCGTTAGCCTATCTTGCGACGCCCGAAAAACCGGCTGTTGTTGCGACTACCTCATTACTCCTGCAAGAGCAATTAGTGGCAAAGGATATTCCGTTATTGAATCAAATTCTACCACGACCTCTGCAGCCTTTAGTAGTGAAGAGTCCCAGTCATTATCTCCATCTGGCTCGTTTTGCTGCCACGCTAAAGCAAGCTGTATCAAAACAGAGCGGTCTATATCAGATGCGCGTTCTTGTTTGGCTGACAGAAACAGAGACGGGCGATTTAGACGAACTGAATCTGACGACCTTGCAGCATGAATTTTGGCAAAAGGTAGGACATCGCGGGAATCGAGACTTGCCTGAAGATTCATTGTATGCTGAAGAGGATTTTTGGCGTTATTTGAATTGGCGCAAGCGGCAAGCTAACGTCTGGATTTTAAACCATGCCTTTTTAGTGCATGAGGAACAGCGTCCTAGTAAAATGCTGCCGGAACTAGACTATTTGGTTATTGATGAAGCCCATCATTTACCTGATACAGCCCTGAAAGCTAGCGGTACTTACTTCCAGAATGCCTCTTATGAGCGCTTTATGCGTTATCTAGAGGATCGACAACTATTTGTCGGGAACGAATTATTACCGCAAAAGGAGCTGACGCTATACCAACAAATTTTAATGGAATTAAATGAACAATTTCGTGATTTCTTCCATTTTTTATCGCGGCGTTTAAAGGGACAAGAACAGCTCTTGACCAAAGAACTATTCGATCAGCTTACACAAGAAGAAGAGGAAGTTTGTCTCCGGATCGAAGCCCTTTTTCAGGATACCCAACAATTGCAAGCTGACTTTCGCCGGTTACTAGGGGAAACGGGTGCTAAAACGCAGCAGCTGATTATACACGAGTGGCTCGACCTGTTTGATTATATGACTGATTTGGCCCAACTATTTATGCGGCTGTTAAATGATTGGTCACCGCGCTATGTAAAATGGGTTGATCTAGAGTCAAACCCTTATCAAGGCCGATTGCACACCAGTGACTTAGAAGCACCTCTTTTACCGACCACCCACTGGTATCAAACCACCAAACAAGTCCTTTTTACTGGCGGTACTTTAAAAATAGGCAACAATAAACACTATCTGCCAGAACAATTAGGCTTGACAGAAGTAGTCTTTAAAACGTTAGCAAATCCATTTGATTATAGTGAACAAGCTCGTTTAATGGTTCCTAGCGGCGCCGAAGATGCGAAGGAGCAGGTCCATGCCGCAACGGTTATTGAGACGTTAAAACAACTACAGACGTTAGAGCGCCCGATACTCGTTTTGTTTACGTCACATGAACTGCTGAATCAAGTTTACCAAGGGATTCATATGCCGTTTTTAATCAATGGTCGTGAAGTGTTAGCGCAAGGCAAAGGTGGTAGTCGTGAAAAACTATTAAAACGATTTAGTCATTCTGACAATGCCATTCTTATGGGAGCCGACAGTTTTTGGGAAGGGGTCGATGTGCCGGGGAATACACTACAATTAGTGGTAGTGACCAAGTTGCCGTTCGAACATCCGCAGCGACCTTTAGTGAAAGCCCGCAATCAGTTATTGACTGCCAATGGGAAAAATCCTTTCTATAAAGATTCACTACCAAAAGCGGGCCTACGCCTTAGACAAGCATTAGGTCGGTTGATTCGTTCAGAAACAGATCGGGGCGTCCTCTTGGTTTTGGACCGGCGGATTGTAACGGCGTCCTATGCGGGACAATTGCTACGCGCTTTACCGAAAGAGCTACCTTTAGTGGAAGGCCCCCTCGAAGAGTTAACAGAGTGGACCCGTGACTTCCTCTTGGAAGAGAAAACCCAGGAAAAATAGTTCAAAACCTCGTTTTTTCTGCTATAATAAAACCCAGTAAAGAAAGGATGACCGCTAGTGACAAATGAAAGAGAACGACGGATCCAACGAATTTTGATCGGTGTGATCGTGTTTTTACTTTCCTTTATATTACTGACGAGTGTCCTGTATGTTCGCTCAACTCGTCCAATGCGCCAAGCAAAAGAGGAAGCTACTACCATAGCAAAGAAATACGCAAAATTGGAAACCGTAGATCGTTTTTATTGGTTTAACCGTCAAGACACGTATTTCAGCCTTTTAGGTAAAAATGACAAAGACCAGGCAATTGCGGTGATTATCCCGGAAACTGGTGAAAAGGTCACAATCTTGGATCAGAAAGAGGGACTTTCTGAGGACGAGATTCGCGAGTTAGCATTTCAAGAATACCAACCAGACAAGATTCTCAAAGTCGAATTGGGATTGGAAGATCAAAAACCAGTGTGGGAAGTCACACTTCGCCGCGATGGTGCTTTGAGTTATATCTTATTGGATTTTAAAGATGGTAAAGAAGTGAAAGTCATTCAGGATATCTAAAGGAGTGAGAGGATGAAATTATCACAACGAGCGATTCGCCTCGAGCCTTCTGTGACGTTGGCGGCAGCAGCCAAAGCCAAGGCGTTGAAGGCCCAGGGATTGGACGTGTTGAGTTTAACGGTTGGGGAACCGGACTTCGCTACCCCTGAAAATATTCAAGAGGCAGCAATTAGTGCGATTAAAAGTGGTCAAGCTAGCTATTATACCCCCTCAGCGGGTTTGCCAGAACTGCGGACGGCTGTGGTTCGGTATTTAGAGCAATATTACGGACTTGCCTATGATCTGAATCAAGTCGTGGTGACAGATGGGGCGAAATTTGCTTTATATGCATTGTTCCAAGCGATTCTTGATCCAATGGATGAAGTGATCGTGCCCGTTCCTTATTGGGTCAGTTATGGAGAACAGATCAAACTGGCAGAAGGCGTGCCGGTCTATGTGGATGGCGCCCAAGCAAATGATTTCAAAGTGACGGTGGAGCAACTCGAGTTAGCCCGCAATGAGAAGACTCGCGCCTTAATTTTAAATTCCCCCTCTAATCCAACAGGCATGATTTATTCTGCTGAGGAGTTACAAGCGATTGGGGAGTGGGCGGTTAAGCATGACATTTTAATCGTAGCAGATGACATCTATGGTCGGCTCGTTTATAACGGTCATACCTTTACGCCAATTGCGACGCTTTCGGAAGCTATTCGCAAGCAGACAGTGATTATTAATGGGGTATCAAAAACCTACGCTATGACCGGTTGGCGAATCGGCTATGCCGTGGGAGATGCAACCTTGATTAAAGCGATGACTGATATTGCTTCGCAGTCGACGAGTAATCCGACCGCCGCAAGCCAATACGCGGCAATAGAAGCCTTGTTGGGTGAGCAAGACACGGTGGAGGAGATGCGCGCTGCTTTTGAAGAGCGGTTAAACATTATGTATCCATTAGTGGCTGCTTTGCCAGGTGTCAAGTTGGCAAAACCACATGGTGCTTTCTATTTGTTCCCAAACGTTAAAGAAACATTGGCTCTTTGCGGCTATGATAATGTCACCAAATGGGTTGATGATTTATTAGAAGAAGAACAGGTAGCATTGGTAACTGGTGAAGGGTTTGGCGCTCCGGAAAATGTTCGGATTAGCTACGCGGCTGATTTAGCGACATTGGAAGAAGCAGTTCGGCGCATTGCCCGTTTCATCGAGAATCATTCAAAATAAGAATTTGTTGTAAAAAGGGAGAGACATACGTGAAAGTTATTCAAATTATCGACGCCAAAGATCATGTTGGCGAAATCGTCAAAATTGGCGCATGGGTAGCCAACAAACGCTCAAGTGGGAAGATTGCCTTTCTACAATTGCGAGATGGAACGGCTTATTTCCAAGGCGTTGTCGTAAAAAGCGAAGTACCAGAGGAAGTTTTTCAATTAGCGAAAAATTTAACGCAAGAAACTTCTGTTTGGATCACAGGTGAAATTCGCGAAGATAGTCGATCAAAATTTGGTTATGAGATTGGTATCCAAGGAATTGAAGTCGTTGGCGAAAGTCATGAGTATCCAATCACACCAAAGGAACACGGCACAGATTTCTTGATGGATCACCGTCATTTGTGGTTACGTTCTTCAAAACAGCATGCGATTATGCAGGTTCGGAATGAAATCATTCGTGCTACGTATGAATTCTTTAACCAAAATGGTTTTATCAAAATCGATCCGCCAATCTTAACAGGTTCAGCTCCTGAAGGAACAACTGACTTATTTGAAACAAACTATTTTGATCAAAAGGCTTACTTGTCACAAAGTGGTCAGCTTTATATGGAAGCGGCGGCTATGGCCTTTGGAAAAGTCTTTTCTTTTGGCCCAACATTCCGTGCAGAAAAATCAAAAACACGTCGTCACTTGATTGAATTCTGGATGATTGAGCCAGAAATGGCCTTTATGCATCAAGAAGAAAGCTTAGAAGTCCAAGAACAGTATGTTGCTTATTTGGTACAAAATGTTTTAGATAACTGCGACTACGCACTGGATGTCTTGGGACGTGACAAAGAGTTGTTGAAAAAATATACACAACTACCGTTTCCACGTATCAGCTATGACGATGCGATTGAATTGTTACAAAAAAATGGTTTTGATGATATTACTTGGGGTGAAGACTTTGGTTCACCGCATGAAACCTTTATTGCAAATTCATTTGAACAACCGGTCTTTATCTTAAACTATCCAAAAGCAATCAAACCTTTCTATATGAAACCACACCCAACTCGCGATGATGTCGTGATTTGTGCGGATATGATTGCACCGGAAGGCTACGGGGAAATCATCGGTGGTAGTGAACGGGCTACTGATTACGATTATCTGCTAGAACAAATTCGCGCCCATGGTTTAGATGAAGAAGAATACTCTTGGTATCTAGACTTGCGTAAATATGGTTCTGTACCACATGCTGGTTTTGGTCTTGGGTTGGAACGGACAGTCACTTGGCTTTCCGGTATCGAACACGTACGTGAGGCGATTCCATTCCCACGCTTGTTAAATCGTATTTACCCATAAAATTAGAGTGCCCGTTTGTGGCACTCTTTTTTCAAAAATATTTTAAGGTAGTTCTTTAATTTTCTATGGTAAAAACTAAGGCGGGAGGGAAGCAAGTGGAATTAGAACAGATTGACACCAATACACTTGGGGCAATTGCACCGCTTTTTTCGGCGGAACAATATGCAAAGCTAAAAGATGATTTAACAGACCCATCGATTCTACTGTTTAAAGATGTGACGAATCAAGTGGTGATTCGAGGGAAAGTAGTCCCCAATCCGCAACATGCAGATAAAAATGATTTACTTATCACAGATTTGATTGGGGCAGAGGATCCCTATCAAATTATTCCTTCCCTATTAAAACAAGCCAAGCGACTGCGTATTCAAGAGTGCCATTGGTAAGACTTAGCCAATCTCGACAGAAGATAACTTTCTGCTGAGATTGGTTTTTTTTCAGTTGACACATGAATGAATAATCATATATAATAAACATGAAGAGATATTCATATGAAATAGGAGGGAATGTTATGACCACTAAACAATTACATTTAAATGGTTTGGATTGTGCCAATTGTGCGCAAAAAATTGAAAAAGCCGTCCAAGCTTTACCAGAAGTTACTGAGGCTAATGTTGACTTTATGCAAGCGCGCCTATCTGTTACCACTAGTGAACAAGCTGAAGGTGTAACGGATAAAATTAAAAATATTGTTGCAAAAATCGAACCAGAGGTAGCTGTTACGGAAGAAGTAACAGCTGAAGAATCAAGTGAATTGCCTAAGATATTAGCGAGTTTGGCGCTATTAGTGATTGTGACACTTTTACCTATCAGCAATCCATGGTTGAAGTTTGGCGCCTATTTACTTCCTTATTTGTTAGCAGGAGGCGAAGTCTTAAAAACAGCTTGGCAAAATATCATCCACGGCCAAGTCTTTGACGAGAATTTTTTGATGAGTTTGGCGACATTAGGTGCTTTTGCGATTGGTGAATATCCAGAGGCAGTTGCCGTGATGGTCTTTTACCAAATCGGGGAGTACTTCCAAAGCATCGCTGTCAATCGCTCACGCCGTTCGATTCAATCACTAGTAAAGCTACGTCCTGATACGGTCCAAATCCAGCGAGCGGGTGAAGTACAAAACACACCCTTAGCAGCAGTGAAGGTTGGAGAACAGATGATTGTGCAACCTGGAGAACGCATCGCTTTAGATGGCGTGATTTTAGCCGGGTCTGCGGTGGTGGATACTTCCGCCTTAACGGGTGAATCTCGCCCGCAAGCAGTAAATGTGGGCTCAGAAGTCTTGAGCGGTATGATCAATAAAGACGGCCTCTTGACCGTGGAAGTCACTACGACCATGGCTAATTCTACCTTGCAACGGATTATGGATCTGGTGGAAAATGCAACCGCTCAAAAGGCACCTGCGGAAAACTTTATTACGAAATTTGCCCGCTACTATACCCCAATCGTGGTGGTAGCGGCAGCGTTACTAGCCGTGATTCCACCATTGTTTTTCCAAGCTGATTTCTCAGAGTGGCTTTACCGTGCGCTGACGTTCTTGGTAATTTCTTGTCCATGTGCGCTGGTAGTTTCCGTTCCCCTAAGCTTTTTCGGTGGCATTGGTGGCGCCTCGAAGGCGGGTATTTTGATCAAGGGTAGTAATTATCTAGAAGTATTAGCAAACGTTGATACGGTTGTTTTTGACAAAACGGGTACGTTAACAAAAGGGAATTTTGCGGTTGAAAAAATTGTGGCAGCGCGAGGAACTGAAAGCGAATTGCTAGACTTAACAGCGTCAGTTGAACAATACTCTAATCATCCAATCGCGCATTCTATCGTGACGGCTGCCAAAAATCTGCAATCCGTAACCGATCTAAAAGAGATCGCAGGTCATGGTGTGCGGGGAACAGTAGCGGGAGAGGTTGTGTTAGCTGGTAACCGAGCGCTATTAGCAGCTGAAGGGATTGAAACGCCAGAAGTCAGTGAGATAGGCACCCTGGTTTATGTAGCGGTGGCAGGCGAATATGCTGGTTATCTCGTAATCAACGATCAAATCAAAGCTGATGCAGCGGCAGCTATCCAACGTTTGCACCAATTAGGCGTTAAGCAAACGGTGATGCTGACAGGTGATAGTGCCAATGTCGCAAACGCCGTCAGTCAAGAACTAGGACTAGACCAAGTATATAGCCAACTTTTACCAGCTGATAAAGTCACTAAAATTGAAGCCTTAGCAGCAGGTACTCACTCCGTAGCTTTTGTAGGCGATGGGTTGAATGACGCGCCTGTTTTAGCTAGAGCCGATGTTGGCATTGCTATGGGTGGTGTTGGCAGTGACGCTGCGATTGAAGCGGCTGACGTCGTGTTAATGAATGACGAACCTTCTAAAGTCGCAACCGCTGTACAAGTGGCTCGTAAAACGATGCGCATCGTTAAACAAAATATTTTCTTTGCCATCGGCATCAAATTGATTGTACTGGTACTAGGTGCATTAGGAATTGCTTCGATGGGAGCAGCCGTTTTTGCTGACGTCGGTGTGACAGTGTTAGCTGTTTTAAACGCTGTGCGCGCATTGTCTATCAAAGGTCTAAAATAAAGGTTGGTTGAAGTATTAAACAGAAAAGTGTCCTCTAGAAATAACTTGTTTCTAGAGGACACTTTTTTATTCATGGTGCAGCACCTGCTTTTCCGCTGATTTACGGTTCTGCCGTCAATTTATCGTAAAGCTTTTGGGTGTCAGTAGGTTTTTTTTCTGTGAAGTAGTAATCTTTTGCTTTAGTTGTTATCTTTAGAATTGGTTTCGAGTCAGTATCAATATACAAAACGCTATTTTTACCGGCAACTGTAAAATTCCCGAGTAAATATTGATCACTACCAATGCCAGCGGTGCGAATCACATTGCTAGGCAACTCGTTGACAAGTTCGACAGATTCGATGGTGCCAAGAGGAATTTCACTAGTCGTCGTCATAGGTGCTTTTAAAACTAACTCTTTTTGACTAAGTTCTGCTTGTACGGGATCATTGGTAAAATCCATCATAAATAAGGGAATATTGGCTGCTAAGAGTGCGAAAGCAACCACGATACCGGTCACAATCATAAAAACTTGACCGCTTTTCTTGCCTAAATTGACAGAGATATTCATACCGATTCGGTCTGGTACCATCAAGCGTTGATCATTTGGATTGATATAAACGCCATATTTCCAGTATTGATCGTCACCAGTATAACGATAATCAGGTGCCTGTTCTATCAGGAAATCCTGTTTGCGGCGTAAATCATACAAGTAGTAGAAGGTAAAGAAGACCGCGGCAAAAAGGATCATAAGAAACAGTGCTAGCGAAACGTTCGCCCAAAAGGTGGACAGTTGATAAATTGAGCTGGGCATAAAGAACATTGGGAGAAAAGCGTAAGTTAAGATTAAGACTAAGGCCGACCAATGATGACGCATTAAATCATTGTATTGTTGATTGATTTGAGCATCATCTGTTAGTGGTTTGACTGGCAGACGGCGAATAGTCCAATATAGTACCAGCATCATCGCCACTAGGAAAATAGAGGCCAGGATCATAATAAGCGAACCGCCATTCCAATCCTGCGTGCTTAACCAGATACTAATCCCTAGCAAAATTATCACCGGAATAAACCAATAAGGAGACACCATCTTTTGATTTTTCAAGCGCACTAGCTTGGTATCTACTAGGATCGCTTCAGTAGGAAGTTCCCAATCTTCTTTAACAATCAATTCACGCATTTTACGGATGTAGCGAATTTCCAATAAAAAGAAAGAAAAAATCGAAATCAACAGGAGGAGGGTGAAACTCAACATAACCAGTGAGTCATAGCGTAAAAGAAAACTTGGTAAAGTCACTAGTGTCAAGATTCCTGCAAACTGGAGTAAACGCTTCTTATACATTTTACGAATGGCGGTCACTCGTGGATCAGTCAATTTGTCTTTGGGCAGGGTATTCTCTAAAATAATATTTTTATGGGGGTTGCCCGGTACCATCATGGAAAAGGCCAAGATGAAATACATGGCAATCAGAATTAACAATACAAGTGTCATTTTTCTTCCTCCTCTGACGGGTAAACAGCGGCTAACTGTTGTTGCAACTCAGTCAATGATAGTTGATGGATACTAGCTTCAGCCGCCAGCAAACGTAAACGCTCGGTTAGTTCTTGGACAAATGGCGGATTAAGCGGCAACTGTGCTTGGACTATGGTACCGTTCCGCCGATCGGTTACCACATACCCTTTTTCCCGTAAAAAGCCATAGCTTTTTGAGACGGTCATGGCATTCACGCCAATCTCATCCGCCATTTGGCGAACGGAAGGCAGCAGTTCGCCGTTTTGAAAATCACCGGCAGCGATACCTAAGATAATTTGTTCGGATAATTGCTGGTAGATCGGAATCTCACTGGTGGAATCAATGGTAATCAACATTTTGTTCATCCTCCCTTTGTATTATTTATAGTAATACAAATGATACAAAGATGCAAATAAATCGCCTTAGACACAAAAATTGCATGAGAGAATGACGAAAATATTTTTAAATATCATCGTTAATATAATGAATGAATGATAAAATAACGTTCATATAAGAAAAGCAGATTGCTATTACTCTTAAAAATGAATAAGATAAAACAGATGAGTAATCATCGTGAAAGAATATACACATAGGAGCGAAACGATGGATAAAAAACAACTTCGCTGGTTTAACATCGCGTTGATCGCCTTCAACATGGTTTGGGGTATCGGTAACGTGGTGAATAACTATGCGCAACAAGGGATCTCAGTTGTAACATCATGGATCCTGATTCTGGTCTTATATTTTATTCCCTACGCCTTAATCGTAGGACAGCTTGGTTCGGCATTTAAAGATAGTAGTGGTGGGGTCAGCTCGTGGGTCCAAAATACATCTACTAAACGTCTAGCCTATTATGCAGCTTGGACTTATTGGGTCGTACACATTCCTTACTTAGCGCAAAAGCCACAGGCAATTTTGATTGCGTTAGGCTGGGCCGTTCAAGGGAATGGAAATATCGTCAATACAATGTCTGTCAGCATGGTCTCAATCATCTCATTGGTGATTTTCTTGGCCTTCTTGTGGTTGTCGACTAAAGGCTTGACTACCTTGAAACTGATTGGGGGGATCGCCGGTACAGCGACCTTCATCATGTCAATCTTATTCATTCTCTTTGCCGTTGGCGCACCAATGATCAATAGTGATGTTCATTTTGCGACACCGCACATGGAGCAAGTCAGCACCTATATCCCGAAATTTAATTTTGGCTACTTTACAACAGTTTCGATGTTAGTCTTTGCAGTCGGCGGGGCCGAAAAAATTTCACCTTATGTTAATGCAACGAAAAATCCAGCCCGTGAGTTTCCAAAAGGGATGATTTTTCTAGCAGCGATGGTAGGACTTTCGGCTGTCTTGGGTTCATTCGCAATGGGTATGCTATTCGCCAGCAATAATATTCCTGAAGATTTAATGGCTAATGGTGCGTATAGTGCCTTCCAAATCCTAGGAAATTACTATGGCGTGGGGAACTTGCTGATGATTATTTACGCTTTGACTAATGGCTTAGGTCAAATTGCCGCGTTAGCCTTTTCAATTGATGCACCGTTGAAGATTCTTTTAGCCGATGCTGATCCTGAATACGTTCCAGCTGCGCTGCGTAAACGCAATGCAAAAGGGACTTTAGTGAATGGTTACTTGTTGACAGGAATTTTAGTTAGCATCATCATTGTCTTGCCGTTATTTGGTATTGAAAACATGAATGAATTAGTAAAATGGCTAACTAACTTAAATTCCGTTGTAATGCCAATGCGTTATTTGTGGGTATTCTTTGCCTATATGATGTTGAACAAAGCTTACAAAAAATTCCAATCAGAGTACAAATTTGTTAAAAATCCTAAAGTTGGTTTCATCTTTGGTTTATGGTGTTTCCTATTCACCGCCTTTGCCTGCATCTTAGGTATGGTACCCAAAATCGACTTTGACGCAGATCCAAAAGCATGGTTCTTCCAGTTAACGATTAACATCTTGACGCCAATCGTCTTGATTTTACTAGGAATGCTACTGCCTTGGTTTGCTCGCCGCGATAAAAACAAAAAAGTGAAATCAACGGTAACGACCGTTCAATAAGCAATCCAGACCTTCGGAAATTTTCCGAAGGTTTTTTATTGACAAAAACTGATTACAAGTGTAGTCTTAGAAATGTGATTACAGTTGTAAACAGGAGGTGACGAACAATGGAAACAATCGAACAAGTTAAAATCAGCGATGCCGAATGGGAAGTCATGCGTGTGATCTGGACCTTAGGCGAGGCGAATGCTCAAGAGGTCATCGGTGCTTTGGTAGATCATTTGGATTGGAAACCGGCGACAGTCAAAACGTTATTGGGCCGCCTGGTTAAAAAGGAAGTTTTAGCAACTGAAGCTGACGGAAAACGATTCATTTATCGTCCGCTAGTGTCAGAAGACGCGACCGTTCGTAGTGCTACCGCCACATTATTTGGACATATTTGTGCTAAACGGGTCGGCCATACAATTGCGGAGCTGATTGAAGAATCTGAGTTGACCTTTGATGATTTGGATTTAATCGCAGAAATGGTAGCGGCTAAACGTTCCCACGCGGTTAAAGAAATTGCCTGTAACTGTATTCCCGGACAATGTAATTGTAAAGAACATCAAACAAATAAATAGGAAAAGAGCAAATAAAAATGAAAAAAGAATTCGCAATCAATGGTATGAGTTGTAAACACTGTGTGGCACGTGTTGAAGAAACGGTTAATGGCTTGGCTGGCGTTGACAAGATTAAGGTTAATTTGAAAAAAGCTGCCGGTACCGTAAAATTTGATGAAACGCAAATTGATCCACAAGCAATTGCGGCGGCCATTACGGAAGCTGGTTATCCTGCCGAGGTGAAGTAAGATGGCTGAAAATACCTCCAGTATGGAGACCTTTGTAATTACCGGCATGACCTGTGCCAATTGTTCCGCTCGGGTAGAAAAGGAATTAAATCATCAGCCTGGCGTCACAACAGCCAATGTTAATTTGGCCACCGAACGGGCCACCGTTCAGTTTGACCCAGCCACCACTAGTGCGGATGATTTAATGCAATCCGTTCAAAAAATTGGTTATGGCGCGCTACTATATGATGAAGCGCATAAACAATCCATCAAAGAGGCGAAAGAACGCGAGCTTTACAAAATGAAACGAGATCTGATTGTCAGTGCTGTCTTGACGGCCCCTATGATGATTTCCATGATTGGTATGCTGCTAGGCTTTCATAATGATGTTTTTCACTTTTTCCATCTGCCCCTCGTGCAATTATTACTGACTATTCCGGTGCAGTTTGGTGTGGGACAGCGCTATTATCGTGGAGCTTATCACGCAATCAAAACCGGCGCCCCTAATATGGATGTTTTGGTAGCTTTAGGCACAACCGCAGCCTTTGTATTAAGTGTGCTGAATGGCTTTATTTTAAACGAACCAACCCATCTTTACTTTGAAAGCAGCGCCATGATTATTACCTTGATTCTCTTAGGAAAGTTTTTAGAACAAAAAGCTAAGGCACATACCGGGAATGCCATCAAGCAATTGATGCAGTTACGCGCTAAAACATCACTAGTTTGGGATGGTGAAAATTTTAGCCAACAAGATATTGAGCTGGTTCAAGTTGGCGATCGTTTGTTGGTGAAACCCGGTGAACAAGTTCCCGTAGATGGTGTTATTTTGAAGGGACAAGCGGCTTTTGACGAAAGTATGCTGACTGGTGAAAGCTTACCCGTTGAAAAAGGGTTGGAAGCAACAATTTTTGGCGGTACAGTTGCCACTAATGGGACTATTGAAATGACGGCGACCCAAGTTGGTAGTGGCACAGTTTTGGCTAAAATCATCCAAATGGTAGAAGATGCGCAAGGTTCGAAAGCACCTATCCAACAAATTGCAGATAAAATTTCCGCAATCTTTGTACCGGCTGTTTTGATTGCAGCTGTAGCAACAATTCTCTTAACGGGACTAATCACTGGTGATTGGCAAACCGCCATGATTCACGGGGTGGCAGTCCTAGTTATTGCCTGTCCTTGTGCCTTGGGCTTAGCCACGCCAACTGCTATTATGGTAGGCACTGGGTTAGGGGCTAAAAACGGCATTTTGATCAAAAGTGGCGTTGCTTTAGAGAAAGCCGCCCATATTACTAGCATTATTTTAGATAAAACTGGTACCATTACTTTAGGGAGACCAGAGGTAACAGATTTTGTCGGCGATGAATCAACATTAGCGAAGTTGTCAGCCTTGGAAAGTCGCTCCGATCACCCCTTAGCTAAAGCCATCACTCATTATCATCCCGCTGCTTATTTAGAAGTGGCTGATTTTCAACTGATTCCTGGTGGCGGTGTACAAGGGACCATTGCGGAAGAAACGCTGTTAGTGGGCAATCGTCATTTGATGAATCAAGCAGGTATCTCCATCGCAGCCGCGGAAACGACAGCAGCAGATTGGGAAGCTAGTGGCAAGACAGTCTTGTTTTTCGCTGATTTAACTAGCCATCAGCTATTAGCTTATTTAGCCATTTCTGATGCCGTCAAAGAGACTTCAAAAGAAGCTATCAGTCAATTGAAACAGCAAGGAATCAAGGTCTACATGCTGACTGGCGACCATCAAAAGACGGCTGAAGCAATTGGTCAACAAGTAGGTCTAAGCAAAGAAACCATTTTCGCTGGCGTATTGCCTGAAGACAAAGCGGATTATGTGGCAAAATTGCAGCAACAAGGGGAAGTCGTTGCTATGGTGGGGGATGGCATCAATGATGCGCCTGCATTAGCTTTAGCTGAAATTGGCATTGCGATGGGTACGGGTAGTGATGTGGCAATGGAAACGGCTGAAGTCACCATTATGAATGGCGAACTGACCAAAGTTCCTCAAATGATTCGCTTATCCGCTACCACATTACGTAAAATCAAGCAAAATCTGTTTTGGGCATTTCTTTACAATACCATTGGCATTCCATTTGCAGCCTTGGGCTTTTTGAGTCCTATTGTTGCCGGAGGAGCCATGGCATTCAGTTCCGTGAGCGTTTTACTAAATTCTCTGAGTCTCAATCGGAAAAAAATCTAAGGAGATGGGGACGATGAAAAAAACTTCAGAAAACGAAGACCTAACACAACAACCTGGGTCTGATGATCAACAGGTGACGCACCGTGCTGATCAGGCAGCCATGGACCACAGTCATATGGACCATGATCATAGTGATCATAATATGAGCGGCATGGACCATAGTCATATGAACCATGATCATAGTGATCATGATATGAGTGGCATGGACCATAGTCATATGGACCACAATCACAGCGGTCATGATATGGGTGGCATGGATCATAGTCACATGAACCACGACCACAGCGGTCATGATATGAGTGGTATGGACCATAGTCATATGGATCATGATCACAGTGGTCATGATATGGGTGGTATGGATCATTCCATGCATATGGGGAATTTTAAGCAAAAATTTTGGTTGTCACTAGTATTAGCCATTCCTATTATTTTAATGTCACCTATGATGGGAATTGAGTTGCCGTTCCAATTTACTTTTCCTGGTTCCAATTGGGTTGTCTTGATTTTGGCAACTATCTTATTCTTTTATGGTGGAGCGCCTTTCTTAAGCGGAGCCAAGATGGAATTAAAGATGAAACAGCCTGCTATGATGACCTTGATTGCTATGGGGATTACGGTGGCATATGTTTACAGTTTATATAGTTTTGTGCAAAGTTATTTACATCCAGAATTGCACATTATGGACTTCTTCTGGGAACTGGCAACACTGATTGTAATTATGCTGTTAGGTCACTGGATTGAAATGAATGCGGTGATGAATGCTAGCAGTGCGTTACAAAAAATGGCAGAATTGTTGCCGGATAGTGTAACGCGCATTCGCGACGGTCAAGAAGAACAAGTTCAGTTAAGTGACGTTCAAAATGGTGACCAACTGATTGTCCGCTCAGGAGATAAAATGCCGGCTGATGGTGAGATTATCAAAGGAACTACCACTGTGGATGAGTCCATGGTCACTGGTGAATCAAAAGAAGTGAAAAAGGCAACTGGTGATAAAGTAATCGGAGGATCGGTCAATGGCGATGGTACCATTACGTTGCAGGTGACGGCAACCGGTGAAAGTGGCTATTTGGCCCAAGTCATGGAGATGGTGAAATCCGCGCAAAGTGAAAAATCAGCGCTGGAATCATTGTCTGATCGAGTCGCTAAGTGGTTGTTTTATGTCGCTTTATTTGCAGGGATTTTAGCTTTCGTAGTCTGGTTGTTTGTCGATGGCAGCTTAAACTCTGCGTTGGAACGGATGGTAACGGTCTTCGTTATTGCCTGTCCTCATGCGCTAGGCTTAGCAATTCCACTTGTAATTGCTCGCTCAACGTCGATTGCAGCTAAAAATGGCTTGTTGATTAAACGTCGGCAAGCATTAGAAGCAACAAAAGATTTGCAATATGTCATGCTAGACAAAACCGGAACGTTGACCGCCGGAACTTTTTCTGTCACTGGTTTAGAACGTGTATCTGATACTTTTTCAGAAGCAGATACATTAGGTATGATTGGGGCATTAGAAAAAAATGCTAACCATCCTTTAGCCAAAGGCATTATGCGCTATTTAAAAGAAAAAGAGGCACCTTCCTTTGATGCAGAAAACCAAAAGAATTTATCTGGTATTGGTTTAAGCGGCGAAGTGAAAGGTAAAAAAGTCGAAATCATTAATGGAAAAGAATTAGCTAAGCGCGGTTTAGAAGTCGCAAAAGAAAAAATCGCTCCTTATCAAGAGCAAGGCAATACCTTAAGCTATTTGGTAGTAGAGGATGAATTGATTGCGATCATTGCTTTAGGGGATAAAATCAAACCTGAAGCCAAAGACTTTATCAAACAATTATATGACCGCGATATCACACCAGTCATGTTAACAGGCGATAATCCCGAAGCTGCTCGAGCAGTGGCTGAATATTTGGGTATTAAGGATTTCCACGGTGGCTTACTACCAGACGATAAAGAGAAAATCGTCAAAGAGTATTTGGAAAAAGGCAGCGTGATGATGGTTGGGGATGGGATTAACGATGCACCAAGTTTGGCTCGCGCCACCATTGGGGTTGCGATTGGAGCCGGCACGGATGTGGCGATTGATTCTGCCGATGTCGTTTTGACCAATAGTAATCCCATGGATATCTTACACTTCCTTGATTTGGCTCATGAAACACGTCGTAAGATGATCCAAAACTTGTGGTGGGGAGCAGGCTATAACATTATCGCAATTCCTTTAGCCGCCGGTGTCTTGGCGCCAATCGGGTTTATTCTGAGTCCAGCAGTCGGCGCTGTGTTGATGTCTTTAAGTACCATTATCGTGGCCATCAATGCCATGACATTAAAAATGAAACGCTAAAAAAGATCCCCCAATTGGAGGATCTTACGAACAGTCCTCTAAAAGTTAGTTACTTTTAGAAGGCTGTTTTTTTAGGACTTGTTTTGCTAATTGAAGCAGTAGTGTTTTGTCCCCAGCTGCATTCCCACGATACAAACTTTCCGTATACTCCTGGGTTGCCTTTGTAAAGAGCATGGAAAAAGGTGCTTGTAATCTTTGGGCATAAGCCGATAAGGTTTCGCCAGGCTTTCTCGGGTAGCGCCGTTCTATCCACCACAACAGCAGACGGTAACCTTGCGAAAAGCTCAAGAGTTGAATGAGTCCCATAAGGAGACCAGTTAGAATCAAACGGTGGAACAACAAGATAACTGGGATAACCAATAACCACCAGTATTGCGGCTGTTCTTCCGTGGTCGTTTCTTCTGTCGATACTTGACTAGAAGAAACCGTTGTTTCCGTGGTGGTACTAGCAGTCGTTTCTGAAGATGCTACTGGAGCGGCGGCTGTTTCTGTTGTTTCAGCCTGCTCCTCACGAACTGCCCCAGTGAAGGTCGGAGTGGGTTCAAAGGGAATCCATCCATATGATTCCAAATAAACTTCAGGCCATGAATGGGCATTGGCATTTGTGACAGTGATGTTCAAACGATTATTTTCGCGACCGCCTACAGTACCATCACTAAAGCCTTTTGCCCAGCGCGCAGGAATACCTAAGCTTCGAAGCATGGTAACCATTGCAGTAGAAAAGTTGTCACAGTAGCCCACCTTGGAGTCAAAAAGGAAAAACTCAACATAATCACGACCCTCCGGTAAAAAAGGAGTATCAGTTTTAGAGTAACGTAGCCCCCCAGTAATCCGTAAATAGTGGATAATCGCTTCTATTTTTTCCATAGTACTATCAGCATCTGCGGTAATTTCTTCCGCCAACTCCTGGACACGAAAAGAAAAATTTTCGGGCAACTGAGTATAAATGCTAGAAGAACCAGGTTCACCAACTTCAAAATGAGCTGGTAAGGTTAAAGGCTGCCAGTCTAGTTCGATTGGCTGTACATTGTTGCGTAAGATAATGCGGTTACTTTCTTGCAAGTAGCGTCCACGCAACCCCTGTGGGTCGCTTAAGGTAACGTTGCCATAAGGAATGGGCACATAGTTCAAAGGTTGTTCGGGAATGATTGTAACATTTTCAATAGGTCCCGTTAAGGAGCTGGCAACGTTCTCCAAGGTTAAACCGGAGGCGGCCGCTTCATTTAGAGAAGGGGCGTTGCGGCGCTCGTTGGTTTCCCAACCGGTACCTGTATAAGTCTCTTTTGTTTCCACGCGCCAATAGCTTTGTTTGGAAACGGTCGCTCGGAAGACCACATCCTGATTATCTAATAAAGGACCGCCTAGAGTCGAATCATCTTCGCCAAAGCCGGTCCTCGCCGGTGCTTGGTTGCCGTAATGCTGAATAGCGTCATAGACACCTTGCTGATTGAGCTCATCACGCCAGTCTTGAGTGGTATCCAAAATGGTGTTTTGCAAAGGAGACCGAGGTAACAAGACACTGCCACCAATTAAAAGAGTTGCCAGCAAGAGGTAAAGACTGACGGCACGTTTTGATAGTGGTTGATCACTCTGCCAGAAGCCTAACATTCCCCCTAAAATTAGACAAATTGCAATAGGATGGTTACTTTGATTGAAAATCGCCAGCATGACTAAGTAACCGATGGCAATAGTCGTTGCAAGTCCCCAACGTCGATAACGCATCAGGAGTAGACTAAGCAGCAATAATAAAATCAAAAAAAGTACAGTTGCGAGGTCTTCTGGAAAATAGCCGATATCCCCCGCTAACAGAGATAAGATTCGCGCTCGGAACTCCTCTAAAAAGGCAAGCGGCCAACTAAAATCTGTGAACTGGCTACCTTGCCAGTAATAGCCTACCGCGAAAAATAACGCCACCACTGCTAACAACAAATTCAGTGGCAAGAAAGTAAGCATACCTAGGGCTAGTAGCATCGTCGTATAGAGAAATAGACCACGAGGCTCAAGTGAGTTGGCACTTGCAAAAGGCAGCAACATAGGGCAAAGAATTGCCAAACTAAAAAGTAGTCGTTTCAATTTTGTCCTCATTTTAACGCCCTCCCTTTACAAGCTTCGTGAGGGTTGGGCCTGTGGAAATCACCAATAATTGATTTGACCGTCGTAAAGCTGCTAAAGCCGGATCAGCCGGATTCTCGTGAAAACAAATCACAAGTTTTTGCTGAGGACGACTCAATGCCTTAGCACTTTTTTGATAAAGAGCCCATTGCTTAGGAGCAAAAGGCGGCTTCATGATGCCATGAGTGCTCCACAACTCAACGGGAATATGCTGTAAAAAGGGGAGCAAACTATAACAATAAGAAATCAATTCTTCAGAATCAGTCCATAAAATCAAGAGGATAGGAAACTCTGGTTCGGCAATCTGTTCTCGTAAGAGTAACTCATCTGATTTTGCCGACAGCTTCCAGTTGATTCGTTTCATGGGATCTCCCATCTGATAAGGACGATGATCTCCTGTTTCTACCGGTAGTCCGGTATTAAGCGCCACCTGTTGCTTTTGAATCAGACGAGCCAGCTCGCGGGCTTCGCTGCGCGCCACCTTGGGTAAAATCACCAACTCACTCTCAATTTGGCGAATACTGCGCCGCACTAAAAGTCCACTTAAATCGGTTGCGACTAAGGGGAGACGAATTTGTTTTTGCAGACCTCTTTTTTGAGGGGGCAGCTTAAGCTTTAAAGTACCCGCCTGTGGTAAAAAGAGACTTTTTTGGCCCATCTGTAAGTGCCAGAACCAGCCACGAGGTTGAAAGGAAATGGGAATGTTACTACTTTCCTCTGCGCGTAATGTCTCTTTAACTGGCGTAAAACGGATGCGCCTAAGGGGTGTTAGCCACAAGAGTAGGTCTGCTAGTAAACAACCTAAACTAAAATAGGCGATCAGCCACAGCGTTAGTTGGTTAAAGCTGATGGCAAGTGCCAGAAAGACTAGGGTAACTATTAAAAAACTAAGTAAAATGAATCCATTTTTTAAGCGTCGCAAAGGCATCACCTCTCAGGTATTGGCGTAGCTTGCAGCAGTTCTTGAATTAATTGACTCGCGTTCTTTTCACTCAAAGGGTCTAAAACTAACCGATGATGAAAGACCGGCTCGGCCAGGACTTGAAAATCATCAGGTAAAACATAGTCACGACCATTGACCAAGGCATACGCACGTGCGGCTTGTACAAAACTACGGCCGGCACGAGGGGAAATACCAAGCAAGATTTCCGGGTGCTGCCTTGTTGATTGTAATAAGGCTAAGGCATAATCCAACAAGACATCGGCGATTTTTACTTGATCTACCGCTGTTTTTAGTTGCGAAAGCTCTGTCAGAGATAAGATGGGAGATACCTGGCTTGTTTGATCCTGCAATAACAATTGGCGCTCAAACTTTGCTGAGGGATAGCCAATCTGTAACCGGAATAAGAAACGATCCAGCTGTGCTTCTGGTAACGGATAGGTTCCTTCATATTCAATGGGATTTTGGGTTGCTAAAACAAAAAAATGAGGATTTAAGGGATAGGTAGCATTGTCAATCGTCACTTGCCCTTCTGACATGGCTTCCAATAATGCCGCCTGCGTTCGTGGCGTGGTTCGGTTCAGCTCATCTGCCAATAAAACTGTTGTAAAGAGCGGACCTTGATGAAATTCAAAGTCCTGAGTCTGACGATTGAAAACGGAAACACCTAAAAGGTCGCTAGGCAAGAGGTCAGGCGTAAACTGGACCCGTTTGAAATCAGCTTGAATCGCTTGTGTCAAAGTTTTTGCGAGTAATGTCTTCCCGACTCCAGGAACATCTTCAAATAGAACATGACCACCTGCTAGTAAAGCAGTAACAGTCATTTCAATCACTTGACGTTTTCCGTAAATCACTTGTTCCATTGTATCGATTAATTGCTGAACTTTTTGGTAAGGGCTATTTTCCATGGTCTCACATCCTTTCTTTTATTTTACCGAGTTCTAGGCGTAACAGCAAGTTTGCGCAAATGACACGATCTGTGTCATTACTAGAATTTTTCTTTTGCCGTGCGGATGGGTTTGCTATTCTAAGCAAAAGGAGGTGAAGGGAATGCGACTTTTCCCTTATCCAGTGTCAGATGATTTGTTGCTTTTAAAAAAATTAGGAATTGAGCGCCATCGAGTTCCGATGGTTGTTTTAGCCGCAGAGATGGGAATTACGAAAAAAACATTACGTAGTAAAATTCGCAAAATGAACCGCCGCTTTGAGAGCGAACAACCGGGGCTGAAAATTATGGAAGCAACAGAGATATTCTTAGTCGGCTCTATACAAAAAGTGCGTGAGGTCATGGCTTGTCTGCTTTTTGAGCGATTGGAGACCAAGCTACTATTTTTACTTTTATGCGGTTATGATCTACGCCGCTATCGCAAATTGCATCCCGAAGCCGCGTTTTCACGAGCCTTGCGTGTTGTAAAAAAATTTTTAGCACCATACGGACTTATCTATACAGTTCACGGACTTGTGGGGGATGAGCGGGTCATTCGCTGGCATCTTTTTCGGTTTATTTGGTGGACAGATCAGCTTTCGCTAGTGGAGACATTCTGCTCAGAAAAAGTCCGAGAGGTATTAGTGAAAAACAAGTATTATCAACGGCTAGGTCCAATCCAACAACGGCAGTGGTTATTGTTGCATCTACTATGTTTAGTGAGACCCGCTGAAGTAAAAAGCAACGTGTCTCAAGAAGTAGAACGATTCTTTCAATACTTTAAGAAAGATGAGTACGGGGTATTCTGTTGCTATACGATTGGAGAAGGTGAGTTGCGTTATCTTTTTTCCTTTTTGTGGACCTTGCCACTATTTCGTCAGCAGTTTCCTGCGTACATTCCAATGTCAGATGAAGACTTAGACTGTTTTCAGGAGGAATGTCAACTATTTGCCGGGTTTCCTTTATTGGAAAATCTGATTGAAGGTCCGCTTACTAGGTTATCAGAGCATGAACGAATCACTCATTTTTCTGGTCAAAAAATGCGCCAGTTATTGATTGAGGATTATTTGGTATTAGAGGTAGCTGCCAGAACAGCCGCCGATGCGCAACAGGTCGACTGGTTCATACGGACGCAGCTGAAAGAGCTGTGTAGCTCTGAAGAAACCATAATACCTTTAAAGATACAGATTACTACGCTACCAGAGCTAGTGACGAGTAAAAGACTGTATATGCCGCTACCAATTTCGGAAAGTCAAAGAGATTATCTAAAAGAGGAGCTAGCAAACTATTTAGGGTCTTTTAAAAATCTTTGAAAAGTTTATAATAAAGAAGAGGTGAAGAAGATGGAGTTGAAAAAGTTAGAAGTTCCCACAGCATCAATCACAGACGTTAAAAAATCGCCGATGGAAGTTTTTCAGTTAGCACGTGAAAAAGGAACCGGCGTTTATATTTTTAACCGTGAGAAAGTGGCTGGCGTGATGATTACGCAAGAACAATATGAGCGGTTAGTAGATGATTTAGAAGAATTACCAATGGAAGACGTTTCACTAGAAGGCGAAGAATCAGAATTACTACAATCTCTAAAAAATCTTTTTCCTGGAGAAAAAGTGACGACAGCCAAATGGATTGATGATCATATGATCGAGCTAGGTTTCATTACGAAAAAGAGTGAATTCGGTGGCGTTGGCAATATCGTTAAAGAATTAGAGGAGACCGGTAAACTAGTATACCAATTAAGACAACGGGATAATGCAGTGAAGGTGGAATTGATTGGGACACCAGATAGTCAAGCGGCGTTGTTTGATCAGTTGATTATTAAACGGTTCCATGTTCCTGTTAATCATGACTAAACTTTTTGAAAATGGCCATTTCTGGACGGGGATTGCGTTTATCTATTTAGGTATGGTAGCGCGTATGTTTGCTTGGGTTGGTGCCATCATCCTATTATACGGACTGGCAGAAGTGGTCTGGGATTGGCTGAGTCAACGACAATAAAAATCCAGTAATAAGAGAAGATCTTTAAAAGATTTTCCTCATTACTGGATTTTTTTATACAGGAGCTTGAAAACGACGCATATAGGTACCCCAAAAGCCACCAATTACTTGGCAAACAAGTAATAAAAGCGACGAAAGTAAGCATAACGTGATAGGGGAGGCAGTTTGATAATGATGGTGCCAAGCATCAAATTGGAAAGTAAGGAAGATCGAAAACGCAATAGAAATCAAATTTCCGATAATAATCAATGAATACTGTTTTCGCAGCGCTAAATAAAAGCTAAAAGGGAATAAAACAATTAAGGCTAATAAAAAGCCCATCACAGATTCTTTTTGAAAGTCAACGTACATTGCCAAATAGGCAAACGGCAAAAAGTATACCAAAAGCGGCAACCAATCTTTTAATCGTCTCATCGCAATCCCTCCTAATACGAAGAATACGCTCCTATACCAATAGTGACAAGAGATTCTCGTTAAAAACAGTAAGTATGAATAAAAATTTAGCACTCCTTATCATAATCGCCATGCAATTGTTAAGATAACGACGAACATTCTCATTTTTTTATGGAAAAATTTTAAGATTTTCCAGAAGTTGTTATCTGATTTGGAGGAACGTCTAAAGTTTACTCGCGATATATTGTGAGAAATCATATGGATTATCGGTTCGAAAAAATTTCGGCAAGAGATATCTAAAAAAAAAATGAAAAAATTCAAAGAAAAGCGTTTTCATAACTGAGGTTATCTGTTATGGTAATACTAAGAAAAATAACAGTAGGAGTGAAAATGTATGGAGATTCAAATTGGCAAAACATATTTTTGTAAAGGCGTTGAGATTGATAAGGGAATCGTAGGCACTGTACTACAAGTTTATACGAATACTGCGGTGGTATTGGTAGAAGAATATGATCAGGGTGACCGTGTTCCTGTTCTAGAAAAGCAAGGGCGTGCAGTTGTACGTTTATGTGACTTTCTACAAGAAACGTCGATTCAAACAGCATCTTAAGAGCAAATAGTTTTGTAAACATAGTATTTCGATTACAATATACATAAAGGAGGGATGCCAGATGGCAAAAGGAAGTAAAACGAGAGTGGTGCTGGCGATCATTTCGGCGATCCCCGCTATTGTCGCTGTGTATAAAGCTGTTAAAGAGATGCAAACGGAACGAGGACGTTCCTGAAAAAGAGCCAGATGGAGTGAAAGTTCACCCATCTGGCTCTTTTTTGTTAGTTGGTACTCGAATTTCCTGTGACGCTTGTGACTAACCGAATCCAATCAGAAAGTTTAACATTTTATCCGCGTAAGTAGGTGTGGTCTTAGCCTCTTTCAATCCGGCACGGACACTTTCTAAATCATCGGTAATCAAACCATCAGTTCCATAAAACATCATCCGGGCAGCTTCTTCACCTTCATTAACAGTCCAGGCATAAACTTGTTTGCCGTCACGATGTGCAGAGTTAACAAAGTTTTGGTTCAAAGTACTATATTCCATTGAAAAGAAATCAACCGGCATGATTGGTGGCCCAATAATATTAAATGGCAGAATGTAACCCGTTTTAACGTTCGGTAGAGCAGATTTTAAATCTAATACGGTCTGATAGGTGAGACTTTGTAAGATAAAGTGTTGTTCTTGAATCAACTGTCCATATTTTTCTAGAAAGCGAGTCGTTAAATCTGGCGAATCAAACTTAGATGTCTTAATCTCAATCAATAAGGGTTGTTTGAGTGCTACCGCCTTTGCAAAGTAATCATCCGCAGTCGCAATCGGGGCTTCATAGCCATTTTCTTTTAACGTTACTTGCTGTAATTCCGCTAAGGTCAGTTTTTGAATTGGCTGATTGATTCCCCCCAGCTGTTTTAAAGAAGGATCATGAAAGAGCACAAACTGGCCATCCTTGGTTTCTTGAATATCAATCTCCACATAATCTGGTTTTAATTTCGCTGTTTTTTCTAATGAAGCAATCGTATTCTGAACGCCATTCTGACGATCGACTCCCCGGTGAGAAATCAAAATAGGCTCTGACCAGTCATTCATGGCTAAATAATTGTAATTGTAGCTACCAACGCCAATGCCCATACCTGCTGCGACGAAAGTAAATAGCATAACCTCTTTTGTCGTCCAATGACGCTCGCGGACAGCTCCTGTTTCAAACCAAGTAGGAATCTCCGGTAGAAAGCCTTCATCATCCATATAGTCAATGATTAAATAAAAAACGACGACAGTAGACAAGATAATGTTAATGAGCCAAACAACCTGTAATAGAGTCAAAATAATCACCGCACTGGTCAAGGCGTACTCTGCCCAGTATTGCTCAATCAGTCCTTGTAGTAGAATCAATCCACCATAACCTAAGGCAGCAATACTACCAACAACGATTGTCAGCAAAAAGAATTGACCAACTAAATGAAGAAAGCGCCGGCGAGTCAACGTCCAACTCTCTTTGACTGCTAAACGGAAGGGACGATCGCGCAAAATCATTTCTGGCAAAGCAAAGATCAAGCGAATTCCGATATACATACATGCTAGGTAGAATAAGACAAAGGCAACAATGATGGTCACTCGATTAGCAAAGATAAAGTCTAAAATAAATGCTGGAATTTTGATGCGAGAAAGCAGCTCTGAATGGAATCCTAGCCCGGCCATCGGTGAAATCAATAAAAAGTAAAAGAGATAAAACAGGATGACGGACAGACGAATCTTTTTCAATTGCAGTAAGGTGGCCCGCAGGAGTGCTTTTAAGCTTATGGGCTGTCTCTTTTTGATAAAGTAGACACTTAGTAGAAGAAAAGTGAATTCAATATAAACCGCTAATAAAATCAACAGCAAAATCACCAGCAAGGCAATCAGAACCCCAGGGTGTTTGGTGAGAATCTCTTGGATATTGTCGTAACTAAGGTATTGAATCGAACCGCGCGCTAAAACAAAACGGGTGGCTCGTGCCAACAAAGGCAATAAGATAAACAGCATAAAGCCATGCATCAAAAGGACGTCACGGAAATAGGCTTGGGTATCTCGTAAGAATTCCCAAGTATTGATTAAACTGTTTTTAAGGTATTTCATTTTAACCACCTCTTTTTCATCATAACAAACGCTAAGCCAACTTGGCGAATAAAACTAATTGTTCCAATAAAAAAGCCCTAAGACTATTTCTGCCGGATGTCACGACAGAGGTCTCTTGGGCTTTTACAAGGTAAAATGAAGCATTGCTTACAGCAAGTTTGTCAAGAATGTACCGCCGTAAATCAAAGCTAGGCTGTATAAGAAGATGGAGAATGGTTTTGCTAAAATAATGATCAGAGAAAATTTCTTTAAGCTCATATTTGTCAAACCTGCCATCAGACAAAGGGCATCATCAGGAGCTACTGGGAAGAAAATCGCTAAGGCGAATAGACGTTCAAAGCGTTTATCATTGTCCAACCAGCCAATATATTTATCGTAAGTTTTTTCGGAAATCAGACTTAAGATAAATGGTTTGCCATAACGGCGTCCTAATAAGAAGATGATAATAGAACCAATCGCGATTCCGATGTAGTTATAAATGAAACCCGCAACTGGACCGAAAATCAAGACACCTGCCGCACAACTGACACCTCCAGGAATCACTGGAACGACAACTTGCAGGATTTGGATCAAGATAAAAATTACGGGACCCAAGATGACGGCATCTCCCACCAATCCTCTTAAAGAATTTGTATCTCGAAAGACACCCATTTGGAATAGATAGATCGTTACAGCGACCGTAGCAATCAAACCCATAATTGAGAGGGCATTGATGATTTTTCGTGAAAGTGCGATGCTCATAGTTTCATCTCCTTTAATTCAATCGTATACTAGTATTATAAGGGCTGCTAGAATAATTGCCCATTGATTCATCTGTCAGACAACGAACAAACTTGTAAGTTGAATATACTATAACATGGGCAGGCGAATCCTGCGTCATGCTTCAGACCTAGTTTTTCGTTGAAAACGTTAACAGATTTATCATAATCGAATTTGTGAAAGATTACTAGCAAAAAAGTTCTAAGAAAGACTAAAGCTAGTTTGGTAGAACGTCAAAAAAGATGAATGTTTTTAGTTTACAAAAAAATTACTTAGGAATATAATTGATTCGAAAAGTTCGGTATGCCTAAAAAGTAACTTTTGTATCCTTAAGACATACCTTGAGGAGTGGAGAGTATGAAAGAAAAGAAATTGATTGAGTACGCTAATGGACCAAGCTTAGAAGAAATTAACAATACCGTAGAAGTTCCTAAAAATGCCAGTTTTTTTAAAACATTGCTGGCATATAGCGGTCCAGGTGCGTTAGTTGCTGTTGGGTATATGGATCCTGGTAACTGGATTACGTCGATTGCCGGCGGGGCCCAATACAAATATGCCTTGTTAAGTGTCATTTTACTTTCTAGTTTAATTGCCATGTTACTACAAAGTATGGCAGCAAAACTTGGTATCGTCACGGGCCATGATTTAGCACAGGCAACGAGAGCGCACACTGGGAAGAAAACCGGTGTCGTTTTGTGGGTGATTACTGAATTGGCGATTATGGCAACCGATATTGCGGAAGTCATCGGTGGGGCGGTTGCACTGCAATTGCTGTTTGGTTTCCCATTATTATTGGGTGTTTTGATTACAACCTTCGATGTTCTGTTGTTACTATTACTGACAAAATTAGGGTTTCGTAAAATTGAGGCAATTGTTTCCTGCTTGATTGCCGTGATTTTCTTAGTCTTTGCTTACGAGGTAGCGTTAGCTGATCCTAATATCGGTGAAATTTTGCGAGGCTTTATTCCCGATACGAAAATTGCGACAGATAAATCCATGCTTTTCTTAGCTTTGGGAATTGTGGGAGCGACGGTCATGCCCCATAATTTATATCTACATTCCTCTATTGCCCAAGCTCGAAAACTAGATAGAACGGATGAAAAACAAATTGCGACAGCCATTCGCTTCACTACATGGGACTCCAATATCCAATTGACGGTTGCTTTTGTTGTGAACTGTCTGTTGTTAGTATTAGGCGGCGCTTTATTCTACGGTACTAATAGTGACTTAGGTCGGTTTGTTGATTTGTATGATGCCCTAAAAGATCCTTCAATTGTTGGGAATATTGCCAGTCCAATCCTTAGTACCTTGTTTGCAGTAGCGCTGTTAGCATCCGGTCAAAACTCAACGATTACAGGAACGTTATCCGGACAAATTGTCATGGAAGGGTTCATTAATTTGAAAATGCCTCTTTGGATGCGGCGTGTTGTGACAAGACTTTTAGCGATTATTCCCGTTATTATCTGTGTCATCCTTTACGGAGGAAGCGAAACGGCTGTAGAAGATTTGCTCCTGTATACGCAAGTGTTCCTAAGTATCGCACTGCCGGTTTCTATTATTCCATTGACCTTATATACGAGTGATAAAAAGACCATGGGACGTTTTGTTAATCCATTGTGGGTCAAAATATTAGCATGGGTCATCACGATTGCGTTAACCTTACTGAATCTGTTTCTAATCTACGGTACTTTGACTGGTACCAACGCGTAGGAGTTGAGAAGAATGAGTGTAAAACGATTTGAACGAATTTTAGTGGCAGTGGATGACTCTGATGATTCAGAAAAAGCCTTTGAGTATGCTGTCATGTATGCCAAACAAGCAAACGGTATTCTGGGTATTGCCACCGTCATGGAGATCAACCGCTTAAATGTTTATCAAGTATTGGATGTAGATGTCTTAACAACTGAACGTGAGAAGGCTGCGCGGATTGCCGAGACTTACCGGCAACGGGCCGAGATGAACGGACTGACGGGCGTAGAAGTCCTTTTAGATGAAGGCGAGCCTGGACCGGTTATTGTGGATGATATCTTGCCGCGTTTCAAGGGTGATTTTCTAGTTTGTGGTTCGAAATCCAATGAGAAAAAAGGTTTGTTTACTATTGGCTCACAAGCAGCGTATATGGCTAAGAATGCACCTTGTTCAGTGATGGTGGTTAGATAAAAGCCAGGTATTGTTCAAAATAAAAGCTGTCAAAAAGCGGTATGAGAAGATTGATTGAGCAATCTTGCCATACCGCTTTTTAATGTTCATTTTATGTTCGCTGTCGGCGTAAGGCCTTTAAAATATTTTCCACTAAAGTTGTAGCCATGAAGCCAGCCGCAATTGCACCAGCAGTGGCGATGACTACCATCATCTGATTGACGCCCCCCGTTAAATCACCTAAGACAAAGCTGCGAACCGCTTGATAGGCGGGACCACCTGGTACGAGTGGCACTAGGCTAGGAATGTTAAAGATAATCATAGGCATTTTTAATTTGCGGGAAAAGAATACGCTAGTAATCCCGATAACGCCGGCACCAAGAAAGTTAGCGAAGGTAGGTCCCGTACTAAAGTCTTTCAGTAGCCAAAAGGTTAGCCAACCCAGAGCGCCAGTTAAGCCGCATGCCAGCAATGCTCGCTTGGGGACATTTGTCAAAACTGCAAATGTGATTGTTGCAATCAAACTGAATAGAAAATGAATCAATAGCTCCATAAGATACTCCTTAATAGAATAGTTTGAAAACTATGGCGATGCCAGTTCCAATAGCAGCAGCGGAGAAGACGGCCTCAGTCCCGCGGGCGGTCCCACTAAGTAAGTGGCCAGCTAAAATATCACGGAATGAGTTGGTGATTGCAACGCCAGGTACTAAAGGCATCACGGCGCCAATGATAATATGGTCGATTTCGTGGCCAAATTGCCAAGTTGTCATGAGGTAAGCCAGCAAACCAATCACAAAAGCCGCAACAAAGTCATTCAAAAAACGTAAAGGTGCCAGCTTTTTGACCCCACGGTGTGTGGCATATCCGGCGCTTCCAACTAGGAAAGTTGGTAAAAAGTCCACCCAAGAACCACCGAAGATATACATTAAAGTACAACTGACTGCTCCAGCGCAGAAAATCTTTAAAGGCATGGAAAACAGAGGCGGCACAGTCGCTAAGTTACGAATCGATTCAGCAAAAATTGGAAAAGAGAGTTCCTTATTTGCCAATTGGCGAGACAATTGATTGACTTCAGCGACCTTATTTAAATCAATTGAGCGTTCATTGATATTTTCTAACTGGGTATAAGGACTACCTTTGATTCCCATAAAAAGGCCTGTTGCGGTCACATAACTCGTACTTTTATGTTCACCAGCGCTCTCGGCGATGCGATCCATCGTGTCCTCCACGCGGTAAACTTCCGAGCCACTTTCCGTCATGATTTTCCCAGCAGTCAGGCAAGTATCCAATAATTCAGTGATTGCGACTTTTTCCATATGCGCCTCCTAGATCAGTTCGGTTGTTTCACTTTACCAAAAAAAATGAAAGACTGCTATCCTTTTCCAGGCTTTTTGTGACTAAAACTGTTGAGATTCTCTTCATTCTGTTATAATCTTCTTATAAGAAAGGAAGGGAAACGATGACAGCCAAAAAGTGTTACGGTGCAGCTGGTTTATTTCTGCTCAGTGGGATCTTATTTGAAGGTCTGCGCTGGCCATTTGTCGCAATCGCTTGTTTACTGGCGTCTTACGGTTTTTCTTTGCCTGAAAAATAAGAAATGTAGAGGATGATGAACAAACTATGGATCCCCAGAGTAGCTATTTGATAGGGATTTTAATCGTGTTATTGATACTTTCAGCTTTTTTCTCGTCTAGTGAGACGGCGTTTTCTTCTGCCAATCGGATTCGACTGAAAAGCTATGCGCAACTTGGTAAGCAGAGTGCGCAAACGGCCTTAGACCTGTTGGAGGATTATGACCATTTACTGTCCACGATTTTGATTGGTAACAACATTGTGAATATCGCAGCTTCCTCTATTGCAACGTTATTATTTGTGGCGCATTTTGGTAATCTTGGGGTTACCTTGTCCACGGTTGTGATGACTTTATTGGTCTTGTCCTTTGGGGAAATTACGCCTAAGACGCTGGCTAAGGAAGACCCAGAGGCTTTTGCCATGCGCTTTGCTTGGTTATTAAAAGTCTTGAACACCTTATTTACACCACTTAATGCATTATTTTCGGTTTGGAAAAAACTGCTGCAACGTTTTATGCCAGCAACTGAAAGATCGACAATTACAGAAGAGGAATTACTTTCATTAGTAGAAGAGGCGGCCCAAGAAGGTAGTATTGACGAAGAGGACGAGGTTCTAATCAAAAACGTGGTAGAATTTAACGATACCGAAGTAGGCGCAATCTATACACCACGAGTAGATGTAATTTCGATCAATGCTAAGATGGACTGCCAAGAGATAACTGACTTGTTTATTCAAACAGGTTTTTCAAGGTTACCTTTCTATCAAACGAATATCGATGAGATTGAAGGCATTATCCATCAAAAAGACTTTCATAACGATGTGATTACGGGAAAAAAATCAATTGAAGAAATTGTGAAACCCGTTGCTTTTGTACCAAAGTCTATCAAAATTTCGGAGTTGTTGAAAAATCTACAGCGGGAAAAGCTGCATCTAGCGGTTGTGGTAGATGAACATGGCGGTACTTTAGGAATTGCTACCATGGAAGATATTATTGAAGAGTTAGTCGGAGAAATTTGGGATGAGTATGATCAGGAAGACTTAGAGCTAATCAAACTATCTGATTATGAATATCGCATCAAAGGTCAAAAAGATCTCGATGATTTAGAAGATATTCTCATGCTAGCCGACCGCCTTGGTGCTACGACCGTCGGCGGCTATATCATGAACTCATTAGGGAAAATCCCTGAAGTGGGCGATGAACTGAAAATTGGCAGTTACGAGCTGTCTGTTATTGAGATGGACCAGCATCGTATTGAGGAAGTCCGGTTGCTGATTCAGCCAGAATCTCAGCCTCAGTAAAGAACCACGGTATTGGTTTCTGGCTTAGTGGGATTGATATTTCCAGCGAAGGATAGCAGTAAAAAGCCAGCAAAACCTAAAATCAAAACACCAAGTAAGATATCTAAAAATCGATCAGATTGTTTCATTCTTTTCACCTTCATTTTCTTGATAATTCAACTATAAAGGAAGGCAAAGAAACTATCCTGCGCTTTCGCTAACAATCAACGAACAAAAATGCAAGAATAGGATAGAGAAACGTCACGGGACCAGCTTGCTGGTCCTTTTTTTCTGTAAATGGAAATAGGACTATCTAGCTAAACAGTCCTATTGCATAAGAATTTCTAGTTGAGGCTTAATCTGCTTCTGGATCTAGTTTAGAGAAAGAAATTCGTTTTTCATCATAGTTGATGGCAATCTTAGAATTCCAGTAAATATCAGATAGTTCGATCTCGGAATTATGGAAGGTTAGAATCGAGAAAACATCATTAGACAGGTGAGGCAAAACGACAATCTTTTGGAGTTCTTCGTTTTTGAAAAAATCTAACTCATAATCGCTGTAACTTGCTGTCCAACCTTGAAATAAGGTAACAGTTTGCATAAAGCAGCTCCTTTTCGATTTTTTTGAAAGATTAATAGTACAAAGCAACAAAACTGACAATCAGCGTGATGACCGCCAAAACAAAGCCAATAGATTGGCCTATTTTTTTAAGGGTGTTTTTATTATAGAAGTATTCCTTCAAACACGCTCCTACCAGTGCAATCCCCAGTACCGCCATAGCGCCTAAAAGAATCTGCTGATAGATACCACCACTAGGTTTACCATAAGCAATCGCTGCAATTGTTAAGGTAATAAGGGTTGGGATGATTAGAAAAATAGTTGTGCCTTTTTTCAAGTAAAGCATCTCCTTTATGAGGTGTTTATAAAGTTTTATCGTAATATCTTAGACTAAAATATTCAACTGGGTAACGGAACATAACCAAATAAAGGGCATAATTAAACGCGTGTTCCAAAGTAATGGTTTGAGTAGAGTTGCCAAAGAGAATAAAGTAAACAGAGCCTGCGGAGATAATAACTACCACTACATCATAAAACTTAAGTAGCGTCTCCGCTGACTTTGCTTTGATTAATTGCCAACGTTCATCGTTTTTATATTCTGTATATTTTCTTTCTTTGTAACGTGTATTTAAAAACATAAAAACAATAATACTGACTAATATGGCTAAAATTATAGCTTGTTCCATCATTTTTCTTCCTCCTGTTGAAAGACTTCATTGATATCTACTCCAAAGGCTTGGGCGAGATTGAAGGCCAGCTCTAGAGATGGTGTGTATTTGTATTTTTCGATAGAAATAACTGCTTGCCGTGAGATACCGACTTTTTCAGCCAAATCGGCTTGAGTCCAGTCTCTTTCCGCACGCAGCACCTTAATTCGATTTCTAATCATGTCTGCACATCCTAACTTAATGTAATCGCGTGGTTACATATATAATGTAACAGCATGGTTACATTATGTCAATAACTCTTATCATAAAAAAGAGACTTATCGTTGGATAAGTCTCAGCTTGTTCATATCAAAAAGAGGTAAGGAGCTGTGAAGAGAGCCAAACAAAGTAAGAGCTTTTTTCGATCGACTACTGTAAAAGCTGTTTTAGGTAGAAAGCGATGGTTCAAGTAATAGATGCACCATGCAGCGATTAATATAGCCATTATTCGGAGCAAAAAGTATAACGGATCGGACCAACCCCATGTCTCATAAGAAAGCTCAATACCGAAAAAATTAAGCAGGGTGGAGGAGATGGATATAAATGCGACACCAACAAGGTCTGAAAGATAGCCAATTAGCACGATTTTCCAAAGATTATGATATAGGAAATTTTCCGGTAGATTTATCTTTAGCAATTTTTGAGCTAACCATACAGCCAAAAAATCAATAGCGATATTGACAGGAATCGTAACTAAAAGAAAAGGCGGGAAAACATAAACTGCCCATAAGGGAAACATAAAATTGTAGATGACTGTCTTTTTCACTGATTTACCCTCCATAGTAGTCGCCCGAGTTCTAAAAAAAAAGCCCTTAGAAATCAATATTTCTAAGAGCTGTGCAAAAGGAAGGTACGGGATTTGAACCCGTGCACCACATTACTGCGGCTCGCCGGATTTCGAGTCCGGTGCATTACCACTCTGCCAACCTTCCGTCTGCACCTATTTTTCCGTTTTTTGTAGGATTTGTCAAGTATTAATCTTTCCCTAAAAGACTTTGTGGATTTGGATGCTCCTGCAGGTAATGGATAGTTTCTCGCAGCTGCGTGATAAGCTGTTCTTGAGTCGGATGAATCACGCCAGAAGACATCAATCCAGCAAAGCCCGCAATAATAATCCAAACCCCATTGTGCAAGCGTTCTAACCTTGTTTCGGTTAATTCTTGGTAAGGGGAGCCAACGATTTTGTCCTTAAAAATGCGGTAAGACAATTCGTAGGTTTCTCGGCCATGCTGATTTTCAGCAACGAAAAGCGCGTAGTAGAGCTGTGGTTCTTGTAAGGCAAATTCGATGTAATTCAAGCCTAGGTCAATAATGACGTCATCAGTGATTCGTTTAGAAAAATATTGCTGTTCTAAGGTTGTGTGGATTGCCGTCAACAATTGGCATTTTAAATCGACCATATTCTCAAATTCTAGGTAGATTGGTTGGGTAGAAATTCCCATATGTTTCGCGATGTTACGTGCGGTAAACGCTTGAAAGCCTTCTTTTGAAACGACTTCAAAGGCAGCGTTCAAGATGAACTCTCGTTTATATACTTTTTTTCGAACCATGGTCCAACTCCTTCTATGTGATAACATTTTAAGTGTAGCATGTTGATTTTAAGCGCTTAAATAAAAAATAAACCAAATTTCTAAAAAATAACTTGCGTATTGTGGGTAGTGATAGATTGCTGTAATAGGTTTTTGTTAACAATTCGATTGATTTTCGTGTAAACTAAACGAAAGGAGGAATCTTCGTGTCAGCTTATAAAGAACCTATCAAAGTAGCCATTATTGTTTTTCCGTTTCTAGCGCTAGCGATTTCCAGCATTTTATTGATTCGTGAATATCGCAAATATGGAACTTTTTTAATGTGGCGGGCAATCGTCCTGTACTCATTCATATTTTATCTATTATGTGCTTATTTTTTGGTGATACTGCCGCTACCGCCACGAGCAGAGGTTGCACAGTACACCTCGGAGTATTTGAATCTAGATCCTTTAGCCAGTTGGCATCGCTTCCGTGCGGAAACAGTCTTGAATATTCACGATACCAGCACTTTTCTGCCGGCCTTGAAACAAGGTGTTTTATTAGAACCTTTGTTTAATGTGATTTTGACTATTCCGTTTGGTGTCTATCTCCGTTATTACTACAAAGCCTCTTTTGGTAAGACAGTTCTCTTCAGTTTTTTGTTGTCGCTCTTTTTTGAATTGACGCAACTTTCCGGCTTGTATTTTATTTATCCGCGCCCGTATCGCTTAGCTGATGTGGATGATTTGATTATGAATACGTTGGGAGGGACGATTGGCTTTATCATAGCGCCAATGTTGACCTTTTTGTTTCCCTCACGAGCGGAAATGGATGAAGTGTCATACGAGAAGGGGACGCGAGTCAGTTTACTGCGGCGTTTCGTGGCCTTTGTCATTGATTGGCTGATTATTGAAATTGCACAATTTGCTCTGCTGTTAGGTTTAGGAATTTTAACGCCAAAAATTGAAACTTTCTTGGATCAGCAAAGTTGGCTGTTGACAAGTATTTCCGTCATTATTTACTTTATGCTGATTCCTTGGCTCCTAAATGGGCAAACGCCAGGCAAAAAGGTTGTCCGGATTCGAATCACGACTAGCGATGACACCCCATTAAGTTTTGGTCGGCTCTTTGCTCGCTACGGCATTTTATATCTGCTGTTTGGCAATTTGCTCCGCTTCATCAACTTTTTAGGATCCGGGCTGAATGACCCAGCACAGCTAGTTAGGATGGTTTCGTTGATTTTATTCCTTGGCGCTGCAGGACTTTTATTGCTGTTTTTTGGAAATATTGTGGTGGCCTTTTTCCAAAAAAGACCACGTTTAGTCTATGAAATCGCTAGTAAAACACAGACGGTTAGTACAATTCCGGTGGAAGAGGACCATTTAGCCTAAATCTGTGCTATAATGCTTTGAATGATTAGAAGGAGTGAACCATGAATACATTTGAACAATTCAACTTCCAGCCTTTCGTGATGGAAGCTTTAGCAGCAAAAGGATTTAAAGAACCAACTGAAGTACAAAGTCGCCTGATTCCCGTGATTGAAAAGGGACGCAGTGTAGTCGTACAGTCACAAACAGGGTCTGGGAAAACGCATACGTTTTTACTACCTTTGATGAATAAATTGAACGTAGCAAACCAAGAGGTGCAAATTGTGATTACCGCACCAAGTCGTGAGTTAGCAACGCAAATTTATCAAGATGCGCAACAAATCGCAGATTTTCAACCAGAATTGCGGGTGATGAATCTCGTCGGCGGAACTGATAAACAGCGACAAATGGACAAGCTGCGTTTCCAACAGCCGCATGTAGTGATTGGAACACCAGGGCGAATTTTAGATATGGTCAATGAACAAGTCTTGAAGATTCATACAGCGAAGAGTTTTGTTGTAGATGAAGCAGACATGACGTTAGATATGGGCTTTTTAAAGGAAGTCGATCAAATTGCTGGACGTTTGCCAGACAAATTGCAAATGTTGGTCTTTTCAGCGACGATTCCAGAAAAACTGCGTCCATTCTTGCGCAAGTATATGGAAAATCCTGTTATTGAAGAAATCAAACCTAAAGCGATTCTTTCTGAAACAATTGATAACTGGCTGATCTCAACAAAAGGTAAGGATAAAAACAAGCTGATCCTACAACTGTTGACAGTCGGACATCCTTACTTGGCTATTGTTTTTGCCAATACGAAACAACGAGTAGATGAAATTACAGAATATTTGAAAGCGCAGGGCTTGAAGGTAGCTAAAATTCATGGTGACATCACGCCGCGAGAACGGAAGCGAGTGATGCGCCAAGTGCAAAACTTAGACTTCCAGTATGTTGTGGCTACTGACTTAGCTGCTCGGGGTATTGATATCGAGGGTGTTTCGCACGTAATCAACGATGAATTACCAACTGATTTGGAATTTTTCATCCACCGTGTGGGTCGGACTGGTCGTAATGGCCTAGCTGGAACAGCCATCACGCTTTATGAACCAAGTGATGACCAAGCCATTAGTCAACTGGAAAAAATCGGTATCTGTTTTGAACCAAAAGAAATCAAAAATGGGGCGATCGTTGATTCCTACGACCGCAATCGCCGAGCTCAACGTGAAAAATCACGGGATGAGTTGGATCCAACCTTGATTGGTCTTGTGAAAAAGAAAAAGAAAAAAATCAAACCAGGCTACAAGAAAAAAATTGACCGGGCAATTTCTGAAAGCAACCGTCAAAAACGGAAAGTGGCACGTCGAGCAGAAGGGCGTACACAACGTAAAAATAAAAAGAACAGCAACTAAAAAGAGCGCACTTCCCACGAAGTGCGCTCTTTCGACGTTTAAAGAGTCTTTTCCATCCGGACACAAAGAATGCCATCTTCAAGAAATGGCACGCCAACGATGTGATAACCTATTTTTTCGTAAAAGCCAGTGGCGGTTTCTTCGGCATGCAGAACAGCTTGGGTACACTTTTACGTTCGCCCCTCTTGCTCTAAGCGGGCCATTAGTTTGAGACCAATTCCCTGTCCGCGAAAAGTTTGCGCCACACAAACTCGGTCTGGATGCAACTGCTGAGGCTCTTCCAAGAGAAAGCGAGCACAGGCAACAGGCTGGTTTTCCAGATATCCTACTAGAAAAAGCCGTTCTGGTGTATCAAGTTCGTCAAATTCCCACGCTGAGGGGATTCCTTGTTCTTCTACAAAAATCATCTGCCGCAAAAAGTGGGCATCTGCTTGGGTTTGTGGGTCGTGATCAAATTTAAAACGCAGCACTTCACCAGCTCCTTCCTATGCTATACTATGATTATAAATTTTCTTACCTAGGAAGGCGAGCGTGAGCCTCGGGTGTTGGGAGAGATGACGAAGGTGAATTTTTACGAACAGTTAGAGTGGTCCAACTGGAAACTATTACAGGATCAAGAGAAGAAAATGATTTTGCAGCAAGTCTTGATGTATTTTGTCAATCCATTGTTGGAAATCAGTGATATCCGCCTGCAAGATTTTGAACTGGCGGGTATCAAATGCCGAACCTTTAGTTTGGAGATTGCGGGTGAGCGCTACATTTTGATTCCTGGCCAACAACAGACGATTTTAGGCTGGGACTTGGGAACAGAAGGCTTGCGTCCTCATGAAGTTTTAGACTTGCCAAAAGATAGTGCGGATTTTTTCCAGTTATCGGCGTTAGGCGAAAGTTTTCTCTCACGTTATCCTGAGGAAGAGGACCAATACGATTGGCAGACAATTTCTGGTGTGTCGCAATATATCAATGATTACACGACTCAGCTGCGGCAAGTAGATATTCCCCCCATGTTAGTTGCGCAATATGCGATTCCTGGTAGTTGCCAGTACTTAGGGCGCTTTGATACGGTTACAGGTAACTTTACTGGGGCAGTTGACGTTTATGCGCCGCTTGAAGAGACCATTAAGCAGGCTGTTTTTCCCAATTTATCTCCTGCAGAAAGTCTTAGTTGGGAATATCCACGTCAGCTCTTGTTGGAAACAGCCTATCTTGAGACGATTCCCGAAACGGATGCTTATTACGTTTTTGGGTATCAACCAGAAACGCATGCAGAACTGCAAAAACGTTTAGCTAAAAAGGGCTTTGACCTCTTAACAGAAGACGAGTGGGAATTTGCTGCCGGCGCCGGCACACGACGTTTATTCCGTTGGGGAAATGAATTAGATTTTTCTGCCAGTCCAGAACGCAAGCAACTCGCAGGTAAAGCGAATATGTTTGGCTTGCATTTCGCAACGGATTTGGCCCGGTATGAAGTGACTGACAATCCGGCTCATTTAAAAATGGGACCAGCCTCTCCCAAAGCGCCTTTAATTAAGCAACGGCTACCCTTATCCACCTATTATCAATCCTTCAGTCGCTTGGCAGAAACAGCGCTTGATCCTACCAAGCATTTGGTGCGAAAAGCGATTCGCATCGAACCGTGATTTGTATTTGACAATTATGGGGAAAATGCCTATAATTCACAAGGAAGGTCATGATTTTGACGTTGCTTCATTCACAGAAACTCTCTTCTTGGCTGAAAAAGAGAGAATGATACGTTTAGATTGCTCCCTTCACTTTCGAAGCAAACTTCGACGCTACTCCGCGTTAACGAGCTTAAGAGGTAATGATCACATCATTGCAAGCAAGGTGGTACCGCGTAATTTCGTCCTTGTCTGCAGTGGTGTTTTTTTGTCTAAAAAAAGAAAAGAGGGAAAATGATGAAAAAATTAACTAGTGCTCAAGTCCGTCAAATGTTTCTGGACTTCTTCAAATCAAAAGGGCACACCGTAGAACCAAGCGCTTCACTTGTACCAGTCAATGACCCAACATTACTATGGATCAACTCTGGTGTGGCGACCCTGAAAAAATACTTTGATGGCTCGGTTGTGCCAGAAAATCCACGTATTACTAATGCACAAAAATCGATTCGAACAAATGATATTGAGAATGTTGGTAAAACAGCACGCCACCATACGATGTTCGAAATGTTAGGGAACTTCTCAATCGGTGATTACTTTAAACCAGAAGCCATTCATTGGGCATGGGAATTCTTGACTGATGAAAAATGGATGGGCTTTGAACCAGAAAAATTATATGTGACCGTTTATCCTAAAGATACTGAAGCAAAACGTATCTGGCATGAAGAAGTGGGTCTGCCGTTGGATCACATTATCGAAATTGAAGACAATTTCTGGGATATTGGCGCCGGTCCTAGTGGTCCTGATACCGAAATCTTCTATGATCGTGGCGAATCCTATAATAATCTAGCTGAAGATGATCCCGAAAACTATCCTGGTGGCGAAAATGAACGCTACTTGGAAATTTGGAACTTAGTGTTCTCAGAATTCAACCATAAACCAGATAATACTTATGAACCACTGCCCCATAAAAACATTGATACGGGCATGGGGCTAGAACGGATGGTTTCGATCATTCAAGACGCACCGACCAACTTTGAGACAGACTTATTTATGCCAATCATCCATCAAACGGAAGCGTTAAGCGGCAAAAAATATGGAGAAGATCCACAGCGTGATGTTTCCTTTAAAGTGATTGCCGACCACATTCGCGCGTTATCTTTTGCAATTGGTGATGGTGCCTTACCAAGCAATGAAGGCCGCGGCTATGTGCTGCGCCGTCTATTGCGTCGTGCCGTGATGCACGGTAAAAAATTAGGCATCAACGAAGCGTTTCTATATAAATTAGTACCAGTTGTTGGCGAGATTATGGTGAGCTACTATCCAGAAGTCTTGCAACAAAAAGAGTTTATCGAAAAAGTGATTCGGACGGAAGAAGAACGTTTCCACGAAACAATCAATGAAGGCTTGGATATTTTAAATGGTCTTTTAGCTGAATTAAAAGCAGCAGGTAAAGACACGCTAGATGGTGCTAATATCTTTAAACTTTATGATACTTACGGGTTCCCAGTGGAATTGACGGAAGAAGTTGCTGAAGATGAAGGCTTAAAAGTCGATCATGCTGGCTTTGAGAAAGAAATGGAAGCGCAACGGGCACGGGCACGAGCAGCACGTAGTACCGAAACCTCAATGGGCGTGCAATCCGCTCTTCTAACTGGTATCAAGGTAGAAAGTCGGTTTGTCGGCTATACCCAACATGAAGCAGATAGTGAATTATTGGTCATCGTACAGGATGAGGCTTTGCAAAGCAAAACCAGCAGTGGGCAAGCGCAATTGATCTTCTCAGAAACACCTTTCTATGCTGAAATGGGTGGACAAGTAGCTGACCATGGGACTATTTCTACAACAGATGGCACGATTGTGGCAGTAGTAGAAGATGTCAAAAAAGCACCAAATGGTCAATTCTTGCATACTGTGGCTGTTCAAGGGCAGTTAGAAGAAGGAAAAGTTTACCATTTGGCGATTGATGATAAAATGCGCAACCGCATCATCAAAAATCATACAGCGACTCATTTATTACACAAAGCATTGAAAGAAGTTCTAGGTAATCATGCCAACCAGGCGGGTTCTTTAGTTGCACCAGGACATCTACGCTTTGACTTTACTCATTTTGGTCAAGTGACGGCGGAAGAATTGGTGAGAATGGAACAAATCGTAAACGAAAAAATCTGGGAAGCTATTCCCGTTGTGACGATTGAAACGGATATTGATACCGCGAAAAATATGGGGGCAATGGCGCTCTTTGGTGAAAAATATGGTCATGACGTTCGCGTTGTAAATATTGGCGACTGGTCTATCGAATTGTGTGGTGGTACCCACGTAAGCAATACAGAGGATATCGGTATCTTCAAAATCGTTTCCGAATCTGGTATTGGTGCAGGTGTGCGCCGTATCGAAGCGGTCACTAGTAAAGAAGCTTATCAACTATTAGCGGAACAAGAAAACCGCTTGAAAGAAGTTGCGGGAATCGTTAAATCACCACAACTAAAAGAAGTTGTAAGCAAGACAGAACAACTGCAACAACAAGTTCGCGATTTACAAAAAGAAAATGAACAATTAGCAGGTAAACTGGCTAATCAACAAGCCGGCGCTATCTTTGACGATGTGAAGGAAGTCAATGGTGTTCGTTATATTGCGGCTCAAGTTCAAGTGAAAGACATGAACCAGCTACGTCAATTAGCCGATCAATGGAAACAAAAAGAATTGTCAGATGTTCTCGTTTTAGGAACGGCAGCTGATGGCAAAGTTAATTTGTTGGCGGCTATGAGCAAAAAAGCCAATGAAGCTGGTTTGAAAGCTGGCGACTTGATCAAAGCAATCGCACCATTAGTGGGTGGCGGTGGCGGTGGCCGTCCAGACATGGCACAAGCTGGTGGTAAAAACCCAGCTGGCCTTCCAGATGCTATTCGTGCAGTAGATGAATGGTTAACCAAATAATTTTCACAAGTTGTTCTTTTTCTAATACAGAAAAAGCATAATAGAAGTGGAAGTAAGCAGGCAATAATCTTCAATTATTAGAAGATTATTGCCTGTTTTTTGTTTCGAGGCTTTTTATTATGAAAAAATAGTGCCGATGAAAAAGCAAAACAATTATGTTTTCATTTTCTTCTAATTTTCGTTATTTGCAGAAAACTACTTGATAAAATGTAAATAATTGTGAAAAAAGCGTATTTATCTTAATGTTGTCAGCTTTTATACCATGCGTTATATATAAAATGGAAAAATTTTTTTCAAAAAGTCCATTTTTTCTCTCGTATTAAATGAGAATTGTGTTATTATTAAATTAGAAAAACGAGCAACAAGCAATTCACAGCAAATCAACTGGCAAAAAGAGGTTATTTTTTCAATTTTTTTGTTTTTTGACGGTAGTTGTTTGCGGCTCGATTGAAGCTGTTTTTTTATAAGGAGTGGAGAAATTATATGACAGAAAGTCAAACGCTGGCTTTGAAAGAAGCAATGGAAAAGTTTTCATCAGGTGAAAACTTTTATAGTCATCACTTTCTTGGTTTTCATAAAGGCGAACACGCGGGCCAAGAAGGGTATTTCTTCCGTGTCTGGGCACCTAATGCCCAAGCTGTATCGGTGGTAGGAGACTTTAGCGACTGGTCAGAGGGCTTACCAATGGTAAAAGAAGAAACCAGCGGAGTTTGGGAAGTCTTTACAACTTCACCAAAGGAAGGGGATTTCTACAAATACAAAGTGCGGCAAGCAGATGGTCGTGAGATTTTTAAAATTGATCCTTATGCTATCCAGTTTGAAACGCGTCCAGGAGATGCGGCCGTAATCAAAGAAATACCTGAGAAAAAATGGAAAGATGGACTGTGGCAAGGACGCAAAAAACGTTCCGATTATTTTAAACGCCCCATGAATATTTACGAAGTTCATGCGAGTTCATGGAAACATCATGCGGATGGTCGCCCGTATACCTTTAAGGAACTGACCGCAGAATTGATTCCTTATGTCAAAGAGATGGGCTATACCCATATTGAATTTATGCCTTTGATGGAACATCCATTAGGCGCTTCATGGGGCTATCAGCTGATTGGTTACTTTGCCCTAAGTTCTTATTATGGTCAGCCGGAAGATTTCATGGATTTTGTGGAAAGCTGTCACTTGAATAATATTGGTGTGTTAGTCGATTGGGTGCCAGGTCATTTTTGTGCCAATGAAGATACGCTGCCTCTTTACGATGGTACACCACAGTTTGAATATGCCGATCATAACCGGGCTGCCAATTATCGCTGGGGCGCTGTCAACTTTGATCTGGGCAAGCCTCAAGTCCAAAGCTTCTTGATTTCCAGTGCATTGTTCTGGCTGGAAAACTACCACATTGATGGGATTCGGGTAGATGCTGTTTCTAATATGATTTACCGCGACTATGATGATGGGCCGTGGACACCAAATCACGAAGGCGGTAACACAAACTTGGAAGGTTTTTATTTCCTGCAAAAGATGAATGCTGTCATTAAGTTGGCGCATCCACAAGCCATTATGGTGGCCGAGGAAAGCTCTTCTGACATTAAGGTAACAGGAATGATTGAGACTGGTGCGTTAGGGTTTGATTACAAATGGAATATGGGCTGGATGAATGACACACTCCGCTTTTATGAGATGGATCCTATTTATCGAAAATTCAACTTTAACTTACTAACCTTCTCCTTTATGTATATGTTTAACGAGCATTTTATTCTGCCGTTTTCTCATGATGAGGTCGTTCATGGGAAGAAGAGCCTGATGCATAAAATGTGGGGCGACCGCTATAAACAATTTGCCCAGTTGCGTAATATGTATACGTATATGATGACACATCCCGGGAAAAAACTACTTTTCATGGGAAGCGAATGGGGACAGTTCTTGGAGTGGAAATATGACGAAGGTCTGGAATGGGTCGATTTAGAAGATGAGATGAATGTGAAAATGCAACACTTCACTAAAGAACTCAACACGCTTTACAAACAGGAAAAAGCGCTTTGGGAATTGGAAGATGTGCAGGAAACAATTGAAATCATCGACGCGGATAATACTGAAGAAACGGTTCTCAGCTATATTCGTAAAGGAAAGACGAAAAAAGATTTTGTCATTGTCATTTTGAATATGACACCCGTTGAGCGGCAGCACTTCCATGTGGGGGTTCCTTATGCCGGTGAGTATGAAGAAATCTGGAACACAGAAATGGCGGAGTTCGGTGGCACTTGGACGAATCATAATGAAGCCATGCAAACGAAGGAAATACCCTACAAACAATTTGGTTATCAGCTTGAAACGATTGTGCCGGCATTAGGCGCGGTGATCATCAAGCCAAAAGATATTAATTTACGAGCAAAAAGTGGGAAAAAGTCGCTTGCGACAAAAAATAAAGCAAAAGCGAAGACAACAGAAGGGGGGCGCGGTGAGTAATTCACCAATGTGTATGAGTACAGAAATGTTAGCAATGATTTTAGCTGGAGGGCAGGGGACCCGTTTAGGAAAGCTGACCAAGAATATTGCGAAACCAGCCGTTCCGTTTGGGGGACGTTACCGCATTATCGACTTTACTTTAAGCAACTGTGTTAACTCAGGCATCAACAATGTGGGTGTGGTCACACAGTATCAACCATTAGAATTAAACCATCATATTGGCAATGGCGCCAGCTGGGGCTTAGATGGCATTGATTCTGGTGTAACGATTTTACAACCGTATTCTAGTTCAGATGGGGAAAAATGGTTCCAGGGAACGGCCCATGCGATTTACCAAAACATTGATTATATCGATAAGATGGATCCGCAATATGTCTTGATTTTGTCTGGTGACCATATTTACAAAATGGACTATGAAGAAATGCTGCAACAGCACAAAGAAAACAATGCCTCTCTAACCGTTGCTGTTATCGAAGTTCCAATGAAGGAAGCTTCGCGTTTCGGCATTATGAATACCGACGATAGCGATCGCATTATCGAATTTGAAGAAAAACCAGCGGAACCAAAAAACAACTTGGCTTCTATGGGGATCTACATCTTCAACTGGGGACGCTTGCGCTCTGTATTACTTAACAGCTACTCAAAAGACGGACAAATGTTGGACTTTGGTAAACATGTGATTCCTTCTTATTTAGAAGCGGGTGAGAATGTCTTTGCTTATCGTTTTAGCGGCTACTGGAAAGATGTTGGGACAATCGACAGCTTATGGGAAGCGAATATGGAATTCATTGATCCTAAAATGGAGTTAGATATTCGTGATAAATCTTGGCGCATTTATTCTAAAAATACAATTACACCACCACACTTCTTAACGGAAAGTGCTGCGGTTAAGGATTCATTAGTAGTGGATGGTTGTTATGTTGCCGGAAATATTGAGCAATCAATTCTTTCCAGCAATGTACAGATTAAAGAAGGAGCGACGGTGGAAGAAAGTGTGATTATGCCGGGCGCAACTATTGGTAAAAATGTGACGATCAAGCGCGCCATTATTGGTGAAAATGCGATCGTTGGCGACAACGCAACAGTGATTGGTGAAGAAGAAATCGCTGTGGTGGGTTATTCAGAAGTGATTGGAGTGACTGTAGATGAGGACTAATAAAATGTGTGCCATTCTTGGCAATGTAAATCGCTACGAAGGGTTGCTGCCATTGACGGAAAACCGTCCCTTAGCAACATTGCCTTTTGACTGTAAATATCGGTTGATTGATTTTCCGCTTTCGAATATCGTCAATGCGAATATCCGCACGATCTTTATGGTCTTTAACGAGGGTGAAACACAATCGGTATTTGACCATATTGGCAGCGGCAAGGAATGGAATTTAGATTCGCTGCAAAATCGTTATTTTGTGTATTTTTACCAAGATTTCCTACGCAAGCTAGATAAGCAAGGGAATCCGTATGAAGCTTGTATCGATTATCTACAAAAATCAAAATCCGAATATACTGTTTTTATGTCCAACAAAATGTTGTGCAATATCGACTTACGGGCAGTACTCCAAATCCATAAAGTACAACAAAATGACATGACAATCGTCTACAAACGGATGCCGAAAGAAAAAATCTATCAAGAAGATATGATTTTAGAAATTGGCGAAGGCGGCCGCGTCAATGGGGCGCATGCTTACAATCAAAAGAGCGATACCAATGATTTAGAGAATCTTTCCATGGATATTTACATTGTTCGGACAGATTGGCTGATTGAGACCATGGAAAAAGCTCCCCAAAATGGTGATTCTTTTGTCTTACATGAATTATTGACTAGCAAAATCAATGAGGTTAAAGCCTCTACCTATGAATATACTGGCTATTTAAGCAATGTGCATGATGTGAAATCTTACTATGAGGCCAATATGGACATGCTGGATTCTGCAAAATTCAACTCATTACTTTATACAAGTCAAAAAATCTACACAAAAGTTAAGAATGAAGTGCCAACCTATTATGCACCGACTTCTGACGTGAAGAGCAGTCAATTTGCCACAGGAAGCATTATTGAAGGGCACGTGGAACGTTCCTTGATCTCTCGGAATACTCATATTGCCAAAAATGCTAAAGTAAGCAATGCGATTGTGATGCCAAATGCCCGTATCGCAGAAGATGCTCAAGTGGAATATGCCATCTTAGATAAAAATGTCGAGGTTCAAGCAGGTGTGCATATCCAAGGAACGCCAGAGGAACCATTGGTAATTGAAAAAGGAACTGTGGTGACGGAGGACCTGACGCGAGGTGTCGGCGTATGAAAATCTTATTCGCCTCCTCAGAATGCGCGCCATTTTTTAAAACCGGCGGACTAGGGGATGTCGCTGGCGCATTACCGAAAGAGTTAAGGAAAAAAGGCGAAGACATTCGTGTCGTGTTGCCTTTTCCTAAACAAATGCCGCAAAAATACCAAGAGCAATGTGAAGATATTTTAAACTTTAATGTTCAGGTAGGTTGGCGCGAACAGTATTGTGGCGTAAAACGTCTTGTTTTAGATGACGTCACCTATTACTTTTTAGATAATCTCTATTACTTTGGTGCCCGTGATAATTTATATGGCTACTATGATGATGGTGAACGCTTTGCTTGGTTCTCAATGGCGATTATTGAAATGATGGAGCGGGTTGATTTCGTTCCCGATATCGTCCATGTCAATGATTTTCATACTGCAATGGTGCCGTTTCTATTGAAAGAAAAATACCGCTGGATCAATGCTTACAAAGATATCCAAACGGTGCTCACCATCCACAATATTGAGTTTCAAGGTCAATACGCACCAGATGTCTTACCAGACCTTTTCGGCATGGGCATGGAGCGTTACTATGACGGTGCTGCTCGCTATGGCGATGGCATCAACTATCTAAAGGCGGGGATTCTTTACGCTGGCAAAGTGAATACAGTCAGCCCATCCTATGCGGCAGAGATTCAAACGCCAGAATTTGGGAAAGGCTTGGACGGTATTTTACGAACACAGCAGTATAAATTAAGCGGCATCGTCAATGGCATCGATTATGATACCAACGATCCAGAAACAGACCCATTGATTCCGGGTCATTTCTCCGCGACTGATTTAAGTGGTAAAACCGTAAATAAACGAGCGGTACAGCAGAAAATGGGCTTGCCGGAAAATCCCGATATCCCTCTGTTAGCAATCGTTAGCCGTCTGACTTATCAAAAGGGCTTCCACTTAGTTTTGGCTGAAATGGAAAATTTATTACAGCATAATGTGCAGCTCGTTCTTTTAGGCACAGGGGACCCCAATTTTGAAAATAGTTTCCGCTATTTTGCCGAGAAGTATCCGGATAAATTTTCCGCAAGTATTTCCTTTGATGTTGGTTTAGCGCAACTATTTTATGCAGGCGCTGATTTATTCTTGATGCCGTCTGCCTTTGAACCATGTGGTTTGTCTCAAATGATTTCGATGCGTTACGGCACATTGCCAGTTGTTCATGAGATCGGCGGCTTAAAAGACACGGTTATTCCTTTCAATCCATTGACTCACGAAGGAACTGGTTTTGGTTTTGCGCAGTTCGATTCCTATTATCTAATGGACGCAATTGAAAAGGCACTGCGTTTCTATTGGCACGACCGCTCTGGCTGGCAGGAAATGCAGCAGCGAGCAATGGAAAAAGATTTTAGCTGGACCACTTCTAGCGAACAATATTTAACTTTATATCAACAGTTGGTTTAAAAAAAGAGGAGGGAGTGGCCAAACATTGACCACTCCTTTGTTGTAAGGAGTAGAAGGATGAGTTTAACAGTAACCCAATTTAAAAAAGATTTTAAGAAACGACTTCATGAAAAATATGCAATCGAAGTAGAAGATGCCTCCAATGTCGAGTGGTATGGTGCCCTTGGCTCACTGGTGAAGGCCTATTATTCAAAATCATTACGAAAAACCCATAAACAATATATTGAGGAAGAAACAAAACAAGCCTACTATTTCTCGATTGAATTTTTACCGGGCAAAATGCTGAAAAGCAACCTGCTGAATCTAGGTATTTTAGACGTCGTTCGTGATGGTCTAAAAAGCATGTCTATTGAATTAGAAGATGTTATGGAAGCTGAACCAGATATGGCGCTAGGAAATGGTGGTCTTGGTAGACTAGCTTCTTGTTTTATGGACTCTGCGGCTTCTTGTGCTTTACCTGTGCATGGCAACGGAATTCGTTATGACTACGGCTTGTTCAAACAGCGCTTCGTGGATGGCTACCAAGTTGAACTACCAGATAGCTGGCTACAAGGCGGCAATCCATGGGAAGTCCGCCGGGAAAACAAAGCAGTGGAAGTCCGCATGGGCGGAACGATTGCATTAGTTCCTGACAATAGCGGCAATTTGATTCCTCGTTACTATAATGCCAAAGTCTTGCGGGCGATTCCTTATGATACTCATATGGTGGGCTATGAAAATGGTGTCGTCAACAATCTGCGTCTTTGGTCGGTTGAGATTCCCGTGACGGAGGAAGGAAACTATCTAACTTTAGAGGAACGCCAAGAAGTAGAAAACATCACGGCAGTTCTTTACCCAGATGATTCTAACTATGATGGTCGACAGCTGCGTCTGAAACAAGAATACTTCTTTGTTTCTGCTGGATTACAAAGTATCGTAAATTATTATTTACGCTCAGGCCAAGCAATCGAAGAACTACCCGAAAAAGTAGCGGTACATATCAATGATACCCACCCAGCCATGTGTGTCCCTGAATTGATGCGGATTCTTCTTGATGAGGCTCATTTGAGTTGGGAAAAAGCGTGGAACATTACCGTAAAAGTCATGAGCTATACTAACCACACATTGATGGCGGAGGCTTTGGAAAAATGGCCAACGCAAATGGTAGAAGAAATCGTACCTCGAATTTATCAAATCATTCAAGAAATCGACCGACGCTTTGTCGCAGATGTCTCTGAGCAGGTGGGCTGTGATATTGCTAACCGAACGCGGATCATTCAAAATGATCATGTTCATATGGCACATTTAGCCATCATCGGCTCACATAGTACTAATGGGGTAGCCAAGATTCACTCTGATTTGTTGAAAAATGTTGTCCTACATGATTTCTATTTACTTTATCCGGAACGCTTTAATAATAAAACTAATGGCATTGCGGAACGTCGTTGGCTGCAGCTTTCTAATGAAGAACTGTCAGGTGTACTAGATGAAACTATCGGCAAAACCTGGCGTAAAGATCCCGGCGCATTGAAGCTTTTAGAAGCCTATCGCAAAGATAAAAAAGTCTTGAAGAAGATTGCGCAAGCAAAACAGCATAATAAGAAAAATCTAGCAGCCTTTATCAAACAGGAATATGACATTGAAGTTAGCAGTGATGCGATTTTTGATGTTCAAATCAAGCGTCTCCATGCTTATAAGCGTCAACTATTAAACCTGTTGCACATCGTTAAATTATATCTAGACTTAAAAGAGAATCCAGATCGTCATGAGCAAGCGCGTGTCTTCATCTTTGGCGCTAAAGCTGCACCAAGTTATGATTACGCTAAAACCATCATTAAGTGTATCAATGAAGTAGCTGCTATGGTGAATCACGATCCAGACATCAAAGGAAAGCTGAAAATTGCTTTCTTGCCAAACTACAATGTTTCCTTAGCAGAAAAAATTATTCCAGCTGCCGACGTTAGTGAACAAATTTCCTTAGCATCCAAAGAAGCCTCGGGGACTAGTAATATGAAATTGATGCTAAATGGTGCGGTTACCTTGGCAACCTTGGATGGGGCGAATATTGAGATCAAGGATGCGGTTGGAGAAGAGAATATCGTGATCTTTGGCTTAACGACAGAAGAGGTCTATCAATATTATCGTAACAATAATTACAATGCTCGCGAAATTTATGAAAACGATCCAACTATCCATCGAGTACTGAATGCCTTTATTGATGGCACAATTCCAAACATCAGTCGCGAAGGCCAAGAAATTTTTGATTCATTAGTAAAATATAATGATGAATATTTCACACTGCGAGACTTTAATGATTATGTTAAAGGCCAAGAAACGATTGCGGCGGCTTATCAAGATACAGAACGTTGGGGCGAAATGTGCTTAATGAATATTGCCAATGCAGGTCGTTTCTCAGCTGACCAAACTGTGGAACGCTACGCTGAGGATATTTGGCACATTGAAGCGGTGGCAACGGAGGAGTGATAGGATGCCAATCAACTACAACTCTTGGGAACGCGGCTATAAGCATCCTTTCGGCGCTATTCGGCAAAATAAACGAGGCACCTTCACAATTGACGCACCTTACGAGCATGTGAAGGAAGTCCGCTTTATCATTCGGAAAGAGGGCGGCGAACGGGGGGTTGAATCTTATCCCATGACAGAAGTCGAGCCGGGACGTTATAGCTTTACCTATATTTTCAATCAAGGAGAAGGTTTATATTTTTACTATTTTAAAATCTCTCAGGAAGAAAATGGCGGAGTCTATACACAATATTACGGCTCGAAGGATGGTCGGGGTGGCCAAGGCCGGGTCTATTCAGAAGAAAAAGCCGTGGTCTCTTATCAAGTTACTTGCTTTTCACAGTCAGAGGCAGCACCAGAATGGTACCGAGAAGCAGTGGTTTATCAAATCTTTCCCGACCGCTTTTATAATGGGGATCCCTTTGATCGGGTCTTAAATCCAAAACCCAATACTTTTCTCTATGGAAATCGTCAAGATGAGCCTTACTATGTGAAGGACGCTAAAGGAGAAATTGTTCGCTGGGACTTTCACGGAGGGAATTTGGAAGGAATCATCAAAAAAATTCCCTATTTAAAAAAATTAGGGATCACATGCCTCTACTTGAATCCGATTTTCGAAGCACGCAGTAATCATCGCTATGATACAGCTGATTATTTTGAGATCGATCCAGTTCTTGGGGATAAGGAAATGTTCCGTGAGCTTGTTGCGCGTTTGCACCAAGAAGGGATTGCGGTGATTTTGGATGGTGTCTTCAGCCACGTCGGTAAAAATAGTCGCTATTTCAATTTTGATGGCGAGTACGGCCAGCATGAGGGGGCTTATCGGGATCCCGAAAGTCCTTACCGCTCGTGGTTCAAGTTTGATCATTACCCAACTGAGTACAAGTCTTGGTGGGGGGTCACTGATTTACCCGAAGTGGATAAATACAATCCCAATTTTCAAGAGTTTATCTACGGAAAAGACGGTGTGATCGATTACTGGTCTGATTTTCAAATCGACGGTTGGCGTCTCGATGTGGCTGATGAACTACCCGATGCATTTATAGCAGGGATTCGTCAGCGCTTGGAGCAGCAGCCTGGGAAAATCTTAATCGGTGAAGTATGGGAAGATGCTTCTAAAAAAATTGCTTATGATGAGCGGCGCAGCTATATTTTAGGCAAAAAATTGCAGGGCGTTATGAACTATCCTTTCCGAGAAACGATTTTGGCGATTTTGCAAAAAAACGCTACTCAAACGGCGGCAGAAGAGTTGACAACGTTACAAGAGAACTACCCAAAGGAAGTCTTCTACAATAATTTGAATAATATCGGGTCTCATGATACAGAGCGCATTTTAACGATGGTGGATAACAATACTGCTAAAGTCAATCTAGCAGTTGGCTTAATGTGCATGTTGCCGGGAATACCGTGTATCTATTATGGCGATGAAGCCGGTCTAACAGGCGGTAAAGACCCTATGAACCGCAAGTTTTATCCGTGGGATCATGAGGATCATACTATCATGAAGGATGTCGAAAAGTGGATCAAAGTTCGTAAAGAAAATCCAATTTTGCAGTATGGTGATTTTATTCCTTTCTATACAGATACGCTCTTTGGTATTTTCCGCTTCATGGATTATGGCTATGTCTTATACGTGGTAAATCCAACGGGACAAGAACAAGTGCTGAAAACGGCCCAACTACGGAGCACGCGACCATTACCGTTACCAGAAGATAAGCTGCAGCAACTGCTGGATGGCGCGGGAATCAAAGCCTATGACGGGTATTTCTTATCTGAGAAAATCGATATTATGTTCTAACTGTCAAATGAACCTTGGGAGCGGATTCGCAACCAAGGTTTTTCTATATCTTGGAGAAAGAAAGGGAACCTCGCTTTTTTCTCATGTGGAATTGTGCTAGAATAAAAGAAAAATCTGGTAAAGGATTGAACATTATGGGCAATACTCCCAATGTAAAACGCAAGCATTTCCGTTTTCCGGCATATGATGACGAAAGCGGCGTAAAACTAACAACTGAACCGGCGCGTGTTCTTTTTGAACATGACGACGTTATTCCTAAACAAGCAACCGCCAAACAAGGCGCATCTAAAAAGAATGATTACATTCCCGCAAGTAAACGGAATGTGAATTATCAGGAGGAGTTGTCTGATCATAGACAGCATTTGCCTGAGTATAAAAGTATTAGTGAAAAGAGACGTTCGGGAATTACGGACACACCTAAGAAAAAGCAGCTTTTTGGCGCTAAAAATGTCAAAGTTCATACAACGCCAGCGCGAACTACCACCACTAGTCGCAGTTATCAAGCACCTAGCCGTTCTTATTTCCGTCCTAAGTATATTCCAGCCTCTATTATCCCAGATGAGCAGGAACCTACCTTTACGGATGAAGAACTAATGACTTCTATGCAAAAGCAGCAGTCTGCTTATTTGTTGTTCGACGATTCTGAGGCGGCTTTTCAAGTCAAACAAGAAGGCGATCCAACGGTCAAAAAATTCAATCATCCCGGGACAGGCGAGATACCAGTAACACGTCGTCAGTATCAACAAATCAAGCCTGAAGTGGGCCGTTTTGAGGATTCTGATAATCTGCCTCGTTCTCGCAAAGCCTTTAAGCAGGCTAAGGAGAACGCTCGTGGAGAAACTGCCTATGGTAAAAAACAGGCAGACAAAGGCCGTCAGATTCTTGATCGTTCTTTAAGTGGGATCATGGAAGATGAGCAGGTCCCTCTGGATGACAATAAGTATTTTCAATAAATGAACGTTCCCTGCCTGGCAAAATGGCAGGGAAGTTTTTGTTGCCAAAAAGGGCATTTTATATCATAATGGAACATGTTGTTGAAACATCTTTCGAAAAACGTAGTATTTATATAGATTTTTAAGAGAAGAGGATCATCATGGAAAATCAAAAGTTATATCATTTTGTTGGGATCAAGGGCTCTGGTATGAGCTCATTAGCGCTTGTATTACATGAAAAAGGTTATCAAGTCCAAGGGTCAGATGTAGAGGACTATTTTTTCACACAACGAGATTTGGAAAAAGCCGGCATCAAACTATTGCCGTTTTCAAAAGATAATATCAAAGAAGGCATGATCGTGATTGCGGGGAATGCGTTTCCTGATACCCACGAAGAAATCGTTCGCGCCAAAGAATTAGGCTTAGACGTGATTCGTTATCATGACTTTATTGGCCAATTTATCCAACCCTTCACGAGTATCGCAGTGACTGGTTCACACGGTAAAACTAGTACAACAGGCTTACTTTCACATGTATTGAGCGGTGTGGCTCCTACTAGCTTTTTGATTGGAGATGGCACCGGACATGGTGATCCGAATGCTAAATTCTTCTCCTTTGAAGCCTGCGAATATCGTCGCCATTTCTTAGCTTATGCACCTGATTATGCCATTATGACAAATATCGATTTCGATCATCCGGATTACTATAAGAGCATTGATGACGTTTATGATGCCTTCCAATCCATGGCTGCCCAAGTTAAAAAAGGCATCTTTGCTTATGGTGATGACAAATATTTGCGCAAATTAGTCGCAAATGTGCCCATCTACTATTACGGCCTAACTGAAGAAGATGATATCCAAGCTCGGAATATCGAACGAACTACTGAAGGTTCTGCCTTTGATGTATATCATGGTGAAGATTTTGTAGGTCATTTCGTGTTACCAGCCTTTGGCCAACATAATATCTTGAATGCATTAGGTGTTATTGCAGTAGCCTATATGGAAGAGTTAGATATGAAAGAAGTGGCTGCGGAAATGTTAAGTTTCCAAGGAGTTAAACGCCGCTTTAGCGAAAAGAAAGTCGCTGACATGGTGATTGTCGACGATTACGCGCATCATCCAGCAGAAATCAAAGCGACCATTGATGGTGCTCGCCAAAAATATCCAGATAAAGAAATTATCGCCGTTTTCCAACCACATACTTTCACTCGGACGATTGCATTGATGGATGAGTTTGCAGAAGCTTTGGACTTAGCCGATGTTGTCTATCTGTGTGATATCTTTGGTTCCGCTCGTGAAAAACAAGGGGACGTGAAGATTGAAGACCTAGGCGCTAAAATCAGTAAAGGCGGTACCGTGATTTCTGAAACTAACGTATCACCACTATTGGATCATCATGATGCCGTTATGGTCTTTATGGGCGCAGGGGATGTTCAAAAATTCGAACGTGCTTACGAAAATTTATTGAGCACAACTACGCGTAACGTTTTATAAAAATAAACAGAGCAGCTACCTAAAAGGGCTAGTTGCTCTGTTTTTGTTTGTTACTTGGTTAAGATATCATCAATAGTTTTTAGTTCCTCTGACGAAAAATCTAAATGGTTTAAAGCCTTCAAATTGTCAGCTAATTGACTGACACGAGAAGCACCAATTAAAACACTGGCAATTGTCGGCTGCCGCAAATTCCAAGCTAGCGCCATTTCTGCCAATGTTTGGCCTCGGTTAACAGCCACTTGATGCAGAGCTTTTACCGTCGTCAAGGTTTCTTGCACGTTTTCCTCTGATAGGAAAGGACTATCTGCGCGGTGAGCACGAGAATCTTCTGGAATGCCGTGTAGATACCGGTCTGTCAAAAGTCCTTGAGCAAGCGGACTAAATACGATTGCCCCTAGTCCTTCTTCCGTCAATACATCGGTCAGTCCATCCTCAATCCAACGATCTAGCATGTTGTAACGTGGCTGATGGATAATAAATGGTGTCTTAGACTCTTTCAATAAAGCCGTCATCTCCGCTGTCTGTTCCGCCGAATAGTTAGATACCCCAACATATAAGGCTTTACCTTGGCGAACCAGTAAATCAAGGGCGTGGGCTGTTTCTACCATTGGTGTTTCGGGATCGGGACGATGGTGGTAAAAAATATCCACATAATCCAGGCCCATTCGTTGCAAGCTTTGATCACAACTAGCAATTAGATTTTTCTTAGAGCCCCATTCGCCATAGGGACCCGGCCACATATAATAGCCAGCTTTGCTGGAAATAATCAATTCATCGCGATAGCTCCCTAATTCTTCTCGTAAAATACGACCGAAGTTTTTTTCCGCAGATCCCGCTGGCGGACCGTAATTGTTGGCTAAATCAAAATGCGTGATTCCTTGATCGAAAGCGTAACACAATAAATCCCGCTGATTTGCTAAAGGATCCACATCGCCGAAATTGTGCCATAGACCTAACGAAAGGGCCGGTAGTTTTAAACCAGATTTGCCGACGCGTCGATAAGTCATGTTGTCGTAACGTTTTTCATTTGCTGTAAACACTTACATCACCTCGTTTCAAGCATATCATTTTCTGCATACCTTGAGTAGCCCGTTTTTTTAAGAATCCGTCTAAAGTAGGAGGGAGAAAAACTTGCCTTTTACTGGGGGTTTGGTACAATTATCTTATTAAAAATGGAGGTGTCAGCTTTTGAGTATCGGCAAACCGAGAAAAATTGGCAAAACCATCGAGGAAATAGAGGAAGGCGATTCGTTATCTTTAACGGAGTCTATTGAAGACAACCAGTTATTGTTATACTTAGGACTTACCAACGACGCAAACCCGTTATATATCCAACATGATTATGCCAAACAGACAGAATATCAAAAACCAATCGTACCATCAATCATGTTAATGGGGATCATAACGAGTGCCATCTCGAAACATTTACCGGGACCAGGATCTCATGTGGTAAACTTTTCTATCAACTTTATTGAGCCTGTTTTCCATTATGAAACGATCACGTTCCAGTTTGAAGTTATTAAGGTGGACAAACGGAAAGATGTTATCACCATTTCTGTTGAGGCGGTCAATTCGGAAGAAGACCGGGTATTGGATGCTGTGGTGATGGTCCAACCACCCATGGTGACGGCAGAACAATTGGAGGATGAAATAAATGAATAATCAAGTAAATGCACAAGCGGGCGTTAACCGCTTCTACGCTAAAATCTACGCGATTTTAGCCTTAGGTCTAGGTGCTAGTGCCGCTACGGCCTATCTAACAATCAATGTATTTCCACAACAAATTATGCACTTCGTCAGTCGTTTTCCGCTTGGTGTGATGGGACTTTGGTTGGTTGAAATTGCCTTAGTTCTGCTATTGGGCATCAAAGGACAAAAAAATCCTAGCTTGGCGGCTGCTGGTTTTGTTGCTTACTCAGTGGTGAACGGTATCGTTTTGGCTTTCACTTTAGGCTATTACAACGTTGGGGATATCACCACGGCTTTTATCGCTAGTGCCGCTACCTTCTTAGGTATGGCAGCTGTCGGTATGTTCACGAAACGCGACCTGTCGGCTTTAGGGCGAGTGATGTATGGTGCACTTATGGGCATCATCGTGGCGATGCTGTTAAACATTTTCGTATTACACAGTGGCCCAGTGGATATGTTCATTGCCATTTTGATGGTAATCGTTTTTGCCGGAATTACGGCTTACGACAACCAACGAATCCAAGCCATCTATTTACAATCAGGCGGTCAAGCTGGAACTGGTACAGCAGTCTTCTTAGCCTTACAACTTTACCTTGACTTTATCAACTTGTTCTTAGCCTTTTTACGAATCTTTGGTAAAAATAATTAAGCGAAAACAGTCTTCTGCGGAGGACTGTTTTTTTGTTTTGTTTCCAGTCTTTTCGTGTTCAATTGAACAATTTTTTTCCATTGTCTCCGCTTCTTTGTTAAAATAAGGTGACTATCGAGATGGGAGCTACTAAAATGAAGAAAAAATTATTACTTGTGGATGGCAACAGTGTGGCATTTCGGGCCTTCTTTGCGTTGCACAACTCTTTGGAAAAATTCAAAAACCGGAACGGGCTCCATACGAATGCGATTTATGCTTTTAACAACATGTTTGAAAATGTGATGGAGCGGGAGCAGCCAACCCACGTGCTAGTGGCTTTTGATGCGGGTAAAACGACTTTCCGAACAGAATTTTACAGCGAGTATAAAGCGGGACGGGCGAAAACGCCAGGCGAATTTAAAGAACAAATGCCTTATATACGGGACTTACTAACTGGGCTTGGTGTTAAGCACTATGAATTAGCTAATTATGAAGCCGATGATATTATTGGGACGTTATCTCGTAAAGTAGATCCCAACGAATTTGATGTGGTGGTGTTATCAGGAGACCGCGATTTGACCCAGCTGGCAACGGAAAATGTCAAGGTTGATATTACCGTCAAAGGAGTCAATGACATCGAAGCTTACACACCAGCTCATATTGAAGAAAAATATGGGCTAGCACCTCTGCAAATTATTGATATGAAGGGCTTGGCGGGAGATAGCTCCGATAATATTCCCGGTGTGACGAAAATCGGGGAAAAAACCGCCATCAAACTCTTGAAGGAATACGGTTCAGTCGAAGGTGTCTATGAGCATATTGACGAGATGAAGGCTTCTAAGATGAAAGAAAATCTGATAAATGATAAAGAGCAGGCTTTCTTGTCGAAGCGCTTAGCGACGATTGATTTAGATGCACCAGTGGAAATCAAAGTGGAAGACTTGGTTTATCATGGCAAGGATTTAGATAAACTGATTCCTTTCTATCAGGAAATGGATTTTCAGTCCTTCTTGAAAAAAATTGCACCAGACGAACCGGCGCCTGAGCTGGAAAAAGTTGAGTACAACGTGCCTGAAACAATCACTAATGATTTATTTAAAGATGCCTCCGCTCTTTATGTGGAAATGTTAGAGGATAACTACCATACGTCACCAATTGTAGGGCTTGCCTGGGGCAGCGCGACTAACGTTTATGTAACGGAGGATTTGTCGATCTTAACGGAACCAGCCTTTCAAGAATGGCTAGCTTCGGATCGGCGCAAGATCGTCTTTGATGCCAAGCGGACTTATGTTAGCTTGAAAAAACGGCTAGATAATGTGGAGGGTATTCAATTTGATGTCTTGTTAGCTGCCTATTTATTAAATAAGGCCGACAATAAATCTGACATTCAGCAAATTGCCCAGCAATATGACTATACAGAAGTGGCTTCAGATGAAGTCGTGTATGGTAAAGGCGCTAAAAAAGGCTTACCAGAAGATCGAACACTGTTCTTCGACCATTTGGCCCGTAAAATCCAGGCAATCCAGTTTTTAAGTGAAAAGTTGGATGCGGAGTTGGAAGAAAATGGCGAGACTGAACTGTTCTATCAAATGGAACTTCCTTTATCTCGAGTACTAGGTGATATGGAGTTGGCGGGCATCAAAGTGAATGCTGCCACTTTAGAAGAAATGAAAGGCGAATTTTCAGAACGGCTGCATGAAATCGAGGAAAAAATTTATGCTGAGGCGGGGGAAGAATTCAATCTGAATTCACCTAAGCAGCTGGGCGTTATTTTGTTTGAAAAAATGGGCCTACCGGTTATCAAAAAAACCAAAACGGGTTATTCGACCGCAGTAGATGTTCTTGAGCAATTACGGGAACAAGCCCCGATTGTTGATGACATTTTGAATTATCGTCAAATTGCCAAGATTCAATCAACCTATGTGGAAGGATTGCTAAAGGTAATCCAAGAGGATGGCAAAGTCCATACCCGTTATTTGCAAACTTTAACCCAGACTGGACGTTTGAGTTCAGTGGATCCTAACTTGCAAAATATTCCGATTCGTTTGGAAGAAGGGCGCAAAATCCGGAAAGCCTTTGTGCCACGGGAAGCTGATTGGCTGATTTACTCCTCCGACTATTCGCAAATCGAGTTGCGGGTACTGGCTCATATTTCAGATGATGAACATTTGAAAGAGGCCTTTTTGGAAGGACAAGACATCCATGCCAGCACAGCAATGCGGGTCTTTGGCTTACAAAGTGCTGATGAAGTAACGCCTAATATGCGTCGTCAAGCGAAAGCGGTCAATTTCGGGATTGTCTATGGTATTAGTGATTACGGACTTTCACAAAATTTAGGCATTACCCGTAAGCAAGCGCAACAATATATCGACACGTATTTTGAAAAATACCCTGGGGTAAAACGCTATATGGAAGAAATCGCGCGGGACGCTAAGGATAAAGGCTATGTTGAAACACTTTATCATCGTCGCCGGATTTTGCCGGATATCAATTCCCGCAATTTCAATCTGCGCTCATTTGCAGAACGGACGGCCATCAATACCCCAATTCAAGGCACGGCAGCGGATATCATCAAGATTGCCATGATTGACATGAAAAAACGTTTAGACGAGGCCGATTTAAAAGCGACCATGCTACTGCAAGTACATGATGAATTAGTTTTTGAAGTACCACAAGATGAGTTGGCGGAGTTGGACAAGCTAGTGAAGGAAGTTATGGAGAATGCGGTGGCGCTGCATGTACCGCTGATTACAGATAGCAGTTACGGTCCAACTTGGTATGATGCCAAATAGACCAATCATAAAATGGGAATAAATGGAATGAGAAGTGAGGCGAAATAGATGCCAGAATTACCTGAGGTTGAAACGGTCCGCAAAGGCTTGGAACAACTGGTAGTGGGGAAAACAATCGCGGAAGTCAATGTCTTTTGGGGCAAAATCATAGAACAGCCAGAAGTTGATGTCTTTCGCCACCAACTAATTGGTGAAACCATTACTGGTGTGCAACGGCGCGGCAAGTTTCTAATTTTCAAGCTGACCCATTGGGATTTGATTTCTCATCTCCGAATGGAAGGCAAATATGAATTTCATCAACAATCGGATCCGTTGGCGAAACATACCCATGTGACATTTAGTTTTACTGATGGCAGTCAGCTGCGCTATTTAGATGTCCGTAAATTTGGTCGGATGACATTAGTAGCAAAAGATCAGTCTGCCAACTACCGCGGTATTTTACAGCTGGGGCCGGAACCTGTCGTAACTGATTTTCATTTAGTTGATTTTCAAGCAGGCCTGAAAAAGCATCATAAAGCGATTAAGCCACTATTACTTGATCAAAAATTAGTTACAGGCTTAGGCAATATTTATGTTGATGAAGCCTTGTGGGAGGCGGAGATTCATCCAGAACAGCCGGCTGACACGTTGTCTGAAAAAGAAGTCAAAAAATTGTATAGTGCCATTATTGACGTCTTAGCTAGAGCCGTTGAAGCCGGTGGTACGACGATCCGCACCTATCTAAATGCCCTAGGAGAAGCCGGTAAATTCCAACTATCTTTAAATGTATACGGGCAGACGGGCAATCCCTGTCCTCGTTGCGGCACACCGATTCAAAAGATTAAGGTAGCGCAACGGGGAACGCATTTTTGTCCTAACTGTCAGCGATTGAAGGTGCCAAAATGACAAAGATTTTAGGTTTGACCGGCGGCATTGCCACAGGCAAATCGACGGTTTCAAAGATTTTTGCGAAGCATGACATTCCCATTGTGGATGGCGACATCATTGCCCGGGAAATCGTAGAACCAGGCAAGCCTGCCTTGGCGGCCTTAGTCCAAGCTTTTGGTGAGGGTATTTTACAGACTGATGGTAGTCTCGACCGCAAGCAACTGGGAAATATCGTTTTTCATGACGATCAGAAGCGCCAGTTAATGAATCAGACACTGAACCAGTATCTGCGGCAAGCCATCAATCAGGCTATTGCCAATCAAGTGGCGCAACAAGTGCCATTAGTGGTGGTAGATCTGCCTTTAATGTATGAGGGCCATTATGATCGTTATATGGATGAAGTGATGGTGGTCTATGTACCAGAAGCCGTTCAACAAGAAAGGTTACAGGTACGGGACCAGCTTAGCCGAGAAGAAGCGGCAAAACGCATCAATAGTCAAATGCCGATTGAAGAAAAAAAAGCTCGCGCAGATTGGGTCATTGACAACCAAGGTACGCGGGAGGAAACAAAGTTCCAAGTAGAAAACTGGTTAAAAACAAAAACAGCGGTAGAGCCTTCTTAATAGAGGCTCGCCGCTGTTTTACTTAGCTATAAGGAATGGTTTCGAAAATACCACCGTAATACTGATACTTATCATATAAAGGACCGTAGACGCCTTCCAAAGAAGTGAAGGTGTAGCCTTTTTTGTGCAGGCTATCAATCAGTTCGCCAACGGAATCAACGGATTCTTGATGAATATCATGCAATAAGATGACAGAGCGGTCATCAATTGTGTCGTTGACTTGTTTGACGATTTTTTTTACATTGCGTGATGCCCAGTCCTCAGAATCGACATCCCAATGGATAATGGGAAGGTCAATAGCGGCAACCGTACTTTCTACAACAGAACCATAGGGTGGGCGCATAGCAACTGGCAGTTTTCCGGTTGCGTCGTAGAGAATTTTATCTGTGCGTGCTAATTGATCGCGAACTTGCTCAGCCGAAAGAGTCGCAAGATCAGGATGGTCATAGGAATGGTTGGCGATAGCGTGCCCTGCATCGGCGACCTTTTTAGCTGTTTCTGGGAAAGCCTCCGCCGAGCGTCCCAACATAAAGAACGTGGCATGGACTTGTTTTTCCTCCAACGTTTTTAATAGTTGCGTAGTGGTATCTGGATTAGGCCCATCATCAAAAGTTAAAGCAACTACTTTTTTTGGCTGTTTTGCTTGGACAAAATCGGGTTCTAAATAAGGCGCTAACGTGTTAAGGTCTAAAGCAACAGCCTTATCAAAGCCTGGTAGCTTTAATTGAATATCTTCCGGGTGAAAGGCGGCAGTTTCTACGTCTGCTAGTTTTGGCGCGGACAGCTGTCGTGCCTCCTCGTAAGAAAGCTGTTGACTATCCAAAAGGGCTTGCTTCAAATAACGAAATCCCGCAGCAAAGGTCTGCTGATCAGGGAAAATTTCTGCTGGTGTTGGTACTTTGCCAGTTTTTTTGCTGACATAGCGTCCTTCAATAGCAGGAATAGGTTGCTCATTCAGCTTTTCTGTGCCCTCGTCCCATTGATAAGCAACGATTTTGGGTTGTAATTTTTTAAATTTGTCAGAATCCTGCCGATCAATCCACCCTACAACGAGTCCTTGAGAGAAATCAGCGGCTTGCTGCGCGGTTTCGGTTAGCGTTTGATTCAGCTCTTCATCATTAGGATCAAGGTAGAGTAAAGAGTCAATGTTACCATCTTGAGCGGTTTGTTCTTCTAAGCCATCAGTCGCGATGTTTGTAAGAGCCTCTTCTTTTGCCGCAGCGAGGGCCTGTTGGTAAACTTTGGCTTTTCGTTCTTCCTCAGCACGTTGCGCCTTCACTTCTTCTTGTTGACTGTAAACATAATAGCCGCCACCTAATGCTGCAGCGATTAAAAGAATCCCGGTAGGTAAATACCACCAGTGCCGTTTGCGTCGTTGTCGCTTTCGTCGTGCGGCCCGGCTGGTGATAGGTTCGTCTCTCATGCAGTTGCCTCCTTTATACATTCTTTTCTAATGTATCATGCTTGAATGGTCGCTGCAAGACGAAGATAGCCTTTTCATTTCAACAAATCCTGCGAAAATGGTATGATTTGATTAAAGGAGGGAATATCATGTCATCATTAAAAGACACAAAAGATAAAGTGGTAGGGAAGACGAAGGAAAAACTGGCGTCTCTGACAGATAATGAAGCGCTAAAAGCAGAAGGCAAGCAACAAGCTGAGCAAGCCGAAGCAAAAGAACAAAGCCGCAAAGAACGTCTCTCTGAAATTGAAGATCAATATGAAGAAAAGAAAGCCCAAAATACTGATTTTACGAAAGAACGCAAAGAACAAAAGGAACGAAAAGATCATCATGAGCAACAGATTTCCCGCGAAGAACGGATTGAGGCCGAACGGGTCCGTAAATATACTGGTATAGAAGATAAGCTATAAAAATGTTGTCTATCAAAGAGACGTGTGACAGGATCCTAGAGGTCTAAGTCACACGTCTCTTGCTTTTTGCCAAGAGATTTGGTACTGTGCAACTACAGCTTTCATGTTATAATATAACTATCTAAATTTAGCTGATATAAAAGAAAGATCAGCTTTTATACAATCATAGAAATGGAAGGAGCGATTTGATGCGTTGTCCTAAATGTCATCATAATAACTCGCGAGTCATCGATAGCCGTCAAGCGGATGATGGGCGCGCGATCCGACGCCGTCGTGAATGTGAAAACTGTGGTTTTCGTTTCACTACGTTTGAACGGATAGAAGCTGCTCCCTTATTAGTTGTCAAAAAAAATGGGGAACGGGAAGAGTTCAATCGAGATAAAATTTTGCGAGGCTTGATTCGTTCGGCTGAAAAACGGCCAGTCGCAATGGAGCAGATGGAGCAAATCGTTGATAAAGTGGAAAACCGCGTTCGCGGAATGGGCGAAAATGAAGTATCTACTAACTTAATTGGTGAGTATGTCATGGAATATTTGGTGGATCTGGATGAGATTGCTTATATTCGCTTTGCCAGCGTATACCGACAGTTTAAGGATATGAGTGTTTTCTTAAAAGAGCTACAAGATATTGTTGATAAAGCAAATCGGGAGGAGTAAGCAGGTTGAATGACGCATGGAAGAAACTTTTGCCAAAAGATTCCTATGAAGTCTGGTATCCCCAGAAGCTATCGAATCTAGCGCAAGAAGTAATCACATTCTTATATCAACCAATCATTGGTAGCGATGCATTTAGCATTTTCTGGACATTGGTTGGAGAACCCACGGAAACCTCTCTCCATGCTGAATTACTGAATACATTAGACATGGGTCTGCCGGCTTTTTATGAAGGTCGACGGCGTCTTGAAGGTGTTGGTTTACTGGAAACCTACCAGGAATCAACCGATACGCAACACTGGATCTATGTTCTGCGACGCCCAGTCAGGGCAGCCGTCTTCTTTTCAGATGCGCTATTAAGTACGTTACTACTGGACCGAGTGGGAGAGAAGAAATTTCAGCAGCTAGTTGACCGCTTTGCGGAACCGGCTTTAGATATGAGCGGTTATGAAAAACGCAGTGCGTCTTTTGCGGAAGTTTATGGCCTGCATCCTGAACGGTTGCAAGCAGGTGAAGGTTGGCTTGAAAAAGCAAAGGATCAATTTGTTCCTGAAACACCACTTGTTCTAGGCGAAGTGCTAGACTGGCAGCTATTTGATTCCATCGTGGCACAGGCCAAGGTTCAAATACCTTCCACTGAGCGACGCAAACAATTAAGTGCTTATCGTCAGTTGTATGGGTTAGATGAGCTTACAATGGCTCAGATTTATATTGCGGCTGCAGATTTGGAAAGCAATGAAGTTACGGAAAAATCTTTGCAGCGGGAGATTTATCAACGCTTCCAAGAAAATCGTACACAAAAAATTGTTCCCAAGGAAATGCCGGCAGAGATCAAACCAGCAGACCGGAGCACCTATCGAAAAAACAGTTTGCTGGCGGAAGGCTTTGGCGAAGGCGAAGTCGCTGTCATTTTAGCCAGTGAGCAGATGGCCCCAATGGTTTTTCTACAATCTATTAAAGACCAAAAAAAAGGCTATATTGCCAATGATGAGCGTTGGGCTTTGGAAGAAGTTAAGCGCAAGTCTGGCTTACCAGATGCCGTTATCAATATTTTGACGCACTATGTGCTGGTTGTCCAAAATCGTTCTGTTTTAAACAGCAAGTATCTCAATTCAATCGCCAATGACTGGGCACAAAAGGAATTACATACGCCTGAGGCTGCCGTTCAGGCAGTCAAACAGCTTGCCGAAAATGCTCGGACCAATACCGAACGGCGCCAACCTGCTAAACGCACAGGACGTAAAGAGAAGTTGCCAGATTGGGCACAAGGTAAGGTGGCCAAAGCGGAAGGCAAGGAGCTAACAACAGCAGAGAAAGAAAAATTAGCAGAACGAATCAGACGTTTAACGAAGGAAGGTGACTAAGTCATGGAAGATGTAGGACAAGAATTGACGCGTCTAATCAAGCAACGGGATTTAGGCGGACGCTACAGTGAATTAATGGAACAGGTTTTAACGGATAGTGATGTGCGGGCCTTTATTCAAGAACACAAGGATAAACTAACTGCGGAAGATATTCAGAAAAGCTACTCCAAATTATATGAATTCGTTCAAGAAAAACGAAAATTTCAATTGAAAGATCCCACCATGATTGCTCCGGGGTATGAACCAAAATTGGCGCTTAATTTCCATTATATTGACGTGACTTATGTCCCGACAGATGCCTTATTAGCACGTCAAAAGGAACAAGAGATTCGGAATCGTGTCAATTCTGTCGACATGCCGAAAGATATTCGTGAGGCCACCTTGGCGAGTTTTGAGATGACAACTGAACGAAGTGAGGCATTGGGAGAAATTATTGATTTCATAGAAGCATATACCGCAAATCCTAACAGTTATCATAAGGGACTTTATCTACAAGGCAGCTTTGGCGTAGGCAAAACCTATCTACTTGGAGCTTTAGCCCATGAACTTGCCAAGAAAGGGTACCAGTCAACCCTTGTTTATTTCCCTACCTTTGCGGTTGAGATGAAACAAGCAATCAAGACAGAACAGGTGGGACCAAAGCTTGAAGAAATCAAGAAAGCGCAAGTCCTCATGTTAGATGATATTGGAGCTGATTCCATGAGCGCTTGGATTCGAGATGAGGTACTTGGCGTTATTTTACAATACCGTATGCAAGAGCAGTTACCAACTTTCTTTTCTTCTAATTTGAGTATGAAGGAATTGGAAAATCATTTGACTTATAGCTCACGAGGCGATGACGAGCCGTTAAAAGCAATGCGCATCATGGAACGCGTTCGTTACCTAGTCAAAGAGATTGCAATGGCTGGACCAAACCGCCGTAACGGATGAAATAACAGTTATAAGTAGTCTCATTTCTTAAGATTTTTAAGATAAATTGACATTTTTAATGATTTATGTCATCCTTTTGTTGGAGGGAAGAAAATGAATAAAATAACGAAAATACTCTTTATGTCCGGCTTGGTACTTCTTTTTACAGGCTGTGGCGGCAACCAAGGTACCCAAGATACCACAAAAGAATCCACGACAGAGGAGTCGGTAGCTGTGAGCACAACGAATTCTACGGAATCAGCATCTGCCAGCTTTGAAGGACGTTTGGTGGAAGATGCAGTAAAAAATGATGATCAAAAATCAATTCGTATCGTGTTATCTGATGTGAAGGGAATCAATGATCCTGAAGATATGGCGAAAAGCTTTGCAAATGATGGCGTGATCTTAAATATCGCTGAAGATCAATTAGGAAACGTCTCATTGGAAGAATTGAAAAGTGGTAGTCAATTACGATTTACCACCATGGCACAACCAATTATGACCATGTCAATTCCACCGCAAATTCCGGGGAACTCTATTCAAAAAATCGAGTTAGTTAAGTAAGGTGAGTGCTCTTCATGAAAGCTAAGGCTTTCTGTTGAAGAGGCTCACTTTTTTACTTTAGTCCGTTTCTCGAGAATGGTATAATGAAGCGCAAAGGAGCGGGAGTAAGAACTATGAATGAGACACAACTTTCCAAAAGATTAGAAATTGTCGGTGCACAAGTACCAGCAGGAAGCCGCCTAGCTGATATCGGCTCAGATCACGCCTATTTACCGATTGCCTTAATGCTAGCCGGTAAAATCTCACATGCAATCGCCGGAGAAGTGGTTCAAGGACCCTTTCAATCGGCTCAAAATCAAGTAGCAAAAAATAACCTTTCAGAGAAAATTGAAGTGCGTTTAGCAGATGGCTTGGAAGCTATTACGCTAGCAGATGAAATTGATGCTATCACGATTGCCGGAATGGGAGGCAGCTTGATCAGGGACATTCTTGAGAACGGTCGCCAAAAAGGACGGCTTTCTGGAAAAGAATATTTGATTTTACAACCAAATATAGGCGAACGAAATGTCCGGGAGTGGTTAGCAGACCACAGCTATCAAATCGACTTTGAAACAGTTTTAGCAGAAAAAGGCAAAATTTACGAAGTAATCGCCGCTGAAAAAAGCGACATGCCAGTTACCTATACGGAGGAGGAGCTGATGTTTGGTCCTTTATTAGTACAAAACCCAACATCCGTCTTTCAACAAAAATGGCAACGAGAACTGCATCAACGGGAACAAGTCTGGACGCAGCTACAAACAGCTAAAACACCACCTAGTGAAAAGCTGACACAAATCAGACGAGAAATCGAAAAAATCCGGGAGGTCCTACAACATGATTGACGGCAAAACTTTTATTGACCGTTTTGAGGCCTATTGTCCCCAGTGGTTAGCTGAAGAAGGCGATCCGGTGGGACTGCATATTGGTACGCTAAACAAGCCTATCAAAAAAGTGATGGTCACATTGGATGTCCGGCCAGAAGTCGTGGCAGAAGCTATTGAGGCTGGTGTTGACTTATTGATTGCCAAGCATCCACCCATTTTCAAACCAATCAAACACCTGTTTTCCGATGATCCACAAGAAAAAATGTTGATGGAACTGGTTAAGCATGATATTGCCGTATATGCGGCCCATACGAATATGGATATCGTTGAAAATGGCTTGAATGATTGGTTTTGCGAAGCATTGGGTATTGAACAAACCACCTTTTTAGAAAAAACCCATGAAATTCCTTACCGAAAGCTCGTTGTTTTTGTGCCGGTAACGCAGGGTGATGCGCTGCGGAGCGCTTTATCAGCGGCAGGAGCGGGTGTGCAAGGCAATTATCGCGGGACCAGTTATAGCATGGAAGGGATTGGTCGTTTCACACCAACAGCTGGGGCCGAGCCAGCCATTGGTAAAATTGGAGAACCAGAGACAGTGGTGGAAGAACGGATTGAGGTCTTGTATCTTTCAGCAGATGAAGACAAAATTTTGCAGACGCTGCGGGAACATCACCCTTATGAGGAACCGGCCTATGATTTGCTGCCTTTAGTGCACAATCACAAAGATTTTGGCTTAGGTCGAATCGGTGAATTAGCACAACCTCAGAGCTTGCCTGATTTTATTCAGCAGATTAAAACTGTTTTTGGTTTAGAAGGCTTGCGGGTAGTAACGAATGAACCCCATAAACAAATCAAGCGAGTGGCGATCTGTGGTGGTAGTGGTGAGAAATTTTATCCAGCCGCGCTTCGTGGTGGAGCGGATGCCTATATCACGGGAGATATCTACTACCATACCGGCCATGATATGCTGAGTCGGGGCTTGACGGCCATCGATCCAGGGCACAATATTGAGAAATTGTGTATTCCGAAGCTTGTAGAGTTGTTCAATCAATGGAAAAAAGAGTACAATTGGGAAGTGGAGTTTATCCCCTCAACAGTGGATACGAACCCCTTTCGATTTTATTAAGAGGAGCGAGCGCAATGTATGAAAATCTTTTACCTCGATTTTTACGTTATGTAAAAACCGAAACACGATCAAATCCTGAAAGCAAAACAACCCCTTCAACTGAAACACAGGTAGCTTTTGCACAAACCTTGAAAAAGGAATTAGAAGAGCTGGGTATGAGTGATGTAACCTATACGGCTGAAAATGGCTTTGTCATGGCTACTTTACCAGCTAATACGGATAAAGAAGTACGCAGTATCGGCTTTATTGCCCATATGGATACGGCTGATTTCAATGCGGAAAATGTACAACCACAAATCGTGGAAAACTATGATGGTTCTTCCGTTATCACGTTAGATGCAGCAGGCAAATGGCTTTTGGATCCTAAAGATTTTCCTAATATGAAAAACTATCAAGGTCAAACGTTGATTACAACGGACGGTTCTACCTTGTTAGGTGCTGATGACAAATCAGGTATTGCTGAAATCATGACGGCAATGGAAATCTTAATCAATCATCCTGAAATCAAACATGGGAAGATTCGTGTCGCTTTCGGTCCCGATGAAGAAATCGGCGTTGGTGCTGATAAATTTGATGTCAAAGCCTTTGACGTTGATTTTGCGTATACGATGGACGGTGGTCCAGTGGGTGAACTGCAATATGAAACCTTCAGTGCAGCGCAAGCTAATATCACAATCCAAGGCAAGAATGTCCATCCTGGGACAGCAAAAAATACCATGATCAATGCTTTACAGTTGGCGATTGACTTCCATGATCATTTACCAAAAGATGAAGTACCTGAGAAAACAGATGGTTATGAAGGATTCTTCCATTTAATGGCTTTAAATGGCAATGTAGAGGAAGCAACCATGAGTTACATTATTCGCGACCATGACCGTGCTAAATTTGAAGCTCGCAAAGCAAAAATCACGGAAATTCAGAATGAACTCAACAGCCGCTTTGATACAGAACGCGTCAAAGTGGATATGTATGATCAATACTACAATATGAAGGAAATCATTGAAAAAGACATGAGTATTGTAGAACTAGCCAAAAATGCCATGATCGCTCTAGATATTGAGCCGTTAACAGCGCCAGTTCGTGGTGGTACGGATGGTTCTAAGATTTCTTATATGGGTATCCCAACACCAAATATTTTTGCCGGTGGCGAAAACATGCATGGCCGTTTTGAATTCGTTTCTTTACAAGCGATGGAAAAAGCGACCGACGTCATTGTGAAGATCGCCGAAATGAACGCCCAAGCGTAAGCTGTAATTAAGAGATGGGACGAATTTACGTTCCATCTCTTTTTTTAAAATAGAAAAGGAGGCCTCAATATGAAGATAGGGATCCTTTATAACGGTACTGCTGGCAAGGATGAAAGTCGTCAGTTAGCCGAAGAGTTAGCCCAAAAATTTGTTGGTGAAGAGGTTAACCTTCATGATGTGCTACAAAAAAACTGGGTTGCTTCCTTAGGCCCAGTGGAACGGGTTATCATCATCGGGGGAGACGGCACCATTAACCATTGTGTCGATGCGTTAAAAGATCGTTTAGATCAACTGACCATTGGCATCATTCCTGGAGGTACGGTTAATAATTTAGCACGTGCTATGGAATTGCCTTTAGATACCGAAAAAGCGATGGAAGTCGTTACGGGAGACCGCACCAAGGGAGTTGACTATGGCGTAGTGAATGGCCAAGTGATGGTAAGCTCCATGACCATCGGCATTTTGGCAGATACTGCTGCCCGTATCAGTCAACGGGACAAACAAAAGTATGGTAAGAGTATTTTTGTGCGTCGTTTTATTGAGCTATTGGCACGCAAACGCAAATATCATCTTAAACTAAAGATGGATGAGCAAGTTTGGGAAGGGACGACACAATTAGTATCTGTCACTATGACCAATTCTGTCGGCGGCTTCACCAATTTTGATTTGGAGGCAACGATTGACGATGGCTTGTTCCATGTAATCGTGTTACCAAAATTGCAATTTTTCCGACTTATGCGCTTTTTGCCGTTAATCATTGCCGGTAGAATCGCCGAAATTCCTGAAATTGAATATTGCACTTGTCAGCATTTGACGGTGACTGGACCTAAAGGGGTCAGTCGGATAGACGGCGATCCAGGTCCTAAGCTGCCCTTAGAAATGAAAGTGATCAAAAAAGGCATGACGATTTTGGTGCCAAAATAGAAGAGGATGAAAGTATTTGCAAGAAATAATCAAAAACCCCTTATGGGCGTATTTAGTGTTAGCCAATGTCTATGAATTCTGTTTGATGGGTTACGACAAACGACAAGCCCAAAAGAAAAAATGGCGTGTGCCAGAAGCAAATCTGTTGTTTATTGGCGTGATTGGCGGTGGCCTAGGTGGTTTATTAGGGATGCAGGTGTTCCATCATAAAACGAGGAAACGGAAATTTACTATCGGTTTTGCCGTCGGTGTGTTGTTTGCGGCCCTACTGATTTTCTGGTTCCATTAGGAGAGAAGCATGAAGCAATCGAAACAAAAATTAGCGCTGAATATTCTGCTTTTAGTGGTCATCGTCGGACTGATTCTGTACCTATTGAAAAATTCATTAGGAGAGATTATTGATCAGCTATTGGCGACTAATCCGTGGGTAGCCGTTTTGGTGATTACGCTTGGTTTGATCTATCAAGGTATTGAGGGGCGCAATATCGCCACAATTGCGCAACCTTTTTCCCAAAAATTTACGACTAAAGATGGTTTTTTTGCCTCAGGTACGATTGCCTTTTTCCGCGTAATCAGTTTTGGTTCAGCCACTGCGCTGTCAGAGGTTTGGTATTATCGAAATTATATGAAGACCTCCCAAGGTATCGGCGTTGGTGCAGTGCATATGATTATGTATAAGCTAGGACTTTTACTATTTAGTCTGTTTGGCCTCGCAACCCAGTGCTTCCATTTGCTAGAAACAGCGCCCAATATGATTTTGTTTATTATTTTGGGCATGGTGGTCACAGCGGTAATCATTGGTGTATTGCTGCTACTGTCTAGTAGCTTAAATTTACAGGTCTGGTTGGTAAAATGGTGCCATCGTCATATCCACAAACCTTCTTGGCGCGATAAGGTGGACCAATTCAATATTCAAATTTATTCTTTGCGGGATACTGTGTTAACGATTATCAAAGATCGTGTATTAATGTGGCGTATTATCGGGTTGAATATTTTAAAGCTATTTTTCTGGTTTGTGATTCCTTATGTGGTGTTAAGCGAGCATCATCAAATGGATTTGCTTTTGACGATTAGCTTTACAGCCTTTACTGTTATTCTGGCGGGGGTTATTCCGACACCGGCAGGGATTGGTTCGTTTGAATTTGTATTTCTGCTATTATTTAAGCCGCTAGTAGGGACGGTAGATGCCGTCGCCGCCATGCTGTTATATCGTTTTGCCACCTATGTATTGCCTTTTCTAATTGGCCTTGTTTATTCAGCCATTGAAAAACGAAAACAGTTAAAAGCAGAAATCAAGGATCTCAAACAATCTGACTAAAGAAGTCTGAACGCTATGTTCTGGCTTCTTTTTTTAGCTTAAGGCAATAATAACGAGATTTTTAGTAGAAGTCAGAATCTCGAAAAAAAGTGTGAAAATGCGAGTAAATTATTTGACCAATTTTGACCAAAGTTCTATAATAAGTTTATCACAAGGAGGGAATGCCTGATGAATATTGAAAAAATGACGACGACTTTGCAGGAAGCATTGGCAGAGGCGCAACAAATTGCGGTAACACGTCATCACCAAGAAATTGATATTGCCCATCTATGGAAAATTTTCTTACAACCAAACCACTTTGGTCGTAATTTTTATACGGATTTAGGTTTAGATACCGAGCGTTTTGAACAAGAAGTAGATCGTGCTTTGGATGAATACCCGACAATTGAGGGGGGAAATGTCCAATATGGTCAGAATATGAGTCAAAATTTGTTCTCACTATTGGCGGAAGCCGATAAATTGCGAGGACAATTTCAAGATGAATTCTTATCCACTGAAATCGTCCTTTTGGCATTGATGGAGCTAAAGAATTATCGTTTGACCAAATACCTGACTGCGCAAGGCATATCAGCTAAGGAAGTTCGGCAAGCAATTGAAGCAATGCGAGGAGGCGAGCGCGTGACTTCCCAAAATCAAGAAGAACAATATAAAGCGTTAGAAAAATATGGGACAGACTTAGTTCAAGCAGTCCGTAGTGGGAAAATGGACCCTATTATTGGGCGGGATGAAGAAATTCGTGACGTGATCCGAATTTTATCTCGGAAAACCAAAAACAATCCGGTTCTAATTGGGGAACCTGGCGTTGGGAAAACTGCTATTGTTGAAGGTTTGGCGCAACGAATCGTCCGCCGCGACGTACCCGAAAACTTGAAAGATAAAACGATTTTTTCATTAGATATGGGTTCTTTGATTGCGGGGGCGAAATTCCGTGGTGAGTTTGAAGAACGCTTAAAAGCAGTTTTAAAAGAAGTCAAAAAGAGTGAAGGACGCATCATCTTATTTATTGATGAAATCCACACAATTGTGGGTGCTGGTAAAACGGAAGGTAGTATGGATGCCGGCAACTTGCTAAAACCAATGTTGGCTCGTGGCGAGCTGCATTTGATTGGTGCTACGACCTTAGACGAATATCGGCAGTATATGGAAAAGGACAAGGCATTAGAGCGTCGTTTCCAAAAAGTATTAGTTAAAGAACCAACCGTTGAGGATACCATTTCGATTTTGCGTGGGTTGAAGGAACGCTTTGAGATTCACCACAGTGTCAATATCCACGACAATGCGTTGGTTGCTGCGGCTACTTTATCAGATCGCTACATTACGGACCGCTTTTTACCAGACAAAGCGATTGATTTAGTGGATGAGGCTAGTGCTACGATTCGGGTTGAAATGAACTCCATGCCAACTGAATTAGACCAAGTGACTCGTCGCTTGATGCAGTTGGAGATTGAAGAAGCCGCTTTGAAAAAGGAATCAGATGACGCCAGCAAAAAACGTTTAACAACTCTGCAAGAAGAGTTGGCGGAACTTCGAGAAGAAGCCAATGCCATGAAAATGCGTTGGGAAACGGAAAAAGAAGAGGTTAATGCCCTTAGCAATAAACGTGCTGAAATTGATAAGGCCAAACATGAGCTGGAAGATGCTGAAAACAACTATGATCTTGAACGGGCGGCTGTGTTGCGTCATGGCACGATTCCACAATTAGAAAAGGAATTGAAAGAGTTAGAGGCTAAAAATGGCGGCCAAGAAAAACTAGTGCAAGAATCAGTAACAGAAGAAGAAATTGCTCGCGTAGTTGGTCGTTTGACCGGGATTCCGGTAACTAAGCTAGTGCAAGGTGAACGAGATAAACTAATGAAGCTGAACGAAACGCTGCATAAACGGGTTATTGGCCAGGATGAAGCAGTTGATGCCGTTAGTGATGCAGTTATTCGTTCTCGAGCAGGACTGCAAGATCCAAATCGTCCATTGGGTTCTTTCTTATTCTTAGGACCAACCGGTGTCGGGAAGACAGAACTAGCCAAAGCTTTGGCCGAAAACCTCTTTGATTCTGAGGATCACATGGTGCGGATCGACATGAGTGAATACATGGAAAAACATTCTGTTTCTCGCTTGGTAGGAGCACCTCCTGGTTATGTTGGCTATGAAGAGGGCGGCCAACTGACAGAGGCCGTCCGTCGCAATCCTTATACGATTGTGTTGCTGGATGAAATTGAAAAAGCACATCCAGATGTCTTCAATATTCTGTTACAAGTTCTAGACGATGGTCGTCTGACTGATTCTAAAGGGCGCGTAGTAGACTTTAAGAATACCGTCCTAATTATGACTAGCAACATTGGGTCTAGCTTATTATTAGAAGGCGTTAGCCCAGATGGCACCATTCCAGAAGCCGTTAGCGATCAAGTATTAGAACTACTACGGGGTCACTTCAAGCCCGAATTTTTGAATCGTATTGATGATACAATCCTCTTTACGCCGCTAAGTTTGGATAATGTGAAAGACATAATCTTGAAGATGACCGCTCAGTTATCACAACGTCTAGCTCAACAAGAAATCCAATTGGAAATCTCAGAGGATGCGAAGACTTGGATTGCTGAAAAAGCCTATGATCCTGCTTATGGTGCGCGTCCACTGAAACGATTCTTAACCAAAGAGGTGGAAACACCATTAGCTAAAGAAATCATTTCAGGTCGCGTGTTACCGAAGACGAAAGTGACGATTACCCTATTAGCTGATCAATTGGTTTTTGAAAACGAACCAATCGAAGAATAAACACGAAAAATGGCCCCACAACGTTAGTTAAAACTTACGTTGTAGGGCCATTTTTAGGCTTTTTCTTTAAAGGCATATTGTGGGAAATAATTCGGGTCTTTACGTTTGATAAAACTATAAACCGTCAAAATCAAAGCTCCCAGTGTATTGGTAAGTAGGTCACCCATGGTATCCATCAAGGCTGCGCGCCCGATGTAGGGTTGACCAGCCTCTGTCATATAGCGCTGTAAGTTCATATTGAAGAATTGGTCGCAAGTGAATTCCCAAAATTCCCAAAAGACGCCGCAAACCCCAGCAAAGGCAAAACCAAAAATAATATAAAGCCACGGACTAACTTGCGTTTGATCGATTTTTTTCAAATAGAAGCCAATCAATGCATAGCCCACCGCCACTAAAAGCATCGGACTGACAGCATGTAAAATTTTATCCCAAAAAGGGACGATTAAGATCATTCGCAAACCAGTTCCTAAAAAAACTGAAATCCATAAGAAAAACCAATAATAAAGGCGAACCATCTTGGGAAAAACTAAGCCAGTAACTTTAGTGAAAAGCATTGGCAAAAAGATGATTAGAATACCAGCTACCATCTCCAAAGTCAGTAATTGATACTGACTGCTAGGCTCTGAGGTAAAAATGCGCACGATATTGACTAATAGCGTGCCAATCCCAAATACGACAAGAAACTGAAAAAACCGTTTTTCCATTTTGTCATGAAATTCCATCAAATCACTCCCTTACATAATCGGCAATCGCCGTCAAAAGCGCTGCTTCTGAGTTTACGATTGTGCCATTCAGTTTAATTAAGCCCGTAGTATACAGGTTCAGATAATGAAATTGATTTTCGGCTATCTCTTGCAAAGCCGCAATTTTTTGCGGATGCTGGCCTCCTTGCTGCCGGCTGTCAGTATAGAGCCCAATCACCGGAATACCCTTTGCATAGGCGACACCGATTTCACTGGCAACACCCGGATCAATCACTAAACCATCTAAAACGGCGATCATTAAATCACTGGCTAAAACTTCATCTGTATCAGCTTTAGCGATCATTTTGCTGTCAGCGTAAGCTGTTTTATCATTGATGGCCTCATTTTCTTGTGGGGCATAGAGGGTCAGATTGGGATAGTGCTCGCGAATTTTTTGCACCAAAAAAGTATTGTATTGTTGTTCAGCATGGGAAAATAATGGGGCAGCGTAGTAAATATGCATGATGTTTCCTCCAATTGATTAAAAATAGTCACTAAAATAGGCTTCTTGATCTGGACAGATGGCCTCCAGTAGTTTCAAGGTAGCTTTATTGGTCTGTAACCGTTCGATGCGGGCTAAATAGGAGGCCCGCCGATAGTTCATCAAAAGACAAGTCAGCGTTTGAATCGAGAGATAAACAGGTTCCCCTAAGGTCTCCCGTGTCACCTGTAAGGCGCCATCCTGCCAACTTAGCGCAAAAGGGCCATTATTCCATTCGGCCTGCGAGTCGGTTACAACAAAATGGAAAGGACGCTCGCCTGGGACAAAAGGATAGGCTTTGAGAAATTCTTCTACATCCACGATGCGTGCCATAAAGTAAGGCTCGATTTGTTCTTTGATTTGACTGTCGTCTAGCAGAAAAGCCAGCGGTTCGTTCTTATAAATATCACCTTCAACCCAATAAACCATTGAGAAGTGAGCGCTAATAAAATTCCAGAGACCATTGCGAGCCTCTTGATTTAAATAGAACATTTCCTTTACATGGAAGATTTCTTCGGCAACCCAATAAAACAATACGCCTTGGGGTACACCCTTTTGGTCGTAATAAATGGCAGCGGTTCGTTCTTCTTCATTTTCAAAACGCCAATATTCCTCCCAATTAAACTCACTGCGAATCAAAGCACCATGATTTTCCCGGGCAAATTTAGCATAAACGGTAAAGACGTCTTCGTGATCGACCGGTTGACGTTCCACCATGCCGCCAACTTCCACCGTTTTTGGTAATTGCGTGTCGCGGATTTTAAAGGAAAGCTTGTCCGACATGATCTCCCAACCTTTGCGGCGGTAGTAGGGAATACTGTAAGGATAAAGATAAGAGATCCATTGTTGGCTGTCCCGCATCTTCGCTAAAGCCCGCTTGATTAAGTCATTCATTAAGCCCATGTTGGCATATTCAGGATAAGTCCCAACACCGGTGACGCCCCCCATTTTATAAAGGCTGCCGTGGATGTTGACCTCGCATGGATAAATGGCAATTTGCGAAACCAGCTGGTCTTGATGGAACCAGCCAAAAACCTCGGATAATTCTAAAATAGGTTGTTTTGATTTGATTAGTTCCCGTTTGCTCTCATAGCCGCTTTCTTCCAAGTCTTGTTCAGTAAATTGAAAGACATACGTCAGCAGTTCATTGAATTGTTTCACGTCCTTTTCTTCCACCGGACGCAAGACTAATTCTTGACGAATTTTATCTGATGTCATAGTTTCACTCCTTTAGTTTAGTATAGCAGATTCTGGCAAAAGTGTTTCTACTGGTACCTTCAAGGCCGCTCGTTTATTATAAAAAGGGGAGGGAACGCCATGAAAAATAAACTACAAGCGATCCAAACAGAACTTGCAAAAATTTACGAGGTAGAGCCAACTGTTTTCAGTAGTCAAGAGCACCACTTTATCGAAAGTGATACTCGCTTTTTTGAAATGGTCACCTTTGGCCGCGGGACGGCTTTTTTTGGTGAAGCGCCGCTTTTAGATAAAATGAAAATCTTCGAAGGGACGCCATCCTCTGAACTGATGCACGGGTCAATTTTGCGGAAAATCAGCGATATGTTAGTGGAGGCAGGCGGCGTATTAACCGGTGAAAATATGCACCTGATTCACCCCAATCCCTTAGGACAAATTGCTCAGAGTTATACAAAACAGGGGTATTATTTCCGTTATTTTGAAGAGGATATCACGGACCTTTATGAATACTCAGGCTTGGACTATTCTTTAGACCGTCATCATGATCAACTGGCTTATGCTGCTTTTTATCGCGATGAGTTGGCAGCTGTTGCTGGAGCTAATAATCAAGGCAAGCTTTGGAAGGTGGGGGTCGATACTTATGAGCCTTATCGTGGCAAGGGATTAGGGGCATATTTAGTGCGCAGCCTGACTTCGGAAATTGAACGGCGCGGCTTTTTACCTTTTTATTCTACCTGGTCCAGTAACATTCCTTCACTAAAGATCGGTATCGGTGCCGGTTACACACCTGGATGGGTCAGCTACCAAGGTGAAAAGCGGAAGTGAACCTTTTGAATAAGTGCTTTTCAATGGTCTAGAAGGTTGTTATAATGGGAAGTGCTGAATCGAAAGGTAGGAGAACAAATGAATATAAATGACATGAAAAAACGGCAGGAGATGATTCGTAATTTTTCAATCATCGCCCATATCGACCACGGGAAATCTACCCTTGCCGATCGAATTTTAGAACAAACCCATACCGTGACCAGTCGGGAAATGCAAGATCAGTTGCTAGACTCGATGGATTTAGAACGGGAACGGGGCATCACCATCAAATTGAATGCTGTTGAGCTGAACTACACAGCGAAAAACGGAGAAACGTATATTTTCCACTTAATTGATACGCCAGGACACGTCGATTTTACTTATGAGGTATCTCGTAGTTTAGCTGCCTGTGAAGGGGCTGTTCTAGTAGTCGATGCGGCTCAGGGAATCGAAGCGCAAACGCTAGCCAACGTTTATTTAGCCCTTGATAATGACCTGGAAATTTTACCAGTCATCAATAAAATTGATTTGCCAGCTGCTGATCCAGAGCGCGTTCGCAAAGAAATCGAAGACGTGATTGGTATCGACGCCAGCGAAGCAGTCTTAGCCAGCGCCAAAGCGGGAATTGGTATCGAAGATATTTTGGAGCAAATCGTTGAGTACGTGCCAGCACCAGCGGGTGATTTAGATGCACCTTTAAAAGCCCTAATTTTTGACTCAATCTATGACAGCTATCGCGGTGTTGTGCTAAACGTCCGGGTGATGGATGGAGTTGTAAAACCTGGTGATAAAATCCAATTGATGAGCAACGGCAAAACCTTTGAAGTAACCGAAGTAGGGGTCTTCTCACCAAAAGCCATCGCGCGTGACTTCTTGATGGTCGGGGATGTTGGATATATCACAGCCAGCATCAAGACTGTCCAGGATACCCGGGTCGGGGACACTGTGACTTTAGCCAGCAATCCAGCTACTGAGGCCTTACCAGGCTATCGTAAAATGAATCCAATGGTTTATTGTGGGTTATATCCAATTGATACGTCCCGCTATAATGATTTGCGGGAAGCACTAGAAAAATTACAATTAAATGATGCAGCTTTACAGTTTGAACCGGAAACTTCACAAGCCTTAGGATTTGGTTTCCGCTGTGGTTTCTTAGGCTTACTGCACATGGACGTGGTCCAAGAACGTTTGGAACGAGAATTCAACCTTGAATTAATCACCACAGCACCATCCGTTATCTATCATGTAAATAAAACCGATGGCTCTGTTGTTGTTGTCGATAATCCAGCTGATTTTCCAGAACCTGTTTCGATCCAAAGTGTTGAAGAACCTTACGTAAAAGCCCAAATCATGGTGCCTAATGACTATGTGGGTGCAGTGATGGATCTTTCACAACGGAAACGTGGCGAGTTCATTACGATGGATTATTTGGATGATTACCGGGTCAATGTGGTATACGAAATTCCGCTATCTGAAATCGTCTTTGACTTTTTTGATAAGTTAAAATCCAGCACCAAAGGCTATGCTTCGTTAGATTATGAAATGGCTGGCTACCGCACAAGCAAGCTGGTCAAGATGGATATCTTGCTGAACGCTGAAAAAGTCGATGCCTTGAGCTTTATCGTTCACCGTGATTTTGCTTATGAACGCGGGAAAGCCATCGTAGAAAAATTACGAAAATTGATTCCGCGTCAACAATTCGAAGTGCCGATTCAAGCGGCTATCGGTCAGAAAATCGTGGCCCGTTCTGATATCAAGGCTTTGCGTAAAAACGTTTTGGCTAAGTGTTACGGCGGGGATGTTTCCCGAAAACGGAAATTGCTTGAAAAGCAAAAAGAAGGGAAAAAACGCATGAAACAAATTGGTTCAGTGGAAGTCCCTCAAGAAGCCTTCATGGCTGTTCTGAAAATGGATGAGGATGAACCGAAGAAATAGCAAGGAACTTTTGAAAACAATTGAAATAGAGCAACTGCTTTCATAACTTTGTCCGCCCTATGTCCGCCCTAGAAAAAAATAGGGCGGATATTTTTATGAAAACGAAGCTATTGCATAGAAGATTTCTTTATTCGTTGGGCGAAAATATCGACAGCTTCAGTTCGCATTTTTTTCGTCACGTGAACATATTCATGGCCGTTCCAAAATGGATGAGCTTGAACCGAAAAAATAACTTTTTTTCTAGTGCAAAACCCTATTAAATCAAATTTTTCCATTCATTTACACAAAATATTTTATGCTAGCGAATTTATCCTATTAGCAGTCTTTGAATTAAGCGTTGAAATTAATGTCCATGCTCGCGTTAAAATTGATTATGTGCTCCCTACTGAGCTAATACATTCAGTTGACTGAAAGGATAGAGCGATTTTCAGTATATTTAGGTGGGGACAATTCTGGTTTTCAATGTCGGCTGGCTTGGTGTTACTAATAGAAGCCATCGAATAAATCGCCATTTTAGAGACATATTAACTAGCAACGGAAACTAATTAATTGAATATAATAAAAAACTTCTTTCATGTTGAACGGTCCTTTAGACGTTTTTACAATGAAAGGAGTTTTTAATTTGCAAGTTGGAATATAAACGTAGAAAGTCAGAATTATACTTTAAAAGCTACAAAGATGCTTTTCCTCCAAAAATAGTTAAGTCAGGAAAATTAGCCGATTTAGACGGTGCTAATATTGGGCCAGCCTCTATAATCAATTCTTTCACGATATCAAGCTTTAAAGAGTCCGCATGCGCCTCTTTATTTTCCCATACCTCATAGACATACACAGCATCAGGTTCATCTTCATTCATCCCTACGATATAACAAAAGCAGGAGTCAACGGTTTTTAATTGTTCAGACGCTTTCAGGAGTATTTTTAATAGCTTTTCCCCATTTCCCAAAGTTGCTTGTAATTTCCCAAATTTGCAAAATTTTTTCATCCTAAACCCCTCCAAATTTAATTCGTATGTTCGATTTCAAAACGAGTATTATCTATATTTACTATATTAATACTATTTCAACTTAAGATTTAGTAATAAGTCTTATGGGATGCGGATAGACTCAAAGCTTTTTTAAAACTGTATGGGGGCCTTTAATCATAGGAGTGCCAAAATCACCATGTAGGATTGAATATAAGACGGATTTCAAAAAGAGAATTTGAGAAATAGAAAAAAGATTCGTTCTTTACTATGGATTTAGAATAGCATTTACTATAAAAGCTTCTTAGAAAAAATTGATTTGAAAATATTTGTAAGAAATGTTTATTGAAGGAAGTTCAATAATCAATATGAGATGAAGACAAACCGAAGAAACGGGGGGATACAGGTAGCACAACGTTCTCTGTGCAAGTAGTTTTGTCGTGATTCAGTCATGCTAGAGAACGATATATTTGTTATAGCAGAAAAGAGGGTTGATGAATCATTTTTCGATTCATCAGCATAAGTAGTATTACACAAATAGGCTAGGCATCTTGACCTTGTAAGGAGAGAGTTAGAGGCCTATTTTTTGTATTCATTTTTCACTTAGCTCGTTATTGTCTAATTCTGTTAAGCAAGAAAAGGAAAGTTGGTGTCACAAAACGGTTAGCTTGAAAATTTCTTTAACAGCAGCTTTTTAAATAACGACTGTCCGAATAGCTGCCTGAATACCTTCACGAAAAGTTGATCAATTTCTGCATAGTAGTATGCGCCTTGTGAACTTGAACAAGCAGGAGACATACGTGAAACTAGGATAGTAATAAACGCTTACAAATAAGGAATGATTAAGCGATTTTGAAAATCTCAAATTGGCCTGAAAAGGGCCTAGTTGAAGAGAATAAAAAAGGTTGAAACCAAGTAACTTGGTTTAAATAAAATAATAAGGGAGAACAAAGATGAAAAAATCGGAAGCTATTCAAGAAAAGCTACAAGGAATTGCATCAAAAGTACAAGAAAACAAGTATATCTCAGCTATTACAAACGGGTTAATCGCTGCATTACCTGTTAGTATCGTAGGAGCGATAGGGGGGATTTTGAACGCACTACCAATCCAGGGCTACCAAGACTTTTTAGTAGCAACAAGATTGAAAGAGGTTACACCAATTTTAACAATGGTTACCACGAACTTATTAGCCTTATATGTTGTTTTTTTAATTGCAATGAAATTTGCGGAAGCACATAAAACAGATGGCGTGCCAGCGGGCCTACTAGCTTTGATGAGTTTTTTGATTATTACGCCTTTAGGAAATGTTGCTGAGTCAATTTCAGCCTTCATTTCTAGCAATAATATTACCTTAGCAGAGGGAGTTGTACCAACTGGATCTGACTTTTTACCGTTAGAGTGGCTAGGGGCCGCTGGTTTATTCAGTGCTTTTATCGTCGCCCTTTCTACCGCCAAAATTTATGTTACTTTCAAGCAAAAAGGTTGGACTATCAAAATGCCTGATGGTGTTCCGCCAACCGTATCGAAATCCTTCTCTAGCCTGGTTCCAGGTATTGTAATTGGCTTTTGTGCGTTGGCGCTGCGCTTCGTAATGCTCCTAACACCGTTTGGCTCGATTCATGCAGCTATTTTCAAAATCATTGCTGCGCCATTGGCGAATCTAGGTGGCAGTATTGTTGCAATGTTTATTGCAATTTTGGTGGCACATATTCTTTGGATTTGTGGTGTTCATGGGACGATGGTTATTTACAGTGTTTTTGCAGGTATCTGGTACCCATTGCAAATGGCGAACTTAGCCGCATTTAATGCAAATGAACCAATTCCTAATTTGGTATCAATGAGTTTGTTCGCAATGGTGCTATTTATGGGAGCCGGTGGAACTGTAGGCTTGGTTGTATTAATGATACGAGGTAAGGCTGACCAGCATCGCGTGTTAGGAAAATTAGCGATTATCCCCAATTTGTTTGGGATTAACGAACCGGTTCTTTTCGGTTTACCAATCATTATGAATTTTACCTTGGCTATTCCATTCATTATCATGCCGCTTTTGACCTTGTTGATTGCATATATTGGACTAGTTACAGGAATTCTGCCTTATTTAACGGGGGTGTCGACACCACTGGGAACACCAATTATTATTAGTGGGTTGTTAGGCGGCGGTTGGAAATGGGCTGTTTTCCAATTGTTAATGATGATTCTTAGCTATTTCGTCTATCTGCTATTTTTCAAGATTGCAGATAAAATGGCCTATGAGAAAGAATTAAGCGCTAAATAGCCAAGGCTATTCGAATACATGACATCCGCCCACCAAATGTTAGTGTTGTGACCTAACCTTTGGTGGGCGGAATTTTATATGAAAAAGCTAAAGGGGGTTATCAAGGCCTTCTTGTTGTTTTTTCTCTGATAGAATTAAATCTAACTGTTGATATAAAGCGAGCCAGTCTTGATTTGTAAGATATTCTGAAAAACAAATACAATGTTTGGCATTTTCTGGGGCGAGGGACAAGGTCGTAAGTAACAGGGCGTCGTCGGGAATCTCTGAAGCCGTATTTTGCATGAGAATTTGACAGCGGATATTATAGCGACAGTATTTTTCAATATCTTGTTTGATAAAAAGCGCATGCTCAATGTCTGTATCCACGCGAATATAGATATGGATACAATCTTTGATTTTTGACAACTGATCGTATAGTTCAGCCCAATGGGTGATTAAGATATAGGTTAACTCATTCAACCAGCCCTCTGATAACGGTTCATCAGATAATTGTGCTAAGTGAGAGGCGAGGTAGGTTTCAATATAAGGGAATTTCTCCGCCAAATGACGAATAAATATCTTTCGTCGGTCATACAGAGCGAAGTTTCGTGCGCTTTTCATTTGTAAAATATTGACAAAGTCTAAAACTAGCCTCTGCTCTCGCGTGGTTTCAAGTGCTATATTCAGCTCAGCGGCAATGGTGTGGATGCACCGCGTTACCCTATCAAATAGCTTTTCAAGAGGCGGATCTTCTACTAGTATTTGGACCAATTGTGAATAGGAATAAAAATAATAATTATTGTTCAGCTGGTAAAACATGTCGTTTAAAACAGCAGCTGTTAGGGGAATGCCGAATTCTTCTTGAAACAAGTTGCCGGTTTTCTGGAATTCCTTGGTTGGCAAAATTGAAAATTTTTGTTCCTTTAAGGCGACTGAATGGCCGTGAAGCAATCGGTTCACATTCAAATATATCCAGCGAATATACTTGCTAGTTTGATTGAAATAAAGAGTCATTCCTCTTGCATGGAACACCTGCGTGATCAACTGCTCTAAAATTAACCGTTCTTTCTCTGCAATAAACTCTAACGCTACATATTTTTCCGCAAAAATAAAATTTATAAGTTGCCGGACTTGCTCTTCATTTCCTACAAGAGAAAGCGGTGCTGTACAGAGTTCAATTCCGTCTCTGGCCAAGTCCTTTTTCATGCGACTTAGCGTTCTTTTAATGGTTGAAAAGCTCACAAAATTTTGGAAAGCCAGTGATTCAAGTGTTTGATTTTCTTTGAGAAAAATCTGCTCTAGAAGGTTAAATTCTAAACTGTGTTCATAAATGATACGGTAAACATATCTAAATGATAGTCGCTCAGGGATGTAGAGCTTGACGCCGCGGTTGTTGGATATAATCGTGATGGGAGACGAAAATTGATTGAACTCCTGTATATAGGAAGAAATCGTCCGAACTGGTATCTCAAGTTCCTCACTTAAAGTAGAAATCAAGGCTTCAGTTTTTTGCTCATACAATTTCTCTAAAAGAATGAGCATTTTGCGATCATGGGATGATAATAGTCTATTCATTCTACCTCTCCTTGTTTTAGCATTGCTGAGCAATCAAAATAGCCTATCTAAGTATACACGAATAGTGTTTTGTGTGAATCATCATCTAACAGTTTTTTTACATCTGCTGGCAATTGTCGGAATCAAAAAAACAAGGACAAGGACAAACCGAAGAAATAAAGCTAGCTGTATGCTACAAAATACCTCTAGGAAATCAGAATAATCTGACTGCCTAGAGGCCTTTTTATGTGAGAGCGTAAAGAAATTTGATCTTATCAAAAACATGTTTTTACTTAGGTAAACATGTTTAGAAAGTAGCGAAAACGCTTAATTAATTTGAATAATTCTTTATACTAAGACATGAAGAAACAGCGGCCGCATCGTTCTTCTATTAGAAGAGTGTTTTTAATGAAGCGCTCATCAATAGTTCAAATTGATTTAAAATACTGCCATAGAAAAGATTGGGCGCAAATTCACGGAAGTTTTGAGATTTATACGTTTGTGTGCTGATCGTTAATGTTGCAAGTTTGGCAATTTTGGACTCGGTTGAGCCTACAAAGGCAATCACGTCATGACCGTGTTCTTGAGCCATTGTTGTAAGCTCTGCCAGTCTTACCGTATCGCCAGAATTGGAAATAACCATAATCAGAATATCTTCTCCCGCCGACTGTCTCAAAAATTCCAAATGACTATTGGCTGTGGCACGAAAGCCGTATAAGTTTAGATACTCTGAAAAATAATTGGCAAGATTTTGAGAAAATCCAGAGCCTAAAACCATAATAGGGTGTCGACGATGTTTGGAAATAAGCTGAATGAAGGCAGTTTGCTCTTCTTGATTATAACTGGCTGGGGAGGCGTCAACGGTAAAATCTTTCTGGAATGCAAAGACTAATTCGCTATAACCAGAAAAACCGATTTTTTTTGCCATATTCACAATCGTCGCAGTCGAGACAAACAAATCACTAGCTACTTTGCGAACCCCTAATTTTTTTAAATTGTCTTGATTCAAAGCCATATAGCGTAAGATCTGTGACTCAGAATCATTAAGCTGGTATTTATCTATTAAAAATTCAACATCCAAAATATTCACCTCAAATAAACTATGTTAGGAGCATTATATCATGTCAGAAAAAGAATTTATCCAAGATCCATGGGCAAAAATGAAGACACGTAACAATTTAGCAGGGGATGAAGTAATCTCCGCTTTGCAAAAATCGATTCGCCGTGGCAATGAGCAAGCTGCCTGTGAGTTTGCTTATGAGATGTATATTACCTCGCCCCAGTTTGAAGAAAAGCTGTGGCGCCGCTTGCTTGCAATCTCAGTGGAAGACATTGGTATGGGAAATCCGCTGGCGGCTATCATGATCAATAACTTAAATATGATGCGTCAACAGTTTCAATACAATGAATCAGACCGGGCGATGTATTTTATCCATGCAATTCGTTATCTCTGCCAATCTGAAAAGGACCGGTCCTCAGATCTTCTGAAAAATATCGTCATCAAGAGCTTTGCTATGGGCTATGTTCCGGAAATTCCAGACATTGCTTTGGACAAGCACACCGTTCGAGGTCAAGCGATGGGACGTGGCTCAGAACACTTTTTACATGAAGCAAGTAAAGTTGTCCCACAAGCAGCTGTTGAAAATAATTATAAGGACATTTACGCAGAAATTATTAAAAAGTACGATCCTAATGAAACAGTTGACAGTGCCTTTACTTTTAATCCATGGCAAGTATAGGAGGGAAGGACATGGAGAATCCGACAATTATCACAAAACTTAATGATATTTTGAGTCCGTTGGCAGCCAAAATAGGCAATCAGCGACATTTAAAAGCCATCTCAAGCGGGATGATGTTTGGTTTACCTTTTATTGTCATTGGTTCATTCTTTCTGATTTTTGCTAATCCACCCATCAATATGGAACAGTATAATCCACAAACTGCTAATTTTTTCATGCAATTTATGGCAGGTTGGAAAGATTTTGCAACGACTAATTATGATTTGATTACGGCACCATACAGTTTAACGATGGGTGTAGTAGGGTTGATTAGTGTCTTTGGCATTGCCTATGCCCTTGCTAGTGAGTACAAAATGAATCCCTCAATGAACGGTATGGTAGCAACTGTGGTCTACTTAATGATCTGTACACCCGTTGTGGAGGGGAAAATTTCGTTAGACTATTTAGGAACCAACGGCTTGTTTGTAGCAATTCTAGTGGGTCTGTTAGTTGTTGAAATTTCAAGAGTTTTTGAAGTAAAAGAAATTAAGTTAAAACTACCTGATAGTGTGCCACCAATGGTCGCTACTTTCATCAATACATTGTTTCCTTTACTGACTAATATTATTATCTTTTACGGAATTAATGTGGTTTTCTTAGTAACAACCAATAAAATCTTCCCTGAAGCGGTTATGCAAGTGCTAACACCAGCTACTAATATTGCTGGAAGTCTCGGCGGTTTTCTATTAATCGTTACTTTAGGAAATATCTTATGGCTTTTCGGGATTAATGGCTCGTCCATCATTTTTCCAATCGTCTTTACTCTCGGCATGGCTCAAACAGGCTTAAACGCTGAACAAGTCGCAAGTGGCGAAGCAATGACTCATTTGATGAATTTGCAAATGTTTCGTATTTCGGTTTTAGGGGGTGCCGGTGGAACATTAGGATTAGTGATCTTAATGATGTGTAGTAAGGTTCGCGAATACCGAACACTGGGTAAATTGTCCTTGATTCCTGGCATTTGCTCTATTAATGAACCGGTCATTTTCGGTATGCCAATCGTATTTAATCCTATACTAGCGATTCCGTTTATTATTACACCAATCGTTTCTCTCTTATTGACCTACTTTGCTCAAAAAATTGGCTTGATTGGCTTAGGGTTTATCGTTGATCCATCCTTCACACCGCTCTTTGCACAAGCCTACCTATCTAGTATGGATTGGCGTAATGTCCTCTTCTGCATTTTCTTGATTGGATTAAGTGTGGTTATCTACTATCCGTTCTTCAAGGTAATGGAGAAGAACAAAACGCAATTAGTTGATGAGGTCTAAAATTACGACTACTTTTTTGGGAAATTTTGTCCCGCAAATTCTTTCTATTAAAAGATGACCTTCACAAGATATTTTTGTAATCCTTACCATTGCTGCAAGAAAAGGCTTTGTGAAAAATAGCAATGAATTACAATAAAATACAGTCCGTTTTTTAAAAAGAGATTCAGTCAAAATGCTTGCAATTGCTGGAGAAGGGCGTATAATGACGCAGTGTCGTATGACATTGCGTCATTTGTTTTGGACCGCGAAATTTTTAAAGTAAGGAGGAGACATCATGCCGAAGGAAACCTTTTTTCACTTGTCGCAAGAGAAGCAAAAGCGGATTATGAAAGCCGCGAAAAAAGAATTTTCCAGAGTGCCATTAGGAGAAGCTTCCATCGCTCAAATCATCAAGGATGCGGAGATTCCACGAGGTAGTTTTTACCAATATTTTGAAGATAAAGAAGATTTGTATTTCTACTATTTTCAAAGTATGCGTCGGGATAGCCAGCAAGAATTGAATGAGGCGCTCAAGCAAGCTTCAGGAAACTTATTTGACGGCTTTGAATTGTATTTTACAAAGATGGTCAGGGAAGTTTTGCAAGGGACGGACGCCGCGTTTTATCGGAATCTTTTTATGAATATGGACTACCGTTCGTTTCATAAGGTCGCGCCTCATATGGGGAAACAACATCATGCTCATATGCATAAAGACCCAGCCCATCATGAGAGCATGCGCGAATTCTATGACATGGTCGATCTGTCAGCTTTAAAAGTGGCGAATCAGGAGGAACTAAAGATACTAGTCAAAATGTTGATGCATATCGTGTTCTCGACTGTTGCTGAAGGGTATCGTCAGTTGATGGGAGAAGAAGATTTTGATGTAGAAGAAGTCTTGCAGGATTTTTCTTTGAAACTGAATTGGCTCAAGAGTGGTGCTGCCAAGCCCCCAAAAGAAAATATGTAAAAAATAAGCGATAAGGAAGGTTGCAGCCGTGAAATTATTCAAATACCTAGGAAAATATTGGTATGCCATCTTAGCGGCGTTAGTATTGTTAGTAGTACAAGCGCACAGCGATTTGACATTGCCAAGTATTACGTCAGATATCGTTGACGTAGGGATCCAACAAGGCGGGCTAGAAACAGCTACGCCAGATACGATCCGTAAATCGACTCTATCGGCGATCGAGCTGTTCATGACCGATGAGGAAAAGGACACGATCAAAGAAAATTACAAAGAGGCCACCCAAACAGTGGATGGTAAAAAAGTCGATGTCTATGAATTACACTTAAAAAATGGCATGACAAAAGAAAAGCTCGGCAACATTTTCAGCTTGCCAATGATGATGCTAGCTTCTTCGCAAGCGAAAGACTCTAAGGATGCTAGTGCAGCTAAAGAGATCTTGGACACCTATCAAAAGATGGGCACAGATGGCGACAAAGCTAAAAAATTGGGTGAAGAAGCCCAACAATTAGGAGAACAAGCCAAAGAAGCTGGTGCTGAGGCCCAAGCTGCCGCAGCTACTGGTGATATGGCGACTGCTCAAAGCAAAGGTGCGGAAGCCACACAACTAGGGGAAGAAGCCCAAGCTAAGGGTGCTGAAGCGCAACAAATTGGCGACGATATTAAGAAAACCAATGATGAAATGCCGGCTAAATTGGAAGAAGCGCGTAAAGAAACCAAAGCTGAATTAGGCGATATGGGCGAAGATTCCATGAAGACTGTGGGCATTCAATTGACACTAGGCGAATACAAAGCCTTGAAGAAAGATACGAAGAAGATTCAAACCGATTATATGTTCAAAAAAGGATCAGAAATGCTGACGCTGACTTTGATCTCAGCAGTAGCAGCTATCCTAGTTGGTTTGATTGCTTCATTAGTTTCCTCTTCAGTTGGTAAGAATTTACGTGTGGGTCAATTTGACCAAATTCTGAAATTCTCGAATACCGAGATGGAAAAATTCTCACCTGCCTCTTTGATTACTCGTAGTACCAACGACATTCAACAAATCCAAATGGGTCTGGTTATGACGATTCGGATGGTCTTGTATGCACCGATCTTAGGTATCGGGGGCGTCTACGAGGTATATAAAACAGGTACCGGCATGGGTTGGATTATCGGAGTCGCTGTGGGACTAGTCTTGATTTTAGTTTTAACCTTATTAGGTTTCACGATGCCGAAGTTCAAGAGTTTGCAAAAATTAGTCGACCGGGTCAACTTAGTTTCTCGGGAAATCATCACAGGTCTTCCTGTTATCCGTGCATTCTCTCGTGAAAAATACGAAGAAAAACGGTTTGACGTGGCCAACACTGATTTAATGAAAACCCAAATGTTTGTTAACCGGGCAATGTCGATTATGATGCCCGTTATGATGTTATTGATGAACGGTATTTCGGTCTTGATCGTATGGGTTGGTGGTCATAATATGGACGCCGGTCAATTACAAGTTGGGGATATGATGGCCTTCATTACGTACACCATGCAAATCGTCATGGCCTTCATGATGCTGTCCATGGTTTCCATCATCTTGCCACGTGCCAATGTATCTGCAGGCCGTGTGGATGAAGTATTAGAAACAACACCAACCATCATTGATCCAGAAAAACCAGAAGACGACCATGACTTCAAGGGTGAAGTGAAATTTGAAGGCGTAACTTTCCACTATCCAGATGCTGGTGAAGATGTGTTGCACCATATCAATTTTACGGCTAAACCAGGTCAAACAACGGCGCTGATTGGTTCAACTGGTTCTGGTAAATCAACCGTTGTTAACTTGATTCCTCGTTTGTTTGACGTAAGTACTGGCCGCATCACCATTGATGGTGTCGATATTCGTCAAATGAGCTTGCATAAGCTGCATGATTTAATTGGGTTTGTACCGCAAAAAGGCGTATTGTTCTCTGGTGATATTGAATCTAATATCAAGTTTGGGAATGTTGACGGTATTTCGGATGAACAAATGAAGAAAGCTGCCATGATTGCCCAAGCGGAAGAATTCATTGATTCCAACGAACAAGGTTATGAACGTGCCATTTCACAAGGTGGGACCAACGTTTCCGGCGGACAAAAACAACGGTTATCCATCGCCCGAGCTTTGGCAAAAGATCCGAAGATTCTGATTTTCGATGATTCACTATCTGCTTTGGATAATAAAACTGATGTGGCGTTACGTCGGGCTTTGGCAGAAAATGTCAAGGGTATCACTCAAATCATCGTAGCGCAAAAAATCTCGACAATCCTTCATGCGGACAACATCATCGTCTTGAACGAAGGTCGTATCGTGGCCCAAGGAACACATGAAGAACTGATGGCAACATCTGCCGTTTATCAAGAAATTGCTTCTTCACAATTAAGTAATGCCGAACTTGGCATAGAAGAAGATTAGGAGGCGAAAAGAACATGGCAGACAACAAACAACCACAAGCACGTCCTCGTGGCGGGCATGGCCCAATGGGAGGCGGCATGGGTGCCGGTGAAAAAGCCAAAGACTTTAAAGGCACTATCAAAAAACTTGTTTCCTACATGGCAAATTATAAGATCGCCGTTCTATTCGTAATGATTTTTGCGGCAGCGTCCACTGTCTTCAATATCTGGGGACCAAAAATCTTATCAAAAGCGATTACTGAGCTATTTAACGGCTTGATTAAAAAGTATCAAGGAACTGGCGGCATTGACTTCGATAAAATCGGTCAGATTTTATTGTTCATGCTAGGACTTTATCTCGTAGCCTCACTGTTCGGCGTAATCCAAGGTTGGATTATGTCTACGGTGACACAAAAAGTAACGTACCGCATGCGGAAAGAGATTTCTGAAAAAATCAACCGGATGCCAATGAACTATTTTGAAAGCCGCACAACGGGTGAAGTTTTGTCGCGTATCACAAATGATGTGGATACTTTAGGACAATCATTGAACCAATCAGTGACTCAATTGATTACTTCGGTCTTTACGATTATCGGGGTTATCATTATGATGCTTTCCATCTCGGTTCAAATGACGGGAATCTCCGTTCTAATCGTACCGATTTCCTTTATTCTGATCATGATTGTTGTGAAGTTCTCACAAAAATACTTTGCAACGCAACAAAAATATTTAGGTAAAATCAATGGTCAAGTAGAAGAAACTGTTGGTGGTTACAACATCGTGCATCTCTTCAATGACGAAGAAAATGCCTTAAAAGAATTTAAAAAGCAAAATGATGTTTTGTTCAAATCAGCTTGGAAATCACAATTTCTATCAGGTTTGATGCAACCTATCATGAACTTTGTTGGTAACTTAGGTTACGTAGCAGTAGCGATCATTGGTGGGATCTTGGCTTATAACGGTACAATTACCGTTGGGGACATCCAAGCCTTCATTCAATATGTTCGGAACTTGACGCAACCAATCGCCCAATTAGCACAAGTATCCAACATGCTACAATCCATGGCAGCAGCAGCTGAACGGGTCTTTGAATTCCTTGGTGAAGAAGAAGAAGCACAAACAGTTGAAAACCCTGTGAAGATTGGCAAAGTCAAAGGTGAAGTGGACTTTGAACATGTACACTTTGGTTATACACCAGACAAAATCGTTATTAACGACTTCAGTACCCATGTGGATCCAGGTCAAATGGTGGCCATTGTTGGACCAACTGGTGCTGGTAAGACCACCATGGTTAAATTATTGATGCGTTTCTATGATGTTAACTCTGGCGCAATCAAAATCGACGGTTACAATATTAAAGACTTTAACCGTGCGGATTTGCGACAAAACATCGGGATGGTATTGCAAGATACTTGGTTGTTCAAAGGAACTATTATGGACAACTTACGCTATGGTCGTTTAGATGCGACTGACGAAGAAGTCTATGCCGCAGCGAAAGCCGCTCACGTGCATCACTTTATTGAAACCTTGCCTGGTGGCTATAATATGGAACTGAATGAAGAATCTTCCAATATTTCTCAAGGTCAAAAACAATTGCTGACGATTGCACGGGCAATCTTGGCGGATAAACCGATCTTGATTTTGGATGAAGCAACTTCATCTGTCGATACACGGACAGAAGTTCAAATCCAAAATGCCATGAACAACTTGATGCAAGGACGTACTTCGTTCGTTATCGCTCACCGTCTTTCTACTATTAAAGATGCAGATAAGATCCTTTATATGCAAGATGGCGATATCAAAGAACAAGGGACTCACGAAGAATTGTTGGCTAAAGGCGGCTACTATGCAGCATTGTATAACTCACAATTCGACGAGTTGGTCGGCTAATAGAACAAGGTTAATAGCGAAAAAGCGAGATCTGTTAAAGGTCTCGCTTTTTTTGTAGGGGTTTAAAGCAGACAACTCCTTGGTGAAACCATTAAAATAGTAGAGAGGAGGGGTCAATATGAAATTTTTGAAAAAATATGGCGCTGTTTTTTTGATCTTAGGCGCTTTGAGTGATTTTTTAACACCTTATGGACTAGGCTTGTTTTATCCTGGTATGAATCAAGGGACGATGGTCATTAGCATCTTTGGCGACGTTAACAGTCCTGTGCGGGAGGCATTTAAAATCTGGTCAGTGGTTTCAGGCATCCTTTTCGTTTTGGCTGTTCCCGCTCTATATGCCTTCTTCCGCAAAATAGCCCCGCGGTTTGGTTGGCTACCGGCCTTATGTATTGCGTTGTATGGTATTTGTGACTGTATGTTTACAGGATTATTTAGTATTGACCAAGAAGCTGCCAGCTGGACGTTTTCAACATGGGTTCATAATATTGGCTCAGGTGTCGGTTATGCGGGTTTTCTGCTGTTTCCAGCGGTAGTAGCACTTGTCTATCAATTAGTGGGGAAAACGCGTGAGGGACGCGTCTATTGGCTCTTCTTAGCAGCTAGTATCTTGACGGCTATTCTTTACGGTCTCGCCCGCATACCAGCCTTGGCACACACAACGGTTTTCAGTCAGCTAGGATTGTGGCAACGAGTGAGCTTCTTCTTTAATTACTTGCCTATCCTCTATGCTGGCGTGCATATCTACCAAGCACGTGAGCGACTTTAATGGTTTTGCCTTACGGGACTTACGAATCTGTTAGTGGGTTTCTCCTTCTTCCCGCCTTATACTAAGGTCAAGGAGGAGTAGCGATGGACAACCTGCATTTATTGATTTTTCCCATATTATCTATTGTTTGTTTCTGGATAAGCCATGTGAACCATGCTGCCAATGAAAAAGAGGGCATCAAAGAAATTCAGTTTCTTTCATGGGGCTTTCTGGTAATCTCTGTTTTCTGCTTTTTTGAGTTAGCCTACTATTATATTGCTGCCTCACCGCTTTTATAAACGGATAGAGAAAATAGCCTAAAAAACCACGATTCAATAACTATTGAAAGACTGTCAAGAAAATTTCATTGACAAAGGTTTTTCTGCCTTGTATAATTGCTTTTGTTGCTTAGAGGTGATGAAAATGAAGTGGTCATTATTAGAATTAAATAAACGCCGCGATGAAACGATCGACCTAGACGTACAGTTAGATCTTAAAAAAGAGCTACAAAAACGTGATCCGCAAATTTTGGATCTGTCGAACATCACGGTCAGTGGGATTCTGAGTGTAGAAAAAAATGACTATCTGCTCCATTATCTCGCTGAGTATACAATTACATTACCATCCAGTCGCTCGTTGGAGCCTGTTCAAGTTCCTATGAAACTTCAAGTTGATGAAGTTTTTATGACGGAAGAACAATTTGCTCGTCGCGATGAAATGGTCGCCGCTGAAGAGATTATTCTCTTGGAAAAAGGTCTACTGGATCTCGACGAATCTGTTGCAGATAATATTCTGTTGGCAATTCCTTTACAGGTATTGACGGAAGCAGAACGTGACAGTGAATCATTACCAAAAGGAAATGATTGGGAAGTCGTGACAGAGGAAGAACACTTAGCCCGGCAAGCGGCAGCTGAAACAATGGATCCTCGTCTTGCAAAATTATCTGAGCTCTTCAATGAAGAAAACGATAATGCGTAGGATTGGAATATATTGCGTTTAATACGCAATTTTTAACAAGGAGGTGTAACACCAATGGCAGTACCAGCTAGAAGGACTTCTAAAGCGAAAAAAGCAAAACGCCGTACTCACTACAAATTGAGCATCAATGGTTTGAACGAATGTCCAAACTGTGGCGAAATGAAAAAAAGCCACCACGTATGTGCAAACTGTGGTTACTATGATGGTAAAGACGTAATGGCTAAAGAAGCATAATTACATTTTAAATAGAGAAAATGTAGTGATAACCCATAGGCTAACCATGGAGCCTATGGGTTTCTTTTTTTATTCGAATAAAGGTAAATTTAACGGAAAACAGGTAGTTCCTATGGTTTGCGCAATCTGTGAACACTATTTGGTTTTCATTCTTACGGGCTTACGTTATAATGAGAGAGATTAGAAATGAGAAATTTCACGAATGATTTCTCAGTAAATGGGAGGATATAAGATGACAAAACAACAATTTGGCGTTGTCGGCATGGCAGTCATGGGGAAAAACCTCGCACTGAATATTGAAAGCCGCGGCTATTCCGTGGCGTTATTCAACCGTACGGGCTCTAAAACGAAAGAAGTAGTGGAAGAACACCCAGATAAAAAATTCCAAGCAACTTATACGATCGAAGAATTTGTTGATGCAATCGAAAAACCACGTCGGATCATGTTGATGGTGAAAGCTGGACCAGCAACTGATGCTACTATTCAAGAGCTATTACCACACCTAGACAAAGGCGATATCTTGATTGATGGTGGAAATACCTTCTTTAGAGATACTATGCGCCGCAGTGAAGAATTAGCCAACTCTGGTATCAACTTTATCGGTACTGGTGTTTCCGGCGGTGAAAAAGGCGCTTTAGAAGGTCCTTCTATGATGCCGGGTGGTCAAAAAGAAGCTTACGATTTAGTTGCGCCGATTTTTGAACAAATCGCTGCGAAAGCGGAAGATGGCGAACCATGTGTAACCTATATCGGACCAAATGGTGCTGGCCACTATGTAAAAATGGTGCATAACGGGATCGAATATGGCGATATGCAGTTGATTGCGGAGTCTTATGACTTGATGCAAAACATCTTAGGTCTGCCTGTTCCTGAAATGGCGGATGTCTTTAAGGAATGGAACGAAGGCGAATTAGACAGCTACTTAATCGAAATCACAGCGGATATCTTAACTCGTAAAGATGATTTAGATTCTGGTAAGCCAATCGTGGATGTGATTTTAGATGCTGCTGGTAATAAAGGTACTGGGAAATGGACAAGCCAAAGCGCGCTTGACCTAGGTGTTCCGCTACCATTGATTACTGAATCTGTCTTTGCACGTTTTATTTCTGCCTACAAAGACGAACGTGTAGCAGCAAGTAAAGTCTTGCCTAAACCGGCAGCCTTCAATTACGATGGCGATAAAAAGGAATTAGAAGAAAAGATTCGCCAAGCCCTATACTTCAGTAAAATCATGAGCTACGCACAAGGTTTTGCTCAATTGAAATCTGCATCGGCTGAATTTGATTGGAACCTACCATTTGGCGATATCGCTAAGATTTGGCGTGCTGGTTGTATCATTCGTGCGCGTTTCTTGCAAAAAATCACGGACGCTTACGAAAAAGATGCTAACATTGATAATTTAGTCTTAGATGAATACTTTATGGATATTGCGGCGAAATATCAACAATCTGTTCGTGATATCGTTGGGTTAGCTGTTCAGGCGGGTGTACCAGTGCCAACCTTCTCTTCAGCTATTGCTTACTATGATTCTTACCGCGCTGAACGTTTACCAGCAAATCTGATCCAAGCACAACGGGATTACTTCGGTGCCCATACGTATGAACGGACAGATCGCGAAGGTATCTTCCATTACAGTTGGTATCATGAAGAATAACAAAGAGGTCTCTTCGGGGACCTTTTTTTAGAAATGAGACAAATTTTAATAATTTGTAGCTTTTTAACGGGTTTATTTGTATAATAGAGGAGTTTCCAGAACGCTTTTACGAGAGAAAGGACAAAATAAATGAGTAATATTCTAATTATTGAAGATGAAAAGAACTTAGCTCGCTTTGTTGAATTAGAATTGAAGCACGAAGGTTATACAACTGAAGTGCATTATAATGGCCGTACTGGCTTAGAAGCAGCATTAAATAACGAGTGGGATGCAATTTTGCTAGATTTGATGTTGCCTGAATTGAACGGTTTGGAAGTTTGCCGTCGCGTTCGTCAATCTAAGAATACCCCAATTATCATGATGACTGCGCGGGATTCTGTTATTGACCGCGTTTCTGGCTTGGACCATGGTGCCGATGACTATATCGTGAAACCATTTGCTATCGAAGAACTATTGGCGCGTTTGCGTGCTTTATTACGCCGAATCGACATCGAAGGCGACAAAAACGTAGCAAAACAAACAACTATTACTTATCGCGACTTAACGATTGAAAAAGAGAACCGTGTTGTTCGTCGTGGTAGCGAAGTGATCGAATTAACGAAACGTGAATATGAATTGCTGTTGACTTTGATGGAAAACGTCAATGTTGTCTTAGCGCGTGACGTATTACTTAACAAAGTTTGGGGTTACGAGACAGAAGTGGAAACTAATGTCGTGGATGTATACATCCGTTACCTCCGCAATAAAATCGACGTTCCAGGGGAAGAAAGCTATATCCAAACTGTCCGCGGAACTGGTTATGTGATGCGCTCGTGAAATCGATCCAACAAAAGAAAACAGAGCGTAGAGAACTTAAGGGGCCTTCTTTAACTGTAAAGTGGGCCTTTGCAAGTTCTTTCTTTATATTTGTCGTTTTTACCATCTTTGCAGTTATTACCTATAAATCCTCCGTCAACTTGATTGTGGCCAAGGAGCGAGAAAATTTAGAAACCACGATTTCTGAAGTAACCAGCCGCCTGACCAAAGCAGAAGGTGAGCTGACACTCCTCAATACGATCCACAATCTAACGGAGTCCACGGGTAACAGCGAAACTAATTCTAATGAAAGCTCATTAGAAGCTAGTATGCTCCAGATGGATAATTTTGTGTCAGAATTAGGACAACCAGCCTTGAGTCTCTTTGTGTATAACGCAGAAGGACAGCTTGTTTTTGAAACACGCAAGCAAGGTGCTGATTTGCTAGAACGAAAGAACCAAGCACCAGCTATCATTACCCTGAACAATAAAGCCGGTTTTTTAGCCATTCAAGAGGTATATTCTCGGGAGAATCGCAATTTGATTGGTTATGTCCAAGCCTTTTATGAGTTATCTTCTTTTTATGATATCCGTAGTAAGCTATTATTGACTCTAATTGTCTTGGAAATTGTGTCACTGATCCTAAGTAGCGTGTTAGGCTTCTTCCTATCCGCCTATTTCCTAAAACCATTGAAAATTCTACGGGATACGATGGACACTATCCGTAAAGATCCGCAATCAACGATCCATATGCCAGAAATCAATACCAATGATGAATTGGCTGATTTGGCGGAAATCTTCAACGAAATGCTGGACCGTATGCGCCGCTATATTGAGCAGCAGGAGCAATTTGTAGAGGATGTTTCTCATGAGTTGCGAACGCCAGTTGCCATAATTGAAGGGCATTTAAACCTGTTAACTAGATGGGGGAAAGACGATCCGGAAGTTTTAGATGAATCGTTGTCTGCTAGTCTGCAGGAAATCAATCGAATGAAGAGTCTCGTACAAGAAATGCTCGACCTTTCCCGGGCGGAACAAGTAGATGTGCAATACTCTAACAAAACAAGTAAAGCGAAAGAAGTTGTGTATCAAGTTTATAACAACTTTAAATTGCTCTATCCTGATTTTGTGATCACTTTAGATGATGACATTTCTGAAGAAGTAGAATTGAGCATTTATCGTAATCATTTTGAACAATTGATTATCATCATCTTGGATAATGCTGTTAAGTATTCTACTAATAGAAAAGAAGTGCACATTTCAATCTCGACTTCTCTAAAGGAATTTGAGATAGCCATCCAGGATTTCGGTGAGGGAATCCCACCAGAGGATCTTGATCGAATTTTCCATCGTTTTTACCGTGTTGATAAAGCCCGAGCCCGTACGAAGGGTGGGAACGGTCTAGGATTATCTATTGCGAAACAACTAGTAGAGAATTATAAGGGGCGAATTCAAGCGGAAAGTGTCGTTGGTCAAGGGACTATTTTCCGAATCTTTATCCCGATTGCACCTAAAATGATTGAAGCAGAAGAGTAGTCGCTTTTGAGCGGCTACTTTTTTTGTTAACATTCCGAATACTATATGGTGAAATAGTCAGGATAAGAAGTTTAAAATGAACGAAATCCGGCTTAAAACCGCGACAATGTTCGGCATTATTTCTTGTGAATTTTTATATGGTTTTTTGGTTGATTTTTCCTAGAAGTATTGCTATATTATTATTTGTTCTTACGAAAGAACAGCTGAAAAAAACTTTGAAAAAAAGTATTGACGGCTGTGACTACTCGTGATATTATAACAAAGTCGCTGAACGAGACAAACGCTCAACTGCTTGATAACATTGAAAAAATCAATAAAAAAGTTGTTGACAAATAACAATCAATCTGGTAACCTTAAGAGGTCGCTAATTGAGAAATATCGAAAAGCGCAAAAAAACATTCTTAAATAAAATTTAAAAGAGTTGTTGACAGACACTTGCTTAAATGATAAGATTTAAGAGTTGT
>NZ_BCQJ01000001.1 GCF_001544375.1 Enterococcus canis NBRC 100695 | reverse complement strand
GTTCATCAAAAAGCAAGATTTTAGGCAGTTTTGTTTTAAACGGGTTCATTGGCTGGTAGAATTTTTTGAGTATACGATAGACGGAAGAAGTGGAAATTTTTTTATGATGGGCGATTTCAGTCATTGACGTGTTCTTTTGGAGTCGCTCAACAACTGACCATCTTACTTTACGACTAATGAAACAATGTATGTCGACTACTGAAGTGTCAGCTACGACAGTCTTTTCACAATGCTTACAGCGGAAACATTGTTTTTCTAAATCTAAATAGGTTTTGTATTCCGACACATCATTGACTAACAACCGGACGGTTGTTTTACCCCAACGAATCATCGTATTTTTCTCAGTACAATGAGTGCATGATCTAGGTGCATAAGAAAGCTTTCCACGATAAATCATGCAGATAGCCCCTTTATACTTTTCTTTTGTTAAACAATTTTTTTTAAAAGTGATAGTTAAATCTAGAATATCTAATGTATCTTTGATAAGCTGAGTATAGGACATCTTAAATCCTCCTTTGAATTGGTTCGCCAAATTGATTCAATTGGATTTTAAGGTGTCTTTTTCTTTTTTACAACAAAAAAGATGCTGGTGAGATTCACCAACATCAAAAAGTATAGAGCCACTTTTATCAAATACGAAAAAAATAAAATAGAAAGAGAAATCACTAAAGGCTATTCTTTTAAGAAAGAGAACCCACAATGTTTAATAATAGTCGGTATTTCAAATGTAGGATGTTCGAATACGACGCATTTTCATCGAATACGAGGTATTTTAGTTTTGCCATCCATAGAGAGAGTAAGATGAAGATATACACATTGAAAAAAGATAAATGGTAAGACCAACTATATGTAGGGTTAAGCAGTTGAAAGCACAGGTAAGACAACCCTAACTAGAAAAGACACCTTTGTTGGCTTTTATCAGTACAAATTTTTCATTTTAACTGAAAAAATAGATCAGTAACCTTATCGACGAATCTGTAGTAATCAGGTGGCTTAGAATTTATCTGTCTCAAATGATGTATGATACACTTATTAGAACGGGGGTTCCCTCATGGGGTTAATTTATGCTAGTGATGAATCATCAGAGATGATGAGCGCTCTTTCTCGTAACTTGTCCATTGCCCGCACTACCGTCAATGAGCTAACTGCTGGGAGTAAACGCGTTATCGATGCTGTAGATGGGCAAACCTTATCTGGCGCTGCTTATACAGCAGGAAAGGGGTTGTTTTCGGAACTGATCTTACCCACGATCAAACGGGTCACCACTGCGATAGAGGGGATTCAAGAAGACTTAGTGAAGTATTCCGCCGCCAATCAGTTTGTCTCAAGGGAAGGCTACTTAGATGAAGACAAGCTGAATTTGAAATTGGAACTTTTGCGGCGTAACCAAAACAGCTTGATGAACACTGCTAGTTATCTCAATAAAATGGTGACGGGGACGTGTGATCCTACCTTAAGTGATCAGTATCGCTACATGGCCAAGAGCCATCGAAGGATGGCGGACAGTTTCCAAGAGGACATCAACAAAGTCCAAGACCAGCTGAGAAAATTGCGAGACTTTGCCAGTAAGACCAATGGTCTTTTCCATGGCCGAATAAATGAACTAAATCTCGCGATGCAAGGGGTTCTGGTCTTGAACGCTACTACGGTAAAAGCAAATGGTCAGTATGTACTTCCTAGTGGAAAAGATAAAAGTTGGTTTACAAGGTTAAGGAAGGAGTCTCGTGGGCTCGACCCTGCCAAAAATAAGGAGCTAGAAAAATATCATGTGTTCGCTGTTGTGATACAAGACGAAAAGGGAAATCGGAGATTATTTTGGAAGATTGAAGATAAGGCAACCGGATATTGCATCCAAAACCCAGAATTATACCGCTATGTACAGAAAACAGGGGGGAATTTAGGCTCAGATTTTGTTCAATTAATGGATATGGACACGTATCACGAAAAGATAGATAAAGCTTGGAGTGAGGGGGTCAACTATGAAACAGGGGAAAAACTTAATCGTGTCCTGAGCGGGGTCGTCCGTGTTTCACAACGCGCAGAAGATATCTATACATGGGCCAATGAAAGTGAAATAGGTCAAGCGTTGCAACTACTGGGTTTTACGTATGGGACTTACAAGTTAACAACTGTAAAAGGGGTTAAAACGATTGAAACTGGCACGGTTAAGAAAGTCAGTGAGACAAATAGGGTAATAACAGGCAGCAAAAACGGGAAAACCTATACTCTGGATAAAAATAAAAGCACCGGAAACCAGACTTATAAGAAAGCCAGTGGGGCTGAAAATATAATGAGTAATGCGGATGCTGAAAAATATGCTTTCGATGCAACTAAAGGTGCTAACAACTCAGACTCAATTGTTTTAGGAAAATTTGATGGTGGTGGACCAACTGCATATACAACTAAAGCTAAAGAAGTTGGGGCACAGTATTTTGAACTAGATAATTGGGACGAATTGAGTAAAATGTATAGCGATAAAGAAATCTGGAAAATAAATGAGAAGTTTTTAGATATACAAATTGGTTCTGGAAGAGATATATATTTTTCACATAATCCGCTCGATTTTATTGGTGATGGTTCGTTTTACTCGCAAGAAATAGCCTATTTGCAAAATCATGGATTTGGGTTTGAAAAGATTGGAGATCTTTGGCATGTTATCAGGTGACGAAATATTTATCAATAAATATTTTTTAGACTATACAAAAAATTCTTTTTCAAATTATTTTGGTGAAACTCTTTTTTTGAAAAAAGAGGAGTTTTCCAATAATACTGCTGGTATGGGATTTTACAGATTAACTTATGAAAAAAATTCAAAATATCAAATTGTTTTTGAGTATGAAAGATTGCGTTTTACAATTAGAATAAAATGGGGAGAAGCTACTTCTAACTTCTTCTCACAGCATAAAGGATTGCGAAATAATTTAGCAGAAAAAAATATAGATGAAGCTATTTCTGTTTTAAAAAATGATATTATTAATGGTGAATTGGAGTTTTTTCAAATTTCAAAAAAAGGTGAGATAAAGAAAGTTGAAGGGAAGCTTATCGATGATACAAAATTTTAACCTTGACAAACAAGTTGATGAAAAATATTTGAATAATAGATTACGAGTGTTAAATTACACAAATAAAGATATGAATTTAGAACTTGAAAATAATGACCAAGTTTATATCGCTTTGTTTGATATTCCTGTAGAAACAAGTATTATGGGTTTTCAGACAGAAACTCTGGCTTTAGTTTTTGGGTTAAATGTTCATCTTTATCATGGAAGTGGTTCTACAATTACTAATTTAGAACAATATCCAGAGGTAATGAAAGCAATGCAATCTTTATTAATTAGTAGCTCTCAAGCATTGCCATATATGGAGCTAACTAAGGACATGAACTTTTACAACAGTCAATGTGTAAGAGTTTATTTAAAAACAGAACAAGGGATATACTTTAGAGAGCTCTGTAAAAATGATAAAATCGATACTTTTTTACAAGGCATGATGAATTACGTTTTAGATGAAATTACAAAAACTGGTGTATGAAAACAAAATAAAAAAGCACTCTATCACTTGACGAGAATTGAGGAGATGGAGCCTTGAACAATAAGTATAATCTCACTAATTAAGTTGCCAATAGCTAACAAAATCTATCTGTATTATGGAACAAAAATATAAACAAGAAAAAGAAGCGACTAAAACTTGTCGTTTCTTTTTCTAGTTTGGAGGATAAGTTATACCTCTTTTAGCGCAGAGAATCCTGTATCTGTCAAGATTGAAATATTTTTAACATAGTCAAATAATTGCAGACGATTGAAACGGTATTAGGGGACAGATTATACTTTAAAGTGCAAAGGTGATAGAAAACTTATCACTAGCGCATTTTAAAGTATTTTTTATGGAGGAAAACTCATGAAGATGTTTAAATGGTCAGTCGAAAGACTTCATCGGGTTCAAACAACAAAACGTCCTCTTATGTATCTGAAAACAAGAATAATACCTCTAAGAAGACACCATCGAATAATTCTAATAGTTCCACTAGTAGCGGAGGTAACAAGAAGTCCTCAAATGGTGGTTCGACTAGTAACAGAAATAATTCTTCTAACACAGGTGGAGTGACATCTAACAATAGTTCTACCAGCAGTGGACAATCTGGAAGCTCTCAAGGAAGTACGACACCTAAGACTCCATCGAAACCCGCTGAATCAAGCGAACCTATTACACCAAGTGGACCTCCTGCAGAATAGAATGTACCAAAGTATCCGATTGGAAGTGCTGAATTGGCGGGTTACCTAGCAGACCAAGGTTACAGTGGTTATGATTCAGCTGGTGAGTATGACGTTGCTACAGGTAAAACAACGTTGACTAAACAGGATGAAACAACTGAAACAAATGAATCACTAAACCCGAACTATCCAATGACAGGTGCGCAATACGGTCTATTTAAAGAATATGGTACATTATTGAAAGAATTCACCTTAGATAAAACACTGACGGCATCTATGGATAGTTTAGAATTAGGTACCTACTATTGGCAAGAAACAGTTGCACCTATTGGCTATACGTTAGATACAAAAAACACATCGTAGAATTAACTTATAAAAATCAACATACCCCTGTAGTTGTAAAAGATGTTAAAAGTAATGATGATGTTATTCGTATGGGGATAGATGGACAAAAACTGATTCAAAATGAAACAAATGAAATGTTTAAAAATGATGTCGAGTTTACTCTGACGAATAAAAGAACCAATGATACACATGTTGTTACAACTGCGAATGTAGACGGTAAAAAAGGATATTCCAAATTTACTGACATTCCATTAGATGATTATGTATTGACGGAATCAAAAGGCGTTGACGGCTATAAAGACATTGACCCTATTGAAATTACCCATGAATATGATGGAGAAACATCTTCTTTTACTTTTGTTGTTAAAGACCAAAAAAACGGAAATATCTTGAACGAGGAAACAATCACGCAGCTAGAACTATATAAAGGGAATCAGGTTGATTTAGACACATATACCCTAAAAGATAAGGCTGTAGTCATTGAAGAACCTTATGTTCGAATTACTTCCCAAGCCCATATTGGTGATGGTGAAACTCAAACTTTTGTTTGGGGTGAAGATGTTGAATTTCATGACGATGTAACTATCACGCATAAAAACATAGAAGAAGATTCCGAACGAGCTTATGAAGTAATTCAAGTGGCAGTAACTCCCGAAGGTGAAGAAAAAGATGTTTGGACATCTGGTAAGATTGATTACACCGTAACAGACAATGAATTTACCACGCGCATTCCTTCTGAATATGATTATAAGAATGATCCCGAAGGAACACGTTATTAATTTATGGAAATCGGTTATAGTAAGCCTTCTGAAGAAGATTATGTAAAAGATACAGAACACAACTTTGACGGGAAAGAAAAAACTGTAGATTTCATCCTTTTTGGGGACTTTGTCTACAGTCTGAGAACGACAATATATGTCGTTCTTTTTTCTATAATCAAAATGAGCAACGAGTTTAGAAGAGAGAATTCGATGACGAACATGCAAATGCCAATAATTAAAAAAGCAGAGATCAACTATCCTGATCCATGGGTTCGGCCATACGGTGGCAAGTCAGTCGCCCATCATGGTTCTCACTATAATCTGTTGGTAAAATCAGGGATGAAAGAGTATTTTTAGCTGGATTACAGATCAAGATTGGGTTTTTATTAAGCGGAACTGGACACGTCAAAACGCCGTTGTTTTTAGCTTTTTTTAACCGATGATTACTGATGTGACAATATCTTACAAAAGAGTTAGATTGGTTTGCACCGGTGCGTGTTATAGTGAAAACAACCAAAATAGACGAAAGGGATGAAGTAAGGTGTATTCAAAACAAAAAGTTCGCGGTTTAAGAAGGCGTTGGGGCAACATGATCCATTCTTTTGAGTTGGAATTACGCGATTCACAGACAGATGAAGCATTTTTTGAAGAATCATTTGCGACGGGGAAACGAAAACTCTCTAATGCGTATCAGCGTGAGATATTTGAGTTATTGAGGAAGTCGTTGAAGAGGTATCCGAGGTATCCCGTTGAATCTGAAGAGGAAATTAGCCTATTGTGGGTTCAACTAGATGATATTTTAGAATCTTCAATTTTTAGGATTCGGAATAAAGATGAATTCAGTGAGTTTCTGATTGCGAAAAATCAGCATAATCTGACAGCTGAATTCTACTTAGAAAAAATCAGTATGACTGAATTACCAGAAATGTATCGATTCTATTTCCCAGAGGCTGTGGAGCTGTCGGGTTTTCTAATGAAAGGTATTTGCGAAACGGAGGATGGCGCATACACGGGTTACTACTATCTGCAGGCAAGGAATGAAATTGGTCAACAACTGATTCACGAGTTGTTATAATCTAAAGACAAAAAAGGCTGATCTGTATGAGATCAGCCGGCTTAATGGACTAGAAACGTTTTTCCATCATCATGTGTGGAATGTTGGCGTCTAAAAATTCTTCGCCGTACGCAGTGTAGCCCAATTTTTCGTAAAAGCCCAGTGCTGTTAGTTGGGCGCCTAACTTAATGGTGTTATAGCCTTGCAATTTGGCGAAGGTTTCCGCCTCCGTCACAATCAGCTCACCATAGCCTTTACCACGAGCCTCTTTAATGACCGCCATTCGCTGCAACTTCATCACACCATTTTCCAGTGGCAGTAAACGGCAAGTGGCCAAAGCTTTTTTCTCATCATCGTACAGGACGAAATGAACGCACAGAGCTTCGTATTGATCGACTTCCTCTTCAAACGGCACGTCCTGTTCTACCATAAAAACTTGGTGGCGGATGCGCATAGCATCAACATAGATGTCACTTAAAGTATCTTTGGTTTGTATAACTCTCATGGTATCCCTCCAAAATTATCTAAATCTTAATGATGCACTTGCGAGCATTTTCAGAATGGTTCCATTATACTATAATCAGTGACAACCGTCATTTTGAAAGGAGGAATACTATGTTTGATAAATTCCGCCAGTCCAAGCTGATGTTCTGGTCGTTAGAACTACTGATTTTGGCGTGTTTGATTTTTGTTTCGTCTAAGATTAATTTTATTTTTGGTCCAATCGGCACTTTTTTCTCAACACTCTTTGCGCCAGTTTTAGTGGCAGGTTTTTTGTATTATATTTTAAATCCGATTGTCAAACTGCTGACGAAAGCCAAAATCAAACGCATCTGGGCAATTGCTATCGTGTTTGTGATTTTGATCCTCGCGTTAGCCTTAACATTAGGAACAGTTATTCCTAACCTGGTAAGACAATTATCTTCTCTAGCAACAAGTCTGCCAGATGTCTTTGCCAGTTTAGAGGCGTGGTTCTACAAAACGGCTGATTTACCGATTTTTAAACAATTGGATTTGGTGAGCTATATCAAAAATATCGATATCTCATATGGCGCGATTATCCAACAATTCGTCAGTGGCTTGTCTAACAGTTTAGGCTCCATCGTATCTACCGTGACCTCAGTGGGAATCGTGGTCTTCACCGCACCTTTTATTCTGTTTTATATGTTGAAGGACGGGGAACGGATGGTACCGGCGATGCGTCAGTTTTTACCGAAAAAGCATCAAGCTGAAATCGAAGAATTACTAGGTAAGCTGGATTATACATTGTCGAAATATATTAGCGGGCAAGCCATTGAATGTTTATTTGTGGGAACCTTCACCTTTATCGGCTATTGGCTAGTGGGGGTGGATTACGCCTTCTTGTTCGGCGTGATTGCCGGCTTAACCAATCTGATCCCATACCTCGGACCTTATATCGGCTTAGCACCGGCTGTGTTCGTCACCGTCTTTGATTCACCCTTTAAAGCGTTACTATGCTGTATCGTGGTATTAGTGGTGCAACAGTTAGACGGTAATATCATTTACCCAAATGTAATAGGCAAATCCTTACAAATTCATCCGCTGACGATTATTTTGGTGTTGTTGGTCGCCGGAAATCTAGCCGGACTTTTAGGCATCTTCTTGGGCGTGCCAGTTTATGCGATTTTGAAAACCATTGTGGTTTACGCGATGGGCATCTTCAAAACCGCGCGTCAGGACAAAACCATGGGGATGATCACCACCGAGCAGAAAGAATGACCTGTAACGCACGATTTTATTGCCAAGAAAATCGGATTGTGATACCATTTTAACGTGACCACTTGTGGGTCACGTTTTTTCATATCGTAAGGTGGAAATATTCTGCTATTACGCGAGTTTATTTCATTTATTTTAAGGAGAGAATGCCCTATGAACGCTGACCCCGAGAGTCAGTCGATCTTCGCCCAACTGTTATTGCTTGTTTTCCTAACTTTGCTGAATGCTTTTTTTGCCGCGTCAGAGATTGCCGTTGTATCATTGAACAAAGGCCGCGTGGAACAAAAAGCCGAAGAAGGAGACGTCAAGGCGAAGAAACTTGTTAGTCTGTTAAAAAATCCCAATAACTTTTTGTCTACGATCCAAGTTGGGATCACCTTGGTCAATATCCTATCCGGGGCGTCCTTAGCGGATTCATTATCTGCTAAACTAGCACCCGTTTTAGGCGGCACACCCGGTGCCAAACAAATTGCCAACGTGATCATCTTAGCCTTGTTGACCTACATTTCGATTGTATTTGGGGAATTGTATCCGAAACGAATCGCTTTAAACAAATCCGAAGAAGTGGCTGGTTTTACTTCTGGCCCGGTGAAATTCTTAGGAACCTTGATGCGGCCATTCGTATGGTTACTATCTGCGTCAACCAACCTGTTGGCGAAATTGACCCCTATGAAATTTGATGATACTGATCCAAAAATGACCCGTGATGAAATGCGCTATATGCTGGAAACAGAAGGCGTGTTGGATAATGATGAGTTGGAAATGCTGCAAGGTGTCTTTTCACTAGATACCAAAGTGGCACGTGAAGTTATGGTGCCTAGAACCGATGCATTTATGATTGATATCAATGACGACATCGAGACCAATATAAACGAAGTCTTATCTGAAAATTATTCGCGGATCCCTGTTTACGATGAAGATAAAGATAAAGTCGTGGGTATCTTGCATACTAAAAATCTCTTGAAAGCCGCACATGAAAAAGGCTTTGATAAAATCGTCCTAAAAGAGATTATTCAAGAACCACTATTTGTCCCTGAAACCATCTTCATTGATGACCTTTTGTATGAATTGAAGAAAACCCAAAACCAAATGGCAATCCTCCTAGATGAATATGGTGGCGTCGTTGGTTTAGCAACTTTAGAGGATTTACTAGAAGAAATCGTCGGTGAAATTGATGATGAAACGGATGAAGTAGAATCACTTTATGAAAAAGTTGGCGAGAAGGAATACCTTGTCCAAGGTCGTATGCTGATTGATGACTTCAATGAAGTCTTCGAAACAGATCTCCACATGAGTGATGTGGATACCATGGCGGGCTATTTAATCACCGCTTTAGGAACGATTCCTGATGAAGGCGAAAAATTAGCCTTTGAAGTCGATAATCTCACCTTGATTTCTGAGGAGATGGAGGGCTCGCGTGTGTTGATGCTACGGGTGATTTTCCATGATCCAGAAGTAACGGAAGTCGAACCAGAAGAAGAGCGCCGTCTCTTCCGTAAAGAATTTGACGACGACGAACCCAGAAGATAAAAGATAGTCAAAAACCTGAAATGATTAGCTGTTTTACAACAGTCAGTCATTTCAGGCTTTTTTTGTTTAGGAATCTTTACTAGGCATAGTCAGCTAGTTTGGCTTTCATCTGTATTATGAGCCATATTGGCATAGCATTTTTTACGATAATTGCGTTTTAAATTCGCATACAATTTTTCATAGTTGGTTTCACCATCAAAAAAGTTGAAGACCACATAAGGCAAATGATTTTCTTCCGGTATCAGCATAGCCGAGGAGGTAATCAAAAAATCAGTCTTAGGTAAATGCTCGGGGGAAAAGGGAATCAGTTCGATAAAACTCAAGTCTTTTAAAAAACCTTTTATCTCCTGTGAAAAAAGATAGTTAGATTCCATTACCAAGGCTACCTGAAGTTTTTCACGGAATTGATGCTCCTCAAAAATATCCAACGTCAACCAAGCAAATAAATCCGCCAGATCCTCATAACAAGTCGTGAGCCACTGCAAATCTTTCCGGCGACTCATTTTTTTCAAAAAGACACTGTATTTTCCCTTCAAATACTTGTAGCAAGTAGTTTGTTTTCGCCGAAAATAGCTCATTAATAGAAATAAAGTGGGAATCCGTTTTGGAAATATATAGTAGCAGAACAACACGTTGAAAAGATTGCCATGCACCACCTTATTGTCTGGAAAAGAGGTATCACCAGGTAAAATCTCGGCTGCCCAATAATTATCTAGTTTGTACAGTAAAGGCATCAAGACTTGACCATGCCCAGAAAAAGAGGGCATTTGTGCAATCCGCACATCCTCTGGAAACTGGAAGGTAGGTGCATAGAACATCATAAATTGAATAAAATGAAATTCCGCATCCAAATGTTCTGGCGGGATGGCAAGATGTTCCACTAAAGTCGTTTTTACCCGCTGATTTTCACTAAATTTTGCCTCTTCATAACGAGTATCATCTACCACGTAATACCCTTGGCGAATGCGCTGATACATAATCTCCGCAAAAAGATGAATCTCTCGCCGCCCCACATAGTCCTGTAATAGAGGAATTTCATGCTGCAAAAAAAGTAGCGCTTCGTCAATCGGTTGCTTTGCCAGCACATTCAAGCTCTTTTCGGTTCCACGAGACGCAGCCCAAATAAAATTAAACAAGGTAATACGGATCAAACGCTCGTCCCCTTTAAAGGTTAGCTGACTGCGATTAAAGAGTAAATCAAATTCCTGCACATAATCAGCTAAAGCCTGCAGCTGCCGCATAGCAGAAGCACGACTCAAAAAATTCTCCTTACAAAAGCTCAACAAATCCTTGTCCGGCTCCGTTAAGGAACAGATAATCGCGCGATAGGGAATACTGCGATGGATCAAATAATTATAGTAGGTGTCATAATTCAGATTGGTAGGTACTAGTTGAACTGTTCCCAACTCCGTCAGTAAAGAAAAGTCCTCCTGAAAAAAATCTTGGAATTCAGCCTCCATCTCGTTCAGGATCTTTTGCGTACTCGTATAAGAATAAGACAGCAGCTCGCTAATCTTTTTCACCGTGTATTCTCCATTTGGTAATTCCTCAAATAAACGGAAAAATTTTAGCTTACGCCTTTCTTTCTGCGCCAACATGATTTTCAGAAACACTTTTTTCACTCCTTTGATTAAATAACTCTCAAAAACATCCCTAATAATTCTCTTTTTTCTTCTATTTTACCTCATAATTATCAAAAATTTCATCTGTTATCGAAGAATATAGGTAATATAACAGATGAATTAAGCAAAAACTTGTCTCAAATTTCGTAAATTGATTCTAATTATTTGAGAAATTATATTCAAGAGCGTTATATGAATGTTGTTTTATTTCTCTATAAATCCTTATAAATCAATGTTTAATTAGAATTCACCGTTATATTTTTTTGTATTATTAGATAATTTTATCTATTTGTTATTATTTCTTAATAAAGTTACAATAGATGTGTAAATGATGAGAATATTAAAAAATGAAGAGGGTGAGTGTGGTGATTGTCGATTTATACAGGCGTAGAATGTTGTTTCATTTAACTATCGAGGATATCGCGCACTTATCCGGCGTATCGAAGGCGCGATATAGTCAAATTGAAACTTGCCAAGTCGACCCAACGGATGTTGAGCTACGACAAATCTGCAAAGTCTTGAACATTGAGTATTTTTCGCTAGAGGGTATTGAGTACGATAAATCTGTGAGGAACGTGGGAGGAACTGTTAATGAGGAAAAAGCGCTTATTCAACAACAAGAGAGAGGGTGAGAAAATGAAGAAGTTTTGGTTACCGCTCGTAATGATCGCTGTCATGTTGATTCCGTATATCCAAACATTATCTACCGCCTTTCCTGAAAAAGCTGAAGCGGTAACGACCGAGAAACAAGTCGTGTTGGATGAGGACTACGCGAAGGTGGAGGCTTTTTATGAAGAAAAAGAAGATCACCTAGAATGGACGATCGAATTTGAAAAGAAAGCCAGCGAAAATGAACGCCGCATTCGGTTGGCGATTGATACAACTGATACTGGTTTTGGTACTGTAAGTGATATTCGTGGTGATGGTCTTACTTCCTTTAATGAAGAAGGTACTGACCTTAAAACTATGAAGGCAGAAAATGACGAAAAAAAGCTTGATTGGTATTATGCCAAACTTTTTTCAACGGATGTAGAAAAAGGAACCTTGAAGTTCTCTTCCGAAAAGGTTGAAGAAGTTGGTGAATTACCATTAATGGTCGCAATTGACGAACAAGTTATTGAAAAAGAGACTTCAGACGAAGAGTCAGAAAAAGCAGCTGAGGAAAGCGACCAAGCAGATTCTGAGTTAAAGGATGAAGAGTCCAAACAAGAAGATGAAAGACAAAACAATTCTTCTGAAAAAGCTGAAGACAGTTCAGATGACTCCTCTAAAAAGGAAGATTCATCCACTGAAACAAAAGAAGAATCAAAGAAAAAAAATGTAGTCTCACTTGCTGAACAAGCAGCTGCTGTGAAACGGATGCAGACTTTAGCCATTCGAAATATTTTTCCATTAGCAGGAGCGTTAGAAGTGGACTTAGGACCATTTGCACCATCGGATCCATTTAAATATAAAGTACTGGATAATGCTCACCCAGAAAATCGTTATCCAACACCTGTAACGAATGATTTCACAAATCCATTGAGCGGAAATAACTTTGCAAATGGAACCTATACTAATTCGTCAGCAAATCCCTTATTTGACACAGAAGGAAATGTAATTGACACAGATTACGAATCAGGAGGAGCCAATTGGCGAAACTACGACTACTCAGCAACGGATGAGAACGCACAAACTAATCCAGATGGAAAGGGATATGGCCCAACTGTACAGCTATGGGGAGACACACAGAATTTTGCTAACAGTTACCTAGATTATAATGGAGCATATTTGAAAAAATGGGTTGAACCAATCACTTCTCATGTTGGAAATGACCAAGAAAAAACAACTATCTATAATGTTTATCTTGACGTAATTGGTGGTTCGAAACAGACGATTCAACCATTAGATATCGTGTTTGTACTCGATAAGTCTGCCAGTATGGATAACGCAGTTGGTGGAGGGACATCGGAGTCTAGAATAGATATACTTGTAAGTTCAGTTGAAGAGATGGTAAAAGATTTATTTGCAAATAAAAATTTGGATTTGCGAGTAGGAATGGCAGACTTTAAGGGGTCTGTTGTAGGGGATTATGATGGTTCGACGGGGATAAAGGCGGATAAATTTGAGCTAAGTGACAGTTTAGCTGATATTTTAAATGAAGATGAAAATATCGCTTTATATGCTGATATCCCTGCTATGTCAGGTACACCATTATCTTTAGGAATTCAAAAGGGTTATGAGGTATTATACAAAGATCAAAATGAAAATAGAGAAAAAATCCTTATTGTTGTCGGAGACGGAATGCCAACATATGCCTATACTGGCTTTAAGTATTCCAATAGAACCAATGATAATATCTATGGTAGAAACAGTAACAATTGGTCTGAAGATGATAGTGTGCTTAATTCTGCTAACTATCTAACTGCAAATGGAGTGCTAAATCAATTTTGGGCGACGGACAAAGAAGGCTCTTTTATTCGAAATTACGCTACTGGAAGTAATTCAAGTTTTACAAAAACAGAAACTTATCCGACAAGCTTTGATATAAATGAACTTAAATCAGTAATAGGGTTTAATGGAACAGGTGAAATAGATTTTGATACAGATTATCGCAGCGGTTGGCAGACAACTACTAGAAAACTGAAATATCGCTTTGGAGAAGATACTTCATGGGTGATAGGAAATGGGCAGACCGCGACTCATCGAAAAGAAATGGCAGTTTCAACAATTGCATATCATCATTGGCTAAAAGATAAATATGTTTCAAATCCAAATACCATGAGTCCACGAGTATATTCTATTGGATTAGGCTTGAGTAATAGTGATGACGATGCCTTGGGAACAAACGTTTTGAAAAATATTGCTGATTTAAAATCTACTACTGGAACTGATTCCTACTATTATGGAGCGCAGAGTAAAGATGAATTAACAAAAGCTCTTCAAGAAATCGCCGGTGACTTTATCCGTACAATCCAGAACGCTGATTTGTACGATGAGACTGGTAGTAATGTTTCCTTGTACAATGCAGGTACTAATGCGCAGGTAGAGTACTTCCATTTAGACTCTGCAGGTGAGTCAGCAAGTACTAAGTACAAAACGCCGGTTGCGTGGGATGAAGCTTTACACGGCAAAAAACCAGATGTAACAGCGCACCCGACAACTTATGAAGAAGGTAGTCGAGACAATCACGCCTACCGCTTCTCTGGTATCTCTTTGGGAGAGGGCGATATGGTTCGTATCAAGTATCAAGTGAAGCTTGACGCTGGGGCGCAAAATGGCAACTTTTATGCAGTAAACAATCAAGCATACCTAATGAATGAGTCAGATCGCATTGAGGAAAATGACAATAAAATGTATATTCCAGCACCATCTATACGATATCAACATAATCAACGGAATTTACAGATTAGAAAAACGGATGAAAATGATAATCCAATATTAGGAATTACCTTAACGCTGTATCGGGAACCAAGTAGTGGCGATGCAGATGAGGATATTAGTATAGTACATGGAAGACGAGTAGTAAAAATAGAAGATAAAATCACGGAAAGTAGCGGGCAAGCTATTTTTGATACACAATTTGATCTTTTAGATAACGCTGATAGTGAAAAGTATTGGGTTGGTGAAACAAGTGGGCCAAGTCATTACGAGCTACTGGATTATCTGATTCCATTCCAAATTCATAAAGAACTTGCTGCTTCAGGCGAAAAAACTGGTCATTATGAGTTAACTGATTTTACTGGAATGCCAGATGGTTCTGAAGGTACTCGTGTAGCTGAAGAAGTAAGTTATGATACGGACAAAACTCACCTCTGGCCATATGCATACAATAGTGTGGATTCCTTGTACTCCATGTATATTGTCCAAACATTATCTGATAGTGGTTCTGGAGAGGTTGACGAAGATGACTTCTACCAGCAATTCGATCAACTATATGTTCAGCTTGATTTGAAAAATCCAATGAAACCATTAAGAGTAGGAATTAATAAACTGATAAGCGGAACAGCTGGGGAGATACTTCCAGGAGCTGAATTTGAATTACAGAAGCAAAATGGAGATGATTTTGAAAAAGTAGCAGAAGGAACAGCAGACAAAGATGGGAAAGTCCATTTTAAAAAAGAAAATGATGAGGCCTATAATCTTGAAATTGACTATACAGCGACAAACGGCTTAACTAATTATCGCATTTACGAAACCTTAGCGCCAGATGGCTATGAAACACCTAACCCGGACAATGTATTCTGGAACGTAAGAATTGATATGATGAATAACCGAATTAGCTATCAAAAAAATGGTGACGCGATGGTGTATAAAACATTTGCAGAATTATTAGCAGGTCAAGAAGATAAGTCTATCATAGAGCTCTTCTTCGATGTATTCAACGAAATGACAGATCGAGAGATTCTGGTTAAAAAAGTAGACTCTGAGGGCAATCCACTTAACGGTGTAGGTTTTGAAATTGAAAGAACTGGTGGTGCCAACACGTATAAAGCATACTCAGGAATTTTGGGTAAAGATGACTTCAGTGAAGACGGTACTGGGAAGTTCTATCAAAAAATAAAACCAGAGATTGGTGAACCTGAGATTTATAAGGATCAAGACTTTAATCTACCGTATAAGCTAGTCCCTGGTAAATGCACTGTCAAAGAGGTAAACCCATTACTAGGATATACACCTCTAGCTGAAGAATTTGAATTTGAAATACTGGTTAACGGTGATTTTGAATTTGAGAATCCTGAAGACTCATCTTATGGATTTGAAGTTTCAGATGATAAGACGACACTTACGCTGACAGTGAAAAACGAACTTCAGCCAATGTTATTAGAAATTCTGAAACTTGATAGTCATACAGAAAAAGAGCTTGCTGGAGCTGAGTTTGAAATTGCTAAGCAAGATGAACAAGGAACTTGGGAAGCTGGAGAAAAATTAACTATTGATGGAAATGGATATCTCTTTACAAAAGATCCAATAGAAGTCGGACGTTATAAGATTACGGAGACTAAAGCGCCAGATGGGTTCAGAAAGTTACCAGGTTACTTTGTTTTAGATATCTCGCTAAGAGCTGCAGATGAGTCTGATTCAGATGGGACAATTATCCATCGAAAAGGTAGTATCAAAGCCGAAGTTACTTACTATGATGATGAAGATAATGAAGTGGAATCACGTGATGTACAACTTGAACAATTAACAGAAGAAGACACTGAAAAAGTAAAAATTGCTTTTAACATCAGCAATGATCCAAAACATCCTCTACCTTCTACTGGTGGTCAAGGTCGGGAACGTTACTTCTTAATCGCAGCTGCTGTCATCATCGCCATGGGTGCGGTGGGCGCTGTATATGTCTTCCGTAACAGAAAGGGGGCGAAGTAAATGTTGAAAAAAGTATTTGCTGTATTTTTCACCTTACTTCTTGTCCTCTCAGCGGGAGGAACATTATTCAGCACGAACGCGAATGCGGCTGATGAAACAGTAGAAATCATCTTGCATAAGCATATTACGCGGGATGTGACAGCTGACGAAATAGAGGAGTATCAAAATACTGGCTTACCAATTGAAGAGTCGGACTGGGAAAACATCGATGTTGTCTCAAAGGCGACGCCGCTAAATGGTGCCAACTTCACTATTTATGACGTAACAGATTACTATGAACAAATTAAAAAGACGCCTGAAAGTTTTGTAAAATACTTTGCGGAGATGAAACGTTCAGAGCTTTACGATTTGATTGAAAAGAAAGAATTAACCCCAGTCAAAGGAAGTCCAATCAAGACGAAACAAGATGATGACTTCGGCGCTGGTACAGCTAGAATCACGCTGCCACGGTTCAATGATAATCGTGATGCGGTGTATCTAATCGTAGAAAATGCGCTGGATCCAGAAAAAGGTTTCAATATTGACTTGGAGAAAAAAGCAATTCCTTTAGCAGTTGTTTTACCTATCTTGAATCCAAAAGATGAAACAAAAGAATTGCAACAAATTCATATTTATCCGAAAAATATCGGTTACCTTCGCGATCCGTATTTCTTCAAATATGGTGCCGTGAAAGGGGAAGAGGACAAGGCGATTCCATTGGAAGGTGCGCAATTCGTACTATTCCGCTACAACGAAAACAACGAAAAGCTTTATCTTGATATGAGTCCTGCCAGTGATTTGAAGAACAAATGGGTTGGCTCAAATGATCCATTGACTGATCCTGATGTGAACAAGTTTACTTCAGATAAAGATGGCTTGGTAGATATGGGTGAACGCTTCTTACCTTCAGGCACATATTACTTTGAAGAAGTGAAGAGTGTCGATGGTTATGAAATTGAAACGTCGAATAAAAAAATCGAAGTCGTTATTCCAGATTCTTGGGAAGACAAAGATGGTAATCCACTTTATGTGACGGTCAACGGCCAGATCATGGATGAGCTTGTTTCAGGGAAGGTCCCACAATCTGCTTACGATAAAGCAGAGCCACGTGTATACAACTACACAGACGGTAAGACAACGGAGTCTGACCCTCCTGGAACAAGTGAAGAAAAACCTGAAACGCCGCAAAAACCACAAGATCCACCAAAAAAACAAGGTGGTTTGTTACCAAACACTGGTGAAGCCAAAGCGATGATTTCTCTATTTGGAATCATGTTGATTGCCTTTGTCATCTACGCGAAGAAACGGAAGAAAGCTTAAGGACTGTTTGCTACTGGAGGAGAAAGCCTCCTCCAGTTCAAAAAATATAACAAAAAGGAAGCGAATCTTTTAAAAAACGGGAGGAAACAAAAATGAAGAACAGAAAATTATTAAGAACATGGGGCTTGTTGGCATCAACAACAATGTTGTTACCACTAGTAGCAGGCTCACTAGGAACAGGGTTAGTTGCTGATGCGGCCGCGCAAGATACTCAACCTGATACAATCAGCATCACGTTACACAAGAAGAAATTCAACTCTAATGAAGGGCTTGATGAAGCAGCAAAGCCCAATACAGGTTTGGTAGAAACCTTTGGGGGTGAAGCACTAAATGGTGTTGACTTCTCCATGTATGATGTAACTGATACCTATTATAATTTGCTAGCTGATAATCCGGAAACTGAAGACATTAACGATGATGGAATGGATCAACAAGATGCGATAGACTGGATTGAAGCTAACTGGGATGCTAAATATGTAAAAGACAATTATACTTTTGTAGAGATGAAGACAACTACAGGAACAGGCGAAGCCGCATTTACTAATATTGCGACAAAAGAATCTGGTGACAATGGTCGGAATAGGGTAATTATGTTCTTAGAAACATACTCTCCTGCAGATGTTAACGTTATTTCAGCGCCAATGGTGGTTCATATGCCAGTCATGATGCCGGACTTAACTGGTGAATGGGATGGAACTGCTTGGTTAGATACTTACAATGATGATGTTCATTTATATCCTAAAAACGTTGTCCAAGAATCCGCTAAGAATGTGCTCAATGCTACTCCTACCGAAATTACTTACACAAAAGACGGTGAGACACATACAGCCAGTGTTATCGATTTAGAAAAAGGTGTACCACTTGATTACCAAATTCAAGTTCCAGTTCCTTATTTCATTGATAAGGTGGATACTACAGGTAAAGCAGTAATCCAAAACTTCAAGATCGTCGATACTCCTATTTTGAATCTAGCGTTAATTCCAGGTTCATTAACGGTAACTGCTGGAACAACAGTACTAGATGAAGGTACAGATTATACACTAGAACCAGCAGAAGAAGGTGGTTTTGAACTAGTAATCTTAACTGATATTGGTGATCCTGCTCAAGCAAATACAACTACTTTGGACAAATTGGCAGCAGTTAAAGGCGGAGTGTTAACAGTAGACTATCAGATGCTACTTACGGGCGATGCGATTCCTGATGAATTACACGGCAATACTGCTACAATTGATATTGGTCGTGGGGATGACTACGATTATAAAGCAGAGGTAACGCCTCCCGAAAAACCTGTAACTGGTGGTCGTAAATTCGCAAAAATTGATGGTTCTTCAAAAGTAGAACTTGATGGAGCGGAGTTTATCCTTTGGAATGAAGATAAAACTGAATATGCTGTATTCTATGATGGTGAAGCCGCAGTAGCCGAATATGCTGGCAAGCATGACAGCGTCGAATGGGTTACTCCAGCAGAAGATGCACCTAAAGCTACCGTGTTCACTACAACAGATGGTTTATTTGAAGTTGACGGTCTAAAATATGGCTCTTATGTTATGGAAGAAAAAGTAGCTCCAGATGGCTACGCTCTTCCAACAAATGGCTTACAGTACACTGACTTCGAAGTATTCTTCGGTAGTTACGATTATGATATTGTAAATGCAGAAGTTGGTGAAGCAGCATCTGATGTGACTGTTTATAACACCAAAAAAGGTGCTCTTCCTTCAACTGGTGGTACTGGGATATTCGCTTTCTTAGCTGTTGGTACGGCTTTGATGATGGGTGCTTACCTTTGGTTCAAAAACTCTAAAAAACAAGAAGTTTAATCACTAGACTTCTACTAGGGAAACTTCATTTTGAAGTTTCCCTTCTTTACATAGTATGCGAAAATAGAAGGGAGGAGGGCACTGATGAAAAAAGATGATAAGATCAACTTCGGGTTGAAGGTGATAATGGCGCTTTTATTTTTGACGGGCGCGGCGGTGTTTTCCTATCCTTTTGTGGTGGATTCATTGAATAATTTTATTGATCAACAGATGATTGCCAAGTATCAGCAGGAAGCCAATGAGCGGAATGCAGCGCAGCGTGATCAGCTGATTGAAGAGATGGCGCAGAAAAATGCGGAGATGTCTCATTCTACGAATATCCCGGGAATGGGTCTGGTAGAGGATCCATTTGAGGATGCGGTGGCGGACGCAGGAAATCCTGGGCGGGAGTATTATGAAGAGCATACGCTAGGCGCGATTTATATTCCTGCTATCAATGTGAGCTTACCGCTGTTTGATGAAACAAATGATTTATTACTCCAGCGAGGGGCGACTTTGTTACAAGGAACCTCCTACCCAATTGGTGGTGAGGATAGTCATTCGGTGATTACTGGACATACTGGCTTGCCAGATAAAAAGCTGTTTACTGATTTGGAAAAATTGAAAAAGGGTGACATGTTTTATATTGATGTTTTAGGGGAAAAGCTAGCGTATAAAGTGGATTCCTTTAAAACGGTCTTGCCGACAGAAATTGATAGTTTGGTGATTCAGCCAGGGCGTGATTTAGTTACGCTGTTGACTTGTACGCCTTACATGGTGAATACCCACCGCCTTTTAGTCACCGGCTACCGGGTTCCCTATGAGGAAGAGATGGCACAGGCGATTCAAAAGGCTCAGAATTACCATAAATATCGTTTGATCCTTATGATTATAGGCATTATTGCCTTTCTTGCACTGTTTTGCTACTGGATCTGGCGCAAAATTGTGGCCTTTTTGGCAACCAAGCACCGTTATGATTTACGGTTTACGATTGCACCGCAAGCGGAGGTTGCTTTTGAGTTACTGGATAAAAAAGGTCAACCGATACTGCTGGAAAATGAACCGCAACAGGCGTCTGCTGATGAAAATGGCGAAGTTTTATTTGCGGCTATTCCTGGCGGCTTTTACAAAGTGCGAGCTGTGGCGGGGGATTGGCAGCTGGTTAAAGCGAAAGTTTGGCGTATTAAGGACAAAGAGTTTAAACTAAGAGGAAAAACCATCAAGCGTTTGAAGAAACCAACGCGTTATGTGTTGCGGCGAGGAGGGGCGAAGTGAAGAAAAATACGAAACAATTGATCAGCAAAATTTTAATGATCGTGATTTTTATGGTGGGTAGTTTAATCACTTTCTACCCGTTCTACTCAGATGCGCTGAATAATTATTTGGATCAGGTGATGATCGCCAAGTATCAGCGTGAGGCAACCCAACGCAATGAAGTGCAACGTGCGAAGTTAGCGGCGGCTAATAAGAAGTTACAAGAAAAAGGCGGCAATCCTGGTGCCGACCCCTTTGGTGAAGGAGGGAGCGATAGTGCCAATGATGCTTATTTTCAGGACCATTTGATTGGGACTATCAATATTCCTTCTATTAATACTGAGGTGCCGGTTTTTGACACCACCAATGATAAATTGCTGGACCGTGGAGCAACGGTTTTACAGGGGACCTCGTTTCCAGTGGGGGGCGAGAGCACGCACTCGGTGATTTCGGCCCACCGAGGCTTACCAAATAAAATGCTGTTTACCGACTTGCCGGAGGTCAAAAAAGGGGACGTGTTCGTTCTCGATATTCTGGGGGAAAAGCTCGCCTATGAGGTGGATCAGCTGAAGGTGGTGGAGCCCAACGAGACGGATGAGCTGCGCATTGTTCCGGGCGAAGATTTGGTGACATTGTTGACATGTACGCCTTATATGATCAATTCACATCGGCTTCTCGTTCGCGGACATCGAGTACCTTATACGGAAGAAGTCGCAGCGACGGTGGAGAAAGGGGATCAATGGCGCTTATTGAAGCAGTGGCTGATTATAGGTGGCATGATCTTACTATTGTTACTGCTGCTCTATCTGCTTTATCGTTCGTGGATGACCTATCTTTTACGCAAACGCAAGATTGATTTAGTCTTTTATTTGCAGGATCCAGAACGGCAGCCAATCCCAGGCTTAGCTTATACCCTAGGGGATAAAAAAGGACGTCCTTTGAAGCGAGATGGTCAAAACTATCAAGCAATTTCAGACGAAGCTGGGCAGGTTCGTTTTGAAAACTTGCCTGGTGGCATGTATACGATTGAAGAAACCGGACATTTGGCTGCTTATCAACCGCTAAAAACCATGCGGGCAGGTCTGCAAAAGCGCAAGCAAAAGGAACCAACCTTTAAATTACCAACCGCTTTTAATGCCGAGGTGATTGAAGGACCAAATCGGGAAATTATTTTGCGACCTCATACAAAATAAACAAAGGCTCAGATTTCTGCACGAAACAGAGATCTGAGCCTTTTGGCGTTTAGAAAGGGGGAGTCAGCTGGATAATCCATAAATAGAGGGGTGATTGCAAAACTATCTACATAAGTTTGAAACGGAATCCTGTTATCATAGCCGTTTTGCTTTAAGCCGGTAAAAATTCTTCCTTAGTGGCGTTGATGTTTAATTCCACATGAGCCGTTTTTAGTAGCTGAAAAAGTTCTTGGATATAGTCGGATTTTCCTGAAAAGCTAATAATGTAGGACTTCTCCGGCGGTACATCTTTTAACAGATAGGTGGAAGTGGCAATATAAAAATCACAGTTTTTTTGCTCGGTACTCGCCAGGACAAAGCTATCGGTGTAATTGAGATTTTCCAAAAAGTCCTGAATCTCATGCAGCAGTAGAAAGTTAGGAATGGCAATGATTCCTACGGTTAACTTCTTTTGTCGCTTTGATAGCTCAAACTGTGGCAAAAGGATAAAAGTACAGAGAAAAGTTAAATCATCTAATTTATCTTCTAGCCAGTCATAGTCCGTTTCCTGAATCCGTTTATGTAAGTAATCTGAAACGTAATGATGCAATACGGGATAAAGGGACGTCTTATTTTCCATTTGACTACGCATAAATGCGGAAATCATGGGCAAGCGATAGCTGCTAAATCGCTGATTGTAAAAGGCAATAAACAGATTGGCCTCCAGTAAACGCCGGGCATCTTGATCAATAGGTGAAAAGACCAAACGTCCGGTAATATCTTTGACCATCTCGCGAATCAATTGAGTCAGACCTAGTGGGTTTATAGCCAAAGTGGCTTCTACATAATCAAGCCGCGGATCATCCTTCAAATAGTAGTTCGGCCAGTAAAATGCCAAATAGGCCAAGTAGGTTAACTCATCTTTTTTCTGCTGAGGACTAACATAGTAATCAGCCATCAACGTTTCATAAGGGTCCTTTAGCTGGGGTAAGGTCAGGCCTTCAAAGTCAAAGTGACGAATAAAATGACCTTGTTGCTGCCGTAAAAAGCCAATCGTTAAGCGTAGTCGCCATTCTTGCGGATTCACAGGGGTAATATAGGTATTCCAGCGCTCATCCCGCTGCAATTTGTCCGCAATTGAGATATGTGCAAACACATCTTCACCGTAACTGCCAAACCAGATGAAATTGAAATAGACTAGGCGCAGCGTTTGTTCCTCACCTTGCAGCTTCAATTGAGAACGGTTGAGCTTGATTCCTAGTGTCGCTAAATAATCAGCTAAAGGGCGCAATTTACGTGCCATAGACGAACGGCTGGTAAAATTTTGTTCGAAAAAATCTTGTAGCGTAATCTCAGGATCAATTAACGAAGTTAAAAGAAAACGATACGGAATCCCATCACGAATCAAATACTGTTGATACGCGTTATAATCAAAAATATGTTCCGTTATTTCAAACTTCCCCTCCACATCTCTTAAAGAAGTTGAGTTCATCTTTTCCATATCTTGATCAATCTCGTCCAATAAACTCTGAAGGCGGGCATAGGAGCATTCCAATGTTTCACAAAGAGTGGCAAGGTTAAGGATAGAGCTTTGCAACGTCGAAAAATGAGCGTAAATCTTTAGTTTTGTTTGACCAACTTCATCTAACATCAATAATTCTAACATCCTACCACCTCCAAGCATTTTCATCCATTATACAATTGAACGTACGTTATTTAAAATAAAACTCATTGTTTTTTCATTTTCAGTTGGATATTTTGTGCATTCTGAAACTTTTTGAAATAGCGGCTCTTCCATGCTATACTAACCTAGTTGAAATTTGCCTATTAATAAGGAGAAAACCATGAATAATCCACACTTACACGAACAAGTCGATAGTCGCCGCACCTTTGCGATTATTTCCCACCCGGATGCGGGGAAAACGACAATTACTGAACAATTACTATTATTTGGAGGCGCGATTCGCCAAGCCGGAACCGTTAAAGGGAAAAAGACCGGCAATTTTGCCAAGTCTGACTGGATGGAAATTGAAAAACAACGGGGAATTTCCGTTACCAGTTCTGTTATGCAGTTTGATTATGATGATAAACGCGTAAACATTTTGGATACCCCTGGACATGAGGACTTCTCGGAAGATACCTACCGTACATTGATGGCGGTGGATAGTGCCGTGATGGTCATCGACAGCGCCAAAGGGATCGAAGCGCAAACGAAAAAACTTTTCCAAGTTGTAAAAAAACGCGGTATCCCAATTTTCACGTTTATCAATAAATTGGACCGTGATGGCCGTGAACCATTGGAATTGTTAGAAGAATTAGAAGAGCTGTTAAACATTGAATCTTATCCTATGAACTGGCCGATTGGGATGGGGAAAGGTTTAGCGGGCCTGTATGATATCTACAATAAACGCGTCGAAATCTATCGTCCAGAAAATGGCGAGCGATTCCTGCCGCTAACAGATGGCGATATCGAAGCTAGCCACCCATTGCATAGCGATAGTGTCTACCAACAAGTGTTAGAAGAAGTCGAATTGCTGCAAGAAGCCGGCGATGAATTTGATACCGAAAAAATTGCTCGCGGCGACCAAACACCGGTCTTCTTTGGCTCAGCTTTGACCAACTTTGGGGTACAGACATTCTTGGAAACCTTCTTACAGTTTGCGCCGAAACCGCATGCTCATCATACCCAAGAAGATAGTGCCGTTAGCCCATATGAAGAAGAATTCTCAGGCTTTGTCTTTAAAATCCAAGCCAACATGAACCCTGCTCACCGTGACCGGATTGCCTTTGTTCGGGTCTGCTCAGGGACCTTTGAACGCGGCATGGATGTCACCTTGGAACGAACTGGCAAGAAAATGAAACTCAGCAATGTGACGCAGTTTATGGCGGATACACGGGAAAACGTGCAGGAAGCTGTGGCGGGTGACATTATTGGGGTTTATGATACCGGAAACTACCAAATTGGCGATACCTTGTATGAAGGCAAGTTGAAAGTCGCTTATGAAGAATTGCCGTCCTTTACACCGGAATTATTTATGAAAGTGACTGCTAAAAACGTCATGAAACAAAAATCTTTCCATAAAGGAATCTATCAATTGGTACAAGAAGGCGCGATTCAGTTGTACAAGACTTACCTAACGGATGATTATATCATCGGAGCAGTCGGACAATTGCAGTTTGAAGTCTTCCAGTACCGCATGATGAATGAATACAATGCCGAAGTGATTATGAGCCCAATGGGACACAAGATTGCTCGTTGGATCGACCCAGAACAACTGGATGAGCGCATGAGCTCTAGTCGGAATATCTTGGCGAAAGACCGCTTTGACCAACCTTTGTTCTTATTTGAAAATCAATTTGCGATGCGCTGGTTTGCGGATAAATATCCGGATGTGGAATTGAAGAGCTTGATGTAAGAGACATTTTAAAACCTACTTGCTGATTTCCATCGTAAGAATTGAGCGATAAAATGAGTGATAACGAGAATGTTTTTTCATAAACGTGATTTTAATAGAATTTTCAGACAAACAAAAAAACTCCGACTGATTTTTTGAAATCGGTCGGAGTTTTAGTTTACATATGAAATACTACTCAGTGCCTACAGCCCCGTCAATGTTTCCTCGAACACTGTGGAAAAAGCCAGAAGCTGTGACTGTAATCACTTTATCAACTGAAATTTCTAGTTCTTGGAGGAAATAAGGTTTTGTTATACATCGAACTTCTGAGTCGGTCAGCTCTAAAACAAGTGGCTGGAAATCACCATAGGTTTGTGTGGGACTTAGCAGAACAACTAGTCCTTCTTCATTGGTTAAAAGTGATAATTCTTCTGGAAATTCAATCTTCCAGTCAAAAAGTAAGGTTTCAGTTTTCATAAGATACCTCCGTTAGCTTCCAAATTAGTTTTAAACAAGTATAGATAACTTCCAACAAGCAGAGAACAAGTCAATTTCCGTTAATTATTCCAATTGAATACGCAGCTCCATCACTTTCACCATCATTCAAGATCTCGACTCTAATCGTTTTATTGATTGAAACCGTAAGACGTTGGATAAAATCTGGATTACTTTGACAGGCGATTTTCTTTTCGCTTAATGAAAAAACAAAGGATTGAATATTGCCAAACATTTTTTGAGTATCCATTAAGGCAATTATACCGTCTTCGTTGTGTAAAAGGGTCAAGGATTCAGGGTATTCAATTTTCCAGCCAAACATCAATTCTGTCGTTTTCATTTTATGACCTCCCAAAAGGATTTGTTAAGGTTATTGTAGCATGTAAGGTGAGTAAAAAGGGGCATATAAAACGTTATTTATTTACGATTTACAGGGAAAAATAAGTAGATGAAAGAAGCAATCAAAACGACCATCGTTATATACAGCGATGGTCGTTTACGTTACTGTTTCGCCCAGCCATTTCCGTGTCCTGGTGAATAATTGGCTGCTTCGGCATCTGTAATTAATTGGAAGTTGTTTGGTCGTTTCACTTGTCCGTAGGTTTTGCCACTATCGACTTTCAAGTATTTATAGCCAGCTGGAGCTTGATACCACTCACCAACTTGACTTGGCGCAGGGGCTTGACTTGCAGCTTGCTGCGTTTCTTTCGCTGCATCCTTTTCTGCTTGCTGCTGTGCTTCTTTCTCGGCGGCTTGCCGGGCTTTTTCTTTTTCAGCCGCTTTACGTTCCGCCTCTGCTGCTGCTTTTTCCTGGCGATCCTTGCTCTTATCAGATAAACTTCGATATTGTGTATTTAGGAGGTCATATTGCTTGCCCAAGTCACCTGGCGCGTAAGAATGCATTTTCAATGCAACTTCGGTATCTTTGATTCGCTGATTCAATTCCTTTTTCTCATCAGCGGTGAGGTCGCCCTTGGATGAAAGATTTTTAGTATCACTTAGGAGATTCTTCGCTTTAGATTCATACTTTTTAAAATCCGTCTGGATGGTTTCTTGCTTTTCAGTTAATTCTGCTAAAAGTTGAGATGCTTGCGTTTCTCGGCTATGAACTGCCGCTAAACTGTCTGCATTTTTGAAATAGGTCCCAAGAATTTTGCGGGTTTCAGCTAATTTCTCTTTATCAGCCTTAAGTAAATAGCTTTTTTTACTTAATTTTTCTATATCCTGGTCAAGTTGTTTAAGTGAGCTAACCGTCGCAGTTAAGTCTGCTTGATTTTCTTTCATATCACGATTAAGTGCGGTAGCGCGTTCGGTCAATTCACGAATAGGGGCAACTTTTTTACTGTTTTGTAGCTCAGTGACATCTTGTTTCAGCACTGTTAACTTGCTTTTATCCTCTTTTTCTGTAAAAGGTTTTTGACTCAGTTCCGTCAACCCATTCACAGTTTTCTCCAGCTCAGAATATTCTGTGTGTGCTGTGGCGGCCTCTGTTTGAGCAATCCGTGTTTTTACTTGCTGAATCAGCCTTTTTTCCTTCTGAATTTTGTTCGTCAAGGAACGGCGCGTGGCTCTTTTCTCAATTTTTTGGATCTCATTTTGCTCATTTGCTAATTTTGTTTTATCAGCGCTTGAAATAAATTCAGAATGGCTCAATTGCGTAATGGTCTGTTCTTGCTTATCTTGTTCGTCATAGACTTTTTGATAGGCGGTAGCATCTGCACCTGTTGCCAGGGTTCCCGCAGTTACGAAAGCTAAGACAACTCCAATCAAATCACGGCGAAATCTCATAGGAATGCTCCTTTCTATAGTAGGTCTTGTTTGCGAGTATCGATGGTTTCCCGATACCATGCTAGCGAAATTTTAAGATCATTTTCCAGTTCAGAATGATCTAATAAATAGTTGTAGTATTCTTTGATTTCCGTAATGACCTCTTGTAAATGTGCTGTGGCCCGAGCATCATTTGCAGGATTTTCGTCCTTAAGGGCTTTGAAAAGCTGATCAGATTCTCCGCCAAAATAGTTTTTCAATTGATAGTCAATAAAGAAGACCAATTCACGATTTTCCAGTACATCAGGATCGTATTCCTCTAAATAATCTTTCAATAACGAAAAATTTTTACTAGTAGTTTGCAGTCTTCTTGAATAGAAAAGTACTAAGGCCATCGCCACCATAAAAATAAGAAAAGGGGAGATGCGGATAAGATCTAATGACGAAATTATACTCGCCACAATAATAGCCAGCGCTGAAAGTAGAACCAAACGCAGAGGGTATTTCTTCTGCTTTTCATACAGAGATTGGATATAACGAAATTCACTCATAAATTTTTCTCCTAATTCATGTCATTTATACATTATTATATCGTATTTTTAGGCAATTACTCAAAGATTGTGAAGAGATAAGCTAGTGGCTGGGAGTAGGGCAAATAAAAAAGAGACAAAATCCTACGACTTTGTCTCTCTGGGCTATTCAGCTACTACTGGTTTATGAATTGGTATCGAGATTTCAACAACGCCATCCATGCGAATGATGGAGATTTCGGATTTTTCGTAGATATCATTGGGTGTGCGTTTTAGGAAGTAACCTAGTGATTCAGTGATTTCGACTTCTTTGATGTTGCGTGCCTTATTCACTAGGAGGATTTCGTGGTGAGTAGGTGCTTGAGTATAAATGACGGTCGTTTTGCCGATCGTATAAACTTTAACTAAATGGGCGTCAGTATTCGCTAATTGGCTATAAACCAGACGTGAATGACTGTTAGTCACATTTACAAATTTCATAGATTTCACCTCACTATATAATCTTTTCTTTAATTATAATTATTTTTTAACGAAATAGAAAGAATTTTGTATCGAAATGTTATCTAATGACGTAAAAAAATCCCATGATTCAACAATCATGGGATTTTGTCGTACTATTCGTTTATTTCCGGTGCTTCATCTGTGTTATCAGCAGGCTCTGTGGATGCTTCCTTAGAAGATTCAACAGGCTTTGCGGTTACGACGATTTTATCATCTTCTAACACAGCGGATAATTCATGAACTTCAGGATGATCTAAATAGTATTCAGCAATACCATCTTCGATTTGTTCTTGGATTGTCCGGCGTAGTGGGCGAGCCCCCATAGCTGGATTGTAGCCAAGATCCACCAGTTTTTCTTTCACGGATTCGTCAACCGTAATGTGGATGTGTTGGTCTTCCAACATATGGTTAACATCATCTAACATTAAGCCAACGATTTCCATCAAGTTTTCTTTGCTTAACGCACTGAATTCTACGATACCATCGAAACGATTTAAGAATTCTGGGGCAAAGAAGTTACCTAATTGTCCTAAGACCGAACGCGTTTTGCCATCACGAGCTGCGCCAAAACCAACATTGGCTTCGACAGCGCCGGTACCGGCATTACTTGTCATAATAATGATAGTATCTTTAAAGCTGACTGTCCGTCCTTGAGCGTCGGTTAAGCGACCATCATCCAAGATTTGTAAGAACATATGCAAGACATCTGGATGTGCTTTTTCGATTTCGTCTAACAAAATCAAGCTATATGGATTGCGGCGAACTTTTTCAGTTAATTGACCAGCTTCATCATAGCCGACATAACCTGGAGGAGAACCAATCAGTTTAGAAACACTGTGTTTTTCCATGTATTCACTCATGTCAAAACGAACCATCGCGTCATCTGAACCAAACAATTCAAAGGCTAGTTGTTTAGCTAGTTCGGTTTTACCGACCCCAGTAGGTCCAACAAAGAGGAAGGAACCAATTGGACGGTCTTTCTTCGCCAAACCGACCCGGTTACGACGAATAGCTTTTGCCACTTTGTCGATGGCTTCATCTTGTCCAATAACGTGAGCCTTCAAGTCAGGGGCCAAGTTTTTCAATTGTGTTTGTTCCTTTTCTTTCAATTCACCGACAGGGATACCAGTCCGTTGTTCCACGATTTCTTCCATAGCTTGTTCGTTAATCACCGGAGTATCTTCGTCGCTGATTTGTTTTTCTTTCAATACGTTCAATTTGTTGATTTGATCGCGGTAATAAGCCGCTTTTTCAAAGTCTTCTTCAGCAGAAGCTTGTTGTTTTTGCTTTTCAGCATCCGCTAATTTTTGTTCAATGACTTTTGGATCCACCATTTGAATCGTTAAGTTCATTTTTGAACCAGCTTCATCCAACAAGTCGATGGCTTTGTCTGGTAAAAAGCGGTCTTGGATATAGCGGTTAGAAAGAGTAGCGGCTGCTTTGATGGCAGCATCGGTATATTTCACATGGTGGTAATCTTCGTAGCGTTTTTGAAGACCTTTTAAAATAGTAATGGTTTCATCTACGCTTGGTTCATCTACTCGTACTGGTTGCATCCGACGTTCTAAAGCCGCATCTTTTTCAATGACCCGGTACTCATTTAAAGTGGTTGCGCCTACCATTTGGAGTTCACCACGAGCTAATGCTGGTTTTAAGATATTGCCGGCATCCATGTTACCGTCGCCAGCCGCGCCAGCGCCCACGATTTCGTGCACTTCATCAATAAAGAGAATCACGTCATCGCGCTCTTTGATTTCTTCGATTAATTTTTGCATCCGTTCTTCAAATTGACCGCGAATTCCTGTACCTTGTACAAGGGAAACCACGTCAAGACGAATGACTTCTTTATCTAATAGCTTTTGTGGCACGTCGCCGTCCACAATTTTTTGAGCCAGTCCTTCTACTACAGCAGTTTTACCGACACCAGGTTCCCCAATAAGTACGGGATTGTTTTTAGTCCGACGATTTAAGATTTCAATCACACGTTTAATTTCATCATCGCGACCAACGACTGGATCGATGTCGCCTTTGCGGGCTGCTTCGGTGATATTAAAACCAAATTCATCCAGTAAGCCGCCGCCTTGGCCGCCACCGCGAGGAGGTTGACCACCGTTGAAGTTATTACCGCCACCGAATTGAGTAGGTGGTGTTTGATTATATGGATCTTGTTGTCCTTGGTCCATTTGTTGAGACATGGAACGGAACAGATCATCTAAGGTACCGAAACCAAATGGATCTTGCGCCATTTGCGGCCCGTTGTTATTGCTTGCAGCTTTCAGTTTTTGATAGCAGCTTTGGCAGTAATCCAGCTGCTTGCGTTGTCCATTGACGTTTGTGTATAAGTGAATCGTTGCTTCATTTTTTCCACAATTTTGACAAAGCATAGTGTCACGTCCTTTCGCATAAGTAAAAAGGTCAAAGAAATGATTGACCATTACTGACCTTTGACTTCATTATAGCATGTTTGCATGGAGAATCAAGTAATTCAACTTGACCACGAGACTAGCAAGAGCCAGTCATGAGGATGAAACTAGCGCATTTTGAAATTTTAGCTATAATATAGGAAGAAAGTGGGGGATGAGATGTTCGAAAATCCTTATGAACAAAAATTGGCGGACTTACGTTCTGGTGCTATCACGGAATTGACCGTCAGTCAGGCGGACTTTTTGACCTTTCGCGAAGTCTGGCGCAAGATGGAAGATCGCATGGATTTTGTCGGAGAAGCGGGACTAAACGGGACCGTCATTTACCGCTACGCTGGCAAGATGGAATGAAAAGCAAATTTTCAATAACTTTTCATTTTTATCCTGCGTTTCTTTAGGGCAAAAAGAGTAAAAGTTGTTGTAAGAAAACGGAAAAAATGGTAATCTTGTTAGGTGAAAGGGCCTTTTTCGAGAATTCGGAAACCCCTAACAATAACAACTTTATTGACGAAGGAGACAGATCAATATGGAAAAGAAAGAATTTCACGTAGTAGCAGAAACAGGGATCCACGCACGTCCAGCTACACTATTAGTACAAACAGCAAGCAAATTTAACTCTGATATCAACTTGGAGTATAAAGGCAAATCTGTAAACTTAAAATCAATCATGGGCGTTATGTCTCTTGGCGTTGGCCAAGGTTCTGACGTAACAATCTCTGCTGAAGGTACTGACGAAGCAGACGCAATGGCAGCAATCGTTGAAACAATGAAGAAAGAAGGATTGTCTGAATAATGGTTGAAATGCTAAAAGGGATTGCCGCAAGTGATGGCGTTGCTGTCGCGAAAGCTTACCTGCTAGTTCAACCCGACTTATCCTTCCAAAAAGTATCTGTTGAAGATACTGCAGCCGAAGAAGCTCGTTTAGATGCTGCTCTTGCAGAATCTACCACAGAATTACAAGCTATCCGGGAAAAAGCAGCGCAAAGCCTAGGTGAAGAAGAAGCACAAGTCTTCGATGCCCATCTAATGGTATTGTCAGATCCAGAAATGGTCGGACAAATCAAAGATCAAATCAAAAACTCAAAAGTAAATGCTGAAGCTGCTTTGAAAGACGTAACGGATATGTTTATCGGCATGTTTGAAGCAATGGATGACAATCCATACATGCAAGAACGTGCGGCAGACATTCGCGACGTTGCGAAGCGTGTTTTAGCGCACTTACTTGGTGTGACATTACCTAACCCATCTATGATCAATGAAGAAGTTGTCGTAGTCGCTCATGACTTGACACCATCTGATACGGCTCAATTAGACCGTACTTATGTAAAAGCTTTCGTAACTGACATTGGTGGTCGGACTTCACACAGTGCTATCATGGCACGTTCTCTTGAAATTCCTGCTATCGTAGGAACGAAAGAAATCACGTCTAAAGTTAAAGCTGGGGATATTCTAGCAGTCAATGGTATCGATGGCGATGTTTACATCGACCCAACGGATGCTCAAAAAGCAGAAGTTGAAAAAATTGGTGCAGACTACGCTGCTCAAAAAGCAGAATGGAATAAACTAAAAGAAGCTGAAACTGTTTCCGCTGACGGCAAACACGTTGAATTATCTGCAAACATTGGAACACCAAAAGATTTAGATGGTGTTCACAACAATGGCGCAGAAGGAATCGGCTTGTACCGGACTGAGTTCTTGTACATGGACGCTCCTGACTTCCCATCTGAGGATGATCAATTCAACGCCTATAAAACGGTTCTTGAAGGTATGGGTGATAAACCTGTCGTTGTTCGGACAATGGACATCGGTGGCGATAAAGAATTGCCTTACTTGAAATTACCTCATGAAATGAATCCTTTCTTAGGCTACCGCGCATTGCGTATCAGCCTATCTGAACTTGGCGATGGTATGTTCCGTACGCAATTACGTGCTTTGTTGCGCGCATCTGTACACGGCAACTTGCGCATTATGTTCCCAATGGTTGCGACCTTGAAGGAATTCCGCGCTGCTAAAGCGAAGTTTGACGAAGAAAAACAAAAATTGATCAGTGAAGGCGTAAAAGTCTCTGATACAATTCAAGTAGGGATCATGATCGAAATTCCAGCTGCTGCTGTATTAGCAGATAAGTTTGCGAAAGAAGTAGACTTCTTCTCAGTTGGAACAAACGATTTGATTCAATACACAATGGCAGCTGACCGTATGAATGAACAAGTTTCTTACTTGTACCAACCATACAACCCATCAATTTTGCGTTTGATTAAAAACGTAATCGACGCAGCACACAAAGAAGGCAAATGGGCCGGCATGTGTGGCGAAATGGCTGGGGATCAAACTGCTATCCCATTACTACTTGGTATGGGCTTAGACGAATTTTCAATGAGTGCTACTAGCATCTTGAAATCTCGCAGCTTGATCAAACGTTTGGATACTAAGAAAATGGCTGAACTTGCTGACCGCGCATTGAACGAATGCGACACGATGGAAGAAGTTGTTGAATTAGTAAACGAATATACAAAATAAGTAAAACGAAGCCTCCGTTCTTAATTGAGCGGAGGCTTTTTTGATGTATTTTTTTCAAAGTTATTATGCTGAATAGAAGAGTTACACTCATACTAGTAACAATCTAATAGCGATGGCTTCAAAAAAAGTCCTGATGAGAGCATAACACCTCATCAGGACTTTTTGAATATTATCGTTGATAAACTTGGTTACCTCTAAGATAGCTTGTTTCAACTGGCGTTTCTCTTGAAACAAATTCTGCGGAACAATCTGCCGCAGTCAAGATGAAAGTCGCCTCATCGTTCAAATTAGGCCAGCTGCGTTGCCCATTTTGATCAAGGGTGGTGATGTGGTCGGTAATCAAGCCTAAGCTTTGTGTTAGTTCTTCTTGCGTGCTTACACTAAAAATTTCGAGGTAGCGAACCAGCTTTTGTTGCAAGGAGCCGTCACCTAATGTTGACCAACTGTCATAGACATTGTCACAACCAATATGAACCTGCACGCCATACGCTTGTAATTCCCGCAGTGGCGGAATAGTTCCTAATGACAAGGGGATGCTGGAAATAATATGGATATTATTTTCGGCTAAGGCTTGAAAAACTTGCTTGCGTTCGGCGCCAGTAAAATCATTTAAACCAAAGGCGTGACTGATGGCGACTTGCCCTTGCCAGCCATATTCCTCTGTCAGGCGGATGATTTCTTTAATAGTCTCGCGGCCAGCTGTTTCTCGGTTATGAAGATGAATATCAATGCCAGCTTGATATTTTTTCGCTAGGTCAAAGGTCTTTTTCAAGGTAGTTTGATAGTCACCATCCAAGGTATAAGGGTCAACGCCACCAATTAATTGGGCACCAGCTTTTAAAGCGGCTTCCACTAGAGATTCAGAGTTAGAACGGAGAAAACCATGTTGAGGGAAAGCCACAAATTCTACGTCATAAGGAGCATCAGCCACTAACTGTTGAATTGCCTTCAAGTAGCGTAGCTCGGTAGCCGGTTCAATATCAATATGGGAACGGAAGCGAGTGACACCATGCGTTAGTTCGGCATCAATTAAATTTTGAGCCCGTTCTTCAATTGAAAGTGGTAGCGCATCGAGGGCCGGAATCTCTTGTTCAAAACGTTCCACGATGGAACTAGCAGGAGCCACGGGTTGCCAAGGACTACCTAGTTTACTTTTATCTAAATGACAATGCTTTTCGACGATTCCTGGCAGTAATAGGGCACCATGACCGTCAACTACTGGAAGTTCATCCGCTTGCCACTCGTTCATGGGGATAATTTCTTTAAAAAGCCCTGCTTCGATCCGTAAGGCAACTAAGGCTGTCTGGGTCCCGTAAGCCCAATCATCTTGATACAAATAACCCGTTTCCATTTTGACATTTGTTAACCAATAATTCATGTGAATCGCTCCTTTAATTTAGTGAAACTAGGTAGATGGATTAGTTGTTTAAAAAAAATAGTTAAAGATTGCCGCATTTTACTTATTATAGCCGAATAATTAAATAGAGACGAATAGCAATGATTTTCCCCAAAATTTTTTGCGCTTTTTAAGCTTCCTTTATGCTAGCCTCAGTATGCTTGTTCTTGTGAAGGAGGAGAGCTTGATGAAATTAAAGTCTACTTTTCAACGGCGAGAAACAAAATACATTCTAGCGATGTGGGAATACGATGCCTTGCGTCTGGGACTACTGCCTTATATGCAGGAAGATGAATATGGGCTTCATACGATTTTGTCCCTCTATTGTGATACGACGGACTACCAGCTAATCCAACGTTCGATTGATAAACCCAAATACAAAGAAAAATTTCGGGTCCGTAGTTATGGGGTCCCCACAGACGATTCGCTGACATTTTTGGAAATCAAAAAGAAATTTCAAAAGGTGGTTTATAAAAGGCGCTTGGCTTTACCCTGCGAAGAGACAGCCGATTATTTACGCCATCCGCGGTTGTTACCCTTTAGTACACCCAAAGAAAATCAACTGATGCAAGAAATTCATTGGTTATATGGTCGGCAGCAGTTAGCGCCGAAAGTCTTGATTGCATATGATCGTCGTGCGTTGTATTCAACAGAACCAGCTTTGGCCGATTTTCGGGTCACTTTTGATTTTGCGATTCGCTATCGCCGGGAGCAACTTGATTTAAGGTCCGGCGATTTAGGTGAATTAGTTGCCCCAGAAGTCGAGGTGCTGATGGAGGTCAAGGCGTTAGGAGCCTATCCGTTATGGTTTAGTCATTTACTGACGCAGCTAGGACTGGTGAAATCGTCCTTTTCAAAATATGCCCAAGTATATCAGCGCCATATTTTACCAACTTTACAAATGGAGGGAACACGTCATGTTAAACAGTTTACTAACCGACAATCTGACCATCACGAACTTGTTAATTTGTACCTTTAGTTCGATTCTTTTAGGCTTGGTGGTGGCCTTTACTCACATGTACCGCAATGTCTACACCAAAAGCTTTGTGATTACCTTGGCGGTATTGCCAGTTTTAGTTCAATTAGTGATCATGCTGGTGAATGGAAATTTAGGAACAGGTATGGCTGTTTTAGGGGCTTTTAGCTTGATCCGCTTCCGTTCTGTAGCCGGTGGGGCCCGTGAAATCACCAGTATTTTTTGGTCCATGGGGGTCGGTTTGGCAACAGGTATGGGCTATATTGGCTATGTGGTGATTTTTTCAGCAATCACGGGATTGCTCTTGGTGATTTTACAGACGGTACCTTTTGGGGAGCATAATCGTGTCGCGGAACGGGACGTTAAGATTACGATTCCTGAAGATTTAGATTATCCTGGGCTTTTTGATGACTTGTTTCAGCGTTATACCTATCAGTTCACAATGGAAGCGGTTCGGACCACTAACATGGGTTCCCTTTATGAGTTGCGCTACCGGATTCTGCTGAAGGATGTAGCAGCCGAAAAACGACTACTGGACGAACTAAGGGTCCGTAATGGTAATTTGCCGATTCAGTCAGGCAAAGTAGCCACGAATAAAGATGAATTATAAGTATAGAGGTGAGAAGGATGAAAAAACGATATGTAATGAGTGGTCTTTTGACGCTATTGCTAATGGCAGGTTGCCAGCAAGCAGGGACCACCAGTGTTGATAGCAGTGCAGCGGGCGCAGCCAATAGTACCGCAAATAGCGCCACCAGTACCAGTGCCGCAGCAGCAACTCAGACCACCAATGCTAGTACCAAAACGAAATATGGTCAATATGCGGAGAGTGATTATGATACGAATGAAACAGGAACGACAATCCAGCTGGCAACGGATAGTGCCGAAATCGATGGGTCAGGTGCGACTTTTAAGGAGAATACGTTAACCATCACTCAGGCAGGCACTTACGTTTTAAGTGGTGAGTTGAAGGGCCAGGTGGTTGTGAAGGGAACCAATAAAGATGCTGTTCATCTCGTGCTTAAGGGTGTGACGATTACTAATGACCAAGGTCCGGCTATCAATGTGGAACAAGCCGATAAGGTAACGCTAACCTTAAGTGACGGGACTGAGAATACCGTCAGTGATGGCAGTGATTATCAGTTGGCGACTGGTGAGGATGAGCCGGATGCCACTATTTTCAGCAAAGATGACCTCACCATCAATGGCTCCGGCAGCTTGGTGGTAACAGGAAATTACAGCAATGGAATTCGCGGCAAGGATGACGTGGTAATCGTCAGCGGGACTATCAGTGTGACCGCTAAAAATAACGCCATTAAAGCCAAAGATGGCCTGTCGATTGCCGGAGGCACCTTCACGTTGAAAACCACTGAAGGCGATGGCTTGCAGACGAGTAATACTGAAGAGACGGACAAAGGCTGGTTAGCAATTGATGGTGGCACGTTTACTATCGAGGCTGGGCGCGATGCGGTTCAAGCCGCCACAGCTTTAAAGATTCAAACCGGCAAATTCACCTTAAAAACCGCAGACGGCGCTGAGAGCAGCGTTAACAGTGAAGAAAGCTATAAGGGCCTAAAGGCGGGGACAAGTGTTCAAGTTGATGATGGAACTTTTGACATCAATAGTGCGGATGATGGAGTTCATAGTAATGGCACTATCACAATTGACGGCGGGCAGTGGCAGATTGCTACAGGAGACGATGGTGTTCATGCCGATACTGACTTGGTTTTGAATGGTGGTCAAATGACTATCAGCAAATCATACGAAGGATTAGAGGGTTCAACTATTACCTTTAATGATGGCACCTTTGATGTGACGGCTGACGATGATGGCGTTAACGCTGGTGGTGGCAGCGATACAACGACGGACACAGGAAGCTTTGGTGAAGATACCTTTGGCGGTCCGGGTGGAGCACCTGGGGGCCCTGGTGGCGGAGATCAGGCAGATGATAGTAAAGAAATCATCATAAATGGTGGTACCTTGTTGGTTCATGCTGAGGGCGATGGTTTGGACAGCAATGGCAATATCACCATGACTGCTGGTACTGTCTTTGTGGATGGACCTAGTCGCGGCGGTAATGGGTCTTTAGATTACAACGGCACCTTTGACCAAAATGGTGGTGTCTTGCTTGCTACGGGGACTGCCGATATGGCTCAAGCTACTAGCGAGACTTCGCAACAAAAAGGGCTGGCTGTTTATCTAGATAGTAGTCAAGATAAGACGCTCCAAGTCACGGCTGGTGAAACAACTTATTCCGTGAAGCCAACGAAAGCCTATCAGTTTATCTTTGTTTCAGTACCGGAAATGCAAGCAGCTAACGACGTAACATTAGCTGTTGGTGGAACGGTTAAAGAAACGGGTATCGTCACCGGCGCAGTAACGGACAGTCAAAAGCTGGGGACCTATACGTTAGACAATACGATCACTCAAGTCGACCAAAGTGGGAACGCAGTTAGCGGCAACCAAATGAGCGGTATGGGTGGCTTTAGATAAACCGCAAAAAGGGCAGCAGGCGACTGTGCCCTTTTTGGCTTGTTCGTGGCAATTTCAGCGATTGTTCTTTACAATGAAGAAGAGGTGAGCGACATGACAAAAATATTATTAATAGAAGACGATCACGTCTTGTCCGATAGTATCAAAGATGTTTTGAAATCCTTAGGCGAAGTGAGCCAACAATTTGATGGGGAAGAAGGACTTTTTGAGGCTAGTTCTGGTTTGTATGATTTGATTGTGCTGGACCTGATGCTGCCGACCTTACGTGGCGAAGAAGTTTTAAAACAGTTGCGTCAGCAGGAAATTTATACGCCGGTTCTGATTTTAACAGCCAAAGATAGCTTTGATGACAAACTTAATGGTTTTCGCAATGGGGCCGACGATTATGTGACGAAACCCTTTCATCGTGAAGAGCTGCTAGTTCGCAGCCAAGCCCTTTTACGCCGAAGCCTTGGTTATACAGTAGAAAACCAATTAACAATAGGCGCACTAGTAGCCCAGCCCGAACAACATATCATTACCTTTCAGCAGCAAGAAATCCCTCTGCAGGGCAAAGAGTTCGACCTGTTACTTTATTTAATGCAAAATGCCCAACATATTTTGACCAAGGACCAATTGTTTGACCGGATTTGGGGTTTTCAATCCGATACCACCTTGACTGTCGTAGAAGTTTACATGAGTAATCTGCGTAAAAGGTTGAAACCTTTTGGCATTGATAAATGGATTACCACCATCCGCAATGTCGGCTATCTCTTTAAATCGGAGGTAACCAATGATTGAAGAACAAGTTAAACGGCAACAGCGTCACTATTTTTTAAATACCTTGATTGCTTTTGGCGTGATTTTTTTAGTCTTAGGGGTCATTGTTTTTCAATTGGTACAAACGTCAATTTACCGTTCCACCGATCAAGAATTAAGTCGGGTTGCCACAGATCAGAATTTTTTACTGGCTGAGGCGAATCACACCACACCACCAGCGGCGGGCGAGCGGGGACCTAGGCCTAATCAGTTTCAGCAACAGATTCTATTGTGGAAAGGTGGACAAATCATCAATCAAAATGACTTAGGCTCACGAATCGATGATTTCAGCCATATCAACTTATCAACGCAAGATTTGGACAAAGTAACCACGTTACAAGTCAAGGACCGGAATCAACAGACGTTGCAGTTTCGCAGTATTACCGTGAAAAGTCCCACAGCGGCGGCTGATTACATTCAAATTTTGATCAATACCGATCCTATCGTAGCCACAATTCAAAGTTTTCAGCGCATTTTGATTATTTGTATGGTGATTTTTGCGATTCTTTCGGTTTTCTTAAGCTATTTTTTATCAAAACGCTTTATGCGACCGTTGCTGACCTCAATGCGGCAACAGCAACAATTTATCGAAAATGCTTCCCACGAATTGCGGACACCGTTGACGATTATTCAGGCAAAGCTAGAAAAGCTGTTTACGCGCCCAGATCATACGATTTTGGAAGAATCAGAAGATGTCGCCTTGGCCTTAAATGAAGTCAGCCGCTTGAGCCAATTAACCAATGACTTATTAACCTTGGCACGTTCGGATAATCCGCAATGGCAGCTGCACAAGCAACCGGTTCAAATGGCTGCTTTATTGACGAAAATCGTAACCCCTTATCAGGAATTGGCTGAAGCGGAGGAAAAGCAGCTACTAATGACGGCAGATGATTTTCAAGTAAGTGTCGATCCAGAGCGGCTGCAGGAATTATTGGTCATCTTGATTGACAACGCCTTAAAGTTTACTCAAGCGGGCGAAAAGATTACGGTTACTGCAAAAAAGGAACATCATCACTGGCAACTAGTTGTGGCAGACACCGGCAAGGGTATTTCTGCTGAAGAACGGGAGCGAATCTTTGAACGCTTTTACCGCGAGGATGCTGCCCGTGGTCGCGGTGGATATGGGATTGGTCTGTCAATCGCTGAGCGGATCATTACCGCGCATAAAGGGACCGTGCAAGTTGTAGATAATCAACCAAAGGGGACTCGTTTTGTGATGCAGTTTCCTTTGAAAAGCTGAGGAAAGAATTCCATAACATGACGTACGGTTGACAACGGCTAACGATATTGTCACATAGTGTATTTTCCATGCGATACGAAACGTTTATGCTATAATTAGACTAGAAGTTCAGACTAAAGTTTGAGGGGAAATCAACTTTCCTATGCTATAATTCTGGAAGAAAGGAGCGGTTTGATGAAAGTTTTACTATATTTTGAGGGTGAAAAAATCTTGGCAAAATCTGGCGTAGGCAGAGCTTTGGATCATCAGAAGCGGGCTTTGACGGAGATGGGCATCGAGTATACCACTGACCCAGAAGCAACAGATTATGATATTCTCCATATCAATACGTATGGAATCAATAGTCATGCCATGGTGAAAAAAGCACGCAAAATGGGGAAAAAGGTCATCTATCATGCTCATTCCACAGAAGAGGATTTCAGAAATTCCTTTGTGGGGTCCAATACGATCTCACCATTAGTCAAAAAATATCTTGTGAGTCTTTATAGTAAGGCAGATCATTTGATCACGCCAACTGAATACTCTAAAAAGCTACTAGAAGGTTACGGTCTGACTGTTCCTATCAGTGCAATTTCAAATGGGATTGATTTGGAGAAATTCAAACCAAACGCTGAAAAGGAAGCAGCTTTTAGGGAACATTTTCAAGTGCGTCCTGGCGAAAAAGTAATTATTTGCGTAGGGCTCTACTTTGAACGAAAAGGGATTTTTGATTTTGTTGAAATTGCCAAAGCATACCCGGAAATCCGGTTTATCTGGTTTGGTCATACGCCAATGTACTCTATCCCTAAGGAAGTCCGCGATTTAGTGAAAGAGGATCATCCGGCTAACGTGGAATTTCCTGGTTACATTAAAGGTGAAGTGCTAGAAGGCGCCTTTTCCGCAGCAGACTTATTTTTCTTCCCTTCCTATGAGGAGACTGAAGGCATCGTCATTTTAGAAGCCTTGGCCTCTCATCAACAAATTTTAGTCCGTGATATTCCGGTCTATGAAGGTTGGTTGGAAGCTGGCGTTAACTGTTATATGGGCACCAATAACATTGAATTTATGGAAGCCATTGAGGGCATTTTAAATCAGCAATTACCAAATACAGGCACAGCGGGCTATGACACCGCCTGCCAGCGTAGTATTACGAAAGTTGGTCATGCGTTACAAGATGTGTATGAAAAAGTACTGGCAGAAGCACCGCTCGTTACTGAAAGCTAACGTTGCATCAAGGAGGATAAAAAGGTGAAAATTGGTTTTTTTACAGATACTTACTTCCCCCAGGTCAGCGGGGTCGCGACATCCATTAAAACATTGAAAGAAGAACTGGAAAAGAAGGGACATGAAGTCTATATCTTTACCACGACTGATCCCAATGCCGAAAATTTTGAAGAAGACATCATTCGTATGCCTAGCGTCCCTTTCGTTTCCTTTAAGGATCGACGGATTGTTGTTCGGGGTATGTTGTATGCGTACTTGATTGCCAAAGAGCTAGAATTAGATTTGATTCATACTCATACGGAGTTTGGTGCGGGCATTTTAGGCAAAATGGTGGCTAAAAAGTTAGATATTCCCGTGATTCATACGTACCATACAATGTATGAAGATTATCTGCATTATATTGCCAAGGGCAAGGTCCTAAAACGGTCGCACGTCAAAGCCTTTTCCCGCTTATTCGTCAATCATACAACAGGGGCTGTTTGTCCCAGTGAACGAGTAATTGACGTGTTGCGAGATTATGGTGTTAAGGTTCCTATGCGCGTAATTCCAACGGGGATCGATATCGAGAAATTCAAACGGCCGGATATCACAAAGGCGATGATTCAAGATATGCGGGATAAACTAGCAATTGAGGACGATCAATTACTAATTCTTTCTTTGAGCCGCATCTCCTACGAAAAAAATATCCAAACGATTATTAAAGGCTTTCCTAAGGTTTTGGAGGCATTGCCGCAAGCACGTTTAGTTGTTGTAGGTAAAGGGCCTTATTTGGAAAAATTGCAAGAATTGACGGAAGAGTTAGGTATTCAGGAATTTGTCCAATTCACAGGTGAAGTACCAAATGATGAAGTCGCGATTTATTACAAAGCGGCCGATTACTTCGTCAGTGCTTCTACTTCTGAAACGCAAGGTTTGACCTATACTGAGGCGATGGCCGCCGGTACAAAATGTGTAGTAGAGGGCAATGCCTATTTGGATCGATTATTCGACCATCCTTCTTTAGGAATTACTTTTGAAACAGATGATGATTTTGCAGGAGCTTTGATTGAGTATGTTAAAGACAACGTGCCAGCAGATGATCAAATTTTACAGACCAAGCTTTATGATATTTCTTCAACTCATTTTGGTGAGTCTATGATGGATTTTTATGAAGATATCGAGGAGTATTACAGCGAACGAGCTTTGGAAAAAGAAGCCAAAATCAACATGGAAAAGATTCGTGTGAAGTTCGCTGCCCTTAGAAAATAAGCAATTTTTCAAGTCAAACCCACAAAATCAGGTATACTGGTTTTGTGGGTTTTTATTTTACTAATAGAAACAAGCCGCAGGTCGGCAAAGGAGGAAGCAAATTTGGAAAAAATTGGATTTATTGGCACCGGTGTGATGGGAAAGGCCATCTGTGGGCATTTGTTGAAGGCGGGCTATGAACTTTTTGTTTACAATCGAACGAAAGAAAAAACAGCGGACTTAGTTGCGCAGGGAGCGATTTGGTGTGATACCCCCACCGAAGTTGCCAGACAAGCGGAGGTCATCTTTACCATGGTGGGCTTTCCCGCAGATGTTGAAGCGGTCTATTTTGGTGAAACGGGCATCTTTCAAGCACCACTTGCAGGTAAGATTTTAGTCGATTTGACCACGAGTACACCGACTTTAGCCGCTAAAATTGCCGAAAAGGCCGCTCTACAAGAAGCCAGCGCCTTGGACGCACCAGTTTCGGGTGGTGATATTGGCGCTAAAAATGGGACTTTAACGATTATGCTAGGGGGCGACGCCGTTGCCTATCAAGCGGTGCAACCAATTTTAGCACACTTTAGTAAACAAACTAGTCTCCATGGCGGTGCTGGCAAAGGCCAACATACCAAGATGGCAAATCAAATCATGATTGCGGGCACCATGACCGGCTTGACGGAAATGCTGGTTTACGCGGCAAAGGCTGGTCTGGACCTGGAACAAACTATGACAACCTTAGGCGGCGGTGCTGCGGCTAACTTTTCTATGACCAGTTATGGTCCGCGTATTTTAGCGGAAGATTATTCACCAGGTTTCTTCGTGAAGCATTTTATCAAGGATTTAGGGATCGCTTTAGCGGAAGCGCAAAAAATGTCGCTGCAATTGCCTGGAACGGAGCTAGCCTACAACTTGTATCATCAATTGGCTGAAAAGGGCTATGAAAACGATGGCACCCAAGCTTTGATCAAGCTTTGGTGGCCAGCAGGACAGGTACCAAAGTCCGCTGAAAATTAAATAACCCTAAAAAGTAGAAAAAAAACTAAAAATTTCACGGTTTTTGAATGCAACAGTCACCTTGTTTTGATACAATAAAGCAGAAGTAGAGAGAAGGGGGCAAGAGAAGCCATGAAACACTCACAACTGGTGGCGATCATCCGTCGTTTAGAAGCGATGGCTGAAGCGACTGATAACGAAGTCCAAGTACGCCGTTTCGAACGCGAAGGCGAAGAAATGTGTATCGTTACTTATGACAAAACGACTGATACGTTTGAATTGACTGAGACTGCAACACATCAAAGCTATCAATTTGACAATATCGACTTAGTCGCAATGGAGATTTACGATTTGATTCAACAATAAAACCAAGAGAAGAAGCGCAAACAATGGATGCGTTTCTTCTCTTTTTTCGACTTTGTGAAAGAAAAAGCATCTTTTCCAGACTTATTAAGTGAAATGTAAGCGTTTTATGGTATAATACCTAAAAAGGAGGGAGTGCTGATGCGAGTCGTAGATCCACCGATTGATGTCTTGTTGCGTAAACTGAACGAAGATGCGTTTCCTTTAGAACAAATCAAAACTATGGGCTATATTTATCACGAAAAACTTAGCCATCCGCTCCTTTTGGAAAAATTAGGTCAGTTAGCTGTTACGTCAGATATTTTTCCCCGTTTGAAATGGTTGGAGGGTTTCTCCATTGCTGATTTTGCGCTATCACTGCTATATTGGCTGGATACCCCAGATTCCTTGAACATGTATCAACAGATTTTTCCGCATTTAGCGGAATCGCGCAAAGTGCGAGTCATGGACCTGATTTCCAGACGCGTATGTGATTTCTTGTAAATAAATACCTCCTAGCATCAAGTTAATTGATGGTAGGAGGTATTTTTGGTTAATTCGGCTTGCTCCAGATAACGGGCAATAATCAGACGATTGTCCAGCTCAGACAAAGGAATAAAGGTTTCTACCGGTGGCAGGGCGGTCTCGGCAAAGATAGCCACTGCAAAATCTTGATTTTTATGAAGAACCTTACCGGCAACAATTTTACCTTGATACACCAGAAAAACTTTTCGCCGCTCTTTATCCATCTTATCGTACAGATAACGAGGCTTCGGTTGTAAAATTTCTTGAATAGCATGGGATTGCTTGCGGAACCGGCGTAGGAGCTTTTTATCTTCCTCCAGTGCTTGCGCCCATTCAAAGGCTTGCTGCTGGATGGCCTGTTCCTGTTGGAAGGTGATGCGCTGTATCGCAGCATCGCTACCAGTTAAGACTTGGCGAATTTCAGTTTCGCGACTATCAGCTGAGAGCGGTGGTAACAGTGCCCTGCGTTTTTCATGAAGTGCTCGCGCCACAGGCATTTGCCAACGCTTGTCTGGTAAATCATAAAGATCATTCATGATGCGAATCCATTCGGGAATTTGCTTATACATGGCAAAAGGTCCAAAGGAATGCTGGTCAGGTGCCGCGGTAATCTGCAATTCTTCTAAAAATTGGATATAGTGATAGCGCTCCGCATAGTTCATCATCCGATTATAAGGTGGATGGAGTTTCGCAATCATTTGCTGTTCTAGCAGCAAGGCCTCTAATTCCGTATCCACTACCTGATAAGTAAAATCATGGATGTGAAAAATCATTCGCTGGTTTTTGCGGGATTGCGGGGTGGAGGGCAGAAAATAACTGATAACGCGCTTATTTAAGCGTTTGGCTTTACCGACATAAAGGATTTCGCCAGCTTTATCTCGCATAAAATAGACACCGGGACGGGCCGGCAGTTGATGTGCTTTTTCTTTTAAATTCATTTTTTTCACCAAGGGAAGTATAGTCGGAAATGCCGAAAAAAACAAGCACCGTCTCCCTAGGGACAGTGCTTGGATTGGCTAACAGGTCAATTCTTGGAACAATTTTTGAACAGTGGTCTTTTCTTGAAGACGATACGCATTGGCACCGGCGAAAACCAAGGCATGATTTGGGTCTTTCGTAACGGCGTTCAATAAAGTCTCTGAAATACAATAAGGAATCGTCTTACGGTCACAGTGTTTTAGCTGCAAACAATTCCGACATTTTTCAATTGGAATCCGCTCTTCTTGAATCCGTTGGGTAAAGTCGTTTTTGATAGCGCGTCCCGGCATGCCCACGGGACTCTTAATGATGGTAATATCTGCTTCTTGGGCATTGAGGTAGGCTTCTTTAAAGCTTTCCGGCGCGTCGCATTCTTCCGTGACTACAAAACGCGTCGCCATTTGGACACCGCCGCAGCCAAGATCTAAATAATGTTGGATATCTTCTTTGTTGTAGACGCCCCCCGCAAAGATCACAGGGATCTCTTGGCCAAATTCTGCACCAAATTTATTGACGGTTGCAATAATGGCTTTTAGTTCATCATCCATTCGGTCGATACTGACCTTCAACTCATCAGCCTTAAAGCCTAAGTGGCCGCCAGCTTTAGGTCCTTCTACCACGACAAAGTCGGCAGTACGGTCAAAGCGCTTTTTCCAAGTACCTAATAAGACTTTCGCGGCTTTATTAGAAGAAACGATCGGAGCAATTTTCGTTTTGCTACCGGCAACTAATTCCGGCAAGTTAATGGGTAAGCCTGCACCGGAAATAATCACATCCGCGCCCACTTCCACACAGCGTTTGACATAGCGGTCATATTGGAAACTAGCGGCCATGATATTGAAGCCAATCAAACCACCTTGCGCCAGCTCTTTGGCCCGGTCAAATTGTTTTTTGATGGCCGCCATATTTGCCCGTAGCGGTGATTTTTCAAAATCCGGCTCTTGGTAACCGATTTGTGCAGTAGATAAGATACCAATCCCGCCTTCACGGCCAACTGCCCCGGCAAGATTTGCCAAGCTGACGCCAATTCCCATGCCACCTTGAATGATAGGAACCTTGGCAACTAATTGATCAATGACTAAAGGTTTAAATGTCATAATAAAACTCCTTTGATAGGTGAGTTAGATAGTTTGAGTGTCAAACTATTTTTTAACTATAAGGTCCGTGATTTTGTTTGTCAAACAAAAATTTTAAAAACCGCATCAAATCAAGGCTAATAACGAACGTGATGCAATCAGCTATTCATGAAATTTTCATTTTCACAAAAAAAGTGTTGCATTTTAAAATAAATCGAGATATAGTTTGAACATCAAATGATTTGATAATCAAAATATATCGGCAGGTGGTCAAAAGATGGAACCCAATTTAGAAACAGTCAACGATTATTTAGTCAGTGTCTTTAACGACATTTTGACCATCGAAGAATCCGAACTGCAAAAAAGTCAGTTTAAAGATCTTTCGATAAAAGAAATGCACACCATTGAAGCCATCAGCATGTACAAGAAAAAGACCATGTCCGAAGTTGCCAAAGAGTTATCCATTACCGTCGGAACTTTGACAGTAGCTGTCAATAATCTTGTTAAAAAGGGTTATGTTGAACGAATCCGCAGCGAAGATGATCGCCGAGTCGTCAAGCTAGGTCTTACCAAAAAAGGCAAGCTCCTTTATCGGGTCCACCAACATTTCCATCGTGAAATGGTGAAAAATGTCTTAGTGAACATGGACAGCGCAGAAGAACAAGCTCTATTGAAGGCTTTGAAAAATCTGCATGACTATTTACAAGGCTACAAGTAAGAGGTGCAAAGCATGCAATATGGAAAAATCACAGCGATTGCCAAATATGTGCCGGAAAAGCAGGTCAGCAATCATCAGTTAGCCGAGATTATGGATACTAATGATGAATGGATCAACTCCCGCACAGGAATTTCTAATCGGCATCTCGCCGTGACGGAGAACACCTCCGATTTATGTACACAAGTTGCTAGACAGTTGTTGGCGCAAAGTCAGACAACTCCTGCAGAATTAGACTTTATTCTGGTGGCCACTATGACGCCGGATTTTCAAACGCCATCGGTTGCCTGCCAAGTACAAGGGGCAATTGCGGCCGATAATGCCTTTGCCTTCGACTTGAACGCAGCTTGTTCTGGCTTTGTCTATGCCCTGGCGATGGCTGAAAAGCTGATTCGTTCCGGCAGCCGCAAAGGTCTGGTAATTGGCGGAGAAGTTCTTTCCAAGATTCTTGACTGGCAAGACCGGGGAACAGCTGTCCTTTTCGGTGATGGAGCCGGCGGTGTGCTACTAGAAGCTGATGACACTGCGCATATTTTAGCTGAGAAATTAGCAGCTGATGGAAAGCGGGGACTGTCGTTAAAAAGCGGCGGAGCTAGTGGGGGCAATCCCTATGGCCTAGCAGCAGTGGCCAATGAGCCGTTGCAAATGAATGGGCGCGATATTTTTGATTTCGCCGTGCGAGACGTGCCTAAAAATATTCAAGCTGTCCTGAACTTAGCGGAGCTGGAAACGTCGATGGTGGATTATTATCTCCTTCATCAAGCCAACCAGCGCATCGTAGAAAAAATTGCCCGCAAGCTGAAGGAACCATTGACGAAGTTTCCCATGTCAATGGCGACATACGGCAACACATCGGCTGCCAGTATTCCTTTACTGCTGCATGATGAAGTGGCGGCTGGCAACATTACTTTAGGTAGTAACCAAACTTTGGTGTTAACAGGCTTCGGCGGTGGACTCACATGGGGTTCCCTCGTCTTGAAGGTTTAACCTGTTTCATAAAATAAAACTAACAAAATTACGGAGGATTTTACGTATGGTATTCGAAAAAATTCAAGCAATTATCGTGGAAGAACTAGGAAAAGAACCTGAGGAAGTAACTTTAACAACTAAGATCCAAGAAGAATTGGACGCTGATAGCTTAGACTTATTCCAAATCATCAACGAGATCGAAGACGAATTTGATGTGAAAATTGAATCTGAAGACGGTTTGGCGACTGTTCAAGATTTGGTGACTTACGTAGAAAAACAAATGGCATAATCACTGCCGCATAAAAAGGAAAAAAGGGACTGTGGTGACGAAAAAAAGTTGCTACAATCCCGTTTTCCTTATGGTGGTAGAAATTGTAGAAATCCTCACAATACTAAAAAGCACTTATTCGATTATTTTATAAAGGATGAATCTAGATGGAATCTAAAATCACACAATTATTGGGGATCCAATACCCGATTTTTCAAGGCGGGATGGCTTGGGTCGCGGACGCTTCTTTAGCAGGAGCAGTCTCAAAGGCTGGCGGACTAGGTATTATTGGCGCCGGCAATGCACCGCGGGAAGTCGTGGCGGCAGAAATCAAAAAAATCAAAGAAATTACGGATAAACCCTTTGGCGTCAACATTATGTTGTTATCGCCTTTCGCTGACGACATCGTGGACTTAGTCTGCGAAGAAGGGGTCAAAGTTGTCACAACAGGCGCCGGCAATCCAAGCAAACATATGGCGCGTTTTAAAGAATTGGGCATTACCGTCATTCCAGTCGTACCTTCCGTTGCGTTAGGCAAACGGATGGAAAAAATTGGAGCGGATGCTGTAATCGTAGAGGGTATGGAGGCTGGCGGCCATATCGGTAAGCTGACTACCATGAGCTTAGTTCCACAAGTAGTCGATGCTTTAGCAATTCCTGTGATTGCAGCCGGCGGTATTGGCGATGGACGCGGGATGGCAGCGGCCTTTATGTTAGGCGCAGAAGGGGTTCAAGTTGGTACCCGTTTCTTAGTAGCTAAAGAATGTACGGTTCATCAAAACTATAAAGATAAAATCCTGAAAGCGCGCGATATTGATACTGTGGTTACTTGTCAGCATTTCGGTCACCCAGTCCGGGCAGTTAAAAATAAATTAACAAAAGAATACGACAAGCTGGAAAAAGCCGCCTTACAGGCAGAAGATCCTGATTTGACCGCTTTTGATGAACTAGGGCGCGGTGCCTTGCGCAATGCGGTTGTTGATGGCGATGTGGATCATGGGTCAGTCATGGCTGGCCAAATCGCCGGTTTGGTTCAAAAAGAAGAAACCGTGGCAGAAATCATTGAGAGCTTTGTTGCAGAAACGCGCCAAGTCATCGAAGCCAATATGGCCAAATGGGTGGTTCGCGTATGAAAACAGCCTTCTTATTCAGTGGTCAAGGAGCACAATATGCTGGTATGGGCCAAGAGTTAGCTAGCCATGCTATTGTCCGGGAAACTTATGAAGAGGCCAGCGACGTGTTAGGTTATGATATGGCGGCCTTGTGCTTTGAGGAAAACGAGCGCTTGAATGAAACCATGTATACACAACCGGCTATTTTGACTACTAGTGTTGCCTTTTATCGCTTACTAAAGTCAGCGGGCATAACGCCGGATGCGGTTGCTGGGTTAAGTTTAGGGGAATATAGTGCTTTAGTGGCAGCGGAAGCGTTGGATTTTAAAGAGGCAGTTGCATTAGTCGCAAAACGTGGTCGTTTTATGACGGAAGCCGCCCCTAGTGGTACTGGCAAAATGGTGGCCGTAATGAATGCGGATCGGACCTTATTGGAAGAAATCTGTACCCAAGCTAGTACATATGGGATTGTGGCCCCAGCCAATTATAATACACCACAACAAATCGTGATTGGTGGCGAAGTTGCGGCGGTGGACCACGCGCTGGAAATGTTGAAAGCAGCTGGCATTAAGCGGATGATTCCTCTGAATGTTAGCGGCCCGTTCCATACACAGCTATTAGCCCCCGCCGCCCAACAGCTGGAAAAAGAGTTGGCGCAGGTGAAGTTTAGTCCGATGGCTCGCCCTCTTATCAGCAATACGACGGCGCAAATCATGCCAGATGAGGATGTACGTGATTTATTAACCCGCCAAGTTATGTCGGCTGTCCGTTTTGATGATAGTATTCAAACCCTAAAAGCGCTGGGCATTGATACCCTTGTTGAAGTAGGCCCGGGTAAAACGCTAACTGGCTTTTTAAAGAAAATCGATAAACAACTAACTTCGGCGCATGTCGAAGATCAAGCAAGCTATGATGAAGCAATCGCCCTTTTGATGGCGGGGAGGTAAACATGGAAGTACAAGGTAAAAACGTATTAGTGACAGGCTCTACTCGCGGTATCGGCCGCACCATCGCCGAAACCTTTGCACAAGCTGGTGCGAATGTCGTGATCAATGGTCGCTCGCAAATCCCAGAAGATGTTTTAGCAGCGTGCCGCGCCCATGGCGTTCAAGCTGTGGGGGTAACTGGGGACATTAGTAGCTTTGAGGCGGCAAAGGCATTGATTGCCGAAGCCGAAGCGGCACTAGGACCAATTGATATCCTAATCAACAATGCCGGCATCACCAACGACAAATTGGTATTGCGTATGAAAGAAGAAGAATTCAATAGCTGTCTTCAAGTAAATCTGACGGGAACCTTCAATATGACCCAACAAGTCTTGAAGGGCATGATGAAACGCCGTAATGGCCGTATCATCAACTTGGCCTCTGTTTCCGGATTGATTGGCAACGTTGGACAAGCCAACTATGCCGCCAGTAAAGCAGGGGTTGTCGGCTTTACGAAGTCGGTGGCCCGGGAAGTAGCCGCTCGCGGAATTACAGTCAATGCCATTGCACCCGGCTTTATTCAAACTGAAATGACGGAAGTATTATCCGATAAAGTAAAAGAACATATGGAAAAACAAATTCCTGTACAAGCCTTTGGTTGTACAGAGGACGTAGCCAAAGCGGCGCTCTTTTTAGCTCAAAGCCCTTATATCACAGGTCAAGTGCTAAATGTAGACGGCGGCTTGGTGATGCACGGGTAGGAGGTTCGAATGACAAGACGAGTAGTAATTACAGGTTATGGGGTAACATCACCAGTTGGCAACGATGCTGAAAGCTTTTGGCAGTCGCTTAAAAACGGTGAGATTGGGATTGGCCCCATCACAAAGTTTGATGCCACTGAAACAGGCGTCACTTTAGCCGCAGAAGTAAAGGATTTTCCTTTTGATAAATATTTCGTTAAAAAAGATGCTAAACGAATGGATCTAGTGTCGCTATATGGGATTTATGCGGCTATGGAGGCCGTTACCATGAGTGGCATCCAGACTGAAAGCATCGATGTCGACCGCTTTGGCGTGATGGTGGGCTCCGGTATCGGGGGGCTTCAGACGATTCAAGACCAAGTGATTCGTATGCATGACAAAGGACCAAAACGCGTAGCGCCACTCTTTATTCCAATGGCAATCGTGAATATGCCAGCCGGCAATATTGCCTTGCGGGTGGGGGCTAAAGGAATTTGTACGGCCACCGTCACCGCTTGTGCTAGTGCTACCCACTCAATTGGGGAGGCCTTCCGCAATATTAAGCATGGTTATTCAGATGTCATCCTAGCAGGGGGAACAGAAGCCTCTATTACGGAAATTGGGATTTCAGGCTTTGCTTCTTTGACAGCATTGACGGATGCAACGGATCCAGCTAAAGCATCGATTCCCTTTGATAAAAACCGCAATGGCTTTGTGATGGGGGAAGGTGCCGGTATCTTTGTACTGGAAGCATTAGAACATGCTCAAGCCCGCGGCGCTAAAATTTTAGGAGAAGTAGTTGGCTATGGGGCTAACTGCGATGCTTATCATATGACGTCACCAACACCAGATGGCAGTGGCGCGGCTAAAGCTATGCAATTAGCCATGGCAGAAGCGGAAATCACGCCGCAGCAAGTTGGGTATATCAATGCTCACGGCACGAGTACCCAAGCCAATGATAAAGCCGAAAGTCAAGCTATTGCCACAGCTTTGGAGCAGCAGTTTGAGCACGTCTATGTTGGCAGTACTAAGAGTATGACGGGGCACTTACTAGGCGCTGCCGGTGGGATTGAAGCCATCGCCACCTTAAATGCTTTAGAACATCAATACATCCCACCAAGTGTCGGGATTACCGAATTAGATGAAGATATTACGGTTCCAATCGCGCAAGCGGGAACAGCTTATGACTTTGATTATGCCTTAAGCAACTCACTAGGATTTGGCGGGCATAATGCAGTCATCTGTCTAAAACGTTGGGAGGATTAAACGTGCAATTTCAAGAAATCCAAGCCTTAATCGAACAATTTGATCGCTCAGGTTTAAGCGAATTCGCCTTAGAAGACGGTTCTTTCAGTCTGGCGTTGAAAAAGGCTAGTATGACGACTCATTCAGCACCTGTTGAAGCGACAACGGTGCCAATAGTACCGACTGTTTCTACAGTAGAACCTGTAGCAGCACCAGCACCTGTTGCTGGTGCTCTAGAAATCGCTGCTCCTTTAGTTGGCGTAGCTTATTTAAAACCAGCACCAGACAAGCCAGACTTTGTGACAGTTGGTAGCCATGTTTCAGAAGGGGACGTAGTTTGTATCGTAGAAGCGATGAAAATCATGAATGAAATCACTAGCCCCTATACTGGTACCGTCACAGAAATTTTAATTGAAGATGAAGATGTGGTGTCCTATAATCAACCGCTCTTTAAAATTGCGGAGGATAACTAATGGATATCAATGAAATTATGGCGACAATCCCTCACCGTTATCCATTTTTACTCATTGACCGAGTAGAAGAATTGGAAGCTGGTAAGCGGGCAGTTGCTAAGAAAAATGTCACCATCAATGAACCGTTTTTTCAAGGTCATTTTCCGGGAGAACCGGTTATGCCAGGCGTATTGATTTTAGAGGCTTTAGCTCAAGCTGGGGCGGTTGCGCTATTATCAATGTCGGAATTTAAAGGGAAAACAGCCTACTTTGGCGGAATCGACAAAGCAAAATTCCGTCGCAAAGTCGTTCCTGGGGACACATTGACGTTAGAAGTGGAATTGATTAAGGTCAAAGCCGTTGCAGGTGTTGGCAAAGCCGTCGCATATGTCGATGGTAAAAAAGCCTGTGAGGCAGAACTGACCTTTATGATTGGATAGGTGAGATATGTTTTCAAAAGTTTTGATCGCCAATCGTGGCGAAATCGCCGTACGAATCATCCGTGCTTGCCGAGAAATGGGTATCCAAACGGTAGCCGTCTATTCAGAAGCGGATAAAGAAGCTTTACACACACAATTAGCGGATGAAGCCATTTGTATCGGACCAGCCCGCGCAACAGAATCCTACTTAGATGTGCAGCAAGTACTAAGTGCGGCCATCGCCACCAAAGCCGAAGCTATCCATCCTGGATTTGGTTTTCTTTCAGAGAATAGCCAATTTGCGGCTATGTGTGAAGAATGTCAAATTGCTTTTATTGGGCCTAAGTCAGAAACCATTGATGCGATGGGCAATAAAATCAATGCCCGCCGGCTGATGCAAACAGCCAAGGTACCAGTGATTCCCGGCAGTGACGGGGCGTTATCTTCAGCTGAAGAGGCGCTGACGTTAGCCACAGAAATCGGTTATCCTGTCATGCTAAAAGCCGCTGCTGGCGGCGGCGGAAAAGGCATTCGTAAAGTGATGCGGGCTGAAGAGTTAGTGCCGGCGTTTCAGTCAGCACAGCAAGAGGCCAAGGCTTCCTTTGGTGATGATGCGATGTATTTGGAAAAAATCATTTCCCCTGCACGCCATATTGAAGTGCAAATTTTAGGGGATCAATTGGGTCACGTAATCCATCTAGGCGAACGGGATTGTTCTTTACAACGAAATAATCAAAAGGTGATGGAAGAAGCACCCTCCATTGCAATTTCGGCTGAAAAGCGGGAACGCATTGGTGCAGCTGCGGTTCGGGCTGCACAAGCGGTGAATTATGAAAGTGCCGGAACGATTGAATTTTTGATGGATACCGCTGGTGAATTTTATTTCATGGAAATGAACACCCGTATCCAGGTGGAACATCCGATTACCGAAATGATCACAGGAGTGGATTTGGTCAAAGCGCAATTGAAAATCGCCGCTGGCCAGCCGTTAGAATATCAACAAGCCGATATCTGTCTGAAAGGTCATGCCATTGAGTGCCGGATTAATGCGGAGAACCCAGCTTTCAATTTTGCTCCTTCACCAGGAAAAATTGAAAATCTATTATTGCCAAGTGGTGGCTTAGGACTACGGGTGGATAGTGCCGTCTTTTCAGGCTATACAATCCCACCTTACTATGATTCCATGATTGCCAAAGTCATTGTTCACGGTGAAAATCGTTTTGATGCGCTGATGAAAATGCAACGGGCGTTAAACGAACTAGTCACAGACGGTGTCACTACAAATGCAGAATTTCAACTAGATTTGATTGCCAGCGATCAAGTGATTGCTGGAGATTATGATACAACATTTTTACAGGAGCGGTTCTTACCGAATTGGCAGCCTGAAAACTAGAGGAGGATCATGATGGCCCTTTTTAAAAAGAAAAAATACATCCGGATCAACCCTAATCGCGATGCCAAGCCTAGTACTACCCCTTCTGTACCGGATAATATGTGGGCAAAATGTCCTAATTGCAAGCGTACCTTATACGCGAAAGAAATGGGACCTGAAAAGGTTTGTCCCCACTGTGGCTACAATTTCCGCATCAGTGCATGGGAACGCTTGGCACTTTTAATTGATGAAAAAAGCTTTGAGGAGTCGGGTACAGAGCTTGAAACCAAAGACCCGCTGGATTTTCCCGGCTATCTGGATAAACTTAAGGGTTTACGGGAGCAGACTGGCTTACACGAAGCAGTCCTAACTGGGAAAGCCACCATTAATGGTTTACCGCTCTACTTAGGAATCATGGATGCTAATTTTATTATGGGGAGTATGGGGACGGTAGTGGGTGAAAAAATCACCCGTCTTTTTGAACAAGCCTTGGCTGAAAAGCTACCGGTTGTATTGTTCACTGCCTCAGGTGGCGCCCGCATGCAAGAAGGGATTTTCTCTTTGATGCAGATGGCTAAGATCTCAGCTGCAGTGCAACGTTTCCACAAAGCTGGTCTGTTCTATTTAACCGTTTTGACGGATCCTACCACAGGTGGGGTAACGGCTAGTTTTGCGATGGAAGGGGATATTATTTTAGCAGAACCGCAAACGATGATTGGTTTTGCAGGTCGGCGGGTCATTGAACAAACCATCAAGCAAAAATTGCCGGAGGATTTCCAAAAAGCCGAATTTCTACAGGAACATGGTTTTGTTGACGCCATTGTACCGCGGCAACAATTGAAAGATAAGGTTTATCAGCTAGTGGAAATGCATACCATGAAAGGGTGGGACGATGACGAATCAAGCGAATGAAATCGTGAAATTAGCGCGTGAACAGCATCGATTCACCGCTTTAGAATACATTGATGCCTTATTCAGCGATTTTATTGAATTTCATGGGGACCGCTATTATGGCGATGATCATGCCATCGTAGGCGGTATCGCGAAGCTTGCCGGTAAGCCTGTCACGGTAGTTGGCATCCAAAAAGGCCGCGATTTGATGGAAAACATTGACCGTAACTTTGGTGCCCCTCATCCAGAAGGGTACCGCAAAGCTTTGCGTCTTATGAAACAGGCCGAAAAATTTGGTCGTCCGGTCATTACCTTTATCAATACTGCCGGTGCCTATTGTGGTGTAGGCGCGGAAGAGCGTGGCGAAGGCGAGGCCATTGCGCGTAATTTGATGGAAATGAGTGATCTCAAAGTCCCCATTATCGCTATTATTATTGGGGAAGGTGGCAGTGGTGGCGCCTTAGCTTTGGGCGTTGCTGATGAAGTGTGGATGTTGGAGCATACTATCTACGCCATCCTTTCGCCAGAAGGCTTTGCCTCGATTCTTTGGAAAGATGGCAGTCGCGCCGCCGAAGCCGCGGAACTCATGAAAATTACGGCTCCAGAGCTGAAGGAACTTGACGTGATTGACCGGGTTATTCCCGAGACTTTTAATCAAGAAGCCCTCTCTCAAGAAAAAATCAATCGTATGCTAGAAAAGGCCTTGATTGCCAGACTAACAGAACTTAGTCAATTACCACTAGACACGCTGTTGGAAAATCGCTATCAACGCTTCCGCAAGTTTTAGCAACTTTATCATTCATGAATGTCCTGGTGAACCAAATTATCAAGATAAAATCGAGAGAGGTTACATGGAAAAAACTGCTCATGAATCGTGCCTTCTAAGTTAGCCTTGTGCTAGCTTGGAAGGTATTTTTTTGACTAAAAAGGCATAAAAATGCCAACTGGTATCTAATCATCAAAACCACTTTTTTACAATTTCCTTGTAAGAGTAAGATTCCATTGACTTCTATTGGTAGCGGTTTTATAGTGGTCTTGTGGTAGTAACCAGTTAGTGCGGAAAGGGAGGTTTGCGATGGAACGTTCACAAAAGCAGCCACTATATACCCAATTAGTGGACCTTATGAAGGAAAAAATCGAAACGGAGATGGCGCCAAATGAAATTTTGCCTTCCGAGCGTGAATTATCTGAACGTTATGGCTTGAGTCGGACGACGGTGCGGTTGGCGATGCAGGAATTGGAAAAAATGGGTTATATTTATCGCCATCATGGTAAAGGAACCTTTGTTTCAGACCTAAGCAAACAAACCACCAATCTTTCTGGTACCTACAGCTTTACCGAGCAGATGATTTCCATGGGGAAAGTACCGGAGACAAAAATCATTGAACTGGAATCCTTTGAAGCAAATAAATACTTGGCGAGTCAGTTAAATCTCTCTTTAGGGGAACCCATTTTCAAGCTGAAACGGCTCCGTTTAGCCGATGGTCAGCCTATGATGGTGGAACGATCTTATTTACCGGTGAAAAAATTTATGTCCTTGACCAAAGAACAGCTCACTGGCAAACCACTGTATGATATTTTTGCACAGGATTTTCAAGAGCGAATTCGAGTAGCAGATGAGGAATTTTTTGCTAGTATCGCTCGTAGTCAGGATGCCGAACTTTTAGACATTAGCGAAGGTGCGCCCGTCCTGAATTTGATTCGGACTACCTACAACATTAAAAATGAAATCATTGAATATACCCTGAGCGTTGCGCGTGCAGACCAGTTTCGTTATCGCATTCGCCATGTTCGAGAAGATTAGAGGAGGAAATGGAATGTTTGAAAAAACAACGGCAGAGCTAGAAAAGATGGGGGCAGAAATCACCACCCGAGAAATCAAGCAACAGCCGGAATTATGGCAAGAGGCTTTTACTTATTATCAAGCTAATGAAGAGCGGATTCAGGATTTCTTAGAAAAAGTTAAGGCCGATGCGACAGGTCGTATCCGTGTTGTTTTCACTGGAGCGGGTACCTCCCAATATGTCGGCGATACCATCGTGCCTTATTTGAATGAAGAGGGCGATCAAGCTAGCTATCTTTTCCAAAGTATCGGCACCACCGATATTGTGGCATCCCCTCGTGATTACCTTTTTCCGGAAGATACAACGATTTTGGTATCCTTCGCCCGTAGTGGCAATAGCCCAGAGAGCGTTGCAGCAGTAGAAGTAGCGAATCAAGTGGTGAAGAACCTTTACCATTTGACAATTACTTGTGCCCCAGAAGGCGCCTTAGCCAAAGCCGCTGCCGGTAACGAACGCAATTTATTATTGTTGATGCCAAGCCGTTCAAATGATGCCGGCTTTGCCATGACAGGTAGCTTTTCTTGCATGACCTTATCCGCACTATTAGTCTTCGATACGACTGCGACAGCTAAGAAAGCTGATTACGTAGCGGGTATCCAAGCATTAGGGCAAGAAGTGATCCAACGGGAAGCAGAGATTCGAGCAGTGATCGATCGCGATTTTGACCGGATCGTCTATCTAGGTTCTGGTAGCTTAGCCGGCTTGACCCGTGAGGCGCAATTGAAGGTCTTGGAACTGACCGCTGGTAAAGTGGCCACGGTTTTTGACTCATCAATGGGCTTCCGTCACGGTCCTAAATCATTCGTGAACGACAAAACCTTAGTTTTTGATTTTGTTAATAATCGTCCTTACACCCGTCAATACGACTTAGACATTTTAGAAGAAGTCAAAGCCGATGAAATTGCCGCTGGTGTAATCGCCATCGGTCAAAAAGGCGACCATAACTTTAGCGGGGATCAATTTACCTTTACTGCAGAAGTTGCGGCATTACCAGAAGGCTACCTAGCCTTAGCGGACATTTTATTCGCGCAAACAGTCTCATTATTGACTTCTATCAAAGTCGGTAATACGCCAGATACACCATCACCAAGTGGTACCGTTAATCGTGTTGTTAAAGGTGTTACGATCCATCCCTATCAAGCTTAAAGGAGAGAAAGAGTATGTTGACATTAACTAAAGGAAAAAAAGCGGCTATGGACCGCCTATCTACGAAAGACGGGTTGATTGAAGCTCTAGCCATCGACCAACGCGGTGCCTTGAAAAAAATGATCAAGGCCTTAGGAGAAGAACCAACCGGTGAACATATCGAAGCTTTCAAGAAATTGGTATCAGAAGAATTGACCCCTTATGCCTCCTCGATTCTTTTGGATCCAGAATACGGCTTACCAGCAGCCAACGCGCGTCACCAAGAAGCGGGTCTACTATTAGCCTATGAAAAAACCGGTTATGATGCCACAACTCCTGGCCGCTTACCCGATTTGTTAGAAGATTGGTCTGTCCTGCGTTTGAAAGAAAAAGGTGCTGACGCGATCAAGTTCCTTCTATATTATGATGTAGATGAAGATGCGCATATCAACCACTTAAAACATGTCTTTGTGGAACGTTTAGGTAGTGAATGTGCCGCAGAAGATTTACCATTTTACTTGGAATTGGTTTCTTATGATGCCACAATCGAAGATGCCGCTTCAGCTGACTATGCCAAAGTAAAACCCCATAAAGTCATTGAAATGATGAAAGAATTTTCTAAACCACAATATAAAGTGGACGTTTTGAAGGTTGAAGTACCTGTTAACATGAATTTCGTGGAAGGCTTTGGTGAAGAAGTAGTTTATAGCAAAGCAGAAGCGGCCGCTTTCTTTAAAGAACAAAGTGATGCCACTGACTTACCATTTATCTTCCTAAGTGCTGGTGTTTCTACTCAACTTTTCCAAGACACGCTAGTCTTTGCTAAAGAGTCCGGCTCTACGTTCAACGGAGTCTTATGTGGCCGCGCTACTTGGAAAAACGGCGTGGCACCATTTATCCAACAAGATGAAACCGCAACTCGTGAATGGCTACGGACAGAAGGCAAAGCCAATATTGAAAGCTTGAACGAAGTAGTCGCAAAAACAGCCAGCTCATGGCATGATAAAGTGACAGTGATTTAAAAAAATTCAATTTTTAAAAGAGAGAAACTAGCGCTTAAGTGAGTTGTCCTTAAGTGCTAGTTTTTTTGTTTTAACTATTTTATCGCAATAATTAGAGAGTGAAATTTTAACTTAAAACCTAACTATTGATAATGGTTTTTAATCAAGCAATTTAGATAAAAGTAGCACGAAAAAGAAATAAAATATCTTTTATTTATAAAAAATATTGAAATATCATTTCATCGATGGTATTATTATTTTCGTAAACTAATGGGAAAGAGGGGAAAATATGTTAGAGAATTTAACAACAGAGAAACGTAATGAATTCTCAATGTCTTTAGATGAATTATCGATTGAAGATGCAATAACATTATTGAATAATGAAGACTATCATGTGTTAGAGGCGATTGCTGCACAAAAAGAAGAGATTGCTGAAATGATTCGAACAGTTGTTTCCAGAATGGAGGAAGGGGGACGTTTATTTTATTTAGGTGCTGGTACAAGTGGTAGACTAGGAATTTTGGATGCTGCAGAATGTGTACCTACATTTAGCACTGATCCTGAATTAGTTCAGGGCATTATTGCAGGTGGAGAAGTTGCAGTAACGCAAGCAGTTGAAGGTGCGGAAGATTCTCTTACATTAGCCGAAGAAGATTTAATGGCTAGACAATTATCACCTAAAGATATTCTGATTGGAATTAGTGCAAGTGGCCGCACTCCTTATGTTATTGGTGGACTTACATACGCTAGGAAAATAGGCGTTACCACTGGTGCTATTTCATGCAATTCAAATGCTGAAATGAGTCACTATGCAGATCATGCTATCGAATTAGCAGTGGGACCCGAAGTATTGACTGGATCGACCAGGATGAAAGCAGGTACAGCCCAAAAACTAGTTCTAAATGCAATTTCAACTATCACAATGGTACAACTAGGCAAGGTCTATCAAAATCTTATGATTGACGTGAAACCTACGAATGAAAAACTAATTGAGAGAAGTAAACGCATTATTATGGATGCAACAGACGTATCGTATGAGGTTGCAGAAAGTTATTTTGAGAGAGCAAATCAAAAAGTTAAACTAGCCATTACCATGATTTTAACTGGTTATGAAGCAAATGAAGCGGAAAGTTTACTTGCAGAACATAAAGGACATATTCGTAAAGCAATAGGGCATCAACATGTATAAACAATCAAGCGAGGATTTACCGGGTATTAAGACTGATAATTTGGTAAGAAGGATTTGAAATGGTAGAAATAAAAATTCTTAATAACTATAAATATGTTGAATTTTTATTTCTTGTATGTATAATAAAATTGTAAACGATTACGAACGAGGAGATGTTAAAAAATGAAAAAAATGACAGAATTTATCGAGAATCGTATCGCACCACCACTTATTCGCTTTGCAAATTTACGCTATATTCAAGTAATTCAGCGTAATGGATTAGGAATTATGAGTTTGTTAGTTATTGGATCTATGTTCTTATTGGTAGCGTCATTTCCTTATCAGCCTTATTTAGATTTTCTTGGCGATTTCCGGTGGAAAATCGCAGCTGCATCTGGTGTTGGGACATCATTTATTGCTCTTTATACAGTTATTACGACAGCTTATGCGACTATAGAATGGTATAACAAAAATAAAGGAGAAGGAACGGACATTCTACAACCGATGATTTTGGCAGTAGCTTCGTGGTTCCTATTAAATCCTGCCCAAACTGTCCAAACAATTACTGGAACGACCCCAGAAGAACTGGCTGCAAGTGCTCAATCAGTTGCAGAAGGTTCTACTACGGCAGTAGCATTTTCTGGTGTTTCAACAGCTTATCAAGGTGCTTTAGGCGTTTTTGCAGCTATTATTGTTGCTATAGTAACAGTTGAGTTATATCGTTTCTTCGTTCGTCGGAAGCTAACAATAAAACTTCCTGAAAACGTACCTCCAATGGTATCAAATGCATTTAGTGCCCTAATTCCAAGTTTATTTGTTGTTATTTTCTGGTGGATTATTGGATCTGTTTTAGCGCTAAACTTACCTGAAATGATTATGAACATCTTCCAGCCTTTAGTAGTTGTTGGAGATACACCTGTGGCGATGCTAATTGCTACTATTTTGAACCGCGTTCTATGGTCAGTGGGAATTCATGGTGGAAATATCGTAAGTGGGGTTGCTGGTACTTTCTGGACACAAATGGTAGCAGAAAATCAAACCGCTTTCCAATTAGGCGAAACATTGCCACACATCTACACAAGTATTTTCCAAGATAACTATGTCATGATTGGACTGGCACCATTATGCTTGGCTTTATTGTTAGCAAAATCAAAGAGATACCGCTCAATGGGGGGCTTATCTACAGCTCCGGCATTATTCAATATTGGTGAGCCACTTATTTTTGGTCTACCTATCATGCTGAATCCACTAATGATGATTCCGTTTGTATTAGGCCCAGTTATTATGAACGTTTTAGCGATTATTCTAGTTTCTCTGAAATGGATTCCAATTCCTGTCCTATCAGTTCCATGGATTACACCAGCACCAATCAAAGCCTTCTTATCTACCGGGGGAGACTGGCGTGCGCTAGCCTTTGTATTAGCGGGCTGGGTCATTAATTTCTTGATTTTCTATCCATTTGTTGTAGCGCTCGATCGCCAAGAACGTGAAGTTGAGAAAGAGGATTCAGCAAAAAAACTAGCAAATCGTAATTTGGCAGAAGGAATTGCAGATAATAGCTAACGAAATCTGGAGGGCAAAAAATGTTAGGAATTTCAACATATCTCAAAGATTTGGATATTCAATATTTAGAAGAGGCTGCGAAAATTGGAGCGAAGTATGTGTTTACTTCGCTCCATATTCCAGAAGAAGATTTTTCTGATCTAAATGAAAAATTGCCACTTCTGTTAAAAACATGTAAAGAAAATGGGTTACTTTTAGTACCGGACGTTTCTCCAGTAACTTTTGAAAAGTTAGGTATTGTGTCTGGCGACATGGCAGCCCTAAAAAAACTTGGTATCCAGGCTGTCCGTCTTGATTATGGATTTGATGATGTTAGACAGCTAGTAGAATGGCAGCAAGATTTTCATCTGTTTTTAAATGCTAGTATTGTTTCCAGTGCGTTTTTAGATAGTGCCGAAGAGGCCGGACTTGATTTGACTAAAATTCAACTGGCACACAATTTTTATCCAAAACAAGATACAGGGCTTTCAGAAGCAAGCTTTATCAAAGATAATCGAAAATTCCAAGAGCGCCATTTGAATATTTTAGGCTTCGTTCCTGGTGATCGATTGAAGCGTTTCCCGCTGTATCAAGGACTGCCTACACTTGAAAAACACCGCGATGTGCATCCATTTGTAGCGGCAGTAGAGCTTAGCTATAGTATGGGTGTTCATAATATCTTAATTGGAGATAGCCTGGCAGAATTATCAACACTGAAGATGATTCATAAATATTTGGCAGAAAAGGTTATGACAATTCCTGTATTGTTATCAAAAGAATATCATGAATTATATAATACGACTTTTGATGTTAGAAAAGATATACCAGAACGTGTTATCCGCTTGGCTACCCCGAGAATTCCAGATATCCCTATTCGAAAGACGCTCGCACGAAGAAAAGGTATGATTACTATGGAGAATGGGTTAGGCGGACGTTACAGTGGAGAAATAAACTTATGTAAAAGGGACTTGCAATTTTCTGCTTCTACCAACTGTATTGGATTCGTCCATCCTGAGTTTGTCGATGTATTACAGTGGATTGATCGAACAACAAAAATTGTGTTTGTCCCATTAGATGCTTTATAGAAGGTGAATTGATGGATACAACAGCTATTAGAAAATTAGTCGGTCGTCACTTTGTTGTTGGCTTTGACGGCTTAGAGGTAAATGATTCAATTAGGGAAATGATTCAAACGTATTATGTAGGTTCAATTATTCTATTTAGCCGGAATATTGAATCTCCTAAACAAGTATTTCAGCTTATTCAGGAATTGCAGCAATTGGCAGAGGAAGCGGGATACGTTCATCCTATTTTGATTTCTGTTGACCAAGAAAATGGCGTGATTCGTCGACTAGTCAACGGTATGAGTCTCTTGCCGGGCGCCATGTCGCTGGGAAGTACGCAAAATCCTCTATATGCGGAGGAAAGTTACCGTGCGTCTGCGGAAGAGCTTTCTAAACTTGGTATAACTTGGAATTTAGCCCCAGTTGCTGATGTGAACAATAATCCCGATAATCCCGTTATCGGCGTTCGTTCTTTTGGCGATAATCCTAAGATTGCTGCAAATTTTGTAGCCAATGCCGTTGAAGGGATTCAACGAGAGATAGCTGCAACATTGAAACATTTTCCAGGTCATGGTGATACTACGGTGGATTCACATCTTTCGCTACCGATAATTGAACATGACCTAACACATCTTCGTCAGAATGAATTTATTCCTTTTAAATCTGGTATAAAGGTTGGTGCTGCATCAATAATGTTGGCACATGTCTATTTTCCAAAAATCGAAGCAGAGCGGCTACCTGCCAGCCTGTCTAATAAAGTTGTAAATATTCTGCGAAAGGAGCTTGATTATCAGGGTGTTATTGTAACTGATTGCCTTGAAATGAATGCGATAGCAGAAACAATTGGTACTGAAAACGCAGGTGTGAAGGCTTTAGAAAATGGAATCGATATAGCAATGATCTCACATACCTTTGAGAAGCAGGCTAGTACAATTAAACGGGCTATCAAAAAAGCTACTGAAGATTCTGCATTTCTTACAATCCTTAAGGAGTCGGATAAAAGGGTATTAGCTTTTTATCAGAAATATGGACGTTGGACAAATCAGGAAACTTTTGATTCTGATAATTTTTTAGCGATGGTAAACAACCATGAAAAGTTAGCAAGAGAGATTTACCAAAAGAGTGAGATGTTTTCACAAATGCCTTCGATAACGTGGAAAAAGGATGAATCCTTGCTCGTTATTACTTTTGAAAATACCATTTTTTCAAAAGTAGAAGATCCTAATCATTTAGCAGTTCCTTTGGAAAAAGTAATAAGCGAGTATAGTGATAACTTTCGAATTTATACTGTTTCTAATGAAGATACCGTTGAAACTACTATAAAAAAGATTGGCGATATCTCTTCTTCATACGATCACCTATTGATGACAACATATAATATCCGTTCTGATAAAGATAAGCAAGCTCTGATTTATCAAGCTTTACATGAAAAAATAAGTGAAATTGCGCTTATCGCTTTAAGAAATCCATATGATGCTAAATGGGTTTCTGATTTATTTGCGTATATTACACCTTTTGAGTTTACAGAAGAAGCAGTCAGAGTAGCAGTTGCTGGTCTTTATAAAGGAGTCGAGAGCAAATAAAATGGACGATATTGCTCGTTATTTAGAAGAGGGGGTACAACAGTCCATTTTTTCTTGTGGAGTACTTGTTGTCTTTAACAAACAAGGGCCCCTTCTTGTCGAATCTATTGGAAAAGATGCTGATAACAGGACGCCAACCATAAATACGCGGTTTGACTTAGCTTCATTAACAAAAGTAGTGGCTACGTTACCGTTAATTTTAGATTTACTAGAAGAGAATAGTATTTCTTTAGATGGTATCGTTCAAGATTATCTAACAGAATTTGAAGGACATCCTTATGGAAAACTTTCTGTCTATTCCCTTCTAAGACATTCGGCGGGTTTACCTGCACACATTAGGTTTTATGAGCAAAAAGAACAAAATCCTCTGAAAGCATTATTGCAGCAAACTACGCAATCTGAACCTGATAAACAAGTGGTTTACAGTGATACAGGCTATATCTTGTTGGGACTGATTATTGAGCGTATGAACAAAGAAATACTTGCTGAAAGTGCACATAGAGTATTTCTTAAACTGGGAATGGGAAATACTAATTTTAGCTCTGACGATGGTATCCCTACCAGAGTTATAGGCGCAGTCGATGACGGAAATGCACGTTTTTTTAATAGAAACACTGGTCATGCGGGACTATTTGGCACGGCACGTGATCTTGCTCGCTATTTACAGTTTTGGGATTCTAGTTCAGCTTCTTTCTATTTAAAAGCAATGGAACTTCAGACTGAAACATTGGGGGATCGAAGAGGTCTTGGCTGGGTCTTAAGTGGAGGAAAACAATCCTTTTTTGAAGGCTTCTCAACAAATACAATTGGTCATACAGGTTATACAGGTACTAGTATAATGCTTGATAAGAACGCGCATATTGGGATCGTATTTTTGACTAATCGGGTATTGTGCGGAACAGATCAACGTTTTATCTCATATCGTAAAGAATTACATCGCTATTTACGTGAGTTTCTGGAACTTGAAAATCAGTATTCATTGAGGGAGCCAATTGCATAAAAGAGGTATGTAGAAGTCGAATGGAATTCTACATACCTCTTTTTACTGATAATAGCTTATAAATAATCTTTTCTAAATAAGTCTATGGCTTCGCTGGAACGGCGGATATGGTCTGCATTGCTTGGGTTGCGACTAATAAAAAGATAGAACAGAATATCAACCGCTAGAAATTGGGCGATAATTGAATCAGTTGCTGCACTACGGTTTGAAGATTCTTTTGGATTGGATACTTGTAGTGGAACAGTTGCTAATTTACTTAATGGATTAGGACCAAATCTTGTTAGTGTAATTAAGGGGATACCTAGTTGTTTGGCTGTTTTAGCATAGCCAATAATTTCTGGCGTAGTTCCAGAATTAGAAACAAGCCAAAGAACGGTTTTTTTAGAGGCATTTGTCAGCTGTGGAACTAACGAGTTATAGTCATTCTCCACCGTAATATTTGTTCCAATACGGCCCCATTTTTGCGAAATATCTTCTGCCACCAAATGGGAGGCACCACTTCCAGCAACGATTATTCTGCTGGCACGCTCTAAATGTTCGGCTGCCTTTAACAATAGTCGTTCATCTAGCAGTTTGGCGGTTTCGTGAATGGTTAACTGAGCATTTTGACTCAATTTATTTTTCAAGCTCGCTATACTTTCATTAAGTGCAACGTCTGCATAACCATCTGGATTGAAGTTTTGCTGTAAATCGGTAGACAGCCTAATCTTAAATTCCGTAAGACTATTAAAGCCAATTTTTTTTGCAAAACGAACAACGGTCGGCGCACTAACCGAGCTAGCATTTGCAATTTGCTCAGCGGTCATTGTGGCAATTTGTTCGGGATTTTCTTTTATAAAGTCAAAAATTTTTTTTTCGGCACTGGACAGTTCAGTTTGGATACTTTGAATCCGAGAAAGAACGCTCATAGTAGCACCTTCCTTTCAGAAAAATTATAACATATAAGAGAAGTACTAAAGTACTTGTGCGCTGTAAAAAAGTAAAGAAACTAGAAAGAGGGTTGGAAAGATGAACTTTATTATTTGTGGAGATTGTGGTGGAACAAAATCTGTGTTCTCAGCCTATACGAATACGGGAGATTTGATAAACGAAATTATTTCGGGACCAGGTAATGTAGTTGCGGATAAGAGCGGCGCACTGGATACCATTACTGAAAGCTTAGCGAAGCTGCTTACCCAGCTCAATGGCGAATGTCAAGCAATTATCCTGGGGATTGCTGGTCTGGATACTTCTGGCTATGAGGAGGAGTTACAGCAAAAGTGGAGTCGTTTTGGCATCCCTTTGTTTTTAATGAATGACGCTAAGCTAGCGTTGTATGCAAAGCTAAAAGGCGAGGATGGCGCGCTTCTGATTTCTGGCACAGGTTCGGTGGGATATTTGAAATATAAAGGTCAATTTTTTCGTGCAGGCGGCTGGGGGCACATTCTTGGTGACGAGGGCAGTGGCTATTGGCTTGGAAAGCAAGCCTATAAGCAGGTCGTAGAAGATATTGATCGGCGAATGATCACGCCGTTTACTTCAGCTTTTATAAAATGGTTAGGCTTTTCAACTCCAACGGAAGCAGTTCGTCAGTTTTATCACTTGAATAAGGAGGAGGTTGCAAATGCGGCAGTCTTTGTTGCAGGTTCACAAACTGAGACAGCCTTGAAATTGCAGCAGCAAGCAGGGAAACATTTAGCTCAATTGATTGATTTTTTGTGCGTAAATCATAATGAGCCAATTGTCGTTGCGTTGACTGGGTCTGTGCTGGAGAAAAATGAAAAGGTAAGGGCAGCGCTGAGAGAACATTTGGCAATTCCTAAAACGACCCTAATAGTTTCTGAAACACCCATAACATTAGGTGGCTGGTACTACTGGAAGGAGCAGCGATGAAAGCAATTGGTTTAATGAGTGGGACCTCGTTAGACGGGGTTGATGTAGCATTGGTAGATATTTATAGTAAAGAGGATAGTTTGTCTGTGGAATTATTGAAATTTCAAACTTATGATTATTCAGCTGAGCTGTTATCTCTTTTAAAGAAAGTAATCAATGACGCTCAGGTTACGCTTCAAGAGATATCCTATTTGAACTTTGCATTAGGAGAATTATATAGCCAGTGTTGCTTACAATTATGTGCGGAGGCTAGTATTTCCTGTGAAGAGTTGTCGTTTATTGCTAGTCACGGTCAAACGTTATATCACCAACCTGAAAAACAAGACATGTATACATCTAATACTTTTCAAGTAGGTGAATCTGCTATCATAGCGCAACGACTACAGACGACAGTCGTTTCTAATTTCCGTGAAGCGGATATGGCAGCTGGTGGTCAGGGCGCGCCAATCGTACCCTTTTCAGAAATTCTGCTTTATCGTACGCACGAAAAAAATCGGATTTTACAAAACATTGGCGGAATCGGTAATTTGACCTTTATAAAAAAGGATGCCCAGTTGGAAGATGTTATTGCTTTTGATACTGGGCCTGGCAATATGGTCATTGACGCTCTGACAAAGCACTTTTTCAATCAAGCATATGATAAAGATGGAAGCTATGGCGAGCGAGGGGTGCCTAATCGAGTTTTTGTAGAAAAGTATATGAATATGCCTTACTTTAAACAACCTTTCCCCAAAACTACAGGTAGAGAAATGTTTGGGCAACATTTTGTTGAGCAGATTCTACAAGAATGGTCCATGTCGCCAGTCGATTTTATTGCTTCTGCCACCTTATTTACGGCTAAATCAATTGCATATCATGTAAAACAACTTGTAAACGAACAAACTGAATTGATCGTTGGCGGTGGTGGGGCCTATAACCCTACGCTACTTAAAATGTTAAGAGAGGAACTACCAGCGTCTATTAGTGTGATAACGCAAGAAGACTTAGGGATCTCTTCAGACGCTAAAGAAGCTGTCGCGATGGCTATTTTAGGTAAATATACTTTGGAAGCTCATGCAAATAATGTGCCCAATGCTACTGGAGCAAATAGCTCCGTTATACTAGGAAAAATCACGTTATATTAATTTTGAAAGTGCTGATTAACTCATACGGCTATTACCTAGAAAGCAACCTTGCAAGCTGCAATTAGGTAAATGGTCGGTGATAGGTCAGCGCTTTTTTAGTATAAAAAATAGGTTTCTTTTTGACAAAAATCCCCCTTTCTTGGCTTAATAGTATATAGAAGGGAGTTGTTGAAATGAATAAAACGATTTTACAGGCTTTCGAATGGTATTTGGAAGCTGATGGGAAACATTGGCAACGACTGGCGGACTTGGCGCCTGAACTTAAAGGGCGCGGTATCAATGCCGTGTGGTTGCCGCCGGCTTATAAAGGAGCCCAGGGGAAAGATGATGTTGGCTACGGCACCTACGATTTGTATGATTTAGGCGAATTTGACCAAAAAGGGACGGTGTCCACCAAATACGGGACCAAAGAAGAATATTTGCAGGCTATCAAGACGTTGAAGGCTGCCGGAATTGCGGTATATGCAGATATTGTTTTTGACCATTTCATGGGAGCCGATGAGGAAGAACGCGTATCAGCGGTGAAATACAGCTATGATAATCGCAATGAAGCGATTAGTGGCGAGGAAGAGATTTTAGCTTGGACTAAATTTACCTTCCCTGGGCGTAAAGGGCAATATAATGACTACCAATGGACTTGGCATAACTTTTCTGGTGTGGATTATGATGCTCGTAAAAAAGACCATGCGATTTTTAACTTTGCTGATAAAGGTTGGGATCCTGAGGTAGACGATGAGAATGGAAACTATGACTATCTGATGGGCTGCAACTTAGATATGGAAAATAGCGAAACGGTCGCGCAACTAGATCAATGGGGCAAATGGTATCAAGCAGAAACGGATGTTGATGGCTACCGCTTAGATGCCGTCAAGCATATTCAATTTGATTACTTTGTGGATTGGCTCTTGCATCGTCGAGAAGAAAAAGAGGAAGAACTTTTTGTGGTGGGGGAGTATTGGTCTGATGAACTAGATAAGCTCACCAACTATCTCGACAGTTCAGGGAACTTGATCAGTCTGTTTGATGTGCCGCTGCATTTTAATTTGTTCCAAGCCTCTAACAGCAATGGCTCGTTTGATATGAGTCAAGTTTTTGCGGGAACGTTAGTTGAGGCGCGCCCGGATTGGGCGGTAACCTTTGTCGATAATCATGATACCCAAAAAGGCCAAAGCTTAGAGTCTTGGATCGAAGGCTGGTTCAAGGTCCATGCCTATGCGTTGATTTTATTAAGAGACGCGGGGACGCCAACGGTCTTTTGGAGTGATCTCTATGGTAGTCCGTCGCAGGGTGTTGAGCCAGTTGGGGAAGATTTAGATGTTTTGTTGAAATTGCGAGAAAACTTGGCTTATGGCAGCGAAGTGGACTATTTTGACGACCCTGATGTGATTGGTTGGGTTCGGACCGGGGACTTTGATCATGATTTGTCGGGCTACGCGGTGGTTATGACCAATCACTTAGGTGGTTGGAAGGAAATGACCATTAGTGCCGTCCATGGTGGTAAGACCTTTGTGGATATTTTAGGGAACAATCAGGAAAAAGTCATTTTAGATGAAAATGGAAAAGGCAACTTCCCAGTAAATGATGGACAGGTATCGATTTACGTTAATGAAGAAGTGGCACGTAAATGGAATGAATAATTTCTGAAAAATTTTGCATAAAGCATCAATTATGCATAAAAAAGCGAATAAAATGAATTTAAATACAAAAAAATCGAAAAAATGGATGAAATTTCAAAATTCTTGTGGTAAGATAACTCTACTGAAACGAGAGTGGGGAGAATAAATGAAAAAGATTATCACAATGTGTTTATTAGCAGTCAGTCTAGTTTGTTTAGGCGGCTGGTCTAGTGCGGAGGGCAGCGATAGTTCTAGCCAACCAACTAGCGATTATTTGCAAGCTATTCAAGAAAAAGGTGAATTAGTAGTCGGAACTTCGGCCGATTTTGCGCCTTTTGAGTTCCACAAAACCATCAATGGCAAGGATGAAATCGTTGGTGCGGATATTGATATCGCACAAGCTATCGCAGATGATCTGGGTGTAAAATTGAAAGTCATGGATATGGATTTCAATGCAGTGTTGGCAGCCTTACAAAATGGTCAAGTGGACTTGGCAATCTCGGGGATTTCGGCAACGCCAGAACGTCAAGAAACCTTTGACTTTTCGGAGCCTTATTATAATCCACCGCAACGACTATTAATCAATGTGAAAAATAAAGATAAGTTGACTGATATTGCGGCCTTTAATGGCTTGAAAGTCGGAGCTCAAAAAGGTTCTCTCCAAGAAATCGTGGTGCAAGAACAATTGTCCGACGCGCACTTGATTAGTTTGGCTAAAGTTCCTAATTTGGTTAATGAGTTGAAACAAGGTTCAATCGAAGGCTTGGTTTTAGAAGAAGCTATTGGCGAATCATACATTAGTCAAAACAAAGACATTATGTTCTCTGATGCTAAACTACAATCCAATGCTGACGAAGCCTTTGCTATTGCCTTACCAAAAAACAGTGGTGGGTTGAAAACGCAAGTTGATGCTTCATTGAAAAAATTAGTAGATGGCGATAAAATTGATGAATTTGTTTCAAAAGCCGTCAAACTAGCAGATCAAGATGAAACGCAATCAGTACCCTTTGCTTTCTTAAAGCAATACTATCCTTATTTCTTATCTGGTGTGGTAGTCACGTTGATTATTTCAGTGATCGTTGTTTTCTTCGGTACTCTATTAGGGATTTTGTTTGCTTTAATGAAATTATCAAGCGTGTCACCATTGCGCTGGATTGCCAACGTTTATATCGAAGTCCTACGGGGCACGCCGATGTTAGTGCAAATTTTGATTGGTTTTGGTATCTTACAGCATATTATCAGTGCGCCAATCCAAACAATTGGTGTCTTAGACATTGATCTATCCCGTCTATTGCCAGGGATTATCGTCCTTTCCATGAACTCCGGTGCTTATGTAGCTGAAATCGTACGTGGCGGAATCAACGCAGTCAATAAAGGACAAACGGAAGCAGCTCATTCACTGGGCTTGCGTCCGATGCAAACGATGCGTTACGTGATTTTACCGCAAGCGTTACGGAATATTTTACCAGCGTTAGGGAATGAATTTATCACTGTAATCAAGGATAGTTCTTTGCTTTCCACGATTGGTATTTACGAATTGCTGAACAGCGCGCAAATTGTGGTTTCTAGTACCTTTATCCCGCTAGAACCATTGTACGTAGCAGCAGCAATTTACTTCATTCTGACCTTCACGACTTCCCGTGTGTTGGGGCTGTATGAACGGAAACTTGGCAAAGGTTATCAAAGATAGGAGCATGGATATGGCAGAGACATTGATCAGCGTACAAGATTTGCATAAATCTTTCGATAAAAATGAAGTATTAAAAGGGATTGATTACGACATCAAAAAGGGACAAGTCATCGTAGTGATTGGGCCTTCTGGCTCTGGTAAAAGTACCTTCTTGCGGTGCTTGAACTTATTGGAAAATCCTACAAGTGGCAAGATTCTTTTTGAAGGTGTCGATATTACCGATAAACAAAATGACATCTTCACCATGCGGGAAAAAATGGGCATGGTGTTCCAACAGTTCAATCTATTTCCTAATATGACGGTGTTAGAGAATATTACGCTTTCACCAATCAAAGTGAAAAAACTAGAACCAAAGGCTGCCGAAAAAATTGCCTTGGAGTTGTTGCAAAAGGTTGGTCTAGGGGACAAAGCCAATGCTTATCCCCAGTCGTTATCGGGTGGACAGCAACAACGGATTGCCATTGCCCGGGCATTAGCGATGCAGCCTGATGTGATGCTGTTTGATGAACCAACTTCAGCATTGGACCCTGAGATGGTAGGGGAAGTGCTGGGGGTTATGAATGACTTGGCTCATGAAGGAATGACGATGGTTATTGTGACCCACGAAATGGGCTTTGCAAAAGAAGTCGGTGATCGCGTGGTCTTCATGGACGGAGGCGTCATCGTAGAAGAAAATACACCGGAAGCAATTTTCAGTGCACCACAAAACCCGCGGACCATCGATTTTCTTTCAAAAGTTTTATAAACATAACAGGAATGCGCCTTTTTACGAGGGGCATTCCTGTTTTATTTTTCAGCGCTTTCAGCTTTTGTTACAATAGGAGTGAGGTGATGAGATGTTTGTCAAAAATAGTACAGCAACACTACGACGGGTGTTACTAACAACGCCTGAATATTTGGAAGTGGAACCTATCGATGTGATTTCTAGCTATTGGGCGGAAAAAGGTATCGACGAAGCACAAGTGGCCGCGGAACATCAGTCACTTATTACTGCATACCGGGAAAACGGTGTGTCTGTGGAGGTTTTTCAAGCAGGGGCCTTTCCCAATGCTGTTTTTGCCCGTGACTGCGGGTTTATGCTGCCGGACGGCGTGCTATTAGGGAACTTCCGTGAAGAAATTCGCCATCCTGAACAAGCCGCCTATGCTGAGAAATTTCGCCAGCTAGAGATTCCCATCGTGGGCAAAGTGACGAAAGGTGTCGTAGAAGGCGGCGACTTCTTCTTTTTAGATGATGATACTTTGTTGTTAGGCCAAGCTGCGCGGACGGATGAAACCGGCGTTGAACAGGTGAAACAGCTAGTAGGCAATCGCTACAAAGTTGAAACAGTAAAATTACCAGCAGCTTATTTACATTTAGATATGTGCTTCAACTTAATTACACCACAGCTTGCAGTTGGCTATCGGGAAGCCTTTACGCCAGATTTTCTCAACTTGTTAGCCGAGCGCGGAATCACGCTTATTAGTCAAGATGAGGCCACGATTTTTCGTCATGGCTACAATCTCCAAAGCTTAGGGGACAACCGAGTCTTGTCGCTAGCTCAAAATCAGGTAATGAATGAAGCTCTAACGAAAGCCGGAGTCGAAGTGATTCCCGTGGCGATTAGCGAAATTTTAAAAGCAGGTGGCGGACTTCACTGCATGACATTCCCATTAGAGCGTTGGTAGTTGCACTGGAAAAAAAACAAGCGGTAGGCTATAATGAAGTGTTGCAGACATATCACGAAAGGTCTGCTCATAGAACAGCGTAGGCTTTTGTTCTATTCAAAAAGATTCGTGAGAGGAGTTACGCATGTTCGCGAAATTTGAACCAACCTGGCTAGTAGAAGCCATTTATCAAATCACACCAGAACAATTACGAGAACTAGGCATCAAGGCCGTTTTAACTGACTTGGATAATACCTTGATTGCTTGGAACAATCCTGATGGTACGCCAGAGCTGTTGGATTGGATTAAAACCATGCGGGAAGCAGAAATTCCGGTAGTGGTGGTATCCAATAACAAAGCCAGCCGAATTGAGCGCGTCGTGAAGCATTTAGGATTGTCCTATGTTGCGCGCGCTATGAAGCCCTTAACGAAGGGGTTTAAGGAAGCAGAGAAGATTTTAGGCTTACAACCTTCCGAAATGATTATGGTCGGCGATCAGATCATGACGGATATCCGTGGTGCCAACGCTGCCGGGATTCGCACGGCTTTAGTGAAGCCCGTTGTGGAGACGGACGGCTGGAACACGCGCATTAATCGTTTTATGGAACGCCACGTGGTCAATCATCTGCAGAAGAAAACAGGTGCTTGGGAATGGAAGGAAGGCTTGAAATGACAGAAACAATTCATTGTATTGGGTGCGGTGCGGAAGTTCAGACAGAACGCCCCAACGAATTAGGCTATACGCCGCCAGCAGCATTGGAAAAAGGGCTGGAAAGTGGCGAAGTTTATTGCCAACGCTGCTTCCGCTTACGCCACTATAACGAGATTCAAGATGTTCATTTAACGGATGATGATTTTTTACGTTTGCTGAACGAGTTAGGCAAGACAGATGCCTTAATCGTGAATGTGGTGGATATTTTCGACTTTAACGGTTCGTTGATTCCTGGCTTACATCGCTTTATCGGCGACAACCCAGTATTATTAGTGGGCAACAAAGTGGATATTTTACCGAAATCACTGAAAAAGCCGCGGTTGACCCAATGGATGCGGGAACGCGCCCATGAAGAAGGCTTGCGGCCTGTGGATGTGATGTTGACCAGTGCCCATAAACCCCATGAAATGACGGAACTCTTGGAGGCGATTGAGAAATATCGTGAAGGTCGCGATGTTTATGTAGTGGGAGTGACCAATGTTGGAAAATCAACGCTGATCAACCAAATCATCAAGCAGACGGCGGGAATCCAAGACTTAATCACAACGTCGCAATTTCCAGGAACGACGCTGGATAAAATTGAGATTCCTTTAGAAGATGGTCACTTTTTAGTGGACACGCCGGGAATCATTCACCGTCACCAAATGGCTCACTATTTAGGCAAAAAAGATTTAAAGATTATTGCACCTCATAAAGAGATCAAGCCAAAAGTTTACCAGTTAAATCCGGAACAAACCTTGTTCCTAGGTGGTTTAGCACGCTTCGATTTTATCCAAGGGGAACGCAGCTCACTAATCGCTTATGTCAGCAATGACTTGGCATTGCACCGCACCAAGCTTAGCAATGCCGATCAGTTTTACGAAAAACACGTGGGGGGACTTTTACAGCCACCGCGTCCAGAAGAAGTCGCCGATTTTCCAAAACTCGTGCGCTTTGAATTCTCCATTAAAGAAAAAACCGATATCGTATTTGCGGGTCTCGGCTGGATTACTGTAACGAAACCAGGCGTTGTGGCTGGTTGGGCGCCTAAAGGTGTCGATGTGATCAAGCGGAAAGCCTTGATATAGAAAGAAGGACAATTATGGAATTAAGAGGGAAACAAAAGCGCTTCTTGCGCAGCCAAGCCCATCATTTACAACCGATTTTTCAAATTGGCAAAGGCGGTATCAACAGTGCCATGCTGACTCAAATCGGTGAAGCACTAGAAAAACGTGAACTGATTAAAATCAGCTTATTGCAAAATACCGATGAAATCGCCCCAGAAGTCGCTGAAATTTTAGAAAAAGAAGTTCACTGTGACATCGTGCAGATTATTGGTCGGGTCTTAGTCTTGTACAAACCATCAAGTAAAGAAAAATACCAAAAGATCTCCCGCGAAGTCGCAAATATGTAAGGAGGGTTCCTCATGAGTCATATGCAGGCGCGGGTGTTGACTCCGAAGATCGAGATTCAAGAGGAGCTGGCACTCTTTCAACGTAGAAAACAAATTGGGCTGTTAGGGGGCAACTTCAACCCTGTTCACCAGGCCCACCTAGTGGCATCGGAACAAGTTTACCAGCAGTTGTCGTTAGATCAGGTTCACTTGATGCCGACTTATGAGCCACCCCATGTGGATGAGAAGCAGACCATTGACGCCGAGCATCGTTTGAAAATGCTTGAACTAGCTATTTTCGGGAATCGTCATTTGGGAATCGAAACCATTGAATTGGAGCGTGGCGGTAAGAGCTACACCTACGAAACGATGAAGGCCTTAAAGCAAAATAATCCTGATACGGACTATTACTTTATTATTGGCGGCGATATGGTGGAATATTTACCGAAATGGTCGCATATTGAAGAGCTGGTGACCTTGGTACAGTTTGTAGGGATTCGCCGGCCGCATTACGGCGTGGAAACACCTTACCCCATCATGTGGGTGGATGTACCGCAAATGGATATCAGCTCCACCAGTATCCGCCAGCAGATTCAGCAAGGCAAAAGTCCACGGTACTTGCTACCGGACCCAGTTTTGGCTTATATTCAAGAAAAGGGGTTGTATCTGCATGAATGAGTATACAAAAGCAGCACGGGAAAATTTAATGCAGGCTGTCCAAATGCGCATGAGTGAACGGCGTTTCCAACATGTCCTAGGAGTAGAAGAAGCGGCTGTCGCCTTGGCGGCCCGTTTTGGCGCTTCTGAGGATAAAGCGAGTATCGCCGCCTTAACCCACGACTATGCCAAAGAACGACCGGATGATGAGATGATAATGATCATTAAGGAAGCCGGTTTCGATCCAGAACTGCTAGAATATGGCAATCCCATTTGGCATGGTGTAGTGGGCGCTTATCTAGTGGAAAAAGAATTAGGGATTACTGATCCCGAAATCTTACAGGCCATTCGCCTGCATACTACGGGCGCAGCAGAAATGTCCACCTTAGATAAAATCATCTATGTGGCAGATTATATCGAACCTGGTCGTCGTTTTCCCGGTGTGGAAGATGCCCGAGCAGTGGCGCTAGTCGATTTAGATGAAGCGGTGGCCTTTGAAACGAAGCATACCTTAGCCCATTTAATTGAGATGGAAACACTAGTTTATCCAAAGACCCTCGAAACCTATAATCGCTGGGTCGCTAAGAAATAGGAGGGAAACATCATAGATAGTCAGAAAATTTTAGAAATCGCCGTGAAAGCAGCGGATTCCAAACGAGCAGAAGATATCGTGGCACTTGACGTGCACAAAATTTCCTTGTTAGCCGATTACTTTGTCATCTGTAACGGGGGCAGCGAACGTCAAATCAAAGCCATTGTGGACGAAGTCGTGGAACAAGAAGAAATCGCCGGAGTCACCATCAAACGTATTGAAGGAAAAGACGGCGGCAAATGGATCTTAGTTGACTTGGGCGATGTCATCGTTCATGTTTTCAGCGAATCAGAACGTCAATTCTACAATTTAGAAAAATTATGGTCAGACGCACCGTTAGTCAACCTAACAGAATGGGTCGACTAAGATGGCTTATGAAACCTTTGCCTTTGTATATGACGAGGTAATGGACACTAGCCTCTATCAACGCTGGCTGGATTTTACCAAACGCCATATCGAACCAGACACGAAACGGATTCTGGAGCTGGCTTGTGGTACCGGCGCTTTGGCGGTAGCTTTTGCCAAGGAAGGTTATGAAGTCACTGGTCTTGACCTTTCTGAAGAGATGCTGATGGTGGCTAGTGAACGGGCCTTTGAAGAAGAAGTCGCCGTTCAGTTTGTGGCGGGGAACATGCTGGATCTTTCCGAAGTCGGCAATTATCCAGTTATTACCTGCTACTCAGATTCCTTGTGCTACATGGCGAATCGCCAAGAAGTCCAACAAGTCTTCGATGAGGTCTATCAAGCGTTAGAGGAAGACGGAATCTTTTTATTCGACGTTCACTCGACTTACCAAATCGACGAAGTTTTTCCCGATTATAGCTACCATTATCAAACCGATGATTTTGCGTTTTTATGGGAAAGCTATGCCGGTGAAAAAGCGCATAGTATCGAACATTTCTTGACCTTCTTCGTGCAAGAGGGTACACTGTTCCGGCGTATCGACGAGCTGCATCAAGAACGAACCTATCCGTTAGCGGATTATTTGATGATGCTGGAAAGTGCCGGCTTCAGCTCCGTTGAACCTTACGCTGATTTTATCGACAGCGAACCAAATGAAAAAAGCCGCCGCTGGTTTTTCGTGGCGAAGAAATAGACATACTAGAGAGAGCTGTGCGTATCCGCGTTGCAGCTCTTTTTTAGCAGAAAGGAGTCGCAAAAATGAAGGCATGTGGCGTTATTGTAGAATATAATCCCTTCCATAATGGGCATCGCTACCATCTGCAGCAAGCTCGTGAGCAAACTGGTGCGGATGTTGTGGTGGCGGTGATGAGCGGCAATTTTCTTCAACGGGGCGAACCGGCAATAGTCGATAAGTGGACTCGTGCAGAGATGGCCTTGTTGCAAGGAGCAGATCTGGTGATTGAGCTGCCTTTTGCTTATGCGGTCCAGTCAGCCGATTATTTCGCAGCGGGTGCGGTCAAGCTATTACAGGCTCTCCAAGTAGAATCACTGGTCTTTGGGACGGATGTCAAAGAAACCGTCGATTATCAAGGATTTGGGGCGTTTGTAGCCAATCATCAAGCTGAAATTGATACCCGTTACCAAGCTATGCGCAATAATGGGCAAAGCTATCCGCAACAAATGACCGCTCTCTTCCGTGAACTACTAGGACTGCCTTTAGATTTTTCCTCGCCTAACCATATTTTAGGGTTGAGCTATGCAAAGGAAAATGCGAAGTACTCACAGCCAATGACATTGATTCCGATTCACCGCGAGCAAGCAGGCTACCACGATGAAATGATTAAGGGAACGATTGCCAGTGCCACTGCTATCCGCAAAGGCTTGGAGGCAGGAACAGATGTCGCTTTAACTATGCCTAAAACAAGTTGGGGATTATTACAGACCCAACCGCTAATTAGCTGGCAGAATTTCTGGCCGTTGTTACGGTATCAGCTACTAGTCCAAACGCCTAGCGATTTAAGGCGCATCTATCAAATGACAGAAGGTATTGAATACCGCTTACAGGCTGCTGCCGAAAAAGCCGAAACGTTCGCGGCTTTTATTGAAGCTGTCAAAACAAAACGTTATACTTGGACGCGGCTCCAACGACTTTGCTGCTATATTTTAGGCCAAGTGACGGAAAATGAGATACAGGGAACTTGGCAGAATACTTTTATACATGTTCTAGGTTTTACCTCAAAGGGTCAGCAATTTCTGAAAGAACGCAAAAAGACGGCCGACTTGCCAATCCTGACTAGAATCGGTCGCGATACGTCGAACTTTTCTTTGGATGAAAAAATCAGCCATCTTTATCAGTTGGGTAGTCCTAAAATTAGTGAGCAAGTTTACGGACGGTTTCCGTTGCAACGTTAAAAAAGACTTAACAAACCGCGTGGAACCAAGTATAATAATTACCGTGTGTAATTAAAAAATGATGACTAAAAGAAAGCGAAGTGAGAATAATGGGTCGTAAATGGGCAAACATCGTCGCAAAGAAAACTGCGAAAGATGCAAATAACAGCCGAATTTATGCAAAATTTGGAATCGAAATTTATGCGGCAGCAAAATCGGGTGATCCTGATCCTCACGCCAACCAAAAATTGCGTTTCGTTATTGAACGGGCGAAAACTTACAATGTACCAAAACATATCATTGACCGCGCCATTGAAAAAGCAAAAGGTTCTGGCGATGAACAATTTTCAGAATTACGTTATGAAGGCTTCGGCCCTAGCGGCTCCATGGTGATTGTGGATACTTTAACAAATAACGTCAATCGTACCGCAGCCGACGTTCGCGCAGCTTTCGGTAAAAACGGCGGTAACATGGGTGTATCCGGTGCCGTAGCGTATATGTTTGACAATACTGCTTTGTTTGGCTTCGCCGGTGAAGACGCGGATGACGTGTTGGAATATTTGATGGAAAAAGACATCGATGTGCGGGACGTAGTGGAAGAAGACGGTCAAATCATGGTCTACGGTGAACCAGGTGACTTCCAAGTCATCCAAGACGCCCTGAAAGAAAAAGGCGTATCAGAATTTACCGTAGCAGAATTAGAAATGGTTCCACAAAACGACGTTACCTTAACAGGTGAAGACCTAGAGAAATTTGAAAAAATGATCGACGTTTTGGAAGAGTTAGAAGACGTTCAAAAAGTCTATCATAATGTAGATTTAGGAGAATAAAATGAAGCTCGCTATCAACTTTTGAAGAATTGGTAGCGAGCTTTTTTTGTTTGTAGCAGGAGAAAATCGAAAAAGATTTTCTCTTTTTATTTTGTTCTTATTTTCACATAAAAAGACGTTTTCAGTTCACATTATCATATTTACAAAGAATAAAGTTGTGAAATTTGTGTCAATTTCTATTTTTAAAAAACATTTTCTTTTTTATGAATGAAGCCTTGCAGCACAAAAATTCATCTTGAAACATAACAGATATAATTTCTGAAACAATGGAAGTATTCTTATAATACAAAGGAAAATAAAGATATTTAAAATTAAAATAACAACTGGTTTTATTTTGTTTTCTTCTTTTAATTTTTTGTCAAAAAAACAAATAATTGTTCTTTTTTGTGAGGCTGTTACGTTCTTGGAACGACCCTAAAATGAAATCATTCTTATTAGTTAAAAAAGGTAGGAGAAGAGAATGAAAACTAGGACATGGAAGAGCAGGTTCGTTTTTTTGTTGGGCGTCCTCGTCATCTTGCTTCCTTTTGGACAGTCACTGGCGACGGGAATAACCGCTATCGCTGTCACATTGGAAAAAGAGGAAACAGCACAGGAACTATTTGACAATGAGTATGGGAACGGAAAAATCACCTATACACGTGAAGGGGATAGCATTAACTGGGAATTAGCTGTTACTAAGACAGTCCAAGACAACCCTACTCGATTTGTAGCTACATTAAAAAATGCTGATGGCATCGTGATGCCTCAGTTATCAAAAAATGATCAATTTAAAGTAAGTGATGATTCGTCTAGTCAAGATTACGGGAAAATTTTGCAAAAAGATGCTTCAGCGAAGGAACAAAAAGAAACCATCAAATTTACCACGGCGTCCTTAGATAAAGCTACACTAACGGTGGCTTTTCTAGATGAAGAAGGAACAAAAGCATTATATGAAAAAGATATTACAATAGAAATTCCAGCATCTGAAGAAGCAGCGACAGAGCCAGAAGCTTCGACTGAAAGCTCTACAGAGGCAACTGTTGCCAGCAGCGATAGCAGTGTCGCGACTGAAACGACCGATAGTGCTACTCAGACTAGCGGAAGTACTGACGCAGCCTCAGTTGACAGCTCAAGCACTGAAAGCAGTGATGTCACTGACTTAGGCGATGCCGACGAAGCAACAGTTGATTCCGCTAAAAAAGAAGCTGAAAAGAAATATGAAGAAACAGGCAGACCACAAGTAATTACGCGGAGTGCTGCAGATAGCTTGGTTTTTTCCGGAAGAACATACGCAAATATCGAGCCTCAATATATTACTGATAACAGTGGGACTTATCCGGAATACTCTTGGATTCCCAATGGAAATACGAATGTTATAAATCATCAAGGGAATGTTGGCGGAGGAACTTCCTGGGATAAGCTAACATCATGGAATGGAGATCCAACTAATCTAGAAAACTCTTATATAGAATATGGCGGAACCGGAGCAGATGCCGATTTTGCAATTAGAAAATATGCAGTTGAAAGCGCTGGAAACCCAGGACTATTTGATGTCTACCTCAATGTTAGGGGAAACGTCATGAAAAACATTAATCCAATAGACGTTATGTTAGTTGTCGATTGGTCTGGCAGTATGATGAAAAATGACAGAATTCAGAATGTTCAAGAGGGGGTTAAATTATTCGTTGAAACATTAAAAAAGGGTGGTATTACCAATCAAATAAACTTAGGGTACATAGGATATTCTAGTGAGGGATCCAAATATAGTAATGGAAAAATTGGTTTAGCACCTTTCAATGAAGTCGCTAATCAGATTGAACAATTTACACCATCAAGGGTGTCCGGGGGAACATTTACTCAAAAAGCTCTTCGTGATGCTGATACTGAGCTTAGTAAGAAAAATCCAGATCATAAAAAGGTTATCGTACTTTTAACTGACGGCGTTCCAACCTACAGTTATAAAGTGAATAAAGTTAAAACTACAACAGGCCGAGGTGTTCTTTATTATGGGACTGGTTTTACTAATGTGGTTGAAGGAACAGGCTCGACTTCTAAAATTAGTGGAAATGAGACTGCTACTGATGAAAATGGTGTTAAGAGGGATATAGATAACACTTTCATAGCAACGGTAGGCGAGGCTATGAGAATCAAAGAAAAAAATATCGAGATCCATGGTTTAGGGATTCAGTTGCAAGACGATGCAACGGCAGAACTATCTTCTGTTGATGTGGCTAATCGCATGAAGCAAATTGTCTCAAAAAATAATAGTGGCGAATTTTTTTATGAAGAAGCTAAACAATCCGAGGATATTGCGACGTATCTTTCAACTAAGGCAGTCCAAATTATTAGTACCGTAAATAGCGGTGAAATAGTAGATCCGCTGGGAGGTCAATTTACTTATCAACCAGAAACATTAAATCTGAAAAGTGTGGGAGAGATAACGGCTATTTTACCTAAAGAGTACAAGCAACCGTTTGATGGGACCTTAACAATTTCAAATCTTAATTTAGGTAAGGGGCAAGAAGTTCAAGTACACTATCAAGTCAGAATACAAACTGAAAATCCTGATTTTATTCCAGAATATTGGTATCCACTGAATGGAAGGACAACCTTTTTGCCAAATAAGGAGAACGATAAAGATATAGTAGACTTCGGTGTTCCTTCTGCAAAAGCACCAGGTACGACAATAGATTTAACTAAAAAATGGGATGAGTTTGATAATAATATACTAGGAAGATCAGATTTATTGTTCCAGGTTAGTAGGAATGAAATTCCTATGGGTTTTTTGAAAATAACTAGTCAAAATGAAAAATCAAATGATAAAAATACATGGAGTAGGATAGGCGTTCAGAAAATTTCTGCTGCAGATTCACCTTATAGCGAAACAATTTGGTTACCAAAATTTGATAATCAAGGTAATGATTTTAAATATGCAATTAGTAAAGAACTAACAGAACTTACAAATTATGAATCAACTAAAATTGATGATAATACTTGGAAAAATACTAAGATATTTACCCCTTTGTCTTTAAAGATTACTAAGAAAGATAGTATTACTGGAAGTTTACTGAAGGGTGCTGAGTTTGCTATTTCTGGTGGTGATTTAAGCGAATCAACTTTGCTCGAATCAATAGGTGATGGAACTTATGTGTTACCCAAAAATATTACTTTAAATAAGGGGAAAGTTTACGAGGTAAGAGAAGCAAAAAGCCCAGAAGGTTATCGAATGTTGAATGATCCAATTCAAATAGAAATTGATACAACTGGAAAGGTAAGTATATCTAACAAAGAACTATCTAACGCTGATTTAACTGTGTCTGACAATGTCATAACTTTCGATGTTCCCAACAAAGCCAAAGTCCCGCTTCCTTCCACTGGTGGTTCGGGTACGTGGATGTACTATCTAGCTGGCTCACTAGCATTGGTTGTGGTGGGCGGTTATCTCTTTTACCGTTCTCGTAATAGTAAGGGGGTGGCGTAGATGAAGAAGATGCTGTTAGCATTTACTAGTTTACTGCTGTTTGTACCTCTAATGATGGGGATGTCGGCCAGTGATACGTCGAAGGATAATCGTGTGGATATTGTGTTACACAAGATTGCTTTTCCGTATGGAGAGATGCCGGCTGATAGTGAAAACACAGGCCGTGCGGATGACGATCATGCCTCCTTATTAAAGGAATATCACGGTTTGAATAATGTGAAATTTGAAGTTTTCGATGTTTCTCGGAAATTTTATGAGTTGAGAAATTCTGGAATGTCGGCGGAACAAGCGCAACAAGAACTTGCGAAACTTGGTCCAAATAAAGTTCGGGTTGCGGAAGGAATCACCCACCGCGCCAGCGAAGGGGAAAAACGCTACACGGTAGCTGATGTGGAAGATGGTTTGCTGGTTTTCAATCTTGCTGCGAAATCTGCACAAGCGAAAGGGCAAGATGCAGTGTACTTGATTCATGAAGCTAGTGCCCCAAAATACATTAATACTGTTTCGAAAGATTTGGTTGTAGTGCTGCCAGTTTACGATGGCGATGCAGTTTTAAATCCGATTCATCTTTATCCGAAGAATGAACGGAAACAAACGATTCCACCTCGGTTTAATAAGGTCGTGACGGACGGTAAAGCCAATTATAACTTTGGTGATAAGATTCCTTTCACGGTAACAACCACGGTACCAGATGATTTGACCGACTATAAATACTTTAAAATTACGGACCAAGCGGATGATGTTCTACATTTTAATCCGGAATCGTTAAAGGTCACGATTGATGGCAAAGAGGTCAGCTTCCTGTATGAAAAAAACGTTCGCGAGCATGGTTTTGAATTGAATTTTAAGGATATTGACAAGTTATCCGATTACGAAGGAAAAACCATCGTAATCACTTATACCGATACCTTGATGAGTCATGAAAAAGTCGATGCAAAGATTGTGAATACCGCTTCGCTAGATACGGACTTCGATAAAATCACCAAGGAAGTGGACGTTAAGACTGGCGGCAAAAAATTTGTAAAGGTGGATATGGCGGATAATACTAAGCTATTAGCTGGTGCCGAGTTTGTCGTCTTAAATGAGCAAAATCAATATCTCGTGCAAAATAAAGATGGTTTTGCTTGGGAAGATTCCATGGACACCTCGAATCTTGTTAAGTTGGTTTCAAATCAAAAAGGCGCATTTGAAATCACTGGTTTAGCCTATGGCAAGTATCAGCTACAAGAAATTACCGCGCCGAATGGGTACCAATTAAATCAATCTCCGGTTGAATTTATTATTAGCGAAACGAGCTATGATATGGCAGATGGTGTACTGAAAGTTGTCAACAAGGCGACTGAAACGCCACCTAATAAGCCAGATAAACCAAACAAGCCGAAGGTACCGGATACAAACAAACCAAATACCAAACACCATTTTCCAAAAACCAATGAAATCTTGAACAATAAGATGGTTTGGTTAGGTGCTATCATGATTCTCATCGTGATCATTGTGTTTGTTCGCAATAAAAAGGAAAAAAATGAAGAATAAAAAGGGGTTAAAGAAGATGAAAACAAGAAAACAGAAGATTTGGGGAATTATTGCAACATTAATTATGGTATTTCCTTTCGTATTAGGACTTGGTAATGCTAAAAATGTATTTGCTGATGATAATACAGATATGGCTAATATTATCATCCATAAAAAGAAAATGACGGGTGAGAAAGTACCTAATCCACTGATTCAAAATAGTGGTAATGAAATGACAGAGTTTGATAACTATCAAGGGCTAGCAGGTGTTACTTTTAGTGTCTATGATGTTACGACTGAATTTTATAACAGTCGCGCTGCTGGTACTTCAGTGGATGATGCTAAAGCTGAAGTAAAAAATTTGACTCCAAATACTCCAATTGCTCAAGGAACTACAAATGCAGATGGGAATCTTACTTTGAATTTACCGAAAAAACAAAATGGCAAAGATGCGGTCTATACGATTAAGGAAGAACCGAAAGATGGGGTTGTACCTGCTGACAATATGGTAGTTGCCTTTCCAGTTTATGAAATGATTAAACAGACAGATGGTTCTTATAAATATGGAACAGAAGAATTAAGCACAATTCATATCTACCCTAAAAACGTAGTCTCTAATGACGGAAGTTTACAGGTGAAAAAAGTAGGTACCGCTAAAAATGAAGGCTTGAATGGTGCGGAATTTATCATTTCAAAATCTGAAGGCGAATCAAACACAGTCAAATACATCCAAGGAGTTAAAGATGGCTTGTATACTTGGACTATGAATAAAGAGAAAGCAAAACATTTTATTACTGGCTATAGCTATGGTATCGGAGAAAATAAATTTACAGAAGCGGAAAATGCAGAAGGTGAACTGAATGTTAAAAATCTTGAAGCTGGTGCCTATACGCTAGAAGAAGTAAAAGCGCCTAATAACGCAGCATTAATTGACAATCAAACAAAAACATCCTTTACGATTAGTACCGAAAAACAAACAGTCGAATTAACCATTAAAAATGATACATCAAAGGTTGAAAAAACAACGCCTCAATTGGAAGGCAAAGATGTAGCAATCGGAGAAAAAATTCAATATCAAATTTCTGTTAACATTCCTTCAGGGATCGCAGATAATGACAGTAATGGAAATAAATATGTGAAATTCAATTTAGTCGATACGCATGATGCGGCGTTAACCTTTGATAACCAAACTTCTGGAGACTATGGGTATGTATTATATGATGGAGAAAAAGTGATTTCTTCAAAAAAATACCAAGTTACTGAACAAGATAATGGATTTACGGTTGCTGTTAATCCAAAGTTTATTCCTTCATTAACGCCTGGTGGCATCTTAAAATTTGTTTACTTTATGCATTTAAATAAAACGGCAGACCCAACGAAAGGGTTTAAAAATGAAGCCAACGTTGATAATGACCATACTAAAGATAAAACACCTCCAACTGTTGAAGTTGTAACGGGTGGCAAACGTTTCATTAAAGTCGATGGTGATGTAACATCTGCTAAAACACTAGCGGGTGCATCATTTGTTGTTCGTAACGAAAACAGTGATACAGCGAAATATTTGAAGATCGATGACACAAAGGCAGTAAGTTGGGTGGATGCTAAAGAAGCAACAATTTTTACTACCGAAGATGACGGCTTGATTGCGATTACTGGTCTTAAATACGGTACCTACTTCTTAGAAGAAACAGTGGCACCAAACGATTATGTTTTATTATCGAATCGTATTGAGTTTACAGTTAACGACGCTTCTTACGGAACAACAGAAAAGTTAGTTGATCCACAAAAAGTACCAAACAAACACAAAGGTACTCTCCCTTCCACTGGTGGTAAAGGGATCTATGCTTTCATCGCAATTGGTACGATTGCGGTAGCGGGCGCGGTATTCTACTTTACACGTGGACGGAAACAAACTGAAGCGTAAACGAACTGAACTGGGACAGAAGCCGTGAATGGCTTCTGTCCTGATTTTGCTATAAGGAGCGTCTCATGAAAAAAGCAGCGAAGAAGAAAACAACGAAAAAAAGAACGATTTTGGATATTTTGATGGTTTTATTGCTGATTTTTGGGATCGGGGCGCTGTCTTATCCATTTATCAGTGACACGCTGAATATTTTTTTGGATCAGCAAATCATCAATTATTATCAAGCCAAAGCAAACGCTGAGAACGAAGAAGCCATGCAGGCGGCACAAGCGAAGATGGAACAGAAAAACAAAGAATTAGCGGAAAAAGGTAGCAATCCGGGGGCTGATCCCTGGTCTGATGCGACAAAGAAGAAAAAAGTGCCTACGAATCCACCGAAAGACTATTATCAAACCCATACGATTGGCGTTATCAATATCCCTAAAATCAAAGTGAAGCTGCCAATTTTTGACACGACTAATGATTTATTTTTAGCAAAAGGGACATCACTATTAGAAGGGACTTCTTATCCAACGGGTGGTGAAAGCACTCACGCTGTCATTTCGGGACACCGAGGGTTGCCAGAAGCGAAGCTGTTCACGGATTTACCAGAACTAAAAAATGGGGATCAGTTCTACGTTGAGATCAATAGAGAAATCCATGCCTATGAAGTGGATCAAATCAAAGTGATCGAACCGACGAATACCGATTATCTGCAGATTGAAAAGGGCAAGGATTACGTCACACTCTTGACCTGTACGCCTTACATGATTAACAGTCACCGACTGTTGGTGCGCGGGCACCGCATTCCATACGTGCCTGAAATGGCAAAAGAATTGGATAAAGCTGACCAATATCAATTGCTACGTGTGATTGGTATCATAGTGGGAAGTCTCCTCTTGATTGGCTTGCTCGTTTGGGCTATTTTGCGCCATGCTCGTATGTTAGCAATCGGGAAAAAACGTTACTTGCTAGATTTTACGATTCTTGCTGGTGGTCAGCCTTTAACAGATGTTCGCTTTGAAGTTTATGACCGCAAAGGCAAAAAACACATTACCCGTGACCAACAACCACTAGTAGCGGTAAGTGATAACGAAGGACGAGTCATGATTGAAGCCATGCTGGGTGGGAAATATGTACTGAAGTCTGCGCGAGGAGATATAAAAATTCATATTCGTAAGGTTTCTGATAAACGGTTTACTTTAAAAAGTAAAAAATGGCAACAAGATAAAGCTTTTGTTTTGACGCAATGACACAATAAAGAAGCGACTTTGAACTGATAAGTTCAGAGCCGCTTCTTTGTTTACTCTTTAAGTTTCCTATCGCACTACCAACACGTTACACGGCGCATGCTCCACGACATAGCTAGTGGTGGTGCCCACTTTAGCGCGTTGTAGGGCGCCTTTGCCGGTGGCGCCAATTACGATTAGGTCTATGGCGTGTTGTTCGGGAATCACGGTACTGATGACGTGTTTGGGATCGCCAATCTCGACGATGGGAGTAATTTCTGCGATGCCAAATTCATCGGCATCATGGACTTTTTTCAACAGTTCGACTTCAATGGCTTCTTTTTCTTGTTGTAAAATTTTGGACGGGGCAAAGGAACTATACGTGACTTCGATTTCATTGACGATGCAAGCAATGTACAGGCTACCGTTATTTTCTTTAGCGATTCGCATCGCCTCATTGAACGCGACTTCCGAATTTTTTGAGGAATCCACTGCAACTAAAATGTTTTTATATTCTCTCAACATATTCCTCACCTCCTACTATTAGTATAACAGAAATATTTAGAAAACGCTTTCTTTGGAAGCTTGTAACGTTGTTTTTAGGAGCGATATGCTACACTAAAAATAAGAAAAGGGAGGTGTGGGCGATGTCGAAAGAACCTAAATTTCTGCAAAGAATCCCGCAGTGGTTATCTAGTGAGGTCTCGATTTTTATCTATTTATTTTTGTTTTTCTATCTGGTTGTGTTTGCGGTATTGACAATGGTGATTCCAGCCTTGAGTGCGTGGAAACCTTCTGCCGATATTCAGCTGATTTTAGGCAATTATACGAATGTGTTGAGTGCTTTGGGGGCTTCTTTAGCGGCGGGTAGTGGTTTGAAGGTGCACAAGAGCTTAAAGAGTTTGCATGACAAGCATGATGCCGCTTATGCAGAACTGCAAGCGACGATTGAGAAATTGCATGAAAAGATTGACCGTTTAGAAGAGAGGAGCGAGCAGGCTGATGGCAAAACGCAGTGAGACAGAGATGATGCAGCTGATTTTGGAGACGGCTAAATCACTGCCAGAAGTGGTGGCGGTGGCGATGAATGGTTCGCGGGCTAATCCTAAGCTGCCAAAGGATGCGTATCAAGATTTCGATATTGTCTATTTTGTGACGGACAAAGAGCCGCTTTTAGCGGATCGTTCTTGGCTGAGGGCTTTTGACGAAGTTTTGATTATGCAAACGCCTGAGGAAATGACGCTTTTTCCACCTTCTTTAGGAGAGCGATTTACATTTTTAATGCAGTTTACAGATGGCAATCGGCTTGATTTGATGCTGTGTCCCCTTAGTGCTATTCCGGAATGGGCGGAGGATCCGTTGGTGGAAGTATTATATGATCCGCAACATCTTTTACCGCAACGCGTCCCAACGGATGAACCTTTTTGGCTTAAGCAGCCGACCCAAGCGGAGATTTTAGATTCTTGGAATGAGTTTTGGTGGTTATCTTTATATGTTACCAAAGGGTTACAGCGGCATGAGTTGGTCTATGCGATGGATCATCATCAAAGCTGTGTCTATGAGTATTTGCGTTTGCTGGAATGGCTTGCGGGCTTTCGCGCAGGCTTTCAACAAAGTATCGGCAAGCATGATAAATGGCTGTTTCATTTACTACCGGAAAAAGAGGTGGATTTTGCTCAATGTCTCAGTTACCGGACGGAAGCTGAAACCTGGGAGTCGCTTTTGGGATTGCAACGACTTTTTAACCGTGATATGGCAGAGTTAGCAGTGCTTAGTGGCTTTGATTATCCCCAAGCGCAAGGAGAGGCTATTATTTCTTATACTTTAGGATTGCGAGGATCAATCAATGAGTAACGTCACGATTTATGTCAGAGATCAAGCGCGGCATTACTATTTTGAAAAGATTACGACAGATTTGTTTACGGAGGCAGAACGCGTTGAGACCGTCTTCACGAAAGCCGAGTTGGGGGAAGCCATCGATCAGCATTTGGTCACGTTGTTTAAACGGATAATAGATCAGTTGGAAAAAATTGGTGAGGTAGAGGACTATTTACAAGTTTTGAGCTTTCGTATTCAAAATGGCTATGACTCTGTCTTTGTCAGCCAGCATTTTCTTGTTTACGAAAACCCTGAGCTAGAGGCATTATTGGACCACGTTTTAGCAGAAGTGGCGGATCCTTTGGCGGAGGGCTATTTTGAATCGTTAATCGATTATTTAGAGGGTCGCTTAGATGATGAAGTTTTTGTGGATTTCCGTTTAAATGGTGATGAATTGTTGCTGGAGGCTAGTAGTCATGGACGCAAAGTCAAGCTGGTGGAAGGTTTGCGGCAACTTGTAATTGATTATGAAGAATCCTTCGAGCGGGTGGCAACAGAGCTATTGGAAAGTCTGGAGTAAACGAGAGTGAAAGTTGTTTTCATTTAAGGGTTTTGATGCTGTCTATTTTCTGAAACCTTCTATAATAAGGGTGAGGTGAGGAAAATGGGACACTTTAAAAAATTCTTATTAACGCTTGTGATTGGCGCTTTGGCACTAGTCTCAGAGTTTGTATTACATCAACCAACTTGGGCCTTTATTTTAATTGCGGTTTTAGGCTCATTATTAGCATTTTCAATGCTGATCGAAATGATCCAAACATTGCGCTCAGGTCGCTATGGGGTGGATATTCTCGCCATCACAGCCATTGTCGCAACCTTATTGGTGGGGCAGTACTGGGCTAGCTTAGTGGTTTTGATTATGTTGACTGGTGGCGATAGCTTAGAGGACTATGCTAGTAAACAAGCTAGTAAGGAATTGCGCTCCTTGTTGGATAATTCGCCCCAAATCGCTCATAAAGTGACGGCAACTGGTTTGGTAGATATTCAAGTGGAGGCAGCCGTCATTGGGGACCAACTGGTAGTGAAACCGGGAGAAATCGTGCCGGTCGATGGTGAAATCACTGAGGGTAGTTCGTTGTTTGACGAATCCTCTTTAACCGGCGAAGCCCGACCTATCACGAAGCAAGTTGGGGATGAGTTGATGTCAGGGGCCGTCAATGGTGATGGGGCCGTGACTTATACAGTCACGAAACGCCCTGAGGATAGTCAGTATCAAACGATTATCAAATTGGTCAAGGAATCACAAGAAAAACCGGCTCATTTTGTGCGGATGGCGGATCGCTACGCCGTACCATTTACCGCAGTTGCTTATCTGATTGGCGGTGTGGCGTGGTTTCTTTCCAAGGATCCGGTGCGTTTTGCAGAGGTCTTAGTCGTGGCTTCACCTTGCCCATTGATTTTGGCAGCGCCCATTGCGTTAGTTGCCGGTATGAGTCGCACGAGTCGCAACGGGATTGTCGTGAAAACAGGAACGAGCATTGAAAAATTAGCAGCGGCTAAAACCGTTGCTTTCGACAAAACTGGCACCATTACCGAGGGCCAGCTACATGTAACGGACCTTGTACCAACTGAAGCGTTCTCTCCTGAAAGTCTTTTGCAGATAGCCGCTAGTGTGGAACAAAATTCTAGCCATATTCTGGCACGTTCATTAGTTGCGGAGGCGAAAAAGCGGCAGTTGGCGTTTTTACCGGTTAGTGATTTGAAAGAAGTGACAGGGGCAGGTGTGGTAGGTGTCATCCAACAACACACGGTTCGCGTCGGCAAAGCGGATTTTGCCAATACAGTTGAAACGGAGCAACAAACGAGTGTCTATGTATCACAAGATGGTGATTTTATCGGTAAAATCACTTTTACAGATCAAATCAGACCGGAAGCGGCGGCTACGATTCGCCAATTGAAGGAGCTTGGGGCCGAGGATATCATGATGCTAACGGGAGACGGCGCAGAGGCAGCCCAAGAAATCGCCCAAGCAGTTGGCATCACGACTGTACATGCGGAGTGTTTGCCTAAAGATAAAATCACGGTTTTAAAAGAAGTGATAGCTGAAAAACGGCCGGTAATCATGGTAGGCGATGGTATTAATGACGCTCCTGCTTTAGCGGTGGCTGATATTGGGATTGCTATGGGGGCGCATGGTTCCAGTGCCGCCAGTGAAAGCGCTGATGCCGTGATTTTGAAAGATGACTTGACGCGAGTATCGGCGGCAGTCACGATTTCGCAAGATACCATGAAAATCGCCCGTCAATCAGTCTTGATTGGTATTTTCATTTGCGTGGGCTTGATGCTCGTCGCAGCCACAGGAGTCATTCCCGCTTTACTAGGAGCGGCTTTACAAGAAGTAGTGGATACTGTTTCGATTTTAAGTGCGCTGCGAGCAAAAAATGATCGGAGGACGACATGACAATCGAAAGTTATTGGCAAGAATTTATGCAAAAACATCCCGAAGCGGCGGGTGCCAAGTATGAAGCGTGGGCTTTTGGTAATGATCCCCAAATGGCGGATGAATTATTGCAGCTAGTATTAGCTGGTAAAAAAACGGCTACCACTTCTGCCAAAGAGTTGTATGCGTTAGATGACGAAGCTTATCCAGAGGTGGGTGGCTATAGCGTGCTTTTAGATGGCCAAGATAATCCCCGAGCAGTCATTGTGACAACTAAATTGGAGGAAACTACCTTTAAAGAGGTAACGCCTGAATTTGCCGCCACTGAAGGTGAAGGAGATGGCAGTCTAGCCTACTGGCGAGCAGGACATATCAAATTTTTTACAAGAGAATATGAAAAATTCGGTCTAGTTTTTCATGAAGACATTCCCGTTTTGTGTGAGACCTTCAAAGTAGTATACTAAAAGCAAGTAATTTTAAGGAGGAAAGCCCATGCCATTTATTCATGTGGAGCTAGTCGAAGGACGCAGTCAGGAGCAATTAGAAAATATGATGAAGGATATTACAGAGGCGGTGCATAAAAACACCGGCGCTCCTAAAGAACATATCCATGTCATCATCAATGAAATGAAAAAAGGCACATATGGTGTCGCTGGTGAGTGGAAGTAACAGTTTCAGCTTGCTTTTTTAGAATAGAAGTGGTTAAATGAACACATAATTGATTGATGAGAAAGACACCTGAACTTGAGAGTCTTCTATTAGAGAGGAAAAGCTTGGCTGAAACTTTTCCAGAAGAAAACCGAGGAATGACCACTTTCGAAACCTTTGTTGAAACAAAGGCGGCCGTACCGTTATCACGCTTGAGGAACACATTGTGTTTAAAATTAGGTGGAACCACGAAACTTCGTCCTAGTATTGCGAAAGCAATACTAGGATTTTTGTTTTTTCACACAGCGACTGTCACGCTACGCGCGCCAGAGCTGATGTGAAAAAATACTAGGCGAACGAAGTGAGCGTAGTGACCTTGAAGGTTTCTAACGTAAGCAATGTCGTATAATTGGTGAACGAAGTGAGCGTAGTGACCTTGAAGGTTTCTAACGTAAGCAGTGTCGTATAACTGGCGAACGAAGTGAGCGTAGTATCCTTGAAGGGTTCTAACGCAAACAATGTCGTATAATTGGCGAATGAAGTAAGCGTAGTAACCTTGAACCACACTCTTTCACGGTTGTCCTATCCCTCAAGGTTTTCTAAAAGACAAACAGGACCTTTTAGAAGGCAACATTTCTCTCAATCAAAATCAAAGGAGGAACTTGTACATGATAAAAATTTCTTTTCCAGATGGCGCAAGTCGTGACTACGACAATGGCGTTACTACCGCTGAGGTAGCGGAAAGCATTTCTAAAAGCTTAGCCAAGAAGGCATTGGCGGGTAAAGTTAATGGAGTGCTAGTTGATTTAGACCGACCGATTGAAGCAGATGCGACAATCGAAATTGTAACACCAGACCATGAAGATGCGCTTCCTTTATTGCGTCATTCTTCAGCTCATTTGATGGCGCAAGCGATGCGTCGTTTGTTCCCGAATATCCATTTTGGTGTGGGACCAGCGATTGAAACGGGTTTTTACTACGATACTGATAATGGCGACCAACCGATCACAGCCGAAGATTTACCAGCGATTGAAGCTGAGATGATGAAAATCGTCAAAGAAAATCTGCCAATTAAACGCTTGGTACTAACAAAAGCAGAAGCATTGGAGCTATTTGCCAGTGATCCTTATAAAGTTGAATTGATCAATGAATTACCAGAAGATGAAGTCATTACTGCTTACCAACAAGGGGAATTTGTTGATCTATGTCGTGGACCGCACGTACCATCAACTGGCCGTATTCAAGTCTTCAAATTGTTATCTGTGGCGGGTGCTTACTGGCGTGGCAATTCCGATAACCACATGATGCAACGGGTATACGGAACAGCTTTCTTTGATAAAAAAGACTTGAAAGAATTCATCAAGCAACGGGAAGAAGCGAAAGAACGCGACCACCGTAAATTAGGGAAGGAACTTGACCTCTTCATGGTTTCACCAGAAGTTGGTTCTGGTTTGCCATTCTGGTTGCCAAAAGGTGCTACAATTCGTCGCACAATTGAACGTTATATCGTTGATAAAGAAATCAGTTTAGGTTATCAACACGTGTATACACCAATCATGGCGGATGTGGAATTGTACAAAACATCTGGTCACTGGGACCACTATCATGAAGATATGTTCCCACCAATGGACATGGGTGACGGCGAAATGTTAGTTTTGCGTCCCATGAACTGCCCACATCATATGATGGTTTACAAGAACGATATTCACTCTTACCGTGAATTGCCAATTCGTATCGCTGAATTAGGGATGATGCACCGTTACGAAAAATCTGGGGCTTTGTCTGGTTTACAACGGGTTCGGGAAATGACTTTGAATGATGGTCATACCTTTGTTCGTCCCGATCAAATCAAAGACGAATTCAAACGGACACTAGATTTGATGATCGCCGTATATGCGGACTTCAATATCACGGATTACCGTTTCCGTTTAAGCTACCGTGATCCAGCGAATACTGATAAGTATTTTGATGATGACGCGATGTGGGAAAATGCGCAAACGATGTTGAAAGCGGCTATGGATGAGCTTGGTTTAGACTACTTCGAAGCAGAAGGTGAAGCGGCCTTTTATGGTCCTAAACTGGACGTACAAGTGAAGACCGCAATGGGCATGGAAGAAACTTTGTCTACCATCCAACTAGACTTCTTGTTGCCAGAACGTTTTGATTTGACTTATGTTGGTGAAGACGGCGAAAATAATCATCGTCCCGTGGTTATCCACCGCGGTATCGTGTCTACGATGGAACGTTTTGTGGCTTACTTGACAGAAGTTTACAAAGGCGCCTTTCCAACTTGGTTAGCACCAATCCAAGCAACAATTATTCCGGTTTCTGTGGAAGCCCACAGCGACTATGCGTATGAGATCAAAGAACGTCTGCAAAGTCACGGCTTACGGGTTGAAGTAGATGATCGTAATGAAAAAATGGGCTACAAGATTCGCGCCTCCCAAACGCAAAAAATCCCATATCAAATCGTGGTAGGGGATAAAGAAATGGAAGACGCAACGGTTAATATCCGTCGTTATGGCAGCAAGGAAACCGAAGTTGTCGAATTGAATCTATTTGAAGATGCGATGGTAGCAGAAGTTGCCAATTACTCACGCGTTTAAAATGTGCCAAAAGCTTTCAGTCTAATCAAAGACTGAAAGCTTTTTCACTATATTTGCGTATTATATAGAAACAATCCGAGAAATTTTAAAGATTTCCTTAGTCCCGCAGCTGCCCCTTTTTTATTTCCGCTTTTTCCGTTACAATAGGACAGACATGCAATTATCCAGTGGAAAGGGTCGAACCCATGAAAGACTTTAAGAATAGATTTAATGGCTCAAACTTTATTAAAAATATGAAGAAAAGCGGAAAACAACCGAATGTCCGGCAGACGCGTAAGTCGCATATTCCTTTTCGTTTAAATTTTCTCTTCTTTGTGATTTTCGCGTTATTTGTCGCCTTGATTGTACAACTAGGGTATTTACAAATTTCCAATGGCGCCAGTTTCCAACAAAAAATTGAGCAATCTTCTAAGCGCTATGTAAAAGGCAGTACACCTCGGGGCACAATTTATGATGCTTCGGGTAAAGAGATCGTTTCAAATGAAGCGAAGCCGGCCATTACGTATACGCGTGGTGCCGCTGTTACGGCTGAGGATATGCTGGATGTAGCCACCAAGCTAAGTAAGTTGATTGACATAGAGCCAGATGACTTAAAAGAACGGGACAAAAAGGATTTCTGGTTAGCAAATCCTAAGAACTTTAAAAAAGCCGATGACCGTTTAAAAGATTCTGAAAAAGCGGAAGCCGGCAATAACGAAAGTGCCTTGTACGCCTTGCGAGTTGACAAAGTGACAGATGGTGAAATCAAATTTGACAAAGACCAAATGAAAATCGCAACGATTTACACACGCATGAATGCCGCACAGGAATTTACAACAGTCTTTATTAAGAATGATGATGTATCTAACGATGAAATCGCGGTAATTGGGGAACATACGGCTGAATTACCAGGTGTTTCGACTGGTGCCGATTGGGTTCGCAAGTATCCAGATAATGTTACATTGAAGAGTATTTTAGGACGTGTTTCATCTGAAAAAACCGGTTTGCCGCAAGAATCAGCGGAGGAATATTTGGCAAAAGGCTATGCTATGAATGACCGCGTAGGTACTAGCTATCTAGAACAATCCTACGAGTCTGTTCTACAAGGGACAAAATCTCAATCAGAGGTTATTTTGAATAGCAAAGGCGATATTGTGAGTCAAAAGCAAGTCTACGCCGGCGAAAAAGGCCAAAATCTGATGCTCACAATCGATGAAAAATTCCAAGAAAAAATGGAAAAAGCCGTAAAGGATATTTATCAGGATATCGTAGACAAAGGGGTGGCGAAATATTCCCCAGGAGTTTATGCGGTGGCCATGAATCCGAAAACGGGGGAAGTTTTAGGGATGACCGGCTTCTTGCACAATATTGAAACCGGTGAGTTAGATGACCATGCGATCGGTACGTTCCAATCCTCCTTTGCGCCAGGATCGGTAGTCAAAGGTGGAACCTTGACCGCCGGCTGGCAAGCTGGTGTTATCTCGGATAACCAAACGTTAAACGATCAAGCGATTAAAATCGCCGGCTCTGAGATCAAAGCATCTTGGTTTAACCGGACATTGGGGAATCAAATCCCAATCACTGCTATCCAAGCCCTGCAATACTCGTCAAACTCCTACATGATGCAAGTGGCATTAAAAATGCTAGGCATCGAAAGCATTACTAAAGATATGTCGATTCGTATTCCAGAGGATGGTCCAGCGCCTTACTTCCAAAAACTACGGGACGCCTTTGCTGAGTATGGGATGGGCACGATTACCGGACTGGATTTACCGGGAGAAGAAACTGGTTTAGTTAGCCAGAATTATGATTCAGAATCCATCATGGGTAACTTCCTTGATTTGTCATTTGGCCAGTATGATACGTATACGGCTATGCAGTTGGCTCAGTATGTTTCAACGATTGCTAATGGCGGTAAGCGTATTGCGCCTCACGTGGTGAAAGGTATTTACGCAAACGATGAAAATGGCAATTTGGGAACACTGCAAAAAGCCGTGGAACCGAAAGTCTTGAATACGGTGGATGTTACGCCAGACCAAATGAAAATAATCCATGAAGGTTTTTACCAAGTCGTTCACGGAGAACCCGGCTACACGACCGGGCGCGTGATGGCAAATGCTAAAATGGATCTTGCGGGAAAAACCGGGACTGCCGAAACTTCCGTTACGTTAGATAATAAAGAAGTGGTGAATACGATCAATAGTAACGTTGTGGCATACGGCCCAGCGGATGATCCAGAAATTGCCGTAGCAGTAATGCTGCCGAACCTAACAACAGACGAAGGCTCTTATAACCAATTGATGGTGAATGGCATCATGGACGCCTATTACGATATGTATATCAAAAAATAGCCTGTGGATTTGTAAAGTAAAACTACTTAACAAATTTAGTCAAAAGGGTAGAATTTCTAAATTGTTCATGGTATTATATTCTAGTCCGAGAGAAAATCTCGCATCATATCAAGAGATGGAGGGAATATCATGCGCGTAAACATTACTTTAGAATGTACTTCTTGCAAAGAACGCAATTACTTATCTAGCAAAAACAAACGTAACAACCCAGATCGTTTGGAAGTGAAAAAATATTGCCCACGCGAACGCAAAGTTACTTTGCACCGCGAAACTAAATAAGAACGATCAAAAAGCTTGTTTCCATTAATGGAAGCAAGCTTTTTTGCTGTTAAAATATGAGGAAGTAAGCCGTAAGTCAGTACAAACTAGCCGGTACTAGATAGAAAAAAATTTGGAGCATAACTTTTTATGGTATGCTCCAAACTCTTCATACCTCTTAAGATAATCTGGAAAGGCGTCCTGCTTTTCGTTCTGACCAAAGTCGGGTGAGATCTTGGTAGTAGAATAGGATACCCAAAAGGGCAAAACTAATCAGCAGGGCCACGACTGTTTTCAAGAACAATTGCGATAGGCTATCGCTGTGTTGTCCCTCGCCATAGTAGCTGAAGGATTGCAGTCCGTTCAGCAATCCAACATAAAGGGCCGAGACTAGATAAAAAGGCAAGCGAATTTGGGGTACGACGACTGTTTTACCATTATTTTCTAAAGAGGTATGGGCGTAAAGCCAACTGCCTAGCCACAATACCAAAGCACAACCGCCAATTATTAAAAGTAGATTTCCAAGTGTTGTGGGTGTGATATCAAGGTATTCGTTTGTTATGTTTTGATAAAAGCTCTCGAAACGCGTTGCTAAGGCTTCACCACCAATAATTCCTAGGAAGTTACTGAAACCGTACTGGATGAAAGAGGTGGCCAGATAGAATAGCCAAATCAGAATCGGCGCCGTTACTAAATTTCCTAGAATTGTCCCCAAGAAAACCCCCGCACTATACACACTGAACATGACGCATGTGGAAGTGAAGGCTGATAGTAAGAGACTACTTATGTCACCATTCATATACGGCTGTGGGATTCCTTGCACCATGATAACCAGCGTCAACAATTTTCCTAATAAAATTGCGAGAAAAAGGGGAACACCCGTGAATAAAATTTTACGCAAAAAAATAGTTCGTCGTTTGATACCTAATGAAAACAAGAATGTATTAAAGTTGGTTTTTAAATCGACAAAGAAGAGTAGAAAGCCCACCATAAATGAGACAAAGATCAGGAGTTGCGCAGATTCTGTCCAAAAGCGTTGAGTCCCTTTAGTATTTTTTATCCCAGGAGTAAGGGCCAACCCTCCTTCGTCAAAGAAGAGATGAGATTCATTTTCTACATACTCTTGGTAAGAAGTGAAGGTTTTGCTCTGATTGGTGTGAAAATCCCAATAGGCGTAGATATCTTCTTTATTACCGGTGCTGTTTTCTTCAAAATGTTGTTGAGACTCTGAATCATGTAACAGATAATTTCGTTTGGCTTCCCAGCTACTAACCAGGCTGTTTCCAGACCAAAGATAATTTGCCACAATCAATAAACTTAAAACAGCGATAACTTTGCCGACACGCTGCCATAAAATCGTGTTTAGTTTCATTGTACTTCCTGCCTTTCACGTAAATTGGCTTCAAAGAGATCAGCCAAGCTTAATGGTAGTTCTTCCAACAATAATGGATTCAGAGCCTGCAATTGTTCTTCTAAGGCAGGGTTGTAATGTTCAAAGAGGACAACCCAGACGCGGCCTTGTTTTTGGATGAAGCGGCTGTTTTCTTTAATAAATGCGGGAACTTTCTTTTCTCTTAGCACGATTTGTATCTTGCGTGCGTTGCTACGTAAAACTTCCAAATGATAATTTTTCTGAATCGTATGATTTTTAAGAAAGAGAACGCGATCGACTAAAGTTTCTAATTCGTTCAGATTGTGAGAGGCGATGACCAGCGTTTTACCAGACTCTTGAAAATTTAGTAGTAGTTCAATGACTTCTTGGCGGATAAAGTAATCTAGTCCATCAAATGGTTCATCTAACAATAAGTATTGTGCATTGGAACAAACAGCAAGAATAATTTTGGCCAAGCCCTGCATTCCTTTTGAGAAAAAGCGGAACAGGCGATTTAAAGGAAGCTGATATTTGCGTACCAGCTGCAGGAATAAATCATAATCAAACTGCGCATAGGCTGCTCGGTAGAAGAGGGCAATTTTCTTTAAGGAATAGCTATTTAGAAAATGTGTGCTTTCATCTAGAAAGAAAAGCTGTTCTTTCAAGGCGGGGTCAATAAGCATTGATTTTCCTTCAATCAAAAGCTCCCCTTGGTCGGGTAAATATTGCCCGGCAACTGTTCGAAAGAAGGTGGTTTTACCCGAACCATTACGACCAACTAAACCAATGATTTCACCTGCTGGTAGTTCGACGTTAATATCCGCTAATACAGCTTTATGGTTAATATTTTTTGCCAAGTGTTGGATGTTCATTACATGCCTCCTAAGGATTGTTCGATTTCTTTGAGCCATTCAGTTAGCTCATTTTGATCGACGTGTAAGTGACCAGCTTCGATTACGATTTCTCGTAGTTTGACTTTTAACTCTTTGATGCGCAGCTCGTCGCGTTCCAAGGTACTTTTTTTAATAAAGGTTCCTTTTCCTTTGACTGTGACCACCACCTGCTCCAGCTCCAGCATTTTATAGGCTTTGCTGATAGTATTGGGATTCATCTGCAATTGCGCGGCTAACTCTCTGACAGAAGGCAATTGATCGCCGGCTTGCAAAATGCCCTTCAAAATATCCTGCTTGATACTTAACATTAACTGCTCATAGTAGGGTTTACTATTGGTTTTATCAATGGAAACCATCGGAAACTCCTTTCTTGTGCTTCGTGTGTACTATTATGCATAGTACACTTCGAGAAGTCAATAAAAAAAATATGGGACATAACTGTTTGAGTCATGTCCCATACTCCTTCCGAATAAATGCTTCTGTCCCAACCTTTTCGTGATTTGGGTCGCTCGCCTTATTCAAATGGGCGTTCTTGTAATCTTGTTTTACGGGTTTGTCCAATAATCAAAGGAACCGTTTCATAAACGACTTCACTATATTCTAAACCAAACCAGTTTTCTGGCGTGGTGGTATGTCGTTTGATAAAAAGTTTTGCTTGCATGATTTGGCGGCTCCATTTATCGATTTCTGTGACATTGGAAAGCTCTTCTTGAATCATGATAAAACGGAAGTCCCCTACAATGCGACCTGGAGTGAGTGAATATTTTTGCGGCTGCTCAGGTAAGCGTCCTTGTTTCATCAAATCATGAATGATTTGACGCAAGTAGACATTGACATCCTGGCTGATGCGGAAGCCTAAATAGAGCTTCACTTTAACAATAAAGTCAGTCTCCATCATGTCAATGGCGTATTCTTTTGTATAAGGCTCATCGGTCACTTCGACATTGACAAACCAGTATACTTTGGCTCGTTTCATTTGTTTATCTAAAATGGAGTAAATGAACTGTCTGCCAATCTCATCTTGTTCTAAATGAGGGACTAAGAAAACAACATTCGTTTGATAGACTGGAATCGTATCATCATTATGCAGCTCTTGCAGTTGAGGCAAATAATCTTGCCAAGCGACTTCATCAGTAGCGCGAGCTTGAATTTCCCCCGCGCGTTCCCAAACCACCATAACGAAAAGAATGGCTAAGGCAATCGCGACTGCTACGAAACCACCGTGGAAGAATTTCGCGATACTGGAGATAAAGAAGACAATCTCAATCAAAGCGAAAAATAGGGTAATCAGGTGTGCATAGATGTGTTTCATACCAGATTGAATCATATAGTAATAAAGCAAGAACGTCGTCATCAACATGGTGACAGTGATAGAAAGCCCATAAGCCGCCTCCATATGAGTAGAGGTACGGAAGGTCAAGACTACGACGGAACAGGCGGCCCACAAAATAAAGTTCACTGCTGGGATATACATTTGACCGATACTGCTCCCAGGAAACATGATTTTCAAGCGTGGTAACAGCTTCAACTTAATCGCTTCTGATACTAACGTGAAGGAGCCGGAAATCAGGGCCTGCGACGCGATGATGGCCGCGATTGTCGCGAAGCCGACGCCAATCACCATCCAACCTGTTGGCATCATTTGGAAGAAGGGATTCAAGTCTTCCATATTGGCGAATGTAGGATTTTGTTGGGCTTGCAGAAGCCAAGCTGCTTGTCCAAAATAGTTTAAAATCAAGCAAATTTTGACATACGGCCAGCTGATACGAATGTTGGTTTTGCCAACGTGCCCCATATCGGAATAAAGAGCTTCAGCACCCGTAGTCGCTAGGAAGATATTCCCTAAAATTAAGATGCCTAATTTGTTTTCGGGACTAAATAATAATTTTACAGCGTAATAGGGATTCAGGGCCGCCAAGACAGAAAAATCTTGACTGAAGTTGATTAGCCCCATGATGCCTAAAAAGCTGAACCATAAGAACATGATTGGGCCAAAAGCTTTCCCCACCATTTCAGTTCCGAAGCGCTGCACAGAGAATAAAATGAAAATAATACTTAAGGTAATGATAACGACAATATTTTGATCATTGCCAAAATGGGCAAAAAATTCTGGAATACCGCGTAATCCTTCCACCGCAGTTGTGACGGTTACGGCAGGCGTCAAGACCCCATCGGCTAAAAGAGCGGCACCGCCAATCATAGCGGGGATTACTAAAAATTTGCCCCCTTTGCGCACAAGGGTATACAAGGAGAAAATCCCACCCTCGCCGTGATTATCGGCTTTTAATGCGATAATGACATATTTGATGGTTGTCAAAATTGTCAGTGTCCAAATAATTAGCGAAACAGATCCCAACACAAAATCGCGGTCGATATTGGCGAGGCCGCCATTGCCTTCCACGATCGCTTTCATTACATACAGTGGACTGGTTCCGATGTCCCCGTATACGACCCCCATGGCTACTAAAAGCCCAGCAATCGACCATTTTTTCTTATTCACTTTTATGCTCCTTTCTACTAAAAAAGAGACCCAAGCAAGAGGGATACCCCTGCTTAAGTCTCGCAATTTCACTTTCGACCAGCGCTGCCGCATGTTTGTTGATCGGAAAGCATAGCAAAATGCTATGTTGCTACTCCCTTAAGAATGACAACATTATCGAGGATATTTGAGAAATAGTCAAATGAAATTTTCAAAACTTCTTGAAATATGCAAAAACGCATTTCGTTTTTGAGAAAAAATAGTCGGCGACTAGTAAAAATGGTAGACTAAGGGTAATTATAGTGGGATTAGGAGCGAGTGTATGTTTGAGGCTGAAAAGGTAAAAGAATTGAATGAATTGGAGCTGATCGTGTACGAATATGTGTTGGAGCATTTAGCGGAGCTTCCTCATATGACGATTCGTCAATTATCGGATGCGTGCCACGTTTCCACTTCAACCATCTTAAGATGCTGCAATAAATTAGGCTACCAAGGGTTTACGGAATTGAAATTTGCTGTGAAACAAGAATTAGCCCGAGATGTGACCTTTGAGCAATTTTACGATGCTACGATTCAAGTGGACCAATTTTTGAAAAAGGTCAATCAAGATGATTACCGCGTCGTACTAGAACCAGCCGTGCAAATGATTTTAGATGCGCGTCATATTGCTTTTTCCGGCATTGGTACCAGTGGTATTTTAGGTGCTTATGGCAGCCGCTATTTTATGAATCTTGGTCTAAATGCGTATAGTATCTCAGATCCTTTTGCACCAGTACCACCGCGAGGCTTAGATAACACGTTAGCGATTATTCTTTCGGTTTCCGGTGAGACTAAGGAAATGGTGGCGCAAATTCAAGATTTTAAACGATACGGGGCTAAAACTATGAGCATTACCAATCAGGAAAATTCCACAATTGCCCGTCTCGCCGATCATAATATTTCTTATTACATGCCAGAGATCATCCATGGTCGCGAGCATGATATCAACCTCACAACACAAACGCCAGTGATTGCCTTATTGGAAATCTTGGCACAACAAACAAATCGCCGTATTGAACAAGAAGAGCTGTAAAGAGCTGTTCTTGTTTTTTTGTTTGGAACATGTTTCTCAAAGGGCTCAAGTGGTATCTAAACTTTAGGAAAGCGTTTATAGTAAATGGTGTAAACGTATCCAATAAATACGAGGAGGCCAGCGTGCTATTTCCGGATACTCAATGCTATTATTTTAAAGTTCTTTTATAAAGGAGAGACATAAACATGAATGAGTGGATTAATGAAAAAGTTTTGCCACCCGTACTAAAATTTGTTAACACGAAAGCCATTACCGCCTTGCGGAATGGGATGCTTTATACGATGCCTTTTACAATTGTTGGTTCCGTCTTCTTATTATTAGCCAACTTTCCAGTACAAGCTGTTTCAGACTGGGTCACCAATACAGGCTTAGCTGAATACTTTAACCAAGCATATGGGGCTTCATTTGCTATCATGGCGATTTTCGCTGTAATGGGGATTGCCTATTCTTATGTAAAAGCAGAAGGGTTTGAAGGCCTGCCAGCAGGGATGATCTCACTAGTTATTTTCTTATTGACTATGCGTTCTGATATTACCAATGCTGACGGCGTAACAATTGGCAACATCATCGACAAAACTTGGACTGGTGGTCAAGGGATGATCAGTGCCATCTTAGTTGGTTTGTTTGTTGGTTGGGGCTACACTTGGTTCTTGAAACGCGACATCCGCATCAAATTACCGGAGCAAGTGCCAGATAACGTAGCTAACTCCTTTACAGCCTTGATTCCAGCCGCTGTTTTGATTACATTTGCGATGTTAGTCTACATCTTCTTCGATATGGTCTTTGATACAACTGTCGTTCAATGGATTTATGAAGTGATTCAAAGCCCAATGCAAGGAGCTACTGACTCACTTGGCGGCGCTTTGATGTTAGGTTTCTTAGTGCCATTCTTATGGTTCTTCGGGGTACATGGTTCAACTATCGTTGGTGGGATCATGGGACCAATCTTACAAGCTAACTCTTTAGCAAATACGGACATTTTAGAATCAGGGAAAGAATTAACCGTAGCTAACGGTGGTCACATCGTTACCCAACAATTTTTAGATCAATTCATGACCGTAACTGGTGCCGGTATGACGATTGGGATCGTGATCTTCATGGTCTTCTTCGCAAAATCTGCCCAATTTAAACAATTAGGTCGTTTGTCTGTTGCACCAGCCGTGTTCAATATCAATGAACCAATCATTTTCGCAACACCCGTGGTAATGAACCCAATCATGGCGATTCCTTTCATTTTGACACCGGTTGTTTCTGGGGTGATCACGTATTTCGCTTTGTATACTGGTCTAGTACCGCTCTTTACCGCCGTGCAAGTACCATGGACAACACCACCGATCATTTCTGGTTTCTTAGTAGGTGGCTGGCGTGCCGCTGTTTTACAAGCAATTGTTTTAGGACTAGGCTTCTTTATCTACTTACCATTCGTGAAGAAAATCGATGCCATGAACTATGCGCAAGAAAACGATATGTCCTTTGCGGAAGCTGATGCAATGGAAGAATCAAAAGTGTTATAAGATAGGGGTCAGATGTTATGAGTATTTTGAAAGAGAACTTTTTGTGGGGCGGCGCAGTTGCCGCCCACCAATTGGAAGGCGGTTGGCAAGAGGGCGGTAAAGGCGTTAGCGTGGCTGATGTGATGACTGTGGGAGCCAATGGGGTTCCCCGGCGAATCACAGATGGCGTCCTCGCTGGTGAAAACTACCCCAACCACGAAGCTATTGATTTTTATCACCATTACAAGGAAGATGTTAAACTATTTGCGGAGCTGGGCTTGAAATGTTTCCGGACATCTATTGCCTGGACGCGAATTTTCCCACTAGGAGACGAGGCGGAACCTAATGAAGCTGGTTTGCAGTTTTACGACGATTTATTTGATGAATGTCTAAAATACGGCATCGAGCCAGTCATCACACTCTCCCACTTTGAAATGCCTTATCACTTAGTGACAGAGTACGGTGGTTGGCGCAACCGCAAAGTCATTGACTTTTTCGTGAAATTTGCGGAAGTTTGCTTTACCCGTTATAAAGACAAAGTTAAATATTGGATGACCTTTAACGAAATCAATAATCAAGCTAACTTTAATGAAGATTTTGCGCCATTTACAAATTCCGGTTTGAAATATGTGGCGGGAGAAGACCGCGAAGCGATCATGTATCAAGCAGCGCACTATGAACTAGTTGCCAGTGCTAAAGCCGTGACGTTGGGCCATGCCATCAATCCAGATTTCCAAATCGGTTGTATGATTGCTATGGTGCCAATCTATCCTTATTCTTGTGCACCTAATGATATGATGGCCGCAACAGTGGCGATGCAGCGCCGTTATTGGTTTACGGATGTTCATTGTAAAGGCTATTACCCAAGCTTTATCGAAAGCTACTTTAAGCGCCAAGGCTATCAGCTTGACCGCACGGCGGAGGATTTGGCTGACTTAAAAGCTGGGACGGTGGATTATATCGGTTTCAGTTACTATATGTCATTTGCCATCAAAGACCATGATAAAGCACCAGCTTTTGATTATGACGAAGCCCACGATCTAGTGAAGAATCCTTACGTAAAAGCTTCTGACTGGGGCTGGCAAATTGATCCAATGGGTCTGCGCTATGCCATGAACTGGTTCAACGAACGCTATGAACGCCCACTATTTATTGTTGAAAATGGTTTTGGTGCCATTGATGAAATCGGTGAGAGTGGTCGCGTGGAAGATGATTACCGGATTGCTTACCTAAAAGCCCATATTGAAACCATGAAAGAAGCCGTTGAATATGACGGAATCGATTTAATGGGCTATACGCCATGGGGCTTTATTGACTTAGTTTCAGCAGGAACTGGCGAAATGAAGAAACGGTATGGCTTTATCTACGTGGACAAAGACAATGAGGGGCAAGGAACCTTGGCCCGCAGTAAGAAAAAATCATTTGACTGGTATCAAGAAGTTATCCGTTCAAATGGCGAAATCCTCTAAGGGAGACCCGTTCAACCTCCTTAACCGCAGACGAAAGTGTCTGCGGTTTTTTCATTGATTCCGATTGGTTAGCAGTTGATTCTGAGGGCCGCGCCGGAGTGCTCTAACGCCTTATTTTTTACTGATGGTGGTATACTACTGAGTGAGAGGACGTGATAATTATGTTAGTGATCCATTATCAAGTAGCTGGTGAAGCAGTTGTGAAAGAATATGCCAAAGTAGGCGATTTTGTCGGTGCGCAATTACGAGAAGTGCCTGACTTACAAGACTACTATATCGTGACAGAAGCGACGGTTGACGGTCAACCAGTTGCGTTAAGCGACAAAACTATTGGTGGCTTGTTCAACGTTTTAAACAAATAGTTTTTGCGATTTGTTGATTGAGAGTTTGGAACATAAAATTTTGAGTTATGTCCCAGATTCTTAATCAAGGTAAATAGCCCTGGCGTCAGATATTTCTGATACTAGGGCTATTTTTAAAGTGGACTTAAAATTCTTGATAAACGGCGGGATCTTGGTCATGCAGACGACCAGCTGATTTTGTTAGTTGTCCAATCAATTTCATTTCTTCCGAGGAAAGTTCAAAATCAAAAATGGCTAAATTTTCCTGTTGTCGGGTAACCTTGGTTGATTTTGGAATCGGCAGCACGCCTAACTGAACTTGCCAGCGCAAAATGATTTGCGAAATTGAGCGTTGGTGCTGCGCGGCGATAGCACCTAATGTCGGATCCTGTAAGATATTGCTAGCGCGGCCAAGAGGACTCCAAGCCTCGGTCAAAATACCCTTTTGCTGGTCAAAGTGCCGCTGCGTTTCTTGATTGAAGAAGGGATGTAGTTCAATTTGATTGACGGCGGGAAGTACGCCGGTTTCTTTTTCTAAACGCTCAAGGTGTTCTGGTAAAAAGTTGGAAACACCAATTGAGCGGATCCAACCCCAACGTTTCGCATCAATCAAGGCTTGCCAGGCTTCCACATAAAGATCTTCTTTGGGATTAGGCCAGTGAATCAAGTAAAGGTCAATATAATCGAGGCCCATGCGAAAAACCGATTCTTGAATCGTTTCGAGTGCTTCTTGATAGCGATGATGGCGTCCGGGTAATTTACTGGTAATCAGCAATTCTTGGCGAGGAACATTGGTTTGCCGAAGGGCTTCACCAATAACCCCTTCATTTTCATAATTGAAGGCAGAATCTAAAAGACGGTAGCCCTGACTAATGGCGCTCAGGACGGTTTGAATGCCCGCGGCCCCTTTCAAAGTATACGTGCCAAAGCCAATTTCTGGTAAAGCCAAACCATCATTCAACGTGTGCATACAACCATTCCTCCTTTTTTCTCAGTATAAAGCTGAAAAGGGTTTCTCGCTAGTAGGAGAACTCGATATTCATGGTTTCTTCATTGTATTTAAGCGAGGCTTTCGGTAAAATGGCTAATAGGTTGGAGGCGGTGACTTTGAAAAAAGAATTACGACAGCGAACGCTGGCTCGCTTGCAAGAGTTGGCAGCTTCAGATAAAAAAGTCTTACGAGAAGAGGAGATTTTAGCGGAATTATTTGATTCTTCTTTATGGGCGAATGCCCAGACCGTGGCGACGATTTTACCATTGCCCTTGGAATTCGATACGGAAAAGGTATTACGTCAAGGTTGGCAAGAAGGTAAACGAATGGTAACGCCTAAAAGTTTACCTGAACGTAAACTGGCTTTTCACAAGACTACGGCGGATACAGAGCGGATCGTTACCAACTTTGGTGTTTTTGAACCCGCTATTGAAGCCTTAGTGGAAAAAAAGGAGATTGATTTAATCTTAGTACCAGGACTGGTTTTTCGTCATGATGGCTATCGTATTGGCTTTGGTGGCGGCTTTTATGACCGTTATTTAGCGGATTTTCAGGGGCAAACGGCTAGCTTGGTTTTTTCCGAACAGATGGATGAAGATTGGCAGCCGCAGGCATTTGATATTCCCGTGGCACGGCTATTCATAGGATAGGAGGATGTTATGAATTATCAAACACAAATGAAAGTTAAACGCTGGCTGCGTAAGCCATTAGTAATGTATGCGTTTCTTGGGATTCAAACCATTGTCTTTATATTGATGACGGTCTCGGAAACCTTTGGCTCAGGTTTATTAAGTAATCAAATCGTGGGCTGGGGCGCAATGTTCAAGCCGTATGTCGTAATGGACCATGAATATTGGCGTTTTATTACGCCGATTTTTATTCACTTTGGGATTGCCCACTTTGCTTTAAACTCGATCACGTTGTATTATCTTGGTTCCCAAATTGAAACAGTTTTCGGTCATTGGCGTTTCTTTTTGATTTATCTCGGTGGTGGCATCTTGGGGAATGCCGTTAGCTTTGCTTTTGGGCAAGCCAATGCGATTTCAGCTGGGGCTAGTACTTCACTCTTTGGTCTATTTGGTGCTTTCGTCGTTATCGGCTACCATTTTCGCCATAATCCCGCCATTGCCCAAATGGCTCGGCAGTATTTTATGCTAATCCTGTTGAACCTTGGTTTTAACCTCTTTATGCCTTCTATTGATATCTTAGGCCACATTGGCGGAGTCTTCGGTGGGGCGCTGGTTGCTAACGTTTTAGGGGTGCAATCTGGCCAAGGTGATTTTACCATCCACGACAAAATTATTGGGACGGTGCTTTTTATATTTATTCTGGTAATCTGTCTGATACTGGGTTTTAAAAAGTATGGTTTCCCTGTATAATGAACAAGGAAGTGCGATAAATGGAAACACTTTATGATGTACAGCAACTGCTGAAACAATTTGGCATTATTGTCTATGTCGGAGCGCGTATCTACGACATTGAATTGATGCAGATTGAGTTGAAGGGGTTGTATGATGGTCGGGTGATTGACCGGGATACCTATTTACGGGCGCGCCAGGTGCTGACACGCGAACATCGGATCGAAGAAAGCAAGCAAAGTGAGGACGGAACATGGACAGAAAGTTGATTGGGATTGACCTAGGCGGTACTACGATTAAATTTGCAATCTTGACAGAAGATGGTGAGATCCAACAAAAATGGAGTATCGAGACAAATATCTTGGAAGACGGGCGTCATATTGTACCAGATATCATCGCCTCTATTAAACACCGTTTAGATCTGTATGACATGGATAAAGAAGATTTTGTCGGCATTGGCATGGGGTCACCAGGATCGGTGGATATCGCAGCCGGAACTGTAATTGGTGCTTATAATCTGAATTGGACAGAATTACAACCTGTCAAAGAGACTATCGAAAGAGAATTGGGTATTCCTTTTGCCATTGATAATGACGCGAACGTAGCGGCACTTGGCGAACGTTGGAAAGGTGCCGGTGAAAATGAAGATGATGTTATCTTTATCACCTTAGGGACTGGTGTTGGTGGCGGTATTGTCGCTGCTGGTCAGCTTTTACACGGCGCAGCTGGCTGTGCTGGTGAAATTGGTCACGTAACTGTTGATCCTAATGGCTTTGAATGTACCTGCGGGAAACGCGGTTGTTTAGAAACCGTTGCTTCAGCAACTGGTGTTGTACGGGTCGCACGTCAACTATCTGAAGAATATGCCGGCCCATCTGATTTGAAATCACGCTTAGATGACGGGGAAGATATCAGCAGTAAAGATGTATTCGACGCTGCGCAAGCAGATGATCCATTTGCTTTACGGGTGGTTGACCGAGTATGCTTCTTCTTAGGACTAGCAGTCGGTAATCTAGGCAACACGTTAAACCCAACGCATATCGTCATTGGCGGTGGCGTTTCGGCAGCCGGTGAATTTTTACGCAGCCGGGTCCAAACTTATTTTGAACAATTTACGTTCCCGCAAGTACGTAACAGCACACACGTAAAATTAGCGGAACTAGGCAATGAAGCTGGCGTAATTGGTGCAGCCTCATTAGCACGACAATTTGCATAAGCAGTAGAAGGGATGTTTCAACGAAATGTTTTGGTGGATTATCAACGGAATTTTACTTGCGTTTTTCTTAGGACTATTTTTAAACTGGGCGTTTATCCAAATCATGGCACGACGCGCAGCCAAGATCATTAAAGAAGACGAATTCAAAGAAGGTATGCGGACAGCCCAAGTGATTGATGTTCGTGAAAAAGATAGTTTTGATGCCGGTCATATTTTAGGTGCCCGCAATATGCCCTATTCTTTATTCAAACAATCAATTGGCGGTTTACGCAAAGATCGTCCGGTTTACTTGTATGATCAAAAGAAAGCTTTAAGCGCCCGAGCCGCAAATATTTTGCGTAAAAATGGGTTTAAAGACGTCTATATCCTAAAAGAAGGCTATGATGGCTGGAGCGGTAAAACGAAACGTAAATAAGCATTTTTAAAGAGGCCTGCTTAGCAGGTCTCTTTTTTGGTGGCTTTCGGCTTTTTGAAATATAGTAGTTATCTTCAATAACAAATTTAAGAAGTGCAGGATTTTGGTATATTGGTAAAGCGATGTGGGAACTTCATATTCTTTTATATATAAGGTACAAAGAGGTTCTTTATCCTGCTTTTTGCTCTTTAATGGTTAATCATTAAAAAGATTGTGGAAGAACTGTTCCCGGTTTTCCAAAATCATCTTGGTTGTTTGGTAAGGTGGCGTGTCTTCGTAGTCAATTATTTCTATTTCTTCGGCATCAAAAGAATAAATAGTAGCATTCGGCATTGCCAGTAGAATTGGTGAATGGGTTGCAATGATAAGCTGGGAATTATTTTGGCTTAATTCCCCTAATAGTGCTAAAAGTGCTAGCTGTCGTTGAGGTGATAAAGCAGCTTCAGGCTCATCTAATAAATAAAGGCCATTACCACGAAAACGATATTTTATTAAGTTTAGAAAACTCTCTCCATGGGATTGTGTGTGTAAAGAGGTTTCTCCAAATTCAGAATAGTCATCAAAAGTTTCCTCAACATAAGTCGCAACATTAAAGAAACTTTCGGCTCGTAAAAAGAAGGTGTCTCGTGCTGGTAGACCGCTTTTATGCAAAACTAAGTAATCTGCTAAATTAGAATAGTTCTCGGCAGTAGAAAAATTGTAGTTTTTGCTGCCGCCTTCTGGGTTAATGCCGAAATTTATGGCAATTGCCTCTAATAGTGTACTTTTACCAGACCCGTTTTCGCCTATCAGAAAAGTTATATTACGATCAAAGTTCAATTTTGTTAAATTCCGGATTGGGGCAATTTGACGGAAATAATCCCCACCAGCAAGAGAAGATTTTAAATGTAGTCCTTTTATGTAAATACCATCTTGAATCAAGCGATTCCCTCCTAGAAAATGTCAGCCGTTTATTTTTTTGGTCTAAATACAAAGCATTAAAATTTTGTTTTTTGATTTTGTAAAAGAAGACAGTAGATGCTAGTAGATGCTAGTAGATTTAGTATAACATTGGCGCTGGGATGCTGAGACAAAATATTAAAAGGGAAAGGACATCTATCAAAATTAAATTTCCTAATGCAAAGATTACGTTAAAGTTAAAAATAATTCTCTAAGGGATAGTTGAAGAGGCTTTTGGTAATGGAAAGGTTGAAAGGTTCCGTGTTCTAGCGAAGATGTGCTGGGAACATTTTTGAATACTCTCCGTTGTGGGGCACTCTATTTGTTACGGTTTGACTGGTAAAAGGATCGGCACTTTAGTAGTTTGGATTGATTTTCTTTTTCAAAAAGCTGGATATTTTGTACAATGAAAAAGAAGGGAAGTGGATGTCATGTTTCAAGTGAAGCGTATTTACGAAGCGGTTAGTCCTGAGGATGGTTATCGGGTGTTGGTAGATCGTATTTGGCCACGAGGCGAGTCGAAAGAGAAGGCACATTTGGATCTTTGGCTGAAGGAGGTTGCGCCAGATACAGAGCTAAGAAAATGGTTTGGACATGATCCAGAAAAATTTGCGGCCTTTAAGGAAAAGTACACGGCCTCTTTGGCAACCGATCCTGAGAAAAAGGCCGCCTTTGCACAGCTTCAAGAAATCGGTCAAACCCATTCTAAGGTGACGCTTTTATATAGCGCAAAAGATGAAGTTCATAACAATGCGGATGTGTTGCTGGAATTATTGACAGAATAAAAACCTGAACCGGCGTGACAGGCTCACAAGACGCCTGTCAAACGGGTTCAGGTTTTTTAATGATTAGCGGGCTACGCGTTTACGCATGGCTTTTTTGCGATTTTCTTCGATCATATTTTCCTTTTGATCGATGGGGTCAATCACGGTTTTCTTCACGCCAGCAACGAAGGCCGCCACCGTAGCAGCAGTAACTGCTGTCCCAATCAACATACCAGATAAGAATTTTTTCATAGGATATCCCTCATTTCTAAAAAATACTTTACACTTCTTTATTATGGAACAAAAGCTGAAAAAACGCTAGTCATAAGAACACGCTATAACACAGTTAGTGAAAGTGGTACAATAAACAAGATTGGAGTGACGACAATGACAAGTATCTTTGCCCACCGTGGCAGTAAAGGAACGCATCCTGAAAATACTTTACCGGCTTTTGCAGAAGCGGTGCGCGTCGGCAGTGACGGTATTGAATTAGATGTCCATTTATCCAAAGATGGCGAAATGATTATTATGCATGATGAACAAGTGGATCGCACCACTAATGGTACGGGGGAAATCCAAAGCTTCACTTTGAGCGAGTTGAAGCAACTAGATGCTGGCAGCTGGTTTGATCCTAGCTTTGCCGGTACACGGATTCCGACCTTGCAGGAAGTGACGTTACTTTTAAAAGAAAAAGACTACCGAGGTACGCTGAATATTGAAATCAAAACTGATGAGATTCAGTATCCGCAAATCGAGGCTAAAATTGTGGCTTGGATGACCAGTCAGGAGTGGTCATTTACCTATATTTACTCCAGCTTCCACTTTCCAAGTCTAGAAATTGTTCAGACGCTAGCACCAGAAATTCCCAAAGCATACATTATGGGTGTTTCGGAGAAAAAGGTGGCTAAAGCTTTGGCGACTGATTTTATTAGTGCCTTCCATCCTAAAATCGACTGGGTCATCACGCATCAGGATGAGTTAGCAAACTATCCTAAAATGATTCGGCCCTGGACGGTAAATAGTGATGAGGACATGGAGTTGGCGTTTCAATTAGGCTTGACGGGGATCCATACTGATTATCCAGCTAAAGCGCAAAGGCTGCGGGGACGTTAATATGAAAAAAGTTGTCGCAATCGTTGGTCCAACAGCTGTTGGAAAAACAGCCTTAAGTATTCAGTTGGCACAACGCTTTCAGGGAGAAATCATCAGCGGAGATTCGATGCAGGTCTACCGTACGCTGGACATCGGCACGGCTAAAGCAACCCCCGCAGAGCAAGCGCAGGCTCCTCATCATCTGATTGATATCCGTGAGCTTACAGCACAATACTCAGCGGCTGATTTTCAAAAAGCAGGCCGACAATTGATTGAAGAAATCCACGCCCGCGGGCACCTGCCGATTGTCGTGGGCGGGACGGGTTTATATATTCAAGCTCTCTTAATGGATTATGATTTAGGCGGACCACCAGCCGAAGATAGCGATTTAAGAATGCGTCTAACCGCAGAAGCTGAAGCGATTGGGCCAGAAGCTATGTGGCAACGACTTGCAGAAGTTGATCCCCAGGCAGCAGCTAAAATCCATTTTAATAATAGTCGCAAAGTCGTGCGGGCGCTGGAAGTCTTTTTGACTACTGGTCGGAGTATCGTGCAAGCGCCGCCGTCCTTTCTTTATGACGCGAAAATCATTGGCTTAACGACGGAACGGGAAGTCTTGTATCAACGAATCAATCAACGGGTTGATTTGATGGTGACCCAAGGACTCTTGGCGGAAGCCGAAAAAATGGTTCAATATCCCGAGAGTCAAGCAGCCCAGGCAATTGGTTATAAGGAATTCTTTCCTTATTTTGCCGGAGAAATAGCCCTAACAGACGCAATTGAACAAGTAAAACAAGATTCCCGCCGGTATGCTAAGCGGCAATTAACCTGGTTTCGCAATCGCTTGCCCGTCGAGTGGTGGGACTTGGTTCAACAACCAACAGCCATGACCGCGCTAGAAGCAGAGATTGCCGTCTGGTTGGAGAGGAGTAAATATGACTGAAAAAGTGATTTTGGTAGGCGTGGAAACGGAGGATAATTATCCGATTTTCACCGATACAATGTATGAATTGAAAAGTTTAACGGAAACGGCTCACGGCGAAGTCGTGTTCCAATTAGAGCAAAAGCGTCCCCAGGTAGATCGCCAGTCAGTAATTGGCAAGGGAAAGTTAGTTGAGCTGGCGCAGCTAGTTGATGCTTATGAAGCAGATTTAGTAATTTTTAATCACGAATTGACACCACGGCAATCGCAGATTATTAGCGAAGCGGTGGGAATCGCCGTGATTGACCGCGTTCAGTTGATTTTAGATATTTTTGCCTTACGGGCACGTTCTCGTGAAGGTAAGCTGCAAGTCGAACTGGCCCAATTGAATTATTTGTTGCCGCGTTTAGTTGGACAAGGAAAAGCGTTAAGCCGTTTAGGCGGGGGCATTGGTACCCGGGGACCGGGGGAAACCAAACTGGAAACTGACCGCCGTCACATTCGCCGCAAAATTACGTTGATTAAACTGGAATTGAAGGAAGTTGCGGAGCATCGCGAACGTAGTCGCCAAAAACGTCAACAGTCGGATTTGTTCCAAATCGGTTTGATTGGTTACACCAATGCAGGGAAATCGACTATTTTAAACTTATTGACCTCAGCAGACACCTATTCGCAAGATCAACTGTTTGCGACATTGGATCCTTTGACAAAACGGTGGCAGCTACCGCAAGGCATGGTGGTAACGGTGACGGATACGGTGGGCTTTATGCAGCAGTTACCCACGCAGTTGATTGAAGCATTCCAATCGACGTTAGAAGAAAGTCGCAACATGGATCTCTTATTACATGTAGTGGATGCCAGCGCCAGTGATCGTTTGAATCAAGAGCGTACCGTGATTAAGTTAATGGAGGATCTCGGAATGGCCCAGATTCCTGTGTTGACTGTTTATACGAAGGCTGACCGTCTAGACGCTAATGAGTTTGTCCCAACGCTTTTCCCTAATGTACTAATTAATGCCAAGAGTACTCAAGGCAAAGAAGCCTTGACGAAAGCAGTTCGCCGTACACTAATGGAGCAATTAGCCCCTTATGAGCGTTTGGTGCCTGCCAATCAAGGACAAATCTTAAGTGAATTGAAGCGGCAAACGCTATTGCTGACAGAGGATTATCAAGAAGCAGAAAATGCCTATTTAGTAAAAGGCTTTGCTAAAAAAGAGTCAAAATGGGGGAACGAACATGAGTTGGACGAATGAACTACATCCTGATCTAGTGGCAAAAATCAATCAAGTAGACGGGAAAATCACGAAGCGTTTCCAGCAAGTACAGGAAATTGCCTTATTCAATCAAGATAAAGTATTGAAAGCTTTTCGGCATCAACAGGTTTCAGAAAGTCACTTTCTACCATCTACGGGCTATGGCTATGATGATTTAGGCCGTGATGCATTGGAAAAGGTCTATGCAGAAGTTTTTAGTGCTGAGGCGGCTTTAGTCCGTCCACAGATCGTCTCAGGAACCCATGCCATTGCCACGGCACTTTTTGGTATTTTACGACCTGGTGATGACTTGCTGTATATTACGGGAACACCTTACGACACCTTGTTAGAAGTCATTGGTATTGCTGGAAACGGCATTGGTTCTTTGAAGGAGTACCAAATTGGCTACGATGAAGTAGCGCTGACTGAAGCTGGACAAGTAGATTTTGAAGGAATCAAGCAAAAGCTGACGCCTAAGACCAAGGTTGTGGCGATTCAACGATCTCGGGGTTATGCTCAGCGTCCTTCTTATACAATCCAACAAATCAAAGAAATGATTCAATACGTCAAAACCTTGGCGCCAGAAGTCGTCGTTTTTGTCGATAATTGTTATGGCGAATTTGCCGAGATGTTAGAGCCCACAGATGTTGGTGCTGATATTATGGCTGGTTCCCTCATTAAAAATCCTGGTGGCGGGATTGCCAAGACTGGTGGCTATCTAGCCGGCAAACAAGAATGGATTGACCGCTGTGCATACCGTCTAACTACTCCTGGGGTGGGCGCAGAAGGTGGTGCAATGCTAGGTACCGTAGCGGATATGCTGCAAGGCTTCTTTTTAGCCCCACATGTAGTGAGTCAAGCCATCCAAGGTGCCATTTTTACCGCAGCGCTGTTAGCGGCTCATGAGGTTAACTCGACACCTGCTTGGGATGATCCACGCACGGATTTGATTCAAATGGTTGAGCTTGGTAGCGCTGAGGCGATGGTTACCTTCTGTCAAGCTATTCAGCGTTTTTCACCAGTAGATGCCCATGTTGCGCCAATCCCTGCTTATATGCCGGGATATGAAGATGACATCATCATGGCAGCTGGTACCTTTGTGCAAGGAGCTAGTATTGAACTTTCGGCAGACGGTCCGATTCGGGCACCGTATATCGTCTATATTCAAGGTGGACTGACCTACGAACACGTCAAATTGGCTGTGGCACATGCCGTAAATGACGTCTTTTATCAATAAATGAATAAACCGTACGATTTGATGTTGTTATAATCTATCGTACGGTTTATTTTTTATTTTGAAAAAATAGTCAAAATCATGCATGAAGTTTATAAATCGTGAAGACTATTATCAAAGGATTTACAAGGTGGCTTTGACGTTTATGTCATAAAATCTAACATATGCTATTGACAAGAAAACGAATGATTGGTATGCTATGGTCAAGTTTTGAGAGGAGGCTGTGAGATGCGCGAAAAAGAACTGCGTCGATCCATGTCAGTTTTTCCAATTGGTACAGTTATGAAACTGACTGATTTGACTGCTCGGCAAATTCGCTATTATGAAGAACAAGACTTGATTCATCCGGAACGAAGTGAAGGAAATCGGCGGATGTATTCCTTGAATGATATTGATGTCCTATTGGAAATCAAAGATTATCTTTCAGAGGGGCTGAATATGGCGGGAATCAAGCATGTTTATGAAATGCGTCTACAAAAACCGCAGCTTGCCACACCGCTGACGGACGAAGATGTCCGCCGCATCCTCTATGACGAAATATCGGCCCAAGGCGGGCTGCAAAACCGCAATCCATTCCAATCGAATGGCACACACCTGTAGATTGTTAAAAAATGAAGATAAGGGAAGGGATAACATGGCAAAGAAGAATTACACCGCTGAAGACATTCATCGTATCGCAGAAGAGGAGAACGTCCGCTTTTTACGTTTGATGTTTACGGACATCATGGGCACGATCAAAAACGTAGAAGTACCTGTTAGTCAATTGGAAAAAGTTCTAGAAAACAAAATGATGTTTGATGGTTCCTCCATCGAAGGCTTCGTCCGCATCGAAGAAAGCGACATGTATCTTTACCCTGATATCAATACTTGGATGATTTTCCCTTGGGAAAGCGACCATGGCAAAGTGGCTCGCTTGATCTGTGATATTTATAATCCAGACGGCACGCCGTTTGCTGGCGACCCTCGTGGTAATTTGAAGCGTGCGTTAAAAGATATGCGTGAGTTGGGCTTCTCGAAGTTTAACTTAGGACCAGAGCCGGAATTCTTCTTATTCAAGCTAGACGAAGATGGTGAGATTACCATGGACTTAAACGATAAAGGCGGCTACTTTGATTTTGCCCCAACTGACTTAGGTGAAAATTGCCGTCGTGATATCGTGTTAGAGTTAGAAAGTTTAGGCTTTGAGGTAGAAGCTTCTCACCATGAAGTTGCGCCAGGGCAACACGAAATTGACTTTAAATACAGCGATGTAGTGGATGCTTGTGATGATATCCAAACCTTTAAATTAGTAGTGAAGACCATTGCCCGTAAGCACGGCTTGCACGCAACCTTTATGCCAAAACCATTGTTCGGGATCAACGGTTCCGGTATGCACTGTAATATGTCTTTATTTACCGATGAAGGCAATGCCTTCTATGATGAAAATGGACCTTTACAATTAAGTCAAACAGCCTATCATTTCTTAGGCGGCCTGCTGAAACACGCACGTGCCTATACCGCTGTCTGCAACCCAACCGTCAACTCCTACAAACGTTTGGTGCCTGGCTATGAAGCACCCGTATATGTTGCTTGGAGCGGGCGCAACCGTTCACCGTTAGTCCGTGTGCCAGAATCTCGCGGCTTATCAACTCGTTTAGAATTACGTTCCGTTGACCCATCTGCGAACCCTTATCTCGCAATGGCTGTCCTTTTACAAGCTGGACTTGACGGTATTCGTAATGAATTAACACCACCACCAGCTGTGGACCGCAATATCTATGTGATGAACGAAGAAGAACGGGAAGCGGCGCAAATCTATGACTTGCCATCAACGATCCACAATGCTATTAAAGAATTGCGCAAAGATGAAGTGATGAAAGATGCCCTTGGAGCGCATATCTACACCAACTTTGTAGAAGCAAAGCGGATGGAATGGGCAGCCTTCCGTCAAACTGTTTCTGAGTGGGAAAGAGAACAATATTTAGAATTGTATTAAAAACAGAAAACAAGCCGTCAGAGAAGTAACGCTCTGGCGGCTTGTTTTTTGATAGAAGTGCTAGCAATCAACATTCTATTTACTCTTTTTCATCCGGGATGAGGATGAACTCTTCATAAAGTCCTGGATCATCTACGGGAAAGGCAATAGCCACGTATCCTTGGTTTGTGGTGTACAGATAACTATCGCGGCGATTTGTAGCATTAAATAGACTGAAGAATAGTGTAGTTACATCATCATAAGAACGCCCGTCATGTGAGTAGATTTCTAACATGGTATTTACTTTCACCGTCTTCTCGCCATTACCTACAATGACACGTATCTCCTTAGTAGGTTTGCTATGGAGGGAGAAGGACTGATTGACTTGGTACTCTTTGTATTGGTCTTTAGGAGTGAAATATTTGTCGTATCTCACATCGATAATTCTTGGGTCGTTACCTAGAGAAACCCAAGCATCCGTCGTACTAAATGATGAAGTATAAAAACTGTTAGGTTTTAATCTAACAGCATATGGAAAATCATTGGGAGAGGGAGTTTCACTAGTAATAGCCTCTTCACAAGATGTTGTAGTACTTGAAACACTTGTCTCGGGAATACTGGTAGTGCTTGCAGACGTTTCGGTAGTACCGGAAAGTAGTTGACTGCTTTGGGTTGTTTCTTCCTCGGAAGAAGTAAAGAATTGTGTTGCAATAAACCCTAGTAAAACAAGAATAAGAACAACTAGCACAAGTATGACTATAAGTAGTCTATTTGTTTTAAGGGATTGATTTTGATTTCGCATCTTTATAACCTCCTTTTCTATATTTTACTACAAAATAGACCTCCACATAAGTCAAGAAAGGGGCATGAGAGGGAGCTGCTCATTTGCTGAGTTAAGACTTTTTACTTGGTTTTCAACTAGGGTTGGGACACTAGATAGAAGTGTTGATAAAACTTTTTTTCACAAAATATTCTATAAAAATAGTGGTTGGTGAATACCACTCTTACTTTTGCCAGGATTATCTGCAACAAGGCATGACTTGCTTTTTTACTATGAATCATTTGCGGAATCGCTATAACTTTGTGAAACTTTTCTTTTCACTATTTCTTTCTATGCTCGCTTTCTGTATAATAAGCTAGAACGAGAAACTTTATATAAGGAAGGTTTTCTATGCGTAAAAAACAAACAATGGACGGCAATACTGCCGCCGCTCATATATCATATGCCTTTACTGAACTAGCAGCAATCTACCCAATTACCCCTAGCTCGACGATGGCTGAGTTAGTGGATCAATGGTCTGCGGCTGGTAAAACCAATTTATTTGGTCAACCTGTCAAAGTGATTGAGATGCAATCAGAAGCTGGTGCCGCAGGTGTTGTACATGGTTCCTTAAAAACAGGAGCTTTGACCAGTACCTATACAGCCTCTCAAGGATTGCTTTTGATGATTCCCAATCTCTACAAAATTGCCGGTGAATTACTGCCTGGGGTTTTTCATGTAGCTTCCCGAGCAGTGACCACCAGTGCCTTAAGTATTTTTGGTGATCATGGGGACGTAATGGCTGCTCGTCAAACGGGTGTCATTATGCTGGCGGAAAGCAGTGTCCAAGAAGTGATGGACCTTTCAGCAGTTGCCCATTTGACGGCGATTGAAGCTAGTCTGCCTGTTATGAATTTCTTTGATGGTTTCCGAACCAGTCATGAGATTCAAAAAATCGAAGTCATTGACTACGAAGAATTGCGGCCGCTCTTGGATCAAGAGGCTTTGGCAGCGTTTCGTGCGCGTTCCATGAACCCAAATCATCCTTCTGTTAGCGGGACGAACCAAAATGCCGATATCCATTTCCAACAACGAGAAACAGGGAACAGCTATTATGATGCTGTGCCGGCCATTGTGCAAAAATATATGCAGTCCATCAATGAATTACGGGGGACTGAGTACGATTTAGTTGATTATTACGGAGCTGAAGATGCAACAGAAGTGATTGTTTCGATGGGTTCGGCTGCTGAAACTATTAAGCAAACCATTGATCACTTGAATGGACAAGGTCGTAAAGTGGGCTTGCTGAACATTCATTTATACCGTCCGTTTCCAACGGAAGTCTTTTTAGAAAAAATGCCTAAAACGGTACAAGCAATTGCGGTTTTAGACCGGACGAAAGAACCTGGTGCCGGTGGGGAACCATTATTACTTGATGTTCAAAGTACTATGTACGAGTCAGAATTACGTCCGGCAATCATTGGCGGTCGTTATGGCTTAGGCTCAAAAGATGTCTTGCCAAATCATATCGTGGCTGTCTACAACGAGTTGTTGAAGGCCAAAGGGGAACGTAAAGAGCGCTTTACCTTAGGTATTATTGATGATGTGACCTATTTGTCCTTGGATTCTGGCGAAACGCTAGATTTAACCAATCCTAAAACCTATCAAGCAAAATTCTGGGGCTTTGGCTCAGATGGAACGGTTGGTGCGAATAAATCGGCCATCAAGATTATTGGGAATAACACCAATAAATATGCGCAAGGCTACTTCTATTATGATTCGAAAAAGTCTGGCGGCTTAACCGTCTCCCATTTACGATTCGGTGATACACCGATTCGTTCCACCTATTTGATTGAACATGCTGATTTTGTTGCTTGTCATACCGCGGCTTATATTCACAGCTATGATCTTTTGAAAGGGCTGAAACCAGGTGGTATTTTCTTATTAAATACTATTTGGTCAGATGAACAGCTGGATAAACATTTGCCAGCTCGCATGAAACGGCAAATTGCTGAAAATAATATTCAATTCTATACAATTAATGCGGTAAAACTTGCCAATGAAGTCGGCTTAGGTCGCCGAATCAATACGGCGATGGAGACAGCCTTCTTTAAATTAGCGAATATTATTCCATTTGAAGAAGTCTTGCCGATTTTGAAGGAAGAAGCCTTCAAGAGCTATGGCCATAAATCCATGTCTATCGTTGAGAAGAATACCGAAGCAATTGATAAAACCGTTGAATTACTGCATCAAGTAACTGTTCCAGCTAGCTGGGCCGAGGCGGAGGTTGCACCGCGAGTTCGTAAAGCAGGTGTTTCAGACTATGTGCATCATATTGTGGAACCTGTTAATAGTATGGAAGGCAATGAGTTATCAGTTGGCACCTTGATGGCCAATGGGATGACGGATGGCCGGATGCCTTTAGGGACGACGGCTGTTGAAAAACGCGGGATCGCCTTAGAAGTACCGGAATGGATTAGTGACCGTTGTACCATGTGTAACGAATGTGCATTTGTTTGTCCTCATGCTGCAATTCGACCTTTCTTGGCAGATGACGAGGAAATGGCGGAAGCACCGGAAGGCTTTATCGTCCGGGAAATGCGCGGAGCAGATGGCTTGAAGTACCGCATTCAAGTCTCCCTGGAAGATTGTACAGGCTGTGGTCTTTGTGTGGATGCTTGTCCAGCTAAAGGTAAGGCGCTGGTCATGAAGCCATATGAAGAACAAAAAGAACAAGCGATGAACTGGGCTTTTGCTATGACCTTGCGTCAAAAAGCGAACCCGGTAAAACCTAATACGGTAAAAGGCTCACAATTTGAAAAACCATTATTGGAATTCTCCAGTGCCTGCTCAGGCTGCGGTGAAACGCCTTATGTGAAATTGTTGACGCAAATGTTTGGGGATCGGATGATGATTGCCAATGCTACTGGTTGTTCCTCTATTTGGGGTGCTGGGGCGCCGGTGACTCCTTATACAACTAATGACCAAGGACAAGGTCCGGCTTGGTCTAACTCCTTGTTTGAGGATAATGCTGAGTATGGTTATGGAATGTATTTAGCAAACCAAACACGCCGGGAAACATTAGCACTGAAAATCAGTCAAGTTTTACCAGAAGTTTCGGAAGAATTGCGAGCTTTGATGGAAGATTGGCTAAACCATTTGTTTGATAGCGAAGGCACTCAACAGCGGGCTACCAAGTTGAAAGCGGCGGTGGCAGCTGAAATGATGGGGCAGCCTAAGTTGATGGCGATTTACGAGGACCATGATTTATTTGTGAAACCGAGCCAATGGATGGTTGGGGGCGATGGCTGGGCGTATGATATCGGCTTTGGCGGGATTGACCATATTCTTGCTAGTGGCGCAGATGTCAATATCTTGGTTCTGGATAATGAAGTTTACTCTAACACTGGTGGTCAAACTTCAAAAGCAACACCAGCATCAGCGATTGCTAAATTCTCAGCCAGCGGAAAATATGTATCGAAGAAAGATTTAGGCATGATGGCCATGAGCTATGGCAATGTTTACGTGGCCCAAATTGCTTCAGGTGCCAACCAAATGCAAACTATGAAAGCTTTTGAAGAGGCCGAAAAATTCCCTGGACCGTCATTGATCATTGCCTACACACCTTGTATCACGCACGGTCTTTTAGGCGGCATGGGTGAAAGCTTGAAAGAAGCCAAAGAAGCCGTTAACTCTGGTTATTGGTCCTTGTATCGTTACAACCCAGAACAGCGGGAAACAGGTAAGAATCCAATGAACTTAGACTTCAAGAAACCTGACTTTAATACCATGCAGGATTTCATGATGAAACAAGTTCGCTTCTCTTCCTTGAAAGCAACGCATCCCGATTACGCACAACAATTGTTCGACAAGACTGTTCAAGATGCGAAGAATCGTTTTTACAACTATGCGCGCTTAGCAGGACAAGAAGAAAAATTACGGGCGAAAATCGAAGGCGAAGCAATCGTCACAGAAAAACCGAAACGGGAAAAGCAAGTCGATCCTGAAGCGGAAGCTAGAAGAGCAGCGCGTCGTCAAGCGCGAGCAGAACGTCGCAAAACAGAAGAATAAGATAAAAGAAGCTATGCCGCATACAGATGCTGAGTTAGGCTATAAGCCGACTTGCACTAGTTATGCCAGGCATAGCTTCTTTTTTGTAGGAAAATGGCACATTTTTTGCTTGTAATCCCCAGGAAAAGTCGCTAGAATAAAGCCGACTGAAAGACGGGAGTCCTGGCGATGTTGAAAATACTGCAGAAAAAACTAAATGAATATAATCGACAATATCATTGGCTGAATCTTGGCTTATCAGTTTTTTGGATTCTTTTGATGATCCTGGATTTTGCCCGGGTAATTGATATCGAGCAGAGTCCTTATTTATATGTTGATCGAATCATCTGGTTTATCTTTACGATTGATTATGTGGGGCGACTGTTGGTGGCGCCAGATAAATGGACGTATGTCCGCAAAAATATTTTTGATTTGATTGCTATCTTGCCGTTGAATTTTACCTTAACCTTATTGAATGTGACACATTTTGGCAGACTTTCCCGTATCAATCGAATTGCCCGTATTTTGGGGTTGTTTGGTAAGCTTTCCCGTAATAAGCGCAGTATTCTGTATACGAATGGTTTTATTTATGTAGTCTATATTTCATTAGGAATTATTACTATTGGTTCGGGCCTCTTCTCCGTGGCGGAAAATATGTCCTTTTCTGATTCTTTGTGGTGGTCGGTCGTAACGGTTACGACGGTTGGGTATGGCGACATTTATCCCCAAACAGCCGCCGGAAAAATGATTGCGTCAGTGTTGATGCTTTTAGGGATTGGCTTTATCGGGATTTTGACTTCGACTATTACCGAATATTTTAGTCGTAAAAACGAAGCAATCCGCCAAGTGGATCAAGAAAATGAATTGACACAGTTGCGAACAGAACTGCAGGAAATGAATCAAAAGCTTAGTGAAATTGAGAAATTATTAAAAAAATAAGAAGTGAGCAGCGAGTGGTAGTAGGCCGCTCGCTTTTTGTTAAGGAAAAAATGACAGCGTTTTTTCTTAGAGGCTTATTGTTGAGACTCTTTCAACTGATAAGTTTTATGGTATACTTTATAAGAAATCTTCAAGAGAGAAGAGGGCTGCTATGTCTATACAATGGAGTGAACTGTTAGACTGGAATTATTGGCAACAATTTTTTTCAACCAATTTTTTATCTGTTAATTTCTTAGTGAATATTCTCGATATCATCGTGGTATGGTATCTGATTTATAAGTTGATTATGCTGGTTCGCGGCACGAAAGCGGTCCAGTTGTTAAAAGGGGTTGCGGTTATCTTCGTGATCCGAACCGTCAGCGAGATTATCGGCTTGAAGACCGTTTCCTGGTTGACGGATCAAGTGATTACTTATGGAGTAATCGCGGCAGTAGTGATTTTTCAGCCGGAGGTTCGACGCGGTCTGGAGCATTTAGGGCGCAGTTCATTCTTCCGTTCTACTCGTTCAGAGGAACAGGAAGATGAGAAAATGATTGCTGCCTTTGATAAGGCAATTCAATATATGTCGCGGCGGAAGATTGGGGCATTGATCACCATTGAGCGGAATACTGGTTTAGACGAGTATATTGAGACCGGAATTGCACTAGATGCGGATATTACGGGTGAGTTGTTGATCAATATCTTTATCCCTAATACACCGCTGCATGATGGAGCGGTAATCGTCAAGCATAATAAAATCGCAGTAGCTAGTGCGTATCTGCCACTTTCTGAAAGTAATCTGATTCCCAAAGAATTTGGGACGCGGCACCGGGCGGCTGTTGGGATCAGTGAAGTAAGTGATGCAATTACCATCGTAGTTTCAGAAGAAACTGGTGATGTTAGTTTGACCTTGAATAATGAATTGATTCCGCGTCTATCTCAAGAGGAGTATTTGAAGATTCTGCGGAATGAGCTGATTATACCTGAGTCAGATGAAAAGAAAAATCTGCTTCAATCCTTCCTAGATGGCGTTAAGGGAGGGAAAAAGTAATGCGAAACTTTTTAAAAAGTCGCTGGTTTTACCGGCTGTTAGCCTTGTTTTTTGCGTTGCTACTATTTTTCAATGCCAATTCTGGTGGAAACCGTAGCGCAAGCTCCACGGCCCAGACTTATAACGAAACATTGCATAATATTCCTATCCAAGTTTTATATGATCAAGATAAGTATTTTATTTCGGGCTTTGACGACAATGCGACTGTCTATCTCAGCAGTACCAACTTGTTTCGTCTGAAAACTGAAACAACGGAAAGTACACGAAACTTCCGCGTAGTTGCGGATGTTCAAAATGCTGGTGTTGGCACTGTGGAGGTTCCTTTACGGGTCCAAGGGCTGAATAATTCAGTAAGTGCCGAAATTGAGCCAACAAGTGTCAGCATTACGGTAGAAGAAAAGAACTCTAAACAATTCACCGTAGAGCCAGTGATTCCTGATGATTTGACCAGCGATGGATTTGAGGTTCATAGTGCCACCGTCTCGCCAAAACAAGTTGCCATCACGACTGGTGCCGAAACCATGCAAGAAATTGATAAGGTAGTCGCTACTTTACCATCTGGTCAAAATCAAGTATCCGATTTTTCACAAAAAGCCACCGTACAAGCCTTGGATAAGGATGGGCATGTGTTGCCGGCAGTCATCGATCCGGCCGAAGTGACCGTCAATGTCTCGTTGGAGGCTCCGGTTAAAACAGTCACCATTAAGCCAGTTGCTAGTGGGACGCAGCCTGGGACAGTGGCGCATTATGCCTTTACATCCTCCCAAGACACCGTTGAAATTCATGGCGGCTTGTCTGTCCTGCAGGCGATTGATCAGATTGAAGTCCCTGTCGATATTACCAATCAATTACAGACGGAGACGAAAAATGTCCGAGTGCCTGATGGGAATGGCTATACAGTAACACCAGCACAAATTGAGATCCATGTAGTGCCTGTTTTGAAACCAACGGATAGTTCAACCAGTTCGAGTCCACCACAAAGCTCGACTACAACAGAAAGCACGTCTACGTCAACAGCCACAACGACTGAAACGCAGACTTCAGAATCAACAGCACAAGAATCACAAAGCAGTACGGATTAGAGTAGACAAAGGAGCGTTTTTACAATGGGAAAATATTTTGGAACAGATGGTGTCCGCGGAATCGCGAATAAAGAATTGACACCAGAATTAGCGTTCAAGTTAGGCCGCTGCGGCGGATATGTTTTGAGTCAGCATGAGGAAGGCACGCAAAAGCCTCGTGTGTTGGTTGGGCGGGATACTCGTATTTCCGGTCAAATGCTTGAATCAGCTTTAGTAGCTGGTCTATTATCAGTAGGAATTGAAGTCTTTCAATTAGGGGTCATCTCAACACCGGGTGTTGCTTACTTGACTCGTTTACAAAAAGCTTCGGCTGGTGTCATGATCTCGGCTTCTCATAATCCATCTGAGGATAACGGGATTAAATTCTTTGGTTCAGACGGTTTCAAACTGGATGATGCGCAAGAATTGGAGATTGAGGCTTTATTAGACGCCACGGAAGATCGCTTGCCACGCCCTTCAGCAGAAGGATTAGGCAGTGTAGATGAATTTCCTGAGGGACTATTGAAATATTCACAATTCCTAGTGCAATCCATTCCAGATGATTTATCTGGTTTGACTGTTTGTGTGGATGCGGCTAACGGGGCAACCGCTACTGCCGTCAACCGATTATTCGCGGATTTAGAGACTGACTTTTTCACTATGGGAACCAATCCTAATGGTTTGAATATCAACGATGGTGTGGGCTCTACTCACCCAGAAAAATTAGCGGAATTCGTAGTAGAAAAAGGTGCCAATGTCGGTTTGGCTTTTGATGGCGATGGCGACCGCGTCATTGCAGTGGATGAATTAGGCAATATCGTAGACGGCGATAAAATTATGTTTATTTGTGGGAAATATCTCCTAGAGAAAAAACGCTTGAAAAAGGATACAATTGTCACGACTGTGATGAGTAACTTAGGCTTCCATAAAGCCATTGAAGAAATTGGTGTTAATAGCGTGGTTACGCAAGTTGGCGACCGCTACGTTGTGGAAGAAATGCGCAAAAATGATTACAACTTTGGTGGCGAACAATCTGGGCATATTATTTTCTTGGATTACAACACTACCGGTGACGGGATGCTGTCTGGTATCCAATTACTGAATGTCATGAAACAAACGGGCAAGAAGCTGTCTGAACTTGCTGCTGAAGTGACAGAGTATCCGCAAAAACTAGTGAACATTCGTGTGTCTGACAAGTATGGTGCGATGGATGTACCAGCGATTAAAGCGGTCATTGAAGAAGCTGAGGCTGAAATGAATGGCGATGGTCGTATTTTAGTCCGCCCTTCAGGCACAGAACCATTATTGCGAGTTATGGCAGAAGCACCAACGCAAGAAAAAGTTGACTACTATGTTGATAAGATTGCAGCTGTTGTGAAACAGGAAATCGGTATTTAGGGAAACAAAAAGGGAGGTGTAGGACTGCATCTTCCTTTTTTGTTAGCAAAAAAATTCTCAGCTTTTCATCAAAAATGTCCTTTTAAAATCTACTTGAAAGCGGTACAATAACGCTAAGGAGATGGGAAAGATGGTTGTTGGGACAATTATATGTTTGACGATTTTGACTTATGGAGGTAACGCGCTCTTATATTGGTGGCTCCATCACAAGAAGTGGGGTATCGTAGAAAAGTTTTCGATTTGGCTGGGTACCAATATGACGATGCTTTTCTTAGATGGAATTTTTCTATTTTTAGGAAAAGTAATCGAAGATTTTGCCATGGTAGAATAACGTGTACTTGTGAAATTTTTTAATCATAAAATTGCTTATTCAGCAGGACCTACCTTGTTTGAGGTAGGTCCTGTTTTTGTGAAAAAGCTTAGTTCTGCTAATCGTATCATATATACCAATTTTGTTTTTGTAAAAAATATGTTGACACAAACACAAGTTAATTATACTATTTATATAGTTTCTGTTTAATGCTAGATATAGGAGGGTAGATAGACCAATAATCGGAATAGCGCCAGGCCTCATGACTGAGGTGACGAGGAGAGAGCTTATCGAAAGATTCGGCGGGTGGCTCTAGGGACTGCACTCTACAGGTCAAAAGAAAAAATTCATTGTAAAATGATAACAAACTTTTGGCTACGCAGACAGAAACATATAATGAGCAGAAAGTAGGAATTTGGACATTATGTGTGGAATCGTAGGAGTAATTGGAAAAAATGACGCAGCAACTGTTTTAGTAAATGGTTTGGAAAAGTTAGAATATCGTGGTTATGATTCAGCTGGTATTTTCGTTACTGGCAAGGGAGAACCGCATTTAGTGAAATCACAAGGTCGTATCAAAGATTTGCAAGCGAAGATTGGTTCGGAAGTAACCGGGTCTGTCGGTATTGGACACACACGTTGGGCGACGCATGGCGAGCCAAGTGTTCGTAATGCGCATCCACATACGGCAGCCAACGGTCGTTTTGTCTTAGTACACAATGGTGTCATTGAAAACTTTGAAGAATTAAAACAGGAATTTCTTCAAAAAGATGTCATGATTGGCGAAACAGATACAGAGATCGCCGTTCATTTGATGGCGCATTTTGCTAACGAAGGCATGACCACCAAAGCAGCTTTCAAAAAAGCCTTGGAGTTGATTAAAGGTTCATACGCCTTTGCCTTGATTGATCAAGAGAATCCAGAAGTCATTTACGTAGCCAAAAATAAAAGCCCCTTATTGATTGGTTTAGGGGAAGACTTTAACGTGATTTGTAGCGATGCAATGGCGATGTTACAGGAAACAAACCGCTTCGTTGAAATCAACGATGGTGAAACGGTGTTAGTCACTGCAGAGGGTATCACGATTGAAGACCAAAAGGGGAACCTAGTCTACCGCGAGTCTTATGAAGCACAATTAGACTTGGCAGATATCGAAAAGGGAACCTATCCATTTTATATGTTGAAAGAAATCGATGATCAACCAACTGTGATGCGTCGTATTATTCAAGAGTACACCAAAATGACGGGTGAAACGGTGATTGACCCAGAAATCGTTGAAACGATGAAGCAAAGCGACCGGATTTATGTGGTGGCTTGTGGCACCAGTTATAACGCTGGCTGGGTCGGCAAAGCAGCGTTAGAAGAACTAGCTGGGATTCCAGTAGAAGTTCATTTATCTAGCGAGTTCGGCTACCATACACCATTGCTTTCGGCAAAACCGTTCTTTATCTTCTTGAGTCAGTCAGGAGAAACAGCGGACAGTCGTCAAGTCTTGGTGAAAATGAATGAATTAGGTCATCCTTCACTAACCTTAACGAACGTAGCAGGGTCAACCTTATCTCGGGAAGCTCAATTCACCTTGTTATTACATGCTGGTCCAGAAATCGCGGTAGCTTCAACTAAAGCCTATACAGCGCAAATTGCTTTAATGGCTGTTTTAGCAAAAGCCGTGGGAGATGCCAAAGGATTAGCGGCAGCTGCTGAATTTGATGCAGTCCATGAACTAGGTGTCGTTGCAGCCATTATGTCTAGTGTTGTTTCAGAAAAGCATGTCTTTGAAGAAATGGTGGCGGATTACTTGCCAGAAACCCGCAATGCCTTTTATATTGGGCGAGGAGTCGACTACTACGTCTCTCTAGAAGCAGCTTTGAAGTTGAAAGAGATTTCTTATATTCAAGCAGAAGGCTTTGCTGCTGGTGAACTGAAACATGGGACGATTGCTTTGATTGAAGAGGGTACGCCAGTCATTGGTATTATCACCGATGACGTGACGGCGGGACATACCCGAGGTAATTTAAAGGAAGTTGAAAGTCGCGGCGCCCATACTTATGTTATTAGTACGGAAAATGTCGCCAAAGCGAGTGACGATTTTGTATTACCAACGGTCCATCCATTATTAACGGCTTTAATCAGCGTAGTACCAACACAATTGATTGCCTACTACGCAACGATTCAACGAGGTTATGATGTGGACAAACCACGTAACCTAGCGAAAAGCGTAACAGTCGAATAATAGCAGAAGCAGATCGTTACCCTCGCGGTAAAGATCTGCTTCTTTTTATGAGTGCAATTTAAATTTAACCTAACGCCACATCAAGGATCATCATAATGATAAAACCAGCCATCACACCAAAAACAGCGAAATGACGCTTACTGCTAGTGGTCTGCTGGGCCTCAGGAATCAGTTCTTCCACCACGACGTAAATCATAGCACCTGCTGCAAACGCAAGTGCATAGGGGAGTAGTGTTGTGACTTTAGAAACTAACAGAGCGCCTAAGACGCCGGCGATAGGTTCCACAATCCCCGAAGCTTGACCGTAAAGAAATGCCTTCCAACGACTCAAGCCTTCTTGTCGTAAGGGAATCGAGACGGCCGCGCCTTCGGGGAAATTTTGGATACCAATCCCCAGTGCTACGGAAACAGCCGCTAACACACCAGCCACAGGATTGTCCATCTGCATGGCACCACCAAAGGCCACCCCAACAGCTAAACCCTCTGGGATATTATGTAGAGTAATGGAAAAGACCAATAAAATCGTCCGCTTTAAATGCGTCGGAATCCCTTCTGTTTCATGATTAGGACCAAAGTGCATATGGGGAATGGTTTTGTCGGCAATATATAAGAAGACGCCACCTAAGCCAAAGCCAATACTAACGGTTAACCAGGCAATGTCACCATTCATTTCGGCCTGTTCAATCGCCGGGGCTAACAGCGACCAGAAACTTGCGGCAATCATGACACCAGAGGCAAAGCCTAACATCAGGTTCAAGACATCGCGTTTGATCTCCTTGAAGAAAAAGACCAGCCCCGCTCCTAAAGCCGTCATTCCGTAAGTAAAGGCCGTACCTGCCAACGCTTGCAGCCAAGCCGGCCAAGTAAGAAATACTTCCAATGTTTAATTCCTCCCTTCTTTAGTTTAGAGTAGCATATTTTGGGTTTGAGTACCATTTCAGCTGCCAAAAGACGCTTTATTTGGGTTATTTTTTATTGAGGAGTATAATTACATTTGTAAATACGACAGAAAAAATTTGTCGAATCGAATGAATTGGAGTGAAGAAACATGGTAAAAACAACAGCTGGGGTCGCAATGATCAAAGTATTAGAAAGCTGGGGCGTTGATCATATCTATGGTATTCCTGGAGGATCATTCAACTCCACTATGGATGCGCTTTACAAAGAACGCGGTCAAATTAAATATATTCAAGTCCGACATGAAGAAGTCGGCGCTTTAGCAGCGGCAGCAGATGCCAAATTGACAGGGAAAGTTGGCGTAGCTTTTGGTTCAGCTGGGCCAGGTGCAACCCACTTAATCAATGGTTTGTATGATGCGCAAATGGACCATGTACCAGTGGTAGCTTTACTAGGTCAAGTAGCCTCAAGTGCCATGAACTACAATAGCTTCCAAGAATTGAACGAAAATCCAATGTTTGCAGATGTTAGTGTATACAACCGGACAGTCATGACCCCTGAAAGTCTTCCTCACGTAGTAGACGAAGCAGTCAAAGCTGCCTACGAAAACAAAGGCGTGGCCGTGGTCACGATTCCAGTAGACTTTGGTTTCGCCGAAATTGAAGACAATTATTTATCAACGGCTCCAAATCATCGTACTGGCGTCATCATGCCAGCTGAAACAGACTTAGAAGCAGCTGTACCACTGATTGCAGCAGCTAAACAACCTGTTTTGTATGTAGGTCAAGGGACCCGCGGCGGGTTTGAACAAATCAAAGCCTTTTCTGAACACTTCTCAATGCCAGTAGCCGCAGCAGTTTTGGCAAAAGGTATCGTACCTGATAGCTACGAAAACTTCTTAGGTTTTGCAGCACGGGTTGCGACAAAACCAGCCAATGAAGCTTTAGCAGTGGCAGATTTGATTGTCTTTACTGGTAGTGATTTTCCATTTGCCGCTTACTTCTTTAACCCAGATGCGAAATTTATCCAAATTGATATTGATGCAACAAAATTCGGTCGCCGTCATAAAACAGACGTTGCTATTTTAGGGGATGCCAAAGCTGCTTTAGCGCGCTTGGTGGAACTTGGCGAAGCTCGTCCGGTAGATAAATGGTTGAATGCTAACCGTGAAAATCTGAAAAACTGGCACGCTTACTTAGCTAAATTAGCTGAATCAACGGCTGAACCAGTTCGTCCTGAAGCAGTCTTTAAGGAAATTCGCCGGATTGCCACAGACGATGCGATTTTCGTAACAGATGTTGGTAATACAACTGTTCATGCTATTCGTAACCTTGATATGAATGGTGATCAACTCTTCACAACTTCTGGCTGGTTTGCAACGATGGGCAATGGCGTACCAGGTGGGATTGCCGCACAATTGAGCTATCCTGATCGTCAAGTCTTTACCTTAAGTGGTGATGGTGGTTTTGCCATGGTGATGCAAGACATTATTACTCAAGTGAAATACGAAATGCCAATTATCAATGTCGTCTTCAGTAACGATTCCTTTGGTTTCATTGAAGCTGAACAAGAAGATACAGAACAAAAGAAATTTGGCGTCTTCTTGGAAGGTGCTGACTTTGGGAAAGCTGGGGAAGCGTTAGGTGCCGATGGCTTTACCATCACTCATCCTGACCAATTGCCAGCAGCCTTTGATGCAGCTAAGAACAGCAAACGACCAGTGGTAATTGATGTGAAGATCGTCAATGAACGACCAATCCCAGTTGAAGAATTGGAATTAGATCCAGATAAATTCAGCGCCGAACAAATCCAAGCCTTCAAAGAAAAATACCATGTTGAAAACATGCCAACTTTGAATGAATTATTAAAAGCTTAAGCATGAAAAGCTCTGAGGACGAATATCCTCAGAGCTTTTTTGTACCCTTCATAGGCAATAACTAGGTGCTAAAAGTCCGCTACAGGCTTTGATAGCAAGAACTGATTAGGAAGGCTCTCTCTTTAAAATTTCCTTCTAAAACTTTCTTGAAGCTACTCCATATGATCTAACGCGTATTCGTGAATTAAGACCATTTTTGGTTGAAATATTTGATAGAGTAGAGGAGTAGAAAGCTTGTGGCGATTGGTAAATCCAGTAGAAGGAGAATGGGTTTTATGAGCTACTTGTGTATAACTGGATTCTGAAGAAAAGAATTGCCAAATTTTATTTAATTTGGATGAAATCTATTTTTTAATGGAAACAACTTGATCAAATTTATTAATATTTTCTTCAAGTGGATGGTGGGTAACCATTACAACAGTTAACTCTTTGTCCTCTAAAAGAAGATTCTCAATGAGTAAACTATTTTTCTTATCTAATGAGGAAGTGCCTTCATCAAATAGTATGACTGATTTATTTCTAATGAACGCTCTTGCTAGAGCAAGTCGTTGTTTTTGTCCCCCGGAAAGGTTAGAACCATTATTTTTAACTAATTTTGCGATATCATCGATAAAATCAATTGAGGCCTTATTTAGCGCTTCGATAATTTCTGTGTCTGTGTATTTGTTCCCAAGAGAAATATTTTCTTTATAAGTATCATTAAACAAATAATTGTCCTGATCGATATACTGAATAATGTGCTGAACATTCACATCTTTCAACTCCTGGCCGTCTACTAGAATCTTGCCAGAATAGTTTTCAATATCTCCTATTAAAATTTTTAATAAGGTGCTTTTGCCGCTGCCGCTATCTCCAGTGAGGAGATATTTTCCTCCTTTTTTTATATCAAAATTGAAGTTTGCTATAATAGGATTATTTTCATTATAGCCAAATGATAAATTTTCTATCTGTATTGAATCAGTGAAATGGTTTAGGCTATTTTTATTGTGTTGCTTTACAGATTTTTCAGAGAAAAAATTCTCCATAACAGGTTCAACAGATTTTAACTCCATGACTGATTGCCCCAGTAATGACACGGAATTAAAAATATTGGCTGCTAAATTACCGCTAGAACTAATAGCGCCAATAGTTGTTTGACCAATAATAGCGAGAAATCCAGTTAAGACATCAACGATCATTTGACTCATTAAACTTGAAAAAGCAATGAAATTTGTGATTTTTGCTTTAGTTTTTGTAATGGTAATTTTATTATTAGCAAGTTCTTCAGAGTATTCAGTTATTTTTTTGGGGATTTGCGCTAGGCTGTTATTGTATCGAAAAACTGTATAACCTTTTATGATATTTCCAATATGTTTAATGAATTGAGCATTGCTAAGTGATAACTGCTGCCCAAGATCAACGAGTACATTGCCAAATTTTCTTGGAATATAAAGGATTAAACCGGTTAAGGTAGTGACTAAAACAACTAACCATAAATTGAAAAGAGCCAAAGCGGCCATAGAAAATAGAACCAACCAGATATTTGAAAATAGATTGTATAGACTCATCAATCCTTGTGTCTCAATTTGGAAGACATCATTACTAAGCTTCGACACATAACCATCCGCTGTGATTTTATTAAATTCTTTCACAGACGCTTTTTTTATAGTAGTGGCCTCTCGGGTTCTCAGGGAATTACTGATTTTTTGTAGCTCTTTTTCTTGATATATTGTAAATAAATAGTTACAGATTACATAAAATAACCAAAGAGTAAGGATAATCATATCCCAAAATAGAAATCTAGTAATATTTTTATCAAATATGGCATTTGTTGCAAAAGCAAGAAGATAACTAGGTATGACTCTAAGAAAAGATAAGAAGCCTGTTAAAAATAACATTGTAATAAAGTTACTTTTATAATATTTATAGATCGTCTTCATTACTATTCCTCCAGTTCATTTGAACACCACCTTTTCATTTAATAAAGTTACTATATCATTCGTAGTTTATTTTTCTTTATAAAAACGTGTAGTATACTACACGTTGGGAGGCTGATTAGATGACACCATACGGACCGTTAGTCAAAAAAATAAGGATTTCTAAAAAATATACTCAAAAGGAAGTCTATTCTGGTATAACTTCTCGAAGTTTTTACTCGAAATTTGAAGCAGGTAAGTATTCTATAGAAGCTTACAAATTCAAACGTATATTAGAGAACCTGAATATAAGCGAAGCGGAATTTTTCTTTATCTATAACAAAGAAAATAAAGATAACAAAGGGGTCACGATGAGAGATGTGATTAATTATTACCATGCATTTGACCTTCATTCAGTAGATGAACTATTAGCTATTTATGAGGATAATAAAAACTCTGAGACCAGATCAGACCAACTAATTAGCTTGACAGCATATGTGCTTGCATGGTCATTGAGACCTACGATAGACCGTGGTCCTTTAAACACGATTAAGGAGTACTTCATCCGTATTGAGAGTTTTTCATTATTGGAGCTAGAACTGTTTATTACGACTTTTTTTATCTTTTTTGATGATCAGGAACTAATTGAACAATTATTGTCAAAAGCAATCACAGATATAAAAACATTATGGCCGCTTAATCCGGATTTACTTGATAGGTTAGCTGGTGCCTTGTACGTCAATATGATTCAGCTCTTAATTGTGAATAACCATGTAAAGAAAGCCTATCTTTTAGATACAATATTGCTGCCAGCCTTAGAACCTTTAAAAATTTCACTAACAACTCAGCTCTATATAACTTTTTTTAAATCTTTTATTGAAAAGGATCGTAAGCAGGTGATGAATATCCTTGACTTATTTAAACAAAATGACGTTCAGAGTTATAGTCTCATCAATAGAATCGTACAATCCTCGGATTTTCTTAGAGTATTTGACTTAAATCTGTAAGAAAATTGTTTCACTATGCAACTATTTTCTTAGTCTGCTAATGAATAGGGATTTGTAATAGAAAATATGCTTGCTATGGAATCTGTCTCCTAATTAACTATAGCTTTTTTCAAATTAAAATAAGTAAAAATGATTTTTCAAAAAGGTTGCTTTTTTCCTTGCAACTCTTTTTGTTTGTCCTGCTAAGCAAACAAAAAAGCCTGCGCTATGCGCAGGCTTAACAAATAAAATTAACGGAAAGAATAAACGATATTCATGATTCCGAAGAACATAAAATACATACCAACTAAAAAGGCGAGTGTTAAGGCCGAAGATAGTGGGTTGAACAGGAGCATGATACCTAGCAAAATTCCTAAAATATTGACAATGATGGTGAACCAATAGTAGCCATTGCTGACTTCGCGGGCGTAATCCAAAGTGAATAAGCCGAAAACGGAATCAATAATAAACCAAATAGCAAAGACATAAGGTAAGGCCAAAATACTTGCTTGTAGATTAAAGAGTAAGAAGACCCCAATCAAAATATCAATAATACCAACAATAATCAGCATCCAGGTTTTGCTACCTGTTAGTGTTTTCAGTCGATTCCGTAAGAACAGCTCGAAAATCCCTTTTAAAATAGCAAAGCAACCAAAAATCAAGACAATGGCAGCCAAGTCACCAACTGGATCTTGAAAGGCAAACAGCGCAACAATAATGAATAAGATTCCTAACAAAAAGCTGCCCCAATCAAATTTTTTCTCCATAGAACTCATTCCTTTCTTTTATCTATAATTATATGTTGCGCCTTATTTCAAAAACTGTCAAAAGATAACTATTGATCCTTTTTGTTCGCACGATAAAAAGAAATTGTGTAAAATTGAGGAAAGGAGGGAATTATAATGATGGGATTTTTTCAACAATATCAGAAAAACTCGCTGTTTAGAGCTTGTTTATTTTTACTACTAGGAATTTTAATTTTCATTAATCCGGGTGATACGCTACGGTGGATTTTTATTTTGCTAGCTGCTTACTTTTTCTTTATGGGCATTATCAGTCTTCTAGGAACCTGGCGTACGCGAGATATGGGTACTTCTTATGCTCCTGGTGTCATGTATTTGGTGGTGGGGTTGATTATTTTGTTCTTTGGCCAGTTTTTCGTGAGTCTTGTGCCGTTCATTGTGGGAATCTTTGTGGTGATCGAGGGTATCACTAGTTTTGGCCAAGCCCGTGAATTCAACCGGTTAGGCAATAGCAGCGGTGCTTTGATGGTCTACAGTATTCTATTGATTATTCTTGGTATCGTATTAATCCTAAACCCATTCGGTACTATCCTAGTGCTATTCCAAATCTTTGGTCTGTCCTTGATGGTCATGGGAGTTGTACTATTGATCAATTATTTCCGTTGGCGTAAGCTGACGTAACGAAAAAAGAGTTCTTCCCAAATTGGGAGGAACTCTTTTTCTTAGTAGCGGTAAGGGCGACGAACACCGCTGATTTGATGAACCAACCACCAAGCGATCCCAAACAATAAGGCGAATTTGAACAGGGTCCATAAAAGACCGGTAACTAAACTCAACATAAAGCTGGCGATAATAAAAAAGACAATAATGGTTAAAATGGCTACAAATGCTTTTCCTAATTCTCTCATTAAGATGACCTCCTCTTGTTCTCTATGGATTAAGTATACGAGATAACCTGCACGGCAACATCAGACCCAAGTCGGACTTTTTCCTCGCCCTTAAGTCCTTTTATTTCCCAAAATGAACGATTCTGAGTAAACTGTGGAATGAGGAGGTGAGAGTTATGTCAAAAACCCGTATTGAAGCCTTTACAGATGCCGTTATTGCCATTGTCATGACAATTTTAGTTTTGGAACTACACGCACCAGAGGGGGATACTTTCGCTGATTTTTTCAAGCTGGATCATAAGCTGTTGATTTATGTAGTCAGTTTTATTTCCTTATCGATCTATTGGAACAATCATCATCATTTATTCCAACTGGCGCATAAAATCAACGGGCGTGTTCTTTGGATGAACAACTTGCTGATTTTTAGTTTATCCTTGATGCCCTTTGGGACAGCTTGGATGGGGGACCATTTATTTGCCTTTGCACCTGAATTTACTTATGGCGTGATTGTGACTGCTGCGGATATCAGCTATTATTTGTTAACCAGGGAACTAGTTCGTGCTAATGGCAGCCATTCACCGATCGCGAAAGTGTTCAGTAATTATCGTAAGACCTACATATCAATCGGTTTGAATATTCTCGGCTTATTGTTAGGATTTATTCAACCGCTGCTGGTTTTGATTACTTATATCGTGGTACTGATCTTCTGGGTCATACCGGAAAAGAAAATCGAAGCCCACTATGAATAGACGAATAGACGAAAAAAGCTGTTTGGAGATAATCCAAGCAGCTTTTTTCGTCTAGTTTCAATAAAGAAATAGTCCTGAAATACCTGCCACTACTAAAAGGCCAATGGGACCGATCTTTTTCATACGTAGCAATACCAAGCCAATAATGAAACAAATGACAGGCAATAATTGGATATGATCCACTAGCTGCCAATCTAAGGTGCCACTAAAAGCCAGTGTCAGCATTGAAAGGGAGGCGCCGGCAATCAGACCAACGGCACCAGCCTGAAGTCCTGAAAAAGCCGTTTGGACTAATTGATTCTCGCGATTTGTTCGGAAAAAACGTTCTAGTGCGAGGGCAATCAAGACACCGCCGATGGTGCCGGCAAAAGTCGCCACGACCGCACCTGTTAAGCCTTCAATTCGCAAGCCAACAAAGGTAGCGCTATTGACCGCTAGTGGGCCTGGTGTCATTTGCGAGATTGTCACGATATCAGTAAATTCTTGAACATTCAACCAGCCTTGTTTTTCGACGATTTCTTGTTGAATCAACGGCAAAGTGGCGTAACCACCACCAATACTTAATAAACCAATTTGGAAAAAGCTGATAAAAAGTTGAGCTAAGCGGGGCATTTTTTACCTCCAATCAAGACAATCACTAGTGCTGCTGCCAGAATCCATAAGGGATGAACGCCAAAAAAGGCATTGGCGATAAATGCTAAAATCGGCAAAATTAGCAAAAGCGGCTGTTTTTGCTGCCGCAAGGATTGATACATATCAATGACTAAATCGACAATAATCGCCGCCACCGCAGCCTCCATGCCTTTTAATACTTGGCGAACAAGCGGATTTGTTTGAAAAGCGGTATAAGCTAATGAAATCAAGGAAAGTAAAATTAGTGCTGGCAAAACCGCCCCAATACCGCTAACAAGCGCACCTTTTAAACCTCTGATACGCCGGCCTACTAAGACGGACAAGTTAACCGCAATCGCCCCTGGTGAAGTTTGCGCAATGGTAGCTAATTCCAGCAGCTCCTCCTTAGAAAGGTCACCATGATCCACAAAATATTTTTCCATCATGGGGATGGTGACGTAGCCGCCTCCAAACGTAAAACAGCTAATAAAAAAGTTGTATAAAAATAGTCGTACCGTACTAGATTTGGTCATTTTTTCACCTCATATCTAGTATAAAGGGTAATGAGTTATAAGTGAAATATGATAAAATGATCATTAAGATAAATAATACTTATAAGGAGGGGCTAAGTATGCAGTTTAGGCAATTAGAAATCTTTATTGCAGCGGCGGAAACCGAAAATATGACCGCTGCCGCGCGCAAATTATACATCTCGCAGCCGGCGGTCAGTCAGGCGATTTTAGAGCTAGAACAAGAGTTGGGTTTATCTTTGTTTGATCGCAAAGGAAAAGCAATTTTTCTGAACCAGTCTGGTCAGCTATTTTTCCAACAGAGTCAACAGCTGGTGAAAGAATTCTACCAACTACAGACATTTTCAGGTACCTTGGCGCAACGCCCTTTGAAAATTGGCGTGAATATCACCATTGCGAATCTTTGGCTACCGCTGATTTTACAGCAATTAGCGGCTCAAGGCGTCCGTTACCAAGTAACAATTGATACGGCCGAAACGATTATGGCGGCTTTACGGAACCGCCAGCTAGATGCTGCTTTAATTGAAGGGCCAGTTGAAGGGGATGTGGTGCGTGAAGTTTTTGGCGCCTATGAATGCGTGGTGATTGCGCCATTTACAAGTGAGTGGCGCAATCAGGATATCAGTACCGAGACTTTTGTGAAGGCGCCGCTCCTTTTAAGGGATAGTAATAGTGCAATCCGGCGCACGCTAGATAGCTGGCTACTTTTACACCATTTTAGCGCAGAACCAGTGCTGACCAGTATTAATTCCCAAGCGCTGATCACAGCGGTTAAAGCTGAGTTGGGACTTAGCTTTTTACCACTTCGCTTAGTTCAAAGGGAAGCGGTAAAGATTTTACGCTTCCAGGAAGGACGGCTGTTTAATGAAGTCCAGCTGGTGACACTGGACTCCCCTGAAACAGAACCGTTGCAAAAGTTACAAGCGATTATTCGGGCCATAGATAATTCTGGAGCGGCTTTTGATCCAACGTCGTAAAAGGCGTCCCATCTTTGATATACGCAGCTAACTGGCGGGCAATTTCCGGTCCAGTTGTTAAACCAGAAGACCCTAGGCCACTGGCTACTAACACGTGCGGATGATCAGGTAAGGCACCGAAGAATGGCGCAAAGTCAGGTGTATAGGCGCGAATCCCAACGCGCGTAGTTTTAGGTACTAAAGGGAAGGTGACAAAACGTTGCGCTTGCTGAATCAAGGAAGAATTGATGGTAAGCGTGGGTGTCAAGTCGAAGCCTTGATCGTTTTCGTGAGTAGCGCCGACTAATAGATCACCGTTTTGTAAAGGTAAAATGTCTCCTTCGCCGTCCAGCATTGTCGCCGGTAAACTAGAGTCAACAGCGCTGGCAAAAGTCATTAACTGCCCCTTTTGCGGACGAACTGTGACATGATAGCCTAAAGGTTCCAAAAGACGGCCCAACCAAGCACCACTAGCGAGGACCACGAAATCATAGGCTTGTTCCTTTTCAGCAGCGATGATGCCTTCTTTTAAATCAAGAATGCGCGCTTCTCCTTGCCAATCGGCTGAAAGAGTTTCACGTAGATGCGCGATATAGCGAGCGCCATCCAAATAGGCACCGCCACTGATCCAAAGACCACCACTATCTGGCTTTAAGAAAGGTATTTTTTCAGTGATTTCTTCTTTTGATAAGAGCTTGGTAGTCCCTAATAAAGGGGCCTCTTTGACCCGCTCTTCAGCAAGTGCGGCTAGTTCAGCCGGATCTTTTCGAAGAATCAAAGTGCCACTATTCTGGTAAACATCCTGCGGCAACTGCCAGGCCTGACTCAAATCAGCCAGTGTTTGGGCACCGTTGCGGGCTAAGTGATACCATTGTTTATTACGGCGCTTTGAGAGCCAAGGAGAAATGATGCCGGCAGCAGCTTTGGTAGCTTGTCCCAGCTCGGCGTCATAGACGGTAACATCAAAGAAAGGTGCCAAATATGCGGCAGTGGTCATGCCGATAATGCCACCACCGATGATTGCAATTTTTTTCAATTTTATTCCTTCTTTCCGCCTACTAGTGTAGCATATCTGCCGTGAAAAACAGATTTTGTTTCCCCGTCCCCACTCCTTTTGGTAAAATAGAGAACAAGGAAGGTGGGGGACCATGGAAACAGAAATTATTCCGTTAACAGTAGGAGAATTGAAAGAACGTCTGGCAGCGCTGGAGGCGGCGGGAACGATCAACGATACAACTGAGGTATTTATTGATACAGGCTGGGACAGCTTGCAAGAAGTTCAAAAGGATGGGATTGAGGCCGCGCAAACAGTGACCTATGAAATTCAAGATCCGCTGACGAAAGAGGTCTTTTTAGCCAATGCGTTATTAGAAAAATCCGAAAAATTCACGATTCGCGAAGAAACGGAACGTACGGTGTTAGTAATCAAAAATTTGATGTAGGAGTGAGGGAATGGAAAAGAAACGTTGGATTGCTGTAGGAGTAGCAGGGGCATTATTTCTTTTGTCGGCAATCTCCAGTGGTATTGGGGTACAAGAAACAACGCAATCGCAATTAGATGACCTGAACCAAATGATTGCCGGCTCTGATGAACTTTCAGAAACAATCATCGAGGCAGGCGATACACAACAAAAAATCGTTCAGCTAGAGGTTGACGGTACGATTGTAGCAGGTGGCACTAGTATTTGGGGTGAAGGCTACGATCATCAGTTGCTATTAGACTCATTGGACCAAATCAAAGAAGACGAGACTGTTAAAGGGGTCTTCTTGAAAGTCAACTCTCCTGGTGGCGGCGTTTATGAAAGTGCTGAAATTGCCCGTAAATTGGACGCCATTAAAACGGAACGGCAAATTCCAATATACGTGTCAATGGAAAATATGGCAGCTAGTGGCGGCTACTATATTTCCGCCGGCGCAGATAAAATTTTCGCAACAGAGGAAACGACAACCGGCTCTATTGGTGTCATCATGTCTGGAACCAACTATTCTGGTTTGTTAGAAAAATTGGGAATCGAAGACACAACGGTTAAAAGTGGCAAGCTAAAGGATATGGGTTCTTCAACACGTCCAGAAACGAAAGAAGACCATGAAGTCTTACAAACGTATATTGACCGCGCTTATGACCGTTTTGTCAAAATCGTAGCTACAGGGCGACATATGTCCGAAGAGGACGTGCGTAAAATCGCGGATGGTCGCATTTATGACGGTGGCCAAGCACAGAAAAATGGCTTAGTCGATGAGCTTGGGTTCCCTGATGAAGCACTAGCTGCCTTGCGTCAAGACAAACAATTAGAGAATGCAGAACTAATCAGCTATGAAACTGCCGGCAGTGATTTTGCCCGCTCTTGGCTTGGTATGCAATTAAAATCAAAAGGTCAATCTGCGCAACTGTTACAATTCTTAGAAAACGCTGGTTCCTTGGAAGCTTCTAAAGCAATGTATCTATATGGAGGGGAGTAGGATGAGTATGACAGGACCTGCTGTTGGACCGCAAGACAATGCGCATCCCGTTGGAACCCAATATACCGTACCTAAAGTGGCACCAGCGCCACCAATGCCCTTCAATGATTTTCCTCACTATGTCTACGCTGGATTTTGGCTGCGATTATGTGCATTTTTACTGGATCTCTTAGTCTTTGTGGCTGTGAAGCATTTGACACTAGACTTGATTTTCCGGTTAGGTGGTTGGGAACGTGGGGGTCTGCTGTCCGTCTATGGTTTACTGAGTATCGCAATCTATTTAGGCTACTTCACTTTGATGACTAAGCTGAACCACGGACAAACCTTAGGCAAGATGATTTTTGGAATCGCAGTAGTTAGCTTGACTGAACCGGTCATGAGTTGGAGTACTGCCCTAGTTCGTGAAGGTGCTGGCCGCTTTATTCTTCATTATCCCTTAGCCTTTTTTGGCTATTTGCCAGCCGCTTTCTCCAAGAAGAAACAGCAAATTGCTGATATGTTTGCTGATACGGCGGTAGTGAAGTTAGACACAGTACGTGCGCTGCAAGAAAAATAACGGTTTGCTTACGTTTGTTATTTTTAACGGACGTAAGCAAACCATTTTTAATAGAAATTCAACCTTTTTTGTGCTTTTTTAGGTATACAGTGCAACGATTATTTGTTATGATAAATGTGAAAATATAGATGGAATGATAAAAATATCATGAAAGAATGGAGGGAAATCTGTCAATGACCAAGATCCCATTTCCTAAAAATTATGAACGGTTCATTGCACTGGGCCAGGAAGCGTTAGCTGCTGGTTCCTTTCGCAAGGCAGGAGACTTCCTCTTGCAAGCGTATGAGATCCAACCGGATTTCCCTCTGAACTTTCTTTTGCTGACGACCTTTGCCGAATTGGGCGAAGGCGAAACGGCATATGTCTTAGCACAAGACTATCTAGATGATTACGAACGAGTTCCTGATTATTTAGCTTTGTACATTCGCGTCCTGCTCCAAACAAAACGCTTTGTTGAAGCGCAAACTCTAATCAACCGAAAAATTCTTACTAGTAGTAAGCAAGACATGAAAGCCTTAGTGATTCTGAAAAAGGAGATTCGCCGGGCCGAGCTGCTAGCACAACAATTTGAGCATGAACGTATCGCTCAGGTGAAAAATGAGCTGGAAATACTTCCTGAGCGTCAAGCACATGAACAGTTGCAGTTAATTAAAGAAGCTGCTCTATTGCCGCAAGCGGATTTTGTGGAAATCGCCAAGGAGCTATTGCAGCAGCCTAAACTACATAGTCTAGCCAAATCTTGGTTGTTGGAAGAGTTGCAACGCTTGGAAATCACCGAAACGATTCCCATTTCTTGGCAAGGTAAGATAAGACAAGTGATTCCGGCCGAGCTAGGCTCGCCAGGGGATAGCGCCAGTTATCAGCGTGTTCTGCTATATCTGGAAAAGGAACTCTGATCCAATCCTGCTATTGAACATTGAAGAGGAGGTAATCCTGCATTTTGCGATGCTGTATCCTTTTGCTGACGAGATAATTACCAATCCAACTAGCTGGGCAAAGAGCTATATTGAGACCTATCAGTTGGAGGCGACCTCTTTAGGAACCAATGAACAGGAAGAGCATGATATTCAAACGGCTCGCCGGTTGCAGGATCAGTTACGACAAGTTTCACAGGAGTCTTTTTTATAAAAAAATTCGCGCAGTCGTCTTATGGCGGAACTGCGCTTTTTTATTGCGAAATTATTTACATTTTCCAGCTACTAGTGTACTATTTAAAAGTATGCATAGCTTACGAACTTGTATAAAAACATGTTTCTTGGAGGGAAAATAATGACAGCCAAATGGGAAAAGAAAGGCACCAATGATGGTGTATTGACTTTCGAAATCGATCAAACTTTGATCCAAAAAGGAATGACCGAAGCTTTCAATAAAGTGAAAAAGAACTTGAACGTTCCTGGCTTCCGTAAAGGGAAAGTCAGCCGTCAAGTCTTCAACCGTATGTACGGAGAAGAAGCGTTGTACGAAGATGCTTTGAACGCAGTTTTACCGGAAGCTTATGAAGCTGCCGTAGCAGAAACAGGAATCGATCCTGTGGCACAACCAAAAATCGACGTTGAAAAAATGGAAAAAGGTGAAGACTGGGTTATCACTGCTGAAGTGACCGTTAAACCTGAAGTAAAACTTGGCGAATATAAAGACTTAACGGTCGAAAAACAAGACCGTGAAGTAACAGACGCTGACGTAGAAGATCGCTTGAAACGCGAACAAGAAACACAAGCAGAATTAGTCGTAAAAGAAGACGAAGCTGCTGCTGAAGGCGATACTGCTGTAATCGACTTTGAAGGTTTCTTAGGCGACGAAGCATTTGAAGGCGGCAAAGGCGACAACTATTCATTAGAACTTGGCTCAGGCCAATTCATTCCAGGTTTTGAAGAACAAATCGTAGGTCATAAAGCCGGCGAAAACTTTGATGTAACGGTAACATTCCCAGAAGATTACCAAGCAGAAGACTTAGCAGGTAAAGAAGCAGTCTTCAAAGTGACTTTACATGAAGTAAAAGTCAAAGAATTACCTGAATTAGACGACGAATTCGCAAAAGATGTGGATGACGAAGTTGAAACATTAGACGAATTAAAAGAAAAATACCGTAAAGAATTAACAGAAGCAAAAGAAAAAGCTGCTGACGATGCGAAAGATGAGTTAGCCATCCGTAAAGCAGTTGAAAATGCTGAAATCGTTGAATTGCCACACGTAATGGTTCACGATGAAGTTCACCGTGCGATGGACGAATTCTTGAACAACATGCAACGCCAAGGAATCTCTCCTGAAATGTACTATCAATTGACTGGTACATCAGAACAAGATTTACATCAACAATTTGAAGGCGAAGCAGACATGCGCGTGAAAACAAATCTTGTGATCGAAGCGGTAGCAGCTGCTGAAGCAATCGATGCAACCGAAGAAGAAATTCAAGCGGAAATCGCTGACTTGGCTGAACAATACAACATGCCAGTTGACCAAATCAGCCGCGTCTTGACGGAAGATATGTTAAAACATGACATCCGCATGAAGAAAGCTGTTGAATTAATCACCGGTACTGCAAAAGAAGCTTAATGTGAATAATCGACGGGGCTGTGACATTGTCACAGCTCTTTCTTTATCTAGTGTGTTTTTTTAGGGCGGGAGTCTTTTGAAAAAGGTAGAGTGCCACTGTACTTACTGCTGACTATTTCCGTGTTTACTATTCGCAAAAGTGTTATACTTATGGTAATATAGGAAAAGACGAAAAATCGTCTTTGTACAAATAAGGGGTGAAGAAATGTACGACAATACTGACAATACTGGCACTGTTCGCTGTTCTTTTTGCGGTAAAACACAAGAAGAAGTCAAAAAAATCGTCGCAGGACCAGGCGTGTATATTTGTAACGAATGTATCGATCTTTGTAAAGAGATTATCGATGAAGAGTTTTATGATGAAGCAGTTCGTGAATTTACGGATGTACCAAAACCCCAAGAGATCCTTGCTGTCTTAAATGAATATGTCATTGGTCAAGATCGCGCCAAGAAATCATTGGCTGTCGCTGTCTATAACCATTATAAACGGATCAATTCTATGGATGTCGATCATTCTGACGAAGTTGAATTGCAAAAAAGTAATATTTGTTTAATTGGGCCAACTGGGTCTGGGAAAACATTCTTAGCACAAACACTTGCTCGTACGTTGAACGTGCCATTTGCAATTGCAGATGCAACGAGTTTGACTGAAGCAGGTTACGTCGGTGAAGATGTAGAAAACATCTTACTGAAGCTTCTGCAGGCAGCTGACTACAATGTGGAACAAGCTGAACGTGGCATCATCTATATTGATGAAATCGACAAAATTGCCCGTAAGAGTGAAAATGTCTCAATCACGCGGGATGTTTCCGGTGAAGGAGTTCAACAAGCCTTACTGAAAATTTTGGAAGGAACTGTTGCAAGTGTGCCACCACAAGGCGGACGCAAGCACCCTCATCAAGAATTCATCCAAATCGATACAACAAATGTCTTGTTTATCGTGGGTGGAGCGTTTGACGGCATTGAAACGATCGTAAAAAATCGCTTAGGTGAAAAAACGATTGGTTTTGGTACCAACAATAAAAAAATTGCCGAAGGTGAGAGCGTAATGCAACAAATCATTCCAGAAGATTTGTTGAAATTCGGCTTGATCCCAGAGTTCATTGGGCGTTTGCCAGTGACGGCTGCTTTAGAAAAACTAACCAATGATGACTTGGTGCATATTTTGACAGAGCCAAAGAATGCGCTAGTTAAACAATACCAAAAATTATTGGACCTAGACGATGTTGAGTTGGAATTTGATCATAGCGCACTACAAGCGATTGCGGATAAAGCGATTGAACGCAATACGGGTGCTCGTGGTTTACGTTCCATTATTGAGGATGTCATGATGGATGTGATGTTCGATACACCTTCTGATGAAACCATTGAAAAAATCGTGGTAACAAAAGAATCAGTAGACGGACAGGGATCGCCAACAGTCGTTCGCCAAGAGAAAAAAGCAGGCTAATTATTAAAAAGAGCTCGGATTTTTTCCGAACTCTTTTTCTCTTTAAAGGAGGGAATACACAATGAAAGTGCATAATGCCGAAATCATCATTAGTGCCGTTCGACCGGAGCAGTATCCGCCAGGTGGACTACCTGAGATTGCGCTGGCTGGCCGCTCTAATGTTGGAAAGTCTTCTTTTATCAATACGATGATTAATCGAAAAAATTTAGCACGAACTTCTGGTAAGCCAGGGAAAACCCAAACGCTGAACTTTTATAATATTGAAGATACCCTACTGTTTGTGGATGTACCGGGCTATGGCTATGCTAAAGTCTCAAAAACAGAGCGAGCTAAATGGGGTAAAATGATTGAAACTTATCTGACAGGACGGGAGCCGTTGCGGGCGGTAGTTTCGCTAGTCGATCTACGACACCCACCAACTGCTGAAGATATTCAAATGTATGAATTTTTGAAATATCATAATCTGCCTGTTATCATCGTAGCAACCAAGGCTGACAAAATCCCACGCGGGAAATGGAATAAACATGAGAGTGTGATCAAAAAGCAGCTGGACTTTGATCCAGATGACCATTTCATCATCTTTTCTTCTGAGACAAAAGAGGGTAAAGATACCGCTTGGAAAGTCATCGAAAGTTTTATCAAATAAAAATGATGAAAAAGCACCAAAACTATCCCTCTAGTCAGAGATAGCTTCGGTGCTTTCTTATTTATAATTTACATTTTGTCAGCTTTTGGTGCATCCTTTTTTTCGACTTTGTCAGTTTGTTTTGCCACTAATTCTTTTTCCGGCAATTCCTTTTTATCAGGGTCGATGGCAAAGGATTCAAATAGTTTATCTAAAGTGTCTTCTCGTTGAAATTTCAAGCCCATATGGCTCACCTCCTGCAAAGCTAGTGTATCACTTTTAGCAAGGATACTACAAGTCGAGCTGTTTTTAAAATTATTAGAGTCATTTTAAGTGAATTCTCATTGAAATTTCGCTATACTTGAATTGAGGAGGTGGTACGGATGGAGAAACAAGAACGAATCTACATGGTGGGGCAACTTGCTAATTTTACAGTGGAGAGTGTCCGAACGGCGGTTCAAGATTGGCTGGTCTTTGTACGGTTGTTGACGGAGCCTGTTTCAATGCGTATCGGATTTGATAAAACACCTTTTGATTTAGAAAAAATGACGGCCGCAATTCAAGCCATCGACGCAAATACGGATATTTGGCTGATAGTTGAAGGGGTAGCGGGACGCTTCCAAATGCACATTCGACAACTGACGCTTTTTGAGCGAAATCTTTATGATAAAGAATTATTTTTTGGTCAGCAACAGGTCATTAGCGATTACTGTGATCAACGGATGATTGCCCATGGCGTTTACGGTTACATTCGCTCTTATGACGAATACCTGTACAACAACGTATCAGAGCTGAGTCAGCGGACTTTTGAGACTGCCGCTGAAACCGACGTACTGCCAAAAATGCGCAATGATGCGGGTGAAATCGTGGTGGATTGTAACCAGCTGGCGGGCTATGACGCTTTTTATAAAGGTCTGTTGTTGACGTCCTGCTGGAAGATGTATGTTAGTTCTTACTATTACCAAGTGATTCCTAAACAAGTATTTGAGGATGTGCAGCAGGTACAAGAATTACGTCACTTGCCCAATCAAGTCATGTGTATTGAACTATTCCAAAATCCATTGAACTGGGATTTAGAGGTGAATCAACATTTTCAGCGTCTTTTTCGCGACCAAATGGGGTATGATCAGCTATCGTGGAACAACGGCATCGGTATTTTAAGGCAGCCACTGATTGAATTTGCCTTTGGGGATCAAACGATTCAAACGGTTCAGTATCAAAATGGTCAATTGCAGCCGACAGTCAAAAAGGAGGCAACTCATTTTGTGACCCGCTCGTACGACTTTGTGAACCAACAATACGCTGAAAAACGGACAAAAGGCCGTCTGAATGCACGTGCTTATTTTCCGTGGATCGATGAAAGCCGCATGAATATGATGAACTATCGCGTCCTGAATCCTAAATACAGTGTGGATGATGGTTTATCTGCTTATGAGTTTTATATTCGTGATTTGTTGGAGATTGAAGTGACAGACGAACACTATCAGGAGTATACGTCTATTTTACGTTTCTACATTCCGCGGGAGTTCTTTGATAAGATTCCTTTGGAGCAGTTAAAGGAACAGTTTAAGGATACGAAAATTTCGCATGTCCGTAAGCGTCGTAACCAAGTTCGTTTTGATTTGAAAAAGGGAGAGAATCATCTACGCGTGATTTTCTTCGATTACAGCCATTTAGAAAAAATCGGAGATACTGTTCGGGTAGAACCGGAAGTATAAAAAGAGCAAAGCCCGCGGGCTTTGCTCTTTTTTTTAGTCTTGTTTGATTGGTTGTTTCAATAGTCCAAAGATAACACCAGAAACGATGGCACCAATGACGATGAATAACAGATAAAGTAATGGATGACTCAATAGCAGTACAACGAAAATTCCGCCATGAGGTGCGAGTAGTTTGATTCCGAAGGCACCGACTAAACCACCGGCTAAAGCAGAACCAGCGATAAAGCTAGGAATAGCCCGTAGTGGATCAGCTGCAGCAAATGGAATCGCGCCTTCTGTAACGAAGGATAGTCCCATGACGATGTTTGTCAAACCAGCGTCTTCTTGATCTTTTGTGAATTTCCCTTTGAAAAGACGTGTTGCGATGAAGATTGCTAGTGGCGGTACCATCCCGCCGGCCATTACCGCGGCCATTACCACACTACCACCTTCGGCAACCGTTGTTGCTAAGGTTGCAGTACCAAATACATAAGCCGCTTTGTTGATAGGTCCTCCTAAGTCAGCCGCCATCATGCCGCCAAGTAGAGCACCTAATAAAATGGCATTCGTCCCACTTAGACCATCTAGGAAGCCAGTCAAACCATCATTGATAGCTTTCATAGGCACATTGATTAGAAGCATTAAGGCCCCTGTGATCAATAGACCAAAAACAGGATAGAAGAGAATTGTTTTGATACCGTCTAATGATTTTGGCAAGCCTTTGAAAACCTTGCGTAAGAAGACGATCACGTAACCGCCAAGGAAACCACCAACTAAGGCACCTAAGAAGCCAGCACCACCGGCATTGGCCAAAGCACCCGCAGCAAAACCGACAACTAAACCAGGACGGTCAGCAATACTAGAAGCAATAAAACCAGCTAGAATTGGTAACATAAAGCCAAAGGCGGCGCTACCGATTTGGTTGAACCATTGCGCTGCTTGGTTATAGTTTCCTAATTCTCCTAAAGATTCCTGAGGAACCCCCATAAATTGGTCAATCATAAAGGAAATTGCAATCAAGATCCCGCCGGCTACCACGAATGGCAACATATGGGAAACACCGTTCATCAAATCTTTGTAAATACGAGAACCAATAGAACCGTCAGCCGAACCTTCATCTGAGCCAGTATTATTTCCGTCACCGCGGAAGGTTGGCGCATTGCCAGAAAGTGCTAAGTCGATCAATTCTTCTGGTTTACGAATTCCGTCACTAACTGGCCGATTAACTAACTCTTTGCCATCAAAACGGTTCATTTCAACTTTTTTATCAGCAGCTACGATGACCGCGTCAGCACGAGCGATATCTTCAGCAGTTAAGCGATTTTTGATCCCTTCAGAGCCGTTGGTTTCAACCTTGATATCAACGCCCATTTCTTTCGCTTTCTTCTTCAAGGCATCTTCTGCCATATAGGTGTGAGCAATCCCAGTTGGACAAGCAGTTACTGCGACGATATAGCGACGGTTAAAGTCTTTCACTTCTTGTTCCGCTTCAGCTTGTTCCTCTGCTTCTTTTTGGTCTTCAGCAGCTTGGAAGAGGTTTTGGACCTCATCCGGTGACTGCGCTTGTTTTAATTGTGCCACAAAATCTGGATTGATCAACAAACGGGAAAGGGCAGCTAAGGCTTGTAAATGGGTATCGTTGGCGCCTTCTGGAGCTGCAATCATAAAGAATAAGTACGCAGGCTGACCGTCTAGTGATTGATAATCAATCCCGTTTTTACTTTTAGCAAATAAAACCGTTGCTTCTTTTACAGCACTATTTTTCGCATGGGGCATCGCAATGCCATCCCCTAAACCAGTGGATGTCTGAGCTTCCCGGGCTAAGATGCCATCCTTATAGGTTTTGATGTCGCTAATGCGACCTTCGTCATACAATTTTTGGACCATTTCATCAATTGCACCAGCTTTATCTGTTGCTTGGAGATCCATGATCATGACATTTTTGACCAACAAATCTTTGATATTCATGTTACTCCTCCTCGATTTTTTCAATTTCGACTTTAGGGACTAGCGACAAAATCATTTCCTCAGATGCTAAATCATCGGAAAAAGCAGTTGCACTGCCACAAGCAACACCCCATTTAAAGGCTTCCAGCGGATCACCAGATTTGATGAATGCTCCGACAAAGCCAGCGATCATGGAGTCGCCTGCACCTACCGAATTTTTTAAAGTGCCTTTTAGTACATTGGCACGGTAGATTCCTTCATTAGTGAACAATAGGGCACCGTCACCGGCCATGGAGACCAGTACATGTTGGGCGCCTTCCGCCAGCATCCGGCGGCCATAGGGATAAATTGCTTCAATAGAGTCGAAGCTTGTTTGATAAAGCTCTGCCAACTCATGATTGTTAGGTTTTACCAATAATGGCTTTTTGGGCAAAGCAGCTAATAAATCTTCACCAGTGGTGTCGATAACGAATTGAGCGCCTTTATCTTGAATAATTTGAATCAATTCTTGATAAAAACCCTTCGTTAAAGAAGCAGGGGTACTACCTGACAAAATCACAACGTCTTCTGACGTGATTGTGCTGAGGGTTTGTTTCAACTGCTGCATTTCTTCATTAGAAATGACTGGACCTAAACCGTTGATTTCTGTTTCGGTATCCGATTTTAATTTGATATTGATCCGCGTGTCAGCTTGCACTGGCGTGAAATGGGTGGTGATCATTTCTTTTTTTAGCCAATCTTGGATAAACGTCCCTGTAAAACCACCTAAAAAACCTAAGGCAGTTGATTCAACGCCGATACGTTTCAAAATACGGGAAACATTGATTCCTTTGCCACCAGGCAATTTAAAATCTTCCTTCATCCGATTTAAATCACCAATCGCAAGGTGATCCACATGGACGATGTAGTCGATAGATGGATTAAGCGTTACAGTATAAATCATCATTCGATCTCCTTTAACTTTGTTTTTTCGATATAAGCTTGATGTAAGGCTGGTGCAAGCGTAGTGGTAATCAAGGTACCACTGTCAATAGCTGCTACTTTAGTGAAGGAAACATTATTGATTTTGCTAGCATCCACTAGGAAGAAAGTCTCAGCCGCATGTTCACTGGCTAAGCGCTTTAAGACGGCTTCCTCGGGGTCTGGTGTCGAATAGCCAAACTCGAGATGTGCCGCATTCATGCCTAGAAAAGTCTTGTTGAAACGGTAATTTGCTAACTGCTCTAGTGCGGAAGAACCTAAGATCGCGCGGGTAGAAGCTTTTAAAGCACCACCTAAAACGATAGTATCAATGCCGCGTTCTGTTAAGGCGACGGCATGGTCGACCGAATTGGTGATGACCTTCAATTCAAAAGTAGGTAGGTAGGGAATCATCTCGTAGGTAGTAGTGCCGGCATCCAAGTAAATAATATCGCCTTCTCGTAAAAGGCTAGCGGCATATTTGGCGATTTTTTTCTTTTCTTGAATGTTTTTGATTGATTTTTCCTGCATGTTGTATTCTTGACCTAATTGGATGATCCGCTTGGCACCGCCGTGAACACGTTCCAGCAGACCTTCGTCTTCTAATTCCTGTAAGTCACGGCGAATGGTGGATTCTGATGCATCCAATCGCTCGATTAGTTCCTGAGATTTTATGACTTGCTGGGCATCTAATAACTGCAAAATCTGTTGTCTACGCTCCTCGGTAAGCACTTACATCATCTCCTCGTTTTTATAATAGCACAGTAAAACGTCATATTCAATCATAAACATTTAAAAACGTTCAATATATTTTAGTTCCATCATAGAAAAACACTCACAAGCGTTGTTATCCGCTTGTGAGTGTCGCTTTTTAGGGTTGCTGTTCTAAGCTATAAGTTCGTTGCGTAATCTCTTGTTTGATTTTTTGTGAGATGCCCTCATCAGTTAAAATTAAGAGGACGTCGCCGCTATGCATGACGGTATCACCATGTGTCAATAACTCTGATTCACCACGGCGGATGGAGGTCAACAGCATATCTTTGGGCCAAGCAAAATCGCGCACCATTTGCCCATCTAGCGAACTTTCCGCGGTGATGGGGTACTCAATAATGGTTTTTTTACCGGTAATTGAAGGGACTTCTGAGGCCACTAAGCGTTCTAAAAGGGTCTCATAAATTGGTTTACCACCTAAAAAGTCTACGACCACATAACTAATCAAGGCCACTAAGCCTAAAGACATCAAATGACTCAAACTGCCCACCATTTCAGAGACTAAGATCATGGCGGTCAGCGGTGCCTTCCCAATGGCAGTAAAGTAACCGGCCATGGCGATGATTAAAAAGTTTTTTACATAGTGAGGATCCATACCAAAGAACTGAACCATTGCTAAGCCAAAGAATGTACCAATCAAAGCGCCTAATGTGAGGATTGGCAGGAAGATGCCTCCTGGTAAGTTGGCACCATAGGAAATCATAGAAAAAACAAAACGCAGCAGGAACAGGCCTAACACAATCCAAATGGTAGGCGCCTGTTTGCCTAGTTCTAAAACAATTTGATTACCGCCACCAAGGATGTCAGGAAAAGCCAAGCCGATTGGAATGATTAGCAAAAAGGGAACTAATCCGTAAAAATTTGGAGATAGGAAAGTTAGTTTGCCGTAAAATTTAGGCAAGGCTAGCAGCACTTTTTGATAGCCCCAACCGAGTATTCCTAGAAAAATACCTAGTAAGACTAGAAATCCATAATATTTTAGTGGCAATGGATCGACTTGTCCCACTGCCAAGACTGGTTTTAAGCCGAAAAAATTCAATGAAACAAAATTGGCACTGATAGCTGCGGCAAAAGAAGTTAGCCAAACTAAGGGTGAAAAATTATGATGGACTTCTTCTAGCACAAATAGTAGTCCAGCGATCGGCGCATTGAAAGCTGCTGCTAGACCAGCACTAGCCCCACTGGAAACAAAAATTTTTTCTTCTGATTTTGTCGTGTGGCGCATTTGACTGTAACCTAGCCCTACCATGGCACCCAACTGGATTGACGGCCCTTCACGACCTAAAAATAAACCAGAACCGACACTAATGATGCCGCCAATGAATTTTTTCCAAAGCACAGACCACCAACGCATATGGATCTGTCCCCGCAATTGTCCTTCAACTTGAGGGATGCCGCTACCCTTGATATCAGGATCGCTTTTTACTAGTAAACCGACGATGACCGCTAATAAGATGGAAATTGGTATCCAGAGCAATAGCCACTGTGGTTCATGCCGGAAAAAATGATAAAGTTGCGTTAAATAATGACTTAATTCTTCAATTCCCAAACGAAAAAGACTAACAACAAAGCCCACGATGACTCCAATCAACAATCCTTTTAAGATAAAGCCGATGCGTGTGCCGTCTAAACGTTTGATTTCATGTTCAGTTTTCATTTATACCCCTCCAATACTTAAATGTAGTGGACTGACAGAAAAATTTCAAGCTTTTATGAAAATGAATTTACCGTGGAAACTTACTGGTTTTTTAAAGAAGTTCAAAGCACTTTTTGATATAATAAAAAAGATTGCATAGAGAAAGGACGTTGCACATGGGAACAAAGGAAAACTTGCTGAACGGAATGAATCCAAAACAAAAAGAAGCCGTTTTGCATACAGAAGGTCCTTTACTGATAATGGCCGGCGCTGGTAGTGGTAAGACGCGGGTTTTAACCCACCGAATCGCCTATTTAATAGAAGAAAAAGAAGTAAATCCTTGGAATATCCTCGCTATTACCTTTACCAACAAAGCGGCGCGGGAAATGAAGGAACGGGTTAATAAATTGAACGCGAGTGGTGGGGAAGATGTATGGGTCTCTACTTTTCACTCAATGTGTGTGCGTATTTTGCGTCGCGACGTTGATTTTATTGGCTACAATCGCAACTTTACGATTATTGACAGCTCTGAACAGCTGACTTTAATGAAACGCATCTTGAAAGAGCTGAACATTGATCCTAAGAAATATGATCCACGCTCTATTTTGGGCACAATCAGTAATGCTAAGAATGAGCTGCTGACGCCTAAAGCTTATGGTGATCTGCAAGGAAGTTTTTATGAAAAAATTGTAGCAGATTGTTACGAAGCTTATCAAAAAGCACTCAGACAAAATCAGTGTATGGATTTTGATGATTTAATTATGAATACGATTCGCTTGTTTGAAGATCACCCAGATTCACTAACTTATTATCAAAATAAATTCCACTATATTCATGTGGATGAGTATCAAGATACCAACCATGCCCAGTACACATTGGTGAATATGCTAGCAGCACGGTTTCGCAATCTTTGCGTAGTGGGAGATGCCGACCAAAGTATCTACGGCTGGCGTGGTGCCGATATGCAAAACATCCTCGATTTTGAAAAAGATTATCCAGATGCCACTACGATCCTCTTGGAACAAAATTATCGTTCGACTAAACGAATCTTGACTGCCGCCAATGAAGTTATCCAAAATAACCAAAATCGTAAAGAGAAAAAACTTTGGACTGAGAACATCGAAGGTGAAAAAATCGTTTATTACCGGGGAGATAATGAACGGGATGAAACGCAATTTATCGTACAGCAAGTTCAAAGTGAAATCGCAAAACATCAACGAATCTATGGCGACTTTGCGGTGCTTTACCGAACAAATGCGCAATCACGGGTGCTGGAAGAAACCTTACTGAAGGCTAACATCCCCTACACCATGGTGGGAGGCCATAAATTCTACGACCGTAAGGAAATTAAAGACATTTTGGCTTATTTAAATGTGATTGCCAACCCTAGTGATTCTTTAAGCTACGGGCGAATTGTCAATGAACCTAAGCGCGGGATTGGCCAAACCTCTGTAGAAAAACTGCGGAGCTTTGCAGATATGCATGGCTGGTCACTTTTAGAGGCCTCACAAAACGTAGCCCTCAGTAATATTGGCGGCAAAGCGGGGAAGGAACTAGAAGGCTTCGGTCTCATGATGAGCGGTTTTAATGAAATGATCCCTTATTTGACCATCACCGAATTAGTGAAGGAAGTTTTAGATAAAAGTGGCTATGAAGCAGAGTTGAAACGGCAAAATACGCTGGAAGCTCAAAGTCGTCTGGAAAACTTAGAAGAGTTTCTAACTGTGACACAAGAATTTGATAAGCGATATAGTGAAACACCTGAAGAAGAGCAGGAAGCACCTGAAGATAAGTTAACGATTTTCTTAAATGATTTGGCGTTAGTTTCTGATATTGATGACTTAGAGGAAGAAACGTCCCAAGTGACCTTAATGACCCTGCATGCGGCCAAAGGGCTGGAATTTCCAGTGGTCTTCCTAATGGGCTTAGAAGAAGGTGTCTTCCCGTTATCACGGGCCATGATGGAAGAATCTGAACTGGAAGAAGAGCGTCGCTTGGCTTACGTGGGCATTACACGCGCTGAAGAAACGCTGTATTTGACGAATGCTTTCAGTCGGACGCTTTACGGGAAAACACAATACAATCGACCAAGTCGTTTTATTGAAGAAATTCCTGAGGAACTGTTAGCGCCAACAGGTCGGGTGGCCTCAGCGCCAGCCGCCTTTAAACCAAGAGAACAGAAAATTTTCCGCTCGCAACCAACTAACGGTGCCTTTACACAACCTAGTGCACCGCGCCCCGCAACAACTCAGAAAAAAGCCAGCGGCGGCGATAAAGTCGCTTGGCAGGCAGGGGATAAAGTCCAACATAAAAAATGGGGCGTTGGTATGGTGGTAAAAGTCAGCGGAACAGCACAGGATATCGAGCTGGACATTGCCTTTCCTAACCAAGGAGTCAAACGTTTATTGGCCGCCTTTGCGCCAATAGAAAAAATCTGAGAGGTGTAAGAGATGACAGATGCAAAAATAGCGGCAGAACGCGTAGATGCTTTGCGCGCCCAGTTAAATCAATACGCATATGAATACTATGTCAAAGACGAACCCTCAGTGGAAGATGCCGTCTATGACAAGCTTTATCGTGAACTAGAGGATTTAGAAAAGGAATATCCTGATTTAGTGACGCCGGACTCGCCTACACAACGTGTGGGCGGACGCGTGCTGGCAGGCTTTGAAAAAGTAACTCATGAAGTGCCTATGTATAGCTTGTCAGATGTTTTCAGCAAAGAAGAAATCATTCAGTTTGATGAGCGAGTTAAAAAAGCGGTAGGTGGCCCAGTTTCCTATTGCTGTGAGCTGAAAATCGATGGTCTGGCGATTTCTTTGCGCTATGAAGAGGGTCGCTTTGTACAGGGTGCTACGCGTGGTGATGGTACAGTAGGGGAGAATATCACCGAAAACCTGAAAACGGTCAAATCGATTCCTTTAAGACTGCAGGAACCGTTGACGATTGAGGTTCGTGGCGAATGTTATATGCCTAAAGAATCCTTTGCTAACTTGAATACACAACGAGAAGAAGAAGGCCAAGAAGTTTTTGCCAATCCACGCAATGCTGCAGCGGGGAGCTTGCGCCAGCTAGATTCCAAAATTACCGCTAAACGAAATCTTAGTACGTTTTTATATGCGACGGCAGATCGGACACCCTTTGCAGTTGATACGCAAGCAGGTTTACTGGATCGCCTGACGGAGTTAGGTTTCCGTGCGAATCCTGAAAAGCGCATTTGTCACACGGTAGCTGAAATCTGGGCCTATATCGAGGAAATGCACGAAAGACGTCAAGAATTAGCCTATGAAATTGATGGTATTGTCATTAAAGTGAATGATTTTGGTTTGCAAGACGAATTAGGCTATACCGTCAAAGCCCCACGTTGGGCGACCGCTTATAAATTTCCTCCAGAAGAAGCACAAACAGTGATTCGTGAAATCGAATGGACAGTGGGACGAACGGGGGTAGTCACGCCGACTGCTGTCATGGATCCTGTCCGTGTAGCTGGGACGACAGTCAGCCGTGCCAGTCTCCACAACGCGGACTTCATTCAACAGAAAGATCTACGTTTACTGGATACCGTCATGATTTATAAAGCCGGGGATATTATTCCAGAGGTTGCTCAAGTGGTGTTAAGCGCACGCGCTGCTGATAGCAAGCCTTATACCATTCCCACTCATTGCCCAGTTTGTCACAGTGAATTAGTCCATTTGGATGAAGAAGTGGCCCTGCGCTGTATCAATCCTATGTGCCCAGCTCAAATCAAGGAAGGGCTAAACCACTTTGTTTCTCGAAATGCTATGAATATCGATGGCTTAGGTCCGAGAGTCTTGGCACAAATGTATGATAAAAAATTAGTCAAGGATGTCGCTGACCTCTACAAAGTAACCACCGATGAATTAATGACCTTAGACAAAATCAAAGAAAAATCGGCCAATAATATTTATCAAGCCATCCAAGCTAGTAAAGACAATTCAGTGGAACGGCTCCTATTTGGCTTAGGTATTCGTCATGTGGGCGCCAAAGCGGCTAAAATTTTAGCTGAACATTTTGGTGATCTACAACATATTGCGACGGCTGATCAAGAAACAATTCTCCAATTAGATTCTATTGGCGAAATCATTGCGAATAGTGTTACGACCTATTTTGAAAATGAAGAAGTGCATCAACTAATCCGAGAATTTGCCGAAGCGGGTGTCAATTTGACCTATAAAGGTTTGCGTCCCGAAGCTGTGGCGGCAATTGATTCACCATTCCAAGGTAAAACCGTCGTTTTAACCGGGAAACTGCAGCATTTTACGCGTGATGAAGCCAAAGCCGCGATTGAACGGTTGGGTGGCAATGTCACTGGTAGCGTGTCTAAGAAAACAGACTTTGTTGTCGCTGGTGCAGATGCCGGCAGTAAATTAGCAAAAGCGGAACAACTGGGAATCCCAGTTTGGACTGAAGAACAATTGATGGAAGCAGAGGGTGACCAGCATGACTAAACGAACTTACCTTGTTGGACTAGGATTAACCGCGGCCCTAGCTTTATTAGGCGCTTGTGGCAATCTGGAAAAAGGCATCAATAATGTCGATCCTGCCCAACAAAATACGAATAACCAATCGATTACCACCGGTCGCATTGACAACGGTGTTTACCAAGCTGTCATGAAAGATGGCAAATATCAAGTTAGTAAGTCCCGTGACTTGAACGCTAGTCGGATGAATAGCGGCTATAATCAAGATAACTTTGAAAATGGGTTATTACGTCTGTCCCACGATGAATTTTCGGTAGACAAATATTATTTTCAAGAGGGCCAGTATTTAGATGAAGAAACTATTCGCAAATGGTTATCACGCTCTAGTGATGATGACCAAGGGTTGAATCCAGGCAAGGGGCCGATTATTTTTCAACAGCTGATGGAACAAGATTTTCTGGATGAAAACGGCAAAATTGCCGGTATTAGTCTAGGTTTTGCCTTCAATTCGGTCTATTACGACAATGATGGCAAGGCAACAGACATTAGCCGTGATGATTTGATGGCAAATGCTCGTCAAACAGTTAATAGTGTATTGACTCGGGTGCGTCAGCTAGACGGGTTAGGAAAAGTGCCAATCGTGATTGGTTTGTTTGAACAAGCCAGCAAGGACAATATTGTTGGCGGCACGTATATTTACAAAGCCGTCAGCAAAGATGGCAAGACAACGATTGACAAATTTGATTCCGTTAAAGAAGAATATGCCAGCCTGCCAGTGATTAATAACCAGACCAATGCTGCGACTGATGACGGCTTAGCAGGGAAATTTGATACATTCAAAGATTCTATCCAAGGCTTCTTCCCGAATCTGAGTGGTGTCACAGGTATCGCCTATTATCAAGAAGGCGTTTTGCAAAATGTCTCAATTGTGATTGAAACAAAGTATTATAGCAAAACAGAGATTACCAGCTTCACGCAGTTTGTCGGCAAGCAAGTAGAGTCAGTTTTCAACATTGGTGAGCCGGATATCGAAGTACAAATCAATTCTATTGAAGGACCACAAGCCTTTGTAGCAAAACGCTCTGGTGAGGAAGCTGTGTATTCGCATATTTTCCAATAGAAATTTTCAGACAGTTTTCAAAAATGACGGCTGTTTTCAGGAGTTTGTGGTATATTAAGTGGTATAGAAAAATCGATCCAGGAGGAATGAACATGGCGATCAGCGAAGAACAAGTCAAACACGTCGCAAAACTTGCGAAACTTTCCTTTCCTCAAGAGGAGTTAGAGGAGTTTACGAACCAATTAGGCAAAATCATCGATATGGTGGAAATGCTGGAAGAAGTTGATACAGAAGGCGTGCCTTTCACGTCTAATGTGATTGAAACCGTCAATGTGATGCGCGAAGATGTGGCCAATCCAGGGATGTCGCGTGACGAATTATTAAAAAATGCACCGGAATCTGAAGATGGCTTCATCAAAGTACCGGCGATCATTGACAACGGGGAGGCTGGCGCATAATGACCTTATACGATAAATCACTGACAGAATTACATGATTTGTTGGTTTCTAAAGAAATCAGCGCACAAGACCTAACAAGAGCAACGCTAGACCGCATTAAAGAAACCGAACCAGAAGTCGAAGCGTTTATTACGATTAGTGAAGACAAAGCCTTAGCGGAAGCGAAAGCGTTAGATGAAAAAGGCATTTCAGAAGAAAACATCTTGGCAGGTATCCCAATTGGGATCAAAGACAATATCGTCACCAAAGACATCTTGACGACGGCTGCCAGCAAAATTCTCTATAACTTTGACCCAATTTATGATGCTACCGTGATGGAGAAAGTTTATCAAGCCGATATGATTCCAGTAGGAAAACTAAACATGGATGAATTTGCCATGGGTGGTAGTACTGAAACTTCTTATTTCAAGAAAACAAAAAATGCGTGGGACGCAACCAAGGTTCCGGGCGGTTCTTCTGGTGGTTCGGCAGCAGCTGTTGCAGCTGGGCAAATCCCTGTTTCATTAGGCAGTGACACGGGTGGTAGTATCCGTCAGCCGGCTGCTTTTAACGGTATTGTTGGGATGAAACCAACCTATGGACGAATTTCTCGTTTTGGCTTGATTGCCTTTGCGTCTAGTTTAGACCAAATTGGCCCCTTGACACGGGATGTCCGCGATAATGCGGCAACATTAACCGCAATCAGCGGCTACGATCCAAAAGACGGGACTTCGGCAGGTGCCTCAGTTCCTGATTTTACGAGCAAAATGGGTCAAAGTATCAAAGGCATGAAAGTCGCTTTGCCGAAAGAATATTTAGGTGAGGGCGTACAACCAGGCGTGAAGGCGGCTGTCTTAAAGGCGGCTGAAACCTTTAAGGCGCTAGGTGCTGAAGTCGAAGAAGTCAGCCTGCCTCATTCCAAATACGGGGTGGCCGTCTACTACATCATCGCCTCTTCTGAAGCCAGCTCTAACTTACAACGCTTTGATGGTATCCGTTATGGCTATCGTTCTGAAAACGTTAAAAACTTAGATGATGTCTATGTTAACTCCCGTTCAGAAGGCTTTGGTGAAGAAGTGAAACGCCGGATCATGTTAGGAACCTTCTCCCTTAGTGCCGGTTATTACGATGCTTATTTCAAAAAAGCGGGCCAAGTACGGACGCTAATCAAACGCGACTTTGAGAAAGTTTTTGCTGACTATGACTTGATCATTGGTCCATCGTCTCCAACGGTTGCCTTTGGTTTAGGCGAAAATATCAATGACCCAATCACTATGTATATGAGCGATATCTTAACAATTCCTGTTAACTTAGCTGGCTTGCCAGGGATGTCGATCCCATGTGGTTTTTCAGAAGGTCTACCAGTCGGCTTACAAATCATCGGCAAACCATTCGATGAAGCAACCATGTATCAATTAGCAGCGGCTTTTGAGGAAGCTACTGATTTCCATCAACAAAAACCTGTGATTTTAGGAGGAAAATAAGTATGAATTTTGAAACTGTCATCGGCTTGGAAGTCCATGTCGAGCTAAAAACTGAATCAAAGATTTTCTCTCCTTCGCCTGCTCACTTTGGTGCGGATCCGAATACCAATACCAATGTCATTGACTGGGGCTACCCAGGTGTGTTGCCTGTCATGAACAAGGCAGCTTTGGAGTTTGGTATGAAAGCGGCGTTGGCGTTGAACTGTGAAATCTCCAAGGATACTCATTTTGACCGCAAAAATTATTTCTATCCAGATAATCCCAAAGCCTATCAAATCTCACAATTTGATCAACCCATCGGTCATGATGGTTGGTTAGAGATTGAAGTAGCTGGTAAAAAGAAAAAAATCCGGATTGAACGGGTCCATCTAGAAGAAGATGCCGGTAAAAATATGCATGGTATCGGCGGTTACTCTTATGTCGATCTAAACCGTCAAGGAACTCCTTTGATTGAGATCGTTTCGGAAGCTGACATGCGTTCTCCAGAAGAAGCCTATGCTTATTTAGAAGCATTGCGTTCGATCATCCAATTTACAGGCGTTAGCGATGTGAAAATGGAAGAAGGTTCGATGCGCTGCGATGCCAATATTTCTTTACGTCCTTATGGTCAAGAAGAATTTGGGACCAAAGCTGAGCTGAAAAACTTAAATTCATTAAACTTCGTGAAAAAAGGCCTGGCTTATGAAGAAAAACGTCAAGCAAAAGTTCTGCTATCTGGTGGCGAAATTCAACAAGAAACTCGTCGTTTTGATGAAACAACCAATAAAACAATCTTGATGCGGGTTAAAGAAGGTTCTAGTGACTATCGTTATTTCCCAGAACCAGACATTCCACGCTTTGTGATTGACGACGAATGGATCGAAACTATCCGCGCTACTTTACCAGAAATGCCCAACAAACGTCGCGCCCGTTACATCAATGAATTGGGTTTGCCTGAATATGATGCGATGGTACTGACTTTAAGTAAAGAGATGTCGGATTTCTTTGAAGCTACACTAGCTGACGGTGCCGATGCAAAACAAGCTTCTAACTGGTTGATGGGTGAAGTTTCTGCCTACTTGAACAGTGAAAAAGTTGAACTAGCTGAAACAAAATTGAGCCCAGCAGGTCTGGCTGGCATGATTAAGTTAATTGCAGATGGGACTATCAGCTCGAAAATTGCGAAAAAAGTCTTTAAAGAGCTGATTGAGCATGGTGGCGACCCACAAGTAATCGTCAAAGAAAAGGGTCTAATCCAATTATCTGATCCTGCCCAACTATTGCCAATAATCAATGAGATCTTGGATAACAATCAGCAATCCATCGACGACTTTAAGAACGGCAAAGATCGCGCTGTCGGATTCTTGGTGGGACAAATCATGAAAGCAACCAAAGGACAGGCTAACCCTGGGGTAGTCAACCAACTGCTTAAAGAAGAGTTGAATAAGCGCTAAGGAGTGGTTATAGATGAAAAAAGCACGCGTCATTTATAATCCCACTTCTGGTAAAGAATTGGTCAAACGGAATTTAGCCGATATTCTGCAAGTATTAGAGGACGCTGGTTACGAAGCCAGCGCCTTTGCTACTACGCCAGCACCTGATTCCGCTCGTGATGAGGCCCATCGTGTTGCCAAGCTAGGTTTTGACTTAGTGGTGGCGGCCGGTGGTGATGGTACCATTAATGAGGTGGTCAACGGGATTGCCCCTCTGAAAAGACGCCCGAAAATGGCGATTATTCCAGCTGGAACTACCAATGATTATGCTCGCGCATTGAAGATTCCTCGAAATGACATCCTAAAAGCAGCCCAAGTGATTAGCAAAAATCAGACAGTGAAGATGGATATTGGTCATGCGGATGATCAATATTTTATCAATATTGCCGCTGGTGGCTATTTGACCGAGCTGACTTATGATGTACCTTCAGAACTGAAAAGTATTTTTGGCTATCTCGCGTATTTAGCCAAAGGTGCGGAAATGTTACCACGAGTGAAACCAATCAAAATGCATTTGAAATATGATGAGGGAGAATACGTTGGCAATGCGTCAATGTTTTTCCTAGGATTGACTAATTCAGTGGGCGGCTTTGAACAAATTGCGCCTGATGCGAAATTGGACGATGGCAAGTTTAGCTTATTGATTATCAAAACAGCCAATATCTTTGAAATCGTTCATTTAGCTGCTTTGATGTTAAACGGCGGCAAGCATATTAATGATCCGCGTCTGATTTATACGAAGACTAGTACTTTGTTCGCTGAAACCCTTGACGAAGATAGTCGGATGATGATCAATTTGGACGGAGAATATGGCGGTGATGCGCCCATGACCTTTACCAATCTGCATCAGCATATTGAAATGTTTGCTAACACCGACGATATCCCTGATGATGCGTTAATTGGGGACGAAGAGGAAGAAGAGCTACAAGTTGTGGGACAAGAATTCGTTAAAGAAGTAGAAAAACTGACAGATGAAGATATCGACGGAGACGGCCATATAGGGGAGGAATAAAGTTGTTCCCAGCACTAATAAAGAAGTTGAAGTTAGATCGCTTTGAAAAGCCAGTTCTGATAAAAGCACCAGCTGATTATGATGTTACAGGAGTGGCTTGGACGACAGCTGCCCAGCCAGATTTGCTTTTTACCTTTATTGAAACCTTGCCCGAACTAGTCCCTTTGTTGCAGCAAGCTCAAAAGCAGCTACCAGAAGCTGGTGTCTTCTACTTTGCCTATCCTAAAAAAGGCAATACCCGTTTTGACCACTTTATCGGTCGGGATGAGATTATGCCTTTTCTAAAGGTAGATGAAGCAGGTTTTATTCCTGAAACGGATCTGAAGTTTAACCGCATGGTGGCTTTAGACGAGGACTATACTGTCATAGGCCTAAAGAAAACCACCCAGCGTACTAGCTCAGCGGCTTCTCAACGGGTAGGGGATTATGCAGAACGAATTCCGGAATTGAGTCAACAACTGCCCGCAGATATACGGCCAAAATTTACAGAGTTAACGCCAGGTTATCAAAAGAATTGGGCCCGTTTCGTTTATAGTGCCAAGACGGCGGAGACTCAGGCAAAGCGTCTGGATCAAATGACCGAAGCCTTATCACAAGGCTATAAATCTATCGATTTGCTCCGAAAAGCAAAAGCAGATAAACTGTAGCTGAATGGCTGCAGTTTTTTGCTTGCAAAGAAAGGTTGCTTTTCTGAAAGCTATCCCGTATGATGTGAAAAGCGAAAGAAAAGGAGTTTCCAATGAAAACATATCCTGTTAAGAAAAATGATGTAATTGAAGTTACCATCCAAGATTTGACCCATGAAGGGTTAGGCGTTGCTAAAGTCGACGGCTATCCACTATTTATCGAAAATACGTTGCCTGGCGAAAAAGCCCAAATTACGGTGGTAAAAGTCGGCAATAAATTTGGCTATGGCAAAGTGTTAGAACTACTAGAAAAAAGTCCAGCCCGCGTAGAGCTGAAGGACCACAATCTCTTACGGACAGGCATTGCGCCCCTACAACATATGCGCTATGAAGATCAACTATTATTCAAACAAAAGCAAATCGAAAACTTGTTACATAAAGTAGCAAAACTTGAAATTCCTGTTTTACCAACTGTTGGAATGAGTCAACCATTTGGCTACCGCAATAAAGCGCAAGTGCCCGTTCGCAAATTGAATGGCGAATTAATTACCGGTTTTTACCGTAAAAATAGCCATGATCTTGTGCCTATTGAAGATTTTTATATCCAAGACCCAGCGATTGATGCTGCCATTATTGCGGTACGTGATATTTTGGCTCGCTTTAATGTAAAAGCCTATAATGAAAAAGACAATACTGGCACCATCCGCCATATCATGATTCGTCGCGGCCATTACTCCCATGAAATGATGGTCGTATTGGTAACACGGACCACAAAACTCTTCAAAAGCGAAGCGATGGCGGAAGCCATTGTAGCAGCTTTACCAGAAGTTGTTTCAGTTATCCAAAATGTCAATCCTGATAAAACCAATGTCATTTTAGGCTCAGAAAACAAAGTATTATTCGGGAAAAGCTATATTGAAGATCAATTGTTAGAACGCCGCTACCGTATCTCAGCGCAGTCCTTTTACCAAGTCAATACTTCACAAGCCGAGTACTTATATCAAACAGCCATTGATATGGCAGAATTGACGCCAGAATCCATCGTGATTGATGCCTACGCCGGTATTGGAACCGTTGGCTTATCTTTAGCTGACCGCGTTTCCCATGTTTACGGTATGGAAACTATCCCAGAAGCGGTGTCCGATGCCAAAGAAAATGCTGCCCAAAATGGTATTGAGAATGCTTATTATGAAGTCGGCAAAGCAGAAGACATTATGCCACGTTGGAAGAAAGCCGGCATCGAAGCCGATGTCGTTTTCGTTGACCCACCGCGAAAAGGCTTAGAAGCTAGCTTTATCGAAGCAACAGCTGCTATGGGACCTAAACGCGTGGTTTATATTTCATGTAATCCAGCAACCCTGGCACGGGACTTGAAACTGTTCCACGAATTAGGCTACGAAGCACAAAAGATCCAACCAGTTGATCTGTTCCCACAAACACACCATGTGGAAGCCGTGACAGTGTTGGAAAAAGTTGAAAACTAAACCTTCAACTTTAGAGTGTTATATAAGCAATTGAATATTAAAGCAGCTAATAGTTACTAGTGAGAAAAAGGCACTTCTGTAAAAGGAAGTGCCTTTTTAAACCTTGAAAACAATAAATGGTATTTATTATTAAAAATAGGAGACTAATCATTATGAAAGATGATGTTTTATCAGGCTTATGGGAGCCTCCTGCAAACACTAGTGATTTACGGCCATCGAGTAATAAGTGGCATGAAGCATTAAAGAAAATTGCGGTGGAAGATTTCAAAGTTGCATATGCTGGCAGCATAGTCTATATTAAAAAAGGTTCGAATTATTACCTTGATAATAGCAACCGAATTTTGGTAGGATGGCATGGAACCTATGACCCGCCATGTGGTATGGATGGAGAATTGCTGTTAGATAATGACTAAGCCCAATTTCGTTTTTTGTTCAGACGCAAAAGGTTTTGGTGAATAGTTCAATTGGTACAGTGATTACATAAATGCTATGGCGAGCGTAAAAGTCGTAAATTACCAGAAAAATTGAATCAAGAAAGAAGCGAAAAAAATGTCTGAATTTATCAATAATGATTTTGCTGATGTGGTATTGAATCGTCGGTCGATTCGTCTTTATGATGAAAAGGTCAAAATCAGTCGGGAAGAAATGCTGCAAATGTTGAACGAAGCGAATGAAGCACCGTCTTCAGTGAATTTACAGCCTTGGCGTTATGTGGTGGTAGATACGGCGGAGGGCAAGGAAGCGTTGCGTCCATTGGTGCGGTTCAATCAAGTGCAACTGGATACTGCGGCGGCTATGATTGTGATTTTTGCGGATCGCAAGCCTCATGAGTATGCAGAAGAAATTTACGGTCAAGCGGTTAAAGAGGGTAAGATGCCGCAAGATGTTTCAGAACGACAATTAGCAATGATTATGCCTCGTTATGGAAGTTTGCCGGAAAGAGATATGGATGCGATTGTAATTCGTGATGCTAGCTTGGCGGCGATGCAGTTGATGTTAGTTGCGCGGGCCCATGGGTATGATACTAATGCTATTGGCGGTTTTGATGCAGAGCCTATGGCAGCAACACTTGATTTAGATCCAGATCGTTATTTGCCGGTCTTGATCTTATCAGTGGGGAAAGCTAAAGAAGCTGGTCATGATTCTGTTCGTTTACCAGCGGATAAAATTACAACTTTTAAATAGTCAAAAATCGTTTAGCAGGCTTTAAGTTACTAGAGACTGCTAAGCGATTTTTTGATTTAAGACTAATCGTCCTTTTTCTTAGAATCAGGTTCCTGCTTGAAAACTTTGGATAGTCGTCCTGATAAACTGGCCATGCGTTTTTGAACTTGTTGGACATTTTGCTGGGTGCGGGCGTTGCTGGTGGTAATTTCTTCATGATATTTTTCTGATAGCTCATCCAACTGACTTTGCCACTTTTGCTGTTTCTTTGGATCGGTTTCCTTTTGCAGTTTTTCTTGTAATTCTTGCATCTCTTCTTGAATTGGGTCCAGTCGTTTTTGCAGGCGCTGTTGTTCCTGACCTTGTCGCCTTTTGAAATGTTCTTGGGTTTCGGCTAGTTTATCGCGGATATCATCCTGTTCAGACTTGATTCGCTGAATCTTTTTCTCGATTGTTGCGGCTTCGCGTTCATCATGGGTCTCATTCAAACGTTTGGTCAGCTGATCTAGTTCTGTCGACAAACGGTCATTCCATTGGCGATCGAAGTTTTGCCACCAATCTGGGCGCCGTTCATCAGGTCGCGGCATTTTGCCAGTGTTACTACCGTTGTCCAAGGCTGATTTCAGCAGAGTACCATATTTTTTCCAGTTATTTTGCCAAAATTGCTGTTGATCTTGTCGGTAGAAATCGCGCTGTTCCGTACCCATTTGCTCAATAAACTCGGTTTCTTCGTGATCCACGGCATTTTGCAGAAAGTCTAGAATTGGTAGGATCATGTAAACAACGAGACTAAAACGGGCAAAAAATAATCCTAATACTAAGAGCAAGATACGGGCTCCAATCGTCGCGATCCCCCGGCGGCGTACACGATTGATTTCTTCTTTCGGCGTTTGTTTGGCGGCCACTGCTTGTTCCGTCAAAGTGTTTAAAAGTTTCTCGGTAAACATAACCACTAATAGCGTTAGAATCCCGTACATCAATAAAGTCGATTTTGACGTTTCTTCGATTAGCACATCGGTAGCTTTCGGGACTAGCGATAAAAGAAATAGCGAGAAGAGATAAATCACTAAATCCTTGTTTGTAACGGTCTCGACTTTGTTAAAGCGTTGCGCGGTTTGAAACCAAATGTTGGCAACGAAACAAAAACTAATAAAATAGATGCCAATCGTAATGAATAGCGAGGTAAGCTCTACTTGTCCATTGACGATTTTGACGGGAAACTCCACTACCATAACAGTCATGATAATGGCAATCACAGCATCACTAAATAATATGACACGTTCTTTCATAGGTCACCTCACAGGTCTTTTCCTTAGACTACTGTTTTTAGTCGATTTAGGCAAATAAAAGGGGACTTGCATACAAAAAAAGGAGCTGTGACATAACTCAAAAAGTTATGTCGCAGCCTCTTCATATTCCGAATAAACGCTTCTGCCTTCACCTCTAGTAAAGATAAAGATTTCGGTAGATGCCCACACCTCTAAACATGCCTGCCAAAACTGGTAGGACGATCAAGGCAATCAATAGAATAATGCTGACGATATACACCCACGTGGCGACCTTCGTATTACTAAAAATGTAATCAAAAGTAGTATTCCGATGGACATGTTCATCCACGAGAATCGCATTCAAAGCGGGGATGTTGCGTAAGTGCCGCTCTAACGTTTCAGCATCGCGAGGCGAGAGCATTTCAGTAAAGATTTGGTTGCCGGACTGAAAATCAAAGGTATACCAATAAGTATGTTTGCGTTTATTACGCCAACCTTTGGCTTGCCAGTCAAAGTAACCGATTTTATGTTTTTCGAAGCGAATACCTTTGATTGAATCATAAGGATGGCTGAAAAAATGACCATCCTCCAAAAAATCTAAGACCACTAAGAAGATCATGCGTCGATCTGTAAAGATCATCAAGCGATTGCCTCGTGTGTCGTGGAAAGCATTCACATAGCTGCGGGCGTCTTTTTGACGGGCGTAGCCCATGCCCATCCAACCACTGGTTCCCATAGCAGAGTTACTTTCATTTGTCATTGGTAGAAAACCTTCAATCGATTCACCAGCTTCTAGTAAAGGCTCGACTTTTTTCAAGAGATCCTTTATGAAGATATACATGCGTGCTTCTTTTTTCATTAAGTCTTTTTCTTGCTGGGTAACCGTCTCGTCTTGATCTGCTTCAAGGCGATGGATAGCTTTTTTAAAAAAGTTAGGCATTTGGCTCGACTCCTTTCATTGCTGCAAGTTTCTTACGTCCGCGGGAGAGGCGATTGTAGATGACTTCAGCTTTCAAACCTAGATCTCCAGCAATCTCCTGGGGTGAATCTTGATAATAGTAGTGTTTTAGGAAAATCAATTGATCTTCTTCAGATAAGGCCTCCACTAACGTTAAAAAAGATTCTTTAGGAAAATAGCTTTCTTCTGTCGGATTTTCTTCTAAAGATTCACTGGGAACCATTTTGAGGTCACGAATAATTTTTCGCTTCATATCCAAAGAAAGACGCCGTGCAATGGTAAGACACCAGGTTTTAAAACTGCTTTTTTCTGGATCGAATCGCTCAATTTGATTCCAAATTCGGTAAAAAACTTCATTTTGGACTTCTTGATGGTAGCTTTTTTCAGCGGCATGATTTAAAACGCGCCGAATCATCATGAGAATATCACCACCATATTTATCGATCAATTGATCCAAGCCATCGTAATCTTTTTGCCTGATGGCAGTTACGATCATTGTGTCCATCTCATCACCTGCTTTCTACCCTATTATACGTTCCCAAAGCTTGCTTTCTATCAACCATTTAGAAATATTTTCAAAAAATGCGTATATAGTGATAGAAGGTAGGTGGAGATAGGTGGAACGATTACGACAAATACCAAGCTGGATTTGGGCAGTGGCAGGGGTTGTTTTGTTTGGCTTACTCTTTTTAGTGAGTCAGCGTCTATTGGCACCGGCGGATCCCTTAGCTACGGTACTTGGGAGCAGTGAGGTAACAACGGAAACTAGCGAAACAATCACTGAGACCACTACGATGTCTACTCAAGCCGTGATTTATGTCGATGTAAAAGGAGCGGTGAAACAGCCTGCTTTATATCAGCTGCCTGCAAATAGCCGGGTACAGGCAGCAATTCAAGCGGCAGGCGGTTTTGCAGAACAGGCCGATCAGAATCAAATTAATCTAGCACAAATTCTCACAGACCAAGCCATGATTTATGTTCCTAAAAAAGGCGAGACGCCACCATCATCCTTGCAGCAGCCTGCTACGGAAAGTTCTGGAGAGACGATAAAAGTGAATATAAACACGGCTAGTGAACAGGAATTGCAACAGTTGAGTGGTATTGGTGCTAAAAAGGCCGCTGATATTATTCAGTATCGTGAGGCAAATGGTTCCTTTAAAAAAATAGAAGAGTTAAGTGAAGTTAGCGGTATCGGTGAAAAGACCGTAGAAAAGTTACGTCCTTTTGTCACTTTGTAACTGCCAATCAAAGCAACAAATCCATATAAAACTAGGGCCTGAGTGTAAAACCGTTATATTACAAAGTGTCCCTTCGTAATACTTTGACTCGTTAAATGTAAGATCAATAAACTAGCAAAGTCTGATGTTCTAGCGAAGAAATATGCAGACTTCTTTTTTTGTTAATCGTTATTTTATTTAGCTGTAGAGGCATAGTATAAGCACTTATAACATGAGATGACATTCATTTGAATTAAATTTCATGTTATTTTTTATTGACTTTAATTTTACGAACTGATAAAGTAAGTACGTCAAATCGTAATTGTTACGATTTGTAAAAGGTAAATCAAAAAAGGAGTAAGTGCCAATGGCAAAAAAAGCAAAGATTGCAAAGATGCAAAAGCAGCAAATGGTGATTGAACGATATGCAGCACAGCGTCATGCGCTAAAAGCGACGAAGGATTATCAAGCCTTAGCGAAACTGCCTAAAGATGCTAATCCAACGCGTCTGAAGCTGCGTGATCAAATAGATGGTAGACCACGAGGCTATATGCGGAAGTTTGGTCTGTCGCGAATCAAATTCCGGGAGTTGGCCCTTCAAGGCTTGATTCCAGGTGTCAAAAAAGCTAGTTGGTAAAAAGGAGGCAGAATCATGGCAGTTCCCGCAAGAAAAAAATCAAAAATGAAAAAGCGTAGTAGACGTGGTCAACAAGGACTGGTTCCACCAGAAATCGCTTTTGTGCCAGAAACTGGCGATTATCGTCGAAGTCATCATATTTCGTTGAAGGGCTATTATAAAGGTCGCAAGGTTATGGAACTAGGCTAGGAGGAAAAGCTGATGCAGATCATTTATCCGCCGTTAGTAGAAGAAAGCTTTGCTTACTGGGGAGGAATAGATTCTCAAGAAAAAAGTGCTGTATATCAACAGATGGTTGCAAAAGGTATCATTACAGAAACAGGCGAACCAACGATGGAAGCATTAGAGCAGGGCTGGGTGAAAGCCTATGATGAAGCAGAAAATCTGAGCTTTGCCGATTTTTTAATACTTTATCCGGTTTTTCAAAAAATGGATCCTACTGTTTTTCAACTAATAGAAGGCTTTTGGGAGATTCCTGTTTCACTTAAAGAACAGTTAGAGTGCCAACTAAAGGCAGGGCTTTTTGATTATGACACTGCTGTGCAGCTAACTGAATACCTGGCTGAGCGTTGATTAGAGAAAGAGGGCAATTTGATGGGCATTCCAATTACGATCGTATCTGGTTTCTTAGGGGCTGGCAAAACAACCTTGATCAATCAAGTCTTGGCACAAACAGGAAAGCCAACTGACGAGATTCTGATCATTGAAAATGAATTTGGCGAAACTGGTATCGACCATCAGCTGCTCCTGCATGAAGAAGAGCGTATCTTGCAACTGAATAATGGGTGTATGTGCTGCAGCTTACGCAGTGATTTAATTGCCACTTTGACTGCGGTACTAGAGGTTGTACAGGCGAACCAGCAGCCTATTAAACAAATTATTCTGGAAACAACAGGCATTGCTGATCCTCAGCCAATCGTCCAAACGCTACTGACGGCGCCACAATTGCGCGGCTACTATTACATTGATAGTTTGCTGACCGTCATCAATCCAGCACAATGGTTTCGTTTATCGCAGGAAGCAGCAGCCTTAAAGCAAATAGCGATGGCTGACAAAATTTTTATCCGAGAAGCGGATCAAAAAGTGGCGCCACAAAACCTATTGAAAGAAATCAATCCTTTGGCAGAACAGATAGTCTGGCAAAAGGATTCCCTGAAAGATGCTGATTTCTTCGATCTGGATTCCTTTCACGCACCTTTAGATGCTCAAACTGCAGTTGAAACAAGTCATGTACATGAGCATCACCACACGCATCATGGGTTTCATACGATGCTCTTAGAAGCAGATAAACTAGCAGAGCCAGCTTTTATAGAGTGGCTAGATTGGCTTTTATGGCATCATCAGGAAAAGCTTTACCGGATCAAAGGAATTTTGACCTTTGCCACATATGAGTTTGCTACAACGTTGCAAGGTGTGAATCAACAGGTCAGCTTTCAGCAAACAACAAAACCAGCCGTTGGTACTAAAATCGTTCTGATTGGCAAAGACCTGCCAGAGGTATTAATCCGGCAAACATTTAAGCAGACATTCGCAACAGAATCTTTAATGAAAGAAGGAAGATAAATGGAGAAAACTGATATATCCAGTGCTTACCGGCGTCTAAAAAGTCCTAATATCAAGACTCGTAAACGCGCCTTGAAGGTCATTAAAGCGCATCGTCGCAAGAAAAAAGTAGCATAAGTTAGAGAGGATAAGAGCATGAAAAAATTAGGATTGAGTTTGTTGAGTATTGTGACACTAGGAATATTAGGGGCGTGTACAGCTGACAGCACAGCGCAAGAAACGCCTGATAAAGAGAAGCTATCAATTGTCGCGACTTTTTATCCCATGTATGACTTTACTAAAAATATCGTAGGAGAGGCCGGTGAGGTGGATTTATTGATTCCAGCTGGGTCAGAACCTCATGATTATGAGCCATCTGCTAAAGATATGGCGGCAATTCATGATGCAGACGTTTTTGTTTATCATGATGAGAACATGGAAACATGGGTTCCGCAGGCTGAAAAGGGCTGGGCCAAGGGTGCGCCTAATGTCGTACAGGGCACCAAAGGCATGATCTTGCTACCTGGCGGTGAAGAACATGATCACGATCATGAGCATGGGGAGGGGCATCATCATGAGTTAGATCCTCATACCTGGGTTTCTCCCCACATGGCAATTCAAGAGGTCAATTCTATCACAGATCAGTTGAAAACACTCTATCCAGACAAGGCCAAAATTTTCGAAACCAATGCCGAAAAATACTTGGCGAAATTAGCAAAATTAGACCAAACATATAGTGATACTTTAAAAGTGGCTAAACAAAAAAGTTTTGTGACGCAGCACGCGGCTTTTGGCTATCTTGCCTTGGATTATGGCTTACAACAGGTTGCTATTGCTGGACTAAATCCTGATCAAGAACCTTCACCTAGCCGGATCGCTGAGCTGAAGGACTATGTGGCGGCTAATGATATCCATTATATCTATTTTGAAGAAAATGCCAATGATAAAATTGCGCAAACGTTAGCCAATGAGGCCAAGGTGAAACTAGAAGTCTTGAATCCTTTAGAAAGTTTAACAAAAGAGCAAATGGATAATGGGGAAGATTACATTTCCGTGATGGAAGCCAATCTTAAGGCGTTGGCAAAGACAACTTCTGTCGCCAGTAAAGAAGTGGCCCCAGAACACGCTGCTGATACTGAAAGTGAAAAGACCGTTGCGGCCGGCTATTTTGCAGATGCTGATGTGAAGGATCGCGCGTTAAGCGACTTTGCTGGTGAATGGCAATCCGTCTATCCGCTTTTACAAGATGGCACGTTAGATGCCGTTTTCGACTATAAAGCGAAGTTGAATCAAGACAAGTCTGCGGCTGAATATAAGGAATACTATGAAGCAGGTTATAAAACAGACGTCACCAACATTGCTATAACGGGAGATACGATGGACTTTATCGTTGATGGTCAGCACTATAAATATACCTATAAATCAGCAGGTCATGAAATTTTGACCTATGAAAAAGGAAACCGTGGTGTTCGTTTCAAATTTGAGACCGATGATCCCGCTGCCGGTCGCTTTAAATACGTGCAGTTCAGTGATCACAACATCGCACCAGTTAAAACCGCTCATTTTCATATTTACTTTGGTGGTGACAGTCAAAAGCAGCTAACCGAAGAATTGCATAATTGGCCGACTTATTATCCGAGTGACTTGTCTGGCCATGAAATTGCTCAAGAAATGTTGGCTCACTGATATTTTACGGTGTATGAATCTGTGATATGATGGAACAACCTTAATGAAGCAATTTTTAGAAAGTGAGCAGTTTCCATGAAGTATTTCCCACGTAGCGATGTCAAACTTGGTGATCTCCTGATTATTGGGACTTTGATAATCCTGTCTTTTTTGCCCCATGTTCTTTTTTGGCAGCAGGAAAAACAAGCGGGTACTGGCGCGCTGGTAGCAGTAGTCTCAATCGATGGCAAAAAAATCGACCAGTTTCCACTAGATACAGCAGAGCATCAACTCGTAACCTACCATCCTAACGATGAACAATATAATATTGTTGAAGTCATGCCAGGGAAAATTCGGGTGAAAGAGGACAATAGTCCCGATCAAATCGCAGTTCGTACTGGCTGGATCTCAAAGCCGGGTCAGACAAGTATCTGCTTACCGCACCGCTTAGTGATTAGTTTGGAACGCGATGGTAAGGCAGAGTATACGATCTATTAGGTAGTATGCTCCGACTATTTCAGAATCTTAAAAGCAAGAAAACATCTTTTTTGATGTTTTTTTGCTTTTTTGCTTGCCTTGAAGTGGACTCCAAGGGTTACAATCAGTTTGAGGTGAGGGAAATGGGGAAAATGTTGTATTTAATGCGTCACGGTGAGACCTGGTTTAATCGCCTACATAAGATTCAGGGCTGGTGTGATGCACCTTTAACGGAATTAGGAATCTTACAGGCGCAACAAGCACGAGATTACTTTAAGAAGTCGGGTATCACTTTTGACGCTGCCTACTGTTCTACTTCTGAGCGTGCCTCTGATACGCTAGAACAAGTCACTGAACTATCTTATCAGAGAATGAAAGGATTAAAAGAGTGGCATTTTGGTCGTTTCGAAGGAGAGCCAGAATTTTTGAATCCGCCATTACCCTATGGCGACTTTTTTATTCAAGCAGGAGGGGAAGGCGAACTGGAGTGCCGGGCAAGGGTAGCAGCAACCTTACTGGATATTATGCAGAAAACAACCGGCAAAAATGTGTTGGCAGTCTCTCACGGCGCGAGTTGTCGCCAGTTCATGAGGTATTGGGGACATACCAGTCAGGTGGACCAAAAGGAACGTCTCGGAAATTGCTGCATTTTAAGATTTAAGTTTAATGACGACAACACATTTCAATTGGAAGAAATCATCAACCACGACTTTTCCAACTTAGCGGAGGGCAAAAAATGAAGATTACAGCAGTTAGCAAAAAATATGCTATTTCGACCGACACATTGCGTTATTACGAACGAGTAGGGATTATTCCCCCTGTTACCCGCGATGAAAATGGCTATCGTGATTTTTCGGAATACGATTTGAATTGGGTTTACTTTGCTAAAGCGATGCGTAATGCGGGAGTTTCGGTGGAAGCACTAATCGAATATGGCTTATTGTTTAGACAGGGCAGAGAAGAGACACTTGAGGCAAGACGCACAATTTTATTGGAGCAACGAAACATCCTGGAGCAACGTATCCAAGAAATGCAAAACACATTGACTCTTTTAGAGTATAAGCTGGAAGGCAATCCCGAGCATTTAAGAGCATTTGAGAAAAAGCTAGAAAAAGAAAGACAATTGGAGGAATGAAGATGCAATACGTAAAATTAGGTAATACCGGCATGGATGTCTCACGACTTTGTTTAGGTACGATGGGGTTTGGTGATCCTGCTAGCGGGTTTCATGAATGGGTAATTGAGGAAGCAGAAAGTATGCCGGTAATTGAAAAGGCCTTGGCGTTAGGTATTAATTTTTTCGACACCGCTAATGTCTACTCCTATGGTGCTAGTGAACAGATTTTAGGCAAAGGCCTTAAAAAATATGCACGGCGGGATGAAATCGTGGTGGCAACGAAAGCGTTCAGCGCTATGAAGAAAGCCCCTAACAGCAGCGGCTTGTCTAAGAAGGCCCTGTTCTATCAAATTGACCAAAGCTTAGAACGTTTGCAGATGGACTATGTCGACTTATATATCATTCATCGCTGGGATTATGATACACCAATTGAAGAAACGATGGAGGCGCTACACAGCATTGTTCAGTCTGGCATAGTTCGTTACATTGGCGCATCAGCGATGTATGCCTGGCAGTTCGCTAAAGCGCAAGCCGTGGCTGATAAAAATGGTTGGACAAAATTTATTTCGATGCAAAACCATTTGAATCTTCTTTATCGAGAGGAAGAACGGGAAATGCTGCCGCTTTGTCAGGATCAAAAAGTAGGTATTACCCCATACAGCCCATTAGCATCAGGACGTTTGACACGCGATTGGGATGCTACCACAAAACGCTTTTTAACGGACAAAGTGGCTCATTCTAAGTACGATACGACCGAGTCACAAGATCGTATTATCGTTGAGCGAGTAGCAGAGCTTGCAGATAAGTATGAGGTGAAACGCGCGCAAGTAGCCTTAGCTTGGTTACTACAAAAGCCAGAAGTGACAGCGCCAATCATTGGTGCGACAAAAATCAGTCATTTGACAGACGCCTTGCCAGCGCTAGATTTAAAATTAACCCATGAAGATGTGGCCTATCTTGAGGAACCTTATCAGCCACATCGCGTAGTAGGTGCTATTTAGTTAGGAGGGAAAGAGTATGCAGATGGTAACGCTCAATAATGGTGTTCAAATGCCGCAACTGGGGTTTGGTGTCTATCAAATCCCTGCAGAAGAAACCGCAGAATCGGTCTATCAAGCTATAAAAATTGGCTATCGCTTGCTAGATACAGCCATCATTTACGGGAATGAGACGGAAACCGGCTTAGGAATTCAGCGGGCAATCGCGGAAGGTTTTGTTACGAGAGAAGATCTTTTTATTACGTCAAAGTTATTCATCATGGAAACACCGGAAATGAAAGCACATCAGGCTATTGACTTATCACTGGAAAAGCTGGGACTAGATTACTTGGACCTTTATCTGATCCACCAGCCTTATGGTGATGTTTATGGGGCGTGGCGGGCCTTGACGGCTGCTCAAAAAGAAGGAAAATTGCGTGTAATTGGCGTATCAAATTTTAGTTCGGCCAAAATGATTGAATTTGTCAGTTTGAATGAAGTGAAACCGCAGATTAATCAAATTGAAGTGAACCCATGGCATCAACGAGTGATTGATCAGGAGTGGCATAAAAAGTATGGCGTACAAATTGAGGCATGGGCGCCTTTTGCTGAAGGTCGCCAGGAGCTATTTCATAATCCTGTCTTGGCTGAGATAGGGGCCAGACACCAAAAATCAGTTGGTCAAGTAGTGCTTCGTTGGCTAATACAACGCAGGCTTGTTGTATTGGCAAAGTCAGTGCATCCTGAACGCATGGCAGAAAATTTGGCTGTTTTTGATTTTGAGTTGACGTCGAAAGAAATGACGGAGATTGCTAGCTTAGATCAAAAAGGTTCAGCCTTTTTCGATCATGACACACCTGAACAAGTTGAATGGTTTATGAAACGAATGTTGGATACCCAAAAATAGGCAGAACTTCTTATCGAGTTGTTCTAGTGCGTTACAATCGTCTTTTGCTATACTAAAGACAGAGGTGAGTAATTGATGGAAATCAGACTTTTGCGTTATTTCTGAGTAGTAGCAGAAGAAGGGACTTTTTCGAAAGCGGCCCACGTATTGAATATTACACAACCAACATTAAGCCGACAAATCAGAGAATTAGAAGAATCTTTAGGCGTCCAGTTACTTGAGCGCCACCCACAAGGATTACAGCTGACGCAAGAAGGTCTTTTTTTGAAGGAACGTGCGGCAGAGATTCTGTTACTGGATAACAAGTTAGAACAGTCATTTGCTAGAAAAGGGCGGGAAATGACTGGCAGTTTAACGATTGGCTGTGTGGAAGCTGATAATTCTGATACGGTGGCGATGATGCTGGAAGAATTTTTGGCGGACTATCCGCAAGTTACGTTTGAACTGATTACCGGAACCGGGGACTTGATTTCCAATCAACTGGAAAAAGGTATTTTAGATGTAGCTTTGTTATTAGAACCAATTACCTTGAAAAATGTGCAATCGTTCGTCCTGCCACGACGGGAAAAATGGGGTCTGTTAGTTTCGACAGATAGCATTCTTGCACAGCGGCGTCACATTACGCCCGCTGATATTTCAGGTCTGCCACTCCTTATATCTGCTAGAAAAGAGGTTCAACAGATGCTGGCTGAGTGGGCGGGTCTTGAAGCTAAGGAGTTGAATACCGTGGGAAACTTCAATTTGATTTTCAATGTCTTTTCATTAGTAGAAAATTGGGTAGGGGCTGCTTTAACGATTGAAGGCGCTGTGTTAAATAGGCAATCCCTACGAACCAAATTTGTCCCACTAGAACCAGAAATAGGCACTCAATGCCGACTAGTCTGGAAGGAGCGGATTCACACACCAGTAGTCAAAGAGTTTATTCAACGGTTTAAGCTTGCCTTTCAAGCATAGGCGGATGGCATAAAAGGTATTCGTTTTTTTTAATAGAGGAGAGTAGGATGAAGTTACACAAGCGTCCTACTCTTTTTTGCGTGAGTATGGGAAATGGTGCATGTTATTTTTATTAGGCAGTGAAAAACTATTGTGTCCCGTCATATGGCTTTAGTAGGTTATGAGTTTGAAGAATTAAGAAAGGATGAATTGAATGACGAATTATGAAGAAATCAAAGATGGCGTTATTTTTCCAGCAGGTGAAAAAAATCAAGCTTACGCACAATTTTTTATTGGACAAAGCTATTTGAACACACTAGTTGCGGACCCTAATGTGGCTGTAGGCGTTGGCAATGTCACCTTTGAACCAGGTTGTCGTAATAACTGGCACATTCAGCGTGGCGGCTTTCAGATTTTATTGGTAACCGGAGGAGAGGGCTGGTACCAAGAGGCAGGGAAGGCGCCCCGTCATTTGCAAGCGGGAGATGTGGTGGTAACCCATGATGGCATCAAGCATTGGCATGGCGCTACCGCTACGACTTGGTTTGAACATCTTGCGATTACAGCAGGTACTGCTGAGTGGCTGGAGCCTGTTGGTGACGAAGAATATTTAAAACTGAAAAATTAAGGAGGAGCTATGAAAAAACAAACTACAGGCAGAGAACAGCTGGGCACCTTTGCGCCGCAATTCGCGGCTCTAAACGATGATGTCTTGTTTGGTGAAGTATGGTCACGGGAAGATGAGTTATCCGCACACGATCGGTCGTTAATCACATGTGCGGCTTTGGTCGCGATGGGGGCGCCGCAATTAACAAGTCATTTGGCTATCGCAAAACAAAATGGTGTGACCCAAGAGGAAATGGTGGCACTAATCACTCATCTGGCCTTTTACGCAGGCTGGCCTAAGGCTTGGAGTGCCTTCAACATGTCGAAAGAAATCTATGATGGAAAATAATTAGCGGGGAAAAGGTGATGCTATGAGTTTGGGGCAGCAGCCTCTAACCCCGAGACTTAGTAGGTATTTTTCATCATTAACTCTGCCTAGGGCAATCGTTATTCTTCAAATTTTTGTGTATGCCAGCTTATTTCCGCAGTAACTGTGTGAGTATAGCTGTTGCTTCTGCTTCCACTGTTTATTCGGATAGGAGTAGTCTAGGACCTAACTTTTTGAGTTAGGTCCTAGACTTTTTTTCAAAAGTCGCCTGTTTTTCGTAATTGATAGTAACAGGCAAGTAGTAGTCTTTTGTTGAGTTCCTTGAAAATTGAATACGGCTGCGTAGAAGAAAAAAACTCATACCCAAAATTCAGACTCTATGGTAAATTTAGGATAGCTATTGCATCAGTAGTATCGTTATTTTTTACAATATTCGCTTTGAGATAAATCCCTTAAGATATGAGACAAAATCTAACAAACTAGCTAAGTGAGGAGATAGGTATGACAACGAGACCAGAACAAAATCAACTGAACGAACACAATACGAAGGAAATCAATTCTTTTGAACGAATCCCTTGGGACCAGTATTTCATGGCGCAGAGTGTCCTGCTATCAATGCGGAGTACGTGCTCTCGTTTAGCTGTAGGGGCAACGATTGTGCGGGATAAACGGATTATTGCAGGAGGCTATAATGGCTCGGTTAGTGGCGATGTCCATTGCATCGACGAGGGCTGCTATGTAGTAGATGGACATTGCGTGCGCACAATCCATGCGGAAATGAACGCAATTTTGCAATGTGCGAAGTTTGGGGTACCAACTGAGAATGCGGAGATTTATGTCACTCATTTTCCTTGCTTGCAATGTACCAAGATGATTTTGCAGGCGGGTATCAAAAAAATCCACTATTTGAAAGATTACCGCAATGATCCTTATGCGCTGGACTTAATTAAGCAAGTTGGGGCGACTGTGGATCAAGTCACGCTTTCTAAGAAATATTTTACTGAACTGCAATTTGGTGAGGATACGACGCTTGAGTAAACGTCAAACTATGGCGGGTTTATGGCTTTTTTCTGCTTGGCTCTTAGCAGGGATTGCCGGTTGTTTCTTTTTTCCTCACTGGACGACAATTGGCTTTTTACTCTATACACTTTTTCGAATTTACCGAACGCAACTGCCTTTTCTTCAGATTAGGTGTCTTGTGTTCGGTCTTTTTTTCGCCTGTTTTATGGGTTGGACTGGGCGTCCTGTAAAGGAGGATTTAAACCAAATTGAAATATTACCTGATACGATTCAGGTAGCAGGGGATCAGTTGCAGTTTACAGCCCGCGGGCAAAAATTATTTCCAGTCTATTACCAGCTACGTACGGAGGCAGAGCAGCAATGGTGGCAAAAACAAACGGCGGTTTTAACCTTACGTTTAACCGGTGAATTTTCGTTACCACGCGGTCGTCGTAATTTGGAGGGCTTTGATTATCGGAATTACCAGCGTTTATTGGGACAACCACAACAATTTTCAGCGGAGACAATTGAGGTTCAAACGCAGCCGTCCCAGCGGCTAAGCATTCATCAGTGGCGGGCTCGCTTGTTACGACATATCCGGGAAAAATTTCCAGCGGCGGTTGCCAGATGGACCAATGGCTTACTATTTGGTGCCAAGGATGCCACTTTTGAACCGATTTTAACACGGAGTAAAGGCTTAGGCATCATGCATCTTTTCAGCTTGTCGGGGATGCATATCAGCATTCTATTCGGCTGTTTACGTTATTTGCTCTATCGCAGTGGCGTCACGATTGAAAGAAGTGCGTGGTTATTAAGCGGAATAGCGCTGCTTTATTTAGGCTTGGCAGGCGCAACCATTAGTATTTTACGCGCTGTCAGTCAATTTGTCGCCCGCGAGTTGAGTCGCCGCTTTCAGTGGGATTGGCAAGGGTTAGATTGTTGGAGTATTGCGGTAATCGTGGGTCTTTTAGTCAGACCGGGAATGTTGCTGACAGCAGCCGGACAGCTTTCTTATGGTTTCAGTTTTTTGTTAGCGGTGGAAAAATCGGGCTCACTTTTAAAACAGTCACTGCGCTTGAATCTGTTGTTGCTGCCAGTGCTAAGCTATCATTTTTACGAGTGGCAGCCGTTGTCGATTCTCTGGACGGCTTTATTGACGCCAGTCTTTAGCTTGTTGCTGCCACTGTTACTGGTACATTTATGTGTTCCTTTGCCTTTTTTTAGTGCATTTCTGAATCAGTTGTGCCAGTTTTTGGAGCGGGGCTTAGATTGGGGGCAACAGCTTTCATTTTCATGGGTGATGGGCCGACTGTCCTATCCACTCACCGTGGGGTTATTACTTTTAGGCATTTGGTGTCTATTGAAGCCGGGACGATTTAAATGGCTGTTACTTTGTTGGGGTACTATTTTTGTGCTGCTGCAATTTCCGCAAGACCAAATCGCCTTTATTGATGTGGGGCAGGGGGCGAGTACCTTTATCCGCACACAAGGTAAAAATATATTAGTGGATACTGGCGGGCGGGTCAGCTTTCAGACTGAGGGTTGGCGACAGCGCCCATTGAAAGCCAATGCTGAAAATACCTTACTGCCTTATTTAAAAAGTCAAGCCGTCACGCATTTAGATGCTGTTTTCATTACCCATCGCGACACCGACCACATGGGCGACTTACTGACCTTGGCGGAGACTATTTCCATCAGACAAGTCTTTTATCCTGAAGGCGCACAAAATGAGCCAAAATTTCAACAAGTTTTGCTGGCTTTAAGGAAGCAAGGAATCGCGGTACAAGGCTTGTTAGCTAGCCAACAAGCCTCGAAGAGCTGGCTGCAAGTATTACATCCCTTTACGGCTGGAACAGGAGCCAATGAAGATTCTCTTGTAGTGAAACTGCGGGTACTAGACCGAAATCTCTTGATTACTGGTGACTTAGGACAAACGGGCGAGTTGGAACTGGTAAAAAAATATGGCAAGAATTTACAGGCTGATCTTTTAGCAGCAGGACACCATGGTAGTCGAACTTCTAGTCATCCACAGTTTTTAGCTACCGTAGCACCTAGATTAGCGGTTATTTCCTGCGGACTAAATAATCGCTTCGGCCATCCGCACCCAGAAGTGTTGAACACGATGGCGGCTGAAAAAATTCCGGTGTGGCGAACCGATCAGCATGGCATGGTACGCTTACGTGAAACGATAACCGGAGTAGTGTTAGAAAGAAGTCAAGACTAGTTTTCCAAAGGTGGGCATGATAAGATAAAAGCCGGAGGAAGACGACATGAATGTACAAACGGCTATCACGGATATCCATCAGGGCAAGCTAGCCCCCGTCTATCTAGTGGTGGGAACCGATCGATTTTTAGCGGAACGCTTTAAGCAGGCCCTTTTGGCACAGGTGATCCAATCACCGGATGATGAGCTGAACTATGCTTCGTTCGATATGGACGAAACCCCTCTATCTGTTGCGGTGGAGGAGGCAGCCACGATCCCCTTTTTTGGCGATTATCGCTTGGTATTTATTGAGCACCCGTATTTTTTAACGACTGAAAAAGTCAGCGGTGGCCCAGATCATGAGATGGCAGAATTGCTGCAATACTTACAAGCGCCATCCCCAACCACGATTTTAGTTTTGCATGCGGCGGTTGAAAAATTAGATGAACGAAAAAAAGTAACGAAAGCCTTAAAGAAACAGGCAGTGCTGATTGAAGCAGCTCCTTTAGGTGAAAAAGACCTGCGTCGTTATTTACAACAAACTATCGCGAATGAAGGCTATCAGATTCGACCAGATGCCTTTGAGCGCTTTATCCAATTGACCGACCTGGATCTTGCTCGAGGTATGAGTGAGTTGAATAAGCTATTTTTATATGCCAGTGAGAATAAACAGATTACCCTAAGCGCCGTCACGGATTTAGTACCGAAGTCGCTGGAACATAATTTGTTTGATATGACAGAATATGTGCTAAAGGGTGATGCCGATCAGGCGTTGCGTTTGTATCATGATTTATTACTGCAAGGGGAAGAAACAATCAAACTGATTGCGATTTTACTTGGGCAGGTTCGTTTATTACTGCAGACGAAAATTTTGATGCAGATTGGCTACCAACAGGCCAATATTGTGGAGACACTGGGCATTCATCCTTACCGAGTCAAGTTAGCGATGCAACAAGTACAAAAATTTTCGTTAGCGGGTTTAGCTCGTTTATTTGATCAGCTAGTGGAAGAAGACAGCCGCATCAAAACGGGTAAGATGGAAAAAGAATTATTATTTGAATTATTTTTGCTCCGACAAGGGCGGGCCTAAAAAGGCTGTTAGAATCAGTGATAAACCGATTCTAACAGCCTTTTCGCATATAAAAAAGTCTCAGAGCAAGCTCCAAGACTTCTTGTCATTATTTAACTAATTTGCTTAAACGAGATTTGTCGCGGCCAGCTTTGTTTTTATGGATCAATCCTTTTGATTCAGCCATATCGACAGCTTTGATCGCTTCTTTATATAACGCATCCACGTTGTCAGCACCTTCAGCTACAGCTGCTTCCAATTTCTTGATAGCTGTACGCATAGCGCTCATTTGAGATGAGTTCTTTTCGTTAGCTTTTTCGCTAGTTTTCACACGTTTGATTGCAGATTCAATATTTGGCATTTATTGTCACCTCCAGAAATAGGGTTTATACCCAGTCGGACTGAATATAATTCAACACTAGTCATTATACCTAAAGCCACTTATCAATGCAATGATTTATTGACAAGTTTTTTCCCTTAACAGGCATTTTTCAGAAAGAGGCATCATTTTTCAGTCATGGGAAAGGCAATCGTTACGTCCAAATCATTATCGTTGGTATCGAAAAGAATCGAATCAATATAAGATTGTAAAAAGTTTTTTGGCAGTGATTGGAGGGTCTGGTAATCAGGATCTTGCTTCATTTTTTGCTGATCCGCTGCACTTGGTGTGTAGTCGGCTCCTTTAAAGAAGCGGGTGTTGATCTTACCAACGTATTGCGCTACACGATCGGCACGATCAAGATCCTCCGTCAACTCAGATTCCAGCAGTTGCCGGTAAGCCATTTCTTCACCACTCTTATCAAACAATTCTTCACGGTACTGATCATAATCTAATAGGGTTGGATCTGTCTGTTTGGTTTCTTGGGCCCATTTGGTCATCACCAGCTCTTTGCGCTGATAATGGAGCTGTTGATGATTGAAAGTCACTTCACCATAACCATTCGGTGTAATGGCAAAGGAACCGCTAACGATCTCTGTGAGGGGCTGACCCGCTACTGATTCCGTCAAAATATCCTGTGCATGGATATGCCCGGAAAAGGCCACAGGCACCTTGAATTCTGCCAGCATTTCCCGCAGACGGGTATCGTCTAACACGTAGCCTTTATTGACCTGATCATTATGTTTGAAAAGGTTGTGATGAAGAATCGGCAGGACTTGTTTGTGAGCTTTTTTTGCAGTCTCCAGCTGTTCTTTGATCCAGTTCAAGGAATCTTCAGAAATTTGTCCTTTCGTGACAGGTGCAGAAATCGACGTATCAAGAGAATAGAGATTGCTGTCAATCATCAGCAAGGTCAAATCCTTGGTTAAGGGCACTGTATAACTTAGAGAATCCGGATCAGAGGCCATGGCCTGATCATAGCCGTTGGCCGCAAAAATCTCCTTGAAATCTTTTGGCGAGATTTGCGCGGTCTTTTCTTGCTTATCTCCTACATATTTACGAGCCCAGCCATCGTGGATATCGTGGTTTCCTGGAATTACGAAAACTTCAATACCGGCTTTTTCAAAGGCAGCTAGCTGTGTTGCCAGTTTTTCGGCACTCTTTTTTTCGCCGTTCATGGTCAAATCACCACTGATAATCAAGACTTGCGGTTTTTCCACCTTGGCTTGTGCCAGCAGGGCTTCCATGCGCGCCTCGGCACGCCGGAGGTCTTTGCCGGCACTGGTTTTTTCAATAAATTGAAAGGCACTGCCATCATCATACAATTCTTCTGCCAAATAGTGGGTGTCAGAAATTACCCAGATTTTTGGTGGCGCATTAAACAGTGCTTTTTCATGAGCAGTTTGTTCTTTTGGCAATAGATAAAGCCCGCCGATTACAGCTAAAGCTAGTCCTGCCAAAAAGAACAGTACGATTTTCTTCATTTCTCGGGTTCCTTTCTATCTAAAAGCAGATTTGCTTCATCTAGGTTATCTAGTAGACGGTAAACTTGGTAAGGACGACCGACTTTCACGTGGACTTTTTCACTTGTGAGGAGCTGTCGTTGTTCCAAAAATAAGACATATTTGCGCACTGAAACATGGGAGAGCCCGCTGGCAGCTGCCAATGCTTGGATGGTAAAAGGCTGCGCTAAGGTCTGACTAGCCTGATAAACTAGCTGCAGTGTCTCTTGGGTCAAGCCCTTCTCTAAGGCCAAGGTGGGTGTGGCTGACGGCGTTTCAGTATGTAAAAACTGATCTAAATCAGTTTGCGTGAGTGTGGTAGTTGGCAACTGACGGTCCGCTGCTAATTGGATACTTTTAGCAAAACGCTCAAAAGTAAAAGGCTTAATCAGATAGTCCACAATACCTAACTGAACACTTTCTTTCACGTAGCGGACCTCATTGGCGGCGGTGATTAAGATGACTTCAAAAGGCTGATAAGCTTGGCGCCATTCCCGTAATAAAGTCAGCCCATTTTCGTTTTGCAAATGAATATCCAAGAGAACCAGGTCGACTGCCGTTGCTTGAAGCTGTTGACGGGCAGCCGCCGGCGTAGTCGCAGTCAGAATATCTGCATAGCCTAAGCGCTCAAGATAGCGTTTATGAATCAACTGAACCATAGTATCATCTTCAACGATCAAGATCTTCATGATAGTCATCTCCTAAGGAAAAAGTAAGGTAGAGGTTTACCGCTGTTTCTGAGTAGTCTTCTTCAAAGGTACTATGGGTTTCTGCCAGTAATTCTTCAAAGAAAGCCGTCCCTTGCCATTGATCCGTTAACGCGGCGATGGTGTAATGAAACGTTAGGCTAGCGCCATAATGGATCTGGAGCTGGACTTCGCCTTGCCCATTCTGCAATAAAAAGCGGTGGAGATAACGGAGTAAAGTCAACCACTTCGTCATGCAAGCGGCCGGTAAAAGCGGAATACTGTCTAACGTAAGCAGCAAGGGTGTCTTATTCTCAACAAATTTTTGGCGTTCTCCCAATAAAAAGCTGGCGAGGAGGGGATCTTTCACGAGAAAGGCAATTTGTTGTGCAAAAGCTTCTTCGGGTTCCAGCCAGTCTCTTAAATAGATTTGCAATTCATCATAGGCCTCAAGATCAACTAGCCCATAAATTACGTGGAGCCGGTTCATGAACTCGTGGGATTGACTTTGTAACGCTGAGGCATAAGCAGTCGTATTGCGTAATTGATCCGTAATAAGAAAGGTCTCTGTCGCATCTCTTAAAAAGAAAATGGAGCCCTTAGGTCGCTGATTGACACGGATTGGCGCGATAGACAACAAAAAATCTTGGCCATTTTGCTGATAAAGCTGTTCCGTTTTTTGTTTTCGAAAAGGTTTTTGCAATAAAGCGGTCAGCGGTTTACCAATCAAGCTCATTTCGCCAGTCATTTGCTGATAGAGAGCCTCTGCCGCGTGATTTGCCAGTAAAATTTGCTGCTCAAGATTGGTGACTACGATGACATCTTTACTTTCATCTAGCATGGCATTACGTTCTTCATAAAGCTGAGCGATTTCTCGGGGCTCCAAGTTATGGAGCTGGCGTTTTAAATAGTAAGCCACTAACAAGGAAACCGCTAGGCCAACTACTAAACTAATCACAAGCGCCAATGTGTAACTCTCTTTAGAACGAGCGGCAAGGGTGCTAAGGGAGGTCACTTTCAGACCCAAGGCCACCACACCCACTTGCTGTTGCTGATAATAAATCGGGACAAAGCCACGCAAGGATTCTCCAAGCGTTCCATGACTGACAGAGAGGTGTTCTTCTCCCGCTAAAGCAGGAGACTCATCGTTGCCGGCAAAATGTCCGCCAATTTTTGCGGGATCTGGATGTGTGAGGCGAATGCCGGCCATATCTAGAAAAACAATAAAATCAAAGCCGTAGATATCGGCAATTTCTAAGCTACGGGCTTGTAAAGCAGTGCTTGCTTCATCCGCAGCAACAGCTTGTTGAATAGTCGGTTCCAAGGCTAGCTGCCGACCGACTCGTAATAATTGCTGCCCTTCTTTTTCTTTGACGTGGTCAGCCGTTTGTAAGGTTAAAATGCCGTAAAAAAGCGACAATAATAAACATAAGGTGGTGACGAAGGTCACGGTAAGTAGGACCCATAAGCGTACTCCTTTTTTCACGGTAGCACCTCCGCACTGATTATAACATAGCTTACTTAAATGTCTCTGACGAAAAAAAACTAAGACAAAAGTCGGTTAGTATTGAAAAAATCGAGTTCGATGAAGTAACTTAGGAAAACTTATCCAGCCAATTTTCTTGCTAGCAAAAACGACTTTACCAAAAAAGACCGATGACAAAGAGTGCGTCATCGGTCTTTGCTGATTATGGCTAATAAGGCAACGGTTCAGTTGAGGTTTGGACTGTTTCGTTTGGTAGGCTCCGTAATAGGCGCAGGCCATTTAAAATGACTAAAATGGTGCTGCCTTCATGGGCGACAACGCCAAAGGGGAGATTGATTAGCTGTAAGATATTGCTGCAGATCAAGAACAGGATAACCGCAACGGAAAAGCAAATATTTTGGGTAATGATTCGTTTCATTTTCAATGACAGTTGATGACTCATTTGCAGTTTAGTCAAGTCATCCTTCATTAACACGACATCCGCTACATCCATCGCAATCGCGGTTCCTTGCCCCATGGCAAAGCCGATAGTGGCGTTGGCCAGTGCTGGTGCATCATTAATGCCATCGCCAATCATAGCATTGGTACCAAAAGCGGCTTTTTGCTCCTGAATCAAGCGAGTTTTTTCTTGCGGAAGACAGCCGCCATGAATCTCATCTAACCCTAACGCGGTTCCTACTGCCAAGGCCGTTTGTTGGTTATCACCGGTTAGCATCGTAGTGTGGATACCTTGCTCCTTCAAATAAGCAATCACACTGCTAGCTTCAGGTCTGGGGGTATCTAGGAGACCAAAGTAGGCGATCAACTCTTGCTCTCTTGTTAAGCAAATCACCGTTTTACCAGCTTGTTGCAGCTGAACTGCGGCGGGGCTAAGTGACGTGTCAGGTTTTCCAATGCGCCAGAGCTGTCCTGCGACTTCGGCCTCCATTCCTTGACCAGGAATCTCTTTAGGGGTTACCGCGATTGTCGTTACTTCGTCTTGAAAACGATGGACGATTGCTTGAGCTAAGGGATGAGAAGAGGTTTGTTCCATCGAAACTAAAATTTGTTTAGCTAGCGCCTCTTCCTTTAAAAAGTAGGCATCCGTCACTGTTAAACGTCCATAGGTCAAGGTGCCGGTTTTATCAAAGGCGATGGCTCGTAAGTCTGAAAGCTGTTCTAAATAGATACCGCCTTTAAAGAGTAAGCCGTGACGAGCACCATTGGAAATCGCCGAAAGGGTAGCTGGTGTTGCGGACGCGACTAATGCACAGGGGGAGGCGACCACTAACAAGACCATCCCGCGGTAAAAGCTTTCCTGCCAGTCCCAGCCTAGACCAAAATGAGTTCCAAAAATCAAAAGCGGCACTGATAATAGTACGACTTTTACGTAGATATTTTCGATCTTATCAATAAATGAAGCTGTTTCTGATGGCGTATTTTGTGCTTCTTCGACTAATTGGATAATCTTGGCAAAGAGGGTGTCTGTACTGACTTTTGCGACCGTCAGAGTTAAGGCTTCCCCCAGATTCAAGGTTCCGCCAAACACTTCGTCACCTAGCTGTTTATCCAGCGGGACTGATTCACCGCTAACCGCCGACTCATCCACCAAAGCTGGCGTGCTTAACCGACCGTCAATAGGGATATTGGCGCCTTTAGGAACCAGTACTAGATCCCCCACCGCTAAAGAAGCGACAGGGACTTCTTGAGTTTGCCCCTGCACAATTTTCAGTGCGGTTTCTGGTTGCATCGCAATCAGCTGAGAAATCTCTCGTTTACTTTTACCTGTTGCGTATTCTTCTAGGGCACCACTTAAGCAGAAAATAAAGGTCAGCAAAGCACCTTCCAGCCAATTACCAATAATGGCGGCGCCAATCGCAGCCAAGGCCATCAAGAGGTCAACATTCAAATGCCGATGTGTCCATGTTTCCTGCAGTCCTTCCCAAGTTTGGCGGTAGCCCCCAATCAAAATGGCAAGACTGAAGGCCAAAGGAGCCAACGGTGGAAATTGCCAGTCTAAAATAAGTCCAATGATAATAAATAACAAACAGCCTAGCGTATCGCGCAACGCTCGCTTTTCTTCTGAGTTCATAACGACCCCTCCTTCACCATTACTATAGCATATCAATAAGCTAATTGATAATGAAATATCGTAAATGAGAATGATAGTAGTTCTCATTATGATGGTGATAGGACACTGATCTATCAGTAATAAGGAGGAACTAGCTAGTAATGTTCAAAAGGTATTAATGATAATGATTATAAAAAAGCTGTGACCGGCTATTAACCAGTCACAGCTTTTTTAGGCGATTAGCCAGTAGCCAATCAAGATAGCACCTAGGATGATACGATACCAACCAAAGGCGGTGAAATCATTACGTTTAATAAAGTTCAATAAGAACTTGATGGCGATGATTGAAACGATAAAGGCAGTGATACAGCCTACCAATAAGATAGTAGTTTCACCTAAAGTGAAGCTGTTGCCATCTTTCAAGAATTTGAAAATCTTCAAGCCACTAGCGCCGAACATCACGGGAATTCCCAAGAAGAAAGAGAATTCAGTAGCGACAAAACGTGAGGCACCAATCAAAATTGCTCCTAAAATAGTTGCCCCAGAGCGAGATGTCCCAGGAATTAAAGCTAGCACTTGGAAGATACCGACAATCGCTGCCGCCTTATAGGTGAATTTGTTTAAATCTGTACATTTAGGTGTAACGTTTTTGTTGCGTTTTTCAACAATAATGAAAGCAACCCCATAAACAATCAACATAATAGCAACGGGTAAAAATTTGTGGAAATGTGCATCTAACCAGTCATCTAGAGGTAAGCCAATGATTGCGGCTGGTACACAGGCAATCAGAACTTTTGACCAAAGCGACCATGTATCTCTTTTCTCAATATCCGTTTTAGTTGGTGAGAAGGGGTTCAACTTATGGAAGTACAAAACTACCACCGCTAAGATGGCACCCAACTGGATCACGACATTGAACATACTCATAAAGGCATCAGAGGCTTGCAGTTTAATAAACTCATCCGCCAAGATCAAGTGCCCAGTACTACTGATAGGCAGCCATTCCGTGATCCCTTCAATAATCCCCAACAGGATCGCTTTTAAAATATTTAAAAAATCCATACATTCATTCCTTTCTCATTAATCAAACCATTGTTAAGTATACCGTTCTTTTTTGGAAAAACCAACGTGAAACCCCACATTATTGGTTAAGAAATGGTTAAGGGAAGCAGAATCAATCAACGGATTTTTTCAATTTTTCACGGCTTGCGGCTTGTATTTCACACTAGACTTCCCTATACTGTTCTTTGCGAGAAAGAAGGGAGTGCAGGGTGTGTTTAGGTTGTTTAAAAAGAAACCGACAACTGGGTCTTTGTATGCGGTTGCGGCTGGCGAAATGTTGTCGTTGTCAGAGTTAGACGAACCAGTTTTCTCACAACGGATGATCGGCGATGGGTACGCTGTATTGCCAGATGATGGGCGCATTTTTGCGCCAGTTAGTGGAACAGTTATCAATATTTTTGAGTCACAGCATGCAGTGGGCTTTAAAATGGAAAATGGGCTGGAAATCCTTTTACATATGGGGATTGATACGGCTGGTTTAAAAGGGGCACCTTTTAAACTTCAAGTTCGTGAAGGGGACAAAGTAAATAGTACCACCCGTATTGCAGAAGTCGATTTGGCACAGATTCGCCAGGAAGGGAAAGAAACGACTATGGTGGTGGTTTTGACTAATATGGCCCAAGTTGAGCATTTATTGATTGAAGTGCACGGACATGTAGAGCCAGGGGAAGAGATCGGAGTTGCTACAGCAGTCGAGTAGAAAGGCGGGTCAGCATGAAAATCATCGTGATTGGTCAAAGCGGTGCCGGAAAATCTACCATGACGAGAGAGTTACAGCAGTTATTAGCAGTGCCGGTATTACATTTAGATCGTATTTGGCATAGGCTAGAAGCAACAGAAGCTGGCCGAGCAGTCTTTTTAGCGGAGCAACAAAGCTTTATGAAAAACCACGGAGAGTGGATCATAGATGGCAATTATCGTGGTACGATGGGGCCAAGGATGCAGGCGGCGGATACCATTATCTGGTTACAAATCTCCCGACCACAAGCGGTACTGCGGGTGATTAAACGGTCGCTAGCAACACGTTTTTTAGGGAAAAAGCGGGAGGATATGGCTTCAGTCTTTACTGAAAAATTTGACCGTGAATACCTAGCTTTTTTAAAATTCATCTGGAATTTCCCTAAGCAATCTTATCCAGGTATTGAGGAACTATTGCAACGCCATGGCACCGGCAAGCAACTGATAATTTTGCGTTCGCCTAAAGAACAGGTACGCTTTTTAGCAAAATGGAAAGACACATACCAACACCGTTAAACGAAGGTCGGCTTGTTAGCTGACTTCCTAAGTGTGGGGATGTGTCTTTTTCTTTACATAAAAGATGCTGGTGAGGACCACCAACATCAAAAAGGCTAGAATTTTAAAAGTTAACGGAGTAAATCTTCTGAAATACGGCGACCACGATTCAGATAGCGCATATCATTGACGCTGGCAATCGTAAACTTGCCATTTTCATAGTGTAATTTGGTCACAGAACCATTTTCTAGGCCAATCTGCATCGGCATGGTTTCGTCAATCAATGATAATAAGAAAGAAATCGTTAAGCCGTGGGAAACCACCAATACTTTACCGCCACCGTTTTTTTCACGTTTATGAGCGATATCTTCAAAACCAGTCCAAATACGTTCACGAATCCGTTCGTAAGGTTCAGCCCAGCCGGCTGTATCCGCCTGTTGGATCGCATCGGCTAAATTTTGGTAAGAAATTCGTTTTTCCATCATGTCATCATAATTTTTAAAGGCGAGAATCCGTGGCACCACGCCCCATAATTCACCGTCGTAACCGCCATCCAGGCTGCCAAAACACCATTCGCGGATTCGTTTATCAATGGCATACGGGATTTTTTTACCGTGACGTTCCCCTAAAATGATACGGGTCGTTTCAATCGCGCGGCCGCTATCACTGGAATAGGCTTCTTCAAAATCATAGTCTTGTAGGCCTAATCCTAAGTAATGAATGGCTTTTTCGCCGTCCTTAGTCAATGGGGTATCAGACCAGCCTTGTGTGCGGCCAATCGCATTGAACATCGTTTTACCGTGACGCACGACATATAATGTTGTCTTTTCCATCAAAACACATCCTTTCAAATCAAAACTCCTTACTATTATTGTAGCAGATTTGAAAAGCGGTGGACACTGAAAATGAACGGTCGTTCTGAAAAGTGTTTGTTTCAAGTAGCGAATCTCTTAAGCAAAAAAGCGTCTAAAGTCATCATTCAGTTGAATGAACTTTAGACGCTTTAAGAGCATAGCTAGAATTATTGATTTTGGAAAAAAGGATTGGTGCGTTTTTCATGCTCAATCGTAGTGGCTTCACCATGTCCTGGGTAAGCTGGAAATTCATCTGGTAGTGTGAACAGATAGGTTCTGATACTATGCAACAATTGCTGCATGTCGCCGGTATGCAAATCGGTTCGCCCAATACTGCCACGGAAAAGAGCGTCGCCTGTCACCACAAAGTCGTCAAAAACAAAGCTGACACTGCCGATGGAATGGCCGGGTGTGGGGACTACTGAAAAATGCATACCACCTAAAGTATAATCATTCATTTCAAATTCAAATTCCGCTGGTGCCACGATGATATTAGGAATATCGTCATGTCGACCTAAACCGGAGAGATTCAAAATCGGATCGCCCAGCCAAGCTTGTTCTAAAGGACTGACGTACACCGGGATTTCGTAATGGTGGCGCAGACCTTCCACAGCGCCAATGTGGTCATAATGGGTATGCGTTAGTAAAATTGCCACGGGTTTACGCCCAATTTTTTCAATTTCTCGTTGTAGTTTCTCTGGTTCAGCACCAGGATCAATAATTAGTAGTGCCTCGTCGTTATAGACCAAATAACAATTTTCTTGAATTGGTCCCGTTTTGATTTGTAGAATCTCTAACATTCTTATCGCCTCCGCCTTCAGTATAACGGAAAAGTGAGGCAGGATACAGCCTTTCTGCTTAAGAAAAGGCGCAGGAGATTTTTAGGCGTAGTAGTGAATCGCCGCGACTAATTTTTGCGTTGCACCTACTTGATTTTTGTCATAGTAAGCAGTAAAGCGTTCGTCGGCTAAATACATATCCGCTAAGCCTTTGTGAGCAGCGGCATCATAACGACCCCAGCTCATGCTTAACCACTCCTTGTGGGCTTGGAATAAGGATTCTGCCTCAGTGGAGGGAATCACTAATTGCTCCGCATTTCTTAATAGTTGGTCGATTTTTTGACTTAATGCTTCAAAGTGAGCATATTGTTCTTCGGTCATATTAAGCATTTGGGCATTTGCCTGGTTTACAGAGGCCTCGCCGTACTTTTCGCGAATCTCTTCGCCGTATTGCTCCTCATTTTTCGTGACTAGTTCTTGTTTAAACGCTTGAAATTTTTCTTGATCTGTCATTGTTTTCTGTCCTTTCTTGGCCGCAATGGTTTCGTCTACCAGCTTTAGCAGCTGCTCTAAATGCATTTTTTGCTGGGATAATTGGCGGCGATGTTGTTGCAAAAGGGTCAGCTCATCGTGATTTTGCGCTAGTAGGTCTTTTATTTCTTCCAGCTTGATTCCTAATTCACGAAAGAAAAGAATCTGCTGCAGTCGATCGACTTCCTTTGTTCCGTAAATTCGGTAGCCATTGGCACTGAGCCGTTTCGGCGCTAGCAAACCGATTTGATCATAGTAGCGCAGTGTCCGACTGGAGACCCCGGCCAGCTTTGCAAGTTGTTGGATCGTGTAATCCATCGCATTCCCTCCTGACAAGAACTAGTTTAGACCTTGACGCAACGTCAAGGTCAAGCATTTTTTTATGAGTGTGTAGGAATATTCTGAATAATCTAATTCTATGAAAACAATGTGCAAATTATTTTTCATTCTTTCAAAGCCTTTAATAGCAGCTTAAGAATCGCCTGTTATTCTTAACTCATCCAAAAAATCCAAATTTCAATCCTTTGTCCTTGCCTTTTATGGCAAGGTCTTTTTTTGTCCATTTATCGGACTAACTATTTGTGAAATAATGAGTTAGTCGTTATTGATATTGTTGAATAATCCCTTTCGTTGTCTGAATCAGCTCTGGTAAGGGTCGGCTAGCATCTAGACGGTACAGCTGGGAAATAGCTAACTGTTCCACTTGCTGCTGTTCAGCTAATAAGGTGGAAAGCCGGGCCGCAATCTGTTTTGGCTCATCGCCACGTGCCTGCATGCGAGCTTCAGCCACCGTTAGCGGTAGCTCCAAGAAAAAAGTCACCAGCTGTTTATCAAGTTTTCTAGCTAAGGCTTGCACACCAGGGACCGTCAAAACGGCCGTTCCGTGGTCATGAGCTAAATGATTTAGAATATCCTGCCAAGCAATTCCGTAAAGATGGTGATGGTAATGATCAAACTCTGCCAATGCTTCGTTGTCTATCAGCCGTTGAAAGGAAGTTGGCGTTTCAAAATAATAATCTACGCCGTCTTTTTCACCAATTCGCGGTGGTCGGGTAGTATGGGTAATGATTTTTTGATCTTTTCGGAAACAGGCCTGAGCTAGCGACGTCTTACCAGCACCGCTAGGCCCCGTAAAAGCAAAGAGATAGTGCATGCAATCAGCTCCTTTTGTTCATTATACCGAGCTTACTTAAGGAGAGGTAACACTTTGCCTTCTTTTCACGTATTAACAGTGAAGGGAGTTGAAGTGGATGAAAATAATCGACTTATCTAATTGTTCGCTATGTTACATTTTAGCCCTGATTTGTCTGGCAATGATCGTGGACTTTTTATCAGGCATGTGGGTGGCAAAAAGACAGAAATGTTTTGAATCTGGGAAAGGTATCAACGGCATCTTACGCAAACTAGCGAGTATTTTTCTGCTATTATTCTTCTGGCCAGTGGCACATTTGATCCCAGCTGGAGCGGGGGTAGCGTTACTTTACACGTTTTATCTAGGCTACCTGTTGATGGAAATTCAGTCGATTTTAGAAAACTACCGAGCTTTAGGGATTGATATCAAAGCCTTTCAATGGTTTTTGGATCAATTTAAAACACACTTTAAAAAATAGCATAACGATAGCAGAACCGCTTATTCGGATAGGAAGGGTCTGGGACATAGCTTTTTGAGTCATGTTCCCAGACCCTTTACTTGTGTTCACAAACCCTTATAATGGAACGGAAGAGGTGAGTAGATGAAGACAAATCGCGTCTCGGTGAAGCAATTGGTAGAATTTGTTCTTCGTAAAGGGAGTATCGACCAACGTCACCGTAGTGAACATACTGCCTTGGAAGGGGCGCGGATCCACCGCAAACTTCAGAAGGAAGCCGGAGCGGGCTATCAAAAAGAAGTCAAGCTGGCGAAAACAGTCCAGTTGAATGGCAAGGAGCTCATTTTAGAAGGCCGTGCCGATGGGATTATTACGGAAGCTGAGGGAATCGTGATTGATGAGATCAAAACCTCAGAGCCGGCTTTTGAGGATTTGCTACCGGAGCAGGTAGACCTTTTCTGGTATCAGGCCATGGTTTATGGTCATCTCTATGCGGAAGCTGAAGGACTAAGTGATATCACGATCCAATTGACCTATTTTCAAACGACGGAGGAAAAAATCACACGTCAGCGTCGGCACTATCAAGCGGCTGAATTGGCTGTCTTTTTCCAGGATACTTTAGATAAATATGAAGAATGGTTGATTTTTCAACAAGAATGGCGCAAGATTCGGAATCAGTCGATGCAAAGCTTGACATTTCCTTATGACGAGTACCGCAAAGGCCAGCGGGAGTTGGCGGTAGCTGCCTACAAAACAATTTTGACGGAACGCAAGTTGTTTGTCGAGGCACCTACAGGTACGGGCAAGACGATCTCAACGATGTTTCCGGCAGTTAAGGCGATGGGAGAAGAACAATTTGAACGTTTTTTCTACCTCACAGCTAAAACCATTACCCGTCAAGTTGCAGAGGACGCAGCAGAAGCCTTAGCACGTCGAGGTATGCGTATGAAAAGCGTGACCTTGACGGCCAAAGACAAAATCTGTTTCATGGATGAGCGCATCTGTACACCAGATTACTGTCCCTATGCTAATGGTTATTACGACCGCTTGAATGAAGGCTTATGGGATTTATTGCACCACGAAGATCAATTCACCCGGCCGATCATTGAGACCTATGCCCGCAAGCATCAGCTTTGTCCTTTTGAATTGTCCTTAGATGTGTCATTGTGGTGTGACGCCATTGTAGGGGATTATAATTATCTCTTTGATCCGACTGTTTATCTGCGGCGTTTCTTTGAAGAAGAGAACAAGGAGAATGTGTTTTTAATTGATGAGGTCCATAATTTGGTGGACCGTTCCCGCAATATGTATTCTGCTAGTTTAAATAAAAGTCTCTTTCTGCAGATCAAGAAAGTCATGAAGGATTACCCTAAAATCACCCGCAGCTTAAATAAAATCAATCAAGTATTTTTGCAGATGCGAGATGTCTTGGCAGAAAAAGATTTTATCCGTCAAAAAGAACCCGTAACGAGTCTAGTTGACGCTGTCTACCGCTTTACCGAAAAAGCCAAAGAGTGGTTGGCTGAATATCCTGAAGCCCCGCAACAAGAAGAAATGTTAGGCTTGTATTTTGAGTGTTTAAATTATGTCAAAATCAGTGAACTCTATGATGATCATTATGTGACCTATATTGAAAAGACCAGCTATGATCTGATCATCAAGCAATTTTGTATTGATCCTTCTTATCTCTTGGCTCAGTCTTTAAATAAAGGCAAGGCGGCCATTTTATTTTCGGCAAGCTTGTCTCCCATCAGCTATTACCAAGATATTTTAGGGGGCGGGGCTGAAGCTCTCGGCTACAGGTTATCCAGTCCCTTTCCACCAGAGCACCAATTAGTTTTAGTTGAGGGGATTAAAACGACCTATCACTATCGCCAGCAAAATATTCCGCAAATCGTCGCAAGTTTAGAGGCGCTAGTCACAGCTAAAAAGGGCAATTACTTATTTTTCTTTCCTTCTTACCGCTTTATGGATGAGGTCTACGAAGTCTTTAGCGCCCAATCAGATGCACGTATTTTACTACAAGATACGAAAATGAATGAGGAGGAACGAGAAAACTTTCTTGCACAATTTCAAGCAGAGCCTACTGAAACTACCATTGGTTTTTGTGTCTTAGGCGGTATTTTTTCTGAAGGAATCGACTTGCGAGGGACTCGTTTGATTGGAACAGCTATCGTCAGTGTCGGCTTACCGCAAATCAGTGAAGAGCAAAATCTAATCAAGGAATATTATGATGAGAGTCGCCAAGGATTTCAATATGCCTATCAAATCCCTGGCATGAATAAAGTCCTGCAAGCAGCTGGCCGCGTGATTCGGGATACGCAGGACCAGGGAGTTGTACTGCTATTAGATGAACGGTTTTTAAGCCCCAATTATCGACAATATTTGCCACCCCATTGGCAATTACAACCAGTTAAAGGTGCTGCGGAAATTCAACAACAAGCCCGCCACTTTTGGCAGCATAATTCTTAATAGGAAAAGCGCGCGACGGTCTAGTAACGAAGACAATCGCGCGCTTTTTAAGTTATCGCTAGAATCAAGTTCGGTGGGCTCGTAATGCGAAAGTCCCTAGGCTTTCGACTGCTGGTGCCTCATATTGTTGGAGCAAATGCAGTTGCTGCAACAAGGTAAAACGATATTTTTCTGGGACAGTCAGCGTTTGAATCAGCTGGGTGCCCTCAGCCTGCAGGTAGCCAACTTCCCAACTACCATCTTGTAAGGAAGTTTCCTCGAAATAAGTGAGGTGTTGTTCCGTGAAGTCTAGCTTTTCCAGTAGTTGCTGAAAATCTGCTGGTAAAAAGAGTGTGCGGATATTACTTTCACTAGTGTCCCGAAAAGCCTCAATTTGCGCCTGTAATAAGACGGCTTGGTAGTGAGGGATCTGCGCTTGGCGTGTGACAGCTAACTGCCACTCAGCAATATAGAATGCTTTAGTCCAAGGAGCAACTGTTGTTAATAGACGCTCTAATAAAGCCGCATCTTGGAAATACCACGAGGCGTGACTGATGACGATACCATCGAAGGATGCTGGTGGAAAATCCCAGGTGCCATCAGTGACATCTGTTTCTAAATGGAAATCAATTTGTGGGCCTAAAGCAGAGTGTTTTAAAGCTTGTTGGGATTCACCTAGAGTTAATGGTGCACCATAATCACCAGCTGCCGTATCTACGGCTACCACTTTCCCCGTTTTACCGACAAAGGCGGCTAAAACCGCCGTCATATCACCTTGACCAGCACCGATTTCTAAAAGACGCATGCCTGGCTCAAGCTGCCAAGCTTCGGCTAATTGGATGCGGTAGCGCGTTTGAATCTGTTGAATCTCACTTTTATCAGGCATAGCTGCCATAATTTTTTCAAACATTTCATCACCTCTTTTTAAGTATAACAGAGAATTTAAGCTTTTGTTCGCTTTACAAAACCGAACGTATGTTTGTATAATGGATTCGAAGGAGTGGGAGCGATGGATGAATACAACTATGCAGAAGAACCGCGCCGGGATGTTTTTTGTATTGATGTGAAGAGCTTCTTTGCCTCTGTCGAGTGTGTGCAACGAGGCTGGGATCCTTTGACGAAAATGTTGGTAGTCATGAGCTACGCGGAAAATGCTGGTGGCTTGGTTTTGGCTTCGTCCCCAGAAGCTAAAAAACAGTTAGGAATCAGTAATGTGACTCGTAAGTATGCCTTGCCAGATCATCCAGATCTGGTGATTGTGCCACCCCGCATGAGCCTCTATTTGTCAGAAAATGAACGCATCAATCAGATTTATCAAGAGTATGTGGCAAATGAGGATTTACATATCTATTCGATTGACGAGAGCTTTTTAGATGTGACTGCCAGTTATCATCTCTTTGCAGAAAGTCCCAAAGCATTGGCACGGCTAATCCAGCAACGGATTAAACGAGAGACCGGGCTCGTGGTGACGATTGGGATTGGCGACAATCCTTTATTGGCAAAGTTAGCCTTGGATAATGGTGCAAAACATAGTCCGGAATTTATTGCCGAATGGCGCTATCAAGACGTCCCGCAAACGGTGTGGCAGATTGATCCGATTACGGAGATGTGGGGCATCGGTTCGCGGATGGCGAAACGCTTGGCGCGTATTGGCATTGAGACCGTCAATGACTTGGCGCATTATCCGGTGGCTCGTTTGCGTGATTCACTGGGCGTCATAGGTGAACAGCTTCACGCTCATGCTTGGGGGATCGACCGCAGCCGCGTGCCCCAAAAAGTTGCAGCCAAGGAAAAGTCTTTTGGTAATTCACAAGTCTTGACTCGTGATTATAGTCGCCAAGGAGAAATTGAAATCGTGATTCGTGAGATTGCCGATCAAGTGGCGAGCCGCTTGCGCAAGCATCACTGCCAAACTGAATGCGTTCATTTGTATATTGGCTTTTCTAAAGGGTATCAACAAACGCAAGGTGGATTTTCTCATCAGTTAAAAATCCCCTTAACGAACCAAAGTATTCAGTTGGGCGAATATTGTGTACACCTATTTCGCCAGCATTGGCAAAAACAGGCAATTCGTCATATTGGCATTAGTTGTTCCAAATTATCTTTTCATGGGAACTTACAGCTTGATCTTTTTTCTGACCCAGAAGAGGCAATCCGAAAAGCACAGCTAGATGAACTGATTGACCGGATTCGGCAAAAATATGGATACGTCGCCTTGATCCACGCGAACTCATTATTACCTGGGGGGACGGCCATTAGCCGAGTGAATTTGGTGGGAGGACATGCCGGTGGAATGGAGGGGTTACAGTGAGTAATTTAGAAGAACATTTCAAACACTATCAGGACCGAGGAATGGTCAAATGGGCGGGCTTTTATCTGTCTGAACACTCAGCACAGATGGAGCGAGCAGAAGCGTTTGACTATCCGGAACAACACCCGCGCATGAGTCAGGCTGATATCGAAGCTTGTTTAGAAAAGGCCTTAACGAAAGATTTACAGATTCGTCTACAGAAAGAGGAAGTAGATTTGGAAGGTCATTATCGCCCAGATTTAGTGGGGAAAATTACGGGTTATGATGAAGAAGGGCTGTATATTGCCCGCCAGCAAGTCAGGTATGATGAGATTCGTTTTGTTCAGATCGAGGCTTTTCACAAATGGAGTGCAACGGAGGCAGAATAAGTTTGAGGGCTCTTAGTTGCTAAAAAAAATCTTTCGCGCTATCATATTTCTTGTAAGGGATGGTGCTCCCGATAACCGCTAAAATTAGCTGATGGCGCCTGTTGTAAGATAAGTTTTTTTGTGCTGGACGTACAAGAGTTTATCTAACAGCAGGCGCTTTTTATATTTAAGGAGGAGAACAACATGACAGTAGTAATTGAACAAGTAAAAGCCCGGGAAATTTTTGATTCACGTGGCAATCCAACCGTGGAAGCAGATGTCATTTTATCAGATGGTACTTTAGGCCGGGCCGAAGTGCCAAGTGGTGCTTCAACAGGTGACCGTGAAGCCGTTGAACTACGCGATGGTGGTGACCGTCTACAAGGTAAAGGCGTTTCAAAAGCAGTGAATAATGTGAATACTGAAATCAATGAAGCGTTAAAAGGTGTTTCGCCTTTTGATCAAGCCAATGTCGATCATATTATGATTGAATTAGACGGTACTCCCAACAAAGGCCGTTTAGGTGCTAATGCGATTTTAGGTGTTTCCATGGCAGTTGCCCGCGCCGCCGCCGCTAGCCAAGGAATTCCGTTATACCGCTACTTAGGTGGTGTGGATTTAGAATTGCCACAACCCTTCTTTAATGTAATCAATGGTGGTGTCCATGCTGATTCTGGCATCGACGTGCAAGAATTTTTGATCACGCCAGTTGAACGTAAGAGCTTCCGCGATGGCGTTGAAAAAGTAGCCAATATTTATCATACCTTGAAAAAAATCTTGGCTGATGCTGGCTATGAAACAGCTGTCGGCGATGAAGGAGGCTTTGCACCAAAATTACCTTCTACAGAGGCCGCTATTGAAACCTTGATCAAAGCGATTGAAACAGCAGGCTATCAACCAGGTACTGAAATTGCGATTGCCTTAGACCCAGCTTCTAGTGAATTTTATTCAGATGAAACGCACAAATACACGTTTGAAGGCAAAGAAATGTCCTCTGACGAAATGTTGGCTTATTACCAAGATTTAGTTAAAAAATATCCCGCTGTTATTTCTATTGAAGATGGTTTCTCTGAACATGATTGGGACGGCTTTAAGAAACAAACTGAAGTCATGGGGAAAGAAATTCAATTAGTAGGAGACGACATTTTTGTAACCAATCCTAAGATTTTTAAGGAAGGAATCGAAAAAGGAGTGGCTAACGCGATTCTGATTAAGCTCAACCAAATTGGCACCGTTTCTGAATCAATTGATGCCATTAAAATGGCGCGGGCGAATGGCTATAACACGATGATTTCTCACCGTTCTGGTGAAACCGGGGATACCTTTATTGCGGACTTCGCCGTGGCGATGAATGCAGGTCAAATCAAGACTGGTTCAATGGCCCGTAGTGAACGAGTTGAAAAATACAACCAATTCTTACGGATTGAAGAAGAACTAGCCGGCTATGCTGGCTTAGCACGGTTCCCTAAAAAATAAAGAGCGTTTGTGACAATTGCTTAAGGAAAAACAGTTTGAAATAACGAAAAAATCGTTTATTTCAAACTGTTTTTTTGCGGCCGTAAGCATAGGTAGCGGATATGTTTTTAATAGTATTCAACCGTGGTACTAATGTTAATGTAAAATATAAGTTATAGCTAATTGCTATATTGTAATCTAATGAGAATTGTTATACTCAGAGTATAAAGGTAAATTTAGTAAAGGAATGGGCGTATGGAGATTCGTAAAGCGGAAGAGAAAGATATAACCACTTTGAATAGGCTGGATGTACATGTTACAGAAACAAAGTTGGATGAATTGGTTTTATTGGAACAAGTATATGTGGTTACTGAAGGGGAAAAAATTGTTGGTTGGTTAAGATACAATTTTTTCTGGGATGAAATTCCATTTATGAATATGCTGTTTTTTGATGAAGCCTATCGAGGAAAAGGATATGGAACGAGGTTGGTTTGTAGATGGGAAGAAGATATGAAAATGAAAGGGTATAAAGAGGTTATGACCTCGACTGTAGCTGAAGAAACTGCCCAACATTTTTATTATAGCTTAGGATATCATTCGATTGGTGGATTTACATTATCAGGAACTGAGTATGAGTTGATTTTATGTAAGCAATTTCGGAAAAGTTAAATTCCATTCTGTAAAACTATATGATTATTCCCAGGTGAAATCTTGATCCCTCATTACCTGAAGGCAATGGACGTGCTACTCGAATTTGGATGAATCAGATATTGAAGAAAGAAATAGGACAAATTGTAGATTGGAATGAAGGAGATAAAGACAGGTATCTTTCAGCAATGATTATTAGCCCTGTGAATGACCTGCCCATTAAAGAATTATTGAAAGCTGCCTTAACAAACAAAATTGATGACCTTGAAACATTCTTTAAGGGGATTGTGCCAGCTATTATTATGAAGGATATACTGAATTCAAAACAGAGGATTTGTAATCAGTAGGAATCTAAGCAATAAATAGTTTAAAAAGGATAGACGTATAGAAAAACAAGACTGACTCAAAATTACTGTTGGTTTTGAGTCCGTCTTGTTTTTCATGTGAAGATAATCTAAAAACGTCATAGAAAGTTTGCCGGTAAGCTTTCCATGACGTTTATTGGTGTAGCCATGTTCCAAGTAAAATTCCTAAAAAGGAGCTGGCAAGTCCGCCACAAAAACTGCCGGCAAAATAAAGCATAAAGCGGCGATGATCTTGCCGTTGCAACAAGCTGAGTAATTCAAAATTAAAGGTGGAGAAGGTGGTATAGCCACCTAAAGCCCCGACCCCCAAACCGTGATAAATGGAATCGGAAAAGTGCATAGCAAACAATAAGCCTAGCAAAAAGCTCCCACTGATATTCGTTAAAAATGTTGCTAAGGGAAATTTCGTATGAAGTATTCGATTCATGAATTGACTCAAGCCATAGCGGCTCATGGCACCAACACTAGCGCCAAGACCGACAAAAATAAATTCCCACATTTTCCCAAGACCTCCTTAATGACGGACACTGCTGGGAAAACGAACCAGTGTACCTAAATAGACAAATAGCAAACCACCTAATAAACTAATGGCAGCATAGAGAAAAGCTGCCCCGTATTGATGGACTAATAGAAGGGCGTTGACATCTAGCGCAAACGAAGAGAAGGTAGTGAGACTGCCAACAAAGCCCGTACCCACACCTAAAATCAGACGCTCACTTGCCTTCTTGGAGACGAGATAATTTTTGGCTAAAAAAGTAAACAGAAAACAGCCTAATAGATTGATGGCTAATGTCGGTAAGGGAAAATCACCAATTTTAGGAATCCACATACCTAAAAAATAGCGAAGATTCCCACCTAAAAAACCAAATAAAGCAACAATTAGGTAATTCATCTTACTTCACCTCAAGCTTTCATGACAGGTTCGTAGAAAAGTTCACCGTCAGCCTTCAGTAAATCCTTTAAGCCAGCGATGATGGTGGTTAGATTTTCAGCTAGAACAATAGATTGGATGACCCAAGGTGTGTACTCAGAGTCTGCCAATACCGGCTCGTGAAACACATGGTCCCGTCCACAACCAGCAAGGCCTTTAAAGGCGGTAGACCATAAAGCGTTCTGCTCTTTCAAATAAGCTAAGATTTCTTCATAGCGTTCCTTTTTGAAAAGATGTTCCTTTTCTTTAAAATAAATCGTCAAAGCATAGTGGGTTGCCTCCATTTTACTTCCTCCTATCACCATTACTGGTAGTTGTTCACCGAAAGCTGCTTTCAAGTCTGTAAGGATTTCAGTCTGATCTTCCTTGTTTACGATTGTGTCTAATACCACCAACGACTGGTTGAAAGCTTCGTCCTCAAGGATGGGGTAGTTGAGAGCACCCTGTCCGAGGACATAGTAATCACTGGCATACATTGTGAAACCAGCATTGTCTCGTGCGCCAAACAATTGTAAAGCTTTCAAGGCGGCAGAAGAATCTTCGCTAGTGCTAGGCATAATCGCCCGGATAAGAATCGTCATAAGGCCACATCCTTTCTGATATAACACCATTTTAGCGTAAAACAGCAAAAAACGTCTATCGCACGCATACGATAGACGTCGTCAATCTTTTTACAGATAGTTTGCAGGGAACGTCATCCCTTGTTTAAATAATGCGGAAGATGGGAGTTGAACCCACACGAGCTAAGCTCACACGCGCCTGAAGCGTGCGCGTCTGCCATTCCGCCACTTCCGCAAGTCTTACGACTACTTTGTATATTCTAGACAACTGTTATGCGATTGTCAAACGAAATTAACTAAAGAAGCAATCTGCGACAACTGGCGCTTTAATCTCAGAATATTTAGCAACGACTTTCCCAAATTTTTCCATAATCGTGTCATAGTCAACACCATCATATTTCTCAACACAAATAACCACACAGTTATCCATTTTTTTCACTACTTCACCGACAACAGTCCGCTGTAATCCTACCGGCTGACACTCGTATTTTTTCCCTAATGCAATTGTTTCTTTGTTCAATTTTAACACTTCCTTCATTGGATTTTAATTTTCCTGTTGAAAGTATAATAGCATATTCATTATAATGATAAAAGCGATAACTTTTGTTATATTTAATTTATTTTTAATTTTATCATAAAACTAAAGAAACAGCGGGAAATCAAGGATTTGGTCACCTATAAATACGTTTAAGGGCACAAAAAAAGAGGTATCTGTGAGAATTTTTTCCTACAGATACCTCTATCGGGTTGAACTAGCTTCCTCCATTAGAGATTACTCCTTAATATGATTTTTTTAGTTCTGCCACTGCTTGTTCGATCGTAGCGCCGTAGCCAACACGTGCTTCATCATGGATATCAATTGCCATAAATAATTGATGCGTTGTGTCTAATGCAATACGATAAGTTTGAGCATAAGTTGTATAAGTCATCTTCAATTCTCCTTTCAATAGTTGGTCCGAAAGGTTTGCCGATAACGAAATTCCACTATTAAGATTAGCACCATGTAGAAAAACTTGCAACTAATATGGCTTACATGTTGTTACAAAACACTTTATTTTACAAAAGAATACACCAATGATGCGAAACGGTTACATTCTGACAAAAGTTTGATTTCGTTATTTAGACAGAGGGGCAATAATGTTATAATGTGCAAAAGGGGTGCTGTCCATGAATACCTATGAAACCATGCATAAACTGATTCAGATTAGTCAGACGTTTTTGATTTCTACGATAGATGTTCGCGGCTTTCCTACAACGATTGTCGTGTCGCCACCTTTACAGCGGGATGGGATTCAAATGATGACATTTTATTTGAACGGCAACGGCGAAAGTGTTGAAAATATTATTCGTGATGGTAAGGGATCTGTTTGTTGTTACCGGGAAAAAAGTTATCAGAGTTTATCCTTGAAGGGCAAGTTTTCGATTCGTCCGTTTTCAGAAGAAGATCGCGCATTATTGAATCAATACCAGTTGAAATTAGATCATGAGGAACCTGTAACCGTGGTGTTTGAAACAATGATTGCAAAAGTCCATGCGGAAGGGCGCACGGTCAATCTGGTCTTATAGGAAGTGAAGTAGATGTTTACAGAAGAGGATTTTTTAGAGGTAGGTCTAAATGTCGTGATACTCCCTGCAGACGGGACATTATATTTCGGCTATTTGCGAGAACTCCCAACAATTACAGCCGAAGGCAATAGCCGCGGTGAAGTTTTACAGAAATTAGGGATGATTTACGCGGCTTACCGCGCAAGACTATTAGAAGAAAATGAGCAAGAAGAGAAAACGCTGGCGCTCTCGATGGAGGAATTACTACGCTACTATGATGGCGAGACCTTTGACGGCTTCTTATGGCAACCAGAAGAATAACAACTTGCAAAAAACAGCCATGACAGACTGATTACCATGATCCATTGTTGGAGTCGTAGTCAGTTCTTTACGGCTGTTTTTTTATGATGAGTAAAAGACGCACTTTAAACGAGGTATAGGATGCATCGTTTAACGCAGCGCAGGATTGGTACGATAAAAACGCCAAACTTGAATAGTCTGACTCACTGCTAAAGCACCCAGCAGGAATGAAATCAGTAAAATCGCATTTTTACCCCATAAGTGGTAGCAAAAGACCGAAAGAATCACACCTAAAATAAAACTCACAACGACCCACACGTAGTGGCGGAAAGTATGGAACGCCTCTTGGTCACCGGTGGCTAAATAATCATAAAGATTAGTGGCAACACCTTTTAAATTACCAGTAGTAAAGAGGTTGGTATAAGCACGGCCCTCGATTTTATCAAAGGTAACCCATTGAATAGAAGCAGTAAAAGCAATCAGAATCGTGACTAAAGCCGGATGCTGGTTGATCCAGCTTAAGCTTAGTAAGGCGAAGAGAATTGCTTCATAATATAAAATAAACAAACGCCAATAGGGAATCTGTTTTTCTTGAAAATAATGGCTTAAAAACTTTGCCAGAAAGATACCTAGGAAAAAGAACAGAGTGCTTAATAATTTTTTACCAACACTAAGCCATTCTCCATCAAACCCTTGAATAATCGCTAAAACAAGATTGCCTGTTTGGGCGGAGGCGAAGGCGTCAAAATGAATGTAGGTATAACCATCCAGGGCACCACCCACCAAGCTTAAAAGCAAACCCACCGAACGAGCTTCATGAAATTTATGCTGCAACTTTATCATCTCCCCGTCCTATCCTAGCACTTATTTTCTGAAAATGAAATGCAACAACAAAAAAGAGTACAAAAAAACGAGAGTTTCCTCTCGTTCGCATGACTATTTCTGTGAAGCCGTTCTGACTTTCCGCTTATTTTGCAAAGTGAACCATAATGTCGCACTAACTCCGAGTAACAACACACAAAGAAAAACCACAGTACCAAAATTTGCCTCTGCTACATTCTTAATGATGAGTGCCAATAAGACACCCGCTGCAAAAAGATATAGCAGCCAATCGTCAACCATTCCCAATCATGCTCCTTGTCTTTTGATGTCTACACCATAACGCGCCCGCCGACTAAAATCAAGTCATATCCTACTTTTTGTGAGATTTTAAACTAGTTGTAACATTCAAGCCAAAAAATCCTTATTTCACACGAAAAATCTTGTAGATTTTGGTGGAAGAAGGGTACAAGTCTTTCCCAACTAAGGAGTTATGTGGTATACTTGTTTCTGCTCGATAAGAGTATTCTGTATTGGGGCCGTTATGGATTCGACAGGCGGTGTTTGATCCGGGATTGCGCTTCGAAGGTTACGTCTTCGTTAAAACGTTACAGTTAAATATAACTGCTAAAAAACAAAACTTTTCTTACGCTTTAGCTGCCTAAAAACAGTTAGCGTAGATCCTTCCGGCATCGCCCATGTGCTCGGGTAAGGGTCTCAAATTTAGTGGGATACGTTTTAACTTTCCGTCTGCAAGTTAAAAAAGAGATCATCAGACTAGCAAAACAGAATGCCTGTCACTCGGCAAGCTGGTGCGCGAATCCTTAAATGAGTTGACTATGAGCGTAGATATCTCGGCGGCAAGCCGTTTGGACAGGGGTTCAAATCCCCTCGGCTCCATTTATGATTGAAGTAGTTTGGAATCACATTTTGTTTGTGATTTTGAATTACTTCTTTTTTTGAAAATTTGACAGCCACTTTGCCAGCCACGATTTAAAGAATGGCGGCGTATCAGCGTTTTAGACGCATATAACTGACTCCCCTCGGCTCCATAAAAATTTCAAATGCTGCTAGCAACAAAAAAAGGATGAGACCAATTGGCTTCATCCTTTTTGTTTGCGGTGAATTTTCAGAAAAATTTTTGTTCAGCTAGAAAACAAAAGGAGTCCCCTGGAATAAAGCTTCTGAGTTACATTTATTTGGATGCTAAATCTGTTAGTGTTGAATCAAGCACTCTTAATTCATATAATGCAACGCTTAACATCTATAAAAGACTTAGCGGTCCTACGATGCGTGCGGATGAAATGATTTCACTGATTTTTTCAGGTGATTCCTCCATGCCTTTTTCCATCCAATACAATATGATTTCAGCTGATGTATCGAAGAGAATAATAGATAGATAGTCCTCTGGTACATCGGGAAATTTACTTTTCAGCTGAGGATAATAGTCTTGAAGAAAATATGATAATAATTCACGAATCGCATTTTTTAATTCTGTTGCAAAATGTGGGTCACCATGTTTGCCAAGTAGCATCATGACGACTTCTTTTTCATTCTCAGCATGTTTGATTGCTTCGACCAGATCTTTGTAGTCGATAAAGACAGTTTGATTACCGGATAAATCAATAGAGCTTGGATAAAGTTTCTTGTCTTTGACACTCTCGATAAAGAAATAGATATTTCTTTCCCGCAGTTCTAAAATCAAGTCATCAATATCTTGATAGTGTAAATAGAAGGTTGAGCGATTGATTGAAGCAGTTCGACACAACTCGGAAACAGTCACATCACGAATAAACTTTATTTTAGATAATTTGATCAATGCTTGATAAATTTTTTTCTTTGTTTGATTTTTTTTGAAATTCTGCTCCGCCATCATATTTTCCCTCCAAATCGACAAAGGATAAAAATCTGTTGGTTGACTATCCTTTTACCTGATTATATAATTTCCGAGATTACAAATCAACATGTTGTTGTTTTGTTTTCGCTAAGTAAAAGAAAGAATCAGAAAGAGGGTAAAGTTATGGTAAAACAAGAATGGCGAGCATTGATCAAAAATAAATTTCTTTTAATCGTCTTAGGAATAATCGGTTTGATTCCGGCATTGTACAACCTAATCTTTTTAGGTGGACTGTGGAATCCTTACGGAAATCTTGATCATTTGCCGGTTGCGGTGGTCAATCAAGATCAACCGATTACCTATCGAGGCAAACAGCTTGCCATTGGTGAAAATCTAACCAAAAAATTAAAACAAACTGCGGCTTTAGACTTTCATTTCGTCTCTAAAGAAGAAGGGCAAAAGGGAATCGAAAAAGGAAAATATTATATGATTGTAACGATTCCAGCAAACTTTTCAAAAAATGCAACGACTATATTAAATGATCATCCAAAAGAAATGCAGATCGATTATCAAACCTCTCAAGGCACTAATTTGACGGCGGCTAAGATGTCAGATTCTGCGATGATGCAGATAAAAGATCAAGTATCTACTCAAGTGACTCAGATGTATAGCGAAACATTACTTTCAGAGTTTGGTAAAGTTGGTACTGGTATGAAAATCGCAGCAAATGGTGGAGGAAAACTGTATGAAGGAACCGCAAAGCTGAATACAGCAAGTCAGGTACTTTCGGATAATTTAATAAAACTGGCATCCAGTTCATTGAAATTTTCTGACGGGAGCAAAATATTGAGCAAAGGACTTCAACAATATATCATTGGCGCTGAAAAAGTGAATGCTGGCGCGAAAAAAATGAATAGTGGAGTTGGTGCCTTAGCTGAAAAAGTACCAGAATTATCTAATGGGCTTGGACGACTAGCTGATGGTTCTCAAACACTTGCAACAGGAGTCAATCAATATACAAATGGGGTTAGCACAGTGGCAAACGGCTCAGCAAACTTAACGCAAGGTATTGATCAGTTAGCTGGAAAGCTACCTACTCTTGCTATAGGTGTTGACCAGCTAGTAAATGGTTCGCAGACGTTGAAAACAGGAGTAGACCAATACGTCAATGGAGTCCAATCAGTCAGTGGCGGCTCTCAGGAAGTTTCGGATGGACTGCAGGTCTTAGCTTCAAAAACCAATCAGCTACCGCAGCAAGTTCAGTCTTTGCATGAAGGAACTGAAAAGTTAGTGGCTAGTCTAAACAATGTTCAAATGTCAGAGATGGAAAAGAATCAGCTGATTGCTTATACAGATAATGTCGAGAGTTATCTTGCACAGGTCGTTAAAACTTTGGAAACGACTGATTTAAGTAGTTTAAGCAACCTTACCCAAGTTGCTGATCTTGTGACGGAGCTTTCTAATCAGATGAATAACGTATCAGAAAATGTTTCTGAGCTGAGCCAGCAGATTGAAACCAAAAGACAGACACTTATGGATAACTACCAAACAGATTTAACCACCAATGCGAACGCCGTCGTTGCGGCGTTATTGACAAGCGGTGTGACATTGGATGAAGATCAAAAAAATTTGGTTTTATCGACGATGCAAGGGCAAAGCAGCCAAACCTTAAATACTATCCATCAATTATCTGTCGATACTACCCAGCTTTCCGCTTCACTAGCTACTCAAAAGCAAGTGTTAGAAGATTTATCAAACAGTCTTGCGGCGGTACAGCAAATCCCGGTTGCGCAAATCGCTAAAGTGAAAGCAGGCGCAGACCAGCTGACTCAAGTGAGCGAGACTGCCAGCGTAGGAATTGAAAAAGCAGTGAACGGACTTTATGATATCGCTAGTCAAGCTGTTCTTGGAATTCAAAAAATCAATCGAGGAACCAAGGCACTTGATAGCAGTGTGCCAACTCTGGTGGCAAGTATTCATCAGTTAGCAGACGGAAGCAAACAAGTTACTCAGGGTTCAAAGAAATTAGTCGAACAAGGAGCCACAATTAGTCAGGGACTAGGGAAGTTAACAAACGGGATCGGAGATTTACAGCTAAAAACGCCTACTCTAAGTGAGGGTGTTAATCAATTATCCCAAGGTGCACATCAGCTGACTGATGGTGCAAATTACCTAAATAAAAAATCAACAGAACTTACTCGTGGTTCAAAACAGCTGACAGCTGGCTTAAAGCAAGTGACACAGAAACTTCCTGCTTTAGGGGATGGTGTGTTTGCCTTACAAAATGGTTCAGTACAATTAGTCAATGGAACTGGGCAGTTAGTAGCAAATGGCGAGAAATTAGTATCTGGTGCTCAGCAGTTAGACAATGGTTCCCAACAAATTTCTACAGGTAGTTCGCAACTTTCTACTGGAGAGAAACAAGTTCAGCAATCCTTAGAGAAAATAGGAGATGGCTTACACTCAATAACTACTCAATTGGACTCTGGTGCTGAAAAAATCAAACAGGTTAACACGAAAAAGGATGCTGCCATTGCAATAGCAAAACCTGTAAGTACTACGCACAAAGACCTTGACACCGTGGCGAACAATGGAACTGCCATGGCTCCCTACATGATGTCTGTCGCCTTATTCATCGGCACGATAACTTTCAATCTGTTATTTGATGCATTTACGCCAAAGAAAAAACCAACCACTGGTGTAGCATGGTGGGCAAGCAAAGCATCAATTTTAGGAGCTGTGGGTATTTTTCAAGCTCTAATGGTTTATTTCGTCTTGACGGTCTTTTTAGGTATGGAAGTTTTACATCCAGTCAAAGTGATTTTATTTAGTGTCTTGGTTTCTGTGACGTTTATGTCAATTGTCACTTTATTCAATTTACTATTAGGAAAGTTAGGCTCATTTTTAATGCTTATCTTCATGATAATCCAATTGGCCAGCTCTGGGGGGACATACCCCATTGAGTTAAGTAGTGCTTTCTATCGCACTATTAATCCATTCTTGCCAATGACTTATTCAATCCGCGCATTGCGTGAGGGAATATCAATTGGTGGTTCGCTAATGTTTGAAACCTGCTTATTTATCATATTATTGATTGCCAGCAATCTATTGATGATTATCTTCTTTTCAAAAAAGAAAAATCATCCGATTGCATTTGATGAAGAAATGTCAGAAGTTTGATAGAAATCTTTTTTTTCAAGACTAGCTTGTACCATCTTGTGATAAAAGGTACTGTGTTGAAAATTTCAAATGAATTAAGTCTCATCTAAAGAAACACACATACTTGATTAGTTTTTGACTAATCTAGCATGCGTGTTTCTTTTTTGTCATTGTTTCTGTAAACAGAATGCGCTAGAGGGAGCAAGAAACTGTTTACTTGAGTGAAGCAACAATAAAATATAACCACAGCGCTAATAAAATGTGTAATTTTATCTTTGTTTAGAATAAATTTCGCTATTTTTGACAATATATTTATTTGTATATTGAATATATAAATTTTTATATAAAAACGTTGACAAGGAAAAATCACAGGCGTAATATGACCGTGAGAAATGTGAAGAGAGACACAATGTGTCGTTCTATTTTATGAGCTGGGAGGAATAGGATGAATATAGCCGTCTTTATTGAAGCGAGAAAAAAGTTAAATCTTTCGCAAAATGAGCTGGCGCAAGGAATTTGTACGCAGGCAACTTTAAGTCGTTTTGAGAATAATGGTCAGGTGCCGAGTCTAAAAATCTTACTGCAGTTATGCGAGCGCTTGAATTTATCCATTGGCGAGATTTTTCCCAAGCGACAAGATGATGAGCTGATACAAGCGTTAGATCAGGCTGAGTTTTATTTGATTACGATGGAAGTTGAAAAGATGCGTCAGCTTTTAGCGACGATTGATGACACTAAAATCCAAGCTGAACCGACTTTAGCTAAGCAATATGCGTATCTATCTGGCTTTTTAGCAATTTCTTTAGAGCAGGAGATTGCTGACAGTTTATTTTGGTTTAACCAGATTTTACTGGAGAACGAGCCAGTAGCAGATGATATTTTTTCCTTATTAGCTTTTTGTGGCATGGGCTTAGCGTACCAGCAAATACAAGATGTCAAAAAAGCAGATGTCTATTTTGACAAGGTACTGCAAGCTGTAACCCGATATCCAGCAAGCTCTACCCACGATATTTGGCGTGTGCTGAATATTCTGTACCATACGGGTGTTTTTTACAGTCAGACGGGCGAGTTCCAAGCCGCCGACGCTCTTTTACATTACGGAATCAGTCTATGTAGTGAGCACCATGTGACGTATTATGTCGCACGAATTCAGTTTCAATTAGCACAAAATGCGCGTATCCAACAAGCGGAGCCGGCTAAAGTGCAAGAGCTTTTACAAGATGCCGCGGCCTTTGCTCGGTTGAATCAGAATCAAGTGTTATTGGCACAGATTAAGGCGTATCAAGAAGGGTAGCTTATGTTAAAGGATAACATTCATTTGATGGGCACAGTGATTGATGTCACGTTGGAAAGTAAGTTGGCAGCAGCGGGGAATGCGCTGGAAAAACAACTCATGGTCGAGATTTTTCATGACTTAGCTGTGTATGAAAAGCGGTTTTCAGCCAATGATGCGACTTCTGAATTGGCACAAGTCAATCAGCAGGCCGGCCAGGCTTTTGTGGAAGTGGCGCCAGAGCTCTTTCATTTGATTCAAGTGGGCAAAGCCGAGAGTTTACAACCGGGGCTGCTGAATATTGCCATCGGACCTTTGATTCAAACTTGGCGGATTGGCTTTTCAGATGCTCGCGTACCTAGTCAGGCAGAGATCCAACGCTTACTGCCGTTAATTGATCCGCGGGAGATTTTACTGGAACCGCAACATTTAGCGGTAAAGTTAAACCGACCTGGCATGAAAATTGATTTAGGTGCACTGGCAAAGGGGTATATTGCTGATTTGATTGTTGAAAAATATCAAGATCAACTGCAAAGCTTGTTATTGAATTTAGGTGGCAATGTGGTCAGCTTTGGTACACCACTTTATAAACCTGACCGCTGGTTTCATATTGGGATTCAAAATCCTAAATTGGGCCGCGATAACTATGATTACATTTTGCAAATTCAAGAGGAGTCCGTGGTGACTTCAGGAATTTATGAACGAAGCTTGCAGCAAAATGGCACGAATTATCACCACATTTTCGATAGTCAGACGGGCTACCCCATGCAAAACGACCTTTTGAGCCTAACGATTGTTTCAGAAAAATCGTTAGTTGGCGAAATCTATACCACACAGCTGTTTGGGCTGTCACAAGAGGAAATCTTAACTATGATAGAAACGATTTCTACTATTGAAGGAATCATCTATACAGAAGCAGGCGTTGTGCTTTCTTCTGGGATTCAACAAAAATTAATCTAAAAGGAGTTACGTTTCATGTTTAAATTTATTGGTTTAGTTGGGACGAATTCGGACAATTCTACCAACCGCAAGCTGTTGCAATATATGGCACATCATTTTCAAGCACAAGCTGAAATTGAAATCGTCGAAATTCGGGATCTGCCACTTTTCAATAAACCGGAGGATCGTCAAATTCCAGCGATTGTAGAAGAAATTGCGGCAAAGATTGAAGCCGCAGATGGCGTGATTATCTCGACCCCTGAATACGATCATGCTGCCCCAGCCGCTTTGATGAACGCGTTAAGCTGGCTTTCCTATGGTATTTATCCATTTGTAGATAAACCCGTTATGATTACCGGTGCTTCGTATGGCACATTAGGTTCTTCTAGAGCCCAAGCTCATTTGCGCCAAATCTTGGACGCACCAGAATTGAAAGCCCGTATTATGCCTAGCTCTGAATTTTTATTGAGCCATTCATTAGGCGCTTTTGATGAAAACAATGAATTACAAGTAGCAGAAGCAGTCGAAGTATTGGACGGATTATTCGCTGACTTTTTGATTTTTGTGACCTTGACGAGACAATTAAAGGCGAGTCACCAAGAAAATCTTAAAGCCGCTGAAAACTTTTCATGGGAAAATATCTAATTAGAGGAGAAATGCAGAATGAAAATCGTCGGAATCGTTGGCTCAAACGCCGAAGTTTCATATAACCGTAAACTATTGCAATTTATTCAAGCCAATTTTGCTGATTTGTTAGACCTAGAAATTTTAGAAATCAAGGATGTTCCCTTGTTCAATCAAAGTGAAGATGCTACCAACACACCAGCTATCCAAATTTTGAACAATAAAATCAAACGAGCTGATGGGGTTATTATCGCCACACCGGAACATAACCATACCATTCCAGCTGCCTTGAAATCAGTGTTAGAATGGTTATCTTTCAAGATTCATCCCTTGGAAAATAAACCAGTGATGATTGTAGGGGCCTCTTATTATGATCAAGGTTCTTCCAGAGCGCAGCTTCATTTGCGTCAAATCTTAGATGCACCTGGTGTGAATGCGATTGTTATGCCTGGTAATGAATTTCTATTGGGTAAAGTCAAAGAAGCCTTTGACGAAAACGGCGCCATCAAAGATAACCGCACGGTGGAATTTTTACAAAGCACATTACAAAAATTTGTCCGTTTTGTCGAAGTAGCGGCTCAACTGGAAGACACAGAAAAACCATTGCCAAAAGAAGATTTATTCGCAACCGGCAAAATCGCTTCTACCATTGAAGATGTTGATATGTATGCGGAGGACTGGGTGGAACAAGCAGCGGAAAAAACTAATGCCGCTAAAGGTAGTGACTATGTGGTCTTAGACCGGGGCGTATTGACAGTTGATCAACTAGATGCTTTCTTGAAATCGATGCCGATGGAATTAACCTACGCAGACAGTAATAATCAATTCCTTTACTACAATAATGTGAAAGAGCCTGATGACATGTTTGCAAAACGGGTCCCTGGACAAGCTGGGAATCCTTTGGCAAAATGCCATCCAGAAAAAGCCTATAAAAATGTGGAATGGGTCATTCAACAATTGCGCTCTGGTAAACAAGATGTCGTGCGCGTTCACGTACCAAAACATGGTCCTGAAAAATATATCGTGCATAATTATCAAGCGATTCGCGATGCTTATGGCACCTATATGGGTATCAATGAATACATTTTAGACTTTAAACCAATTATCGACTGGTATTTGCAACAAACCGGTCAACAATTAGTGGGCGACGTTGACGCTACCAGCTCCGCCTCTAAAAAAGAGAGCGCTAGTGCCGTTGATGCCACCAGCTCCGCTTCTAAAAAGGAAGCGCCTGAAGCTGCACCTAAAGCCGCTGCCGCACCTGTAGCAAAGCCGGCTGTCGACGCGACTAGCTCTGCTTCTAAAAAAGATTAATAACTAAACGCGTGCTATGTTGGAAGCTTCACTCTAACATAGCACGCATTTTTTATGCTCGTAAATAAGAGGAAAGTCGCCGCAAGTTTCTCTGATGAAAATCACTATTTGTAACGTTTGGAGCTGAAAGATGCTAGTAAAATACCCACGATGAAAATCAAAGCCGGTAACCAAATAGGTATCTCGATGAATGGTTGATAGATACTAATGGACGAAATGAGGCAAAGTAAGAGACCTATAATAAAAAGTGTGAAGTAGCATTTGTTTTTCATCTGGAGGTTTCCCTTCTGTAAGAGGTGGATGAACTCAATAGGTCCGTTCAAACTTTATCGCATGCCCAAGAAACGCAGTTAGTTGCTTAGAGGACAGACGCTTTTCAGCCGCTAACATCAGGTGTCTCTTACCAAGACTACGGATTCGCTCAGAATCATTTGCTGAAAGAATCGCTTGAGCATAGTTTTGGGTTGCAAGAATCAAGGCTGTTTGCCGTTGTGCCACTTTAGGGCCAAATAATTTTTCTAGCTCCTGCCAAGTTTGTTGAATCATCACGCCAACTCCTTTTATAGCGAGTATAACAGGAGATGACGGGGGAGAAAGGAACAGTTTTGTAAGATGGAGATAAGAGTAAAGCATATTGTTGTTTAGGTGCGATTTATGAGTTTCATGTGAAAAAGAGTTGCGCAATACTGATAACTACGTGCGCTATAAACTGACGACAGATACACCATTGTCCATGATGAAATATCGAAAGCAAGTCCGAAACGAATTTACAGAGATGATGCAACAAGAGATTTTGCCACTGCAAGATCGATAAGACCAAGAAAGATGTGCTATTCAGTGCATCTTTGAAGGACTGCTATGAAAGATGAATTGCGGTATATCTGATCATAATTTTGAAAGTAAATCAAACGCTTCACTACTCGAAAGCTGAATGAGTAGCGAAGCGTTTGCTGTTTTATTATCATATTTTTGCTTTCAGAAAATTTGGCAAGGAACTTTAGCTGATTTTATTAGGCGGATTTTGTAAGACATTCGTAATTTGCTGGTCAATCATGGCGATCATTTCGGTTAGCTCAGCTTTAGGCAACTTGAAATCTGTGGCGGTCCATTTTTGCACCATGGAAAAACAGCCTTGAACATGATAGGCCGCCAGATAAGCTAACGATTCGGTGCCACCACTGGAAATAGCCGCCCAACTTTCTAGGCTAGCACCTTGAAATAATTCAGTCAGACGTTCTAAAAAGCTATGAGGAGCGTGGTTACTGAAGAGCATTTTACAAAATAGCCGATTCTGATCTACGTAATTAAACAGTAATTGATAATATGTATCTAGTTCTGCGGTGGCATGTTTTGTCATTAAAGTAGTCAAATCGACAATTACCTGATCTTCGATTTCGTGGTACAAAGCATATATATCCTCGTAATGGGCGTAGAAAGTAGAGCGATGCACATCTGCTTGCGTACTTAGGGCGCGAATTGTGATTGTAGGCAAATCATTTTGACTTAATAAGGTAGCTAAACTTTCTTGCAGAATTTTTCTGGTTTTTTTGACACGACGGTCTTCACTATTTTTCGTCATCTTGGCTCCTTTATCCGACAAAAGCGGCAACAAGTGTCGGTTAGTCGACACTCTGGCTTACTATTGACCATTGTAACCAAAAGTCATGGCGTAATACAATCAGTGTGTAAAAAAAAGATTGAAAAGAGGATAAGCTGTGAAGAAATGGATCAAAGTAGTTTTAGCCAGTTTAGCAGTATTACTAATCATAGGAGGAAGTGTTTTATTTACTCGTATCAGAACGATTCAAACGATTGAAAAAGTTGAGGGAGATCTCTACAAAGCCGATTATAAACTAGATGAAGTTTTAGCTGAAGGCGTGGCGAGTGTTTCTGATTTGGAAGAAATGTTGTCGAAAAAGTTATTTTTTGGCTATCCTATTGAGACGAATGAGAATCTGTTTGGCTGCAGTGCTTTTATGGTCAAGACGCCAACCGGAGAAAATTTAGTAGGTCGGAATTTTGATTATGCCAAAGCAGGAGCATTACTTCTATATACTGAGCCTAAAGCAGGTTATGCTGCCTATTCCATGGTTAATTTAGCCCATCTTGGCGTTTCGAAAGAGGAAGGTACCATGCCTGAAACTTTAAAAGGCAAGCTAGCAATTTTGGCGGCCCCGTATGGTTCTGTGGATGGTCTCAATGAAAAGGGGTTAAGTGTTTCAGTTTTGGAGTTGCAGACTGAACCAACTGTGCAACAAAATGGAAAAACACCAATTACGACGACGGTAGCAGTTCGCATGCTTCTTGATAAAGCAGCATCAACGGAGGAAGCTATTACGTTATTAAAAAAATATGATATGCATTCATCAGCCGGCAAACCCTATCACTTTTTGATAGCAGATAAGTCAGGGAAGTCAGTGGTCGTTGATTGGGCAGGTCAGCAGTTGAATGTGGTGCCAACGGATAGAGCTACTAATTTCCAGCTTTCGAAAGGCAACGATGAGGGTGTGGGCATCGGCCACGATCGCTACCAAACATTAACTTCCGCCATGAGTGCCAAAAAAAGCTGGACCCCAGCGGAAGCAATGTCTCTACTGGAAAAGGTTAAAATCCCTTGGAATGGTGAATGGCAGACAGAATGGTCAGCAGTGTATCACTTAGATGATTTTTCGGTAGATTTAGTGAGTGATATGAATTACGCCAAAGTCCACCGATTTTCAAGGTAAATAGATTATTCTGAGGTTGATTTATTGAAAGATTGGACACAAAAAACTAGTAGACTGATGAAAAATGCTTGGAGCCAATCTTTTCCAGTTAAGAAGGGATCTTGAAAGGCAAAGTTAATTAAGCCAAGTAATAGCAATAGTGCGAGAAAGGTAAGTAAGCTATGAATCAGTGCTTTGGGTTTCATCCTGTGCACGCCTCCTTGAGCGTATGTTATTTTTCTGAATTATTTTCTGATTTCCCTTGGCGGATGGCAACAAAAGTCAAAAATAAACTGATACAGGTTAGGAATAAGATGAATGTTGTTGTATTCACGAAATCACCTCGCTTGTTAGTTTCATCAACGGCCAACAAATTGGATATGTTGAAAATTACAAAATGCCCCAGACAGGCACCATCATAGCAGTAATGGCAATCCCTTTATACTTTTCAGCATCCCGTTTGATTTGGTAATACAGGGTTGAGACTGCTATGGGAACTTGGTTATGATGCCCCAAAGAATAAATAGCAATCTTGCCAGTCAAGTTGGCAGCCACCAGTCCGGTATCATCGGTTTTTTCTAATTCTTGGGCTGCATTGAGGAGCATATCTTGTAATTCTGAGATAGCTGCGACTTGCTCATCAGCATAGGCGATGCTCAATTGGTCCATCATAAGTGTGACTTTTTCTTTTGACATAACAATCATCTCCTTTAAGTAAGAATACTCTTTCTATAGAAGGAAACAAGGGGACGAGGCGAATCTAACAAAACTGATAGATTAACGAAAACCGCGCTGATTTCAATCGAATCAGCGCGGTTTAAGTATAGTTGTGGCTATAAATCTTCCAGATAAACGGCAGTCCCCATTACAACAGGGAGCGTTTTGTCTGCCAAAGCAAAACTGATTCCTAAGACGGCATTGGCACCCAATTCGGCTGCATTTTTTTCTAAGTCCTGCAAAGCTCGCTCCAAGTAGTCGCCAATTAGGACAGTGGTACGAATTCCCCGTAATTTGTCATCAAAGCCAGAGATGATACCGAATTCTTTAGTGACTTTTTTACCGGGGTAGCTAGTAAGGGTTGAAGTAATCATAAATTTTCTCCTTTTTTCCTTAAGGATAGCATAGTAACGGTAAACTGGAAATAAGCTGATTTTTAGCGCTTACGTTGCTTTAATAGAATGAAAGTAAATAGAACTGTGATTCCGCCGAATAATGATAGTCCCACTTCTTGTGTATCATTTGTTTGCGGTAAGGAATCTGCTTTTTTCTTGGGCTGTTTATCTGCTTTTTGTTTAGCGGTATTTGTTGAGTTTGATGAACCACTGTTGGTAGAACTCGAAGCAGTTTTTGATGGCGTAATTTGCTTTTTATCACTTGACACGTGGGTTTCAGACATTACACTAGTCGTGTCAGTCGTGTCAGTCGTGTCAGTCGTGTCAGTCGTGTCAGTCGTGTCAGTCGTGTCAGTCGTGTCAGTCGTGTCAGTCGTGTCAGTCGTGTCAGTCGTGTCAGTCGTGTCAGTCGTGTCAGTCGTGTCAGTCGTGTCAGTCGTGTCAGTCGTGTCAGTCGTGTCAGTCGTGTCAGTCGTGTCAGTCGTGTCAGTCGTGTCAGTCGTGTCAGTCGTGTCAGTCGTGTCAGATGTTTCAGACGTATCCAACGGGGTACTTGAACTGTCTTCTGATTCATTCTTTTCTGGTTGATGGAATTGCTGTTGGTTTTCAAATAATTTTCCTACCGTTAGCAATAGCTGATCATTATTCAAGGCTGCGTTAAACTGAATACCTAGTGGCAGACCATCCTTTGATATAAATGTGGGTAGACTAATGGCCGGCTCGCCTGTTAAATTAGCTAACTGTGTGTATGGAGAATAGGTAAGTGCAGGGAGCCACTGATCATAAACTAGCTGCTGCTTTTCTTCTTTAGACAAGCTTTCCATTGTCTTAATTTTTTCAATATCCTCCTCGTGCATCAATGTATCATTAACCAAAGGAGCGGTGCTAGCAGTTGTTGGAGTCAGAAATAATGGATATTGTTCATGAAAAGCGGCCATTTGTTCACTGATTTGTTGAACGGAGGTCCAAGCTGCCGTAATATCCTCCTTAGTTGTATCCTTAGACAATTGATAAAGGGCCCAGGTCGTCCAGTCAACATCATTTATTTCCACATGTCGCTTAAGCTTTGAGGTAGCAAGATAATCAATGACCCCAACAGAACCCGCCCCAATCGTATAATAGTTTTGCATCAATTTGACACCATCAATAGGATAGGCCACTTCAACGGTTTTGAACCCTTGTGCTTGTAAAAAGTCGACCGCTTGCAGCACGGCTTTCTTTGCTTCACTAGAAACAGGCGTTCCTACGGGAGAAGCAGTGGTGTACGCGATGGTAGTGGTAGGGTCGAGTGTTTGACTAGGTAAGTCTTTACTTAGCAGCATATCAAAAAGGGCTTGTGTGTCGTCCATCGTTTTAGTCTCAGCAAAGTGAACGGTTTGATTTGTTGCACTACCGCTAGTTCCGCGGGTAACACCACGAGATGGCTTGAAGCCGATAATATCATTCCAAGAGGCTGGAATACGGATTGAACCGCCAGCATCGCTACCGCTAGCGATAGGTGCATAGCCAGCTGCAACGCCTGCGGCAGATCCACCAGAAGAACCACCAGCTTGATAGGCTGGGTTTATACCAGAACCAGTTGGACCGTACAGCTTAGAGTTTGTGATGTTTTTCAAGCCTAGTTCGGGAAAATTTGTTTGTCCAATAATAATAAAGCCAGCCTTTACAAATTCTTTGGTGAAGCTGCCATTACTACTAGAAATCGTTCCATCCATGAAGGCTAATCCATTGGTATTTTCACCACCGGCGATGGTATGGCCTAGCCCCTTCATCAAGATTGGTACGCCTAAAAAAGGTTGACCGGTATCTTCCAAACTAGCGGCTTCTGCCAATGCTTTATCTTTACGTAAGGTGATCATGGCATGGATTTGGTCATCTAAGGCATCAATTTTTTCAAAGGCAAAATGGACTAGCTGAACACTGGTTACTCGTTTATCCCGGATTGCTTGTGCCAATTCTAAGGCAGAACTCTTTTCGTAATCTGCCATGGTAAACGCTGAATGAGGCTCAGATGACGAAGTTTTCTCGTTGGCGTCAAACGTAGTACTGATGGTAGTCCTTTGTGCAGCTGGTGCGACTAATTCTTCTTCTGCTGTGTTGCTGGTTGAGGTGCTGGATTCTTTTGAATCTGTGCTAGTAGCCTGAGTTTGATTGGCAGTACTAGTGGAACTGAGGGTAGGACTGATTTCTTTAGAAGTGTCCGTGGTAGTTGTAGATGAGACTGATTGGGAAGTAGTTGCTACAACCGATTCAGCTGTGGTGTCGGCGAAAGCGGCACCATTTGGCTGTATAAAAGCAAGTGCTATGGCGACTATCGCGATTTTATTTTTCCAACGAAGTTGTTTTTTCATTTTTTTACCCCTAACAAAAAGTTGTTTAAATGACAGTAGAAAATAAAATAAAAATCGTTTTCATTTATCATTCTGACTTATCTTACGGGATAGAACTCGCAGTCTCAAGGATAGCGACTTAAAAGGGCCTAACAGTTTTGTTAGGTCCCAATTTTGGTGAAAAAACAAAAAATATTTTCTGAATGACGCTAAAATTGACGATAGCCTATCCGGAAAACCGGATAGGCTATCTAACGAATGTCATGTCAATATTTAAAGTTGGATCAGACTATTACTATAAATTAACTTTTTCTCGTTTAAACGACGCATTCCCAAACCTCTAATACGTCCTTGTAACCCTTTAGTTACGCCAGTTTTGAATAAACTTCTTCAAAAGAAGCTAACTTTTCGCATATAAATGATGTTTCGTATGAAAATAGTATACCATAGATTTTCAGAAAAATCCTATCAGACCTTCGGCGGATTTTTAGGCGGCGACTTTTTTCAACCATGAAGGGACTTGCCAAAGCAAGAGTTGAATAATCGTAAAAATGAGGATAAAGGCCAACTTATCCCAGTCCCAGAGGCCAAAAATAAGCGTAAGAGTTTGGAGTGGCGCGATTAAGAAATGGACAGAATGAAGCCGTAAAAAACGCCCTGCGTAAATACCTAAGGCAGCTAAAACAAAGACGGCAACTAAGACAAGACGTGATTGTTTAGGAAAAAATTTTGCTAGTAAATGTTCTGCAGAGCGCACACCAAATGTGGGTAGAAATAGGATTGGTACGATCAGTAATAGAAAAGAGAACCAGCTTGTGATGTCATTATGAAAAATAGCATTTTCCGAGTAGATAGACAAAGTCTCCAAATGAAAGAGATCTGTCAAAAGATAGGGAATATTAGGATAAAATAGCAGCCAGAAAAGCAGACTGATTTTGCCTAGGAGACTGTCTACCCGTTTTTCAGCAAACCACGCTATTTCCAAGGGAATCCAAGCTAATAAAACATTCAACGCCATAAAAGGGAAAAAGGGCGCTAAAAAATACATAAATAATAGATAGCCGAATAAAATCAGACGAAACCAAGTTTTATACATATGATCCTCCAGAGTTGTTCATTGTCTAACATTCTAAGCGAGTGGCAGTCATTTTGCATCTTTTTTTAAAGATAAATTAGTAGAATTTAGCTTAGATAGCGTCGCTTCTACTGAAAAAAACAACACTTCAATCAGAAAAAAAGACAATTTTCACAAAATTGTCACTTTCGGTTTCTTTCTTTCGCTTTTTTAAAGACGCAGGAGTATATTCAATTGGGTAGTCATTATTTCGAAATACTTTTCGATAACACGCATTATTTTAAAAGGGAGGAAATGAAATGGATATTGTCACATTGGCACGGTTCCAATTCGCCATGACAACGATTTTTCACTTTTTCTTTGTGCCGTTTTCAATCGGGACCGCACTTGTCGTAGCGATTATGGAAACTGGGTTCGTCATCACAAAGAAAGAGCAGTACCGACGGATGGCGAAATTTTGGGGAAACATTTTTTTACTAAGCTTTGCGGTAGGGGTAGTAACAGGTATTATTCAAGAATTCCAATTCGGTATGAATTGGTCTGATTATTCCCGCTTTGTCGGCGACATTTTTGGTGCGCCCCTCGCAGTTGAAGCGTTATTAGCATTCTTTATGGAATCAACGTTTTTAGGGCTCTGGATTTTTACGTGGGAGCGAGTTAATCCCAAGCTCCATGTGGTCTTTATCTGGCTAGTAACGATTGCCTCCATGCTTTCGGCCTTTTGGATTTTAGCGGCGAACAGTTTCATGCAACATCCAGTCGGCTACACGATTCGCAATGGACGTGCAGAAATGACGGATTTTGGTGCTTTACTCATAAATCATCAAGTATGGTATGAATTTGCTCATGTCATCACGGCGGCCATCACGATGGGCGGCATCATTGTAGCTGGATTGGCAGCTTTTCGGTTACTACAAAAGAACGTTGACCGGGAATTTTTTAAAAAGTCACTTCGTGTTGGGTTAGTGGTTTCATTATTTGGTTCGGTGGCTGTTCTAGGGGCTGGCGATTTACAAATGAAGGCTTTGATTGAAGATCAACCAATGAAATTCGCTGCAATGGAAGGAACCTATGACGACACAGGCGACCCGGCAGCTTGGACCTTGATTGCATGGGATAACGAACGGGAACATAAGCAAGTCTTTGGCGTTCAAGTTCCTTATATTTTAAGTATTTTAGCGTACGGCAAACCATCTGGTGCCATCAAAGGGATGGATCATGTTAATAAAGAATTAGTGGAGCAATACGGGGACCGGGACTACTACCCACCGGTTAATGTTTTGTTCTGGAGTTTCCGCATCATGGCAGGCTTTGGTGTACTTATGCTTTTAGTTTCCGCTTTAGGTTTGTTCTTGACACGCAAGAAACGACCAATTTTATACGAAAAGCGCTGGTTACTGTGGATTATGGGCTTAACAACCTTTACGCCATTTATCGCCAACACTTCTGGTTGGCTGATTACCGAGTTAGGTCGTTATCCGTGGACGGTTTACGGCTTATTTACCATTGAAGATAGCGTGTCACCAAATGTTTCAGTCACATCACTGTTGATTTCCAATACGGTTTATTTCTTACTCTTCTCCACTTTGGCGATTACGATGATTACTTTGATTCGTCGAGAGTTGAAAAAGGGACCAGAATTGCCGAACAACGATAAGACGGATTCGGCAGATCCATTTGACAGGGAGGTGTTTGGCGCATGAGCGGTCTACAATTATTATGGTTTGTTTTAATTGGCGTCCTTTTCTCAGGTTTCTTCTTCTTAGAAGGGTTTGACTTTGGCGTCGGCATGTCGGTCCAAACGCTAGCGCATAATGAGGATGAGAAGGATCAGCTAGTCGCAACGATTGGGCCAGTTTGGGATGGCAATGAAGTCTGGCTACTAACAGCAGGTGGCGCCATGTTTGCTTCATTTCCTTACTGGTATGCTTCTTTATTCAGCGGCTACTATTTGATTTTGTTAGTGATTTTAGTAGGTTTGATCATTCGTGGTGTTTCCTTCGAATTTCGTCATCGGGTAGCGCCTGAGAAAAAACAAACATGGAACTGGACACTAACTATCGGCAGTTTGATAGTACCGTTCTTCTTTGGCTTATTGTTTATTAGTATGATTCAAGGGATGCCGCTAGACGGAGAAGGGAATATGTCTGCTCATTTTGGAGACTATGTTAATCTCTTTTCCATTGTGGGTGGCGTTGCCTTAACCTTATTGTGCTACTTACACGGCTTGAATTATATTGCACTAAAAACCACCGGACCAATTCGAGAACGGGCTCGTAATTATGCTAGTGCTTTTTATTGGGTCCTATATGCTGGCCTGGTTGTGTTTGCGATTCTGCTGTTTTTCCAAACCGATTTCTTCCAGCAACATTTTTTAATCACTTTAGGCTTGTTGGTGGTGATTGTTGGTTTGACTGTTTTAGCCAATTGGGCTGTGGTTAAGGGCAAAGAACGCATCGCCTTTTTTGCCAGTGGCTTAACACTGGTGGTGCTAGTGGTGTTGCTCTTCTCTGGTCTATTCCCTCGTGTCATGATCAGTTCTTTAGGCGCGCAATATGATCTATTGATTGCGAATGCTTCTTCAAGTCCTTATACGCTAAAGGTTATGAGTTACCTATCCTTGACAATTTTACCATTTGTCTTAGCCTATACGGGTTGGAGCTATTATATTTTCAGAAAACGCGTAAGTCATACCGCTGTAACGGAGGGGTATAAATGATTGATAAGTCAATTATGAAACTCCCTGGAATGAAGCGCGTACTCGGATTGCTTGCAGGATTTGCCTTCCTGCAGGCAATCTTTATTATCGGCCAAGCTTGGGGTCTCGCTGCGGCAATCACGGCTGTCTGGTCGGGTGAACCCTTAAGCGGTCAGTGGCTTTGGGTACTGCTCTTTTTCGCCTCGTTTAGTGGCCGCCAACTGGTGATTTATTTCCGCGGCGCCTATTTAGATCATTATAGTTATCAAGAGGCTAGCCGTATTCGAACGCAATTGCTGCATAAGATTTTTCGTGTCGGGCCTAGTATTGTTCAAGCAGAAGGTACGGGGAATATTACTACGATGGCTTTAGATGGTGTCAATCAAGTTGAAAATTATTTGCAACTGATTTTGGCTAAAATTATGAATATGATGTTGATACCATTTTTGATTCTAATAGTGGTTTTTTGCCTGGATTGGCAGTCTGGCTTAGTACTTTTGATTGTCTTTCCATTGATCATTATCTTTATGATTATTTTGGGCTATGCCGCCCAAAGTAAGGCAGACAAACAATATCGGACGTTTCAACTGCTATCGAATCACTTTATCGACTCACTCCGAGGAATTGATACCCTAAAACTATTTGGTATCAGCAAGCCTTATGGACAAAGTGTTTTTCGTTCCAGCGAACGATTCCGTAAAGCAACCATGAGTACATTAAAAGTAGCCATTTTATCTACCTTCGCCTTAGATTTCTTTACAACACTTTCAGTGGCTGTCGTTGCGGTGCTCCTAGGGTTACGCTTAATCAACGGGGCAATTTTGTTGTTTCCGGCTTTAACTGTTTTGATTTTAGCGCCGGAGTATTTTTTGCCGATTCGTGATTTTTCTAGCGATTACCATGCTACCTTAGATGGAAAAAATGCCATGACCGCAATTCAAACGATTTTAGATTTTCCCGAAACAGCACCAGTTAGCCAAGCGCTAGCGACTGTTTCCAGTGAAACGGAAATCATGATCGGACAACTGGATTTTGGTTATACAGAAACGGCAACACTTAAGGATATTCAGTTTAAAACGAAGGGGTTTCAAAAAATCGGAATTATTGGCATGAGCGGTTCCGGTAAGTCCACGTTAATTAACTTATTAAGTGGCTTTTTGACGCCAACCTCAGGAAAAATTAAGGTGGATGATCAAGCACTAGCAACTTTTGAGCAGGCAGACTGGCAAAAGCAGTTGATTTATATTCCGCAAAATCCTTACATTTTTCATCTGACATTGCGAGAAAATCTGATCTTTTATCATCCACAAGCGACGGATGAACAAGTTCACCAAGCATTGGAAGTAGCTGGTTTAACGGAGTTAGTAGCAGAAATGCCACAAGGACTAGAAACGATGTTGGGCGAAGGTGCCCGCACTTTAAGCGGCGGACAAGCGCAGCGAATCGCGTTGGCACGGGCCTTTCTCGATCAGGAACGTAGCATTCTCTTGTTTGATGAACCTACTGCCCATCTAGACATTGAGACGGAAGTAGAATTGAAGGAACGAATGCTTCCGTTAATGGCCAATCACTTAGTCTTTTTTGCCACTCACCGCCTTCATTGGATGGCGGAGATGGATCATATTCTCGTCTTGGAAGACGGACGGATAGTTGAGCAAGGGAGCCTAGCAGAGCTTGAAGCAAAAAATGGGGCCTTTGTTCGTTTAACAAAAGCTATGAGGGGGGAGCGTAATGCATAAAATCGGCTTATTTCAGGCGTTGAAACATGATACTTGGATCAAACCATTTTTAAAACGCTACAAAGGTGCGCTACTATTAGCCATTGCTTTAGGCTTTTTGACCTTTTTTTGTGCCGGTGCATTGATGTTCAATTCCGGCTACTTGATTAGTCGGGCGGCCTCACTGCCAGAAAATATCCTTATGATCTATATTCCAATTGTGCTAACGCGAGCCTTTGGGATTGGCCGACCTGTTTTCCGCTATATTGAGCGATTGACGAGTCATAACTGGGTCTTGAAAATGACCTCTCACTTGCGGTTGAAGCTATATGATCGCTTGGAGAAAGACGCGATCTTTTTTAAGAGTCATTACCGCACCGGTGATATTTTAGGACTTTTGGCAGAAGATATCAACCACATTCAGAACCTTTATTTGCGGACGATTTTTCCCACACTGATTGCCTGGTTGTTATATGTGTTCATCGTGCTTGCGCTAGGTTTCTTTTCTTGGTGGTTTGCGTTGATGATGCTTTTGATGATGGGCGTCGTGGTGTTGATCTTACCATTATGGTCGGTGATTAAAAATGGTGCACGCCAAGAAAAACAAAAGCAATTAAAAAATCAGCTTTATACAGAATTAACTGATAATATCCTAGGTGTCTCCGATTGGATTTTTGCGCAACGAGGAACGGAATATGTAGCCAAGCAAGCTGAAGTAACGTCTAAGCTACGGCAAACCACCCAGGAGTTAAATCGTTTTGACCGCAAGCGGGACCTATATTTGCAGTTGACAGTCGGACTGATTGCTATTGCTCTGTTGGTTTGGTCCAGCTATCAGTTTCCTGGTGTGCGTGGTGGGGCGGCCAACTGGATTGCGGCTTTTGTTTTGACTGTGTTTCCCTTGATAGACGCTTTTGCACCACTCCCGGCAGCAGCTCAAGAGACCAACATCTACAAGGATTCGATCAAGCGACTCAATGAGTTACCAGATTTAACTGAGGCGGTAGGGGCTAAAGCCCTGTCTGGCCCACTAACGATTCAGATTCAAGATGTCCATTTTCATTATCCTGAAGCTGAGCGGGAGATTCTAAAAGGTCTCGATTTACGATTCGTTCCAGGCGAAAAAGTAGCCATTTTAGGGCGCAGTGGTTCTGGTAAAAGTACGCTAGCCTCATTGATTCGTGGGGATTTAACGCCTACACAAGGTTCGGTAACCCTGAATGAACAGGCCACGAATCAATTTGGGGACGAGATTAGTCGTTATATTGGCGTCATTAATCAAAATCCGTATCTGTTCCATACAACGATTTTAAATAATTTGCGAATCGGGAACGAGGAGGCTAGTGAAGCAGATGTTTGGCAAGTCATTGAAAAAGTGGGCTTGTTACCACTGGTTCAGTCACTGCCTGAAGGTCTGCAAACATTAGTGGATGAGGCGGGGCTACGGTTTTCCGGAGGCGAACGTCACCGCTTTGCCCTAGCTCGGATTTTATTGCAGGATGCACCGATTATTTTACTAGACGAACCGACTGTTGGTCTTGATCCGATTACCGAGCAAGCAGTGTTAGATACGTTTTTCCGCGAGCTACAGGACAAAACGGTCATTTGGATCACACATCATCTACAAGGAATCTCCTTAATGGATCGTGTCTTGTTTATTGAAGATGGTGAGTTGACCATGTCAGGATCACCAAGTGAATTAGCCCAAAATAATGACCATTTCCGTCATTTATTGGCGATTGATCAAGGGAGATAAGGAGCAGGGATCAGCACTAGCTGGTCCCTTTTTTGTGGATGTAGCACGTTTATACTTGTTTGAAATTTCAGAAAACGGTATCATTAAGAAAATGAACAAAGGTGGTGATCCAATGAATCAGCAGATTCGCTGGACAGATCCGTTGACGGCCCGACTTCCTCATTAATAAAAATGTGGAGTTGGGCTGACGGAAGTCATCTTGACTCAGAAGGAGCCAATGATGAAAAAATATTTTTTAGCACACAAGGTACTGGTTTTTAAACACGTCTTAGCCTGTCTGTTAGCGGCTGGCTTGATGGTGGGAAATGCTTTTGTAATTCAAGGCCTTACGAGTGTCGCCTTGTCACAAAATTTGCGCCAATTTGTACAAATGGCCCTCTTTGCCGTAGTCTTTTTGATTGTGGAGGCGTATTTTGATTATGTTCCGCGGGTTACAAAAGCTAAAGCAGTGCAAAGCATCACCGCCTCGTTGCGGCAAGACTTATTGCGTCATGATATTGAGACGCCGCTTGCGCAAGTTGAAGCAGAAGCCAGTAGCCTACGGGTAAGTCGCTTAGTAAATGAGTTAGCAGTGATTGAAGAAAGTTACTTGAAGCCAATTTTTAGTTGTATTTTGACGATTTTTACATTTGTATTTTCTTTGATTGCGGCATTATGGCTACAAAGTCAATTGACGCTTTTGATGGTCTCTTTATCCTTCATTCCACTGTTAGCACCTCTTATCAATCAGCGGGTGTTGGCCAATAAAAAGCAGATCTCAGTTGCCGCGCAAAAGAATCTTTTAGGTGTCTATGAAGAAATCGCCGTAAATTTGTCTACCATTCGTTTGCGCTTAGCCGGCAGTACCTTTACCCAACGTTTTCAAAAGGTGAATCAGCAGCTAGCATTTGCCAAAACAGATTTTGAAGGTTCGCAAGGAAAAACATATGCCATTTCATACGGTCTTTCCAATATTGTTTATTCCGGTACATGGATTATAGGTGGATTTTTTGTTTTTCAGGATTGGCTAACCTTGCCAGAATTGATTGCCATGACAGCTTTAATGAGCACAATTGCTGGCCCCATTCAAATGTTGAGTGAATATGTTTCTGATTTGTCAGCGAGCCGAAAAGTAGTGACTAATTTTTTACAGACGATTCAGCCAGCCGAAAAGGTCACTGGGGAACCTTTAAAAGAAACTATTCACGCCATTGAGCTACGAAATGTCACTTATAGTCGTGGGGAACGGCAGATACTCAGCCACTTGAGCTATACTTTTTTCATTGGAAAACGGTATGCGATCATTGGCGAAAGTGGTGTGGGGAAAAGTACGCTGCTATCGTTAATATTAGGCATTCAAAATGCACAAAATGTCTTTGTAAATAATCAGGCAATCGCAACGCTTGACAAAGCGGATTACTGGCAGCAAATTGCGTACGTACCGCAAAAAACCGCAATTTTTGAGGGTACACTCTCAGAAAATATCACCCTGTTCCAAAAGGGTGACCCTATCCAGCTTGCCCAGGCTTTAAAACGAGCCGGACTAGCTAATCTATTGGAAGAGCTAAGTCTTTCTGGTAATTTAGATGCAGTGCGGCGTTTATCCGGTGGAGAAGAACGACGGTTAGACATCGCGCGGGCTCTTTATCGGAAGGCACCTGTTCTGATTCTAGATGAGCCCACGACGGGTTTAGACCGCAAAAATGAGCGAGCAATCGGGGAGCTGTTGACTAGTCTAGAGGAACAGCTGGTGATTGCTGTGACTCATTCTCGTGACTCGGAGTTTCTAAAAAATTTCGATGTTGTGCTGGAACTCCAGGCTGGCGTGCTAAAGGAACATGTTTTGTAAACAGACGTATAGAAACAATAAACAGCAGTTCACGAAGGAAACGCTTCGTAAACTGCTGTTTGTGTATCTCTGCTTATTTCTAGGAATCGGCTTTACGTAAACGGCGGCGTAAAAAGAATTTGCGTAATTCTTCAAAGAGAATCACCGGGATGGGGATTGCAATCAAATACAGCCAATCTTGCGGCCGAATGGCGGCAGTATTAAAGGCAGACTGTAAAAACGGGACATAAATTAAACAACTGATCAGGACGAGCTCAAAGGCAATCCCGAACAGAACACGCCGATTGGTAAAAAAGCCGATTTTGAACAATGATTCCGTCGTTGTCCGGCAATTGAAAACAGCACCGATTTGACTAAATACAATGGCCGCGAGTGTCATGGTGGTAGCAACGGCATAGACATTACCACCATTCGCTAAAGGCACCTGTGGCCAACCATTTAATACGTTGACGTAGAAGTAAGCGCCAATGGAAAAAAGTGAGGCCATCAAGCCGTACCACCCAAAAGCTTTTAGTAGGATGTTTCGTGTCAGTAAATGGGCGCCACGTTTTCGTGGTGGCCGTTTCATCGTTCCAGGCTCCGTCTTTTCAGTGGCCAGTCCTAATGCAGGAAACATATCCGTTCCTAAATCGACGGATAGTATCTGCATAACCGTCAGCGGTAAGGGAATCAAACCTCTGGAAAAAAGAAACAGGACAGACGGAATTGCCTCTGGTAGATTGCTGTTTAAAATATACAAGAGAAATTTTTGAATATTGCTGTAAACCGTTCGTCCTTCTTCAATGGCATTGACAATAGAGGTGAAATTATCATCCGCTAAAATCATATCAGCCGCTTCCTTGGCAACATCAGTTCCCGTGATACCCATAGCAACACCAATATCCGCTTTTTTCAAGGCTGGGGCGTCATTAACGCCATCACCAGTGGAAGCCACAATCTCGCCTAAGCTTTGAAGCATACTTACTACCCGATATTTTTGTTCTGGTGCCACTCGGGCGAAAATAATTTCATGTTGTAAGTTTTCTTTCAAGTCTTCATCTGCCATCGCCGTCAATTGCTCGCCCGTAATCACGCGAACATCGTCACCTCTGACAACACCAATCTTACGCGCAATACTTTCAGCCGTTAAACCATAATCACCCGTTACCATAATGATCCGGATGCTAGCGTCATGACAGGTTTGGATGGCCTCCAATACATTATCACGGGGCGGATCTTGACTAGCCGTCAAGCCTACGAAAATCAATTCCTGTTCGACACTGGCGATGGTCGTGTCTTGGTTAGTCAACTGCCGATAAGCGAAAGCCAACGTTCGCAAGCCCGCTTTGGCAAAGTCGTCATTTTTGGCTAAAATTTGCTGTTTGACGGTATCATCTAAAGGAAGTACCTGCCCATTTTTAAGATACTGAGTTGCAACATTTAAGGTTTCATCAATGCCACCTTTGGTAAACGCCCAACTTTTTTCTCCCTCTTGATGGATCGTGGTCATTCGCTTTCGTTTGGAGTCAAAAGGCAAGACGCTTTTTCGCGTGTAGGTCTGTTGGGCCTGTTGACGGTCAAATTGAGCCTTCCCAGCCAAAACGAGAATACTGCCTTCGTCAGGACTGCCTACTAGCTGTAAACTGTTATTCTTTTGTTCAAGAGAAGAGTCATTATCTAAGACCCCAATTCGCAACAATTGGCACAGATCAGTTTCTTTAGTTAAGTCAATGGTTTGCTGATTTTTCGTTACCTGACCATGGAAGTTATAGCCCGTACCGCTAACTTCATATTGTGCGCTAGGGAGCCAAACCTGCTCAATAGTCATTTCATTTTTCGTTAAAGTTCCTGTTTTATCTGAACAAATGACGGTCGTTTCCCCTAACGTTTCAACACTATTAAGGTGTTTCACTAAAGCATTACGTTTAGCCATTTTTTGGACAGCCATTGCCAGTGATAACGTAACCGTTGGCAGGAGACCTTCGGGGATAAATGCAACCACCATTCCCAAGGCAAATATAAAGGATTGAACCCAAGGAGAGTGAACAAAAAAGATAGCAGCTAAAAAGAAGAGGATACCAATAATAATCGCAATCATCGAAAGCTGACGAGTCAGGACTTCCAGTTCCTTTTCTAAAGGACTTTTTGTTTGGTCTACGGTGTTGGTTAAAGACGCGATATGGCCAAATTCAGTTTGCATTCCGGTTGCCAGTACTAGCATATCACCACTACCGGAAACCACCGAAGTGCCTTCATAAACCAAATTAGCCTCTGCAAACTGACCAGCAGCTTGCACTTGCTGTGCTGTCAATACCTCAGCCTCTTTAGAGACGGTTGTCGATTCACCAGTCAGCGCTGATTGATTGACCTGCATACTGTCACAAATAATTAACCGACCATCTGCAGGAATGTTATCACCACTTTCCAAATGGACAACATCTCCTGGCACGAGCTCTTCTACTAGGCACTTCGCCTCTTTTCCGTCACGCAAAACCTTGGTGTAGCTAGGTAGCATTTGTTGCAAGGCATTGGTTGCCTGGGCCGCACGATACTGCTGCCAAAAACTGAAAAGACCGTTGATAACATTAACTAACCAAATGGCGATACCTAATTCAGTCATCTGAGCAATAAAGGCAATGATACCGGCGACCCAGAGCAAAATTGCCATAAAGCTAGTAAAGTTGCCTAAAAAAGTTTTTAGAAATGACTGCTTTTTGGCTGCCTCAATCTTGTTAGGACCGACCTTTTTGAGTCTAACTTGAGCTTCCTGAGTACTTAAGCCTTCCTTGGAACTATTCGTTTCCTTAAACAGTGTCTCAATCGGTGTTTCGCTCCAATGAGCTGGATCGGTTGTCGTCATTTGTGCCGCCTCCTAATCAATCAATTGGTAGTGCCGCAAGCCTCGAACAATGCCATCTGAGGAATGGTCAGTTGTAATAAAATCGGCCTTGACCTTTAATTCCTCGCGGGCGTTCCCCATGGCAATTTTGGTATCCACCGCATCAAAGAGCGCCAAGTCGTTAGGGCCGTCGCCAAAGGCAAAGGTTGGAATACCGGTTAGTTTGAGTCGTTGGATCAGCTCCTTAACGCCAGTTCCTTTATCCTGCCCTTTAGGTACGACATCCATGGAGTAGGGTGTGTTGCGGTAAAAGGCCAGTTCTGGAAATTGTGTTGGATAATAGTCATCGCCACCTTCACCTAAGACCAGCAGCATATTGATTGGTTCATTTTGAAAAATCAGTGGATCAACAGCTGGCGGGGCTTCATTTACAAAGCGAAAGGCATTGATTGCCGCGGGCGTTTCTGCCGAAATCCAGCGTGCTAAGGTATTCAAGTAAGCCAGCTCATGTCCTTGGCTATGGGCGGTATGATACAATTTCAAAATCAGATCATCCGGTATGGTATGACTGAAAATTTGCTGGCCGTTGATTTGTCCATATTGACCGTTCATGGCAATCAAAGAATCAATCTCAGTTTCCGCCATAAATTTTTTGATTTCTACAGGCGGTCTACCCGTGGCAATAAAGGGAATATGCCCGTTTTCTCGTAATTGAGTTAGAGCAGCTTTTACCTCTGGGGTGATTTCTGAGCGTTCGTTAAGTAAGGTACCATCTAAATCGAAAAATACTAATGAATGGATTGTCATCATCATTCCTCCTATCCCTTTCATGATAGGACAATCCCCGATTTAGCACAATTATTTACTATTCGTGAACTTTCATGAAAGCTTTTTTGAAGAAAATTGGAATTGATTGGAGCAATGGGGGTTTTAGAGTATACTAAGGGGGAAGGGGCGAAGAATAATGGTGTTTTTTTATACAGGGATAGTATTGGCAGCAGTGGGACTCGTGTTTACACTGTTTCCCTCTAAAAAGGTCAATCTAATTTACGGCTACCGCTCATATTATGCGGAAAAAAATGATGAAAATTGGCACTATGCTCAAAAAATCAGCGGTCGAATGTTTTTGCTGATGGGGCTTTTGATGACGGGTATCGGCTATTGGCTGAAAGCTACCGGTCACACGAATTTCTTTTTGATTGAGATGTTATTACTCGTATTTCCCATAATTCCGATTTTTTATGTCACGGAGAAAAAAGTCCGGGCATTCGATAAAGCAAGAGGTGAAGATGATGAATATTTTAATGATTGAAGACAATGAATCCGTATCTGAAATGATGCAAATGTTCTTTCTAAATGAAGGATGGGATGCCACTTTCGCTTATGATGGCAAAGAAGGATTGGATATTTTTCTAACGAATCCGGATAAATGGGACATGGTAACCCTGGATCTTAATTTGCCAACAATGGATGGCATGGCCGTCTGCCGCGAGATGCGTAAGGTATCGACAACCGTACCAATTATCATGCTAACTGCACGGGACTCAGAAAGTGATCAAGTCATTGGTCTGGAATTAGGAGCAGATGACTATGTAACGAAACCCTTCAGTCCATTGACCTTGATTGCCCGTATGAAAGCTCTCCATCGCCGGGCGGAAATCAGTGACAAGCAAGTGGATCACCAAGCTAGCGATGCCGATTTTGACGTAGTGACGGATCACTTCAAAATGAATACGAAAACACGGGAAGCCTATTTGGATGGCAAACAAATTGAAGGACTGACACCGAAAGAATTCGATTTGTTGCATACTTTAGCGAATAAACCACGACAAGTCTTCTCACGGGAGCAGCTGCTAGAACTCGTTTGGGATTACCAGTACTTTGGTGATGAACGGACTGTGGATGCACATATTAAAAAATTGCGCCAAAAAATCGAAAAAGTCGGGCCACAAGTTATTCAAACCGTTTGGGGCGTAGGGTATAAGTTTGATGATTCCGGTGTTGCCTAATGAAATATTTGTATCAACAGCTGTTGGCATTTTGGGTCGTGATCATTACTATTGTGTTAATCGTGGGGGTTTCCTTTACACAGCTGAACCGTTCTAGTCTGGAAAAGAGTAACTATCAGCAGCTGTTAGGGTATGCGGAGGCGATTCGCCGCAACACGCAGAACTTGTCAGAATATTTGCCGCAGCTTTCGCAAGATCAGCAATTTACCTATGCTTTACAGACGACGGAACAATTATTGGGGAATCAAGCGGTCAATTTGTTCTTTGTGGACAAGGATCAAAAAGTAGCGTATCCAAATGTTACGCTGACCTTTGATCAAATGAACATTACTAAGACGCAATGGGAAGCATTGAAAAACGGGGAGCAACAGACTTATACTTCTTCTGAAAACTTTTTAAAGCAGAAGGAAACGACTTCGTTTGTAATCGTCCCTTATTTTCTCTTATCCTCAAAACAAGAGGCGACTAGTGAATTTTATGGTGCGTTAGTAGTCAGTCAACCCGCATCGAATATTGATGAAAGCTTGCGCCCAATGACCTCTAATTTGTTAAAGAGCTTTCTAATTTCCAGCGTGATTGCCGTAGTAATTAGCTACTTTTATGCGCAATTTCAAGTTCGGCGAATTAACCGCATTCGGCAAGCTACAAATCAGATTGCTAAGGGGAATTTTGATGTCCACATTGAGGTACAAGATCGCGACGAATTTGATGATTTGGCGGAAGATTTCAATAAAATGGCGGTTTCTTTAAAGGAATCTCAAGAGGAAATTGAGCGACAGGAGGAGCGGAGGCGCCAGTTTATGGCCGATGCCTCTCATGAAATGCGCACGCCTTTGACTACTATCAATGGATTGCTGGAGGGGTTAAGCTACCATGCGATTCCTGAAGACCAGCAAGATCACGCTATTCATTTGATGCAAACCGAAACCTCGCGCTTGATTCGTTTGGTCAATGAAAACCTCGATTATGAAAAGATTCGGACCAATCAAATTTCCATGATTATCAAAAAATTCAATGGAACCAAAGCCTTGACGGAAGTATTGGAACGCTTGCGGGGTAAGGCGGATGCCGCAGGGGATCAATTGATTTTAGAAACGGCAGAACCTGTTGAAGTTTTTGCTGACTATGATCGCTTTATTCAAATCATGACCAACCTGGTTCAAAATGCAATTCAGTTTACTGAAAACGGCACAATCCACGTAAAAATTGAAAAAGGCTATTTGGAAACAATTGTCACCGTCGCTGATAGCGGCATTGGCATGAGCAAAGAACAAGTTACGAATATTTGGGATCGGTATTATAAAGCTGACCCATCCCGGAAAAATACTAAAGGTGAGTCGGGACTGGGACTCGCTATCGTACAACAATTAGTTAAATTGCATAAAGGAAAAATCTCAGTTACTAGTGAGTTGGGAGAAGGCACGACCTTTACCTTAACTTTTCCTGATGTCGAATTATAAGCAGTCAGGCCTCACGAATTTCAATTTGTGAGGCTTTTTTACGTACCAATGGAATTTGGCCCACTTTAAAAAGATTTAAAAATGCAACGAACTAGTCAGTAATTTGACGATGCAAAAGTTATCTCCTACAATGAAGGTGCATAAAAACACGTCTCGGTTGGTAGTCCGAGAGCGCAAACGCGTCAGTAACCTTCCCTCCAGGTCGTCCATTGCAATCTTTGAAAAGGAGGGGTCATCATGAAATTAACAATTTTCTTTGATGGCAGCTTTTGGTGCGGATTGGTAGAGGATGATGAAGACGGGAAAATAAAAGTGCTAAAACACATTTTTGGTCCCGAACCCAAAGATACGGAAGTACTTACCTTTGTAAACACACAACTTTTGGCCGAAATGGCGGAAGTTCCTAGTATTTCAATGGCGAGTAAACAAGTAAATGAGCATCGTATCAATCCTAAGCGGTTGCAGCGCCTAGTGAATAAAGAGAAAAATCAACCAATTTATGCCACTAAAGCGCAGGTAGCGATGCAAAAATCCATCGAAATCAAAAGAATGCAACGCAAAGAGGCATCAAAGGCACAAAAACAGGAAGAAGCTCAACGTCGCTTTCAATTGAAGCAAGAAAAAAGACTGCAAAAGAGAAAAGGACATTGAGTCAGATACTGTGCTTTAACCGGTCGCCTAAAAGGTGATCGGTTATTGTAAATTATAAGGATAATACAGCGTTTTCATATGGGGGAAATGCCTTATAGTGGCATATTCGTGTTTGGATGCGCAAAGCCTTTCTTATCAAAAAAGTAGTTTTCAAGAGGAGAATTTTATGTCGCGATTAATTTTTGAAGCTAACCCTAGCCAAGCCGTTCCCATGTCGAAATACATGAAAGACCAATTTCCTTTTTTGGGTATTCCAAAACCTATTCGAGCTCAACTTGCAAAAGAACTCATGAAAGAAAGTCGAGGCTGGACAGGGGCCAAATTGCGGGAGGAAGTTTTTCATTATTATCAACAGAGTGAGCGAGAATACCAATATTTAGCAATTGATTTGTTTAATAAAAATGTTTTGCGCTTAGAGCTATCTGAGTTGAAAAGCTATCTGCCCTTGGTAGCAAAGAAAGAATGGTGGGATAGTATTGATGCTTGGCGTAAAGGATTTAACGACTATGTCAAAGCTTACCCTGATAAGCTACCTGAAGTCTTTAATTGGTTTTTTCAAGCTGAAGATTTTTGGTTCAGAAGGATTAGTATCAATCTTCAACTGCAAAGTAAAGCAGCGACAAATTTGGCATTATTGGAGCAAGCTATCTTAAATGACCGAACGACTGCTGAATTTTTCATCCAAAAAGCGATTGGCTGGTCATTACGAGAGTATAGTAAAACAGATCCATTCTATGTGACGGATTTTATTGCCAAAAATGATTTAAGCAAGCTGGCTACTAGAGAAGGTAGCAAATATCTAAAAAAGATCAAGGAGAATCAAGCTGAAAGCTAGTGACTTTGTGGGAGGAGGTTCATGATGTCAATAAATACTTATCGAACGGCCGAGGTGGCGGCAGCTATTGGCGTACATCCTAATACGATTCGCTTTTATGAGGAGCAGGGACTGTTACCGTCAATTCCGCGTCTGGCAAACGGTTATCGTGTTTTTGGTGAGACGCATCTCTTACAAGTAAAGCTAATTCGACTTGCTTTTCAGGCAGAAATTCTCAGTAGTAATTTGCGGAAAAGCGCTATTGATATTGTAAAAACAGCAGCTAATGGTAACTTTTCTCATGCCATAGAAAAAACCGAGAATTATCAAACACAAATTAAGGAGGAAATTCAAAAAGCACTAGAGGCGATAACCTTAACAGAAGCGATTCTAGCTGATCCACATAAAGCAGATACTGTCTTTGAGGGCGATACAATAAGCAGAAGGGAAGCGGCGATTCAAATTGGTGTGAGTATAGATGTCCTGCGGGATTGGGAACGTAATGGCTTGATTGAAATTCCCCGCAAAGGAAATCGAAGAAAGTATGGCGTAGTAGAGTTGGACCGATTGAAAATTATTGCTGTTTTACGCCATGCAAACTACTCACAAATGGCTATCCGGCGTATGCTTACACAATTAGAGCAGGGTAACATCAATTTGCGCGCCGTCATTGACACGCCAGAGGAAAATGAAGACATCATCTCTGTTGCGGACCGTTACCTAACGTCGCTTACTTTAGCATTAGCGGATACGAAAAAAATGTTAGTCATTTTACGTGAATTACGCTAAAAAGAAAGCAACCCTCCAGTATACCACCACCTTATTTTTTGATGTTAACCTAGTGTTACACGAAAAATAAGGGAGGCATTCTCAATGAAAAAACAAGCAAGCACGCTGACAAATCCAGCGTGGCAAAAAAATACAGTGCTATTTATTAGTAGTCAGGCAATTACGCTGTTTGGTTCCTCCATTGTTCAAATGGCGATTATTTGGCAAGTTGCACTGGACACATCCTCGGGTCTCTGGATTACGCTACTCTCTTTAAGCGGAACCTTGCCGCAGTTGATTGTTTCTTTCTTCGGTGGTGTCTTGGCAGATCGCTATGCGAGGAAAAAGCTGATTATTTTAGCCGATAGTTTCATTGCGGTCGTTACGTTTATGCTAGCAATGGCCATTTTAATTGGCAGAACAGCTGATCTATTACCTTGGCTTTTAGTCGTATCCATGCTGCGCTCGCTTGGATCAGGTATTCAAACACCCGCGGTCAGTGCTGTAATTCCACAAATCGTGCCGGAAGAACATTTAATACGCTATAACGGAATTAATAGCAGTATGTTAGCTATTGTCCAGTTTGCCGCACCGGCCGTAGCTGGCGCTATTTTATATTTGGCGCCCTTCTATGTGATTTTGTTACTAGATGTACTGACAGCCATAATAGGTCTACTGATTTTGTTGTTTGTCGTTATTCCTTATAAAAAACTGGAACCATCAAAGGAAAAAGTTAGTTTCTTTAGCGATATGAAAAGTGGCGTGAGCTATGCGGCAAAGAACAGTTTAGTGAGGCAGACACTGTTAGCGTTTGGTACCTTCATTTTTCTCTGTACACCATCTGGTTTTCTTTCTGTTTTAATGATTGAACGCATTTTTGGTGATAGTTATATGTATTTAAGTGTCAATGAAATGGCGGGATTTGCTGGTATGGTGGTTGGCGGACTGATACTGGGTATGTGGGGCGGCTTTAAAACGCGACAAAAGACAATGGCCTTAGGCTTAATTTGTTATGGCCTATTTTCAGTGATGTTGGGTTTTGTAGATAAATTTTGGCTATTTGCTGCCTTAATGTTTATGATCAGCTTTTTTATTCCCATAGTGCAGTCTTCCGCCACAACATTGTTGCAAGAAAATGTGCCCGAGGACAAACTTGGGCGAGTCTTTAGTCTATTTGGCATTATGTACAATGGGTTTATGCCACTGGGAATGGCATTTTTTGGACCACTAGCAGATAAGGTGGAGATTCAATTTCTCGTAATCTTTTGTGGTATAGCGATACTTGTACTTGGATTCAGGCTATTATTCAATCTAAGTGTTAGAGGAAAAGCAACGTTGAAATGAAACTGTGAGCGTATGATAGTACTTTTAACTATGAATAGGAATTGAATTTGATGTCATTAATAGCGGGAAAACGCCTTTGTTTTTTTATTTACGAACAAGCTAAAAGGCGCTTTCTCGCTATTTTTACGTAGAGAGCTTTACTTAACAAGTTGCATAAAGACGTGCGACAAATAAGTTACGGGTAAAGTAGGCTCTCACTACCGTTAAGAAGCTTTCCTCAGGTATAATTTATATATAGATTGTTTCCAATTTATTATACGAAAAGGGAATGTGGGTGACGATATGGACGGGGAATTGACGTTTTCTCAGCGTGAAGACTTTCGACAGTGGTTGGTTGAAAATTGTGAAACAGGTGAGGGTGTTTGGCTACTATTTGGCAAAAAGGGCGGTCCTAAGACACTAAAAGCGTCAGAAGCTTTGGAAGAGGCACTTTGTTATGGCTGGATTGATGGGCAGATGAAAAAAATCAGTGAAACAACCTACAAAAAATATTTTAGCCAACGCAGAAAAAATAGCAAATGGTCTGAAAAGAATAAAAAACTGGTTCAAAGATTGGAAGAACGGGCCCTGATGACGGATTTTGGACGCCAAAAAATTTCTGAAGCAAAAGAAAATGGGCAATGGGATCTTGAACAGGAGGCGGAGATAACAGCAGAACAAGTAGTAGCACTTACTGAAACTCTAATTAAATATGAGCCGGCTTATACAAATTTTTGTAAGATGTCACCCTCGGTAAAAAAAACATACGCTCGTGCTTACTTTGATGCGAAAACAACAAAAGGACAACAAAGTCGCCTTACATGGATGGTAAACCGACTAAATAGGAATTTAAAGCCAATGTAGCGGAGTATAGGCTTCATTTTTTTAAAGTTGTATGATGGCAGAACTATTCAAAATGAAGTCCCACCTCTATAGCGGTAAAATTGAGAGTTTAAGTAATAGTTTGAAAAAGGAGCGAAAAGAATGAAACGTTTGTTGATTTTTGATTTAGTCATGGCAATTTTTGGTGCATTTGGTGCTAGTGCTGCTTTAATTCCCGGAGGAGCCGAAAGCATGGGCGTAAGCACCGATTTATTGGTTCATGCTCCTTTTAAAACGTTTCTTATCCCAGGAATCTTTTTACTGGTAGTGATCTTTGGTGGGAATGTAATCAGTAGCATTTTGCTTGGGAAGAAACGAAGCATAGGCGCTTATTTATCTGCTTTTATGGGGGGGATTACCGGAATATGGATTATAGCGCAGTGGCTATTAATGGCAGCTGTTTTTCCAATTCAGCTTGTTTTTATGTTGATCAGTGTCGTGCAGGTGGCGCTAGCGATTTGGTTGATTCAAAAGTACAAGTTGCCAGTCCCCTTTTCTGCGCATCAGCAATGAACAGTGCGTGATTTATGAGATACACCTATTAGTACGCAAATATTCCAAAGTCTTGTGGCTATTTTTTTCAGACTTATCGAGGATTACAGCTTAAATGCAAATTACGATAAGTAGAAAAGAGGGGTAACTCACTGATTTATTTTTTTGATTATTAACCGGTTAAAACCTTGCTACCAATAGGTTGCTACGAATAAGTTACAGCAAAATCATGAGAAGTTCTTTACTTGATAAATTGATTGCGGTTACAGTGGAATTGGAAGGAGGGACAGTGCAGATGACGTCTGTTGGAGCAAATATTAAATACTATCGCCAGCTACATCGCTTGAGTCAGAATGACTTGGCTAATGAATTGCATATCAGCCGCCAAACTATTTCAAAGTGGGAACGTGGTGTCAGCCAACCTACGATTGAGTATTTGTTAGGACTGTCTGAATTCTTCCAAGTTACGATTGATACGTTGATCAAAGCTGAGACAGAACCAATCAAAGAGGAGGAAACACTCATGAAAAAAGCAGTATTTCTTGTTAGTAGCTATACCCCATCTGGTAATACTGAATGGGGGCAAGAAGCAAAAGATTATGGTACAAGAGATTTTCTTGCCAATCTTAGCAAAATGTATCCCATGTATGAATGGCGGGCGGCTAAACCGATTGAGCTTGAAGCCATTTTGAATCAGGAAAAAATTGGCATGATTATGCTGGCACCAACAGTTACACCACGAATAAAGGAAATCGAAGCACAATACCCTGGAGAAATTAAGGTTATTACCTCTGGAGAGTATGCCAAGATTTCCATGAATTTCATTTTGAAGAAGTAGCGTTTCAAGTTATAAATAAGGAGATGAAAATGGATTATATTGAGGGGAATAGACTAGCTTGGGAAGAGGCCTTTGAACATCGTCATAAAAATTGGGGCGAGGATAATTATCGACGCATACTGACGGAAGAGTTGCCTTTTTTGACGAAAATGTCGCCAAAGAATTGAAAAAAATTGATTTTAAAGGAAAAACGATTGCACAGTTTTGCTGCAATAATGGTCGAGAGCTGCTATCTTTAATGTCACTAGGCGCAAGGCGCGGCGTTGGTTTTGATATTGCGGAGAACATTTTAGAACAGGCCAAAGTGACTGCTGCAAAAGCGAACATTGTTAACTGCGACTTTGTTGCCGAAAATATTTTAGATATCCCCGATTCCTACCATCAACAGTTTGATTTCATTTTCTTTACTATTGGGGCAATCACCTGGTTTCAGGATTTAGAGGCTCTTTTTGCAAAAGTTGCGGCATGTTTAAAAGCTGACGGCGTGATGCTTCTGCACGACTTCCATCCTTTTATGAATATGCTACCTTTGCCAGGTGAAGAAGATTTTGATGGTAAAAATCTGAATCGAGTAAGCTATTCCTATTTTAGGACAGAGCCTTGGATTGAAGATGAAGGCATGAGCTATATGTCTGAAACTTATGCCTCTAAAGAATTTACTAGTTTTTCCCATACGATGGCGAATATTGTGACTAGCATTGTTCAAAATAACCTGAAAATAACGAAATTGAAGGAATTTGACTACGATATTGGTTTGACAGATGTCTATGATAAACGCGGATTCTCGTTATCCTTCTTACTCATTTCACGGAAAGGCGGAATACATTAGATTTGAAGGTTGGAGAGTACTCATGGGGCGGAAGTAAAGAACCCGATAAAAAGGCGAGTACCAAAAAAATTTCATAACAGTAGATTTGATTGCTCCCAGCATAGTATCGAGGTAAACTAACTATAACGATTAGTTACTCAGATTAGGATAATGGAGGCGTCAATTATGATGAATTTTTATATGGGCTTTAGCTTGCTTCTTTATGTATTAGTCCCATTTGCTTTGTATTGGATTATTCGTTTAGCAGTACGACATGGTATTAAGGATGCATGGCGTGATAAAGAATTCTAAGACTATCAAGGAAAGACACCAAGATTCAATGGCTCAAATGTTTTGAACTAGTCAAATAAGACCAAACAAAAACCTTCAGGAGAAACGAAAGATCATTTCTCTTGAAGGTTTTTTTAAGCAACTAATAGTTGATCAATATAGTGGCTTTCGCGAATCCGTTGATCGCTAGTTAATAGGACAAAACGCAGATCATAGTTTTGACTCAGTTGTTTCAGTAATGGTAAAAATTCCTGACGTTCGCGGATTGTTAGACTTTCGAAAATATCGTCTAGGATGATTTGTTTCTTTGAGAGCAATAAGGATTTTAGTAATTGGATCTTGAGTCGTTCCAGCATTGAAAGCTCGTCTAACGGGAGCTGTAAGATTGCTAGCGGCAACTCAAGTTCAGTAAAGACGTCGGCTAATTCTGTTTTTAACTGCTTTTCCTTTAAGCCAGTGGCTAGTAAAAGAATGTCTTTAACAGGAACATGCATGACGAGCGGGATGCTATTTGAAATAAAGATGCGTTCATCTTCACTTTTTTGATTGATCAGTAGTTGAATATCCTGGCGAATAGCAGCAGGTTCTTCCAAGACTGCTGTAATTTTGTGGGTGGACCAGAGTGTTTCAACAGATTGTTTTTGAAAATAGGCCATAATCAGTAACCTCCATTTTTAAGACGACGACAATAAACGAATGCAACGAGTGAACTGACAGGGACAAGAATCATCAAGTGAAAGACGATTGCTTTTCCTAGAGTTTCTAGCAAAGTAGCACTATCTAGGCTGTGATTCACTTGAAAGAAACTATGTAAATCAAAGGGTAAGAGCCCTTCGCTGGTGAGGGAGTGGCTCTCAATGACCAACGTACTAGGAAAGTTACCTAGCATGGTTTGGATATGGTTATTGCCCCATGACAAGAGCAAATTGTAAGTACCTTGAGCAAACAAAATGAGTAAAAGCGAGATCAGAATAGCAGCACCCAGCGGTAATGCTAGCTGTAAAAAAATGATTTTGACAATAGTCTTAGTCGAAAGTCCAAAGAAATACCAGCCTAATAATTCACTTTTTCTAGTACGTAGCCAAAAGAGAAATAGCACGAAGAAGAAAAAGCCGCATCCCAGTAATACGAGATTAAAGCTGGTAGCGTAAAAGTTTTCCAGACGGTTCGTAACGGTAAGGGCTTGATGCAAAGAGCTACTTTGGGCTTCCGGTTCTACTTGCTGGATCAAGCGCCATTTCGTTTGTAGGGCAGACTGATCCTTGGCGGTTAATTGGTTCAAGTTGATGAAAGAACAAGAGAGGAACAAGCTCATGATAAAAAAGCCCAGCCAAAGGAGGGAGCTTGTTTTATGTTGTTTGATACTTGCTACTGCTAAACGTAAGCCGCTCATTCTTTTTCACCTCTCATTGATTGTAGTCGAGGAATATGAAAGAACTATGAAGAAGTATCAAAAAAGAGGCGAACTCAATGGTTCGCCTCTGCAAAGTTTACTTGTGTAATTCTTTATAAGTTTCTGTTTTGTACTTATCAGTTGTTGATTTGTCACCATTTTCGCTATATACGCTGGTAGAATCTTTGCCTTTTTCCTTTTCAATCGCTTCTAACTGTGCAAGCTGATCTTTATAGGAATAGGTATCAGGATCGACTGGCTTCAAGCCACTATCATTGTAGAAACGGAGCAGGTCACCATTGGTAATGCTATCAGAGACTTTCAATTGTTCGGCTACTTTAGCCCGCAATTCCTCGATCTCTTTTGTTTGTTCAGTGGTCGGCATGGAAATAATGCGACCAGTTTTTGATTCATACACGCTAGTACCAATTACGGTATACTTCGGAGTTACAAAATCACCATTCCGGAAGGCAACGACTTGTTCATTTTCTTTCGAGAACAAATCTTGTCCTAACTGGATGTAATTCTTAGTGTCAACACCTAATAGGTGAAGTAGGGTAGGTAAGGCATCTACTTGGCCACCATAGGTATGATTGATTCCGCCATTATGTTGACCAGGGACATGAATCATGTAAGGGACACGTTGCATAGACGCGTTATCGTAATCGTTCCAAGCACTCTTGTCTTTGCCGACTAATTCAGCTAGGTCAGGATTCCGTGAGTTAGAAACACCGTAGTGATCTCCGTAAAGCACAATCACAGAATTTTCATAAAGTCCGCTAGCTTTTAGATAGTCAAAGAATTCTTTAACAGCTGTGTCTAAATAGTTGGCTGTGGCAAAGTAACCGTTGATGGTTTCATCGCTTGTTTGCGCCATTGGGAAACCAGCTTCATCATTGGTAAATTGTGAGTATGGATAGTGATTTGAGACTGCAATAAACTTGGTATAGAACGGTTGTTGTAAGTGTTCTAAATATTGTACGGACTGATTGAAAAATGGTTTATCATGCAAGCCGTATTGGAAGCTATTGTCTTCATTGACATCGTAGTAGCTGGCATCAAAGAAGTAATCATAGCCAAAACGTTTGTAGGTTTCATTCCGGTTCCAGAAAGTACCGGCGTTACCATGGAAGACAGCGCTAGTGTAGCCAGCTTCTTGATCAAGAATGGCAGGGGCTGCTTCAAAGGTATTTTTACCACCTAGCTGCGTGAATAGTGGTCCTTGATCCAATCCGAAGAATGAATTTTCAAATAGTGTTTCCGCATCACTGGTTTTGCCAGCTTTCACTTGGTGGAAGAAATTATCAAAGGAGAACGTTTGATTATCATGGAACAAGCTATTGATAAATGGTGTTACTTCGTGTTCTTCACCATTTTCATCTTTTAATTTATAGTCAATCAGGAATTGTTGGAAGCTTTCCAAATGGATATAAATCACGTTACGGTTCTTGGCTAGGCCAAACATTTGATCATTAGGTGCTGCGTAATGGTCTTTGACATAGTTTTCAACTTCAACTAAGTTGGTTGGACTAGCTTGGGCCCGAATTTGGTTGGTTTGATAAGTCAAAACACCGTCATAGACGGTAAAAGCGTTCAAACCAAGATATTTCACAATATAGTCACGTGAGAAAGTCCGAGATAATAATTCAGGACGATCGGCTTCGGCTAAAAACAAGTTTGCCGAGAAAAGCATCACTGCTAAAGAAGAAACCGCAATAGCCATACGTGCCCGTACTGGACGGGTGTCCATTTTAATACGTTTGGTGATTAGCATGAAAGCTAGTGCAATAATATCTACGATAAAGACTAGGTCGTATGGACGGAACAGGCGTAAGGCGCTTTCACCAAGCCCACTCGCAACTTTACCAGAGCTTAACATGGTATTGATAGTGATAAAGTCAGTAAATTCACGGTAGTAAACGACGTTGGCGAACAACAGCAGGGTCACTAGACTGTAGATGACCATGGTGGTGATGTAGGCCGCCTTGGTGCGCCGCACGTAAAGGGCGATCGATAGTAAAAAGATCGTCGTCGCGATCGGATTGATAAGTAGAATGAAGTACTGCATAGGGCTTTCAATCCCTAGATTAAATTCAAATAAATAGGCAAAAATTGTTTTGGCCCAAATCAGGACAGTAACTAAGCCAAAGAAGCCTAAACGTGTATTGAGCCATTTTGGCACATGTACCTTTTTCAATGGAACCTTCCTCTCTGTGTTTCAGATTTGTAAGTAAACAAAAATGGTGCAAACCATCTGTTGCACACTTTCATACAATTTTACCGCGTCACTGTTGCACTGTCAATTTATAGGAGGGTTATTTTCAATGATGTTAACCTTTTCTTACATTTTTTCTGAAAAACAGACGGTTAGACAGTAGGACAAGGGTCGTAGCCACGGATTTTTGTGGTATAGTGAGGGAAGAAAATTTGAAGGAGTTTGATTATGCAAACGGTTGAGATCAAGAGCCAATTGGCAAAACGTATCTTAAAGGGTTACCCGCTGATCCACAAAGAAGATCTGACAGGTAAACCAGCAGTGACGTCATGGGTACGCTTAACCCATCAAGGAAAATTTTTAGCTGTCGGCTATTTGGCCCCGCAAAATAAAGGAGCTGGCTGGGTCGTTTCTTTTCAAGATCAAGTACCCGATCATTCATTTTTGACGGCTTTGTTTACTGAAGCGGCGTCAAAACGGTCAGCTTATTTTTCTGACGAAACCACTACAGCTTTTCGCTTATTTAACGGTGAAGGCGATGGCTTAGGTGGTGTGACAGTGGATTATTATGAAAACTTTGTAGTGGTTTCCTGGTATAACGAAGGGATTTATCAGTTAAAAGAAGCGGTCTTGAAGGCTTTGAAAGCCGCGTGCCCATTTATTAAGGGAATCTATGAAAAGCATCGTTTTGAAACAACTTTGCCTGAAAGTCGCTTTGTCGAGGGAGAAGTGGCACCAGAACCGTTAATCGTCAAAGAAAACGGGGTCCAGTATGCAACTTATCTCGATGATGGATTAATGACGGGGATTTTCTTGGATCAAAAAGAAGTTCGGGGCCGTTTGGCCGAAGGCATGGCTGCAGGCAAATCAGTACTAAACCTATTTAGTTACACAGGCGCCTTTTCAGTAGCCGCAGCGATTGGCGGAGCAGAGGCGACCACCAGTGTTGACTTGGCGAAACGGAGTCTGCCAAAAACGCAAGAGCAATTCATGGTAAATGGCTTGCCGTTAGAACAGCAAAAAATCATTGTGATGGATGTGTTCGAGTATTTTAAATATGCAAAGCGGAAAGAACTATCCTATGATGTGATTGTTTTAGATCCACCGAGCTTTGCCCGTAACAAAAAGCGCGTCTTTAGCGTAGCGAAAAACTATGGGGATCTAGTGGAGGCTTCTTTAGATATTTTGACAGCGGGTGGCACCTTGATTGCTTCCACCAATGCGGCTAATATCAATATGACCAAATACCAACAAATGGTGGAGGACTCGCTGACTGCTAAAGGCGCTGACTACCACTTAGAAGAAGTCTTCCGCCTGCCAGGCGATTTTGCTGTTTGGCCGGGTTTTGCTGAGGGCAATTACTTAAAGGTATTAGTTTACACCATCAACTAGAAGAGAGGGATACTGGTGAAAATCGGGGAGGTTCATTTAGGAACTACGACGCGTCTAATCGTCCCATTAGTTGGTAAGAATCAAGCGGAACTTTTGCGGGAAGCCAAGCTGGCTCAGCAAAGTGCTGCCGACTTAGTGGAGTGGCGTTTAGATCATCTGGCAACAGTTCTTGGGCTAGCGCAGACCGTAGCGATAGGCCGCCAACTGCGAAGTCAGTGCACTAAACCACTGATTGCGACTTTCCGCACATTGGCAGAAGGTGGCGAGCAAGCCATTTCTGCAGAGGACTATGTGGCTTTGTATAGAGGGTTGCTGGATGAGGGGCTCTGTGAAGCGCTGGACGTAGAAGGACATTGGCCAGATGAGGTAAAAAGCACGCTACGCAAACTAGCGCATCAACATGGGGTACCTATCATTTGTAGTGCCCATCATTTTCAAGAAACACCAGCCATCGCTGTGCTACAAGAGACGCTCCGAACGTTAGCGGCAAGTGGTGATATCGGGAAGCTTGCCGTCATGCCAAAAACGCCTCAAGACGTCTTAGATTTATTAACAGGTACCTTGACAGTATCTGCAGAAACCAAACAACCACTGATTACGATGGCAATGGGGGATTTGGGCATGATCAGTCGTATCGCAGGGGCAAACTTTGGTTCAGTGGCGACTTTTGGCTCATTAGCCGTCGCCTCAGCGCCAGGTCAAATCCCTATTGAAACTCTGGCAACACTCATAAAATAAAAAGAAGAATCTGGGATATAACTTTTTGAGTTATGTCCCAGATTCTTTATATCCTAATAAACGGTGGAAGCAGAAGCAATTCCTTCTTATTTCTCGGAGTTAGACGCTTCTGTCCCAACATCGCTTCTTTAATCGGTCATTACGTCAATATCGAAAACTTCGATATTCTCTAAGCCACCATAGGCTTCATACCATGGTGTTGCGTAGTCTTTCAAGATTTGATTCAACTCTTCAACGTTTTCTTTTCCTTGAGTATCTAACCACTCGATCAAGGCTTCTTTGCCATTTTTACCGTACACCTCAACGCCATCACGCCAAGTTGCCCGACCACCAAGAATACCGCTGTATTTGGCTCCGCTCTTACCAGCGAAAATCAATTCTTCGCGGAAAATATCAGCTGGCACACCAGCACTTAGATAGATGAAAGGTCGTGTTGCTGCATCACTGGCTTCTTTAAAATAGTCTGCCGCTTCTGCCTGAGTGTAAACAACTGGGTCTGTGTCTTTATTGTAGCCTTCCACATATTTAAAGAGCACCGGTACTTCGACTTTTAAGACATCAATATGGTATTTTTCCTTAGTTAACTCTTTGATGGTTTCAATCACTTTGCGTGGTTTGATCTTCGCAAATTCTGGTGAGTGATCATCCGTGATTTTGTCATCATATACGATGGGTTCAACAAAAACAGGAATATCAGCAGCCAAGGCTTCTGTGCCTAAGCGTTCTAAGAAAGCATGCTTGATGTCGAGAATTTCTTGTGGTTCATCCGGATTATAATAGACCAAAACCTTAGCGGCATCCGCACCTTTAGCTAAAAGTCGGTCCAAAGATTCGTTAGGTAATAATTCTGGTAGACGGCCAGGTGTAGAGACATCGTAGCCCGTTTTTTCATAAGACATAATCAAACCGGCATTAGGATTTTTTGCGGCCATCCCTTTAAAACCATATTGTTCATCTAACAAGATTCCGCTGACATATTTCGTCAACTCTTGTGAGACCAATTCCTTGAATTCGTAAATATGATCCACCAAGTTTTCTTCTCCGCTGGCCTCTGCCATCATTTTCTTCATCGACCCGCGTTGGTCAATGGCTAAGGCAGCGATGACACCTTGGTCATTGGAGAGTTGTTGCATTTTTTCAAATTTGCCCCGTGACATTCGTTTCATGTTAATGACCTCCTAGATTGTTGTTACATTTATCATACGCCTCAATCTAAAAGGGGACAAACGAAAAGGTTCTAAGCAAGTTCGCTAGGCAAGAAAGTATAACTAGCGGTTTCGGCAGCGTGTTGACCGGCAACGTGTCCCGTAGCAAAGGCCGCCGTAATATTGTAGCCGCCGGTATAGCCATTGACATCCAGAACTTCGCCAGCAAAAAAGAGACCTGGCAAAAGCTTACTTTCCATTGTTTTTGGCACGATTTCTTTCAGAGAAACGCCTCCGCCAGTTACAAAAGATTTTTCTAGTGGGAAGGTTTTATAGACGGAAAATTGAAAACTCTTCAGCAAGCCGGCAAACCGGTTAATGGCGTCTTTATTGAGCTGATCCACGGGTGTTTCGGGATTAATCTCGGCTTTTTCCAAGAAGAATAGCAGCAAGCGTTCTTGTAACAGTGTTCGCCAAGCATTTTTAGCAGTTTTCTTTGAGGGGACACTTAACTCGGCAACTAGCGAGTCCAGAGAGCGTTCTGGAAATTGATCCAACGCCATGGTCACTTCTGGCTGCTTTTCTAACAGTTGATTAACAAAGGCGGAACAACGTAGAGCAGCAGGACCAGATACCCCAAAGTGCGTAAAGAGCAGATCCATTGTGTGTTGCACCACTACGCGTTTTCCGTCTAAGACTGATAATTGGACGTCCCGCAAGGAAATTCCTTGCAAAGTTCGCTCTAAAATAAAGTCTTCATTGGAGACCAGTGGCGATTCTGTTGGGTAAAGAGGTGTGACGGTATGACCAGCTTGCTTCGCAAAACGATAGCCGTCACCTGTTGAGCCGGTGGCGGGATAAGTCCGTCCGCCAGTTGTGATAATCACACAGGGGGCATAAAGTTTTTCTGTTTCGGTACGGACACCCAACAATTGTTCTTTAATTAGTAATTTAACTACTTTTTCTTTCTGATGGAAGTCTACGCCTAAGGCTAGGCACTTGGCCATCAGTGTATCGACAATAGTTTTTGATTTATCCGTTACAGGAAACATGCGACCGTGGTCTTCTTCCTTCAAGGAAACACCGTTTTCCTCAAAAAAGGCCATAATATCTAAATTGTTGAATTGATGAAAGGTACTGTATAAAAACTTGCCATTGCCAGGAATATGGCGGATCAAGTCTTCAACGGGACGATTATTGGTCACATTACAACGGCCACCACCGGTTAACAGCAGTTTTTTGCCGACACGTTTATTCTTATCAATCAATAGGACACGGGCTCCGTTTTCTGCACTGCTAATCGCAGCCATCAAGCCGGCAGTCCCAGCGCCAATCACGATTACATCATAATTTCTCATGGTATTCCTCCGTTCATGGGCAAAGTATATCACAAAGCGATTGTCGATTTGGCAAGAAAAATACCTGACAGCTTAAAAAAATTAACGGAAAGAATAGGCAAGGGGAAAAGGTTACGGTAAAATGAGAATAGTTCTAACGAAGGAGTGAAGTTATGACAACAGCAAAAGAGTATATCCAACAAATACGTGATGAAGTGCATCGTCTAGACGCTGGTCAAAGCGAGTACTTGCAAGCAGTGGACGAATTTTTACCGACTGTTGAAGCATTCATGGAAGAACACCCTGACTACATTGAACAAAATATTTTAGGCCAACTAATGGAACCTGAACGGATTATTCAGTTTCGTGTTCCCTGGCAAGACGACGAAGGCAATTGGCGTGTCAATCGCGGCTTCCGGATTCAATACAATTCGGCTTTAGGCCCTTATAAAGGCGGTTTGCGCTTCCATCCAAGTGTCAATCTTAGCGTCTTGAAATTTTTAGCCTTTGAACAAATCTTTAAAAATAGTTTGACGGATCTTCCCATCGGTGGCGGAAAAGGCGGCAGTGATTTCGATCCGAAAGGCAAGAGCGACGCGGAGGTGATGCGTTTCTGTCAAAGCTTTATGTTGGAATTATCCAAACATATCGGACCTAATACCGACGTACCTGCTGGTGACATTGGTGTTGGTGCTCGCGAAATTGGTTATTTATACGGAGCTTATAAACGTCTAAAACAATATGATGCTGGCGTCTTGACTGGTAAACCACTAGGCTTTTGGGGTAGCCAAACACGGACCGAGGCTACGGGGTATGGGCTTGTCTATTTCGTAAAACATTTATTAAAAGACCAAGAAGACGACTTCAAAGAGAAAAAGGTTGTGGTCTCTGGTAGTGGGAATGTGGCCATCTATGCGATTCAAAAAGCACAAGAACTAGGTGCGACCGTGCTGACTTGTTCAGACTCTAACGGTTACGTATATGATTCAGAGGGCATCGATTTAGAATTAGTGCGAGATTTGAAGGAGCGCAACCGCGAACGAATCAGCCGTTACGTCGAAAAACGTCCCAATGCCACCTATGTTGAAGGTGAATCTGTTTGGGCCTTCGCCGAAGATTATGATATTGCCTTACCATGCGCAACGCAAAATGAGATTGATGAAAAAGCTGCACAACAAATGATTAAGCAAGGAGTCAAAATTGTTGGAGAAGGGGCTAATATGCCTTGTACCCTAGAAGCGGCTCATGCTTTCATTGAGGCAGAAGTTGCCTACTGTCCTGGGAAAGCAGCTAATGCTGGAGGCGTAGCTGTTTCAGCGCTAGAAATGAGTCAAAACGCGGAACGCTTAGTTTGGGATTTTGATAAAGTTGATAGCATGCTGGACGATATTATGGCGAATATCTACACAAACTGCCGTGATACAGCAGAAGCTTATGGCAAAAAAGGAAACTTAATGCTAGGTGCCAATATTGCTGGGTTCAAAAAGGTCGCTGTTGCGATGATGGCCCAAGGATTGGTATAAAGAAAAGAGAAACATATGCTATTGCTTGAAATATCAGGCTAAAAGCCGTAAAGTAGTAGCTGTAAATCGTTTTTACCAAGGAGGAGAAAGAATGTCACACATTAAATTTGACTATTCTAAATTAGCGCCATTTATGAATGAACATGAATTGGACTACATCCAATTCCAAGTGGACGCAGCAGACAAAGCATTGCGCGAAGGTACCGGACCAGGAAATGACTTCACTGGCTGGATCGACCTACCTGAAAACTACGATAAAGAAGAATTTGCGCGCATCAAAAAAGCAGCTGAAAAAATCCAATCTGATTCAGAAGTTTTAGTCGTAATCGGAATTGGCGGTTCTTACTTAGGTGCTCGTGCCGCAGTAGAATTCTTACACCATTCTTTTAACAATATTCGTTCTAAAGAAGACCGCAAAGCACCACAAATCTTCTTTGCTGGAAACAGCATCAGCTCCACTTACTTAGCTGATTTGATCGACATTATTGGCGACCGTGACTTCTCAGTCAACGTGATTTCAAAATCTGGTACCACAACTGAGCCAGCAATCGCGTTCCGTGTCTTTAAAGAATTATTGATCAAAAAATATGGTAAAGAAGAAGCAAACAAACGGATCTATGCGACAACTGACCGTGAAAAAGGTGCTGTTAAAACTGAAGCCGATGCAGAAGGCTGGCAAACATTTGTAATTCCTGATGATGTTGGCGGACGTTTCACTGTCTTGACGCCAGTTGGGCTATTACCAATTGCGGCTAGTGGTGCAGACATCGACGCATTGATGAATGGTGCTAATGATGCCCGTAAAGAATATGCAGCAACAACGAGCTTGAAAGAAAACCAAGCCTACCAATATGCAGCATTACGTAATATCCTTTACCGCAAAGGCAAAGTAACGGAAATGTTGATCAACTATGAACCAGGTATGCATTACTTCTCTGAATGGTGGAAACAATTGTACGGCGAATCTGAAGGGAAAGACCATAAAGGAATCTTCCCAGCAGCCGCTGACTTCTCTACAGACTTGCACTCAATGGGCCAATTCGTCCAAGATGGGATGCGCAATCTGTTTGAAACAGTTGTAAAAGTTGAAAAACCACGCCATAACATCAATATCCCAGTTCAAGAGGATGACTTAGATGGCTTAGGCTACTTGCAAGGCAAGGATATCGACTATGTTAATACGAAAGCTTTCCAAGGCACACTATTAGCGCATACTGATGGTGACGTACCAAACATGATCGTAAACATTCCTTCAATGGATGAATATAGCTTAGGTTATGTTATGTACTTCTTTGAAATCGCCGTAGGTATCTCAGGCTACTTGAATGGCGTAAACCCATTCGACCAACCAGGGGTAGAAGCGTACAAGAAAAATATGTTCGCACTTCTTGGCAAACCCGGCTTTGAAGACTTGGCAAAAGAATTAAACGAACGTCTATAAGCCATTAAATAGAAGAACGTCCTATCAGGGCGTTCTTTTTTCATACCAAAATAGTACGATCAAATAAGCGAAGTTAATTGGATAAATGAAAACAAGCAAAACCTCCAGCGTAATCTGGAGGTTTTGCTTGTCAATAAAGTGAAAGTACATAAATTAGTAGAAAGCATAATTGCATCTTTGATTGCTGATAATCAAGGTGTTACGGTGTACCCAAAAAAGTACCTTAATGGAATATATTAGCTTTTATGAATTATTGATATGGGGACAGGTTTAGTTATTTATAAAATTATGTCTACAGCTTTTAGAACCCAATTTGGATTACTAAAAGGTTTTGGAAATCAGTTTTTCTGCACAATTTAGGCAGAGAATAGGGGCATTTTCAAATTCTAACTCTTTACGGGATTTTAATTGGGTGGCAGATGATTTTGGTGGAAAGTTCCATTTTGTCCAAACTTTTTCACCCGTTTGGATCATTTTCCCGCAATTATCGTAATGAAATTCTTTTGTAGCGTTATTAAACACAATTTTCTCCTCTGTATACTAATACTAATATAGGTCAAATTGTTAATGCAGTTACACTACCATTCAGAAGATATAGCAGGTTTCTCATAGCTCGCCTTTGGACTTTTTGGTGGCTAGATTCATATTAATTGCGAAGTTCACAAAGAATAGAAAACTAGCAAATTTGTCTAAGTAGCTAGTCTGTAGGAGGCCAAGTAAAAGTGCTGCTAAAAAGTTTGCAATTGCTATATAAAGGAAAATGTTATTGAGCTTCATTTAAAAGACTTCCTTTCCTGAAAACCTAGTGCTATTTAAATGATTAAAAAGTAGTGGAAATTTCTAAAACATTAGAACCAACGTTTAAATTGTTCATAGAAAGCTTTTTACTACGGGCCTAAAAAGGCTGAAAAAAATCTAGCGGAGAAAATAGTTTGTTTAATGGGTGACTGTCAAAAGGGACAATGTGGGTCTTATTAGTTCTAACAAAAGACAAAAAACAGATCTCTTCACAGAAATCCGCTTTTTATCTGTCTATTTTGTTTTCTTTCGAAAAATGAATGAAAGAATTAGGAAGGCCATGCCAACGATTAAAAAGGTTTGATTAGAGGATAAACCTAATACTAGAAAGGCTAAGCCAATGGTAAAAAAGGTCCAGTTTACATTTAAGCGCATCAATTTCGCCAACCTATTCTGGTGTACCTACAATTTTGATGTAGGCGTCGATATTTTTGATTTTCATGTGTTTGATCACTAATTGTTCCCGGCGGTTCCAGTTACCTTCAACTTCAAGAATATACTTATTTGTAGGTAAACGTAGTACATACTTTGAAAGAAAGCGATCTTTCAATAAGCAATTGACGACTTTATTATCCTCTAACAGTTGGATGCCCGTGAGCATCATCGGTGTCTCCTGAAATACGCGAGTGTTTATAAGAAGGCCTTCATGTTTTTCAGCCATAATTTATCAATCCTCCAATGAGTCTTTTCCCTATTTTAGAAGAAAAACCTTACTTTGTAAAATGGGACTGTTTGTTACTTTTCTAAAGTGAGCTTTGTTACCTGATAACCCGCATGTTCTAATTGTTTGATTAAACCATGTTCACCCGGCAGATGTCCTGCACCAACTAAAACAAACGGCTGGTCACCGTTTTCCAACTTTGGGATAAGTTGAGAGAGCCATTTTTCGTTTCGTAATGTTAGCAAGCGATCTGCTACCTGTGGTGTCATTCCGGATAGTTGCTCGGATACGTTACCCTCTATATAGGATTGGATCAGGTTCTCTGTTTCCTTTTGATAAGCAGTTAGAGTTGGTAAAGCTGCAAGCCATTGATCGACATTAGCGGGCTCATTGCTTAGTTTCAGAAGTAAGGCCATTTGTTCATCAAAGGTTTCAAAACCAGTATTCTTCCAATCAGAATGTTTTTGTAGTTCAGCATACATCTGGAATTCAACGCCGTTACTAACTCGATTTGCCGTCATTATTTGTTTTTGCAGTAACTGCAGCAGACCTAAACGATTGATTCCTTCTAAATCCTTTTCCGTATAACCATAATCTTTGATTTTCGCTAGTAAGGTCGATTTCTGTGCCGAACTAAATTCATCCATAAGTAGAGGTGGCTCTTGAGAGGCGTTACTTTGCGACTGCATCAAAGCAGCTAGTGGTACTTCTGTGATCAGCTCATCGCTTTCGTCGATATACTGAAGTAATTGGTTAGGAAAGGGATACATCGCTTCTTCTCCAATATGAATGGAGCCTAGTAGATAGGCTGTTTGTTCGCCATTCTTGATTTGGTAAAGCGGCCAGTCCACCTTTGTTGCTTGTTTACAGCCAGTTATTAGTAAAAGAAACAGACTTACAACGGTTAGACGCCAAAGTTTTCTCATGAAGCACCTCCTGCGCCAAGTATACGCTTTCTTCACAGGCGGGGCAAGGTTCAAAAAAACCACCGATTACAGCAAGTGTAGGAACACATGTGGTAATCGGTGGCTTTTGAGTTGGTTATAAATTGCCATATTTGATATGAAGAGCTTGCAACGCTCGTTTACGATTGCTGCCGCCAATGATTAATAGGCGATCGGATAATTGGAAGATTTCAAAATCAGGAATGCCTGCTGCCACAGCCAACTCTTCTTTCGAAAAAGCAAAGTGGTGGATATAGCGTTGTAGGACCCGTTCCTGTTGCCATTTATGAATCGCGATAAGTGTGACCAAAACAAATAATATCAATAAGCTGACAATTCGTGCCCAACCTCCCAGTGTATCAGGACCTTCTAAATAATCTTCAAGGTGATAAAGTAAATCTGCGCTTAATAACACGCCTAGTCCCAGCAATAGTACCCATTCAAATTTGAAAATCACTCGTTTCAACATGTTGTTTCCCTCCTCATAGCTTATAGACATATCTTAGCGGAGGAGGGCTGTAATAACCACTAACGGTTCTGTCACACTAAAACAACAAAAGTATTAGACTATTTTAGCGGGGCAAGAATTTCTTTGATAAGAATCAGTACTTTTTCCATTTCAGCTGGCGTACCAATCGAGATACGCAGATAACGGCTCATGGTGGCCGGCGTTGTAAAGTACCGAACAAAAACATGTTTTTCCATTAGCTGTTCATATAATTCACGACTTTCAAGGGCTGGATGGGTGGTCAAAACAAAATTAGTCATAGAAGGCAAAGTAGTAAACCCTAGTGCGGCTAATTCCGTTGTAAACCAAGTGCGGGTGGCACAAATCTGTTTGTTGATTTTTTGATAATAGGCTGCATCGGTCAAAGCCGCCGCCGCTAATTGATCGGCAATCATATCCACGGAATAAGGATTGAAGGAATTCTTAACCGCCTCGGCAATTGCAATCAGCTTAGGATGAGCGAAGGCAAAACCAACTCGCAAGCCTGCTAGACTGTGAGATTTTGAAAGTGTTTGAATAACGACTAGATTTTCGTAATCATTGACAAAGGGTGCGAGGCTGTCACCGCCAAATTCAATGTAGGCTTCATCGACAATCACCACAACATCCGCATGATCTTTGACAAAGGCCAGAATAGTCTCACGAGGATAATAATGTCCAGTGGGGGCATTGGGATTCGCAATGACAATGCCGCCGTTGGTCTGTTGAAAAGCAGTCAAGGGAATTTGGAAATGGTCGTCCAACGGAATTTCCACCGCAGGGATATGAAAGAGTTCGCACCAAACACGGTAGAAGCCATAGGTGATTTCCGGAAAGAGCACCGGATCTGCGCTATTGAAAAAAGCCAGAAAGCTAAAGGCTAAAGCTTCATCAGAACCATTGGCAACGAGAATATTCTCCGTCTGTAGTTGATATTTTTCAGCCAAAAGTGTTTTCACATGAGTGTTAGTTAAAGTAGGATAGCGTCGTAGGGCGGCTACATCTAACTGGGCTAAGCAATCCGTAACCTTAGGAGAAGGTGGATAAGGATTTTCATTGGTATTGATTTTGATCATATCTGTCAGCTGCGGCTGATCTCCAGGTGTGTAAGGGGCGATATTTCGTAAACCTTTCATATACATAACCTCCTATTTTCTCTCAGTGTATGCCAAGCTAGTTCGTTCTGCAATCATTTTCCCACGATTAAGCCGCAGAGTGAAATCTTAATAGAAAAAATTCATCTTCTTTTCAAAATATGATAAGATAGCAAAAAAAGGAGTGCGAGTGATGATGAACGATTTAAGCCAACGAATGAATAAGCAAGTTTATAAAATGGCGATCTCTGTTATTCGTCGTTTTGATGAGCAAGTTTCAGATATTGAGGGAATTATCAAATTGACGATTGGGGAGCCTGATTTCAATACGCCGGAACACGTGAAAACAGCGGCCAGTCAAGCAATTACCGACAATTTTTCCCATTATACTGGGATGTCAGGCTTGGCAGATGTCCGTGAAGCTGCTAGTCTGTTTTTAGAGAAAAAGTACGGCGTTGCCTATGATCCCGTTCAAGAGGTTTTAGTCACTGTTGGCGCAACTGAGGCCATTTCGGCGACGCTTCTCACGATTCTAAATCCTGGTGATAAGGTCTTGATGCCATCACCGATTTATCCTGGCTATGAACCCATCATTACCTTAGCCAATGCAGAACCTGTCTATTTAGATACTAGTAGTAATGGCTTTGTTTTGACGCCTGAAATGATTGAACAGGCGATGGCTGAACATGGCGAGCAAGTCAAAGCAATTATTTTAAACTATCCTAGCAATCCCACTGGGGTGACGTATAATCGCGCGGAAGTCAAAGCAATTGCGGATGTGTTGCAGAACTATCCCGTTTTTGTTATCAGTGATGAAATCTATAGCGAGCTATCTTATGATGAAGCTCATGTATCCATCGCAGAGTTCATTCCAGAGCAGACAATCTTAATTAACGGTTTATCGAAATCCCATGCTATGACTGGCTGGCGGATTGGCTTCATTTTTGCACCGGCCGTTTTAACACAAGAAATATTGAAAGTGCATCAATATTTAGTCACAGCTGCAGCGACTGTTTCGCAAAAAGCCGCTGTCCGGGCTTTAGTTGAAGGAATTAATGACGCGCAAATCATGAAGGAAGAGTATCGTCTACGTCGTGACTTTGTCTATCAGGAAATGACGGATTTTGGTTTTGAAGTGGCCAAACCATCCGGCGCCTTCTATATTTTTGCTAAAATTCCTGCTGGCTTGATTCAAGATTCAATGGCCTTTGCTGTCGATCTTGCCCGTCAAAAAGCAGTGGCAGTTATTCCAGGAATTGCCTTTGGCGATGCTGGCGAAGGCTATGTACGGATTTCTTATGCTACTTCTATGGAAGAATTAAAAAAAGCCATGGTCCGAATTGGCGAATATGTCAGCGAAAATCGTAAGTAAACAAGGCTCTCGATGAAAATCGAGAGCTTTTTTGATGCCTCAACAGTTCCCAACAGCTCAACTAGCGCTAAGAACTAGTTGGCCAAGTTGTTTGCCGCGGAACGTTAACACAACCTTTACAGAACTTTACGTCTTTTTTACGAGAAAGTCGGCGGACTTTTACACGCCTTTGTTAAGATTCACTTGTAAGAAAAAAACAAAGGAAGTGTTGAGAAAATGAAAAAGTTACTTTTAGGTCTTAGTATGAGCGCAGTCTTATTATTGGCTGCTTGTGGAAATTCAGGTGCCGCTACTGGCTCTAGCAGTGGTAGTGCTGAACAAGGTGCTACGAAAATTACCGCGGTTGGTTCAACAGCTTTACAACCACTAGTCGACGCCGCTAAGGATGAGTTTTTAACAGAAAATCCTAACTATGAGATTTCTGTTCAAGGCGGCGGCAGTGGTACTGGTTTAAGCCAGGTGGCCAATGGTGCAGTAACCATCGGGAATTCAGATGTTTTCGCAGAAGAAAAAGAAGGGGTACCGGCCGAAGAATTAGTCGATCACCGAGTAGCCGTGGTAGGCATGGGACCAGTCACGAATAAAGATGTGGGCGTTGATAACTTAACTCATGAGCAGTTAGTTGATATTTTTACTGGAAAAATCAAAAACTGGCAAGAAGTTGGTGGAAAAGATGAAGCAATCGTCGTCATCAACCGGGCAAGTGGTAGTGGTACGCGAGCAACCTTTGAAAAATGGGGTTTAAATGGTGCTAAACCAATCCAGTCGCAAGAACAGGACTCTTCTGGAACGGTGCGTCAGATTGTAGCGCAAACACCAGGTGCTATCAGCTATTTAGCCTTCTCTTATATGGATGATAGTGTTGCCGCCCTCTCGCTAGATGGCGTGAAGCCGACCGAAGAAAATGTCGCAACCAACGACTGGAAGATTTGGTCATATGAGCATATGTATACAAAAGGCGAGCCAACTGCCGAAGTAAAAACATTCCTCGATTACATGATGAGTGATGGCATCCAAAATGGTGTCGTGAAGCAATTAGGTTACTTGCCAATTACGGGTATGAAAGTAGACCGTGATGTTGAAGGAAAAGTGACACCTAAATAAATCCCCTAAAGAGAAACAAGTTTTTCGCAAAAAAAGTCTTCTGAAGTCAGTGTTTAAGCTGACCTCAGAAGAACATTTAGCGGAGACTTGTTTCTTTTTTGATTGGTAAACGAATGGAAAAAGTTGAGCCCAAGCCTAAATGACTTTCAACAGAAACCTCTCCGCCTAACAATTCTGTATAGTTTTGCACGATGGCAAGGCCTAGACCCGTGCCACCAGAATGACGGGAACGAGCTTTGTCGACTCGGTAAAAGCGCTCAAAGATTCGTTCTTGGTCCTCAAGTTCAATGCCAATCCCCTCATCAGAGACGGATAAATCTAAGGCTGTCTCAGAAAGTTGGTAAGAAATTGTAACAGTACCGTTATTACGGGAGTATTGTAAAGCATTTTCAAATAAATTTTTGAGAATCGGGTAGAACAATTCATATTGTGTAATAAAGAATAACGGTTGCGGTCCCTCAATTTGGATGGTTAAATGCTTTTCTTGAATCACTTTCTGATAGGCTGTCGTTAGTTCAGCCAATAGAAGCGGCAAATCGAGCTTTTGAGTCGTAAAGGTTTGCCGTCCATCGCGGGAGAGCTGTAAAATCTCTTGAATCAAGCGTTGCAGCCGGTGAGCATCTTTTTGCATGATCTCAAGGAACTGTGTCAGAGTTTCTGGATCATCTTTAGCACCGTCTAACAGGGTTTCCGTGAAACCTAATAGAGAAGTGACCGGCGTTTTCAGTTCATGGGAGACATTGCTGACGAAATCCCGTTGTACAGATTCCAACTGGCGCACACGAGTGAGATCATAGGCAATCCCCAGTACTTGATAATGATTGACATCATTTGGCTCGATATAGCGTAGGGACAAATCCAAGACAAAGCCATTTTGCAGGGTCAACTCTTCATGGAGAGTTTGATGATCCGCAATTGTTTGTTGAATTAAGCGAACAAAATTCAAGTCACGAAAGACTTCGACAAAATTTTGTTGCTGAAAGCTCGTGATGCCTAACAGCTCTCGCATTTTAGGATTTAACAGCACCACATTGTTCTCTGTATCAACGATAAAGACGCCAATCATCAGTTCATCTAGCAGTGCATGAAACTGTTCATCTGTGGTAGTAAATGCCTTATAGGTGGAGGTCATTTGATGACTCAAGTCATTGATGGTTTCATAGAGTTCTTGCCATTCCGGTGAGTATTGAATGATGGAACGTTCCTTTTCCGGCTGTTGTAAAATATTTTTCAACACAGGTAAGACTGTCAATAGCGGCTGATTTTTCTGGCGAATCAGCAGTAAAATAAATCCAGTAATAACCGTAAACAATAAGCCCAGAGTCAGAATAATATATTGTCGGAAGGTTCGAATATTTTGCGAGAATTGACTGACTTCTTCTGAAAGACGAATTACACCAATCATGGTACCGTTATGCCGAATGGGCTGGGCGAGATACAGTAGATCAGCCTTCAAGGTTTCGCTGTAACGCAACGAGCTGCCAAAGCTGGCGCCATTAAAGACCGCTTGGACTTCAGGTCGATCATTGCGGGCTCCGGCTAAAGCTGGATTAGTCGAGTCAAAAAAGATTTCACCCGTTTGATCGATTAAGGTTAACCGTTCATCATCACTGGCAAGATAAGTCTCAATCAATCGTTCTTGGTCTGCCGTTAAGTGTTGATCGGTGAAAATAGCGGAGAAATCCAACTGGTCCTCTAGCAACTCGATTTTTCGTTCTAAATAGTTCTCTTGTTGGTTAATGGTCTCTTGACGGAAAAAGTGGTTGGTGAACCAAACACTCCCAATAAGCAGCAAGCCCATCATTAAAATGACGAGAATATATTCGAGGCGGCGTTTTTTCATGCCTTAGGCTCCTGAAAACGATAGCCAAATCCCCGCACGGTTACGAGATAATCAGGATGTTTGGGGTCTTTTTCCAGCTTTTCTCGTAGGTGGGAGACATGAACATCCACGATACGGCTTTGACCAGCAAAGTCATAATTCCAGATGCGGTCTAGTAAGGTATCGCGGTCAATCACGCGATTTTTACGTTTCATAAAATAAACCAGTAATTCAAATTCCTTGGGTGTCAGTTCGATCTGCTCACCTCGTAACCAGACTTCATAATTTTCTTCATCTACTTCAATATCACCGATTTTTAAAACGGCGCTAGTCTCAGTTTTAACCGGTGCACTCGTTTTTTCGGTTCGTCTGAAGATGGCCTTCATACGAGCGGAAACTTCCCGTGGACTGAAGGGTTTGGTTAAATAGTCATCTGCTCCTACCTCTAAACCAATGATTTTGTCGATTTGGTCGTCCTTGGCTGTCAAAATTAAAATAGGCGTGTCGATTTTTTCTTGCCGCAATGATTTGGTGATTTCTAAACCGTCCATCGAAGGCAGCATCACATCTAGAATAATGAAGTCAAACTGACCTGATAATGCCAGCTCATAGCCCTCACGACCATCTTCGGCACTGGTGACCACATAGCCGTCTTTTTCTAAATTAAATGTAAGTAGGGTGACGATTGAAGGTTCATCATCGACAACTAGCACTTTTTTCATAGCGTTCTCCTTTGTATCAAACTGGTTCTATTCTAGCATAGAATCAGAAAGTGTTACTACTGTTTCCAATCATCTCATGGTATAATCTTTTTTGACGATTCATGACAGGAGGCGGCGCTATGATCGGTGTCAGTGCGTGTTTAGGCGGCGAGCTGTGTCGCTATGATGGCAGCAGCAAAACGATTCCACAATTGGCAGAATTAATCGCACAGGGACAAGCCCGGGCTGTTTGTCCTGAAGTATTAGGTGGCTTGCCGATTCCACGGGACCCTGCTGAAATCAAGGGCGGGGACGGCTTTGATGTTTGGACAGGTCGGGCTAGCGTTATCACCAATCGGGGAGAAGATGTGACGGAGTCCTTTAAAAAAGGCGCGATTCAAGCCTATGAGGTATTAATAGCTGCTGGTATTGACCGTTTGATCATGAAAGAAAAAAGTCCTTCTTGTGGCAGTAAATGGCTGTATGATGGCAGCTTTTCGGGTCAGTTAAAAGCAGGCGTTGGCGTTGCTACTGCTTATTTTACCATTAAGGGTCTAAAGATTTTTTCTGAAGCCGACTGGGAGCAGGCTATCTCGGCAGGTGTATTTGATGAGTGAACGCTTGCGTTTTTTTAATCAAGACTATCAACCGCTGGGAATCGCTGAACGTGAGAAGATTCATGCCAGTGGCGAGTGGCACGAGACTTTCCACTGCTGGCTTTATTACCGTGAAGACGGCGAATTATGGCTTTATTTTCAACAGCGCTCCGCCACGAAAAAAGATTTCCCTAACCTACTGGATATTACAGCAGCCGGGCACATCTTGGCGACAGAAACACCACGTCAAGGGATTCGGGAGCTCCATGAGGAACTAGGCGTAAAGGTTAGTATTGATACGCTAGAATTTTGGCAGGTACTACCGGTGGGGATTGACCTACCAGGGTTCCATGACCGCGAGTTCGCCAATGTCTATCTCTGGCAACATCAATTAGCAGCAGGTGCCTTTTATTTGCAAGAAAGTGAAGTCCAAGCGCTTTATGCGATTCCGCTGAAAACAGTAGCGGCAGTCCTTTTTGAAGGGGCAACGGCGAAAATCAGCGGTTGGCGACAAGAAAAGGGACAACAAACCGCAACAGAAATGATTTGTCGGAAAGAAGACTTCGCGGCGCAGGACATGACCTATTACCGCCGCTTATTGACGGCATTTCAACAACGAGAGGAGCAACAAACGGATGCAGATTGAAAAAACCAATCGAATGAATGCCTTGTTTGAATTCTATTCGACACTGTTGACGGAGAAACAGATGAACTATATGGAGCTTTATTACGCCGATGATTTTTCGTTAGGAGAGATTGCGGAAGAATTTTCCGTGAGTCGCCAAGCAGTTTATGATAATATAAAGCGGACAGAGCGATTATTGGAAGATTATGAACGTAAACTACATCTTTATTCCGATTACATCGTGCGGGGTGAGCTATTAGACACGCTGCGTCAACAACTGACGGAAAAATTGCCAGAAGAAACAAAGCTTTTGGCTTTGATTGATGAGATTCAAGAAATTGATGAGTAAAAGATAGGGGAAATTCAACATGGCTTTTGAAAGTTTAACAGAACGCCTGCAACAGGCGATGAGCAAATTACGACGCAAAGGAAAGGTTTCCGAGGTGGACGTCAAAGAAATGATGCGGGAGATCCGCTTGGCGTTACTGGAAGCCGATGTCAACTTACAAGTCGTAAAAGAATTCACTAAAAATGTACGGGAACGAGCAGTTGGCGCAGAAGTTCTAGATAGCTTGTCACCAGCCCAACAAATCGTTAAAATTGTTGACGAAGAGCTGACAAAAACCTTAGGGGAAGAAACAGTTGGCTTGAACAAATCACCAAAGATTCCTACCGTTATTATGATGGTCGGTCTGCAAGGGGCCGGGAAAACCACCTTTGCGGGGAAATTGGCGAATTATTTAATCAAAAATGAAAAGGCGCGCCCACTAATGATTGCAGGGGACGTGTATCGACCAGCCGCTATTGATCAGTTGAAGGTTCTAGGGCAACAATTGGACGTGCCAGTCTTCGATATGGGGACAGAAACAAGTCCTGTCGAGATTGTTCGTCAAGGGATGGCGTTAGCGGCAGAAAAGAAAAATGATTATGTAATCATCGATACGGCGGGGCGGTTGCATATCGACGAAGCCTTAATGGATGAATTGAAACAAATCAAAGAAGTGGCGCAACCAGATGAAATTCTGTTGGTTGTGGATGCTATGACAGGTCAAGATGCCGTCAACGTAGCAGATAGCTTTAACCAACAGCTGGGAATCACCGGGGTTGTTATTACCAAACTCGATGGGGACACTCGTGGTGGTGCCGCACTATCTATCCGTAGTGTCACCGGCAAACCAATCAAATTTGTAGGTTCCGGCGAAAAACTAACTGATTTAGAAGTTTTCCACCCGGACCGGATGTCTAGTCGAATCCTTGGTATGGGGGATATGCTGACGCTGATTGAAAAAGCGCAGCAGGATTACGACGAACAAAAAGCTGAAGAGCTTGCGCGCAAAATGAAGGAAAACTCTTTTGACTTCAATGATTTTGTTGAGCAATTAGACCAAGTGATGGGCATGGGACCATTAGAGGACATGCTGAAAATGATTCCTGGTATGAGCCAAATTCCAGGTATTGAAAATGTCAAGGTGGATCCTAAAGACGTGGCTCGTAAGAAAGCAATCGTGTATTCAATGACGCCAGCTGAACGGGAAAATCCAGATCTCCTAAATCCAAGTCGCCGACGCCGAATCGCCGCAGGTTCTGGTAATAGCGTGGTGGAAGTCAACCGCATGATCAAGCAGTTTAAAGAATCCCAAAAAATGATGCAGCAAATGATGAAGGGGGATATGAATATCCCTGGCATGGATCAAATGATGGGTGGCGGTGTCAAAGGCAAGCTTGGTAAGATGGCGATGAACCGCATGATGAAGAAGCACAAGAAAAATAAGAAGAAAAAGAAAAAATAAGGTTAAATAGTCCCTTCTGTCAAATGCCTGTGGTTTGCACAACTGAGTTGCTCAGTGTACATCAACAAGCTGTTGAGAGAGGGGCTTTTTTTGAAGGAGGAAGAGCAATGAAGTTTGAAACAGAGCGGTTAATTTTACGAGAATGGCAAGATACGCCCGACGATTTGGCAGCCCTGAAGGAATTTTTACAAGACCCACAAGTTATGACAGCCTATGAACATGCTTTTAGTGAGGAAGAAGTAAGGCATTGGTTATCGTGGAACTTAGATTCCTATCAGCAGAATGGCTTTGGTTTGTGGGCATTAGTGCGTAAAGCTGACCAAAGAATTATAGGTGAGTGTGGCCTGACCCTCCAACAGGTGAAAGGCCAAACCTATGTAGAAATTGGCTATCATTTGATTCAAGACGCTTGGCATCAAGGCTATGCATTAGAATCGGCACAAGGATGCAAGCGCTATGCCTTTGATACTTTGAAAGTTGCAGAAGTTGTTTCTACCGTACGCGACACCAATCTGGCCTCTTTAAATGTGGCGATTCGCAATGGTATGGTGGCCCGCGATCGCTATATTAAGGAATATTATGGCCAGACCATGCCCCACTATCTAATGATGATTCGGAGGGATGAAGATGCCGCGCTGTCCTTGGGCCACAACTGAAAATATGATTCATTATCATGATACCGTATGGGGTGTACCAGAGTTCGATGATCAGCGCTTGTTTCGTAAACTCATGTTAGACATTAATCAGGCCGGGCTGAGCTGGCAAACGATTTTAAACAAAAGCGCGGGATTTGATGCTGCCTATGATGGTTTTGATATTGACACGGTGGCTCACTACAATGAAGCGAAAGTAGCGGAATTATTAGAAAATCCAGCTATTATTCGGAATCGCTTGAAAATCCGAGCTGCGATTCAAAATGCCCAGTGTGTACAAACTATTCAAGCAGAATGGGGCACGTTTGCAGCTTATCTTTGGCACTTTACCGAGGGCAAACCTGTGATTGGTCATTACCAGACACAAGAAGAGGTGCCTACCAGTACCGAATTATCAGATCGCATTACGAAAGATTTAAAAAAGCGTGGCTTTAAATTCATCGGGACCACAATTATTTATGCTTTCTTGGAAGCAGTCGGCATCGTAAATGACCATCTGCTGACTTGCCCGCAATTTCAGACAGTTCAGGAGGGAGTATATGACTAGAAAAATTGTTTTTTATGGTGCGATTACCTTAGATGGCTATTTGGCAACAAGTGACGATCAGCTGGAATGGCTATTTAACACTGCTGGTGGCGACCAAACAGATTATGCTGATTTTGAAAAGTCGCTGGATACCACCGTGATGGGACGTGTCACCTATGAGGAAGCTAAAAGGATGGTAGGAACGGACGTTTTGTATCCTAACATGACCAACTATGTATTTTCGCGGACAATGCAAGATTTTCCTGATGCAATAGGAGTGAATGAGGATCCCGTCAGCTTTTTAAAGGAACTGAAAGAACAAACAGGAAAGAACATTTGGATCGTCGGTGGCGGTCAGCTCTTAAAGCCGATACTTGAAGCGGATCTGATTGACGAATGGTGGATTCAAATCGCGCCGGTTCTATTAGGGGAAGGCAAGCCTTTATTTGAAGTCGGTTCCTATCAGAGACGGTTACAACTCGTGGAAATCAAGCAATTTGACCAATTTGTCGAACTACATTATCAACGTCAAGGATAGATGATTGAGCTTTAAAGCCAGCTCATTGGCGTTTTCATCTCCATGAAAGTTACGTCAAAAAGATGGCGCAATCTTGTAGTTATTGTTCAAATTGCTTTTGAAAGAATATTTTTGTTAGGGAGATTGCTTGGTCACAGTAGCAGTCTCCTTTTTCAGTTAGACTAAATATCACAAAGGATTTTCCGCGCAAAAAAAGCATCAGCGCTTCTTGGGAGGAAGTTGCTGATGCTCAACAAAAAGGATAGCGATTAGAAAAACAACGAACTAAGCGTTGCTTTCAGCAAAGTTAACGAAACTGTTAACGATCGTTTGGAAGTAGTCCAATGTTCCTTGCGCAATAGAGCCATCTTCTTGGATCAGTTTCACGATGTTTCCAATATAGGCTTCTGGTTGTTGTAAAGTGGGTACGTTTAAGAAAACCAGTGATTGACGGAGATGATGGTTAGCGCCAAAGCCACCGATACCACCAGGTGATACAGTGACAACTAAGCCAGGTTTCTTATCCCAAACACTATGACCAAAAGGACGAGAACCAACATCCAGTGCATTTTTCAAAACAGCTGGTACCGAACGGTTATATTCAGGTGTCACGAATACTAAATCATCCAATTCCGCAACTTTTTGGCGGAAAGTATCGTATTCAGCGGGTACATCGTTCAAATCATCATAATCTTGATTATAAAGCGGCAGATTACCAATTTCGATTACTTCCGTTTCGTAACCTTCAGGGAACATGCCCATCATAGCTTCTGCTACTTTTTTACTATAAGAATCTTTCCGTAAACTACCGATAAAAAAGCCTACTTTTTTCAAACGAATCTCCTCCTAAATTTCTATCTACTTTAATAGTACGAGTTTCTTCGAAAAAAAACAAAAGATATGCTATGGGGAGTCTTCTTCGTATTCTAAAAGGTCACCTGGCTGACAATTTAAGACACGGCAAAGTGCGGAGAGAGTGGAAAAACGCACGGCACTTACATGTCCATTTTTCAGTTTGGAAAGGTTAACGGTACTAACGCCGACTTTTTCAGAGAGCTCGTTTAAGCTCATTTTACGTTCAGCCATCACTAAATCTAAGCGCGAAATAATCGCCATTTTTTTCACATCCTATACGGTTTCGTCGACTTCAACTTGCAGGTTAGTGCCATACCGGAAGATTTCCACCACTAAAGAAACAATAATAGCGATAAGCAAGGTAGTATCCGCCGTAAGTTCAAATCGAATGGTGTGTTCAAAAAGATAATAGAGAACAGGTTTCACCAGCATTGGCAGTAGATAGAGTACAAATAAGCTATTTCGAATGAGCTCTAATAAACGCACACTGGTGGCTCGAAAAGGACTATTTCCTAGAGCCATATTTTGAAAAAACTTGCGAGTGAAATAAAAAACAATTTCCATTAAAGTAATGTACAGCAGTATTAGTATGCCGAATAACAGTTGCTTGTCAAACTCTGAACCAGGTAGCCTCGCAACAGAGGAAGCATAGTAGCTGAAAAGGGTAAGGCCTGAGGTCACAGGTTCGTTTATGGTCATACCGGTTGTGGGAGAAAATAGGACAAAGGTACCTATGAGCCCCACTACAAGGTAAATAACCATTAAAAAGCTAAAAATCGTACGAATAATCCCGGCCCGACGCATGACTTTTTCGTGTAATTGGTCCATTTTATTCACTCCTTTTCTTCATTGTAGCTTTCCTATTAATCTTTTTCAATAAAAATATATCGTTAATCGTTAAAAATAAAACGTATAACATAAAAATAATGGAAATAATAAGACTGTAAAGAAAAAAAGCTTTACAGGTGCTTAGAAAACTGTTAAACTAGCTCTTGTGATTAAAACAATGGAGGTGTAATCAATAAATGGCAGTTAAAATTCGTTTAAAACGCATGGGTTCTAAAAAGAGTCCTTTTTACCGTATCGTAGTAGCTGATTCACGTTCTCCTCGTGACGGACGTTTCATCGAAACTGTAGGAACTTACAACCCTTTGAAAGACCCTGCAGAAGTAGTTTTAAAAGAAGATTTAGTCATGGACTGGTTGTCTAAAGGTGCTCAACCTTCTGACACTGTTCGTAACATCCTTTCTAAAGAAGGCGTTATGAAAAAATTCCATGAAGCTAAATTTACGAAATAAGGTGAGTGCAAATGAAAGCAGATGTTAAAGAGTTGGTCTTGACCATCGTGCGTCCATTAGTCACGAAGCCTGAAGCAGTCAAATTAGCTGTTGAAGAATCAAACGATTTTTTAGAGTATAACTTGTCTGTGGCGCCTGAGGATATTGGGCGCATTATCGGAAAACAAGGACGAGTTGCTAAAGCAATCCGTACGATTGTCTATAGTGTCCGTCTGGAAGGTTCCAAAAAAGTTCGTTTAAACATCTTAGATAACGAATAATTAAAAGTCATCTGCTGCGGTAGATGGCTTTTTTGTTGTAAATAGGCGTAAAAATGTTAGTTTAAAAAATCATAAATAACAGTAAAAACTTGTGCTATTATGGAAAGCAGGAGGACTTACCTTGCAAGTCTTTTCAATTTGATCATAAAAGGTGAAGCAAAATGTTGTTTTTAGCTCATGCACCAGAATTGAACACGAAAGACCTGGATATCTATAAATACATCGTAACCCATATGGAAGCGGTGATCTATATGAGGATTCGGGACTTAGCTAAAGAGACTCAAACCAGTACCGCAACGATTCTACGGTTTTGTAAAAAATTTGGTTGTGAAGGTTTTTCTGAATTTAAAATCAAACTGCAAATTTACCAAGCAGGACTGACGCAAAGTGATCAGGGACACGAAGTGGATGAGAGTGTTTTTCTAAACTTCATTCATCGCACTAGAGAAGAACGGTTCCAAGAAAAGATGCGCGAGGCGGCTAAACTCATGGCAGAAAAGGAACTGATTCTTTTTATTGGAGAAGGTACCTCTGAAACGATTGCTGAGTATGGGGCGCGCTGCTTTTCTACAATTGCTAATTTATCTTTACGGGTAGAGGATATCGCTTCGACGAGATCCGCTGAACGTTTTAGTAAAGATTTAGCAGGAAATATGTGCCTAGTTGCGTTATCTGTTAGTGGTGAAACGAAGGCCATTGTGAATTTCATGAACCGCTTTATGTCGAATCAAAGTACCATCATCTCTATTACAAACAGTGCCAACTCGTTGGCCGCTCGCTTGTCTGATATCAATTTGTCTTACTATTTTCCCATTGAAAATAAAGGGGATGTTGACTTGACCTCACAGGTACCCGCTGTCTATGTGCTGGAATATCTCGCTAAAGAGGTGCGCAGAATAAAATCTTTGCAAAAATAGCTGGCAGTGATAGCCATTCGTTCGAGTAAAAAGCACTTGATCCGATTAGGGGTCAAGTGCTTTTCGTGTTTATTAATACTTCAGTTCACTATAGATCGGCGCGTAGTCGTAGCTTCTTGGCAATTTTTTCAATCAGTAAAATGGCGGGAACTTGTGAAGTCAGCTCAATCACTTTATCCTGGTTGTCACTATTTTTATAGATCGTTTCTCGTCGGATAAAGTAAGGCAAGGTCACGTCCGCTAATTGTGCTACGGGGGACTTTTCTGTATTCGTGATGGCAATAATCGAACAGGACTTATTCTTTAGTCGGTTGAGGTAATGCAAGATTTCTTTGGTTTCTCCCGAAATAGACAAGGCAATGATGCAGGATTGCGCTAAAATCGCATCTGGGAACCATTCAATTGGGTAGTTGGACGGATCATCAATTTTAACAGCCGCTTGGGAGAGGTTAGAAAAATAGAGGGCGCCGTATTCTGCAATTGTCTCAGAGGTGCCGGAACCGACAAAAATAACAAGCTGTTTTTCTTCAATCAACGCAACAGCTTCTTCTACTTTTTCAGTTAGAAACGGATGCGTGAGCCGTTCCATAAAATCGATGTACTGTGATTCGTCCACTTCAGAGACGCGCACTTCTTGAAGGGAGTCATGATAGAGCTGTAGCTTGACTTTAAATTCAGAGAAAGTGGCACATTCAAACTTTTTACAGAAACGTGTGATAGACGTCGTCGAAGTATGAGTCAACTGTGCTAAGTCCTTCAACTTCAGTCTAGGCAGCTCTTTAATATGGCTGGTGATGGTATCTAAGATTTCTTGGTCAAGTGGAGATAATTCAGGATTATAATCCAAAAATAACATAATAGCCTCCTGTTACATAGTGTTACATACATGAAACAACACACTTTTGATGTGAAAAATAACTTAATCGCATTATAGCACCAAATCGAAAAAAAACCATGCTATACTCTGGATGTCAATGAATAAAACGCATACATAAGCAGGGGGTAACCATGGATTATCAATTTTCAAAAGACTTTTTTTGGGGTGCTGCAACGAGTGCAACTCAATCCGAGGGACGCGTCGTCGGTGACGGCAAAGGGGAAAATATTTGGGACTATGCTTCTACAATTTACAATCATCGCTTTTACGATGGTGTGACAACGGAAAAAACGTCTAGATTTTATGAAGACTATCAGGTAGACATCCAACGCATGCAAGATTTAAATTTCAATTCATTCCGGACTTCTATTTCGTGGTCTCGTCTGATTCCAGAAGGCAGAGGGCAAGTAAACAGAGAAGCGGTTGCTTTTTACCACGAAGTTTTTGATGAACTAAATAAAAAAGGAATCAAGCCATTCGTCAATCTGTATCACTTTGACATGCCGTTAGCCTTACAGGAAATCGGAGGCTTTGAGAATCGCGAGGTCATCCAAGCTTACCGTGACTATGCACAACTATGTTTTGATCTTTTTGGAGATAAGGTGGCCTATTGGTTTACTTTCAATGAACCAATGATTCCAGCAGAGGCTGGCTACTTACATGATCGTCATTATCCATATGTAGTGGACTTCAAGCGGGCAGCGCAGGTCCTACATAATATAATCTTAGCGCATTGTGAAGCAGTCAAAGTTTTCCGTGAAGGAGATTACAGCGGCAAAATCGGGATTATCATGGATGTGATTCCCGTTTACCCTCGTAGTCAGAATCCAGCTGATCTAAAGGCAGCGGAAATGGCTGATCTTTTCTATACACGCAGCCTAAATGATGCAATTTTAAAAGGCCACTATCCAGCAGAATTAGGAGAAGTCTTGAAGGCTTATGGTCAAATGCCTGAAGATATCCGCGAAGAAGATCTAGCTTTAATGGCCGAAACAAAAATTGATCTTCTAGGGATCAATTATTACCGACCACGCCGCGTGAAAGCACGGGAATCTGTACCAAATCCAGATGGTGTGTTTTCACCAGAGTGGTTCTATGACAATTATGAAATGCCAGGGCGTCGTATGAATACTTCTCGTGGCATCGAAATCTATCCGCAAGGGCTTTATGACATTGCGAAGAAAATTCAACAAGAATACGACAATATCGATTGGTTTGTATCGGAAAACGGAATTGGTATTCAAGGGGAAGAACAGTTTATAGAAGGCGGCATCGTTCAAGATGACTACCGAATTGAGTTTCTGAAGGAACATTTGATTTGGCTGCATCGTGCGATGGAAGAGGGCAGTAACTGTTTAGGTTATCATATGTGGACTTTTGTTGACTGCTGGTCATGGATCAATGCTTACAAAAATCGCTATGGTTTTTACCGGCTCGATTTGGAAACTGGCGAAAAGACAGTCAAAAAATCAGGATTGTGGTTCAAGGATGTCATTACCCAACAAGGGTTTGATCAAAAGGAAAAAATTAAGGAGATGACAAAATGAAAGTATTAGATTCACTAGCCATGAGATTGTTGCCAGTTGCCAACGCAATCGGAAATCAGCGCCATCTGCAAGCCGTTCGGAACGGCCTGATTTCAATCTTACCACTCACCATTGTAGGTTCCTTCTTTACAATTTTGCTTAATCTGCCAATTCCTAGCTACTCTGAGTGGATTGCACCGTACCTGCCAGCCTTAGATGTGCCATTTCGCTTTACAGTTGGCTTAATGTCTCTATATGCGGCCTTTACAATTGGATCTTACTTGGGCAGTAGCTATAAATTGGATAAAACGACTAGTGGCTTTTTAGCTATGTTAGCAACACTTTTGATGGTAATGCCAATGAATTTAGCAGAAGGAATCGATACAGCCGGTAATGCAGTTGCAGCTGGACGTTACCTGCCTATCTCTGCCTTGGGCTCACAAGGACTTTTCGGGGCAATTGTAGCGGCTTTGATCTCGGTTGAGATTTTCCACTTCACCAAGGTACGCAAATTAGAAATCAAAATGCCTGATGGGGTTCCGCCGGTTGTCGGTGAATCTTTTGCAGCCTTATTGCCAACACTCTTTGTCGTATTAGTTTTTTGGATTCCTCGCCATTTCTTTGGTTTTGATTTAAATGGCTTACTTACAATTGCGATTTCACCTTTAAAAGGATTTCTAACTGGAAATAATCTAATCGGTGGGGTGGTAACACAATTTGTTATCTGTGTTTTCTGGGCTTTAGGGATTCATGGTCACGCCGTATTAGGACCAATCATTCGTCCTTTCTGGGACCAAGCGATTCTAGAAAATTCAGAGCTTTTCCAAAACGGAATGAACGCTTTTGATTTGCCAAATCTGTTTACCGAACAGTTTTATCAATGGTACGCTCAAATGGGCGGAACGGGTGCAACCTTAGCATTAGTTGTCTTATTTCTATTTTCGAAATCAAAATATTTGAAACAATTAGGTCGCCTATCAATTTTGCCAGGAATCTTCAATATCAATGAACCTATCATTTTTGGAACACCAATCGTAATGAACCCATTACTAGCCATTCCATTTATTTTAGTGCCAATCGTCAATACGATCTTAGTTTATATCGTTACGATTTTAGGTTGGGTGCCTAAAATGATGGTCAAACCACCATTCTCCATTCCTGCTCCACTAGGCGCATTGATTACTTCTAACTGGAATTGGGTAGCCTGTGTGATGGTATTTGTTTGTTTCTTTGTTTCACTAGGTATTTACTATCCATTCTTCAAAGCCTTTGAAAAAATTCAAGTAGAACAAGAAAAACAAACCGAGGCGGCTGAAAAAGAAAAAATCATGACTATGGACCAAACAGTCGTTTCAGAGTAGGAGAATAGCATGCTGATTACAGGGATTTGTTTCATAGTGATTTTTCTAACTCATGCCTTTTTAGGAAAATGGATGGAAGGAACTAGCTGGGGCTTATGGAAAGTGTTGGGCCTGACGTTAGCGAGTGTGCTGCTAAGTGTCATCATAGGTGTTCTAACGCAGACTTTCTTTCCTATCATCATTACCTCTCTGGTTTTTGCAACATTATTACAGCGAAAATTTATGAAACAGCCAGTAAAAGGTTAAGTTATAAACCAGCAAAAAGCTCATTAGTCAAAGAATAGGCTTTAAATTTTGAAGAAATTCTGGAAAACCGTTTACAACTGCTAGTATCCATGTTATATTACACCCATAAACATTATAATGTTATATAGAAAATAGGAAGTACAAACATGAATGGATTTGTCGGTGTGATCGAGCATAAAATTATGCCGTTCGCAAACAAAATGGGGAATCAGCGGCACATGGTGGCGATTAGAAAAGGGATCATTGCCACCATGCCGTTAACGATCGTGGGCTCGTTCTTTACGATCTTGCTGAATATTCCAGTTGAGTCAATTGCTGCAGTTATTGAACCGTATCGTGAGGTACTAGATGTTCCATTCCGTTATACGGTGGGGATTTTGGCTTTGTATGCTACTTTTGGGATCGCATCCTCTTTAGCACGCTCTTATAAATTAGATAGTTTAACAGCGGGGATTTTAGCGACCATGGCCTTTTTAGTGACAGCAGCACCTCCTTTACGTGTGATGGAGAGCGTAGAAGGTGTGATTGATGCTGGTCGTTATATGAATATTGCGAACCTTGGCTCTGGGTCTTTATTTGGTTCTATTGTGACTGCAATTGTTTCTGTTGAAATCTATCGTTTCTTTATCGTCAAAAATATCACCATTAAAATGCCAGACGGTGTGCCGCCAGAAGTTTCCAATTCTTTTATCGCCTTGATTCCAGGAGCGGCTATTTTGATTTTGTTCTGGGTCATCCGTCATATGCTTGGTTTTGATTTGAATGGCTTCTTAAGTAATTTATTAATGCCATTAAAAGGTATTTTAGCTGGGAATAGCTTGTTTGGTGGACTTTTAACAGTCTTCCTGATTTGTTTCTTCTGGGTCTTAGGGATTCACGGACCTGCTATCATGGGACCAGTAATTCGTCCTTTCTGGGATATGTCGATTGCTGAAAATATGGAAGCTTTCCAAGCAAGTGGTAATGCTCATAACTTGCCAAACATCTTCACTGAGCAATTTTTACAATGGTTCATCTGGATTGGTGGGGCAGGGACTACTTTAGCGCTGGTTGTCTTGTTCTTATTCTCTAAATCAAAATATCTGAAAAAATTAGGACAACTTTCTATTTTACCAGGTCTTTTCAATATTAATGAGCCCGTTATTTTTGGTGCACCAATCGTGATGAATCCTATTCTGGCGATTCCGTTTATCGGCGCACCATTGATCACTACTACCATTTCTTATTTTGCAACTGTCTCTGGCTTAGTGCCACGGATGGCGGCACGCCTAGGCTTTGCGATGCCTTCACCGATTGCAGCTTGGATGAGTACTGACTGGAGTATCATGGCTGCTATCTTAGTAATCTTCAACTTTGTGTTGACGTTGGCGATTTACTATCCATTCTTTAAAGTCTTTGAAAAACAACAATTACAAAAAGAAGCGGACGAACTTGCCCGTGAAGAAGCAGCTAAAACAGCTGTCGTAGCAGAAGCAAAATAATGAAAGGAAGGTTAGGACATGCTTGGTATTATTCAATGCTGTCCTAACCTTTTTGGTGATTAGCATGTCTATTATCTTATTGCCTTTATTAATAGGAACACAAATCTATTTGGAACGTTGCGGCTTACCTACCCAAATCGCAAACTTACGCCTGCTTTACTTTTTATTAGGCGGCGTTGCAGTAATTGCTTTGGCAATGATTTTAGGCACGTTGCTTCATGTAGCGGTACCATTGACTGCCGGCGTGACTGTCGTCATCAGCGTAGGTATCGCCTATAAATTTCGACATATCCATGATGATTTAGAAAAGGGGAAAATTTAAATGAAACGTAAATTAGGAATCTCACTTTACCCGGATCATAGTGATCCAAAAGCGGATCGTGACTATCTAAAACTGGCACAACAACACGGTTTTAGCCGTATTTTCATGAGCATGCTAGAGGTTACTGAAGGAAAAGAAGCCGTAGCTGAAAAATTTAAAGCCTTGATTTTTTACGCAAAAGAGTTGGGTTTTGAAACAATTCTTGATGTGGCACCGGCGATTTTTGACGAGCTAGGAATCAGCTATGACGACATGAGCTTTTTCCATGAATTAGGAGCCGATGCAATCCGTTTAGATGTTGGCTTTGATGGGAATAAAGAAGCAATGCTAACCTTTAATCCGTATGGGGTAGCAATCGAGTTGAACATGAGTAATGATGTAGCATATTTGGATAACATTCTGACTTATCAAGCGAATAAACCATTCTTATACGGCTGTCACAATTTTTATCCGCAAGAAGGCACCGCTCTTCCTTATGACTTTTTTGAAAAATGCAGTCAGCGGTTCAAAGCGCAAGGAATTCGTACCGCAGCCTTTGTAACATCCCAAACTGGCGAAATCGGTCCTTGGGATATCAATGATGGCTTACCAACTTTAGAAATGCATCGTCATTTAACCCCTGCAGTTGCAGCTAAGCATTTGTTCGCAACAGGCTTGATTGATGATGTCATTATCGGGAATGCCTATGCTTCTGAAGAAGAATTGGCTGAAATGGGACAGATTGACCGTTATCAAACTTGTTTTGAAGTGAATTTTGTAGCCAATGCCTCTGATGTGGAAAAAGAAATCGTCCTAAAAGAACAACACTTCCGCCGGGGAGATATTACTGAGATGATGATTCGCTCGACTGAAGTACGGAAAAAATATAAGCAAGCCGCCAATCCAGCTCATGACAATGAAATAGAGTTCCAACCAGGGGATATCGTAGTTGGCAATGACGGCTTTGGAAAATATAAAAATGAATTACAAGTGGTTTTATTGCCACATAAAGATAGCCGGAAAAATAAAGTGGCCGAAATCAGTGCTGCTGAAAAGATTTTATTACCATTTATCCAACCATGGTCTAAAATTCGCTTTACCGAGAAGTAAAGATTCAAAAGGAGCAGAAGTATGTTTGATTTAAAGATTCAAAATGCTAAAACCATCACAGGAGAACGACTTTCGCTGGCCGTCAAAGATGGTAAAATCGTAAAAATCAGTGAACAGATCGAGGAACCTGCCAAGGAAATCCTCACATTGGCAACGGATGAGTATCTATCTGCAGGTTGGATTGATGATCATGTTCATTGTTTTGAAGAAATGAATCTATACTATGATTATCCCGATGCAATCGGCGTAGAAAAGGGAGTCACCACGGTCATCGATGCGGGTACAACTGGCTCCGAGAATATTGGTCGTTTTTACGAGTTGGCTCAAGCCGCTAAAACGAATGTTTATGCGCTGGTCAATATTTCAAAATTTGGAATCGTAGAGCAGGACGAACTTGCTGATTTGACCAAGGTCCAATCTGATTTAGTGCGTCAAGCTTTAACCGAATTTCCGGAGTTTATTGTTGGGATCAAGGCGCGCATGAGTAAAACCGTTATTGGAGAAAATGGGATTCACCCGTTGTTGATGGCGAAAACCATCCAAAAGGAAAATGACAATCTGCCGCTGATGGTGCATATCGGTTCGAATCCACCAGAGCTTTCGGACATTCTAAAAACCATGACAGCTAAAGACGTCTTGACACATTGCTTTAACGGAAAACCCAACGGTATTTTGGATCAACAAACGGACAAAATCAAAGACTTCGTTTGGGAGGCTTACCACAAGGGCGTTATCTTTGATATTGGACATGGGACAGACAGCTTCAATTTCCACGTAGCAGAGACGGCGCGTCAAGAAGGGCTGATTTGTCATAGTATCAGTACAGACATCTACATTCGCAACCGCCAAAATGGCCCGGTTTACGATATGGCTACAACTTTGGAGAAACTGCATCTAGTGGGCTATTCATGGACTGAAATTTTGGATAAAATTACGCGAGTTCCAGCCGAAAACTTTGGCTTAAGTAATAAAGGACACCTGTCAGTAGGTTATGATACCGACTTGACTATTTTTAAGCTTAAACAAGGTGAAAAAACATTGACTGATTCTAACGGTAATCAACGAATCGCAACGGAACTTATTGAACCAACCCAGACGATTATTGGTGGAAAAGTCTATCAAGTACCCGCAACAGTTGGCACTCACTAGCAGGAGGGAAAACATGAAAATTGGTGCATTTGGTGAAGTCATGTTAAGACTAACACCACCAGAATATTTTTTATTAGAACAAACAGATCAGCTGCGCATGGCCTTTACCGGAACCGGAGTCAACTTACTAAGTAACCTTGACCGCTTTGGCCAAACAACCCAGTTGATGACGAAGCTTCCTGACAATCGACTGGGAGAGGCTGCTGCCGCCAACTTGCGAAAATTAGGAATCGCCCTGAACTATACAGGCTTTTCTGGCGACCACTTAGGCAGCTATTTTGCTGAGCTAGGCTATGGGGCCAGACCAACACAGGTTACGTACCAGAATCGACGCAACAGTGCTTTTAGCTTGAGCCAAGCAGCTGACTATTCATTGGAGGAGTTTGTTACGGAGATGGATTTGATTCATATCTGTGGTATTTCCTTGAGTCTGACGGAAACGACGGCTGAAACAGCCCAAAAATTAGCAGAAATTGCCCATACTGCGGGGAAAGCAGTTTGCTTCGATTTTAATTTTCGCCCTAGCTTGAATGACGCACCTGGTCAACGAGAAATAATGAAAGAGCGTTATTTGGCGATTCTGCCCTATGCAGATATCGTCTTTGGGACTGTTCGTGATTTGGTAGAACTCCTAGACTATGATACAAAGCCTACAGATAAGACAAGTGAAACATTGCTGATTCAACGCTTTATTAAGGAATATCAACTCACTTGGTTTGTCGGAACGGAACGTCAGTATGACGGACAGCAACACCATTTACGGGGAAAACTATATACAGCAGAGGTATTTATCACTTCTGAAAGCTACCCATTACAGATTTTGGATCGCATTGGGGCGGGGGATGCCTATGCGGCGGGTATTTTACTAGGCTTTGCCGAAGACTGGTCGCTTGAATACACTGTCAAATTTGCAACGGCGAATGCAGTATTGGCGCATACTATTGCAGGTGATGTCCCGCTTACTACGAAAAAAACAGTCGAACATTTCTTAACCGCACCACATGTTGATCTCTTACGTTAAGTGTAAATAGAACCGTCTGATAATCGAATCAGACGGTTCTTTTGTCAAAATGAGCTTTTCAGGCAATCTCTGTTGAAGTTTGCGTCTTGTTTAAGAAATCGCTAACACAGTTATGGGAAAGGTCTTTTTTTACTGATAATGGTACACTATCAATAGGAGGGGATTATCATGAAAAAAATCCTATTAAGTGCCGCTATCCCACTTGTTTTATTGGCAGGGTGTGGCGGAGGAACCGAGAGCAGTGAGTCTAGTGCAACCTCGACAACAGCGGTTTCTCAGAGTGAAAGCAGCAATTCCAGTACTTCAGAATCTAGTCGTCCGTCTAGTGAGACTACGACTGAAACTTCGTCGGTTACCCAGCAAACCCAACAGACACAGACCGAACAATCGTCAGCAACAGCCGCCACGACACCCCAGCAACAAGCAGATACAATGCTGGATGCATTAAAGTCAGCGTATCCAGATTCATTACCAACTCGTATTTTGACGGCTGATTCACCTGAATATGTGTCAGCTGCCACGACTGGTACGAAGGATATGGCTAACTATCGGATTCTTTATTACGCTGAAAAGGAAGCAATCGGCGTGAATGATCCACAGCTGGACGAGAAAAAACCAATAGCCGCCTTCGAAAAGAAAACATATGCCACCCATGGTGAAGCAGCGTTAGCAGTCAATCAAATCGTTGATGATGGTGGTAAGGAAGTAGATCTAGGTCATCAGATCACCGGACACCAACAAGGTGCTGCCGGCTCTTCTTACATCAGCTGGCGAGAAGGAAATTGGATGCTGGCAGTACAAGCCTCCAATGTAGAAGGAGAAAAGCCGTTACCACTAGCTAAGGATGTAGTGGCCTACTTAGAAGAAGCAAGCTTACCTGCGCCAGATCAAGACGGACAAATCAATCTAGTTGTAACGGGAAGTGACTATGAAAGTAATCGGGTCACTTGGCAAGAAGGGAGAGTCGTCTACACGATTCAACACCAAGAGGCAATGGCCGCTTTGAAAATGGCTGTCTCTGTGCAATAGAGGAGTATGAATGAGAGAAATAACGAATTCCAAAGAGAAACAGCGGCTTACGCGCCAAATATTGGGAGATTTACCAGAATGGTTCGGAATTCCAGCGTCAACAGAAGAGTATATTGAGAAAGCTGCTAATGCCGTTTTTTTCATAGAGGAGACGGAGCAAGGTAAGGGATTTGTTAGTTTACGGCGAACTGCGCCAACGGTTTGGGAGATTGATGTGATGGGTGTTGAAAAACTAGCTCATCATCAAGGTATTGGCAGAAAGCTTGTGCAGATGGCGATTCGCTATTGCCAAGAGAAAGGCGCTGACTTGCTGCAAGTGAAAACCCTCGCTGCTGAACACCCTGATCCTTATTACCGCAAGACGCGTCAGTTTTATCAAGCAGTGGGTTTTATCCCAGTAGAAGTTTTTAAAGACTTGTGGGGACCCGCTAACCCTTGTCTACAAATGATCCTCATAATTTCGCCAGAGCGCTAGCTTTCACTAAGGGTGCATGCTAAAATGGATGGGATCATGAAGAAAGAAATGAGGAAATAATAGTGACGGATTATTTAAACGTTGGAAAAATCGTCAATACCCAAGGAATCAAAGGTGAGGTCCGTGTGATCTCTACGACTGACTTTCCAGAGGAACGTTATAAAAAAGGTGCTGAACTTTGGCTCTTCCAAGAAAAGAAACCGGCAATCAAGTTGGTTATAAAAAGTCATCGCAAGCATAAAAATTTTGATATCGTCAGCTTTGAGGGCCACCCAAACATTAATGATGTTGAAAAATATCGCGATGGCATTTTGAAAGTGGCTAAAGATGAGCTGCAAGATTTGGCAGAGGATGAATACTATTACCATGAAATTATTGGCTTAAAAGTTACCGAAAATGGCCAAGAAATTGGTAAAGTGAAGGAGATTCTTTCACCAGGCGCTAATGATGTTTGGGTAGTACAACGTCCAAATCAAAAAGACTTGTTGCTACCTTATATTGAATCGGTTATAACAGAGATTGATTTGGCAAACGGAACAGTGGCGGTTGAGATTCCTGAAGGGCTGATTGACGATGAGAATTGATGTCTTGACGCTGTTTCCCCGGATGTTTGAAGGCCCTCTCGGTGAATCTATCATTGGAAAGGCAGTGGATAAAGGGCTTTTGGAAATCAATGTCTCTAACTTCCGTGAGTACTCAGATAATAAGCATCAAACTGTTGACGATTACCCTTATGGAGGCGGGGCGGGCATGTTGCTGAAGGTCCAACCCATTTCCGACAACCTAAAAGCGATTGAAGCCGAAAGTCCAGCTGAGAAAAAGCGTGTCATCTTACTAGATCCAGCGGGAAAACGTTTCGATCAACATATGGCAGAAGAATTTGCAGAGGAAGAACATTTGATCTTTATCTGTGGCCATTACGAAGGTTATGACGAACGCATTCGTTCACTGGTAACAGATGAAGTTTCTTTAGGCGATTACGTCTTGACCGGTGGTGAGCTTGGTGCAATGGTTATGATCGATGCGACAGTGCGATTATTGCCGGACGTTTTGGGCAACGCGACTTCGGCTGCTACCGATTCCCATTCAACTGGACTTTTAGAGCATCCACAATATACCCGCCCAGCGGAATTTGAAGGAATGGCTGTCCCTGAAGTCTTAATGAATGGCAATCATAAGCTGATTGAAGAATGGCGTTTAAAGGAATCACTACGCCGGACTTATGAACGTCGTCCAGACATGCTTGAAAAACTAACATTGACACCTGAAATGGAAAAAATGCTGCGAGAAATCAAGGAAAGCGAATAGCTTTCCTTTTTCTTGTGGCGAAACGAAGGAGTATAATGAAGAGGAAAAGAAAAAAAGGAGTGTGAAGAAAATGGAGAAGGCGAATAATGGCATGCTGGCAGTCTTAGCTGCGCTAGGTGCGAATGTTTTGGTTGCCATCAGTAAATTTATCGGTTACGCCTTTAGTGGCAGTGCCGCCATGCTGAATGAAAGTATCCATAGTATCGTGGATTGTAGCAATCAAATCCTGCTGATTGTAGGTGACAAACGTGCGAGTCGGGGCCAAAGCGAGCTCCATCAATTCGGAGAAGGCCGGGCCAAATACTTCTTTAGTACGATTGTGGCGATGATGCTGTTCTTTGGTGGGGGCGCTTTGGGGGTTATGGAGGCTTTTGAAAAGCTGACTCATCCCGCTCACGAAGTTGAAAATATCTGGCTAGTCATCGGGATTTTGCTCTTTGGGATCGTTGTAGAAGGCTCTTCTTTGCGAATTGCCTTTAAAGAAATCAAAGAATTAAACACCGAAAAACTATCATTATGGCGCTTTTTAAGAGAAAGCCGTCACAGTGAGATTTTGATCATCTTTACAGAAGACTTTTGTGCTGTTATTGGGTTATTCATTGCATTATTAGGAACAGTTTTAACCAAAGTTACCGGAATTGCTGCCTTTGACGCTATCAGCGGCTTGTTGATTGGCTTCTTACTGATGGGAGCAGCCATCTTTTTAGCCAAGGAGTTTTACAGTTTAATGATTGGTGAAAGTGTGACTGCCGGGGACTTGACGACTATCAAAGCTGCCTTTGCACGTCCTGATGTTGACCGTTTGATCGATGTAAAAACCGTTCATTTAGGTCCAGCAGAAATCTTGATTGCCGCTAAAATCGACGTATTAGATGCCAAAGAAGATGAGGCCTTTGATATTGTAAATAGCATTGAACGCACCATTCGCGGTAGTTTGCCAGATAAAAAAATCTACATCTATATCGAAACAGACCGCTATGATCCAAATTATGTCCGAAAATAGTAGATATCAAGAATTTTCCCTTTACAGAGCAATTTTCCTATGATAGACTATTTTGGTGAGTGAAAACACTCAACTATTACGATGTTCCGCTGTGGTATTGCCATATGAATGTTGGGAATAAGGAGAAGGATAAAATGAATCCATTAATTCAAGAGTTAACACAAGAACAATTACGTAGCGACATCCCTGCTTTCCGCCCTGGTGACACTGTGCGTGTACACGCTAAAGTTGTCGAAGGTACGCGTGAACGTATCCAGTTATTCGAAGGCGTTGTTATCAAACGTCGCGGTGCTGGAATCAGCGAAACTTACACAGTACGTAAGATTTCAAACGGTGTCGGTGTGGAACGTACATTCCCATTGCACACACCACGTGTTGCACAAATCGAAGTTGTTCGTTATGGTAAAGTTCGTCGTGCGAAACTTTATTACTTACGTGCTCTTCACGGAAAAGCAGCTCGTATCAAAGAAATCCGTCGTTAATCAATCATTATCGAATGGTACTAGAACCCTTGAGTTTCAAGGGTTCTTTTTTGTAAATAATTTTAAGTGCAGGCTAGCTCTTTTGAATCCAATTTACCTAAATCCATTTAAATTGTCCGATTTGGATTATTGTTGTCGTGCATAGGAATTTAAACGAGAACATGAAACTGCAGTAAGATATGCAATCCTCGTGAGTGCTTAAATAGAATAGCTAGTGAATTTCACTAGGTAGCTAAGATCCACTTGAAGTTTGCTAATGAAAACTTTATAATAAAAGTTGTGAAATTGTTCGCTTATTGAAAATTTTAGTTTGGAGGTTTTTATTTATGAAAATTGCAATTGCAGGGGCCGGTGCTATGGGTTCCCGATTCGGACTGATGTTGAAACAAGGTGGTAACGATGTTTTGCTGATTGATGGCTGGCAGGATCACATCAACGCCATCAAAGAAAATGGCTTGAAGGCTAATTATAATGGTAAAGAGATCACCGTTGAAATCCCGATTGTCAATCAAAATAACGTACCTACTGGTGAACAATTCGATTTGATCATCTTATTTACTAAAGCAATGCAGTTGGAAAAAATGCTGCAGGATGTCAAACCATTAATCGCGGATCACACAGAAGTTTTGTGTCTTTTAAATGGTATCGGTCATGAAGACGTAATCGAAAAATTCGTACCGATGGAAAAAATCTTTATCGGCAATACCATGTGGACTGCAGGCTTAGAAGGTCCCGGCAAAGCCAAATTATTTGGCAGCGGGTCCGTTGAATTGCAAAACTTGGGTGCTGGTCAAGAAGAAGCGGCTAAAAAATTAGCGGAAACTTTATCAGCTTCTGGCTTGAATGCTAAGTATTCCGACAATATTCACTATTCGATTTATCGTAAAGCTTGTGTTAACGGCACGATGAATGGTTTATGTACGATTTTAGACGTCAATATGGCGGGGCTTGGGGCAACTAAACCTGCCCATGACATGGTAGCTACAATTGTTAACGAATTTGCAGCTGTTGCTGCTAAAGAAAACGTCAACTTGGACATTCCCGAAGTGATTGAACACGTGGAAACTTGTTTTGACCCAACTACGATCGGCATGCATTTCCCATCGATGCACCAAGACTTAATTAAAAACAACCGTTTGACCGAGATCGACTACATCAACGGTGCTATTTCCCGTAAAGGTAAAAAATACGGCGTAGCAACTCCTTATTGTGATTTCTTAACTCAATTAGTTCACAGTAAAGAAGAAATTTTGGGAGCTAAATAATTATTAGCAGAAAGAGGACAGAAAAATGGCAGAAAAGTTGACTCCAAAAATATTTTTAAATAAAGTCTTAGCCGGTACAGCAACCGGAATCATCGTGGGTTTGATTCCAAATGCGGTATTAGCAGCAATTTTGAAATTATTTGGTGAAAATACCTTAGCAGTGACTATCACGCAAATGGCAGTCATTTTCCAATTGGCTACACCACTATTGATTGGTGCTTTGATTGCAGTTCAATTCGGGTTCAAACCCATGCAAATGCTGGTGGTTGCCGGTGCAGCATTTGTTGGTTCCGGTGTTGTGAAATTCAATCCTGATACAGCAGCTTATATTGGTGCTGGTACAGGGGACATCATCAATACTATGATTACTGCTTCAATCGCTGTTGGCATGATTCTATTAATCGGTGAAAAATTTGGTTCTGTGGCAATCGTTGCAACACCAATCGTTGTCGGGATCGGCGCTGGTTTGATTGGCTATTATTTATATCCTTATGTAACCATGATCACTGCCGCTATCGGTGACTTGATCAATACCTTTACTACTTTGCAACCAATCTTGATGTCAATCTTAATCGCATGTTCCTTTGCCTTCTTGATTATCTCGCCAATTTCTACCGTTGCCATCGGTATGGCGATTCAATTGAACGGCGTCTCTGCTGGTGCAGCCGCGATGGGTGTCGCCGCAACAACTGTTGTCTTGGTGGTTAACTCTTGGAAAATTAACAAACCAGGGGTTACGTTGGCCATCGCATTGGGTGCTATGAAAATGATGATGCCCAACTTGTTCAGAAAGCCAATTATCTTGGTACCATGTCTGTTCACCGCTATCATCTCAGCAATTCCAGTAGCTTTATTCTCAATCTCAGGAACTCCTGCTTCCGCCGGCTTCGGTTTGGTAGGTTTGGTGGGGCCGTTAGCTTCATTGGACGCCGGGTTGAGTATTGTTTTGCTATTGATTAGCTGGTTCGTTGTGCCAATCGCAGCTGCTTTAGTAGGCCAAATCTTGTTTGAAAAAATCTTGAAGTTGTACGACCGTAAAGACGTTTTCGAATTTTTAGGATAAACAATTAGTAAAAGCGTGAGCCTCGTGCTCACGCTTTTTTTCGTGCAATTCAAGTAAACATCTTTAAAGGTTCGATACTTTTGATGTTAATGTGATGACTGATGAAGAAATTCAATTGCTGTTGCTGGAAGACTTTAGTGGTCTAGGGGAAAGCTTGCCAATTCAGAAGCAACGTCCAATCGGCTTTTTTAATTAGAACTTTTACGAAATAAACGTTTAAGTAGCCAGATTCTATTAGTAAAACTTCAGCTTACTTGTAGCAAGAGGTTTAGATAGACATTAAAAACCAGTCTTTGAATGAAACTACTCATCCATTCAAAGGCTGGTTTTTCTATTTAACCTACTGCAGATTTCCCTTTTTAAAACGGCTTATCATAATCAAAATGGTCAGGGTGAGTACTAAACAGATTGCCATAACCCAAACAATGCCTGTATTCATCGAAGGAGATATGGTAAGGACGCTAATCATAATCGTAATGCCAACGGAGGCAAATAGTTGGCGAAGAGTATTATTTAATGCAGTTGCTTGACTGATTTGAGTGGGTTCAACCTCCTTAAAGGATTCTGTTAAGGATGGTGAAAATACCAGTCCAATACCTAAGAGGCAGACGGCATAGGTAACTGCTAGGAGTAAAGGAGTTATTTGCATCCCCGGAACAAGAAACGGTATGAAAGAAGCAACCATTAAGAGACAACCAGTGATAATTAAAGCTGAGGGTCCGCGTTTATCGTAAATGCGTCCGACAATAATAGAAGAAAAGGCATTTAGGATGGCTCCAGGTAATAAAATAAGACCGGTCGTTAAACTGTCGATAGCTAACTGCACCTGTGCGTAGATGGAGACAAGTTGCCCTAGCCCAACCAGAATGATGTAAACCAATGTACTAATCATTGTCATTTTAACAAAGGTCGTATTCTTAAAAAGGTGAACATTTATCAATGGTTTCTCCATGCGCAACTGACGTCGTAACAGGAGCCAGCCTATTAGTATGCCGAGACACAAAAGTCCCACACCTAATACAATTTGGTGTCTCATGATTGTGATACTCAACATGATAGCCGTGATTGATAAAAAGGACTCTAGTACGGAGATAAAATCTATTTTTACGGCTTTAGGTTCAGAGAAATTAGGGAACCAGACAATACTTATGATAAGGATGAGGATCATAATCGGCAAAACGCTAATAAATAAGTAGCGCCAATTTAAATAATTTAAGATAGTGCCTGCAACGGTTGGACCGACTGCTGGACCGAAGGCAATGACAAAGGTTGATAAGCCCATGATCATGCCACGTTGAGAGGGCGGATAAATGGACATCATAGTGGTCATTTGGAAAGCCATCAAAAAACCACCGGCGGCAGCTTGCAATAGTCGCCCTAATAGTAAAATCCAGAAATTAGGCGCGAGAGCTCCAGTCAGCGTTCCGACTGAAAATAGTAGTAATAAACTTAAAAAAATAGTGCGACTTGAGTATTTTTCATATACGTTGGAGGTGATGGGCGTAACGACGCCAACAATTAAGGTGTAACCAGTTGTTAACCATTGAGCGGTGGTTAATGGCACCTGCATCATCTCTTTGATTAAAGGTAAGGCAGTAACCATCATAGTTTGACTCATCATGCTGATAAAGGTTGCCAACAAGATGATAACAGTGATCAATCCTCTATTTTTAACGATTTTTGGTGCGTACATTTTCGTTCAAATCTCCTTAGTTTCAGCTATTTGTCAGCGTTAAATGCTTCATAAACTAGCTTTAATTGTTCAGTGAATTGTTCTTGATTAATTTCAGGGTGATCATGGAAAAAGGCGGACCACCAGACTTCCATTTCTTGGCCAATTTGTTCGGCGATTTTTTTCCCTTTTTCAGTTAAATCAATCGAATACGCCCGTGATTCACTAAGGAAGGAGCGGGTAATCAAGCCTTCTTTTTCTAAAAACTTCAAGTCTCTGGTAAGTAAACTTGGATCGATGGCCATACGACGCGCGATATCTTTTTGGATTTGGTGAGGATTCTTTAAGGCAAACATCATAATATCGGTCTGGGTAGCTTTTAATGAGCCCACACTGTTTTGGTGATTCCAAGCTTTCTTTGTTTGACGATAGATAGCTGCTAAATATTTATTTAAATGTATTTCGTTCATAAGATACACTCCATTTCTTTTTTTACGATGGACAAGTCCATTTGTGGATAAGTCTATTAAAGGGCGATGCACAGCATTTGTCAATTTTTTTGATTTTAGAAACGGAAGAAACAAAGTGATGTTCCTTTTATTTGTAAATAATTTCATTATGGTAATTTTTTCTTTATAATGAGCTTTGGAGGCGATAATGATGATGAAAAGACTGGTGAACTCGCTAATAGGGACATTGATTTATCTGTTAGTTTCGAATATGGGAAACTGGATTTTTGGTATTAGTCGGAATTTTAGTTGGACGACAACACTATGGGAAGCTCTATTTTTCTTCATATTTATTTTTCTGATTCAAGGGTTTCGTAAAAAGGAATAATGAGGAGATTTGTATAGCAAAGAGAATTATCGATTTGTGCCAACATCACGAAGTTATGCATTTTTTTATAGAGTAAGAGTGAAAATTGAAATTATCACGAATTTCCTATTGATTATGAATAACGATATATAACAGCTAACTGGACGCTTAACTCACAATAGATATGTTAATATGATATTAAAGATAACAATTTTTTTGACAGCATATGAAAGTGAGAAAATGCAGAAAGAAGGTAACGGAATGAAAAAGCTGTGTCAGGTTTTAAGTCTAGGGTTGCTTGTGCTTCTAGTAGGATGTCAGTCAAATAATGAACAAACAGCGGGAGAGAATGAGAGTAAAAACGTCAGTATTGTACAAGTATACGATGGCGGTACCGTTCAAAATCAAGGCAGCTACGTTCTGGTGGATGGAACCTTGGAAATCGATAAAAGCTTGATGAATTTGGCAAATCCTAACACGGATCCTAGCGAAGTAAACGACGAAGAGTATCAGAAACAAGCAGAAGAAATAATCAAGAGTGATTTTCCGGATGAAAAAATTGATACAGATAATCTATTTGCTCAGTACAAGCGAACAGTCAAAAATGCTAAGGCAGTGATGACTAAGGAGAAAGTCGAGCTAGTAGGGGATAACTTTAAAACAGAGTTCGAAAGATTGCCAGATAATGAGAATCGTTTAAAAGACCACTTCGGTGTGGAATATAGTCTTAACAATGAGTAAGAAACTAAGGCCTGTCTTAAAACTATTTAGGGAACGCAAAGGTTGCTGTGACTGAAAAATGAAATCAGCGGAGCTCACAGATACAGTGCATCGTTTTCTCGACATAACCAAACTCCCGCATGTTCTATGGACGTGCGGGAGTTTAATCATATGGGAAGATTCCATTGGCAGATTTTTTTCACCGCAATACATACCCTAATTGCGCAGCTTTAGTTACGTAAGCTGCGCTATAATTCTTGATTCCAGCAAGTCCACAAAATCCGGATTTTCCCGATGCTTTCAAACACACTTATTTCCTACATAAATTTACAAAAAATTGTAACGAATACCTGAAAAATCGGACTAATAAATGAAAGGCGGTGACCACTTGGAGATAGATCAGCTTTATCTGACTTACGAAAAAACCGTATTCCGCTTTCTTCTAAGCCTAACCGGAAACCCACAGCTTGCAGAAGAGCTTACCCAGGAAACCTTTTATCAGGCCATTCGTTCTATTTCCCGCTTTAAAGGTGATTCCAATGTATCTACCTGGCTCTGCCAAATCGCTAAAAACCTTTGGCTGCAATATCTGGAAAAAGAAAAGAAGCACGGCACCTTTCTTGAAATGGATCTGAACGAGCCTGATACCAAGCCCACTCCTGATCAGCAGATTTTACAAGCTGAAAATAAAATTTGGTTGTATCGTTTGATTCATCAGCTGAAAGAAGTTGAAAAAGAGCTTGTTCTGCTGCGAATTAATGGTGATTTCTCTTTCAAAGAAATCGGCGCTATTTTTGGAAAGTCTGAAAACTGGGCACGAGTCACCTTTTATCGTGTCAAACAAAAAATCATTGAGAGGATGAGTGAAGATGGCGCTAAGATGATTGTTGATAAAGATAGCCATTCCGGCAATGATGGTCTCATCAACTTCAACTATGGGGGCACGTTTAACCTGGAAGATGGCAGTAGCATTGAAATGAATGTTAAGGATGCCTCTGCTGGTGCGGTAGCGGTTTATCTTGGAAGTATCGGGACAAACTATCCTGTTTTCAATATGTCGGGAAAAAGTCATATGAGTGTTAATTTTACGTCAACGGGTACCGGTACTAATCCAGTCATTAATGCTGGTTCTTATGCAGCGTTTAATATTGATAGTGGTTCAATTTTGGACATTCAGACAACAGGATATAAGGGAAATATTATCAATTTAGGCACAGGGAATGCGACTACCAAGACTTCGTTTACCGTAGGGGAAGATGCCAAGCTGAACGTTAATGCACAAGGCAGAACCGGCACAACCACGGACGTAGTAAATGTCGGAAATTATGCGGCATTTCAAATTAAGCGTTTGGGAACCTTTAAGCTTTCCGCCAATACGGCAAGGTATTTGTTCAATGTCGGATCAAATTCCACGTTCCAGTTTTCCGATGCACTTTTAGTGGACTTTGGTTATACAGAACAGCCTGCGGCAAGCAGTGCACTGATAAATATGTCAGGCAGTGCCGGTAAGTTTTTAGTAGATATTCAGCGTGTAAAGGCTTGGAATCGTTCGGGGGCGGTATTGGACGATGATGCACCGACTTACGACTGGAACCCGATGTTTGGGATGGAAATTCCATATTCTGGAACGACCGTCAATAATGCAACAATTTTGGGTAGCTCCACTACCGCGGGAGTCTCTGAAAGCTTCAAGCAAAATTTTAATACGGGACCGACAACGGGCTTTCAACGGTTACTATTCGAGTTTATTCCAGATGTGAAGGTGAAAATTGATAATCAACCAGTGGATAATCCCAACAATGCTAATTCTAAAATCATTAGTGGGCAGACAAACGCGGGAGCCTTCGTCCGGCTATCTGATACGCCAGTTTCGGGAGGGTATAGTTCATTTCCCACTTCGAATAATACAATAGCTGACCCTACAGTTGGTGGTACTCAACCAAACTACACTGTTAAGGCAGACAGCACCGGACACTTTGAATTTGAAGTACCGACGAATGAAAATATTCCTTTTGTCGCAGGTACAACGATTCATGCGTATGCCTTTTTAAATGGGAAGTCTGACGACACGGATCCCATTGGTTCAGCGGATGTACCTGAGGAGGAATGGGACAAAATCGTCAGCGATACAACGGCTCCCTCTGCAACAGGGGTTGAAGGCTCTTTCGTGGTCAATACACCTTTGCCAGAGGCGAAAACCTTCTTAAAAGATATTACGGACACGAACCCGAATACGACTATTACGGCATCATATAAAGATTCTGAAGAAACGCTAAATGGCTATCTCAGTACAGCGGGAGATTATGATATTACAATCTTACTAGCAGATGAGGCCGGTAATACTGCAGAAATCAAAACCAAATTACATGTTTTCGATTCAAGCGGCAAAATTGAAGGGGAAGACATTGAACTAAAAACTTCTGAGATTGATTCAATGAGTCGTGAAGAATTTGAGAATCAAATGAAGGCTGATATAAAAGCTACAGCTTATATCCTCATTGATAATCAGTACAAAAACTTGGATGACAAAATTTCCTATGATTTTTCAAAAGTAAATCAAGCAGCTGGTGTCTATACGGTGGATCTGACTGTTCCTAAGGCGGAATCAGGGGGCACGGAACTGCCAACAAAAGTTGTGACGTTAACAATCAAAGCCAATGGTCCAACTGCGCCAGTAGATCCGGATAATCCTCAAGAGGGAACATCATCACCAGAAGGAACTGAAAACGAAGGTACTAACGCTATTGGCGATTTGCGTATGGATTATGCGCCTTCTGGTATCACTTTTGGAATCGTGCCTTTTTCTTATACAGATACTACGTACGCAGCCACGAAGCCCTTAAATACGAATGGGACGGCCATGTCCAAACAATGGATCCAAATTTCAGATGATCGCACTGCCCTCAATGGTTGGACTGTCAAGGTCAGTCAAACTGAGGCATTTACCGATTCAGAAGGAGACAAAATCCTAGGGACAACGCTGAAAATCCCTAAAGGCATCATCAACAACTCACTGGCGGGAACCATAGATACCGAGGCTACCGACGCCAAAATGACCGCTCAAGAAGTGCAATTAGGCGTAGGTGGTACGGCAACGATGTTTGGCGCCAAAGATGTGGGTGAGGATAGTAGTGGAAAGAAAATTAGTACCTACCAATGGGATCCGACAAATGTTACTTTGACAGTGCCAGGTGGGAAAGCGAAAACGAACTCTGCCTATGAGACAGAGCTTAATTGGACGTTAACCACTGAACCAGTTCAATAGGGTTGCAGAAAGTTGGAAGGCTGAATTTACTAAGTTTTTCAGCGCTTGATATTAATTGGTTTCGTTGGAAAATAAAGTTCGTAATAAAGGCTAGCTGTTACAAAGACCGTTGGAGGGTCTTGTGACAGCTAGCAAGTTGATAGATAGGAAGTGAAAAATTGCATGATTCAAAAGAATAGTTTTATTAGTAAGGAAGATTATCTGGGATATTACCGAGGGTTATCTAATGACAAATTTCCATTAGTAAAAGAACGCATTATGGCATTATGCGCTGAATTAGAAAGCCTGGTTCATATAGTAAACCCGCATAATTTTTTTGAAATACATGCAATGATTATGGGACTAGATGCTAAGTTGCAAATTTTATCGTATTTTATGCTTCGTTCCAACAACAGCATGGATTTACACGAAACAGAAATTTTAGAGTTGGAGCAAGATTATAGAGGATACTTTAAAGAAATTTGTGGCTGTACGCTCAAGGATGAAGTTCCCTTGTCGTTACACTTTTCTATTCTATGATGAACAAAAACGCCGCTCAAAAAAATTTAGTGAGGCATCGGCCATGAACTATGATTGCTGAGCTAGAAATAATTTGGCAGCTGTCCAATGACGGCTGCCTTTTTTAATCATAATGATTTGGCAGTTTCGTGCAAGCAAAACAGCCTATGAAGAGATTTAAAAGATAAAAAATGTTTATGGAGAGATTCGAATGAGTAGCGGAAGAATTGGGTCCGTTTATGGTGAACTAACGGTAATAGATGAGTATAAGACCGAAAAAGGCTATTGGAAATGTACGTGCCAATGCACATGTGGTGTAATCAAAGATATCAGTTACCCCAACTTGAAGTCCGGCAGAACAAGAAGCTGCGGGCATTTGGAAAAAGCCAATCGTGAAAAGTTTAAGGATCTTACAGGAAAAACATTTGGCGATTTGACTGTGATGGTGAAGGCTCCCCAGCGGTTGAAGGGAGAGATTCTTTGGAGATGCCGTTGTACTTGTGGCAGAATGTTGGAGGTCACGAGAACTCAGTTAGTTAGAGAATATGCAAAATCATGCGGCTTTCATCAAAATGATCAGCTAATTGGTAAACACTTCAATCAGTTACAAATCATCCGTATCAGTGAAGATAATCGGCATGTCTACTGTCAATGCAGCTGTGGCGCAACGCTTTGGACGTATAAGTACAATGTTCTAAGCGGCCATACCAAGAGCTGTGGTCATTTATTAAAAGCTGATCACTTTCAGCGGATAGATGGGGTGGTCGTCTCAGCCCTTGCGCGAAAAATTTCTTCAAGAAATACTAGTGGTTACACTGGTGTCAGTAAAACCGCGAATGGCAAATGGACCGCCTACATTACTTTGAAATACAAGCGGCATACATTAGGTGTGTTTGACCAGCTTGAAGAAGCTGTACGCGCAAGAAAGAATGCGGAAGAGCATTACTTCAAACCCATTTTAGAAAAAGCACATCCCTCAAAAAGCTGATAAGGTGGCACTCATCAGCTTTTTTGAGGGATGCTTTTTGTTAGTGGCTACTTTTGGCTGATTAGTTGAAAAAGATTTACATCGTATCTTCAAGGAGAACGATTTTATCAAAGTAGATACGCTGAATAATCATTAACAGCTTTTGCCACTCCTCTGCGTCAAAGACCGATCCGACATAAAAAATGGCTTTTTCCATGACATTTTCTTGCATCGTATCTGTAATAATAATGTCGGCTTCTTGGTAATTATAGGTAAAGATAATATTGTTGTTATTGAATATATTTAGCAATCTTCTGCGAATGAAATAGATCGCCGTAAAATCTTTGTTCATTTGCGTATAGACGTAGACCTTAGGCTTGATGGTCGCCTTTGAAAGTCCCAAAAGAAAGTTTACCAATAGTTTCTCTAGACTGGGGGTCTGCTTAATCCAAGTATCAGTAACAACTTCATCTACCAATCCTTCGATTTTTTTGATTAATGACTGATTTTTCTCCTTATGAATCTGTAAATGAAATTGAGGAACAGGGAAGAATAGCTCTAAATATTTTTCATAGTTATTCCCCAAAAAGAAGTAGAGTATTTGAAAGAGAGTCAGATAATAGTTGTAGATAGCAATCTCATCGGCATAAAGAGCAAGTGACAATATCTGATCAAAACGCTGAGTTAGCTGACGTGATATGGTGGACATGCGATTGTCCGTGTGAAAAAACGTCCAACCTAAATCAACTTTTTTCTGGCGATCAATAAAATCTGAAAAGTATAGGACGGTAAAGAAACTCAGGGCTTGTTTCTCACTCTCAATTATCTCGACATCTGCGGTTTCAAGATAGTTATACTCATCAAAAGAGCCAAGATCCAAAGTATCATTGACAAGTTTAAATAGCTCCATGACCTGTGGATCAAATTTTGTGATGAAGTGAGCATGGTTTTGCGACCTAATTTGAATAATCATCAATAAAATCGCAAAGGAATGTTTGATATGCAGCGTATGTTGCTGTGGATTTTGTAGTAAACGCTTAGGAATACTCTCAACAAAATGTTCCATGGAATATTCTTCAAATGGCCATTCAATCGTTTGATAGGCATCCATTAAGGTTGTAAACATGAACAGGCGAATCAAAAATTCCCTTCCAGAGAAGAAAAAGCCATCCTCGTCGCAAGTTATCAGGATTCCTTTATCTAATAGATATTCATTAAGCTCCTTTGTGATTCTGGAGAGATAAGATTCGCTGATATAAAGCTCCCGAAGTAGTGTTTCCTTGGAGACTTTAAACTGTTTGATGAGCAATAACACATAGTTAAATTTGATTGATTGCTTTAAATAGTGCAGTTTAAGCTGATAAAATAAAGAAAGAGCCTCACCTCTGTAGTCTTCAGCAATAGAGATCTCACCCTTGTAATTAGAAATAATTAACCCTTCTATCGAAAAAAGAGAATTCAATGAGGTATTTGTTTTTATAATTGCGTCTTTAATAGCACGTTTAGGCAGCTGTAAACTAGCTGCTATTTTTTCTATTGAAGTAGATTTTTCGTTAACGATATAAATAAATATAGCGAGTTCTTTCGATTTTGCTTTGGATAACATACGATCTCCTGACTTTTTTCGAATATGTGTACAACCATATACGAAAAGTCGAATTTGATATTTATTGTAGTTTGATGAGAAAAAATGCTACCATAAATTTGAACCTAGAAAACGTTATTAAAAATATAAAAAGAAGTCTAGGTTTGAAATGAACGATAACGATTCTTGAATGGAAAAAGGATAAATAGCCAATAGTTTTTTTTACCATGATAATCTGATTTTGTCAATGTTTGCTTAGTTAAAAGCTACGCGTATTAGTGTGCATAACAAACCACTGCCGAGCGTGTTGAAAAACAAAAAGTAGGTTTATATAAAATGAATCAAGCGTTATTTTAGACGTCAATCAGAAAGGAGGAAACGGAATGCAAGGAGGAATCCAAGAATTGTTTAGCCAAAGAATTCAAAGGCTGCAAAGTCAATTAGCCATTGAAGCGTGGTCTTCTCGGAATAAACAGTTACTTTTTGCCTATTTGAATATCCTTTTGTTGAAGCTGACAGATTTAGTAGGAAATGCGTCCGGATTACCTATTCGAAAAGTGATGAGAGAAACATTCTTACTTGATTCAGAACTGAGTATTATTGAGGGCTTGGTGGAAGAACTATACCATTGGAGTGCGGAACAAATAATCGACATAGCGCGAGAAGAAAGAATCCCTTATTTTGAAGAAAAACTCGTTATAGATCAACGTGTGAAACCTTATTCTATCATGCAAACGGATGATGATGATTCCTTTCCTTTGCTATGGGAAACCGATAAATTACCACCCAATTTTTGGCCACAAAATATGGAAGTTTCCAAAGATTGGCAAGAGACCTATCGCTTATTGCTTAATCAGGCGGAAAAGAATAAAAGACTGCAAGATATAACAGAAACATTTACCGCCGTTTTGAAGTTAGATAGTCAGTTTCGGATGCTATACGGGATGAAGCTGAATAGCTCCGTTTATTTCTCAGAAACTGTGTTGCTCCAAGAGATCTTAACGCAGTATGGTCGGTATTATCAAAATTGTTTACGGAACGTTGATAATCACTCTATTCTCTGCCTAGCCCTCGAATAGGCAGAATCGGACTAAGAGTTTTTAAGTAATGGAAGCCCCAAGCCATTTACCAAAAAATCCTCAAGGAAATGCCCGCAGTGGGGAAGTCTTGAGGATTTTTCGAATAACAAATAAATATTTCTTTATAAGATGTTTAGGTTGACTGTGGTGTGCAAGTTGGCGAGTATGTGTAAATCAGTTCATTATCTTCTTTGTAATCAAAGACAAAACCTAACTTCTCTAAAAGTCGAATTGACGCCGTATTTTCGGGCAATACGCCTGCTTTTACTTGTTGTACCCCTTGGTGGTTAAGCCATTCAAGCAGCGCTGACAGGACTTCATGGGTATAACCTTTACGGGCATAAGCAGGAGCAATGCTGTAGCCTAGCCAAAAAGTACGCGCTTCTTGCTGAAGGAATATATCGCCAATCAGTTGATCGTTTGTCAAAAGAGCGATAGCAAACTGTTTTCCTTCATAAATAGAGCCGGTTTTTAGTAAATCACTTTCATAAGTTTGACGCTCTTTTCCTTTATAACCTTGGTATTTCATCCAGTCTAGATTGTTACGGTAGGCCATAAATGGCTCTATGTCAGCCAAAGTAAAGTCGCGTATCCGACAACGGGCAGTAGTAATTATCATGGTTCTCCTTTATAAGTTGTTATTTTGGCAGAATAGTAGGCAAATAAAATGTGAATCAGCATCGGTCGGCTATCTGTTCAAAAAATCGATTACTTCTAAGTGATAGAGTCATTTCTCAGTGCTTTTCTAACGCCAAATCCTTCTTAGCAAATCTTGGTAAAATTAGACCCAGTAGTATGAAAATAATCGGAGTAGCGATATTCAAAATCAACTGGAACCACCAATCGCTGGAACTAATGGCGGACTTAGGAACCACTCCCAGAAGACAGGCAAAGGCCGTAAATAACAGACACCAGGTGCCGACTACTAACGCTAACTTATCGTTTTTGATAAATACATAATCTGAATGGAATTTTGTCGCTTGTCGAATCAATAAAATGTAGGCAACAAAGACCCAGATATAGCGCATAGGCATGACGATAGAATTGAGATTGATGAGCCAAACATACATATTATTCAGACCCTTGATGCCTAGTCCAGGGATAATAATCAGAATAGAGACCAACAGCGCCGTTAATTTGTAGCCATTGACTGGAATATCTCGTTTGTTCTTTTTCATCAATTTCTTTGGTACATAGGTTGGGTCAGCATCGTCCAGCAACACTCGCAAGGGAGCATCAATCGAAATTGTTAAAGCAGCCGCATTTGTGATAATATTGACCGCCGCATAAACGAACATCAAAGCTTTCCCTAAGCCATAGTATTCGCCAAGCGATAAGAAAGCGGAATAAGCACCATTAGACATCAAGTCAGCAGGGATATGATTTGAATCAAATAAGATGCCCATGGCAAAAGAGCCAAGCACAGCAGAAATGGCAACCATAATAGCAAGTACGATCATTCCTAAAGGAAATTCTTTGGTGGGATTCTTAGTCTTATTGATATAAGGTGAAATTTTCTCAGCGCCGCCCACAGCAAAGATCAACATTGAAAGAGTCGTTAAGTAGCTGAAACCAAACTTAGGCACATAAGTACTAAGCTGATCCATTCCTTGAGTAGCCACTTCGATTCCGCGCATAAAGGGTGCCGAGACACCTAGAATAATAAACAACAGTGACATGATAAACATACAAATACCAGCGATACTTCCCAGCGAACTGATAATATTGGTCCCGCGCATTGCGAGAAATAGAAAAGCTAGGAAAATCACTAACGTAATGATTTGAACGACAGTCGAAGAAGTGTCTGTAACAAAGTCCCCATTGCCATTAAACAGCCAACCAAATCCAATCATAATGATTTGCGGCTTTTGCGAAAGGTAGGGAATATGAACGATCCAATAGGTCCAAGCTGCAAAGTAAGCTAGTTTATTGGTGGAGAGTGCCTTGACCCAGGAGGAGACACCACCATCTGAATCTTTAAAGGTAGCACCAAGCTGACCGACAATAAGTGAGTAGGGGACAAAATACAGCACCATGATTAAAATCCACGAGAAAATGACTGTGATGCCTTCCGTTGCGTAATTATTGAAGACATTATTCAAGCTCCAAACGGTGGTGAAGGCTAGTAGCGCAATGTTATACCAACGTAGTTTTCGCGCTGTATCAGGCTGCGTTAATGCAGGGGGTGTGTTAGAAGTCGCCATGATTTTCCCTCCTTATTCATCTAGTCAGCTTATAGGTTCTTATCCATGTCAAAGGTCAGCTTAGATAAATTGATACCCTTAAGAATTAATTCTTGCATCAAAGCTGTTGTTTTTTCAGTAATATCCTTTGAGAGCAACGCATTGCGACTCGTCAAGAATGCCGCGAGATCTTCTGAATGATCCTGTGCTAATTTATCAGTTTGGGCAATCATCCCGTGGGTATATTGGCGACAGCTCGTAAGATAGTCAATATTTTCTTGTAAAAAATCAGAATAATGCGCTTCTACCAACATAGACATCGTCCGATAAAACCAATAAGAATAGTTTAAATCCAAGGTTTCCGGCACATCGCGATAGCTGGCAGGCGTTTCCGTCATATTGGTATAGAAGGGTAGATATGGTGAGAATGTTGGAAAACCAATACATAACCACATTAAGGCAGAATAAGCTTCAGGTACATCATTTCTCAGTTGTAAGACGTGTGAATTTTGGGTGCGATTTAAACCAATTGGCCGATAACGCAGCTTATCTTGCTGACTCCCAGAGCCAAGAGGGTCAAAATTTGTTTCATTATAATGGGAACCTAACAAATACTGAATATCTTCCAAGGTGATTTTATGGGAAGTTCGGCAAATGAACGGTAATTCATGGTCCTCAGGGTCTTGCACGATTTCTGGATTAAAGTAACGTTGTCCGTACCAAACACGAGGATTATTGTAATGACGATCTTTAAGATTGCTCGTTCCAAAAATATGGCGAAAATTGAAGCCGGTTTTATCCGGATTAAGATGATTTATTTCCACAAATTCTTGAATCCCTTCCGACCACATAAAATTCTCCGTATCAGTAAAATCAACCTGTTGGATGGAAACCCGATTGGAGCAGATAGCATAGGCATCGTCAGGAATTCGTTGTGCGACCCAATGATGTCCGGTAACTAGCTCCATATACCAGACATGGTTTTTGTCGCTAAATAGCACTGAATTTCCAGCGACAGAACCATATAATGCGATGATTTCGCCTAGTAGCTGCACACCGGCGCGAGCAGAATCAATAAAGGGAAGCACCATGCGTAACATACAGTCCTCGTCTAACCCGTCTGTGACTAAGGGATCATAAGCTAAAGCACGCTCGTTGCCATAGGTACTTTCTGTTGCACTCATGGCAACATTTTTTCCGTTAATACCGCTTTCGTCATAGTAGCCTTCGGTTTTGTAAGCGACATTCGGTACGGCGGTCCATGAATAGTTGTTCGCTGGCACCGTCGCCTCAAAGCCATTAAGATAGGATTTCACTCGATGTTCAGTTTCATGTTCAGCAGCAGGATGGTAAAGAAAATTATGAGGCGCGATGGTTAGAAACGTATCGTCATTGCGGGCAATCATCGTGGAGCCGTCAATACTGGCCTTCTTTCCAACTAAAATCGAGGTACAAGCACGTTCAATCGTTTTGCTTTCCATTATTCTTCCTCCTATAATTCTAAAAAATGATGCAACAGTTGTTGTATAAAATAAGTTTACTACCATCTGGGTAAAATGCACACTAGGACGAATTCTACTAAGGAAGCAACTGTCACGTCAGTAGTCCGCTATGCCATAAGTTGACAAGCAAGTCGTCATTCTCTAGCATTAAGAGAAAAGAACGCGATAGACAGAGGGGAAGATAAGAATGGAATACCAAGATCTACTAGAAACTCGTTTTTCAGTTAAAGCATTTTCAGATAAACTTGTTAGCCGTGAACAAATCCAACAAATCGCCGAGGCGGGTCGCTTAGCACCGTCAGCTGGCAATTACCAACCGACCCTCGTTTACTTATTGAGTGAAGCAAAAATCAAACAAATTGCCGACACGGCCGCAGCTCGCGTGCATCCTGTTTTTGCTAAAGCAAAACAAGCTTTTGTAATTTGCTACGATAAAGAACGGGAAATGCGGCGTCCACATGATGGTGAGACTTTCGGCCCAACTGACAGTAGTATTGCTGCAACCAGTATGCTTTATAAGCTGACAGACTTAGGACTTGGCGGCGTTTGGATTGGTTGGTTCGACCCACAACAAGTGAAGGCTGTCCTAAAACTGCCTGATAATTTAGTAGTGACGGCATTATTGCCCTTTGGCTATCCAGAATCAACCGAGCCGCCTGCAGAAAGCACGCGAGAACGAAAGCCATTGACAGATTTTTTAAGAGAACGATAAACAAGAGGGAGGTGTATGATGGAAATCAGACGTTATATTGAAGCGGATCAGCCTGCTCTCTTTCAATTACTAGCAGGAGATGGCGCCGATTGGGCAGAATACTCCCAGCTGAAAAAGCCCCAATATATGGAGGCATTACGTCATTCAATCACTTATGTGGTAATTGATGAGGGGTTACGCGGCTATTGCCGCTGTCGCGATGATGATGGATTTGGTATCTATATCTATGATTTATTAGTAGAGAAGAATTATCGAGGCAATCAGGCTGGTCATGCACTTATGAGTCAAATCAAGCAAGATTTTCCCGAAGTAGCCGTCTACGTTATGAGCGATGTAGATCCATACTATGAAAAAATTGGCTATACACGAATTGGTTCGGTTTTTGAAGTAACAGGCGCGTAATTTGGAAGTTGATTGGCTAGCTTGGAACACTTGGGAGATGGTATCAAGTAGTGCGGATAGGAGGCGTCTTATGAAACGCTGGCGACTTTTAAGTACAGGATTCTTAGTTTTCACCACTATGATTGCATGTGCTAGGTAGGCTTCTACTGGAAAAAACGGTGAGTGGGAGTCTACAAAGACTATCCAAAGAGTGATTGACAAAGTGCTAGCGTAATTTTAAACTGGTTTTAGGTAACGAACGCATCGATTGAAGGGAGCCGATCTAATCCGGCGCACTACTTTTACGAATTTATAAGTAATATAGTGAAACGTGGAAAGCAGACTCTGTTAAATAAACAGGATTTTTGTGGTAGACAATCCGTTTATTTAGCATGCCGTCTTTTTCACGTTTTTTTGTTGTCCTGAAACGTTCGTTACCTAAGGAGAGAATATGTTTAACTATTTAAAAGAACCTATTTTATATCAGCAAAGCAAAGATGCTATTTGGCTAGATCCCCATATTTCTAAACAGCTTTTGGCGGCTCATTTGGACGGAAATAATGAAGGAGCCTCCCGCAACCCACAGTTTATCCAGCAATCGGTGGATTGGATTTGTCAGCTATTTCCAGCAGCAAAATACCCAAAAATCATTGATTTAGGCTGTGGTCCAGGATTATATGCAGAACCCTTAACAAGGCTAGGCTATCAGATTACCGGAATTGATTTTTCTGCAGAAAGTATTCAATATGCTCGTCAGCAGGCTCTTAATAAGCAACTAGCAATCACTTATATCAAAGAAGACTATTTGAATCAAGAATTGCCTGATGGTAGCTATGACATAGCGCTGCTTATTTACTGCGATCTAGGCGTATTTTCCTCAAAAGACCGGCAAAGAGTATTCCAAAAAGTATTTGCCAGCTTAAGGGCAAATGGTGTCTTTATTTTTGATGTATTCACTGCCCAACATTATCGAGACCATCAAGACTCCAAAACTTGGCAGATAGAACAAAACAGTTTTTGGAGTCAGACAAAGTGTTTGCGCCTGCAACAAAACAAGCATTTTCCTGAAGCTTCAACTTTTTTAGAGCGTCATTATTTGATTTACCCAGATTATGTAAAGGAGTTTTTCATTTGGGATACAATCTTTGAACCCCAGCAGCTAATAGCCGAGTTGCATAGCTGCGGGTTTAGTGAAGTTGCTTATTACGGGGATGTGACTGGAACAAAGTATCAGGAAATAAGTGAAACAATTTGCTTAGTTGCAAAAAAATAGCTTTTTATTCAAGCCAGTTGATGACTAACCAATAATATTTTTGGCAAAACAATGGAAAATTAAAGCAATAAGAAAAAGAAAGCCAGCTGATAACCGGCTTTCTTTTTTATGAATAAGCTGTTACTAAATTTAACATAGTATCGAAAATATATTTTTCAATATTGGTATAGTTGTTCTTTTTTAAGCGGGACAACATAACTCGCCAAGGAATGGGTTCCGCCATCTGTCTGCAGATAAACTCAGAGGAGGCATACTGTTGTGAAATAGGTAACGGTAAGATAGTTAGTAATTCTTCGTTTATTTTAGTTGAATTTAGCATAAAGTCCCATGAACTTGATTTTAGAATAATTTTGGGATGGACATTGTGTCTTGTGAAGGAGTCATTCAAAAGATGATGAATCATAAAGGTTTCATCAAAAATTGCTAACTTTTCGTTTTGTAGATCTTGCCATTGGATTAAATCTTTATTTGCTAGACGATGATTTGGAGACATAAAAACCGCGAGTTCAGATCGCTGAATCTCTACGGACTCTACAATGTTTTTGGAGATGCCTTCAGGATATAAAAGGACTGCTAAATCGACGTTTTCCATCATCAACTCGCTTTTAAGACGGTGCGCACCATGTTCTCTAATCACGAAATTAATGCTAGGATTGTCTAGAATTAGTTTCGGCATTATAGTCGAGAATACTACTGATAAAACTAGCGGAGGAATACCAATTTGTATATTGCCAGTGATTTTTTCGTTGGGACGATGTAGGTTCTCTTGCATTTCATTATATTTTTTTATGACGTCCAGTGCGTCTTGATAGTATTGTTCTCCAATTTGAGATAACCCTAATATCTTACCCTGGTCTCGCTTAAAAAGCTGCCGACCTTCACGATTTTCAAAATCATTGATCATAATACTTAAAGTTGGTTGGGATATATACAGTAATTCAGCGGTTCTGCTAAGATTGAAATCATTTTCTACAATTGCAATGAAATAGCGTAAATGTTTGATATCCATTTGCTAACACAACTCCCCTCGAGGAAAGCATAAGCATAACCAAAGAATAAGTCAATCGAATAACTGCTATAAGTTTTTTTAATACCCTAGTTAAAAATCAATATTTCTCTTTTCGCTTTTTTCTTTCTATAATCAAGATGAAATTGATTGAAAGCGCTTTTAATTATTTTTCCTATCACGTTTAAAGGAGAAAAAAGATGAACGAAGTTGTTATTACAACCGCACTAAGAACTCCGATCGGTTCTTTTGGTGGAACATTAAAAGATGTGTCAGCAGTGGATATGGGGATTCAGGTATTAAAGGGACTCTTAAAAGAAAGCCAACTTGATCCTAATGAAGTCGATGAAGTTATTCTAGGAAATGTCCTTCATGGCGGGATGGGGCAAAACGTCGCACGACAAGTTGCAGTTCATGCTGGAATACCAGTTGAAAAGACAGCCTTAACAATTGATATGGTTTGTGGATCAGGTCTGCGGGCAATTGAGTTGGCAATTCAAGCTATTATGTGCGGAGATGCAAAGTTAATTATCGCTGGTGGAACGGAAAGCATGAGCCAAGCACCGTATGTGATGAAAAAGCATCGCTGGGGTAGCCGACTGGGACATGATCAAATCATTGATACTTTGCTGAATGATGGTTTAACGGATGCTTTCCAAAACTATCATATGGGCATTACGGCAGAAAATGTAGCTAAAAAATATAATATTAGCAGAGAAAAACAAGATCGCTTTGCTTTTGATAGCCAGATGAAAGCAAAAACGGCTCTCGAAAACGAAGTGTTTAAGGAAGAAATTGTCCCAGTAACAATCCCGCAACGGAAAGGGGATCCATTAGTTATGACTGTAGATGAATACCCAAAAGCAGATACTTCTACAGAAAAACTCGCAAAACTTCGCCCGGCATTTTTAAATGATGGGACTGGGACGGTTACGGCAGGAAATGCCTCTGGAATCAATGATGGTGCAGCTGCAGTGATTGTAACAACCAAAGAAAATGCAGAACAGCTTGGTTTACCAATCTTAGCTACCATCGTAAGTTTTGCCAATGCGGGAGTAGAGCCAGAATTAATGGGAACGGGCCCAATACCAGCGACTAAGAAAGCTTTGGAAAAAGCGAACTTATCAGTGGACAACTTGGATCTAATTGAAGCCAATGAAGCCTTTGCCGCCCAAGCTATTAGTGTGATGCAGGAATTATCCTTACCTGAAGATAAAGTAAACGTCCATGGCGGAGCTATCGCGCTGGGACACCCAATTGGGGCAAGCGGAGCAAGGATATTGGTCACATTATTACATGAGCTAAAAAGACGAAATGGGAAATACGGTCTTGCAACTTTATGTATTGGCGGAGGCCAAGGGACAGCATTGATTGTTAAAAGGGCAGGTGAAGAAAAGTGAAAACAAAGCGAATCGCTTTATCTGATGCTATTGAATTAGTACATGAGGGTGATACTGTCATGGTGGGAGGTTTTATGGCAAACGGAACTCCAGAAAACTTAATTGATGCATTAGTTGAAAAAGGTGTTCGGCATTTACAATTAATTTGTAACGATGCCGGATTTCCAGACAAAGGCGTGGGCAAAATGGTCACCCAAAAACAATTCGACAAAATTACCGCGTCACATATTGGTTTAAATAAGGAAGCCGGTCGCCAGATGAACGAAGGCGAAACAATAATTGACCTGATTCCTCAAGGAACTTTGATCGAGCAAATTCGTGCGGGAGCTTTTGGTTTAGGCGGCTTTTTAACTCCCACGGGCTTAGGAACTTTAGTTGCTGAGGGCAAAATGGTCATTGAAGTAGATGATCGCACGTATTTATTGGAAAAACCTTTAAAAGCTGATGTGGCTCTAATCTTGGCTGATGTGGCTGATGAAACGGGAAATTTACAATATACAGGCTCTGAAAATAATTTTAATCATCTAATGGCTGCTAATGCTAAGACAACAATTGTCGAAGCTCGAAATATTGTTCCAACAGGCTCGCTCTCGCCATCATTTGTTCATACACCAGGTATTTTTGTTGATTATATTGTGGAAGGAAGATCCTTATGTTAAGTAAAGCGGAAATACAAGAGCGAATTGCAAAACGAGTGGCGCAAGAATTACCAGATGAGTCGTTGGTCAATCTAGGTATTGGTTTACCAACAAAAGTAGCGAACTATTTACCCGAAGGAGTTGCAGTCACTTTACAGTCTGAAAATGGCTTTGTTGGCCTTGGTCCAGCTCCAGATGTAGTAGATGCAACTATTGTAAATGCTGGTGGTCAACCAGTATCAATTCAACCAGGTGGAGCGTTCTTTGATAGTAGTACTTCTTTTGGCATCATCCGAGGAGGACATGTTGATGTGACAGTTCTCGGCGCACTCCAAGTAGATGAAAAAGGGAATATAGCGAACTATTTGATTCCAGGGAAAATGGTACCTGGGATGGGTGGTGCGATGGACTTGTTAGTAGGTGCAAAAAAAGTGATCGTTGCGATGGAACACACGAATAAAGGAATTCCTAAAATCTTGAAAGAATGCACACTCCCTCTGACAGCGGCAGGCGTCGTTGATCAGATTATTACAGAACTTGGTGTATTCGAGATTACACCTAGAGGACTAGTAGTGACTGAGGTATTTCCAGATGTAACAATTGAAGAGATTCAAGCGGCAACAGAAGCTTCCATTATATTTGAAAAGGAGATAGTAAAATGACAAAACAAGTAGTATTTGTAACAGGTGCAGCAAGTGGAATCGGTAAACAAATCGGAGAAACATTTTTAAAAGAAGGAAAAGCAGTTGTTTTTTCCGATATTAATCAAGAAAAGTTAGCCGCCCAAGTGAAAGAATATAACGACAATGGCTTTGAGGCACACGGCATTGTTTGCGATGTGACGAAAGAAGATCAAATCAATCAAGCAATTGATCAAACCGTCGAAAAATACGGCCGGTTAGATGTTTTAGTAAATAATGCGGGACTACAACATGTAGCTATGATTGAAGACTTTCCAACTGAGAAATACGAATTTATGTTAAAAATCATGTTAGTTGCCCCTTTTATTGCCACAAAACGTGCATTCCCTATCATGAAAAAACAAAAATTTGGTCGGATCATTAATATGGCTTCTATCAATGGGGTTATTGGTTTTGCAGGAAAATCCGCATACAACTCAGCCAAACATGGTGTCATTGGATTGACGAAAGTAGCAGCTCTAGAGGCCGCAGATTCTGGAATCACCGTTAATGCTATCTGTCCAGGATATGTAGATACACCGTTAGTACGAGGACAATTTGAGGATTTGTCAAAAACACGGAATATTCCTTTAGAAAATGTTTTAGAAGAGGTACTGTACCCACTAGTTCCTCAAAAACGCCTAATTGATGTACAAGAAATTGCTGATTATGTATCATTTTTGGCTAGTGAAAAAGCTAAAGGCGTTACTGGACAAGCTGTAATTCTTGATGGTGGTTACACGGCTCAATAGACGAATAATCGCCCGATGTTTTCTTGTAAAACAAAACATTGGGCGTTTTTAAGGAGGTAACTATGTCGATTATTGGATCAATTGGAGTCTTGCTGGGTGTTATCGCAATCATCTATTTTTCGTTAAAAGAAATCAATATTATTATTGCGGCACCTTTGGCAACAATCATTGTTGTCCTGCTAAACCGAATGGATATTGTTACATCATTACTAGGGAAAGATCCTAATAATTATATGGGTGCATTATCCAATTATATATTGAACTATTTTGCTATTTTTCTACTTGGCTCGATCTTAGCAAAATTGATGGAAACAAGTGGTGCAACAACTTCGATTGCCGATTTCATTTTAAAAAAAGTAGGCTATGAAAATCCATACCGCGTATTAGTGGCAATTTTTATTATCAGCTTGATTTTGACTTATGGTGGTATTAGTCTTTTTGTCGTAATGTTTGCAGTCTTACCATTGGCGCGTTCTCTGTTCAAGAAAATGGACTTGGCTTGGAATTTGATCCAAGTACCTCTATGGTTGGGGATCGCAACAGTTACCATGACTGTCCTACCAGGAACGCCAGCTATTCAAAATGTTATTCCAATTCAATATTTGAATACATCACTGACGGCAGCAGCAGTTCCAAGTATTCTCGGTAGTATCGGTTGTATTCTTTTCGGGCTTTTTTATATGAAGTATACGTTGAAAAAAAGTCAGGCAAAGGGTGAAACCTTTGCAACTTATACAAAGTCGCAAGATGTTGAGGTGACAGAGCGTGAATTGCCAGGTTTCTTTACTAGTATTTCACCGTTGCTAGTTCTAGTTTTATTAGCAATTAGCGGAAGTGCTTTAGGTAATGAGTTTATTAAAAAAAATATCATCTACGCGGCTTTAATTGCCGGAATCGTATTGGCGCTGATTCTATTTTATCGTTTTATTCCTGAAAAAATAAACTCAATCAGTGTCGGCGCTGCTGGATCAATTGGACCAATCTTTGCAACTGCCTCCGCTGTTGCATTTGGTGCTGTTGTAATGATTGCGCCAGGATTTGGTTTGTTTTCGAACCTGATTCTTAATATACCTGGTAGTCCATTAATCAGCCTGACTGTCTTAACCTCAGCAATGTCAGCCATTACGGGTTCGTCATCTGGTGCACTAGGAATTGTCATGCCTAACTTTGCGGAGTATTACTTGTCAACTGGCTTAAATCCAGAAATGATTCACCGGGTAGCTGCCGTGGCCTCTAATATTTTAACGATTGTACCCCAGAGTGGGGTGCTATTGACTTTCCTCAGTTTGACAGGGCTAAATCATAAAAACGGCTTTAAACAAACGTTTATCACCGTTTCAGTAGGCACCTTGATTGCTGAGATAATAATCATTATTGTTGGCTCAATCATGTACTAAATGAAAAAAGGAGGTTCAGACAGAATTGTCTAACTCCGAGACCAAGTAGGTATTTTTCATCATCAACTCTGCCTAAGGCAATCGTTGTGATTCAAAGCAAATAAGAAAGACTACACGGAAATTGTGCTTCAATTTTTTGTGTAGTCCAGCTTATTTCCTAAGGATGCTAGTTCTGCTTAGCAGTAACTGTATGCGTATAGCTGTTGCTTCTGCTGCCACCGTTTATTCGGAATATGAAGAGTCTTGGACATAACATTTTGAGTTATGTCCAAGACTCATTTTTTAACTTATTTCCCCGGAAACTCAGTTTTCAACGTGTTATTTGTCAACTTGGTTTTTATTGCTGCGGGTAATAATTTACTCAAGGTGTATAAAATTTTACTAGGACCGGGATTGATGATGGACTTATTTTTGGCTATACCTTTCATGACGGCATCTGTAAATTTATCCAAAGACATATTCATTGGATTACTTGTACCATCCGCGTGCATGGTGGGGTTTAGATTCGTTTCTGAAATCAGAGGCGGGGCCACTTGAATCACATGCAGATTTTTGTAGTTCCAGTAGCGAGCCTGTCCGCGAATCGCTTCAGTCAGCGCATTGACGCCAGCCTTACTGGCAGAATAAACAGGATGGGCATTACTAGCAACGTAAGAAAGTCCTGAGCTGATGTTGACCAGTGCAGCATTCGGTTTCGTTGCAAGCCAAGGAAGAAACAGTTTGTCTATATAAATCGTTCCCAGAAGGTTCGTTTCAATTTCATTTGTTAATGGTGAATTGACATCAAAAAAATTTATGGCACGCATCATTCCGGCAGAATGGATGACCATATTCAGATTTGGATAGTCCGCTGTAACAGATTCAAATAGTTGATTTACACTATCTAACTGGGTGACATCGACATCGTAGCCGACCATGCCCGGGCTTTCTGCAACAACTTGTTCAATTACAACTTTCCGTCGTGAAGTCACGATTACAGTATTACCTAAGGCAAGAAATTTCTTAGCCAGGGCCAGGCCAATGCCTGAAGTTCCGCCTGTAATCAAAATTGTATTTCCTGTTAAATCCATTCTGGACACCTCTCGTTTACAATTTATTCTTTTTGTAACTAAGCGTACTTTACGGTATTTAGTTTCATTTGTCAATTTTTGTAACTCGCGCTATAATCATGTTATGAAAAATCTATCGAAAGAACTCATATTAGAAACAGCAGCACAGTTGGTTCAGGAAAAAAAGAAGATCAATCTATCTTTGAGTGAGGTGGGTGAGACACTTGGAGTCAGCCACGCGGCTCTTTACAAATACTTTCCCAATAAAAAGGCCTTGTGGTCGGAATTATCTTTAAGGTGGTTAAATCAGCAACTTACGGAATTGTTTCCCTTTAGACCAAAATCTGAACAATCTGTAAAGGAAATCGCGCATGACTGGTTATGGCTGTTGGCAAGTAAAAAATATGCGGCTAGCAAGGCAGATCCACAAATGTTTGCTCTCTATACAACCTATGTGGGTGGCGATGTCCAACTATATCAAGAACATAGTTATGCTTTAGGGGAAAGTTTTATGGCGGCAACAGGTAAGGATGAAGACTTTACGGAAGGAATCTTGTTGGCGTTTATGTATTTTTCCGCACCCGCCTACGCTCAGCGCTGGGATGAACGATTTCAAGAGGAATTTGAAATGGTTTGGCGAGTGGTGGAACGGTCATTTGAGGGATAAAATTTCAGAAAGATTTTTATTAGTGATAGTTGTACAAATACACAAATAAGCTAGTAGTCGGATGGAAACATCCGGCTTTTTAGTCTAGTAAGAGTAGAATATCTTAGCCGATGTCTAGATAGGATAGTGTATCTAAGATATACTTGAGAGAGAAATAAATGACTTCACTTTTTGAATAATAGTAGTGCTTAATTGATGGGAGGAATAAATTTGGCTTATATCGAAATTAAAAGTATAGATAGATATTATTCAATTCTAAGTAAATTGGAGAATGTGACAAAATATGTAGAATTGCTAAAGCTAGTTGATGATACCGAGCCAAATTTCTTATTAAATAAGTATAATGATATTTTAATTGCAAAAAAAGAGATAACGGATTGGCATAATACCGGTGCTAAAGGGACTATGTTCAAATTTGATATGAAACTTAAAAATCGTAAGGAGTTTTTTTCAGATTTAAGAAAATTTGATTCCTTTTTTTATAATATTTTTGACGCTCAAAATGGTGAAACAGTAGAAATTACAAATTTTGGGTATATGAATATTGCTTTCTTTTCTATGCACGGAAAATTCCTTTTTTATACAAATACTCATGAAGGTATAGCATGGTTAATTAACGAATTAAGCAGTATTTAGGCAAAACTGAATTTTATGGCGACTTCTATCAGTCGTTACAAAGAATTTTTTTAGATAGCTTACATATAAAGTAATAAGTGGAATTATTGAATTTAGATTAAATAGGAAAAGGTGTACATAATGGACAAAGCGTTAGAATTGCGAATGGCTGCAGATCAAAATCTATGTATTAATGATCCATTAGCCTATTTAAATGAATCAGAATTAGTGACAAAATACGAAGGACTAACGAATCTAACCAAGCTGGGAGAGATTTTTGCATTAATTGGCATAGCAGAGATTCCATATAGCTACGAATTATCCTTTGTTAAGGAATTAGTTGGTTCGATAAATAAGAATGTAGCAACAAGCGAAGGTTTTTCGTACACAGGAAAAGTAGAAGATGTAGTGCCTTGCTATAATGCAATGCTTTTAGAAGCGTATGTGCGTCTAGGATTAGGAAAATCAAAACAAGCACAAAATGCTATAAATTGGATTAAATCATATCAGGTTTTTGAAAGAAATCGAGAAACCTCGTGGTTATATAAAGGTATATGCAAACACGGAGGATGTATGAAAGCGACCCCGTGCTATATTGGCATAGGAAAAACAGTAAGAGCATTGCTGACTTATCGCGAAGTAGTAAAGGATGAAGACACGACTGTTGATCAACTGATAGAAGCGGGTCTGAAATACATGCTTAAACATCAATTTTTTAAACGTTTAAGTATGGATAAGCCAATCAGTCCCCATATTACGGAAAGTACATTTCCCCAATCCTATGTCTTATCAATAACTGATTTGTTGTATATTGCAAGTAAAGGTAAAATTTTAGGTGAAGCTAATTCTTCAGCATTAATAGAAAAAATCCAACAGAAAAGGACCAAAAATGGAGGTTGGAAAATAGAGTATCTGTACAAATACAATGGATACATACCTTTTGACAACAGAAGGCAGGACTCTCAATGGTTGACCTATTATTATGATTCACTATTGAATTCTGAATAGGGCTATTTTTGGAAAGCTTGTGTCTATCGTCTGAAAAAAACCGGTGCTAAATCAGCGTTGATCTAGCACCGGTTTTTTTCAAGAATGATTTATTTGCTTTTATGCTGATGGAACAGTGATTGTAAAATTAACCAGCAAAAGTTTTTAAAAATTACTTGTGTAGAGTTAAAACAGCTCCATCTAGGGAATGTTACTTCTTATCCAGCCATTTCCTCATGGATTCAGCCACTTTTTCGTCGACGATTTTTTGTGTTTGATCCGCGGTTTCTTCATCAATCATGCCATCCACAAATGCCGCAACGTCCGGCCCCGTGATTTCTAATACACTTTTATGATTATTGGCTCCTTCTTCAAAGAGTTGTTGCAGCTCAATCAAAATATCGATCGTATTTGTCGGAACGACTTTAAACAAATATTTTTGGATTTCATGGTAAACGATTTGATAATCTTCAGGTAAAGCTTTAACACGCGCCATGTGAGCCCGCCAAGCTTGTTTTTCTGCCACTATTTTTTTGATATCCATATTATAGGACTCCTTTCAACTTACGCGTAACCGTTTGGTTTAATTGCTTACGTAGTCGGTCACGATAATCACTGGCATCTTCAGCCGACGCAATGTCTGCTGTAAAGGCATCGATATTTTCACCAATGACTGCCTCAATTGGGAGTTCTTCAGCCGCGCTTTCTTCCAATAAACCTAGAATTCCAGCTAAGATTGGCATCAGATTTCGTCCAGTAAAGTCCGAGTATTTCCAGATTCTGGCTTGAATCGTTTTCCAAGCTGTTTGGTAGTCTTCGGGTAATTGTTCGACCCTTTTATCATACTCTTTTAGCGCAAGTGTCATGTCATTTCCGGTTATTTTGTCATAGAAATTCATCATTTTTCCTCCTTTAAATATTTACAAATAGTTGTTTATAACGTTTTAAAGATAAAAGTGAAAAGACGATAATCAGTAGTAACAACCAACCTACTGTTAGCAAAGTGGTTTGGGATAGCCAATCAAAATGACCGCTAAGCAACGATTTTGCTGTTTCGACAATTGGCGTCATAGGCTGATTTTCGGCAAACAAGCGAATTGGTGTTGCCATTCCCGCGACTGGAATAAAGGCGGGACTAATGAATAGTAGAAAAATCAACAGGTAAGAAAAAGCTCCCGCGCTGGCATAGTCTTTTGCAGTTAAGGAAAAGGGAATAGCAACTAGGGTAATCATGGTTGCAAAGGTGACTAATAGAATTAAAAATAGTAAAAAATTGAGAAGCTTTGTTTGTGGCCGATACCCCAACAGTAAGGAGGTCACAAAAATCGCTAAAACAGAAAGCAGCATAAAGATAACTGAGGCCAAAACGTGTGAACCTAAAATTACCCAACGCTTCATGGGCATTGTCAGTAGTCGCGTCATAAACCCTTTCAATTTGTCAGTGTTAATTCTAAGTGCAGTGTACGCAGAGCCCATGGTCATGGCCATCAGCAAAAATCCTGGCAAAGAATACGCTAAATAGTCAGCACTTGTACTGGCTTGACCATTGACCAGAATATTTCCTCCTAGCACATAGACGAAAAACAGCAGCATAAAAATCGGCGTGATAATTGAGGTAATCAGTGTATCGACACTTGTAAGATTTTGTTTGATGATTCTATTTGTGAGAATAAAAAGTTGTCTCAATGTTTTCATCACTTAGCGTCCTTTCGTGTTGCGTCTAAGAAGATTTCTTCCAGTGAACGTTGAACTGGCAAAATTTCAAGAACTGCGACATCTACTTCTACAAACAATTTCAACACTCGTTGCAAATCATTTTTTTCAACTTCAAATAGCTGCTGGTCCTGTTTAAAGAGAATGGACTGATTTTCTAAAATCATGCGGGCTTTTTCAGCAGAATCAGGAGTCACACTGATTTGATGACTTTCGTGAGCTTGCTGCTTCAACTGAGTTGGTGTACCTTGTAGTGAGATTTTGCCATTTTTTAGGAAGGCGATTGTGTCTGATAAATGATCTGCTTCTTCAAGGTATTGAGTAGTGAGAAAAATAGTTTTGCCTTCTTCCCGTAATTCCTCAATGACACGCCAGATCTCAATTCGATTTTTAGGGTCGACCCCAGTAGTCGGCTCATCGAGAAAAAGTAACGGGGTGTCTGTCAGCAAAGAGGCAGCAATATCTAGCCGACGCTTCATACCGCCAGAATAGGTGCCAACTTTTTGGTGGAGAAATTCACCTAGATTTAGGCGTTCACTCACGCTTTCAATACGTTGGGTATAATTGTCCACTTCAGCCAGTTGAGCCAACAAACGCAGGTTTTGATAACCAGTAAATTCTTCATCTAAAGTGACCGCCTGATTGGTTACACTAATTAGCTGGCGAATCTCATCAGCGTCTGCTGATAGGCGTTTACCAAAAATCCAAGCTTCTCCAGTACTAGGCCGTGCCAAAGTCGTTAATATCTGAATCAAGGTAGATTTTCCGGCGCCGTTTTCACCTAAAAGTGTAAAGATCTGACCTTGCTGAATCGTAAGGTTGATGCCAGCTAATACTTGATGGGTTCCATATACTTTGGTAAGTGCTTCCGTTTTAATTGCTTCCATGTTGTATCCTCATTTCTTATTACAAGTGTTTAATTTTGGCTAATTGTTTCACCAAGAACGCCCACTTTTCCCAAAACTCTGCAAGATATTCTTCACCATTTTCATTTAATCGATAAAACTTTCGTGCAGGCCCAAGCGAAGATTTCCGCTTTTCTATTATGACTAAGTCCTTCTTCTCTAAACGAATCAGTACAGTGTAGATAGTCCCTTCCACGATATCTTGAAAACCAGCTTCAATAATGTCATTGGTGATTTCATAGCCGTAGGTTTCGCCTTTATTTTTGATTATTTGGAGAACAACGCCTTCTAACACGCCTTTAAGTAATTCCGTCATACCTTTCAAAATCATCATCCTTTCACGTAGTTCAAGTACTTTGTAATGATGAGTACTGCTACATAATAATACCGAGTAGATGGATTGTCAACTACTTTGCATTATTAAGTAGTGTGACAGAAGTTCATGAGAAAATCCGAAAACGTTTTCTGATATACTGAGAGGAAAGGAGGCGGTTAGCCGTGGCAAAGAAATGGTATCGCAAGAAAAGGTAATAATTCCGTTAGCATTACTTTTACAGGTGCTAGGTGCTGGCGCGATGTTAGTCTCTTTAATGGGTGTCAAAAGTGATGATGAGTTGAATCCCGATTACTATCGTGGTCCCAATGAGCCTTTATTTCGGTCTAAGGGGAAATAGCCGGTAAACAATTAGGACGGTATTGTACTCACACGATTAATATTGGTGTCAACCAATACTTTTATGGTAATCAAATTGCTTTGTATGATCTTGAAGAAGATAATTATTTATGATAGTAAAACAGAATTGTTATCTACTTTGGTATCTTCCAAACGATATATTTGAATCAAGTATTCTAATTTTTAATGGATTTATCGAATTAGAGAACTTTTTGAAAGAAAGGAACTATCAAAAACATGATAGTGACAATTACCGATTATTTTTAAATAAAGATAAAATACCAGAAAATTATATAAGTGCCAGAGTTAAAAGTGAAGAACTGGTATCAGCAATAGCCACAATTGAAAATGAAGAATTTACAGATAACGTACCCGTGATATTAATAGCTAATGAAAAAATTATTTCCGTGGCAAACAAAGAATTGGGTTGATAGAATCCTAAGAGCGATTAGCGTCACACTATAATAGCAATCATAGTATCTTACAAGTAAGTCTCCCAAACAATAATTTGTGAGATTTTAAAGATAAGCAAACAAAACCTTCAGTTCTCGATGGAGGTTTTGTTTGTACGGAATAATAAAAAAACTTTATACGTATCAACTTTAAAGACAGTGTCCAGAGTAATGAGATGGTAGCTCAAAGGAAGTTCAATAAGTCGATAAAAGCTTTTGTAAAGTATCTTGCATTTTCCTCATAAAAAAAACAGAAAAAGTTAATAGAAATGTTGACATCGTTTTCATTCTTTGTTATATTTTTGGTAACGAAATATGGACTGTTACTGATTCGATCAGGCATAACCTACGTTAGAAAAGTCATTGGCGTGTGCCATGATTCTTTCAGCGTATTTTTTTTGAGAAAGGAGGGGCAATGTGAAGTTTCAAAAAAAGATTAACAACAGTGTGGCATGGGTCGTTAATGATCAACAGCAAAGTGTTATTGCTATCGGAAAAGGGATTGCATTTGGGAAACAAAAGGGTGATGTGATCACTTTAGATGAGATTGAACGAGTTTTCACGCCTGCAGAAGACAGCAATGAAAATTCTGTACTTAAGCGAGCAATGTCTGAAATACCAGCAGAAGTATTAGAACTAACAGAACTAGTAAGTGATCAAGCCGCGCGAGGATTAGGGATTCCTATGTTCGATAATAGTCATTTTCTAGCGTTAGCGGACCACTTAAATTACGCTTTGAAACGCAGCTCTGAAGGATCATTTGATTATCCTGAAAATTTGCGCTGGGAAGTGCGAGAGTTATATCCAAAGGAACATGATGCTGCCATTGATGCACTTTATCTGATTGAGAAAAAGACAGGTGTTCGCTTGCCAAAAAGTGAGCAGACATTTCTAACCTATCATTTTGTAAATGCTCAGTATGATACGGGTGTCAATCTGCAATCCACGAAATTAACGGAGATGATTAGTCGTTCCTTAGAAGTCATCCAATACCATTATCAAATGATACTGGATCAAAACTCTGTGAACTACATTCGTTTTGTGACACACTTACGTTATTTTATTTTGAGACAGAACAATCAAGATAACAAACAAGTCGGAAATGTAGATCCACAGCTAGTAGAAATTGTTCGCAAAAATTATCGCAAAGCTTATCAAGCGGCTGAAAAAGTTGCTATGATTGTCAGCCAAAAGACAGAGAGCGAAATATCTGGCGATGAAGTTTTTTATCTGACGCTCCACATTGACAGAGTGACACAAAGACAATAGAAAAGAACTTATTGGACTGTTACTGATTCGATCAGGCATAACCAAACAGAACACAAATTTTTATTTGTGCTGTTTGGTTATTTTTTTACACCAAAAATAAAGGAGAGAAAATAATGAGTAAAAAATATGAAGAGTTAGCCTCAAAAGTAATTGAATTAACGGGTGAAAAACAAAATATTACAGCGGCTTGGCACTGTGTAACGCGATTACGCTTTAACGTGCAAGACGCAAATAAAGTGAAAATTGATGACATTAAAAGAATCAAGGGTGTTATGGGCGCACAATTCTCTGGTGATCAGTTTCAAGTCATTATTGGCAGCGACGTGTCCAATGCATTTGATGAAGTAGAAGCGCAGTTAGGAACGTTGCCGACATCTTCTAGCAATACTGGCGGTAAGAAAAATATTATCAATACTTTTACTGATACGATTTCTAGCATTTTTACGCCTGCAATGCCAGCTTTGATTGGCGGCGGTTTATTGAAAGGTTTCTTAGCCCTAATGACGGCAATGAATTGGCTAGCGATTGACAGTAGTGCATATGCCATTTTGAACATTATTGGTGACTGTGCATTTTACTTTATGCCGTTCATTATCGCAGTATCTTCAGCGCGCCGCTTTAAAACCAATGAATATTTGGCTTTATCTGTTGCAGGTGCATTGCTTTATCCGACAATGGTGAACGGATTCAACATGCAGGCGGCGGGAGAAACTGTTCAAGCGCTAAACTTGTTTGGCGTTATTCCGATTCCTTACATGAATTACAGCTCTTCCGTTATTCCCATTATTTTAGCAACTTATGTTTTAAGCTTTGTTTACAAATTTGTTAAAGCTAAAATGCCAGCAACAATGACTACTATGTTCACACCAATGGTATCCCTATTAATTGTCATTCCAATTACATTAAGTGTTTTGGGACCTTTGGGGACTTATGTAGGTGGCTTTTTAAGTATAGGTATTGCTTGGTTATTCCAGCATGCTGGCTTCGTAGCCGGTGCTGTGATTGGTGGAGTCTATCCACTATTAGTAATGACAGGTATGCACTGGGCTTTGTCACCAATCATGATCAATGCATTTGCCCAACAAGGATTCGATAACACTATGATGCCAGCTATGCTAGCAGCCACATTCGCAATGGCAGGTGCAACTTTTGGTGTCTTCCTTAAAACTAAAAATAGTGAAATGAAACAGTTGTCTCTTTCTTCTGGAATTTCAGCGGTGATTGGGATTACAGAGCCAGCTATGTACGGCGTAACACTGAAACTAAAACGTCCTTTCTATGCAGCGATGATTGCTGGAGGAATTGCTGGTGCTATTTTCAACCTCTTTAACGTGAAAAGCTTTGGCATGTCTATGCCTGGGTTAGTTGCTTTGGCGGGCTATGCCGATCCGCAAAATGGGCAAAATATGATTGTGACACTATTAGGCTCTCTAGCTGCATTTTTAGTGGCTGGTGGTTTGACTTGGATCCTTGGATTCAAAGAAGAGGAAGAAAAAACAATCGAAAAACAAACGGGTAAACAGTTCCATTTGACAGCTCCAACAGCAGGACGTTTAGTACCAATTGAAACAATTTCTGATAGTATTTTTGCTGAACAAGTAATGGGACATACAGTAGCCGTAGAACCAAAAACCAATAAAATTGTTTCGCCTTTGAACGGTGAAGTAGTGATGATTGCGGATACGTTGCATGCCATTGGCTTGAAGGGCGATGATGGCGTGGAAGTATTGGTCCATTTAGGCATTGATACAGTGGAATTAAAAGGGGAAGGTTTTACGCCTAAAGTCAAAGTGGGCGACAAAGTAAAAATTGGCGACGCTTTGGTAGATATGGATATCAAAGCAATCCGTAAAGCCGGCTATGAAACAGTAGTCCTTATGATTGTTACAAATACACAAGATTACTTGAAAGTATTGCCAATTAATGAAAAAGAAGAGGTTGATGCGAAAACACAAGTTTCTGTTGCAATCAACTAATCCATAAAGGACAATTGACCCGCTGACAAATTATTGGCGGGTCTTTCTAATGAAAGGTGGATATAGAATATGAAAACAAGGTTTCCAGAAAATTTTTTATGGGGTGGTGCGACTGCGGCCAATCAGTGCGAAGGTGCGACACAAGCAGACGGCAAGGGGTGGACGACGGCAGATACCTCTTTATTCGTAGAAGATCCTAGCCAACGCATGGCACAGCTATTAGCACCAATGACGACCGAAAAAGTTCAACAAGCATTGAAAGATACGAAGGGTTATTATCCCAAACGATTTGGAATTGATTTCTATCATCGTTATCCTGAAGACATTGCTTTATTAGCGGAAATGGGTTTGAAGACGTTTCGTTTCTCCATCTCATGGGCACGAATTTTTCCAAATGGTGATGACGCAACCCCTAATGAGGCCGGTCTGCTATTTTATGAAAAACTAATCGATGAATTGTTGAAATACAAGATTGAGCCATTGGTAACAATCAGCCATTATGAATTTCCGTTAGCATTATCACTGAAGCAAAACGGTTGGGCTAGTCGGGATACCATTGGAGCTTTTGCACGGTATAGTGAAACGCTATTTCAACGTTTTAAAGGTAAGGTTAAATACTGGATCACCTTCAATGAAATGAATGTGATTGGCATGACAGGCTATCTTTCAGGAGGCTTATTGGCAGACAAATTAGTGCATAAGGAAAATCCTTTAGCAGATTACTATCAAGCTGGACATCATCAACTCGTTGCGAGTGCATTGGCAACAAAACGATTACATGAAATCGATCCTGATGCGCAGATAGGTTGTATGGTTGTCCGCATGGAAAATTATCCGCATACGATGGACCCAGCTGATGTATTAGCTAGTGTGAAGTCGGATCAGGAAAATCTGTTCTTTATGGATGTTCTTGCACGCGGAACCTATCCACGCTATATGGACCGCTTTTTTGAAGAAAGAGATATCCATCTTGAGATTTCTGATGAAGATACGCAGACCCTTAAAGAAAACCCATGCGATTTCGTTTCCTTCAGCTACTACATGAGTGGTGTCGCAACCGCGTCTCAAGAAGAGGCGGAGACGGCCGGAAATATCTTAGGTTCTTTAAGTAATCCTTACCTAGAAAAAAGTGAGTGGGGTTGGCAGATTGATCCTGTCGGTTTACGTACGACCTTGAATAAATTATATGATCGTTATCAAAAACCAATCTTTATTGTAGAAAATGGTTTGGGTGCAAAAGATGAAGTAGTGGCTGGGCAAGTACATGACAGCTATCGGATTGATTACTTGCGAGCGCATATCCAGCAAATTTCCGAGGCAATCCATGATGGCGTTGAGATTATAGGCTATACTCCGTGGGGATGCATTGATTTAGTAAGCGCCAGTGGGAATGAAATGTCTAAGCGTTATGGATTTATATATGTTGATCGTGATGATCAAGGCCAAGGTACAATGGAGCGCTTAAAGAAAAACTCCTTTTATTGGTATCAGCAAGTGATTAAAAGTAACGGGGAAGAACTAGAATAAGAATGATACAGCTTTTTTCGATTCGTCAGCGAGCGATGCGCAGATGAACGAAAAGAGCTGTTTTTGTAATCGTCATAAATTCGTAAGATTTCTGTAGGAAATATTTGAAAACTGGAGACGAAACTTTTTCTATACTATTCTTAGCAAAGGAGCTGAGAAAATTGAAAAAAGTTTTTACACTGATGAAGATTGGTTTATTGGGTGCCGTTTTGTTTGGCGGCTATCATTTTATAACGACGGGTTCATTGCCGAATCCATTGGCGGTTGTTGCGCAAGGAAATGCACAAACGGCATCGTCATCTGGCAAGTTGATTTCTCGCGACTTCGCGGAAACAGCTAATAAGGTATTACCGCAAGCTGGTCCACCGTTACTTTTACAGACGGACGAACGCTGGGGTGACATTAGCTATGGGACGGAGTCCGAAAATAACGATTTGGCGCACAATGGCTGTGCGATTGCCTCGCTGGCGATGATTGCTTCATATTGGCAAGGTCAAACAGTGACACCGCCAGAGATTTTGGACTGGGCGCAAAATAATTATTATGTGACAGGTCAAGGAACTTCTTGGCAAATTTTTTCTGACTTTGCCCCACAATATGGTTTACAGGTCCAAAGTCTAGCTTCTATTGAACAGGCAGAGGAATGGATGCAAACGGGTCATCCAGTAATTGTTTCAGTTAATCCAGGAACCTTTACTAAAACGGGGCACATTATGGTGTTGGCGATGAATGAGGGCAAACTAACCGTTTACGATCCGAATGATGACTCCCACAAGCAACATTACCAAACAGATTTTTCAGAAGATATCTTCCGCAACGAAGCGGTCAGCTATTGGGTCTTCTATAAGTAATGACAAGCTGCGTGGGCAGCTTTATACTGAAATAAAAGGGAGGTCAAGTGGATGGCGCAAACAATTTTGATTGTGGATGATGAAAAAGATATCGCCGACTTATTAGCGGCGTTTTTGAAAAATGAAGGTTTTACGATTTTAACAGCATATAATGGGGAAGATGCTTTACGACTAGTGACAGACGAAGCGGTTGACTTGGCGGTACTGGATATTATGCTGCCGGATATTGATGGTTTCTCTTTGCTGCAAAAAATTCGGATACGCCACTTTTTCCCTGTTTTGATGTTGACGGCAAAAGGTGAAGCGACGGATAAAATAACGGGATTGTCATTAGGCGCGGACGATTATATCACCAAACCTTTCAATCCTTTGGAGGTAGTTGCGAGAGTCAAAACGCAACTGCGTCGATACCAGACGTATAATCAGCCGCCTTCTTTGACAGAATATGATGTTCAGGGGCTACAAGTCTCGAAACAAAAGCACAAGGTTTATCTATATGGGGAAGAAATCAAGCTGACACCCTTAGAATTCGATATTTTGTGGTATCTTTGCGAACGGGCTGGTACGGTGGTTTCTTCAGAAGAATTATTTGAAGGTGTCTGGCAGGAAAAATATCTAGATAACAACAATACTGTCATGGCACATATTGCCAGGTTACGAGAAAAATTGCATGAGCCGCCACGCAAGCCTAAATTCGTCAAAACGGTTTGGGGAGTGGGGTATACCATTGAAAAATAGAAGCCGCTTAACACAGAAATTATTACGACAGTATTTTCTTTCGGCCTTTCTGTTGTTTGCGCTTATGGTTGGCCTCCCAATCTTAGCGCGCGTCATGCTGAGTTTAAGGGTCTGGTATGCTGAAGACCCGTTATTTCAATTTTTTCAGTTTATTGAAATCCATTTAGGCTTCTTTTATGTGGTAGGAGGCCTCTTGATTTGGCTGTTTTTGACGTACTTTTTCATCGCTCGCACCACTAACTATTTGGATGAAATGCTTAAGGGAACGAAAAAATTGTTGCAGGAACCAAGTGAACATATCGAACTGTCTGAAAATCTGGCACAGTTTGAAGAAGAATTAAATCAAATTCGAAAAGAAAGTCTATTTCATCAACGAGCAGCTAGTGAGGCGGAGCAGCGGAAGAATGATTTGATTGTCTATTTGGCTCATGACTTGCGGACCCCTTTGACGAGTATTATTGGGTATTTGACGTTATTACAGGAAGCGCCAGACCTAACGCCTGAACAACGAGCGCATTATCTAGGAATTGCCGTAGACAAAGCCTATCGTTTGGAAAGTTTGATCAATGAATTTTTTGAAATTACCAAGTTTAATTTATCTGGAATCGATTTGGAAAAGCAGCCCACCAATCTTAGTGTGATGGTGGCGCAAATTGCTAGCGAATTTGAACCTTTATTACAGGAAAAGGGTTTGGCTTGGGAGCAGCAGATTACGCCAGATATTTGGCTTGAAATCGATACTGAAAAGTTTGAACGAGTGTTGGATAACTTTATTCGTAATGGCATCGCCTATGCGGCGGCTGACACGGTTTTACGGTTGAGCGTTTACCGTGACACGGATACCGCGGTGCTGACTTTCCAAAATAAAGGAACTCGGATTTCGCCAGAAAAATTAAATCATATTTTTGATCCGTTTTTCCGTGGTGACGCAGCCCGTAGTTCAGATACAGGTGGAGCAGGGCTAGGTCTGTCTATTTCTAAAGAAATTATTGAAGGACATGGCGGCACTCTCGCTGCTCATTACGAAGGGGAATGGTTTACTTTGATTGCACACCTACCTTTATCCGAGGAGGGGAACCAATGAAAAATTCTCAAATCCAACGTTTAGCTAAAATACTATTTTGTGCTTATTTGGTCGCCTTGGTTTGGATTTTGTTGTTCAAATTCTCATTATCAATCAGTGCTATTTTAGACAGTATGAATCCAATACGGCGTAGCATCAACCTAGTGCCTTTTCAAGAGTCTTCCATTATTAATGGTACAATCGATATCAAAGAGATCTTGTTCAACGCGTTAATCTTTCTACCTTTTGGTGGCTTGATGGGGATAGTGGTCAAGACCAGTTTTTGGAAACAATTAGCTTGGATTTTTATGTTTAGCTTGATTATTGAGAGTCTGCAATTTATTTTGGCAATCGGTGCAACGGACATCACAGACTTATTGATGAATACTGTAGGTGGTTTGCTAGGGCTTCTGATTTATTATGGCTTAGCACGTTTAATACCGGTCGAAAAATTAGATCGAAATTTGACGATTGTTGGTGGTTTCCTTTTCACGGGAGTATTACTACTGATTATTGGCTTACTTGTCAATCAAACTGTTACGTATCGGATTGGGTAGGCAAAAGAAAGAGAAAATGTTTTTAGCATTTTCTCTTTACTTTTTGCAATATAGTTAGTAAACTAACTATATTCGAAGGAGGTCATTCTAATGAATACCGGCTATTTGTTAATGAATGTTTCAAAGAAGCTGAGATATCGCTTGAATCAGCAATTAGTACAGCTTGATTTGACAGCACAGCAATGGGCGGTTATCCAACAGCTACATCAGATGGCGCATCAGGCGGTATCTGCACAAATTTTGACAGAGCGCTTAGATATGGATAAACCGACTATTTCGGCGATTATTAAGCGATTAGAGTTAAAAGACATTCTTTATAGAAAGAAAAACACTGTGGATAGTCGTGTGTATGATCTATTTTTGACCGCTAAAGGCCAAACTATTTTTGAGTCAGCGAGAGAGTTGAGCGATGTAACACTCACTGAATTTTTAGCTCGCTTGTCTGAAACGCAGCAACAAGAATTAAATCAACTATTACAGAAACTGGAAGAGGAATAACGATGGAACGAATTTTAGTAATCGGCGGAACTGGCAATATTGGGTTCCCTCTAATTGAAAGATTGATATCAAAAAATATTGAAGTTGTCGCAGGCGTTCTACATCCAGAAAAAGCTAAGGCTAAGTTTTCTGAGTTACCACAGGTCAAAACAGTTCAGTTTGATTTTTTAAATCCAGAAACTTTCAACGGAGCTTTGGATCAAGTGGACCGTGTGTTTTTTGTCCGCCCGCCACAATTGGCAGATCCCGAGCGCGATATGTTTCCTTTTTTACAAGCAATCAAAGCACAAAATGTGAAGCAAGTCGTCTTTGTGTCGTTGATTGGGGTCGAGAAAAATCCAATGACGCCACATCACAAAATCGAAAAAGAAATCAAGCGTTTAGAATTGCCCTATACGTTTATCCGCCCAAGCTTTTTCATGCAGAATCTCAATACAACCCATTTGGAAGATATCCAAAAGCAGCATGTTCTTTTTGTACCAGCTGGCCGGGCCAAAACCAGCTTTATTGACACCCGCGATATCGGTGCGGTGGCCGCAGCTTGTATGACAACAGACAAGTATCTAGGAACAGAACTGGAAATAACCGGTGGTGAGGCCTTAACCTACGCAGAGGCCGCTACGATCATGAGCCAAATCCTAGATGAAAAAATTACCTATTCTAAACCTAGTTTATTAAAATTTCGCCGTACCATGATCAAGCGAGGTACCCCTAAGGAGTTTGTAAATGTGATGGTCATGTTGTATCTGATTACACAGCTGGGCAATGCGAAAAAAGTAACTTCAACATTAACAGAAGTCTTAGGTCGGCCCGCCACTACTTTTGAGCAGTACGTACAAGATTACCGAGAAGTATTTTTAAGCTAAATATCTGCTTTGTTGCTAGTGGACATTCCTGCTAGCAACTTTTTTTATGTGAAGAGGTAGAATTAAAAAACAACCATAATAACAAATAATTTAATGAAAATCTTTATAATATCTATATAAAATAATAGACCAATTATAAAAGGATTACATAAAAATGTCCACTTCAACGGACATTTTTATGTAAAACGCTTTCTAGATTGGGTGATATAGTAAGTGTGTAGAGAGGAGAGAGGCAAATGAGTGTCATTGAAAAAAGAAAACAAGCCATCATTTTTTCACTTTCTAATCAACGAGATTATGTCACAGCCAATGAGCTGTCACGTATCTTAGATATTTCTACAAAAACAGTTTATCGATTAATCAAACAAATCAATGAAGAAGCACGGAATGGTATGAGCATCACTTCAGAAAAAGGTCGTGGCTTCAAGTTGACCTATGACAGTCAACAAGAACAACCAGTAATCAAAAGCCTGGTCATGACTCCCATCGAACGACGTAATAAAATTATGGAGGACTTGCTACTCACCTCGCCAAGAGCTAAAAATGTCACTGAAGTTTATGAGTCATTTTATATTAGCGAGACAGTAGCAGCTGCTGACGAAAAAATTATTGCTACGATTTTGGCAAAATATCAAATTCGTTTGATTAGACAAAATCGCACATTACGAGTCGAAGGAACAGAGTCAAATATTCGCAAAGCAGTTAAGGATTTGATCCAATCAACTCAGATAATTGATTTAGATCAATTTGATATGCAAGGCGAGCGTTTCAACCGGTATGATGCAGAATTTATAATGGAACAAATTCGGTTTATTGAGGATCGGCTGTCTATAATCTTACCCCATCCTTATAATATCAACATTTTTTCACATCTGTATATTCTTGTCAGCCGATTTCGTAAAGCCGGGATTCGTTCCTTTGACTACGGAACTGACTTGACGGAAACCGAAACTGCTGAAATGTATCGTGAGCCTTTGTTGCAAGATGCAGCAACGCAAGTCATTAAAAAACTGGAAAACTATCTTCATACTGACTTGCCCAAGCATGAGATTTATTTCTTGTATCAGTATTTAATCTCATCAAGAATGCAAAGCGCCCATGAGCCAGAGCAATTTTCTCAGCAGGTTCAAGAAGTGACCACAAGATATATTCGCAGAGTGGGAGAAAAATTAGAGACTGTGTTGAGCGACCGCGGATTGTTTGTCAATTTGGCTAAACATATTAAACCCTTGATCAACCGTTTAGAGCATAACATCCAAATCAAAAATCACTTGTTGGAACAAATTAAGCTAGAATATACCAAGATTTTTCTTAGCGTAGAAGAAGTGTCCGAGGAAGTATCAGAAGTGTTTGATTTGCCACCTGTCAGTGAAGATGAAAATGGTTTTTTAACTCTTTATTTTGCGCAGATGGTAGAGGAACACCCTAGTAAGGTTAAGACCTTGGTGATGTGTACGACAGGTATCGGCACATCAGAACTTTTAAAGGTGAAAATCAGTAAAAAGTTTCCAGAGATTGAAATCGTAGCAGTCATTTCTAGCCGCGACGTCAAGCGCGCATTAATGGATCACCCAGAAGTGGATTTAATCGTTTCAACGGTGGCAGTGCCTCAAGAAACAACTGTCGCGTCAATTTTAATTAGCGCTATGTTAACACTTGATGATCAAGAACGCCTACAAGAAAAGCTGGAGGAACTGCCTTATGCCAACTAATTTGTATGAATCGTGGCAAGGTGTAGCCAGTACTTCTAAAGAGCAGTTATTTGAACTGGTTGTTGAGCTGTTGAACAAAAAGGGGATTGTAACAGATGAACAGATGTTACTAAGAGAATTGTACCTAAGGGAGACAGCTGGCAGTACTCTTATTGAAACAGGCTTCGCCGTTCCACATATTGAGAGTAACTTTTTGACACAACCATTGCTTTTAAGGATCCGGTTGGTCAATGATATCTCTTGGGAACAGGGGCAAATGGTACAAACTGTGCTATTTCTTTTTATACGAAAATCAGAAACAAAGACAAATCTTTTAAAAATTAAACGCCTGATGCAAGCATTAGCGAACGAAGACTTCGTAGATCGAATCATGAGAGCAGACGGGTTAACTGTCGACCAGGAAATCAAGCAACTATTGAAAGGATGATAAAAATGGAAGTTACAACAATCATTGATCCCAAAATCGTTAAAACAAATATGAACGCCACTAATAAAGAGGACGTATTGCAACAATTAGCAACCTTATTATTGGAAGCGGATTATATTACGGAAACGAAAGGTTTTATCCAAGATATCTATGCACGCGAAGCGGAAGGAATGACAGGTATCGGAAACTATATTGCGATACCACATGGTAAAAGTGCCTATGTAAAAGAAGTCGGAGTGGCTATCGGGGTTCTAAATGAGGAGATTTCTTGGGAAACATTAGATGGCAACGGTGTTAAAGGAATCATTTTATTCGCTGTTGGAAATGACACTGCTGGTGCGCAACAACATTTGAAATTATTATCGTTGTTTGCTCGCAAGCTGGGGAATGATGAAGTAACAGCTAATTTACTACAGGCTAAAGATGCTGATCAAGTGATTGAGGCATTTGGTTTATAAAACTATCAAACTTATCAGGAGGAATTATTTATGAAAATCGTTGCAGTTTGTGCTTGTACAGTCGGGATTGCCCACACGTATATCGCGCAAGAAAAATTGGAGAATGCCGCTAAGAAGATGGGGTATGACATTCATGTGGAAACCCAAGGAACAATTGGACGTGAAAATGAGTTGACTGCAGAAGCAATCAGCGAAGCCGACGTTGTAATTTTGGCAGTGGATGTAAAAGTTGGTGGAAGAGAACGATTTGAGGGTAAACGTGTTATCCAAGTGCCGACTGAGGTTGCCATTAAGTCACCAACAAAATTATTGGAAAAAGCAAAAGAAGTTATTAGCGTAACTGCATAACTGAAGGGGTAGGAGGAACGAAAGAATGGAAAAGATCAAAGCATTGAATTTAAAGGGGCATTTATTAACCGCAATTTCTTATTTAATTCCAATTGTCTGTGGCGCTGGTTTTTTGATCGCTATCGGGATGGCAATGGGCGGAAGTGCACAAGGAACATTGGTACAAGGTGAGTTTTCTATCTGGGATGAGCTAGCAACGATGGGTGGTGCTGGACTTGGACTTTTACCAGTAGTAATTTCGACGGGAATTGCATACTCTATTGCTGAAAAACCAGGTGTGGCACCAGGTTTTATTATCGGTTTGACTGCTAATGCAATCGGAGCAGGTTTTATTGGTGGAATTTTAGGCGGTTACGTTGCAGGTTTTCTAGCAGTTGCTATTTTGAAACATGTAAAAGTTCCGAATTGGGCAAAGGGTTTGATGCCAACCTTAATCATTCCTTTCTTAACCTCAATCATTGGCGGCTTTGCGATGATTTATATCATTGGTTCACCGATTGCAGCTTTAACAGGATTACTGACAGGTGCGCTTAACAGCTTAGGTTCTTCTTCGTTATTAGTGTTCGGTGGCGTCGTTGGTTTACTAAGCGGAATCGATTATGGTGGTCCTATCAACAAAACAGTTTTCGCTTTTGTGTTAACAATGCAGGCAGAAGGAATCAATGGACCAATTACAGCCTTGCAGTTAGTCAATACTGCGACACCAATTGGTTTTGGTTTGGCCTATTTCATTGGGAAATTGTTCAAAAAGAATATCTACACACCGGTTGAAGTGGAAACATTGAAGTCAGCAGTTCCGATGGGTGTGATCAATATTGTCGAAGGCGTCATCCCAATTGTTATGAATGATATTATGCGTGGCTTGATTGCGACAGCAGTTGGGGGAGCAGCCGGTGGTGCGGTATCTATGCTGTTAGGTGCAGACGCGACAGTTCCATTTGGTGGTGTTTTAATGTTACCGACAATGTCACGGCCATGGGCTGGTGTGGCAGCATTAGTGGTGAATATCTTGGTGACAGGTGTAACGTTAGCCTTGATCAAGAAAAATGTGACACAGGAAGATATTGATGTCCAAGCACAAATCGAAGAAGACGATATCAGCTTAGATGATATTCAAATTTTCTAATAAGAACAGAGGAGCATGAGTATGCCAAAAAAAGTAGAATTTTCCCCATCACTAATGACGATGGATTTAGATAAATTCAAGGAACAGATTTTGTTTTTAAATGAACACGCGGACTCCTACCATGTGGATATTATGGATGGCCATTATGTGCCGAACATTAGCTTATCGCCTTGGTTCATCCAAGAAATCCGTAAAATCAGTACATTGCCCATCTCAGCTCACTTGATGGTAACAGAACCAGCCTTTTGGGTCCAACAGCTGATTGATATTAATTGTGAATGGATTTGTATGCACGCTGAGGTATTAGATGGTTTAGCGTTTCGCTTGATTGATCAGATTCATGATGCGGGCTTAAAAGCAGGTATTGTTTTAAATCCTGAAACGCCTGTTCAAATGATCTTGCCTTATATCGACTTGCTGGATAAAGTCACTATTATGACAGTTGACCCTGGTTTTGCTGGGCAGCGCTTCATTGAAGGCGCCTTAGATAAAATTGTTGAGCTAAGAGAATTACGTGAGCAGCATGGTTATCAATATGTTATTGAAATGGATGGCTCATCCAATCGCCGTTCCTTCAAACGCATCGATGAAGCAGGTCCCGATATTTATATCGTCGGTCGTAGTGGCTTATTCGGCTTAGACGATTCAATCGAAACATCGTGGGAAATCATGATGACGGATTATCAAGAAATGACCGGAAAAGTGCTGGTATAAAGCCAACTCCTAAATTAAACGATTACCGACTAGACTTCTAGTCGGTTTTTTTGTTGTGTAGAAAAAAATTGCCAAGTACTTAATGATGGGCAAACTTTCTGTTTATTTTTTTACAATATTTGCAAAATTTAAAAGAGAAAAAAATGTGATTTTCCCCTAATATAAGGATATTCCAAAAAGAGGAGGAAAAGATATGCCGAAAAATCGAATTGAAGCTTTTACGGATGCTATTATCGCCATCGTGATGACGATTTTAGTGTTGGAACTACATACGCCAGAAAATGACAGTTTTCTAGCTTTTAGTGGCATTGAGCATGAGCTTGTAATCTACTTAGTCAGCTTCGTCATGTTGGCAATTTACTGGAATAACCACCACCACCTGTTTCAGTTAGTCCGCAAAGTGGATGGCGGGACTTTATGGGCCAACAATTGCCTTATTTTTGCGTTGACCTCATTTCCATTCGCCACTGCTTGGGTCAGTGAATTTCCAATGTCCTTGGCGCCACAAGTGCTCTATGGGATTTTAATATTAGTCGCTGATGTCAGCTATTACGCCTTAGTCCGTTCTTTAGTACGGGTCAATGGGGCTAACTCAAAGGTTCACCAATTAGCCGCCTCTTATCCTAAACTGATTGTGACGATCAGTTTAAATATTATCGCAATTCTTATTGGCTATTTGGTTGCACCGGTCTGGATCTTGATTATCAATGGCTGTGGGCTGTTATTGTGGTTTATTCCAGAAAAATTAGCAGAACGATTACATATTGAAAATGAAAGGTAGTGTTAGTTATGGAAGAATGGTTACAAGCTGGGTACCGCAAGTATAGCGGAGAAAAAATGGATGTTTATTACCATCAAGGAATGTGTCAGCATGCGGCTAAATGTGTAAAAGGAAACCCAGCCGTGTTTGAAGTGGGACGTCGACCTTGGATTATGCCAGACAATGGTGAGGTTGGGCAACTAACCGACGTGATTGATACTTGCCCCAGTGGAGCACTGAAATATCGCGTGAAATAGTAACGTAAAAAGAAAATTTGTTAAGGGAATGAGCAGGTTGTATAAGCGTAAAGAAGAAAAAACGAGAATCAAAGCATTACTAAAAAAGCATTACAATAGTTTAGCCGGACTAACAGTCTTTTGGGGTCTGTTTGCTTTATTGCAAATATTTTCTCATTATAAGTTGGTAGGCTTAACGAAAGAATCAGAATCGTCCATGATTTCCGCGGTTGCCATGATTGGCATGCTGTTATTATTACCCTTTTTAGCAGATAGCTTATACAAGTCTTTGCAGATTTGTCGTGAGGGAGGCATTGATAGTACTTGGCGGCCAGTCTGGGTCAAGGGACTACCAGAATACTGCGCACTTTTAGGGCTGACTTTAGCTCACGTGATTTTTACTTTTTTGTGGTCCTGTTTGTTGATTATTCCGGGAATCATCAAAAGCTATGGCTATTCGCAAGCCTTTTATATTTTTATGGAGGGACGTGCGCAAGGGACCAAGGTAACCTTTCGCCAAGCTCTCAAGCAGAGTAATCAACTAATGAAAGGTCATAAATGGACGTATTTTAAAATCCAATTTTCTTTTGTTGGTTATACTTTTCTATTAAGCAGTTTCGCCAGTCTTCCGATTTTTATCAGCAGTTTCTTTACAGAAGCGGCTAGTGGGTTTAGGTTATTAATTTGCTTAATTTTCGGTATTCTTTTTATTATCGGCTTTAGTATTTTAGCTTTATATCAAGCTTTTGTTTTTGCCAGATTTTATCAGTATTTGACGGAACAGATGGAAGTTAAGAGAGATGAATAAGCTAAGGAAGGGTATCAGAATACTCTTTTGCAAAGGAGATTTTCTGTTTTATCTTTTAGTGATTGTGGGGCTCGTTTTTCTAACGCAAAGAGTGCTCAATTTGAGTGCGATTGAGGGTAGTTCAATGGCCCCGACGTTGGTGACGCAAGAACGAGTGGTCGGGCTGCGGCAACAAAAGGTTAAACGTTTTGACATTGTTATTTTTGATGCACCTGACGAAAAAGGCAAGCAGTATGTCAAACGTGTGATTGGCTTACCAGGAGAAACCGTTCATTATCAAGAGGGTCAGCTGATGATAGATGGCCAAAAAGTTGTAGAACCCTATCTTGCCTCAACTTCTATGGAAGAAGCGGGTGCGTCCATCGATCATTACCAAGTGCCAGAGGACGCCTACTTTGTAATGGGAGACAACCGCGAAGTCTCTAAAGATAGTCGTATGTTCGGCGCGATTTCAAGGGAAAGTATTATTGGTCAGGTGTCGTACATCTATTGGCCTCCTAATAAAATTAGCGCAGTAAAATCCTATGAAATGAAGGCAAGTCATGACGAATCACTTGTAATTCAATAGACAAGTAAAAAGATCATCCACCAGTTTAACTTGGCGGATGATCTTTTTCATTTGTCGAGATAATAAGTATTAATCAAAATATTTTGATTGTGGTTGCCAAAGCCCTTGCCAAAGAGGGTGAGTCCGCCTTTATGTTTCGCATGCTCCTCGACTTCAAAACGTAGTTTGATAAATGGTTGCTCAGAAAGATTTAAGTCGTCTATCGTGACCTCAGAGTAGGCTTCCCCGTCAATGCCGGTGTCGATTTTATTGATACGAACATGCTTCAAAAGACCATATTGGCTAAAATGTGAATCCCACCACTCTGGCGTGTAACGTCCACGGATATCAGAAAAGTTTCCCGGTACTGTATAAACAGCTACGCGCACATCATTGACAAAAATCGAAATATCACTTGGCCAGATATTATTTGAGAGGGGAAATTCTGAAGCAATCTCAAAGCTGATTTCTAATAATTCAGGTGACTCATTTTCGGTTAAGAGATTTGGCACCTTATATTCGACAAAACCAGTTGAGAACCATAATAAAGCTGCATCGACTCGTTGTGCATCCATGAAATACTTCGGATCATCGGATTTGCCAACGACTTCTTTGACTGTTGCAAGTCCGCAAGTAGGAGCAACTTTAAAATCTGTGAAATGTCCTAGTTTTAAATCGGTCGAATGTAACTGAAATTCTTGATAAATTCTTTCAGGAAAAGAAATATGGATATCATCGACCTTTAGATACACCATTTTTTTGTTGCGATTTTTCCCTATTCCGCGTTCAGATGCTAGTAAGCCGGCATCTTCCATCTGTTGAACGTGACGAGTTGTAATGGCACTGCTCATATGTAAGTGGTTCGCAATTTCACCAATGCTCTTTTTTTCACTACCGATAAAGTGAATGATCTTTAATCTTGTTTCACTTGCCAATGCTTCAAAGACAGGCAATGACAGTTTCCCTAAGTCTAATTCCATCTAAAAACACCTCCATATAATTAACTAATAAGTTAAACGATTTCTTCACAAGTAATTATACTACATTTCATCATTAACTTACTAGTTGTTTTTGATAAAAAGCCACAATATAGCGTTGACAGCGTTTGCAACAATTGGTATTTTAAATGTGCACCAAGAATAAAACATTAAATTTACTAAATAGTTAATTGAGAAGAGAGAGTTATTAAAAGTAAAATTAACTATTATGTAAAACGGAGGATGACTATGAAACTAAGAAAAATTGCTGGAATTGCTTTGGCGGTAGGAATGTGTGCAACGATGTTGGCTGGTTGTGGCGGAGGTTCAGGTTCTTCGAACGCTGATAGCAAAGAGATCACTTTTTGGAATCCATTTGTTGGTGCTGATGGCTCCAATATGAAAAAAATGATTGATGAGTACAACAAAACAAATCCTGAATTCAAAATTAAAAATGTTTCTTTAAAAGAAGGGGATATGTACACGAAAATTCCAACTGTTGTTAACTCAGGAAAGAATATTCCAGATTTGAATATTGTTCACGCTGAACGAATCAAACAATACAAAGACAATGACATGTTGGAAACTTATGATGATCTTCTTGCTGACTATCCAGATATTAAAGCTGAAAACTATGTAGGCGAAGCTTGGAATCTTGGGGAGCTTGATGGTTCACGATACAGCTTGCCATTAGATATTCATAACTGGGGAACCTATTACAATAAAGAATTGCTAGAGAAATATGCGCCAACTGCATTGGATGACAATATTTTAACATTTGATGAAGTTAAAGAAGCAGCTGCCAAAGCGAAGAATGATGATGTTCGCGGCATTGCGGTAACTTGGGTAAAACCAAACTTCTTGTCACTTATGAAACAAGAGGGCGGTGCTTTGACGGAAGATGGTACAGCGCCAACGTTGGATACAGAAGCGTCCAAAAATGCTATTAGCTTGTGGGCTGATCTGTATAAAGATGGTTTGACGACGAAAGATGGTGAGGATCCTACGCAGCTATTCTTGGCAGGTAAGCTACTGTTCTTCCCAGAAGGTATCTGGCTGCAAAATAATATCAAAGAAGCAAAATTTGACTGGGGCTTGACCAATTCTCCGCAATTGTCGGACGACTTGTCTAAAACGGTTAACTGGGCTTCTTCACACCAATTCGTCATGTTTAAAAATGAAGCTCGTTCTGAAGAAAAAACAAAAGGCATTATGGAATTTATCAATTGGTTGCGGACAAACTCACTAGAATGGGCAAAAGCAGGACAAAATCCAGCTACACTCGATATTTTGAACAATGAAGAATATAAAGAAATGCCACAATCTATCTTCCTATCTACACCAGAGCAACAAGAAACATTGAGCATTTTTGACTACAAATATAATGGGTATGTTTCTGAGTATTTGGATGCTCATGGCTTTGATACAATTTTCGGCAAACAAAAAGTAGATGACTTCTTAACGAATATGCAAAAAGAAGTAACCGATAAAATTTCAAAAGATAGCTCTAACAAATAATCAAGTGATTAGAAAGAGTCAATAGTAGGTTATTGACTCTTTCTATACATAAAGGACGAAAGGACTGTATCATATGATGGCTTCAATTGAAAAAGGGCAGGAACAAGCTAAAACAACGAAAAATAGAAAAATGCTACCTTGGCTGTTTCTTGCACCGCACTTGATTATTTTCACCATTTTTTTCCTTGTTCCAGTTGTTTTTGGTATTTATATTTCTTTTACAGATTGGGACCTTTTCGGTTCACCGACTTTTATTGGTTTAGACAATTACAAAGAGCTTTTCTTTAATGCTGATTCTACGTTTTATGAACAATTACGAATTGGTTTGAAAAACACTTTCTTGTTTGTTCTTTTCTCTGTCCCAGCTTGTATCGTTGTTCCTTTGCTACTGGCAGCTGCATTAAATACTAAGCCAAAATTAGGCAAACTTTTTCAATCAATTTTCTACATGCCTTCACTTTTCGCCATTTCAGCAGTAGTCATTATTTGGACACTGATTTTTAATGTCAATTATGGTCCAATTAATGTTCTTTTGAACTCGGACACGCCTTGGACCTCTGTTCAGCCTTATGCTTGGATTACCTTAATCGTCGTCACTGTTTGGTGGACGATTGGCGGGAATATGATTATTTATCAAGCCGCACTAAACGGAATCTCAAAAGACTTTTATGAAGCGGCGGATATTGACGGAGCGACTTCGATTCAGAAATTTTTCAAAATTACCCTACCTGCAATCAAAGGGCAAATTCTATACACCGTGGTTATGACGACAATTGCACAGTTCAATATCTACGGACAGCCATTGATGTTAACTGGCGGCGGACCAAACAACTCAACCAGAGTCCTTTTGATGTATATCCAGCAAAACGCCTTTGGATCCGGACAGTCAATTGCCGGCATGGCCTCCGCAATGGCAGTCATACTGGGCTTATGTATCATGGTCGTATCCGCTATACAATTCAAATTGTTAAGAAATAAAGACTAAGGAGTGTCAAGATGAAAACAAAATTTATCTCAAGAATAAGCGCATATGTTTTCCTGATTGCGATGGCGGTCATCTGGATTATTCCATTAGCCTATGGCGTGTTGACATCGTTTAAATCAGAAATGGAATTAATGACTGCGGGCTTTAAGATTTTACCGATCGAATGGGTGATGACCAACTATACGGAATTGCTGGTGAACAATACCAGTACCCCTTTAGTAAAGTGGTTCTTCAATTCATTATTCATTGCCGTTAGTCATACGCTTTTAGTATTAGTCGTTGTATCGCTATCTTCCTTTGCGTACAGCCGCCTTAACTTTAAAGGGAAAAACCTGCTCTTCTCATTTTTACTTGCAACCATGATGTTTCCAAGCGTTGTAAACCTTATCCCGCTTTATAAAATTGTGGATTTATTTGGTTGGGTCAATACTCCTTTGGCGATGATTGTGCCAGGGGCAGCTGGAGTCTTTAATATCTTTTTAGTGAAGCAGTTTATGGACAACATTCCTAAAGATTTCGATGAAGCGGCGCAAATTGATGGTGCTAGTGAATTTACGATCTTTTTCAAGATTATTTTGCCATTGATTAAACCAGTCTTGTTAGTTGTAGCCTTGTTTGCCTTTACAGGTTCATGGAATGATTTCTTATGGCCTTCAATTGTATTCAATGACATTGAGAAAATGCCAATTACGTCAGGATTACAATTACTGCAAGGGATGTATCAAGCGCAACCAACCTTATTGATGGCCGGGGCTTTGGTCGCAATTATTCCGACTTTTATTCTGTACCTATTTGCGCAAAAATATTTCTTGCAATCAATGTCACTATCAGCTGGAGTGAAAGGATAGGGTATAGATGAATCGTAAAACAGAACGACGACTTATTCGTATCATGGGAATTTGGCAAATTCTAGATGGTCTACTAACGATCATCTTTTATGGACTTATGCCACAAGTTGGTATTACAAACAGTGAAAGTACCTTTGCACAGCTTACTGCAATCAGTGAACAGTTTGGCAGTGTTGCCATATTTATCTGTACGTTTGGCACATTTTTAATCGGACTAGGTATCAGTAATCTGGTGGTCAGCAAACGCTATGTAAAAAATGATCAAATCAATATAAAAGTGGGTGTATTTCTGATTATTCAAGGGATTTTCTCCTATGCAATCCTGGATATTATCAGTTTAGCTCTCGCGATGACCGCAGGAGTCATCCTATTGGCGAAAAATAAAGGAATAAGAAACTACAAAAAAGTGAATGAGAGGCTACATGTATGAGAAGAGAGGAATATCCAAGACCTCAATTAGTGCGAAAAGATTGGCAACTGCTTAACGGCACCTGGGAATTTGTGTTTGATGATCAAAACAATGGCTTGAAAGAGCATTGGTATGCGGATTCTCAAAACTTTGATCGTTCAATTGAAGTACCATTTGTTTACCAATCTGAGCTCAGCGGAATCGGCATGCGCGAGGTTCACGATATCGTTTGGTATCGTCGTGAATTTACCTATGAAAAGGAAACGGCACATCGGTGTCTCCTGCACTTTGGTGCAGTCGACTATCAAGCGGATGTTTATGTGGATGGTCGCTATGTCGGTCGCCATATTGGAGGCCATACATCGTTTCACTTTGATATTACAGACCAGTTGTTAGATGGGGCTGAGCATTGGGTAGCGGTTCGTGCTTGGGACCCACATGAGGATGAGATGATTCCCCGTGGAAAACAATTTTGGGAGCCGGAATCAAGAGGAATTTGGTATACAAATAGCACAGGTATCTGGCAAAGTGTATGGCTAGAAACCGTTCATGAGCATCGCTTGGAAAGTATCAAATTTACGCCAGACGTGGATGAAGGGACGATTGGGATTGAAAGTATCTTTACAGATCAATCCATAGGCGATCAGTATGAGCTTCAGATTTTATTTGATAATAAGCCTATCAGTAAGGAAACGATTACGATTTTTGATACACATTCGTATCGAAAAATTGATTTGTTTGCAAATAAGATTTTTAGAAGTAATTTCCATGACAATGGTTGGACATGGACGCCGGAAACGCCTAATTTATTTGATGTAATTGTCACTTTAATAGCTGAAGGAACTGAGGTAGACCGAGTAGAAAGCTATTTTGGTATGCGTAAAATCCATACTGAAAAGGGAATGGTCTTTCTAAACAATCGTCCTTACTATCAAAAACTAGTTCTAGATCAGGGCTACTGGCCAGAAGGTTTGTTGACTGCCCCTGATGATGAAGCGTTTATTAAAGATATCGAGCTGGCGAAGGAAATGGGCTTTAATGGGTGTCGAAAACATCAAAAAGTAGAAGATCCAAGATTTCTTTATTGGGCAGACAAATTGGGCTATTTAGTTTGGGGAGAGTGTGCTTCCGCGCCAGTTTACTCAAATGAGGCAGTCTCCAACTTAACGAAAGAATGGCTGGAAATCGTAGAACGAGATTACAATCATCCAGCTATCGTAACATGGGTCCCATTAAATGAGAGCTGGGGAGTACCCGATATTCATTTAGATAAACAGCAGCAAAGCTTTTCAGTGGGCATCTACCGCCTGCTCCACGCCTTGGATGCAACACGGCTAGTTATTTCAAATGATGGCTGGGAAATGACGGAAACAGACATTTGCGCTATTCACAATTATAGTCACGGAGCAGCAGATGAAAAGCAGAAATATGAACACTTTAAGAAGATGCTACATGATGTCGAAGGATTGATCGATTTTCCGCCAGGTAAATGGGATACTTTTGCAAAAGGTTTTCATTATGAAGGACAGCCTATTTTGCTAACGGAGTTTGGCGGGGTTGGCTATAAAATAGGTGAACAAGCGGGTTGGGGTTATACCTCCGTTGAAACGGAAACTGATTTTGTTGAAGAATATCAGCGAATTATGACGGCGGTCTATCAATCAGAAGCACTTTGGGGTTTTTGCTATACGCAGCTGACAGATGTTGAACAGGAAATCAATGGTTTGCTGACGTATGACCGTCAACCTAAAACAGAACTAGCGAATATTCGAAAGGCAAATGATGCTTTTCATCCAGAACGAATTTTTATTGGAGAGATTGGAGCGAGCAGAGCATAATGGAAAGAAAAACACACCCACGACCACAGTTTATCCGTGATCACTGGCGATCTTTAGATGGTGAATGGCAGTTCAAATTTGATGATGAAAATAAAGGCATGACCGAGAAGTGGTACACAGGTCTGTCAGACACAAGGTCAATTTTAGTTCCATTTACTTATGAAACAGAAAAAAGTGGGATTCATGAATCTGAGCACCATAGTACTGTCTGGTATGAAACAAATATTGAAATCGAGGAAGTAGCTGACTATACGCTGACCTTTGAAGGTGTTGATTATAAGACGGAAGTTTGGGTCAATGGCCAAATGGTAGGAACACACCAAGGAGCGTACGAACGATTTTCCTTTGATATCAAATCTTATGTCACGGCCGGTAATAATAAAATCGTTGTGCGGGTAACGGATTCAATGGCTTGCGAGCAACCCCGCGGCAAACAACGTTGGTTAAAGGATAACTTCGGTTGCTGGTACGTTCAGACGACTGGAATTTGGAAAACTGTTTGGTTAGAAAAGAGGTTACATGACACACACTTGTCTCAAGTGAAAATGACGCCTAATTTGGACCAGGACCAATTAATCCTTGAACCACAAATTTCCTCTTTACCGTCACAACCAATTACTTTTGAAGCTGAGATTTCTTTCAATGGGCAACTAGTAAATAAATTAACTAGTACACTAAGCCATGAGATGATTTCTTTGCAGATGGATACACGGCTGAAGGAAGACGCTTGTTGGGGTACGAAAGTTTGGTCGCCTGAAGAACCAAACCTTTATGATATTTCTTTCAAACTCTATGAAGGAGATAAGTTGATTGATGCTGTTTCAAGTTATTTCGGTATGCGAAAAATCTCTATTGAAAAGGGTCAGATTTTACTGAACAATCATCAATTGTACCAAAGGTTGATTTTAGATCAAGGCTATTGGCAAGAGTCCGGCATCACGCCGCCATCTGTGGAGGCCTTGGAGCTTGATCTTCAACGCATCAAGGAAATGGGCTACAACGGCTTACGGAAGCATCAAAAGATTGAAGATGAGCGCTTCTTGTATCTTTGTGATAAGGAGGGAATGCTGGTTTGGTCGGAGATGGCGTCAACTTATACCTTTAATGACTTAGCAGTTGAAAACTTTACCGACGAATGGAAACAAATCGTCAAACAACAATATAACCATCCAGCAATCATTACGTGGGTTCCATTTAATGAATCTTGGGGAATCAAAGGAATCGGTCAAGATGCCAAACAGCAGAAATTTACTGAAAGCATCTATTATTTAACGAAGGCGTTAGATGATACCCGCCCGGTCATCACCAATGATGGCTGGGTCCACACTATTTCTGACATTATTACCCTGCATGATTATGAAGAGGTCGGGGAAGTCTTTGCGGCACGTTATGCAGATAAGGATGCAATCCTGGGTAATGAGATTCAATTCAATAAGGATTTCTACGCTTTTGCGGAGGGCTATCAATACAACGGACAGCCTGTTATTATTTCCGAATTTGGCGGTATTGCCTTTACTTCCAATCATGCCGAAGACTGGGGTTATGGCCGTCAAGTAAAAAGTGAAGATGAGTTTATGGAGCGCTTTGATCACATTCATCAGGCAATTCAAGAGTTACCTTATGTGGTTGGCTATTGCTACACACAATTGACGGATGTAGAGCAAGAAGTCAATGGCCTGTTAGACGTACACCGGGAACCAAAAGTTGACTTAGCAAATGTAAAAAAAATAAATGAACGCCGCTTGAAATAACGGCAGAGAAAAGTCTGTTTTGTGAAATTGCAGCGACCTCGAAAAATCTAAATTTTTGAGGCGCTACACACAGAACAGATTTTTTTATTGACATTTTCAGTACCTCGCTTTATTATACTCGTGTAACGAGGTACATCGCGTCAGGAGGTTTGTAATGGAAATCGATAAAGAGGTCTTGCGAGGCTACATTGATCCCATCATTCTCAGTATTCTTTATTCAGAGGATAGTTATGGCTATGATATCGCTAAAAAGGCAAAGGCCAGTAGTCAGGGGACATTTGAATTGAAAGAAGGAACGCTATATGTGGCTTTTAAGCGACTAGAAAAAAATGGCTATATTGTCAGTTATTGGCAGGAAGGCCAGGGAGCCCGGCGCAAGTATTATCACTTGACCGAAAAGGGTCGCGGTTTTGTTCAGCACAAAAAACAAGAATGGCAATTTATCAAGCAATTAATGGATACGTATTATCAAGGAGTGAAGTAAGATGACCGTTTCAGTTGAAACAGAAAAAAATATTAAGAAGTTAGCACAGACAGCCGTGAAAGCCGGGATGGAGCCGACAGATTTGTCCTATCTCGAGCGTGCAGAATTAAAAATGCGCGAACTGCAAAATAAGATTCGCAAGAACATCGCACCAGACCGCTCAGAGGCAATTGAAGAATTAGCACAATATATAGAAGGTTACGTGGAGGAGCAGGTGACGCTTGGTCTTAGTGAAACCGATGCCTTAGCGAAGGCGGAAGCAGTGTTTATCGAGGTTTCGGAGCCAAAACCGGTTTATTCAGAACTTGATGAAGCATCTGCCGAAATAGTCGGCTTATTGTATGGTAGTCGCATGCTGATTGGTTTAGCTTTAGGAGCTTTTTTAGGCATGGTGTTACAGATTTTCTACAATGGCGCCATCCTGGGATTGGCATTTGGACTTATGGTATTGATTGGCACAGTTTTGGGAGTTGGTTTTGGTTTATCAGACCACAGTAAAGTGATGGCGAAACAATAGGGAGGGGTCTAATGACGATTCGTTTAATTGAAACCAAGGATAATGCGACTTTGAAAAAGATTATCCAATCAAGCCTAGCTTCTTTTGGCTTGGATATTCCGGGTACTGCCTATTTTGATCCGGAGCTGGGTAGGTTATCTGACTATTACGCTGCCTCAGAAGGACGGCGTTATTTTGTGTTAGTGAATGAAAAGGACCAGGCAATTGGTGGTGTGGGCGTAGCGGAGTATCAGCTGCCAGGAGCCTCTGAACTACAAAAGTTATATCTCAGTCATGAGGCACGCGGACAAGGCGCCAGCTATCAATTAATGGACCAAGCATTGCTATTTGCTCAAGAAGCCGGTTATGAAACAATCTATTTAGAAACACATCATTTGTTGGTAGGCGCTGTCCAGTTATATGAGAAGCTGGGATTTGACGATATTCCCCAGCCTTCAGTTGTTCAGCATACAACTATGGATCGTTTTTATCGTAAAATGTTATAAACAAAAAAGTCAAAGTAGTTCAGTTTATGGACTACTTTGACTTTTTAGCTAATTATTCAATTAAATCGCCAGCATGAGGACCTGCATCTAATAGATAGATTCGTTCAATCTTCAAAACATTGGCTGCAACTGGAACCGGTAAATTTTTAGAAGCGGTGAAGGTTTTAGCATCTTCGTAAAGAGCATCATCTTGGTGAATTTCGATAGTACCTTCAAAACGGAAGCCTTTAAATGCTTCATGGTCAACCACTGCAACGGCGGCGCGGTAATTATCTTGGACGTTATGCCAAGCTTGTTTGCCGGTATGTTCGTTGTAAATCAAATGCTCATCATCAAGTACCCGCATCGTGCCTTTAGGTCCGACTTGCGGGTTACCTGCTTCATCAGTAGTGGCGAGAAAACTTAATTGTGCTGCTAGCATATCTTTCATAGCGGTTGTCAATGTTGCCATTTTGTCCATCTCCTTAACAAGTTCGGCATCATCTTACCACCATTTAGCTATTTTGCAAAAGAATTGTACTCGACTTAGTCTGGTTGGATGGTTCTCTCTAACGAACCGTCCATTTTATAAATTTTGATTGGCGTGCCTTTATTTTCAGCAATTTCCTGGGCGCGGGTAATTGCCTCTTCTTTGGTATCGTAAAGATTGCTTGCTTTTTCCGCTCCTTCAGAACGCACTGCCCATTGTTTCTCGTGATACTGAACCAACACTGCAGCTGTCAGCAATTTTTCAGCATCTTCCTTAACGTCATGGGTATCATGCTTTGTGGGATTTGCTTTTTTGCTGAAGGCATCTTTTTCCTGCTCAGATGCCTCTGTAAACCACTTTTCAGCTTGTTTTGTCGCAATTGGAATTGCATGGTCCTCTGGATAACCATCTGCTAAGAGGGCGTTACCGATGTCAATCGCCTTCTTGCGGGTTAATTCAGGTAAATTTTTCCACGATGTTGGATAATCTTTCATGTCCCAAGCCATATTTTTGGCCTCCTTATTTTCATTTAGGGGCTGCCCCTTATGTATGGAAAATCAATTTTAGTAATGCCGTCAGTCCGTAGCCATAAACGTAAATCGAGAAGGGCTTGCATAATACAATCGTCAAGATGAACGTCCTAGCACGCATCTTACTAAGCCCTGCAATCATACAAAGCAAATCATCAGGTGCTATCGGAAATAGGATTGCTGCAATAAAGAATCGAGTAAACTTTTTGTTATCGGCGAGATAGCTCATATATTTGTTATAACTCTTTTCAGAAATCAATAGTCGCAATAGCTGGCGTCCAAAGCGGCGAATTAAGAAAAAGGAACTAATCGAACCAAGTACGATACCAATATAGTTGTAAACAAAGCCTAAGGTCGAACCAAAAGCCAAAACGCCAACACTGAGGCTAAAGCCTCCCGGTAAGATAGGAATAATAACCTGGATGATTTGAAAGAAAATAAACAGCAGCGGTCCCCAAACGCCCGCTTCTGAGACAAGATGGTAAAGGGAATTACTGAAGTTTGCCAACCCAAAGTGTAAGATGTAACTAAGCATCAATAGTATCAACAAAGCGCCTAAAACTTTTAGTAGTAGGCGTCCACGCTTGGCTAATTCTTCTTTATCGGTCACAGGCAACACCCACTTTCAGCTTGAAATGAAGCGCAAAATGCAAGCAATTATTTTTCGTTACTTCTATTATAACGATAAAGGCTTTTCTTGAAAAACAAAGTCCTCTCAAATGGCAGATGAGCGTCACGAAAACCTTTCACCTTAAAAAGGAGTATAATTTTTGTGAGGAGGCGGTTTGGATGAAGGATTATCCAATTCATGAACGATTACATATTGGGATGCTGTTGGCGATGGCGGCTGGCGGTTTTGATGCGTATACTTATTTGCAGCACGGAGAAGTCTTTGCAGGTTTACAAACAGGGAACTTAATCTTGCTAGGCATTCACATAGCCAAGGGAGATTTGAGTATTATTGTACGGTATTTAGTGCCGATTTTATCCTTCTTATTAGGGACGATCATTGTACGTTTTGTCCAACAGCGCTTTGAAAAAAGTGACACGCGGCGCAATCGCCAAGTAAGTATTTTGCTTTGGGAAATGCTATTGGTTTTGATTGTGACGGTTGCGGCAGCGCACATTCCTAATATGGCTAGCAGCGCATTAGTCTCACTAGTTGCTGCGGCGCAACTACAAGAATTTCGTAAACTAAAGGGCGGCCCGTTTACCTCTCTAATGATGACCGGTAACCTACGCACGTTGGGAGAAAGCTATTTAGATGCGGTTACCGAGCATAGTGCGAAAGCCCGCGAAAAGGGAAATGATACCTTAGCCATTATTGTAAGTTTTGTGGTAGGGGCTGCGTTGATGGGGTTGATGGTTGCTTGGCTGACAAATGCAGCGATTGTCTTAACTTTAGTGCCATTAGGAATTACAACCTACCTCATTAGTACAAATAAAGCGAAATAGCTAGAGAAGGCAGTTGCTCGTCAACTGTCTTTTTTTTCTGGAGAAAAATGACCTAGAGAACAAGGTGGAATCTTGTTAAGTAAAAGTTTAGTAAATATATTGAATAAATTTACTAAAGGCGTTATAATAGCGCTAACAAAAACATTTTGGAGGTCAAACATGGAGATAAAAACAAGCTTTAAAAAAATTTTTGGGGTAGAAGCAGCTCAGACGTATTTTTCACCGGGACGTATCAATTTAATTGGCGAACACACAGATTATAATGGGGGGCATGTTTTCCCCGCTGCCATTACTTTAGGAACCTATGCAGCGGCTCGTAAACGTGAGGACCAAGTGATTCGTATGTACTCCGAAAACTTCCCCAATTTGGGCATCATTGAGTTCACTTTGGCTGATCTTAGCTACAATAAAACCCATGATTGGACGAATTACCCTAAAGGGATGATCCATTATCTTAAAGAGGACGGTTATACGATTGACCGAGGGATGGATATCTATTTTTATGGTACAATACCAAATGGTGCGGGACTTTCTTCTTCGGCGTCTATCGAATTATTAATGGGCGTAATTTTAGAAGATCTCTTCCAGCTGACTACGAAACGCTTAGATTTGATCATTACGGGAAAACAAGTTGAAAATAAATTCATCGGCGTTAATTCCGGAATCATGGACCAATTCGCAGTTGGTATGGGAAAAAAAGATCATGCCATTTTACTCGACGCGAATACCTTAGATTATGAAATGGTACCAGTAGAATTAGGCGATTACGTGGTCGCTATCATGAATACCAATAAACGTCGGGAACTGGCTGACTCAAAATATAATGAACGTCGTGCTGAGTGCGAAGAAGCCTTAAGTCGTCTACAAACAAAATTAGCTATTCAAACGTTAGGTGATTTGGATGAAGCGACTTTTGAAGCTAACCTAGCATTGATCAATGATGCTACTTTGGAAAAACGCGCGCGGCATGCGGTTTATGAAAATCAACGGACGTTGAAAGCTAAAGCGGCGCTGACTAAGGGTGACTTGGAAACTTTCGGTCTGTTGTTGAATGATTCCCACACTTCTTTGCGGGATGACTATGAAGTAACCGGCATTGAATTGGATACGTTAGTTGCGGCGGCTCAAGGGCAGCCTGGTGTTCTAGGTGCTCGAATGACAGGAGCCGGCTTTGGTGGCTGTGCGATTGCACTTGTACCAGCGACTGAATTTAAAACATTTACTGAAAATGTTGGCAAAATTTATGCAGAAAAAATTAGCTATACAGCTGATTTTTATCAAGCTCGAATCGATGATGGCGCACGAGCTTTATAATCAAGGAGGGAATAGAATGGCAGTTTTAGTTTTAGGTGGAGCCGGTTATATCGGATCCCATGCGGTAGATCAATTAGTAGAAAAAGGATACGAAGTTGTTGTAGTAGACAATCTACAAACTGGGCATGAGGCAGCGATTCGTCCAGAAGCAACTTTTTACCAAGGGGACATCCGCGATAAAGAGTTCATGCGGGAAGTCTTCCAAAATGAAAAAATTGAAGGTGTAATCCATTTCGCAGCCAACTCACTAGTAGGTGAATCCGTTGAAAAACCATTAATGTATTTCAATAATAATGTCTACGGCACACAAATTACCTTAGAAGTCATGCAAGAATTTGGGGTTAACCATATCGTTTTCTCTTCAACTGCAGCAACCTACGGAGAACCTGAAGAAGTGCCTATCAAAGAAACTACGCCAACAAATCCTAAAAATCCTTATGGCGAAAGCAAATTGATGATGGAAAAAATCATGGGTTGGACGAGTGCGGCATCAGATCTACGCTACGTAGCATTGCGGTATTTCAACGTTGCCGGTGCCAAGTCAGATGCGTCTATTGGTGAAGATCATGACCCAGAAACCCATTTAGTTCCAATCATTTTACAAGTAGCCCTTGGTCAAAGAGAACAACTGGCCATTTTTGGCGATGATTATGATACGCCAGATGGCACTTGTATTCGGGATTATGTACAAGTAGAAGACTTGATTGCGGCTCATATCTTAGCGTTAGAGTATTTGAAAAAAGGCGGCGACAGTAACGTCTTTAACCTAGGTAGCAGCCAAGGGTACTCCGTGAAAGAAATGTTAGAAGCTGCCCGTGAAGTCACTGGCAAAGAGATTCCAGCAGTTGTCGCACCACGTCGCGCCGGGGATCCTAGCGTTCTGATTGCAGCTAGTGACAAAGCGAAGGATGTATTAGGTTGGCAGCCTAAGTACGATGACGTAAAGGAAATTATCGGAACTGCGTGGCGTTGGCATGAAAGCCATCCACACGGCTACGAAGAGTAAAGGGATGAAGAAGATGACAATCAGCCAAACTATTGCGGATTTTGCGACGATTGCAATCCGTAACGGCGGTTGGATGGAAATGGACCGCCTCTATTTGCATAATCGCATCTTAGCGCTGATTGGTGAAGATGCGCTTGGTGATTTTGAAGTGCGTGGCGAAGTCGAGCCGCCGCTTGCCTTAATGAAACGCTTGAAGGCGAAGGCTCTTGAAAATGAGCAATTTGCGCCGATCCAATCTCAAATCGAGATTTGGGAAGGTCAAATTATGGATCTGTTGACGCCGCCACCTTCAGTGGTAAATGCGTTATTTGCCCAACATTATGCACAGGATCCTAAAGAAGCGACGGATTACTTTTTTGAGTTAAGCAAAAGTAATGACTACATCAAAACAGAGGCAATTGCGAAAAATATCGTTTTTCCTGCAGCGACACCTTATGGCGAATTAGAGATCACCATCAATCTATCCAAACCGGAAAAAGATCCCAAGCAGATTGCTTTGGAGCGCAACGCCGTTAAGGTGGATTACCCTAAATGTATGTTGTGCATGGAAAATGAGGGTTACAAAGGCCGAGATAATTATCCGGCTCGTACCAATCATCGCATCATTCGTATGAATTTGGCCGGTGAAAGCTGGGGCTTCCAATACTCACCATACGCTTATTACAATGAGCACGCGATTATTTTGTCGGAAGAGCATCGTCCTATGAAAATCAGCCGGGATAGCTTCCGTCGTCTATTGCAAATTATGGATGTGTTTCCCCACTATTTTGTAGGCTCCAATGCGGATCTGCCAATTGTTGGTGGCTCGATTCTTTCCCATGACCATTATCAAGGAGGGCGTCATGAGTTTCCAATGGCCAAAGCAGCTATTGAACGAGGAATTGATTTGCCACTGTTTCCGCAAGTAACTGCCGGTATCGTAAAATGGCCGATGTCCGTTATTCGTTTGAGCAGTGTGGAAAAAGATGCCCTAATCAATGCAGCAGATTATGTATTTGAGCAGTGGAAACGTTATAGCGATGAAAGCTTGTCAATTCAAGCTTTTTCTGAAGACGGGACACCTCATCATACGGTGACGCCGATTGCCCGCAAGCGTGGGAAATTGTATGAGCTAGATTTAGTTTTACGCGACAATAATGTCTCTGCGGAATACCCAGATGGTATTTTCCATCCACATCCAGAAGTTCAACATATCAAAAAAGAAAATATCGGTCTGATTGAAGTGATGGGACTGGCTGTTTTGCCACCACGACTAAAAGAAGAGCTGCAAGAGGTAGAACGCTTCTTACTAGATCAACCCAACTCGATTAAGGACTATCACTTAGCTTGGGCTGAAACGATTAAAACGCAACATGATTTGAATGAAACAAATGTGACAGCGATCTTACAACAAGAGGTTGGCAATGTGTTTGCGCAAGTCTTGGCGGACGCTGGCGTCTTCAAACGTGATGAGGCTGGCCAAGCAGGATTTGATCGGTTTGCGCAGACGTTATAGGAGGCGCTGACGATGGCAACGATTAAGGATATCGCCAATCTGGCGGGCGTTTCCTCCGCAACGGTTTCGCGGGTGCTGAATTATGACCCGGAGCTTGCCGTAGCACAGGAAACCAAGAAAAAAATTTTTGAAATTGCTGAAGAATTGAACTATACCAAGCACAAACGGAACCGCAAGCAACGGGTACGTTTGTATTACACTCAGTGGTTCAATGATTCAGAAGAATTAAACGATTTGTATTACCTATCAATTCGCATGGGAATCGAAAAAAGAGCGGAAGAGCTCCAAATCGAGTTAGTCAAAGGTGCTTTGAATGAGATTCCTCGAGAAGGAATTGATGGCGTGATTGCCTTAGGGAAATTTGGCGATAGCGAGCTTTTGCATTTACGTAAGGACGTCCCCACGCTGATTGTCGATTTTGACGGTTCTGCTAAAGGCTTTGATTCTCTGGTAGTGGATTTTGAAATGGGTGTTCGTCAAGCAATAGAATTCTTTTTGAGTAAAGGTCGAGCAGAAATCGGTATCTTATCTGGGGTAGAACAGGCGAGAGATGGACAAGTTTTACCAGATCAGCGCTTATCCGCCTTTCGTAAGGTGATGTCAGAGCATAAGCTAACGCCTATTTTTGAATTAGAGGCGCCTTTTGATTTAAATGCGGGAAAAGCTGTTTTAGCCGACTACTTGGTAGAGCATACACCACCTGAAGCGATTTTTGCCTCTAGTGATGTTTTAGCGTTAGGGACCATCAATGCGCTCCATGAGGCAGGACTTAAAGTACCAGTGGACGTAGCAGTTATCGGCTTCAATGATGTCAGCGTTGCGAAATATGTTTCACCAGCGTTGACGACGATTCGGGTCTCAACAGAATGGATGGGGGAATTGGCTGTTTCCACTTGTCTGGATTTAATTCAGGAAACGGCACCAGTTTCACGAAAAATCGTGATTGGGACAGAATTGATGATACGAGAATCTGTTTAGCAGAGAAATACGAGCAAGGTTTCATAGCCTTTGCTTGTATTTCTTTTTTATTTTTGTTGTGTGACAATTTGATCTTTGTTTCTTCTCATCATAGACAAGGGGAAGGTGAATTGCTAGAATAAAGGGAAATGATTGTATTATAGAAGGAAAGCGAGGAGAGTCGGGTGGAATATCCTTACACGATCAATATCACCGTCTCCATGGAAGATAATTTAGCCTTTCAAAAGGATTATATATTGAGGGAACGGATGCCATCTTCAAAAAAGATGACCCGTAACATTATTTTGACGATTTTAGGCACGAATCTGATTTTGGCGTTGGTGAATTTTTTATTTACTGGGAATAAAGAGTGGACCTCTGTCTGGTATATTGCTATTGGTGTTTGTACTATTCTAGAACTGATTGCGATGATGTTTGGCAAAGCCCCGTATGCGACCTGGTTTGTTTTGAAGCACAGGGTTAAAAGCCAGGTACAGCGGGCATTTGAGCGGAAGGACTCTTTCAACAATGGTGAACCTAGTCGATTGACCTTTGAAGAAGAAGGCTTAGTGGAGGAAAATAATCGCAATAAGCAGCAGATTGCTTGGGACAATATTCCTTTGATTATTCAAGGGAAGGAACACTTATTTATCTACCTTTCGGAAACGATTGCGTTTATTATTCCTTTGCGACAGCTGACCGCTAATCAGGAGGAAGAGATTCTAGCAATCTTGGATGATAAAGCGCAGGAGTATTTGATTCCATTTTCCAAATAGTAAGCATAATTCTTTCTTTATATAGAACAGTTATTATATAATGACTGTATCTGTGTGAAGGAGGAATTTTTTTGAGTCGGAAACATCGGAATAGTTTGGTTGTATCTTTGGTGATTTTAGCTGTTGAAGTCGCAGTGGTATCTATTTTTGATTACCCCTATTTACCAAAGCTCTATCTGACTTTAACCATCATTCAAGGAGTACTGTTTAGCTATTTTGTTGGGTCAGTCGTTTTCTGGAAGCTTACACGGAAGAAACGTCGTGCTCAAATTATTCCCATAGAAAAAAAGCCGGCTTATCGTAAAGCTGCTTAAAGATGAGGAGTTTATCAACGAATGAAAATGACCGTCAAAGAGCTGATTGCTCATTTAAGTCAATTAGACGAAAATGTCGAAGTGCAAATTCGCGAAAGTGGCGAGTTGCGTCCAGAAATTTTAGATTTGGATGAACACATCGTCTATGAAGAACAAGATCATTTACTGATCATTCAAGCATAAGCTTTAAAGACAGCATTAAATATGCTGAAAACCGATGGCAACGAGCCAAACTCGTTGTCATCGGTTTTTTTGTTAAGGTGTAGCTCGCAGTTGTTTCCGAAATTGTAAAGGCGCGACACCAATACGTTTTTTGAATACATGGTGAAAGGTCTTCACGCTAGCAAAGCCCGTGCGCGCGGCAACCTCGTCCATTGGTAGCTCTTCCGTTCCCAAAATATATTTTGCTTGATTAAGACGGTAGTCCATTAAGTAATGGGAAAAGGACTGCCCAACCATTCGTTTGAAAAAGCGTGAGAAGTAGCTGGGGCTAAAGCCCACAATGGCGGCCGCCTCTTCTTGACTGAAGGGGCGATCATAGTGACGCTCCACGTATTCTAAAATTAAGTTTAATTGTTCGAGACCTTGTTTATTGCGCAATGATTGTCCGGAAGGCTGCGGTGCATCACTTGTTGGCGGTAGTTGATAAATCAGTCGATTGATTTGGTAAAGACCACCAAGCACTCCGTATTGCCAGCCAGATTTTTTTGAGACCTCTTCTTCATGAATTTGTAGAAAGAGCCCGATTAGCTGTTGACGAATCTCTGGCGGCCACTGTTGACTGTGTTTGGCTGCTCGGTCATAAAGCTGTTCCAAGTTTTGTCCAAATTTTTGCTGGACTTCTTGAAAAAGTAACAAATCAAATTGAAAAACTAACCTTCGACTATCAGGAGAAGCAAGGAAAAAATGAGGTTGAGCGCTAGGAAAGAAGAACAAATCGCCTTCTGCTAAAGTGATAATTTCTCCATCAGCCCCAAGATTCACAGTGCCTTCTAAACAATAGATAAATTCTAAATCACGATGCCAATGAGGGTTCGTAATCTCCCATCCCTGGCTGATAAAGCTTCTAAAAGGAAAATCATGTTCGTAATGAGGAATTTCTAAATATAAACTCATGATGAAACCTCCTATTCTTTGATTATACCGTATCTCTTCGATATTAGAACAAAATCCGGGAATTTTTCAGCGTGAAAGTGGGAAGAAACGCAGTAGTTGTTCTCGTATACTAAAGGCATCAAATAAAACGGTTTCAGGAGGTTTATATGACACTTAAAATAGGAATCATTGGTTGTGGTGGAATTGCGAAAGGTAAGCATTTACCAGCATTGGCTGCACAAAAGGAAGTAGAGTTAGTCGCATTCTGTGATTTGATTGTCGAACGAGCTGAGGAAGCACGGGCGGTTTACGGCACTGAAGAGGCCAATGTTTATACTGATTATCAAAAAATGTTAGCGGATACGGAGATGGATGTCATTCACGTCTGCACGCCCAATAACACCCATGCGGAGATCACGATTGCTGCTTTGAAATCCGACCATCATGTGATGTGTGAAAAGCCAATGGCTAAAACGACAGAAGAAGCGAAAGCCATGATTACAGCGGCACAAGAAACAGGAAAAAAATTAACGATTGGTTATCAAAATCGTTTTCGCAAGGACGCGCAATATTTGCACACGGTATGTCGAGAAGATGCGTTGGGAGATATTTATTTCGCTAAAGCACACGCGATTAGACGACGCGCAGTCCCAACCTGGGGTGTCTTTCTTGATGAAGAAGCGCAAGGAGGTGGGCCACTGATTGATATTGGCACCCACGCCTTGGACTTAACCCTATGGATGATGGATAATTATCGTCCTAAATATGTAGTCGGCAAAGCCTACCATAAATTATCCCAACAGGAGAATGCGGCTAATGCTTGGGGACCATGGGATCCAAAGAAATTTACCGTTGAAGATTCTGCCTTTGGCTTTGTGACGATGGAAAATGGCGCAACGATTTTCTTAGAATCCAGCTGGGCCTTAAATAGTCGCGATGTCAAAGAAGCAAAAACCAGTTTATATGGTACCAAAGCTGGCGCTGACATGGATAGCGGCTTGACTATCAATGGGGAAGAACATCAAATGCTGTATGAAAAGGACATTCAGTTACAAGCTGACGGTGTCGATTTCTATGATGGTAGTGATGATAAACCGGAAATCGCTGAGGCGCATGCGTGGATTCAAGCAATTCTAAACGATACCGAGCCGGTAGTTAAATCAGAGGAAGCTTTAGTAGTAACGGAAATTTTAGAAGCAATTTATAAATCTTCAGAGACTGGCGCACCAGTCTACTTATAAAAGAGGAGCGAACAAGATGAAATTAGGCGTTTTTACCCCATTATTTAACGATTTGACCTTTGACGAAATGATTGAAAAGGTCGCAGCTTTAGGTTTAGAAACAGTAGAAATCGGTACTGGCGGGTCACCTGGCGACGCTCACTTAAAAATCGATACGTTGCTAGCCTCAAGTGATGCCCGGAAAGAATATTTAGCCAAGTTAGCTGATAAAGGTTTAACCATCTCAGCACTCAGCTGCCACCATAATCCTATTTCACCAGTCCCACAAGTAGCGGCAGAAGCAGATGAATTGTTGCGTAAAACAATCAAGTTAGCTTCGCTAATGAATGTGCCAGTAGTCAACGGTTTCTCTGGTGTTTCAGGTGGCAACGAGACGGATACTCAAGTAAACTGGCCGGTCTTGCCGTGGCCAACGGAGTACAGTGACAATTATGAGTTCCAATGGGAAAAACGTTTGATTCCTTATTGGAAGGGGATCAACACAGAGGCTGAAGCAGCCGGTATCAAAATTGGTATCGAGTTACACGGTGGTTTCTTAGCTCATACGCCGTACACCATGTTGCGTCTGCGAGAAGCAACGGGTAAAGCAATTGGTTGTAACCTAGATCCAAGTCACTTATGGTGGCAAGGGATTGATCCAGTAGCCGCTATCAAGATTTTAGGCGATGCCGGCGCAATCCATCATTTCCACGCCAAGGATACGTATCTAGATCAAGACAATATTAATATGCACGGCTTAACGGATATGCAACCTTATACGGATGTGAAAACTCGGGCTTGGACCTTCCGCTCTGTTGGTTGCGGGCATGATTTAGGTGTCTGGTCCGATATGGTTTCTGCCTTACGTTTGTATGGTTATGATTATGTATTGAGCATTGAACACGAAGATCCGTTGATGTCAGTTGACGAAGGCTTACAACGGGCCGTGACGAATTTACGTTCCGTGATGATTCATGATCAACCAGCTAATATGTGGTGGGTCTAAGGAGGGCGTAGTATGCCGATTCGTTTTGCGATAATCGGGTATGGAGGTATGGGTTCCTACCATGTCCAAGAATTGATGGCCAAAGAAACTGCAATTGAAGTAGCTGGTATTTATGATATTGATCCGCAAGCGCTGGCGAAGGCGACAGCTCAAGGACTGAAAACTTTTGCCTCTTACGAAGAAGCTTTGGCTGATGAAACGGTGGAAGCCGTCTTGATTGCGACGCCTAATGATTCTCACAAAGCGTTAGCTATTCAAGCCTTAACGGCTGGTAAACATGTCGTGTGCGAAAAGCCAGTGACGCTTTCAACTGCCGAGCTATCTGAAGTATTAGAAGTAGCCAACAAAACCCAAAAGGTATTTATGGTTCATCAAAATCGGCGCTGGGATCCTGATTTTCTGATTGTCAAACGCCTCGTAGAAGAACGGCAAATTGGTGAAATCGTACAGCTTGAATCTCGCGTGCAGGGGGCCAATGGGATTCCTGGCGATTGGCGTCACCTTAAACAACACGGCGGAGGTATGCTTTTAGATTGGGGCGTACATCTCTTTGACCAAATCATGTGGCTCAGCCAAAGTCCCCTAAAAGAAATTCGGACCGATTTAAGTTATATTTTAGGCGATGAAGTCGATGACGGCTTCCACAGCTATTTGATTTTTGAAGACGGTTTACGCGTGGTTATTGAGGTTGGTACGAGTAATTATACGAAGCTACCACGTTGGTATATTAAAGGCCTGTCTGGTACGGCACGGATTGATGATTGGGATTTATCTGGTGAAATTATTAAGGCCACAGGTTCCAAAGAAAAGGTGCCACGTCCCATTCAAGCCGGTGTTGGTTTGACCAAGACCATGGCGCCACCTTCTGAGGAAGCAGCCGAAGCTATTAGCTTTCCAGAGGTCCCGTCAACAACTTCCTTCTATCAGAATTTTTATGATGTAGTCCGTAATGACGCAGAACCAGTTGTGAAAAATGAAGAAGTGTATCAAGTATTAGCCATGCTAGAAACGATTCTGACCGAGGCAGAGAGTCATTATGAGTCTGCGGCCACCACTATCACAAAATAAAAGAAAAACCGCGTCCCATCAACGAGCCAAGAGCTAGTGATGAGACGCGGTTTTTTTAACGATAATTGGTAAATTGTAACTCAACTGGTAGTTCAGTATCCCGCAACAACGCAATTACTTTTTGCAGATCATCACGATTTTTTCCAGTAACACGAATTTGATCTTCTTGAATCTGAGCTTTGACTTTCAAGCCAGACTTTTTGATGGCTGTCGTAATGATTTTAGCATTTTCCTTATCTAAGCCGCTAATCAAGTCGCCGGTTTGACGAGCAGTTCCGCCTAGGGCATGTTCACTTTCGGAAAAGTGAATGTTTTTAATAGGCACGCCGCGTTTTACCAGTTTAGAGAACAGCACATCTTTCACTTGTTCAACTTTATAGTCATCATTTGAGGTAACGATTAATTTACCATTATCCATCTTGATTTCAACGAGTGAATCCTTGAAATCAAAACGATTTTTCAATTCTTTTTCAGTTTGTTGAATCGCATTTTTGACTTCTTCCATATTGATCTCTGAAACGATATCAAAGCTTGCATCTTTTGCCATTATCTTCCCTCCCTGTATTTATCCTAACACGAAACCGCTTTTCTTAAAAGTTCCGAACAATCCGTTTATTTTTGGCGATTTAAGCACGAAAATTACTTTTCTTTTTAAAAGGAAACTGCTATTCTTAGTGAGAATTCTAGTGGGGGGTCAAGCTATGACACAATTAAAGCAGTTTTATCAAAAAAATGAATTTTTAAAACGCGTACTGGTAATGCTCTTTACCGGCATCACCGCTGCGATTGGATTGAATTTTTTCTTGATTCCCGCCAAGGTTTTTTCTGCCGGCATGAATGGGGTCGCACAGATCATTGCCTCCTTGCTTTACACATACCTTCATGTCAGCGTTGATACTGGTTTGTTTATTCTACTATTGAATATTCCTATTGCACTGCTAAGTTTTTGGAAGCTAGGGAAATCCGCAACCATCTATAGTTTTGTGAATGTTGTCGGCATTTCGCTTTTTACAATGATTATCCCCATCGTCACGATTAGTACGAATCCCTTGATGAATGCGATCGTGGGTGGAGTGTTAGTGGGGGTCGGTGCTGGACTTTCTTTGAAATATGGCTTTACCACTGGTGGTATGGACGTGCTGTCTTTGATATTATCTAAAACGACAGGGCGGACTGTGGGCAACTATATGTTCATGTTAAATGCGCTGATCGTAGTAGGTGCGGGCTTTCTCTTTAACTGGGAAAGTGCTTTATACACGATTATCTCTATCTACTGCTTAACACAGGTAGTGGATATGATTCACACAAGTCATCAAAAAGTCACAGCGATGATTGTGACCACCAGACCTGACGAAGTGGCTAGCGCCATTTCGCAACAGCTAGTGCGGGGGATGACCTTGCTGCCATCCATTGGCGGTTTTTCAAAGCAAGAAGGCCGCATGATCATGATGGTAGTGACGCGTTATGAGCTGTACGATTTGGAGCAAATTATTTTAACGGTGGACGAAAATGCCTTCATGAATATCGTTCCTACTCAAACGGTTGTGGGTCGGTTTGCCAATGAAGACGAGCAACAAGTCTACCGCATGACAGGAAGTTTCCCGGAAATCAAACGTAAATACAGATAATGATTAAAAGATTGGGACAGAAGCGTCTATTCGGATAGAAGGAATATGAGTCTGGGACGTAAATCCCAACTTCAGCTAAAAACAGGGATCAAAATCGCAAAAGTGATTTTGATCCCTGTTTTTTTGGCTTGATTTATTTTTTGTACCCTTACTCTGTTTCCTAATGCTAGTGAGTATCGTAAAGTACGGTTGGCACATTCGCCAGTAAAGGACTGAGAGTGCCATTGGTAAAGAGAATCAGTTCATGCATAGCTCGGGTAGCCAACGTATAGAGAATCAGCTGATCTTGCTCATTCTGATAGTTTTTAGCATTCGCATCCCAAACAATGACCCGGTCAAATTCCAACCCCTTCGCTAAATAGGCGGGAATGATCATTTGATTCTTTTTCATATGCAAATTTTCTGAAGTAATCAGTTGTACCTCGTCCCCAATCAGGCGTTCGTAAAGGGCTACAGCTTCTTCCGTTGTTTTCGTCAAAATAGCAGTTCGTAAGCTATTTTCTTTCAGTACCGACTGTAATTGTTGGATGCTTGTTGTTACATCAGTTGTTTGATAAAGACGCGGCAGTCCTCCGGTACGGGCAGTGACGTTGACTTGGTCATCCTCTGATAGCAGTTCGTTGGCAAAATTAGTGATCTCTGCTGTTGAGCGATAACTAGTTGTTAATTGGATTTGCGTCAATTCCTGTGTGAAGAGTTCGCTTAACGAGCCTAAAATGGATTGATTTCCTAAAATACGTTGATTCAAGTCACCACACAAGGTGTAATTACTTCGCGGATATAGATGTAGTAACAGTCCTAATTGTGCAGGCGTAAAGTCTTGCATCTCATCAATAAAAATGAAACGCGCTTTTTGACGAATATGCACCGGCCGAACTTGCTTCATTAGATAGAAGAACAGGGTACTATCAGCAACACTTAATTGATTTAAGCTCAAACGCCGTTTTGTTTCGGTGATTTCCGTTTGCCAAAGTTCGCTATCAATTGCCAAACCATTTAAGAAGCGTTCATTTCCGATGGTTTCTAAGAAATGTAGGTATTGGCGTTTGACTTGGATAAAGGTAAACTGGCGGATTTGTCGCCGAATTTTCTTGAATTTTTGTCCTACTAGTTGCATGGCGATACGGCGACGCAATTTTCGTTCGCTTTTTTCACTACCATCAAAGGACTTGTCCTCACTGGCAATCTCCATAGCCAATGTTTCGACTTGATCTTTGACCCAATCTTTCTTGGCCTCGTCTTTTTCTAGACCCGCTAATTTTTTCAATAATTTTTCTTGCAGCATGGTGATTCGTTGATAAACCGCCAGCTGAGGATTCGTTTCTTGGTACCAGCGCCGAATTTGCTGTTTGCTGATCACCACATTCTGATCCAGCTTCAAGTCGGCAAATAAAGGTCCCATCTCCTTGATTTGTTGGATATACCAATCCACGGCCCGTAAACTACGTGCCGTATGCTTGAAGTTTGCAACCGGGTTTTCTTTGCCGCTTAGAAAGGTCGCTTCCAAATCAGCTTCGGTTTCAATCTCCATCTTAGGCAGTAATTGCTGAATGTAGCTTTGGAAGGTTTGTGTCGGGATTTCTGACTCACCTAAAGAAGGCAACACAGTCGAAATATAATCCGAAAATAGCCGGTTAGGGGAGAAGAGGAGCACTTCTTCAGCGTTCAACCATTTGCGGTTACGATACAGGAGAAATGCGACCCGTTGCAATAACGCGGAGGTTTTACCACTACCGGCAATCCCTTCAATCAGCATCACTTTACTAGTAGTATCGCGAATGATTTTATTCTGTTCCTTTTGAATCGTTGCGACGATATTTTTCATATGGGTGGTGGAAGATTCATCTAAAACTTCTAAAAGCATCGTGTCCCCAATCATTTCATTGGTATCTACCATCGATTTGATTTGACCCGCTTCGATTTTGAATTGACGTTTTAGTAGTAACTCAACCCAGTGTTTTTCATCAGATTCATAATAGGCTTGGCCTAACTCACCTTCATAATAAAGATTGGAGATGGGGGCGCGCCAGTCAACGATTAACGTTTCTTGCGCCTGATCGCGCAAAGAGGCGATGCCAATATAAAGTGTTTCGGGGCCATCATCTTCGGCAAAATCAATCCGCGCAAAATAAGGGTTTGGTTCCATAACCGCTAAAGTGTTCAGTCGTTTTTGCTGAGACTGTACTTGATGTTTTTGAATCAGCATCTCATTTTCATGTTGGCGTATCTCTAAAGATGTTTCATATAAAGCTTCGTCAGAGCCGGCACGAAAATTGATTTCGCTGGCTTGTTTGGCTTGTGCTTGGGCTTTTTCAGTCGATTGTTGCTCTTCTGCCCGCAGATTTTTCATTTCTTGACGAATCTGGGTAATGGTGTCATCTAAATGGTGTTGTTCTAGTTCTCTTGGTGTCATGCTTTAACCTCCCTTAATAAACAGGACGAATAATTATAGCACAGTTTTTGATAAGGAGCGAGGTATGGTGATTCGATTTAAGCAAACTATGACTAGTGAGGTATTTTGCGATAGTCATTCTAAATAAAAACATTTTGATAAAGTGAAAAGAGGGTTATTTTACGCGATAGTTGAAAGCCTATTTCTCAATTAGCTACGGAGGATTTCTCATTTACAAATAACGTAAAACAAGGTATGATAGGGAAGAATTAAATGAAGGAGTGAGCAAAGATGAGTGAAGCAGCATGGAGCCCTGAAGAGATCGAGTCCATTAAAGAACGCATCTTAACAGCTTTAGAAACCGTAATTGACCCAGAACTAGGAATTGATATTGTCAACCTAGGTTTAATATATGAAATCGATTTTGCTGAAACTGGCGACACCGTAATCAAAATGACATTGACTACCATGGGTTGCCCGTTAGCCGATATCTTAACGGATTCAATCCACGATGCACTAAAAGAAGTCCCAGAAGTGACCAACGTCGATGTGAAATTAGTTTGGTATCCAGCTTGGACGACTGATAAAATGAGTCGTTATGCACGGATTGCGTTGGGGATCAGATAGTAGCAATTTGTGATGCTACAATTTTTAACGATTGCCTATAAGCACCACTATCAACTTTTTAACGGTTGATAGTGGTGCTTTTTTTGCGGGATAGTCTATCTGAGAAACGAATTTTTGAAATCATTTCTAAGCTGTGTTAAGAAAATAATGCATTATATTTGACTATACTGTGTATCACACAATATAATGTTAATGAAAACATGATACCAGAATAATGAAGAGCAAGTATGAGAGGAGTTAGTCGTATGGAATCAACCATTTTACATTCTTTTTTAACAGAATTACGGCGCGGCTCTTTGACGTTAATTGTACTTGGTGCATTATTTGAACCGCATTATGGTTATGATTTGTTGGAGATTCTAAAAGAAAAAGGTGTCACTATTGAAGCAAACACGCTGTACCCGTTGCTGCGTCGTTTGGAAAAACAAGGGTTGCTAGAGAGTACTTGGGATACTACCGAAACGCGCCCCCGGAAATATTATCAAATCAACGAAACTGGTGAAAATGTCTTTAAAGAACTTTTTGTGGAATCAGAAAAGCTGCAAAATAGTATTAAACGAATTCAGCAAGGCACGAAATAGTTGCTCAGGCAGAGGTGGAAAAGGAGTAGTTCAAGATGAAATGGATCGAATACTATATTGAAGCCGTCATAAGCCAATTGCCGAAAAAGGATCAAATAGAAGTTAAGAATGAATTGTTGAGTAATATTTTAGATATGTTGCCACCGGAGCCCACTGAAGAAGAAGTCAAAGCATTGTTACTGGAGCTAGGGAGTCCTGCCGAGTTGGCCCAAAAATATCGACAAAAACCTAATTATTTAATTGGCCCGCAAGTTTACCCTGGTTATATTAGTGCCTTAAAAATTATTTTGCCAATCGCAGCGATAGCGGGAACCATTTTCGGTGGCATCACAGCCTTCGTTAGTGGGGACGTAACTGAACTGAGTCTCAGAACTTTACCAGAACTATTAGCAAAAATGATTTCAGTCGGGCTACCTTTTACTCTGATTGCACTTTTTTGGACTAGCTTTGGCTTTGTGGTTGCTGAGCGGACAGGGACTTTTAAAAAGGGACAACATTGGCAAACGGCTGACCTGATGAAGTTAGCGCAAAAACAGACCATTTCTTTCGGAGATAGTCTAGCTGAACTAATCATCGTCTTATTTATGATTGGCTGCGTACTTTGGTCGTTGCTGAATCATTTTCACTGGCTAGATTTGATTTTGGCAGATCGCCGTATTCCAATTTTCACTGGTTCCTTTTTACAAATGGCAGCTCTCCTCATACTGCTTTTGTGCGTCGGTGAAATCGTCGTCATTGCGTTGAAAATGACTTATCGACGTTGGCGTTTGCCGGTCTGTCTCGCAAGCATCATTGTTTCGTTAGTGTCATTGGTATGCTGGGTTATCGCCCTAAGTCGAAAAGAAATGTTCACTGCCGAATTCTTGGACTATCTAAGCACGGCTGAATGGACGAGCCATTCTCAACTAAGTTGGCTTCGGGATTTTAGTGCTAATGGTGGCTTACCAGAGAAGGCTTTCCAAATACTCGTTGCGTTAGCGGTATTAGGCACAGTTATAAGTATTCTTCATACAATCTATCAAGGTCGGAAAGAAAGACGCAGCTCCTTGACTGCCTGATTAATTTACTTAATAGCACTAGTAAACTAAGATTAGTTTACTAGTGCTATTTTTTGTAAGAAAAAAACAGTTATAATGTCCTAGTACATACACAATAGACAGGAGATGCTACCATGATTGATTCTGCAGAGATACTAATGAAATTATCCAAACAAAAAATAAATTACGATAAAGTATTGCGTAAAATGATTGATCAGTGGCAGCAAGCCGCAGAACGTCCCAGCATTTTGATTCATAGCTGTTGTGCTCCCTGTAGCACATATACGTTAGAGTTTTTGACGGAACACGCGGATGTCACGATTTATTTTGCTAACTCCAATATTTATCCAAAGAGTGAGTATCAGCGGCGCGCATTAGTTCAGAAAAAATTTGTATATGACTTTAACGCAGCTACGAGCAATAATGTTGGCTTTATTGAAGCACCTTACGAACCTAATGAGTTTATTAAAGTCATGCGGGAAAAAGAATTGACCCAAGAGGCAGAAGGCGGCAAACGCTGTACTGCCTGTTTTCAAATGCGTCTTGATTTAGTTGCTGAGCAAGCACTTGAAAGGGGATTTGATTATTTTGGGAGTGCTTTAACTATTTCTCCTAAAAAGGATGCTGATGTAATTAATCAAATCGGCTTGGATATTCAAAAAATCTATGATGTTAATTACTTACCTAGTGATTTCAAAAAGAATAATGGTTATCAACGATCAATCCAAATGTGTAAAGAATATGATGTTTATCGCCAATGTTACTGCGGTTGCGTCTTCGCCGCTAAACAACAGGGAATTGATTTGAAACAGGTTAATCAAGAAGCAAAAGCCTATGTTCAAGCGCATCAGGAGGAAACTATCGTTTAATTGAAAGACAAAAACTCTCTGCTAAAAGTGGAGATTTTTTTGCAGATTTAGTCGCTGTTAAAGACGGCAGCTGGCTATTCTTTCACAACGCTTTCAGTTGGTTCTCTGGTATAGCTCTGTTATAGTAGAGATAGCAGAATAGGGGGAAGGATTGATGAAAAAAATATTTTTTGGTGCAGCGTTACTGTTGCTAGCGGGTTGCAGTTCAGGTAATACGAATACTACTAGCGCAACGTCTTCGACAACCGATACTTCAGTAACTCAGTCTTCAAGTTCGGCGGTTGCGTCAACGTCAGAAACGACGCAGCAAACTTCTTCAATTAAGGCGTCAACTGGTTCAACTACTGATTCGCAATTTATCGTTACGTTAGATGAAGCGGTTAAAATTTTCCAAGATAAGTATCCTGATACTGTTTTGACGCAAGTTTCATTGGACAGTTCGTTTGGGAAATATTTCTATAAAATAGAAGGTTCTGATGCAAAGCAAGAATATGAGCTGGAAGTGGACGCTAATACTAAGGAGATTTTGAAGGATAAGCAAGAATCTCAAGATCCTGATGATTGGGCTGAAGCACAACAGGATGCACTCGATTTGAAGGGCATCATTACGATTGAAAAAGCCGGTGAGTTAGCGGAACAAGCTGCAGGAGATGGGCAAGCAACGGATTGGGAGCTTTCGAAGGACTTAGATATTATGTATTGGGAAGTCAAGGTCGAGGGTCAAAAAGAAGTAGAAGTTAAATTGGATGCTCATTCCGGTAAAGTTTTACATCAAGAGGTAGATTGATGACGCAAATTCAACGAGGAACGGACCAGACAGAGGGGTATTTACTTTCACTGCTGGATGCTTACCAAGCGGAACATTTTGCTATGGATAGTGTGAGTCAAACCTATACGCTTGAGATTTTTGTTGAAGGAAAACGAGCGGGGGGCATTTTATGGCAGCGCCTGGATCAAGTAGGTCATGTAAAATATTTGGCTGTTGAGCCAGACTTTCGCAGGCTGGGATTAGGGGCTCAATTAATGCAGGCAGTCGAGGCTGAGGCGCGAGAGCTGAATCTACGAATCTTATCAGTCAATACGCAAGATTATCAAGGTCTGAATTTTTATCCGGCCTTAGGTTACGAGGTGGTGGGTCAAATTAAGGACTATCCACTAGTCGGGACTACGAAATATTTTCTCAAAAAAGAGTTGTAAGTATGATTAAAAGGAGGCTGTACCATGCAGGTAAAGAAAGAGTATACGACGTTTGAAGATCAGGAGATTATTGAAAAGCTTCAAGGAGTGGGCACAGAATATCAAGCACTGGAAATCATTGATGATGAACACGAAATTGATGTCGTGGTGATTTCGAAGGAAGATTGGGACACGTTTCAGGCGGCTACGCCAATGGAAACACCAGCACCGCTAGTTGAAAACGAAAAACCAGTGGAGGAGCCATTACATCCGGAACCAGATTTCACGTTAGAAGCAGGGGAAATTCGCGAAAGTGATGATATTTTAGATTAGAGGGACAGAAAAATGGATCAATTTTATGCAGTTTTTTCAGAAGCACAGCAATTTTTGATTTTACAAGGTTATGCTGATCAAATATTGTCAGAGGAAGAGATGATGACCTTTCTGATGCAAGAAGCTTCAGATAAGAAAGTCGCTTTTTTAACCGAGAAAGGGCTTTATTTAGTAGTACCGGCATTATCCTTAGACGATTTTACCCATGATTTTTATCCGCAAAGTCAGTTGCAAGCGACTTTACATGAGAATCAAATTGATATCGAAGTTAGCGGAGATAGTATTATACTGCCATTTGCGCATAAAGAAGATGCCGACAGTGCTTACGAAGATTTGCTTTATTTATGGAGGGAAAAGTGATGCAACAAGTTGTTTTTCATGTGGACCATTCCGAACAGTGGCCGATTGCTAAGAAAAATTTGATTAACTTATTAGGTGAAAATATTCGTTTGAGTTTATTGGTGAATGGGCCAGCTGTTAAAGGCTACTTAAGCGAAGAAAATCAAGATTTTTTCAAAACCTATGGTAAGCGGGTAGAATTATTTGCCTGCCACAATTCCTTAAACGGTTTAGGTATTGACGAGCGCGCGTTGCCGAAAAATGTGACGGTGGTACCGATTGGTGTCAAAAAGCTGATTGATCTACAAGAACAAGGCTACGCATATATCAAACCGTAATTAGCAATAAAAAAATAGCGGCCCTCAATAGTTAGCTGAAATGACTAACTATTGAGGGTCGTTTTGCTTTTTTATATAGATTTTTTCAAAATGCTAGGTTTTCTTTCAAGGAAAAGCGTTCGAGAGACTATTTCTTTACCATTTCCATTAGGCGTCGGCCGCCACGGATCAGATTGATTAGCACTAGCAGGCCGCCAATAATAATAGGCAACCACAGGAGCCAAACGGGATAGGGCAAGGACTCCGGTTGTAGTTTGTATTGTTGATAGACTTGACTACTGAAGGCCGTAGAAAATCCAGAAATCAATAAGAGAATGAAGCCTAAATAATGAGTGGTCGCTCGAAAGCGTACAAATTCAAAAATGATATATAAGAGCAGTAAAAATGCAGGTACGCCGAAAGCGAAATAAGGATTTAACATAGGAAAACCTCCTTTGTTTTATCATACTCGATTTTTTCTTGTTTGGGAAATAATGACAACCTCTTTAAAAATGCGAATGTATGTTCTATAATATGGGTGGAGGTTTTACTATGAAAACCAAACTTACTTTAGAAATTGAAGAGACCCTCTATTATGACTGTCGTGAACATGGAGATGTCGTAGTGGAAGAGGTCACGATGCCAGAGGATCAAGGGATTGTCGACACCTTGGCTTGTCGTTTACTTCCTAATCAAGAATTTGAGTGGCGTTGTTACGAGCTAAAAGTTACCAAAGCCGATTTTCGCTCCAAAGCCAAGCTTTCGTTTATCGGCCACTATAATTATTTTGTTTTGCCCGCAGCACTATATGAGAAGGTTAAAGAGGAAGTTCCACCGCACATTGGGGTTATGATCTACCACCGCTATCAATTTCCAGAGGAACAGACCTTACCCGGCTATTTGGTGACGGTCAAGAAACCGCAAAGGCAGGAGCTAGGCGTAAACCAGCAGGCGCTCTTGTTTCGTTTGATTGCTGCTCAAGCACGAGAAGTGGGAAAAGCCAAGCAGACAGAGCGGGGGGTTCGCGTTTTCAGTACGGAACAACTCTATACAGAATTGAAACGGCGAGAAAAGGAGTATGATCTTTTTGGTGGTGGGGTCAATTATTATGAACGATTTATTGCGGAAACAGAAACGCAAGCAGTAGAGGCGTTACGAGAAGAGTTGGAAGCCACTAGAATGGCTTATTTTGAATTGGAACAAAAATGGCTAGGACGTGAAGAACAGTGACCTATTATCCATATTTTCGCGGTAAGCAGTACGATTTATACGCCTTGCGGGAATTAGTCCAACAGGGATTGATCGGTGCTAGCACTGTACCGATTATAGAACCTGTTAAAGATTCCCGTGCTTTGCTACAGACTTTAACTGTTTTTCAAGAGCACCAACAGCCCTTCTACTTAATTGAAAATCCGCAAGCAGGTGATTTTCGAACGGAGGCGGGGATGGTGAAATTAGCTAACTTGTCGGTCCCCAAAGCGCATATTTTAACAGGCGGCGAAGAGACATCGCTACCGGAATTACTCATTGGCTTTGAGGCGTCAGCCATCCAACAATATGAACCAGAATGGTTTGAGAGCCACACAACCATTGTGCCTTATGAGTTTCGGATTTTAAACCACATTAAGGGACCTAAAATCATTAATCAGGATGCTTTTACACGAGTTCCCCGGCCAGCTTATTATGAATCACTGCCTGATGAACTATTTACCACCGACCATGTGGCAACAGCAAAGCGGGGATTTCAAGGATTTAGTGATTTTTCTATCGACAGCCGCATCTACTACGAGCAAAGTTTTCCATCTGCGATTATGGCTCTGCATTTTGTTTATCCGCAAAAGGATGAACTTCGAATCCATCATTTTTTATCGGCAGAAGAGGGGACGCAAAAGGAAAAGTTTTTTGGTATCATGGCGGAGGTTCAACAATGGTGCGAAACGATTAAGTTAGAAACAAGCGGGCTTTCTTTACTAGTAGAGTATCTTCACAGTCAAAAATTTCCGGGAATGGGTGTTTTACGTAAAGCACAGGTGATGCACCATCTGGAGGTTGTCAATCAAGTTCTAAAACAAACCCACTGAGGAAGACGAACTCAGTGGGTTTTTCTTTTTATTCGGTTGTTAATGGTTGGTCGCTAATACCGATATCGGCAATCAAAATCTCACCTGCACAAGCCAGACCAGGGTCAATTGTCATGCCAACTTTGTTGAATTGGAAGGTCAAGGTTTGCTTCGCCTCAATAGCCGCTCCCATCACTGCGCCGGTATCTGCGTGAATGCCAGAAGGAATATCAAGAGCCAACACGTCGATACCACTTTCATTGATTAAGGTAACCATCTCAATTAATTCATCTGAAATTGTCCGGTCTAAGCCGATACCAAAGATGGCGTCCACAATGGTTGTGACACCAAATAAATCAGGTACACGCGTGAAAGTAGGAATTTGGTAAAAAGTGCAGATTTTTTGTTGCTGTTGATTTTCAGCTGACGGCGTCGTGGTACCGAGCTCTGCAATGCTAACGGTGTAGCCTTTTAAATGGAGTAGTCGGGCTAGTGCATAGCCATCGCCGCCGTTATTTCCACTGCCACAAAGAATTAAAGTATTAGATAGGTCATAAGATTGTTCCAGTGTATCGAGCGCACTTAGCGCCGCGTGCTCCATCAGTACCATACTAGGAACACCAATTTCCTGAATTGTAAATTGGTCGCAAGCTTTCATTTCTGCGGCTGTTACTAACTGGGTCATTGAAAACGCCTCCTTTCATTTATGGTAGCACCAATGGCTGAAAATTACCAAGAAAAGAAAAAACTACGCAGCTCGCTGCCCAGGGACAGAGAACTGCGTAGCTATTTAAGCTAAATCTAGATAATTTTCTAAGTAGGCTGCTAAGCCATCTTCGGCGTTGGTCTTTTCAGTAACATCATTGGCGACTTTTTTGATGGGATCAGTCGCATTTTGCATTGCTACGCCCCAACCAGCATATGCCAACATCTCTTCATCGTTGTGTTCGTCCCCGAAAGCGATGATATCCTTTTGACCAATTTCAAGATAACGGGCTACTTGGTCTAGGCCACGGGCTTTCTGAATACCCTTTGCGACGATCTCAAGAATGCTTATAGGACCGCCCCAAGTACGGACATCCACGTAATCACCATATTGCTTCATCAATTCTCTGGAAACATCGCTGGCAAATTCGTTACTAGTTCGCACCATCATCGAAGTAGGATTGGTGGTCATATTGGTAGTCGTTAATAAATTGGCCGGTGTGGCTGGTGCTGCAAAAAAGTTTGGATCGAACCAATCCATCGAATCAATGTAGAAAGTTTCTTTGTTTTCTGCTGCGACAAAATCTAAGCGGAGATTTTCCTTTTGACCTAGAATGTCGAAAACCAAGTCGCGGCTAATAGGTGTTTCCGTTTCGCCCGCCCATTTTTGTTCTGGGATATGGACCAACGCACCGTTAAAGTTGACCATAGGTGTGTGCAAACCTAATTGTTGGTAGAATTGTTGACTCATGCGATAAGGTCTGCCGGTAACGATACTAACAGCGTGACCTGCTTGCATCGCTCTTTTTAATGTTTGTGTCGTACGATCGGATAGCTTGGATTGCGTGTTCAACGCAGTTCCGTCCAAATCGATAGCAATCAGTTTCTTCATAAATACGTCCCCCTTAATCTTCGGAAACCATTAGGTATAGTGTAGCAGAATTTTCAGTCAACGCAAGCTGTCTAGACTGGTTTCTATGGATAACGCTGATTCTTTATTAAAAGGAGAGCGTTTTTATTTTTAAAGATTCATTAAAAAGACAAACGTTGTCTGATTTTTAAGATAGAAAAATCTTCTTAATGAGAAAAACACGAACATTAATAAAAAATGTTAACAAAATATATAGAATTTTGTTGAAATCGTGTTGTGGGTTTCCTATAATGAAACTCGGTTAAGGGAAATAAATGGCAATTATTTAGGGTATTCCCGAAAAAGTATGAGAGGAAGTTTTAAATGAACAAGTTTTTCAAATTGAAGGAAAACAACACGAATGTTTCAACTGAGGTAATGGCGGGGCTGACAACATTCTTTGCGATGAGCTACATCCTTTTCGTAAACCCGTCAATTTTATCAGCGACAGGTATGCCGTTCCAAGCAGTCTTCTTAGCAACCTTGATTGCGGCAGCAATTGGTACCTTAGTAATGGGACTATTTGCAAATGTTCCTTACGCACAAGCGCCAGGTATGGGGTTAAATGCTTTCTTCACTTACACGGTTGTTTTTGGTTTAGGGTATTCTTGGCAACAAGCTTTGGCCATGGTTTTCATTTGTGGTTTGATCAACATTTTGATCACTGTAACAAAGATTCGTAAATTGATCATCAAAGCAATTCCTGAAAGTATGCAACATGCTATTGGTGGTGGTATCGGGATTTTTGTAGCATATGTTGGGATCAAAAATGCTGGACTACTAAACTTTACAGCTGATTCTGGGACTATTACAAATGCTATCGTGGACAATGGTCAAGTAACCAGCGTTACCATGAACGGCGGAATCGTACCAGCTTTAGCAAACTTCAACAACGCACCAATTTTATTGGCTGTTATCGGTTTGGTTTTAACAACGATTTTAGTTATTGTCAATGTTCGTGGTGCTATTTTGATTGGTATCATTGCGACAACGATTTTAGGTATTTTAATGGGTGTTGTCGACTTAAGCGCGATTGATTGGCAAGCAAACTCATTAGGTAGTTCTATTTCTGAATTAGGCACAACTTTTGGTGCTGCTTTTGGTAAAGAGGGTATGCAAAGCTTATTCTCAGATTCTGCTAAAATTCCGCAAGTATTAATGACGATTTTGGCCTTCAGTTTGTCCGATACTTTTGATACAATCGGTACCTTCATTGGGACTGGTCGCCGTACTGGTATTTTCTCTAAAGAAGATGAGGATGCTTTGGAAAACAGTAAAGGTCTTCATTCTAAAATGGACCGTGCTTTATTCGCGGATGCTATCGCGACTTCAGTTGGTGCCATCTTCGGAACATCAAACACTACGACTTACGTGGAAAGTGCTGCCGGTATTGGTGCAGGCGGACGGACAGGTTTAACGTCTGTAGTTGTGGCGATTCTGTTCCTATTGAGCAGTTTCTTATCACCATTGATTGCAATCGTACCAGGGCAAGCAACCGCACCTGCTTTGATTTTAGTTGGGGTTATGATGTTGGCATCCTTTAAAGATATCAACTGGACTGACCTTGAAGATGCAGTACCAGCTTTCTTCGCTTCAATCTTCATGGGTCTTTGCTACAGTATCTCTTACGGGATTGCAGCTGGTTTCATTTTCTACGCAATCGTGAAAGTTGTAAAAGGCAAATTCAACGAAGTTTCACCAATCTTATGGGTCGTGAATGCTTTATTCATCTTAAACTTTGTAATTCTTGCAGTTCTTTAATATTAGGGGAAAGCTATGGCTGAAAAGTCATAGCTTTTTTTTGCAAAAAAAAGGTGTCCGTAATTTCTTTAGATAGGTGCAAAATGGTTGTTCCAAGGATTGAATAGCAGAAATATTCTGTCTTTTGTTGCAAGCTCTTTGAGCCATGTGCTTTTTTAGAGTATAGTATTAGTGAAGGAAGTGCGAGGTGCTGAGTGTGAAAATAGATTGGAAACGAAATTTGATGGTGGCGTGGCTGGGATGTTTTTTTACAGGAGCTAGTATTAGTTTGGTGATGCCGTTTATCCCAGTTTACGTGGAACAACTTGGAACGCCTAAAGATCAAATAGAATTATTCTCAGGGCTAGCCATTTCAGTAACAGCCTTTGCGGCCGCAATCGTGGCGCCAATTTGGGGAAATTTGGCGGATCGTAAAGGACGCAAAATCATGATGATTCGGGCCGCAGCTGGAATGACGTTTACAATGGGGTCACTAGCGTTTGTGCCAAACGTCTATTGGCTTTTGGTCATGCGCTTTTTGAATGGTATTTTGTCCGGATACATCCCCAACGCGACAGCTATGATTGCTTCTCAGGCGCCGAAGGAGAAAAGCGGTTGGGCTTTAGGGACGCTTTCAACTGGTGCGATTGCCGGCAACCTAATTGGCCCTTCAATGGGCGGTGCATTGGCTCAATGGTTTGGCATGGAGAATGTCTTTATCATTACCGGAAGTGTTTTATTGATTACCACACTTTTGACGATCTTTTTAGTGAAGGAAGACTTTGAACCAATCGAAAAAAGAGAGATGATTTCCACCAAAGAAATCTTTGGGAAAATGGATCACGTTTCAATTTTGTTTGGTTTATTTGTGACAACACTGATCCTGCAATTAGGTGTTACTAGTATCAGTCCAATTTTAACGCTTTATATTCGCTCATTAAGTGATAACACTGGCAATGTCTTGTTTGTCAGCGGTTTGATTGTTTCGGCCGCCGGTGTTTCGGCCATTTTTTCTTCTCCGATATTGGGTAGATTAGGTGATAAAATCGGCAATCATAAAATATTGATCGTAGGTTTGTTTCTCTCAATGTTGTGTTACATTCCCATGGCATTTGTCAAAACACCCTTTCAGTTGGGATTATTGCGTTTTATCTTGGGCTTTTCAACTGGCGCTTTGATGCCATCAATCAATACCTTAATCAGCAAAATTACACCCCCAGAAGGTGTGAGTCGAGTGTATAGTTATAATCAAATGTTTAGTAATTTTGGGCAGGTATTCGGTCCGATGGTCGGTTCTACGGTTGCCCATGGGTTTGGTTATCCAGCGGTCTTTATTGCGACTGCCTGCTTTGTTTTGGGAAATATTTGCTTGTCACTATTTAATTTCCGCAATTGGTTAAGAAAAGATCATATCTAAGAGACTTGATGGATAAAAAAAGGAGTTGGCAGCAATGCCAACTCCTTATTATATTCGCTGTTAATTGACAGATTCTTTTTTTGGTTGAGAAAGTTCCCCAATCAAAATAATAACGATACCGGCAACGAAAGAGATGATCGTCGTCATCGTAAAATCATAGGTTCCTTGAGTCAAGGCCCCACCGATATAACCAACTACTTGGCCTAGCAGTAATGCCCAAAACATTGTGATCACATAACGCATCTTTGACACCTCTTTTCCAGAACACAGTCTACCATAAATTAAATAAATGTAAAGTAAAGTTCAGCTTTTTTCATCCTTTATTTTCAGTTCTATTATATAATGAAGAGATGAATTACACAATTAATCGAGATGGAGGAACGTACGATGCCATTCCCACAATTACATACTTATAGTGCGTATTCGCTGCTGAACAGTACGGTTCGGATCTCTGACTACGTGGCATATGGCAAAGCACAGGGTTATCAAGCCTTGGCGCTGACGGATAAAAATGTGTTGCATGGTGCCGTCGAATTTTATGAGGCTTGTCTGAAAGCCGGCATCAAGCCCATCATTGGGTTGGATTTAACCTATACACCTTATGAAGAAGCGCAGAGCCAACTGCTGCTTTATGCTTGTGACGCCATGGGATTCCAACAATTGATGCGTTTGTCTTCGCAGCGCATGGTGCGAGTCGAAACAGCACTTCAATTGCCAGAAGAAAAGTTGGACCATTTATTAGCCATTGTTCCACTAGAAGGACGGGCAGCTTTGTTAGAAGACCCAGCGCTATACCAAAAGCTGACAACAAAGTTTCGGCAAGTTTATTTAGGTGTAGCAGCAAATGATCAGACTGGACATGAGCTGGCGCAGCAATTAAAGGCGGTCCAAGTTTACACCCATCGTGTGCGTTATTTAAGACCTGATGAGGCCTTTGCCTGTGAGGTGCTGGGGCATATTGAGCAGGGAACGCGCTTGGAGCTGGAACAAACGACGGCAAGGGAGTTTCTGCCTGCTGAAGAGCAAGTTCTGGCGAGTTTAGCTGAAACTCCAGAAATTATTGCTGCCACCCAAAAATTCGCCCAGCAGATATCTTGGGAGTTACCGCTCCATCAGACTTTATTGCCTCATTACCCAACGAGAGAGCCCGCCCACGAGCTTTTAGCACGTTTGTGTTGGGAGGCGCTGCCGCAACGTGTCGCTGAAACGACGGATATTTATAAAGAACGGTTGGCGATGGAGTTATCTGTGATTCACGAGATGGGCTTTGACGATTACTTTTTGATTGTCTGGGACGTCATGGCGTACGCTCATCGTGAAAATATTGTAACTGGGGCTGGTCGTGGTTCTGCGGCAGGTTCATTAGTGGCCTATGTTTTAGAAATCACAGACGTGGATCCTATTCAATATGATTTACTGTTTGAACGCTTTTTAAATAAAGAACGCTTCACAATGCCTGATATTGATTTGGATATTCCTGATAACAAACGAGAACAAATTTTGCACTATGTGAGAGAAAAATATGGGCAGCTGCATATGGCGCAAATTGCGACCTTTGGAACGATGGCGGCTAAGATGGCATTGCGGGATGTAGCACGGGTTTTTGGTCTGTCACCCAGTGAATCCAATCGTTGGTCAAATGCCGTTCCTAATGCCCTGAAAATGACACTAAGCAAGGCGTATGAAACTTCTAACAAACTGCAACAGCTCGTGAATGAGGACGAACGCAATCGGCAGATGTTCCAAGTAGCGCAACAGTTGGAGGGCTTACCACGCCACGTCTCAACTCATGCGGCGGGTGTAGTCTTGTCCGACCAGAATCTTTTAGAATTGGTTCCTTTACAAGCTGGTAGTAACGATATTTTGCTGACGCAGTATACGATGAACGATGTGGAAAAAATTGGTTTGTTGAAGATGGATTTCTTAGGCTTACGAAATTTGTCTATCATTGATAATACATTGCAGTCCATTAAACGAGTCTTCAATGAGGAGGTTGATTTGCATCACTTGCCTTTAGATGATCCAGAAACATTGGCGCTCTTTCAGGCTGGTGCTACAACGGGCGTCTTCCAATTTGAGTCCAGTGGTATTCGCAATGTTTTACGGAAACTCGGGCCTACTAGTATTGATGACATTGCGGCGGTCAATGCCCTCTATCGTCCAGGACCAATGGAAAATATTGACCTTTTCATTCGCCGTAAAAAAGGTCTAGAGCCAATCGATTACCCAGATCCATCACTGGAACCAATCTTGAAAAGTACCTATGGGGTTATCGTTTATCAAGAACAAATTATGCAAGTTGCTGCTAAAATGGCCGGTTTCAGCTTGGGTCAAGCGGACATCTTACGACGGGCAGTCAGCAAAAAGAAAAAAGACGTCCTCGATGAAGAACGGCAGCACTTTGTCAACGGAGCCTTGCAGGAGGGGTATCAAAGGCAAGTGGCAGAGCATGTCTATGACTATATTGAACGATTTGCCAATTATGGATTTAACAAGTCCCATGCTTATGCTTACTCCTTCGTTGGGTATCAGATGGCGTATCTGAAGGTGCACTATCCAGCTCCCTTTTACGCGGCGTTGCTACATTCGGTTCGTCATAATACGAAAAAAATCAAAGAATATGTTAATGAGGCCCGTAAAAATGATGTGAAGATTTTAGCACCAGATATCAATCGCAGTTATTATAGCTTTCACCTATTAGGGCCCAAAGAAATTCTATTTGGTTTCAGCTCTCTAAAAGGGATGCGGCGAGATTTTATCCAGAATATTGTGGACGAGCGGAAGGCAAATGGTCCTTATACATCCTTTGATCAATTTCTACTGAGAATTGATCCTCGTTGGTTGAAGGTCGACCTCTTGGAACCTTTAATTTTGATAGGCGCTTTTGATTCCTTAGCCAATAATCGCCGACAGTTAGTGGTAGAGCTGGAAGGGAAAATCAAAAATGTAGTTTATAGTGGCGGCAGTCTTGATCTATTAGAAGTATTAGCGCTGAAAGAAGAAGAGTTACCAGATTATCCGTTGGAAGAAAAGCTTGCACGGGAAGATGAATACTTAGGAACCTATCTTTCAGGACATCCAACAACAGAATTTCCTAAGATTCGCAGAACCTTAAGGATACAAGATATTGCTGATTTGGAAGTAAATCAAGCAGTCCGCTTTCTAATTTATACAAAAGATATCCGTACGATTCGTACTAAACGAGGCGAAGGGATGGCCTTTGTTGAAGGCGACGATATGACCGGCGAAATCTCCTTGACCTTGTTCCCCAAGCTGTTTCGTCATGTGCAAAAAGACGTACAAGAAAATCAAGTTTATTATGTGGAAGGCAAGGTAGAGGAAAGCAAATACAATCAGGAAAAACAAGTACTAGTGGAGAAAATTCAATTAGCTGCTGTAGTAGAAGCAGAGCTTGCAGAAGAAACATGCTATTTGCGTATTTTACCGGAGCAAGAAGCGCCTGATAAAATGCGGCAGTTGCAACGCTTGTTGAAGCAACACCACGGTCATGTTCCAGTGATGCTCGTCTATACGGCTAGTAAGAAACGAATCATGCTGGGAGAAGAGTTATGGGTCACACATTCCCCTGAATTAGCAGCTAATCTGCAAGAACTTTTAGGAATAGCAAATGTTGTTTTTCGTTAGAGATAAGCTTTTTAGTATAAACTACTCTACGCTTTCATGATTTTTTTCATTTTTTTGGTTTCACCCAAGACTTTTCGTGTTAATAATGGTAAAATAGTCCTCGTGGTTAAGTTAAAAGTGAAGCATCAGCAGATCTTGATTTGCTGAAAGTATAATAATGAGGTGAAAGAGAAGATGAAACGCATTGCTATTTTGACCAGTGGCGGAGATGCGCCAGGGATGAACGCTGCGATTCGTGCGGTCGTTCGTAAAGGAATCTATGAAGGAATGGAAGTTTACGGAATCAATTACGGTTATGCTGGCTTGGTTGCCGGAGATATCCGTCGTTTAGATGTAGCAGACGTAGGCGATAAAATCCAACGCGGAGGAACATTCTTATACTCTGCACGTTATCCTGAATTTGCAACAGAAGAAGGACAACTAAAAGGGATTGAACAATTGAAAAAATTCGGTATCGAAGGTTTAGTCGTTATCGGAGGAGACGGTTCTTATCATGGTGCAATGGCCTTGACAAAACGCGGCTATCCAGCAATCGGCATTCCAGGAACAATCGATAATGATATTCCAGGAACTGATTTCACCATTGGGTTTGATACTGCTATCAACACTGTTTTGGAATCTGTTGACCGTATCCGTGATACTGCAACTTCTCACGTGCGGACATTTGTCATTGAAGTAATGGGCCGTGACGCAGGCGATATCGCTTTATGGTCAGGCGTAGCCGGCGGTGCGGATGAAATCATCATTCCAGAGCATGACTTTGACATGGCTATTGTAGCAAAACGCATCCAAGAAGGCCGCGATCGTGGTAAAAAACATTGCTTGATCATCGTAGCTGAAGGCGTAATGGGCGGGGAAGAATTTGCTCGTCAATTATCTGAATACGGTAATTTCCATACACGCGTATCTGTTTTAGGACACGTTGTTCGTGGTGGTTCTCCATCTGCTCGTGACCGCGTCTTAGCAAGTAAATTCGGCGCATACGCTGTTGATTTGTTGAAAGAAGGAAAAGGCGGCTTGTGTATTGGAATCGCCAATAACGAAATGATTTCTGCTGATATCGTTGATACATTGGAAAACAACAAGCACAAACCAGATCTTTCATTGTTCGATTTAAACCAACAAATCTCATTTTAAGAGGCAACACCCAACTATCGGTAAACTCAAGGATGAACCTTGTGACTATACAAAATAGGAATAGGAGCGATTTGGTAATGAAAAAAACAAAGATCGTATGTACTATCGGACCAGCTAGTGAATCATTAGATATGCTAGTGAACTTAATCAATGCAGGAATGAACGTCTGCCGCTTGAACTTCTCACACGGAGACTACGAAGAGCACGGCAACCGTATCAAAAACATTCGTGAAGCAGTAAAAATTACTGGTAAACGTGTGGCAATCTTGCTGGATACAAAGGGTCCTGAAATCCGTACAAACGATATGGAAAATGGCGCCATCGAATTAAAAATCGGTGATGTAGTACGAATCGCCATGACAGAAGTGTTAGGAACAAAAGAAAAATTCTCTATCACTTATCCTGAATTAATCAACGATGTTAACGTTGGTTCTCACATCTTGTTAGATGATGGCTTGATTGACTTAGAAGTTATCGATATCGACCGCGAAGCAAACGAAATCGTAACAAAAGTTCAAAACGAAGGCGTTCTGAAAAACAAAAAAGGTGTAAACGTACCTGGCGTTGCTGTCAAATTACCTGGTATCACTGAAAAAGATGCGAACGATATTCGTTTCGGTATCTCTCAAGGCATCGACTTTATCGCTGCAAGTTTCGTACGTCGCGCCACTGACGTTTTAGAAATCACTAAGATTCTTGAAGATGAAAACGCAACGCATATCCAAATCATTCCTAAAATCGAAAACCAAGAAGGTATCGACAACATTGACGAAATCCTAAAAGTTTCTGATGGTTTGATGGTTGCTCGTGGGGACATGGGTGTTGAAATTCCAACTGAAGACGTACCCGTTGTTCAAAAAGAATTAATCAAAAAATGTAACGCTTTAGGTAAACCAGTTATTACTGCAACACAAATGTTAGATTCAATGCAACGTAATCCTCGCCCAACACGTGCGGAAGCAAATGACGTTGCCAATGCTATCTACGACGGAACTGATGCTGTTATGTTATCAGGTGAAACTGCTGCTGGGGATTACCCACTAGAAGCCGTTCAAACAATGGCACGTATTGCTGTTCGTACTGAAGAAGCACTTGTAAACCAAGACTCCTTCGCATTGAAACTTTACTCTAAGACTGATATGACAGAAGCAATTGGTCAATCTGTTGGCCATACTGCTCGTAACTTAGGGATTCAAACAATTGTGGCTGCGACTGAATCTGGTCACACTGCTCGTATGATCTCTAAATACCGTCCAAAAGCACATATTGTGGCAATCACATTCAGCGAACAAAAAGCTCGCAGCTTGGCATTGTCATGGGGCGTTTACCCAACAGTTGCTGAAAAACCAGGTAGCACAGATGAAATGTTCAACTTAGCTTCTCACGTGTCTCAAAACGAAGGCTACGCACAAGAAGGCGACTTGATCATCATCACTGCTGGTGTACCAGTTGGTGAAAGAGGCACAACAAACTTGATGAAGATCCAAATGATTGGTTCTAAATTAGTTGAAGGCCAAGGAATTGGCGAAAGCTCTGTAATTGCGAAAGCTGTTGTCGCAACTTCTGCTGAAGAAGCAGCTGAAAAAGCAACAGAAGGCAGCATCTTAGTTGTGAAAACAACAGATAAAGATTATATGCCAGCAATCGACAAAGCAGCTGCTTTGATCGTTGAAGAAGGCGGTTTGACTTCTCATGCGGCTGTTGTCGCAATCGCGAAAGACATTCCAGTCATCGTAGGCGCTCAAGAAGCTACTACTTTGATCCAAAATGACGAATTGATTACAGTTGACCCTCGTCGTGGTATCGTATACCGTGGCGCAACAACTGCTATCTAATGAATCCACGAGAGACAGGACTTCGGTTCTGTCTCTTTTCGTTTTTATGGAGAAAACAAAACGGTTCAGTTGGACCGCAAGCTGGGCAAAATAGTTTTCCATAACAAACCTTACCGCTATGGTTGACGGTTCTTCCTATAAAAAGGTACACTTAAGATGTCGTAATGAAAACGTTTTATTCAGAAAGGATGAATGTACGTGAAGAAGATTATCAATGCACCAGCGGACGTTGTCGATGAAATGCTAAAGGGACTGACGGAGGCTTATCCCACCTTTGTTAAACGCCTGCCGGACACCAGTGTGATTGCCCGGTTAGAGCAAGCGGCACAGGTAGGCTTAGTCAGTGGCGGCGGTAGTGGTCACGAGCCAGCCCATGCTGGTTTTGTTGGCGATGGTATGCTAAGTGCGGCAGTTTGCGGGCAAGTATTTACCTCACCAACGCCAGATCAAATCTTTGAAGCAATCAAAGACGCTGACCAAGGAAAAGGTGTTTTATTGATTGTAAAAAATTATTCAGGTGACGTCATGAATTTTGAAATGGCGCAAGATATGGCCAGTATGGAGGATATTGAAACAGGCTTTGTTCTGGTAGATGATGACATTGCCGTGGAAAACAGTACGTATACCCAAGGCAAGCGCGGTGTTGCCGGAACCATCTTAGTGCACAAAATTTTAGGAGCCTATGCCCGGAACGGCGCCTCCGTTACCCAACTGGCAGACTTAGGTAAGGAATTAGTCGAGAATATTAAAACAATTGGGATTGCGCTAACCGGCGCAACTGTGCCAGAAGTTGGCAAACCTGGTTTCACCTTAGGAGATGACGAGATTGAATATGGCGTTGGTATCCATGGAGAACCAGGATACCGTCGTGAGAAAATCAAAACTTCTCATGAGATGGCGGAAGAAATCGTTTCTAAGCTAAAAGCCGCTTTTGAATGGCAAGAAGGGGAAAAATATGGTGTCTTGGTTAATGGTATGGGTGGGACACCTTTAATGGAACAATTTATTTTCTTCCAAGACGTCAAACAATTATTAGGACAAGATGGCTTAGAAATCTCTTTCAGTAAAGTCGGTAATTATATGACTTCACTAGAAATGCAGGGACTTTCTTTGACCCTAATCAAAACGAAAGAAGAGTGGGTAGCTGCTCTGAATGAAGAGGTCCATACGATTAGTTGGTAGGAGGTTAAAATTATGTTAACAGCAGAAACATTACGAAAAGCACTGACATTATTTAATGATAAGATTCAAGTACAAAAAGACTATTTAAGTGAACTAGATACACCTATTGGCGATGGTGACCATGGCAATAATATGGCACGCGGTATGACAGCCGTTATGGCGAGTGATCTTTCCGGCGACGTACCGGATATATTCAAAAAGACAGCGATGGCTTTGATTGGCAAAGTTGGGGGCGCTTCAGGACCTTTATACGGGACAGCTATGATGGAAATGGGCAAGAAGAGTGCTGAAACAACCGATCCAGCTACTGTTTTGGAGGCTGGGATTGCCGGAATCCAAAAACGCGGTAAAGCTGAAGCTGGTGAAAAAACTATGCTAGATGAATGGATTCCAGCTGTTGCGGCACTAAAAGCTGGCTCCTTAACAGAAGCACAAGTCCAACAATTCGCGGAGGACACCAAAGAATTGATCGCCACAAAAGGTCGCGCTTCCTATGTAGGGGAGCGTTCAAAAGGTCATATCGACCCGGGGGCAATGTCTTCAGCATATTTCTTTGAATCTTTGATTGAGGCAGGTGTTTTCAATGAGTAAAGGGATTTTATTAGTATCACATGTTCATGAAATTGCGGCTGGTATTGAGCGCTTGATCAAAGAAGTAGCAGCGGATGTTCCCATCATCGTAGCCGCAGGTTTGCCAGAAAATGGAGTCGGCACTAGCTTTGATGCCATCAATCAAGCCATCAGTGATTTGGATGCGGAGGAAATTTTAGCTTTCTATGATTTGGGTAGTGCTAAAATGAATTTGGAAATGGCGATTGAAATGAGTGAAAAAACCATTCATTTACACGATACAGCCTTTGTGGAGAGTGCTTATACAGCCGGTGCCTTACTCCAAGCCGGTTCGTCGGTTGAAGATATCGAGGCCCAATTAGCACCGTTAAAAGTAAAATAAGAGAATCAGGGCTCACATGGATAATGTGGGCCCTTTCTTGCGGGGATCAAGGTATTCTGTTACACTTAATTTCATTAAAAGAAATGAAGGGAATACTATGATTTCTGTTTTTACACTCTTGTTATTAGCATTTGATGTTCTACTCTATGCCTACTTTTTTGTGGTACGCCGCTCTTTAGTGATTAAGGCAACAATGTCCAATAAACGCCGCCTAGGATTACTGCTAATTACCGCTCTCGTTTTCTATCTGACGGTTGTCCATGCTCAAACACCCGACCAACTGTGGCGTGGTGTTGCTTCTACCTTTGCGGTTGCTAGTTTTATGATTACGGCCCAAGGCTTATCAGATGAAGGGATTGTGGCCAATTCGCTAGGAAATCGTGTGGTGGATTATGGCAGCTTGACGCAGGTGTTAGTAGGCAAAAATCCCAAAAATGAACAACAAACAAAAGCCCAATTTGTCATTGGTCGCTACCGTAGTCCGCTAATGTTGTTCAATTATACCCAAGAAGAATTAATGGCTTTCATCAATCAAAAGATTGCTGACGCAAAACAATGAGTAAAACCCATGAAAAGAAGACTATTCTCGTCTTTTCATGGGTTTTTGTTTAGCAAAAAACCACCGCAACACTTTTTTTCGTGTCGCAGTGGTTAGTAGTGATTAGCTATTTATCAAAAGCTTATTTGAAGATACGGAAACGTTCGTCGTCTTCCATAAATTCTTTTTCGCCAGCGTCAGCTTCGATTGAACCGAAGACTAATTGGCCACGTAATTTCCAGTTAGCTGGGATATCCCAAGCTTTAGCAACTTCTTCGTCAATAACTGGATTGTAATGTTGTAGGTTAGCGCCAATGTTTTCTTGCGCTAAAGCAGTCCATACGTTTACACTTGAAATACCAGTTGATTGTTCTGACCATACTGGGAAGTTTTCAGCATATAATTCAAATTGTTCTTGTAATGCTTTCACAACATCTTGGTCTTCGAAGAACAAGATTGTACCTTTAGCGGCTTTAAAGCCAGCTAATTTAGCTTGTGTGTTAGGGAATGCTTCTGGAGGAGTTAATGGTTTCAAAGCTGCCTCGGTAATGTCCCATACTTTTTCATGATTGTCGCCGAATAGAACAACGACACGTTGTGTTTGTGAGTTAAACGCTGTTGGGCTTTGGCGTACAACTTCTTTTACTAAAGCAACGATTTGATCTTCGTTAAGTTCTGTATTTTTGCCCAATGCGTAGATTGAACGGCGTTTTGTTAAAGCGTCTGTAAAGTTTGTCATTTGAAATTCCACCTTTTTTTTAATGATTTACAAGACACACTATATCAGCTTACAAAAAGTAAGTAAAGAATTATGCTCACGATTTTTGTTTGCTAAATAAAAAGTTTCCGTTACTATAAAAGTAGGAGGGGATCCGATGAATCGCAAAATTGTAAAAGCTAGATATCAGCAAATTGCCGTTGAGCTTGCGGAACGTATTGTAGAGGGCCGCTATCAAGTCGGTGATAAAATCCACGCCCGCTCCACGCTGGCTAGTACGTTCAATGTCTCGCCAGAAACCGCGCGTAAGGCTATCAATGTATTGGTTGATTTGGGGATTATGGAGGTCAAGCACGGCAGTGGCGCCTATGTGGCGTCGAAAGATAAAGCTCAATCCTATTTAGCACAATACCGGGATGTACAGTCCATGAAAGATATTCAACAAGAAATTGTTGCTACTATAGAAACCCAACAAAAAGAGTGGCAAAATTTGACGGGACTAGTTGACCAATTAATCAATCAAACGACTAGAACTCATCAATTAAATCCTTTTCTGCCATTTGAGCTGGTACTAACGGAAGAAGCGCTACATCTAGAAAAAACAATTAGTGAACTGAATTTGTGGCAGGAAACGGAAGGCACAGTAGTAGCGATCCAAACAAAAGAAGAATTATTGCTATCACCAGGTCCTTACGCCATGCTTCATGCCGGTGATATCCTTTACTTCGTCGGCAATGAATTTGCACTACAACGCATGACGCATTTTTTCTATAAAAATTAAAATTTGATAAGAATTTTTCTGAATAAAGATACAAAATCGGCAAGAGGCCCTTTTATAACAAGGGTTTCTTTTTGTTTTGCCTTTTTTTGACAAAGTGACCACACGATGTTAATCTGATGTGGTCACTTTTTGAAATGAAAAGAAACTATATGAAAACAAGGAGATGTTGGTATGGAAAAGGTCCGGGTCGAACACCTGACAAAAGTCTTTGGTAAAAAGACACAACAAGCCTTAGAAATGATGGCTCAACATAAATCGAAAACAGATATCTTAAAAGCAACGAATGCCACTGTTGGTGTTTATGATGCGAATTTTACTGTCAATGAAGGCGAGATCTTCGTCATTATGGGTTTATCTGGTAGTGGGAAGTCGACGTTGATTCGTTTATTGAATCGTCTAATTGAACCAACGGAAGGTAGTATCTATTTAGATGGAAAAGATATCTCAAAAATGGATAAGGAAGAATTACGGGAGGTAAGACGCCATAAAGTTAATATGGTTTTTCAAAACTTTGGCTTATTTCCCCACCGTACGATTCTTGAGAATACCGAATACGGCTTAGAGGTTCGCGGTGTTCCCAAAGAAGAACGTCAGGCGAAAGCGGAACAAGCACTGGATAATTCAGGACTGTTATCCTTTAAGGATCAATACCCAGATCAATTGTCTGGCGGGATGCAACAGCGGGTAGGCTTGGCACGAGCATTGGCCAATGATACTGAGATTTTGCTGATGGATGAGGCCTTCTCAGCATTAGATCCGTTGATTCGTCGCGAAATGCAGGATGAGTTGTTGGACTTGCAAGCCAATGTTCAAAAAACCATTATTTTCATCACCCATGATTTGAATGAAGCTTTGCGCATTGGTGATCGGATTGCGCTTATGAAAGATGGCGAAATCATGCAAATCGGCACAGGCGAGGAGATTCTCACCCATCCAGCCAATGATTATGTCCGCGAATTTGTCGAGGATGTTGACCGTTCGAAAGTATTGACTGCTGCGAATATCATGATCCCAGCTATTACGACAAATATTGATGTGGATGGGCCGAATGTTGCGTTAAACCGTATGCGGAAAGAAGAAGTCAGCATGTTATTGGCAGTGGATAAGAAACGAAAACTTAAAGGGTTGGTAACCGCCGAAAAAGCGCGGGAAGCGCGAACCAATGGTTTGGGTTTACGAGATGTTTTAGAGAAAACCGTGCCGAAGATTACAAAAGATATGGTGGTCAACGACATTTTCAATATGATCTATGATTCACCAACCCCTCTGGCAGTGGTGGAGGATGACAAACTACTGGGTGTCGTGATTCGCGGAAGTGTCATTGAATCATTAGCAGAAACAGAGGAGGTCCAAGTAAATGGCTAATTTCTTACAACAAGCAATCCCAGTTGCTGACTGGGTCGAAAACTTTACTAACTGGTTAACCGGTACGTTTGGCGGATTGTTTTCTTTCTTGCAATCTTTCGGAACCGTCGTTATGGAAGGGATGACCAATCTATTGATGGTGATTCCGCCACTATTATTCATCGTGTTGATGGCAGTGGCAGCCTTCTTCTTAAGCAAGAAAAAATGGGGACTTACTGTCTTTACAACGTTAGGTCTACTCTTTATCTATAATCAAGGTCTTTGGACAGAGCTTATGAACACCGTAACGCTCGTCTTGATTTCCAGTCTGGTTTCTATTTTGATTGGGGTGCCATTAGGAATTTTGATGTCTAAAAGTGAAAAGGCTCAAAATATCATCACACCAATTTTGGATTTCATGCAAACTATGCCCGGCTTTGTTTATTTGATTCCTGCGGTGGCCTTCTTTGGTATTGGTATGGTGCCTGGGGTGTTTGCCTCGGTTATCTTCGCTTTACCACCAACGGTTCGTTTTACTAACTTAGGGATTCGTCAAGTCCCGAAAGAATTGGTGGAAGCGTCTGATTCCTTTGGAGGTACCGGCTGGCAAAAACTATTCAAATTGGAATTGCCTTTAGCTCGTAGTACGATCTTTGCTGGGATCAACCAAACAACGATGCTGGCCTTATCAATGGTCGTAATTGCTTCCATGATTGGGGCACCTGGACTAGGGCGCGGCGTTTTATCGGCTCTACAACATGCCCAAGTCGGAAACGGCTTTGTAAGTGGTGTTTCACTGGTAATTTTAGCGATTATCATTGACCGTTTTACTCAAAATCTTAACAAGCAAACAACTCGTAAAGCTAAAACCGCTAATACGAAAGTCAAGAAAACCGTTATTGGGAGCATTGCAGCTGTGGCTGTGATTGTACTGGCGGTGGTCAGCGGTGCCTTTGCTTCTGGCGATAACAGCAAAACCATCAATTTAGCTTATGTGGAATGGGACACGGAGGTTGCTTCAACCAATGTAGTAGCGGAAGCCTTACGAGATATGGGGTATACCGTTAATATTACCCCAGTTGATAATGCCATCATGTGGGAATCGGTGTCACGAGGTGAGTCAGACGCAATGGTCGGCGCATGGCTGCCAGTAACCCATGAAGCGCAGTACAACCAATACAAGGATGGTCTAGAGGATCTAGGTGAAAACTTAGTGGGGGCTAAGCTTGGCTTAGTGGTACCTAGTTATATGAATGTAGATTCTATTGAAGACTTAACCAATGAAGCCAATCAAGGAATCACTGGTATTGAACCTGGTGCTGGGGTGATGGCTGCGGCAGAAGCTACCGTGGCAGCTTATCCTAACTTAGCCAACTGGAGCGTTGAAGCATCTTCGTCCGGCGCGATGGTGGTGGCCTTGGATCAAGCTATTAAGAAACAAGAGCCCATCGTGATTACAGGCTGGTCGCCCCACTGGATGTTCTCGAAATATGATTTGAAATATTTAGAAGATCCTAAAGGCACGATGGGAGATGTTGAACGGATTCACACGATGGCACGTAAAGGCTTGAAAGAGGATCAACCTGAAGCTTACCGCGTCTTGGATCAATTTCATTGGGATCAAGAGGATATGGACAGTGTGATGCTGGAAATTAATGAAGGAAAAACCCCACAGGAAGCCGCTCGTGAATGGATCGATGCGAACCAAGATAAAGTGGCCGAGTGGCAAAAATAAGTGATGAGACGAGGACTGTTGCGACGGTCCTCGTTTTTTTAAGTATGAATTTTTTGTAAAGGAATCATCGTTTCCGCTATCTTAGCTGAAATTGTGGTAAACTTATTCTATGATAGATTTCGGGGGGATGATGGTGAAAAATAAGGAATGGCTGAACACAGCCTTTTTCATCGTAGGGCTAGGCGTAGTCTTACTATTATTGCGTTATTTTGTGTTTACGCCAGTAATCGTAAAAGGAGATTCAATGGATCCAACGCTAGAAGATGGCGAACGGGTCATTGCTCTGAAAAATACCGATATCAAACGGTTCGATATCGTGACCTTTCCAGCTCCCGATGATCCAGGCAAAAATTATATTAAACGTGTAATTGGACTACCTGGCGATACGATTGAGTATCAAAATGATGTGTTGTTGATCAATGGTAAGGAAGTAGATGAGCCTTATCTGGATGCTTATAAAGCGAAATTAACGGATGGACAACCATTAACAGATAATTTTAAGCTAGATGATTACTTACCGGCAACACAAGTACCAGCTGGCTATCTCTTTGTAATGGGCGATAATCGCCGTATCTCAAAAGATAGTCGCCATATTGGCTTCATCAGTGAGAAAAAAATCTTAGGCGATGTAAAATTCGTCTTTTGGCCGCCGAGCCATTTCGGCACTATCTCAACTAATTAAAATGAAAAGACCGTTCGACTGCTCTGTAAAAAGAGTTGGTGGAACGGTCTTTTTGTCCCGAATGCATGTTCTTTATGATAAAATAGGCTGGAGGAGGGGTGACATGAGTTTACAATTTGTAATCGGCACAGGTTCCAGTGATCACGAAGCGATTTTGTTGGAAGAAGCGCAAAAATGGCTACAGGCTGATCCGGAAAACCAAGTGTTTTATTTAGTACCCAACTACATTAAATTCCAACAAGAAATCCATTTATTATCAAGATTACGAACGGCGGAAAGTGTTAGCACGACAAGGCTGCAGGTGTTCAGTTTTTCTCGTTTGGCTTGGTATTATTTACAACATACAAAATATTACAGTGGAAATACGTTATCTGAACCAGGAGCGATGATGCTTTTACGTCGTTGTTTAGCAGAGCATAAAGAAGAATTGCGTGTTTTTAAAGGTGAAGTGAACAAACCCGGCTTTATTAAGCAGCTGTATGAGTTGTTTATCGAATTTAAAAATGGTTTGATTACAGAAGCTGAACTAGCAGCCTCCGGCGAGCGACTGGTTGGTAAAGCCAAGGATCTGACGTTTAAATTACAGGACTTTCAACTAATTTTTACGCAATTAGATGAATTGTTGCTAAGCTATGATATCAAAGCGACGGAAATTTTGACCTATTTGACCCATTATCTGGCCCACCAAGACCTTAGTAAGGTGCTCTTTGTCGTAGAAAGCTATACCCGACTGAATGCGAAAGAAGAACAGTTGATTGAAACACTAATGCAACAAGGCAACGTGGCTTTTTCCATGATTTTGGATCGACCTAAAGAGCTAGACTCCTTTGATTTATTTTATGACACAACTCAGTTATATCAACGGCTTTATCAAAAAGCGCGGACTGCCAAAGTCCCTGTACGACCTGATCGTCAGGCGTTGGTGACGACAGATCACGACTTGAAAATTTTAGATGATTACTGGCAGGAGAGTCGTAAAATCTCCCCTAAATGGCATGGTCCTAAGTTGCCAGAAGATCGGGTCATGCTCTGGCGCAGCGAAACAAACTTTCATGAGCTGGAGCTGGTGGCTAAAGAAATTCGTCGCTTAGTAAGTGAAGGATATCGGTACCGTGATATCCAGGTGCTGACCCGTAATCTTAGTCAATATGAAACAAATATACTACCTATTTTTGCGGCCAATGAGATTCCTGTTTATTTGGACCAGGAACTCGCGATGGTTCACCACCCATTAGTGGAATTTATTCAAAGCTTATTCGCCATCTATAATCGTTATTATCGCTATCACGACGTTATGCGTTTTCTTCGTAGCGAACTTTTCTATCCTCATGATCTGCCGCTAACCACGGCCGATTTTGTTTCAGCTCGCAATGACTATCGTGATCAGATTGATTTGACGGAAAATGCGGTGTTAGCTTTTGGCTTTGAGGGGTCTGCTTGGACCAAGCCAGAAGATTGGCATTTTCTACTGTATGATTTTGAAAGTGAAACACCGGAGGACCAAGCAGAGCTGGCGCAAGCGGCCAATCAGATTCGGGGAGATATCCAGCAATTATTGCCAGTATTTTTCCAAGATATGGAAGCGGCGCTAACTGCGCAACAAGCCGCTGCGCGTTTTTACCAATTTTTGCGAGATTGTCAAGTTCCGCAGCTATTATTGAAATGGCGGGATCAAGCATTAGAACAAGGAGCTTTAGAAACAGCTCGTAATCATGAGCAGGCCTGGCAGGCACTAATGGATCTGTTGGATGAGTATGTCATGATTTTTGGTGAGTCGGCTTTTGATTTTAGTGCATTTCAAGAAATCTTCAACAGTGGACTCGAGGATTTAGCCTTTGGGAAAGTTCCTGCGACAATTGATCAAGTACAATTCACTTCCTTAGAATTAGCTCGTCCTAAACAAGCGAAGGTCGTTTTTGCAATTGGGCTGGATGAGCAAACCTTGCCAAAACGGATTGAAAATAAAACACTCCTTTCGGATGAAGAACGACAATTACTAGCGGCCGAACTGGCTGAAGGTAGCTTATTAACAGTTAGCCAATCGATGGCTAATGAACCTTTCGTAGCCTATGGCGTCTTGCTTGCAGCGACTAAGCGTCTTTATCTCAGCTGTCCTTTGAGTCGAGATGGCGAACAGGAGGTCAAGGTTTCCCCATATCTTCTGCAACTAGCGAAAGATTTACAGCTTGAAATACTAACGAAGCGCAGATTGACCCTAAATGACGAGACGCCTGCTATTTTAGACACTATTAGTACGTATCGTACGCTAGTGAGCGATGTGATTCAAATGAAGGAAGCTAGTCGTTTACAAGCCGAACCGCTGCCTAAAATTTGGACCAAACTAGAAGAGCTGCTTTTAGAAAGTCCTGTAAGTGCTTTAGCTCAACGCGTCTTTAGCAGCTTGAATGAACAAAATATCCCAGTCTCATTGCCACAAAAAGAGGCAGAAGCCTTATATGGCGATCATTTATTTGCCTCTGTGTCACGGATTGAGAGTTTCTATCGTTGTCAGTATCAATACTATGCGCGTTATGGTCTCCGTCTAAAAGAGCGGACTATTTTTGAGCTGTCCCCAGCAGCAACCGGTGAACTATTTCATGATGCCATGGATCAGTTTTTTAAAGTATTGATCCAACAAGATAAATTATTGACGCAACTAACACCAGCTGAAATGGAAACGCTGGCTGATGAAGTCTTGCAGAACATTTTTGCAGATCCACGTTTTGGTATTTTGTCTTCTAGTGAACGCATGAATTATTTGCGTTATCAACTGACACAAACCATCAAACGGGTCTATTGGGCGCTGTTAAAGCAAAGTCAACGGACAGGTATGAGTACCCGTGATACCGAAGTGACCTTTGGTGTTCTGGCTAGTCAAAAAGGCCTGCCAGGACTGGAATTTGATCTAGAGCACGGCAAATTGAGTGTTCGTGGCAAAATCGACCGGGTTGATGTACTGCATACGTCTGAAAAAGATTTTATTGGGGTGGTGGATTATAAGTCTAGTGCGCGCTCTTTTAGTCTGACTGAAGCCTATTATGGGCTGGCGATGCAGATGCTCACTTATCTTGACGTGGCCTTATTGAATGCGGTGGAGCTAACGGGAACTCAAGCTGAGCCGGCTGGAAGTTTTTACTTGCATTTGCAAAATCCGGTGATTCCTTTTGAAGAAGGACAAGACCTGGAAATCGAAGCACTGAAGAAATTTAAACTTGATGGTTTGATGGTGGCTGATGAAACTTTGATGGTGGAAATTGATACCACGCTTGAACCAGGGAAAACGTCACTACTTTATCCGCTGCAACAATTAAAAAATGGCACGGTGAAAGCTGGCAGCAGACAAGAAGATAAATTCGTGACTAAGGGTGAATTGGACCAGTTACTAGATCTTAATCGTAAAAATTTTGTTGATGCTGGTAATCAAATCCTTTCGGGAAAAATTGAACTGAATCCAGCTTATCAGGGGAAAGAACGAATTGCTTGTCGTTTCTGTCCATTCCGCAGCGTTTGTGAGTTTGACGTGATGTTGAAGGAAAATAATTATCACCGTATAGAAAAAATTGATCGGACACGATTATTTAAGGAGGACGAACATGAAACTGAAACCGGAGAATAGCACGTTTACTGATAGTCAGTGGCAGGCAATCTATGATGCCGGTGACAATATTTTAGTGTCCGCCTCCGCTGGTTCTGGTAAAACAACTGTTTTAGTCGAACGCGTCATTGAAAAAATCATTGATGGAACGAATGTCGACCAACTATTGATTGTTACATTTACGGAAGCGGCAGCCCGGGAAATGAAGGAGCGTATCCAAAAAGCGTTACAAGAAAACGCCGCTAATACCCGTGATCCAGAAACGCGTCAACGCTTTTTACAACAATTGACGTTGCTGCCAACTGCTAATATCAGCACGTTGCACGCGTTTTGTTTAACGGTTATCCGTCGCTTTTATTATTTGATTGACATGGATCCGGTTTTTCGTTTATTAACCGATGAGACGGAAACTTTATTATTAAAAGAAGATGTTTGGGATGACCTGCGAGAAGAATGGTATAGCAAACAAGACGAGACCTTTTTTCAGCTAACGGCCAATTTCAGTAATGACCGTTCTGATGCTGGTTTAACGGATGTCTTGTTCTCGCTATATGATTTTGCCCGTGCCAATCCAGATCCTGAAGGGTGGTTAAAGGGACTAACTCAGGCCTACGACACTTCAAAAGGATTAGGGGCATCCCCGCTGTTTAAAGAATACTTACAACCAAATTATTTGGAAAATTTAGCAAGCGTTCAAACACGCTATCAGGAAATGATCCGTCTATGCGAAGGCGTTCCCGAACTGAAAAAAATTACGGAATTGGCCTATAACGAGGCGGCGCAAACAACGCAATTGCAGCAGTTTTTGGAGGCGGGCGACTTAGAGACTACCTATCACGCCTTTAGTAATTTGACTTTTGATAAATTTCCTACCATTCGCAAGCCGGAGGAAGCAATTAAAGAAGTCAAGGATCAAGCGAAACAATTACGCGATGATAATGTCAAAGCTTTGCGTGCGATTCAAAAAGATCTGTTTGCCGTTGATCCAGAGACCATGACGAAAATAATGGCTGAGGCCCAAACGGTTGTCGGCAATCTTAGTGAAGTATGTTTACAGTTTATGCACCGTTATCGCCAACGTAAATCAGCACAAGGTTTATTAGACTTCAATGACTTGGAACATTTGACCTTGCAAATTTTAGCTACTCTCGATAGTGAAGGCTGGCATGCCAGTGAAGCCTCGGCTTTCTATCGTGAAAAATTCACAGAAGTTTTAGTGGATGAATATCAAGATCTCAACCGGCTACAAGAAGCTTTACTACATTGGGTGACTCGTACGGAACCTGGCAATATGTTTATGGTGGGGGATGTTAAACAATCAATCTACGCTTTTCGGCTAGCTGATCCAACTTTATTTATCGAAAAATATCAACACTATGAGCGGGCAGAAGGCGGCCGCCGCATTGTCTTAGCAGAAAATTTCCGTTCCCGGAAAGAGGTGCTGGATTTCACGAATCTGATTTTTGATCAGCTGATGGATGAGCAAGTAGGTCAAATTGCTTATGATGAAGCCGCTAAGCTAGTGAATGGTTTTACTGCTTTTCCTGAAACGGCGACTTTCGACACGGAAATTTGGATCTATGAAAAAGGTGTTGAAGCAGAAACAGAGCTAGTCATCGAAGATAAAACTGAAGGTGAGTTGCGAATGACCGCTCGCCGGATTCGTCAACTTATGGATGAAGGCTTTGAAGTTTACGATAAAAAACAAAAGGTTAACCGGCCACTGCGTTATTCCGATATTGTGTTACTGACCCCTACGAAAAAAAATAATCTGGCAATTCTTGAGCTTTTTAAAGAGGCCGATATCCCAGTTGAAGTCAATGACGCTCAGAACTATTTCCAAGCAACAGAGATTCGGATCATGGTGGCACTGCTACAGTTAATTGATAACCCGTACCAAGATATTCCGTTAGCGGCTGTTTTACGTTCTCCATTAGTAGGACTAAACGAGCAGGAGCTGGCAGAAATTCGTCTGGCAAATAAACAAAGTAGTTTTTATGAGGCGCTTAAACAATTTTTAGCCGCTACCGAAAGTCCATTGCAAGCAAAGCTGGGATTCTTTATGGAACAGTTTCAAACGTGGCGAGAGTTAGCCCGTCGTGATTCCTTGGCAACTTTGATCTGGCAAATTTATCAAGATACCGCCTTCTTGGATTATGTTGGCGGGATGCCTGCTGGTGCCCAGCGACAAGCCAATTTACGGGCTCTGGCAGAACGCGCGGCTAGCTATGAGAAAACCAGCTTCCGCGGCTTGTTCCAATTTGTCCGTTTTATTGAAAAAATGCAGGAAAAGGATAAAGATTTAGCCGAACCGGTGCTTTTAGGTGGCGAGGAGGCCGTCCGCGTCATGACGATTCATGCCAGTAAAGGGCTGGAGTTTCCAGTCGTCTTTGTATTGGATTTGACGAAGCAATTTCGTTTAAGTGAACTGAATGGAAATTATATTTTTGATGAAAAGCTGGGGGCGGGTATCCGTTATCTGGAACCTACGACTCGTACCTTATATCCCACGATGCCTTACTTGGCGATTCGCCAAGCCAAACTGCAAAAACTGCTATCTGAAGAAATGCGTAAGCTTTATGTGGCGTTGACGCGGGCTGAACAGAAATTGATTCTAGTCGGTTCGTATCAAGATGAGGCTACAGCTTGGAAAACTTGGGCCAAAGTGGCGCAACATGATCAACGGGTTCTGCCGGCTAGTTTGCGTTTGGCACAGGGGGGCAATTTAATGAACTGGATTGGCTATAGTTTGATCCGTCACCCGCATACGGCAATTTTTCAGAAGGAATGGGCGACGGCTAATATTCCCGAATTAAAGGCGTATCCCGATTCCTTTTCGATTCATTTTGTTCAGGCTGATGTCTTTGCTGAAGGGGGCCAGACGCATCAAGAGACTGTCAAAACTAGTCCGGCAACTGGCTTAGAGATTTTAGCGGCTGCTAAAGGGCGTTTAGCCTTCCAATATCCATACAGCAATGCGACTGAAACCACTAGTTATCAATCCGTTTCTGAAATCAAGCGCGTTTTTGAAGATCCCGATGAGTCAGAATTATTGAAAATAGATGTGACCACCCGCAGACCTATCAACCGATTTGTCCAGGAAGAGTTACCGAAACCTAAATTTTTACAAGAAACACGGGCACCCTTGGCCAATGAGATTGGGACAGCTACACACTATGTTTTGCAGGTGATGTCGCTAGAGAAGCCCACCATGAAGAGTCTAAAGGAGCTAGTTGTTTCCTTAGTGCAAGAAAAACGCTTAGCCCCTCAAGTTGCGGAAAAAATTAACCTACAGAAAATTATTACTTTTTATGACAGTGATTTGGGGCAACGAATCTTAAAAGAAGCTGAACAAGTCAAGCGCGAACAGCCCTTCTCAATGCTGTTGCCTGCTAACCGGCTTTTTGCGGATTACCCGACAGCTGATGAAATTTTAGTTCACGGAATCGTCGACGGGTATATTGACAATGATGAATTAGTTTTATACGACTTCAAAACTGATCATTTAAGCGGTCCTGCAGGTAGAGAAAAAGCTTTAGAGCGCTATCGTGGTCAGCTAAATGTATACAAAGAAGCTTTGGAGTTAGCAACTGGCAAAAAAGTGGCTGAAACTTGGCTGATTTTGCTGGAGCCAGAAGAGCAAATCAAGTTATGAAATTCACTTACTAATTGTAAGCAAAGTAACTTACTTTTTGTGCATTCTGTGGTATACTCTCTTCACGAGGTGAGGAGAATGGAACAAACAAAAACGACAGAATTCATGCTTTGTCCGAAGTTTGAAAAGACCTTCTCTATTTTAGGAAAAAAATGGAATGGCCTGATCATCGATGTCCTATTGGAAACCGGCCCCCAACGTTTTGGCGAGCTAGCTAGCAAGATTCCCATGGTAAGTGATCGCGTGCTAGTGGAACGCTTGAAACAGCTGGAAGAAGACGGGATTGTTCGTCGTGATGTCAACTGTAGTGAAAAGACACGAATCGAATATCAATTGACAGAAAAAGGGAAAGACCTGCAATCTGCTATGGCGCTCTTGCAAAATTGGGGCGAAAAATGGGTAGCTGCAGAAGAATGCCGTTGACGTTTCGGCTTTTTTTAGGTACACTCACTAATAGACGAATACGATAAAAGACCAAGACGGAAGCAAGTAATTTAGCTGCGGCACTTTAGGGAATACCTACCATAGACTGAAAGTAGGTTGTGTTTGCGAAAAATGAACATTTCACTTCCCGAGTCTGCTGAAAAGCCGGTTTAACGCCGTTAACGAACAAAGTGTGCTGGAAACAGCAAATTAGGATGGTACCGCGAGGCCCTCGTTCCTTTATTGGAACGAGGGCTTTTTTCGTCAAAATCGGAAGGAAAGGAAATTTATTATGTCATTAAAAGAACAGCTTGAAGCGTTAAAAGTAGAAACAAGCCAAGCAATCGCTAATGCAACAGATTTAGATCAGCTGAATCAAATTCGCGTGACAATTTTAGGAAAAAAAGGACCTATCACAGAAGTCTTACGAGGAATGAAAGACTTGAGTCCTGAAGAACGCCCGGTAGTGGGGAGTTTTGCCAATGAAATCCGCGACGCGTTGACGGCTGAGATTGAAAGCAAGAAAATCACTTTAGAAGCTGCGGCTTTAGAACAGGCCTTGGCCGCTGAAACGATTGATATTACCTTGCCAGGAAAACAAATTCCACAAGGAAATCGCCATATTTTGACTCAAACGATGCAAGAAATTGAAGACATTTTTCTAGGCATGGGCTACCAAATCGTAGAAGGTTACGAAGTGGAAAGCGACCATTACAATTTCGAACGAATGAACTTGCCTAAAGATCACCCAGCTCGGGATATGCAGGACACTTTCTATATTTCCGAAGAAATTTTATTACGCACACATACGTCTCCTGTCCAAGCGAGGACTATGGAAAAACATGATTTCTCTAAAGGACCATTACGCATGATTTCACCAGGGAAGGTTTTCCGTCGCGATACGGATGACGCGACACATAGTCACCAATTCCACCAAATTGAAGGCTTAGTGATTGATGAAAATATTACCATGGCTGATTTAAAAGGTACGTTAGAGGTGCTAGTTCAAAAAATGTTTGGTGCTGAACGGAAGATTCGTTTACGCCCAAGCTATTTTCCGTTCACAGAGCCCTCAGTAGAAGTAGATGTCAGCTGTTTCAAATGTGGCGGTGCTGGCTGTAACGTCTGCAAATATACTGGCTGGATTGAAATTCTAGGGGCTGGTATGGTGCATCCGGATGTCTTGAAGATGTCAGGTATCGATCCAGAGCGCTATTCTGGTTTTGCATTCGGACTAGGTCAAGAGCGGGTCGCAATGTTACGCTATGGTATCAATGATATTCGTGGATTCTATCAAAATGATCTGCGATTCTTACGTCAGTTTAAGGGGGAGTAAACAACTATGTTAGTGTCATATAAATGGTTAAGTGAATATGTCGATCTTGCAGAATGGACACCTAAAGCGTTGGCTGACAAAATGTCTGTTACGGGAATCGAAGTTGAAGGAACCGAAACGCCTGAAGAAGGCTTGAAAAAAATCGTTGTGGGTGAAGTGATGGAATGTGTACCCCATCCTAACTCCGACCATTTATCCATCTGCCAAGTAGATATTGGGGAACCTGAATTAAGCCAAATCGTCTGCGGGGCCCCTAATGTTAAAAAGGGTATCAAAGTGATTGTAGCTTTACCTGGCGCTCGGATTGCCGGTAACGTCAAAATCAAAAAAGGTAAAATGCGTGGTGAAGTATCTAATGGTATGATCTGTGCTTTACAGGAATTAGGGTATAGTGACAGTGTAGTTCCTAAAGCTTATGCGGAAGGTATTTATTACATGCCCATGGACGCCGAAATTGGTGCCAGTGTCTTTCCTTATTTAGAAATGGATGACACGATTATTGAGCTATCTATCACGCCAAACCGCGCAGATGCTTTAAGCATGCGTGGGGTAGCTTATGAAGTTGCTGCTATTACGAACCAAAAACCACATTTCCCAGAATGGACTTTAGTGGAAGATACCACAGATTGGGCCGAAAACTATTTAACTGTTTCCGTAGAAGATACAGAAGATACTCCGACTTATCGAATTCGGATCATCAAGGATGTTAAAATCGGCGAAAGTCCTTTATGGCTGCAAACCCGTTTAATGAATGAGGGAATTCGCCCAATCAATAATGTCGTGGATATCACCAACTACATTTTATTAGAGTATGGTCAACCACTGCACGCCTTTGATTACGATAAATTAGGTTCGAAAGAAATCGTGGTGCGCCGCGGCAAGCTTGATGAAACATTGGTTACTCTAGACGGTGAAGAACGTACAGTAGCACCGGAAAATCTGGTCATTACTAATGGAACGACACCTGTTGCTCTCGCTGGTGTGATGGGTGGTTTAGATTCTGAAATTACCGAAGCTACCACAACAGTTGCCCTAGAGAGTGCCTTATTTGAAGCCAGCTTGATTCGCAAGACTTCACGTCAATTCGGTTTGCGTAGTGAATCTTCTAGTCGTTTTGAAAAAGGCATTAACCGAGGAACTGTAGCTGAAGCAGGCGACGCTGCGGCCCAAATGATGGCTGAATTAGCCGGGGGTACCGTGGTAGAAGGGACGGTTATTGGTTCCAAATTCATCCCAGAAAATGCGGTTGTGACTATCAGCTTAGCAAAAATCAACCGTTCACTAGGCACTGAGTTAACGGAAGCAGAGGTCTTAGCGATTATGGAAGCTCTGGCATTTCCAACATTTGTTGAAAATGGCACCTTTACTGTCAGTGTACCGCCGCGTCGCTGGGATATTAGTATTGAGGCCGATATTATTGAGGAAGTTGCACGAATCTATGGCTATGATCGTCTGCCAAGTACCTTGCCGGCTGGCGAAACAGTGGCTGCTAGCTTGACACAAGAGCAGCGTTTCGTTCGTCAAACGCAAGCGGTGCTTGAAGGAAGCGGCTTTTCTGAAGCGATAAGCTATGCGCTAACGACAGCTGAAAAAGCTAGCCAATTTTTGCTTGCACCTAGCAAGGAAACGCAATTAGACTGGCCGATGAGTGAAGAACGTACGACTTTACGAATGAACTTAATTACCGGCTTGTTAGACGACGTCGCGTATAATGTGGCTCGTAAAAACCAAGATATCGCCTTTTACGAAATTGGTCGCGTATTCTACCAACAAGGTAATCCTTTGAAAGATTTACCTGAAGAACGGAATCATTTAGGGTTAGTGCTGACTGGTTCTTGGCAAGAAAAAGACTGGCAAACAGCTAAAACTGCGGTTGATTTTTATCAACTAAAAGGTGTTTTGGAAAACTACTTTGCCCAAATCAGCCTGACGGATGTCCGCTATGAACCATTGACAGAAGTTGCGGAATTACATCCAGGTCGCTCTGCTAAAATTCTAAGCGGCGAAACGGTTATCGGTTTTATCGGACAAGTACATCCAACCTTAGCAAAGACCTACGATTTAGGTGAAACCTACGTTGCCGAGCTTGATCTTAAAACAATCTTAGCCTTACCTGAAGCTCCGCTTGTGTATCAAAGTGTCTCAAAATTCCCAAGTGTTAGTCGTGACATGGCGCTCTTGGTAGATGATACCATCAGCAATCAAGAGCTAGTAACAATCATCAAAGAATCAGCGGGCCGTTTCTTAACGAATGTTCATCTATTTGATGTATATCAAGGAGAACGAGTGGAAGCTGGCAAAAAATCCATGGCATATTCTCTCACATTTAGTAACCCCGAAGCGACCTTGGTAGACGAAGAAATTGCTCAATGGATGGAAAAAGTGACCAAAGCTCTCACGGCTCAAGGTGTCCAAATCCGTTAATGATTCGTCTAATAATGTATCAAAATCTGCTAGTCAGTTATCTGGCTGGCAGTTTTTTTATGCAAAAAAATTGGAAAAAGTAATAAGGCTGGAAAATTTGTGAAAGCAATCAAGAATGTAAAAAAGCCTTCTCATATACCTTAAAATCATTTTGGTTTATTTTCATAATCTTCTTAAAAACGTGGCTTTTTATCAAGACAAATGAGTGGAAATGTCTGGTGTAAAGAGCAAAACTTTACAAACCCCTCTTTTTTCCGCTATAATTGGGTATAATTAGAAACATATGTGATTTTCACTTATTTTCACAAAGGAGGAATTATTTTCATGGCGATGATCGAATTTAAAGATGTCGATAAATATTTCGGCCATTTTCACGCACTAAAAGATATCAATTTGACCTTCAATAAAGGTGAGGTTACTGTGGTGATTGGACCTTCTGGTTCTGGAAAAAGTACCATGCTACGTTGTATCAATGGTTTAGAAACTATTAGTTCAGGCGAATTATTGATTAACGGCAAAAATATCAATGATAAAGGTACTAAATGGACGGAGATTCGTAAAAATATTGGGATGGTATTCCAACATTTCAACTTATATCCCCATAAAACGGTGTTAGAAAACATCACAATGGCGCCGGTCAAGGTTTTAAAGCAAGATGAGGCAACGGCAATTAAAAATGCTGAGAAATTTCTGAAAAAAGTTGATATGTACGATAAGAAAGATTCGTATCCTTCAATGCTTTCTGGTGGTCAAAAACAACGGGTAGCTATTGCTCGCGGTTTGGCCATGAATCCTGAAATGTTGTTGTTTGATGAACCCACTTCAGCACTGGATCCTGAAACGATTGGCGATGTTTTGCGAGTTATGAAAAAACTAGCCAAAGAAGGCATGTCCATGATCGTCGTTACCCACGAAATGGGCTTTGCAAAAGAAGTAGCCGACCGTATCGTCTTTATGGCTGATGGCCAAGTATTGGAAGATAGTCATGATATTGATGCTTTCTTCGAGCATCCACAGGAAGAACGGGCCCAACAATTCTTGAGCCAAATTATCAATCATTAGGAGGAAACTATATGAAGAAACTAACAACGCTGTTTCTTTTTTTAGGACTTTTTCTTCTAGGGGCCTGTGGCAAAAATGTCGCAGATGAGGATATCATGTCCCGTTTGGATAAAAGTCCAACTATTACATGGGGAGTAAAATACGACACTCGTTTGTTTGGCATGATCAATGTGGAAACTGGTGAAGTAGAAGGTTTTGATATCGATATCGCTAAGGCGATTACGAAGGAATTAACTGGTTCTGCTGACAATGCACAATTTGTTGAGGTGACATCAAAAACCCGGATTCCACTATTAAAAAATGGCAATATTGATGCCATTATTGCCACCATGACGATTACCGAAGACCGGAAAAAGCAAGTAGACTTTTCTGAGGTTTATTTCGACGCTGGTCAATCTTTATTAGTGAAAAAAGGTAGCCCAATTAAAAGTGTCGATGATTTAAATGCGGATACGACTGTTTTAGCCGTAAAGGGCTCAACTTCAGCTATTAATATTCGCGAGCATGCGCCAGATGCAAAAATTTTGGAACTGGAAAACTATGCGGAGGCTTTTACGGCTTTACAATCCGGTCAAGGAGATGCTATGACAACGGATAATGCGATTTTGTTAGGAATGGCGGCAGAAAATCCTAATTATGAGCTGGCTGGAGGAAACTTTACGGATGAACCTTATGGTATTGCCATTAATAAAGGACAAGAACCTTTTGTAAAGGGTGTTAACGCCGCACTTGAACAGTTACATCAGAATGGTGAATACGACAAAATTTACAACAAATGGTTTGAGAAGGAGGCGGAAAAATGATTCAGTTATTCCAACAATACTCCGGGACCTTTTTCGAAGGATTCAAATACACGCTCTTTTCTAGTTTTTTAGCGTTAATTTTTAGTTTGATTATCGGGACTTTGTTCGCGATTTTTCAGCTCTCCCATAATAAAGTATTAAAGGGTGTTGCCAAAGCCTATGTGGAATTTTTCCGTAACATTCCGCTGTTGATTATCGTGATGTTCTTCTATATCGTTGTACCGTTGTATTGGATTTCCTTTGACGGCTTCCAAGCAGGTACGATTGGTTTGACGATTTACACGTCGGCATTTATCGCGGAAACCGTTCGAGCTGGGATTCAGTCGGTGCCCGTGGGCCAAATGGAAGCAGGACTGTCTTCTGGATTTACTTATTCGGAGACGATGCGTTATATCGTGTTGCCCCAGGCCTTTAAGATCGTAATTCCACCGCTAGGGAATCAATTTATCAACCTAGTGAAAAACTCTTCCATTCTCGCGATGGTCGCGGGTTTAGATTTAATGTATCAAGGGGACTTGATTGCCAGCGAAACATTTAACACCTTTGATACCTATATTATTGTGGCTTTATTCTATCTGATTTTGACATTACCACTATCTTATTTGATGGTGTATCTTGAAAAACGTTGGGCTGTACGCACCTAGAAGGAGGAAGTTAAATGGATTTTATCAATGCATTTTCATGGATCAATATACGCTTCCTGTTAGAAGGGTTGAAAGTAACAGTCGAAGTTGCCTTGATCTCCATTATCTTTAGTTTTATTATTGGCGGACTCATCGGGCTAGTAAGGTATATGGATGTACCGATTGTTTCTAAAATCGTCGGGGTCATTACCGATGTGATTCGAAATTTACCACTATTGCTGATTATCTTTTTCACCTACTTTGCCTTACCGCAAGTCGGCATTAGGTTAAATATCTTCTGGGCGGCCGTGGCTGCCTTGACTATTTTTGAGTCTGCTATGCTATCTGAAGTTATTCGGGCTGGCTTAAACGCTGTGCCTAAAGGACAGTTAGAAGCGGGACTTTCCACCGGTTTGACCTATGGGGAGACGATGCGCCTGATTGTGTTACCACAGGCGTTGAAGTCGATGATTCCAGCCATTCTGAGTCAATTTATTGCCTTAATCAAGGATACTTCCCTAGCGGTTATTATCTCGCTGCCGGAATTGACCCACAATGCCAAAATCATTTATGGACAGAACACTAATTATGTACTGCCGATGTTTCTAGCTATGACGATTCTTTATTTTGTTGTTTGTTATGCCTTGTCATTGGCGGCAGACTTCTTGGAAAAACGTCGCTACAATTATTAATAGCTTCCATCGCTGAAAAACGCCCTTGCGAGGGTGTTTTTTCTTTGCCTGAACACGTGGGCTTGAAATATTTGCCAAAAAAGGCGAAAATAGGAACATACTAGAACTGAGGTTGAGAAATGAATAATCAAGCGATTGGTTTCATTGATTCTGGTGTTGGCGGTTTGACCGTCGTTAAGGAAGCTTTGAAACAGTTACCAAATGAACGTGTTATTTATTTAGGCGATACAGCGCGTTGTCCCTATGGTCCGCGACCAGCGGAACAGGTCATTCAGTTCACCTGGGAAATGACCCGTTTCTTATTAGCTAAAAATATTAAGATGCTGGTGATAGCCTGCAATACTGCAACAGCGGTCGCCCTTGAGGAAATAAAGGAAGCCTTGCCGATACCGGTCGTAGGCGTAATATTGCCAGGTAGTCGGGCTGCTTTACGTAATACCAAAGCAGGACGCGTGGCAGTAATCGGCACACAGGGAACGATTAAGAGTCGTTCTTATGAGCATGCATTGACTTCTAAAGTACCAGAAACTACAATTTTTCCACTGGCCTGTCCGCGCTTTGTGCCACTGGTGGAAAGTAGCGAGTATCATTCTTCAGTGGCAAAGAAGGTAGTTGCGGAAACGCTGCGACCTTTACTAAATACGAAAATGGATACCTTAATTTTGGGCTGCACCCATTACCCATTATTAAGACCTATCATTCAAAATGTGGTGGGGGATCAAGTCCGTTTAATTGATTCAGGTGCTGAAACCGTGAGCGAGGTCAGCGTGCTGCTGGACTACTTTAACATTGCTAGCGGACCGCAAGCAGTGGCACCCCACGAATTTTATACAACGGGGTCTGCCAAGATGTTTGAGCAGATTGCCAATGATTGGCTAGAATTACAGGATTTAAATGTTCAACATATTGATTTATAAGGAGTGGATTTTGTGCGTCACGACGGACGAAAAATTGATGAGCTAAGAAAAGTAACGATTGAGACCAATGTCTTCAAACATCCGGAAGGGTCGGTAGTTATTTCTTTTGGGGATACCCAGGTCATTTGTTCAGCTACTGTTGAAGACCGGGTACCGCCTTTCTTGAGAGGTGGAGGAACTGGTTGGGTTACCGCAGAGTATGCCATGTTACCACGCGCTACCAATACGCGGAATATCCGCGAAAGCGCCAAAGGAAAATTGAGCGGGCGTACAATGGAAATCCAACGCTTGATTGGTCGAGCTTTACGAGCAATTATTGATTTAGAGAAGCTAGGTGAACGCAGTATCATGGTCGATTGCGATGTGATTCAAGCCGATGGCGGCACACGGACGGCAAGTATCACCGGCGCATTTGTGGCGTTGAAATTGGCCGTAGAAAAAATGCTAGCGCAAGGCACGTTAACGGAGGATCCAATCAAAGAACATTTGGCGGCGGTCAGTGTGGGTATCCTGCCAGGTGAAACGACAGCACTTGATTTAGATTATGTGGAGGACTCATCGGCAGAAGTCGATATGAATATTGTCATGACTGAAAGTGGTCGTTTTGTCGAGTTACAGGGCACCGGCGAAGAAGCCACTTTTACTGGTGAGCAGTTGAATGAAATGCTTTTTTACGGTAAAAAAGGAATCGAAGATCTGATTGCTTTCCAAAAAGAAGCCCTAATGAAAACAGAAATTGCTCCAGCCTCTGACAAAGAAATCGTGATTGCTACCCGCAATCCTGGAAAAGCCCGCGAGTTCCATGCACTATTTAGTGGCTATCAAGTCAAAACCTTGCTGGACTTCCCGGAAATTCCAGATGTTGCTGAAACAGGAACCACCTTTGAAGCAAATGCACGTTTGAAGGCTGAAACGATTGCGCAGCTATTGGATCGTCCGGTTTTAGCAGATGATTCCGGCTTGGTCGTGGATGCCTTAGATGGCATGCCAGGCGTTTATTCGGCTCGTTTTGCTGGCGAAGAGAAAAGTGATGCGGCGAATAATGCCAAATTGCTGGCAGAATTAGCTGAATTTCCAGACGCAAAACGAAGTGCCCATTTCCACTGTACGCTGGTTTTCGCTGCTCCTGGGAAAGCTAGCTTGGTGGTGGAGGCTAATTGGCCTGGAGAGATTGCTAATATTCCGTCAGGGTCAGATGGCTTTGGTTATGATCCTTTGTTTTATGTGCCTGCTGAAGGTAAAACAGCGGCCGAATTAACACCAGAACGGAAAAATGAAATCAGCCACCGCGGGCAAGCAATCAAGAAACTGCAAAATCAGTGGCAAGCATGGCTGGAGGGATAAGAATGCGTTATCTAATTGTAAGTGACAACCACGGGGACCGTGAGATCCTAGTGAAGTTATTTGAAGAATATCGCGGAAAAGTAGACGCTATTTTTCACTGTGGCGATTCTGAATTGATGTTGGATGATCCCGTTTGGGAAGGCGTGACTGTTGTACGCGGTAATTGCGATTATCAAGGTGATTTTCCAATTGAACAAGTGAAGCAAGTAGGTGAGGATACCATCTATATCACTCATGGACATTTAAAAAATGTTCGCTTTGGTTTGATGCAGCTAATGAATGCTGCTGCGGAAAATGATGCTAATATCGTCTTTTTTGGGCACACCCATATGATTGGTTGCGAAGTAGTCAAAGGTCGCCTCTTTTTGAACCCTGGCAGTATTTCGCAGCCGAGAGGACCGCTTCAGTTTCAAGCCTATGCTATCGTGGATAGTGAAGCCGACCATTATGACATTCAATATTACGGACGCGATTTTCAACCTTTGCCAGATCTGCACTTTTCTTTAGCAAAAGACTAAATTTTTTCTAATACCATATGAAAAAAATGTGAATTGTGAGATTTTTGCATCCGTTTTCGTTACAATAGAGGTTGTTGGGAATAAACGAATGGAGGCATATCCATGATTGGACCTGCTGTAGAAGAATTATTACTGGAACAAGATACTTTTTTGATTCCTGCTGAGAATGTCGCGAACCTGAATGCGACTCATCCTTTGAGCCACGCCTTGCTAGTGTTGTCAAAGGTCAAATATTCAAAAATACCAGTGCTTGATAAAGAAGACGTGTTAGTGGGACTGGTCAGCTTGTCTGACATTGTCGAGCAAATGATGGACTTGTCAGAAGTCAGTATGGAAAAGCTGGCGGAGAAGACAGTTGCGGATGTGATGGAGACACAGGTTGCCACAATTCCTGAGAAGTGGGAATTAGAGGATGTGTTGCATTTGCTAGTAGATGAATCATTCCTATCCGTTGTGGATGAGAAGGGCTGCTTCAAAGGGATCATCACCCGTAAAGAAATCCTGAAAGCTGTCAATCACATGGTTCACGAGTTGGAACGACGTAATATCGTTTTACCACGCTTAGATCCACAAGCCAGTGATCCTAAGCTGAAGGTAGGATAAAAAATAAACATAAAATAAAAGCTCCACCATAGCATACTCGGGCTAAGGTGGAGCTTTTTTTATGGTAAGACAATCGGGGTGTTGGGAATGGTAAAGCCGGCTTGACTCAATTCGCTGACATACTCTGATAGAAAGTCTTCTTTGATAGCAAATTGCTGGCCGTTCAATACATACATAATTGTGCGAATGGCAAAGTTACCGTTGCCTAAATCAACCAGTCCAAATAAAGTTGGACCTGTTTGAATTTGCTCTTCATATTTTGGCGCTAATTTTTCATTGACGGACTCGATAATCGTTTGAATCTTATCATATCCTTCATCAGGAATAATGCGAACGTCGATAAGAATTTGCATATTTGCACGGGAAGTATTACTGATGGTGGTAATGTTCCGGTTAGGAATATAGTGAATGGTGCCGTCCGCCCCTTTTAATTGTGTGCTGCGGATGCCGACGCTGGTGACGGTACCTTCAATCCCAAGATTCAAGAGGCGAATATAATCGCCTACATCCATCTGCTGTTCAATTAAAATAAACAACCCAGTAATAATATCAGTCATAAATCCTTGAGCTCCTAGCCCAATGGCAACCCCGGCAATCCCGGCTCCAGCCAATAATGACCCAACAGGTACGCCCAGAACGGAAAGCAAGGAATAAATTAGAAAGAAAAAGAGTGTATATTGGAATACATTGTTGATTAACGTATTAATTGTATCAAGTCTACCGGTACTGACGTTTTGTCGTTGACTGTAACGCTTGTAAGTTTTATCGATAATCTTTTTACCCGCACGATTAATAATCGCGAATAGAACTATCAGCAGGAGTAACATGATGCCCTTGTCAATAATTGTGGCGATCAAAGCATCCCAGTCGATATTGTCCCACCAACGTGCCAAAGCATTGACATTTTTGGTGGCCTCTTCAATAATTTGCGGCGCCGTAGAATCAGTTGTCGCTTGTAGTAAAAACATGTGATCAATCCCTTCCGTTTTATTTTAACAAGAAGAAAAAAGGAATGCTACTATCAACTATATCTACAAGAAAAAACCAGTTCGCAATTGAACTGGTTTTTGTTGTCTATTGAATGACTGGTTGGATAGGGTGGTCGATCGTAATGGCTTCTGTACCATAACGCTCACCTAACACATATTTGGCAATATGAACAGCGCGGTCGCTCATGCGCTCCAGATTGGAGGCAGCATCGATAAATAAGACACCATCAGCAGCGCGGCCTTCACCTTCGTTGAGCATACGAATATACTTTTTACGAAGTAGTTCCACCATTTCGTTGATTTGAGTTTCACGAGTCAAAATATGCTGTGCCAACTCTTGATCATCATTTTCATAAGCGATAAAAGTATCGCGGATGTTTTTCTTCACTTTTTCAAACAGCAGGACCATATCTTTGTCATAGAGAATCGTTGTATCGCGATGAGAAGCTTTTTTCTCGCGTTTTTCACGAGCTTGTTGCTTTTTCTCAAGTTTTACGGCATCACTGATACTATTGATGATATTGCCACAGTGATCCGCAATCCGTTCCAAATCTTTGGTCATTTCCATCATCATAGATTGCTCGCGACTCTCTGCCTGTGACAATTCAACCGAGGCAACTTGAACGAGATATTCGGTTAGTCGATAATCCATGTCGTTGATGGCAGTTTCATATTGAATCGCATTTTCTTTATCGACATCGTTCTGTTTTTCATAGTAATTGAAGGTAGCATCATAAATTCCTAAAACATATTCACCCATTTGCTGTAATTCCATTTTCGCCTGATTTAATGCTAAGGCAGGAGAAGTATGAATAATGGCTTCATTCAAGCTAGATGGTTTGAAATCAATCGTGGTATCTTTACCAGGTACTAGTTTTGTTACAATATAGGCAATTTGATTGATAAACCAGAATTGAATCAACAGATTTGACACGTTAAACAGGCCGTGGGCCACCGCAATTTGCATGCTAGGATTAAGATTTAATAAGTTTGTTAGGTAAATAATAACATGAGTAAAAGGTGTTAGTAGTAACGTGAAAATTACCGCGCCTACTAAATTGAAAATAACGTGAGAACCAGCGGTCCGTTTTGCCGCAACACTAGCGCCTAAAGCAGCGATAATTGCGGTGATGGTGGTACCGATGTTGTCACCAAATAGAATAGGTAACGCAGCAGTTAATTCCAAACTACCTTGGCTATACAATTGCTGTAAAATACCAATAGTGGCACTAGAACTCTGTAAGACCATCGTCAACAGCGTTCCAATTCCCACGCCTAAAATCGGGTGGTGAGAAACGTCTACCATTAATTGACTAAATTGTGGTAGGTCCTTCAGTGGTGCCATCCCATTCCCCATAAGCTTCAGTCCGAAAAATAAACAACCGAAACCAAAAAGAATCTGCCCGATATTGTTGACGGTTTCTCTTTTTGAAAAGAAAAGCAGTAATGAGCCTACTCCGATGATGGGTAGCGCATAGGCACTAAGATTAAAACCGATAATAAAAGCGGTTACGGTAGTACCGACATTGGCCCCCATAATAACCCCAATCGCTTGCTTTAGTGTCATGAAACCAGCGCTTACTAAGCCAACCGCTAAAACAGTCGTACCAGAACTACTTTGAATCAAGCCTGTTACGATGATTCCGGCTAAAACAGCACGAAAGGGCGTTGATGTAAATTTGTTCAGGATTTCACGCAAACGATCGCCAGCCGACTTTTGCAAGCCATCGCCCATGTATTTGATCCCAAACAGAAAAATTCCTAGTCCTCCTAAAAAGGAGAATATCATTTCTTGATAGGACACTCTTGTTCCTCCTTAACTTAATGAAATCACTATCAAATCCATCATATAGAAAATTGGTTTTGTTGTAAACAAGATTTCAAACAAAGACTAACAATTGGAAGTGAAAACTATCTTCTGCATGAAAAAACGACAAAATCCTTCTCATTTTATGATACAATGACAAAAAAACAAAGGAGGAGAGGCAATGATCGACTGGGAAAATCTCGGTTTTGGCTATATAAAGACCCCGTATCGTTACCGTACACATTGGAAAGAAGGACAGTGGGATGCAGGTGGTTTAACAGAAGATAACCAACTGGTAATCAGTGAAGCATCTCCTGCGTTACATTATGGGCAACAATGTTTTGAAGGTTTGAAAGCCTATCGCTGTCAAGATGGTAGTATTAATCTCTTTCGTATTGAAGAGAATGCCAAGCGACTAAACCGAAGCGCACGCCGCCTATTGATGCCAGAAGTCCCCGAAGACGTGTTTATTGAAGCCGTCAAAGAAGTAGTGAAAGCCAACGAAGCATTTATTCCTCCTTATGGCACGGGCGGGACACTTTATCTAAGACCACTTTTGATTGGTGTCGGAGATATGATTGGCGTTCATCCGGCCAAAGAATTCATTTTTACTGTTTTTTGTATGCCAGTAGGTGCCTACTTTAAGGGCGGTTTAGTTCCAACACCTTTTATCGTTTCCGAATACGATAGGGCGGCACCTTACGGAACGGGAGCTGCCAAAGTTGGCGGCAATTATGCGGCAAGTCTTTTGCCAGGGCAAGAAGCCAAAGCCAATCATTTTTCTGATTGTATCTACTTAGATCCTGCCACCCATACGAAGATTGAGGAAGTAGGCTCTGCTAATTTCTTTGGTGTTACGAAAGACGGCAGCTTTATTACCCCTAAATCACCTTCTATTTTACCAAGTATCACCAAATATTCGCTGCTACAAATCGCAGAAGAACGTTTGGGCTTAAAAGCAGTGGAGGGCGATGTCTATATTGATGATCTTGATCGTTTTAGTGAAGCCGGAGCCTGTGGGACTGCCGCAGTGATTTCACCGATTGCGGGGATTCAATATGGCGATGACTACCACGTGTTTTATAGTGAAACCGAAGTTGGTCCAATGACTATGGCACTTTATGAAGAGTTAACGGGTATCCAGTTTGGCGACCGGCCTGCACCAGCTGGCTGGATTACCAAGTTGGCGTAAGCAAATCATTTGGGGTTTAGGATGCTTTCTTCTATCCTTGAGAAAAGGGGGAATAGTAATGAACCAGATCGGTAAAAGCAAGGTTTTAGTTAAACCACTAGGCTTAGGCACGAATAAAGTCGGCGGTCATAACCTTTTTTCTGAATTACAAGATGAAATCGGCAGAGAAGTCGTAACTGCAGCCTTGGAGCAAGTTGTTCAACTATTGGATACAGCCTTTATATATGGAAAAGGGCGCTCAGAAGAATTGATTGGGGAAGTGCTGCAGCAATTTCCGCGGGAGCAAGTTGTGATTGCCGATAAAGCAGCCCATGATCTATCCAGCGGTGAAATCGTGATGAATAATCATCCCGACTTCTTAAAGCGCTCCGTTGACGAGGCTTTGTTGCGGCTTCAAACGGATTATATCGACATATTCTACATCCATTTTCCCGATGAGGATACCAACAAAGCGGAAGCTGTCGGAGCATTGGCAGAAATGCGCGAGGCGGGTAAGCTCAAAGCGATTGGAGTTTCCAACTTTAGTGAGGCACAAATCAAGGAAGCCAACCAAAATGGTCTAGTAGATGTCGTGGAGGATCATTACAGTTTGCTAGCGCGCCAAGCAGAGCAAAATTTTGCTTATTTTAAGGAGCAGCAAATCAGTTTTATTCCTTATTTTCCATTGGAAAGTGGCTTGCTAACGGGTAAATATACACCAGACATGACGTTTGGAAAAGATGACCCTCGCAGTAGGAAAGTCAACTTTCAAGGAGTACGCTATCAAGCGATTCTTGAGCGATTAGCAGAGGTAGCGCAGCTAGCAGAGTCTCATCAGGTCGCTACGCTCCAAGTCGTTTTAGCGTGGTATATGATGAACCCCGCGTTGGCCGCCGTTATTCCAGGCGCTCGTACACCTGAACAGGTGGCGGGACTAGTCGCTGCCAATAATGTTCAACTCTCACCAGCTGAATATCAGCAAATTGATAAGCTATTTCAAGGATTACCAGCATAAAAAAACGGGCCAGTGTTATTCACTGGTCCGTTTTTCGTTATTGACTATTTTGCTTCTTGAATGATCTCGATGGTTTCGATTTTAACAGGATCAACTGGTTTGGACATTTCACCACTTGAGGAAGCCTCTACTTTACCGGCAGCAATTTTATCCACAACATCCATGCCTTCAATGACTTGCCCGAAGACAGTGTATTGTGAATCTAGCTGGGGTACACCGCCGTCTTTATAGGCATCGATGATTTTTTGCGGATACTCAGTATCTAAGCGTCCATCAGAAACATCATCGTGATTTTGCACGATAAAAAATTGGCTGCCCTGTGAAACTGGGTCTTGTGAACGAGCCATAGATAAGGCTCCACGTAAATGATAAAGTTGTTTAGAAATTTCCATCTCGAAAGGTTCGCCCCAGATGCTTTCGCCGCCAGTCCCGTCACCTTTAGGATCTCCAGATTGAATCATAAAGTCTTCGACCACGCGGTGGAAAGTGACACCGTCATAATACTTGTCTTTTGCATGCGTCATGAAATTCTCCACGGCTTTCGGTGCAATCTCAGGGAATAGCTTGATTTTGATATTGCCTTCACTGGTTTTCATTTCGACAACAGACTCATTGTCTTTAACTTCTTTATCAAGCTGAGGTAAATCTAGTGCATTCAAATCAACAGAAGATTCTGTTGTTTGGGTTTCTGATCCGCTTGTAGCGGAACTGCTATCACTTGTTGCGGTGTTGCCGCCACCACAAGCGGCTAATAATAGGGTCAGACCAGCTAAAGCGGCCCATTTGGACATTGATTTGATCGTCATTTAGACACTCCTTTTAAACATTCTCTAATTAAGTGTAACAAACTAATGAGAAAAGAACCACAAAAAAATGAAACATTTCGAGGGAAAGGTCTAGACAATTCCCAACACTTTGCTATAATTGAAAGTGTATTCATTATAATGAAATTTGGAGGTTTCACGATGGGAAAACTTGGTATTTCAATTTATCCAGAACGTTCAACATTTGAAAAGGACAAAGCGTATTTAGATTTAGCACATAAATATAGTTTTAAGCGGGTCTTTACTAGCTTGCTGCAAATCAAAGAAGACAAAGAAAAAGTCTTAGGCGAATTTAAAGCTGTTGTGGATTATGCTAATAGCTTAGACATGGAAGTGATGGTAGACATCAATCCAGCCTTGTTTGAACAATTAGAGATCTCTTACGATGACTTGAGTTTCTTCCATGAAATGGGCGCAGATGGTATTCGTCTTGACCTAGGTTTCACTGGGGCTGAAGAAGCGAAAATGACTCGTAATCCTTATAATTTAAAAATCGAAATTAATATGAGCCAAGGTACGCGCTACGTGGACAATATCATGAGCTACTCGCCTAATACCAACAACTTGATTGGTTCTCATAATTTCTATCCGCATCGTTATTCTGGCTTGAGCTATGATCACTTTGTGTATTGCTCTAATCAATTCCGCCACTATAACTTGAACACCATGGCCTTTGTTAACTCACATGCCGCAACGTTTGGTCCTTGGCCAACACAAGATGGTCTATGTACACTAGAGGACCATCGCGACTTGGAAATTGCCACTCAAGTAAAACATTTAGTCTTAACTGGCTTAATCGATGATATCACGGTGGGGAATGCCTACGCCTCTGAAGAAGAATTGAAAGCAATGGCTGAAGCCTTCAATGCAGAATATCCTTCTATCAAAGTTGATGTAGCTGAAGACATCACAGATGATGAAAAAGAAGTTTTATTCAACAATCTACACAGCTACCGTGGCGATCGCTCTGAATATATCCTACGTTCTACTTGGACACGGGTAAAATACAAAGATTTGCCATTCCCAGCTCACAACACTCGTGATATGACGCGCGGTGACGTCTTAATTGATAACGTTGGCTATGGTCAATACAAAGGCGAAACACAAATTGCCTTGAAAGAAATGAAAAATGACGGACGCGTCAATGTAGTAGGGCGCATTTCTGATGACGAATTGTTCTTGTTGGAATTCCTAAAACCATGGTCTTCCTTCAAATTAATTCAAAACTAAAACGAAACCCCGGTGACTGTATGTCATCGGGGTTTTTACGAATAAATGAGGGAATGCCAGCTTTTTTTTAGACTATCTTAAAGATGAAGCTTGCCAGTATAGATTGGCTAGTCTTCAAATCTGCATAAGGTGTAACCTGCTTTTTGTGCCTCCGGAAGTTTCATTGTTTTGATACTTTTGGCGGCCTTTAAGCCGCGACAGTTCTTGTCAAAATGATACTTCTTGCCGCTGTTTGGAGCGATATAAACCGTTTTACCGTTTACCACCTTGGTTTTAGCGCCATTGGCATAAAGCCAGCCAATCAGTTTGCCATTACTTTGATAGATTTTTTTATAGGTCCCATATTTTGTGGTTGCTTCTTGTTTGATTGTGACTTCCTTGTTTAGAAACTGTTTTGAGTTTGCAGATTTCTTAGCACCTTTGACATAAGGTTTGGACCAAATGGTGCTATTTGAGGCTGTCACGATTTGCTTATAGGGTTTTGCAACTTTTTTGTATTTGATGGTTTCTACGGCGCCTAACGCATTTTTGTTGACCCAGCCTAGATATTTTTTCCCTTTGTAGACTTTCCAATAAGTGCCACTTTTATTTTTTGTTTCTCTAGTAATTTTTAATGATTGATAGAGATAGCTAGTAGTCGTTCCGCGCTTCTTGGCGCCCTTGACATAGCCCCGATCCCAGATTGTGGTGCCTTTTTTGAAGACCTCTTTTTGTACGTCAGGGATATCTTTACTCGTATAATACTTGGTAGCTGCCCCGACAGGACTGACCTGTAAACCCATCATCAAAATTACGGCAACTAAGATGATTCTAACCTTTTTCATTAACCTCTCCTCCTTGCATTTATGATACGCCTAAATGCCGTTTTCGCCAAATGAAACCCTATTCATTCTAGATGATTCACCCTTGACAACTCAAAGTCCTCACGGTAGTATGAAGGCAAATAAGGAATGTACAATGAGGTACATTGAAACAGGTGATGAAGCCTAAAGCGAATACCCTCGCTTTAGGCTTTTTTTGCGAATTGGAGGTTACAAAATGAAAAAAATAATTTTGATGGGCGCTGTTGGCTGTGGCAAAACAACCCTCTGCCAGGCCATTCAGGGAGAAGAACTGCGTTATCAGAAAACGCAAGCAGTGACCTTTCTGCCAGAATTGATTGATACGCCTGGCGAATTTATTTTACATCGGCAATATTATAATGCGTTAAATGTGACGGCAGCTGATGCCCGCGTGATTGGTTTAGTGCAAAGCGTGACGGAGCAAAGTCAAATCTTCTCCCCAGGCTTCGGCACGATTTTTCCAAAGAAGATTGTCGGAATCGTCACAAAAATCGACCAGGCAGAAGAAGGTCAACTAGCTTGGGTGCGGAATCAGTTGGTGCAAGCCGGCGCAAGTGAAATTTTTGAAGTGTCTGCTTTCACAGGAGCAGGCGTACCTGAATTAGCGAAATTTATACATGAATTGGAGGAATAATAATGAAAATCTATACAAAAACGGGTGACAAAGGTATGACCAAGCTGGTTGGAGGTAGCCAAGTTTCTAAGGACTCTGATCGGGTTGAAAGTTATGGGACAGTGGATGAATTAAATTCTTGGCTAGGTTTTTCCATCAGTATGTTGTCAGATCAGCACTCAGAATTAAAGCAAGAATTGAAACGAGTTCAGCAATTTTTATTTGATGTTGGCACAGACTTAGCAACGCCGCTAGAGGCAGAGCGTCCCTTGAAACTTGAAGGGGAGAGTGTTACGTGGCTAGAGGAACGAATTGATCGCTACACGGCTGAAGCGCCAGATATCGAACGCTTTATTCTTCCTGGAGGCAGTCAAGGTGCCAGCATGATGCATATGGCGCGAACCATTGCACGACGGGCTGAGCGACAAATCGTTCGACTTAGCTGGACCGCAAAATTGAATGGGGAAGTCATCATGTTTGTAAACCGTCTTTCCGATTATTTTTATGCAGTTGCCCGCGTAATCAATGTACGCGAGGGTGTGGAAGATGTCTTTTATGAACGCGGTGAGAAAGTCTTTCACAGTATCAAAAAGGATGGACTTTAAACAAGCTTGAAATCGTAACCAAAATGTGCTAAAGTCAACTTAATCAATCAGACTCTATGAAAAATACGGATGGAAGTTAGTGAAAATCTAACACGGTCCCGCCACTGTGATGAGCACAATGCTCTAAGTCAGGTCTTTCCGCTTTTCATTATCGGGCATGCTGTTTCGAGGCTAAACAGGATGTTTCTTCTTACACCCTAAGGTGAAAAATCCAGCCCTCGGAGTTGATTGAGACTTGCACATAGCTGTGCAGAAGGAGAACGGGCTGGTCTTTCAACGCTGAAAGAGTGAACAAGTACAATGATGTACCGCTGCTTTCCTTTTTTATGTTGACAAGTAAAATAATCCGTTGTACAGTATGACCTGTAAAAGTCGGTGTACAATGGGGTATACAAAGAAGCAAAGACGCTTCAAACATTCGTTACGTTTGTTTGAAGCGTCTTTTTTGATTTTTGCGAATAATTGAAGGAGGGAAGAACATGGAAAAAATTCATTTTTCCACACAGCTTTGGGTCGGAGATGATGCGCTAAAAGAATTGGAGACGATCCAAGGGAAAAAAATATTTGTTGTGACAGATCCATTCATTGTTGAATCGGGTTTGTCTAAAGAAATTACCAGCTATCTATCGGCAAATGAATATCTGATTTTCAGTGATATCGTGCCCGATCCCCCAATTGAAAAAGTAGTTGCCGGCATCAAAGCCATGAATCGTTTTGGCGCCAACGTTATTGTGGCAATCGGCGGCGGGTCTGCCATCGACGCTGCTAAAGCCATGAAATACTTTGGTAAACGTACGTTGAAGACGGAAATCGAAACCTTTATCGCTATTCCCACCACGAGTGGTACCGGATCTGAGGTAACCAATTTCGCTGTTATCACCGTACCAGAAACCGCAACAAAATATCCGCTGGTAACAGATGAAATTCAACCGGATATCGCCATCTTAGATACGAATCTTGTGATGAGTGTACCCCCTAAGATTACTGCCGATACCGGGATGGATGTCTTGACGCATGTCTTAGAAGCCTACGTTTCGACTGAGGCAAATCTAGTGGCCGATGCTTTTGCTGAAAAGGTCGTAAAGCTAGTCTTTGATAATTTGGAAAAGGCTTATCGTGACGGAACTGATCGTCAAGCGCGAGCGAATATGCACTTAGCCTCTTGTATGGCTGGAATGGCCTTTAATTTGACCTCCTTAGGTTTGAATCACGGGATCGCTCATGCTGCAGGAGCACGTTTGCATGTTCCGCATGGTCGCATGAATGGAATTTTGTTGCCGACTGTCATCGAATACAACGCTGATTTAGCACACTATACAGCTGATAACTACGCGGCTAAACGGTATACGGCGTTGGCAAACTGCTTGGGTGAATCAACTAAAAATCCTAGAATGGGTGTCCAGAATTTAATCCGTGCAGTGAAACAGTTACGTCAAAAATTAGACATGCCGGCAACTTTAACAGAATTCGGCTTGCCGCGTGAAACCATCAGCCAAGAGCAAGATGCCATTGCGTTAGCAGCCTTAGCCGACGGTTGTACCAGCACAAATCCACGAAGAGCATCCTTGGAAGATGTCAAAAAAATAATTGAAACGATTTCATAAAAAGCGGTTGACTCACTTGTTTTCTTAGCCTATAATGCAGATAGCACAACGAGGTGCTCCAAAACTGAAGAGCAAAGAAGCTCCTTAATAAGAAACGAAAGACGATGATCTTTTGGCTTTTTTATTAGGGATTTTTTATTTGCAATAGAATGGAGAGCGATACTTGTTGGAAGAAAAACAACGAATGATTCAGGAATACGTTCCTGGTAAACAGGTGACACTCGCCCATATCATCGCCAGTCCTAACAAAGAGATTTATACGAAACTAGGATTACCAGAAGGCACTAGTAATGCCCTAGGGATCCTAACGATTACACCAAGTGAGGCCGCAATTATCGCCGTTGATATTGCAACCAAAAGTGGTGATATCCAAATAGGTTTCATTGATCGCTTTAGTGGATCCGTCGTGATTAGCGGGGATGTCAGTTCTGTCGAATCAGCACTGCAAGAAGTCATAAAAGGTCTTAGCAGTATTCTAGGTTTTTCGGTTACCTGTAAGATAACTAGAACTTAGCGAAACAGTGAGGGTGTGAAGGCAATGAAAGGCAGAATCGTGATAGTCGATGATGAACCAATCACCAGACTTGACGTAAAGGATATTCTGAGTGAGGCCGGATACGATGTAGTAGGTGAAGCAGCGGATGGTTTTGAAGCGATTGAGGTGTGTAGAAGAACACGACCAAATGTCGTTTTGATGGATATCCAGATGCCGATTTTAGATGGTCTAAAGGCAGGAAAGAAAATCATTCAGGATCAATTAGCAGACAGTATCGTCTTTTTATCTGCGTATAGTGATCTTGAGAACACTGAAAAAGCCAAAAAGCTTGGCGCAGTTGGTTATCTTGTCAAGCCATTAGACGAAAAATCCTTGATTCCAACGATTGAGATGAGTATTGCCCGTGGGAAAGAGACGCAAGAGCTAATCAAAGAAATTGACAAGCTTAAGGGGAAACTGGAAGAACGGAAAATCATCGAACGTGCGAAGGGAATTTTGATCAAGGAAAATCATGTCTCTGAAGAGGAAGCGTACCAAATGATCCGTAAATTAAGTATGGACAAGCGGGCGCCAATGCGAGAAATCGCAGAATTGATCGTGATGGATGATGACTAAAATCGATAAAATGCGCCAACTATGCCAGGAATATACAAATCTGACGGAGTCCGATGTGAAAGAACTGGCCCGGACTGCTGAGTATTTAGAACAAAGCTCATTATATGGTAACTCTGATGTCTTTATCGATGTCTTTAATGAAACCACCCGCGAAGCGCTAGTTGTTTATCATAAACTTCCCGAAAAACAACCATCACTATACCAGAGTGAAGTCGTAGGGCAAGATGCCCTTTTAAAGAACGAACCTGGCGTGATGCGGACGCTGGAAACTAGCTTGAATACAATTGGTCTTTTAGCCCTTTCGCAGGAAAATCGACCAATTCAGCAAAATATTTATCCAATTCGAAATGCACAACGGACGATCGGAGTGATTATCGTCGAAACGGATATTGAGCATGCGGTTGAGCCTAGCCAAACAATGGCGGATATCAAAAGCTACTCACAAATCTCTACAGCACTCGAAGCACTGCATCATTTAGATGATTCCGTTGTAGATCAGCTGCCTGAAGCAATCTTGGTCTATAACCAGAATGGACAGCTGCTTTTAACTAACCAAGTTGCGGTTAAGCTCTATAAGCGATTAGGCTATCGTAATCGATTGGTGGGCATGCACTATGACAATTTGACCCTCGATTATACCACTTTCGAATATACGCTATATCAATTCTCACATCAATCGACGCATCAGCCTATTGATTTAGAGACGACCTATCTTGATTATTTCTTTATGATTAAGAAAATTTGGATTGAAGATGAACACAAACTGGTTGTGATTATCCAAGATAACACCGAGGTAAAAAGTAAAGAGGCGGAGATTATTTCTAAATCTGTCGCCATTCGTGAGATTCATCACCGCGTCAAAATAACCTACAATCGGTGGTTTCATTGCTACGGATTCAGGAAAGGCGCACCCAAAGTGAAGAGGCAAAGAAAGTTTTACGTGAAAGTGTTTCGCGTATTATGGCAATTGCCGCCACGCACGAATTACTATCAAAACAAGTAGAGGATCAAGTATCATTAAGCCAGACGCTGGAAGCTGTCATTTACAACTTCCGTCATATTTTTCGCAATTCTCGTAGTATTGAACTCTCTTTAGAAGTCGATCCGACGATTATGATTCAAAGTGAACAAATGGTGACTGTCTCGCTCATTGTAAATGAGTTGGTTCAAAACGTTTTTGACCATGCCTTTAAAGCAGAGCAAAAAGGATCTGTTTTGATCAGAGGCTACGAAAAGCAACGGCTGATTTATATTTCAGTGGAAGATAATGGTAACGGTTATGATTTGAAGGCTACGAACACAGATAGTTTAGGCCTGATGATCGTTTCGAGCTACGTCAAGGACAAGCTCAAAGGTAAAATCAAAATTGAATCAAATGAGCAGGGCACAAAAACCTGCTTCTATTTTGAAAAGAACATCATTGATGCTGTTCGACGTTAAGCAAAGGCGCTTAAAGAAAGTAGAGATTTTTCTTACTATTCTTTAAGTGTCTTTTTTTGCATCAAAAGCGGAAGGAAGTGAAAAAAATGGGCAAAGAAAAGTTACTTACAGTTGGGATTGACTTAGGGACATCAACGACCCAGTTGGTCCTTTCAGAGTTGACTGTTGAGAACTTTGCTTCAGCGTTTTCTGTTCCACGTATCACCATCTCAGATAAAGAAGTCATCTATCGCAGTGATATCATGTTCACTCCGCTGCTGAGTCCAACAGAAATCGATGATGAACCAATCAAAAAATTTGTGGCTGCCCAATATCAAAAGGCCGGTATTCAAAAAGAAGAGATTCAAATGGGGGCTGTCATCATAACCGGTGAAACAGCGCGCAAGAGTAATTCAAGTAAAGTTTTAGAAGCCCTCAGCGGCTACGCTGGTGATTTTGTAGTGGCAACGGCCGGCCCAGATTTAGAGAGCATTATCGCTGGTAAGGGAGCGGGAACTGAAACCTTTTCTGAGCAAAAACGGTATCCAGTAGCCAATATTGATATTGGTGGCGGTACAAGTAATCTCGCCGTTTTCAAAGATGGAGAAGTGATGGACACTGCCTGCTTTGATATTGGCGGGCGCCTTATCAAAATTGAGGCAGCCACGCGGACGGTAACGTATATTGCGCCAAAAGTCCAAGCGATTATCGAAGCCATTGATAGTCCAATAAGAGTAGGGGCTAAAGCGGACCAAGCACAATTAGCACCAATCATTCAAGTGCTCGTACACGTACTGGAAAATAGTGTTGGCATTGGTGAGCGCAGTCCTTTCTACGATTTATTGATTACCAACCATGGCTTGCGGCTAGACGAAGAAATACCCACGATTACCTTTTCCGGTGGCGTTGCCGACTGTTTGGCAGAGTTACCAGACGATCCCTTCCGATATGGCGATATTGGTCTCTTGCTGGGAAATAAAATTTTCACCTCAAGACTTTTTCAAAAAGAAGTGCTGCATTCCGCCGAAACGATTCGCGCGACGGTTGTGGGGGCTGGTTCTCATACGGCTGAGGTTAGTGGCAGTACCATTGCTTATAAAGAAGAGATTCTACCAATCAAAAATCTGCCGATTCTAAAAATAGCGACAGATGATGAAAATCTCCCAGCTGAAGCGATGGCTGAGCGAATCACTGAAAAGCTGAACTGGCATCGGATTGATGAAACTCCTAAGATTGCTCTGGCTGTAAAAGGTTTGAAAAATCCTAGCTTTGCTGATATCCAACGATACGGCGAAGGCATCGTTAAGGGGCTGTCCGCCTTGGTTAAGGAAAATATTCCTTTGATTGTCATGGTGGATGCCGATATGGCAAAAGCCTTGGGCCATAGTCTCTTTGCACAATTGCCACCAGATTATCCCTTTGTCTGCTTGGATTCGGTTCGCGTAGAAAATGGCGATTATATCGACATCGGCCAGCCAGTTGCTGACGGCGCTGTGTTACCGGTGATCGTGAAAACATTAGTATTCAACTAAAGGAGCGAAGAAAAACATGATTCTTAAAACAAAGCTTTTCGGTAAAGTTTATCAGTTTGCTTCCGTTAAAGAAGTTTTAGCAAAAGCAAACGAGGAAAAATCCGGTGATAAACTTGCTGGCGTAGCTGCTACTAGTTCAGAAGAACGAGTTGCCGCTAAAGTCGTCTTAGCGCAATTAACATTGAACGACCTTTTTAATAATCCTGTAGTGGATTATGACGAGGATGAAGTGACCCGGATCATTATCGACCAAGTCAATATGCGTATTTTTGAATCGATTAAACATTGGACTGTTCAAGAATTAAGAGAATGGATCCTATCCGATCAAACAACTGATTTCGACATTAAACATGTTTCGCGTGGTTTAACTTCAGAAATGATTGCGGCCGTCTGCAAGCTAATGTCCAATATGGACTTAATCGTAGGTGCCAAAAAAATCCATATTGAAAAAACGGCCAATACGACGATTGGTCGTCCCGGCACTTTCTCTGCGCGGCTACAACCGAACCACCCAACAGATAATGTTGACGGTATTATGGCTTCTGTCATGGAAGGTTTATCATTTGGTGCAGGGGATGCGGTTATTGGTTTGAACCCCGTTGATGACTCAACAGAAAGTGTTAAACGAATCCTGAATAAGTTTGAGGAATTCCGGAGTGAATGGGATATTCCGACCCAAACTTGTGTCTTGGCCCACGTTACAACCCAAATGGAAGCAATGCGTCAAGGGGCACCTACTGGGTTAGTCTTCCAGTCAATCGCTGGTTCTGAAAAAGGGAATACTGCTTTTGGCTTGAACGGCGACATGTTACAAGAAGCGCGCGATTTAGCCTTGCAAAGTGGCCAAGCGGCGGGTCCTAATGTGATGTACTTTGAAACTGGTCAAGGGTCTGAGTTGTCTTCAGAAGCAAACTTTGGGGCGGACCAAGTAACAATGGAAGCTCGTTGCTACGGCTTTGCTAAAAAGTATGACCCATATATCGTCAATACGGTTGTAGGCTTCATTGGCCCTGAATATTTATATGATTCCAAGCAAGTCATTCGCGCTGGCTTAGAAGATCACTTCATGGGTAAATTAACCGGTATTTCAATGGGCTGTGATGTCTGCTACACCAACCATATGAAAGCTGACCAAAATGATATGGAAAACCTAACGATTCTTTTAGCTTCCGCTGGTTGTACGTATATCATGGGCATTCCACATGGCGATGATGTGATGTTGAATTACCAAACAACTGGATTCCACGAAACTGCTACAATCCGTGAAATGTTCGGCCTTCGTCCAATTAAAGAATTTGAAGAATGGATGGAAAAAATGGGCTTCATGGAAAATGGTAAATTAACAAGTCGCGCTGGGGATGCGTCAGCGTTTCTGAAATAGAGAGGGTGAGCAGAATGAACGAAAAAGAATTAAAATCCATGATCGAATCGATTTTAAACGATATGGTAACAGGTGAAAAGGAACCAGTTGCGACACCGGTTGCCAAAAATGAACCAACGCAACAAATGCCGGTTACAGCCACAACGACAGTTGAAGATGGCATGATCGATGATATTACCGAGGTAGATATTCGGAAAGCATTATATGTTCCCGATCCTCATGACCGTGAAGGTTATCTGAAAATGAAATCCTACACACCCGCTCGTTTAGGTGTTTGGCGTGCAGGGACACGCTACATGACGCAATCAAGTCTTCGTTTCCGAGCAGACCACGCAGCTGCTCAAGATGCGGTCTTCTCTGATGTTGATCCTGAATTAGTCAAAGAAATGGGTTTTGTAGCCACACAAACCATCTGCGAAACAAAGGATGAGTACCTAACTCGTCCTGACTACGGTCGTCAATTTAATGAAGAAAATATTGACATCATTCGTCAGAATACGAAGAAAAGTCCTAAAATCCAAATGGTTGTGGGCGATGGCTTGAGTTCCGCTGCCATCGAAGCCAATATTCGCGAAGTGATTCCTTCTATTAAACAAGGCTTGAAAATGTACAATCTTGATTTTGACGATGTGGTTTTCGTGAAATATTGCCGGGTACCTGCTATGGATAAAATTGCGGAAGTAACGGATGCCGAGGTCGTTTGTTTGTTAGTTGGAGAACGTCCTGGCTTAGTTACAGCAGAATCCATGAGTGCTTATATCGCTTATCGTCCAACTGTCGGTATGCCAGAAGCGCGCCGGACCGTGATTTCTAATATCCATAAAGGTGGTACGCCAGCAGTTGAAGCCGGTGCCTATATTGCAGAATTGATCAAGAAGATGATGGATAAGAAGAAATCTGGTATTGAGTTGAAAGAAGCCGAATAGGAGGAAAAAAAGTGAGAAACGATCGTTTAGGTGCAAATGTATTAAGCGTCAAGATCATTCCAAACGCTGATGCGGCGTTGGCTGAGCAACTATCTCTAAAACCGGGTCAACGTTCACTAGGTATCATTACTTCAGATTGTGATGATGTAACCTATGTTGCCTTGGATGAAGCGACAAAAGCAGCCGATGTCGAAGTTGTTTACGCAAAAAGTATGTATGCTGGTGCGGCGAATGCTTCTACTAAACTTACCGGTGAAGTTATTGGCATCTTGGCTGGACCAAGTCCTGCTGAAGTGAACAGCGGCTTAAGCGTTGCCGTTCAAGTCATTGAGAATGAAGCCAGCTTCATTAGTGCAAATGATGATGATAGTATTCCCTACTTTGCCCATGTAGTGTCTCGTTCTGGTAGTTTCCTATCTGAACAGGCTAATATCCAAGAAGGTCAAGCAATCGCCTACTTGATTGCGCCACCTTTAGAAGCAATGGTTGGTTTAGATGCGGCTTTGAAGGCAGCTGACGTACAGATGGGTGTGTTCTATGGTCCGCCTTCTGAAACAAACTTTGGCGGTGCCTTATTGTCAGGCAGCCAATCTGCTTGTAAAGCTGCTTGTGGCGCTTTCGCTCAAGCCGTTCAAAATGTGGCGGATAATCCGCTGACTTATTAAGGAAGTGCAGTGAATGAAAGCATTAGGAATGATAGAGGTTCGTGGCTTCCTAGGTGCCGTAAGTGCTGCCGATGCGGCATTGAAAGCAGCGGATGTTGATTTGAATAACGCAGAGGTGATTCGTGGCGGTTTGACAACCGTCGAGCTGGTCGGTGATGTCGCTGCAGTCGAGGCTGCCGTTGATGCGGGGGTGGCAGTGGCAGAGGATTTGAATTGCCTAATTGCTCACCACGTCATTGCTCGTTTGGATCCTCAAACAACCAGAGTGACTACTCGTAAAGAGTCTACCCATGAGCAGGCAGCAGAAGCCGCAGACGAAGTCGTCGAATCTGTCATAGAAGAGACTGTGGCAACTACCCAGCGTGATCTAACACAACTTGAGGCGGCATTATTGAAAGAAAAAGTTGTTGACCTTAGAAAACGCGCGTACAAAATGAACCTGGAACACTTAAAAAAATCGGAGATCAAATTTGCCAACAAAGAAACCCTAGTAAAGGCAATTTTGAATGAAATAGAAAGAAGTGACAATGATTGGAATTAGTAGATAAAGATTTACGATCCATTCAAGAAGTACGGACATTAATCCGTGAAGCCAAACAAGCACAAGAAGAATTAGCAACTTTCTCACAACAAAAAATCGATGCCATCGTCAAAGCGGTAGCTGACGCAACTTATTCAGAAAGAGAACGTTTAGCTAAACTTGCCAATGAAGAAACTGGTTTTGGGATTTGGCAAGACAAAGTAATGAAAAACGCTTTTGCTTCAAAAGCCGTCTTTGACTATATCAAAGATATGAAAACGGTGGGGGTCGTTCATGAAGATCCTGAGAAAAAAGTAACAGAAGTAGCAGTTCCAGTTGGTGTAGTAGCGGGCTTGATTCCTTCTACCAACCCAACTTCGACAGTCATCTATAAAGCGATGATTGCTCTAAAAGCAGCCAATAGTATCGTGTTTTCACCCCATCCTAATGCCTTGAATGCTATTTTGGAAACCGTCAAAATCATTCAACAAGCGGCAGAAGCTGCTGGGGCTCCTAAAGGCGCTGTTTCGGTTATGACTGTACCAACTATGCAAGGAACCCACGAGTTGATGACCAATAAAGATACAAACTTAATTTTGGCAACTGGTGGTAATGCGATGGTGCGGGCTGCTTATTCATCTGGTACACCCGCAATTGGGGTTGGACCTGGTAATGGCCCTGCCTTTATCGAAAGAAGTGCCAATGTCACTGCGGCTGTGAGCGCAATTATGGATTCAAAAACTTTCGATAACGGTACAATTTGTGCCTCTGAACAATCTATCATTGTGGAAACAGTCAACCGTGAAGCGGTTAAGGCTGAGTTGATTAAACAGGGTGCTTACTTCTTAGATGCAGCTGAAGCAGACAAGTTAGCCAAATTCATCCTGCGTCCAAATGGCACGATGAACCCTCAAATCGTGGGTCGTTCCGTACAACATATTGCCAAACTTGCTGGTCTGTCGATTCCTGAAGATCGCCGCTTGATTGTGGCAGAAGAAACGCACGTGGGGCCTAAATATCCTTATTCCCGCGAAAAATTAGCACCAATCATCGCCTTTTATACAGTGAATAATTGGGAAGAAGGCTGTGATTTATCAATTGAAATCTTAAAAGGTGAAGGCGCTGGTCACACCATGATCATCCACACCGAAAACAAAGAAATCGTTCGTGAATTTGGCTTACGTAAACCAGTTTCACGGTTATTAATCAATACCCCTGGTTCACTTGGTGGTATTGGCGCTACTACAAACTTAGTACCGGCTTTAACTTTAGGCTGTGGTGCAGTTGGCGGTAGCTCAACATCCGATAATATCGGACCTGAAAACCTCTTCAATCTAAGAAGAATCGCTTATGGTGTCAGAACCCTTGCTGATTTACGATCTGAAGAAGGTCAGTCGAGTCAAACGACTTGCACAACTTCTGGGCAAGAAGAATTGATTAATACTTTAGTTGCTCAGGTACTCGCTCGATTACAATAATTTGTAATAAATTTTGAAAACAACAATTAGGAGGAAATTATTATGTCAAGTACAAACGCTTTAGGAATGATCGAAACTCGTGGATTAGTAGGTGCTGTTGAAGCAGCCGATGCAATGGTAAAAGCAGCAAACGTAACTCTTATCGGAAAAGAACAAGTCGGCGGCGGCTTAGTAACTGTTATGGTTCGTGGTGATGTTGGTGCCGTTAAAGCAGCAACTGATGCTGGCGCTGCTGCAGCTGAACGTGTGGGTGAATTATTATCTGTTCACGTAATCCCACGTCCACATTCTGAAGTTGATGCTATTTTGCCACATCATGGTGAAATCTAAGAATTAGATCGGGTGGGGTTGTATTAGCCGTCTTGTTTCAACAGACAAGCAGGTAATACAACCCTCCTGTTCAGTTAGGAAGGTTGCGCTGATGGAAATCATAACAGAAGATACGATTCGGCGACTTTTGCGGAAAAAGGAACTGCGAGACGGCGGCTGTTTTGTTTTAAAAACCAAGAGTATGATCACGCCATCTGCTCAAAGTTATCTGAGAGAGCATCGAATTGATGTCAATTATTTGGAAGTGAAAGGGCCTACCCAAAAACCCGCTCCTTCTAGTCAGGCTGATAAGAAACAGGCAGTTACTTCTAATGAACTGAAAATCGCCTATCGACATTTAGCTAATATGTTCTATTTTCCAGATTTTGCTGACGATTTTCTTACAGCAGAATGGTGGCTCTACCTAGAGCAGCAGCAAAAATGGCTGTTAAGCTTAGGTGAAATACCGGTTCAACCAGCACCAAAGAAACCGCTGATTATTTCTGGTAACCACCGTCGCTGGGCCTATGCGGTTGGCGAAATTGAATGTCAAATCGACTGTATCTTAATGTTACTGTCAGACGAACCACCGCAGAAGTATCAACGTTTTGTTGACTGGTCGCAACAGCTTTTAACCGTGTTGGCGGCAGTCAAGAAAGAGTAGGAGATGGATAGAGTGGATCCAGTAACACAAATTGTAGAAGAGGTAGTAAAACGACTAACCGAATTGACCTTTGAAGTAGAGGCCTCTGGTCGTCATATTCATTTATCACGTCATGAAATCGACTGTTTATTCGGCGAAGGGTATCAGTTGACAAAGGTCAAGGATCTTTCACAACCAGGTCAATTTGTCTGTAAAGAGCGGATCACGATTGCTGGGCCTAAAGGCATGTTTAAAAATGTCGTTATATTAGGACCAGAACGAGCAGCATCACAGGTAGAAGTTTCGTTGACAGATAGTCGAGAATTAGGGATCAATGCACCTATCAGAGAGAGTGGTCATATTGACGGTACTCCTGGGGTTGTTTTAATCAATGGTGATCGTTCTGTTCAGCTGGAAAAAGGGTTGATCGTAGCGAAACGCCATATTCATATGACGCCAGAAGATGCCGTGAAAAACCACGTGGAAAACGGTCAAATCGTAAAAGTCAAAGTGGATGGCCAACGCGCACTCATTTTTGACGATGTCGTTGTCCGAGTGAGTCCTAAATTCGCAACTTATATGCATATTGATTATGACGAAGCCAATGCATGCGGCTTAGTGAAAGGAACACGTGGTCGGATCCTACCTTAGGAGGTTCCTATGAATGTAACGGAAATTGAAACAATCATTCAAAAAATTACCGACAGACTAATGGCAGAACTGACGCCTAAAAATACGACGAATCTCGCTTTCGATCGATTGGAACAGTTGCCGCAAGAGCTTGCGGACAAGCCAGAAATAAGTTGGGTCAGACCTGAACAAGAGGCGGCAGGATTAGTGGTTAAATGTCTCAGTCTGGCGCAAATGGCTAGTATTGCCAACTTGCAGATAACGGACTTTACCACAAAGCAGGTACAACGGTATTTGTTGGCTGGTAAACCTGTCTGGGTGTTGACGACTGAATGGCCGGAGAGAAAAAGCGGTCTTAAATATGGGCTGCAAAAACACTTGCAAGCCTTGCATTCTCAGCTGGAAGGCTATGGCATTCAATTTGTTTCTCTGGAGGAATGGTGCCAAATCAAGCCTCCCGTGAAAAGAGACTATACACCTAAAGCTTATCTGACGGAAAAAGAACTGAAGCAGTTGGTACAACAGCCGAATTTCCAATTACCGGCAGACCGTCGCTTGACGCCACTGGCCCTTGATTTTGCCAGAGAAAATCAACTTATTTGAGGGAGATCTGCTTATGCTATTAGGAAGAGTGACCGGTAGTTTATGGTCAACAAGAAAAGATGAAAAACTAAACGGGTGGAAGTTTATGCTGGTAGAAGTTTGGAATACAGACACCGAGGAGCCTCAAGGATCGCTGGTAGCTGCTGATAATGCAGGTGCTGGTATTGGGGACCTTGTTCTGATTACCCAGGGTCAAGCAGCACGAATTTCCGCCGAAAATCTGGAAACGCCCATCGATGCCATGATTGTCGGGGTCGTTGATTCGATGGAATCCAATAAGTAAGGAGGGTATTTATGAGTATTAATGAGATTATTATGTACATCATGGTATTATTCATGATCATTGGGGCAGTGGATAAATGTATCGGCAATAAATTTGGCTTTGGTGAAAAGTTTGAAGAAGGAATTATGGCAATGGGGTCACTAGCCTTATCAATGGTGGGGATCATTACCTTGGCTCCCGTATTAGCCAATATTTTAAGTCCCATCGTCGTGCCGGTTTATACATTTTTAGGAGCGGATCCATCTATGTTCGCTACGACATTGCTTGCCAATGACATGGGGGGCTTTGCTTTAGCCCAACAAATGGCGCATGATCCACAAGCTGGTCTATTCGCAGGTGCGATTCTAGGGGCCATGATGGGACCAACGATCGTGTTCACGATTCCAGTTGCTCTTGGAATTATTGAAAAAAGTGATCAGCAATACCTTGCAACTGGGGTACTTAGTGGGATCGTCACAATTCCTTTAGGCTTACTAGCGGGTGGTTTAACAGCTGGGATGCCAATTGGTATGATTCTTTCCAATTTAGTACCGATTGTTTTGGTGGCAGCATTGATTATTCTGGGCTTATGGTTAGCACCAAATGGAATGATCAAAGGCTTTACCATTTTTGGACAAGGCGTTGTAATCGTTGCAATCTTTGGTTTAGTTGTAGGTGCCATCCAACAACTTGTTGGCATCACATTGATTGAAGGTATTGCACCTGTTTCCGAAGGTATCGAAGTTGTTGGTGGCATTGCGTTGACATTAGCAGGGGCCTTCTGTTTAGTTGCTTTCATTACTAAAGTGTTCAATAAACCATTATTGAAACTGGGAGAAGCAATGGGGATGAATGAAATTGCAGCCGCTGGTATGGTTGCGACTTTAGCCAACAATATTCCGATGTTTCAAATGATGAAGGATATGGACAATCGCGGAAAAATTATCAACGTTGCTTTTGCAGTATCAGCTTCATTTGTTTTAGGTGACCACTTAGGTTTTACTGCGGGTGTGGCTAAAGAAATGATTTTCCCAATGATGGTAGGTAAATTAGTTGCCGGTATTACCGCTATTTTCGTCGGTATGTTTATGGCTAACCGTCTATTAGGAAAAGCAGAACCAAAAGTGAAAGCGTAGGAGGAGAAGGTTATGGCAGAACTTAATCGTGAAATGATTGAGATACTCGTACGTCAAATCGTAACAGAAAAGTTGAATCCAGCTAAGCATATCGATCCTAGCGGGATTGCCTCAGTTAAATTACCGTTGCTGGAAGTTTCGGAAGAGGATCGTCTAGACACTGGCAATCCCAATGACATCGTTTATACAAAGGACCTGTTCTCTTTAGCAGAAAGTCCACGTTTAGGCGCCGGACTGATGGTTATGAAGGATACTACCTTTGACTGGAAACTTGATTATGATGAAATCGATTACGTCATATCAGGTCAACTAGATATTCATATCGACGGCCGCACAGTTAGTGCAGGACCAGGAGAACTGATTTTAATTCCTAAAGGAAGTCAAATCCAGTTTTCAGTAACAGGGGATGCGCGTTTTATTTATGTCACATACCCTGCTGACTGGCAAGCTCAATAATTTTGAATAATTGAATTTAAACGCTAGTAATTGGTTAGAATAAGGTACACATAACTTAATGAATTGTTATTTTTCGACAAATTTACTGTGCTAGAATGAGAATGAATGTACACTTTTGAATAAGAAGGACTTTTTTTGTAGGGAACGGGGTGCAAATCCTCGACAGTCCCTTTCTACTGTAACATGGACGAAATCTTAAAACTCACTGGAGAGCATAATCTGGGAAGAGAAGAGAGTAGGATGAAGTGAAGTCAGGATATCTGCAGGAAAAGTTCTGGACATGATAACAGGGTGAGATGTCCAGCTTCCTCTTGGTTTATGCATTGACCTATCAAGCAGGCGGCTAGACACTCACTACGAGTGTCTTTTTTTATGCAAGGGTTCGATGGGGAAACCAAAGGAGGAAAAGGAATGAAGAAGTTGATGCAACTTGCTGCTGTTTCTATTTTGTTGGGACAGGCTATCGGCACGAGCGGCTTAACGGTCTATGCGTCTGAGACCGCCAATACCGAAGCGAAAACAGAAGAAACAGCTGACACATCATCTGAAACAATAGAGTCGACGACAGCAACAGAAGCTGCAACGGCCACGACGAGTACCAGTGAAACGGAAGTCGTAGGGGAAAATGTTCAGCAATTGATTGCGCAAATTGAGGCATTTTCTGAAGGAAAGTTAGAACTTGCCCAACAAGATGAATTAAACCAGCTGATTGAAACCTATAATGCTCTTTCTGGAGAGGAGAAAGCGCAAGTTACAAATGCGGCTAAGTTAGAAAAAATGGCAGCAGCGATGGAAAAGCTGGTGAAGAAGAATCAAGCAACACAACCTAAGAAAGCAACCAAAGTGGATAAAACCATAACTGTTGCGGTAGAACGATTTGTCATCGGACAGGGCTATATTATGGAGCCTCAATTAGTCCATGTCACGCAGGATGTTAACTACGCGGTTATCTTAGATGAATTGTTCAAGCAGCAGGGTTTACAATATACCAATACCGGCAGTCCCGAGAGTGGCTTCTATCTGTCGGGAGTTACCAATGCTGACAATGGGAAAACGGAAATACCGAAAGAACTGGTTCAATTTGGACAGGAACAATATGGAATCGACTTAGCCAATCCCGTTAATGGTGAAGCACCCGACCTAAAAGAATTTTCTTATTCAGGAATGGCTGGTTGGATGTATTCCGTTAACAATGAATTTCCCGGCGTTGGTATGAGTGATAAAACGCCAGAAGATGGCGATGTTTTTCGCGTACAGTTTACTTTAGTAGGATATGGGGCGGATTTAGGCTCTAGCTTTGGCGGTAACGATGCCTTACCCGTTGCCAATAAAACAGCTTTGACTCAAAAAGTAGCAGAAATCAATCAGGATGCTGCTGGCTGGCAAAATCAAGGAGCAGCTTATCAAAAAGCCTATGAAAATGCCCAAAAAGTCTTAGTCAAATTGTTAGCAACACAAGCAGAAGTCGACGAGGCTTTAACATTACTGGAGCAACCGGCAGAGCCACAACCAGATCCGGTGGCTGATGTCATTGCCTTGATTGAAGCGTTGGGTGACATTACTAGTCTTGACCAAGAGGCACAAGTTACCGCCGCTCGCAAAGCATATGATGCGCTGACTAAGGAACAACAGGCGGCTGTTGGCGAAAAGAAACTGGCACAGCTGGTGAAGGCTGAAGAAAAAATTCAAGACTTGAAAAATCAACAAGCAGCGGATGAAGTAATCAACATGATTGCGGCTTTACCGACTGTTGATGAGGTCGCTTTAAGTGATCAAAAAGCAGTTGAGTCTGCTGAAGCAGCTTATAAAAAGCTGACTGAAGCGCAACAAAAATTAGTAACAAATCAAGAAAAGCTAGTAAATTTGCTAGAACGTTTAACTGAACTTGCTAACGAGGCGGGTTTTGATTTACAAAAAGCGTTGCAAGCAGCTTCAGAGAAAATTATCAGCAGTGGTAATTTAGGTGATTGGAGTTCATTAGCAGTGGCTCGTTCTGGATATCCTGCCTCAGAAGAGCTACGGATGTCCTCTTATAAAAAACTAGCTAGTAGAGTATTGGAATACAATGGCAATTATGGCTCTGGTAACGGTCAACGGCCGTGGACAGACGCGGAACGACAAACCATTGGGATTATTTCTTTAGGGGGCAACCCACGGAATGTTGGCGGCATCGACTTGATTCAATTGATGGTGGATCACGATTTGACAGGAACGATCAATAACCAGATTTATGGTCTGATTGCTCTTTCTTTAAAGGATTACGGCATCAAAGGACAAGAGGAACAAATCCAAAAACTATTAGCTGCGCTTGTCAAAGCTCAACTAGCAGATGGTGGCTGGGCTTTATTTGGCAAAGCAGGAGATATTGATATCACTGGCATGACCTTAACGGCATTAGCACCCTATAAAGGGCAGCCAGAGGTAGCGGCGGCTATTGAAAAAGGCGTTAGTTTCTTTAAAAAGACCATGACGGCTGATGCTGACTTTTTCATCCCTGCTTGGTTCGCTAAAGAACCCAACTCTAACAGTCAGGCGCAAGCAATCATTGGGCTTTCAGCTGTTGGCGAAGACTTGACCAGTGCGACGTATACGACGGATAATGGCAAAAATCCGGTTAAACGTTTGGCAGAATTCCAGCTGGAAACTGGCGGCTTCAAATGGCTATTGAATGACCGAAATGAAAACGGTATGGCAACAGAGCAGGCAGTTCATGCTTTGAGTCAATACGCCTTCTCTGTTCAAGGAAAAGGGTCTATTTATGACTTTGACAAGAACCCCGTACCAAGCTTGCCAGATGAATCAGCTCAAACAGCGGCCGATCGTGTGACGGCTTTGATCCAAGCATTACCAGCTGCGGAAAAACTTACATTAGATAATGAAGACGCGGTGAAGAGTGCGGATTTAGAATACCGTTTGCTGCCTAAAGAAACGCAAGCATTGCTTACTAGCGATGTAGTAGCTAAACTTTCAGCGGCAGTTGCACGAATCAAGCAATTAAATGATGATGTGGATATTGCCTATAATGTGGAATTACAAATTGGTTGGCTGCCTAAATTAGACAAATTAGTACTAGCCGATGAGGCAAAGGTAGTAGAGGTTCGAGGCTTATATGATGCGTTGACCAAAGACCAACAAAAACTTATTCCTCAAGGCCATTTGGAAAAATTAATTTCATTAGAAACAAAACTGGTAGACCTAAAAGCGGCCGACCAAGTAATGAAGGAAATTGACAAGCTACCAGAACTGGAAAGCCTATCCTTGGCCGATAAGGAGACCGTTTGGAAAGTCAAAGAAGCATTCGACCATCTAACGTCTGTTCAAAAAGAGTATGTGACCAATAAAGAAACGCTCAACTTGGCAATTAATAAAATCAACACATTATCAGGTCTACAAGATGTGGAGGGTGCGTTGAAATCGGCAGCGGGTCGCATCAAGGAAAAACAAAGTATCCTTGCTGAATGGAATGCACTGGCATTAGCTCGTTCAGGATATCCAGCCGACGAAGCCTTTCGTTTAGCTTCATATCAAGTTTTAGCCAAAGCAATCGAAGCACAGGATGGGCAATACGGTTCAGGCAGTGGGAAACGGCCATGGACTGATGCGGAACGTCAAGCAATCGGCATACTCGCTTTAGGCGGGAATCCCCGCGACGTGGCCGGCATTGATTTGATCAAACTGTTAGCAACGAATGAATTGACTGGCACCATCAACAATCAAATCTTTGGCTTGATTGTACTAGGCAGCAATGATTACGGTCTTCAAGAACAAAAAGATCAGATTGATACCTTAATCACTGCGTTAGTGAGCAAACAGTTTGCTGATGGCGGTTGGGCACTATTTGGCAAAACCGGTGATATTGACATCACAGGTATGACGTTAACTGCGTTAGCACCTTACAAAGATCGTCCAGAAGTTCAAACAGCGATCAACAAGGCGGTCGCATTCTTTAAAAATAATTTGACCACAGAAGGCGACTTCTTTATTAAGAGTGCCTTTGCAACAGAAGCCAATGCGAATAGCCAAGCGCAAGCCATTTTAGGATTATCCGCAGTAGGGGAAGATTTGACGGCAGCTGCTTATACAAATGAAGCGGGGATCAATCCTGTCAACCGTCTAATCCAATTCCAATTGACCAATGGTGGGTTCAAGTGGCTTGTGTCAGACACGAAAGAAAATGATATGGCCACGGAGCAAGCGGTACATGCTTTAGCTCAATTCACCTTCCAGCAAAAAAATAAGGGAACAATCTATGATTTTGCTAAAAACCCAGTGCCACAACTGGCAATCGAGTCGACTACCCAACAGGCTGAAAGAGTGGCGAAGCTAATTGCAGGTCTACCAGTTGCAGAAGCACTGACACTGGCCGACAAAGAGCAGGTTGCTCAAGTACAACAAGCTTTTGAAACGATTACGCTAGCGGCTCAGAAACTGATTTCTGCTGACTTAAAACAAAGATTACAAGAATGTCTAACGAAAATAGCTGAGCTTGAAGAAGACTGGTCCATTGCGGAAAAAGTCGTAACCGAATTGGAAAAAATGGGGAACAAGACAGATTGGTCACTTAAGGATAAAGAGTGGATTCAAACAACTCGTGCGGCTTATGAAGATTTGACTGCTGGCCAACAAAAAATGATTACTAAGGAACAGTATGGCTACCTAGTGAAGGCTGAAGAAATTCTAGCTGATTTAGAGGCTACTGCCGCCTTGATCCAAAAAGTCAGCAAGCAAATTCAAGAATTGCCAACGGCTAATCAGCTGAAGATTACTGACCGTGAAAAAGTTGAAGCGGCCAATCAGGCATTTAATCAATTGTCAGCTAATCAAAAAGAACAAGTTCAGCAAGAGCTTATTGAAAAATTGCAGTCCTGTGTTAAACGAATGGCTACAATGGTAGCAGACCAAGAGAAAGCACAGCAAGTGGAGCGAGCAATTGAAAAATTACCAGCAGTAAATGAGTTGACTGGGAAAGATGAAGCAGCAGTTCAAGCGGTTAGAAAACAATATGATGCTTTGACCAAAGGACAACAGGCCTATGTTACTAAGGATGCCGTGGCGAAACTAACGAGCTTGGAAAAACAACTCGTTATCTTAAAAGATCAAGCGGCGGCAAAGGTGGTTAGTGACTTGATCAAAAAACTGCCGACGCTAGACAAATTATCACTTGCCGACCGTGTGAAAGTAGAATCTGCTCGGCAACATTATGATGCCTTGAATAAGACACAGCAACAATATGTCACCAATATTGAAACCTTGAATAAAGCAGAGAAACGACTAGCGGAACTTATGAGTCAACAAGATGCTTATGAAAAAGTGTTAAACGAAACCCAAGGGTATGTCTTGGGACTATTCCAAGATTATCAACCGAACTTTACAAATGAATGGATGATCATGGATTTAGCACGGAATGGGCAAAAATTAGATCAACCTCTATTCCAAGAGTATTATCAAAATGTCGTGACCCATATTCAAAAGGTCAATGGACAACTGCACACAGCTAAGTATACGGAATTCTCACGCCTAGCCTTAGCAATTACGGCTATTGGGAAAGACGCTCGCGATGTCGGCGGTTATAATCTATTCGATTATTTAAGTGATTTCAACAAAGTAACCTACCAAGGAATCAATGGCGCTATTTTTGCCTTGATTGCGGTGGATACTCGCGCAGATTATCGTTTTACAAAACCGATGGGTGTAAAAGAATACACCACCCGTGAAAAACTGATTCAGCACATCCTAGATAAGGAACTAGCAGCTGGCGGCTGGAATCTCTTTGGGACTAAACCGAATATTGATATCACAGCAATGGCTATACAGGCTCTAGCACCTTATAAGGACGATGCCAAAGTTGGTCAGGCAATTGAGCGTGCATTAGCGACACTTTCTAAGCTCCAAAATGAAACAGGAACTTTCGGTACAGTGGATACGCAAAACTCCGAAGAAATAGCTCAGGTCATTACGGCTTTGACGGCTTTGGGGATTAATCCAGCGGAAGATAAACGATTTGTTAAGAAAAACAACTTAATTCAAGCTTTAAACAGCTTCCATATTAAAGGTAGTGGTTTTGTACATGTCTTGCCAGGAGGCAACAGCAATGGCGGCGGCGCACCTGGCGAAGTCAACGGGATGGCTAGTGAACAAGCCTTTTATGCCCTAGTTGCATATGATCGTTTCCTTAAAAATGAAACCCGCTTATATGATATGAATGATGTGCCAACTGAATCAGATAAAGAAGCCGCAAAACGTGTTACAAAACGAATTGAAGCCTTAGGAAAAATCACGAGTCTCAATCAAAAAGATGCAGTTCTAATGGCACGCGCAGCTTATGAAGGATTGACGAAAAAACAAAAAGCGTTAGTTTCAAAAGCAACGTACAGTATTTTAGCGAAGGCAGAAGCATTGATCCAAGAACTTGAAGCGTCGGCCTCTGAAGCAGAATTACAAGCAGAAGCTGAAAAGGTTGCAGTTGAAATCGATTTATTACCAACGCCAAATCAAGTCACTTTGAAAGATGAAGCTAGGATCTTGTTGGTACGAAATCATTACAATGAGCTACCAAAAGCGGCCAAGCAACTCGTTAAGAATGTTAAAAAACTTGAGCTCGCAGAAGCACAATTGGAAGCTTTAAAAAACACTGCAATTAAGCCTGTAGCACCAAGCAAGCCAGCTGGCGGTAACAATAGTAATAACGGCGGAACAATCAACATCAATACCGGCACAGCAACTGGCAATGGTGGGGCTACCATCATCACAAGTACCTCACCACAAGGAAATGGCGTTAATGGATTAGCTATTAGACCAACGAATGCACCGAATACAACTAAGACAAATGATGCTACGAAGAAAGCTGCTGCGAAGCAAGCGGATAAGCAAAGTAAAGGCTGGCAATTTGCGGGAGATGACTACCTCCCAGAGACGGCAGCACCTGCTAGTGAACCAGTAGAAAAAGAAGCGACTTCATCGAATAAAGTGATTTTTGTTTTAGAAATTGCCGGGGCAGTCGCAGCGGGAGCAGCCGCAACTGCAGGAGGCTTCTGGTTCTTTAAACGCCGTGGATAGAAAGGACATGCGACCATGAAAAAAGGATTTTTATTCCTGACTTTTATTGTGGCGCTCATGTGTTCAGCCTGTGGTGCGACCCAGGCTGAACAGCATGAGAAGGCCACCCCTTTATCACCAGAAACTACTTTACCTGCGGATGGTGTGATCTCAAAAGAACAAATGGGAACCATTGTAGGAAAAGATCAAGCATTTCGCTTTGTAGGGGAAAGTGACGGCATTCGTTATACGTGGACCTATCAAGGAAAGCAGATTCAGAATCCAGTCGAACAAAAGCTTAAGCTAACCTTTGACCAACAGGAGCAAGAGCTGAAAGCTGTTAAAAAGGCGGCAAACAATGCACAAGAAGCATTAGGCTTTTCAATCGCAAAAATGGAATTAGCCGGAACACCTACTTTGGAATTCCAAATTCCTAAGAAGTGGTCTGCCGATACAGCGGTACTGGTTAGAAAAGTAGATGGTGAACTAAAGGAAGTAAAAGGTGCTGAGGTTGCCATTAAAGTGGGGCAACAGACAACTTTAAACTTTCGCGTATTGGAGTCTGGCGTGACGTATTATCTTGTCGGCGGGAATGCAAAGGTAACGAAGAGTCAAAAAACGCAAAAGACCACCGCTAGTGAAGCGCCAACCACCGTTAATAGCAGCGAAACGACAGCTTCAACTACTGACTCATCAGAAAATGCAGCACAGCCAGAAGCTGAATCACCTATAGAAGAGCAAATGAATGGACAAGCGGTGACAGAGGATAGCCAACCAACCATTTCCAGTGAGGCACCAGAAACCACACAACCCAGTCAAACAGAACCTGCTGAAAAAACGGTGACGCTGTCTATTTCTGCTAAGACGATCTTAAATAATTGGGATGATCTTAAAAAAGAGAAACAACCTTTCGTGCCAAAAAATGGTTGGATTTTAGCGCCAACTAAGCTATCGTTTAAAGAGGGCGAGTCAGTTTATGATATTTTAGTTCGAGCAACTCGTGAAGCTGGTATCCAAATGGAATCCAGCTGGACACCGATGTATGATGCCTATTATGTCGAGGGCATCAATCAGCTTTATGAATTTGATTGCGGCGGCTTATCAGGTTGGATGTACCAAGTGAATGGTTGGTTTCCTAATTATGGTTGTTCGAAGTACACTGATCTGCACGATGGCGATACGATAAAATGGGAATATACTTGTGATCTAGGTCATGACTTAGGCGCCGGCTATTAACCTAATGAAGGGAGGACAGAATGCTTAAGCATTCAAACAGATGAAGAAAAAAGATGCGTTTGGACAAACTCATCCACTAGTTTCGTTTCTTTACTATGTACTTGTGATTGGTATTAGTATGTTTTGTCTGCACCCGGCAATTCTGCTCCTTTCACTGGTTAGCGGCATGCTGTACGCTGTCCGACTAAAAGGGTTCAAAGCCGTGATGAAGATGAATTTAAAATTTTTATTACCAGGTATGTTAGTGGTTGCGGTGGTCAATCCAGCTTTCAACCATTATGGCGTGACGCCGCTATTGTATTTAAATAATGGCAATACGGTTACTTTAGAGGCAATCGTCTATGGTCTGGCTTTAGCACTGGTCTTGGCAATTTCCTTAACCTGGTTCACTACTTATAATGTAATTATGACCAGTGACAAGTTCATTTATCTCTTTGGGCGATTGATTCCTGCTAGTTCACTGATTCTCTCAATGGTGTTTCGGTTTATTCCCAAATTTAGTCAACAGCTGCAGGTGGTACGGAATGGTCAGAAGAGTATTGGCCGTGATGCATCTAATGGGAATTTGTGGCAAAAATTGAAGCATGCGTTGACGACTTTTTCGATTATGATTACTTGGTCATTAGAGAATGCGATTGATACTGCAGATTCTATGAAGGCTCGCGGCTATGGCTTAAAAGGGCGGACTGCTTTTTCCTTATATCGTTTAGATCGACGGGATAAAGGACTACTTTGTTGGCTAACGCTAACGAGCCTGCTCTTTTTCTGGAGCTGGTGGTCTGGCAGTCTTTATGTGAGCTATAACCCACAAATTATTATTAGCGGCTGGCCATTAACCTTTAGTAGTTTTAGTGGTATTTTCGCTTTTCTACTGTTGGCGAATCTACCTTTGTTTTTAGGACTATTAGAGGACTATCAATGGCGCAAGCTTACCAAGACAGTCACTAATCAGACCAATTTACCATACTATTTTACAACCGGGGGCTTTTCTCATGAAACTAGTGAACATCGAAAATTTTAGCTTTTTCTATCCTGGAATGAATACCCCGGCCTTATCCAATATTTCTCTGAGCCTTGAAAAGGGCAGCTTTAATGTATTATTTGGTAAAAGTGGTAGTGGCAAGACAACCTTGCTGCGGCAATTGAAACCAGCTCTAGCACCACATGGGCAAATGGAAGGTACACTAGCCTTTAAAGGTCAGCCACTGGCAGAAGTGGACGAGCGAACACAGGCTGCCGCGATTGGGTTTGTTTTACAAAATCCCGATAATCAAATTGTAACGGATAAAGTCTGGCACGAACTAGCTTTTGGCTTAGAGAGTCTCGGCTATGACACGCCAACAATTCGTTTACGAGTGGCAGAGATGGCCTCTTATTTTGGTATTCAGCATTGGTTTGAAAAAGATGTCCAGGAGCTTTCGGGCGGTCAAAAACAACTATTGAATTTAGCGAGCATTATGGCCCTCCATCCAGAGTTGCTGATTCTTGACGAACCGACTTCACAGCTTGATCCAATAGCTGCCAGTGATTTTCTAGCAACGATTGAAAAAATTAATCGAGATATTGGGACCACCATCCTCATGACAGAGCATCGCCTTGAAGACGTGATTCCCATGGCGGACCAATTGCTTTTGGTTGATCACGGTCAACTAGTTGCAGACGGCAGTCCCCGTGAAGTCGGTGAGGTCCTAAAGCAAAAGAATCATGACTTATTTATTGCGATGCCAGCGCCAATGCGGATTGCGAAAGACAGTCCTGCGCTACCATTGACGGTTCGTGAAGGACGTTCCTGGCTAGATGCCCAAGAATTGCAGCCGCAACCAGCAACACCTCAAACGGGGCGATTCATTAAGGAACCGATTATTGACTTACGCGATGTGTGGTTTCGCTACGAGCGTGAAGGGGAGGATGTTATCAAGGACCTCTCTCTTCAAGTGAATAAAGGCGAGTTTTTCGCATTAGTAGGTGGTAATGGAACCGGGAAAAGTACCGCCCTTTCTCTTATCAGTCGCATCCGCAAGCCTTATCGCGGCAAAATTCGTTTGGCGGGGAAATCGCTTGATAAATATAGTGACCAATTGCTTTATCACCAATTTTTAGGTGTATTACCTCAAAATCCGCAAAGCCTTTTTGTGAAAAAGACGGTTTTAGAGGATCTTTATGAGGTCATTGACGGTCCCAAAAATAAGAAAACCAGCGCTTATCCACTGAATATGCCTAAAGCAACTGCTATTGAAGGCATCTTAGAGCTAACCCAACTTTCGGCCTATCTTGAGCGCCATCCCTACGATTTGAGTGGTGGCGAACAACAACGATTGGCTTTGGCTAAAATTCTTTTGATGCGGCCGCAAATCCTACTACTAGATGAACCAACAAAAGGTTTGGATGATTTCTATAAACAGACTTTAGGCCAAATTTTGCTGGATTTGAAACAGCAGGGGGTTACTATTTTGATGGTTTCTCATGATGTGGAATTTGTGGCAAATTTTGCGGATACCTGTGGCTTATTTTTTAATGGCAATGTAGTAACTACCAAAGGAGCAAAGGATTTCTTTGCTGGTAACAGTTTTTATACCACAGCAGCCAACCGGATGGCCAGAGGGTATTTCCCTAGCGCAGTAACGGTGGAGGAGGTAACGCAATGTCTACAGGATCAAAAAAATTCTTAGATCAATTCTACCAGGACCAAGTAGATCCCCAGTTGTCACAAAAAAAGTTAGCGCTAAAGCCTAGCGTTGAGGTACCAATTTGGCATGAGCCAGCTAGAAAAAAAGCCATCAGCAAAAGAACGAAAGCGGCCTTGGTGATTCTACTGTTGTTAGTACCTATTGTCATTTATTTTGGTATTCGAATTGGCGATCGCCAGTATCTAGTGATTAGTTTGATTCTACTATTTCTTTCGATGTTGCCGTTTTTCATGATTTTTGAAGATCGCAAGCCGCAAGCACGAGAGCTGATTGTGATTGCCGTATTAGTTGCTTTAGCGGTGGCAGGTCGGGGTGCCTTCTTCATGTTACCTCAGTTTAAACCAGTCGCAGCGATCGTCATTATTAGTGCGATATCTTTTGGACCAGAGACCGGTTTTCTAGTGGGGTGCCTGACTGCGCTAGTTTCTAACATGTTTTTTAGCCAAGGGCCGTGGACTCCATGGCAAATGTTTGCTTTTGGTATGATCGGTTTTATCGCCGGACTTTTCTATCGCTTTGGTTGGCTAAAAACAACGCGCATCTCCTTGTGTACCTTTGGGTTTTTTAGTATTTTTCTGATTTATGGTTTAATTATGAACCCAGCGTCATTACTAATGTTTACAACAAACCTTACCAAGGAATCGTTGTTAGCTGTTTTCATTTCCGGCGCACCGATGGATCTGGTTCATGCTATCTCTACTGTGGTTTTCTTAGCCGTTTTAGCTAAACCATTTTTGGAAAAATTGGCGAGAATCAAAAAGAAATACGGTCTAATTGAAGAATAAAGTCTGAACACAATGGACCCCAAAAGCCCGCATCAGTTGCCATTTTCATGGCAGTAATTGATGCGGGCTTTTTGACGTTTAATAATAAACAGACAAATGCTGCGGTAATACAGCTAGCTGTAAAGGAAGTTCGTCGCCTGGATCGCCATCTACATTTGCGGTCAAACTCTGGTCGGCAGTAATGGTACCAGCTTTAAAAGCGATATAGCCTAGATTTTGATTTTCTTCTGTTACACCCTTTACTAAACCAGGAGCAGCTTTCAGTGTATCAAATAAGCTTTCATCCTTAAGGTAAATCAAATGGAGTAAGCCATCATCCACCTCAGCCTCGGGTAATAGACCCTCAAAGCCACCGATTGAATTTGTCAGCCCAACCAGAAGAGTGCTAGACGTTATCTGCTGCTTTTTATCATCTAGAAGCAGTTCAAACTGATAATAGTCGTTGTTTAGTACACCTTTAGCACCATTCACGAAGTAGGCCAATTTGCCTAGCTTAGTTTTTTCAGAAGTAGCGGTTTCGTTGACGGCAGCTGGAATCGTGCCCAGAGCTACGACGTTAATGAAATAGTGGTCGTTGATTTTGCCGATATCAATCTTCTTAGTCCGAAGCGTCAGTTGTTCAATGGCTTCATTGGGATCTAGGGGGATATCTAACGCGCGAGCTAAGTCATTGACCGTTCCTAAAGGGAAAAAGCCAAATTTAGGACGAAATTCTTTTTCAGCTAAACCAGAGATGGCTTCATTGACGGTGCCATCGCCACCCATTGCAAAGACACTATCGACTTTCGCAGCTGCGGCTTCAGCAGCAAACTTCTTGGCATCGCCAGCACCTTCTGTTTCACGGATTTGTACAGTATCGAATAATGAACGAAGACGATTCTCGATTTTTTCACGGTATTCTTGAGCTTCTTCACCACCAGAGCTGGGATTGATAATCAGTAAACATTCCATTTGTTTCACTCCTCCTATAAATAAATGTAACGCTTATCCGAAAGCGTTCATCTTTTATCGCACTTTTTTTCAGTATACCATTTGGTACAAAAATTCTAGCGGCAGACACTATTTGATCAAATATAGTCAAAGAACCTGCTTAAATTAATTAAAAAAGTCGATTTCACTAAAAGATTGATTGAAACTTCACAAAATAACTGTTATAGTCAGAGCGATAAAAGTTTAGGGGGATAAAAATGAAAAAAGTTTTCTCAAAGATTGCTGTTGCAGCAACGATTTTATTGACGGTGGCTGGTTGTGGAAATGGTGGGACTACTGCAAGTTCTTCACAAAGTAGTTCACAAGCTAGCACTTCGACTAGTGAAGTAACCTCTGGTGCTTCTCAACAAGAATACACAGATCCAAGTGAATTAAAGGATAGCTATGATATCGTCATCGTTGGTTCAGGCGGAGCCGGAATGGCTGCAGCGATCCAAGCAAAAGAGTCTGGAATGAATCCGGTTATCTTCGAAAAAATGCCTGTTGCTGGTGGGAATACTGTCAAAGCCTCAGCCGGGATGAATGCTTCTGAAACGAAATTCCAAAAGGAACAAGGCATTGAAGATAGCAACGATTTATTCTATGAAGAAACCTTAAAAGGTGGCGGCGGTACGAATGATAAAGAATTGCTGCGCTACTTTGTTGATCACTCAGCATCGGCCATTGATTGGTTAGATTCAATGGGTATCCGCCTGAACAATTTAACAACTACTGGCGGCATGAGCGTTAAACGGACTCACCGTCCAGAAGATGGCTCGGCTGTTGGTGAATATTTAGTTGATGGTCTAGTACGCAATGTCCATGAACGGGAAATTCCTTTATTCGTAAATGCGGACGTGACTAAGATTAATGAAAAAGACGGTCAAGTCAATGGTGTTAAGGTAACGATTCAGGGGGAACAACCAAAAGATATTACAGCGAAAGCAGTTGTGGTAGCCACTGGTGGTTTTGGTGCTAATATGGATATGGTGGAAAAATATAAACCTGAATTAAAAGGTTATGTTTCTACCAACCAAGCTGGTAGTACTGGTGACGGTATCAAAATGATTCAAGAGCTTGGTGGAGCGACCGTTGATTTGGATCAAATCCAAATTCATCCAACTGTTCAACAAGATAAAGCCTTTTTGATTACTGAAGCAGTTCGTGGTGAAGGCGCGATCTTGGTTTCTCAAGAGGGAAATCGTTTCTTTAATGAAATGGAAACTCGCGATAAAGTGTCCCAAGCAATCATTGACCTACCAGAAAAATCAGCTTACTTGATTTTTGATGCAGGTGTCAGAGAACGGGTCAAAGCTATTGATTTCTATGACGAACAAGGTTTTGTTAAAACTGGTGACAGTATTGAAGCATTAGCAAAAGAAATCGATGTAGCCCCAACAACGTTAAAAACAACCGTTGAAAAATGGAACAAAGCTGTAGCTGATAAAGATGACAGCGAGTTTGGCAGAACGACGGCGATGGATCACGACTTATCAAAAGGTCCTTTCTATGCTATTAAAATTGCACCAGGTATCCACCATACAATGGGTGGTGTTAAAATCAATACCAATACGCAAGTCTTAAAAGAAGACGGTAAAACAATTCCAGGTCTATACGCGGCTGGTGAAGTAACTGGCGGTTTGCATGGTCAAAACCGCATCGGTGGGAACGCTGTTGCCGATATTATTATTTTTGGACGTCAAGCTGGTGAACAATCGGCGGCTTTCGCAAAAGAATAGTTCCTTAACGAAAAGGTTCGAAACGTGATTGTTTCGAACCTTTTTTATAGATACAGTAACGATATAGAGAAGTCTTCAACTAAAAATTAAAAAAAGGTAATAGAACTAGCGTACACCTTTTTCTTCTGCTATGCTGATTAAGATATGATTGAAAGGAGAAAAAAATGAACGAAAGAAGAGAAAGTGTTTTTTCGCGATTTATCAAAGGGGTTATTATTGCCCTTGGTTTCATTTTGCCTGGTGTTTCAGGCGGTGTGTTAGCAGCAATTTTAGGAATATACGAGCGTATGCTCCATTTTATGGCTCATTTGAGCAAAAATTTTAAAGAGAATTTTCTCTTTTTCCTACCGGTTGGAATCGGCGGAATCGTGGGGATTGGGCTACTGTCTAAGCCGTTAGAATGGCTCCTTCAGCATTACCAGATTATGGTTCTTTGGGGCTTTGCCGGGGCCATTATTGGTACCTTACCAGCTCTTTTTAAAGAGTCAACCCTGCATAAAAAACGTGATACTATTGATTATAGCTGGTTAATTGGCACGTTTGTAGTTGGTTTCTTATTCTTAGTTTTTATGGACCGGATTTTTGGTACGGTTCCAGCCAACTTCTTAGGATTTATATTAGCGGGTGCGCTAATTGCGTTAGGTGTGCTGGTTCCCGGTTTGAGTCCTTCCAATCTACTCTTAGTGTTAGGCTTGTTTGATCCGATGCTAAAAGGCTTTAAGAGCTTTGATATTGTCGGTGTGTTTTTACCTATCGCTATTGGGGGAATCATTGCCATGCTCCTTTTCTCCAAGGGAATGGAATATTTGTTGGCCCATTACCATTTGCGAGTGTACCACTTTATTATCGGGATTGTCCTAGCTTCCACCATTTTGATTGTTATCCCACCGGTGGCAGACTATGCAGGCTTTACATTTATGACTGGCGTTATTAGCTTGATCCTGTTTTTAGTTGGTTTAGCACTAGGCTTATGGATGAGTAAATTAGAAGAAAAGTATAAATAAAAAAATCGTCGAATTCTGAGATTTAGCAGAGTTTGACGATTTTTCTATTTACCTTCTCTTGGTTTTTCATTACAATAACGGCTGAGGGGGAGAAAACATGAAGTTATGGAAAAAAGTAACAGTTGGAGTCGTGGCTGCATTGACGGTGGCTTTAGTAGGGGCGGGCTTGTATTTTTATCAGTATGCTGTCGTTCCTGCACCAAAAGATTTTTTGTCTGAAGCTGATGCCTCGACCAAAGAAAACGATCCATTCTATGAAGCAAAGCAATGGTTCGCTGATCCGAATAATCGCACGGAATGGTCATTGAAGGCAGACGACGGGTTGCAACTTTCTGCTATTTATCTCCCACATAATACGCGTAAAACCGCTATTTTAGCCCACGGATATATGAGTGAAGCGGAAACGATGGGCGCCTTTGCCAAGTTGTTTTATGATCTTGGCTATAATGTGTTAGTACCAGATGCCCGTGGTCATGGTAAGAGTGAAGGGGACTATATTGGTTTTGGCTGGCCTGAGCGTAAAGACTACCAGGGCTGGATATCAGAAGTCTTGCAGAAAAACGGCGCGGATCAGGAGATTGTTTTATTTGGAATCAGCATGGGCGGCGCAACGGTTATGATGACCAGTGGTGAAGAACTACCCAGCAATGTCAAAGCAATCGTGGAAGACTGTGGCTATGCGTCGGCAACAGCCGAGTTAAGTTACCAATTGGATCAATTGTTTGGATTACCAGCTTTTCCCCTAGTTCCAGTGACTAGTGCTGTTACCAAAGTTAGAGCAGGCTACTTTTTCGGTGAAGCAGATGCTGTGGCACAACTGCAAAAGAATAAAACGCCGATGCTCTTTATCCATGGCGATGAAGATGATTTTGTTCCCTTTGAGATGTTGGATGAGGTCTATAACGCCACCACTGCACCAAAAGAAAAACTAGTCATCAAAGGAGCGGGGCATGCAGAAGCGTATAGCACCAATCCTGAGCTGTATCGCAAGACGATTACTGATTTCTTGCAGCAATATGTAAAAGAATAAGCGAATTTTGACAGACTTTTAGTAAACCTCTATCATAAAAGTAGGAGGAAAACTATGAAAAAAGTCTGTCATTTTTTTACCAGCGATCGATTGCTGTTGGTTTCATTACTTCTGGCGCTTGTCAGCTGTTTGGTGGGACAGTTTCAATTAGCTTATATAGATGATACTGTCATTTTAACGTTATTTGCCTTAATGCTCACGATTCAAGGACTAGAAGAGACCGTTTTTCTCCGGTGGTTAGCGCAGAAAATCATCCAACTATCACCTACGACTCGTCATGTCGTTTTTTCTATGACCTTATTGAGCTTTTTTAGCGCCATGATTCTGACAAATGATGTGGCAATTCTAACGCTTTTACCCTTATATTTAAAAGTCATTCAGTATTTAGCGACATTTAAAGGACGGGTGACAGGAGCTGTTTTAATCGTGATTGCAGCGAACTTAGGAAGTAGTGTCTTGCCATTTGGAAATCCGCAAAACCTCTTTCTATTCAGTCATTATCAATTATCCTTTGGAAAATTTTTAAGTTGGTTATTGCCAGTGGCGGTAGTCAGTTTGGTTCTCTTAGGATTAAATGCTTTTGTGGTGGAGAAAAGGCCAGTGAGTGAGACGACGAAATTAGCGCGTCCCGCCAAAAAGCAGACAGCTTTTTATATGGGCGTGATGTTGATTCTTATTTTGGCAGTGCTCCATATCTTGCCTTATTATGTCACAATGCTTATTGGAATCAGCGCGATTGTTCTATCGGCTCCTAAGTTGTTGAAGCGTGTCGATTATCAGTTGCTACTGACGTTTGTTTGCTTCTTTTTAGTTGTTGGAAACTTACAGGAGTGGCAGGTGATCAGCGCGTTATTTCATCAGCTGCTTAAAAGCCAGGTGGCCGTTTTCTTTGGGGGTGTTATTAGCAGTCAGGTAATTTCTAATGTGCCCGCGGCTATTTTACTAGCACCATTCACCAGTCAGGCGCAAGCACTGACTCTGGGTGTGAATATTGGTGGTTTAGGAACACTGTTAGCATCATTAGCGAATTTAATTGGCTATAAACTGGTGCGCAATTTGGCGCCTGATTTAAGAAAGTCTTTTTTTAAACAATTTACTCTGTACAATTTGCTGTATTTAGCTATTTTGATTTTAGTGGGAATAGGGATTATATATTAAAAAGGCTGGCTCCAACTGGAACCAGCCTTTTCCCTTAGAAGACCTAGGAATTATAAGTTAGCGAATTTTTCTAAAAGACGAATCATTTGGCAAGTGAAACCATATTCATTGTCATACCAAGAAACAGTCTTCACTAATTGAACGTCCCCAGCAGAAGTGATTTCTGTTTGAGTAGGATCGAATACTGAACCGAAAGTAGAACCAATTACGTCTGAAGAAACGATTTCACGGTCATCATAACCAAATGAAGGATTGTCAATCGTGTGTTTTTTGATTGCTTCATTGACTTGGTCAGCTGTTACTTCTTTGTCTAAGATAGTAACTAATTCAGTTAAAGAACCATCAACAACGGGTACCCGTTGTGCATGTCCTTGCAATTTGCCAACCAATTCTGGAATTACTAAACCGATTGCTTTGGCTGCACCAGTAGAGTGAGGGATAATGTTGTCAGCTGCTGAACGAGCTGCGCGCAAGTTACCACCGCGTACTGGACCATCTAATAACATTTGAGTTGAAGTGTAAGCATGGACAGTAGTCATTGTCCCAACTTTGATGCCGAATTCTTCATTTAAGAAGTACGCCATTGGTGCTAAACAGTTTGTCGTACATGAACCAGCAGAGATGATTTTATCATCTGGAGTCAAGGTATCATCGTTTACGTTGAAGACGATTGTTTTCATTTGACCAGCTGGAGCTGAAATTACGACACGTTTTACGCCTGCATCCAAGTGAGCTTGTGCTTTTTCTTCAGAAGTATAGAAACCTGTACATTCAAGTACGATGTCAACGCCATTGTTTTCAACCCAAGGAATTTTGCTTGCATCAGGTTCTGCGTAAACAACTGTTTCTTTACCATCTACAACGATTGAGTTGTCGGTCGCTTTGACTTCACCAGGATAAGTACCGTGAGTGGAATCAAATTGTAGTAATTGTGCCAACATTGTTGGGCTAGTCAGATCGTTAATTGCTACCACTTCAATATCATCAGATACTTCACGAATGCGGCGGAATGCTAAACGTCCGATACGTCCAAAACCATTAATACCAACTTTGACTGTCATAAAAAAACTTCCTCCTTAAAACTTATTAAAGGGTTACCCCTTCATAAACAGGTTTAGATTACACTATAATGATGACCGTTTCCCAGATTTTTGTCAAAGAATTCGTCTTCTAAAAAGGAGGCCGTCTTCACAAAAGACGAAAGTTGGGAAGGACGTTTTAGGCTGTCAAAAGCCCCGGTTTTACGGTTGCAAGAAAGGTTAAACGAACTTCTAATCAAAAAACAGTAAAAATCTGTGAAAATTGGTACACTCCCTATGGAAAGCACTAGTTTTCTGTTATCATGCATGGTATAGTAATTACTTGCATAAAAAGCGATAAAGCTAGAGTTTCACACGCTTTTCCAGTATAATTGATGGGAATAGAAGTAAGGAGGACGAACAATGTCCATGTTTTTAGATCAAGTAACGATTGACGTAAAGGCCGGCAAAGGCGGCGACGGAATGGTTGCTTTTCGTAGAGAAAAATATGTTCCAGACGGAGGGCCTGCCGGCGGTGACGGCGGTAAAGGCGGTAGCGTCGTTTTAATGGTTGATGAAGGGTTACGCACTTTGATGGATTTTCGTTATAATCGACATTTCAAAGCGCAGCCAGGCGAAAATGGCATGAGTAAAGGGATGCACGGCCGTGGTTCAGAAGATACAATCGTCAAAGTACCACAAGGGACAACAGTTCGAGACGCCGAAACAGGCGCTCTACTAGGCGATTTGATTGAGAATGGTCAAACGTTGGTGGTTGCTAATGGTGGTCGCGGTGGTCGCGGAAATATCCGTTTTGCTTCGCCACGAAATCCAGCACCAGAAATCGCTGAAAATGGCGAGCCTGGGCAAGAACGTAAAATTGAATTAGAGTTAAAAGTTTTGGCGGATGTCGGCTTAGTTGGTTTTCCATCTGTAGGGAAATCCACCATCCTTTCCGTTATTTCTAAAGCCCGTCCCAAAATCGGTGCTTATCATTTTACTACACTAGTTCCCAACTTGGGTATGGTAACCACCAGTGATGGCCGCAGTTTTGTTGCGGCAGATTTGCCAGGACTGATTGAAGGGGCTTCTCAAGGCATTGGCTTAGGAACACAATTCTTGCGCCATATCGAACGAACTCGTGTCATTCTGCACGTAATTGATATGAGTGGCATGGAAGGTCGCGATCCCTATGAGGATTATTTGGCAATCAATAAAGAGTTGGCTTCCCATAACTTACGTCTGTTAGAACGTCCACAAATCATTGTTGCCAACAAGATGGATATACCTGAGGCGGAAGAAAATCTGAAGAACTTCAAAGCAGCTTTAGCCAAAGAACACGGCGATGATGAATTTAAGGAAGGTATTCCAATCTTCCCAATTTCTGGGGTGACCCGCAAAGGGATCGAACCCTTGCTGAATACCACAGCTGACCTATTGGAAGTGACACCAGAATTTCCACTTTATGAAGATGAAGTGGTGGAAGATACTGTTCACTACGGCTTCCAAAGTGCGGAACCCGAATTTGAAATTTCTCGGGACGCAGATGCTACTTGGGTAATCTCAGGTGAACATATCGAACGTCTCTTCCAGATGACTAACTTTGACCATGATGAAAGCGTGATGCGCTTTGCCCGTCAATTACGCGGTCTTGGCGTTGACGAAAGTTTACGACAACGTGGTGCCAAGGATGGCGACCTCGTTCGAATCGACAGTTTTGTCTTTGAATTTGTTGACTAACAAGATAAACATGAACCCGCTGTTCTTTAATAAGAATGGCGGGTTTTTAGATGTTATCTTTTCCTATTTACCGTGAGACTTGTTACAATGAGGAAAAGAGGAGGAGATTCCATGCCAAAACGAGTGATTATTTTGGATTTCGAAGTATCCAGTCAAGCCTATCAAGCCTTTTCTGAAATTAAACGGCTACAGGTTGCTGGACAAATCAAGGGTGAACAGATGGCTGTCGTGACTCACGAAGATAATGGCAGTCACAAATTTAAGATTGAGGACTTTCTAGATTTCACTGGTAGCAACAAATCTTCAACCGGTGGTTTGATTGGTATGCTGATTGGCGTATTAGCTGGACCATTGGGAATGCTGCTTGGCTGGTTTGCCGGTGGGATGATTGGGGCCAGTCGTGATGCCAAAGAAATCCGCGATGCCCAAACGGTCTTTGAATTTGTAACCAATAAAATTGGTGAAGGAGACACTGGTCTGATTCTGATTGCGGAAGAAGATGACAATCGACCATTAAACCAATTAGTCATGCAAGAATTAGGCGGAGAAATTACTCGCTTAGACTATGAAGAAGTTGAAACGGATGTTAAAGCCGCACAAGACGTGGAAGCAAACGCTAAAAAGACTGTGACCAAGGACTGGCAAGACAAACATCCACAGCCTGAAGTTAAACCAGATGATGCAAATACAGAGGAAAAATAGAAAACGAACGCTTGAAATTTCTTCAAGCGTTCTTCTTTTTGAGAAAACTTGCTCTTTCGTTTGCTTTCAACGGTTTTTTCACCTAAAATTAGGAAGAAGAAAACAGAAAGTCAGGTAGGATATGGAATTACAATTTTTAGGGACTGGCGCAGGCGTCCCCGCCAAACACCGCAATGTTAGCAGTGTGGCGTTAAAGCTATTAGATGAACGAAATGCCGTATGGCTTTTTGATTGTGGAGAAGGTACGCAACAACAGATTTTGCATACTTCGATTCGCCCACGTAAAATAGAAAAAATCTTTATTACACATTTACACGGCGATCATATTTTTGGATTGCCCGGATTACTAAGCAGTCGTTCTTTCCAAGATGGCACAACACCGGTGGCGATTTATGGGCCAAAAGGTGTCGAGACGTTTGTAAAAACAGCCATGCGTATTTCAGGAACACGTCTCGGCTATCCGATTCAATATGTAGAAGTACCGGAAAACGGTGGTGTAATTTTTAAAGACGAACAGTTTACAGTGGAAACACTTCCTCTGGCGCATGGTATCGCCAGCTTTGGCTACCGAATCATTGAAGCGGACCATGAAGGGGAATTACAAGCGGAAAAATTGAAATCCTTAGGGGTCAAGCCAGGTCCCATTTATGGAAAAATTAAGCGTGGGGAACAAGTTACTTTGCCCGACGGTACCGTTATTAACGGTAAAGATTTCGTTGGTGCAAAACGCCGCGGCCGCATTGTGACGATTTTAGGTGATACTCGGAAAACACCGAATAGTATTAAATTAGGGCTCAATGCAGATGTAATCGTCCACGAAAGTACCTATCGTAAAGATGAAGCCCAGATGGCCCATGCACGGTTCCACTCAACAAGTAAGCAGGCGGCTGAAGTCGCGGCCGATGCCAATGCCAAGCAGTTGGTTTTGACCCACATTAGTTCTCGTTACCTTGCCAAAGAAGCCCAGGAGCTTGAAAAGGAAGCCCGCGCTCACTTTGAGGCAACAACATTAGCTAAAGATTTTGATGTTATCGAAATTCCATTTCATGAGGAGGAAGAAAAATGAAGATTTTTCAAGAGTTGACCGATAAAATCGTAGTAATCACGGGCGGTTCTTCTGGTTTAGGTGAACAGATTGCCTATGAAGCTGCCGCAAAAGGCGCAATTGTCGTGGTTTGTGCCCGTCGCATCCAATTGATTGGGAAAGTAAAGCAACGTTGTATGGAAATCAGTGGGAAAGAAGCGTATGCCTTTCAGCTGAATGTGGCGGAACCTGATGATATTGAAGAAGTATCTCAAAAAATCTTAACAGAAGTCGGCGTGCCAGATGTTTTAGTCAACTGTGCAGGGTTTGGCTCATTTGAAGACTTTTTATCTGTAGACATGGCAGCGGCTTATCGGATGTTTGAAGTCAATGTCTTAGGAATGATGGTTCTGACGCAAAAAATGGCGATTGAAATGGCTGAAAAGGGTGCGGGCCATATTATTAATGTAGCCTCAATGGCGGGCAAAATGGCAACCGCAAAATCCACCCTCTATTCAGCTACTAAATTTGCTGTGTTAGGCTTTTCCAACGCCTTGCGTCTCGAATTAAAACCACTGAATATCGGCGTGACAACTGTCAATCCCGGCCCAATCCGGACAGAATTCTTTGATCAAGCGGATCCAAGTGGCGATTATTTGTCTTCCGTTGACTGGGTTGTATTAGATCCAGAAAAACTGGCACGTCAAATCGTGAAAAAAATGGGGACTACGACACGGGAAATCAACAAACCAGAATTGTTGGAGGTAGCAGCTCGCTTCTATACACTGTTTCCTCATATTGGTGATTTTTTAGCCGGTTCATTATTTAATAAAAAATAAGGAGAGGAAATTGTGTGAAAAATCAATGGCGTGTGATTGTTGGGTTTATTTTGGTTATTGTGGTTGTGCTATTTGCTATTTTTAATAATCAGCAAGTTCCTGTCAGCTTTGGGTTCACGGAGATACAGGGTCCGCTGATTCTGATTATTATTGGTTCAGCGCTGATTGGCGCTTTGATCGCTATCTTGACGGCCTCCACTAGTCTATTTAGACAAAAAAAGACCATCAAAGAGCAAGAAAAGGAAATTGCCTCATTTAAAACAGCAAATGAAGCAAAAATCCACGAAGAAGTACAAAAGGTGCAAAGAGAGTACGAAAACCGAATTGCCGAGATACGGGCAACCTACGAAGCCCAATTAGCGGACAAAGAGAATGCGCTGAATCAGCTGACGATGCGGAAACGCAACAATGAACAGCTAGGCGATACACAACCGCTAGATTATTATGACTAACGCAGGGAAGGGAAAATCAAAAGATTTTCCCTTCTTCTTTAGTTTTGGGAAACTCTTTGCTATAATTTCTTGGTTAGGAGTGAGCATGTGAAACTTGCAAAGTATCATTGGCTATTTAATGAAGAACCAGTTTTGCCAGAGGATTATCTTCAGGCAACGGCTGAATTTAACGTGGATCCATTAGCCGCAAAGATTTTGTGGAACAGAGGGATTCAAGAGCCAGAAGCAATTAGAAAATTTTTTCAACCACAGGTAGAGGATTTATATGATCCTTTTTTAATGCATGATATGACTAGAGCGGTTGAGCGTCTGCAACAAGCTGTTGCAGAAGGCCAACGAATCTTGATTTATGGGGACTACGATGCAGATGGGATAACCAGTACAACTGTCATGAAAGAGACCTTAGAATTGATTGGTGCCGAGGTCGAGTATTTTCTGCCTAATCGCTTTTTACAGGGGTATGGACCCAACTTAGCGGTTTATAAAGAAAAAATTGCCGAAGGTGTCCAACTAATTGTAACCGTAGATAATGGTGTTGCCGGTCATGAGGCCATCGCCTATGCCCAGTCACAAGGGGTAGACGTTATCGTCACTGACCATCATGAATTACCGCCAACACTGCCAGAGGCCTTCGCAATCGTTCACCCGCGACATCCAGAGGGAAACTATCCTTTTGGTGATTTGGCCGGTGTGGGGGTCGCTTTTAAAGTTGCGACAGCTTTGTTAGAAGAAGTACCCCAAGAATTTTTTGATTTAGTGGCAATTGGAACAGTCGCAGATTTAGTTTCTTTGACAGACGAAAATCGTATTTTAGTCCAATTTGGCTTGCAGGCAATGCGCATGACCGAACGACTGGGACTAGAGGCGTTGCTGCGCGCTGCAGATATCAAGAAATCTTCATTGTCAGAAGAAAGTATTGGCTTTGGTATCGGTCCGCGCCTAAACGCTTTAGGTCGCCTTGGCGAGGCGGGGCCAGGTGTGGCACTACTAAGTTCATTTGACGAAGAAGAAATCGCCACAATTATTACTTTTATTGAGCAGCAGAACGAGGCCCGCAAAGACCTGGTACAGACGGTCACTGCTGAAGCTATGGCTCAAGCGCTCACTATGACTGACCCAATCTTAGTGTTAGCACAAGAAAATTGGCACGAAGGCATTCTAGGTATTGTCGCGGGAAAAGTCTTGCAACAAACTGGTAAACCAACAATTGTGTTATCCGTTGATCCAGAAAAAGGCACGGCCAAAGGTTCTGGTCGAAGTGTTGCAGCGTTTAATCTTTTTGATGCCTTGAATAGTCGTCGAGAACTCTTTTTGCATTTTGGCGGGCATCATATGGCTGCTGGCATGACGCTCCCCATTGAGAAAGTGGCAGAATTACGCCAGTTTTTAAGTGAGTATGTCTACCAGGAAGAAATCGACTTTACACAAGGACAAGAATTAGTCATTGACGAACGACTACAAACAAGTGAAATTTCTATCCCGTTAATTGAGACAGTTCGTAAATTGGCACCTTTTGGCACAGACAATCAAACGCCGAATTTTCTTATTGATAACGTCGCGATTAAACAAGCAAAACAAATTGGCGGTGATCTCAGTCATTTGAAATTAGTGGTGGGGGATGAAAAACTGGATGCGATTGGTTTCTCTTTTCCTAACAGTGCCCAAGAATTTTCAAGTGATGCTGAGAATGCCCTCGTTGGTCAGCTCTCCATAAACGAATGGAATGGCAATCGTAAGCCGCAACTGATGCTGCAAGACTTTGCGGTTCGTGGCTTACAGCTTTTTGATTGGCGCGCAAAAAATGAGCGTCCCGCAAATCTTTTGATGGAGCGCACGGCTTATATCGTCTTTAATCAAGAACATCGACGCGCGGTACCTGAGAATGGTCAAATAGTAACCCCTGAGGAGCTGTCCGCTTTGTCGTGGTCAGATTTCCAACAATTTGTCTTTGTTGATTGTCCCAGTGATCCCACCCAATTGAAAGAAGTTGTACAGCAATCAAGCTTGGATCGCTTTTACTTGCTTTGTCTATCAGATGATGCGTACCTCAATGGTGTCGGTACCAGAGAGCAATATGCACGACTTTTCACCTTTATTAAGCAGCAGAAGCAATTGGATGTTCGTTATAAAACAGGGCAGATCGCTCAATTTTTAAAGATTCCCGAAAAACTACTGATTTTTATGATTCAGGTGTTTTTTGACTTGAAATTTGTTACAATAGAGGATGGCGTGCTTACTAGCATCGAAGCGCCTGCAAATCAGCCTCTGACCAACAGCGGCGTTTACCAAAAACGATTACAACAAATCAAATCAGAGGAGTTCTTACTGTACTCTGATATTCACACGTTACGAGCATGGCTTTTAACGAAGGAGGAAAATAACAAATGAATTTAGACTTAACTCAGTATATTGCCAGCATCCCTGATTATCCCGAAAAAGGAATCGTATTTCGCGATATCTCACCATTAATGGCTGACGGAGCGGCATATCGTCAAGCAACGCAGGAAATTGTCAATTATGCTAAAGAGAAACGCATCGACATGGTTGTTGGACCAGAAGCACGCGGCTTTATCGTGGGCTGTCCAGTGGCCTATGAATTAGGCGTCGGTTTTGCACCTGTCCGTAAAAAAGGGAAATTACCCCGCGAAGTAATTGAAGCGGAATACCAAAAAGAATATGGCGTCGATATTTTGACCATGCACAAAGATGCCATCCAACCAGGACAACGCGTCCTGATTTGTGATGACTTACTAGCAACCGGTGGTACGATTGCTGCAACCATCGAACTAGTAGAAAAATTAGGCGGTGTCGTTGTAGGCTGTGCCTTCTTGATTGAATTGATGGACCTACATGGCCGTGATAAGATTGAAGGCTATGATATCATTACGCTGATGGAATATTAATCAGATTAGAGCTATCTTGTAGAGGGACGCCCTTCTTCTATAAGATAGCTCTTTTTTTGTTTGATTTGTGATTTGTTGAACAATAAGGCGAAGTTTGCCGAATTAATCTGCAAAATTTGCCATTTTAATAAAAGGGCTTACAAGTTAAGATATTCTTGTAAGCGGGAGGTTCATTATGAGACAAGAAAGATTGATTCGTTACTTAAGTGAACACGAAATCGTGTCAGTTGATGAATTATTAAATGAATTTCATATCTCAGTTCGTACTCTAACCAATGATATCCGGTTTGCTAGTGAACTTGGAGAATCAAAAGGCTTTGCTATTAAACGAATACGAGGACGAGGCTATCGTTTAGAAGTGACTGAGGAAGATACTTTCGCAAGATTCATTCAAGAGATGGAGGTTGAAAACAGTACGAGTGATGATCCAGAGAAGCGTTTAAAAAATTTAGAGTTGACTTTATTGTTCCAAGAAGACTACATCACGCTCCAACAACTAGCAGATTTAATGGAAGTCAGTTTAACTACAATAAAACAAGACCTTAAAAAAACGAACGATTTCTTCACCGCTCAACAGTTAAAGTTACATAGTAAAGCACATTATGGCATCAAGGTAATCGGAAATGAACGAGAAAAACGCCAAACGATTATCGCCCTTTTAAAAAGCAATCTTGAGGTTCCCGTTTCAACCATGCAATACCAAACATTTGAAGCGAATTTCGATGAAGAGAAAATCCGTGCTTTCTTAACCGCTGCCATTGATCGTTATGATTTGAAAACCAATGATGTGGTTTTTGCCAATATTGTCCAACACCTAAAACTGTTGGCTTTCCGTATTGCTCAAAACAATTTAATTATCGAAACTGTTCCTGCAAATCTGGAACCCAGCTCTACAAAGTATCGTGAGTTTACGGAAGATATTAGCGAATTTTTAGCTGAGACCTATCAGATCCAGCTACCTGAAAGTGAAAAGGACTATTTATTAGAGCAATTACGAGGCAAGATTACCGTGTTAGATGATGAGGAAAGTAATCAACGGTTGCGGGCAGCTATCGCAGGGGCTCTAAACCAACTAGATGAAAAATATAAAACGCGCTTTAGTAAAGATCTGGAGTTGCAGAATGCATTATTGCTGCATGTCTCCCCATTACTTCAGCGATTGTATACAGGTCATCAACTGGATAATCCCCTAATTGAAGATATTTATACTCGTTACGCCAACGTGTTCAATTTAGCAATTGAATTTATTGCTTCATTGAATGCAGATTTAAATACCACTATTAGTAAAGATGAGATTGGCTATCTGGCCATCTACTTTACTGCCAGTCTAGAAAAACAATCAGCTCAAGAGCTGGAACAATATCGCAAAATTGCAGTGATTTGTGCGACTGGTGGCGGGGCCTCCTATCTCTTAAAGGTTACTTTGGAGCGGCTCTTCGCGAATGCTAACGTGGAAACATTTTCTGCCATGGAACTGGCGAAAATTGATCAAAGTTATGACCTAGTCATCTCTACAATTCCGTTAGAGAATCCACCTGCTAAGATTCCCATTGTTTACACCAAAGCGGTGTTAACTGATGTAGAAATCCGCAAGATTGAGCAGGACTTAAATCTATTACGAGAAAATAAACTTCAATCAGTGGATGTAAATCAACGACTGCTACAGCTTTTTCGACCAGAATGGTTTGGCATCACAGATAAAGATTATTTAACAACGTTGAAAGATACCGCAATTACCTTAGAAAACGAAGGAGCTGCCGAAAAAGGCTTTTCCGCAAGTGTTTTGGAACGTGAAGAAATGATCGACACCATTTATCGCAATGGCGTGGGTGGTCCCCATCCGATGGAGGCTATGGCGATCCACGAAGGTATTGACGTTCGGCTTTTTCGCCCTAACCAACAATATCAAGGTAAACCCGTCCGAATCTTCTTTTTGATTAACATTGCAAAGGGACACTTGACACTGCATAAAGAAATCAGTCACTTATTAATTCGCATGATGGAAGATCAAGAATTAGAACGACAACTGACAAAAATAACGAATTATCAAGAATTTATGATGTATGTGACACATCTATTAGAGAAAGGACCACGATGATGACTGAAAATGAAATGAATATTTTTAAAATAATCTCTGCCTCTGGCGATAGCCGTGGCGCTGCCTTTGAAGCTTTACGCGCTGCTAGAAAAGGCGACTTCGAGGCAGCTGAAAGCAAGCTGCAGGAGGCCAAGGAAAAAAGTATTGACGCCCATGATGTGCAAACAAAACTGATTACGGCCGAGATTAACGGTGAACAAACGGATTTAAGTCTTTTGATGGTACATGCTCAGGATCATTTAATGAATAGCTTACTAGCAAGAGATTTGATTGAAGAAATGATTGAAATGCTGAAGGAACAAAAAGGGTCAACCCTAAATATCAACTAATTGGAGGAAGCAAAAATGAAAACATTATTAGTATGTGCAGGTGGTTTTTCAACCACTATGATGATGGAAGCTATGAAGAAAGTGGTAAAAGAATCACAAAAATTGGCAGAGGAAGATTACCCAATGGAAGCCATTGGCGTAGACAAGTTAGACCGATATATCAACGATTATGACGTGATTTTAGTAGGGCCTCAATTAAGTCATAAATATGATTACATCAAAGGGGAAGCTGAGAAAGTCAATAAACCAACTGTGTTATTGACTTCGGACATTTATGGTTCAATGGACGGTGCGACCGTCATGAAACAAGCCCTAGTTGCTTATAGAAAACAACAATTAGCACAAGCCTAAGGAGGAGAAAAATGGAAAAGCAGAGTAGTTTTGAGAAATTAGAGAATTTTATTCGCAAAACATTGGTACCGGTTGCAAATAAGGTAGATAGCAATCCTTATTTAACGGCAATCAAAAAAGGGATGGTCGTGATGACTCCCGTACTATTGTTAGGTTCGATTGCGGCTATTTTTCCGTCAATCCCGGAATTTATTAAAACAGCAGCCGTTGCCAATTGGTTTGAAACATATGGGTATATCTTTGGAATTATTTCGAAAGTTTCGTTGGGATTAGTAGGGTTGTATGCAGTGTTAGCCATCTCTTATTTTCTAAGTGAAAGCTACAAGTTGTACACGGTTGGTTCAATGATGCTATCCGCCATTGCTTTTCTGATTGTCGCGATGGATGTGGACGAGAACGGAAATATTATTGCAAGTTATTTAGACTCTAAGGGCTTATTTACGGCTATCTTTGTTGCTATTATCACGGTAAAAATTTATCAATTCTTTACAAAGCATAAGCTTGTGATCAAAATGCCTGAGGGTGTGCCTGACTTTGTGTCTAGCTCCTTTGAACTGATTACGCCAACTGCTACGATTGGTGTATTGTTTATTGTCATCCGTACTTTAGTCGACAGCATGACTGGTGGCGTATTGTTGCCACAAGTGATTATGAATGTCTTAGCACCAGCAATTGGCAGCCTAGATTCTTTATGGGTTATTTACCCAATCCTATGTCTGCGTCTAGTTTTCTGGTTCTTCGGGATTCACTCAGCTGTTTTGTCACCAATTTTGTCACCAATCGCTGTGCAATACCTTTCAGAAAACATCGCTGCGCATGAGGCAGGCCAACCATTAACCCACGTAATCACAAATGGAACCTTATCAGCCTTTGCAAACTTTACTGGTTCTGGCGTTACGATTGGTTTAGTCTTAGCAATGCTAATCAGTAAATCAAAACGTTATAAAAAAGTTGGGGCCGTTGGATTACTGCCTTCACTATTTGGGATCAATGAGCCAGTATTGTTTGGGGTGCCGATTATCCTTAACCCAGTATTGATGATTCCGTTTATTTTTGGCGGAGCTTTCGTGGGAATGTTACCAATGATTGCAATGAAACTTGGTTTACTAAATTATCCAATTTTTGATCCGCCATATGTTCCGGTCTTTATGGAAGGCTTTTTAACCGGCTTTGACTGGCGTGCTATCATTATTCAAGTTATCCAAGTCGCACTTTCTTTTGTCCTTTACCTGCCATTCTTTAAAGTACTAGAAAAGCAAGAACTAGAACAAGAACAGAAAAATGTGGAAGCACATCATACCGTATTATCGGATGAAGATGCCGCTTTATTAGGCGATATTGATTTTTAAAAAAGGTAGGAGGTCGGGTGGCAACATCTGGCCTCTTTTTTTAGAGAAGAGGGAAAACATGCGTATTGAAATTTTACGACAAAAAATGAGGGAAGACGGCTTAGACCTGTTTCTAGTAACGGATAAAATCAATCGTCGCTACTTAAGTGGCTTTACTGGCTCCAATGGTTTATTAGCCATTACCCTCACCCGCACAGTTCTATTCATAGATGGACGCTATACAGTACAAGCCAACCAACAGACTAATAATGTTGAGATTATTACCGTTGCGGTGGGGCGTAGTCTCTGGAACGAATTACAGCAGTTCAATGAGGAAAAACATTGGGGTTATGAGGCTAGTACGATTAGTTTAAGTACCTATCAGCAAATGCAGCAAGCTGCGCAAGAAGTCCGGACAGAACTGATTGCTACTCGCAATTTGGTTGAAAGTATGCGAATGCTTAAAGAGGAAACTGAGATTGCGGCGATGCGTGTGGCAGCGGAACTAAGTGATGCAACCTTGCATCAAGTACTAGATTTGATTAAACCAGGAATGACCGAGCTAGCGTTAGCTAATGAGATTGATTACCTTAGTAAAAAACTTGGCAGTGAGGGACCAGCCTTTGAAACTATTGTGGCCTCTGGTGTGAGAACTGGCCAGCCTCACGCCCATGCCAGCCAAAAAGTCATTGAAGCCAATGAATTGATTATGATTGATTTTGGTTGCATCTATCAAGGTTACTATTCGGATATTACCCGTACATTTGCGCTAGGTAATGTGGCAGAAAAGATTGCGGCGACTTACCAGACTCTGCAAAAAATTCAAGCGGAGGCAATTGAAACGATTCGTTTAGACGAACCATTGTCCGCCATTGATCAGCGAGTTCGAAAACAGCTGGCTAAATCTGATTTGGACGCTTACTTTACGCATAACCTTGGGCACGGCATTGGGTTATCTTGTCATGAATATCCAACCGTTGGACCTGAAGAGACGCAAACCGTTCAAGAATCAATGGTATTTACTGTCGAGCCAGGAATCTACCTACCTGATTTTGGTATTCGGATCGAAGATGATGTGTTAATCAGTGAATCAGGCGAAATAGAGTGTCTTACAAAATTTCCGAAAGAGTGGTTAGTTATATGATTAATACAACAGATCTGTTGCTAGAGCTGAGTAATCTACATGGAATACCTGGTCAAGAAAGACAAGTCGCTAATTGCTTGCAAAACTACTTGCCGGATAGTCAAATTGATGCCTTTGGTAATCTATATCATGGGGATTTAGCTTCGACTAAACCAAAAGTGGCGATTTATAGTCATATGGATGAAGTTGGTTTCTTTGTCAAAACCATCGATTCAAATGGCTTTATTTATTTTGAACCTATTGGTGGCTGGTGGTCACATGTGATTTTGGGGCAACGAGTACAAATCAATTGTCGCCGCAATGGTCGAAGGATTACAGGGATTGTCGGAACCTTGCCCAAAGGAAGTGTTATGGGCCAAAACGTTGTCCCAATTTCTGAGATGTATATTGATCTAGGGGCAGAAAGTAGAGATGAAGTTTTAGAAGCCGGCGTTCAACCTGGTGATATGATTACGCCGATTTCTACAGCAGAAATTTCCTTTAACCAGAAAAAAGTTTTTGGGAAAGCGTTAGATAATCGCGTAGCCTGCACGATTATGACCCAAGTTTTATTGCAAGATAAAAGTGAAAAAATAGCAGTAATTGGTGTGGCCACAGCACAAGAAGAAGCCGGAACTCGCGGCTCAAAAGTGGCTGCCCAGAAAGTAGCAGCGGACGTAAATATTGTGATTGATGTCGCCAATGGGAAAGATACGCCAGCTGCTGCCAATCCACCTACTCGAATTTTAGGGCAAGGTCCCGGGTTGGTATTAGCGGATAAAACGGCGTTAGCACACCTTAATCTGCTTGATTTTGTGAAGGAACAAGCGGAAAAGGCTAATATTCCTTTCCAATTTGATCTTTTCGGTGGCGGAGGGACGGATGCTGGTTCGGTACAGTTAACGAATGGCAAACCTACGATGGTTATTAGTGTACCTGTACGTTACTGTCATTCATGGAATTCCGTGGTGGCAATTCGTGACGTAGAGGCCGCCATTCAGTTAGTCAAAACGGTTATCAGCGCATTAAATCAGGGAGAAGGTGACTTTTTTGGCAAATTTTAATGAAGTCTCTTCCCGTTTAGGTACGTTTTCGACCCAGTGGGATTTTGTGCAAGATCGTTTTGGAGAAAAAGATTTATTGCCATTTTCCATTTCAGATATGGATTTCCCCATACCCGCTGGTACAGCGCAAGTCTTGAAAGAGGCAGTTGATAAGGGATATTTTGGTTATACACGCTGGAATCATATGCCGTTTAAAAGTAGTATTACTCATTGGTTCCAAAGTCAATTTATGACGGCGGTACCAGAAGAGGCCGTTCTTTATAGCCCTAGTGTCATTTATAGTCTATCCGTCTGTTTACAATTACTGAGCCAACCGCAGGATAAAGTAGTGACCTTTACACCTTGTTATGATGCTTTTTTCCACTGCATCAAACAAAATCAGCGTGAATTGATTACTTTTGATTTAACAAATGAGGCCGGAAACTTCACAATCGATTTTGAGCGGTTGGCTCAGGTTTTTCAACTGCAAGCACCTCGTATTTTCTTGCTCTGCAATCCCCATAATCCTACCGGCCGTGTTTTTACCGAACAAGAATTGTTAAAGTTGATTGCCCTTTGTAACGAGTACAAAGTCGCGCTTATTAGTGATGAGATTCATATGGATGTTCGTAGACCAGGATTTATGCATTTACCTATTCTAAAATACAAAGATTATTGTGAGACAGACCTAGTCCTACTTTCGTCACCGTCGAAAACCTTCAATACCCCCGGCTTGGGCGGTTCTTATCTAATCGTAGAAGCTGAAGCATTACGCCAACAATTTTTAGAGGTGTTAAAAGGACGTGATGGACTTTCCTCGGTTCCTTATTTAAGTTTACTTGCAACAATGGATTGCTATCGAAATCAGAGCCAATGGGTAGCCGAACTGAATCAAACCGTCGATGACAACTTTAGCTATTTAAAGACTGAGTTGCAAAAGGATCCACGTATCCAATTTACAATCCCAGAAGCCACTTACTTAGCTTGGATTGATGTCTCCCAGCTGCCAAGTACTATGGATGTCCTGCAAAACAAACTTATTCACGAAGAAAAAGTTGCTATTATGCGAGGGGATACCTATGGTGAGGCTGGGCAAGGATTTTTACGGCTGAACTTAGGCGCTCCTTTAAGCAAAATTAAAGCAGGTACAGCGAAACTGTTACGGGTAGCTAGTAGCTTGTAAAGAAAAAAGTCATTCATATCATCTTTTCAGACAATATGAATGACTTTTTTTACCGTTATCCCACATCGTGGTAACGATAATCATTTTGTTCTCTTTTTACTTTTGTGTAGTCATAGCGGCGCTCATCCCATAAGAACATCCAAATTAGCAACAGTGGTGCAATCAACAACAAGGCAGTCTGCCAACCTAAAGTGCCTAAAAAAATACCAATGAACAAAACAACAAAGAGCGCTCCAGCGCGACGAATGCTTTTCATTTATCTCACCTCAGTTAATTTATCGAACATGTGTTTGTATTTATATTATACGAATATACGTTCGGTTTGTAAAGTGAAATTTGAAAATTTTTGCGTATATATTTTTTCAGCTTGTAAAGTGACGAAAAAAGGCGAATAAAAAGCTCAAACAATTGTTTGAGCTAGCTGATATGATTGCGATACAAACCAACAACTTTTCCTAAAATAGCTACATTGGCAAGAATGATGGGATCCATTGTGTCATTTTCGGGCTGAAGGCGAATATGATCTTTTTCTTTGAAGAATCGTTTACAGGTAGCTTCGTCCTCATCCGTCATGGCAATGACGATTTCACCGTTTGAAGCAGCCGCCTGTTTGCGAACAATGACCTGGTCACCATCAAGGATGCCAGCGTTAATCATACTTTCACCACGAATGGTTAACATAAACAGACTATTTTCTTCAAATTTCAGACTTGGTGGTACTGGGAAAAAGTCTGAAGCTTCTTCTACGGCTAGAATTGGTTCACCGGCTGTGACTGTTCCAAGTACTGGAATAGCAGAGGGCTGAATCCCAATTTTTTTTCGTCCTTCATTGGTTAATTCTAAGGCGCGTGGTTTAGTGGAATCGCGGGTGATCAATCCTTCAGTCTCTAATTTCGAGAGATGACCATGGACCGTAGAGGTTGAGGAAAGGTTCACCGCCGTTCCAATTTCACGTACAGTCGGAGGAAATCCTCTGGCTTCTACTTGCTCATGGATATATTTTAAAATCTCGAGTCTCCGGTCATCTGATTTTTTAGACACGAGGAACACCTTCTTTCCTATCTTTTTTTATAGTGTAGCACATTACTAGTTATCTATCAAACGTTTGTTCGTATTTTGTGAGGTTGTTTTTTCCGAGAAGTTCCGCTAAGATAAAGGAGAAACTGGGGGTGACGAAGTGTTATCTGAAGAAAAAATGAAACGGATCAATGAATTAGCGAAAAAAGCGAAGGCAGAAGGTCTTTCTGAACAGGAAAAAAGAGAGCAAAAAAACCTACGAGAAGAATATTTGGCGACTTTCCGGCAAGGAATGCGTCACCATATTGAGTCTATGAAAGTAGTCGATCCTGATGGAAATGATGTCACGCCGGAAAAATTGAAAAAGATCCAAAAAGAAAAAGGAATTCATGACCGGAAGTAATTAATTGCAAGAAAGCGTTGCAATTTTGAATTAAACGAGCTAAAATGAATTAAGGTAAAAAAAACCTAAATTAGGAGGCTGATTCACTTGTTCGATACGATCGATCAACTAGGTGTGAATACCATTCGCACACTAAGCATGGACATGATTCAAAAAGCAAATTCTGGTCACCCAGGGTTACCAATGGGAGCGGCACCAATGGCATACGCTCTTTGGACGAAATATTTGAAAGTAAACCCTAAAACATCTACTAAATGGGCTGACCGCGACCGTTTCGTATTATCCGCCGGCCACGGTTCTGCATTACTGTATAGCTTATTACATCTATCTGGTTACCAAGTAACAATCGATGATTTGAAACAATTCCGTCAATGGGGTAGTAAAACACCTGGACATCCAGAAGTTCATCATACCGATGGTGTTGAAGTAACAACTGGACCACTTGGTCAAGGTGTTGCTATGGCAGTGGGGATGGCAATGGCTGAAACTCATTTAGCTGCTACTTATAATAAAGAAAACTTCAATGTAGTTGACCATTATACTTACGCAATTTGCGGCGACGGCGACTTAATGGAAGGCGTTTCGCAAGAAGCAAGTTCGATGGCTGGTCACATGAAATTAGGAAAACTAATCGTTTTATACGATTCAAACGACATTTCCTTAGATGGACCAACTTCAAAAGCTTTTACCGAAAATGTTGGGGCTCGTTTTGAAGCATACGGTTGGCAACATATCTTAGTAAAAGATGGCAATGATGTTGAAGCTATTGCAAAAGCAATTGAAGCGGCACAAGCTGAAACGGATAAACCAACTTTGATTGAAGTGAAAACAGTGATTGGCTTTGGTGCACCAAATGAAGGTACCAGCAAAGTCCACGGGGCACCTCTAGGAGCTGAAGGAATCAAAGTAGCCAAAGAAGTTTATGGTTGGGATTACCCTGAGTTTACCGTGCCAGAAGAAGTGGCACAACGTTTCCATGAGCGTATGATCGAAGACGGTGAAAAAGCTGAAAAAGCTTGGAACGATATGTTTGCAAATTACCGTAACGCATATCCTGAATTAGCTGCTCAATTTGTGCGGGCCTTTAATAATGAATTGCCTGAAAACTGGGACGCTGAATTACCTACTTATGAAGTAGGGTCAAGTGCAGCAAGCCGTGTTACAAGTAAAGATACTATTCAAGCACTATCCAAAGCTTTACCAGAGTTCTGGGGTGGTTCTGCTGACTTATCTGCTTCTAACAATACAATGGTAGCCGTAGAAAAAGACTTTGAACCTGGTCAATACGAAGGCCGCAATATTTGGTTTGGTGTACGTGAATTTGCTATGGCCGCTGCTATGAATGGGATTGAAATTCATGGTGGTACCCGCGTATACGGCGGAACTTTCTTCGTCTTCACTGACTACTTGCGTCCAGCGTTACGTCTGTCTGCTATCCAGAAAGCACCTGTTACCTTTGTGTTGACACATGATTCTGTTGCTGTTGGGGAAGATGGTCCAACTCACGAACCAATTGAACAATTGGCAAGCGTTCGTTGCATGCCTAATGTGCGAGTAATCCGTCCAGCTGACGGGAATGAAGTGGTAGCTGCTTGGAAACTAGCAATTGAGTCAACAGATAAACCAACTGTTTTAGTTTTAAGTCGTCAAAATCTACCGGTTATCGAAGGAACTAAAGAGCACGCAACTGAAAATGTTGCCAAAGGTGGTTATGTCATCTCACCAGCTAAGGGAGATACACCTGAAGGTATTTTGATTGCGACTGGTTCGGAAGTAGGTTTAGCGGTAGAAGCGCAAAAAGCGTTAGCGGAACAAGGTAAGGACGTTTCCGTCGTTTCATTACCAAGCTTTGACCTATTTGATGCACAAAGTGCCGAATACAAAGAAAGCGTTCTGCCAACAGCTGTAACAAAACGTGTTGGTATCGAAGCGGCTTCAAGCTTCGGCTGGGCGAAATATGTAGGAGACAAAGGAACAACGATCACCATTGATCACTTTGGCGCTTCTGCACCTGGCGATAAAGTATTAGCTGAATTTGGCTTTACAACTGAAAATGTTGTGAATGTCTTCAACACATTAGCATAATCGAAAAACTCTCTTGAAATTTGTACCGACTCCCAAAGTTAGACCAAAAATCTGACTTTCAAGGGTCGGTATTTTTATAACAAAAAAGTCGTCGAGTTTTGATTCTCGACGACTTTTTTGAAGATATTTTAATGAATATCACCAATGAGTTTTCGAATTGGCTTACGACCTAAGTATAGTAGTATACCGGCTACAACTGCGACGGTTCCCACGATACCATAGTAAGCACCTTCTGTACTTGGCGTATAGAAGCGCGCGATTTGTGCATTGATCGCTTGAGAAGAAGCATCCGCTAATAGCCAGATTGCCAAAGTTTGTGCTTCAAATGCTTTAGGAGCTAGTTTCGTTGTAACAGATAAACCAACGGGGGAAAGGCACATTTCACCAGCAATCATAATCAAGAAGCTAAAGACCAACCATAAAGGAGAAACGGGCTTATCGGTGCCCCAAAGTAAACTTGGGAACATCAAAAGCACAAAGGAAAGACCGGCAAGGACTAGTCCAATCGAGAATTTCACTTCAGTTCGAGGTTGTTTTTTACCTAATTTTGCCCATAACCAAACGAAAACCGGAGTCAAAATTACGACAAATACAGGATTTAATGTTTGATACAAGCTGGCAGGAATATTAATGCCAAAAAGTGTCCGCTGGGTACGTTCATCAGCAAATAACGCCAGAATCGAAGAACCTTGTTCCTCTAGTGACCAGAAAACAATAGCAGATAGAAATAGTGGAATATAAGCTAAGACTTTTTTCTTTTCTTCACCAGTCACATCTTTTGACCGCAGCATAGCAGTAAAGTAGTAAACAGGTAGTAAGATACCTAGCACACTAATAAAGTTGATAAAGAAATCAACAGACATATGGCCTGTTACAGCGGCTGTTCCAAAAATAACTGCTACTATAACTAGCGCAATGACAAAACGACGGAAAAATTTTGTACGTTCCTCACCAACAAGAGGATTGGTGACAACTTCACCGACACCTTTTAAATTTTTCTTGCCTTCAATATAGTATTGCAGCAAGCCGAAGAACATCCCAAAGGCTGCAATAGAGAAGCCTAGGTGATAATTAACTTCTTGACCTAGTGGGCCAACGATAAGTGGCGCCAGCAAGGCACCAATGTTGATTCCCATGTAGAAGATAGAGAAACCGGCGTCTCTTCTTAGGTCGTCAGGCGCATATAAGTGCCCCACCATCCCAGAAACGTTTGATTTCAACATACCTGTTCCGATAACGATCAATACCATAGATAGAAACAACGCCCCAAGGCCAAATGGTGTAGCCAAAACGATATGACCGAACATAATCAGGACGCCGCCGTAGAACACTGTTTTTCTTGAACCTAACAGGCGGTCAGAAATCCAGCCGCCGACAATACTAGACATAAAAACAAGTGAGCCGTAAATAGACATAATGGCAACTGCGGTGGGTTTATCTAAACCTAGACCACCGTTTGTAACGGCATCGTACATATAATAAAGTAAAATTGCCCGCATCCCATAGTAACTAAATCGTTCCCACATTTCGGTAAAGAACAGAGTAGATAGTCCTTTGGGCTGCCCTAAAAAAGTTTTTTCACGTTGCATTTGCAACACTCCCTCAACTAATACTGAAAAATTTCAGAAAATTCATAATGGATAGTTTATTCCTGAAATTGAAAAAATGCAAGGGTAAGTGTCTATCTTTCAGTGTTTATTCATTTTATCGTTTATTTTTTTACGGAAAAACAATTGTTTTCTCATATATAACGAAAATTGACTGCAAATCAACTGATAAAAATGAATGTTTATTAATTTCCTTTTGTAACGATTGCTAAGAGAAAAGTGAGGAGAACATAATAAATAAAAAATAAAGATTGGGGAAAATAAAAGAGAGCTTAGGAAAATACCTAAGCTCTCTTAACGACTTATCATTATATACTAGCGCCGCCGCCGCCGGAAGATCCACCGCCTCCGGAGAAACCACCACCGCCGCCGCCAAAGCCGCCGCCTCCACCGAAGCCACCAGAGCTGCCGCCACCACCCCAATAGAATGGGCCGCCAAAGCCGCCGCGACCACCACCACGTGGACCGCCACGACCGCCTCCGGTCAAGCTGGAAAGGACGAAAAGTCCTACTACTAAAAAGACAATAAGTAAACCACCAAAATCGCCACCATCATCAGAATCAGAATCCTCTGTGAGTTGATCAATTTGTTCTTGGTCTAGCGCATTTTGATCGGCAGGAAAATCATAGCGTTGATCGATCAAGGTCGTGACGCCATTGAACACATAGCGTAGTCCTTGATTGATACGCGCGGCATCCGTCGATTTTAAGTCGTCCTTAGCCTGTTGTAGCAAATTTCCAGCAATACTGTCAGTAATCGTATCCTCAAGGCCATAGCCTACTTCAATACGGACGTTACGATCACCATCATTTAGTGCATAGAGAATCAAAATCCCGTTGTCTTGATCACGATTCCCAATCTGCCATTTTTCGAACAGGTCGGGTGCATAGCTGTCGATACTGTCACCGTCTGTTGAATCAATTACTGCTACTACGACTTGGGGCGCTTCAGAAGTACTTTTATAGACCAGATTTTTTTGTTGAATCAACTCTTTTGTTTGTGTATCCATTACATTCAGTTGATCCAAATAAAAGCTAGTGGGTGCTTCTGGCAGCGATTCTGCCTGCGCAGTAAAGGGTAAGAAACAAACAGCGGCGAACAGCAGCGAGAACCATAAAAGAAATTTTCTCACGAGAATTAGTTACTAGAGTCGGTGCCGAAGTCAACAGTTGGTGCTTGATCGGCGCCTTCCTGTGCTTCAAAGTATGGCTTCTTACCTAAGCCCATCATATTGGCAAAGATATTTTTAGGGAAGGTCACAACTTGTTGATTGTAGGTTTGAACTGCGTCATTATACCGTTTCCGTTCGACGGAAATACGATTTTCAGTTCCTTCCAATTGCGTCATCAGTGTTTGAACATTTTCATTTGATTTAAGGTCTGGGTAATTTTCATTGATTACATTAATCAACGTCCCAACAGATTGATCCAATTGTTGTGCTGCTTCAACTTGTTCTTCTGAGCTGCCGGCTTTTCCGTATGCTTCACGTGCTTTGGCAATATCGCCAAATACCTTTTGTTCTTGATTCATACTTCCTTTAACGGAGTTCACCAAGTTAGGAATTAAGTCAGCACGACGTTGATAAACATTTTCTACTTGGCTCCAAGCAGACTCGACAGTCTGTTCCTGTTTGGCTAATCCATTATATTGGGTGACACCGAAGATGCCTAGTAACACAACGATCGCTAAGACGACGAGACCGATGTTTAACTTTCCACGTTGTTTCATTTAAACAACCTCCTTTATGGTTTAAATTGTAACATAGCTGTAATATAAAAATCTCATTCTAAAGACTGATTTTCGTGGATTTCTCGCTGATTTTCGCTTAATGAGCCTTTTTCAGATTTTTACAATTAGATGAAAACGAGTGAGAATAATTGTCTTTCTTCTTCTCAATCGATAGAATAGGACTATACGAGGAGGAATCGAGATGAGAGAAACGAGAAGTGCCCGTCATCAGAAGAAGGCAAAAAGTAAAGGGGTATGGGCTGCGCCGGCAGTGGGATTATTGGCGCTACCTTTTGCGATGCCTTTGACTTCACAAGCGACGGAATTAGGGACAGTAGAAACGACTAACCAAGCAGCTTTTATTCAACAAATAGCGCCCTACGCAATGGAAGTAGCACAGGCTAATGACTTGTATCCTTCTGTCATGATTGCTCAAGCGCTTTTAGAGACTGGTTATGGTTCTTCTGCTTTATCACAAGCTCCTTATTATAATCTATTTGGTGTAAAGGGCTATGACGGACAGAATGTTGTCTATTTGCCTACCTCTGAATATTTGAATGGCGAATGGGTCATCATGAATGAACCTTTCCGTCAATATTCGTCTTATTATGAATCATTCCAAGACCAAGCAAATGTCTTGTTAAGTACGATGTGGGGTGCAAACCATCATTATCAAGGTGTTTGGCGGAGCAATACAAGCAGCTATATGGATGCGACTGCTTGGCTGACAGGTCGCTATGCTACTGATCCAGGGTACGGCAGCAAGCTTAATTCCTTGATTGCATCTTATAATCTGACACAATACGATGGCGGTTATTCGGCACCAGTTGAAGAGACTGCAGCGGCAGAAGTTTATCAAGATGAAGCAACGACTGAAGCTGCTGATACTACAGTTGTCGAAACTGGTACAAGCGAGGTTGCGACAGTTGGTGGAACACATACTGTTGTTAGCGGCGATACACTGTGGGATATTGCGACAAATAATGGTTTGACTGTTGACCAGCTAAAAGCACTGAATGGTTTAACAGAGGATACGATCTATGTGGGAGAAATTTTAGCTTTAGGCTAAACCGGTAAGTCGTTTTCCAAAAATTATCTTATATCCTTCAAAAGACACCTAAATGGTGTCTTTTTTAGTTTTATGTTTTAGTATTTTAGATAAATTTATTCAAAAAACATAAAAAGCGAGAACTTGTATTTAAATCATAATAACAGTTATTTTATAACTTTTGTCATTATTCGGAATAAATATTTTTAGTTTTGGTGAATAGAGGACAAAGTATTGATTTTAGCAACTATTTCAATTGAAATGTGTGAAAATTTAGCAATTATCATAAAAAAGTCAACAACAAAAATAAAAAATATCAGTTATTTATAAGGTATAGTGTAAGCGTATTCAATAAGAGGAGGAGAAAGAATGAAGAAAAGCAAATTTTTGTATGTCTCTTTAGCTTCATTGACACTTGCACCGTACGTATCCGGGGTTGGATTAGCGGCCAATAGTTTAACAGCTCATGCGGAAGAAAAAACAGAAGCTACCGTTAGCAGCGAAACTGAGACTGTTAACAGCACTCAAGAAAGTTCACAGACAGAGATGAGTACTGAGAAATCTGAAGCCAGCTCTGAAAAAGCTACTGAAACTACTGAAGAGGCAACAACGACCTCTACTGAGTCCAAGAGTTCTTCAAAAGAGGCGAATCAAAAAGACGCAGAAGTCAAACCAGCTTGGAGTACGGCTTTCCAAGACGGTCAGATGGGTAGCTGGACGGATGTTGTGGGTGGGAATAAACGCACATTACAAGATGGCGCCTTAGATTTTATACGCGAAACTAGTAAGGGCAATAATTCCGTTTCACTTCTTCAAGATTCTCCTGAACAAGCCGATGGTGAAGTCGAAGCTGCTTTTAAAATAAAAAATGGGGAAGGGCGTGTAGGGGTCATTGTCCGTGGTGTTGATGCTGATCATTGGGTCTTTGTCGGCTTTAATACGGGTAAGTGGTTAATTGAAGTTCCTGGAGCATGGAAAGATGATATTACTGGCCCGGCAATTGCAGCGGATACGCTCTATATCTTAAAGGTTCGGTACGAAGGTGAAAAAATCACGATTTGGCTAAATGGTGAAAAATTCTATGAGGATACACCAACTTTAGCCGGTGGTAAAAAAATTCAGACCCAGGCAGGGCATGTTGGTGTGCGCAACTGGTATGACACCAAAACAATTTCCTATAATTACTTTAAAAATGGGGCAGTCGGCTCGATACCGGAAATTGTTCCCGAAATTATACAAGTTGATCCCGTCCACGTGTTCACTGAAATCGGAGAAGAACCAAGTCTACCAACACAAGTGAATACGGTCTACAATACTGGGGAACAGAAGAAAGCTGACGTTACCTGGGAACAAATTCCTGCTGAGAACCTTGAGAAAGAAGGTACTTTTACAGTCAAAGGTCAGGTGGCAGGTACCGAGATTCAAGCCGTAGCAACCGTTGATGTGGTAGGAGAAGGCGAACAAGAAGCCGGCGATGTGATTGGTACGAAGGAACTAAAAGCAGTCCTTGACCCAACTTTCCCACGGGTGATTCGCTATCAAGATGGCGAAGGGAACAAACTGTTTAGCGGCCAATCTGAAAAAATTAACAAAGTAGCTGTCAACGGGAAAAACTATGAAGCCACTGCTACCAAAGAAAAAACGAATGAAAATGATACAAAAGCGGTCTACCATGTAAACGTTGAAGAGCTAGGTTTGACCTTCGATACAGAATTCACAGTGGAAGATAATCAGGTTTTCCATATGAAACTTACAAATATTAAAGAAGCCGCGCAATTAATCAATACAATCTCCATTCCTAATCAAGGTTTGGTCTCAGTTGCTAGCACAGAAAAGGGCGCCGCTTTCGCTGGTGCTAAAATGAATACCGGTACCAATGCCAATAATGGCAACAAAAATGGTGATACGTTCCAAAACCTAAATCACTATTCTACTGAAGGTACGGACCCTTATATGTACGCATTTTTATCAAAAGATAAAGGAGCCGCTAGTATTTGGACTAACGCTTATGGTGATCAGACTGTCGATAACAGTGACAGCAGTCGTTTATACAAGCAAACAGCTAAAACGGACCGGGGGTATGTGACAAGTCTGTGGAGTGGCGCTTGGACTATCCGGCCATTCGGTGCACCGGCTAATTATAAAACAACAGATACACCTGAGTTGAAAATCAAGTTTTCTGCTGATTTGAATGATGATAAACAAGTTGACTGGCAAGATGCCGCAATTGGGTTCCGTGATATTATGAATAATCCAGTTGGTGCTGAAAAAGTGCCCGAACTCGTGAACCAACGGATTCCATTCAACTTCGCTAGTCAAGCTACCAATCCATTTTTAGATACGCTGGATGAAACTAAACGCATCTACAATTTAACTGACGGTCTGGGGCAAATGGTTCTATTAAAAGGCTATCAAAATGAAGGACACGACTCGGCCCATCCTGATTATGGACCAGTTGGGAAACGACCTGGTGGCGAAGCCGACATGAACGCTTTGGTAAACAAAGGACATGATTTGAATGCCATTTTCGGGGTGCATATCAACGCAACCGAATCCTATCCTGAAGCGAAATCTTTTAATGAAGAGCTAGTCAATGTCGATCAAGATCGTTGGGATTGGTTAGATCCGTCTTACGCAATCAACCAACGAAATGATGCTCTTTCTGGTAACCGTGGGAAGCGGTTAGATGAGCTGAAACAAAATGTGCCAAACTTGGATTATATCTATTTGGACGTTTGGGGTAATCAAGGAGAAGCCGGCTGGATGAGCCGCGAAATGGCTAAAGAAGTCAATGACCGGGGATGGATACTAGCCAACGAATTTCCAAATGCGATGGAGTATAGCTCTATTTGGAACCATTGGTCAGCTGAAAAAGCTTATGGCGGTACTTCAACTAAGGGATTCAATAGTAACATCGTCCGCTTCATTCGAAATCATCAAAAAGATACTTGGGTTATTTCAGATAATCCGCTTCTAGGAGGAGCAGAGTTTGAAGCCCATGAAGGTTGGGTCGGAAAGACAGATTTTAACAGCTATGAAGAGGTCACATTCCGTACCAATATCCCAACTAAATTCTTGCAACACTACCAAATCACAAATTGGGATACTACGACTGCTAAAAGTGGTCAAATCTACGGCACAATCAAGTTAGGCAATGAAAAAGGTAAGGTCGTTGTTACTCAAAATGAAGGGGAAGAACGGACAATCACCCTAGATGGCCATGAAGTATTAAAGGGCGACAGTTATTTGATTCCTTGGAATATTGAAGGCGAAAACAAAGCGTATCACTGGAACGAAAATGGCGGAACCACTACTTGGGACCTGCCAAGTGCGTTACAAGATAAAAATAATCTTCATGTTTATCAATTGACCGATCAAGGGAGAATTGATCTGGGTGGCGCAACCGTTTCAGGCAATCAAGTAACGATTGAGGCCAAGGCTAAAACACCATACGTGATTGCTGAAGGAGCCGAGGTCAAACAAGTAGAATTTGGTATTGATACACCGTTTAAGGACCCTGGATTCAACGGCAAAGATACTTTGCAAAACTGGGATGTATTAGCTGGAAAACCGCAAGTGACGCGTAATCCAAATGGCGATTATGTGCTTGAGCCAGGAAATGATGCGTTAGAAATGACACAGACATTGAAAAAACTTGAAGCTGGCGATTATAGCTTCTATGTAAATACAGAAAGCCATGGGCGTAAAGTCAAAGCTCGTATTCAAGTGAACAATAAGCTGTATGTTCGCGAATTTGAAAACTCAATGGTCCAAAATTATATTCAAGCAGATGTTAATCACACAAGTACTGCCTACCCACAATACATGCAAAAATTGCGGTTAGACTTTACTGTTCCAGAAGATGCGACTGTTAAAGTTTCTCTATTAGCGGATAAAGGAGAGGAAACTGCCCGTTTTGATGATTTGCGAATCGTTTCTCGCAACACTGAAGTTCAGAATTTGAAGAAGAACTTGGTTATTACTCAGGACTTCGAAGACGAACAAGCTATTGGATTGTTCCCGTTTGTCAAGGCTCAAGCTGGTGGTGTAGAAGATCCGCGGGTCCATTTATCTGAGCTGCATGATCCTTACACCCAATATGGCTGGAACGGCAATAAAGTCTCCGATGTGTTGGAAGGAAAATGGTCTCTGAAAGCCCATAAACAAGGGGCAGGTATGATGCTACAAACGACTCCGCAGAATGTCGCTTTTGAACCAAATGTGAAATATACAGTCAGCTTTGATTATCAAACAGATGGAGCTGATAATTTCTATGTAGGTAGTCTGGATCAAGAATTCACAGCTGGTAACGATGAAAATATTCAAAAAGTGAATTGGTCAAAAGATTCTATTTCTTCAACTGCAGCAGATGGCAAGACTAAGCATTTCAGCATGGATGTGACTGGTGCTGAAAGCGGCAAGACAACGGTTGGTATCTACACCAATGGTGGTGCGTACGACTTGATTATCGACAACTTCAAAGTTGAACGAGAAGCGACACATGATGTGAAACAGCTAGAAAAAGCAATTGCAGAAGCCAAAGATAGCATGAAGGACCAACCTAATATTGCTAGACTACGTCTATTTGCTGCGACACCGAAAAAAATCTACACAGAGGAGTCACTGGCAGTCTTAAGCCAACAGTTGCAGGACGCTGAAAAAGTCGCCAAGGATACTGATGCTTCACAACTAGAAATTGATGAGGCAACCAAGACATTGAATGAATCCATTGAAATGCTAGTAGTGGAAGGAACCGAGAACGACACAAGTGAACTAACCAAACTGATTGACCAAGCAAAGGACGTAACCCCATCTGAGGGCCATATCTTTACCGCTGAAAGTCTAGAGAAATTGCAAAAAGCTTTAGAAAAAGCGCAAGCAGTCTTAGGGAATGAAGCTGCGACTCAAGAAGAAATCAATCAAGCAACAACTGATTTAGCTGCTGCAATTGATGGTTTGGAAGAAACGGCAATCACTACTGATGTGGATACAAAAGACTTACAAGCAGCTCTTAAAAAAGCCAAAGAAAGCAAACCACAAACAGGCTATCAATACACCGCTGCCACACAAAAAGCTTTGTCCGCTGCAATCGCAAAGGCAGAAAAAGTTTTAGCGGATTCGCAAGCAACACAGGCAGCTGTTGATGAAGCAACTACGGCCCTTGAAAAAGCAGTCGCAGAGTTGAAAGAGGAAAAAATTAAGGACTCTAGTGAAGAATCCACTTCTTCTACGGATGATTCAACTGGAACAACAGATTCCTCAAGCAATAGTACAGATGATTCTACCAGTGGTACCAAGGACTCTACCGAAGCTACTTCAGACAGTCAAAAAAATGGTGCCGGCAGTAATGGATCCAACAATCAATCCAATCATCAAAATCAACAAAATAGTACGAATGTTACAGTGAAACAAGAGCAAAAAGGACTGTTGCCGCATACTGGTGAAAATCGTAGTATCAGCGCCCTAATTGCAGGGATTGGCTTGGCCTTATTGGGAATTGCTGGTCTCATCTTCTACCGGAAAAAATCAACAAAATAAGAAATTGCTCGCATATGGGCAGGAATTTCCTGCTCATACGTGAGTTTTAGGAAAGGGAGATCATCATGAAAAAGCAAAAACTTGTCTCGCTGCTGACACTTTGTTCTCTTAGCTGGACGAGCTTGGCACCCATGATGTCAGTCTATGCCAATCAGGAAGAGCAGGTTGAACCGACTATTACAGAGACGTCTGCCAAAGAAACGCAAGCGCCGACTGAAACGACAGCCGCCTCCAGTAATGACCGCGAGACAGCCAATGAAACAACAGAAACAACGGAGCCAATTGAAACAAGCGAGACAAATGATATAAATACCTCTGAAACGACGGGGACCAGCGTAATTGAAACCAGTGAAACGACCTCGGTCACTAGCGATAGTAGTGGTAGTAGCGCTGAATCAACGGCAACGACGGAAAGTACCACAGAGAGCACCCAATCAACAACAAGCTCGTCAACGCCAGCAGCCTCACATGATAGTTCTGAGAACAGCAAGCCCACAACTAGTGAGACTACTAATGATAGTAAGGGGCCTTCTGGGAAACCAGTAACTCCAACAAAACCAGAACCAGGAAAAAAGGAACCTTCAAAAGAAGGCACTGTATCCCAAAATCCTGCGATAGCTGACATTTCTGGGTTCGTTGGCGCGAAATCAGAGAGTTCAAAAAATGATATTCTCTTCTCAAACACCATTTTCGGACAATATGAGTTGCCGATGCTAGCCGAATTGTCCAACCAAACGCGCGGCGCTTTATTGTTTAGATTATTGAGTTTAACGGAAGATCAGCAAAAGGAAAAGAAGCTGTCCGTCACTAAACTAAGTAGTATTTACCGCGAAGTATTTCAGCTGGATAAAAAAGCCAAAGTAGTCTCCTTTGACAAGGCTCAGCCGGGTGACCTGCTTCAATGGCAAGAACCTAATAGCCGAGGTATCAAGGAAGGAATCTATTTGGGAAATGGCTTTTATTATGCTCAACCTATGAAAAAACAAGATAAAAAGCAACGTCTCTTTATTTTCTCATTGGGATTGCGTGAAAAGCCAGATACTGTTTGGAATGTGATTCAAAAGGCAGAGCTGACAAAGGCTGGGCAAAAATTTCTCCGAGAATATCCCGCGAACGTTGCCATCAAGCCAAGTAAAGAAACGCAGAGATTTATTGCTGAAATAGGCGAAACTGCCCGCAAATTAGGACAGAAGAATGATCTATTTGCGTCGGTAATGATTGCCCAAGCAATCCTGGAAAGTGGTTCTGGTCAAAGCAAGTTGAGCCAAGCACCGTTTTACAATCTCTTTGGAGTGAAGGGAAGCTACCAAGGACAAAGCGTTTCTTTCGATACTATCGAAGAGCGGACGAACGGTGAAAAATACCATATTACCGCGGCTTTCCGCAGCTATGGCAACTACCAAGGTTCTTTAGAGGACTATGTTGGATTATTACGTAAGGGAATTGACGGCAATGCTCATTTTTATCAGCCAGCTTGGCGATCTCAAGCTAAAAACTATTTGAACGCAACACGCTCTTTGACTGGATCGTATGCAACAGATTCAGAATATGCGAATAAATTAAACTCATTGATTGCGGCTTACCATTTGACGCAATATGATCAAGCCAAAAGTGATCATATTGATATGATCAGCTTGAAACAATTGCCAGAAAAAGTACGAGCAGCTTTGACATTAGGCTACTATGATGGTGTCGAACGGAATCGTTCTGGCTCTTATCCAGCAGGGCAATGTACTTGGTATGTGGCAAATCGTTTGGCACAACTTGGGAAGCCCGTAGATGATTTCATGGGGAATGGTGGCGATTGGGGCTCGAAAGCGCAACGCTTAGGTTATGAAGTCCAAGCGAAACCTTTTGCCGGAGCCGCAGTTTCCTTTTCGCCAGGTGTTTTAGGTGCTGATGCCAATTATGGACACGTAGCTTTTGTTGAAGCGGTCACTGATCAGGGTGTGTTGATTTCTGAAAGTAATGTGAAGGGCTTAGGGAAGATTTCTTATCGCCTGCTTACTGCGAAAGAAGCACAGCAAAAGGGTGTCACTTATTTTTTCCCAAAATAAATTTAAAATAAAGAGATTCTTTTCATATTCAAGAGAAGAATCTCTTTTTTTCAGTATCTTGAGCGTGTGATGTTGCAAATTAAATAATGAAAAATCAACAAAATCGAAGAATGATTAAAACAAGTTCCTTTTCTTTCCTTGTAAGATGATGATATAGTAGCTCCGAAATGATAGCGCTTTTTTAGGAGGGAAAATATGCAACAAGATCGATGGACAAATCAAACGATTCGCAACATGACCCAGGTGGTAGATGGTAATAAGGTACCGACTTTAGTATTGAAAAATGCCACTTATCTCAATACATATTTAAAAAGATGGGACCACGCAAATATTTGGCTAGTAGATGACCGCATCGTGTATGTGGGGGAACGACTCCCAGAATCAACAGAAATTGAAATTGTAGACTGTCAGCCATACGTGTTAGTGCCTGGCTATATTGAGCCGCATAGTCATCCGTTTATGCTGACAAATCCCGTTCATTATAGCGCTTTTGCCGCAAAGCATGGCACGACTACTATGATTCATGATAATTTGCCGCTTTTCTTACAGCTGGAGAATGAGCAAGCCTTTCAGTTTATCGAAAAAATGAATAAGCTGCCTTATAGCGCCTATTGGTGGGCTCGTTTGGACGGACAATCTGCTTTCAAGGAAGAACCTTTCAAGGATCCGAAAGTTTCTCAATGGATTCAACATCCTAAGGTGGTACAGGTCGGCGAATTAACCGGGTGGCCTCAATTGATGCAAGGGGACGAACAAATTCTTTCATGGATTCAAGAGGCACGCCACTTAAGTAAAAAAGTCGAGGGTCATTTTCCTGGAGCTTCTGAGAAAACCTTAACCAAATTAGCACTTTTGGGGGCTGAGGGGGATCATGAGGCGATGAACGCCGAGGAAATTTTACGACGTTTAAACCTAGGTTATATGGTGACGATGCGGGAGTCTTCGATTCGTCCTGATTTACGCGAAATTATACGGGGACTTCAGCAAGAAAAGATTACCCGTTTTGACCGATTTATGGTCACGTTAGACGGTGCGCACCCTTACTTTCATGCCGAGGGGCTGACGGACCACCTCATCAAAATTATGATAGAGGAAGGGATTCCTTTAGAGGATGCCTATTTAATTGCTAGCTATAACGCGGCCGTTTATTATGAATTGGAAGCACTCCATGGTTCAATCGCAGTGGGCCGCATCGCCAACATTAATTTTCTGTCAGCGAAAGATCAGCCAACGCCGGTCGCTGTTTTGGCCCAAGGCAAATGGGTGGATCTAGCACCGGAGGCTCCCGTTGACTTTGACTGGGAGGCAAGTCCTTTTCAAAAACGTCAGCTAGACTGGACGTTAAGCGAGGTCGATTTGGAATTTGAGGGCCAGCTAGGTATCGAATTAGTCAATAACGTCATTACAAAAAGCTATGAACGAGCGGGGGATTTACTAGAAGGTGAGGCTTATTTAGCGCTCTTTGACCAAAACGGTAGCTGGCGCGTCAACAGTTTCGTTAAAAATTTCGTCAGCGACTTAGGCGGACTAGCCAGCTCATACTCTGGGACAGATGATATTTTACTTTTGGGCCAAAATAAGCCTGATATGCAGTTAGCCTTCCAACGAATGAGGGAAATTGGCGGGGGGATTGTTGTAGTTGATAAGGGACGCATCCTTTATGAATTATCCTTGCCTCTAAATGGGCATATGTCAACTTTACCAATGGAAAAATTAATTGAAGAAAATCAACGACTACAAGACTTGTTAGCAGCTCGCGGTTATGCGTTTGCGGATGCTGTGTTTACGATCCTCTTTTTTACTGCGACTCATCTACCCTTCGTGCGGATTACCCCACAAGGAATCGTCGAGGTTAAGAGCAGCCAAGTCATTCAACCTAGTATTGAGCGCTAAAGTGATGAAGGCACCTTTCTATAAGGTGTCTTTTTTTGTTATATTTCACAAAAAAATGAGAAAGATAAGTGCAGCTTATAGGGAGCATGATCTATCAATCGTCAAAAATAAACTTTTTTTAGTGAATTTTTGATGTTTTTTTAAAACAGAAATCCTATCAAATCAACGTTTATATCTTATCTATAAGTTTAGCTAATAGGTTGCTTAATTATTCATAAGTTTTTTTCTAACCGAAATGCCCTTAAACTAGATATTGAAAAGGCTTACAAAATGTGAGCAAAAAAATAATAGGAGTGATGAACGATGACAAAGATCAATGCAAAGGAATTTTACCCGTCTGACCTGTATGAATTATCCCATGAGCTAACAACTGGTGAATTAGAAGTATTGAGTGATCTAAGAAAAACTTTAGATGAAACCATTATGCCAGTAGTTGATGAACACTGGGAAAAGGCGGAATTTCCTTTTGATCAATTTACCTCATTAGCCCCATTGCAATTGTTAGATAACGACAAACTATTTGAAGAACGACCTGGTAAAAAAGTCTATGACAAAAATTTTGTAACCGCTACAAGCCCTGTCTATAACGTCTTTAAAACAGTTGAGCTTGCAAAACATGATGCGTCAATCGCGACTTTCTATACTGTACACACAGGCCTATTCTTACAAACAATTCTACAAGGCGGCTCGCCAGAACAAATCGATCGTTGGGCGAAAAAAGCCATGGACTTTGAAATTCAAGGCTGTTTCGCTTTAACAGAGCCTGAGCATGGGTCAGATGTTGCTGGTGGCTTAGCGACTACCGCTGAAAAAATTGGTGACGAATGGGTAATCAATGGTGAAAAACGCTGGATTGGTGGCGCAGCAACTGCCAATGAAATGGCTGTTTTCGCTCGTGACGTAGCAGACGGAAAAGTCAAAGCCTTCATGGTACCTGGCGATTCAGAAGGTATCACCGTTGAAAAAATTGAAGAAAAAATTGCGTTACGTTTAGTACAAAATGGTCACATTACCTTTAAAGATGTAAAAGTGACAGATGACCGCCGCTTAGTAAATGTCAATTCATTTAAAGATGTTGCTCATATCTTGGGCATTACTCGCGGTTTCGTAACCGACTTAGCAACTGGTATCACAATGGGGGCCTTCGAATATGCCTTGAAATACGTGAAAGAGCGTGACCAATTCGGCAAGAAAATTGCTTCTTACCAATTAGTTCAAGAAAAATTAGCTCGCATTCAAGCAAATGTGGTGGCGAACCTTTCTTACTCTATCAACTTAGCAAAATTACAAGACCGCGGCATCTTCGCAGAACAAAATTCTTCTATCGGGAAGATGCACAATGCGATGCGGATGCGTGAAAGTGTGGCGCTAGCTCGTGAATTGTGTGGTGGTAACGGAATCACGCTTGAGACAGGTGTGGCGCGGATGTTTGCTGATGCGGAAGCCATTTATTCTTACGAAGGAACTCATGAGATCAATGCATTGATCATCGGTCGTTTCTTAACAGGCAAGCAAGCATTTGTTTAAACCCAACCATTAGGGTCTGTGGCAATCATGCCACAGCCCTTCTTTCAAGGGAAATAGCAGATTTGAAGGTAAGCCGGAATTCGTAACAATCTTTCGCCAATTACTGCTTATCTTTAAAAAAGCCAAGGATGGAGGAAATTTTTCATGACAATCAAAAAAGCAATGGTGATCGGCTCAGGACAAATGGGGTCAGGTATCGCACAGGTATTAGCTCAAAGCGACATTGAAGTGATTTTGAATGACATCAGACAAGAATTTGTCGAAAAGGGTTTTGCAAAGATCAAAAAGCAAGTGGAGCGCCTGGTAGAAAAAGAAAAAATCACAGCTTCTGATAAAGACACAATTTTAGGCAACATCAGTTTATCAACGGATTACCAAGATGCGAAGGACGTTGATATCGTCATTGAAGCTGCCACCGAGAATAAAAAAATCAAATTGGAAATCTTCCGTCAACTAGATGAAATTACGAAGCCTGAAGCAATCTTAGCTTCTAATACATCAAGTCTGTCAATTACTTCCATTGCAGCGGTGACACAGCGACCTGAACAAGTCGTGGGCATGCACTTCTTTAATCCAGTACCTGTGATGAAATTAGTCGAAATTGTTAGCGGCTTGAGAACCAGTGATGAAACACGAAAGGTAATCGCAGATTTAGCTGAAACCATGAAAAAAGTCTCCATCGACGTGAAGGATTCACCAGCCTTTGTGGTAAACCGCATTTTGATGTCCATGATTGGCGAAGCGATGTTCACTGTTTACGAAGGCATTGCAACAGTGGAAGAAGTCGATGAAGCCATGCGTTTAGGCGCTAATATGCCAATGGGACCTTTACAGTTAGCGGATTTCGTCGGACTGGATGTCTGTCTGGCTGTTTTCGAAGTAATCTATCAAGGATTTGGCGATTCAAAATATCGCATTTGTCCGTTACTCCGTCAGTACGTTGAGGCTGGCTGGTTAGGTAAGAAGACTGGTCGCGGCTTTTATAACTACGAATAGGAGGAACTGGTATGAAATATGAAACGATTTTAGTTTCTGTTGAAAACGAAGTTGTCACGATTACCCTGAACCGTCCTAAGATTCTCAATGTTCTCAGTCAGCAAGTTATGACAGAATTAGAGACTGCGTTGGATGAATTGTATAGAGCGGATATCAGACTATTATTAGTTCGCGGGGCTGGGGACAAAGCTTTTGCCGCCGGGGCAGATATCAAAGAATTTGTCGGACGAGAACCTGAAGCAGCTGCCAGCTTGTCCGCAATGGGCAATCGAGTACTGCTGAAGCTTTCGCGTTTTCCAGCACCAACCATCGCCGTTATCCAAGGCTTTGCACTGGGCGGTGGAATGGAAATCACGTTAGCATGTGATTTGCGTATTGGTACACCTAACGCCAAAATGGGCTTACCTGAAGTGGGCTTAGGCATCATGCCTGGCTACGGTGGTACCCAACGTTTAGCCCGTTTGATTGGTCCTGGCAGAGCCAAAGAATTAGTCTTTACCGGGAAAAATATTGACGCCGAAACGGCCTTTAACATGGGGATTTTAAATCAAGTGGCGCCAGAAGAGGAATTAGAGAGTGTTTTGAAAGAGTGGACCGTTAAACTCTTAGCCAACGCACCAATTAGTCAAGCCACCGCTAAAAGAGTGATGGATCAAGGCTTAGAAACGACGCTAGAAGAAGGCCTCAAGTTAGAAGCAGCAGGCTTTGGTAAGCTATTTGGAACTGAAGATGAAACAGAAGGTGTAAATGCCTTTATTGAACGTAGAAAACCGCACTTTACCAATAAATAGAAGGAGCGAACTGACATGAAAGAGCAATATCAAAAAATGTACCAAGAACGGTTAACGACACCTGAACTGGCAATTAAAGAAATCGAACCAGGCGATGCCATGTTCCTAGGAGGAGTGGCTGCTGAGCCGCCAACCATTTTGAATGCTTTGCGGGAATACGATGGGTTGAAGGACAACCGGATGTATCGGACCTTGTCGACTTCACCAGGCTTTGATTTACCAGCAAATGTCTTGAAACAATATACCTTCTTTATGTCTGGTTTTGACCGGGCAGAACGGAAGAAAAATCCCGGTATCATTGATGTGATCCCTAATCATTTATCCGATATTGGACGGATCATGCAAAACCGTGAAAAGGAACCAATTTTTATGGCAACGGTTTCGCCAATGGATGAGGACGGCAATTTTTCGCTAGGAACAACGGTTAACGGAAGCGCTGAGGTATTAGAGGTAGCCAAAAAAATCATTTTGGAAGTCAATCCCAATATGCCCCGAACATTTGGCTATGAAAACAAAATCCACATTTCGGAAGTAACGGCTTTAATTGAGTCTAATGCTAAAATTCCCGAATTACCGGTAATCGAGCCAAACGAAAAAGACTTAGCTATTGGTAAAACGATTGCAGACATGGTTCAAGATGGCGATACAATCCAATTAGGAATTGGCTCCATGCCAAGTGCTGTTGGGAAGTTCTTAGCTGACAAAAAAGATCTGAGCTTCCATTCGGAAATGATGATTGATACCTTTGTTGATTTGTACGAGCAAGGGGTTATCACTAACAAGAATAAGAAATTAAACCCAGGTCATTCTGTGGCTAACTTTGCCGCAGGAAGCCGCCACCTCTATGATTTCATGGACAACAATGAAGAAATTCATATGCTGAGAACTGATGAAACCAATGACCCGCATATCGTAGGTCAGTTAGAAAACTTTATCAGTATCAACGCTGCGGTTGAAGTGGATCTTTACGGACAAGTCAGCTCAGAAATGATTCGCGGTACGTATTATTCCTCGACTGGTGGTCAAGCCGAATTTGCCCGCGGTGCCCATCGTGCTAAAAACGGGAAGAGCGTGATTTGCTTGTATTCCACGGCCAAAGATGATCAATTTTCTAAAATCGTGCCCACATTTGTGCCAGGCACTATCGTGACGACCTCTAAAAATGACGTAGATATGATTGTAACAGAATACGGGAAAGCCGTTCTGAAAAACCGGAGTCTGCAAGAACGCGCTGAAGCTTTGATTGCCATCGCCCATCCTAATTTCCGGGAACAGCTATGGGAGGATGCCGTTACTATGAAAATCATTCCCGCAGGATTTAAAAATCCTTACATGACCGAAACTGTCGAAGAGTTAGCATAATATAGGAGGAATTTATTTATGAAAGAAGCAGTAATCGTAGCATACGGACGTTCAGCCATTGCCAAAGCGCGGAAAGGGTCATTAGCGAATGAGCATCCGGTAGACTATTCTGCCGAGGTTTTAAATGGTGTTTTAGATCGCGTAAAGGAATTAGATCCTAAGGAAATTGATGACATTATCGTGGGTGTTGCCTATCCTGAAAAAAAACAAGGTCATAATATGGCGCGGATTATTGCACAGCGCGCGGGTATTCCAGACACGGTATCCGCACAAACAATCAACCGTTTCTGCTCGTCTGGCTTACAATCAATCGCAACAGCCGCCAATGCGATTATGGCGGACCAAGCCGATGTGATCGTAGCAGGTGGTGTGGAAGCCATGACGCATATCAATATGTTGCCAGAGGAGTCTGACAAGAGTGACTATTTGGTAGAAATCAATAGCGACATTTACTTGCCAATGGGGATGACAGCGGAAAATGTGGCTGCCCAACGTAATATTTCGCGTGAAGATATGGATCGTTATGCCGTAGAAAGCCATCATAAAGCGCAAAAATCACAGGAAACTGGCGTATTTGAAAAGGAAATTATTCCAGTGACTTACACAGATGCTGAAGGCAAGAAACAAAAACTAACCAAAGATGAAAGTATTCGTTACAACAGCACTGTTGAAGGGATGCAAGGCTTGAAGTCGCCATTTAAAGAAGACGGCGTCGTAACAGCCGGGACTTCTTCACCAATGAATGATGCGGCAGCCTTTGTTGTAGTGATGTCGTTAGATAAAGCACGGGAGTTAGGCATCAAACCAATCGCAAAATTCGTCGGCTTCCAAACAGCCGGCTTAGATCCTGCCATCATGGGGCTAGGTCCCGTCCATGCAATTCCTAAAGTAATGGAACGCAGCGGCTTAACCTTAGATGATATGGATTCCATTGAATTTAACGAAGCTTTTGCGGCACAAGTGTTGGGTACAATCGATGAATTAGGTCTAGATGTTGAAAAAGTGAATCCTCGCGGAGGCGCACTGGCATTAGGCCATCCACTAGGGGCTTCTGGTGCAGTCTTGACCTCACGCTTACTTAACTATCTGGAAGATACAGACGGGAAATACGGTCTAGTCACTATGTGTATTGGTGGCGGTATGGGGGCAGCCGGTATCTTTGAAATGATGTCAGAATAAGCAGCGAAGGGGAGTGGGAGAAGACTGCTCCCCTTTTCTCTTGTGAAATTTGCTATTTTTATGAGAAAATTATTAAAAATAGCAGAATTTTTTGCTATGATAATAGTAGCAAAAAGAATGGAAGTGACCGATATGCTTACTTGTAAAGAAACAAAGGCTGTCCAAAGCCATATTATTATGTACCCTCACCTAAATGCTCATCGAACTTTGTTTGGTGGTCAGTTGATGCAATGGTTAGATGAATCTGGTGGCATTTCAGCAGTTCGTTTATCCCGTAGCGGCGTAGTAACCGCCTCTATTGACCATCTGGATTTTCTTCATCCCTTAGAGCATGGTCATGCGGTTTGTATTGAAAGTTATGTCTCAGGTGTCGGACACCGTTCCATCGAAGTTTTTTCAAAAGCGATAGGGGAAAACTTGATCACTGGCGAACGATATTTAGCGAATACCAGCTTTATGACCTTTGTAGTAAAAGAAAAAGGTTTAGCATTACCAGCCATCCAGCCAGAAACCGAAGAAGAAGTTTATATTTGCAGTGGTTATAACGAGCGCCGCGCAAAACGTGAAACACAAATTAAACAAAGCATCGATTTAGCTAAAAATATTTCACTAAAGTTGAAGTAAACTAAAGGCAGAATAGGCCGAAAGGAGGAAGCTCATGGATATCACGCAGCTGCATTATTTTATTCAAGTGGTGGAATCAGATTTGAATCTTTCACAAGCTGCTCGTAAAATTCATATTACCCAGTCAGCCTTGAGTCAGATGATTTCGAACTTTGAATCAGAGGAAGAATTGTTACTGTTTGAACGGAAAAACGGTCGATTAGAGAAGCTAACCTCGGCTGGGCGTCAATTATACGAGTACGCCGTGGAAATTGTTGCCAAATATGCTGAAATGCGCGAGATGATTCAGCGCGAGTCCTTGAAACAAAAAGGAACTATCCGAATTGGTATGCCCTCAGCAGTGCTCCGTATCTATTTTCTTTCCTTTCTGCCGCAGTTTATATTGGATCATCCGGAACTTAGAATCGAAATTGTTGAGGCTGGCGCCAAAGAACTACAAGAAAAACTGTTGCAGCATGATTTAGATTTAGCGGTGTTAGTTGATCCTGCTAATTTAAATCCCCATGAGTTTGAAGAACACGTTATTCAAATTGATGAATATGTTGCCTATACGCGTAATGGCCATCCACTAGAAAAGAAAGGGGCTGCTATTAGTTGGCGTAGTTTGAAGCCATACCCCATCGGGACCTTCCAGAAGAACTATACAACCTATGACTTGGTAGCCGAGCGACTAGCTAAGCGGGTTCCTGGCGGGAAGATTCGTTTCACTAGTGATTCACTAGAATATCTGCTGGATCTGACTGATCATTCAGATACCGTCATTATTTTGCAAAATTCAATGTATCAATACGCCGAGAAAAAGAATATCCACCGGAGCTTCTTTAAGGAGACCCTGCAATTTGTCTTGTTGCTGTGCCGACCTAAAAAACCTTTTTATACTCCTGAAGAGAAATTCCTCTATGAAGCGATATTGGAATACTTTTACCAGCCGGTAGAATAGGAGGAACTCATTTGGATGCATTAGCGTATGTGGACTGGCTCAGCAAAGGAACGCTTGTCCAACAGGCGGCTGACTTTGACCAAACAAGTAAATTTCCAGAAGAACTGGTCCAAGAATTAAGTAAGCGGGGGATTTTTCGTATTGGTATCGCCAAGACGTATTGGGGAGATGGCGATGAAATGCAAGTGTTTTTAGAAATGATCCAAAAAGTCTCGGAAAGTTTTCCGGCCTTGGCTAGTATTTTATTTACCCAATCCTCTTTTGCCATTTGGCCATTGCTTAGATTTGGGACAAAAGAACAACGCGAGGAGTATCTTGTTGACTTTTTCAATGGTGAACGTTGGGGCTCCTTTGCGCTAAACGAAGCTACTGGTAGTTTTTTAGATGATTTACATACAATTGCAACGGAAAAAGAAGATCACTGGGTATTGACAGGAGATAAGGTCTCCATCTCCAATGCACCGATTGCTGATCTTCTCTTTGTCGTGGCCCGTACCCACTGTCTTGATGAATCAGAAAAGTATGGAGTCTTTTTAGTCGATGCCAAGAGTCCAGGGGTGACTATCAGTGAACCTGTTGAAAAGGTGGGCTTAAAGGCCTTACCCGTTGCGGATATCCAATTAAAAGATGTGCAAGTGCCAAAGGAAGCTATTCTCGGCGGCAGCTTGGCAGCCCAGCAACAAATAATTAGCATTATCAACCGGATCCGAATTTGTATCTCCGCGCAATCAATTGGGATTGCCAAGGGTGCTTTAAAAGCCGGCTTACAATACGTTACCAAGGAACGTAAATTCGGCCTGCGTTTAATCAATCTGTTAGAGACCCAACGGATTTTGGCCGAAGTAGACACAGCAATAAGTGCTGCAGAGGTTTTTTTAACACAAGGGTTAACGGAAGGCATGACCGATTTAGATGCAACAAAAAGCCGACAAATCGCTAAAATCAAATTATTCTGTACGAATACCTCGATTCAAACCACCGAATCACTGGTTGCCATGACAGGGGGTTATGGTTATACCCGTAGTAATCAAATGGAACGTTTGAGTCGTGATGCTAAAATTACCGGTTTATACGGTGATTCCGCCGATGCTCAGAAACGAATAATTGCAGCTAAATGGTTGCACGAAAGAGAGGAAAATAAATGATTACAGAATTGTTGGGAATCAAATATCCCTTGTTTCAAGGAGCCATGGCCCAAATTTCACGACATGAATTAGTCATAGCCGTTTCTAACGCTGGCGGCTTAGGTGTTTTAGCTTCTGGTTCTATGGATGCAAGTACATTACGGGCAGAGATTAAGGCTTGTAAAGCCGGGACTGATCAACCATTTGCGGTTAATTTGATGCTGATGATGCCTAACATTGCGGAATTGGTGGAGGTTGTCATTGAAGAAAAAGTACCAATTGTCACGACTGGCGCCGGCACACCCAAAGCGTTTATTCCTCAGTTACAGGCAGCGGGCATCAAAATATTCCCAGTAATCGCAACTGTAGCGCAAGCTCTTAAAATGGCACAATTAGGGGTGGATGGTGTCGTAGCAGAAGGTACTGAAGCAGGCGGGCATGTGGGTGAAACTGCCACTTTTCCCTTAGTCCGCCAAGTAGCACAAGCGGTTACGATTCCCGTGATTGCTGCCGGTGGTATCGCTGATGGGCATGGGCATCGTGGCCAGCTTTGCATTGGGGGCCTCTGGTGTTCAGATTGGCACTCGCTTTTTAGCTTCGGTAGAAGTACCGATTCCTGAAAGTTATAAACAGGCAGTCGTGACTGCGCGAGATACTGATACAGTAGTTACTGGTCGCAGTAACCGTGCACCAGTCCGGGTAATTAGTAACGCAATGGCAGAAAAATACTTGCAGATGGAACATGATCAAATGCCGCGAGAAAGGCTAGAAGAATTGACGATGGGTTCACTGCGCAAAGCCGTTTTTGAAGGAGATGCGGAGAATGGCTCTTTGATGGCTGGACAAATTGCCGGAATCATCCATGAGGTACAACCTGTCGCAATAATTATAGAAGAAATGTTCAATGAAGCAGACGAGGTCAGAGCAAAGCTACCGCTAAGTTTTCTCCCTAAATAAGTCAGCGGTTGGGACAAACATCTAACTCCGAGAAATAAGAAGGCGTTGCTTCTGCCTCCACCGTTTATTGGGATACTGAAGAGACTGGGATATAACTTTTTGAGTTTATAGACCAGTCTCTTTTAGTTTTTTAAAAGACTAAAAGTAGAAGCGGTATTTCCTTAACTTCGAGTAGACAGTCGTCGGGATCGCGAAAATCTTTTAAAGGTTTTTTAGTTAACGAATGACTTTTTTCCTTCATGGGACTGTTTAGTTGACAGTCTAATGAACGAAATCTATGGTTAACGTAATGAGACTCAGAGTGGAGGAGATATTATGGAAGAAATGAAAGCAATCGGCTTTTATGCGGGACATCCTATTGAACACGCCGATAGTTTTATTGAACAAAAGCTGCCGATTCCCGTTCCTACAGGTCATGATTTGCTAGTGAAAATTAGCGGAATCTCGGTCAATCCAGTGGATACTAAGCTAAGAAGTACCGCTAAGAAAGAGGAGTCTTTTAAAATACTGGGTTACGATGCAGTTGGTACAGTAGTCGCCAGCGGGTCAGAGGTGAAGGACTTTCAGATAGGAGATCGCGTCTTTTATGCGGGAACTACGAAAAGAGCGGGTTCTAATCAAGGATTCCAGTTGGTTACCGAAGAAATTGTTGCCTTAGCTCCTGAAAATTGGACTGATGCAGAAGCAGTAAGTATCCCTTTAACAGGTTTGACGGCTTTTGAACTTTTATTTGAAAAGTTTGGACTACTGCCTCAAGCACAAGCAAATGAAGGAGATATCTTAATCATTAATGGGGCGGGAGGCGTCGGCTCGATTCTAAGTCAGTTAGCGTCATGGGCTGGCTTGACTGTATATAGCACCTCGAGTCCAGCCAAGTTTTCCTGGCTGAGACAGATGGGCAGCGCTCACGAACTGGATCATCATGTCCCTTTGCAAGATTCATTGCGAGACTTGCCTCGGCAGAGCTTTGATTATATCGCGGTTTTGTATGACGTGACGCAATACTTTGAACAGTTGACCGCCTTGATCAAACCCTTCGGACATATTGGGACGATTGTTGGTATTCAAGAGGCACTGCCACTAGGAGCTTTAAAAAATCTCTCAGTCAGCTTTGATTGGGAGTATATGTTCGCGAAGACCGACCATGATTATCGCATCGCGTCACAAGGGGCTATTTTGCAGCAGTTGGCACAATTAGCAGAAGCAAATAAGCTTAAGCCAACGGTGACTAAAACCTATCAAGACATCACGGTAGAGCATCTAAAACAGGCCACGCGGGACGTAGAAGCCGGACATATGCAGGGGAAAGTCGTGTTAGTCGGTGATTTTCGCTGAAAAAACCGCCTAGTCAAAAGCTGACTAGGCGGAGCGTTTTATCGTTTACCTTCACGGAGATCAGCTAATCGCTGTTCTCTTTTTTTAGTAAGATCCTTTTTTCGTGGCCGAGGTAGAATGGTATCTGCCGGGACAGCTGACTGTTTATGCCAAGTTTCTGGGTCTTTAGGATCAAAGCTTTCTAAATATTGAACGACCTCTCTGACGATAGGCGTTGGCGTTGAGGCGCCCGCTGTAACGGCGACACGCTCCACTTCCATGAGCCATGCCGGATCAATATCTGCTACATTGCCAATACGATGAGCAGATGTTTGGGCCTGCTGGATGGAAACTTGTGCCAGGCGATTACTATTATTACTGCGAGGATCGCCTACAACTAAGGTTAAATCACAATCACCAGCTTGTTCAGCTACGGCTTCTTGCCGAACTTGCGTGGCTAAACATATTTCTTTATGTATTTCCACTTGCGGGTAGCGCTCTTGAATCGCTGACATTAAATCGCTGACATCCCATTGACTCATTGTTGTTTGATTCGTTAAAAACAGTTTTCTTTCAGATAGGTCAGGCAGCTGTTCCAAATCAGCCAAGTTGCTTAGTAAAAAAACGTGCTCCGGTGCGACGCCCATAGCGCCTTCTGGTTCCGGATGGCCTTTTTTACCAATATAAAGGACCTCATAGCCTTGATCGACATGTTGTTTGATCAACTCATGAGTAATCGTGACATCTGGGCAAGTCGCGTCAATGGTCACCAAGCCTTTTTCAATAGCCCGCGCTTTGACTTGCGGAGAAATGCCGTGGGCGGTAAAAATGACTGTTCCTTCGGTTACCTGCTCTAAAATTGCGAGGCGATTGGGGCCATCTAGGGTGATGATACCGGCTTCTTCAAAAGCAGCTGTCACATGCTCATTATGAACGAGCATTCCCAATAGATAAATAGGACGGGGCAAATCAGTATCTAAACTGGCATTGCGGGCAATAACCATGGCATCTACGACCCCATAACAGTAGCCGCGTGGGCTTATATGAATGATTTCCATAAAGAACCTCATTTCTGATAATTTAGTGAAAGGCAGAACCTATCACGATCGTCATTTCAAAAGAAATTGAAAACGATCTCGTTTTTGGCGTATGATGAAAACATATTATTGGTAACTTCCCTTTGGTTACTTTATCATAAAGAAGAGAAAGAAAAAAGGAGACGAAAGACCATGACAAAAATTTATAACAATATTACAGAGTTGATTGGGAATACACCAATCGTTAAGTTGAATCGGGTGGTTCCCGACGGCGCAGCCGATGTTTATGTAAAGCTGGAATTTTTCAATCCTGGCAGTAGTGTAAAAGATCGTATCGCCCTCAGTATGATTGAAAAAGCAGAAGCAGATGGCATTTTGAAACCTGGTGACACCATTATCGAGCCAACTAGTGGGAATACAGGGATTGGCTTGTCAATGGTTGGGGCAGCTAAAGGGTATAAAGTGATTATCGTAATGCCCGACACCATGAGTGTAGAACGCCGCAAATTGATGCAAGCTTATGGCGCTGAACTGATTTTGACACCGGGAGCTGAAGGTATCAAAGGTTCTATCAATAAAGCGACAGAATTAAGTCAAGAACATGGTTACTTTATGCCATTACAATTCGATAATCCAGCCAATCCAGCGGTTCATGCGAAAACCACTGGGGTTGAAATCGCGAACACCTTTGGTCAAGCAGGACTTGATGCTTTCATTGCTGGCGTCGGTACAGGTGGTACTATCAGCGGTGCTGGCGAAGAACTGAAACGGGTTTATCCTGAAATCAAAGTAGTGGCGGTTGAACCAACAGAATCTGCCGTTTTAGAAGGCGGACAACCTGGTCCACATAAAATTCAAGGAATTGGGACTGGTTTTATTCCGAAAGTATTAGATACGAAGGTCTATGATGAAGTCATTGGCATCTCTAGTGATGATGCTATGGAAATGGCTCGTCGCGTGGCAAAAGAAGAAGGCTTTTTAGTGGGAATTTCCTCTGGGGCAGCGATTGCCGCCGCTTTGAAAACAGCAGAAAAGCTTGGTGCTGGCAAGAAAGTCTTAGCCATCGTACCAGATAATGGAGAACGCTACCTATCTACCGCGCTTTATCAATTTGATGCTTAATAAATGAAACAGGGCCGAGCTTTTGCTCGGCTTTTTTGCTGTAATGAAATGACAAAGCTTAACAACTGCTTAAGAACGAGCGCTATTTTACTGAAAAACGGCCATCCGTTTGGTTTCCGATTGGATTTTGTTTATAATAGAAAAAAAGCACGAGGGGGTAACTATGTCAAAGAAGAAGAAAATCATACTGAGTGTCTTTAGTGTGTTATTGATTCTAGTAATCGCAGTTTGCGGCTATGCAGCCAAGGTTTATTTCGATGTTAAAAATTCAGCAAACACGATGTATGAAAAAGTGGATCATGATAATCAAGCCACGGTTAAAGCCGGAGAACCATTCTCCGTGCTGCTTTTAGGAATCGATACCGGCGATTTAGGCCGGACTGATCAAGGTCGTTCGGATACAATGATGGTGGCTACTGTGAATCCTAAAAAGAATGAAACAACTTTAGTTAGTATCGCCCGCGATACTTATACTGAAATCGTTGGCCACGGCACAGAGGATAAAATTAACCATGCCTATGCCTTTGGCGGCGCAGCTATGAGTATGGCCAGTGTCAGCAAATTATTGGACATTCCCATCAACTATTATGTGACTGTCAACCTCAAAGGATTGCAAGAACTAGTTGATGCCGTTGGCGGCATTGAAGTCGACAATAAATTGGACTTTAGCCAAGATGACCATCACTTTGCTATTGGGAAGCTTTCATTAAATGGCGAGGAAGCCTTAGCTTATTCAAGAATGCGTTATGAAGATCCTAATGGCGACTACGGTCGGCAAGAACGGCAACGTCAAGTCGTAGCGGCGATTGCGAAAAAAGCTCTTTCAATCAATAGTGTCACCAATTACCAAAACATCTTGAAAGCCATGGAAGGCAACATCAAAACAGATATGACCTGGGACGAGATGCAAAATATTGCGTTAAATGACCGCGACTCTTTTAGTTCGATCAAGAGTGATCAACTACAAGGGGACGGCTTCATGCAAGATGGTGTTTCTTATCAAGGGATTTCTGATGAGGAATTAGCACGGGTTCGAACTGAACTGGATCAAGCATTAGACCTAGACTACGTGAATAATAGTTCAACTGACTCTTCCAGTGTGACCGAATAAAAAAAGCCGCAGTATCCGTTAGCAGGCCTTGAAGTTGGCTGAATCAGCAACTTTGGCTTGCCGTAGGATGACTGCGGTTTTTCCTTAGGTTAAAGATTTTTGATACAATTTCATGGGCCGGTCAAAAATATCCTGGACAGGTTTAATCAGGTGATAGCCCATTTTTTCATAGAAATTTTCTAAGCTAGTGACTAGAAAAACGGTTTTGTAGCCCGCTTTGATCAAGGCATGTTCGGCCTGTGCGACGAGTGATTTAGCTAAAAAGCGACCACGAAAGTCAGGGTTGACGTAAACCGTTGCAATAAACGGCGTATAATCACCTTCTTTCAAAATGTCCTTTTCCACGAAGGACGTAAAGCCGGCTAGCTGGTCATTTTCAGTGGCAATAATCACGCCTTCCCAGTCTTTAAGTTGCCGTTCCTGCATACGTTTTGCTAAAAATTGAGCAGCTGACCATTCTTGCTGCTGAATCATTTCAGCTGCTTGATCCCAGTCAGCATCTTCTTGATACATCGTCTTGATTTCCATTTTCTCACCTCATATACAGTATACTCAAAAAATCAAATTGGCTGTGAGAAGAGACTTGGAAATTGCAATTTTTATAAAGGTAAGCTAATCTAAACTGAAAAGGAGGCAGCAACGTGAATCCAATATGGCAATACGAATCTGGTCCCAATGGTCCAGAAAATTGGCATCACTTGTGTGAACAGTTTGCTTGCGGTCGTGATTTTCCTGATCAATCGCCTATCGAACTGCTGGAAGCACAATGTGTTGTCGATCCAGAAAAAATCCAACTAAAATTTCATTATCAAAGAGAACGTTTCTTCGCGCAACGTTTTAATCACGCTGCCCATTTTGTTCCACCAGAACGAGAAAGCTTCGTGAATTATCAAGGAGTACGTTACGTCTTATCAGATATCCATTTCCATACTCCTGGTGAACATATTGTCGAAAAGCATTCCTATCCTATCGAGTGTCATTTGGTGCATACTCATGAGCAGCAAAACTTAGTGATCGGTATTTTGCTAGATTTGGATGAGGATCGTGGCTTACGCTTAGGAGATATTGAGGCGGGCGTCAATAAAGGCGAGTTTTTCTTCAACCCGGAAATGTTCTTGCCAGAGCTACTAAGCTATTATCAATACGAAGGCTCCCTGACCACACCACCGACAGTCGGACCGATTCCGTGGTTCGTTATGAGCGAACCAGGTTTAATCGCCAATGAGCTGTACATGGAATTGCAGGGGGATAATGGTCATAATAATCGTCCTATCCAGCCTTTAAATGGGCGAAAAGTCTACTTTGTGGAGTGAGCTAAATGAATTTTCAACAATTGAAATACGTGACTGCCATTGCCAATAGCGGCAGCTTTCGAGAGGCTGCCAGAAAACTTTATATCTCACAACCCAGCTTATCCAGCGCTGTGAAAGAGTTGGAAGAAGAGCTGGGCACAAAGCTGTTTATTCGAACCAATAAAGGGGTTAGCTTGACGAAAGCGGGTAGCGAATTTTTAGATGACGCGCAGCGTGTTCTGAATCAAATCGAGTTAATGGAGTTGCGCTTTAAGCAGGAGGAGCGGAAGACCCAATTTTCGGTTGCGGCACAACATTACGATTTTCTCGGAAACGCCTTTGCCACAATCGTCAATGAATGCCAGTCTTTGTTTCACAGCTTTCGTTTGTTTGAAACAACCACTATGAAAGTCGTTGAAGAGGTGCAGAAGGGGCAGAGTGAATTAGGCGTACTGCATCTAAGTGAGGCAAATGAACTAGCACTGTTGCGCTTTTTGGAAAAAGCCGATTTAGCTTATGAAATCGTAGGCAGCTTTCAAACACATATTTTTCTCGGTCAGCAACACCCGCTGGCAAATAAAGAAGTGCTTGAGGTTGCTGATTTAAATGCCTATCCGCAAATTCGTTTCACTCAAGAGGCGGGGAACTCCGCTTATTTCGCGGAAGACCTGCTGGATATCCCAGATCAAGAGAGTGTTATCTACACCAGTGATCGCAGTACTTTAATGAATTTGTTAGTTAATACCAATGCTTATGCCTCAGGGTCAGGTATCGTAACTCGCGCGGCTGAAAAAGGACTGGTTCTAGTCCCGCTGGCCCATAGCCCCGAGAATCGTTTAATCGTGGTATACCCAGCTACTAGTCATTTATCGCAAAGTGCTCGCCAATTTATCAGCGTTTTACGCAAAATAATAGCCGTATGAAGAAATTCTTCATACGGCTATTTTTCTATTCTAGGCTATTGTTTCAAAGCCGCTATTTTTTCAGCATCTGGTGTCACAAAAAGCGTCCGTTGATTTTTGTAGATGACATAGCCCGGCTTGGCACCATTGGGTTTATGGATATACTTAACTTGCACATAATCCACCGGCACTTGGCTAGAAAGCCGATATTTAGAATAGTAGCCTGCCAATTGTGCCGCCTCCTGCAGCGTTGTGTCACTGGGTTCACTAGAGCGCACGATGACGTGGCTACCAGGAATATCCTTCGCATGGAGCCAATAATCGGTTTTGCGAGCTGTTTTTAAGGTTAGCTGGTCGTTTTGAAGATTATTTTTACCAACCAAGATCTCGGTACCGTCGCTGGCATGAAACACCTCAGGCTGACTCTTTTGAGCTTTTCGCTTAGCGCCGCGTTTCTTGATATAGCCTTGCTCTTGCAACTCTTCTCGAATCACTTGCAAATCAGCAGGTGCCGCGTTTTCTAAAAGGGTCAGAATAGAGTCGATATAGGCAATTTCTTCTTGTGTGTGCAGGATTTGCTCCTGTACGATTCGAACAGCGTTTTTCAGCTTTTGATACTTTTGAAAATATTTCTGGGCATTCTGATTGGGACTTAAAGCTGGATTCAATTTGATGGTCAGCAGCTTGTCTTCTTCATAGTAGTTTGGCAGTTCTACAGAGGCAGCACCTCGGGGAACTTGATGTAAAAAGGTAGTTAAAAGCTCACCATCACGACGATATTCCTCCGCATTTTCCGTCTCAGCCAAGGTTTGTTCTAATTTCGTTAGTTTTGTTTGATTCTTCTTAAATTCATTGTCCATTTTGCGAATGAGTTCATTTCCTTGCTGCTTCACACGATCTTTTTCGGCTTTTTGTCCGTAAAAAGCATCTAACAGCTCACTATAAGTCGCAAAAGTTGTTTGTTCGCCCATTGCTAAGGAATCGTAGGGGATAGGGGTGAAAAATTCTTTTCCGTTTACCACACTAAGCGTTGGCGTGCCTGTTGCTAAAGTTTGCCAGAAAGTATGCCAAGCAGCCATTTTTTCATTTGGCCGTTCTTGAAAACGAAAGGATAACTCTTCAGCGGTATCACGACCTAAGCCTTGGAAATGCTGTTGCAGGTAGCGAGCATTTAGTTCAGACGCTTGGGATAGGATATGGAAAACTGCCGGGTCTTCCGCTGTCATTGGGTTCAGCACCTCTTGTTTAGGTGGTGCGATGTAGAGGGCACCAGGTAAGAGTGTGCGATAACTATTTTGACTACTGCCCACATGTTTGACAGTGTCCAAGATTTTACCGGTAGTTCGGTGAATCAACACAATTGTACTATGTCGGCCCATCAATTCAACAATCAAACGTAAATCCTGTTGATCCCCCAAATCATCTCGTTTCATAAAATCAAAATGAATCACGCGATCATTCGCCACTTGCTGAATATCATTCAAAATAGCGCCATCTAAGTATTTCCGCAGCATCATCACGAAATTCGGTGGAGAGTCGGGATTCTGGTAGCCAATCTCGGTCAATTGAACACGAGCGTAGCTGGGATGTGCGGAGAGTAATAATTTTTTGTTTTTACCTCGTGCTCGAATCACGAGAATCACTTCATTTTCATACGGTTGGTGGATTTTAGCAATACGTCCAGAAATCAATTCTGTTTGTAGCTCTGCCACCATTTTATGGGTAAATACACCATCAAAGGACATCTAGCTCCCTCATTTCTTTCCTAAGTCTATTTATTATAACAAAAATCATGCAGAGAAGATAATCGCGGCACTTACAAGGACTGACCACAAAAAAAGCTCCTTGCTTCAAGCAAAAGAGCTAAAAAAATTTAAGCGCTAGACGCCATAAATCAGACTACTCCTTATCATTCCCTAAGGCATCCTCAATCTCACGATGGAGGAAGTAGGAGATGACTGTTCGAATCACGACAAGCAAGGCTAACTTCATAATATCTTGGAAGGTAGGATTAATGATGGATTCGATAATATCAGCCGCAATCAGGACTTCCAAACTTAGTAATACATAACTACCTAGATAATTTTTAATAAGGTTATTATGGCGGGCAGCCTCGATTCGATTACGGTTTTTACACTCGTTGACGATGAAATCCCAACCAGCGATTAAGACACCCCATAAAAGAATCACGATGGATAAAATATTCAGTGCTAAAATAAATAAATCAAAAAATGGCGTTAAGGTTTCCATTAAGGAATGGGCTAAATCATGCATAAGTTCTCCTTTACCAGTTTAATATCAAGATAATTATACCAATCCTACCAACATTTTTCTAATTTTATTGCCAGTTTTTCATAGTCAGATTTGCTAAATATCGGTATAATGAACGAACGGGGGGAAGGAATATATGGACTTATGGACAAAATTCAAAGAGCGCGTTCTTTTTTATTGGGATCAAACGGTCACAACCGTTTTGACTTATAAGAAACAGTCAGTGATCGGTGGACTGGTGGTCATTATCGCCTTATTTGTAATCGCATTTTTTATCCCAAGTGTACAAGCAAATATTCGGCGTTCGCAAATCGATGCCTTAGTAACGAAGCCATCATCTGAAAAAATCGTTTATTTTGATTACGATGAGGGCGATCAAAAGATCCGCTCAGCTAAAGGCGTATCCGTGATTTTTGTACAGCCTAATGGGGAGAATTACGATGAACTTATCAAAGTACTTTCCAATGATAAAAAATTGGCTGAATTAAATCGCCCAATCTACATCTATCCAATTCTTTATCGCAAAGATGACATTGTACAGAAATATAAACTAGAACAGCCCATCACCGCTATCTTTTTTGAAAACGGCAAAGAGGAAAATCGGTTTGAAACAGCAGATACAAGTAAGCTAGCGGATGAATTGATCCCTGAGTTGAACCGCTTGCCAATGGCCAACATCAAAGAGCTCCAAGAAGAGGCGAAAGACGGAAAATAAAGATAGACGGCGTTTTTTTTATTTCTTGCTTGACCTTTATTAAAACTTGGCGTAAACTTTTTGACAACAACTAGACGAGGAGGAATCAACATGACACTATTTACCAAGCAAGTCCAATCATGGCAAAACTGGCGTAGATAGTTGTATGTATGATTTCAATCATAGATACAACTTTTAGAGAGCATTCTAAAGCTTGTATCTATGCTGGTAATGAATAAAGACACCGCATAGAGCAAAATCTATGTGGTGTTTTGCTTTTTTTAGGGCAGTCTCCACAAAAAGGGGGACTGCTCTTTTTTTGATACAAGCTGAAAGTTACCAGAAATATATTACGTAAACTAAGGAGCGGAAATAATGAAAAAAAGTAAAGTTTTATACAGTTTTGTTTTGTTAGCACTAGTCTTGATCATTTCTTTCCTAATGGATCCCAGCTCTAAGGCGACTACTGAGGAAGAACGACCAGTCGTTGGGGTGTTACAGTTTGTGTCGCATCCTGCTCTCGATGAAATCTATCGCGGTGTCAAGGCCGGCTTAGCCGAAAATGGGTATCCCGCAGATAAAGTGACGATTGCTTTTCAAAACGGTCAAGGTGATCAAAGTAAATTACAAACCATGAGCCAGCAATTAGCTCAAAAGGCCGATGTCTTAGTGGGTATCGCTACACCGGCGGCTCAAGCGTTAGCGAATACGACCCAAGAATTGCCTATCGTCTTAGGTGCCGTTTCAGATCCTGTGAGTGCCGGCTTAGTGAAAAATGAAGAAAAGCCTGGCGGTCTGATTACGGGAGTCAGTGATAAATCCCCGGTGGATGCCCAGATGAAATTAATCCAAGACCTATTGCCGCAAGCGAAAACAATGGGCATCCTGTATTCATCGGCGGAAGACAACTCCCGCTATCAAGCAGAACAGATTCAAGGGGAAGCCGAAAAGGCTGGCTTAAAAGTCAAAACTTATCCAGTTCCTTCAACTAACGAAATTGCTCAGACCGTTCAAGTACTGTCTCAAGAGGTGGATGTTCTTTATATCCCCACTGATAATACGATTGCCAGTGCTATGCAGACCGTTGTTAGTGAAGCAGATAAAGCCAAGCTGCCCATCATTCCCAGCGTTGACACGATGGTGAGTGAAGGTGGTTTAGCGACAGTGGGTATTAACCAATTTGAGTTAGGCAAGCAGACTGGTAAGATGGCGGCGGAAATCCTACAAGGAGCCGACCCCGCTGAAATGCCGATTTACACTTTTTCATCAGGAGACATTATCTTAAATGAAGCAAAAGCTGCACAGTTAGGGATTACCATTCCACAAGCAATAAAAGAAAAGGCGCAGCTTGTCAGTAACGACTAGCAAGGAGGAGGAACAATCATGATCGTTTCAGCAATTGGACAGGGATTTTTATGGTCTTTACTAGGTTTAGGAATTTTTATGACATTTCGGATGTTGAATTTTCCCGATATGACAACCGAGGGCTCTTTTCCGTTGGGTGGCGCCGTATGTGTTACCGCCATTACCCAAGGGATTCATCCACTATTAGCGACTTGTCTTGGGGTACTGGCTGGCATGGGGGCTGGCCTCGTGACTGGTTTATTATTTACAAAGGGAAAAATTCCCGTGATTTTAGCAGGTATTCTAGTCATGTCTGGTTTGAACTCGGTGATTTTGTTTGTGATGCAGACACCTAACTTATCCCTTTTGCACCAGCCGCGTATCCAAGATGTTTTCTCAAACATGGCGTTACCGCCGTATTTTGATATTGTCTTTTTAGGAATTATCGTTTTAGCGGTTATCGTAGCACTACTGCTGTTTTTCTTTTATACCGATTTAGGGCAGGCCTATATCGCTACTGGCGACAACGAGGAAATGGCGCGTTCATTTGGTATTCATACCGACCGCATGAAAATTTTAGGGTTGATGTTATCAAATGGGGTCATTGCGCTTTCTGGTGCATTGATCGCCCAAAATGACGGCTATGCTGACGTAAACAAAGGAACTGGGGTCATTGTTATTGGCTTAGCTTCCATCATTATTGGCGAAGTAATCTTTGGAGAATTGACATTACCTGAACGCTTAGGTGCTACGATTATTGGTAGCGTCATCTATCAATTGTTGATTTTATTAGTTATTCGCTTAGGCTTTGACACGACCTACTTAAAAATCTTTTCTTCGGCAATCTTAGCAGTTTGTCTAATGGTGCCAAGCCTGAAACAAAAATTACATTTGAACTTGTCACCAAAGGAGGCTCGTAAATCATGAACGTTTTAACAATTAAGGATGCTACAAAAGTCATTCATCATGAAGGGATAGCAGAGCGCACGATTCTTGATGGCGTCGATTTAACCATTAAAAAAGGGGATTTTGTCACCGTGCTTGGCGGCAATGGGGCTGGTAAAAGTACACTTTTCAATACCGTCGCAGGAACCTTAAGTTTAACTAGTGGGCGTGTTGAATTGATGGGAGAGACAATCACCCATTGGAATGAAGAGAAACGGGCCCGTTATATTGCGCGGGTATTTCAAGATCCTAAAATGGGGACGGCTCCTCGCATGACAGTCGCTGAAAACTTACTATTAGCTTTGAAACGCGGCCAGAAACGACGGTTGTCGCTACGGAAAATGGCTGCCTATCATCAACACTTTTTCGAATTGTGCCAGCAAGTTGGCAATGGGTTGGAACAACATTTAGATGCGCCGGCAGGGACTTTGTCTGGCGGGCAAAGGCAAGCCCTCAGTCTTTTAATGGCGACGGTGCAACGGCCCGAGCTTTTGTTATTAGATGAACATACCGCTGCCCTCGACCCTAAAACGGCGAAGCAATTGATGACGCTGACAGATCAACGCATTAAAGAAGAGCAGCTGACCTGCCTAATGATCACTCACCGCATGGAAGATGCGCTGCGCTATGGTAATCGCCTAATCGTCCTCAAAAAGGGTCGGATTTACCGTGAATTCAATGCGCAAGAAAAAGAAAAATTAACTCTGGCTGACTTATTACTTTTCTTTGAAGAAGAAGAGGAATTAGCTGTTTTATAGAATAATGGAAAAAATAAGCGTTATGGACTTCGGTTCATAGCGCTTTTTGGTATAATCGAGCTAAGGAAAGCAGGTGGATTTTTTGAAAAAAATGGTCATTATCTCGGTAGACGCAATGGGCGCCAGCGACTTAGTAGGTGATTTGGCGGATACGCCCACCTTTGAATGGTTGCGTCGTGAAGGGACCCATATCCAAAATATTGAAGCAATTTATCCCTCTTTAACATATCCTTCCCATACAACGCTAGTGACAGGAGAATACCCTAAAACTCATGGAGTAATCAATAATACAAAGATCCAATCTAATCGAATGTCGCCAGATTGGTATTGGTACAAAAAAGATGTGCTGGTGCCTACTTTATATGAGTTAGCGCAACAAGCCGGTATGACGACAGCCGCCTTTTTATGGCCAGTGACTGCTAAAAGCGGCATTGATTATAATATTGCAGAAATTTTTCCAAATCGAATTTGGACCAATCAGGTCTTGGTATCATTAAATGCTAGTTCGCCGCGGTTTTTATTGGAAATGAACCATAAATATGGGCACCTTCGGCAAGGAATTAAGCAGCCTTATCTGGATGACTTCATTACAGCCTGTGCGGTGGATACGCTAGTAACGAAAAAGCCTGATTTAACTTTGATTCATTTGGTAGATATGGATAGTATGCGTCATGCGCATGGCGTGCTTTCACCCGAGGCTGAAGCGGCCTTTTTAAGGCAAGATCGGCGCATCAAAGATATTATCAACGCAACAAAACAGGCGGGAACTTTTGACGAAACCGTTTTTGTCGTGCTAGGAGATCATTATCAAATTGATGTGAACAAAATGATTCGTCTCAATCATTTGTTTGCTGAAAAAGGCTGGTCAAAAGTGAAGAAAGACGGCACAATCCAAGCAAATTGGCAAGTTTATGCCAAAAGTTGTGATGGCTCTTGTTATATCTATGTCGATCAAAAAGCCAGCGTTAATCCAGCAGAGCTTTTCAAGGAATTGGAAAAAGTGGAGGGCGTCGCAAAGGTATATTCAACTGAAGAAGCAACAGCTCAAGGTGCAGCCCCCAACGTGACTTTTATGGTGGAAGCTAAACGTGGCTACTACTTCATTGATGATGCAGCTGGACCAGTAAACGAACCGGTAAATTCGAAAGATATTGGCCAACCAGAACGTTATCGGGCAGTCCATGGCTACTCGCCTCAAAAACAAAATTATAAAACAACGGTGCTTTTCTTTGGGCCAGGGATTCGCAGCGGCAAAGTAATTGACCAAGCGCGTTTGATTGATGAAGCACCAACCTTCGCAAAAATTTTGGGACTGACCTTCCCCAATCCAGTCGCTGGTCAAGTGTTGCATGAAGTCTTTGAACGTGAGGAAGGGGAGCCGCCTAGTGAAGTTTTGGAATAGTTATTCAAAAGAAGAGAAAAGTTGGATCCTATATGATTGGGCCAATTCGGCTTATTCGTTAGTGATCGTTACGGCTATTTTACCGATTTACTTCAAATATGTAGCCGGTAATGCTGGTGTAAGCGATTCGGTTTCCACTGCTTTTTGGAGCTACGCCAGTTCAGCTGGAACGTTGATTGTTTCCCTTTCTGCACCTATTTTAGGAACGATTGCTGATTTTCGCGGCTACAAAAAGAAATTATTCAATTTATTCGCCTTATGCGGCATTATCATGACCTTTGGCTTAGCCCTGATTCCTGAGAATAGTTGGGTTGCGCTACTGGCAGTTTACATTTTATCCCACGTGGGTTTCCAAGGTGCCAATATTTTTTATGATGGCTTTTTAGTGGATGTCACCGAAAATGATCGGATGGATGACGTATCTTCCACCGGTTATGGCCTGGGGTATATTGGCAGTGCGTTACTGTTCGTGGTGGTGATGATTCTACAAGTCACTAATGGGTTTGGCTTGATGTCGACTGATTTAGTAACCAAAGTCTGCTTTGTTTTGACTGGGCTTTGGTGGCTCCTATTCAGCTGGCCGTTTTTCAAAAACGTTCATCAGCGCTTTGCACTGGAAAAAGTGGCACATCCAATCCGCCACAGCTTTACACGTTTAAAAAATACCTTGCTGGAAATCAAGCAATACAAGCGAATCGTCTATTTTTTGATTGCTTATTTCTTTTATATTGATGGTGTCGATACGATTTTTACTATGGCGACAGCTTTTGGTGTCGATATGGGTATTGATTCTAACATGCTGATTATTATCTTATTAGTCATCAATTTTATTGCCTTTCCTTTCACCATTCTTTATGGAAAATTAGCCAGCAAGTTCGGGGCGAAACCGTTGATTCTAGTTGCCATTGGCGTCTATACCTTTATCTGTATTTATGCACTTTTCATGGATACTGTGTTGGATTTTTGGGTCTTAGGAATTTTAGTAGGGACTTCTCAAGGAGGGATCCAAGCACTGAGTCGGTCTTATTTTGCGCAAATGGTACCTAAAGAAAAAGCCAATGAGTTTTTTGGCTTCTACAATATTTTTGGCAAGTTTTCCGCCATTTTAGGGCCTTTATTATTCGGGGTTATTACGCATCTAACCGGCCGTTCGCAATTGGGAATTACTAGTTTAATCATTTTGTTTATTCTAGGTGGCATATTATTTGCTCGTATGAAAGAAGAACCTACGGTAGGGTAAACTGGCCTAAAAAACAAAAAATCGTTGACAAAGCATTTTTAACGGCATATACTTAGTGCAATCTTAAGTTAGGAAGTGAGTCCAATGAACAACCATTGTCATTCACAACTAAATAATTATTACTTTAGCTATTTTAGGTAAGTTTGTATTCATGAACTCATGGGTGCAAACAACTCGTTTGTATCTATGATGGCTAGGGTGTTTTGAGATGACTTTCAGCCACGTAGATGAAAATCTATAGTGGCTTTTATTTTTGGTTATGTATGAAAGGTATTCACTGTAGGTTTTCTGTAACTTTACGTGAATACCTTTTTTATGTTCTCAGGAAAGTAGGGATGTTTATGATCACCGGTTCTACTCGGCTAGCGGCTTTATATGCCACGCCGGCCAGACACAGCGTTTCTCCTTTGATGCACAACACGGCTTTCCAAGCATTAGGGATTGATGCTGTCTACTTGGCTTTTGAAGTGGGCACAATAGAGTTGCCACAAGCAATTCAAATGATCCGTGAGTTTGATATGCTGGGGGTAAACTTATCAATGCCCAATAAAACAGCGGCTCTAGCTTTGGTGGATGAAGTGAGTCCAGCAGGCAAACTGATTGGCGGCATCAATACTATTGTCAATCAACAGGGTCACTTAGTTGGCCACAATACGGACGGTATTGGCTTTATGCGCAGCTTGCAGGAGGCAGACATCCAAGTGCCACGTAAGATGACGATCTTAGGTGGTGGTGCCGCAGCGACGGCTATTATGGTCCAAGCGGCTTTAGATGGTGTAGCAGAAATCGCCGTTTTTAACCGGCGCAGCACCTCTTATTCTCGAATCGAAGCGAAACTTCAGGAAATCGCAAAGGAAACCGGCAAAGTCCTGACGCTTTATGATTCAGCCGATGCAGTCGCCTTAGAAAATGCCTTAAAGGATAGCCAGCTATTAGTCAATGGCACCAATATTGGCATGGCTGAATTAGCAAATGAGTGTCCCCTAGATCCTAAACTGCTGTACCCGGCATTAGCGGTGGCAGACATCATCTACGAACCACGAGAAACGGTATTACTGAAAGAAGCAAAAAAAATCGGTGCTAAAACCACCAACGGCTTAGGAATGTTGTTGTATCAAGGTGCGGCGGCCTTCTCCTTATGGACAGGTCAAGCTATGCCCATTGAAAAAATTAAGCCATTGATGAAATAAGAGGAGGAATTAACATGATCGTTATTATGAAACCAGGGGCAACGAATGCCCAAGTAAAAGCTATTATTGAACGTGTGAAAAGTGAGGGCTTGGAAGTCCATTTAAGTGAAGGCAAGGAGCAAACGATTGTCGGCTTAGTCGGCGATACGCGTAAAATGCAAGACGTAGCTTTCACCAGCTACGATGGCGTCGAAAATGCCGTACGCATTTCTTTAACTTATAAATTAACCAGCCGTGAATTCCATCCAGAGGACACCATCGTGGATGTCAATGGGGTCAAAATTGGTGCTGGCAACTTTGTGACAATGGCTGGTCCTTGTTCCATTGAGGGGCTAGACCAAATTCGTGAGTGTGCCCGTATCGCGAAAGCTGGCGGTGCTACCATTTTACGGGGAGGAGCTTTCAAACCGCGGACCTCGCCATACGCTTTCCAAGGTCTAGAAGAAGAAGGCTTGAAATACATTCGCCAAGCGGCTGATGAATTCGGAATGCAAGTCATTACCGAAGTTATGGATGAAGCCCACATTGACATGGTGGCGGCATACAGCGACATTCTTCAAATTGGGGCCCGTAATATGCAAAATTTCCGGTTATTGCAAGCTGTCGGAAAAACTGGCAAACCAATTGGTTTAAAACGTGGTATCTCAGGCACGATTGATGAGTGGTTAAACGCCGCCGAATACATTACAACGCAAGGCAACTTCAATGTGATCTTCATTGAACGTGGTATTCGAACCTACGAAACGGCTACGCGAAATACCTTTGATTTAAGTGCAGTGCCATTAATTAAAAAATTAAGCCACTTCCCGATTATCGTAGATCCAAGTCACGGTACTGGCGTCTGGGATTTAGTTCCGCCAATGGCGCGGGCGGGGGTTGCTGCTGGTGCTGACGGTATGATCGTCGAAATTCATCCAGATCCCGCCAACGCTTGGTCAGATGGTCCGCAATCTCTGAATGAAAAAACTTACATGAAAATGATGAAAGAGGTTCACATTCTAGAAGACGCGATGCAAACGATTAAACAATTGGAGGGGTGATTGAAATGGAACTGACGGTTTCTTTAGCCCAGCATACCTATACCATTTTGATTCAAAAAGGCGCCCTTCAAACAGTAGGAGATTGGGCTGCAGCTCTCTGGCAACCGCAAAAAATTGTGTTAGTCACTGACGAAAATGTTTCATCTCTATATAGTGAACAAGTCCAAAATTCGCTAATAGCGGCCGGCTTTCATGTTACCATAGCGGCGGTACCGGCGGGAGAGACAAGTAAAAGTTTAGAGATGGCTACTTGGTTGTATGACACTTTTGCTGAAGCTGGACTGACGCGCTCTGACGGAGTGATCATCCTTGGCGGCGGGGTTGTAGGGGATTTAGGCGCTTTTGCGGCCTCGACTTATATGCGAGGGATTCATTTTCTGCAAATTCCCACTTCATTAGTGGCGCAGGTAGACTCTAGTATTGGCGGTAAAACTGCCGTTAACACACAGACTGCTAAAAATTTAGTAGGAACTTTTACCCAGCCTGATGGTGTCTTGATTGATCCACTCGTTTTAAACACCTTACCTTTACGCCGAGTGCGGGAAGGTATCGCCGAGATTATCAAAACGGCTGCGATTGCGGATACCACTCTTTGGTCTCAATTAGCCGATTTGAAGGATGAAGCGGACCTACTGCGTCACAGCGAAGCCATTATTTATGCCTGTTGTGAAGTGAAGCGGCGTGTTGTCGAACAAGACCCCTTTGATCATCAAGAACGATTGACCCTGAATTTTGGTCATACAATTGGTCACGCTTTGGAGAATACGGCAGGCTATGGGGAAATTGCCCACGGTGAGGGTGTTGCCTTAGGTATGATTCAAATCTCCCGCAATGCTGAAAAACGTGGCGAAATTACTGCCGGGCTTACTCAGCAGTTAACCGAAATGATTCAAAAATTTCACTTGCCCACCGAACATCATTTGAATAAAGAGACGCTTTATCAGGCCTTGACTCACGATAAAAAAGCTCGCGGCAACCAGATAAAAATTATTTTAGTCCCTGAAATCGGTCGGGCCATAATTCAACCAATTCCATTAGAAATGATGCGGGATTATATAGAAGAATAGAGGAGGAACAGGTATGCGTTTTTTAACAGCGGGAGAATCCCACGGACCAGAGCTGACCGCAATCATTGAAGGTTTGCCGGCCGGGTTGCCTTTGACCGCCGAACAAGTTAATCATGAACTGGCTAGACGACAAAAAGGTTATGGTCGTGGTGGCCGAATGTTGATTGAAAAAGATCAAGTTCGATTTACCTCAGGTGTCCGGCACGGAAAAACCATTGGTGCACCAGTCACCATGATTGTCAAAAACCGTGATTGGGAAAATTGGCAGTCGGTCATGTCGGCCGAAGCTGTACCAGAAAAAGAGCAATTGAAACGACGTGTAGCTAAGCCGCGGCCGGGACATGCCGATCTAGTTGGCGGGATGAAATACCATCACCGCGACTTGCGAAATGTTTTGGAGCGGTCATCGGCCCGCGAAACAACTATGCGGGTAGCCATTGGTGCGGTTGCCAAGGTACTCTTGGCAGAAGTCGGAATCCATTTAGCGGGTTCCGTCATTGAACTAGGCGGTATCAAGGCGCCTACGGAACAACTATCAGTCGCTGAGATTAAAGTTCGTTCGGAAGCCTCTGAAATTCGGATGGTGGACACTACCCAGGAAGAAAAAGTCAAAGCTTTGATTGATGCAACTAAAAAAGCTGGCGATACATTAGGCGGCGTCGTTCAAGTAATTGCGGAAGGCGTACCAGCTGGACTAGGAAGTTATGTCCAATGGGACCGCAAGCTGGATGGTCGTCTTGCACAAGCCGTCATGAGTATCAACGCCTTTAAGGCCGTCTCTTTTGGGATTGGTGCAGAAATGGCCCGTAAACCGGGATCACAAGTGATGGATGAGATTCTTTATGAAGAAGGCTACACGCGGAAAACCAATCACTTAGGTGGATTTGAAGGGGGTATGACAAATGGCATGCCCATCATAGTACAAGGCGTTATGAAGCCTATTCCGACCCTTTATAAACCCTTAAGTAGTGTTGACATCGACACAAAGCAACCCTACAAAGCTAGCGTTGAACGATCTGATACTACCGCTGTGCCGGCCGCTAGCGTCGTTTGTGAAGCGGTAGTTGCCACAGAATTGGCGCAAGCAGTCTTAGAAAAATTTGAGGCTGATACCTTGACTGAATTACAACACTCTATCAACCGATACCGCGAAGATTTAGAACAATACTAAACGAGGAGGACAGAAGATGAAGATTTTAGTTGCAGGCTTAGGCCTGATTGGCAGTTCACTAGCATTGTGCTTACAAGCGCATCCCGAGGCGGTGATTACCGGCTATGACGCCAACGAAAAAAGCATGGCAGTTGCGTTAGAACAAAAAATCATTCATCGCTCTTCTTCTTTTTTAGCGGCCGCAGCAGTAAGTGACGTGATTTTTCTGTGCATGCCGGTGGAGGCTGTTTGTCAGGCATTGCAAGAGTTGGCGCAAGTTCCTTTTAGTCAACCAGTCATCATAACCGATGTCGGCAGTACCAAAGAACGAGTATTGGCGGCCAGTCAGTCATTGCCTCACCCAGCCGTGTTTGTGGGGGGGCATCCCATGGCGGGGTCGCATAAATCGGGTGTGATTGCGGCTGACCGTGATTTGTTTGAGAATGCGTTTTATGTTTTGACGGAGGAATCGCCAGTCGCTGTCCGCGAAATTTTAACTGATTTACTAGCGCCTACGAGAGCAAAAATTGTGACCTTATCTGCTAAAGAACATGACCAGGTAACGGGTATGGTTAGTCATTTGCCGCATATCATTGCCTCCGCTTTAGTGCAACAGACAGCGAATTTTTCGTTAACAGCCCCTGAAACAACACGATTAGCGGCAGGGGGCTTTCGAGACATTACCCGGATTGCGTCCTCCGATCCGCGCATGTGGACCGAGATTTTACTGACCAACCGTGAGAATCTGTTAGTTCAGCTGAGAGATTGGCAGCAAACCCTAACCAAAGTGCAAGATATGCTGACCCAAGCTGAACGAGACCAGATTTTCAAATTTTTCGCTGATGCCAAAGCTTTTCGCGATGAGCTGCCAGTTCATCAAAGTGGCGCCTTACCAGCCTTTTATGATTTGATGGTAACCATTCCAGACAAACCTGGTGTCATTGCTGAAGTCACTGGCTTTTTAGCCAACGAAAGCATTTCTTTAATCAATGTCAAGGTGTTGGAAACCCGGGAAGATATCCATGGTGTCCTCCAACTAACCTTTAAGAATCAATCTGATTTAGTTGCTGCCAAACGCTCCATTGAAGCTAAGTCAACCTATCAATGCTATGAAGGAGTCCTGTCATGAAATTACAAACAAATCAAGCCGGTTTAAAGGGTGAAGTGATCGTACCACCGGATAAATCCATTTCCCATCGAAGCATCATGTTTGGTGCGATTAGTCAGGGAACTACTACCATTCATAATTTTTTGCGTGCCGATGACTGTTTAGCCACCGTGGCGGCCTTCAAAGCTTTAGGGACAAGGATTACAGACGATGGTGAAACAATCACCGTTGAAGGACGTGATTGGCAATTCCAAGCAGCTGAAACGCCGATTGATATTGGCAACTCGGGTACCACGATTCGCTTGGTTTCAGGGATTTTAGCGGATAGCTCGTTTAGTACGACTTTATTTGGTGACGCCTCAATTACCAAACGTCCCATGGGCAGAGTAATGACGCCACTCACCATGATGGGCGTTACTTGCAGTGGGCGGGCAGGGAGCGAATTTCCCCCAATCACCATCACAGGGGCTGAGACACTGCAACCTTTGAAGTATCATTTGCCCGTTGCTAGCGCCCAAGTGAAGTCCGCTTGTCTCTTTGCCGCTCTGCAAGCAGCAGGCACTAGCGAAATTATTGAAAAGGAACCTACCCGTAATCATACGGAGGAAATGATCCGCCAATTTGGTGGCGAGATCACCACTGAAGGAAACAAGATTACACTAACAGGTCCGCAGCATTTACAGGGGCAAACGGTTCACGTACCAGGGGATATTTCATCTGCAGCATTCTTTTTAGTGGCCGCCGCAGTGACGTCAAATAGCCAAATCACTTTGCGACAAGTCGGACTAAATCCGACTCGTACCGGAATCTTGGAGGTTTTGAAGGCGATGGGCGCTGATTTCGAAGTAAAGGAGACAGACCCCAACAATCAATTAGGCGATATTACTATCCGTAGTTCTCGCTTGAGTAGTACGACGATTGGTGGTAGTTTGATTCCTCGTTTGATTGACGAGTTGCCTATTATAGCCTTACTGGCGACCCAAGCTCAAGGTACTACCGTAATTAAGGATGCAGAAGAGTTGAAGGTCAAAGAAACGAATCGCATTGACGCAGTAGCTGAGGAATTGACAAAATTGGGAGCGGATATCCAGCCAACCGAAGATGGATTGATTATCACTGGACCAACCCCTTTACATGGCGGAAAAGTTGCTAGCCGCGGTGATCATCGCATCGGCATGATGCTGGCGGTAGCGGCATTATTGGCACAGGATCCAGTAGAATTAAGTCAAAGCGAGGCCGTCTCTGTCTCGTATCCGCATTTCTTTGAAGATTTAGCCGCACTCTTACCAGAGGTGTCCCTATGACCGCCATCCTACTGACGGGTTTTATGGGGGCTGGTAAAACAACGGTGGGACGCCTTCTGGCAGCTCGTTTAGACCGACCTCATCTTGATTTAGATGAAGAGATCACGACGCAAATCGGCTGTTCCATCCAGCACTTTTTTGAAAATGAGGGCGAGCAGGCGTTTCGTCAGTTAGAGACGGCACTTTTAACTGAAATGATCCAACAGGAAGCTGTCCTTTCAACAGGCGGCGGGATCATTATCCGTCCAGAAAATCGACAATTGTTAGCGAAGGAAAAAGTCATTTACTTGGCAGCTACTCCAGAAGTTTTTTTGACCCGAATTCAATCTGATGAAAAGAATAAGCGACCTCTGGCTGTCGAAAAAACAGCCGACGAGCTAACCGCTCTATATTTAGAGCGTCAAGCATGGTATGAAGCAACCGCCCAACTAACAATTTTAACGGACAACAAAACGCCAGCCGTGATTGTTAGCGAAATCATTCAAGAAATGGGGGACGACCTATGACACCACCGACAATTGCCTATTTAGGACCAGCCGGTTCATTTTCAGAAGCAGGAGCACGCACGGCTTTTCCTCATGGGGAGCTGCAAGCCTATAATTCAATCCCGGCTTGTCTTATTGCTGCGGAAAAAGTGGAAGTCGCCTATTGTGTGATTCCCATTGAAAATACGATTGAAGGTACAGTCAACACCAGCATCGATTTTCTGTATCATCAAAGTCATTTGCAAGTGATGGGAGAAATTCTGTTGCCAATCGCGCAACAGCTGCTCATTCACCCTGACAACCATTATAAAACCATAGAGAAAATTTTGTCTCACCCGCAAGCGCTGGCACAGTGCGCCGACTTTATTCAAAAGTACTATCCCGACGCCATTTTAGAACAAATGCCGTCTACTGCGTATGCGGCACAACTGATTGCCCAGAATCCCCAAGAAAATTGGGCGGCACTCGCTCCCAAAACTGCGGCCGTAACCTATGACCTTGAAATCGTCCGTGCCGACGTCCAAGATTTGGCGCTAAACGAAACCCGCTTTTGGATCGTAGGACGTGAACCCTTATCCGAAAAAATCGGAAAAGAAAAGCTGACGATTGCCTTTACTATGCCCAATAACTTACCTGGTGCTTTACATAAAGCCCTGTCAGTCTTCAGCTGGCGCAGTATTGACCTTAGTCGAATCGAGTCCAGACCTTTAAAAACCGTTTTAGGGGAATACTTTTTTGTTCTGGATATTTTAGTGGAGCAGCCAATCCAATTGATTTGGCAAGCATTAGCAGAGCTGGAACTATTGGGAGGACAGTGGCGGCTATTAGGGCATTATTATAGTCATAGCGGCTGATTGATAAAAGTAGTTGCGTAAATGTCGAGCATCTTAACTGGCTTGATGACTAGCAGAGAAACAAGAACAAGCATTTAAGCGGTTACTGCTTAAATGCTTGTTTTGTTATGTCTGGTTGATTATATAGTTATGGGCAGGGTATCATAGAACAGGCGAGAAAGTACGGCTAACTAGGAGGAAGCAATGATATTAGTTGTAAAATATCTCTGTCTGTTTGTTGGTCTCGGCTGTTTTATTTTTTGCTTATTGCAGTTGAAACAGGTTCAAAAAGTAATTCATGAGAATGTCGGCGGTGCCTTAAACGACCACAACTATCAAGAGATTGAAGCCAGCTTAGAGCGAGTGAAAAAATGGGGAATCACTTTGGTAGTCTTGTTGATGGTGCTTTTATTCTTACCCTAAAAGATCAGTAAGTTCATCATAAAGAAGACTTGATCTTGTTTAAAATGCCTTCGTTTTATGATAAAATGCGAAAGGTACTTCGTTCTTAAAACTTTATAAATACTAGGTAGTAGCTAAAAGCTGCTTTAAATAACGCTTTTTAAGCCTACCTGCTAAACATTAAACAAAAAAGCTTTCATTGAAAGGAGCTGCTTTTAGTCTATGACGATTCAATGGTTTCCCGGACACATGGCCAAGGCACGGCGGGAAGTAACAGAAAAATTGAAGTTTGTTGATATCGTTTTTGAATTAGTGGATGCGCGTTTACCGCTATCCTCTAGAAATCCGATGTTAGACCAAATTATCCAACAAAAACCCCGTTTGGTGATTTTGAACAAAGCGGATTTGGCTGATCCCAAAGAAACACAAGCCTGGCAAGCCTACTTCAAAGCACAAGGCCACGAAGTGATTGCCATGAATGCCAAAACCAATGACGGGGTAAAAAAACTGAATCAATCAGCGCAACAAGCTCTGAAAGAAAAACGGGCACGGGATGCGGCCCGTGGCATTAAACCACGCGCAATTCGCGCGATGTGTATTGGGATTCCCAATGTCGGGAAATCGACATTAATGAACCGCTTAGTCGGTAAAAAAATTGCCCAAACAGGGAATAAGCCTGGTGTGACCAAGGGGCAACAATGGTTACGTTCGGGTAAGGATCTAGAGCTATTGGATACTCCAGGGATTTTGTGGCCTAAATTTGAAGATCCAGATATTGGTAAAAAATTAGCTCTGACTGGCGCCATCAAGGATGATTTACTCCATATGGATGATTTAGCCATTTTTGGACTGGAATTTTTCAGTCGTTTTTATCCAGAACGTTTGAGTGATCGTTATAAACTTAGCGCAGAAGATTTATTTTTACCTGGGCCAGATTTGCTGATGCTGATCAGCGAAAAACGTGGGTTTAGAGATGACTATCAAAGGGCCAGCGAAATGATTATTCATGATATTCGTCAAGGTAAACTAGGAAACTACACGTTAGATCGTATTGAGGAGCTGAATCCCGATGAAATTAGCCATCAGTGAGATCAAAACACGACTATTGACTGTCGAACCCGGTGATCCTTTTCTAGTAGAACTGGCGCAAGATGAGCGTAAAGGGGTACAGGCTGCGCTAGCATCATGGCAAAAACGACAAGAAAAGCAGCAAGCCCGCTTAGCAGCTTTCCAGAATATGCTGCAATTTGAACGGGATGCTTGGGATAAAGGTCACCGCTTCATCGCCGGCATTGATGAAGTTGGTCGCGGACCGTTAGCGGGACCAGTCGTGGCAGCGGCGGTGATTTTACCGGAGGATTTTTCAGTTATAGAAGTGAATGATTCAAAGCAGCTCTCAGCGGCTAAACGTGAGGAGCTATATGAACTGATTGAGGCCCAAGCCTTAGATATTGGAGTTGGCATCATTTGTCACAATCAAATTGATGAAATCAATATTTACGAGGCAACCAAAAAAGCGATGCTAGATGCGATTGAAGATTTGAGTATTACACCTGATCATCTATTGATTGATGCCATGAAATTAGACGTGCCCATGACGCAAGAAAGCTTGATTAAAGGGGACGCGCGTTCAGCTTCTATCGCAGCGGCCAGTATCATTGCTAAAGTGACTCGGGACCGCTTAATGACGGAGTACGGTAAGTTATTTCCGGGCTATGCCTTTGAAAAAAATGCCGGTTACGGAACTAAGGAACATTTAGCCGGTTTGAGAGAACATGGTATCAGTCCAATTCATCGTAAAACCTTCGCCCCCATCAAAGATATGCTAAAAAATCAGTAAAGATTGACCTCTCTTGCGAAATATAGTAGCAGGGAGGTTTTTTTATGAAAAATCATTGTATTGCACTATTTTTATGCGGAGGTATCGGCTGTATTACGAAACGTAAATTGTGGGAGTTCGTCCAAGGACATTCTTGGGAAGCATTACTGGTAGAATTGACGAAAGCCGACAAGGTTGCTATACTCCAGCAACTACGAAAAATTACCGATTGGCAAACAACAACTGCTTATAGTGAATGGCTAGTTGGCAATCCTTTCATTACCATTGAGGACCCAGAATATCCGCCGCTTTTAAAGGAAATTGCTGACCCACCATTGGTGTTGTTTTACGCAGGTCATTTGGCACTTTTACAGCAGCCGGCCTTGGCTGTAGTTGGCTCGCGGGCGGCTGCCACGAGTCGCCGGCAGTTGGTGGGGGAACTGATTACTCCTTTACTAAAGGACTATGTCATTATTAGTGGGCTCGCCCGTGGAATCGACAGCTTTGCCCACCAACTAACAACTAGCCAGCAAGGTCAAACAATCGGGATTGTTGGCTGTGGCTTAGATCGCTGTTACCCCAGTGAAAATCAGCGTCTGTTTCAACAAATGAAAGAAGAACAGCTAATTATCAGCGAATATCCTAAAGGAACACCACCGAGACAGTATCACTTTCCGCAGCGAAATCGCTTGATCGCTGGTCTGGCCCAAGGAGTCGTGGTCATTGAGGCCAAAGAAAAGAGCGGTTCACTGATTACCGCGCAATTAGCATTAGAAAATGGCCGCGAAGTTTTTGCGGTACCTGGTGACCCCTTACAAAATAACGCGGAAGGCTGTCATAGCTTGATCCGTGACGGCGCGAAATGTACCACCAAAATGACCCATATTTTGGAAGAGTTATCATAAATTGAAACTTCTCTTCTTGACAAATCTATTCTCCTTAGCATATGATTGTCTACGATTTGTTGGAAGAGAATTACATATAATAGAAGAAACTCGGTTTTTTTCGAAAAACCAGTCCATTTTGAAAGGAGCCACCTTATTTATGGCATATAAGTACTTAGTGATTGTGGAATCTCCAGCTAAGGCAAAAACGATTGAAAAGTATCTCGGACGAAACTACAAAGTCATGGCCAGCGTTGGTCATATTCGCGATCTTCCAAAAAGTAAAATGGGAATCGACATTGAAAATGATTATGAACCACATTACATTTCTATCCGCGGCAAAGGCGATGTAATCAAAAGTTTGAAAACAGCAGCTAAAAAAGCAGATAAAGTCTTTCTCGCAGCCGATCCGGACCGCGAAGGGGAAGCAATTGCTTGGCATTTAGCCTATTTATTAGGCTTGGATCTCAAAGATAAGAATCGGGTGGTCTTTAACGAAATCACTAAAGATGCGGTTAAAGCGGCCTTTAAAGAACCACGGACCATTAACGTTGATTTAGTAGATGCTCAGCAAGCACGGCGGATTTTAGACCGTTTAGTTGGTTATTCCATCAGTCCAATTTTATGGCGCAAAGTCAAAAAAGGACTAAGTGCCGGTCGGGTACAGTCTGTCGCCTTAAAAATGATTATTGACCGTGAAAAAGAAATTCGGGAATTTATTCCAGAAGAGTATTGGAGTATCGATGGTAATTTTATGAAAGGCCGCAAGAAATTCAAAGCGAACTTCTGGGGTGTCGACGGTAAAAAGCATAAGCTGAAAAATGCTGATGATGTCAAAGAAATTACCAAACGAATCAATTCAAAAGACTACGATGTCACAAAAGTTGAAAAGAAGGAACGCAAACGTAATCCAGCGCTACCTTTCACTACTAGTAGCATGCAACAAGAAGCAGCTCGGAAAATCAACTTCCGTACCCGCAAAACCATGATGGTTGCGCAACAGCTTTATGAAGGAATCAATATCGGGAAAGAAGGTACGGTGGGGTTAATCACCTATATGCGTACCGACTCGACACGGATTGCAGACAGTGCAAAAGCCGAAGCTGCTAGCTTTATTGAAGATAGTTATGGCAAAGAGTTTTCAGCTCACGGTGGTGGGAAAGTTAAAAATGCGCAAGGGGCCCAAGATGCCCATGAAGCGATTCGTCCTTCCAGCGTAATGCGGACGCCTGATTCTTTAAGCAAATACTTAGACAAAGATCAAATGAAGCTTTACTCATTGATTTGGTCACGCTTTGTAGCTAGTCAAATGACACCGGCTGTTCTAGACACGATGAAAGTAACTTTGGCGCAAAATGGTGTGATTTTTATCGCTAATGGTTCCAAAATCAAATTCCCAGGATTTATGAAGGTTTATGTTGAAGGTCGCGATGATGGTAAAGAAGACAAAGAAAATATTCTGCCTGAGCTGGTTGTAGGCGAACAGGTTACTTCTGTCGATATCGAACCAAAACAACACTTTACACAGCCACCTGCTCGTTTTAGTGAAGCAACCTTGATTCGTACCTTGGAAGAAAATGGTGTAGGACGCCCATCTACCTATGCGCCAACTTTGGAAACAATCCAACGGCGTTACTATGTCAAACTGACTAATAAACGCTTTGAACCTACTGAGTTAGGCGAAATTGTCAACTCCCTAATCGTAGAATTCTTCCCGAATATTGTGGATGTTCATTTCACTGCTGGGATGGAGACGGACCTTGATAAAGTAGAAGAAGGGCAAGAAAAATGGGTGAAGGTCGTTGACCGTTTCTATAAACCATTTGAAAAAGAACTAGTAAATGCCGAAGAAAAAATCGAAAAAATTCAAATCAAAGATGAACCAGCTGGCTTTGACTGTGATGTTTGCGGACATCCAATGGTCATTAAACTAGGGCGTTACGGCAAGTTTTATGCTTGTAGCAACTTTCCTGATTGCCGCAACACCAAACCAATTGTTAAAGAAATTGGCGTGATTTGTCCGGTATGTCATGAAGGCCAAGTCATCGAGCGCAAATCGAAGAAAAACCGTTTATTCTACGGCTGTTCTCGTTATCCAGATTGTGATTTCACCTCTTGGGATAAACCAGTTGGTCGTGACTGTCCAAAATGTGGGCAATATCTGGTTGAGAAGAAAGTCAAAGGTGGTAAGCAGGTTGTCTGCATTAATGGAGACTACGAAGAAGCTGTCCAAAAATAACAGAAGCAGTGAGAACGAGCTCTTCTGAGGAGGAATACTATGTCAACTTATCCAACAGTAAATGTAATTGGTGCCGGTCTAGCCGGTAGTGAAGCCGCTTGGCAAATCGCCGAAGCAGGCGTCCCTGTGCGTCTTTATGAAATGCGTCCAGTGAAACAAACGCCTGCGCACCATACTGAAAATTTTGCGGAGTTAGTGTGCTCTAATTCCCTTCGTGCCAACGGCTTAACCAATGCCGTTGGACTTTTGAAGGAAGAAATGCGCCGCATGGACTCTGTCGTGATTGGAGCAGCTGATAAAACAGCAGTGCCTGCTGGGGGCGCCTTGGCGGTGGATCGTGATACTTTTTCACAAGAAATCACCAGTCGCATTAAAAATCATCCGCTAGTAATGGTAGTAAACGAAGAAATCACCAGTTTGCCAGAAGGGATTACCGTTGTGGCAACCGGACCGCTGACTTCAGAAGCATTAGCGGAAGCAATCCAAGAATACAATGGCTCTGAGGGTTTCTACTTTTACGATGCAGCCGCACCCATCATTGATAAAAGCACAATAGATATGGATAAGGTCTACTTAAAATCGCGTTACGACAAAGGCGAAGCAGCCTACCTTAACTGTCCTATGACAGAAGAAGAGTTCAATGCCTTTCATCAAGCGCTGGTTTCTGCCGAGGTTGCGGAACTAAAAGCTTTTGAGAAGGAAAAATATTTTGAAGGCTGTATGCCGATTGAAGTAATGGCCGGACGTGGTATCAAAACAATGCTGTTTGGCCCAATGAAACCGGTGGGCTTGGAAGACCCTAAAACTGGGAAACGTCCTTATGCTGTGATCCAATTGCGACAAGATAATGCAGCAGCATCGCTATATAATATTGTTGGTTTCCAAACTCATTTGAAATGGGGCGAACAAAAACGGGTGTTCCGCATGATTCCTGGACTAGAAAATGCGGAATTTGTCCGCTATGGTGTTATGCACCGTAATAGCTTCATGAACTCACCAGAATTGTTGAAAGCCACTTATCAATCCGTTAATCGGGAAGATTTGTTCTTTGCCGGTCAAATGACTGGGGTGGAAGGTTATGTCGAAAGTGCAGCTAGTGGCTTAGTAGCCGGACGCAACGCGGCTCGTTTAGCAAAAGGACTCGCACCCATCACTTTACCTCGGGAAACGGCGATGGGGAGTATGGCTTACTACATCACCCATGCAGAAGGCAAACATTTCCAACCAATGAACGCTAACTTTGGCTTGTTACCAGAACTTCCAGAACGCATTCGTGACAAACGTTTACGTTACGAAGCACTTGCTGAACGAGCTTTGGAAGCCCAAACTGCCTATCTGAAATAAATTCTATGTGAAGAGATTGGGATATGACTTTTTGAGTTATGTCTCAACCTCTTCATTTTTATGTTGCGAAAGTGACAAGGTATCACTACAATAAAGGAAGGGAGGCGAAGAAAATGCCCAGTAAAACCTTTTTAAATCTGCCAGAAGCTAAAAAACAAAAAATTATGGATGCTGCCTTGCATGAATTTTCAGTGCGTCCAGTGGAACATGCAAAGGTTTCCAATATTATTAAAGAAACCGGCATTTCCCGGGGAGCTTTTTATAAGTACTTTACGGATATCACAGACTTGTATCAGTATTTTTATGACTCAATCAAACTAGACGCCCACCAAAAGCTATATGATGCGTTGACTAGTACCAATGGCGATATCTTTGCGGCCTTAGACTACTTTTTCGAACATTTGTTGGAGTATTTTGACAGTACGAAATATAAACAGTATTTCAAAGTAATGATTTTAGGGATGAACTCGTTTACCGAAGAGAAATATATGCCTGGCTTTAGTGGTGGGCATCAAGTACAGGAGCATTTCAAACGAATGCTGAATCTAGAGACGTTAAAAATTGATTCAGATGAAGAATTTACCTTATTCTTGGCTTTCTTAACGGATATGATGCATGACTTATTGAAACGACATTTTATGGAAGACCATACCGTGGCTGAAACGTTGCAAGCCTATCGCATGCGGAGTCACTGGTTGCAAGATGGTGTCAAAAAACGAGGGTAACCTCGTTTTTTTGTTGCACAGACAGAGCAAGACGACGAAAGAAAAGTGTTTTTTTCGTCAAAATGGCTAGTATTCTTAACAAAAACTTTTGAATTGTGAACTTATTTAGAAATATTAGTTAAATTCTGACAATTCATTTGTCTTTTGATCGTCTGTTATGTTAAAGTATTTTTGTACTGAAAGGAAGAGGCTGATGGCAACTGATAACTGGATCGATTTATTTCTGCAATATTTGATCGCCGAGCGTAATTATTCCCCTAAGACGCAAGAAGCATACGGTGAAGACATCCGTGATTTTGTGGCTTTTTTAGAAGATACCGGGGATAGTAATTACTTGTTGATTGAGCATACTGATGTTCGCATTTACTTGGCGTATTTGCACGATCAGGAATATAGTCGCAATTCCATCAGTCGGAAAATTGCGAGTCTCCGCTCTTTTTATCAATTTTTGTTGAAAAACGAAGTGGTGACAGAGAATCCCTTTTCTTATGTTCATCTCAAACGAAAGTCCTTGCGACTCCCACGCTTCTTTTATGAAGAAGAGATGAATGCCTTGTTTGACAGTGTTACTGGTGATAGTCCGCTGAGATTGCGTGACCGGGCCCTTTTGGAAACGCTTTATGCAACAGGGATGCGGCTGAGCGAATGTGCTGTGTTGACCATCAATCAAATTGATTTTGATCATCAGATTATTTTAGTCCATGGGAAAGGTAACAAAGAACGTTACGTCCCCTTTGGCAGCTTTGCGGCAGATGCTTTGACCGAATATTTGGAGCAGGGCCGAGCTGTCCTTATGAAAAAGTACCGTAAGGAGCACAAGATCGTCTTTGTGAATCACCACGGGGAGGCAATTACACCGACTGGTATTGAATATGTCATGAATCAAATCATCAAGCGCAGTACCTTAGCCGGTGATATCCATCCTCATATGCTGCGACACACCTTTGCAACGCATCTGTTGAACAATGGTGCCGATATGCGGACAGTACAAGAACTATTGGGCCATGCGGATCTCTCGACAACGCAGATTTACGCCCATGTTACAAAAGAGAGCTTACAAAAAAATTATCGAACATTTCATCCCCGAGCAAGGGGCTAGGAGGAACATCATGGTAGAATCACAATTTCACTCCACCACGATTTGTGCGGTCATGAAAGACGGCAAATTTGCAATGGCTGGTGACGGACAAGTTACAATGGGCGAGCAAGTCGTCATGAAGGGCACTGCTCGTAAAGTACGGCGCATCTATAACGATGAGGTCGTTGTAGGATTTGCCGGTAGTGTGGCGGATGCTTTCACACTAGAAGCTAAATTTGAAGGAAAACTAAACGAATACAATGGAAATTTGACTCGAGCAGCCGTAGAACTAGCTCAAGAATGGCGGACAGAGCGGGCCATGCAGAAACTGGAAGCCATGCTGATTGTTATGAATAAGGAAGAAATGCTTTTAGTATCTGGAACCGGCGAAGTAATTACACCAGATGATGGTATTTTAGCGATTGGTTCAGGTGGCAATTTTGCGTTGTCGGCTGCCCGTGCGATGAAACGTTATGGTGGAGAAGCCATGACGGCTCGTGAAATCGCCGAAAATGCCTTGAACATCGCTGCTGACATTTGTATCTTTACCAATCACAATATTATTGTGGAAGAAATATAAGAGGGACCGATTATGACAGAAATGACGAAATCACCAAAAGAAATCGTAAAAGAATTAGACCAGTATATCATTGGGCAAGACGCCGCTAAACGTTCAGTTGCGGTGGCCTTGCGGAATCGCTATCGCCGCTTGCAATTGGAGGCGGAGATGCAGCAAGAAATCACACCTAAAAACATTTTAATGATTGGCCCAACTGGTGTGGGTAAGACGGAAATTGCGCGACGGTTAGCACGTATTGTCAAAGCACCTTTTATCAAAGTTGAAGCCACCAAATTTACGGAAGTCGGCTATGTTGGCCGTGACGTCGAATCTATGGTGCGTGATCTAGTAGAGGCTGCGGTTCAAATCGTTGAAAAGGAACAGTACAGTCGCGTTTATACTCGGGCAGCTAAAGCGGCGAATAAGCGTTTAGTCAAAGCCTTGGTACCAGGCATTAAAAAAGAGAAAAAAGCCAGTGGCAATCAATTTGAAGCCATGATGCAAATGTTCAATGCTCAAAATCAAGAACCACAAGAAGAGGTTACGGAGGAAATCAAAACGAACCGTACAGCTATCTTGGCCCAACTCGAAAAAGGACTGTTAGATGAACGGGAAGTAACGATTGAAATCGAAGAGCCTAAAAAAACCATGCCTACTATGAACAATGGTTTGGAACAAATGGGCATTGATTTAAACGAAACACTAGGTGCCTTGTCGCCTAAGAAAAAAGTATCACGGACGATTACGGTTAAGGAAGCCCGCGAATTATTAATCACGGAAGAATCCGCTAAATTAGTCAATGACGCGGATATTGCTAGTGAAGCAATTCGTTTAGCTGAATCCAGTGGGATCATTTTTATTGATGAAATCGACAAAGTAACCTCTAAATCGCAACAATCCGGCGAAGTGAGTCGCGAAGGAGTCCAACGGGATATCCTGCCAATCGTTGAAGGTTCGCAAGTCAATACGAAATATGGCGCTATTCAAACAGACCACATTCTATTTATCGCTTCTGGCGCTTTCCATCTTTCAAAACCAAGCGATTTGATTCCTGAGCTGCAAGGTCGTTTCCCAATTCGGGTGGAACTGGATGATCTAACAGCGGAAGACTTTGTTAAGATCCTGACAGAACCTAATAACGCCTTGATTAAACAATATATGGCCTTAATTGGGACTGAAAACGTCAAAGTTACTTTTACCATTGAAGCAATCGAACGTATCGCGAATATTGCCTTCAAGGTCAATCGGGATACGGATAATATCGGTGCACGCCGCTTACACACCATTTTGGAACGCTTATTAGAAGATTTATTGTTTGAAGCGCCGGACATGCAAATGGGTGAAATCACGATTACTGAAGGCTATGTCAATGAAAAACTAGGAGATATCGCGCAGGATGAAGATCTTAGCCGTTATATTCTTTAAAGGAGTGGGAAAATGGAAAGTTTGTTAGAAAAAACACGCCAGATCAATAAGCTACTGCAACAGAAAAACACTTTTTCGCAGGAAGCTGATCTACCATACGACCAAATGGCTTTGATTTTAGGTGATATTTTGGAATGTAACACGTATATTATTAGCGTGGATGGGGATTTGTTGGGGTATAACGAAAAATTAGATGTGAACAATGACCGTATCAAGCATATGTTTGAAGAAAAGAAATTTCCGCAAAGTTATACAGATGCGGCAGGCGATTTGAAACGGACACGGGAAAATATTCCCATTACTAGTGACTTGACGGCTTTTCCAATCGAATCACGAGAAAAATATCCATTTGGTGTAACAACGATTGTTCCAATCTTTGGTGCAGGAGAGCGGTTAGGCACGATTATTTTAGCCCGAATCAATCACAACTTTGATGATGACGATTTAGTATTAGGGGAATATAGCGCCACCGTAGTTGGAATGCAGATTCTTTATCAGCAATCTCGCCATATTGAAGAGGACGTACGCAGCGCAACAGCGGTGCAAATGGCCATCAATACGTTATCTTACAGTGAGTTAAAAGCTGTTAAAGCTATTTTTGAAGCCTTAGACGGGGAAGAGGGTCGGCTGACTGCTTCTTCCATCGCTGACGAAATTGGTATCACGCGTTCTGTTATTGTAAATGCTTTACGAAAACTAGAGTCTGCTGGTATCATTGAATCAAGATCTCTTGGTATGAAAGGTACTTACTTGAAGGTCTTAAATCCGCGTTTTATCGCGGCTTTAGAAAAAGAACGAGTTTAGAACTGGAGGGTACGAAATGACGATTCTGATTGAAAACGACCAACTGAAGGTAACGATTGCCGAACACGGGGCGGAACTTGTCAGCTTGATCAGCAAAGAAACAGGTATTGAGTACATTTGGCAAGCCGATCCGACTTATTGGGGCAGACACGCACCAGTATTGTTTCCCTTTGTTGGCCGTCTCAAAAATGATCAATATACGTACCAAGGCCACACCTACCACATGGGACAGCATGGCTTTGCTCGTGACATGGACTTTACGGTGATTGAGCAAGGTGCTGAAAGTGTGGCACTTTCTCTGAAAAGTACGCCAGAAACCCGCAAAAATTATCCTTTCGATTTTGAACTGATCATCCGCTATGAACTAGGTGGCGATGGGGTAGTAACCCATTATCAAGTGCAAAATACCGGTAATGACACGATGTACTTTTCGATCGGGGGACACCCAGCTTTCAATGTACCTTTAGAGGAAGGCTTGACCTTTGAAGACTACTTTTTAGCATTTTCACCCATGAAGTCGCGGATTCGACTTCCGTTAAATGGACCATACATTGATTGGGAGCAGAAAACCTTAGGGCAAACCAATACAAGCTTCAAGCTGACCCGCGAAATGTTTAAGGATGATGCGGTCATTTTTGAAACAAAAGGCTTAAACGCTTTTTCGGTCCGGAGTGAAAAAAGTCCTCATAGTCTGACATTGAGCTACAACAATTTACCGTATGTCGGGTTTTGGTCGCCTTATCCAAAAGAGGCACCGTTCGTGTGTATCGAGCCTTGGGCGGGAATCGCCGATACCATGGATACAACTGGTGAATTAATCGATAAAAAGGGCATTCAAACATTGGCTCCCGAAGAACTGTATCAAACCAAATATAGTATTACAGTTAAATAAAAATGAGCAGATGCCGTTATGGGCATCTGCTCATTATTTTTTTTTCGAAGAATTCAAGCCAAAAGGTACGCGGCTTTCAGTTCCGTCTTTGATACGCTGGATGTTTTCGCGATGACGATAAAAGATAAAAACCGTCACAGCTATCGCAATAATTGTTAAGAGTGGATCAAAATGCGGTAAAATTTGAGGGAAAATAAATGGTACAAGAATGGTTGAAAGAGTAATCAGAACCGCACTGATCATACTGGTCAGACTTACCATACTAGTCAAAAATAAGGTAATGACAAAAATAGCAGAAGAATAAAGAAAGAAAACAGGATTGTAGCCTAACAACATCCCCGCGCTAGTTGCGACCGCTTTTCCGCCTTTGAACTGAGCAAAAATTGGGAAGGTATGGCCTAGAATTGCAAAAACACCAAACCACAGAGGGTTGATTGATACATGAAACAGCAACGGCAGACAAGTAGCCAATGTCCCTTTTAAAATATCCATACATAAGACGATAATGCCTGCTGTTTTCCCCAGCACACGAAACGTATTCGTTGTTCCTGTATTTCCTGAACCAAATTGGCGGATATCCTTTTTAAAAAGCAGTTTTCCCACCCAAACACCGGAAGGGATCGAGCCAAGTAAGTACGCACAGAGAAAGAGCGCGACTATTTTCATGAAAAAACCTCCTAGATTTACTTCGATTCATTCTATCATGAATAATAAGACGGAACAATATACATTCCCATTTCAAACGAGTATAATCACACTTAAGGAGTGAGACAAATGACATTTCAAAACCCTCAGCAAGACGTAATTAAAGGTTACTTAGCGGATGCGAAAAATATCGCAGTCGTCGGCTTAAGCGATAACCCGGATAAAACAAGTTATCGAATTGCTGCCTTATTGCAAGACCACGGTTATAAAGTTTTTCCGGTAAACCCTACTAAAGTTGGTCAAACGATTTTAGGAGAGCCTGTCGTTGCGAAACTGACCGACTTGACGGAACCAATCGACGTCGTGGATATTTTCCGACGTAGTGAGTTTTTACCAGCAGTCGCAGAAGAATTCATCCAAACTAATGCCAAGGTCTTCTGGGCGCAATTAGGTCTAGAAAATGATGAAGCAGCGGCTATCTTAGCTAACGCTGGTCGCCATGATGTGGTGATGAATCGTTGTATCAAAATTGAGTTAGCGCGTTAATGATCAAATTGAGGTTTCCTGCGGGAAGCCTTTTTTTATTGCGACTAGACAAAGCAGTAAAAAAACAGTAGGATAAAAAGCGAATATACGTTCTCTTTGTGGAAACGGCCATTTTAGAGTATGATAGTTACGATGCGGCGCTTGTCGCGGGAATTCTAGATAAGGGGTTTTTAATTTGACGGTCAATGAATATAATGATGCATCGATCCAGGTCCTCGAAGGACTGGAAGCAGTGCGTAAACGACCAGGCATGTATATCGGCTCAACTGACGGCCGCGGCCTGCACCATTTGGTCTATGAAATCGTAGATAATGCAGTAGATGAAGCATTATCTGGCTACGGAAATGAAATTAGCGTTACCATCAATCATGATAACAGTATCACTGTCACGGACTCAGGACGCGGGATGCCTACTGGTATGCACGCATCGGGCATTCCAACGGTTGAAGTAATCTTTACAGTCCTGCACGCCGGCGGGAAGTTTGGCCAAGGCGGTTACAAAACCTCTGGCGGTCTTCACGGCGTGGGGGCCTCCGTCGTAAATGCCTTATCCAAGTGGCTTGAAGTCCGAATCGTACGTGATGGCGTTGAGTATATGGAACGCTTTGAAGATGGCGGGAAGCCGCGGGGTGGCTTGAAAAAGGTCGGCAAAACCAAGAAGAAAAATGGAACTATGGTTACGTTCTTACCGGATGACACCATTTTTTCTACTACAAAATTCTCTTATGATACTTTAGCAGAACGTCTGCGGGAATCCGCCTTCTTGTTAAAGGGCGTCAAAATTACTTTGACAGATCTCCGTGAAGAACCTCGTGAAGAAATCTTCCATTACGAAGAAGGGATCAAAGAGTTTGTTCAGTATTTGAATGAAGAAAAAGATACTTTAACACCGGTGGTTTATTTCTCAGGAGCCAAAGAAGGAATCGAAGTTGAATTAGCCTATCAATACAACGACGGTTATTCTGAAAACGTCCTATCCTTCGTAAACAATGTGCGTACCCGCGATGGCGGTACCCATGAGGCTGGGATGAAAGCTTCCATGACGAAAGCCTATAATGAATATGCGCGTAAAGTCGGCTTGTTGAAGGAAAAGGATAAAAACTTAGAAGGTAGTGACTTCCGTGAAGGATTGGCAGCCGTCTTATCCATTCGCGTACCAGAAAACCTGCTGCAATTCAAAGGACAAACGAAAGAAAAGCTAGGTACACCAGCTGCTCGAAATGTCGTAGATGCGGTAGTAGGGGAACAATTAGGTTTCTATCTTCAGGAAAATAGTGAAATGAGTCAAATGCTGGTACGGAAAGCCGTCAAAGCACGGGAAGCACGGGAAGCCGCCCGCAAAGCGCGGGAAGAAAGCCGTAATGGTAAAAAACGCAAAAAGGGCGAATCCTTACTTTCTGGAAAATTGACACCGGCTCAATCACGCAATCCCAAACGCAATGAGTTATACCTAGTGGAGGGTGACTCAGCTGGCGGTTCGGCTAAACAAGGCCGTGACCGAAAATTCCAAGCGATTTTGCCGCTACGTGGGAAGGTCATCAATACTGAAAAAGCAAAAATGCAGGATATTCTGAAAAACGAAGAGATCAATACGATGATCTATACGATTGGAGCCGGTGTCGGGCCAGAATTCACCATTGAAGACTGTAACTATGACAAGGTCATTATTATGACCGATGCGGATACCGATGGGGCCCACATTCAAGTGTTATTATTGACTTTCTTTTACCGGTATATGAAGCCTTTGATTGAAGCGGGTAAGGTTTATATTGCACTGCCTCCTCTTTACAAAGTATCGAAAGGCGTTGGTAAGAAGCAAGTAGTGGAATACGCCTGGACGGATGAAGAGCTGCAAGCAGTGATTCAAAAAGTCGGTAAAGGCTATATGCTGCAGCGTTATAAAGGTCTTGGGGAAATGAATGCGGAACAATTATGGGAAACGACGATGGACCCGGAAACGCGGACACTGATTCGGGTGCGTATCGACGATGCTGCCCAAGCAGAACGCCGTGTTACCACTTTAATGGGTGACAAAGTCGAACCGCGCCGCAAATGGATCGAGCGTCATGTCCAATTTACGCTGGAGGAAAATGGCAGTATTTTGGAACGGCCCGACGACGAGCATTTACCACAGGTTTCACCTGTCGTTGAAACAGAATTAGCTGAACAACCGGTCGCAGAATCGATCAGTTTATTTGATGAGGAGTGAGTAGAATGGAAAAACACGCGATCCAAGAGCTGACGCTTGAGGAAGTGATGGGGGACCGTTTTGGTCGCTATTCAAAATATATTATCCAGGAACGTGCGTTACCAGATATCCGTGACGGACTTAAACCCGTACAACGTCGTATTCTGTTTTCTATGAACAAAGACGGCAATACTTTTGAAAAAGCCTTTCGTAAGTCAGCCAAATCAGTAGGGAATGTCATGGGGAATTATCACCCCCACGGCGACAGCAGTATCTATGAAGCCATGGTACGCATGAGTCAGGATTGGAAACTACGGGAAACCCTGATTGAGATGCACGGAAATAATGGTTCCATGGACGGCGATCCACCCGCTGCGATGCGGTATACGGAGGCGCGCCTTTCAGAGTTAAGTGGCGAATTATTGAAGGATATCGAAAAAGAAACAGTGGAATTTGTCTGGAATTTTGACGATACCGAAAAAGAGCCAACTGTTCTACCTGCTAAGTTTCCTAACTTGTTAGTCAACGGTTCAACCGGAATCTCGGCCGGATATGCTACTGAGATTCCTACCCATAATTTGGCCGAAGTGATTGACGGCACGATTTACCTGATTGATCACCCACAAGCTACCACCGAAAAATTGATGGAATATATTCCAGGACCAGATTTCCCCACCGGCGGTATTTTACAAGGGAAAGAAGAGCTGAAAAAAGCTTACGAGACCGGGCGCGGAAAAGTTATTCTGCGTTCTAAAACGAAGATTGAACCTTTAAAAGGCGGTAAACAACAAATCGTAGTTAGCGAAATCCCTTATGAAGTCAATAAAGCAGTCTTAGTGAAAAAAATTGATGAGATTCGTTTGAATAAAAAAATCGATGGCATCGCCGAAGTACGAGATGAAACCGACCGAACTGGTTTACAAATCGTAGTGGAATTGAAAAAAGACGTCAATGCTGAAGGTATTTTAAACTATTTGTTCAAAAATACCGAACTGCAAGTCAATTACAACTTCAACATGGTGGCAATTGATAATATGACGCCTCATCAAGTGGGCTTAAAGCGTATTTTAGAAAGCTATGTCAGTCACCGCAAGGAAGTCATCACCAAACGCAGTGAGTTTGAATTAGCCAAAGCACGTAAACGTCAGCATATCGTGGAAGGTTTAATCAAAGCCCTCTCCATCTTAGACGAAGTGATCGCGGTAATTCGAGGTAGTAAGGACAAGAAAAACGCTAAAGAAAATCTCGTTTCCAAATTCCAATTTACTGAAGAACAAGCAGAAGCAATCGTAACCTTGCAGCTATATCGCCTGACTAATACGGACATCACGCAATTGGAACAGGAAGCTCAAGAGCTGTCTGAAACCATCCAAGCTCTACAAGAAATTTTAGGGAATGAACGCAGTCTCTTCCAATTGATGAAAAAGGAACTGCGGGAAGTCAAAAAGCAATATGGCAATCCACGCCGGACACAGCTTGAGGCAGAGATCACCGAAATCAAGATTGAAACGGAAGTATTGGTGGCACCAGAAGAAGTTATTTTGACTGTGACCCACGAAGGTTACGTGAAGCGCTCTAGCTTACGTTCTTACAGCGCTTCCTCACCAGAAGAAATTGGTATGAAGGAAGGGGACTTCCTTTTGTATAGTGGACAGGTCAATACCTTGGATCACGTTTTATTGTTCACGAACAAGGCCAATGTCATCTATCGTCCCGTCCATGAATTACCGGATTTACGTTGGAAAGACGTTGGGGAACATATTTCACAAACGATTCTGAATCTAGGCATGGATGAATCAATCATCGCGGTTTTCCCATATAAGGAATTATCTGAAGAGAAGAACTTTGTTTTTGCTACTCGTGATGGCATGATCAAGCAAACCAAAATGACGGAATTCGAACCTTGGCGCACCTATAAGAGTCGCCCAGTTGCTTCCATGAAATTAAAATCACCAGAAGATCATATTGTTGCCGTCTTTTTAAATGAAGGAGAGCAGGATGTCTTCCTAGTGAGTCATCGAGCTTTCGGCTTGCGTTATCCACTTTCTGAAGTACCGGTGGTTGGCAGTAAGGCTGCCGGCGTCAAAGCCATTAACTTAAAAGATGGCGATCATGTGGTAGGGGCTGCTCTGGTTCATCCAGAAGGTGATACGCCTGTAACGATCATTAGCCAACGAGGCGCAGTCAAACGCATGTTAGCGCAAGAATTGCCACAGTTAGGACGCGCCAAGCGCGGCTTAATGGTCCTACGAGAATTGAAGAAAAATCCGCATCGGGCCGTTTATATGGGTGCCGATAATGAATTGCCGCTGCTGGTCACTACTCAAAAGGGCACGCAGCATATCTTAGATAGTACTCAGTATCCAATCAGTGATCGAACATCTAACGGTTCGTTCCTAATTGATGAAAAAACTGAAGGGCAAGTGTATGAGGTCCATCAAATGCACTCCGCAAGTGTTATATAGAAAATAAAATAGCAGCTATCTGTATTAGTACAGATAGCTGCTATTTTTTTAATTGTTACAATAAGCTTAGAAAATAATAAGTTTAATTAGAATATCTTTTCACAAAAAAGAAACCTTGAGAAATCAAGGTTTTCTTGTGATTTTTCGGTCAATCCCAAGATAACAGTTGCGATTTTATAAAATCGGTTCCACAAACTCTTGCAATTCTCTTGTGATGTGTTATACTTGTCCCGTAAAGCTGTTACATATGAGAAATCATATCAATTAAGGAGGGTCCATTAAATGGAACAATGGAATGGATTTAAAGGCAAAGCTTGGAAAGAAGAAGTAAACGTACGCGACTTTATTCAAGCAAACTACACACCATATGATGGTGATGACTCTTTCTTGGCTGGCCCAACTGAAGCAACAACTCAATTGTGGGACCAAGTAATGGAATTGAACACACAAGAACGTGAAGCTGGCGGCGTCTTAGACATGGATACAAAAGTTGTATCTACAATCACTTCACATGGCCCTGGCTACTTGAACAAAGATTTAGAAACTGTCGTTGGTTTCCAAACTGAGAAACCTTTCAAACGTAGCTTACAACCATTTGGTGGTATCCGTATGTCTGAACAAGCTGCTGAAGCTTATGGCTACGAAATCGACTCTGAAGTTTCTCACATCTTCCGCGATTACCGTAAAACCCATAACCAAGGGGTATTTGATGCATACACACCAGAAATGCGCGCTGCGCGTCGTTCAGGTGTTATCACAGGTTTACCAGATGCTTACGGCCGTGGCCGGATCATCGGTGACTACCGTCGTGTCGCTCTTTATGGGGTAGATTACCTAATTAAAGAAAAGAAAAACGACTTAGCAAACTGCGGTAACGGTACAATGTCAGAAGACATTATCCGCCAACGTGAAGAATTAAATGAACAAATTCGTGCTTTAGCTGAATTGAAAGAATTAGGAAACATTTATGGTTTCGATATTTCTCAACCAGCTGCTAACGCAAAAGAAGCTTTCCAATGGTTATACCTAGGTTACTTGGCTGCCATCAAAGAACAAAATGGTGCGGCAATGTCTCTAGGACGTACTTCTACTTTCTTAGATATCTACGTTGAACGCGACTTAGCTAGCGGCGTGATTTCTGAAGACGAAGCACAAGAAATCGTGGACCACTTCGTAATGAAACTACGTTTGGTTAAATTTGCACGGACACCTGATTACAATGCATTATTCTCTGGCGACCCAACTTGGGTTACAGAATCAATCGCCGGTGTTGGTGAAGACGGACGTCACATGGTTACTAAAAACAGCTTCCGTTTCTTACACACATTAGCAAACTTAGGACCAGCTCCAGAACCAAACTTGACAGTTCTTTGGTCAACTCGTTTACCACACAACTTCAAAACTTTCTGTGCGAAAATGAGTATCCAAACATCTGCTATCCAATACGAAAATGACGATGTAATGCGTCCTCATTGGGGCGACGATTACGGAATCGCATGTTGTGTATCTGCTATGCGTATTGGTAAACAAATGCAATTCTTCGGCGCTCGTGCTAACTTAGCTAAAACTTTGTTATACGCGATCAACGGTGGGGTAGATGAAAAATCTAAAGCCCAAGTCGGACCTAAATATCAACCAATCACTTCTGAATATCTAGAATACGATGAAGTATTGGCTAAATATGACACTATGATGGACTGGATCACTGAACTTTACGTGAACACTCTAAACATCATCCACTACATGCACGACAAATATTCATACGAACGTATCGAAATGGCTTTACAAGATACTGATATCTTGCGCACGATGGCAACTGGTATCGCTGGCTTCTCAGTAGCAGTTGACTCTTTATCAGCTATTAAATACGCTAAAGTTCGTACAATCCGTGATGAAAATGGTATCGTTGAAGATTACGAAATCGAAGGCGACTATCCTAAATATGGTAACAACGACGACCGTGTAGACGATATCGCTGTTACATTATTGAAAACATTCATGACAAAAGTTAAACGCAACAAAACTTACCGTAACTCTAAACATACGACTTCAATCCTTACGATTACTTCTAACGTTGTTTATGGTAAGAAAACTGGTAACACACCAGACGGACGTCGCGCTGGCGAACCATTCGCACCAGGTGCTAACCCAATGCACGGCCGCGACAGCCATGGCGCTTTAGCAAGTCTTTCTTCTGTTGCGAAATTACCATATGACTACTCATTAGATGGTATTTCTAACACATTCTCAATCGTACCTAAAGCTTTAGGTCGCGATATGGATACACAAGAAGAAAACTTAGCAACAATGCTTGATGGATATGCTAAAAAAGGTGGTCACCACTTGAATATCAACGTATTCAACCGTGACACTTTATTGGATGCACAAGCTCATCCAGAAAAATATCCTCAATTAACAATCCGTGTTTCTGGTTACGCAGTTAACTTCATCAAGTTGACGAAAGAACAACAAGATGACGTAATCAAACGTACTATGCACGAATCTATGTAATCTCGTTACAAATGGTGGGCGGATGGACTTAGTTCCATTCGCTCTTTTTCTCGCAACATCTGCTACCAGAGCTCGACTCTGATCATATATATCAAAGGAGAAGATCCAAATGACAGAACCTACACTAGGCTATATCCACTCAACGGAAAGCTTTGGCTCCGTAGATGGACCAGGGATCCGCTTTATCGTTTTTACACAAGGCTGCCGCATGCGCTGCCAATTTTGCCATAATCCGGATACTTGGAAAATCGGCACTGGCACACCAAGAACTACTGATGATGTATTAGAAGAAGCATTGAAATATCGTGAGTATTGGGGCGAAAAGGGTGGTATCACAGTCAGTGGCGGCGAACCGCTGTTACAGTTGGACTTCTTGATCGAGCTCTTCCAAAAAGCTAAGGCTGAAGGTGTTCATACAACCATTGATACTTGCGGGAAACCTTTCACTTATGAAGAACCCTTCTTCAGTAAGTTTGAAGAATTGATGCAGTATACTGATTTGTTGTTGTTCGATATCAAACATATTGACAATGCGCAACACAAGCTGTTGACGACGCAATCAAATGATAATATCTTACAAATGGCCGAATATTTATCTAAAATTGGCAAACCTGTTTGGATTCGCCACGTCCTCGTTCCTGAACGTAGTGATTATGACGAATACCTGGTTCGTTTAGATGACTTCATCAAAACGTTAGACAACGTTGATAAAGTAGAAATCTTGCCTTATCACACAATGGGTAAATACAAATGGGATACGATGGGGCTAAAATACCCGCTAGAAGGTATCGAACCACCCACAGAAGACCGCGTGACTAACGCGAAAAATCTGTTGCATGTTAACGATTATCGCGGCTATTTGAACCGTTAATTTCAAAAGGAAAAGAGCGAAAAATCATTGCTCTTTTCCTTTTTTTTGTTATGATAAAGGGTGAGAATCACATCGAGGAGGAGTTATTATGTCAAAAATCTTTGTTTTCGGACATCAAAATCCAGATACGGATGCGATTGGCGCTGCCATTTCATTCGCTTATTTACAAAAGGAGTTAGGGAAAGATACAGAAGCAGTTGCTTTAGGACGCCCTAATGAAGAAACGCAATACGCTTTAGACTACTTTGAAGTTGAAGCACCACGAATTATTGAAAGCGTGAAACCAGAAACAGATAAAGTCATGCTAGTGGACCATAACGAATTTCAACAAAGCGCCTCTGATATTGCAGAAGTATCGATTTTAGCAGTTGTTGACCATCACCGTATCGCCAACTTCGAAACGGCTGATCCTTTGTATTACCGTGCCGAACCAGTTGGCTGTACCAGCACGATTGTTTTGAAACTGTACAAAGAAAATAACATTGTCGTGCCCAAACCAATCGCTGGGATGATGCTTTCAGCTATTGTTTCAGATACCTTGTTGTTCAAATCACCAACTTGCACGCAAGAAGACATTGATGCCGCGAAGGAATTAGCGGATATCGCGGAAGTCGACTTAGAGGGCTATGGTTTAGACTTATTAAAAGCTGGTACCAACCTTGCTAGCCGCACAACCTTCGAATTATTAGATATGGATGCTAAAAGTTTCCCAATGGGCAGTAAAAATGTCCGGATCGGCCAAGTCAATACAGTTGATATTGATGAAGTAATGACGCGTCAAACGGAATTAGAAACTACTATGCAGGCTGAAAATGCAGCGAAGGGCTACGACCTCTTCTTATTCGTCGTAACCAACATTTTAACGTCTGATTCTGAACTGCTAGCAATTGGTAGTGACTTAGACAAAGTCGAAAAAGCCTTCGGTATCACATTAGTGAACAACCGCGCGGCTTTACCAGGCGTTGTTTCCCGCAAAAAGCAAGTCGTACCACCACTAACAGAAGCATTTGCTGAATAATACCTGATTACTGCCGGAATGTCCCTGAGCTAGCGGATATTCCGGTTTTTATCATTGAAGGAGCGTTTACTTTGAATAAACAAGAACAAGCTTGGGCTTATACGGAAAAGCAGTTGGCCAATGATACTTCTGGTCACTCATTGGATCACATTCGCCGGGTAGTCCATCACGCCAAACAAATTGCCGCAACCGAAACAGTCGATAATGAGGCTGTCGTACTAGGTGCGATTATCCATGAGGCGCTTGATGATAAACTTGTCGCTGATGCAGCGCAAGCTAAGTCTGATTTTACGGCTTTGTTAGCGGACTTAGCGCTGACAGAAACACAACAACATATTTTATGGGAAGTTGTGACGAAAACTTCTTTTTCAAAAAGTGTCGGTCAAAATTGGCAGCTAACCAAAGAAGCGCAAATCGTTCAGGACGCTGACCGCTTAGATGCAATTGGGGCTATTGGGATTGGCCGTGTCTTTTATTATGGCGGCAGCAAAGGTCATTTGTTTGTCAAACCCAGTCAAGAGGTAACAGAATCGACCAGCTATCAACGGACCAACGTGGTGTTGGATCACTTCGATGAAAAATTGCTAAAATTGAAAGATATGATGAATACACCTGAAGGTCACCGCTTAGCAACTATCCGCCACGATCGGATGGTTCGCTTTTTGGCCGAGTTTAATGAGGAGTGGGGGGAGCAGGCGTGAAAATCTATGCCAGTCCCAACTATCAACGGCTCTTAGCACACCCGCTTTTTGAGAAAGTAACGGATTATCTATTGGAAAAGCCGGCTGCTACTTTAAGAGAATTAAAGAGCCAATTTGACCAAAAGGGCTTTGATCACTACCTTGATACGCTAGTCCAAGCAGGGTTAGTCCAGCGTGCTGAGCGTCGCTATCAGCTAGCATTTCCTCTCTACAAGGAAGTTCCTTTAGTTAAAAGTGAGCCTAATCTTGATTTAGCTAGTCTTCTAAAGCTACAAGAGACAATCCAAGATTATTTCTTCGCAGTAGCTGATGATTCACCAGCGGCAGCCTTTATGCAAACACGTTACGGACTTGCTGAGCTTCATTCTGACAATTTGACTTGGGTATATATAGGACCTGAAACAGATGAACCCAACATTCCAATTTATTTTCAACAGCTTGCTCAGGAAAAACGCCCAAACCAGACGTTATATGATTTACTGGGAGATGTGGATCCACACTATTTCATGCGGCAAATTGAAAAAGTATTACCAACTTACCAAAAGGGAAGAATACCTAAGCGCCCCTCTATCTTTTGGGATGCTTTAACCATGGATGCTCACTTGGAAATTCAACCATTCCCTCTATCAACAGCAGAATCGCCTGCTGCAGAAAATGCTTTTTATACCTTCGCGCGATTGGACCAGCAGTTACGGCACTTTGTCGCAGCACATGACGCGACCATCCTAGATTGGTTGATACCATCAGAATAAGGAATAGGAAGTAGAGTAGATGAAGAAAAATAAATTTTGGCTGATAAGTATGGTACTTATTCTAGTAGCCTGTCTGTTAGGTGCCTTTCTATGGGATTTCAAAACGCTGGGGGAGCCTGATCAGACGACAAAAACAACCGTCGGAATTCCTACCCTGTTTATTCCAGGATACGAAGGGAATCGTTATTCTTTTGGAAGAATGATCAGCCGTTTTGAGGCCGATGGCGTGGCCGAAAAAGCCATGGTGATCGAAGTCAAAGAAAACGACGAGTTGGTGGTAGAAGGAAAGCTGCAGGGAAAGAATCCTATGATTCAAGTCCTATTTGCTGACAATCAGATGGATGAGCTGCAGCAAAGTTTAGCTATCCTGACAGTCATGGAGTATCTGGACAGCTTAGGTGTTGAAAAAGTAAATTTTGTGGCTCATTCTATGGGTGGTGTTTCTGTATTACGTTACTTAGTCGAGTACTATAATCGGATTGTACCGGAAACGGTCTCTTTTGTAAGTATCGCCGCGCCTTTCAACGATTTAGAGGTATCGGAGGATACGGAAGAAATCTTTGCCTATGAGCTGACCGAAGCAGGTCCTGAAGATGAGGCACCGATTTATGAATATTTTGATGAAAAGATGAAACATTTAAGTCCTGATTTACGGGTTCTCAATATCGCAGGAGATTTGGAGGACGGCACGGATTCTGACGGCAGTGTCTCATTCCATAGTAGTTTTGCTTTAGATTTTCTACTAGAAGAAGACGTTGACTACACACCACTTTTGATCAAGGGTGAGGCCGCTGGACACTCTGCACTCCATGAAAATTCACAAGTCGATAAAGCCATTAAAGATTTTTTGTGGCATTAGATTATTCTAATAATTAACAGGTGTTTATTAAAACACCTGTTTTTATTTGTATTTGGATGTTTTCGTTCTTGATATAACAACAACAATGTCTAAAACTACCGTAACATAAGTCTTTATAGTTACTGTTCTTAAAAACTATCGTTCTTTAATTTCTGTAATAAAAACAAAAAAATCGGCAAAAAATTATACATTTTCATTGCTAATATTAAAATAAAATGATAATATTATTACAGAAAGAGAAAAAAGGATGGGGAAAATGGAAAATAAAAAATCAGTTACTCTAATGGCAACGCCAGCAAAAATTAAAAAAATTCGTGAAGAAGCAAAAGTGATTTCTTTTGTTTCACAAGAAAAGTTAGCAGAAGCTCGTAAGCAATTGACTGATGCCGGTTTTGACGGTGAACACTACGCGGATGGTGAGTTGATCCACGCGATTCGCTTACAGGAAAAAACAGAAGCTGCGACAGTGGTGCCCATCATTATTGACTGGATGATGCGTCATAATGTGATCCAAACTCCTCATCAGGCCTTGGATCATTTGCATCAGCATGATCGCGTTCAACAGGAACTGACTTTTAAACTAGTCGGAGAACTAGATCATGACCATAACGGCTATTTTTACTTAGTTGTCGCAACGAAAGTTGAAACACCGAAGAAAATTGAATCCTTATACAAAGTCTACACAAACGGTATCATCCGTGAAATGTGGATGGAAAACTAAATTAAAAAGAGATGTGCTAATAACAGGACTAGCACATCTCTTTTTCTATTGGATAGGTTAATTGGAAGACACCCATAATGGCGTTAAAAATGATTACCGTGAAGAGATTAATCTGCTCAGCAAACACCAAAGAGGTGAGGGGAGCGAGAATAGTCAGCAGCGTGCCAATAATCATACCGGCTAATCCAATTGCCGCAAACTTACCGAACCAACCAAAAGAGCGGTCAAGAGAGGCACAGGTAAAGAGAAAGAATGCAGTGGTGGCCAATAGAACGACACAGCCGGTAATCAGCATATACAAAACATCTAGCAATAGGTAGCCATGATTAAATTCCGTCAGCCCAAGAACGATAAAGACAAGTACCTGCATGATCGCAAAAAGACGCGCGCCATCACGAAATAGCCCCGGCATACTTTCGCGAAAATAGAAATAGAAATTGATAGAAAAAAGTGTCGCAACCACTCCGTAAGCCTTAGCCAAAAGCGTTGGGGAGTTAGGGCGCCCAAAACGTACTGGATCTAAATCTGATAATACATGAGTCAAGGGGCTGATAGTCATCAAATGACTCTCAAAAAACAAATGACAAAGTAGCAGTATTAGCGCCAAAATCCCTGAAAAGCCAGCATAGCGCCAATGAGCTGCGTGAATTCGTTTCACAGTCTCCATGAACACTCCTTAATTTATTATACTAATATTGTTATTTTATAATAAAGCGTTTACTGAATCATCATAACAAAAAAACCTGTTCCTGTCGATATTTAATAGACAAGATCAGACTTTTTTTGTTATTGTCCTACATTATTTTCTTGTCGGCGGCGCCGAACTTTCTTTGTCCAAAAACCACCTGAGATGAATTTGGGCTCATAAGAAATAATGAAGGCTTTGCTATCTAGGTCCTGAATCAGTTTATAAAGTGTGCGTTCACTTTTTCGCGGGGACAGGATTTCCATCACTAAACGTTCGCCTTCGCGTCCTTCCGCATGAGAGACCGTAACGCCGTAGCCATTTTCTCGTAAAATTCGCGGCATATTTCGTTCTTCTGTCGTCTGAGGCAGAATTACAGTTACCATGATGTAGCCTAATGCCAGCTTGTCTTCAATCTTTATGCCCACTGAGATCCCAACAGCATAGCCTAATGCATAAACAACTAAGTTGATTGGATTGTCCAGGCGATTCAAAACCATGGAAAGACCTAAAACATAAATCGTGATTTCTGCCATACTGACTAATGGCGCTAATAGGCGATAGCCCTTCATCGTTAGCATAAAACGGATCGTATTTAGGGTAATGTACGCAAAGTTTACCACAAAAATCATCAATAACATCGGAATATCAATTGCCATAATGTCTCGCCTCTTTCCTTCACTACTTCCACCATAGCAAACAAAAGCGATTTTGAAAAATCAAATAGCTTAAACAGAGGAATCTATCAAATTCGGGTATAATAAAGGTAGGAGGGATGACGATGCAAGATGCAACTTTTTGGCACCAGCAGATGAAAGCAAAAAAATTATCACCATTGGAATTTTTAGAAGAGACGATTCAGAAAATCAAAGAACGAAATCCTGAAATCAATGGTTTGGTGGATTTTGACGAAGCGGCGGCTGTCAAAGCCGCACAAGCGCCGCAAGATTGGTCAAAGCCATTTGCGGGATTACCGATTCCTTTAAAAATATTAGGTCAAGATAAAAAAGGGTGGTCCAATACGATGGGCTCCCGTTGGCTGTCTCATAGTCGTGCCAGCGAAACTGATTATTTTGTCCGACAACTGCAGCAATCCGGGTTTTATCCAGCTGGACAGAGTAATACCCCTGAATTTGGCTTACAAAATACAACGGCACCACTTTTGTATGGCGCAGCTAAAAATCCTTGGAATACCACCTTCAGCCCTGGAGGCTCTAGTGGAGGTGCTGCGGCCCTCGTAGCAGCTGGGATCTTCCCGATTGCGGCTGCTAGCGACGGTGGCGGCTCAATACGAATACCAGCCTCTTTTACCGGCTTGATTGGTTTGAAACCAACCCGTGGCCGTATGCCTGTTGGACCAGGTACTTGGCGTAGCTGGCAAGGTGCTGCAATTGCCTTCGCCATGACAACTTCTGTACGCGATACTAGCCGCTTACTAGAAGCTATGCAGGTCGTTCAAGCACCTGCGGCTTACCAAACGCCCCTGCTGGATTTTAACGCACCTGTCAAAAAGCAGTTGAAAATTGGTTTCTATACGACATCGCCAGTACAAACCGTTGTTTCAGAAGACGCCATTCGCGTCACACGAGAAGCTGCTACTTTCCTAGAAAAACAAGGGCATCAAGTAGAAGAGATTTCTTATCCTGTTGATGGCGATGCCTTGATTCGTAGCTACTATCTAATGAACGGGGCTGAGATGCGAGGGATGTTTGAAGCAATTGGCCAAACCATGGGGCCAGTCACTAAAGAAAATATCGAGCCGATGTCTTGGGTTTTAAACGCCTATGGGAAACAAATCCCAGCAACTGACTATCTCAAAGCATTAGCCTTGTGGGATCAAAGTAGTGCCGTGATGGAAACACTCTTTACGGAATACGATGTGATTTTATCGCCAACCACGGCTCAACATGCACCTAAAATAGGGGAGGATTTAGTTAAAATTCCCAAAGAAACCTTATTAGCTGCAGATGACATGCGTCTTCCAGAGCTGGATGAGTTAGTCTATCAGATGTTCGCACCTAGCTTGGCATACTCGCCTTACACGCAATTAGCCAACTTAACAGGCGAACCTGCCATTAGTCTGCCAACAGGTTTGACAGACATCGGGTTACCAATTGGAATCCAATTACAGGCAGGGAAGGGTCAGGAACGAACCTTATTGATGTTGGCCGAAACTTTCGAAAGCGCTGGTCAATTCCATTTAGCAAATTAATGAACCAGAAAAGCACCTTTGAATAAAAAAACACTTAATAAAGTTATTTTGATTCCCAATTTCACACTTTCATTGTATAATTAGATTATGATTAGCAAAGGGTGAAATTATATGAATAATAAAATGAGGTTATTTCAAGGGTGTCTTCATCTGATTGTTGCCACCATCGCCATTTACGGAGGTCTTGCTGCTATTTTAGATCCAGCCGGACAGTGGAGCCAAATCGTCGATACGACTTTTATGATGGAGCCGTTTCAGGATCATCTGTTACCAGGTCTATTGTTATTTTCTATTTTAGGGATTGGTAATCTATTGGCCGCTGCCATTGACGCACTGAATTGGTGGTTTTATCCCTATATTTCTGTGGGGTTAGGGATTGTTCTAATGATTTGGTTAGGTGTTGAGCGTATGTTATTAAGCACCTTTTATGTGACCGAGTTTTGGCTATTAGGCCTCGCCATATCCCAAATCGTTTTAGGCTATCTTAGTATGAAGAAATTAGCAATCCTCCCAAAACAATTAGGGGTAACCAAACGAATCATTGAGTAAACTGTCGAATTCGCTGGAATTCGGCAGTTTTTTTGATGCCAGTGCTTAAAATCGCAATAAGTAGCCATAGACTGAAACTCTCCGTAAAATCTAACCAACTACCAATCGAGTATGGTAGCTGGCTATTCAGATGGAGAATTCTTTGAATAAAGGAGCTTTTTTGCTTTTATAATAAAACCTGTTATGATTGGTATAGAACGTTCAGAAAGGATGACGATAATCTTGCAGCTGAAAGTGATTTCTCTTAATTGACTTAATTATTAGCCAAAGGAGGACTCATGATGAGACCTATCAAAATCATTCAAGAAAAGATAATCGAGAATGCGGTATTGAACGGCACCATTCGCCAACTGCAACGGCTATCCTCACAACATCCAGAACTTAGTGAAACAGTCATTTTAGCTAATCAGCTAAAACGACAATACTTTGATACCGTGAACACTGTGATTGGCACGCCTTTAACAAATCAGAAAGTCTGGTTGATGGAAATTGATCTGCCTAGAAATGACCGTCAATTTCAGCAAGCTGCTCAGCGTATAGATAGTAGAGAGGGCAGCTTCATCGTTTTAAAAGCGCTAAAATAGCGATTCCAGCTTATGCAATTTCGCATTTTTTCATGAAAATTCCCTAATCGATTGTATCAACCCCTTCTTTCCTGTATAAAGGTACTAAGGAGGGGTTTTCATGATTGAATTACAACATTTACGCAAAGAATACGGGCAGCAGGCTGCCTTAGCTGATCTAAATTTGACAATAAAATCTGGCGAAATTTTTGGGTTTTTGGGACATAATGGGGCAGGGAAGTCCACGACAATCAAAAGTCTGGTTAGTATCATTGAACCTACTTCTGGGACAATTCTCTTTGATGGGAAGCCACTTAGCGAAGACCGCCTAGCAATTAAACGCCGGATTGGCTATGTACCTGATTCACCTGATATGTTTTTACAGCTGACAGCTCGGGAATATTGGGAGCTGATTGCTGCGGCTTATGATTTAACAGCCGACCATAAAGAGACGCGTTTAGAAGAACTGATTGGCCTATTTGATATGCAAGGCAAAGAAGACGGCGTCATTGAGAGTTTCTCGCATGGGATGCGACAAAAAACCGTCATTATCGGTGCGCTCCTGCCAGACCCAGATATTTGGATTTTAGATGAGCCTTTACAAGGATTAGATCCACAAGCTTCTTTTGATTTAAAAAGCTTGATGAAAGCTCATGCTGAAAAAGGGAAGACCGTGATTTTCTCCACTCACGTTTTAGATACTGCTCAACAGCTTTGTGACGAGCTGGCAATTTTGAAAAAGGGTGAATTGATTTACAAGGGCTCAGTCGCTGACTTACTTGAAACAGCTCCCAATGAGTCATTAGAGACAATCTATTTGAAAATGGTCGGACGCCAAGCGGACCAACAAGCCATTACTGCTTTAGAAGGTGAGTCCCATGAATAAGCAACTCCGGGTATTACTGCAAACCAACTTACTGTATGCCAATCCGCAGGTGACGCAACAGCAGCGCCAAAAAGGGAAATCCGGAAAGGCCATCACGCGCACCATCCTTTTTCAATATGTCGCTTTGAGTATCATGTTCATGGTGATATATGGTGGCATGATGATGCTGTTAGACTTCACACGCCTGCCAGGCTATTTCACTTATTACGTGGCACTCTTCACTATAATGACCTTTGCGCAAAGCGTCACCTCAATTTTCAATTTGTTCTATGAGAGTAAAGACCTAACTAATTATCTGCCATTACCGTTCCAGCAAAAAAGTGTCTTTCTCGCAAAATTTATGATTGTCGCAATGACGATTTTGCCTTTTGCCTTACCGATTCTCGTGTTATTTCTCTTAACCACCATTAGAAGTGGTTCACTGTTAGGGATTCCGGTGGCAATCGTATTATTTGCTCTTTTTGCCGTTTTTTTAACTGCCCTTTGTGCCCTTATTGTCTTTGGTCTGACGCAAACTAATTTATTTGTACGTCACAAGAAAGTCGTAACCACTCTACTGATGTTGATTCCTTCCGTGGGGATGGTAGGGGGAATCTTATATCTAAATAGCCAGCAATCAGGTAGCTATGGTATGACAATCCATGATCAAATGATTCTGTGGCCGTTTTATCCACTATATAAAATATTGACTGCGCCGCTCAGCTGGCAAGCACTAGTGAGTCTTGCGGTACTAATCATCTTACTAGTAGGGGTATTATTAGTAGTCCAAAAACGGGTGATTCCACGTCTCTACGAACAGGAACAGGGAGAAGCGCCAACCCCAACTACCCGAAAGCATTATCGAAATGAAAGCTTTAAACGTCAGTTGTGGCGCTACAATTTTAGTCTAATCAAAGATCCGTCGTTGTTGATGCAAATTTTCTCCTCTACGATTTTATTACCAGTCGTAATGGTATTGAGCTTTGCATTAAATGGCCTGTTGGATTTCAGTCAATTGGATCAACGCTACTTTGGTGTTTTTCTGTTGGGAGGTATCTGCTTTAGCCTGATGTCGCTGAATCAAACAGCCATCGTCGCAAACATTATTTCCCTTGACCGGCAGAATTTCTATTTTATGCGCTCCTTGCCGATTTCCTTCAAGGAATACTTAAAGGCGAAGTTTATCTTTAGTTTCAGTCTTCAAGCGCTTATTACGGCCACGTTGCTCCTTGTAGGCGGACTCGTATTGAAAGTCCCTGTCATCCTCGTGGTGGCACTCGTCCTCGGGGACCTTTTAGGGAGTTATCTAGGAAGTTTGCGGTTTTTCGCCCGAGATTACAAACATTTAACCTTGAATTGGACCAACACCTCACAGTTGTTTAACCGCGGGGGTGGAAACTTTATGATGATGGTTTCGATTTTCGGAACTCTAATCGTAGGCGCAATCCTCATTGCTATCTACACTATACTAGTCAGCTCACAAGTAATGCCTGTCTTAGTCAATAGCGGCTTTGCTTTATTGATTGCTGGCGCTTCAGCTGGTGTGATTCTTTATTATGGTTTAGGCTTTTGGGGAAAATTGCATGACTAAAAAAAAGAGATGCCAATCACGGCATCTCTTTTTTTCTATCTAGATCAGGCGACTATTAAACGCGAATTGCAAAAGAAGGCGTATAGCCACTAATTGTATCGTATTTTACGACATCGCCTGGAACTGGTGCATGAATATATTCACCATTTCCTACATAGATTGCGACGTGGTAGCTAGCGCCAGGTGAACCCCAGAATAATAAATCACCCGCTTGAAGTGCGTCCATCGAAACTGACGTGCCGGCACTTTCTTGATCAGTGGTAGTCCGGCCTACGCTGATGCCCATCTGATTAAACACATATTGGACTAAACCAGAGCAGTCAAAGCCACTAGGAGTCGTACCGCCCCAAACATAAGGCGTTCCTAAATAATTTGCGGCGATACTAGGGGCACTGTTGCCACCTGTTGTTTCCTTTAGTGCTTGTTCCTCAGCTTGTGCTTCTTTTACCGCTTCTTCAAGCTCATTTAAAGTTGCTTGGGCAGCCGCTTTCTGTTCGTCTAACTCTTTTTGCGTTGCCTCATTTTTGTCTTTTTCCTTCGAAAGTTCTTTTTCATCATCTTGCTTTTGCTCCAAATCATGCGCCAATTTCTCAACAGTAAGGGTCAGGCTGTTCAATGAATCATTGGTTGTAGTGACCGCAGTTAGCGGTGTAACCGTCAATGGCGAGAGGGGCTGAACATCTTCCGCACCTAATTCTTTTAGGTTAGCCAATTTTTGATTTTCCTCTGAAAGTTGCAATGCTAAAGCTTGATTCTCATCTTTTACTTTTTCTATGGCCGCTTCGAGTTTCTTTGCGGTAGTAGTAGTAGTCTCGATTTTTTGACTAATTTTTTCGATTGTTGCTTTTTGAGAGGTAACATCCTCTTTTGTAGCAGCCAAGGATTGACCGCCCATAAATAAAGCTGCACTTAAAGCAGCGACTGTGACTGTATTTTTAATTAACGATTGTTTCAATCATCATCTTCCTTTCAAAAAGAGGTACGAGATGTATTAAACCATATTTTGATGTCAATTTATGTAAAAGGGGCGTTAAAGTTACGTTGCCATTTTTACAAAAAACCTAGAATTATTACAAAATATTCAAAGTAATCGTTTTCTAGCGAGAAATGTCACGAAGCTGTAAAATGACACTAGCTATTTGGGAAACTTTCTACTATACTAAAGCATTATTAGCGGTTAAGGGAGAGGACGTAGATGGATAAACAAGCAACATACGAATTGATGCTTCAGCAACAGGCAGGATTACTGGATTTGGAAAAAGATCCAATTGCTGCTTTAGCCAACAGCTCCGCACTTTTGAATGAAACCTTACCAGGCTCTGTTTTCACTGGTTTCTATTTATATGATGGTGAGGAGCTAATATTAGGACCGTTTCAAGGCCGCGTTTCTTGTACACGAATCAGGATGGGGAAGGGCGTTTGCGGAGAATCTGCTGAAAAACGTCAAACAATAATAGTTGATGATGTAAAACAGCATGCCAATTATATAGCCTGTGATTCCGCAGCAATGTCTGAAATCGTAGTCCCCATCGTAAAAGGAGAACGTTTGATTGGCGTCATTGATTTAGACCACAGCCAGACTCATGCTTACGATGCCACAGATCAACATTACTTGGAACAACTGGCGGAACAGCTAGCTGAGCTTTATTAGAAAGACCCATCAAACAAAATAGAAGTAAAACCGTTTCTTCGACTGTCTAGCTGAAGAAACGGTTTTTTTGCAAAAAAAGTTAACCGGTAAACCAAAAAGCGCTTTCATTACGCTCGTTTTTCTGCTATCTTAGAGAAAAAGGAGGGAGTTGTGATGCATTTTAGTTTTTATAAACGTGTAATAAACGTCGTGCTGGATATCATCTTAGGAACCTTAGCCGTCATTGTCATCTTTTATATGATTCGTCATCTGTATGATTTAGTCGGACTCGTTTTTATGCCGGTAAACCCACAAAACTTTTCTACTGTGATGCAAGAAATCACGTCATTCTTCATGTTGTTTGAGTTTGTGATTATGCTGGTACGCTATATTCAAGAAGGACACCACATTCCTATCCGCTACCTGATTCTCATCAGCATGACCGCTATCTTACGACAATTACTAGTGATTCATGAAAAGGGTACACAAACCTTGTTACTTGCACTCTCCATTTTACTCCTAGCAGCAGTTCTAATGATTCTATCCAAGTTCGGCGAACAGTTTCACGAAAAGCCAAAAAAATAGAGATAATTCTATAAAAATGACAAACGTTATTGACATTTTTGTAGTTAGCGCTTACAATCTAGTTAACCGGTTCCCTAAAAGCGAAAAAGAGGTAAATCTATGAAAGAAAATTTGACGATTCAGGACATCGCCACTCGCGCCGGGGTCTCTAAAACGACGGTTTCTCGTTACTTAAACGGCAAATATGGCAATATGTCCCTCAAAACGAAAGCAAAAATTAAAGCAATTATTGAAGAAGTCGGCTACCGTCCTAGTAAACAAGCACAGTATCTCAAATCTAAAAAGAGTTATCTGCTAGGTCTTTTAGTCGCCGATATCGAAAATCTATACTCTGCTTATCTTATTAAGTCCGTACAGGATGCCTTGGAAGGTACAGACTATCAAATCTTAATCATGAATACCAACAATTCAAAGAAAGCAGAACAAAAAGCATTACAGAAATTATTAGATCAAAATATTGATGGTATTTTACTTCAACCTGTTTCAACGAATATCGAAGATTTCAAACTGTTACAAGATGCCGCAATCCCAACGATCTTAATTGACCGCTCCTTAGTTAACAGTCACTGGACAACGGTTCAATCCAATAATTACCAGGTAACAAAAGAGCTAGCTAACCATATCATTCAGCTAGGTTATCAACGAATCATCCATGTTTCAGAACCAATTGAAAATATTAGTCCGCGGGTTGAGCGGTATGATGGGATGCGCGTCGAGGCGATGACCCAAAATATTCCCTTAGATTTAGTGGAGCTGACACAAAAGGGATACTCATTAGAAGCCTATCTAGCGGCACATCCTCTTAAAGAAAAAACTGCGTTCTTCGCGGCAAACGGTAATGCCTTATACGAAGTCGTGGCAACTTTAAAACGCTTAGGTTTAGAAATTCCGAAAGACTGCGGTGTCTCTGGTTTTGATGATTGGTTCTGGGCTGAACTAGTGCCACCAGGTATTACCACGATTCACCAAAACCCGCATCAAATTGGGTTACGCGCAGCTGAGCTATTAGTAGCTGAAATTCAAGAAGGGATCCCGGTGGAGCGTATCGAGATTCCGTCAGAACTGCACATCCGGCATTCACTATAGAAAGGGGTCTTCCTTAGTTTATGAATTTATTGCTTAATACGATTATTTCGTTAGAAGAAGAGCTTTCACAACAAGATTTTGTTCAACAGGTAGCGGCTTTAGATCTTCCTATCGCAGGAATCGAGTTGCGCTACGAATATTTCCCTGAAACGAAAGACGAGCGCCAAGCCGTTTTTCAAGAGTTTTTGGAAACCGGTAAACATAAAGGCTGGCAAACGTTTCTCTCAATCCCGTTACCTTTGTTTACCACTAACGGGCTCCATCCTGATCTCGAATTATTTCTGAGAGAAGCAGAGCAATTAAATGTGCGCTCTGTCAAAATGAATATTGGCGATTTGACGGGGATTTCGCAGGTGAAAACGTCAGAGTTAACAGCGCTGTTAGATAGCTATCAGATAAACCTGACGATTGAAAATGATCAAACTGAAGAAAACGGTCATTACGGTCCTGTCAAAGCTGCCTTGACTGCTATTGAAGAGCAGAGCTTGCCTGTTGGCTATACCTTTGATTTAGGCAATTGGTTAGTAATGGAGGAAGATCCTTATCAAGCCTTCAACGCCTTAAAGCCTTACATCACCGTCTTCCATATGAAGAATCTTCAAGATAAACAGACAACTTTACTAGAAGAGGGCGCGCTGGATTGGCGTAAATTTCTAGGACTACCCGTTCCATATGTTTTAGAATATCCCATGACCGTGGCACAGATTCCCGGTGAAGTAGCAAAAATGAAGGAGGCAGAACAACGTGGGTAAAGTATTGACTATCGGTGAACCAATGGCTATGTTCGTCGCACAAACGGAAGGTAAATTGAAAGATGTAGAGACTTTTCAGCGCTTTGTAGCGGGCGCGGAGGTTAATGTTTCTGTAGGGGTATCTCGCTTGGGACACGAGATCGAGTATATCACACAATTAGGTCAAGATCCTTTTGGCGAATATATCAGTGATTTCTTAAAACAAGAATCTGTAGGTACCAATTATCTGCAATATAACGAAAATTTCCCGACTGGTTTCCAATTGAAGAACAAGGATTCAAAAAACGATCCTGAAGTCGTGTATTTCCGTAAAGGCTCGGCAGCTTCTCAGTTAACGAGAGAAGTTTTAGCAAAAATCGATTTTTCTGATGTGGATGTTTTCCATGTGACGGGCATCTTCATGGCGCTTAATGATGAAACTTTCCAATTAACTAAGGAATTAATTTTAAAAGCGAAAAAAGCCGGCAGCTTCATCACCTTTGATCCTAACTTACGGCCGGTCTTATGGGGCTCACAAGAAAAAATGGTTGCGCGCATAAATGAAATCGCTTCATTATGTGATTTTGTTTTACCAGGGATTGGCGAAGGCTTTATCCTAACTGGCTATACTGAACCAGAACAAATTGCCCAATTTTATCTCGATCTCGGTGCTCATGGGGTCATTATTAAAAAGGGACCCAACGGCGCTTTCGCCATGTGGCAAGAGCAAGATGGTATCCACACACTGGATGCACCAGGCTTCCGCCTAGCTGAAGTTGTCGATACAGTAGGTGCCGGCGATGGATTTGCGGTAGGCGTGATCACCAGTATTTTGGAAAATCTTTCAATGCCAGATTTATTGCAGCGGGCAAACGCGATTGGCGCAATTCAAGTTAGCCATATTAGTGATAATGAAAACTTACCCACACCTGAGCGGCTAGCTGATTTTATCAAAGATCATACACAGGAAGGAGCAACGGCATGAGATTACAAGTCGCTATTGACCGGGTCCCACTGGCTCGTGCCAAGGAATTGGTTCAAGAATTGAATCAAGCCGACATTATCGAAATCGGCACTTCATTAAGTAAAGATTATGGACTTCAATGTGTAACAGAAACAAAAACTTTTAAGGGTACTGCCAAACTATTAGTCGATATAAAGACGATTGATGAAGCAGCGTATGAATTCACCAAGTATTTTGAAGCAGGTGCTGATATTTTGACGGTTATGGGGGCCGGTGCCTACGAAACCGTAGAAATTTGCTACCAAGTTGCCGAAAAATTTGGAAAGGAAGTGCTGATTGATCTATTAGAATGTGACGAGGAACGGATTGAACGAATCGCCCACTTCGAGAACGCAATCTACGCGATGCATTTTTCGAAAGACAGCAATCAGAAAGTTTCGGTCGTAGATGAAGTCAAACGCTTTGTCACACGTTTCCCTCATATCAAACGCATCGCACTAGCGGGCGGCTTGAATTTAGAAACAATGGCGGCGTTAAAAGAAACGCCCCTTGAAATAGCAATTGTTGGCAGTGCCATTGTTGGAAAAGAGGCGCCACAAAAGGAACTAGAAAAATATTTGGAGGTTTTGTTGGATGAATGACATGCAAACGATACTAAAGGAAATTACGGACGTATTAGACAAAGTCGATCCGCAAGAGGTGGAGACTGCCATTGAATTGTTAGGCTCTGGTAAACGAATCTTTGTTTTAGGGGAAGGCCGCAGCGGCTTACAAGGAAAGGGCTTTGCTATGCGCTTGATGCACATTGGCTTAACGCCTTTTGTCATTGGTGAATCAACCACCCCTTCAATTCAAAAGGATGATGTACTAGTTGCTATCTCCGGTTCAGGGACCACCAGCACCATTGTCAGCTTAGCTGAGAAAGCTCGCAAGCAAGGGACGGCCGTCTTAGGTATCACTAGTAAAGCTGATTCACCACTAGGCACTTTAGCATCACAAGTTTTAGTAATTCCCGGTGCAACCAAGACGGGAAATGGGAAATCAATTCAGTTACTTAGCACACTCTTTGATCAAACGCTGCACATTCAATTGGATTATATCTGTCTAGAGTTAAGCCGCAAATTGAAGGTTTCTAACGACGACGCGAACAAGCAACACTCAAATATGGAATAAAAAGGAGAGCGAAAAATGGACTTTATTATTGGTGTCATCTTATTGATCACGTATTTCTTATTGATTCGCTTTGCTGCTAAAGGCGGCAACTTGATGGTCGGATTCTTTGTAATGGCAATTATTTGGGTATTCTTCAGTATTGTTGGCGGACAGCTGACATGGGACCAAGCGATGTTGGACGTTTTCCAAGGTGGACCGGAAAGCTGGGGGGCAACAGCCGTTATCGTTATCTTCGGTAGCTGGTTTGGCCGCATCTTGATTGAAACTGAAATTGCCTCTAGCTTAATCAAAAAAACCGTTGAGCTAAGTGGTGAAAATCCACTATTCACAACCATCTTATTGTGTATCGTAACAACTTTGATTTTCACTTCCACATTCGGTGCCGGTGCCGTTGTTGCCATTGGGATCATTGTACTGCCAATCTTAATGTCACTAGGAGTACCGAAACCATTGGCGGTAACGTCTTACTTAATGAGTGTCGGTAGTGGGATGTACGTCAATATTGTACTCTTTAAACAGATGCAAGGAATCTTTACTGAATATCAATACGACTGGAGCTACCTACGCTTTGGTTTTACGGCTCTCGGCGTTCAAACCGTCATGATTATTTTAATGTTAGTCTTCGGTTTACGGAAAAAACGCACGTATAACTGGGCAGCGGTTGCTTCGGCTGTAGAAAAGAAAAAGGACATTCCAGTCTATGCCTTGATTACTCCCGTTATTCCAGTATTGTTAGCAATCGTTTTTGGCTGGCAACCAATCCCAGCCTTTATCGTCGCTTCATTATATGCGTTAGCTGTCTGTGGTAAATTACCTAACTATAAAGACGGCACACGCTTGATTACGCGGACTTTCTATGATGGTGTCGTGGACGTCGCTTCACTACTTGGTTTCTTATTCATTCTACCAATGTTTAATAAGGCTTCTGGAATCGCCGCACCATTCTTCCAAGCAGTTATCGGTGACTTCATGCCCACCAGTACCTTAGTATTGTGTATTGGTTTTGCCATCTTGATTCCACTAGGACTATTCCGTGGCCCATTGACGATCTTTGGGGCCGGTAGTGCCACAGTTGGTATCTTACAAGGAATGGGGATTTTCCCAGTTAGTCTGTTGTTCCCATTAATCTATATCCCAACAATTTCTATGAACCTATCGACATGTCCAACCCAATCTTGGAACTTGTGGGCGTTAAACTATTCAAAAGTTGGCGCAAAAGAATTCATGCTTACTGGGGTACCTTGGGGCTGGGCCGCTGGTGCAATCAACGTGATGATCTGTTACATGATGTTTGGTTAAGAGGAGGAAAAATAAATGAAACGTGCAATCCGCGTCGGTATCGACGTTGGGGGAACCCATACAAAAGCAGTTGCTATTGATAATGATACATTTGAAATCGTAGGGATTGGGTCTGTTAAAACCACTCACGATGATGAATTAGGCGTTTCTGCTGGTGTTGTACAGGCCTTTGAAAAATGCTTAAATGAAAACGGTATCGCGCCAGACGAAGTAACCTTTATCGCACACAGTACTACTCAGGCGACTAACGCGCTCCTAGAAGGGGATGTAGCCGTAACCGGCGTCATCGGCATGGGCAATAGCTTTTTGGCTAAACGCCAAGCCGTGATTCACGACATAATCCTGGACGAAACCGGCAAACGAAAAATCTCCACTCATAATAAATACATTCCACTGAAAAAATTTGATAAGTCGATCGCCAAGCGCACCATGGAAGAGTTGATTGGCGAAGGCGCTGAAGTCATCGTTGCGTCAAAAGCCTTCGGGGTGGACGATAAATCAGAAGAAGAAGCGATTGCGGAAATCGGGAAAGAAATGAACGTAGAGGTTTCGCAAGCTAGTGATATTAGTAAAATGTACGGCCTTTCCAAACGGACTCGGACCGCAGTTATCAACGCCTCTATTTTACCGAAAATGTTTGAAACTGCCGATAGTACAGAAGACAGCGTCCGTCAAGCCGGCATTAAAGTACCCTTGATGATTATGCGCGGCGATGGTGGGGTTATGGATATTAACGAAATGCGCAAACGGCCTGTTTTAACCATGTTATCAGGTCCAGCAGCCTCAACTGTTGGTGCCTTGATGTACTTGAAAGCCTCCAATGCCATCTTCTTTGAAGTTGGTGGAACCAGTACTGATATTGGGGTCATTAAAAATGGACGTCCAATGATTGATTACTCCGTTGTCGGCGGACATAAAACCTTAATTAGTTCGCTAGATGTTCACGTATCCGGTGTTGCTGGCGGAAGTATGGTACGGGCAGATAAGAGCAGTGTCGTTGCAGTAGGTCCACGTTCAGCCCATATCGCTAAACTACCGTATGCAGCCTTCAGTACGCCAGAAGAAATTATCAATCCAAAAGTCGTACGGATTCAACCATTGGAAAACGATCCAAGTGATTATATTGCCATTGAAGGTGAAGATGGCAAACGCTTTGCGATTACCGTTACTTGTGCAGCCAATGCTTTGAAATTAGTGAAGAAAGGCGATTACTCTTTCGGGAACTATGATGCCAGTTACAAGGCCATCAAAGCTTTAGCTGACGATATCGGTCTATCTGTTGAAGAAACGGCTACCCAAATTATGGACCGGGCCTCTGATGTTGTTATTAAGGTTATCAATTTCTTAGCAGACAAACACAAAGTCGAACGCAGCCAAATCTCCTTAGTCGGCGGAGGCGGCGGTGCTACCTCACTGCTTCCTTACACAGCTAAAAAGATGGGCTTAGGTTATGACATTGCTCAACATGCGGAAGTTATTTCTTCCATTGGGGTGGCTTTGGCGATGGTTCGTGATGTTGTGGAACGGGTAATTCCAAATCCAGCCCCACAAGATTTAGAGGATATCCGTAATGAAGCAATCCAATCCGCCACTAAATCTGGGGCGGCTCCGGAAACGATTGAAGTTCAAATGGAAATTGATTCTCAAACAAATAAAGTTCGCGCAATTGCGACTGGTTCTACCGAAGTAAAAACGACTGACTTATCAGCGAAAGTCGATGAGGCAGAGGCGAAGCAATTAGCAGCCAAATCGATGCAGATTTCCGAAGAAAAAGCTTACTTGATTCAAGAAAATGAATACTTCTATTGCTTCGGTACCATGAAAAATGATCAACAAGAATTACGGATTATTGATAAGAAAGGCTTCATTAAAATTCAGCGGGGCGATGGTGAGGCCGTTAAAACAACTGTCGGTGGCATTCGCAATGTAGTCGATAATTTCTGGGAAGATCTAGCTGTCTATAAGAGTGACATTAAGCTGGCTCCAGACATTTACTTATGTATCGGGGCTAAAGTAGTCGATTATACCGGCATGCTAGAGCTTTCACAGCTACACATGGTCATGGATACCGAGCTTATGCAGCACGGCGGTAAAGAAGAGGTTATCGTGGTCGCCGCACGAAATAATCTATAATGGAACTGGAACGTATGCTGCAGCACTTGCTATGGCTCACGGATGATACGATTATCCGTGAAGCCATCAGCAATGATCGTATTGGCTACAAGCTCTCTTTAGATGAAATCGAGCAAAAAGGTCGTATGGCGAAAAATCTAGGGATTCGTCTTGCTGAAAAATATCAGCAGCTAGTTGAGCCGCCAACCGTCGAAGCACTGGCGGACTATCTAGGAGTGCAAATTGAGGAGCAAGAGATTGGTGTGGATAAAAGCTTTGCCACATTAGGCTATTTCGAGACTCCTAACAAAATTGTCGTAAATACTTTATTCAAGGAAAAGGATTCCTATTTTGCCGAACATAACTTGGAACAATGGCAATTCGAGAAGTGGCGTGATGTCATTATCGCCCATGAACTCTTTCACAGTATCCAGGAGCATGAACAACTTGATTTACAAGATTTTCAAATCAAATTGTGGGGGATTGGGCGTTATCAGCATATGTCAACAATCAACGCACTAGTTGAAATAGCCGCCAATAGCTTTGCCAAAAAATGGCTAAATTTAGACTATTATCCTGGAATCCTTGATAAAATCGTGCTATATCCTTATTTTCCAGAAGAAATTGCTAGCAGCATTCAGACAGACCTACAAAAATAGAAGCGATACAGAGTTGCCTTTAGGACTCTGTATCGTTTTTTAAAGCTCTTGCCAAGATAGGATCTGCGCCATTTTGGACATCCTGAATGGTAAGACTGATCTCAATCTCTGGCTTGAGGCCTTGGTTATGGTGAATTGTGCCAGCTGGCAGTTCCACAGCTTTAGCCGTCACTTGGAAATAACCACCTGTTTCCAAAGGAATCCACGCAGATTGACCAGTAGATCCTGCCGTTGAGGTGCCTATCGTGACAGTCTTAGACCGCTGGATAAAGTTCATCAAAAAATTTTCTGCAGAAGAATAGGTCGCCGCATCTTGCAGCAAAACAACAGGTTTCTCCGCTAGTTTTCCAGCAAATTCAGGATAAAAGGCTGTTTCAGATTGCTCTTCAAAAGCCTGATGACGCCAACTAGCTAACTCCTTATGAAAACGGGTTTGCGCTGCTTCATCCAGCATTTTTGCTGGCCAAGTGGCGATTTGTGACCCATTCGCATAAGTTTCTCCATTAGTTAATTGATAGTAGTAGCGCTCAACTAGAAACTCACCTGGATAAAAAGCCTGAGCAAGCTCATCTGCAAACCCAGAATTACCGCCTAGATTTCCACGTACATCGATGATCAATTTATCAGCCTGCTGCAATAACTCGACATGGCGATAAAAATCTTTGACCATTGTTTCTGACATAAAGTGTTGGATTTTCACCATGATTGAGTCTTCAATTTGATAAAGGGATAGGCCTTCGTGTTGATAGCGGAGAACGCCTTGTCGCAATGGTTTAGCCAGGCGGGGCGTAGCGACCATTTTGATTAAATAGTGCTCCCCGGCAACGCTTATATTCAGCCCATCAGGAAAGAAGAAGGGGAGACGCGCGACTAAATTCACATAAAAAAAGTCTGTTTCATGCCAGATAAAGGGCTTAATTTCAGCTAAAAACTGTTGAACTGGTTTACCTTCAATTTTTTGAACTACTTGGCCAATCAAATCAATATAGGGTACTTGAGCATTCGTAACAACCAATTCATTTTCTATCATTTCAAACTTAATAGGACTAAATTGATTAACATTCAGAGAAGAGGGGAGGATTATCTGAGTGTGTCCATCCTTCAGCAAAGTCGCAAGCTTCATAAGTTCAAGATAGAATTCTCGTTCAGTGAGACCTTGCGAAACTGTCGCCAACAATTGCTCATAAGCAGCTGTCCATTCTTTTAACAAATCATCTGTCCAATAAGGAAACAGAAATTGCGCCTCATGATAAATACGTGCTAAATCCATTATTTGTTTCATAAAAAGCCTCCTAAATATTTATGAAGTAACCAGAATTATATTATGTAAACTAATATCAATTTTTAATAAGCTAAGTCAATTGTAGCACATTTCTTATCAACGCAAATTTTGAGAATGATTTGATAAAAAAAGAAGCATCCAGCACTCCCGAAACGCTCTATAATAAGCATGTAAGGGGGCGCAGTACATGAGAAACAAACGTCTTATTTCAATCATTAGCGTCATGTTATTTGCCTTTGTTGTCGTTATATTGTTGATTCGACCAATTTGGGGACATTCTGACCAACTAAAGGCTGATGATTCGACAGTACAGCTGCAAGAAACTTTGGTAGAAGAACCCGGATTACTACCCACAAAACAAGACTTAGCCTATTTAGACCAAGTAGATGGCCACTACGTGTTCTCAGAATCTATCCAATATCTAGGCTTGCAGCAAGGGAAAGACTATCACGTGAAAGTCTCAATCAAAGATCATGGAAAACCCGTCACAGACTTCGTGGCACTTCAAGGTCGAATGAACCGCGAAGGAATCATTCATCTACACGGACGCCTTAAAATCAATAAATAGTATGAATTTAAGTGAGCCATTGATAAGTTAATGGCTCTTTTTTTGTCTACATAAACAATGTAGCTACTTGCAGTGCTTGAAACGGCTGTTTGTCAGTCACAGCAAATAGGATTCGAACTTACAAAAATCAAAGTCGCAGATTTCATTTTAACTATCACAATTAGTCAAAAGAATTTCAGTAGCTGTAGCTTAAGAATTCAAAGTATCCAACTAGCTATAAATCATCAGAAAAAGTTCAGAAAAGTTAAATAAGGAATTGTTCTTAATGATTGGTGTTTAAATTAAGACTAAGAGAGGATAGAGCACCTAAAAGAGGATTTAACAAGCTATTTTGTATTAATTTTATTCTAGTTAACATAATATACATTATACAAAGTAGATTACATAAAGACTATTACAACGCTGTTTTACATATTATTCATTCCCTTTGCCATTAATTAGCCATCATTTATTGATGTGTTTTAACATGATGATAAATTTGCTGTTTTGACTAAATAAAAAAACTAACTGAGTCATATTCAAGCATTGCTCGCTCAGTTAGTTTACTTATAGTAGATTCTATTTTTTTACTTTCACTGGAACTGGTTCTTGACGTCCATAGCCTTTAGCATTCAAATAGATTCCCCAAGCCAATACTACCAGCGCTACGCCAAAAATACTCGCTTGTCCCCAAAAATTACCAATCAATGGTTGCAGCCAAATATGCCAAGAAAACATCCAAGTCCACGGCAGCACGATTACGACTGTCCAACCAATTACATGAAATACTTTACGCATATTGTTTCCCTCCTAATAATTGATTTCGCTATCCGGTGCTTGATACACTTTATGAATCAAATGATAGGCCGTGATTTGCAGAATGATCATCAGTGGTAACATCATCCCCGAACCAAAAGCAACCCAGAGTTGAGATTCCCGTCCGCTAGCAGCTGCCATGATTGTTAAGGGAATTCCCGAGGTACTACTGATCAAATTCGGATATAGTCCCAAAAAGATTACTGCGCTAAAACTACCAATAGCCACTGCTGCTCCCCAAAAACTGATTCTAGGGCGATTCCAGCTCACCAGAACCAAACCGATTGCCAACACACTAAGTACAACGATCGCCGCGGCAAGATGAGCTTGAAACATCGTAGTATTAAGGGCTAGTAACACAACTTCTAATAGTGCCAAGCCGTAACAACTATAATTCACCAGCTTCAATGGTCTTTTCAAATTGCTTGCTGTTGTTTCTGGTGCTCGTTTCCGCACACGCGTTAAGCCAATCTGAATGCAGAGTAAGACTAAAAATAATGCCGAGCATAATGTAAAGAGATTAAAGACTTCACCTGCTTTGATCCAAATAAAATCCCCATTGAATGTCACGCCCCTCAATGAAGCGCTGAAGATAATGCCCAATAAAAATGGCGGTATTAAACTTCCCAAAAATAATCCCCAGTCCCATACGCGATTATACGTTTTACTGCGCCATTTTTTTCGATAATCAAATGCGACGCCCCGAAACATAAAACAAACTAACATGAAAATAAAAAACAAATAAAATCCTGAAGTTAAAGCAGCATACCAATGAGGAAATGCCCCAAACATGGCAGCCATGCCAGCGACGAGCCATGTTTCATTGCCGCCCCAGACTGGCCCTGAGGTACGCACAATTGCGTCGCGGTCTTAATCATCATGAACAAAGAATGTCGCAATTCCCGCTCCAAAGTCCGTGCCGCCTAAAATTAAGAATAGAGATAGCTCGCTGGCAACTAGCAAATACAGGGCAAACTGCAGATTAGTCGGATTAGCCATGACTCTTCCCCTCCCCCATTAACATATTGTCTGCTGATAGATCCTCGTCCATATTTCCATCAATATTGGGAGCGCCTTTTTTTAGTGTTCGATGGCCCATTACCAAACCTGTGGTGATCAAAAGACAATCCACTATGGCAAAAAGACTAATGGAAGTGATGATTTTTGCAGCGGTCATATTAGGAGAGACAGCATCTAATTGTGTAAATAAGCCGTAGACGACGAAAGGATAACGGCCTACTTCGGCTACTACCCATCCTGCAATGACCGTAATATATGGAAACCACATGGTGATCCCTAACGCTTTTAGCAAACGCGGGTGTTCTTCAATCGCCTTTTTGCCTTTTTGCGTCGATGGAGTAGAAACAAAGCGATCATACCAAAGATAATATAATAATACCCACTGAAAACCATCCAGCGCATACACCAGAAGATTAGCGTAACTGGCGGATAATAGGTCATATCCCCGTCATACGAAGCGGCTACCTCCTGATCGTACTTCTCATGGTAAGTTTGAGCAATTGAATTCATTCCCGCCGATGCGCCTACAAATTTACCTGAACCAAAATAGCTGCCTAATCCGGGGATTCCTAAACCATAACTCTTATGTTCACTTTCGTCAATCCAAGCGACAACATCCCAAGGCGTTCCGGTTGTAGTGCTACCTTCGTCTTCATATTGAGCTTCGGCCGCCGCAAATTTCATTGGTTGCAGATTTAACGTTGCCGCAATTTGGTCATCCCCCATTTGCGGTTGAATAATTGCCGCTGGCAGGAACATCAAAACGCCAATTTGAACGGCTTTTTTAAAGAGAACTGTATCTCGTTTCCGCAATATTTGCCAGGCAGAGACACCTGCGGTTACCAAACCACCTAAAATCATAATAGCGAAGAAGACGTGAAGTGCCTCGGGCCAGTATTGTGGGTTCCGTAATAATGAAATCACACTGTCTAGTTGGGCTCGACCATTTACCATCGTAAAACCGACTGGATTTTGCATAAAAGCGTTGATCGTAATAATCCAAACAATGGAGAATAATGACGTGATAAAAAGCAGCGCACCAAATAAGACGTGTAGTTTCTTATTGATTTTCCCCCAGGTAAAGCGCCACAGTCCTATCAAGGTTGACTCCATGAAAAAGGCCATAATCCCTTCTAGAGCTAAAGGGACGCCGATTACATCACCAAAGAAATAAGCGTAAACAGACCAATTCATACCAAACTGAAATTCCATGATGAGTCCGGTGACCACACCAGTAGCAAAACTGACAAAATAAAGTTTCGCGAAAAATAAAGCTAAGCGGCCATAATGCTCTGTCTCCTTTTTACCAAAAACATAGAGTAATTCAAAAATTAAGGTTGCTGCCATTAAGCCGACTGTTGTGGGGACAAAGAAAAAATGAACAATTGCCGTTAACGCGAATTGAATTCGGGACATCGTTGTCACAAACATACTCATGGCTAACATTTATATTCCTCCTCTCTTGTAAAATACTAAAGTAAACGCTTTCATAATTATATGTTACTCCTCCATTGATTATTTTGCGAATGATTGAACTTTTGTAATTGAGTGTCTTTTATTGATTTGTTCGTATTCCTAGCATGACGACACGCGACACAACACAAAAACGCCTTAGCATGTGAAAAACATCTACAAGCTAAAGCGTTTTCCCTATTTTTTTATAACATAGCACTTAAACTCATTAGAAACAGCGTCAGTGCACCTACGATAATCATCCCCTGCTCGTAGCGGTACCCCAGCGGTTCGAGTTCTTTAGGGGCAACCTTCATTACGGCAATGTCGGGAAACTGCGTATTAAAGAATTTTAGGTAAGGATATGCAGCCGGAGCTAATGCAACCGTAATACCCGTTGATCCCTCAGCTAAATGATGCTTAATTTCTTCAAAATTGGTGACTTCCCAATACACATTAGGATAATCGCGCATTAGCTGGCGCAGGTTATCGTTGGTGAATTGTGTGCTTTCTTTTGGTTGACCCTTTTGTGACATTGTCGGCCCATCTACAATCAAGTAGCCACTAGTCCGTCCTAAAACTGCTCCTTTAGGCGCTAATTGTCGCATAAAGTCTTCTGCTCCCACCTTAATCACGGTGATTTCTGGGGACAGTTCTAATATGCTCTTACGATATTTCTGACTCATAGGCGTAATGGCAACTGCGTCATACCTTTTGATCGTTTCTTCATTTAAGTCATAAAATGGGACCGTCTCCCAATCATATTCTCTATAATCAACTTTTAAATAATTCAACAGTCTTGGAATATAATTTTGGTCCTGTTGCGCCCAAAAAATACCGTCAGCTGTTTGAACGGCCGTAATAGGTACTAAACCCTTCATATTGCTCCCTCCTATCCTCTGCTAATTTGCAACACAACTACCGCAATACAAGCAAAAAAGTAAAATATACAGAGATATAAACCCCAGTCATACATGTTCTCTGCTTGTCCGTATAAGCTAGGTAATCTTTTTGTCTTATACATGAAATGAACGGAGATGATTAAGCCTCCGATTGCATAAATCAGCAAAAGGATCAACGTCGTCGGTCGTATGATCATTTGTAGCGCCAACAATACAATTGACCAAATAATCAAGGCAATAAAATGTTTCTTGCCAATAGCATTTTTCTCACTAATGATTAGTCGCTTTCCAGTCATTAGTTCATCGATTGAAATATCAAAAGTTTGCGCTAGCAGTACAATATTCTCAATATCAGGTTGTCCTTTCTCGGTTTCCCAATTGGAAATCGTTTGACGCGTCACAAAAAGTTTATTTGCTAATTCTTCTTGCGTATAGCCTTTTTCTAAACGCAGCTGTTTTAGCTGTTCTCCTAATTTCATATTGCTCCTCTCCTTCTCGAATCTTCCACAACTTTATTGTAGCAAAGTATTGGAGAAGTATGCCGTTTTGTAGCTGAAAAGCTATGTCAAAATCACTAGACATGCTGATGTGATAGGGTTTGCAGAACCATAAAAAAACCGCAATCCTAAAATTACGGTTTTTTGCAGCGCAATTATCTCTCAAAAAATATACTATTCAAGATTATTTCTCTACGCCAACAATCGAGACATTCAAAACAGCATAGCTCTAAAACGCACAAAAACTCACCTAAAAATAGCAAAAAGTTTTGGAGACATTCAAAACAGCATAGCTCTAAAACTTTATAGTTTACAATACAGAATAAGTTTATGTTTTGGAGACATTCAAAACAGCATAGCTCTAAAACGGTCAGTACCTAAATACGCCAGAGGAACAAGTTTTGGAGACATTCAAAACAGCATAGCTCTAAAACGTTATATCCTCACCAATCGCAATATCTAAAGTTTTGGAGACATTCAAAACAGCATAGCTCTAAAACAAACTATATACCGTTAGCGGTTTTCATTACGTTTTGGAGACATTCAAAACAGCATAGCTCTAAAACAGTACAATATTCGATATTAAGCAAAATGCAGTTTTGGAGACATTCAAAACAGCATAGCTCTAAAACACTTGTTCAGCAGTAACTCCGTGTGGATTTGTTTTGGAGACATTCAAAACAGCATAGCTCTAAAACATTAGCGTACAAATTAGATTTAAGTATGTAGTTTTGGAGACATTCAAAACAGCATAGCTCTAAAACGCAAAGCTACTACCAGCATAGTTGATCGTGGTTTTGGAGACATTCAAAACAGCATAGCTCTAAAACATTAGTCACCTCAAAGTAGCTAAGATGACTGTTTTGGAGACATTCAAAACAGCATAGCTCTAAAACCTCGTAGACTTTTTCGAAGTTCCGTAATCGCGCTATTCATCCATAGCAAGACTTTAGTTTTAAATGTCTCAAATTGCATTAATTGTTGGTATTACTATTTAGTTGTCAAAGAACAATTATCGGTTACACGTTTTTTTCGGTTAGAAAAAAATCTTCGTCCAAAATTACTTGCATCGCTCCAGATACTTTTCGAGGTTCAATAAAGAGAACATCGACGTTACTTAGTTCAATATACTCCCGCAATTCGGATCGCTCTTCATCTGCCAAATAAGCATACACGTTGCAAAAGATGAGTAATCTCTTTTTAGACAAATATTTATAAACTTGCACAATTTCAATAAGCTTCTCAAAAATAGTATCGCTTGTAGTTTCAATTTTAATTCCTAATGCTTTAAACAGCTCATTTACAGTAATTTCATCCTCCTCTAAATCTAACTCATGTTCTAATAGTTCATAGCCAATAAGTTCACTGATTGTAGCAGTCAGTTTGTCTATCATTGATTTCACTTCAGGCTTTTCACTTAACTGTAGTTCTAAATCAGCATAAATTAGCTTCAGTACTGCAGCGGAGTTAATGTCATAACCAAGTATATCTGAAACTACCATGATTTCAGCTGCTTTTAGATTTTTTTGGTTATCACCAAAAAATTTCAGCTCACTCATTTCATTATATTGATAGACCATCTTGATAAGATCCGCAAAAGCGCGAATCTCTTCCACGACAAAAATCGTGTTTTTATCAATCTCAATTGCTTTATCTAATAAATCATAATTAAGAAAGATCATAGGCGTCACCTAAAAAAACCAATCGCTCATCTTGATTTGCCACACATTCATCCTTAGTTCCGCTTAGATATACCATTCGAGAAAACTGTTTTTCTGTAACGGTTAAAATATTTATTAACCCTTTTCGGGGATTATTCTGCTTTAAACGAGCTATCATCGCCGTCTTTGCGGTACCATTCAATAATATCTTACTATAAACTGAAAACTGGTGCATGATGAAACCTTCACTAATTAGAAATTTCCGGAATTTTCGATAAGCTTTTTTATCATCACTTGTATCAGTGGGCATGTCGAACATTACAAGCATTCTCATATAACGATAACTCATATCCTAAAGTCAGGAACTCCTTCCGCTTTATTATTTAACACACGAATCACTTTCTTCGTATAATCACTAATGATATTAGTCAAAAACATTGCTTGTTTATTATAGGAATAATTCTCCGTAAAAAGAGTAAATAGCATCCGTTTTATCACTGGAAAATCTTCCGTGCGATGTTGATAGACGATTTGATCCACCAGGGGCCGAAAAGGCTCCATCAAATCACTGGCAAGATTAAAGTCGTTGAATTGGTTTGAATGTTTAAGCCCTAACTGGGTTAGGCAGCCTGATTTTGCGATTTCTCTAGCAAACATGCTCATTATCAAGGTGTAACCGTAGTCTAATCCCGCATTCACCGCATTACTAGATTCACGAGTAAAGTCATTCCCAAAGAGTGTATTAAAATAGATGCGCGCTGCATGTCCTTCTCGATTTGTTGGATCAAATATTTCCAATCCTTCCAACAAGTTCTTTAAGGAATTCGCTTTTTCTTCAAAACCGCATGCCCTCAAATAGATCATTTGGTTACTGATTTTTTGAGCAATGATATTGGTCCATACGCTTCCTTGCAGCTTCTTATCCCATTCAATCTGCTTCTGCAATTGTAAAGTACTATCATGGCGACCATAAAACGAGGAGATTCTTCCGATAGGCAAACGCTTATCATCGCAGAAAATTAGATCGATATTTTCATCTGTTAGTCGTTTGATTAGCATGGTTGTGATTGAGATATCGGTTGTCTCCAACAACAAAATATCTATTTCCGACAAATGGATCATCTCACTCTGACTAACTGTTTTATAAATTAGATGATTATTTTTGTACGACAATTTCGAATGTTTATTAACCACCACCGTTCGCCAACCCATTTACTCACCTAGCTTTCTTCTAGTCTCATAGAGACCTGTAATAGAGTAATCAATAAGAATAGATTCACCAATTCGCAAAATATCTTTTTTAGCTCTATATCTCGTTCGAGGAATAAGTGTAATCTTTTTTTCATGCTCATTCTGATACGTTCCTGCCTCTGTTGTTCCCTTACTAGCGATATTGAATAGCACAAATAATATATCTCTTTCTTGAATAACTGTCCGATTGATAGGGATAGACAATTTAGAAATATCCGCTAATTGGTTTAATTGAATAAACGTATAGATTTTTTCTCGAATTAAATCAAAGTAGGAACGATTATTGTCAATAAAAGCTTTCTCATCCTCGATAAGCTTCTCGTACTGTTTTATAAAGTAAACGTATTTCACTAAATACTCTTCCAAAAAGAACTGATTCCATTTACCTGAATCAGTTAAACTGGAAACACTTCTATAATGTCCTTCCGGTTGATAGAAGATCTGATTACGTAAAATTCTAAAATCATATAACTCTTTGTCTAAGCTCGTTCTTTTTATAGAAAATAGTTCATTGTTTTTCAACGTAATAAATGCTTCCTTTTCTTCAGTATAGCCACCATAATTCTTGATAGCTAAAGGAATAATACTGCCATCACTTCTTTTGAACCTTGACTTAATTTGATTCTTTCCTGTACCGCCTCTACCACTAATAGTCTCCTTATATAGCAGTTTTCCTTCTTCATTTGAGGCTCTGTTTTCCAATTTTTTTGTAAAATTCATTTGACGATAGTTTAGGACATGTCTAATTTTCTTGATCATATCCGGTGACCACAGAATCTCCCCTGTTTCTGTGTCTGTAATGATTTCACCTGAGGCGAAGAAACGCATCAGGTTTGTCATGAATTGCTTGCGCGCTGTTGCTTTATTTTCTTTAAAGGAATTGTATTTACGATACTCTCCATAAACAAACTCTGGCTTTAACTGCGGGTAAACTTTAAGTAAGGATAGTGCCACTACCCCATTCAAGTATGCATCATGGGCATGATGGTAATCATTCACTTCACGAACTTTATAAATCTCAAATTCTCGTCTAAACTGACTTGTTAAAGCGGATTTTAGAGTGACAATGGAGACTTTTTCTTCGCCATTATTAAATCTCTGATTCAATATTTGTGCAACGTGTTTCGTAATCTGTCTGGTCTCAACTAGTTGCCGATGAATAAAGCCAGCTTTGTCTTCTTCCGTCAAAGAAAGACGAGTTAGGTTATCGAATTTTCTTTGACTAATTAGTCCTGATTTCAATAATGATTCCCACATTCTGCGCATGCGATTGACCACTTGTTCGCTAGGAACATCGTCTTTCTTACCACGATTCACAGCAGAACTTGTCAAAACGCGATTATCAATTGAATTATCTGTGGTAAAACTCCGAGGAATAATATGATCAATATCGTAATTAACAAGATTATTGATGTCCAGTGGTTGACCAGTATACATATCCTTGCCGTTTTGCAAATAGTACAAATAAATCCGGTCATTACGCAATTCTTGATTATCAGTAGGATATTCTGTCAGAATTTTACTTCCTAATTCGCGCATGGCAGTTTCCAAATTTCGTAACCGAGTATTTGAATTTCTGCGCCCTTGATCAGTCGTCTGATTTTCTCGAGCCATTTCCACTACAATATTTTTCGGTCGATATCCCATGATTTTAACTAATTCATCTACTATCATAAGGCTTTGTAGAATTCCCTTTTTAATAGCCGGACTACCTGGTATTTTTTGCACTAATTCATGTAGGCTGCCATGATCTTCTTTTTCCTGTGCCCTTTGAATAGACTCTTTAAAAGAAAGGCGCTCATCGTTGATTAGCTGCATAAAATTCCGATTGCGATTTTTAGGGATATCATCATCGTCCATCAGGTAGTCGAGAATAGTCTTGCCACTATGACTATCACGAAGCCCGTTAATCAGCTGACTTGATAAGCGACCCCATCCCGTATAATGACGTCTTTCTAGTTTCTTCATTGTCTTTTCCAAAAAATAATCATGATATTTTTCCAGCTGTTTACGAATCATCTGACGGTCCTCAAAAACAGTTAAAATTTTTACAATATCTTCCAGAATTTCCTCATTTGACTGCTCATCTAAAAATTGTGAATCGATACCAATCTTTAGGAAATCATGATAGGTATTATATTTCGCATTGAATTCTCGCTCAACGCCTACTATTTCAGCCGTCTCAATATTGTAATGATTACGTAAGAAGTGTTCTAAGTCAGCCTTGGTTACGCGTCGCTTTTTCTTAAATAAAGTTGCGAAAATTTGCTGCTTTTCTTCACTTGAGAAATTAGCTTCCACTCCACGATCATCGATATATTTCACTTTCGTTAGTTCGTTAAAAATTGCATATTTTTCATACAGCATACTGTGTTTGGGTAAGACTTTTTCATTTGGGAGATAGCTATCAAAATTTGTCATACGTTCAATAAAGTCGATTGCAGATTGGTCTGCATCAACAACCTCCGCAAAATTCCATGGTCTGATAGCTTCATCTGAATTTCTTGTAACCCAAGCAAACTTACCCTTTCCAGTACCCAAAGGACCGACATAGTATGGAATTCTAAAAGTTAAAAGCGATTCAATTTGTGCTTGAAACTCTTGCAAAAATGGATAGTACTTTTGTTGATTATGGATAATCGCTTTTAATTCTTCCAAATGAATCTGATGTGGAATTACGCCATTATCAAATGTCCGTTGTTTTCGAAGAAAATCTTCCTGTTCAATTTTTGCTAAGAAGTAATCCGCATTTGGTGTTTTTTCTATCAAATTTTTAACATATTTATAGAATTCTTCTTGTTTTACATTATTTCCATCAATATATCCAGCATAGCCTTTTTTACCAGAGTCATTAAATACTTCTGCGTATTTATCTGGCAAATTTTGTTTGACAAACAGCTTAAATCTTTTCAAATCTTCTTGATGCTGTTCATAACGTTCAATCATGCTGGCTGAAAGTTTTGCTTTCGTAGAGCGATCATTTACAGTTAAGATTCCTGCCAACTCTACTGCGTCATAAGCATTCTTAGCAGCGGCGAATACATCACTATACTCGTCTCCCACGAGGCTTAATAGATTTTCCAGATCCTCTTCATATTCTTCCTTAGAGAATTGCAGTTTTGCATCCTCCTCCAAGTTGAATGTACGTTTAAAATTCGCCTGGTTTCCTGCAATCAGTTTAAGAAATAACATGAAAGTACCATTGCTTTTTTCATTAGGGAATAATTTAAGTACATTCTCAGCTTTTTTGGATCTAGAAACTTTTTCCGTAAATGGAAATTCCACCTCTGTTGTTTCATCAAGATGATTAATAAAACTGCCATCATTTTGATAGGTAAAAGTCTGGTTATAGACTTGTAAAAATAGTTTGAATGTTTCGTTGATTGAAGAATTTTCAGTATTCAATTTACCTTCGATTAAGAAATTCCCACGATACTTAATGAGATGAGCAAGGGCCAGATATACTATCCTTAAGTCTCTTTTTTCGTCACTATCTGCTAATGTTTTCCGAAGATGATAAATGGTCGGGAACTCTTGATGATAAGCTATTTCCTCTTCAACTGTGGTGAAAATAGGATGTCGTTCATGTAACTTATCTTCGAGAACTAAAAAACTTTCATCTAATCGATAGAAAAAATTAGGATCTACTTTCACCATCTCTTCGGCAAAAAAAGCACGCAGATACTCAATACGATTTCTTCTCCGTCGTAACCGTCTTCTAGTGGTACGACTGCCTCGACGTTTTTCAGCTGTTTTGCCTTCATCAAAGAGACGAACTCCCCAGAAATTCTTCTTTATGTATGGTTTATCACTGGCACCTTTGATTTTCATTCTCTTTCTTACTAAACTGTAGTCATCTGTTAGTACCGCTCAACCTACGCTGTTCGTCCCGATGTCTAAGCCGATGGTATAATCTTTTCTCAATACTATCATCTCCTCGTACAATGTTTTTAATTGCAAAATCCTCATTTTCTGATATACTTTAGTTGTTGGTGACATTCAAATCAACATAGCAAGTTAAAATAAGGCTTTGACCGTAATAACCTTTTAAGTGGCGCTGTTTCGGCGCTTTTTTTGTGTTCTGTTTTATTAATCACAAAAATGCAACCGCTTTATATCTATCTTACCATATCAAGTTGTTTTTAATAAAATTTTAATAGTTCTAATATAGATGTTTTTCAAGTAATTTGCTGATACACTCTTACAAAGTCGTCTAGATTCAAACTTATGCTATAATTCTTCAAGAACGGAGGCGTGAAATGAATAAAAAAGAATATTTCGGTGCAGACGGAGATCTGCTTTGGATCAATTTTGATACAGATGAAACAAAAAATATTACTTTTCTGCAAGAGTTTGGTGTGGATGAAGAGATACTGGCTTATTCATTGGATATCAATGAACGAGCACGGGTGGAATATGATGATTTGAGTGATACGTTTATTTTGATTTTTAACGTGCCTAAGTTAGAAAAAATCGACAATCACTATGAAACGATTCCGATTACCTTCCTAATTCGTAATAGTCAGTTGGTGACGATATCTAACAGCAAGAATGTCTATGTAGTTGATTTAATGACTCGCTATTTAGAGAGTCACCGCAGTAATTCGCTGTTTCAATTTTTATTCTCTACCTTGTTTCTGATTGCTGACAGCTACTTCCCTTTAGTAGAGGAAATGAATAGCGAGCGTAATCGAACGAATGATAAGTTGAAGGAAAAAACAACCAAGCAAAACTTGTTAGGTCTGTCTGACTTAGAAACTGGACTTGTCTATTTCGTTTCTGCCTCTAAGCAAAATGCGATTTTATTGGAGCAAGTCAAAACGCTCTCAATTTACCGACAATTGGACCAAATAGAAAAGGAACAGTTAGAAGATGCGATTATCGAGGCGAAACAGCTAGTGGAAATGACACAATTAGCCACACAAATTTTAAAACAGCTATCCGCTACTTATAATAATGTTCTAAACAACAACCTGAATGACACTATGAAAATTTTGACTACCTTGTCCATTCTTTTAACAGTCCCCACGATTGTTACAGGCTTTTTTGGAATGAATATGCCCTTGCCGCTTGAACATAATGTTACGGGTTGGCTCATTACGATTGCTATCAGTATTTGCGGTTGGTTAGGATTATCTTTTGTTTTAAGTAAAATCATGAAATGAAAAAACGGATTGGCTGTTATGCCGATCCGTTTTTCTTAGGTATTATGCTCATCTTGTGGAATTTCACCATGGGCATGGTAGATTTTCGTCGCTTTTGCTGCAGCCAAGGCTTGCCAGCTTGCTTGGCCAGCATAGTCCTCCGTCGTAAGCCATTCTTTTTTATATAAATCGCCGACAAACGCAGTACCATCCTTGAAAACGATAGATATGCTGTCTTCTGAATGACCCTTTGTAGGTATTACTTGGGCAGGGATGCCTTGATCCAACAAAAAATCATTCAGGTCTTGCAGTGAGAAAATTTTAGAAGTCTCTAAATCAATGGGCTGATAACCTGGGCACGTACCACTGCGTGCGATTTGTTCTTCCATTGGTTGGATGAAAGGCACTTGATCAGCCAAGACGAGAAATTCAGTACCCAGATTTTTCAATTCTTCTACTAGGCCGGCATGATCCATATGAAAATGAGTGACCAGTAAATAACGAATTTTCTTCGGCTCTAGTCCGGTTCTTTTCATTTCTCGCAAATAATCGTATAGATGGCATGGCCATGAGGCATCAATAGCAAAATAAAAATCATTTATTTCTACTAAAAAACTATGGGCTTGCTTAATGGTGATAGGATAAACCTTCATGCTTTGCTCCTTCCGACTATTCTCCTGCGGGAAGTTTCTCAACTGCGATTATTTCTTGAAACTGCATAGGATAAGACTCCATAATAGCGCCGCGATAAGTTACTTGTACATAATCACCGTTCTCAAGTTGATCAGAAGGTAATTGATACCATTCATAGGATGCTATTTGTTGTCCTAAATCGTTAGTTTGAGAAGTCAGGCGTGGGCCAGCCGCAAGCTTTTGATCCCAAAAATAACCAGTTATTTCATGGGTATCATGTTTTTGACAAAGAACCACTATGGTAAGCAAAAGAACGGTTACGATGATTGCGAGTAGTCGTTTAAAAGATTTTGTCATAATGCCCTCCTTTGAGATAATTCTAGTATACCATCTCTCGCCAAAGTGGAAGAGAACCGGTACAATAAAATCGAGGAGGTCTTATGAATAAATTATTGATTATTATTTATTTTGTTTTTATCAGTTTGGGATTACCCGACTCTGTTTTAGGGACTGCGTGGCCCACCATGCATCAAGAACTGCATTTAGTCACTAGCGCAGCCGGTTTGATTGCGATGGTCGTTTCCGTTTGTACCATTCTTTCCAGCCTACAAACGATTCCCTTGATTGAGCGTTTTGGTATCGGTAAATTGGTTCTGTTCAGTGTACTAGCAACGGCAATTGGTTTGCTGGGGTATAGCACCGCAAATTATTACTGGATGCTGTTACTATTTGCGATTCCGTTAGGATTAGGGGCTGGGGCGATTGATACTTCAGTCAATGATTATGTGGATCTTCATTACAAAGCGCACCACATGAATTGGCTCCATGCCTTTTGGGGAATTGGTGCGACAGTTGGTCCCATCATTATGGGTATTCTATTAAGTAATAGCTTAAGCTGGCGGATGGGCTATCTGGTATTGGGTATTATTCAGCTACTACTGGTTCTATTGCTGACTCGTTCAATTCCACTTTGGAAAAAGGTTCACGTTCCTGTCGCAGAGACAGGGAAACGTACCACTACCTTACGTCAAGTGATAACTAAACCTGGCGTCATATTTAGTTTATTAGCGTTCATTTTCTACGTAGGAACTGAGGCTAGTATTGGGCTTTGGGGTAGTACCTTTTTGGTGAATGCGAAAGGAATTCATGTAAATACAGCGGCCTTTATTACTTCAACTTATTATGCCAGTATCACGATCGGACGTTTGATAGCAGGTTTTATGACCTTCCGTTTTGGCAATCGCTTTATCCTATATGTTAGTGAAACTTTACTTGTTATCGGAGTCGTTCTGTTGATGATCCTTCCCGGTCAATACTCTTTAGTTGGATTTGCGTTAACGGGGCTTGGTTCTGCGGCTATTTTCCCCACGATGTTACAGGAGACGCCGCGCCGTTTTGGTACTGACGTTTCTACTCAAGTAATGAGTTTACAAGTTGGTTTAGCTTATGTAGGTACTACCTGCTTACCACCCTTGTTAGGTGTCATTTCACAATACTTTGGTATGGCTATTTTCCCTTATATTCTGGGCATTTTTAGCTTCATTTTATTCGCAGCAACGATTCTCTTGGAAAAAGGCGTTAGACAAACACATACTAGTTAATAATTACGAAAATCTTTTAAAAGACTGCTAGATAAAGCGGTCTTTTAAAAGGTTTTTTCGATAAGCCGATTATTTCTCGTTAACTCGCAGCTGAGTTGCGGAGACCACATAGGTTAAAGATTCTTCGCTACCAATATCTACAACATTGTTGGTGGTTATTGTCACACTTTCCCCGATGGAAACTTGATGTGCCATCCCTGACACAATCAGTTTGTCTCCACCGAATACATACAACGCTTCGATGTTTCGCGAATTTGCTTTGTTCTCAATTTTAATATAGTGATCATCTATTTCGCTGACTGTGCCGCTATAAGCAAAGGTCGCGCTGCGGGGTCTTGATTTCATAAAAAGAACACTCACACTAATAAGTAGCGTTAAGCAAAGTAATGAGAAAAATACTAGATAACCTTTTTTGATATACATATTGCCTCCTATAAAACCGTCTTTAAAAAGCGTTGTTTCTCTTATACTTATTATTAGTATAACATGGCAATGTTCTATTTCAATTACTAAAAATCAGCGTCATGAAACTGTCATAAAGGTATCTATCATGATAAAACGTAGATATTTCCATCTTATTAAATAACGATTGTGAAAAATGGATGGTCATGTAACGAGACAGTCCTTTTCAGAGATGTTTTTATTGATAAAAATCAAACAAAAAAGCTGTGAGGTATCTTCTCACAGCTTTTGCGCATTATGCAGTTTATGCCTTTTACGAAACTAACTTTTAACCGTTTGGTAGAACTGATGCAAATATTCTAAATCATATAAGTGATGGTTGCAGTTCTGACTATCCACACAAATGTAATTTCCTTTTTTAGTATAGGTTCCGTCGGCCGACGCCTTGGTCGTTGCTAGGAACAAGGCAACATTTTGCGTGGAGTGACAAATAGAACAAATACCTTTTTGTGTACCAGTAGCCAACTTGCCGTAGACGCCTACTAGTTTACCTTCCTCCCGTAACAGGAGATATTTTCGCTGGGTTGCTGGATCGTTCCAACCTAAATAGCTGGTTTCCTGCAAATCCATCTCTTCCGTAGGCAATTTCAATTTTTTAACCTTTTTAAACGTTTTTTCCAACTGTTTAGCGGTTGGCATCTCAAACGGGGTCACATACTTTTTAAAAGATTCAAAGTAATCTTGGGCTTTTGCTTTAGTTAAACTGGTATTTAATGCGAAATCGATTAAGTCTTTTAAAGGTTCAAACTCTGTTGAGACTGCCTGTGTCATTTTTTCTACAATCTGCGCTTGAAAGGTCGCAATTGTTTCCTTATCATTGACTGATTGATACGCGTTGATTAATTGTGCAACATTTTTCTTCAAATAAAAGTATTGGTGTGGTGCGATGTTTGTCATGGTGATTTCCTCTCTTTTTTGCGAATCGCTTTGAAGGAAATCCTTACAAAGCGTAGTTACTGAGCAACACCAATCGGTACTAATGATACGAAACGTATCATACTATCATCCCCTTAAAATCAAGTACTGCTATAATAGAACGCTAGCCGTAAGAAGTCAACTGCTTTTTATATCAATCATAATTTTATTATGTAAACTGAATAATTAGTCAAAAAGAAAAACCTGAAGCTAGTTTTCAGGTTTTTGCATTTTATTCCGGTGTAATGGCAAAGCCAATCGCCTTTTCACCTAAATGCGTTCCGATAACCGGACCAAAATAGCCGACTTCAATGGTTGCATTAGGGTAACGTTCTGCAAGTTTGGCTTTTTCTGCTTCTGCTACTTCAAGATTGTTTGCATGGATAACCCATAATTTACCAGGAATGCCGATTTCTTCTTGTCGCATGCCCAGTAGTTCTTCACAGCGGTTAAAGGCCTTCTTAGTGGAACGAATTTTTTCGTATAAAACGATCTTTCCTTCTTCAAAAGTCAATACCGGTTTGATTTTTAGCAAACCGCCAATCAAAGCTGCACCATTCGTCAAGCGACCACCTCGCACAAGATTATTCAAATCTTCGACTACTAAGTAAGCATAGGTGTTGTCACGAATCTCATCTAGTTTAGCAAAAATCTCTTCCAATGATTTGCCGCCTTCTGACATGTTTAGCGCGGTTTCTACCATGTGTCCCATCGGTGTACTTGTGATTTTAGAATCATACGGATAAATCGCAACACCAGGAACAGCATCCGTCAAAGCGTGTAAAGTATTGACGAAGCCCGAAATACCTGAAGATAGATGGATGCTAATAATCGCTTCATAACCATCTTTTGCCAGTTGTTCATATAATGCCAAAACCTCGCCCACTGCTGGTTGTGAAGTGGTAGGAAATTCTTGACTACTATTCAATAGAGTGTAGTATTCGTCAGCCTCGATATCAATGCCTTCATTGTAAATTTTACCATCTAAAATAACAGGAATCGGAATAATAAATAAATCTTTATGTTCTTTCACGCGTTCAGGAAGAAACGCTGTACTATCGGTTACAATCGCGGTTTTCATACTTACTTCCTCTCGTTTCGCTTTTTTACACGTACCATAACTATACCATAAATCATAAGGCTGTGAAATGTTTCAATGAAAAATGACAATGAAAACCTGTCTCGCAAGAGTCTCCGAGACAGGTTAGGGTTGTTATTCAGATAAAAACTTAGTAATCGCTTGTTGGTTCATCGCCATATCCAGCTCCAATACACTACCAGCATAATCAGAGGTGCCATATGCCCAGCTATCCTTGACCGGCACCGTCAGCCGATCAATACCATTAGCCGCTTTTAATAACGTGCCCACACTATTTTTTACCATGTAGCTTGTTGGGACATCCGTTGATAAATACCCCATTAAAGTTCCCGCACCTTCTGGCAAATGAATTAGATTCAGCGGATTCTTCATTTGAGATAAAACGGCATTCATAACTTGCTGCTGCCGGCGCACGCGACCAAAGTCACCCTCTTCATCCATCCGGAAACGTGCATACTGCAACAGTGTATGACCATCCATCTTTCGTTCCCCTTTTTTGATATCAGCATCAATGTTTTTACTCATATCTTTTTCAGCATCAATTTGCACACCACCAGGGAACATCGTGTCGATGACCTTTTCAAAGGATTGGAAGTCTACTTTGACGTAATAGCGGCATTCAATACCAAAGTTTTGTTTCAGGGTTCTTCGGACTAAATCCGCTCCGCCGTATGCATAAGCTGAATTGATTTTATTCATACCTACATCGGGAATATCTACAAAGCTATCCCGCATAAATGAGATCAATTTAGCTTTCTTAGTCTTGCCATCTAATTGCAACACCATAATCGTATCTGCACGACCTGCATCCTCGCCGCGACTATCACTACCCAATATCAAAATATTTGACGAGCCATCCGAATTTTTAAAGCCGTTGAAGGTTTCCTCCGGTTCAGGGACAAGCTCCTTATCATTTTTAGCCGTCAAATGACCTTTATAAAACATGCCCACAGCCAAAGCAAGCAATAAAAGCAGGACCAGCAGGATACGGCGCAGCCAAGATTTTTTTCGTCTTTTCTTCGGCTTAGGCGTTTTCTTTTTCTTAGGTGGTTGTTGCCCGCCGCGACCGTTACCACCGCCTGGGCCCCGTGGCTCACGATTATCATAATCTGGATATTCTGGCGCATCTTGTAGCGGTACCTGGTCTTCTTGATAGGCATGTTCCGTATTTGGTCGTTTGATTGTTTTTCGTATTTGTGGTGCTTTTTCTGGTTTCGCTTGTTTATGAATCTCTTTATAACGTTCCACTCGACTCATTTGATTTCCTCATTTCATACGTAATCCTTTATAAGGATACCGCAGATTGACACTTTTGTCCGCTACTTTATGGAATTCTTAAAGCTCTCAAAAAAATACCAATGGACTAGTAGTTACTACATAATCCATTGGTGTTCGGTTTTAGCTTTAAATCAAATGATTATCCCGCAGTAAATCACCAATATAGGTATGCTCAATCTTCTTCACGAAACGTTCCACGATTTTCCGCTCCACAAACGGCATATCCATTTCAGTCAGTTTCTTCTTATCTGATAAGTAATAAACCGCATTTGCTAGCGAACGCAGGTCATAGGCAGAAGCATAGACTTCGGGTACGCCCCGTTCTAAATCTAGGAAGCGATAAACAGCCTCCATCGCGGTACGGACCGAGTATTCGGTAGTGAAGACTGTATCCCGTTCTGTTTCCGCAAAGTTGCCAATAAAGGCTAGATTCTGGGAGCCGTTAGGAATCACTAACGGGCGATCACCAGGTTCTCGCAACATAAAGTAAGAGGTGATAAACGGCATATAAACGGGAATCACGACACATAATTCTTCCGACATTCGCTTAATTTCTGCTTCAGGAACACCTAGATGATACATCAATTCTTGGACAATCTCTTGACCGCTGCACTGCTCAATCGGCTTCTTAATGTAATTCCCCGGCGTATTGGATAATAGGCCATAAACCCAAGTTACCGTCTGTTGATCCGTTTGTTCTTTGAAATGTGGTTGTCGGTGCGTGGCAAAGCTCATAAGCCAATTAGAGTCTTTGATGGTAATAATCCCGCCAGTGACGATTTTTCCAGTCCGTAATTTTCGATGTGTTAAGCGCTCGATATAAGGCTCGATATCGAAGTTTTGCCACGTAACCGTTGCGGAAACAAACCAACTTTCGTCTGGTAGATTTTCACAAAAGACTTCGGGATGACCAAAATCTGGCGATTGTTGGGCTAAATTCTGCCACAATTTCCAGCTACCGCCTAACTCGTGAGTAATCGGCGCTGGAGTGTGATGATCTCCTTGGGTTGAGCTTTCTGTGATGGAGCCGTTCGTCACAAATACTAAATCCTGTTTTGTTAATAGGACTTCTTTTTTCTCCCCTGCTTTTATGAGAGAAAGTCCGCGAGCTACCTTTTCATCCATGGTGATTTCCATGGTGATATTCTCAACCTGGGTCTCATATTGGAAGTCGACACCTTCACCTTCTAAAAAGGCCAGTAAAGGTTTGACTAATGATTCGTATTGATTATATTTCGTAAATTTTAAAGCGGTAAAGTCTGGTAAGCCTTTGATGTGGTGAATAAAACGCATGATGTAACGGCGCATTTCAATAGCAGAATGCCATTTTTCAAAGGCAAACATGGAGCACCAGTATAGCCAGAAATTGGAGGCAAAGAATTCGTCACCAAAGACATCTTCAATTCGTTTTCCAATCAGCTGGTCTTCGGAAGTCATGAACAATTCTACTAATTCTTTTTGGGCGGTCTTACTCAAGGTAAACTCGCCATCATCGGCTGCCCGTTCTCCTTGATGATGAATAATCCGGCAATTAGATGAGTTAGGATCATCGTGATCCAGCCAGTAGAATTCGTCCAAGACAGAGGCATCTGCTACTTCAAGTGAGGGAACTGAGCGAAATAGATCCCAGAGACATTCAAAGTGATTCTCCATTTCGCGGCCGCCTCGTGTGACAAAACCATCGTGGGGAATGAACTTTCCATCTAGCGAACCGCCTGAAAGGGATAATTCTTCGTAAATGTGGATGTGATCGCCTGCCATTTGACCATCGCGAATCAGGAAAACGGCCGCTGCCAGTCCGGCTAGTCCGCCACCTACGATATGAGCCTGTTTATCTTCGATACCTTGCGGCTTTCTGGGCCGCGCAAAAGCTTCATAGTTTCCATTGGTATAACGCATCTTGTTCCCTCCATTTTCTCAATTTCTTACATATTTATAGTAGCAGTTGCGAAAAAATGGTGCAAAGAAACACCCTTGAAAGCGGTATTTTTTTTGCATCATTTTGGTTATTTAGATATATTTCATGTAAGAATGGGCGATACTTGGGAAAATGTAAATCAACTCTTCCTGCGACGGTGCTTTGATATGCTGATTCATGACATCCAGCAAGCCATTAACCGTTTCCACCGCATCAGGTCCGACATTTGTCACCCCTACTAGGTAGCCCTCTTGGTCATGGACAAAGGTAATTAGGTTGATGGGATCATTACCCACTTGATGGAACCAATCTTTATCGGCATAATCCACTGAAGTGATGGTATAACGGTCTGGGTCCTTTAAGGCCGCCATGGGTGAAATCCCCGCCGTAGCAATCCGTGGCGAAGTAAAGACGGTTTGCGCAATAATCGGGTACTGGATTGGCTCTGTTGTCTGCCCCGTAAAGACGCGCGCTAAATACTGAGATTCATACGCTGCTACTGGGGTAATCTTAGGCACTGTTTTTACCACCACATCACCCATCGCGTAAATATGCGCCAAATTCGTCTGCAAGTAGTCATTGACAGGAATCCCTTCTTCAGTCGTAGCAAGTCCAATTCCTTCAAAATTCATGCCCGTCAGTTGTGGCACCCGACCGGTAGCATCCACCACATAATCGGTCAAATGGTGGTACCCATTGGCCCCTAACAATTCGATTCCCGCGTTCGTTTCTCGGGCCTCCTGAATGGTCTCGTTATAATGAAATTTGACGCCTCGTTGCGTGAGGTCTCTCACGACAGCCTTGACGTAAGGCGGGTAAAAATCGTGCAAGACTGTTTGACCACGCAAAATGACAGTCACATCAGCTCCAAAAGCGTTGGCCACCGTCGCAAATTCTAGTGCAATATAGCCGCCCCCTATCAAAGTAAGTCGTTTCGGCATTTGCGCCATCACCATGAAATCAGTACTATCGTGGAACAACTCACTGCCTGGGATCGCCATCTGGTGAGGCAGACGTCCGGTTACTAACACGATTTTCTTGGCAGTATAGCTTTTTTCTCCCACTTTTAAGGTATGGTCATCTTGAAAGACGCCGTGACCGATAATCGTTGTCACCCCTGCGTCTTCTAATTTTTGTTTATTAGCCGCCGCTAAGTGATCAATGACCGCGTGTTTATGGGCCATAGCATCGCCCCAGTCTAATTTAGGTAAACCTGTTACACCTTGACCTTGTAGCGCTTCTAACTGTCTTAAAACGTCTACTGGGCGGTCTAAGGTGATTTTGGCGTTACAGCCTCGGTTCGTACACACGCCACCGAATAGTCCTTCCTCAATCACGCCTACCCGTAGGCCGGCTTTGGCCATCGGTATCGCGCCATTCCAGGCCCCTTGACCACTGCCTAGAAATAATACATCAAAATCCATCCGAATCCCTCCTTTCTTTTACCATACCACTTGCCTAACAAAAAGAAAAAGAAAGAGACCATCTCGGGATGATCTCTTAACGGGGAATATATTTGATATGAGTGATCGGGTAATAAACAAACTGGGCTTTTCCTAGAATATATTGACTATCGACAACCCCGAAGGAACGACTGTCTTTTGACATGCGCCGATTGTCGCCTAAGACAAAATAGCTTGAAGCAGGCAAATGGTTTTGACCAATCAGCTCCTCCAATTTGAAATCCGTAGTAAAGGGGGCAGATTCATCATCATGTTTCCGATTAGCTGTTAAGAATGGTTCGTCCATTGGTTCATCATCGATATACAACTGATCGTCAATATAATCGACTTTTTCACCAGGAAGACCAATAATACGCTTGATATAAATATTGCCATCAGGTAGTTGGAATACCACAACATCAAAACGCTGGATATCGGTAAATTTTTCCATCAGGATCATATCGCCCTGCTTTAGGGTGTCCTCCATCGAGTTTCCATCTACTGGTACTGGAATCAGGATAAACCCTCTAATGATGAAGACAAGTACGACCGCGACGAGCGCGTATTTCACAACCAGCCAAAAGCGGTCTAATAGTTTTCGGTTCAAAGGGGCCATTCCTTCCGTATTTTTTCAACATTTCTTATTATACTGATGAATCTACAAAAGGTCGAGTGATTTCACGATTTTTCCCGAGTTTCACTGAACATCTGCAACAAAAAACCGAATACCTCACTAAAGGTATCCGGTATTCAACTATTTCATTAACTCTTTGACGGCTGTTTCGTACGGTACGTCATGAGCTTGGATCTGTTTTACTAAGCCTTGTTCTAGAGCAGTGGCTGTTTGATTATCCACGACACCGGTCGGATCCAATTCAGCCCGCTTTTGTTCTTCCATTACAGCATCGCGTGTTACTTCTGTGAATTCTTTACCAGTGGTTTTATGCCCTAAGGCCGCCAAAACTTGATTTATTTTGCTCACTTCATCAGAGGTGTCGCCAATTCGGTAGCTATTCTCGCGGGAAATTGGTGCTAAATACGCATACTCGGGATAATCTGCTTTGATGGTTGGTTCTAAGCCTTTTTCATGTAGCCATTCGCCGTCTGGTGTCAACCATTTTAAAATCGTCAGCTTGATCTCGCCGTCTTCCTCACCATTTAAAGCTTTGACAGTTTGAACGGTCCCTTTTCCAAAGGTCTGGGTCCCAATCACCGGACGACCTGCCGATTCTTTCAAAGCAGCCGCAAAGATTTCGGCTGCACTGGCACTGCCACCGTCTACTAAGACTGCGACTGGCTCCGTGATTTTATAGCCTTTATCTAATGACTCACTCGCGGTAATCGCTTGACGGTTTCCTTGTTTATCCTCAAATTGAACCACCGTTTTGCCGTCTTCCAAAAACATACTAGCAATCTGTTGGACCTGATTTAAAAGACCACCAGGATTTTGTCGTAGGTCTAGAATGAATCTTTCCGCGCCCTCTTTTCGTAATTGATCCACTGTTTTGATCAACTCATTAGAGGTGGTTTCACCAAAGGTCGTGATGCGGATTTTACCAATCGTTGGATGCTCATGATCTAGCTCCCCAATGACGGTATCTACTGGAATCGTATCGCGTTTGATGGCTACGGAGAAGGTTTCGCCATCACGAGCAACTTCTAGTTTAACCTGTGTATCTTTAGGTCCGCGGATTTTTTTGACGACGTCGTTTAGGCTCAGACCTGAAACAGACTCATCATCAATTTTTTGAATGACATCTCCCGTGCGCAAGCCGGCTTTTTCAGCAGGAGAGCCTGAAACAGGAGCTTGTGAGACTGTCGGTCGCTCATTCTCCATAGAAAGAGAAGCCCCGATGCCTTCGAAACTGCCAGAGATGGTTTCATCCAGTTCCTGCGCTTCATCGCCACTTAAATAGCTGGAATAGGGATCGTCTAAAGCTGAGGTCATGCCCTTTAAGGCGCCTTGAACCAACGCTTTTTTATCTACGTCTCCTACGTAATTGCTTTGAATCTCTTCGTATAAAGATTCTACCTCGGCCAGCTCGCTGGTCGTTTTGACTTCGGCAGTCTGGTGTTGGTATTGCTGATCAAAATAGATGTAACTCGCACCTCCGACTAAAAAAGCAGTACAGGCGATGGAGATCAAATATTGATGTAAAGGAACTTGTTTAGACATGCAGTTCCTCCTTTCAACTTGCGATTTTTCCCAGTGTAGCATGAGAGCCGGGAAAGAAAAAGGGACTATTGATTATTTTCTACATATAATTCCCACACTTGATCGAACAAATGCATATTTTCGATGTAGTCGGCATCAAGTTCCAGGTGACTGGAAATTTCATCATAGTCCTCCGACTGCTTAGGAAATTGACTGTCATGACTAGCCGCATTCGCAAAGGCTTGGATTGCATCTGTCTTTTTAGGTCCCCGCAGTGTCATTAAATAGTGGTAAAAACTTCTTCTCATAATGCCTCCCAATGTTGTTGCTGAAATTCTTGGCGCGTTTCATGCTCCTTCTGGTAACGTGCCTGATCCTTTTTATAAAAATCTTGATGCTCTTCTTCGGCTAAATAAAAAGGCGCTGCCGGCTCAATTGTTGTGACGATAGGTTCCGTAAAGCGACCACTTGCCGCCAAACGCGCTTTGCTTGCTTCAGCCGTTTGTTGCTGTTCCTTAGAGGCGTAAAAAATGACCGGACGGTAGTTGTCACCTCGGTCTTGAAATTGGCCAAAGGCATCAGTTGGATCAGTCTGCTGCCAATAGATGGCCACCAGCTCTTCATAGGAAATAACTGCTGGATCAAAGGTGATACGGATTGCTTCTGTATGGCCAGTTTCATGGGCTTTCACTTGTTCATAGGTCGGGTTTGTTACATGACCGCCGGTATAGCCGGAAACAACCTCGATAATTCCCGGCTGCTGGTCAAATGGCTCTACCATACACCAAAAACAGCCACCGGCAAAAATTGCTTGTTCCTTCATTTTTGCACCTACTTACTTGGTAGATAAACATCAAAACGAATGTCATCATCTACCAGATTTATTTTTTCTGCTTTGACAAAGAGACCATTTGCTAGTTGGAATTGGTCTAAACGCAAGGTAATCGTTTTTTCATCTGGATCCACTACAATCCATTCGGGCAAGTCATATTCCCGTTGAATCCCTTTCATCACATCTCCAATAGGCAAGCCTAAGGCCCCAATGGATAAGCTCTTGGCCTTCAGCTGAACATTGCCATCTTCCATCACATAAGGATCAAAATAAAGATAGAACTGTACGGGAAAGCCTAATACCTTAAAGGTCCCATTCAACAAAGCTTCATTTTCTAAATAGAACTTCATCTTAACATTAGCGTCTTTTTGAAAATCTTCCAGAAAGAATTGAATCAACCGATTCACGTCTTCCTTATTCGACTCCATCCGCATAACCGAAGTACCTTCTCGACTAACTTCGGTTTGCGCCGGTGGCAAGTTAGGTTCGCGAATTTGTGTGACGCGATAGCCGATTACGGCAACGGAACCAATCACGAGGCCTAATAATATTAAAAAGGCGAGACGCCAAGGATTTTGCTTGATGTAATTTTTCATTTAGTCTACCGCTCCATTCTCCAACCACTCACCCTTGGTTTTTACCAGTTCTTCCTTGACGGCACGCGCCATCAACTGATAGCCAAGATTATTAGGATGGAAGTGATCTTCTTCATAAATCACATTGTTTTTAATATCCGGAGTTCCACTTGCAGAGGTTCCGTCACCTTCCCCTTCCACACCGATACTACCATCAATTCCTTTATACAATAGGTCATTGATAGGAATGAAATAGCTACGCTGTTCTTCTTTGACGACGGCTTCCGTCCCTAGATTCCAGTTGGTAACAATCGATTGCATTTGTGTGATTTCCGGAAAATAAAGATAAAAAGGGTTATAAATCCCCAGAATATACATCGGGGCGTTTGGGTTATATTTCCGCACTTCTTTTAGTAATGCTCGTACAGAGTCTTGATAGTCTACTAAGGGCTTATCAAAGGTTTGAACGGTCAGATCACCAAAAATATTTTGCTGGATGACTTTCATAAGGTCATTACCGCCGAACGTCAGCGTAATAATATCCGCCTTTGCCAAACTTTTTTGGATCTCGTCATTCTTCTGCAATCTTTTCAAAATTTGATCGCTGCGATCGCCATTTTTGCCAAAGTTGTCCACTTCCACTCCATTCAGCCGATAGGTGTCCGTCAAGTCTTGCACCACCATCGGTACAAAGCCGCCTTTAAGGGAGGCCCCGACGCCTTGCGTTAAGGAATCTCCTAAAGCGGTGTAATGGATCAATTCTTTTTGCTGCGAATTTTGCTGTTTGGCTGTCGAAATCAACGAGCCTTCTTCTTTCGGAAAGACTACCGAAATGGCCAATCCGCAAATAAGAGCAGTGACCGCTACGATCAAAAGAGGAAATAGCCAACGCTGGATAGTTTTCATTATCGTTTCCTCCAAACTAGTTGTTAATGCCACATTCTAACGATTTTCCAGTCTTTCGTCAACTGCGGCGCGGCAAAAAGACCCGAGGAACAAATTTCCTCAGGTCCAACTATCTTTCATTAGTCCGTATAGTACATGACAGCGAAAGCGCCTTTACCGGTGTGGGTCGCTATCACAGGATTAGTATGCAGTACTGGAATCGTCATTTCAGGGAACAATGGTTGTAACGCGGCTTTAATCTCTTGCGCAATTTCCAACCCATCAGCATGAGAAATCCCGATTTGGCGAATACTTCCGGCTTGCTGCAACTCCGTTTTCAGTGTTTCGATCCACTTAGTAAAAGTCTTGCCGCCACGTCCCTTTACTACAGGTACTAATTCGGTGTTATCAAAGGCCATGACAACCTTCATGTTGAATAAATTAGACAGCATCCCAGTTGCGCGACTGATGCGGCCGCCTTTGACTAAGTTGTCTAACGTTGAAATACCAATATACAGTTTCGAATGTTCCTTCACGAAGGCTACTTCCGCCAAAATCTCTTCCACAGAAGCACCATTTTCAGCTAGTTCCGCTGCTCGGATTACTTGGAAGGCTAAGGCCTGGTCAGTAAAGTCACTATCAATGACTGTCACCTGGCTACTGGAAAGATTGCTAGCTTGTCTTGCTGCTTCTACCGTACCGCTTAAGCCTTTTGTCATATGGATAGAAACGACGGGTGAACCATCTTTGCCTAATTCATCATAGAGGTCAACAAATTGGCCGATTGGCGGTTGGCTCGTCTTGGGTAATGCTTTGGCGGTCGCCATCATTTCCATGAATTTTTCGCCTTCTAGCAGGTCATCATCCGCATACACGACGCCATCAATCATGACCGATAACGGCATGACGTGGATATTTAAACGATCGCGGACTTCTTTTGTCATAGTACAGGAAGAATCCGTTACGATTTTCACTTTCGACATTGATTTCATCACTCTCTCTTTAAAAAGGACCCCGATTCATGGTAGAATGAATCCAAGGTTTTCTCTGTTTTTAGTATAACAGACTTATCTCATTTTTTCATCAAATTAAGAGGAAGGATGGGGATTTCATGGAAAAAGCAAAATTTTCTAAAAAGTATCTCATCGTCAATGAAGTGTTGAACGCCGTCACACACGGTATCGGAACAGGTCTCAGTATCGCCGGCTTAGTCGTGCTATTAGTCAAGGGTGCGCGTCTGGGTTCAGCGGTCCACGTCGTATCTTACGCCATCTATGGTGCTACTATGATTTTATTGTTTCTGGCATCGACACTTTTCCATAGCTTGATTTTCACCAAAGCCAAAAAGGTATTTCAAGTTTTCGACCACAGCTCAATCTTTCTATTGATTGCGGGTAGCTATACTCCTTTCTGTTTGTTGAGTATTCGTGGTTGGCAGGGCTGGACGTTATTCGTTGTCATTTGGCTGTTAGCTATTTTAGGTGTCATTTACAAATCCATCTGGCTGCATAAAACTACGCGCTTCTCCAAAATTTCAACGATCATCTATATCATCATGGGGTGGTTATGTCTAACGGCAGCGCCTGCTCTATACAGCTCACTAGGGCCTAAAGGCATCCTGCTATTAGTCTTAGGTGGCGTATCCTACACTCTGGGCGCCTTGTTTTATAGTTTGAAAAATGTTCGCTTCATGCATGTGGTTTGGCACTTGTTTGTCATGCTAGGCGCGGGGCTGATGTATTTCTCCGTTTTATTTTATACGTAACAAAAAGAGTCCGCTGAACGGGCTCTTTTTTAATTCAAAAAACCGGCGCCTTATCAAAAGGACGCCGGTTTTTCAGTTATTCTTGTGTTTTTCGTTGATAGGTCTCAAATTGATAAAGATAGGGATTTTCTTCATCTTGCTCCCCTTGGCTGATATTGATCATACTCCATTGATCCCAATCCACCGGTGGAAAATAGCTATCGCCTTCAAAAGCTTCATGAATCACCGTACGGTACAGGACATCTGTAATTGGCAAGAAGTCCTCATACACTTGCGAACCTCCCGCAATAAAGGTGATACCGTCAAAAGTCTCAGCGTAGGCGGTCACATCTGCAACGCTATGCATTACCAGGACACCTTCTGCCTGATATGCCTTATCTCGCGTTAACACGATAGTTGTGCGGTTCGGTAGTGGTCGTTTGCCCATTCCTTCAAAGGTTTTGCGGCCCATCACTAACGTATTGTTCTCGGTCATCTGCTTAAAAAATTTCAAATCATTGGGAAGACGCCAAGGCAAATGATCATTTTTGCCAATCAAGCCATTCTCATCTTGTGCCCAGATTGCTGCTAACATATTGTTCTCCTTTAGACGGCGATGGGTGCTTTGATGGTTGGATAAGGATCATAGTTTTCTACCTTGATATCCTCCATATCAAAATCAAAAATCGACGTTTTTTCTTGGTTCAGTACTAAAGTCGGCAACGCACGCGGGGTCCGGGCCAACTGCTCTTCCATCTGTTGGATATGATTATTATATAAATGCGCATCGCCTAAGGTATGCACAAATTCACCAACCTCTAAGCCAGTTTCATGAGCAATCAAATGCGTCAACAAAGCATAGCTGGCAATGTTAAATGGCACGCCAAGAAAGACATCGGCGCTCCGTTGATACAACTGGCAGCTTAATTTGCCTTCGTTCACATAAAATTGGAACAAGGTGTGACAAGGTGGTAACGCCATAGATGGCACATCTTCAGGGTTCCAAGCGGAAACAATCAAACGACGTGAATCAGGCGTTGTTTTAATCATATCAATGACATTTTGCAGCTGATCAATAAAGCTACCGTCTTTGGTTTCCCAATGACGCCACTGAGAACCGTAAATATTACCTAATTCACCATACTGGGCTGCGAATTCTTCGTCATCTAAAATTCGCTGACAGAAGTCCTGCATCTCTTTTTGGTAGACCTCATTGAAGGCTGCATCGGTTAAGCTGCGATGACCAAAATCTGTCATATCAGGTCCTTGGTAGTCTGAGCTTTGAATATAGCGTTCAAAGGCCCATTCATCCCAAATGTGGTTATTATGTTGTAATAAATAGCGGATATTGGTATCGCCTTTAATAAACCACAATAATTCGCTTTTGATTAATCCAAAAGGTACTCGCTTAGTGGTCAATAGCGGAAAGCCTTCAGCCAAATCAAAACGCATTTGATAACCGAATAAACTCCGGGTACCGGTTCCCGTGCGGTCACCCTTTTGGTGTCCTTCCAACAATAATTTTTGGCCTAGATCTAAGTATGCTTGTTCCATGTCAGCCTCCTAATCCGCAAACTCGCTGAGGTATTCCCAACGTGCCAGCTTTTCTTCCAGTGTTTGTTCATTTGTATCCACCTGCTGTTGTAAATCCTGCAGCTTGCCGAAATCAGAGCCAGTCTTATTCATGTCCGCTGTCAGCTGGGTGATTTTTTCTTCTAATTGGGCGATATCTTCTTCAATGGTAGCCCACTCCTGCTGCTCTTTATACGTAAGCTTTTTCTTTACTTTCGCAGTAGCTTCAACTGTTACGGCCGCCTTGGGTACTTCTTTAGATGCTTTAGCAACTTCTTTCGTTTGTGCCAGGTACTCTGACATCACTCCAAAGAATGTTTCAATCACACCAGCGCCCTTAAAGACTAGTAATTTTTCCATCGTTTTATCTAAGAAATAGCGGTCATGGGAAACGGCAATTACCGCACCCGGAAAGTCTTCTAAATAATCTTCTAAAACCGTCAACGTCTCGATATCCAAATCGTTGGTGGGTTCATCCAGCAATAAGACATTGGGTTGACCAATCAAAAGTTTCAATAAGTAAAGGCGGCGTTTTTCACCACCGGAAAGCTTGCCAATCAAGGTACCGTGCATCGAACGAGGAAATAAAAAGCGTTCCAACAATTCTGCCACACCAATCGTGGTCCCATCTTGTCGCCGCACTTCTTCTGCAGCCTCTTGCAAATAAGCAATCATGCGTTTATCTGGCGCCATAGCCTCATTCTGTTGCGTGTAATAAGCCAGCTTGACGGTTTCACCAATCGTATAAAGACCACTATCTAACGGTAAACGCCCAGCTAAAATATTCAATAGTGTTGACTTGCCGGCACCATTTTCGCCAGTGATGCCTAAGCGTTCCTGCTTTTGAATCAATAAATCAAAATGATTCAGCAATACTTTTCCTTCAATCGCATAAGAGCCGTCTTTGATTTCTAAGACTTTTTTGCCAAGGCGTTGCGTCGCAAAGTCTAGCTCAACAGCCTCAGTATTTTTGACTTGATGAAGATTGTCCTTCAAATCTTCAAAGCGATTGATCCGTGCTTGTTGTTTGGTGCCCCGCGCTTGGACCCCCGCGCGCATCCAAGCCAATTCTTGTTTGAACAGTTGCTTGCGTTTCACTTCTTGATCCGCTTCAACCCGTTCCCGTTCAGCCCGTTGTTGGATATACGCCTGATAATTGCCGAGATATTCAAAAAGGCGACCAAAGGACAACTCAAAAATACGATTCGTGACTTTATCTAAGAAATAGCGATCATGGGTCACCACCATGACGGCGCCCCGGTATTGGGCTAAATAACTTTCAAGCCACTCGATAGCCGCATAGTCTAAATGGTTGGTGGGCTCATCTAGAAGTAACAGGTCCGGTGATTCAATCAAAACTTGCGCTAGGCTGACTCGCTTTTGCTGACCGCCGGATAAAGAGCCAATTGTTTGATGCAACTGACTGATGCCCAGCTTTTGTAAGATGATTTTCGCATCGGTGTCAGCTGTCCAAGCATCCGCTTTGTTCATTTGTTCTTCAGCCTGAGTATACATCCGTTGCGCTTCTGGATCGTCACCAGACTCACTTAAGCGATGTAGCGCCAATTCATAATAGCGGACTGCTCGTAAAATCGGCGTATCGCCTTGGAAAACAGCCTCAGCTACCGTCAACTGCGGGTCAAACGTTTTACTTTGTGAAAGATAACCGATTTGATAGTCAGTTGAGGTCACAATTGCCGGTACATCACCATCACCGCTGTCTACGCCAGCTAATATATTTAACAGACTCGTCTTGCCGGTTCCATTGATACCAATCAAACCGATGCGGTCTCGTTCTTTGATCATAAAGGAAATATCTTGAAATAAGGTCTTCTCCCCATAGGTTTTCGTTAAATGCTCTACCCGAAGCTCTTTCATCACATTCCCTCACTTTCATCTTTGCTATTTTAACAAAAAATGACAGCGATTGAAAGTCGTTTTCCTTTTTACACGGGCATACGTCTCTTACGACCACTTTTTAAGCGCAACAAAAAAGCTCAGTTCAAAAGAACCGAGCTAGTCATTATACTTAAAATTTATCGCTGTAAACAGCTTCTACTGTTTGAGTTGGGTCAATCACGATATACAACGTATTCGTTGTTTCGTTGACTTTTGTTGATTGGTATTCGTTATCCAAGCCTTCTTGGTGTGGTGTTGCTTTGTCTTTGTATGGGAAGTAAACCAAATCAGGATTGCCAGATTTGTAGAGGATTTCCATCCGTTCAATGTCTTCGTATTTCAATGCCCGTGAGAACATTCCTAATTCCAAACCACCTAAGTTAATATCATCTGTTTGAACGTGATCGGCTTCTTGGAAGATTTCAATTTTCAAGCCATCACAAGGATGAATTTCAACAAAATCGCTTCCTTTGATACGTCCAAAACTTGTTGTAATGTGTTTGATCCACAAATCACCAATAAATTTGCGGTCGATCGTCCAAGTTTCGCCATTACGGAAATAAAATTTTAATCCTGTCATTTCTCTTGCCATGAGACATTCTCCTAACCTATTTTATTTACAATTAAAAGTGTAGCACAAACCTAGAAAAAGGTCATATGTTTCATTTCGCATCTAGGCTTTTTTCAACTTTTCCATAAAGCGTTTTTGATCCACGACAGCGCGCTTATGCGTGCCTTGCCCAATCAAGTGCCCATCGTCATAGGCTTTAAACGTAAAGGTAGCTATTTTACCTGTGCGTTCGCCTTCTATACGAACAATGATCTCCGCCTCTGGTAAAGAAGCCCGTTCGTGGGTGGTCTGAATCTCAATACCTACGGAAGTCTCCGTTTCCGCTATTTGTTCATCCAACCATTCTTTTGCTGTGTTTTCCACCATAGCAATTAAAGCGGGTGTCCCTAAAACATCCAGGAAGCCCGATCCTAAAGCACTGGCTAGGTCTGTAGTTCCGACTACGAATTTTTTTGCATATGTTGCCATGATTTAGCGCTCCTTTGCAAAGGCTAAAATAGCCTCGGTATTATTTTCCAACTGACTCAATAAAACCATTTCTTCAATTTCTTGTAATAACTGCCCCAACCAAGGTCCCGGCTTAGCGTCTAAAGCCGTTAACAAGCGGCGGCCGTCGATGGCCAGCTCTTCTCTCTGATGGATTGGCAAGGCATCATAAAATGCCTGAGCCTCGTTTAATTGCGGTTTCTGGTCATAGTAGTAGAGTAAAGCCTCTACTAATTGGATGTTCCCGCCCATTTGGTAAGCTGACAGCGGATCCCAAAAGCCTGTTAGTCGCCGTGTTAGACCATTTGCTAATAATTGCACCTTAGCAATTAAATGATTTGCGCATTTCCACTCTTTCATAAATTCTTTGATTTCATCCCGTGATAAACCCATTTCATGGACTAACATCGTCCAAGCTTGGGCTTCTTCCTGTAAAGGTCGTAGCGGCTTGTCAGCAAGGCGTAAAAGGGCGTCACCATATTGTCGTAAGCCTGGGCAGTAAATGTAACATTCTGTTTCTACGAAGGGAATCAAGCCCTTCGCCCGGTCGACTCCCATCAGCAGTTTTACAAATTCGATTTGAATCCGTTCTACTGAAATCTTACCTAACAAGGCGTGGTTATCTGCAATCGCCGCTAAGGTCTGTGGTTCCAAATCAAATTCCAGCTGTGAGGCGAAACGTAAGCCGCGCATCATGCGCAAGGCATCTTCGTGGAAACGTTCTTGTGGCGCGCCTACCGCCCGAATCGTCTTGTTTCGTAAATCCTGTAGGCCGTCAAAAAGATCAATCAACTCCCCATCGCTGGCAATCGCAAACGCATTGATGGTAAAATCACGGCGTTTTAAATCTTCCCCTAAGGAGCGCACGAAGGTGACTTCATCAGGACGACGAAAATCTTGATAGGTACTTTCCGTCCTAAAAGTGGTGATTTCATATTGTTGTTCCTCTTCTAGTACCATGACAGTGCCATGCTGAATACCCACATCAATAGTGCGCGGAAAAATCTGTTTGATTTCTTCTGGAAAGGCGCTGGTCGCAATATCCACATCATGAATCGGCTTATTCAGCAAAACATCACGAACGCTTCCGCCGACAATATAGGCCTCAAAACCAGCTGCTTTAATTGCTGCCATCACCGGTTGTACTTCCACAAACTCCGGTGGCATTTTTTCTAACTTCATCCCTACTCATTCCAATCTGCTGCTCCCATGAATTAGGTGAGCTGTTAATTTCCCGATTCCTTTTGCCCGTCTTTGCGCTCAAAGCGATAATGGTCGCGGGCGTTAAACTTCTCCATATTTTTATGGAAAGTTTCCGTCAAATCAATATCCAACGAATTAGCCATGATCATGGTGACAAATAGCACGTCGCCTAATTCTTCAGCTACGGTATTAGCAGCCTCAGTAGTCTTCTTCGGTTTCTCACCATAGTAGTGATTGACCTCCCGCGCCAGTTCGCCGACTTCCTCTGTCAAACGGGCCATTTGAGCCAGCGGTGAAAAATAACCTGCTTTAAATTGTTGGATATACTCGTCCACGATTGCTTGCATATCACGTAAACTTTCTGTTGCCATTCGACTTCCCCCATTCTATCACCTTCATCTTACCAAAAACATCACTAAAGTAAAAATCAAAGTCTTGTTGTTTTCATTTTTCAATGATAAAGTGAGAAGGGACTTGAAGGAGGTTATGTTGTGAAAAAAATACGCTATTATACATTAGATATCATTATGATTTTATTAGGGACTTGTTTGTACGCTTTTGGGTTGGTGGCTTTTAATATTGCCAATCATTTAGCAGAAGGCGGCGTAACAGGGATCACCTTGATTTTACGTTACTTGTTTAACATTGACCCTGCCTTATCTACTCTCCTGATCAATATTCCCCTGATTTTGATTGGCGGCAAGATTTTAGGTCGCCGTTCCCTTTTCTATACTATTTTCGGGACGGTCTCACTTTCCTTCTTTCTGTTTATCTGGCAGCGGGTACCTTTTGACATCAGCGTTGATCACGATTTGCTGATTGCTTCGCTATTAGCTGGGATGGCTGGTGGTTTTGGCAGCGGACTTGTTTACCGTGCTGGGGGCACTACCGGCGGAACCGATATTATCGCGCGAATTTTAGAGAAGAAGATTGGCGTCTCCATGGGGCGCTCTTTGCTAGCCTTTGATGTTTTCGTTTTGACGATGTCGCTGGTTTACTTAGACTTAAAACATATGATGTATACATTAATCGCCTCTTTCGTTTTCGCGCAAATCGTTGATTTTGTTCAAGACGGTGCTTATGCCGCTAAAGGGATCTTTGTGGTCTCAAATGAATCTGTGGCGATTGGCGAACAAATCATGGAAACATTAGAGCGCGGTGTCAGTTATTTCGATGGTGAGGGCGGCTTTTCTCACGAACCTAAAAAAATCCTTTATGTAGTAGTCAGTCCTCGAGAAGTGATGGAGGTACGCCACATCATTGAGGAAACGGACGCCTATGCCTTTGTCTCCGTCATTAACGTCCACGAGGCAATCGGCGAAGGCTTCACCTATTTGAAACCACCTCGAAAACTAATGAAACGACTCCAACGAAAATAAGAAGCGTCTGGGATATAACTTTTTGAGTTATGTCCCAGACGCTTTTTTTCCAACCTCTTAGCTATGCTGTTTTAACTGTTCAGACAGGCGAATAAACGTTTCTTGATCTCCAGATTCCAAGGCCTCGTCAATCTCTCTTAACAGGTCAGCCTTTTCATGAGCTTGCGCTTCTTTTTCTAAGAAAGCGGTGATTTCCTGGTCAATTTCTTCGTCTACTTCATTCCATGAAGCAAAGGGATTATCTTCCAATACCTTCAAATAGAGAGGTTCCTGCCAAGCTTCGGGAAAACGACATTCAAGGAAAAGATCTTTTTTCCAATTCATACGAATTTCATGAAAAATTTGATCTGGATCATGAAACTCTTTGCCTTCTAACGAAAGAATCATTGGGCGATGATTATCGCCACTTTGAATCATTAAGCCTCGAGTTGTCTTATCCGCCTTCTCAACGATCCGGACATTCATCAGGATCGCCTCATGGTTGATCAAGTAATTCAAGATCCAAATAATTTCCCGCCGAGAAAATGCCTGTTGATTCACTAGCCAACTTAAAAATTCCTTTTTGTCTTTTACCGCCACCATGACAGTCACCCTCTTTCTTTGTTTACATTTCGTCTAATAACGACGCCACTTCTAAATCACCAGGTTCATGGGCTAGATAGTGGGTCAATAATGCCTTCGCTTTGTCGAATTGGCCCTCTTCCCGTAAGAAAATGCCATATTCCTTCATAAATTCCGGTTCATGCTGCAAATCCTCAGCCGCATTTTCGTAATGAAGGGCTGCTTGTGTAAAGTCTTCTAGTGCATTATAGGATTGCGCCAGATTCCATTCAGCCTGCGCGTCACCTTCGACACCGGCTAACGCATCGATAGCCTCTTCGTAGCGTCCCTCACTAAGGTAGAGGTTACTTAAGGTCAAACGTGCCTCTTCAGTCTTTTCCCCCAGCGTTAAGGCTTCTTGCAGCCATTTTTCCGAACCTTCTGGATCATGGAGTCGGTAGGCAACTTCTGCCGCTAATAGATACAAATCCACTTGATAAGGATCTTCGCTGATGCCTTCGCCTAAGACCGTCGCCGCTTCTTCCAACTGCTCTTCTTCCAACAAGGCCTCGCCTAAATAGTAATAGAGCGAACCATATTGTGGATTTAAAGCGCGCAATTGTTGCAAATAGATAATGGCTTTTTGATTATCTTTTAGTTGAAGATAAGTAAAGGCCAATTGGAATAGACGATCATCAGTCTGTTCGTCCGCCAACGCTTGTTCCAAATAAGGAATTGCCTCTTCAAATTCCCCCTCCATATTAAGGGCGTTGCCGATTCGTTCATTCAAAGAAATCCCTGTTACTTCCTCTAAACCACGATTTTGCAACTGTTCATATAGACGCAGTGCCTCCACAAAATTGCCATTGCTGAAAGCCAATTCCGCTAAAGCAAACTGGATCAATGGTTCGTCCGGTAAAATTGCCTCAGCTTCTTTCAATTTTGCCTCACTGACTTCTGGAATCCCTAAAACTTGATACAAATCCGCCATCACTAAGAGTGCTGAAGGATAGGCATCACTGTCGGGTGCGATTTTTTCTAAAAGATCAAAAGCCTCATCTGTTTTCCCATCTTCGATTGCGATCTCTGCTAAGGGCAGATACAACTCTTCTGCCGCTGGAAAACGTGTTAATAGTTCCTCAAAAGTTCGGCGAGCTTCTGCTAAAAAGCCTAAGGCCATCAAATTTTCGCCTAAGTCTGCTAAAATCTCTGCCTCATCCTTGCGTAAAGCCTCTTCAAAAAGTACTTGAGCCTCTGCTAGATCTTCATTATGTAAGGCATCTAACATTTGTTCACTGAAATTCATGCTGTGCTCCTTCTGGCAAATAGTGCTGGAAGCGGGCGATCATCTCAAAGACCGTCGTTTCCGTCAGCTGCTGCCGTTGAAATCGATTGCTGCCAATTTCTGACAAAGCCGGCAGCCAATCGCGATTTTGTAGTAAAGTGACGCCATAATCACTAAGTAAGAATTGGTTTGGTAAATCTAGTGGCACACCTAGTCGTTTCAACCAAGTAAAAAAGTTACCCGTTTGAAAGGTAAAATCATTGACGACTTGTGCCCAGATAAAATGAAATAAAATCCCTAACCATTGCTTTTGCTCGTCAGCCAAATATTGACCATTAGCTGTTTGGTAAAAGGCCTGTGTAAATGGTTGACCGAAATTCTCCAGCTCATCCAGACTGCTAAGGCGAATCAACGGTTCTAAGAAAGGCGTCAAGCCCTTTCCTAAAAGCGCCTCTTGCTTAGGGTAGTTCTTGTAAAGGGTTTGAATTAAGGCATGATCCCCCGTTAGACCTAAGCGAATCAAAGGCAGTAAGTCATTAGCAGTAAAGCGAGCACTCTGCTGTAAGGTCGTATCAAAAAATACTTGCTGCGGCAGTGTTGCCACTTGTAAGGCCGGTTCGCCTAACGGACCTTCAATCACGGCAGTACCACTTAAAACCTGCGCTAACGCCCGCATATTGCTAGGAATCAGCCACAAGCTGCCTTTCATAGTAGAAAGCGTATGGAAAAAGTTGGCTAAGTGCATGATACCGATATTTCCTAAGCCAATCAACAAAAACGGCTCATAACGAGTTTCTTCCTGCATATAACGAATAAACTCTCGCAGCTCGTTAAATTGATTGATGTGAGGATCATTACCGCAGACATACCAGCGGGCTTTTCCTTCAAAAGTCATTTGTGTCGATAGACGATCATAAAAACGCTGGTTGGTAACGATGTAGACACGGACATCATCAAAATGCTGATCCTTCAATAAAACCGGCAGTGTTTGGCCGTAGCGTAAAAGCGCTGTTGCGGTCCCTTTTTGATACCGTTGCTCCATCATCATCACCTCATAGATATTTTATCATATTCTCATTTTTAAACCTATCGTTACGCTGTTTCTTTTGAAAAATCGATGCCAAAAGAAAAGAACCCTTGATGAACAAGGGTTCCCGTCAGCTAAAAATTATTTAACTGCATCCTTAAGAGCTTTACCTGGTTTAAATGCAGGTACTTTGCTTGCAGGGATTTCGATTTCTTCACCAGTTTGTGGGTTACGTCCTTTACGAGCCGCGCGTTCGCGTACTTCAAAGTTACCAAAACCGATTAGTTGAACTTTTTCACCTTTAGCAAGAGCGTCTTGGATTGTAGAGAAGACAGCGTCAACTGCTACAGTTGCATCTTTTTTAGTTAAGTTTGTTGCTTCAGCAACTTTTTCGATCAATTCTGCTTTGTTTGCCATGGAATAGTTTCACCTCCTCAACAAGAAGTATGATGTTTTGACATCGTTACGTGACACTTTTTGAGTGGTCCAAAAAGCGCCCGTCAAATATTGATTGCCTCAATATTCTGTTATCACGATAGCACACAAAGGTTGTAATAGCAAGGTTTTTACGGTTTTTTCGCGTCTTTTTAGATAAAAAAGTTTTTTCTATGAATTTGGGTTGTCTTCATTTGAACTTGCGAAAAAAGTGTGGTAAAATGCCTATTTTCTGCGACGAGGGATGATCCGAATCGGGGTTCCTTCAAAGGTGAAAGCTTTCCGAATTTGATTTTCCAAGAAACGTGCATAAGAAAAGTGCATCAACTCTTCTTCGTTTACGAAAATAACGAAGGTTGGCGGTTTGACTGCCACTTGAGTCGCGTAGAAAATCTTTAATCGCTTCCCTTTATCAGTTGGTGTCGGGTTAATCGCCACCGCATCCATAATGATTTCATTCAAGACGGCTGATGGAATCCGCAGGTTTTGGTTCATGCTGACCGATTCAATCAATTCTGGCAGTTTATTTAAGCGTTGTTTGGTCTTAGCAGAGACAAAAATAATCGGTGCATAGTCTAAGTAAGCAAACTCTTCGCGAATTTCTTCTTCAAAATCTCGCAGCGTGTTGGTTTCCTTTTCAACGGTATCCCATTTGTTCACGACAATAATCAGACCACGGCCCGCCTCGTGGGCGTAGCCGGCGATTCGTTTATCTTGCTCACGAATCCCTTCTTCAGCGTTCAAAACCATCAGAACAACGTCTGAGCGGTCAATTGCACGCATCGCACGCATCACACTGTATTTTTCTGTGTTTTCGTAAACTTTTCCACGTTTCCGCATGCCAGCAGTATCGATCATCAAAAAGCCTTGACCGTCTGGTGATTCAAAATAAGTATCAATAGCGTCACGGGTTGTTCCAGCAATATCAGAAACAATCACGCGATCTTCACCTAAAATAGCATTGATTAGAGAAGATTTCCCAACATTTGGGCGTCCAATCAAGCTAAACTTGATCAAGCTTTCATCTTCCTCTTCCACCTCTGTACTGAAGTGTTTCACCGCTTCATCTAAAAGGTCGCCGATTCCTAGACCATGACTTCCTGAAACAGGGAATGGTTCGCCCAGACCTAATGAATAAAATTCATAAATATCATTACGCATTTCAGGATTGTCGACTTTATTGACGGCTAAAATCACCGGTTTGTTACTGCGATAAAGCATTTTCGCTACCATTTCATCGGCATCGGTCACGCCTTCGCGTCCACTAACGACTAAGACAATGACATCCGCTTCATCAATCGCGATTTCTGCTTGATGTTTGATTTGATCCATGAATGGTTCGTCGCCTAGATCGATCCCACCAGTGTCAATTACACTGAATTCACGGCCTAACCACTCGCCAGTTGCATAGATTCGGTCACGGGTCACACCTGGAGTGTCCTCGACGATCGAGATCCGCTCCCCAGCAATACGGTTAAAAATAGTTGATTTGCCCACATTTGGGCGTCCAACGATAGCTAGTGTTGGATTGGCCATTATTAACGACCTCCTTTGTTTTCAATCTTACCTAGTTTACCGAAAATGACTTGATTTTTCAAGCTTTCATTTTCTTTTTTCACTCTTTGCTTCTTTTCCGCCCTCAATCAGCTGGCATTCTCACCAGATAGTTAGTGGCCAGCGAAGACAAAAAAAGACCGTAACGCCTACACGCTACGGTCCTAATAGCTTATTCTTCGTCAGAATTTTTCAAAGCATCGCCTAAGATATCACCCATAGTAAAGCCGGTATTTTCTTCCGGTAATTCATATGTTTCGATATCTTTTGGTTCTTGTTCAGATGCTGGTTTTTCTTCTAACGCTTTGATGCTTAAAGCAATCCGGTGTTCAGTCGGGTTCACTTCTAACACTTTCACACGTACTTCATCGCCTTCAGTCAATACTTCATGCGGTGTTGCAATATGTTTGTGTGAAATTTGTGAAATGTGGACTAACCCTTCTACGCCTGGGAATACTTCCACAAAAGCGCCGAAGCTAGTCAAGCGTTTCACAACACCATCTAAGACTGCTCCAACTGGTGCCTTGTCTTCGATATCAGTCCAAGGTCCAGGCAAAGTATCTTTGATAGACAATGAGATACGTTCTGCATCTGGATTGATAGATAAGATCAAGACTTGTACTTCGTCACCAACGCTCAACACGTCACCTGGTTTTGCCACGTGGCTGTGAGAGATTTCAGAAACGTGTACTAAGCCGTCGATTCCGCCTAAGTCAACGAATGCACCAAAGTCCGTTAAACGAGCAACTTTACCCGTTACCACATCACCTTCATGCAATTCTGATAACAATTCTTTTTTCTTTTCTTCTTTATCCGCTTCTACCACTGCTTTATGTGATAGGATCAAACGGTTTTCAGAAGGTTCGATCTCAATGATCTTGAATGCCAATGTTTGGCCTTTGTAATCAGAAAAATCAGCTACGAAATGATCTTCTACCATTGAAGCCGGTACAAAACCACGTACGCCAACATCCACTACCAAGCCGCCTTTTACGACGCCAGTAACTGGTGCTTCGATGATTTTTCCTTCTTGGAAGTCTTTCTCGATATCTTCCCAAACCTTTTTCGCATCCAAGCGACGTTTGGAAAGCAGATAGCTCCCGTTTTCTTTATCTTTGCCAATCTCGGTAATCACAACTAAGTCTAAAACGTCCCCAACTTTTACAAGTTCGTTCACGTCGTCGACTGGTAAAGTAGAAAGTTCTTTCGCAGGTACGACGCCTTCAACGCCCGCTCCTTCGATTCCTACGATCACTTGTTTATCTTCGACCGCAAGTACTTCACCTTTCACGATGTCGCCAGCTTTGACTTCTTGCACGCTGTTCATTACATCTTCCATCGTTTCGTTGCCATTATCCATTTGATTTTGATCAAATTCTGTCATGACGATTGTCCTCCTAACCAACAAATAATTCTATAGATACGAATATCCTTATTTTATAGTAAGTTATTATTCCGAAAAAATAAAGCGATTTCTCCTACTTTTCGGAAATTTCTTCTATTTTGAGGTGTTTTCTTTCGTGTTTACGATATTTTCGATTGCGGCAACCACGGACTCAATGGTCATCCCCGTCGTATCTAGTAAAACGGCATCTTTGGCCTGGACCAATGGTGATACTTCCCGCGTGCTATCCAAATAATCGCGACGCTCTATTTCCTTTTTCAAGGTTTCGAAATCTGTCGTAATCCCCTTTTCTTGGTTTTCTTTATATCGACGCTCAGCGCGTTCCGTCACACTGGCTACCAAGAAAATCTTAACCTCAGCATTTGGCAGAACCTGTGTCCCAATGTCGCGACCATCCATCACAACACCGCCGGCCTCGCCAATTTTTTGTTGCAGGCGCACCATTTCTTGACGTACTAGCGGTTGTTTTGCCACGATAGAAACCGCATTGGTGACATCTGGCTGGCGAATTTCTGTGGTTACCTCTAAATCTCCGATAAAAACCCGTTGCCCTGTCTCAGCCGCTTTAAAGGAAATAGGTTGCTCCGCTAAAAGCGCCACTAAGCCGGCATCGTCTTCAAAGTCGACATCAAAGCGTAAGGCTGCATACGTCAAGGCGCGATACATTGCGCCAGTATCGCAATAAATGAAGCCATATTTTTTTGCTAAGATCTTTGCTACCGTACTTTTGCCGGACGATGCGGGTCCGTCGATAGCAATACTGATTTTTTTCATTCTGTTAACTCCCTCTGTCCGATTTACCTCGTATATTTTAACTCAAAAAAAGGAATAAGCAAAGAATATCCCACATTTTCCTTACAAGCAGGGGACTCTCTGTTACTCCCAATAAAAAAGGAGCAGCCATCGCCACTCCTAAAAATCCTTATTTAACACGTAAAGATTGACCTGGATAAATGACAGAGTCAACTGTCAAACCATTTAATTGTAGAATCGTTTCTACTGGTACACCTGTTCGCGCTGAAATTTGGTTAAATCCTTCACCCGCGATAACTTCTGTGTATTCAGCCGCTTGCTCTGCCGGTTGGCTAGAGCTTGGGGTCGTTGCTTCATTATTTTGGTCTTGCCCTTGGTTTTGATCTTGATTTTGGTTGTCTTGCTGATTGTCTTCAGCCGCTTGACTCTCTGAAGAAGATTCTGCTGGCTCAGAAGATTCGCTGGTTGCCTCACTACTTGCTTGACTTTCTTTCGTGCTGGCAGTAGTTTCACTTGAGGCAGCACTACTGGTCATCGTGGTAGATTCTGATGATTGTGGTGATGCAGCCCGTCCACTGTTACGCGTTGCCCATAAATAGGTTCCCGTTGGTACAGCCGCAATCAATAATAGCAAGATGACTAGCGCAACTAAAAACTTCGTATTTCCTTGTTTTTGCTGACGTTGCTCCACTCGAGAGGAACTGCTGTCATATTCCGTATCATAAATGGGTTGTTCCCATGGTTCCTGCGTATTGTCTGTTTGCTGTTTCTTATCTTTGCGTTTTTTACTCACACTAGTGACCTCCTAGAATTATCTCAAAAAGTATTATAGCATAGGTTTTCTGAAACTGTCTTAAAAATAGGTAAAGATTCATTCTTGCTCCATCAATTTTAGCAGAAAATTCCGTTTAACTGGTAGTGATTACGTATTTTAAGAAAAAAATAAGGTTTTTAAAATCGCTGACCATTCAGTCGGACCTTCAGGAATTGCGGCGGGTTCTTGGTAAAAAGCCGTTAATTCTAACCCGCAATTATCACAACAAACTTCCTTCGGCTGGCTGATTTCCGGGTCACCGAAATAGCGTTGAATCACGCGACGACGGCATTCCTTGGTTTCAATATATTGAATCATCGCCTGCAATTGCTGTGAACGTTCAACTTCCTTTTGCCGAATCCGCTCAATCAATTCTGACAGCTCATACTCCCCGTGCAGGTAACCAAGTAACCATTTTTGTTGCAATTCGGGTAAATTAGGGACTAATTGAGCTATCTCTTCACGAGCAGAAGTCTGCAGCGCCTCTAACAATAGTCGATTTTGCTGTGTTTCTTGCTGGAAAAAGTGATGGATTCGTTCATCCTGCTTTTGATACAGCAAAATTGCCAGTGCTGGCTGACCATCTCGACCAGCGCGCCCAAACTCTTGTACATAATTCTCTAAACCTGATGAAAGTTCATAATGTAGGACGAAGCGTACGTCTTGATGGTTAATCCCCATCCCAAAAGCATTGGTGGCACACAACAACTCTGCTTGTCCATTTTGAAATTGCTGTTGAATCCGTAATCGCTCATCACTGGCAAGTCCGCCGTGGTAAAACATACTGGCGTAGCCCGCTTCTCGCAAGGCTTGATTCAATTGCTCGACCTTTTTACGAGTAGCGCAATAAATAATACCGGGTCGGCTAAGATGAGGGAGCAGCTGAACTAGAGTTTCCCACTTATTAGTTGTTTCCTGAACCATCAAACCAATGTTGGATCGATCTACTGAGCCGCGTTCTGTAAAGGGCGTTTGTAATAGGAGCTCTTGAATCTCCGCTTGAACTGGTGGGCTAGCGGTAGCGGTCAAAGCTAAGGTCTGTGGTTGGCCGAGTGCCTGCTGAATACGTGGCAGCTTTAAATATTCCGGACGGAAGTCCACGCCCCACTGGGAAATACAATGGGCCTCATCTACCACAAAAAGGGCCAGTTGCAATTGCTTAAGGGTTTGTAAGACTTCCTCTTGTTGTAGTGTTTCTGGACTTGTAAGAATATAGTGGTAATCACGAATATGCCGTAACGCATACTGCTTTTCTTGAAACGACAGCTGACTATTCAAAGCCAAAACTTTTCGTTCCCCTAACAATTGCAGCTGTTGTTGCTGGTCTTCCATCAAAGAAAGCAGCGGCGAAACAATCAGAATGGCACCAGTTAGGAGCCGCCCAGGAAATTGATAGCAGAGGGATTTCCCTGTTGCAGTTGGCAGAATCCCCAATACATCTTGCCCGGCTAATAACTGCTGTATGATATTTTTTTGACCGGGACGAAAAGCAGCGAAGCCAAATTCGCGCTGCAAAATAGCCTCTAAATCCATTTCGTCTCCTCCCTTTTCTGCTTGATTTGCGCCAAACGGAACCAAAAATAATCTTGTGGTTCTTTTGTCGTAACAAACTGACGGTAATCCAGCTCCCGCATTGGCAGTTTCGCCTGTGCCACTACCTCGTCATAAATCGAAGCAGGATAAAAAGGTAATAGATCCAGCATGGCTAATTCCAATAGATGGTCACGAATCGTGCTTTCTTTCACACGTCGTCTAGTAGCCAATTCTGTCAAAGTTGCCGTAGGTGCTGCCTTTAAGAGCTGACGTGTTTCCAGCATGCTTTGGTTTAAGCCGTTCTTTAAGGTTGCGCCGACTAGTCCCAGTAAAAGTGGCGTTGTCTCCTTTGAAAGCAGGGCAAACAACTGATGCCAATCATTCCAATACTGCAGTGTATGCCAAGGAGCCGTTAACGGGTACAGCTGCTGCTGAGAGGCTCCCGTCGTCTGCCAGCCTGTAAACTGGCGCGCCAATAGGTCCGCTTGCGAATGTTTGAGAAATAGCGACTGCCACTCTTCGTACAGTAACTCAGACCCTGAGGCCGGTACTTGACGGAGCCAATTTCGAATCTGCTGGGTATAAAAGGGACTCGTTTCCAGGGGCAAGTAGCGCTTTTCATGATGAAGTCCTTCTGAAATCACTTGAACGGAAAACAGCAGCAAACGCCGCCCTTCGTCTTGACACTTCTGATAACGGTAGCCATCTAAAGTTGCTAATTGCGGTAGCTCTTCGGCCTCTAAGCGCGCTAGCCCTGCTGATGTGATCTGATACGACTGATGGACTGCCAGAAAGCCTTGATTAACTAGCGCATCGATTTCTCGCTGAAATACTTGTTCTGTCAATTGAGGCATGACGCCCAAAAACGGTAGTAAATCATTAAAATAGCCAAATAATAAAACAGATAATGTCCGTTTACCTTTCAAAAGCTGGAACAGGGTCGTTGCTTTCAGGTTGTATTGTGATTTAAATAAAGATAAAATAAACATAATGGATTCTCCTAGAAAGAAGTGATCATGATGCAGTGTGAACTTATTCCAGAACGTTGTATTGCTTGCGGTCTTTGTCAAATCGCCGCACCGGAGATTTTTGATTATGATGACGAAGGGATCGTCTTATTTAAAAACGAGCCTGAGGCCCACAAACAATTTGTGACAGCTGCCGACGAAGCATCTGTCATCAAAGCTTATCAGAAATGTCCAACACGAGCAATATTACTTCACGAATAAACCGGTTCCATTTTTAATAGAAGCAATTTAGACCAATCAAAGAAAAAACGTGCAGATTCTTTTCTGCACGTTTTTTTCTTATGGCGTCGTATGGTAGGCTAAATAATTGGGAACTTCAGCCGCTTGAACCGCAGCAAGTTCGTAATTTTGTTGATTCATATGCAAGAATAGTGTACTTCCCTTTTGGGAAACAGCTACTGGTTTTGTTAGCTGATACGGCTGTGTTTTTCCACCTTTTCGCATCCGCATACTTGTGACATTTAGCTCGCGTTGACCAAAAGGTTGGTTTTTAACTGTGCCGTAATAAATAGCATCTTGCCCCAGCTCTTTGGTTACAATAGCCACTTGGCTATCCTTCTGATAAACAGTCCCGACAACTTGTTGATCTTCTTTCACTTCATAAATATGTACAGGGGCTGGCGGCATAGTCCGTAGCGAACTCGTTTCGCGAATAAATAGACCCCCAACTAAAATCGCCAATACGATTAAAAACACCCCAAATATTTCCTGCAGCGAACGTTGCTTTTTCCACATAAGCCTCGACACCCTCTCCTTTTCATTGAAAGGAAGTATAGCATCTTTTCATTTTTTCAGAAAATCCCTTTTCTTGAGTCTTAATCAACTTAATAAAAAATTAAAAAACGCAGCTGTGCGTCTGCGTTTTTCAGTAAGTTTATTTGGTTAATGTTTTGGTTTGACCAATAAATCCTTGCTTTTTGCGTAACCAAGGAAGCAATTTAGCATGTAACACCAAGAAAACAGCGCTGACGATTCCGCCCTTGATCAAGTTAAAAGGAACAACTCCAATCAAGACATAGTTCATAAGTGGCATACCTAGCATTTGCATTGCATCAAGACCCAGCACTTTCAAGTAGATTGGCGTAATCACGAAGTAGTTCGCGATACTCATAAAAGTGGTCATGGAAATGATTCCTGTACCGACCCCTAAGATTTTGTTCTTCAGTTGGCTGCCACCATGACGGAAAAAGTAATACATTGGCATGGTAAAGAGTGTAGTGGCAAAAAAGCTCGCAATATCCCCTACCAAATTATCAGGCGAAAAGCCTGTTGCCAAAAGATGGACTAGCGAACGCACGAAGGCGGTAGTAATACCAGTGACCGGTCCGTATAGAAACATCCCGATCATAACCGGAATATCACTAAAATCAACTTTCATAAAAGAGAAAGCAGGGATGACCGGAAATGAGATCATTTGTAAGACGAAAGCAATTGCTGCCAGCATGGCAACGGCGACCATTTTGTGAACACGACTATTTTTCATATGAAATCCTCCAATTTAAGGACCCATCTTCAACGAACCTCTTTGACTCTACTCCAATAAAAAAACTCTATTTTTCTGCACAGGGAAAAATAGAGTTAGGATTATCTGAGTCGAAATCAAATAAGCCCTATCTTCTTTATCCAGACTTTACTGTCGGTATTGGAATTACACCAATTCAGCCATATCAAAAGATATGGTTCGTGGACTATCACCACCGGTCGGGAATTACACCCTGCCCCTGAAGACGAACCTTTATTTAGTTTTACAACTTTATTATACAGGCTGACTAAGAAATTGCAACCATTCGGTTTGTTATTTTGTGATATTTCACACAAAAGGACCTTATTTTGCGTCTTCTAGTAAAGTCGTCACTTCTTTTTTATGCAGCGGACGATATTGTCCTGGACGCAATCCTGCCAATGTTAGCGCACCATAGCGTTCTCGTTTTAATTTCTGGACAGGCAGTCCCACTGCTTGCAGCATATTCTTCACTTGATGATTTCGGCCTTCATGAATCGTCAGCTCGACAATACTCGTTTCTTTTTGATGGTCAACAGAAAGAATCTCAAAACGAGCAGGTGCTGTTTTACGACCTTCAATGCGGATACCCTTTGTTAAAGGCATTAATTTTTCTTTGCTGGCATTTCCTTTAACTTTGGCTACATATGTTTTCTCTACCTCATGTTTCGGGTGAGTCAGCTTTTGAGCGAAGTTACCATCATTCGTTAATAATAATAAGCCGCTCGTATCGTAATCTAGACGGCCTACTGGATAAATCCGTTCAGGTACACCAGCAAAATAATCGGTAACTACTGGCCGTTTCTTGTCATCCGTCACGGCCGAAATCACGCCCCGCGGCTTGTAAAAAATATAATAAACAGGCTCTTCTTGATAGATAGGTACATTATCGACTTCAATCCGGTCTTGTTTACTAACTTGGGTTCCTAGTTCACGAGTCACTTGGCCATTCACTTTGACCCGTCCTTCGGTAATCATCGTTTCAGCCTTCCGTCGTGACGCGATACCAGCGTGGGCGATGACTTTTTGTAATCTTTCCATTATTCTGCTCCTTCTTGATAGCGATCAAAGAAAAGATCGAGGGGCATCTCTTCACTGATATCCGCCTCCATTTGATCGATATCCGGTAATTCATTCAAATCTTTTAGACCAAAGTAATTCATGAAATAAGCGGTAGTTCCGTAAAGAATCGCCCGCCCGGGACCATCCACTCGACCTTTTTCTTCGATCAAGTTTTTAGCCACCAGTTTTTGAATCGAGCCGCCTGATTGCACACCACGGATCATGTCGATCTCAGCGCGTGCCAATGGCTGTTTGTAGGCTACGATTGCCAACGTTTCAAGTGCCGCCTGCGAAAGCGACTGAGACATTGGTGATTGGGCATATTTTTTCAGCAGAGGGGCTAACTCTTTTTTGGTAGATAACATAAAGCGATTGCCCGTCTCTAAAACATGCAGACCACTATCACCGTTTTCTTCATAGCGCGCTGCCAGTTCCTGTAATGCCGCAAACGCTTCGTCGGTAGGGACACCGATTAAAAAGCTGATTTCTTCCAGCTCAATACCTTCTTCTCCGACAACGAACAGAAGGGCTTCTAATTGCGCCGTTATGCTCATTGCTCTTCCTCCTCTGTTGCAAATAACATGATGGGTTCAAAAGGCGCGCTTTGTTTCACGCGAATCGTGCCTTTTTTCATCATTTCCAGCATGGCCATAAATGTCGTAACGACTTCGGACTTTGTGGCCGCGTTGAAGAAATCTTCAAACTGTAAACCCGACCGGTTCAGTCTCAATTGAGATTGAATCAAATGGATTTTGTCGTCGATTGACACATCTTCACTCGCCACAGTCGTCTCCAAAGGACCTTGTTGTTTCCGTTTTTCCAGCATTTGATGAAAGGCTAAAAAGAGATCAATCGTATTAAAGCGATTCGGATCCAATTTAGGCACTTCACTCTGATACGGAGACAAGTTCATGGGTTCCTTCGTGTAAAAAAGACTGCGGTCCTCTTCTTTGGCATGCAAAGTCTGCGCCACATATTTATATTTGCGATACTCCAGCAATTGCTCCACTAAGGCATCACGAGGGTCTTCTCCCTCTTCCAGTTCCTCAATTTCCGGCAATTCTGGTTTAGGCAGCAACATTTGACTTTTAATGGCCATCAAAGTCGCCGCCATCACGAGATATTCGCCAGCTACTTCTAACTCTAACGTTTGCATCGTATCGATATAGTGCAGATATTGTTCTGTGATAGTGGCGATGGGAATATCATAAATATCTAATTCTAAGTGTTGGATCAGATGCAATAAAAGGTCAAGGGGACCTTCAAAAACATCCAATTTTACATTGATTTCCTGCATCGTCCTACTCTTTTCTAGAACGGTCCCGCCATTTAGCGAGAAATGCCGCCGTATTCGGCGTTCCAACTAGTGTCTGTTCAGGATATAGTTCTTTTAATTGATCTAAAACCTCAAAGCCGGCCCCTTCACCACGATAAGACGGCACAATGGATACGTCATGCAAAACCAGCCGGTCTGGCAGTTCTTCAACTCCGACGATTCCTTGAATATTACTACCACCCTCAGGCTGCCATAAATAAAGTCGTAAGTTGCTGTCTGTTTCATAACGTTCTAACGAATACAGGACATGCTGCGAATCGCTCAAATGATCGTGAAAGCTTAATAACCCCATCGCAATTTTTCGATGCTCTTTTCGATAGGTCTTTAACATGTTGTTCCTCCTTATGCACGCGGAAAATGTTGTTTATAAACATCCGCCATGCGCTGCTTGGTAATATGCGTGTAAATCTGCGTAGTAGAAATGTCCGCATGACCTAATAATTCCTGGACGATTCGCAAATCTGCCCCATTTTCCAACAAATGAGTCGCAAAACTGTGCCGCAAAGTATGAGGAGTGACGGTTTTCGTAATGCCCGCCTCTCGCACAATTTGCTTCAGATTTTTCCAGATTCCCTGACGTGAAAGTCTACTGCCGTGGTGGTTCACAAAAAGGTGTTCTTCTGCCCCTTTGACTAAAAACGGACGAGATTCTTCCAAATAAGTGTTGATCCACTGAATCGCCAAATCACCCAAGGGCAAGATTCGTTCTTTGTCGCCCTTGCCTATCGTTTGCAACAATCCCAATGATAAATGGAGATCCCGCATCTTCAGCTCCACCAATTCACTGACACGCAACCCAGTCGCATACATAACTTCTAAAATCGCCCGATTGCGGATACCCAGAACAGTCGTTGTATCTGGTGTTTCAATCAGTAACTCCACTTCCTCAATTGAAAGCGTACTTGGCAGTTTTTGCGCTTTCTTAGGTGTATCAATATGTTGCATGGGATCATGATCAGTGTGCCGCTCTTGCCGCAAAAATTGATGGAACCGACGTAAACTGGTAATCATCCGCGTAATCGTGGCATTGGATTTTTGTTGGTCATGCAACGCTTGCAGAAAATCTAATACTAAAAAACGATCTACCTCATTAAAATCGGTAATCTGGTGTTGTCCTAGAAACTGTTGGTATTGGCTTAGATCGCGGGCGTAACTCTCCCGTGTATTCTTGGAAAGTCCCCGTTCGATCTGCAAATAATGAAGATATTCTTGAATCAGTTCGTCCATGGTGTCTCTCCCTTTCGAGCTCTATCATACCAAAATCACGTCTGAAAAAAAACCACTAGCAGGTGCAAAAAGAAAAAGCCGTGCTCAATCTGATTTAAGCACCGCTCTTTTTCTTCGCCTGACAAGCAGAACAGATCCCGTGGAAAGTCAATCGGTGATCCTTTACGATAAAGTTATAACGCTGTTCAACGATTTGTTCCACCTCACCTAGAAGGTCCTCCTCGACTTCTTCGATACTGCCGCAGTCCAAACAAAGAAGATGGTGATGAAAATGTTTGGCGCCTTCTTTACGGAGGTCATATCGCGCTAAGCCATCGTTGAAACTTACTTTGTCAACAATTTTCAGTTCCGTCAAAATTTCCAAGGTCCGGTAGACCGTGGCTAAGCCGATCTCTGGGCTTTTATTTTTAACTAACATGTAAATTTCTTCCGCAGACAAGTGGTCTTTCTCATTCTCCAATAAAACCAGAACCGTGGCTTCTCGTTGCGGTGTCAATTTAAACCCTGAATCATGAAGCTGCTGCTTCGTTTTTTTCAATGCCGCAGTCGCGTTCATCTCAACACCTCTTTATAATCATTCTAATCAAGAAAAGGAATCTTTCCTTTTAAATTAAAATAAGTATAAAATAAGACAGTTATTTTTGCAAGTAATTCTCAATTAGAATTCTTATTTAATGAAAATTGTATAGCCATCTTCTTGCTTGATTGCCTTCTGCTTTAGAAGATTTCCAATTGCTCGCTTAAATTGACCTTTGCTGATACCAAAGGTGGCCTTGATTTCTTCTGGTGAAGATTTATCTGTTAAAGGAATTTTGCCTTCTGCCGAGCGTTCCAAAACGGCTAAAATCATCTGTGCATCGTCTCCGATTACTTCATGTGCCCGTGGTTTCAATGACATATTCAAGACACCATCTGGGCGGATACCAATAACCCGCGCCTGTACGATTTCACCCAATCGTGGTTCATTAAAGCGTTCAGAAGGATGAACAAAGCCTAAATAGAAGTCCTCTGTCAGCAAATAAGAACCCGCTAACTTCAAACGGAAAATCGTGCCTGTCATATTTTTGTTTAAGAGGGTTTCGCTCCCTTTTCGGGATAGAGAACGGAAGATTTTTTCATCCGCTAACTGTGCCCACAAACGTGATTTATGGTCTACTCGTAAGCTGACCATCAATTGATCACCTTTTTTGGGCCACAATTCTTTCATTGTTGGTAATTCATCTAATGACACTACCATGTCTTTATCAGGCAGTCCGATATTCACGAAAACGCCTAAGTCTCGTCGGACATCCGTGACCGTTGCGAAAGCATAGTGCCCAATTCGGCTTTTAGGAATCATGGTTGTAAAACGTCGTTCGTGTTTTTGGTCTATATAGGCGAAGCCTTCAATCGCATCACCAATTTCATGGGCTCCTTCAGTTTTAGCTAACTGATAAGTAATACCCGCTTTTTGTACAGCGTAATCTTGTGGATTTTCATCAATCACAAGGGCTGTAAATACATCTCCTAGTTGTTCCATCATAGTCTCCTTTTAAAAAAGCAAGCGCAAAAGCGCGATTGCTGCAATTCCAGTTACAACAGTTTTCATCAAATCTTGGGTCCGAATCGCTACCAAAAGAGTTGGAAGTGCCGCGAGTGTTTCTAACTGTTTAAAGCCGATCCAGCCGTTCGCTTGAACTTCTAAAATACTCTGAAACGTCAACGCCGTCAAGATAGAAATCGGTAGAAACTTCAAAAAAGCTAAAACCGGTTTTGGAAAAGCCACGGATTTTGCCAAGGCAAAAGGCAACACGCGGGGAATCCAAGTAACGATACTGCAGCCAATAATCAATCCAATCATTTTTCCATCACCACCCCTACTCCACAACCAATTAAGGTTGCCAAGATCACACTCATCTCGGGACTGAACCAATACATGAAGCCGTATAAACTCAAGGCGACACTAGCCATTACCCACATTACTTTTGGCTGCTGCTTCAAAGCAGGAGTCGCCTGCAAGACTAATAAACCAATAAACATCCCCGTCAGTGCAAAATCCAACCCTAATAAATGTGGATCTGGCAACCAATTTCCCAGCAGTCCTCCCAGAACCGTCGCGCAGATCCAAGTCAAATACGCTGTAAAATTCAATCCTTGGACCCAAGGAAAGGCGATCTTTTCTCTCGCAGCCAAAGGTAAGACTAGGACGCCGTATGATTCATCTGTCAGTAACGTACCAATGGCAATTCCTTCTTTTAAGGGGAGTGAACGAAAATAAGGTGCCACCGACATACTCATTAAAAAGTGACGTAGATTCACCAAAAAAGTCGTAAAAATAATAGCTGAAACAGGTGCTTGGAGCGCAATCATCCCGCAGATAATAAATTGCGCGCTTCCTGCATAAATTAAAATTGACATCATGGCAATCTGCCAAACGGCTAAGCCGACACTCTTTCCCACCACCCCACAAGCGATACCGATACCTACATAGCCCAAAACGGTAGGAAGACAAGCCGCGACACCTTGCCGAAACGTTTGATAAGTTGTTGTTTCCATAAATCAGCCTCCTTTTTCCTATCTTACGAAATTTCTACAGAAAAGAACAGAAATATATAGAACTTTCTGAAAATTAACAGCTTAACTATCTACTCCTGCAAAAAAACGACCTTCAAAAAAAATTGAAGATCGTTTCTTACTTTATTAATTATTACGTGAGGCATTTCCTTGAAACCAACCTGTTTTACAATTGATTGTGACCAAGTAAACCGGCAATTGGGAATCTGGCGTTCCTTTTAATAAAGAGGATGCGCTAGAAGTCCCATACAAATTATAATAGCCTTCACCATTTTCAATCGCGACTGGCTCTAGCGTATAGCCACCGGCCACGATATAACCACGATCAATACAGGTTTGAATCACTTTCGCTTGCACGCCAGGTGCCCAATCCCACGCCGCATTCGCTGTATCAGCTACCTGGGCTTGATTGGTTGCCATCCAGGGCTGATTCGTACTAGCGTTAGCACTAGTAGGCTGATCCTTGGCTGCTTCCGCTGCGGCTTCTTTTTCTGCCGCGGCTTTTTCTTCGGCAGCCTTAGCCGCTGCCGCTTCTTCTGCTGCCTTTTTTCCCGCTTCAGCCTTGGCTTGCGCCTCCGCCTTTTTCGCAGCGGTCAAAGCTTCTGCAAAGTGCTCATTTTCCGTTTTAACTAGCGCTTGATTTTTCACGGCCTTCAAGGCTGTTTCTGCCACGGCTAGTTGTTCAGATGTCGCAGAGGCGACTACCTTATCCGTATAAATGGCCTTCATTTTTTCTTGTGCACTTTTAACCATCGCTAACTGCTCTCTAGCAGCTGCTAATGCTTGATTAGCCTTCTTATAAAAAGCATCTGTTCCCGTAAAATCTTCAGGGATAGCGGCAGTGGCGGATGCTAGTAAGCCATCTTTCACATCCGAACCGACTAAGACAGGTTCCGTGAAAAGCTTGTTCACAGTTTGTGAAGCGGCTTGCTTTTCCTCAAGCTCGTCCATGGCCGGCTGTTGCGCCGTTTGTTGCGTCTTCGTTAATTTAGTAAAGTCTTGTTGCAACTCTGCTAGGGAAGGTCCATTTTCTCGCAAATAGACACCATCCGCAGTATAAAAAGAATTCAGCAAGGATTGGAAGGTCTCTAGCGCTTTCGCCTCAGTGGCGGCCTGCTGTTGCTGCGCTTGATGTTGATGGGCAGCCCAACCAATTCCGCCGCCAGCTAGGACCACAACAGCCAACCCGATATATAACCCTTTTCGCACTTTTTTAGGCTTTTCAGGTTGACTTGGCTCTGTGCGCTCGGATGCTGAGGTCAAAGTTGCTGCCGGTTTATCAATCGCTTGTGCGGTTTCATTCGGCTTTTCTGCAGAAGCTGCGACCACCTCAGTATTATCATTTGGTTTCTCAGGTGCGGCTACTTCAGCGGTTATGTCACTCTTTTCCGACGCAGGAGGTACGGGAGATTCGATTGTTACTTCATCTTGATGCTCTGAAACAACCGTTTCATTTGCTGATTGTACAGGAACTGGTGCTGGAACTTCTGCGTCCTCGTTCACTTGATCTAATGGGGTAGCGCTATTCTCGGAGGTCTCATCAGCTAGTTCTTCATTAGCAGCCGTTTCCGGCACTTTAACAGGTTCCTCTAGTTCAGCATCTGCCGATGGTGTACTTGTTTTTGCTGACTCAACTTCATCCGTTGGTGGTTCCTCTTCAGTGAGGGAGGCTTGGTTTACTTCTATCGGCGCTTTCGTTTCAGCAGAATCGTCTTCCTGTGCTAAAGGCAGTTCTGTGGTTGTGGGTGTCTCATTGGCTGTTTCTGTTTCAGCAGCAGGTTCTTCTGCTGGCTCAGCTTCCTTTTCATCAGAGGCAGCCGTTGCTTCGACTTCCGCCTCTTCTGGCATAGCAGATTCGTCAGAAACTAACCCTTGGGCCTTTTCAGCCTCCTCTGCTTCCACTTCGGCTTCCTGCTCCGCATATTGTTCCAAAACTTCCGCAACAGTCATTTCTTTTACTTCATTTATCGCAAGACCAGGCGCCACTGCACCATCGGCCTCTTTTGTCTCATCATTTTTCGTAGTTTCAACTGGCTCTTCTACCTCCGGAACTTCCGGCTCGGCAGAAACTCGGGAAAAGTCGTAAAGCTCTTGTAAATACGTATCGTGATGGCCGGGGATACGCTGTCCCGCAAGATCGAAAAGATCACAGTTGGGGCAATAGATTTCATTGTCTGCTAAGTGATAACCACAGGTAGGGCATCTTTTCATTCCTATAATCTCCTCTTTCTTCAATAGTACAAATCTAACACAAAGCTGGTTGAGAAAAAAGAGTTCCTTTTTGTTTTTTTGTTAAGTTTTTATAACAAAAGAAACGAATGAACCCGTTATATGACAAGTTCATTCGTTTCTTGACTAGTTTAAGGCAGCCCGCAAAACAGCGTTTGCAGCTTGTCGATGAATGCGGCGATAATCTTCATCGTTGGTCCATTTCTCATTGTGACGACTAACATGTACAACTAATGAGTTGGCCACCGGAACTTGATAGAGACTGCCTAATAAATACAAAACGGCCGTTTCCATCTCACAATTAAGAATCCCACGGTCAATCCAGTTTTGCATAAAATCAGCGGCAGGTTTTAAAGGTGTACCAATCATCGAACTACGTCCCTGACCTAAATAATAGGTCTCAGAAGTTAAGCCGATTCCTGTATGAACCGTCATACCTGACTGGATCATTTCTTGATGGATTGCCGTTAATAAGAATGGGTCAGCTACTGCTGGAAACTGTTCAGGCACATAGGCGCCTAACATCCCTTGCGAACGAGCCATCCCGTTATTTAGAATCATATCACCCGGTTTGATGCCTTCTTGCCAAGCGCCACAACCACCACAGCGAATAATCTTTTTGGCCCCATTTTCAATCAACTCTGTCACAGCAATCTCCGTCGAACCAGAACCAATGCCAGTCGAACAAATGGATACGGCATGCCCCTCAAAGCGACCCACTACTACGACAAATTCACGGCTATCCACCACCGTCCGTTTTTCTTCCCAGTTTTCCGAGATAAGGGCTACCCGACCTGGGTCCCCGACAATAATTGTCACCTCGCCTAAATCGCCCATGTTGAGACCTTTCAAATGAATACTCACGTTTTTATTCCTCCTATTTAACTTTCAACGATAAAACGCACGCTAACGAAATCAAATAAAGCACCGACAAAAATAGCATTGCAACTGTTAAGGAATAGTGATCGAGGAAAAAACCAATAAAGACGGCTGAAAAGCCACCAACTGCCCGACCAATATTGAAGATGATATTGTTAGCTGTTGCGCGAATATGTGCTGGATATAAGTTTCCGACAATGGCCCCATAGCCGGCATTCATACCATTACAAAAGAAACCTACGGCAGCGCCACCGATTAGAATCAGTAAAGGCGTTGCAGCGAATGAATAGACGAATACTGCAACTGCTGAAGCAATCAGAAATGTCGCATAGGCTACTTTCGCTCCAATTTTATCCATAATCTGACCAAAAAACAACATACCTAACGACATTCCCGCAATTGTCACGATCATCCAATAAGAGGAGCCTGAAACAGATAAGCCAATTTTTTGCTGCAGAATCGAAGGCAGCCAATTCATTAGACCAAAATATCCCGCAACCTGAGCAATCGCCATGATCGTCAAGCGAATCGTGGTGGAAGCACGTCCTTCAGTAAATAACTCTTTAATAGAAGGCTTGGTTTCAGCCACCGCTTCTTTCCATTCCGTACTGTCTTCTAAATTGAAATGAGCATAGATGGCTAAGAAAATTGGTAAAGCGCCAAAGACAAACAAGCCACGCCAACCAAATACTGGAATGATCAAAGCCGCCGCCACTGCCGCAACGATGCTACCTAATTGCCCTGCAATCGTAACATAAGAATTGACCCGGCCTCTTTTTTCAGAAGAAAAAGTGTCTGCTACCATTGACATCACAACGCCATATTCGCCGCCACTACCGACACCGACAAGAAAACGCAGCAGATAAACGACCCAGATATTGGTAGCAAATGCCATTGCCCCTGTTGCGATCGCAAACAATGCCACCGTCACAACAAAGATTTTGGCACGCCCTTTACGATCTGCCAATGTACCAAAAATAATACCACCGACTAGCATCCCCATGTTAGTGATGGTCGAAATAAAACCGCCGGCAGTTCCACTAATGCCAAAGTCTGTAATCATGGTTGCCAAGACAAATGACAGTAGCATTGTACTCATACTTTGCAGACCAAGTCCTGACATCGCCATTCCTAAGATTTTTTTCTGCTGTTTGTCTGTCCCTTTAATTGATGTTTCCATTATTAATCCCCTTTCAATCACGCTCATTATTACGCTTTCACTTTATCATGCTCAACTCACAACAACTATTGGATGTTTCTACAAAAGGCATGTTGATTTACATGGAGCTTTCACTAAAAAAGTGCAAGTTTTTTGAAAGCGATTGACTTTGTGAGGTGAAGATTTAACATAAAGCAAAGAAACATCTTTTAAAACCTTTACAAAGACTTAAAAAAGATATCGTTTACAATCTTACAAAATCCTAATGTTTCTTGTTATTTATAGAGTGATTGGCTATTCTCTGGAAAGGAGGTTTGCTATGTTAACACTACGAAATCTATTTTCAAATACGGAGCTGCCCTTGATTCCGTTAAATGATGATTTTAATCAAAACCAGCTGATTCGTTCCGTAACCGTTATTGAATCAACCAATGTAGCAACTTGGCTGCAAGGTGGCGAATTTCTATTGATTACCGAAGATACGCTGCTCCACAAAGTAACTGATTCGGTAAAATTATTGCAAACGCTGATTTCTTTTCGTTGTGCTGCCCTCGTTATTAAAGGTGATCCTGCGCAGCTGTCACCAGAATTTGTTCAAGAAGTTGAAGCATCTCATTTTCCCGTTTTTCTTTTACCGCAAGACGTGACCTACTTAGAAATTATGAATCCGATCAATGAACAGCTTTTTATGTTAAAGCAGGCGTTGTATTTAAAACAAAATTTAGGTGCCTACCTTTTGCGGACACCTAACCCCGTACTGGATACACTCTATTCTCCCACGCTGGATTTAAGTACCCCGTTATGGGTCAGTGTGCTAGTCGCCGAAAAGCAATTGGCGGAAACTGCTGCTGATTTCAAGGAACAAGAACGTATGCGGCTACAATTGATTGAAAAATTAGAGAATTTAGTCCAATTACAGCAGCTAGACGATTACATTTTATTAGAAGAAATATCAGGTTGGAACCTGTTGTTAATCCATCGTCAAAAAGAAAGCCAAGGCTTATTAAAAATTTGGCCGACCTTTGATGAAACCATGCCGTTTCACTGGGGCGTCAGCGATTGTCTGCCACTAACCCAGACATACGAAGCCTTCCAACAGGCACACTTTGCCCAGCGAATGGAACATTTGATTCCTCAACAAAAAGTTCTCTGTCATTTTACCGAAGTGGAGTTTTATCAGCTATTGGATAAAGTTTCACTTGATGAATCACTGCAGCATTTTTTCCGATTCACTAAAATTTTACAGAAACACCCTCAGTTATTGCAGACATTGGAAATGTATTTTCGTTCCAATGAACAGCTAAAAACTACCAGTGATCAGTTGTTCATTCATATCAATACGCTGCGTTACCGCTTAGAACGGATCCATGAGCTGACCGGCTTGGATTATACAAAATCGTCTGATAAGGTCAAGCTCTTCCTAGGTATCATCCATTTAAAAAACCAATTGAAAGTGAGCAAATAATATGACTTCTCTTATTACGATCCAAGATGTTGGAAAAACCTTCCAAACTGCTGCCAACGAAACCATCAATGCCTTAGCTGGCGTAAACCTAGAAGTTGAACAAGGCGATTTCATTTCCTTGATTGGTCCCAGTGGTAGTGGTAAATCAACGTTGCTACGAATCATCAGCGGTCTCGAAACTTATGATACTGGAACTATCACCTACCACACGACGGATGAAAATAATGGGTTTGTTTTTCAAGATTCCGTCTTGTTTCCTTGGAAAACAGTCTATCAAAACATTGTATTCCCCTTAGAAATCAAAAAGCAAAAGACACCGGAAAATCTAGCTCGTGTCGATGAATTGCTTAAAATGGTTGGCTTGGACGCTTTCCGCAACTCACTGCCCAAGGAACTGTCAGGTGGGATGAAACAGCGAACTTCTATCGCGCGCTCCCTTTCCTATGACCCAACAGTACTGATGATGGATGAGCCCTTTGGTGCTTTAGATGCCATGACCCGTGACAGCCTAAATTTAGAATTATCCCGTATTTGGAAAGAGTCACAAAAGACGATTCTATTCGTAACACATGATATTGACGAAGCGGTTTTTCTTTCCACAAAGGTGGCCATCATGAGTGCGCGTCCAGGAACTATCAAGGAAGTCTTACCAATTGATCTTGGTGCTGAGCGCGATCTAAGCGTGCGTTCTTCAGAAGCCTTTGCAGGCTACACAAACTACTTGAGAGGAATGTTGGAACATTGAAAAAACACTGGTTAAAGTGGCTTGACCCCATTATCTCAACGGCCCTACTGCTGATTATTTGGCAAGTCTATATCACCCAAGCAAATGTCCCAGGCTTTATGCTGCCGAGTCCTTTAAAAGTCTTACAGGAAATCGCGCGACAGTTAACCGGCAGCAGTATTTGGTATCATATCGCCGTCACCAGTATTGAAACTTTAAGCGGTTTTTTATTAGCTGTTCTATTGGGCATTGCCAGTGGCTACGCTATCTATAAATCAGAAAATCTACGAATCACAGTTATGCCCTTCCTAATCTTCTTTCAAGTAGCACCCAAAATCGCATTAGTCCCAATTTTTATCATTTGGTTTGGCTTGGGCTTCTTTTCCAAAGTCATAGTGGTTTTCTCTATGGTTTATTTTCCAATTGTGCTGGGAATGTTAGACGGTCTTCAGGCCATTCCTAAAGATATGCGCGATTTTATGAAGATTTTAGGCGCCGATCGTAAACAGCTTTTTAGAAGTCTTGAGATTCCCTACGCCTTACCTGCGCTCTTTGCTGCATTTAAAATAGGAATCGTTCAAGCCTTGATTGGTGCAACCGTTGCGGAATGGATGAGCGGACAAAGTGGTCTCGGTTATTTACAGACCTTCGCCTCTTCAACTTTCAATACACCGCTTTTGATGGCTGGTATCTTCTTTACTATCGCACTAGGCTTATTGTTCTATGAAGTGATTCAACTGTTAGAACGCCGACTATTGTCTTGGAAGGAGGAGTAATGATGAGAAAAATCGTAGGATTACTACTTTTGTGCGGCTTACTTTTTGCGGGATGTGGCACTAATCAAAATAGTCCAGTAGAAAAATCGGCTGGGAAAAATAAAGTCGCCATTCAAATCGATGGCGCCGCTACTCCATACTATGCCCCGCTATATCTGGCTCAGGAGAAAGGATACTTTGCCGAAGAAGGTTTAGATGTCGAATTTTACTATGCTTCTGCAGCTGAAATCGTAAAAAATGTGGCAGCTAACAACGTCGCTTTTGGGTTTCCTAACTCTGATCCAGTTGTAATTGGTCGTGCCAATGATGTACCCGTCAATATTATCCATACTACTTACCAAGAGGGTTTGGGTTCGGTCATCTTTAAAGACAGCAGCGGCATCAAAACACCTCAAGATTTAAAAGGAAAAACGATTGGTATTACTTCATACGGTAGTCCCAACTACATTCAACTGCAAGTTATGCTGGAAAAAGTCGGGTTGTCTATTAATGATGTGGACATCAAAATCATCGGGACCGGCGCCATCGTCAATGCGCTTGTTTCAGACCAAGTTGATGCAATCTGCTTCTCAATGTTACGAACGTATGATTTGCGGGCCCAAGGCGAAGCCGTCAGCGAGTTCCGTTCAGAAGATTTCATGCCAACTCAAGGAAATGTGTTGATTACATCCGAAACTTTCCGAAAAGAACATCCTGAAATCTGTACGGCTTTTATTCGCGCACTAGATCGAGCTATTGGTTATCTAGTAGATGGCCATGTCGAAGAAGGCGTTGCGCTGGCAATTGAAAAATACGCGCCCGGCGCCAAAGGAAATGAAGCAAAAATCGTCGAAATCATGGAAAAAGAATTTGTGCCTCACCTATGGCAAAGCAGTAATACCGCTACTCATGGCTTTGGTTATTCTGATCTGACCCGTTACGAAGAATACATCCAACTGCTGACAGATTACGGACTGATTGAAAAAGCGTACCCGGCGGTAGATTTAGCCGTGAATATGGAGGTGGAGAAATGAAAAATCATCGTGTTTGGCTCTATCCATCCTGCTTATTAGTCTTCATTCTACTCTGCTGGGAAGTCGCAGTTAAGGTCTTGGCGGTACCTAGCTACTTGTTACCCGCCCCAACTGCATTAGGCAGCTACTTCTGGAATTATTTGCAGACCGGAGATTTGCTCCTCAATCTTTGGACCACGTTAAAGGAAATCTTCATCGGAACGATCTGGGGCATTTTGGTAGGACTCCTATTAGGCTACTTAATGGCAAAAATAAGCTTGATTGAGCGTTTGCTGATGCCGCTGATTTTAGTCATTCAAATTGCGCCCAAGATTTCCTTAGCACCGCTATTTATCCTCTGGTTTGGCTTAGGTATTGGTTCGAAAGTCGCACTAGTCATTTTAGTTGTTTCCTTTCCAGTCATGGTAAATGAGCATATGGCCTTGAAACAGATTGATCAAAACTACCGTGATTTTTTGACGGTCCTAAAAGCAAACCATTGGCAGCGATTTAAAACATTAGAATCGCCCTTTGCCTTTGCGGCCGTCATGTCTGGCGTTAAACTGTCCTTGACTCAAGCCATGACCGGGGCCGTAATCGGTGAGATGATGGGGGCTAAATCAGGACTCGGTTACTTGTTGACCTACGGAAATGAGATGTATGACATCAATATCATTCTAAGTTCAGTCATTGTATTATCTGCTTTAGGTTTGATTCTTTACTATTTAGCCGAGCTGATTGAAAAAAAAATCTTATATTGGCGCTAGTTAAGTCACTTGGCAAATCAAACAACGCCTCCTCTTGCACAGTAATAGGCAAGAGGAGGCGTTATTTTGTATTGAATAAACACGATAGAATCTCAGTCTTTTAGAAGATTATGAATGGTTTCCACGAAATCTGCTCTACCATAAAAATTCGTTGCAAGTAAATCTGGAAAGATTTTTTCGAAAAAGTAAGTAACGGATGGTCGCTCGCTAAAACTTTTGATTGTACTCACCGCTTCTTTAAACATCTCTTGGTAAACAGGCTCAGGATTATTTTTGACGATTTCCTCGTAAGACTCATACAGTAGATCAACTTTATCCGCAATCGCTAAGATTTGCCCTTCAACGGTTTGGTCTTTTCCTTCAAATAAACGCCGCCGATAAGCCGCTTGAAACTCTTCAGGAATTTCTTGATGAATAAACTCATCGGTCATTTTTTCTTCCACCGTTTGTAGCATACCGCGTAGCTCAGCATTGGCATATTTAACAGGCGTCTTGATGTCACCAATAAAACGTTCGGTATAGTCATGATTCAATGCCTTTTCATACAACAATTGCCAATCAATTGTATTTCCGGCAGCTTCCTCAATATCCCCTAAGACTTGAGCAATCGAAGTCACGCGATAAGAGTGTGCCGCAACTGTATGCTCAGTAAATTTGAAAAAGCCCGGTGCCCGGTTGATTTTTTCTAGATTTGTCAATCCTACTATATATTCATTTAAGCCCATCTCGTCCCCTCCAGTTTTCTTTTTAGCCTACCACGTTTCCTATGAAGACGCAAAAATAAACAGATACTGGATTACACAAAAGCGCCTGAGCCAAAGTCTTTTTAAAAACTCCAGCTCAAGCGCCTCACTATCGGTTTATTTACCCCAGTTTTCTGGATCTTGTTTCCAGTCTTTTAAAAGTTTCAATTCGTCTTCATTGATATAATCCATCTTCAACGCTGCTTCGATCAAAGTTGAGTAATTCGTCAATGTAACTAGTGGTACGTTTGCGGCCTCAAAATTAGCAACGCCTTTTGGTAGTTCATAGGTAAAGATTGCGGCTACCCCTAAGACATTGGCGCCTTCCCGTTCAGCGGCGGTGGCTGCTTCTAGCACGCTACCACCGGTTGAAATTAGATCTTCAATGACCACCATCTTTTGACCTTTTTCAATGCGTCCTTCAATTTGATTGCCCTTCCCATGGTCTTTTGCTTTGCTGCGGATATAGACCATCGGTAAATCCAATATTTCTGCAACCCAAGCAGCGTGGGGAATTCCTGCTGTTGCGGTTCCCGCAATGACTTCTACCTCGGGAAAATTGGCTTTGATTTTTTCTGCCAAACCTTTAGCAATTTCACGACGAACTTTCGGGTAACTCATGGTGATGCGATTATCACAATAAATTGGGCTCTTGATGCCGCTTGCCCAAGTAAAAGGTTCATTAGGACTTAAAAAAACTGCTTCGATTTCTAAAAGATCCTTTGCGATCGTTGTTTCAATATTAGACATTCACTTCACCGTTCCATTCTGCTTTAATTGCTTGATACGTTTCAAAAGGTGTTGCTGATTGAGTGATTGGCCGCCCGACTACGATAAAGGTCGAGCCAATTTTCTTCGCATCACCTGGGGTCACCACGCGTTTTTGATCGCCAATTTCACTTCCGTTTGGACGAATACCTGGAGATAGGCAAACGAAGTCTGGATTGGTTGCCGCTTTAATTTCCGCCACTTCTAAAGCAGAAGAAACCACACCATCTAAGCCAGCTTTTTCAGCACATTGTGCATAATGAATCACACTTTCCGCCAATGGTACTTCAATCAATTGATCACGATGCATTTCTGCCTCGCTGGTTGAAGTAAGCTGGGTGATAGCCAGTAGTAGTGGCCGTTCTTTCCCCATTGGTGTCCCTTCCGTTAGCCCTCTCATGGCCGCTTCCATCATGCGCACGCCACCTGCAGCATGGACACAGGTCAAATCAACTCCTAAGCGTGCCAGACCGCGCATCGCTTTTTCAACTGTATTAGGAATATCATGTAGTTTCAAATCGAGAAACACATCATGGCCGCTTTCTTTTAGCCAACGGACGATATCCGGGCCTTCTTGATAAAACAGTTCCATACCGATTTTGACAAATAACGCCTCATTCGGAAATTGTGCTAGGAACTCCTCTACTTCTTTTCTAGAAGAAAAATCTAATGCGATAATTGGTCGTGTGTTCATGAAATACGTGCCTCTCTTACTTCTTTAATTAGTTGTTCTAATGTATCAATGCCTAATTCGGACATCCGACTAGGTAGTTCTTCAATCAATTTAGGACAGATATAAGGATCGCTGAAATTTGCGGTTCCTACTGCCACAGCGCTAGCTCCGGCCATAAACATTTCCAAAACATCGTCCACTGTTTGAACCCCACCCATGCCAATAATTGGCAATTTAGAGATATTAGCGACTTCGTTGATTAGCTTGATAGCCACTGGCTTAATGGCTGGACCAGATAAGCCCCCTGTTTGATTCGCTAATATTGGACGGCGTGTTTTTAAGTCAATCCGCATGCCCAGCAGTGTGTTAATCATAGTAAAGCCATCTGCTCCACCGGCTTCAATCGCTTGGGCAATTGGTTTGATATCCGTGACATTAGGTGACAGCTTCACATAAACTGGAACCTTCGCAACCTTCATCACCTCTTGCGTCAAACGGAATGCAACATCAGGCTCTGTTCCGAAAGTGATACCCCCATGTTTGACATTAGGACAAGAGATATTCAACTCGATTGCTTTGACATTAGGCGCATCCCCGATTTTAGCGCAGACTGCGACATAATCCTCTTCACAGGCCCCGGCAACATTGGCAATGATGGGCAGGTCATATTTCTCCAAGGCTGGTAATTTTTTGTTCATTACCACATCCAGACCAGGATTTTGGAGACCGATAGCATTCAGCATGCCGCTAGGTGTTTCCGCGACCCGCGGCGTCCCGTTACCAAAACGTTCCTCTGGGGTCGTTGCTTTAATCATAATCGAACCTAACTGGCTGATATCATAATACTTCGCATACTCTTCGCCAAAGCCGAAACAGCCACTGGCTGGAATAATGGGGTTTTTTAAGTCTAAACCGGGAATTGAGATTGCTAAACGATTCATTAGAGAACCACCTTTCCAGTTGGGAATACAGGACCTTCGTCACAGACTTTGACACTCTTTGAACCAGTTTCGTCATCTTGCAAGTGTTTCACGCAAGCGTAGCAAGCCCCCATCCCGCAGGCCATCCGTGATTCTAAGGAAAGATACGCATTGGGATGATCTGGGAATAGTTGGTCGACCATTTTCAGCATGCCATTAGCACCACAGGCATAAACTGCGTCAGGCGCAATCTCCTGCACTGCGTCTAACAACAAATTGCCGACATTGCCGTGAATACCGTATGTACCGTCATCGGTAGAGAAACGACATTCCCCTTGAGCCATGAATTCTTCTTGATAGTACATCACTTCTTTAGAAGCGTAGCCTAAAAAGTGAATCACTTTAACCCCTTGGGCAGTCAATCGTTTGGATAACTCCATCATTGGCGGGATACCAATCCCGCCGCCGATGACAAATGCCACTTGATCCTTTTCTAAAAAGTCATAAGAGAATCCGTTCCCTAAAGGTCCCATTACATCCAACAGTTCCCCTGGGCTCATCTCTGAGAAGACTTTCGTACCATCGCCCTCTACTCGGTAGATAATGGTACATTCTCCCTTCTCTTGATTAATTTGGGATAAACTGATTGGACGACGCAGCAGTAGGTCTGCTCTAGGAACTTTGATATGGAGAAATTGTCCTGGTGTCTTCATTTCCTGCACCAGTTGTCCGCTTAAGACGAGCTCAAAGATACGCGGCGCTAATTGTTTTTGGGACACGATGGTCATCATTTCTTGTTTCATACGGATTCTCCTTTAATCAATTTTTAGATCGCTTCAGTTGAGAATGAACGCGATTCAAGGACTTTCAAGATAGCGTTAGCTGTATCTAATGAGGTAAATAATGGAATCCCATGTTCTACTGACTCACGACGGATCAAGAAGCCGTCTTCTGTGGTAGCTGTGCGGTTTTTATCCATTGTATTGACTACCACTTGCGCTTCACCGGAGCGAATCAGATCCAGAACGGTTTCTTCTTGTTCATTCTGAATTTTGCTGACGGTTTTAACAGTCAAGCCACGCTCCTGCAAGTAACGAGCAGTGCCTTCTGTGGCAATTAAGCTGTAACCAATATTTGCGAAGCGGCGAGCCAAGTCCACAGCCTCTTCTTTGCCTTCGTCGGCAATCGTGAACAGGACTGCGCCGTAACTTGGCAAATGTAAGCCTGAAGCTTCAAATGCTTTGTAAAGTGCTTTTTCTAAGTTCGTATCAGAGCCCATGACTTCACCAGTTGATTTCATTTCAGGGCCTAAATAAGTATCCACCTTTTGCAGTTTGGTGAAGGAGAATACCGGCGCTTTTACATGCACTTGCTGGCTCTCTGGGTAAAGTCCATCTTGGTAACCTAGCTCTGCTAAAGTTTTGCCAAGAATCACTTGTGTCGCAACTTGCGCCATTGGGATACCGGTGATTTTGCTTAAGAATGGGACAGTTCGGCTAGCCCGTGGGTTAACTTCGATTACATAGACTTTTTCTTCATGGATGACGAACTGAATATTCATCATGCCGATACAGTTCAAACCTAACGCCAGTTTCCGTGTATAGTCTTCAATGGTTGCTTTGATTTCATCCGAAAGTGTTTGTGGCGGATAAACGGCCATGGAGTCCCCTGAGTGGACGCCGGCGCGTTCAATATGCTCCATGATTCCTGGAATCAAGACATCTTTTCCGTCGCAGATTGCATCAACTTCACACTCACGTCCCACCAAGTAGCTATCGACTAAAACTGGATGTTCAGGCGAGGCTTTGACGGCATTCGCCATATAGTCCTCTAAGTCTGTTTGGTTTTCCACGATTTCCATCGCCCGGCCGCCTAACACATAGCTAGGGCGAACTAAGACAGGATACCCAATACGGTTGGCAATCGCTACGGCTTCACTAGCACTGGTTGCGGTGTCGCCTGGCGGTTGGGGAATGGCCAGTTCATTTAGTGCTGCCTCGAATAGGTCACGACTTTCTGCGCGATCCAAATCTTCAATGCTAGTCCCTAGAATTTTCACGCCGCTCTTCGATAAAGGTTCCGCCAAGTTGATGGCTGTTTGACCACCAAACTGTACGATTACGCCGATTGGTTGTTCTAGTTCGACAACATTCATGACATCTTCATACGTTAATGGTTCAAAGTATAATTTGTCAGAAATCGAGAAGTCTGTTGAGACTGTTTCAGGATTACTGTTCATAATGATTGCTTCATAGCCAGCTGCTTGTATGGCTTTCACCGAATGGACAGTCGCGTAGTCAAATTCTACCCCTTGACCAATGCGGATGGGACCAGAGCCTAAAACTAATACAGAAGGTTTTTCTGAACGCAGACTCTCATTTTCTTCTTCATAGGTGCTGTAGAAGTATGGCGTTTGTGATTCAAACTCAGCCGCACAGGTATCCACCATTTTATAAACTGGTAGAATATTGGCCTCTTGACGTAGATTTTTCACTTCTGCTGCTGTTTGATTCCAACAGTCCGCAATTTTGCGATCGGCAAAGCCGTTTTGCTTCGCTTCTTTTAATAGCTCTACGTCACCATTATTTGCGGCTAAAGCTTGCTCTAGCTCAATGATGTGCAGCAGTTTATCCAGAAAGAATAAATCGATTTTCGTTAGTTCTGCGATTTCTTCAATGGTATAACCGCGGCGTAGCGCCTCAGATAGATAGAATAAGCGGTCATCTTGAGCTTTGACCATTTTTTCAGTCAAAGCGTCATCGCTGACATCCTGCAATTCTTTCAATTCGTTATGATAAACCCCTATTTCTAAGGAACGTACGGCTTTCAGCAAGGATTCTTCAATGTTACGACCAATCGCCATCACTTCGCCGGTGGCCTTCATCTGAGTCCCTAAACAGCGTTCGCCTTTTTCGAATTTATCAAACGGCCAGCGAGGAATTTTAGCGACTACATAGTCTAAAGCTGGTTCAAATTCAGCATAAGTGGTGCCGGTAACTGGATTTTTCATTTCGTCCAAGGTCAGACCTACGGCGATTTTAGCGGCTAACTTAGCAATCGGATAACCCGTTGCTTTACTTGCCAAAGCGGATGAGCGAGAAACCCGCGGATTTACCTCAATGACATAGTAGTTGAAGCTGTGGGGATCTAAGGCTAGCTGAACGTTACAGCCACCCTCGATTTTCAATGCCCGGATAATCGATAACGAGGCATCCCGCAGCATTTGATACTCGTGATCGGACAAAGTTTGACTTGGTGCGAAAACGATGGAATCCCCCGTATGAATCCCAACTGGGTCAAAGTTTTCCATGTTACATACCACAATGGCATTGTCGGCTGAGTCGCGCATGACTTCGTATTCGATTTCTTTAAAGCCTGCGATACTTTTTTCAATTAGACATTGAGTTACGGGTGACAGCTTCAATCCATTTTCGGCGACAATTTTTAGCTCTTCTTCGTTATCACACATCCCGCCGCCCGTGCCGCCTAAGGTAAAGGCTGGTCGCACAATCACTGGATAGCCGATGCGATTGGCGAAGGCTAGCGCTTCTTCTACGGTATGCACGATATCTGATTCAGGGATTGGTTGCGAAAGGTCTTCCATCAACTGTTTGAATAAGTCCCGGTCTTCGGCTTGGTCAATGGCGCTAAGTTTCGTTCCAAGGAGTTCAACTTGCAACTCATCTAGAATACCTGAGCTGGCTAGTTCCATCGCCATGTTTAAACCCGTCTGACCACCTAAAGTTGGTAGTAACGCATCCGGACGCTCTTTCCGCAGAATGCGGGAAACAAATTCTAAGGTGATAGGTTCAATATAAACGCGGTCCGCAATTTCACGGTCCGTCATAATAGTTGCTGGATTGGAGTTTACCAAGACTACTTCATAGCCTTCTTCTTTCAAAGCTAAGCAGGCTTGTGTGCCGGCGTAGTCAAACTCAGCGGCTTGTCCGATAATAATGGGACCGGAACCGATCACCATGATTTTCTTTATATCTGTTCGTTTTGGCATTTTGCTTGCTCCTTCCATGCATCCATCAATTCCATGAACTCATCAAATAAATGGATTGCGTCATGCGGACCTGGTGCCGCATCTGGGTGGTACTGAACGGTAAAGGCTGGGTAGTTACGGTGCCGTACGCCTTCCACCGTGCCATCGTTAACCTCAACGTGGGTCACCATCAATACATCTGGATCGATGGTTTTTTCATCCACTGCATAGCCGTGGTTTTGTGAGGTAAAGTCAATACGTCCGGTGGCAATCTCCCGCACTGGATGATTCAAGCCGCGGTGGCCAAACTTCATTTTATACGTGTCCGCACCATTCGCTAACGAGAACAACTGATGACCCAGACAAATACCGAAGATTGGCACTTTCCCTTGAATCTCTTTGATCATTTCAATGGCTTCTGGCACATCTTTAGGATCTCCAGGGCCGTTAGTCAGCATCACACCATCTGGATGTAAATCCAGAATTGTTTCAGCGTCGGTATTATATGGTAAAACAGTCAAGTTACATTGGCGTTTTGATAATTCACGTAAGATACTGTGCTTCAAGCCAAAGTCGATCACCACTACATTGCGGCCGATGCCGGGGCTTGGGTAAGGTTTAGTTGTTGAAACTTGTTCCACTTGGTTACGAGGCATGACTGTCGCCTTCAATTGATCAAAGGCGTGGGTCAAATCGTCTCCCGCATCAATCAAGCTGCCTTTCATGGTTCCAACTGAACGTAGTTTGCGGGTCAACTTACGAGTATCAACCCCTGAGATACCGGGAATGCCTTTGCGTTTCAGAAACTCATCAAGTGTCATTTGATTCCGCCAGTTGGAAGCTAGGCGAGCATGCTCTTTGACGATTACCCCCTTACAGGTTGGTGAAATGGACTCATAATCGTCTCGGTTGACACCGTAATTTCCCACCATTGGATAGGTAAAGGTAATGATTTGCCCGTTGAAACTTTGGTCGGTAATAGTTTCTTGATAACCTGTCATACTGGTAGTAAAGACTACCTCACCGACTACATCTATATCTGCTCCAAAGGCTTTGCCTTCAAAAACCGTGCCGTCTTCTAATATCAATAAACGTTTCACTATGCTTGCTCCTTCCAAACCAATGTCCCATCAACGAAGGTCATACTGGTTTGTCCTTTGATGGTCCAACCCGTAAATGGGGTGTTGCTTGCTTGTGATTCAAAATCTTCGTCGTTGATTACTGTTTCATGGTCAATGTCGAAAACCGCGATGTCAGCAGGGGCCCCCACTGTTAAAGTGCCCGCATTCAAACCGAAGATTGCGGCTGGCTTGACCGCCATCCAGTCAATGACTTGTTCTAAAGTAAAGCGACCTGTTTCAACAAAGTGTGTATAAATCAGTTGGAAAGCTGTCTCACTACCCACGATGCCAAAAGGTGCCTTCAAGAACGTTTGATTTTTTTCTTCTAGACCGTGAGGCGCATGGTCTGTGGCGATACAATCAATCGTGCCATCTAGAAGCCCAGCAATCAGTGCCTCGCGGTCTTCTTTACCGCGTAATGGTGGGTTCATTTTCCAAAAGCCGTTATCTTCAGGAATATCTTCGTCGATTAAAATCAAGTGGTGTGGCGATACTTCGGCTGTCACATGGATTCCCGCTTTTTTCGCGTCGCGGATTACTCGGACACTTTCTTTTGTAGAAACGTGACAAACATGGTAATGAACGCCGGTTTCTTCTGCTAAGATTACGTCACGGGCAATTTGTGAAGCCTCTGTGGCACTTAAAATACCCGGTAAGCCTAACTTTTCGGCTACTTTTCCTGCGTGCATCACGCCTCCAAACAATAGCGACTCATCTTCCGTGTGGGCCACTAACGCCATGTTCAGTTCCGCGGCTTGTTTCATGGCAAGATACATCGTGCCTGCTGTCTGTACACCGACGCCGTCATTGGTGAAGGCAAAGGCGCCTACTTCTTTCAAGCCTTGTTGATCCGTCAAGGTTTCGCTCCGCAATTCTTCCGTGATGGGGGCGTATTGTAACACCTTTACAATGGCATCTTTTTGGATAATGTCGTAAACTGCTTGGAGTTTTTCCGGCGTATCCGGCACTGGGTTCAGGTTAGGCATGGCACAGACGGTGGTAAATCCGCCCCGCGCTGCCGCCCGACTGCCAGAAGCAATTGTTTCTTTATAAGTAAAACCTGGTTCTCGTAAATGGACATGGACATCCACCAAACCTGGCGTGACTAGCTGACCTTGTGCATCGTAGACTTGTTCAAACCCGCTCTCGTCAAAAGCTTCACCGATTGCGTGAATGCGTCCTTCTTCGATCCAAATCGCAGCCTCCACCAGCTGATTTTCTTTTGTTACCATTTTCCCGTTTTTGATCAATGTCCCCATAATTTACGCCTTCCCTTCTAAAATTGCTTCTAAAATCGCCATTCGCATATGAACACCGTTGCTCATTTGAGCCACGATTCGTGATTGCAGTCCTTCAACCAGCTTATCCGCTAGTTCTACATCGCGATTCACTGGCGCCGGGTGCATGATGATTCCTGTTTGTTTCATCTGAGCTGCCCGCGCTTCCGTCAATCCGTATTCCTGATGATAGGCTTCTTTCGAGAAGCTTTCACCTGCCTCATGGCGTTCATGCTGCACCCGCAACATCATCATCACATCTACCTGTGGGACTACCTCATCAATCGGTAAGTAGGTCCCATACACATCAAACTGTTTATCATACCAAGCTTCCGGTCCAGAGAAGTACAACGTCGCTCCCAGTCTTTTTAGCATTTGCATGTTGGACTTAGCTACACGCGAGTGCGTCAAGTCCCCCACAATCGCCACTTTCAAGCCTTCAAAGTGACCAAACTCTTCATAAATCGTCATCAAGTCTAGTAAGCACTGGGTCGGATGCTGTCCGCTGCCATCGCCACCGTTGATAATCGAACACTGGATTGTCTTGCTTTGAATAAGCTCGTCATAGTAATTTTCTTGGCCATGGCGAATGACTGCTACATCTACGCCAATGGCTGACATAGTCAAAACAGTGTCGTACAGTGTTTCACCTTTTTGGACAGAACTGTGACCCGCCTCAAATTCTATGACTTCCAGTCCAAGTTTCTTTTCAGCCACCTCAAAGCTTTTGTGCGTTCGAGTACTATTTTCAAAAAAGAGGTTGGTGGCAAAATACTGTTTGAAGGGCCGCCAACTAGCACCGCGCTTAAACTGCTGTGCCCGGTGGATCAAACCCATTACTTCCTGATCGGATAATGCCTCGGCTGTCAGTAAATGTTTCAAACTGATGCGTTCTGATGTGATGATCATGTGAGGACCTCCCTAATTTTCTTCGCTGCGTGCTTTTTCCGGTAAAATCAAGTTCAAGATGATGCCAAAGACAGTGGCCAGCGCCATAGCTGATAACTCGAAGGCACCCACTTTCAAGACCAGACCGCCGATTCCCACTACCAAGACAACCGAAGCTATCAGCAAGTTGCGTTTCCGGTCAAAGTCGATTTGATTGTCGATCAAAATCTTCAATCCGCTAGCGGCAATTACACCAAACAGCACAAAGCTGATGCCGGAGATAACTGGTCCGGGGATGCTTAAGATAATGGCGCTTAGTTTGCCGACAAAGCCTAGTAAGATGGCTAGCACCGCTGCCCCACCGATTACAAACACACTGTGGACGCGTGTAATAGCTAGCACACCGATATTTTCACCATAGCTTGTTACGGGAGGGCCCCCTAAAAGACCAGCCACGATTTGCGCGACACCATCCCCTGTTAAGGTCTTAGATAACCCTGGATCTTGGAAGAAATTCCGTTTTGTTAATTTGTTTAAAACCATCAAATGACCGATATGCTCTGTCATGGTTACAAAGGCGATGGGTGCCATGGTCAAAATCGCACCGATATAAAGTTTTGGTTGGTAATTCACGAATGGAATCTCAAAGTTAGGCATCGCTAGCCAAGCAGCATCCGCAATCAGCTTCGTGTCAACAATCCCGCAAGCTAGTGCAATTAGATAACCGCTAATAATTCCTAGTAAGATGGGAATCAAGCCTAGAAAACCTTTAAAGTACATGTTGAAGAATAAAGTCGCTGCTAAGGTGGCCAACGCTACTGCGATATATTTAAAGTCATAATTGCCGTTAACGTTGAACATAGCATTGTTAGCGGCATTGGCTGCCAAGCCGAGCCCAATGACCATAACGACAGGTCCAACAACGATGGGAGGTAAAATTTTATCTAGCCAAGCCGAACCGATTTTTTTTGATTATCAGTGCGACAATCAAGTACACGACCCCAGCGGTGATGGCACCTTGCGCAATGGCTGGATACCCTTCCGAACCCATCAGCATTTTCATTGCAGTGATAAACGCAAAGCTGCTGCCAAGATAGGCGGGAATTTTTCCTTTTGTGACGGTTAGGTAGGCCAGTGTGCCAACCCCTGAGCTTAGTAAGGCAATCCCTGGGTCTAAACCGACGAGCCTAGGTACCAGCACTGTGGCACCGAACATCGTGAATAAGTGCTGTAAGCTAAGACCAAACCAAGCGGCTGGTTTTGGTTTGTCGTGAATATCTAAAACTGCATCATCGTTGTGAAACTCTGCCATGTTATTTCCTTCTTTCTAACTGATTGGGTTTTAGTCTTTACGGATCAAAATCCGATCTTGTCCGTCTAATTCTTCCATTTCGACGATGATTTCTTCTTTTGTCGAGGTGGGGATGTTTTTACCAACATAATCGGCGCGAATTGGTAGTTCCCGGTGCCCCCGGTCAACTAAAACCGCTAAGGAAATTTTTTGCGGACGACCAAAGTCCATCACCGCATCCAAGGCTGCGCGAATTGTCCGCCCGGTAAAGAGCACATCATCGACTAAAATTACTTGCTTGCCTTCCACTGAGAAAGGAATATCAGATGAATGTAATTCTGCTTCTTCTTGCTGATGATCCACATCGTCACGGTACAAAGTGATATCTAACTCTCCAACTGGTACGTCAATTTGTTCTAACTGCTTCAAGCGTTCCGCGATGCGTTGCGCTAAGTAAATCCCGCGGGTTTTGATTCCGACTAAGGCGATGTCTTGGATTCCTTTGTTCCGCTCGATGATTTCATAGGTAATCCGGGTAATTGCTCGTTTCATTGTCACTGCGTCGATAACTTCTTTTTCCATGATGATCCCTCCATTTGGTTGATGACACAAAAAAACTCCTGCCCGAGATGGACAGGAGGAATGATCGTCTAGTATCAGCGGGTACAAAATCTCCATATGGCGCACCATAGGCTTTTGTACTCATTCCTTCTTAGCCTCACGGGACTAATTTAAAGGATAATATTCTTTTTTCATTAGAGTTAGTGTACCGTTTTTGTTATGAAAAAGCAACGCCTTTTCGTAATTTTTCTAAAGTTTTTTCAAAAATTGCTGGCAGTGGTGCTTCAAAGACCATAGACTCTCCTGTTCGCGGATGCGTGAAGCCTAATAATTTAGCGTGTAGAAATTGCCCATTGCCGGCTAAGGTTTTTTTCGGTCCATAAACTGGGTCACCGGCAACCGGATAACCAATATATTGCATGTGGACGCGTATTTGATGGGTCCGACCGGTTTCTAGCTGCAGCTCAATCAAGGTGAAATCATCAAAACGTTCCAAGACGGTAAAATGAGTCACTGCCGGTTTGCCGCCTTCAATGACCGCTTGTTTCTTGCGGTCGACTTTGGAACGACCAATCGGCGCTTCAATCGTCCCCTTATCATGAGGAATCACGCCATGCACTAAGGCCACATATTTCCGTAGTGAGGTTTTGTTTTTTAATTGTTCCGCTAAAGATTCATGGGCTTGATCATTTTTTGCCACCATTAATAGCCCTGAGGTATCTTTATCAATGCGATGGACGATACCCGGACGGACCACATCATTGATACTCGATAGGTCCTTCACATGATAAAGCAGTGCATTGACCAAGGTGCCATTAGGATGCCCCGCTGATGGATGAACCACCATGCCTTGGGGTTTATTCACCACCACTACATCTTCGTCTTCATAGACGATTGTCAACGGCAGATCTTCTGCCACCACATCTAAACTTTCCGGCGCTGGTACTTGGATCAAAATCGTTTCTTGACCCTTTGTTTTATAGTTCGCCTTGACTGGCTTGCCCGCGATGGAAACATAGCCTTCCTTCAACCATTGTTGAATTTGAGAACGGGAATAATCCGTTAGCTGTTGGCTAAGCCATTTATCTAAGCGCACGCCGCCTTCATGGACGATTACTTCAATTTCGTTCATTTTTTTGCCTCGTCTTTCAAGATATAAATAAAGATACAAATAACACCGATCACTAAGGACATATCGGCAACATTAAAGATTGGGAAGTTGATAAAATCTAGTCTGAACATGTCCACCACATAACCTAAGCGCATCCGATCTACAAAATTACCTAACGCACCGGCTAATACTAAACTAAGCCCAATCGTAAACCAACGGCTATCATGTAGATGCTTCCATAATAAGTAGCAGATAACTACGACAGCAACGGTAGTAATAACAAAGAAAAACCACATTTTGCCTTCTAAAATACTCCAAGCGGCCCCTGTATTTTGGATATAAGTGAAGGAAAATAAGCCGTGAACAACTTCATGACTTTCGCCTAATGCCAAATTGGCAACGGTCAGATATTTTACCCACTGATCGAGACCAACAATCAGGGCACTGATAATCAAATAAACTGCTAACAAAGTACGTCATTCCTTTTCAATATGATAAATGTCACGGGGACGAATGATTCCTAAAAGATTCCCATTAGGATCCCCATCTTTTGTGATTAGAATTGCTTCAAGGGTTGGTGCATTACGGAACATCTCTTCTACTTGAAAGACGGTCGTCTCGCCATTAACAAAGTGATAATTGATTTTTTTAAATTCCGGCAAGAGCAATTCTTCAGCTTTACGGCCCTTTAATTGGATTTCACCGGCACGGCTTTCTTTTGCCAGCCATAAACCCAGCGCACGAATCGTAATCAAGCCTAGAAAGGTGCCCTTATCGTATAACGGAAACTGCGAGTAGCGCTTTTCATCCACTGTTTTAAGAATTTCTTGCAAAGGGATATCCCGCTCAAATCCGGTAACTCGTTTGGCAAACTTTGGTAAAACCTTTTCGGGTCGTAATAGCTCTTTTTCAATCGTTTCAATTCGTGCTACTGCCCATTCGTTGGGCTCCGCAATCACGAAATCACTAGAAATTCGTTCATGCACGATCGCGTTACGCAATTGTGCCATTTGCAAAAGATCATCTTCGTAGGCTGCAATATTCCATTCCTTGCGTTTCGCCAAACGACGCACCATCTCACTAAAACCCATACTAGCCGGATTATTCATTGCTTCCCGCAACCATTTTTCAATTCGGTTAAAGCTGGCTAAAAATTGTTCAGCTCTCTGACCCATATGTTGTCTCCTTTATGATATAAGCTTGTTTGGACAGGTTCCATAATAACACGAAATAGCCGATCAAAAACGCCAAAAGGACAAAAAGATTGAAAAGTATCACCGGTAGCAAAAACATCCCGATAAACAAGCCCCCGTAAGTCCATAACAATTGTGGGTTCATCATAACTTCAAATGTGGCGCCATCCGCAGTTTTTGTCAGACGCATGGGTTTAGACCGTAATAATGAAAAACTGGCTTGGAGCGTGACTGTTTCCGCCTCTGTCTCAAACCATTTCCCTTCGTCCTGATGGAGCAAGCCCCATTTTTCACCATTCTGCTTAATCGTCAAGGGACTTCCCATCCCATAAAACCCCGTCTTGCGTTTTAGATAAATTCGCATCCTCTCTCACCCGCCTTTTTACCTAGTATACCCTATCTCCAGCTTCTGCGTATGTCGAAATGAATCGAAGCTAGTTTTAAGGCCAGCAGTATAAAGACGGACAAAATGAAAAGTGCCCAAAAACTGATTAAATAGTCTTTGGGCACTTTCTATTGACCACTTTAAAAGGAAACACATCCATTAGCTAGGTATCCATAACCTACTAAATTGAGGTACTGTCCGACAAGTGAGAGCTTGTCGGTTTTTTTGTCGCCTTTAAATTTCATCTAATTTCCCAACAAATCGGTAGTAAATATCTATTTGTTGGGTTCGCTAGCCTGTGCTTTTGTCTGGTTTATGAATGTCAATTCGGTCAATGAGTTCATTCACAATTCTAGGCGTTAAGCTTTCGAGCGCGGTATATTTTCGGACAATCTCAAGAAATTCATTAGAATCTTGTGTTTCAGAATCTACGTCGTCGTTTACTGCAATAAAGCGAATATCTAATTTTGGAAATAGAATTTCCGTATAAAGTGCTGCTTCTGCATAGTTACACCCAAACCTTGAAAAGTCTTTTACAATAAAGTTCTTTACCACGCCATTGTTCACTAGTTCTAAAGCTTCTTAAAAGCCAGGGCGATTAAAGTTTGTTCCTGTGTAGCCATCATTTACAAAAAGCGGGTGTTATAAAGTTTATTCTCACGAGCAATGTTTCTATTTGAATCATCTTCCAAAAACGAATTGATGATATATGTTTTTTTACCGCCCTTAATTACTTTGGTTGAGTGCTTTTTATAAGTTTTGTTCGACATCAGCCTCCTTATTAGTTTCTCCAGCAATGAGCGTTTCTAATTCATCTAAAGTTATCACACGAAATAGCATTTCAGCCTTTGGAATAGCTTCATGAATATATCTTAAAAGCTGTTCACGCCGTTTTCTAGCTCGACTGCTTTAGTTAGTTCTGGGCGGTTGTCGTTGTCTCCAGATTGTTTCTCACTGAAAATAATGTTTCAACTCTTTAACGCTTCTTTTTGAACTTCAAAGCCTAACTTCTGTCTGTCGTCTAAACTACTGACTCGTACATATCCGATTTTTACCTTGTCCAGCTTCTCTAAATTATTGGCTTGCTGTTTCTTTAGTCTCTCCATATTGAAAACCTCCTAATTGTATATTTATTGTTACATCTGTATAGTAAGGCTTAACGGCTAGGAAGACTAAGAAAGTGGCAAAGAACAAGCTTACAGCAGTTGTAGCTACAAGCTTTTTTCAACGTTCTTTTCTTGGAATTCTTTGAATTTCTTTTTCTTTCTATAGTCCTTATTCACTGTATGCTCATCGTTAGTTTCTTGAATCTCCTCATTAAGCGTAAGTTCATCATTAATCTTAATTACGTATACTACTAAAATTATTAATGAATACAGGTAGTCTCTATAGTTATCATCGACAACGGAACCATGAAGATACTCATTCCTCAAACCAAGCGCATTATCATATTCTGAATTATTAAGAATATAGTTAAAAAAATCAGCCTCTGGTTTTGATAATAGTGTATTTTCGAAAGTCAGTATGTCTTCTGTAATCATTTCATTGATTTCACTCTGTTGTATCTTCAATATCATTGAATTATCTAAAGCATGATAATAATGAATAACTCCAAATTTATATATGTTAGAGAGAATTGCTACTCTTGCTAGTTGCTTAGTAGTTACAGACAAGAATCCATTTTCATCAATAGAAATTACATCTTTATCAATTAACAAATCGATATCTTGGTGATGAAAGTTAATAATATCACTCTTATTAATTCTATTTTTTAGCATAAGCATAACAAAGTTTTCTTCTGATAGACTCTCGTTGATATATGTTATTCCTGATTGGTCTGAAAACAATAAGTTTAAAATTGTTTGAATATCTGAATTATGCTGGTTTGCGTAAATATATTTTTTATCTAAAAAACTTTTCAGCGCATTGATTCTGGGAGTATTTTCTAGCATAAATAAATCTTTATCAACTTCTTTTTCCTCAACTAACAAGTTCCATTGCTTTCTTATATGTTCTTCTACTGTAAATAAATTTTTGGTTTGAATATTTATTTTTTCATCTTGTTTTGTAAAATCTAAACTTAACCAGTTAACCTGAAAATTTTCTTCACTATATTTTGTAAAAAAATAGTTTATCAAGTCTTCAATTCGTGTATTAAGTTCTTTTTTTAAAAAATTTTCAAACGCCTGAAAGCTCAATAGTAATAAGCTATTTTTAATCGAAAATGAATAGCTTGTTTCATAATGCTTTTGCGATTTTACTCCAAGAAATCTTTCTAGTACTGAAGCTTCATAATTGGGGAAACTGCATAAATTTGAAATCCAATTACTCGTAAAAAAACCTTCTAGGTGCATTAAATAATTCAATAAAGTTTCAGGCTCGTTGTTTTCTATAAGCCAATCCGTCTCAATCAGAGACTTAACTTTTGAGATTTCATTATCATAATCTTTTTTCTGTGTATGAACAACAATTTTTTGGCTAAAGCCACTATTTATAAAAGTTCCATCTTCACTATAAAACAGCTTTTTTTCAATCTCTTCATTTTTCTTTTTTGCTTTTAATTTTAACTTACCATCAATATTAAGTTCCTTTATACCTTGAATTCCTTGTTCAATAAGCTTAGGATAATTACCGTTAGAAAAGTCGTTATCAATATAATCTAAACAAAGTTGATACATTTCACCCTTAGTAATATTTTCGGGGATATAATATTTTCTTTTATTTCCAGTAAAATCGCTAGTATAGTTATTTAGTAATAATTCGATATTATTTGGATTTTTTAGAAATAATTTTTCCATCAATTGAGGGTAATTTTTAATAAAATAGTTTGTTTCTAATAATATATGGATTGGTAGCTCTATATCTTGAAATACTTCCCCTAAACTATCTTCATCAAGCCTTTCAGCTAAATTATATTTTTCAAAACATTCTAGGTAATCTTCTCTATATTGTAATATATAATTTTTTTCACTATCGTGGTTCAGAGACCCACCCTTTATTTTTTTGTCTATTTCCTCTAAGCTCTCTATATTTTTTGGATCAAGTATATATTTAAAATCATTGATAATATCTTCTTTTGTTTCATTCTTAAAAAAAGGAGGAACTATCTGACATATTTTGGCCTTTGCGTCTTTTACTTGTTGTTCAGAAAGCTCTTGAGGGTAGTTCTTATTGATAAAAAACTTCAATATATTATGGAATTCAAGAATATCTATCAAATTATAATCTGTTTCTAAATTAATGCTATCGGCTAACTCTATAAGCCTCTCCATATTCAAAAAATAAGGGTATTTTAGTTTTCTCATTTCTCCACCTCTAAGATATTTACATTTTTCATCTTTCATTGATTAATCTTTCAAACTAATTATATCAGGTTATATCAATAAAAAGAAAACAGGACTTGCTTTTTGAACAAGTCCTGTAAATTTAGCCGTAGAGTTCTCAATTTTTCTATTTAATAGTTTTATAATAATAGCGTTTTATGGAACCCTAGCTTTCGTAGACTTGCTTAACCCAAAAGCGCTAGAGCAGCGAAGTTACGACTGGATGAACCATCTACTTATACATTAAGTATAGCATTATTAAATCTTATCTCTATGCCAGTTAAACACATTTCTTTTCGTATAACTGGCTCTTGCAGTGTGAATATGGCAACAAAAAAGGCGATGACTTATGCCATCGCCTTAATCTTTTAAAACAAACCAACTGCTGTGCCGTCGGGCATCACATCCATATTCAAAGCGGCTGGGTGCTTCGGTAAGCCCGGCATCGTCATGACGTCCCCTGTCAGCGCAACAATGAAGCCTGCTCCTAATTTTGGTACAAACTCACGGATTGTAACCGTGAAATCTTCTGGTCGTCCCAAAAGGGCTGGATTGTCAGACAAGGAATATTGCGTCTTTGCCATACAAACTGGTAAACGGTTCCAGCCATATTTGTGGAATGTCTTTAATTGATTCAACGCCTTCGGACTAAAGCTGACGTCCTTGCCCCCATAGATTTCTGTCACGATAGTCGTGATTTTTTCTTCTAAGCTAACACCAGAAGCATAAATCGTATGGAAATTAGGCGTTTCAGCTTCAATAACTTGCACGACCCGTTCTGCCAAGGCTTTGCCGCCAACAGGTCCTGCGCCCCAGACACTAGTTAATTCAACGGGGACTTGAATCGCTTCACAGAGCTCTTTCAAGGCTTGGATTTCGTCAGCAGTATCCGTGACAAATTCATTGATTGCTACCACTACCGGCAGCCCATAAGCCTTCATGTTCTCAATATGTTTTTGCAGATTGGCGAAACCTTTTACCAAAGCCGCAACATTTTCTAAGCCTAAAGCGTCTTTTGACACGCCGCCGTGCATTTTAAGTGCGCGAATCGTTGCAACAACGACTACTGCATCGGGTGCTTTGCCTAAGTTTGGTACCTTGATATCCAAGAATTTTTCAGCGCCTAAATCAGCCCCGAAGCCAGCCTCCGTTACCGTATACTCGCCTAAGCGCAGGGCCGTTTGTGTCGCTAAAATACTGTTACAGCCATGGGCAATGTTGGCAAAAGGTCCGCCATGAACTAACGCGGGGGTATGATAGATCGTTTGCACGAGATTTGGTTTGATAGCATCCTTTAATAGTAAAGCAATCGCACCTTCGACTTTTAAGTCGGCCACCGTTACCGGTTCCCGTTCATACGTATAGCCCACGATAATATTAGAAATCCGCTGTTTCAAATCTTCAATGTCCGTTGCTAAACACAAAATTGCCATAATTTCACTGGCAACGGTGATGTCAAAGCCATCTTCTCGCGGCACACCTTGAATAGGACCCCCAAGCCCCACCATTACATGCCGTAAAGCGCGGTCGTTCAAATCAACCACTCGTTTCCAAATAATTCGCCGTGGGTCAATGCTTAGTTGATTTCCTTGTTGAAGATGGTTATCTAATAAAGCTGCTAAAGCGTTGTTGGCGGTCGTAATAGCATGCATGTCGCCAGTGAAATGCAAGTTGATATCTTCCATTGGTAAAACTTGTGCATAGCCGCCGCCCGTTGCGCCACCCTTGATGCCCATAACAGGTCCTAAGGAAGGTTCTCGCAAAGCAATTACTGTTGGCTTGCCGATTGCATTCAAAGCATCGCCTAGGCCAATTGTTACGGTGGATTTTCCTTCACCCGCTGGCGTGGGATTGATGGATGTCACTAGAATCAATTTACCTGCTGGCTTTTCGGCTAAGCGTCGCAAAGTGTCGAACTCGATTTTAGCCTTGTATTTCCCAAAAGCTTCCAAATCATCCTCTGTTAGGCCTACCTGTTCTGCAACGGCTTTAATCGGCAATAGCTCTGCTTCTTGTGAAATTTCAATATCTGTTTTCATCTGAACCCTCTTTTCCCGAACTTTTTAAAGACGAACACCAAATAATGTTCATAAAACTATTATACATAAAAATGGCTGACTTTCATCTATTTCTTCGCAAAATTTGACGCTCTCGCCGAACTTCTTTATAATGGGAACAACCTACAATCGAAGAAATGGAGTGTTGAATGTGGAGACAGGTATTGTGAAATGGTTCGACAGCAAAAAAGGCTATGGCTTCATTTTGTATAACGAAGAAGAGGAAATTTTTGTTCACTTCACGGCGATTGAAGGCGACGGTTTTAAAACCTTGGAAGAAAATCAACAAGTATCGTTTCAAGTCATGGAAGGCACTCGCGGTCTGCAAGCGGCTCATGTCACGATTATTGAATAGAAAAAGGCTGGTCAGGCCGCTGCTTTTACAGTGGCTCCTCGACCAGTCTTTTTAATTTTCCGGTAATTCCGTCACAATCGTCAACACATCCCGAAAAGGCGAATTTTGAACAGCTGCTACAAATTCCTGCCATGTTTTTTTACGCATCATGAGTTGAAAATTGCGGTCAGCGCGAATCAATATATGATTTTGTGCCACTATGATTTCTTGTACCTGTGCCGGCCGCCACGTGTGGGAATGAAACCACAACAAAGATTTAATCCGCAAGGTATCCCCTACCACCAAATAACGATTCCATCCTAGATAAGCAAACAGGAAAAAGAAGGCCAAAATAATATAGGAAGTAGTATATAAATGCGTCTTCTCCAATGTAAAGATCATGGCTACGAAAAAGATGCCTAATGTAAAGGACCAGTAAATCATGGTAACTGCCGTTTCCGGCTGCCATCGTAATTTCTTCATTTCCTTAACGCCCTCCATCCATATGGTATAATACTATCACAGCCCCGAAAAAAAACAAAAGCAAAATGAGGCGATTAATGTGCTGAAAATTTATACTGATGCTTCCACCAAAGGCGACACTGGGCTATCCGGCGGCGGTGTGTTGATTGTTGGACCTAATATCCATGAACAATTAAGTTTTCCTTTAGGTAAAATGGATAACCATGAAGCGGAATTCGCGACACTGATTACCGCCCTAGAATATTTACAAGATACAACAGAAACGCTCTTTTTTCATACGGATAGCAAAGTGGTCAGCGAAACGCTAGATCGCAATCATACAAAAAATCCAGTATTTGCACCTTACTTAGTGCGCTTTAATCAGCTGAGTCAGCAGTTTCCCTTAGTAATCGTTAAATGGATTCCCGAATCCGAAAATAAAGGGGCCGATCATCTAGCGAGACAAGGTCTCAAAAAAAATAAGTCGTAAGGTTTACCTTCTTTCCCCTCTTCGCTATACTTTGGAGTGGAAAGAAGGTTTTTTCATGAAAAAAGTGTTACCTGGGTTAGGGTTATCCGTAGCAGTGGCCATCGTAGCAAAAGGCTTGGCAGTCTTTTTACCAACTTTAGGCGCGGCAACCTTGGCTATTCTTTGCGGTATTTTATTAGGCAATACCGTTTTTCGCCAGTCCTTATGGGAAAAAGGCACAAAATTTTCGGAAAGCAAGCTTTTGGAAATCTCAGTGGTCCTGTTGGGTTTAACCGTCACCTTCCAGACGATTCAAACAATCGGCTGGCGCGGCGTGCTTTTCATTCTTTTGCAAATGTCGTTGACCATTCTCTGGACCTGGTGGTTAGGCAAGAAACTTAACTTTTCCCGGACCATGACGTTACTAATGGCAGGTGGAAACGCAGTCTGTGGTTCTTCCGCCATCGCTTCTATCGCCCCCGTGATTGGCGCCGAGGAAGAGGAAAAAGGGCAGATCATCACCTTAGTCAACTTGTTAGGAACTGTCATGATGCTCTTATTACCTTTGATTGCCGTTCAGGTTTTCGACAACGTTTTGGCTCAAAGCGCCTTGATTGGCGGGACGCTGCAATCAGTAGGGCAAGTTGTCTCTAGCGCTAGCATGGTCAATAGCCAAGTTTTACAATACGCTACCTTATTTAAAATTATGCGTATCATGTTGTTAGTTGTAGTGGTACTTGTTTTTGGGCGAATCCAACCAGCACCTGCGGCAGCGACGACAAAACGTCGCTTATTACCTTGGTATGTGGCAGGTTTCTTAGTCTGTTGTGTCCTTAATAGTTTTATTCAATTACCGACTATTATTGATACCAGCGCTCATTTCATTAGTTCTTGGTTTGAAACTATCGCCTTAGCCGCGATTGGTTTGCGACTAGATTTTCGTAAATTCCTAAAAGAAGGCCCTAAATTTTTAGCCTTCGCTGGTGGTGTCGGCCTCGTTCAAATCGCAGCAGCCCTCCTCTTTATTAGCTTATTGTTATAAGATCCTTTTGGTGACTGGTATAATTAGAGAAAACGGATTGGAGGAAAGCCTATGATGCTCTTTGGTTATAGTTGTCTGATTTTAGCCGTCTTGGGTGATTTGGCAACGCCGTATCTTTTGGGGCGTTTCTATCCAAATTTTGATCAGACTCGCACATTGATTAGTGCCTTAGGTGAGCCGGGCAGCCCGACACATTTGGTATTTAATATCTGGTCAGTTGTGACAGGAACCTTGTTTTTATTGGCAATCCCTGCACTATACCGAACCTTTTCAGAGACTTCTCCCTTTTGGGCAAAGGTAATTGCGCTTGGGGTCGCTGCTTTTGGCATCGGTGACTGTATCATCACGGGCCTGTTCAGTATCGATTCCAGCGGTAGCGTCCATCCTATTATTACCTTTATTCATGATGCCGGTTCAGGGATTGGCTTTGTGGGCTTATTATTGATTCCGCTAGCTTTTGCGGCCGTTGCTTATCAGCAACAACGGATTGGTGAAGTTTGTTTATTCTTAGTACTTTTCTGTATCTCGGCCTTATTTTCACTGCTCTTCGCTTGGCCGCGAATTCCTGTGTTAAATCAATTTCAACTTCCTTACCGGGGCTTGTGGCAGCGAATTAGTTTAGTTTTCCTTTACCTGCCGCTCTTAGTTGTAGCGGTTGAACAGTTACGCCAACGCCTCCGTTAGTCACAGTAACTCAAAGAATCTGATTGATTACCACATTCTATAAAAAAGTGCCGCCTCTCAACAATTACTGTTGGTAGGCGGCACTTTTCATAATGAATTACTAGTCATTGATTTGATAAGCTGTGTAATAGACCTTTTTCAAGTAATCTAACAAGTATTGTGGGTTCAACGCTTCTCCAGTTGCTTCTTGAATCAACCAATTTGGCTTTTTAGAAGCGCCATAGCGGTGAATGTGCTCCGTCAGCCAATTTTTGATGGGGCTGTAATCTTGGGAAGCCAGAACTGCATCAACATCCACTGTTTCCTCCATAGCATGCAACAGTTGCGCTGCATACATATAGCCTAAGGCATAAGATGGGAAGTAGCCGAAGCTACCGCCAGACCAGTGAACATCTTGCAAGATACCTTCCAAATCATTCTCTGGTCGGATTCCTAGATACTCTTCATATTTATCGTTCCAACGTGTTGGCAATTCTTCTACCGTCACGTCTCCGTTAAAGATTTCTTTCTCTAATTCATACCGAATAATAATATGCAGTGGGTAGGTTAGACTGTCCGCTTCAATCCGAATCAAGCTAGCCCGTGTTTGTTTCAAGCCACGGTAGAAGGTATCAAAATCAATATCATCAAAGGTTCCTTCCGTGCATTCTTGGAAAAATGGGTATTGTTTGCGCCAAAAAGCTTGGTTGCTGCCAATGATAATCTCATTGAACAAAGATTGTGACTCATGAATCCCCATAGAAGTCCCTGTTGAGAGTGGCGTGTGGTCATATTTTGGGTCGATGTTTTGTTCATACATCCCGTGACCGGCCTCGTGCATGATACCAAAAATGGCCATTGAAAAATCATGTTCATTCCAACGTGTCGTAATCCGCGCATCATTCCGATTTAAATCCAACATAAATGGATGGATGGTATCGTCTAAACGGCCTCGTTCAAAGTCATAGCCTAACTCTTTTACGACTGTTTCAGCAAAGCGTTTTTGCTGCGCCTTGGTAACTTTACGGCTTAAGAAGTCAGTTTGCGGAGCTGTTCCTTCAGCAAGTCTGGCTCTTAGTGCCATGATGCCGTCCTTCACTTCCCCAAAGATCGCGTCTAATTTCTCAACGGTCATACCAGGTTCATATTGATTCAACAATACATCATAGGCTGTGGCTTCATCCTTTTGCCAAAGTGGAATAAACTCTTTCAAATAGCTAATAATCGCACTTAGAGAGCCTTTAAAATCATCAAAGTTTTGTGAAGCACGGGCCTTAGCCCAAGCAGTATGCGCTTTTGACGTTTCCTTCATAAACGCTTCATAACGATCTGCCGGAATGGCTTTATTCAAGTCATATTCCTCTTTAACGAAGGTTAAGACCTCTTGACCAACCTCAGATAAGTTTTCAGGCTTCAAGGTTGTAATGGCCTCTTTGATCTTAGGACCAATCGAGCGGCTGAAGGCTTGACCTGCTAGGTAACCCGATACTTCGCCGCGAAAATCGCTAGCCGCCTCCGGCATACCTGTTTGGGCATCCCATTCCAGTAAGCCAAGCGCTTCTTTAATCATTTCAATCTCTTTGATTTCCTGTAAAAAATCCTTTTCTTCCATCCAAATTCCTCCTTTTGCTACCCGTTCAGTGTACCTCACTTTCGCCGATTTTTGTAGTGGCAGATTTAGCAAAAAAAGACCCACGAGTTTCGCTCGCAGGTTGCTTTCTTATTCTTCCATTTTTTTCCGTGGTGGTCGCGTGCCCCAGTATTGGAACAAGTCCGTCCGCAAGGCACCATTGTAAAGCTTACGTTTTTTCGTTGCTTTTTCTCCATAATATTCTTCAAACGCCAAGTCGCTGGTCAAGATATACTTGCTCCAAGTCTTCATAGGACGATAGACTTCGCCCATTTGCTTATACAGCGCCCGAACCTTTTCTTCATCGCCTAAACGCTCCCCATAAGGTGGATTGGAAACGATAACGCCATATTCCTTATCTGTACGGAAGTCCTTCAAAGCTAACTGTTTAAAGGTAATGCTATCCCCTAAACCGATTTCTTCAGCGTTCGCTTTGGCGATTTCAATCATGCGACCATCAATATCTGTTCCCATAATATCCAACTCGATATCATAATCAGCTGCTTGGTCAGCCTCAGTGCGAGCTGTTTCAAAAACAGATTGGTCAAACCAGGACCACTCTTCACAGGCAAATGAACGATTGAAACCAGGGGCAATATTATGTCCAATCAAAGCCGCTTCAATACAAATCGTGCCTGAACCACAAGTTGGATCATAAAATGGCCGATCTTTGCGCCAATTTGTTAAAGTGACTAAAGCCGCTGCCATATTTTCTTTAAGTGGCGCGCCACCTTTTTCCAAACGATAGCCGCGTTTAAACAGACTTGGGCCTGTGGTATCTAATGTTAATGTCACTTTGTCTTTCAGCAGCGCCACTTCTAACTGATATAAAGCCCCGGTTTCTGGAAAAGGCACACTGCTAGGACGATGATACACTTGACGTAAACGCTCGACAATTGCCTTTTTCGTAATAGCCTGTACATCGGGCACACTATAAAGCTTAGACTTGATGGATTTTCCGGCAACAGGAAAATTGCCGTCCAAAGGAATCACGTCTTCCCAAGGCAACGCTTTAACTTTCTCGAATAGTTCGTCAAAACTATAAGCGTTGAATTCGCCGACAATGATTTTCACCCGGTCCGCCGTGCGTAGCCAAAGATTCGTTTCAGCAATCGTCTTCATATCCCCGTGGAACAAGGCTTTTCCGTTTTCTACCTGGCAATCAATGCCGCGGTCACGCAGCTCTTTCCCTACAAGGGCTTCAATCCCCGAAGCCGCGGTCGCCACTAATTTAAATTGTTTCGTCATGTTTTATCTCCCTGTGTCTATGTCATTGCGGCAGCTGCCGCAGGTTTGATACAAAAAAGGAGCTGGGACATTAGGATGTCACAACCCCACCTGATGATGCAATTTTCTGTAAGCCATGTTCTGTCCATGGTTTTTTTCAGGCAAAAAACCACTGGGCAATCATCTATCTGCAGAAGAATCTGCCTCTTCCATTCGTTCAATTCCTTGGGAAGAGCGCCCCTACCATAAGTTTGGGTTGCTCGCTCGAGGGGTTTACCGCGTTCCACCATTTTGGTTTCCCAAAATGCTTCGTCACTGTGGCACTTTCAGGGATACTAAAGCATAGCCGAAGCCTTAGCTCTTTTTCCCGCCGTTACTCCAAAGAGTACCTTAGCTTATTGTTTCGCTAAGCACGAACACTACAAGCATCGCAGCTTGTGCGAGCATGGACTTTCCTCAGCCTGCACAAGTCAGACCGCGATCACCCAAAAATTGCAAAAGTATGTCAATTAAAATTGACGTGTTTCTTGGTTATCATCATAAGATGAGTAGTTTTGAGAACTACGAGTAGAAGTTGGTGTCGGCGCTGGTGCAGCCTCTTCGTCATCGCTCAATTTTTTCCCGAATACTTCACGTTCCAAGTTTGACAAACGTTTCAAAATGTCAAAATTCGTCACTGCTGCACTCTTAGGCGCTTCTGTTTGCACACGAGCAGCTACTTGTTGCGATTTTGATAGTTGGTCGATTTTTGCTTGCAAACGGTCGTTTTCTTCTTTTAACGCTAATAACTCTTTGTTGTAGTTTTCGTAGTCTTTGATGACATTGTCTAAAAATTCGTCCACTTCAACTGGGTCATAGCCGCGCATTTTCGTTTTGAATTCTTTTTGTAAGATATCTTTTGGAGTATAAATCAAGTTTGCCATTTTCTGCACCTCATTTATTATAGTATGATTTCAATTGGCATAATCTATCAGGATAATTGTATATGAAAAATTACAGAAAATCAAACAGATTATTCGATAATCGTATTTTGCAGGTCATCCATCGTGATAAAATCCAGCAAATAGTCCGTTTGCTCTTGATACGTTCGCGCATCTCGTAGGAACCACTGAGTCTTCCCAGGAAACTCTTCATCATAGACTAACACCGCTCCACCAGTGTGTTGTAATAAAAATTGTGTATGAGCAACTAATTGATTCTTCCCTTCATACGGTCGATGGGATGTACTTTCAACAAAATCCGTTTGGGCACTGATTTCTTGCAAATAAGTTTGGTTGGCCTCATTCCATTTTTCACCAAACCCTTGGTAAGGAAAAATCAAAGCCGTCTTTAATTCCGGATATTCCGGTTGTAAAGCAAACGCCGCCTCCAACGCCCATAATTCTGTTCCGAGATTGCCACTAGTGATCACCCACTCCAAGCCAAGATCGAGATATTCCCGTAGCTTATCCGTCAGTGCGTGTTTGATTACCGTAATTTTGGGGTCTTCTTTTTGAAAAACACCAAATTCAAAGCTGCGATAGCCGCTAAAATATAAAGTTTTCTTTGTTTCCATTCAGAAACTTTCCTTTCTCTTGGTCTTTTTGCTATAATTCAGAACAGGAGTGTGATTAAAATGACATTCCATTATCCTAATGGAACCCCTTATCAACATGATGACCCAAACAAAATAAAAAGACAAGCCCCAACGAAGTCTAAGATCGAGTTTGGCAAACGTGGGATGGATTTCGAAGAAGAGATCAACCGCAGCAACCAGTATTACCTGAATCACGGTACTGCAGTTATTCACAAAAAGCCCACGCCGATCCAAATCGTGAAAGTCGATTACCCGCGTAGAAGTGCTGCTGTGATCAAAGAGGCCTATTTTCGTCATGCCTCCACCACTGATTACAATGGTGTTTACCGCGGTTTTTATCTGGATTTTGAGGCGAAAGAGACCAAAAATAAGACCTCTTTTCCCTTGAAGAACTTTCACCAGCATCAAATCGATCACATGGCGCAATGTCTTGCGCAAGAAGGGGTTTGTTTTGTTCTCATGTGGTTTTCAAGTTTGAATCGCTGTTTCTTCTATCCAGCTGAGACGTTGATCCAGCAGTGGCAAACACTGAAATCAATTACCCTTAGCGAGATTGAATCTTCCGGAATTGAAATCACCATGGGCATCGCCCCACGTATTCCTTATTTAGAAGCAGTGGAACTTTATTTACAAAGGAGACAACAAGATGGCAAATGAGCAATCTCGGGCAACCCGTAGTAGTCGCTCGCAACAATCGAACAAAGCACCTAAGCCTAAAGGTACTGGCAAAAAAAGTGTTGGTAAAATTATTCTCAATATTTTTCTAGGCTTGGTTGCTTTAGGCTGTGTCGCTTTTCTTGCAGGCGTTGGACTTTTCTGGTTTTACGCCAAGGACGCCCCTAAAATCAGCGACAAAGAATTAGAATCACCAGCCTCTGCACAACTTTACTTTGCGGACAATTCACTGATGATGGATCTCGGCACCGAGACTCGCGTAGTTGTAGAGCCTAGTGAGGTACCTCAACAATTGGAAGACGCAATCGTCTCTGTGGAAGACCGCCGTTTTTACAAGCATATTGGCGTTGACCCTATCCGGATCATCGGTTCAGCACTATCCAACTTTACTTCTGGCGGCTTACAAGGGGGGAGTACCCTAACCCAGCAGTTGATCAAATTGTCATACTTCTCTACCAAAGAAGAAGATCAAACTCTGAAACGGAAAGCGCAAGAAGCTTGGATGGCGATCCAATTGGAGAAAGAAAAATCCAAACAAGAAATTCTGACGTACTATATTAATAAAGTTTACATGGCAAATGGCTATTACGGTATGGAAACTGCTTCGGAGCATTACTTTGGTAAAAAGCTCTCTGAACTTGACCTACCACAGACCGCCCTCTTAGCAGGGATGCCGCAAGCACCTAATTCCTATGACCCATACGCCTATCCTGATCAAGCCAAAGAACGACGGGATATCGTGTTATTGACCATGAAGGAAAATGATAAGATTTCTGAAGATGAGTATAAGAAAGCTGTGGCTACACCGATTACTGATGGCTTGAAAAAACAATCCAATAGCGCTTCAGATGATCGCATCTACGACAATCCAGTCAAAGAAGTAATCGCTGAAGTCCAAGCAGCTGGACACGATCCTTATACTGAGGGTCTTAAAATCTATACTACCATTGATAAAGATGCGCAAAATCATTTGTATGATGTCGTCAACAGTGATAAGTACGTTAATTATCCAGATGATGACCTCCAAATTGCCTCTACGATCGTAGACGTGGACACAGGTGCCGTAGTCGCACAAATCGGGGGACGTAAAATCCCCGAGGATGTTCGCTTCGGTCAAAACTTGGCCACAAACACCTTGCGTGACGTAGGTTCTACGATGAAACCAATGGCGGACTATGGACCGGCGTTTGAATACTTACACTTGTCTACCGCTTACCGTCTCGATGATGCACCATTTAAATACCCAGATGGCACCCCACTATATAACTGGGATCGCCAATACTATGGCAATATGACCTTACGAACGGCTCTTGAACTATCACGGAATATTCCAGCCGCTAAGTTATTAGAAGAAGTTGGCTTAGATGACTCCGCGAAATTCATGAAAGGCTTAGGCATCGAATTTCCGACTATGCAGTATTCCAATGCTATTTCCAGTCGTTATACCGGTGGCGATTCTGACAAGAAATATGGTGTTTCTACTGAACGTTTAGCTGGCGCCTATTCTGCCTTTGCTAACGGCGGTACCTATCATAAACCTTATTACGTGAAGAAAATCGTCTTCCAGGATGATACCGAACAATCCTTTGAATCTAAGGGCGAACGCGCCATGACAGATGTCACAGCTTACATGATTACAGACATTCTAAAAGGCGTTATCACGTCAGGAACTGGGAATAATGCGGCGATTGATGGCTTGATTCAAGCCGGTAAAACCGGAACATCCGACTATGGTGAGGATCAAGAAGTTGATGGCGAAGGCGTTCCTGATGTAAGCTTCGTCGGCTATACACGCCATTACAGTGTCGCCGTTTGGGCTGGTTACAATAAGGAATCGCGACCAATCACGGAAGCTTATCAGCAAATTGCCTCTGATGTTTACCGGGAAGCGATGACTGAAATGGCAAGTAAAGTGTCCAATGATGATTGGGAAATGCCTAATGGCGTAACCCGAATTGGCGGTGAGCTTTACCAAGATGGCTATAACCAAATACCACAAAGTTCTGTTTCAACACCGCCATCTTCGACAACTGAATCAACAACAGAGTCGACGGAATCAACAGAATCCTCTGAAGAATCTAGCGAGTCTTCCAGCTCAACTGAAGAATCAAAAGAGCCGGAATCCTCAACACCACCGTCTAGTTCTTCCGAGCCTGAACCTTCTAGCAGCAGTGCGCCGCCAGAAAGTTCTACCACCCCGCCAAGCAGCTCGCAACCAACTGAAGAAACACAACAGTCCTCGGCGGCTTGATGCCTCTTTAAACAATTTATTAAGCTGTAAACATACTCTAGTGGAGTTGTTTACAGCTTTTTTTGATCGATTAAAGTAGTGGCGTAGCAGAGACAAAAAAACGTGTTGAATTGCCTATACGGCTGTTCAACACGTTTTTTAAATTTATTTTGCTTGTTTAATACCCAAGCGTTTTTGTCCATCCTGACACATATACAGGAGTGGGCAGCCTTCACACTTAGGGGCACGAGCCAAGCAATAATAGCGTCCGAAAAAAATCATTCGGTGATGAGCGTCGACCCAGATAGACTCTGGCAGCTTCTTCATGAGCGTCTCTTCTACTTCCAAAACAGAGGCGCTCTGTTTGCAGATACGCAGGCGTTTAGAGACACGTTCTACGTGAGTGTCTACTGCAATCGCCGGCACGCCAAACGCATCGCCCAACACCACGTTTGCTGTTTTACGGCCAACGCCAGGTAACCGCATCAGTTCCTCTCGCGTATGAGGTACTGTGCCGCCAAAATCATCTAACAGCATTTGGGCACAATTTTTAATGTTTTTTGCTTTGTTCCGATAGAGTCCAATTGTCTTGATCTTAGCCATAACATCTTCTAATGGAGCTTGAGCTAAGGCTTCCGGTGTAGGATAAGCAGCAAACAGCGCTGGGGTTGCTTTGTTAACGCCGACATCCGTCGCTTGAGCACTAAGAATCACGGCAATCAATAGTTCAAAGCTATTGCGGTGGACTAATTCCCCATGAGCATCGGGAAACATTTCACCCATGATGCGAATTGCTTCTTGCGTTTTCGCTTTTGACAGCACTTAGTCCCCTCCCTTTTTAGGATCTAGCCAGTTGTACAAAGGCACTTTAGGCACATCACTCTGCTTAGTGGTGTCCTCCCCATTGCGTAGTTGGCCCCGTTTACGTAATTGTTGCTCCCGCTCTACCTGATCTTTCGTGCGGATATTTTTCCGTTCCCATGACAATAAGATGCGATCCATATATTTTAACGAATAAGCTTGATTTAAAACGGCTTCCTTCAATGCTAGCTGGATTAACTCCGGTGCATATTGGTCCGTTTTGATCCATTCGTCTACTGTTTGCATCTCAATTGGCGAAAGTGTTCGCCCAAATTCTTGTTGAATATTTTGATAAACCTTATCCACGGCAACCTCTTGCTCGTCTAAGACTTCCTTCTGCTGGCGTTTGTCTAAATATTCGCCAATTCGGTCAAAAAGCAGTGTCAAATCATAACGGTCGATGAGCTGGCCTTGGGCTGTTTGTTGTGTATCAATCGCTAACATGTTCTTTTTAGAAAGTTGTTCTAAGCTGCCATATAGCGAATCGACTGCGATGCCTAATTGTTGCGCAATTTTGGCGACATCTGGGAAAGCTTCCCCGCGTTTTTGGGCTTTGTATAATTGCAGCCAGAGCAACAATTCCTCGGCTGTTAGTCCAATATGATGATAATGGTCGAATACTAGATCGGAAACAGCGGTCTCCCCCGCCGTCAAATAGTCTTTAATAGTTAACATGCTGATCCCTACTTTCCAATTCAGTATACTATAAAATCCTCACTCATTGGATAACTGACACTCATTTTAGACGACAAAAAAGACCAACGAAAGTTCGTTGGTCAAAAAAGTAATCCTTAAGCTTGTTCCTCGTCACGAAAATCTTCCAGCTCATACGGTTCCCCTGTATAGGTATAAACCGTGCTTAGGGTGCCATCGTTTTCGTCTGTTAAAATCGTCCGGTCAAAAGGAAACGCGTGGACTTTGCCATCAACCGTTTTGCTACCTGGTAGGCGGAAATGGTTGGCCTGCGTCCGATCCAACTGGGTTTTGACGGTTTCAGCGATTTCAGCTAGTGGCAACGGTGTTTTCGCCACTTTCTTATAATCTGTCATAAAAGCATCTTGTTCTTTAAAAAATTCCATCATGATCATCACCTCATTCTTATTTTATCATAGAAAAAGTTTTCTTGAGGCTTTTAAGCCTTTACTTATTTTTCACCGGTGTAGCGATGCTCATTACGAGTATGTAACCCCATTTGATCTAACAGCTTCATCACATGATGGTTGATTACATCATCTAAACTCGTTGGATGATTATAAAAGCCTGGCATGGGCGGCACAATCCGTGCGCCAGCTTGGGCTAATTTCAACAGATTCTCGAGATGGATCGTACTTAACGGTGTTTCTCTCGGTGACAGGATTAAAGGGCGACCTTCCTTTAGGCAAACGTCCGCAGCTCTAGCAATCAGATTGTCTGAAAAGCCATGAGCAATGCTCGCGCAAGTCTTCATACTGGCAGGCACGATAAACATACCATCGTATAGAAAGGAGCCACTAGCAATACTAGCCCCTAGCTGGTCCACATCATGCAATTCATCCGCTAAACTCGCTAAAGACGTTTCACCAAGTTCTAAGCGAATATTTTCCATGCCCCATTTAGACACGACTAAATGCGTATGAACTCCTTGCTTTTTCAATGCTTCCAGCAAGCGAACCCCATAAATGGCTCCTGATGCCCCACTGATACCTACGACATATTGTTTAGCCATTTGATTACTCCTTCAACAAGCAACTCTAATTCTTTCGTTGCTGCTTGTAATTCTGTTTTAGTTAGACCGTCAAAATGAACCCCACTGACAACGAAAAAGTTTCCCTTAAAGACTTGGCGAATCCGAACACTCCAAGACTCAGTAATGTAGAACTCTTTATGGGTTTGCAGCTGTACCGTTTGTAACGGTTCTAGGCGGGTACCCGCTGTGACAACACCCAAGTGTGGCTGATCGCCACCAGTGACGGTGATGAGGACATCTGGGCCAATTAAACTGGCCGTGACTTTTACCGGCCGTCCGTAAATTGCTACTTCTTCTTGATAATCCATCTTACTCTCCTGCTAATTGATTGATCCATTTAACACTGAACTTATTCCATAAGCCAATCAAAGGGCCCATGAAGAAAGCCGTAATGACGGTCCCAACACCGATTGGTCCACCGGCGAAAAAAGCCAATGTTACAAAGGCTAAGTCTTGAATGACCCGCACAACGCGGTAAGGCCAGTTTGTGTGATCCACAATTACTGGCGCCAAGGCATCATAAGGTGCGCTCCCTAAATCTGCCGACATATAAAAACTGGTTCCCAGTGAAAATAGAAAAATACCAATCACTAAAAAGACCGCTTGACTAGCAAGTGTAATAGAAAAATGGAAGCTTTCCAATAATGGCGTCATCAAGTCAATGAAAAAGCCAGCCAATACCATATTGATGACGGTACCTAAACCAATATACTTACGACCAAAGATAAAAATCCCCAAAGCCATAATCAGATTGACGCCTAATTGATACACACCTAGTGACAAGCCAAACTTGGCGCCCATCCCAATATTTGAAGCTGTAAAGGGATCCAGTCCCAGTAAACCTACCCGTAAGATTGTAGCTCCTAAGGCCAAAATCGCCACTCCCAAAAGAGCCGCTAAGGTACGAACGAGCCAGGCTCGACCGCTTTTTTTCATCTTGTTCCCTCTCTTCTTGAATCTCCCCTTTATTATACAAAACCCTTTTATAAAAGCAAAGAGGACAGTCTCCTGTCCTCTTACCGATATAAATTAAGCGTTAATTTCTGCCAGTGCGGCTTGCGCCAACAGATTCAAGTAGTTCCAAGGACGGTCAAAATGTGGTTGGAAGAAGAAGTCAGAAATCGCTAAATCTTCCACCGTCATTTTATTTTGTACCGCCAATGATAACGTGTTGGCAGATTGTGTCACATCATATTTCGACATCAACTGACCACCCACAATGCGGTTCGTTCCTTTTTCATAAACCAATTCCATTAAAACATTTTCCGTTGTTGGCATGAATTCTGGCCGGTAGTTATCTTCAAACAAGGTTGCTTCAACATCTAGACCGTTCAGTTTAGCACTTTCCAAGGTCACACCAGTCGAACCAATCGTCCAGCCAAACAAGTATAAGCCAGAAGTTCCTTGTGTTCCGCGGTAAGGCATTACTTGCTCGGTCAAGTTTTTCCCAACCAACAAGCCTTGACGGACGGCATTAGTTGCCAACGGAATATAGTTATTCGTGGCACTTGGGTTGTAGTGAACCACTGCACTGTCACCGGCTGCGAAAATTGCTGGATCACTTGTTTGCATATAATCATTCACGACAATGGCGCCATTTGGCAGCATGTCCACTTTATCTTTCAATAAGCCCGTGTTAGGACGGAAGCCAACACATAGAATAACCATGTCAGCATCAAATTTACCGCTCTTAGTTCTTACAGATTGAACGTTACCAGCTTCATCGGCTACAAACTCTTCCACATTTTCACCTAAAGCTAATGTTACACCACGATCAACTAAATCTTTTTCTAAAACATCTGTAAATGGTTTGTCTAGATATTTGTTTAAAATGCGGTCTAATCCGTCAATCAAGGTTACTTCCTTACCTGATTCTACAAAAGCTTCGACTAACTCAATCCCAATATAACCTCCACCTACGATGACGATTTTATTGGCATTTTCAGCCTTCGCAATGATTTCATTGGCTTGATTGTAGTTTTTACATAATTGGATATTTTTTGATTCAATGCCTTTGATTGGCGGCACGATTGGCCAGGAACCAGAAGTCATCACAAGTTTGTCATAAGAAACGGTTTCTTCAGCACCAGTTTTTAAATCTTTTGCGGTAACAGTTTTATTTTCAGTGTCGATATTGGTCACGTCATGTTCCATTTTGACATTGGCACCCAGTGATTTCAATTCTTCAGGGTTAGAGTAGAACAAGCCGGCTGGATCTTTAACAACGCCGCCTACATAAAGGGCGATCCCACAAGATAGAAATGAAACATTGTCATTTCGTTCATAAACTGTAACCTCTACATCTTTTTGGTTCGCTAAAATACTTTTAACAGCTGCTGTCCCAGCGTGGGTACATCCTACAACTACAACTTTCACGGAAAATCCCTTCTTTCTAAAAAATCGTCCTAATGACGTTTATTACTTTGTAATTATAGCAAACTAATAACGCCTTCAAAAACAATATACTTGTGAAGTCGCCTGCTATTTTTTCACAATATCTCAATAATTTCCCGTAATTCAACCAAAAAAAGCCGAGAATATCTCTATTCTCAGCTTGTGAATCAAATTCTCAATTAGAAAACTTTAATTTACAGAAGCAATGACTTCGATCTCAATCAGCACATCTTTGGGTAAGCGGGCTACTTCCACCGCAGAACGAGAAGGCAGATGATCCTTGAAGGCTGTTGCATAGACTTCGTTAAAAGCCGCAAAATCATTCATATCTTTCATGAAGCAGGTTGTTTTAACCACTCGGTCAAAATCAGAACCGGCGGCCGTCAAAATACCTTCAATATTTTTCAAGACTTGGCGTGTTTGCTCTTCGATCGTTGTACCCACCACCTCACCTGTTGCAGGATCTAATGGTACTTGACCGGAGGCGAAAAGCAGTCCGCCAATCACATTTCCTTGAGCGTATGGCCCGATAGCTTTTGGTGCTTGATCTGTTTGGATCGTCTTCATTCTGTTACCTCCTTATTATGTACAGCTTGACACTCTGGACAAAGTCCGTAAAGTTCCAAACGATGTTCATTGATGGTAAAGCCTGTCAGCTGGCTGGCTGCAGATTCCACATCATCAAGTCCCGGATAATGGAAGTCGACGATCTTGCCACAATTTTGACAAATTGCGTGATAATGCCGATGTGAACTAAAGTCAAAACGACTAGAGGCATCGCCATATGACATTTCTTGCACAAAACCGATTTCAGTAAATAAGCGCAGATTGTTATAAACAGTTGCCACACTCATACTTGGAAAACGCTCCTCAAGGGCCCGATAAATTTCATCGGCAGTTGGATGGCTATGATTTTCAATCAAATATTCTAAAATAGCATAACGCTGTGGAGTAATGCGAATATTGGCGGATTTCAGTTGTTGGACGGCATTTTCGACCATTTGAGTACTCATTGTTGTTCCTCCTCTCCACCTTTTTCTTAAATAATACTATTTCTAAATAAGATTGTCTAGCATCTGTCTATACCAGACTTGATTTTCTGGCCTTTGCGCCCCTAATATTGGGCATCTTTTCAAAAACACGTTATACTTAAAGTAGGTGATGTTATGAAAGTACGAAATAAATATGCGACGATGACCGATGGCACGCGCATTCATTATCAAACGCTAGGCCACGGCGAACCCTTGATTCTGCTACATGGCAACGGCGGCAGTCTAAACTATTTCAAATATCAATTTGTCCCATTAGCCAAACACTTTCGGGTGATTGCACTGGATAGTCGCGGACATGGCAAGTCCAACAATTTAGCTTCTAGTCTCAGCTTTCAACTGATGGCAAGCGATTTAGCCACCGTCATGGCGCTGGAAAATATTCAACAGGCTGATATCTTAGGCTTTAGTGATGGTGCGAACTATGCGCTAGTCTTCACTAAAATGTATCCTGAAAAAGTCCGGAAACTGGTTTTGAATGCCGGTAATACGACTTTCTTTGGCCTACGCTTTACCGCCCGCATCGTATCTTACCTGGAATATGCGGCGGTCAAAATGGCCAGCATCTTCTCTAAAAAGGCGCAACAATTTTTACCGGTTGCCGGTCTGTTGCTCCATGATATCGGTGTCTCCACACAAGACCTTAAAAAGATCCAGCAACCCGCCTTAGTGATCGTGGGGAAACATGATTTAATCAAATTGTCGCATTCTTTGTATTTAACTGATACGCTACCTCATTCATCGCTGGTATTAGTACCTAAGCAAGGACATACCGTAGCGCGCAAAGACGCGGACAATTTTAATCAACTCGTCTTACAATTCTTAATGGAAAAGCAGGTGACCCAATGAAAAATATCGTTCAATGGATCAAAGACCGTTTAGGCTTGATCAAATCCGTCTTTGTCGTTTCGGTCGTTGTGATCGTTGTAGCTGAGCTATTCTCCATCAGTAAAAGTATCAACTTCCAGCAATTATCCAATATCTTCGCCGATTTGCCTTTATGGAAAATCTTATTGATGTTGGTGATTGGCTTAGTCGCCGTAGTGCCTATGGTAGGCTATGATGTGATTTTGAATCGCATCTTAAAGCAGAAACCGAAGCCGCAATACCTTTTTGAAACCTCTTGGTTAATCAATACCATCAACAATGTCGCCGGTTTTGGCGGTCTCATTAGTATTGGCTTGCGCTCCGAATTTTACGGGAAAGAGGCCGAGGGAAAAGATGTTGCCAAAGCACTTTCAAAGATTTTTCTCTTCTTAATGTCTGGTTTATCGATTTTCAGTTTGATTGGCTTTTTACTGCTGCGGCTGGATCACGTTCCTAGCTATGTTGACCAGTATTGGATCTGGCTTCTAGGCGGCTCTCTTTATTTCCCAGTTGTTTTCATTATTTCTGTTGTGAAAAAAGAGGGTTATGTGGGCGGACTAGCTGCTAGTGACCGTCTAGGCCTGGTTCTGACCTCATTTCTAGAATGGGCTGGCGTGTTAGGCAGCTTTTTAGCAATCGGACAGTTAATGGGCATTTCCGTTCGTCCAACTGTGGTTATTCTCCTTTTCATCGCAGCTTCCGTGATTGGGATTGTCTCGATGATTCCCGGCGAACTAGGAAGTTTCGATCTGATGATGATTATTGGCTTATCAGCTGTTGGCGTCAATCGTGAACAAGTCGTTGCCTGGATTTTGCTTTATCGTCTTTTCTACTATATTATTCCATTTTTCATTGGCTGCGTCTTTTTCGCCAAAAACCTCAGTGGCAGTCTAAATGATCGTTACAACGGATTACCGAAGGACTTAGCCACCGAAATGGCCCATAAAATCGTCGTATTCCTTTTATATTTCTCTGGGGTCATGATGGTGCTATCAGCCACTATTCCCCAAGCATTCCAAGAATTCAAATGGCTGGCGCGGCTAAATCCCCTCTCCTTCCATTTAGTTTCACAATTTCCAAGTATTCTATTGGGATTCTTGTTAATTATTATGGGGCGTGGAATTGCGGCTCGCGTTAAACGAGCCTATCTGCCAACTATCATTACCTTGGCTGTTGCACTGGGCTATACAATTTTCCTTGATTTTTCTTGGGGCGTGATTGGTTATCTTGGGATTCTATTGGTGATTGTAATCTTTTCTAAACCAGAACTCTTCCGCGAACAACTGGTTTACAGTTGGGAGATGCGCACCTTTGACGGCGTCATCTTCGCTGCTTTGACCTTACTCTATCTTGGAATCGGCGTTTACAATCTACCCCGGTTTCCGCACCATAATCATCGCTTTGTGTCCTTTTTATTTTTCCCATCAGAGAAGGTCTGGTTATCAGGATTCCTAGCGATTATCTTAATGACGCTATTTATCTATCTTTTCTTGCGCTACTTAGGTGGTGTCAAACATCAATTAGGTGAACCCGTCAATGATGCACGCGTCCTAAAATTACTCGACACTTACGGTGGTAACGGTGACTCGCAATTGATATTTTTGAAGGATAAAGTCATGTCTCTTTATAAAAATGACGAGGGAGAGGAAACGGTTCTCTTCCAATTTAAGACTTATAACGACAAAGTCGTCTTAATGGGAGATCCATCTGGTAAGAAGTCTGATTTTCCAGCAGCATTGGCTCAGCTAGTCAATGAAGCCGATCGTTGGGGTTATCATCTGGTACTCTATGAAGTGACCGAAGAATTCGTCCTAATGATGCACGACTTCGGCTATGACTTCATGAAGATGGGGGAAGAAGCCCATGTGGATCTACCAACATTTACTACCAGTGGCAAGAAAATGAAGAGCCAACGCGCCGTCTTGAATCGAATCGAACGGGAAAATTATCAATTTGAAGTGGTAAATCCACCCTTCAGTGATGATTTTATGAACGAACTGCAAGCTGTCTCAGACGAATGGTTAGCGGGACGTCGTGAAAAAGGCTTCTCCTTAGGTTATTTTTCACGTGATTACCTCAGTCATGCCCCCATTGCTGTCGTTAAGGATGAACAGGGTGCGATTGTCAGTTTTGCTAACTTTATGCCTACCTACTCAAAAGAAGAAGGCACGATCGACTTAATGCGCCACAGCAAGAGCGCCCCATCTGGCGTTATGGACTTCCTCTTCATCCATCTGTTTGATTATATGCGAGATGAAGGTGTGCAGTTTTTCAATCTAGGCATGGCACCATTAGCCAACGTGGGAACCTCTCGCAAGAGCTTTTTCCAAGAGCGCGTGGCTTCCTTGATTTATCAATTTGGTAGTCGCTTCTATTCCTTCCAAGGGTTGAAGGATTATAAAGAAAAATATGCTACCTCTTGGATTTCAAAATATACCTTGTACTCTCGTGACAGTTCCTTGATTTATGTCATGTTGGTATTACTAATCATTGACAACGCCCCTGTTGATCAACGCAAACCCATGCATGGGGTCAAACGAATCATTAAACACATCATTGAACGCTAAAAAATACAAAGAAGCTCCAGTCAGCAGCACTTTTTGAAGTGTCGTCATCCCGAAAGTTAGATTTCTGGTCTAACTTTCGGGGGTCGATACAAAGTGTTTTGCTAACTGGAGTTTTTTCTGCTCCGATTTTAATGAGTCGTACCTTCAATGGCGGTGATGTCAGACTCATGAATAATAGCCGCCTCAATGGCTGCCGTCAAGCCCTTGACGATATCAGTCAAGTTCATTGAAGGAGCTGTTTTGGCTACGGTTTGACTAGGGATAAACGGCACATGAATGAACCCCGCCCGCGCAGAAGTGCCATTCGTCGCGAATAGCGCTTGATACATCAAGTGGTTACACACAAAGGTACCAGCCGAATTCGACACACTGGCTGGTAATCCTGCTTGACGAATTGCCGCCACCATTGCTTTGATTGGTAATGAGCTGAAATAAGCAGCTTCACCCGTGGCTTGAATCACCTCATCCAACGGCTGATTCCCTGCATTATCGGGAATACGGGCATCGTCTAAGTTGATGGCAACTCGTTCAACGGTGATACCATTACGGCCTCCAGCTTGTCCTACCAGAATCACTAAGTCAGGCTGATGGGTCAAAATGGCTTCTTGTAAAACGGCACCTGATTCACCAAAAATAGTCGGAACCTCCAGCTTAATAACCGGTTGTTCCAGTAATACATCGGGAAGTCTTTTCACCGCTTCCCAGGCGGGATTGATGGACTCGCCACCAAAAGGATCGAATCCTGTTACTAAAATCGTCATAATGTCACCTCTTTTCAAAGTATAACAAAAAACCCATCCCTTTTGAAAGAGATGGGTTATAAAGTCGCTTACGCTTCGATTTCAGTAACGATACCTGAACCAACGGTACGTCCGCCTTCACGAATAGAGAACGTTGTTCCGTTTTCTACAGCGATTGGGTGGATCAAATCAACGTCGATAGTTACGTTATCGCCAGGCATTACCATTTCAACGCCTTCTGGTAACGTAATAGTACCTGTTACGTCAGTTGTACGGAAGTAGAATTGTGGACGATAGTTGTTAAAGAATGGTGTATGACGACCACCTTCTTCTTTCGTCAATACATAAACTTCTGCTTTGAATTTTGTATGTGGTGTGATTGAACCTGGTTTAGCTAATACTTGACCACGTTCGATTTCGTCACGTGTGATACCACGTAGCAAGACCCCAACGTTATCGCCGGCTTCACCGTAGTCTAATGTTTTACGGAACATTTCGACACCAGTTACAACGGCTTTTTGTGTTTCAGGTTTGATCCCTACGATTTCAACTTCTTCCCCAACGCGGATAGTCCCACGGTCGATACGACCAGAGGCAACAGTCCCACGTCCAGTAATTGAGAAAACATCTTCCACTGGCAACAATAATGGTTTGTCAGTGTCACGTTCTGGTGTTGGGATGTATTCGTCAACAGTATCCATCAATTCTAAGATAACTTCTTCTGCTGAAGGGTCGCCTTCTAGAGCTTTCAAAGCGGAACCTTTCAAGACAGGAATATCGTCACCTGGGAAATCATATTCAGAAAGTAATTCACGTACTTCCATTTCGACTAAGTCGATCAATTCTTCGTCGTCAACTAAGTCAACTTTGTTCAAGAAGACGATTAGGTTTTTAACCCCAACTTGACGAGATAATAGAATGTGTTCACGAGTTTGTGGCATAGGGCCGTCAGTTGCAGATACAACTAAGATGGCACCATCCATTTGGGCTGCCCCAGTGATCATGTTTTTAACGTAGTCCGCGTGCCCTGGTGCGTCGATATGCGCATAGTGGCGAGCTTCTGTTTCGTACTCAACGTGAGCGGTGTTGATAGTGATACCACGTTCACGTTCTTCAGGTGCGGCATCAATGCTGGCATAATCCTGAGGGTTTGCCAGGCCTTTTTTACCTAGAACGGTAGTGATAGCGGCTGTCAGGGTTGTTTTCCCGTGGTCGACATGGCCGATGGTACCGATATTTACGTGTGGTTTACTTCTGTCATAATGTTCTTTTGCCATTTTACAAACCTCCTAAAATCTTTAGAAAAATCAGGATGCCATAATTGATGTTCCCTGACCTTCATGAACTTATTATATACGTTTTTTGAAAACACGCAACGATTTTGACTTGCGGGCCTTGAAAATGGTTTATCGTGTTCAAAAAATCAGCTCCATGTTATCTTAAAGACGAGGTGAAAATCATGACTAGTCAAGAAATGCAGTATCCAAAATCACTAGTAGCTTCCGTAGCAAAACAGTTAACCGATTTTCAATTGGAAGGATTTGTCCCTGGTTATGGTCAAATACCGGCCCAGCTGATGCTGGTGGGTGAAGCCCCCGGTCGAACAGAACTAGATACTCACAAGCCTTTCACAGGTGCCGCTGGCCGCGAATTAGATCGTTGGCTTGGAGAAAATCAACTAAGCCGTGAGCAGCTTTATATCACGAGTGCCGTGCGTAACCGTCCCTTCTCTGTCAAACCTCAGCCTAATGGCGAAATGAAATACCCTAACCGAACGCCATCTAAAAAAGAGGTTGCCTTCTCAGCCCCGTTACTGGACTACGAGATCCAGCAAGTAAAGCCTTTGATTATCGCTACTTTAGGTAATATTGGCCTGCAACGACTTTTAGGGAAAGACTACACGGTTTCTCATTACCACGGTCAACTCTTAACACAGCCAATCCAACAAGCCGATCCCAATCATCCTGGCAGCTATTTGCTTACCGAACGTAGTTACCACATCGTTCCACTGTATCATCCGGCAGCCGTTCTCTACGCCCGCCGTCTAGAGCCAGACATTGTTGAGGATTGGCACAAACTAAGCGGCTACTTAAAAGAGCTTCAAGAAGAATCAGGGACATAACTCAAAAAGTTATGTCCCTGATTTTTCATATCCGAATAAACGCTTCTGTCTCAATATTTTTTTAAAACTTATTAATAATTTTCTCAACATTTTTGATGGTAATGGAGACCGTGCCATCTGGATTATTGATAAATTCGATCATATTGGGATCGTGATAAATCTCTAATGGCACAATCAATTCGATACCATTATCCATTTTCAATTTTTGCTTACTAAATTTCTTTTCCGCCACTAGCTTAGGTACTGGGGCCTCTTCCACAAAACTCGTATCCTTCAACTCTTCTTGATACGCTAAACGGGCCGAAACATTATCTTGAAAGACTTTTTCTGCCACGTATTGACTTGAAACGGTCCCAGATTCTTCCACTGATTCAGCAATCGCCTCTTGGACAGCTGCCAAAGTAGCGTATTCTTCTTGGTTGAATTGCTTACTGATTTTTTTGGCCACTTTTTTCACTTCGCGAATGTTTTCTTCCATTGAAGGCAACGGTTCCGATTCAATCACCTGTTCAGAAAAGTACGCCTTTTTTTCGCCTGAAAATTGGTACTTCTTCTCAATTAACTGATAGCTTAAATCATTCAAGCCTACTAGCAATGCCTCATCAGGCTTTTGCGACTTACTTGGTAAGATCGCTCGGTTAACAATCAGCTTATTCGCCACTTGGTCGGCCTCGTATTCCACAAAATGGGTATAGCTTTCCTTGTAGTTTAACTTCATTAAGGCGCCATATAAACGCGTATCTTCTTCATAAAGGGCCACGATAACATCGCCACCAGGTGCGTCTTCACTGCCATTTAATAGTTGGAACCAATGCTCCGTTAATTGTTGGCTAGCGCCGGTAAAATCTGTCTCTAACGCCTTGATTTGTTCCGCAACAAAACTATCACTTTTTAATTGCCCTGTTTTGGTCTGCGCCGAAGCGACTTTTTGAATCTTTGTCTGAACATAGGTTCTAACGGCCTCATTAGCAAGATCTAGCGGGATCTGTGAGTAGACAGGTACTCCGGATTCCCGGTCCATCAAATGTATGATTGCTGATTTTAAGTAAATATCCATTCTATTCATCCTTTCACAACCTCTCTATTTTATCAAATTTCGCTCAATTTGCACGAAACTTTAAAAAACTTCCCGAGGATTTTACTAGGGCGTTACTACCCTTTTCTGCTATACTTAAACAGTTGAAAGGAGTTACCCTATGCAGTATTTAGTAGATATTATTATTGTTTTATTAGTCGTCAATACGCTTCTAGCTATCTATACCGTTTTCCATAAGCAGCGGAGTATCACCAGTGTTCTGGCCTGGATCTTGACTCTTGTCTTTTTACCAGGTATCGGCTTTATTCTTTATAGCTTTCTCGGACGTGGATTAGCGAAAGAGAACCTTTTCCAGCTGGGACAAAAAGACTTTGTAGGGATGGAAATGCAACGGGGGCGAATGCTGAAGTTAGATCTAAAAGCTACTGCTCCACCCATTGATCCTTTTGGTGAACAGGTTATCGACTACTTTGATTACATGAAACAGCCGCCATTGACCCATTGTAACAAAATCAGCTTTTATACCGATGGTGAGGCAAAATTCAAAGCACTCTTTGCCGATATTGAAAAAGCAACTGAATCAGTTCACGTGGAATATTATTCTTTTTTTAACGATGCTATCGGCAACGAATTCCTGGATTTGCTAACAAAAAAAGCCAAGGAAGGCGTACAAACTCGTTTGATTTATGACCCTTGGGGCTCGCCTGGTGCCAATAAGAAATGGTTTCAGCCGTTTGTGGCAGCTGGTGGCGAAGTTGCGCCCTTCATCACGTCACGGGATATGATCCGCAAAACCCGCTTAAACTATCATTTGCACCGTAAAATCGTTGTGCTGGATGGACAGGTCGCCTGGACGGGTGGTTTTAATGTTGGCGATCAATATTTAGGACGTAAAAAGAAATTTGGTTATTGGCGGGATACGCATATCCGCGTGACTGGCCCTAGTATCTGGTCACTGCAAGAGGTCTTTTTGATGGACTGGAATGCCTCTGTTCGGCATAAATCAGAAAAATTGTCCTTTGACGACCAGTACTTCCAACTGTTCAAGCCGGAACAATTAGGTGTGACCCCGATCCAAATCGCCTATGACGGCCCCGATTCTCAATCGGAAATGATCAAAGCTGGCTTTATTCGCATGATCATGAGTGCCAAGGAAAGCATTTTGATTCAGTCACCTTATTTGATTCCCGATGAAAGTGTCATATCAGCCTTAGTCATTGCGGCCCGTTCTAACGTGAATATCAAAATCATGATTCCCTGCATGCCTGATCATCCATTTATTTACCGGGCGACCCAATACTATGCCAATTACCTTCACAGCCGTGGTATTGAAATCTATATGTATCAAAATGGGTTTCTTCACGCCAAAACAATGGTAATTGACGGTAAAATTGCCACCGTTGGAACAGCAAATCAGGATATTCGCAGTTATGCCCTGAATTTTGAAACCAATGCCTTCATCTATGATAAGATGATCGCCCAAGAAATGGCGGCCATTTTTGAAAGTGATCTACCTCAATGTGAACGTTTGACGGATGAAACCATCAACGGCTATTCCCATTGGCTACGTTTTAAGCAATATTTTTCGCGATTACTATCGCCCATTTTATAGCAAAAAGACGCCAGTTTTTTAAACGACTGGCGTCTTTTTTAATCTATCTGCATCTGTTTTAAAACCTTTTCTACCGTGCGGCAATTGCGAGATGTCAACAAAGCTTGATATTTCTTCTTAGCTAAAATTCGGCCAAAACCTTCAGTAGTCTTCCCTTTTTTTACCGTCCAAAGCAAATCATGGCCTGTGAGAGGCTGTAACGCTGGTGAATCTGCTTCATCTAATAAGGCTTCATATAGTGGTACGTCAGTAAATAGGACCATCTGGTTAAAGCCTGCTGTTTCCATCGGTAATGTGGTCAAAAGGTCCGCTAATTCTGTTTCAGTCCGAATCACGCCCGTCTGTTCACTTTGGAAGTACGTCCCAATCTCCCGTAAAACTTTTTGCAGTACCACTTCAGCTGGCGCTTTCGCTGTTAAGACGAGATTTCCAGTCGCCAGCACTGCTTTGCCTGCGAAGCCAGCTTGCTGTAGCAACGCCTCCAGTTGCTGGCTAGAAATCCTTCTAGCGCCTGTATTAATGCCCCGTAAAAAAATACCATAGCGCATGGCTCTTCCTCCTATTTGCTAAAAAAGAATCTGAAACATAACTCAAACAGTCATGTTCCAGATTCTTCCTATCCGAATAAACGCTTGTTCCTACCTCTTCAATATGTTTACTCTAAAAAGTCTTTTAATTGTTTAGAACGAGAAGGGTGACGTAATTTACGCAACGCTTTCGCTTCAATCTGACGAATACGTTCACGCGTCACGCCAAATACCTTGCCGACCTCTTCCAAGGTCCGTGTACGGCCATCATCTAAGCCGAAACGCAAACGTAACACATTTTCTTCACGGTCAGTTAATGTGTCTAACACATCTTCTAACTGTTCTTTTAATAGCTCGTAAGCTGCATGCTCAGCAGGACTAGTTGCTTCTTGGTCCTCGATGAAATCGCCAAGGTGAGAATCGTCTTCTTCCCCGATTGGCGTTTCCAAGGAAACTGGCTCTTGCGCGATTTTCAAGATTTCACGAACCTTTTCAGTCGGCAAGTCCATTTCGGCTCCAATTTCTTCCGGTGTTGGTTCCCGTCCAAGGTCTTGTAGTAATTGACGTTGGATGCGAATCAGTTTATTGATTGTTTCCACCATGTGTACTGGAATCCGAATCGTACGTGCTTGGTCAGCAATCGCCCGCGTGATCGCTTGGCGAATCCACCAAGTCGCATAGGTAGAGAATTTGAACCCTTTGCGGTAATCAAATTTTTCGACAGCTTTCATCAAGCCCATATTTCCTTCTTGGATTAAATCCAAGAACTGCATTCCACGACCAACATAGCGTTTCGCAATACTTACCACCAAACGCAAGTTAGCTTCTGCTAAGCGTTGTTTAGCTTCTTGGTCGCCTTCTTCAATTTTTAAGGCTAACTCAACTTCTTCTGCCGCTGTCAGCAATTGAACGCGACCGATTTCTTTAAGATACATACGCACAGGATCGTTGATTTTTACACCTGTAGGCGCAGATAAGTCTTCTAATTCTTGTTTTGCAACAGGCTTTTCAGCTTTCAAACTATGGGAACTAGGCTCTCCATTTTCATCTACAACACTGACCCCAGCGTCTTCGACTTTTTGGATCAATTTGTCCATCTGATCCGCGGTCAGTGAAAATGGCGTAGCCAACGTGTTCGTCAACTCGTCATATTGGACGTTGCCTTTTGGTTTGTTCTCCCGAATAAATTTTGCCACGGCTTCGTCATATTGTTTGTTCTTTACTTCATTCGCCATGAAAGCGGGCCTCCTTCATTATTGACCGGCATGTTTCAATTGCTTGGTCAAATTTATTATATCAATGGTAAGTTGCAGTTCTAACGCTTTATTGCCGGCTCGTCCAGCTTCTTGCTGCTGGATTCGTTTTTGAGTGATTTCTTCAGCGATACTTGAACGAGCAATGGCAGCTAAGAGATCTGTGATCTCGCGTTCCGAACTCTCCTCACCAAGATTTAGCAAGCTAATATCAACAACCAATTGTTTTAACTGATTGCTTTGGAGAAAATCGATAAACTCGGCTTCCTCAAAATTACCTTTTAACCCAATATAACTATCTAACAAGAGATACAACTCTTGATAGCTATCATGGATAAAGTGGAAATCTGGTTGATTCCGCACAAAATTACGAACACTTTGTTGATGAAACATGCGGTGTAACAGCATTTGTTCAGCCTTTTCTGACTGATTCAATACACGCCGCTTCGGTCTCTGCGGCTGAGTAGGTTCTACATAAGCTTGTTGTCGATCTTGACGGGCGGTCTGCTGATAACTCTGGAATTGCTCCTGCAAACTTTCGACAGATAGCTGAAACTCATGCGCCAATTGATTCAGGTACATATCCCGTTCAACTGGTGAGCGAACCTCAGTCAAGGCTTGTAAAACATCTTGCAAATAAGCTAATTGTTCTCGCTCATTCTTCAAATTGCGGTCACGACGAAAATAGCGCATTTTAAACGCAAAAGGCGTCATTTTACCATGAATTACCGTTTCTCGAAAGGATTCGGTTCCATATTTGCGTACATACTCATCAGGATCTAGCTTTTCGGGCAGATTGACGACGCTCACGGTCAGTCGCGGATGTTCCCGCAATAGTTGTAGCGCACGATACGTTGCTTCGGTACCGGCATTATCACCGTCATATAAGACAACGACTTCTTTGACTGTTCGCTCAATCATCGTCAGCTGCTCATTCGTTAAACTCGTCCCCATCGAAGCAATGCCATTTTGAAAACCAGCCTGCCAAGCAGCAATCACGTCCATAAAACCTTCAAAAAGCAACACTTGGCTTTCTTTGCGGATCATTTGACGACCACGGGCAAAATTGTACAGGGTAAAGCGCTTATTGAAAATTTCTGTTTCCGGACTATTGAGATACTTAGGCATGTCATCGCCAGGAAATTTTTCCGTCTTCAGCAAGCGACCCGAAAAGGCCACAACTTTTCCTTGAGCATTTTCAATTGGGAACATAATTCGTTGGTAAAAGCGGTCCAAACGGTCACCGTTTTCTCTTTCCACGAACAAACCACTTTCTCGCAGACGTTCTTCTGAAAAGCCTTCTTTTACCATGACCTGAGACAAAATCGTTCGCTCAGCTGGTGCGAACCCCAGCTTAAACGTTTCAATAATGTCCTTGGTCAAACCACGTTCTTCCAAATAAGCCAAGGCTTCTTCACCAGCCTTTGTATTCATCAAAATATGATGATACAAATCCGCCGTTTTTTCATGAAGATTGATTAGCTCACGCTCAGTGCTGTTGGTTACAGTCTCCGTCCGTGCGACTTCAATAGTGACTGGAATCTGCTCAATCTCAGCCACCTTCTGGACAGCTTCTGGAAAACTGATTCCTTCCAAATCCTGCAAAAAGGTAAAAACGTTCCCGCCTTTTCCGCAGCCAAAACAATGATAGATTTGCTTGTCCTCAGCAACGGAAAAAGATGGAGAACGCTCTTCATGAAAAGGGCAAAGCCCCATATAATTCTTACCAGACTTCTTCAATTGGACGTATTGTCCAATCACGTCTACGATATTACTTCTGCTGCGAACCTCATCAATAACTTGTTGAGGAATCTGTGCCATCGACTCACCTCCACTACCGTTGTAGTCGGTAAAAAATCGCACCAATAAGCATCAGCGCGACCTTAAAGACACAATTACACTACTGTAATTATAACACGAAATCATTTAGTTTCAAGTGCTTTGCTTCGAGTTACTCGCAGAAAAAACACCTTACCAAATGACTAGCCTAGCCATTGGATAAAGTGTTGATTCATCTTAACCAACTCTGAATAAAAGAAGTTCCCACCGTTTTGATACAAGAAACCACCATTATAAAAAATTGATTGTGGACGTACATATTGATACGTTTCTTCTGAGTCATTGCCTAAAGCTTTTGATAACACGTTTTTAGAATAGTTTTCCGCGATTTTGACCGAATTTTTGCCACCTTTTTCAGCAACAAAGGGAATATAATCGACGCCAAAGTTATAGGCTTGAATAGCCGTCCAGAGATCGCAGTCCTGAGCCTCGCTTTTTTGCAAAGTCTCTGCAAAATAGGCAACGCCCGCTTCAATACTTTCTTTTTGACTAGAGATTTGATGCTGCGCGCCATAGCGGCTCTCACTAGCTTGCATTAAATCAGTCCCGCGTCCCTTACTTTCAGTATAAATAATCGCCAACATCAGATCCTTATATTGGGGAATCTCTTGTTTATCCACCTCGGCTGCCACCAAAGGCTCATATTGCATCACTCGCTGAACATTTTGATAAATCTGCCAACCAAAATAAAGTCCTGTTAAAGGTAAGCCAATTAAAATCAGCTGTATGATTCGTTTTAAAATTTTCATATCTATCCACTCATTTCCAAGAGTCAGATTTCATCTTACTATTCTTTCTGACGTTTGTCCCTCTAATGGTATCATTTTTTGATTTTCTTAACAAAATAAAGAAAGAATCCCCATCATAAAACAAATGTTTTTTAATTATATAAATAACCTATGTTTTACAAGCCTTTTTATTCGCATTTTTATCTCGAAATAGTTATAATATGGCAAACAAGAAAGGAGTATGACCAATGGAAAAACAAGTGCTAACTTCTTATATGGCTCATTTGACCCCTGAGGATCTTGCCATTATTGAACAGCTTGATCAGTTGATTCGCACCACTGCCAAAGTTGAAAGTTACATTTTGACCGGAATGCGCAATGGGTCGACGGAGCCAATGATTGGCTATCATAAGAACAAAAGTCAGCTCGATCATGCCCCTGAAGAGCGAACCTTTCTCATCGGACTTGCCAAAGATAGCGAAGAATTCAAAGTCTATGTCAATGCCGTCAAACACAATCGTTTTCTAGTCAACCATTACCGCGACCAGCTTGGCGAAGTCAATGTTTATAGCAACACGCTTGCCTTTCGCCATTTGGATCAAGTCGACCGAGTTGTCTTTACCGAAATGATCCGCGAAGCGTGTTCCTTATATTCATAATAGACTTTCCAGTAAAAAACAGCAGGACCTCTCAAGTATGCTTGAAAGATCCTGCTTTTTTATTCTATTAACTCTGCGCCGGCCCAGTGGTTGATAGGGCCATATTTATGGCCGATTGTCAGCTCTGCCCCGATTGCTTCATTCACAAACCGTTTGGCAATCTGAACCGCAGTTAATACATCCGTACCCTTTGCTAATTCAGCAGCAATGCAGGCCGATAACGAGTCCCCCGTCCCGTTAATGCGATCTGTCTCGTGATAAGGCGCACTTAACCAATGGCTTTCACCAGAAGCTAGTAAAAGATAATCACGAACCTCCGTTTGTTCAGAAGAACGATGGGCGCCTTTAATCACAACATTTTTTGCGCCCATTTTTTGTAGCTTATGAGCCGCCGACTCAAAATCAGAATTGGTTGCCAGTTGGATTCCCGTCAGCTTCTCTGCTTCGTAAAAATTCGGGGTTAAAACCGTTGCCAAAGGAATCAATTCCTCCTTCAGGGTACTCAACGCTTCTTCTTCAATTAGCATATTCCCATGCTTCGTCATAATCACCGGATCCACTACCAGAGGACCAAAATCATACAATTGATAGTTCTTTACGATGGTTTTAATTAATTCTGAATTGGCAATCATCCCAGTTTTACTGGCACGGATTTGATAATCTTCCGCCAACAATTGAAACTCCTTGTCGATAAATTCTGTTGGCAAAGTCACACTCGCCTGAATACCATATGAGTTGCCGGCGACACAAGCTGTCATTACTGACGCACCATATACTTTTCTGGCAAAGAAAGTATGCAAGTCAGCTTGCATGCCAGCTGAGCCATCACTATCTGAACCCGCAATTGTCAATGCTTGAGGATACTGTTCCATCCAATCATTCTCCTTTATTCTGCTATTTTTTTATTATACCTTTTCGTAGCAAAATAGCGTAATAAAGAGTTTTCTAGAAGTTTTATTTACAAAAAGCGTAGTGCTTGAATATCGCCACCCATAGACTGTCGAGACGACAAATTAAAAACAAAACTGCCATTCGGTTATCACCAGTTGCTCACAAAACCAAGCTGGCCTTCGTGCCTTGGCTAACGCTCTAATTCTTTTGATAAATAGAGAACTAGTTCATCATCATTTCGACAAAGTGCATTCATTTTTAACGGTTCATTTTTATACCAAACGCCCGAACCATCCGGTACGTAACCTCTTTTGCTATAAAGACGTTGCGCGGGACCATAGCCCGCATGTAGCCCCACTCCCAAAGTCACGATAGCCGCCATTTCTTTAGCCCGCTCCTCCACGCTAGCTATCAATAAGCTGCCATAGCCATGTTTTTGAAATCGTTCAAAAATATTGAAGTCGACAATTTCTGGATAACGATCCTTGAACGGTCCCTCAGTGGCTACCGGTTTTAACGTTACATACCCTACAAGTTCCGTCACTTCGGCAACAAAGACTACCCGTTCCCCTGCCTCTTGTTCCCGGTAATACTGGGTAAGAACAGTCTCACGACCATCCCATCCCTGTGCCCGAAAACTCGTGGCAATCAGGTTAATATCTTCCAGTACCATTTTACGAATCACTAGACTCTGTGAAGGCAACATTACCAACTCCCTTTTTTAAATTTCTCAAGTAAACAAGGAAAAACGTGGATCCAACGCCGTATCAGAAATCATAAAGTCTGTTCCTTCTTGTAGATTGAAACTCGCCGTTAAAAGGCGCGAAAGTTCTTCCTTAGATTCCAAGGTATCAATGCGATAACTTTTACTGCTATAACTTATCCATAAAGCACTTTGTAAAAGATCCCGATGTCCGCGCACATCGGGTTTTGCTTGTTCAAATAAGACAAAATAATCGTGAATAACTCGCCCTTCTGGCGTCCTTCTCAAATTCTTAGCGGATCTCGGAATAGTCAGACCCACTTTTTCGTAAATTTGTAGTGGTAAACGACCCCAAATATCCCGCTCCTCAAGTTCTTTAGCTTTTTTCTTAAAAAACATAACCTTCGCCTCTTATCTTGATGTTGCACTAAGTATAGTCATTTGAAAGCCTTTACGCAATAGCATTTTTTATGAAATTGAAGGATGTTTCGATGCTTTGCAAGTTGAGTAAGCAAATGAAATGAAAATTTTTAGTGTATCCAATTATTTATAATGATACGCTAATGTCATTATCACTTTAGGAGGTCAATTATGAAGCGAAAATATCTTTATATTTTTATTCTACTAGCAATCAATTCTACTATCACCTTGGTTGGGAAAAAGGACTTCCTCCCTAGGCCCTTGATTCTCGTATTTTTGGCCATTTCTCTTAGTTTACTAGTATATGTAGCCTTTTTCAAAAAGTTTCCGGAAGAATAAATAGTTGCCTTTAATAATTCCTCCTATGACGAGTAATTAAATCTGCTAATGACTATCCTGGAAACTGAACTCCTTCGAAAGTTTCCATAAAACGATTTTGACTAGCTCAAAAAATATTAAAAAGTTCAAAACATTAGATTATCAATGTCTTGAACTTTTCAACTAGTAGCACGCTACTTATTTTAAATTTCATGATAGTTATTTATTACTATTGGGTAATGAATAACTTCTTTTCACTATACTGTTTACTCAATACTTCTAGTAATATAAAAGACATACGTTGCATAGATTTCCGTTTCTGTTTACCCATAGAGATGAAAAATTATCAAAGACTGAATTTACCTTGTAACAGATTATGCCAAATTCGGAAAAATGCATTTGCTTTATAAGTGTTAGTATTTGCGACATTCATTTTTGAATGATTTGAGCTACTCTTCTTTGTTTCTGTTTCCTTTAACGTTAGTGTTTTTTTCTCACCAGCAGCAGCCTTATTGGCAGTATGTATGATTTCCTCCGTCAACTGGTCAGTATGCAACCGGTCTTTTTCTTCTTCAATGGTATCCAAAAAGATTTTTGATTCTGCTTTTGTCATTTCTCGGCCCAAAACATCATTATGGATCACTAGCTCATCATTTATGATCCTCTTCAAGTCACGTTGGTAATCAATCGTTGCTGCTTGTCCTGTTTCTGAAGAGAATGCAACTCCTGCTGTCACCCCTGCTAAAACAATTGCCGATAATAGAAATTTCTTTGTCTTTGTCATGACCTCCAATAGTTTATTTTTACAATCATTAGTATAATTCACTGATTATAAAAATTACGCAGATGTCATGAATAGCCGTTAACCTGTATTAAATAACTAGATATTAAAAAATATGATGGTTGTGATGTATTGATCCTCTATGATTTTAGTTTCATAAATACCTTTGAAATCTGCCACGACCCTTTGGATGTTTCTTATTCCAAAACCGTCTGTTTTCCTAGATTTTCTTGTCCTCAATTCTTCAACAGCAAATCTATTTTTAATATCAATAAAGAGATTTTTCTCAAAAAATTTTATCGTTAATTGAATCTCGTTATTTGGTATTTTCGCCCGACATGCTGCCTCAATGGCATTATCCAATAAATTCCCAATAACGATGCCAATAATCTCAGGAGGTATCTGAAAAGTGTCTGGTAAAAAAACTCGAGCATCCATGGTTATATCTTTTGAGGCAGCTTCTTTTGATTTCTCCACAAGAATATAGTTCAAAACTGAATGATTTGTGAAAAACAAGCGTTTAGTATCATTGATTTTTCTTTTTTCTAGCAAGTTTAGCGCGGCATCATATTCACCAGATTCAATTAAACCTGCTAATACTATTGTTTGATTATTGATATCATGCTTGAATCGCGAAAGCTCTTGGGTATTTTTCATTTGAAGTTCTAAAGTTTCTATCTGTGAAGAAAACAAATGGTTTTCGAGTTCTGTTTTTCTCGCCGTTTCATAAAAATTTCGCTGTGATTCAAACAATAGCAACACAAAAAAATTAATTAAAGTAAGAACCCCCACTATGAGCCACAATCTTAGATAAGACACGCGATCCACAAAATAAACCTCTCTCATAAAATAAATCAGCATGCTCATAGAAGTAACAGAGATTCCAATAAAACAACCCAGAACGATTCGACTTTGGATTTGATTTTTTATTGGCTTAGCAATCTTGTTTAATAAAAAGAATAGTATACCTAAACAAAATACCTGAATTATTGTACTAAATAATGGACCAAATCGAGCAACTTTAAGATAGACAATAAGTTGGCTTGTCAACAATGTGGCCATTGAACTAGCTAGAATCGTACACAATAATAAGTTACTAATCCAGAAAAATGATGAATATTTATCTAATTGCCGTGGTTTCAATAGGATGGCTATTGTCAGAGTAACTAGTAAATAATTTAGTAGATCGGTGTATTGAACGCCTAAATGTTTTGAAAGTGTAACAAAGAAAGGATATAAATAGTCATTTTTACTAATTAGAATTGCAACTTCTAAGAAAAGATAGGTAGTAAAAAGAAAGAAAAGCTGAATATATACTTTATTCACTTTACCGTTAGCTAATAAGGGCTCTCTGAAAAAAAGACAAATGCCTACTGTCTCTGCTAGCGCTGGAATAAACCAAGTTATTTCATTTAAAAAATCCATCCCATCGTTTTCCTCATCATTTCTACTATGAAGCTTTTTACATCTTTCGAATACTTTCTACCAATAGGAATCACAATATCTTGTGACAGTTTCAAGTATTTACTGTTGAATTCCGTAATATGGACGGCGTTTATTATAAAAGAGTTATGTGCTCGAATGAAATTTTGATCTAGTCGACTAATAATCTCATCAGACGACAAGTTTACTTTATAAGTATCAGTTTTTGTATGAATCAACGCCTGTCGACTTTGTTTTTCAATATAGATGATTTCTGCATAAAGTAAGCTATATGTAGAGCGATTATACTCGAAAACAAATCGGTTACTACTCATATTCAAGTAACTCATCAATTTGTCTACAACATGCTGAACATCTTTTTCTGATACAGGTTTAAGCAAATAGTCAAACGTATGCAAATGGAAAACCTCTTCCATATATTCACTAAAACTAGTAACAAAAACAATAGGGCTGTGATTTCCTCTTTCTCTGATACTTCTAGCTAACTCAATTCCCATCATACTAGGCATCTCAATATCCAGAAAAAAGAACATGTAATCTTCCTTTTGACAAAAGGTCAGTAATTCGACTGCACTTGTAAATACATCCACCTCTAATTGACTTTTGTATTTATCGAAGTTCAAAATTGCCGACTCAATTTGTTGTGCCACAATTAAGTCATCATCACAAATAGCGACTTTTATCATATACCACACCTCATTCTCTTAAAAATCAGTTAAACAAATAACAAAAACGAAATCTAGCTCGTAGTAAATCATTCCAAATTCAAAAAATCACTTGTTCTATAAGATATAGTATCAGCGGTATTCATTTATGACATGCACCAAGTCGAGGTGGAATCAATCTGCGCCGCGTGCTCTGTTTCTGAAAAAACTATTGCTGCTGTCAAATCTGCTAAAACGATTATTGATAATAAAAACTTTTTTGTCATTAACTAGACCTCCACTATTTTATCTTACCAACATTAGTATAATTCAATGCTGGCAAAAATTTCGTAGGTGTCATGAATGGTCCTGCTGATGCACTACACAACTAATTATATATTTAAAATGTGACTGTAGTGATATGTATTAAGCTTAATTTCAAAGCTTCTGCTATAAGCGTAGTAAAATAAAATGTTCTATCTGTTGTTTTATAGTCCAACATACTCCGTTTTCATTCGCAAAAAAAGACTGATAAATCAACGATTTATCAGTCTTTAATACCGGCGGCCGGGGTCGAACCGGCACGCCCTCAACGGGCACTGGATTTTGAGTCCAGCGCGTCTGCCAATTCCGCCACGCCGGCATGTTAAGAGTAGTATTTTTAGTACTAAGGCGGTAACCGGATTTGAACCGGTGATGAAGGTTTTGCAGACCTCTGCCTTACCACTTGGCTATACCGCCATTATACTATTTTTATTCAACAATAACAAACTATTATTGAAACTGGGGTAGCTGGATTCGAACCAACGCATGAGGGAGTCAAAGTCCCTTGCCTTACCGCTTGGCTATACCCCAATGAAAAGGGCGAGTGATGGGAATCGAACCCACGAATGCCGGAGCCACAATCCGGTGCGTTAACCACTTCGCCACACCCGCCGTGATAAGAACAAAATATTAAATGGCAGGGGTAGCAGGAATTGAACCCACACTAACGGTTTTGGAGACCGCTGTTCTACCTTTAAACTATACCCCTATAAAATGGAGGAGAGTGGATTCGAACCACTGAACCCTAAGGAACGGATTTACAGTCCGTCGCGTTTAGCCACTTCGCTACTCCTCCATGGTGGCGCGGGACAGAATCGAACTGCCGACACACGGAGCTTCAATCCGTTGCTCTACCAACTGAGCTACCGCGCCATATTTAAGCTGTTTAAAATATAATGGCGGTCCCGACGGGAATCGAACCCGCGATCTCCTGCGTGACAGGCAGGCATGTTAACCCCTACACCACGGAACCAGCATATATGGAGGTTAACGGGATCGAACCGCTGACCCTCTGCTTGTAAGGCAGATGCTCTCCCAGCTGAGCTAAACCTCCAAATTATATTTTATGACCCGTACGGGATTCGAACCCGTGTTACCGCCGTGAAAGGGCGGTGTCTTAACCGCTTGACCAACGGGCCAGATTTGTTGTAACGGAGAGTAAGGGATTCGAACCCTTGAGACAGGGTTACCCGTCTACATGATTTCCAATCATGCTCCTTCGGCCTCTCGGACAACTCTCCAAAGCTTCAGGAAGTACTCTTCCGTGAAGAT